>NZ_QGTJ01000005.1:0-4585 GCF_003182095.1 Plasticicumulans acidivorans | reverse complement strand
AGGCCAGGTGTTCGTCGAGAGCGGTGCGACCCTCGATCTGGTGGCCACCAACGCGATTGCGGCAAGCAGCGAAGTCAACATCGCCAGCGGCGCCACGCTGCAGGGTCGCGGCAGCCAGACACTGCAACACCTGCAAGGCAGCGGCACGCTGCTGCTCGGCTACACCGATGATCTCGGGACCTTTCACTCTGGAGCCCTGAACTTCAATGCGGCAACCGATTCGATCTTTGACGGCACGCTGGCCGGCGCCGGCAGCACGCTCGACAAATACGGTACCGGGCAGCTGCGCCTGAACGGTGACGCCAGCGCAATGACCGGGCTGGCAACCGTGCACGCCGGGCGTTTGTCGATCAACGGCACTTACGGTGGCGGTGCCTCGGTGCTCAGCGGCGGCATGCTCGGCGGTACCGGCACCGTGCTCGGCGGCGTCAACGTCGCCAGTGGTGGCTGGCTCGACCCCGGCAACTCGATCGGCACGATCACCGTCGGCTCGCTGACGCTGCAGCCTGGCTCGACACTGCGGATCGAGGCCGACGATGCCGGCCATGCCGACCAGGTCATCTCGCTCGGTGATGTATCGATCGCCGGCGCCACACTCCTGCTGGTGCCGACGAGCGGCACGTTCTCTGCCGGCTCGACTTATTCGATCCTGACCGCCAGCGGAACGGTCAGCGGCGAATTCGCCACGGTGTCCTCGTCACTGCCGCTGCTCGGCCTGACCACCACCTATCGCGCTGACAGCGTCTCACTGGCCCCCGGAGAATCACCGACCACACCTGCAACAGTCGTCGAAGTCACGATTCCAACGCCCAACCACAATGCCGAGATTTCGGCGGTCGACCCGGTAGCCGGCGGCCCGGGCAGCCTGCTGCAGCAGATGACCGTTGCCGACGCTGACGCAGGCATCTGGAGCGACCCGCAGGACATCGGTTTCGGCAACGGCCAGGCGGCGCTCGGGCTCGGCTTCGGCCAGTTCAACGTCGATGGCTACCGGCAGCGCTGGCAGACCCTGCCGCTGCAGTACTCCTGGAAGCTCGACAACGGCACGGTGGCGATCCTCGATGCGCCGATCGTCAACATCAGCACCGACGGTCACGGCCACAGCCTGCGCAATCGCAGCTTCTCCCCGGGTGGCGGCCTGCGCATTCCGATCAACGATGACTGGCAGATCAAGCCGATCGTGCGCTGGGGCACGGTGGTCGACGACGACTATAACCACATCGGCTCGCTGGCCTCGGGGACGCTGACCAGTCACTACAAGACCCAGCTGAACAATGACTGGCAGTTCGGCATGGACAACATGGTCGGTGTCTACCGCTCGGTCGGCGGCAATGTGCACGGCCTGGACGCATCCTATGACCTCAATGAAACCGTGCTGCGCAACAGCGTCCGTCTTGGCGGTCCGCTCGACAGCACACCACTGGGCAGCGGGGCACGCTGGATGGCCTGGGTCACCGACACGCGTTACTTCGGTGACAACCTCGCCGTATCCAACATCCAGGACCTCGGCGTCGCCGTCTCCACGAGAGTGCGCAGCGGTTCAGGGTTCGACCAGGTGCTGCACGCGGGGCTGACCGTGCAGCGCAGTGACAGCGGCGGCAATGCCATTCAATTCAATGTGGGCTATCGCTTCTGAGGTTGTCAGCGTCACCGGCGCTGCCGCTGCGCGGCGGCGCCGGTGCAAAGTAACCGACGAGCAGCAGCAGGATGCCGACCACCAGGAACGCCACGATGCGCTCCAGCGTGTCGCGCCCTGACAAGTCGACCAGAAACAGCTTGAGCACTGTCAGCCCCATCAGCGCCGCACCGCTCAGCCAGCGCTGGCGCTGAGCACCACGGGCTCCGGCCAGCATCAGTACGACGGCACTGACTGCCCACACAGCCGCGAGCGCTGCCTGAACCACACGCGAATCAAGCATTGCCAGGGGCGCCCAAGGCACACCGGCCAGATGGTGACAGCCGCGCAGCACCAGCATGTTCAGCATCGCGAAACCCAGCAGTCCGACCGACCACAGCAACGGTCGACGCCAGCACTGCGGCCAGGCAGCGCTATCGCAACACTGAAGACCACAGTGACGCATTGCGACAAGTACCGCCAACTGCGCCAGCTCCAGCGGATTGAGCAACGGCAGATAGGGAAACGGCGCCGGATCCGCCGTCCCCTGCAAGCCCGCCAGCAGGCTCCACAGCACACTCGCAACAAACACCGCCGGCAACGCCAGGCGACGGTAGTCCATTGCGCGGGCGGCCAGTGGCCACGCTGGCCAACGAGCCGAGGCCAGCCACACGATACCGCCCGCCAGCCACAACCCGAGTGCAGCCTCGATCCAAGTCCGCCCGAGTCCGTACGCCTCCCCGACCAACCAGCGGATTTCCTCTGCGCCGAGGGCGAGCAACAGACAGGCTGTCAGTGCATGACGCCAGCGCTGGTCACGCCGCGCAGGCAACTCCAGCTCCTCGCGATACAGCAACCACAGCTGTACGCCAAACGCACACGGCCAACCAAGCAAACCCAGTCCGGCCAAGGAATGCGAACGCCACTGAAAATCGAACAGCAACGCGAAAATGAACAGGAGCGGCAACGCCAATGCCGGCAGTCGGCCATCGGGCCAGGCACTGCGACGAGCCAGCTGATGACCGACCAGCGCACTCAGCGCAAGGAACAGCAGCCAGGCGCCGCTCGCATCGCGCAAGACCATCAGACCAAAGGTTTCCCGCGACCCGAACACCAGCCACCACAACCAACCCCAACAGGCAAATACCCGGGTGACGATGACGGATGAGCCACGCACCGTGCCGTAGCGCTGCGTGACCCAGGCGCTGCACAGACCCGCCAGCGCGATCAATGCCGTATCCAACGCTGCAACATTGAGAAATGGACGTGTTGCTGAGACCGCATCAAACAGGTACGCACGCCCCCACAGACAGGCGGCTCCAACCTGAATCAAGATGCCCAGCCACCACAGCACGACACGACGCTGCCGACAGGCGATCCACAACAAGCCTGCACCCTCCAAGGCCCACAACGGGCTGGCAGAGGCATCGTCGAACGCCAGAGGTATGGCAATCGTTGCAGCAATGATCGCCAGCACGCGGTAGCAATCAGCCAGTAACTCAAATGCGGGACTCACCCGTGCCAGGCGATCGAGCAGGGCATACCACAGGGCGGCACCACACGCACTCCAACTCAGGCCGTGCACGAACTCGCCGACCAACGCGGCCTGCAGAGCAAAACTCACCACAGGAACCCCGAATACCAGAGTTGTATCGAGTGGACGACGAAGATCGAGCGGTAAACGGCGCGCACTCAGCAAAGGCAATGCTGAGAACAACACGAAGAAAATAACGAGGAAGGGCTCAGTGCTGCTGAACAGCTCCGCCCGATAGCGCAACCCACCCCACAGTGCGCCAATGACGAACGTACACAAGAAGCCGACGAGGTTGAGCAGCCGCCATATGCGCCAGAAGGCAACTGCGGCGATACCGAGATCAAGCACGAGGTAGTAACCGAACAAGCGCACGTGGTCGCCACCACCGGCCGACACGAGAACCGGCGCGAGGAATCCGCCAAGTACCGCCAGTACCGCCAGAGCCTGTGCGTTCTGACGCAGGCCGAGACCTACCCCGATCAGGGTGCAGACAAACAAAGCCACGAATCCGGGCAACGGTGCCAGCAGACCGTAAAACTGCATTGCGCCAAATAGCACCAGATAGATCAGACCAAGCCCACCACCCTGTAGACTGAGGCCGTATCCTTTCCGCGTTCTGGCTAGACGCAAGCCAAGCATAACCAGACCAACACCCGCTACAGCAATGGCCGCGAGGCGGATCTCGATCGAAATAGTGGAATGCTGGGCGACATAACGTATCAGGAAAGCCGCGCCGAAAAACAACACGATGATGCCGGTGCGTACCAGCGTGTTTCCGCCGCTAAGCCATTGCCAAGCGATAGACAGAGAACCAGGCATGGCCTGGGTCTGCTCTTGCGCCCACGGACCCTCAGCAGCTGCGGCGGTGGCAGAATCCACACGGCCATCCATCCATGCCGGTGCGTTATCGATGACTGGTTGCGCCTGCTCGGCAGCTACCGCACTCACGAAAGGAGTATCCCATTCCGGCTCTGCCGCCACAGTCGTTGTTACTGGCGCCACTGAAACGCCATCGCCCTGTTTACGGGTTACGGCCTCCAAAGCATCAAGCCGTCGCTCAAGCCGTTGCAACCGCGCACGCAGAACGAACGCCCAGGCACAGGTGAAGCCAGCGATGGCACCAGCTAGCGCACCCATACTGTCATCGGCCAGAACGCCGAATACGAGTGCACATAACGGGATCAGCAGCAGGAAACTCAGCATCGAATCGGCCCGACCGATAGATGGCACGCTGGCAGCGCGCACTGTCGGCATCCTAAACACTCGGGCACTCGCAGTCCTACTTACGTAATCAACGATCGTGAGTAAGCAGTCAGCTTTTCAGGTAACTCAAGAAACGCGAAGCCCCTGACCGTTGTAATGGGTCAGGGGCTTGTTGTGTAAGGTGCCTGGCGGTGCCCTACTTTCACATGGGGAGGCCCCACACTATCATCGGC
>NZ_QGTJ01000004.1 GCF_003182095.1 Plasticicumulans acidivorans | reverse complement strand
CACAAACTACTCAGCCATGCTGTTAATGATCTTCGCTGACCCGTTTCGTTCAGCGAGGCGCGCATTATACTCGCCCTTTCCTGCTACGCAAGCACCTTTTTAATCGCGGCGCTTACTTTCGTAATTCGTTCACTTCAACATTTTGACCTGCAATTAGGTCGTCAATGTTTATCGAAGCGAGGGCTGCGCATTCTAATCATCTTCGGCAGCATGTCAACATCAAACTGAATAAATAACGACACGCAATCGTCATGCGGATGCGCAATGTCGGAAAGCCGACGTCGGGGCATTCGATAAAATCGTGCAAGCTACCGGCCTGCGGCAAAGGTTCCCCCATCTTGGACACAACGAACAGCTCTCTCCTGAGACAGTACTGGCAGCCCCGCTTCTGGCCGGTATGGCTTGGCGTGGGTGTCATGCATGCGATGGCGGCACTGCCGCAGGCGTGGCGGTTGCGTATCGGCGGCATACTAGGGCACCTCAGTGGCCACTTCGCCCGTCACCGGCGACATGTCGCAGCCGTCAATCTGCGCCTGTGCTTTCCGCAGCTCGACGACAAGGCCCGCGCGCGCCTGCTCGAAGCCAATCTGGCGTCAACCGGCATCGGCATGTTCGAAACCGCGGTCTGCTACTGGGCGCCACGCGAGGAGATCACCCGGCTCGGCGAGGTCGAGGGTGTCGAACACCTCGATGCGGCCATCGCCCGCGGCAAAGGCGTCCTGCTGGTCTCTGCCCACTTCACGCATTTCGAGACGACAGGCGCGATGCTCGCCCAGCAGCGACCGTTCCATCAGATGTATCGACCGAACCGCAATCCGCTGTTCAACGAGCTGATGAAACGCGCGCGCGAGTGGCGCGGCGCCAGCAGCAGCATCGAGCGCAACAACCTGCGCGGTCTGATCCGCCTGCTGCGTCAGGGCCGCGTCGTCTGGTACGCCCCCGACCAGGACTATGGGGCCGACGGCACCGTCTTCGTGCCGTTCTTCGGCGTACCGGCGCGCACGATCACCGCCACCTCGCGCATCGCGCAGATGAGCGGTGCCGCCGTAGTGCCCTATTACGGTGTGCGCCTGCCCAACGGCCGCTACCGTGTGCGCGTCCTGCCGGCGCTGGACAACTTCCCGAGCGGGGACGACACCGCGGACGCGGCACGCATCAACGCGATGGTCGAAGGCTGGGTCCGCGAAGCGCCGGAGCAATACCTCTGGGTGCACCGCCGCTTCAAGGGGCGGCCGGCGGGCGAACCCTCCTTCTATTAGAAGGACACCGCCCCCGCGGCCAGGCGGTGCGCCAGATCGCTGACGCTGGCAAACACCGCATCGGCCTGCGCCGTCGCGATCTGCCCCGCCTCGTCGCTGACCAGCCAGTTACGCGCGACACCAGCCCGCCGCCCCGCTTCGATATCCCGCGCCTTGTCGCCGACGAGCACCGAACGCGCCGCATCCAGCTGCAGTTCTTCGAGCGCGCGCAGCAGCAGCCCCGGTGCCGGCTTGCGGCAGTCGCAGTCGATGCCGAGCGCCCCGGACACGCCCGGGTGATGCGGGCAGTGATAGACGCCCGCCAGCGGGGCGGCGGCCGCTTCAAAGCGTGCCTGCATCCACGTCGTCAGCCGCTGGTAGTCGGCGGCGCTGAAGTAGCCCCGGGCGATGCCGGACTGATTGGTGATGACGACCAGCGCCAGACCGCGCGCGCGCGCCGCGCGGCAGACCTCGAAGATGCCCGGCACAAACTCGAAGTCCTCGATGCGATAGACATAGCCGTGATCGACATTGACGATGCCGTCACGATCGAGGAACAGCGCGGGCATGCGCTCACTCATGGCTGTCTGCCTCAACGCGGCTGCAGGGGGTCGCTACTATACCGGCGATACCGGGCCGGCGATGCAGGCCGTATCCTGTGCACCTTTGTTCCGGCTTCAGCGAGACCGCGATGAGCGCAGCCGCCCCCGCCAGCGGACCCCGCCCACTCCCCGGGCGCCCGCCGCTGTCGATCCTGATGTACCACCAGGTCGGTGAATTCACCGCGCCACGCAACCACCGCGCCGGCTACTGCCATGTGCATCGTTTTCGCACGCAGATGGCCTTCCTGGCCCGTGCCGGTTACCGCGTGCTGTCGCTCGACGCGGCCATTGCCGGCCTGTTCGGCGATGGCGAACTGCCGCCTCGCGGCGTGGTGCTGAGCTTCGACGACGGCTACCGCAATTTCCGTGAACACGCGCTGCCGGTGCTGCAGCACTACGGCTTTCCCGCCGCCGTCTACATGATCTCCGGGCTGGTCGGCGGCCGTGCCGAGTGGCTCGGCGCCGACGGCCGCGACACGCCGCCGATGCTCAGCGCCAGCGAACTGCGCGAACTGCGCCAGGCCGGCATCACCGTCGGCTCGCACACCGTCAGTCACCCGCGGCTATCGCGGCTGGCGGCCGACGCCGTCGCGCGCGAGCTGCGCGACAGCAAGGCGCAGCTCGAAGACCTGCTCGGCGAGGCCGTGCCGCATTTCTGCTACCCCTACGGCGACTATTCGCCCAGCGTGCGCGACGCCGTCATCGACGCCGGCTACCGCTCGGCGCTGAGCTGCATCCGCGGCGCGGCGAACACCGCAGACAACGTCTACGAACTGCCGCGCAAGGCGATTTCCTACGGTGACAACCTGCTCGGCTACTGGTGGAAGCTCGCGATGAAAAACGCGCGCAAGGACCGCCGCGGAGGCTACTGAATGCGTTCGCTGCACATCATCGGCTCGACCCAGATGGGCGGCGCCGACCAATTCTTCGTGCGCCTGGTGACGGCACTGAACACCGCCGGCCACCAGGCGCTCGCCGTCACCCGCCGCGGCTCACCGATCGCCGGGGCGCTGCAGGGCAGCGCCGTCGAGCAGATCCACCTGCCGCTCGCCAACAAATGGGACCTCTGGAGCCGCTGGCAGATCGCGCGGCTGGCGCGCGCGCGCGACATCGACATCGTGCAGACCTACATGGGCCGCGCCACCCGCCTGACCCACCTGCCGGCCGGGCAGCGGCCGGTGCACCTCGCCCGCCTCGGCGGCTACTACAAGCTCGACGGCTACTACCGTCACGCCCACGGCTGGATCGGCAACACCCGCAAGCTGTGCGACTGGCTCATCGGGCAGGGCCTGCCGCGCGAGCAGGTGTACCTGATCGGCAACTTCGTGCCGGAACCGGCCGCGCGCGACAGCGCCGCCGGGGCGCAGCTGCGCCAGCGCCATGGCATTCCACCGCAGGCGCGCGTGCTGTTCACACTCGGCCGCTTCATCTCGATCAAGGGGTTCGACGATCTGCTCGACGCCTTCGCCCGCCTGCCGGCGCAGCTCGACGGCCGGCCGCTGCACCTGGTGATCGGCGGCGACGGCGAGTTGCGCGAGGCACTGCTGGCGCAGCGCAGCCGCCTCGGCCTCGATACGCGCGTGCACTTCCCCGGCTGGCTGGCCGCCCCCGGCGACTGGTATCACGAGGCCGAACTGATGCTGTGCCCCTCGCGCCATGAAACCCTCGGCAACGTCATCCTCGAAGGCTGGAGCTATGCCAAACCGGTGCTGGCGACCACCACGCCGGGCGCCAGCGAGCTGATCCGCGACGGCGAAAACGGCTGGCTGACCGCGGTCGCCGAGGTGCCGGCGCTCTCCGGCTGCCTGGAAAAAGTGCTGACGCTGCCGGCCGCCGAACGCGATGCCGTCGCCGCCCGCGGCCATGCCGAACTGCTCGCCCATCACGGCCGCGACGCCGTGGTGCGCCAGTACCTCGAACTCTACGCACGCCTGGCGGCAGGGCGGCAGGCATGAGCCGGCGCATCCTCATCGTACGGCTGTCGGCGATCGGCGACGTGGTGATGGCCTCCGGCCTGCTGCCGGCGCTGCGCGCGCGCTACCCCGACGCCTACATCGCCTGGCTCGCCGAACCGGCGGTGCGCGAGCTGCTGGCCGACAACCCGCGCCTCGACGAAGTCATCGTCTGGCCGCGCGGCGAATGGCGGCGGTTGTGGCGCGAGCGCCGCTACCGTGCGCTGTGGCAGGCGATCAGCGCCTTCGTCCGCACGCTGCGCAGCCGTCAGTTCGACCTCGCGCTCGATCTGCAGGGCCTGCTGAAGAGCGGCGTATGGGCGCGCGCCAGCGGCGCCCGCGAGCGCATCGGCATCGGCGCGCGCGAAGGCGCGCAATGGCTGGTGCAGCGCGTGCTGCCGCGGCGTGGCAGCGATCCGCGCATCGGCGCCGAATACCGCCTGCTGGCGCGTACGCTCGGCGCGCAGGACAGCGACTTCCACCTCGACCTGTGCGTCGCCGCCAGCGCCCACGCCGAGGCCGAGGCGCTGCTGCGCGAAGTGCTCGACGTCGCCGCGGAGGCCCCGCTGCCGCCGTTCATCGTCATCGCCCCGTTCACCACGCGGCCGCAGAAGCACTGGTTCGAAGAGCGCTGGGGCGAGCTGGTGCCGCAGCTCGCCGCCCGCTACGGCTGCCGGGTACTGATGCTCGGCGGACCGGGCGACCGCGCCGCCGCCGCGCGCATCGCCGCAACGACGCCGGGCCTGATCGACCTCGCCGGCCGCTCGCGGCTGGCGGCGACGGTGGCGATCATCGCCCGCGCCCGGCTGCTGATCGGCGTCGACACCGGGCTGACGCACATGGGCATCGCCCAAGGCATACCGACCCTGGCGCTGTTCGGCTCGACCCGCCCCTACCTCGACACCGGTGCGGCCAGCGCCCGCGTGCTCTACAGCGCGCGCGAGTGCTCACCGTGCCGGCGGCGGCCGACCTGCGCCGGGCGCTTCGACTGCATGCGCGACCACAGCGCGGCCAGCGTGCTGGCCGCCGCGATGCAGGTCGCCGCGCCATGAAAGTCGTCCACATCGAAGCCGGCAAACACCTCTACGGCGGCGCGCTGCAGGTGGTGTTCCTGCTGCGCGAGCTGAGCCGGGTCGCCGGCGACGAGCACCTGCTGGTATGCACACGCGGTGCGGCGATCGCCGCGGCGGTGCGCGCGCTCGGCGTGCGCGTCATCGAGCTGCCGCTCGGCGGCGATACCGACCTCGGCATGCCGTGGCGGCTGTTCGCCGTGCTGCGCCGCGAGCGCCCGGACCTGGTGCATCTGCACTCGCGCCGCGGCGCCGATCTGTGGGGCGCGCTGGCCGCCCGCCTCGCCGGCGTGCCGGTGCTGCTGTCACGCCGCGTCGACAACCCGGAAGCCCGGCCGTGGGTGGCGTTGAAATACCGGCTCTACGACCGTGTGGTGACGATCTCACAGGGCATCCGCCGCGTACTGCTCGCCGAAGGCGTGCCGGCGGCCAAGGTGGTCTGCGTACCGAGCGCGGTCGACACCGGGCGCTACCGCCCGGCCGCCGATGCGCCCGCCGCACGCGCCGCCCTGCGCGCCGAATTCGCGCTCCCGGACGATGCCCTGGTAGTCGGCATGGCCGCGCAGTTCATCGCCCGCAAAGGCCACCAGACGCTGCTCGATGCGCTGCCCGCGGTGCTGGCGGCGCAGCCGCGGGTGCGCTTCCTGCTGTTCGGCCGCGGGCCGCTGCAGGCCGGCATCGCCGCCGACATCGAACGCCGCGGCCTCGGCCAGACCGTGCAGCTGCCGGGTTTTCGCGACGATCTCGAACGGCTGCTGCCGGGGCTCGACCTGCTGGTGCATCCGGCCGCGATGGAAGGCCTCGGCGTGGCCCTGCTGCAGGCGGCCGCCTGTGCCCTGCCGATCGTCGCCGGCCGCGCCGGCGGCATCCCGGAAATCGTCCACGACGGCGAGAACGGCTACCTGCACACCCCGGGCGACGTGCCGACACTCGCCCGCCAGCTGATCACGCTGCTGGCCGACGCCGGGCTGCGCGCCCGCTTCGGCGCCGCCGGCCGCGCCATCGTCGAGCGCGAGTTCTCGATCGCGGCGATGGTGGCCGGCAACCGCCGTGTCTACGGCGAGCTGCTGGCGGCGAAATCCAGCACGCGATAACCGCCGGCGTCGTAGATCACCGTGCCCGGCGCCGGCATCGACGGCAGCAGGATCGCGTAGCGTGCCTGGTAGCGCTGCGCCAGCGCGCGCAGCTGCGCAGCGGACAGGCGCTGATAAGCCGCATCGAGCGCCACCGCGTTGGCGCCGAAATCATGCCGGTCCGGCAAGGGCTCGCCACCGCTGAGCGCACGCAGCCGCTGCTGCCATTCCGGCATGCCGCGGCCGCCGTCCGGGTTGACCTTGATCTCGGCAACGTTGGAACGCTCGGCCAGGGCGACGAAGGCCGCATGCCCCGGCGGCGTCAGGAACCGCTCGGCGGCCAGCGTGTGCTCGCGCACCCAGTCGCAGACGGCGATCCACTCGGCCGAGGATTCCGCAAAGCGCACGACGCCGACATGGGCGAAGCGGTACTCGCGCCACTCGGCGAACACCTTCGGCAGCAGCACTGCCAGGCACAGAGCCCACAGCAGCGCCTCACGCCGCGCCGGCCAGCGCGCCGTGAACCAGCGCTGCAGCACGAACACCAGACCCAGGCCGCCGAGCACGCTGAGCAGCGGACTCAGACGGATGAACTGCAGCTGCGCGATGCGCCCCCAGCGCAGCAGGTGGTAATCGGCGAAATGCAGCAGCGCCAGGGCGCCGAGCAGCGCACAGACCGTGAACAGCGTGGCGTAGACCGCGGCCAGCGCATCCTGCTGCCGGCGCAGGCGACGCCAGAGCACGGCAAGCAGCACACCGTAGGCCAGCGGCCACAGCGCATGCCGCGCGCCGCGCAGCTCGAAGTGATGCGGCATGCGAAAGGCGATGTCGGCCAGCGCGTTGCCGCTGCCGCCGACCAGACCGCCACGTGCCAGACGCCACAGATCGAGCAGCGCCGGAGCCGCGCACAGCAGCAGCAGCGCGAGGCCGCCGAGCCACTGCCGCGCATTCGGCCGCGGCGAGCCGGCCAGCAGCAGGGGCAACAGCACGCACAGCCACACCGCCGCCACCTGCAGGTGCAGCAGGCCGACGACGCCCGTCCAGGCCAGCGCCGCCACCGGCCGGCGCTCCAGCAGCGCCGTCAGGCTCATCAGCACCGCGGCATGGGAAAAAGTCGGCGGCATGATCGGGCCGTTGCCGAGGAAATCGTTGATTTCCATGCCGCGACCGACGAAGGCCGTCGCCGTCGCCAGCAGCGCCGCGAGCAGCGCATAGCCGGCGGCGCCGAGACCGCCGGCCCGCGCCAGCCGCCACAGCGCCAGCATCAGCAGCAGCATGCCGAGCAGCGTGAGCACGACGAAGCCGCCGGTCTCGCCGAACACCTCGACCGCCCAGGCCAGCAGGTGGGCGAACACGCGATGGTGATACAGCCGCAGCTCGATGCCGAAATCGCCCGGCAGATAGCCGGGGTCGAGCAGCCGGCGCACCACCGGCAGCAGGCCGGCGTGATTGCCGGCGCCGATCTGCACACCGCCGCTCAGCCAGACGGCGAGCAGCGCGAAAGGAACGGCCAGCCCTGCGGACAGCGGCGCGGCGCGCCGCGTCATTGCGTGCGCTCCGCCGGCACGAAGTAGACCTCGGCACGCTCATCGGCGCGGGCGCTGTGGAACACCTTCAGCGGCTGCACGCCGACCAGAGCACGCATACGCTCGACGTGCTCGTCATCGAAGCGCAGCGCCAGGTAGTACGGCGGCCGCACGCGCTGCAGCTCGGCGACGATTTTTTCGTAATTGTCGAGCTTCGGTCCGGGACCGCGGCCGGCGTAGTACAGCAGGCGGTCTTCATTGGCGACCAGCTCCGCCTGCACCGGCAGCTGCTCGTGCATCCACTCGCCGGCGTCGCGCAGATATTCCTTGGCATCGGGCCGCGCGGTGATGTTGACCGTCACCGCGATCGCCAGCGCCAGCAGGATCACGCTGCGCGCCCGCGCATCACCCTTGCGCGAACGCCGGCCGGCATCGAGCAGGCGCTCGATGCTGACACAGGTGAGCAGCATCAGCAGCAGCGAGCCGAACAGTGCGTAGCGGTTGACGGTGATCACGCGGTTGGCGAGAAAACCGGTCACCACCAGCACCTGCAGACCGAGCAGGCCGAACAGCAGGCGATAGCCACTGCCGAGACGCCCCCAGCCGCGCCAGCCGCCGACGATCAGCAGCACGTTCAGCAAGGCACCGAGGTTGGTGAAGATCATGCGCACGACCATCGCCACGATGCCGGCCGCCAGCATGTAACCGGCGTAATCGTCACTGTATTTATTGAGCACGGCTTCGGCGAAACGCTGCGACAGTTCGCTGAAACGCACCAGCGAGCTGTCCGGATCGGCATAGGCGATGACCTCGGCGAGCTTGCCGAAGTCGAGCTGGCCGCGCAGACCGCCGACCAGCAGCGCCAGCAGCACCGGCAGCAGCCAGGCGATGCTGAACAGCAGCGCATTGCGCAGACGCTCGGCCCACGGTCGCGGCTGCAGCGCGAACAGCAGCGGCGTCAGCACCAGCAGCGCGGCGGCTTCGATGCGAAACAGCAGCGCCATCGTCAGTGCCAGCAGCCAGGCCAGCACGTCCCGCAGCCGCCCGCGCGCTGCCAGCCAGTAGCGCAGCAGCGGCACACAGGACAGCATCGCAAACGCCAGATAGCCCCAGTCACGGTAGATATCGAGGCGGTGGCCGAGCACCGGCAGCGACAGCACCACCAGCGCCGGAATCCACGGCCGCGCCTCGCGATCGAGCAGATGCGCGCAGCGGATGAAGGCATCGACCAGGATCAGCAGGCTGAGGCCGTTGAGCAGGTGGCCGGCGATCTCCGGCGAGCAGCCGAGCCCGCGCGAGAGCAGTGCGATGAAGATCGAATACGCCGGCCAGTTGTACTGCGCCATCGCGCTGCTCAGGCCGCCGTCGAGGAAAGCCGTGGCGGCACGCAGATAGACGATGCCGTCGCGGTTGATGATGGCGCCGACCGCCTCGGCGAACAGCATCGAGGTCACGACGGCAACAGCCGCCAGCCAGCGCGTGCCGGACGGCGTGGCGGCGAAGGCCAGGAAGCGGCGGATGGTTTGTGGTTCCCGAATCACGAAGAACTCCCGAAGACAGAGCCGGCCACCCGCTGTGGAGTGGTCAGCGCCAACAGGCGCTGTGCGCGCGCCCGCCAACTGAACGCCTCGACCGAGCGGCGTCCCTGCTCGGCCATCGCCAGCGCCCAGGCCGGATCGGCGCGCACGCGCGCGATCGCGGCATTCCACGCAGTGGCATCGTCAGCGGCCACCAGCAGGCCGTTGACGCCGTCCTGCACCAGCTCGCGAATCGGTGCCAGATCCGAAGCGATCACCAGGCGGCCGGCCGCCATCGCCTCGAACAGCTTGATCGGACTGATCGAGGTGGCGTGGGCCAGATCGGTCTGATACGGCATCAGCGCCAGCTGCGCCGGGCGGTAGCACTCGGGCACGCGCGCATGCGCCACCGCCGGCTCGACGCGCAGACCTTCGCTGCCCGGCGCCGGATCGTGGTCGCGCGGCCCGACCAGCGTCACCGGGGTGCCGGCCGCGGCGATGCGCTCGAACAGGCCCAGGCCGCGATCACGGCTGATGCGGCCGACGTAGAGCGCACGCGGCGCGGCGAAATCCTGCACGCCGAGCGGCGGCACGCTGCCGAAAGCCGTGAGATCGACGCCGTTGGGCAGCACCGCGACCTGCCCGGCGGCAGCGCCCGCAGCCAGCAGCGCCTCACGCCCGGCGGCACTGACGGTGACGAAGCCGCGGATGCGCCCGGCGGCGGCCAGCGCGATCAGCGGCGCCAGCCGCCCGGCCTGCGCCAGCGGCTCGGTGTCATGGATCTCCAGCCAGTGCGCGATGCCGAAGCGCGCCAGCACCCGGCTCAGCTGCGGCACGCGGGTGTAGACGACATCGGCGCGGCGCAGCTCGCCCCGGTGCAGCAGCGCGAACGGCCAGCCGCCCCAGCGCCGGTGCAGGCTCGGGCAGGCGCGCAGATCGAGCGGCCGGCGAATGCCCATACCGGCGAGAAAGCCGGCCAGGTCGAAGCCGCGCGGCAGCGGCGGCAGGCACAGACGCACCTGCGCGCCGAGCTCGTCGAGCGCTTCAACGGTGTGCAGGGTCTGGATCAGATTGGCGCGCGGGCGCTGCGGGCGGCCCCAGGCAAGATAGATCAGCGATGGCATCGCGATGGCGGTTTGGTCGGCAAAGTGCCGCATTGTAGCCGGCGCGCGTGACGAACGAGTCGCTATACTGCGCCCGCCTTCTCGCCGTTCAGCGAACCTTCCATGGCCCAAGCCAAATGCCTCGCGATGGTGCTTGCCGATCTTGCCCGCGGCGGCATCGGCAAGATGCGCGTGCACCTCGCCAATGAATTCGCCCGCCGCGGCATCCGCGTCGATCTGCTGCTCGCCCGCACCGAGAGCCCGTACCTCGAACTGGTCGGCCCCGGCGTGCGCGTCGTCGACGTGCGCACCTCGCATGCGCTGTTCGGCGCGCCGCGCATCGCCCGCTACCTGCGCCGCGAGCGCCCGGACGTGGTGCTCACCCAGCGCTCGCGGGTCAATGCCATGGTGCTGCGCGCGCGCGCGCTGGCCGGCGTCGCAGTGCCGGTCTACAGCACCTTCAACACCAACCAGACCGCCCAGCTCGCCAGCCTGACACCGCGCAAGGCGCGCAGCCAGCTGGCGCAGATGCGCCGCTTCTACCCGCGCAACGACGGTCTGATCGCCATCTCGCAGGGCGTGGCCGATGACGCCGCAAAGCTGCTCGGCCTCGAACGCGCGCGGCTGCGCATCATCTTCAACCCGGTGGTGACGCCGGGGCTCAGCGAACAGGCGGCGCAGACGCCGGAGCACCCGTGGTTCCACGACGGCGGCCCGGCGGTGATCCTCGGTGTCGGCCGGCTGGAGCCGCAGAAGGACTTCCCGACGCTGCTCGATGCCTTCGCCCGCCTGCGCGCGCAGGGCGCCGACTACCGGCTGCTGATCCTCGGCGAGGGCAAGCTGCGCGCCGAGCTGCAGGCGCAGATCGACCGCCTCGGCCTGCAGGCGCAGGTGGCGTTGCCCGGTTTCGCCGTCAATCCGTACCCGTACATGGCGCAGGCGCGGCTGCTGGTGATGTCCTCGGCCTGGGAAGGGCTCGGCAACGTGCTGGTCGAGGCGCTGGCGCTGGGTACGCCGGTGGTCTCGACCGACTGCCCGGACGGCCCCGCCGAGATCCTCGAAGGCGGTCGCTACGGCCGGCTGGTGCCGGTCGGCGATGCCGGGGCGCTGGCGACGGCGATGGCGGCGACGCTGGCGGCACCGCTGCCGGCGGCCGAGCTCAAGGCCGCGGCGCAGCGCTTCACGCTGCCGACCATCGCCAGCGCATACCTCGACGCGCTGGGCCTGGCATGAGCAGCACACCGCCGGGCGCCCGCATCGCCGTCTACATCCCGAGCTTCAGCGACGGCGGCGTCGAGAAAATGATGGTGACGCTCGCCGGCGGTTTCGCCCAGGCCGGTTTCGCCACCGATTTTCTCACCCGTCCCGGCGAGCTGCCCTACCTCGAACGCCTCGACCCGGCGGTCAGGCTGATCCGCCTGCCGGCCGAACGCCCGGCGCAGCGCCGCGCCACCATCGACTACCTGCGCCGCGAACGGCCGGCGGTGCTGATGTCGGCCAAGGGCAAGGACGATGCGCTGGCGCTGATCGCGCGCGATGCGGCCGACTGCGGCACGCAGGTGTTCCTGCGCTGCGGCATTCATCTGTCGTCGCGGCCGAAGATGTCGCCGCGCAATCCGCTGCGCCGCTGGTGGCATGCGCGGCGCATCCGCGCGCAGTTTCGCGCCGCCGACGGCGTGATCTGCGTCTCCGACGGCGTTGCCGACGACGTCGCCGAGCTGGCCGGCCTGCCGCGCGCGCAGGTGCTGGTGATCCGCAATCCGACGCTGGTGCCGGACCTCGCCGCGCGCGCCGCCGCGCCGCTCGACCACCCGTGGTTCGCCGCCGGCCAGCCGCCGGTGATCCTCGGTGCCGGCAGCCTGGCGCCGGTCAAGCATTTCGAGCTGCTGGTCGAGGCCGCCGCCGGCGTCATGCGCGAGCGCGCCGCGCGCCTGGTGATTCTCGGTGAAGGCAAGGAGCGCGCGCGGCTCACCGCGCTGGCCGCGCAGCTCGGCATCGCCGACCGCTTCGCGCTGCCCGGCTTCGTCGACAACGTCCACGCCTGGATGAGCCGCGCCGCGGTGTTCGTGCTGTCTTCCGAGCGCGAGGGCTCGCCGAACGTGCTGACCGAGGCGCTCGCCTGCGGCACGCCGAGCGTGGCCACCGACTGCCCGTCCGGGCCACGCGAGATCCTCGCCGGCGGCCGCTACGGACCGCTGATCCCGATGTTCGACGCCGCCGCGATGCGCGCGGCGATCCTCAGCGTGCTCGCCGCGCCGCAAGCGGCGGCGACGCTGCGCGCGGCGGTCGCCGACTACACGCTGGAGCGCTCGCGCGATGCCTATCTGCGCGCCTTCGGCCTGCTGGCGGAGACGCCGCGATGAGCCGCCCGGATCTGGCGCTGTTCGCCGCCACCTCCGGGCACAGCGGCGTCGATCGCATCGTCGCCAACCTGCTGCCGGCGCTCGCCGCGCACGGCCTGCGCATCGACCTGCTCGGCATCCGCGGCCACGGCCCCTGCCTCGATCCGCTGCCGGCCGGCGTGCGCCGCATCGATCTCGGCCGCGACCACGTGCTGCCGGCGCTGCCGGCGCTGGTGCGCTACCTCCGCCGCGAGCGCCCGCGCGTGCTGCTCTCCGACAAGGACAAGGTCAACCGCACCGCGCTGTGGGCGCGGCGGCTGGCCGGCGGCGACACCCGCGGCTACGTGCGCCTCGGCACCACGGTATCGACCAATCTGGCCAGCCGCCCGCTGTTCGACCGGCTGACGCAGCGCTGGTCGATGCGCACCTTCTACGCCTGGGCCGATGGCGTGCTGGTGCCCTCGCAGGGCGTCGCCGCGGACTTCGCCGCCTTCGCCGGCCTGCCGCGCACGCGCATCCAGGTGGTGCCGAACCCGGTGGTGACGCCGCAGCTGCAGGCACTGGCCGCCGCGCCGCCGCCGCATCCCTGGCTGCTGGACAGCGCGGTGCCGGTGATCCTCGGTGTCGGCGAGCTCTCCGAGCGCAAGGACTTCGCCACACTGCTGCGCGCCTTCGCCCGGCTGCACGCGACGCGGCCGTGCCGGCTGCTGATCTACGGCGAAGGCCGCCGCCGCGGCCAGCTCGCAGCGCTGGCCGCCGAACTCGGCGTCGCTGCCGACGTCGCCCTGCCCGGCTTCATCGCCAATCCCTACCCGGCGATGGCGCATGCCGCCGCCTTCGCGCTGACCTCGCGCTGGGAAGGACTCGGCATCGTGCTGGTCGAGGCGCTGGCGCTGGGCACGCCGGCGGTAGCCTGCGACTGCCCGTCCGGTCCGCGCGAGGTGCTGGCCGACGGCCGCCACGGCCCGCTGGTAGCGGTCGGCGACGATGCCGCACTGGCCGCCGCGCTGGCCGGCCTGCTCGATGCGCCGCCCGCGCGCGAACAACTGGTCGCCGCTGCCGCCGCCTACAGCGTCGAGGCCAGCGCCCGCGCCTACGCCGCGGCGCTCGGCCTGGAGCCCACACCATGAAGCGCCTGGCGGTGCTGATCTCGTTTTCCGGTGCCGGCGGCGTCGAGCGCATGGTGCTCAACCTGGTCGCCGGGCTGGCCGCGCGCGGCATCGCGATCGACATCCTCGCCATCCGCGCCGCCAGCGCGCACCTCGGCGCGCTGCCGGACGGCGTGCGCCTGCTCGATCTCAAGGCCGGCTCCAGCCTGCTGGCGGTGCCGGCGATCGCCCGCTACCTGCAGCACGCCCGCCCGTGCGCGCTGCTCGCCGCCAAGGACCGCGCGATCCGCGCCGCGGTGCTGGCACGCCGGCTCGCCGGCGTCGACTGCCGGCTGGTCGGTCGCCTCGGCACCACGCTGTCGGCGGCGCTCGAAGGCCGCTCCGGCTTCAGCCGCTGGCTGCGGGTGGCGCCGATGCGCTGGTTCTACCGCCACGTCGACCACATCGTCGCGGTTTCGCAGGGCGTGCTCGACGACACCGCGCACCTCAGCGGCATGCCGCGCGCACGGCTGTCGGTGATCCGCAATCCGGTGATCACGCCGCAGCTGAACACGCAGGCGGCGGAGCCACTCGACCACCCGTGGATCAACGTACCCGACGTGCCGCTGATCCTCGGCGCCGGCCGCCTCACCGAGCAGAAAGACTTCCCGACGCTGCTGCGCGCCTTCGCCCGCCTGCGCGCGCGGCAGCCGGCGCGGCTGGTGATCCTCGGCGAGGGCCGCGGCCGCGCAGCGCTGAGTGCGCTCGCCGCCGAGCTGCACGTCGCCTGCGACGTCGAGATGCCGGGCTTCACACCGAATCCCTATATGTGGATGGCGCGCGCACAGCTGTTCGTGCTGTCCTCGGCCTGGGAAGGCTCGCCGAACGTGCTCACCGAAGCACTGGCGCTGGGCACGCCGAGCGTGGCCACCGACTGCCCGTCCGGGCCGCGCGAAGTGCTCGCCGGCGGCCGCTTTGGCCGGCTGGTGGCGGTCGGCGACGATGCCGCGCTGGCCGACGCGATGGCCGCGACGCTCGCCGCGCCGCTGCCGGCCGCAACCCTGCGGGCAGCCGTCAGCGAGTACACGCAGGAGGCCGCGAGCGCCGCCTACCTGCGCGTGCTGCTGCCGGTGCTCGACGCCTGAGCAGGCCCGCCCCGCCCATAACCATCCGCCATGTCGATGCGCTGTTTCAGGTCTTTTGAATCCCGCAAGGCCGCGCCGACAATGGCGCGCCGTCCAGTTCGCGCACGGAGAGCCCGATGCTGCTGTCGCTGAAGTACAACTTCCTGTTCGTCCACACCGCCAAGACCGGCGGCACCTCGGTGCGCGATGCGCTGCGGCCGCTGCGCCTGCGCGATCCGTGGTTCTACGCGCAGTTCCTCTGCTCGCGGCTGTCGGCACTCAGCGGCCACCGCCTCGGCATCAAGTTCCCGCGCCACTCGAAGATCATCGCCGCGCAGGAGATGCTGCCGCACGAGCTGTTCGCGCAGCTGTTCAAGTTCGTCTTCGTGCGCAATCCCTGGGATCTGCAGGTCAGCTCGTTTCATCACATCCGCCGCGAGCGCCCGCACCTGATGGCGCACATCGAGACCTTCGAGCAGTTCATCCGCTGGAAGCTCGATCCGCAGCGCCCCTACCAGTTTCACGTCGACACCAGCATCGAGCTGCAATCCGACTACTGCATCGACCTGCACGGCAAGCTGCTGGTCAACTTCATCGGCCGCACCGAAAACCTGCAGGCCGACTTCGAAGAAGCCTGCCGCCGCATCGGCATCCAGCCCCCGCCCCTGCCGCACAAGCGCCAGGCCACCGACCGCAAGAAGGACTACCGCAGCTATTACAGCGACGAACTCGCCGAACTGATCGGCGAACGCTTCAAGCCGGACATCGAGCTGTTCGGCTATCGCTTCGATCCGCAGTAGACGCGGCGGCAGATCGAAGCGGGCGGATCAGGGGGCCTTGGAGCCGGCTTGCGGCTTGGACTGATTGCGCTTGGCTACTTCGCGCAGACGCTCGACATCTTTGTCAGTAAAACTCGGACAGCGCTGCTGCCCTTTCGCGTCGAGCAGGGCCTGGACGAGAGCCGACACGGAAAGGGTTCCCGCCACCGGCGGCAACTCGGCATCGCCAAAAACTGGGGCAATGCTATCGATCATGCTGTCGCGAACCGGCGCTGATCTGGAGGCAGCGCACGTCCACTCAACCAGCAGCGGCAGCCAATCCTCCGATTCCGTACAACCGAGGCGTTGCGGGCCGTGACAACCAGCCTTTTCCTTCGCAGCCTGGAAACGGCCTCCGTCCGGCTTCATCGCCCACTGCAGGCGCGCCTCGAACCGAGCGTACTCAGCGTCCTGCAGATATGGACGCACAGCGGCTGACAGCTCACCCACCTGTGTAGTCGTCAGCGGCGTCCAATCGGGCTCGATGAGCAAACTGTTAACGGCGGACGACAAGGTGCCCTGACTGCCATTCAATGCAACGCCGGCCAGCAAGGCATCATCAATGGCAGCGTATTCAACATCAGCACCCTGCAGTTGCGCCCTATCAAGACTCGCCCCCTGCAGGTGCGCCCCCGAAAGACTCGCCCCCTGCAGTTGTGCCTCGATAAGACTCGCCCCCTGCAGTTGTGCCCCGTCAAGACTCGCCCCCTGCAGGTGCGCCCCCAAAAGACTCGCCCCCTGCAATTGCGCCACATCAAGACGCGCCCCCTGCAGGTGCGCCCAGTCAAGACGCGCCCCCTGCAATTGCGCATCCTCAAGACGCGCCCCCTGCAGGTGCGCCCCCAAAAGACTCGCCCCCTGCAGGTGCGCCCCCAAAAGACGCGCCCCCTGCAGGTGCGCCCAGTCAAGACTCGCCCCCTGCAGTTGCGCCCCCAAAAGACTCGCCCCCTGCAGTTGTGCCTCGATAAGACTCGCCCCCTGCAGTTTTGCCCTGTTCAGATCCACCAGCGGCAACACCGCCCGCTCCAAACGGGCTCCGCGCAAATCGCGCTGCTGTAATTTCAGCGGCACCACTTTGCGCAAGGTATCGCTGAGCCGTTCAGTAACGGGCGCCACACGCTCTGCACTCGCGTTATCGGCGCCATTCACGGCTCCTGGGATGTCCTTGCTCAGCGCATGCCGCGTTTCTGCCGACGGCTGTTCCTGCAGCAGGACTTCGTCATGCAGGTCGAGATAACGGCGTGGTATCAGCGGCGCAGCACTTGCGCCAGCCTGAGTCAACTCCTGCACGGGAGGATCAAATAACCACGCCGTCGGCCACAAAGTCGGCCCCAGCACACCGCTCCCCCTCCAAGCAGCAATATCTTTACATCTGTCCAGCTGCTGCCTGGGAATGGACGCCGCCTTGCCACTCTCACGCGCCAGCAGGCGACATGCGCCGATGCGATCAACGAAACGCACCAGCATGGCCTCAAACCCCTCTGCGTCGACCAGCACTACAGCACCATCAGCAGCTTCAGCCGACGGCTCCGGCACCGTAGCCGGCACCAACGCCACCAAGGCCCCGCCTCCGCTCACCAGCGCCAGCCCGCACGCACACAGTGTCGATAACCAGGGCGCAGTGATCCCGATCTTGCAGGCTTCAGGGCGAAAACCATCGAGAAAATGCCCGCTGCGCGACGCGATCAGTGGCCACAGCCAGACCACCAGCGCGACATCGGTCCACACCGCCAAGCGCTGTGCCCAGGTCACTGCCTCCGAGTGGTAGGCGAGGAACTTGATCTGCACGTACAGCAACAGCAGCAGCGGTACGCCGATCACGCTGGCGAACACCGCGACCGCCAGCAGCGGTCGCAGCCAGGGGTGGGTCTGATGCAGCAGGTAATGGGCAAACGGAAATACGTGCAGCCGCTCGACCAGGCGCGGGTAATCATCCGCCTTGGCCAACGCCCAGACCTTGCGCGCCAGCAGGTTGAGCTGGATCAGCAGGTTGAGGTGCACCAGGCAGTACAGCCACGGCGCCACCGTATAAAAGCTGACCAAATCGACCTGCACGTCGATCAGCGGCAGGCGCACCGGGCTTTCCTTCAGCAGGTCGAGGTGCGTGGTGCTCCACACCGTCACCGCCAGATAGGCGCTCAGTGCCATGAAGGCGACATGCAGCGTGGCCACCGTGCTCGCCGCCGTATTCACCGCCTCCAGCAGCTTTTCACCGAACTGGTACGGAGTCGGATCGGACGGAAAGACATCGACCAAGCGCACGTCATTAGGTCGGTGCCCCCACTTGCGCCAGGGGAACAAGGGCTTTCGCGGCCTGCCGGACATGCAGCCACCTCATAAACCGATTCGATGACCGGCGAGTCATACCCAAGCCCGCGGGGTGCGGTCTATGCGCATCCTCACTTGAGCAAATGCCGTGCATGACAAGCCTGCTCCGCCCGCCACCGACCGCCCTGCGCTGGCGTTAAAACCGCCGCGCAACGGACGCTGCCACAGCGCACTGCCGAAGCGCACACTGGCGGCCGCGCCTCCGATCGCGCCGCAGAGAGCCCCCATGCCCGCCCGCACCCGCCTGATCTGCAATGCCGATGACTTTGGCCTGAGCCCCGGCATCAGTGCCGCGATTCTGCAGGCGCACGCGGCCGGGGTGATCAGCAGCACCACGCTGATGAGCAATATGCCGGCGGCGGCCGATGCCGTGGCGCAGGCGCGCGACTGGCCACGGCTGGGGATCGGTGTGCATCTGAACCTGACGCTCGGCGCGCCGCTCAGCGCGCCGGCGGCGCTGCCGGATCTGCTCGCTGCCGACGGCCGCTTCCTCGACCGCGCGCAGCTGGCGCCGAAGCTGCGCGGTTGCGGCACGGCGGCGCTGCGGGCGCAGCTGCTGCGCGAGTTCGATGCGCAGATCGAGCAGGCGCGCGCGCTCGGCGTGACGCCGACGCACCTCGACAGCCACCAGCACATCGCCAATCTGCCGCTGGCGCTGTGGGCGCTGGCGCACAGCGCACGCCGCCACGGCATCCGCGCCGCGCGCAGCAACTACGGGCCGTTCCGCGCCACGCCGGGCAGCGGCCAGGCGCTGCATCGTCTGTCGAAGAATCTGCGCCTGCTGCCGGAAAGCCTCTGGCAGCGCGCGGCACGGGCAGTGCTCGCGCGCTACGGCGTGCGCACGCCGCAATACAAAGCCTCGTTCACGCGGGTGCTGCCACGCGAGCGCGACTCAGTGGCGCGCCTGCTGCGCCTGCTCGACTGCCTGCCCACCGGCAGCGTGGAACTCGGCTTTCATCCCGGCCCGGAACACAGCGACATCGACGAGTCGCCGCGCACCGTGGCGATGCGCGCCAGCGACCGTCGCCTGCTCACCGACGCGGCGGTGCGCGCCCGCCTGCAGGCCGCCGACATCGAGCTGATCCGCTTCGATCAGCTCGACTGAACGCCGCAGCCGGCGGCGAAGGCGTCGAGGTAGGCGCGCACGCTGGCGGCCTCGGAGTAACGCTCGCGCACCGTGGCACGCAGGCGTTCGCTGTCGCGCGGCTGCGCCAGACGCATCAGCATCGCCGCCGTCAGCGCCGCCTCGTCGCCGACCGGCACCAGCGGTCCGTAGCGACCGCCGGCGAGGATTTCGCGCGGCCCGGACGGGCAGTCCGTCGCCACCGCCGGCGTGCCGACCGCCAGCGCCTCGATCAGCGCATTGGCGGTGCCCTCCCAGCTCGACGACAGCACGAACAGCGCGGCGCGGGCCAGGCAGGCATACGGATTGTCGACGAAACCGGGCAGATCGACCTCGCCGGCGATGCCGAGGCGCGCCGCCAGCGCCAGCAGATCCTCGCGCAGGCGGCCTTCGCCGAGGATCAGCAGGCGACAGGGCCGCTGCGCCCGCACGCGGGCGAAGGCGCGCAGCAGCAGCGCGAAGTTTTTCTGCTGGCGCAGGCCGCCGATGCCGATCAGCACCGGTGCGCCGCCGTCGTGGAACCACGGATGCAGCGGTACTTCGGCCGCCTGCCGTTCGAGCTGCGGCGTCAGCACCGGATTCGGCAGCACGTGCAGGCGCGAGCGCGGCCAGCGGATCACCGGCGCCAGATCGTCGGCCACCCCCTGCGAAACGCAGATGATGCCGTCGGCCTGGCCGAACACCGCGCGGATGCCGCGATAGGCCAGCCAGCGGCGCAGCGGATTGGCGCGCCGCGCCGTCAGCCGGCCGGGAATATTGGTACCGCAGCGCAGGAACAGCCGCGGCGGCGCGCCGAGCGCCCGCCGCGCGGCGATCGCCAGCTCGTCGTCCCCGCCCTTGGCCGACATCAGCACGTCCGGCCGCTGCTGCTGCAGCGCACTGAGCAGCGCGCGGCCAAGCCCGGCGCCGTCACCGCCGAGTTCGATCAGGCGCACGCCGTCACCGAGCTGGTCGAGGTACGGCCGCGCACGCTCGCGCACGTAGAAATCGACGCCGATGCCGTGCCCGGCGAAGCCGCGGGCGAGATTGACCAGCATGCGCTCGACGCCGCCATCACCGAAGGAGGTCAGCAGGATAGCGATGCGTTCGAGCCGATAACCCATCGCGGCCGCCCCGCTCACAACCCGAGCCGGCTGCGGTAGTGGGCGACGCTGCGGGCAACGTCGTAGCGGGCGGCGGCGGCCTGCAGCTGGGCGGCCGGCAGCGGTGCGGCCAGCGTGTCGGTGACCGCATCGGCCAGTGCCCGCGCATCACCGACCGCGACCAGCCGGCCGTGGCGGCCGTTTTCGAGGATGCCGGCCGGGCCGCCCGGGCAGTCTGTGGCCACCACCGGCGTGCCGCAGGCCATCGCCTCGACCAGCACGTTGCCGAAGCCTTCCCACAACGAACTCGACACCAGCACCGCCGCGCGGCTCATGTAGGCGTAGGGATTGGCGACGAAGCCCGGCAGCTGCACGTCCGCCGCGGTGCCGAGGCGCTCGGCCTGCGCCTGCAGCGCCCGCCGCTGCGAGCCTTCGCCGAGGATCAGCAGCCGACAGGGACGGTCGCGGCGCAGCCGGGCGTGAGCGTCGAGCAAGGTCGGAAAATCCTTGACCGTCTCCAGCCGGCCAACCGCCAGCAGCACCGGCGGCTCGCCGGCGGCCAGCCACGGATGGCCGGGGTCTTCGCCGGCGCGCGCCTGCAGGCTCGCGCTGGCGATCGGGTTGTGAATGACGTCGAAGCGTGAGCTCGGCAGGCCGAGCAGCGCGGCGGCATCCTCGGCCACCGGCGCCGAAACCGAGATCAGACCGTCATTGCGCGGATAGGCCAGGCGCATCAGCTTCAGGTGCGCTTCGCGCTTGGCCGGCTTCAGCTGGCCGAGAAAACGGCCGAGGTGCGTGTGCAGTGTCGAGAACACCGGCACGCGCACACCGGACAGCGCCCGCGCGCGCAGCGCCAGCGCGTCGATGCGCTCGATGTGCGTCAGCAGCGCCTGCGGTCGCACCCGGCGCAGGTAGCGCACCAAGGTCGGCAGGCCGAACAGCAGGTGCGTGGTCGGAATCGGCAGGATCTGCACGCCATCGGTCAGCATGTTCATGTAGGGGCTGTCGCCATCGGCGACCAGCAGATCGACCAGCACGCCGCTGGCCGCCAGCCCGTTGGCCAGCGTGACCACGGTACGCCCGATGCCGCCGCGCGCCAGCGAGGCGACGATCATCGACAGACGAAGCACAGACATGGAGGCAGCGACTCCGCACGCGCAGGGCACGGGCCGGAGTCAACCGCCGCGCCACGGCACTCCGCCGCCGTCCGCGACCGCCTCGACGGGCATGCGGATCGGCCGCGGCATGCTGGCCGCACTCGCTTACACCAGACTTACCGCGACGGGCGGGCGTTGTGTCCGCGGTAAAAATCGTCATCAGGCGCGGGAAACGGGAGCCGCCACCGGGCAGACCGCAGCGGTTCAGCGCATCACCCGGTAGTGATCGGCGGCGAGGCAGACCTCGTCGCGCAGCGCCGACTGGCGCACGAACGCCTCGCCCTGCTGGCGGTCGCTGCTGCGACGCAAGGTGCGGCACCCGTCGACCAGACGCTGATGCTCGCGTCCGCGGCATTCGCGGTAGGCGATGCTGCCGGGGCCCATGCGGCTGCAGTCGTCGATGTAGACCGCAGGGGCCGCCGTGCCCGGCGCCGGGGCCGACCAGACCACGCGGGCATCGCCACGCGCCGGGGCCGGCGGCAGCGCCAGGCGGATGCCGGTTTCGCTGGCATAGCGGCGCGCCTGCTAGCAGGCCTCGTCACGGAACACCGCAGCATTCCGCTGCACGGCCGCCTCGCGCTGCCAGTAGGTGCAGGTGTCGACGAGGCGCGCCAGCACTTCGTCATGACGCCGGGCGGGCACGGCAGGCGGCACGGTCGCGATGTCGTTATCGCGCGCTGTCGGTGCAATGCTTGCCGACGGCGCCGGCCCCATGGCCGGGCTGTTACTCGCCGGCGGCGCGACGGAGAACGGCAACGGCGCGGCCGGCATCAGTCGCGCCAGCACTTCGGGCAAACGCTCACGGGCGAGCCAGAACCCGCTGCCGGCCGCGACGACGATCAGCGCCCGCAGCAACAGGCCGGTGAAGGACATCTGTGCCCGGCGAGGCCCGCGGTAACGTTGCATGGGCGCGGCGCCCTGCCGTTCAGCTGCAGCGGATCCTCGCCACCGTCGCCGTCGTCGAATGACCGTCGAGATAGCCGAGTACGCAGACCTCGCCGCCGTTGGCGAGCACCTCGGCGGCGCCGGCGATCTCCTCGGGACGGTAGTCGCCGCCCTTGACCAGCACGTCGGGCAGCACACGGGCGATCAGCTCGCGCGGCGTGTCTTCGGCGAACGACACCACCCAGTCGACGGCACGCAGCGCCGCGAGCACCTGCATGCGGTCGATCAGCGGATTGATCGGCCGCTCCTCGCCTTTGAGCCGCGCCACCGAAGCGTCGTCGTTGACGGCGACGACCAGGCGATCGCCGAGCGCCGCGGCCTCGGTGAGGTAATGCACGTGGCCGGCGTGCAGCAGGTCGAAGCAACCGTTGGTCATCACCACGCGCTCGCCGTGTGCGCGCGCAATCGCCAGCTCAGCGAGCAGAGCCTCGACATCGACAATGCCAGCGGCGGCGACGCGCTCGGGGAGCAGCGCGCCGGCGAGCTCCTCGACGCTGACGGTCGCCGTGCCGAGTTTGCCGACGGCGATGCCGGCGGCGAGGTTGGCAAGCGGTACGGCATCGGCCAGCGGCATGCCGGCGGCCAGCGCCGCGGCCAGCGTGGCAATGACGGTATCGCCGGCGCCGGTGACGTCGAACACCTCGCGGGCGCGCGTCGGCATGTGCTGGGCGAGACCGCTGGCGGCGTCGACCAGCGTCATGCCGCGCTCGCTGCGCGTGATCAGCAGCTGGGCAACACCGCAGTCGGCACACAGCCGGCGCGCCTTGCTCACCAGCTCGGACTCGTCGCGCCAGGGGCCGACGACGGCGGTGAATTCGCTTTCGTTCGGCGTCAGCAGCGTGGCGCCGCGGTAGCGACGGAAATCCTCACCCTTGGGATCGACCAGCACCGGCACGCCGCCGACACGGGCGGCATCGATCAGCCGGGCGACGTCCTGCAGCGCGCCTTTGGCGTAGTCCGACAGCACCAGCATGCCGGCGCCGGGCAGCTCGCGGGCCAGCGCCTCGGTGAGTCTGGCCGGCTCGGCAGCGGCAAAGCCATCCTCGAAATCGAGGCGCAGCAACTGCTGGTGGCGGGAGAGCACGCGCAGTTTGGTGATCGTCGCCGCGCCCTCCACCTCGATGAAGCGGCAGCCGACGCCGGCGGCCTCCAGATGTTCGCGCAGCACGGCGGCGGCGGCATCGGCACCGACCAGACCGAGCACGGTGACCCAGCCGCCGAGCGCGGCGATGTTGAGGGCGACATTGCCGGCGCCGCCCGGGCGGTCCTCGCTGCCGGCGACGTGCACCACCGGCACCGGCGCCTCCGGCGAGATGCGCCGCGTCGCCCCGCTCCAGTAGCGATCGAGCATCAGATCGCCGGCGACCAGCACTCGGGCCCGGGTGAAATCAGGCAAGCTGATATGGCGGTTCATGCGACACGGTCCTCCCGCCTGTTGGGGTTCAGGCGATGCGAAATCAGCAAACCGTCAGCTGGAGAATAGGCACTCTCCGCCGGCAACGTCGCAGCACTGCGTGACGGGTGTGCAGAACAGTTCACGCCCAAGCGCTCGACGCCCGCACCAGGTGGTGCGGGCCGCCTGCCGATGGCATCGGCAGGCCGGCGCTGACGGGCCCGGCGCCTTCATCACGGCCACAACCAATCCAGCCATGGCCGGAGCGGCACGACGGCCCGCTATGCGGCGGAGGTGTCCAGCGTCGTCTCAAGCCGTTCGCACAACCAGTGGCCGATCAGGATATGGGCCTCCTGGATGCGCGCGGTCACGTTCGAAGGCACGCACAGGCACTCATCGGCCAGCTCGATGAGGCGGCCACCGCTGGCACCGGTCCAGCCGACGCAGTAGACACCGAGCGACCGCGCCGCCTGCGCCACGGCGAGGATGTTCGGGCTGGTGCCGGAAGTGGAAATCGCCATCAGCAGATCGCCGGGCCGGCCCAGCGCTTCGAGCTGACGGGCGAAGACCGTCTCGAAGCCGAAATCGTTGGCGTGTGCGGTAAGGATCGAGGTATCGGTGGTCAGCGCAATCGAGGCCAGCGCCCGGCGGTTGAGCCGGTAGCGCACCACCAGCTCGGCGGCGAGGTGCTGGCAGTCGGCGGCGCTGCCGCCGTTGCCGGCCCAGAAAATGCGCCCGCCGGCAGCGAGCGTCGCCCGCATGCGTTCGATGAGACGCTCCAGCCTCGCGTCGAACGCCGCCAGGCCGGCGATGACCTCGGCGTGCGCAGCCAGTGTGCCGGCGAAGTCCACGGCCTCAGTCCTTGAGGATGTACTCGGCGCCACAGTACGGGCACTTGGCGTGACCCTTGACCTCGATCTCCAGGTAGACCTTCGGATGCGAGTTCCAGATCGCCATGCCCGGCATCGGGCAGGACAGCGGCAGATCCTTGCGGGTGACTTCGTAGGTCTTCTTGGCGTTGGCCTGGGTCTGGGCGCTCACGAGCGGTCTCTCCGTGCGGGTGGTCGAAATCAGGGGTGTCGGTTCTCGGGGCGGATCAGACCAGCGCCAGCCAGTCCAGATGCGCTTCGCTACGGCCGTGAACGACGTCGAAGAAGGCCTTCTGCAGCTTCTCGGTGAGCGGGCCGCGGCGGCCCTCGCCGATGGTGCGGCCGTCGAGTTCGCGGATCGGCGTCACCTCGGCGGCGGTGCCGGTGAAGAAGGCCTCGTCGGCGATGTAGACCTCGTCGCGGGTGATGCGCTTTTCACGCAGCTCGAAGCCGAGCTCGCGGGCGATGCGCATGATGCTGTCGCGGGTGATGCCTTCGAGGCAGGAGGTCAGCTCCGGCGTATAGATGACGCCGTTCTTGACCATGAAGAAGTTCTCGCCCGAACCCTCGGCGACGTAGCCCTCCGGGTCGAGCAGCAGCGCTTCGTCGTAGCCGTCGCGCAGCGCTTCCTGCAGCGCCAGCATCGAGTTGATGTAGGTGCCGTTGGACTTGGCGCGCGTCATCGTGATGTTGACGTGATGGCGGGTGAACGAGGACACGCGGATGCGAATGCCGCGCTCCATCGCCTCGGCACCGAGGTAGGCACCCCACGGCCAGGCGGCGACCATCACGTGCACCTTGAGATTGTCGGCGCGCAGGCCCATGCCCTCGGAGCCGTAGAAGCACATCGGCCGCAGATAGCAGCTGCTGAGCTTGTTCTCGCGCACCACGGTGCGCTGCGCCTCGCTCAGCGTCGCCTTGTCGAACGGCATCGGCATGCTGAAGATCTTGGCCGAGTTGAACAGACGATCGGTGTGGGCATCGAGACGGAAGATCGCCGTGCCGCGATCGGTCTCGTAGGCGCGCACGCCTTCGAAGACACCGAGACCGTAGTGCAGCGTGTGGGTGAGGACGTGGACCTTGGCCTCGCGCCACGGCACCAGTTCGCCATCCAGCCAGATCACGCCATCACGGTCAGCCATCGACATTTCGCATACTCCTATCAAACGGGGGACCCGCACCCGGCATCCATGGGCCAGCGGGTGCGGCAAAGATTGACTATTTCACCACAAAGCATAGGGAGGGGGTACGCGCGCTGCAGCATCGGCCCGCCTCAAGCCCGCAGACGAATCTGCTGAACCGCACCCGAGTCAACCGCCCGGCGACACTCGATCAGCTGCGGGTGCGCCAGCAGGAGCTTCTGCAACTGCGCATGTCCGTAGCGCTTGACGTTGAACGCCGGGTCGACCTTGCGCAGCGCTATCCCCACTGCCGACAACGTCAGCCACACTCCCGGCGTCAGCGCCTGACGCAGCAGCATCGCCGCATCGCCCTGCCGCCCGCGCAGACGCACGCTCAGATGACCTCCCGACTCGGTACGACGCTCAACCGTCTGCTCACACGCACAAACCAGGGCCGTCAACGTCGAAAACCCGTAGTGAGCGACATCAAACCCCGGCTCAAGCTTGCGCAAAACCTGGCCGAGTGAGGACAAAGCCACCCAGCTGCCATCCTGCAGCGCTTTGTGCAGCAGCGGCAGCGGGTCACGCTGGAGAAGAGCTGCGGACTTGATGTCCCCCTTCACCTCCGCCACGACATCTGTCGTCGGCACGGGTACCGCCACGCGCGGCGTGTCGTCCAGCGGCTCAATGGCCAGAAACAGATCAGCGGCCTTACGCAAGGCCTGCGGGGTATTGTCGCGACCAGCGACGAGGACGAACTGCCCGGCCTCGCGCAGCCGCACGGCCAGGCGGGTGTAGTCGCTGTCGCTGGCCAGCAGACAGAAACCGTCGACACGACCGGCATGCAACACGTCCATCGCGTCGATGACCAGAGCAATGTCGGCGGCATTCTTGCTGTTGACCGTCGGGAACACCTGCACGGCCTGGATTGCATGCTGCGCCAGGTATTCGCGCCAATGGCGCAGCCGCTCGCCACTCCAGTCGCCGTAGGCGCGGCGGATGCGCACATCGCCATGGCGGGCAAGTGCTGCGAACAGACCACGCAGACAACCCGTTTCGTGCACGTTTTCGGCATCGATCAGCAAGGCCAGGCGCCGCGGACACGCCCTTGCCCCGTCCATGCCGTCAATCCTCCATCAGGCGCCGCCACAGCGCGGCGGCGCCTTCGCGGTATTCCTTGAGTTCGTCGCCGTGGATCACCGAGGGTTCGTCGCGCAACTTGGCGATGTGCGAGCGGCGGCGCAGCCGGCGGTAGGCGTCGCGCAGCAGGTTGGCGTCGCTGGAGCTGAGAATGCCGGTCGCCTCCAGCGCGGCGAGCTGGCGGACGTTGTCGGTGAAGCGGGCGAGAATCGGTTCTTCGCGGCTGTGCGCCAGCAGCAGGTACTGGACGATGAACTCGATGTCGGCCATGCCGCCGCGGTCCTGCTTGAGGTGGAACTCGTCGGCGCGCCGCGAGCCGTGTTCGCTGCGCATGCGCTCGCGCATCTCGCGCACCTCGCGCCTGAGTTCGAGCGGGTCGCGCGGCCGGGCGAGGATTTCCTGGCGGATCGCGATGAAGCGGGCGCCGATGGCAGCATCGCCGGCCACCGGCCGCGCGCGCACCAGCGCCTGATGCTCCCAGGTCCAGGCATCGCGGCGCTGGTAGTCGGCAAAGGCCTCGACGTTGGCGACCAGCATGCCGGCACGCCCGCTCGGGCGCAGGCGGGTGTCGACTTCATAGAGGATGCCGGCCGGCGTCGGCGCGCTGAGGATGTGGATCAGGCGCTGGCCGAGGCGGGCGAAGAAGCTCGGATTGTCGAGCACGCGTGCGCCGTCGGTCTGCTGCTCCTCGCCGCTCGAATCGTGCAGGAACACCAGATCGAGGTCGGAGCCGTAGCCGAGCTCAATGCCGCCGAGCTTGCCGTAGGCAATGATGGCGAAGCCGGCGGTGCGCTCGACGCCGTCGACACGGCAGCGCGGATGGCCGTGGCGGGCGACGGTATCGGCCCAGGCCAGCTCCAGCGCGCGCGCCAGCAGCCGCTCGGCGATCATCGTCAGGTGGTCGCTGACCACCATCAGCGGCAGCGCGCCGCTGATGTCGGCGGCGGCGACGCGCAGCACGTTGATCTGCTTGAACTGGCGCAGCGTGATCAGCTGGCTTTCGAAGTCATCGGCGGCGACCCGGCTCAGCATGCGCTCAAGCTCGGCGCGCAATGCCGCGGCGTTCGGTGGCGCATAGAGCGCGGCGGGATTGAGCAGCTCGTCGAGCAGCACCGGGAAGCGCGTCAGCTGCTCGGTGATGCGCGGACTGGCGCTGGCCAGCGTGACCAGCTGATCGAGCGCAACCGGGCTTTCGAACAGCAGCGCCAGGTACACCGAGCGCCGCGCGATGGCCTCCAGCAGCGGCAGCAGCCGATCGAGCGTGCGGCTCGGCTGTTCGACCTTGCCGAGCGCCGTCAGCAGGCGCGGCATCAGCCGGTCGAGGCGCTCGCGCCCCTGCTCGCGCATCGCCCGGCAGGAAAAACTGCCGCGCAGGCGTTCGAGCGCGGCGAGCGCCTGCGGCGCATCGTCGAAACCGGCGCCGCGCAGGGCCTCGACGGCGGCCAGCTCGCCGGCCTGCCCGGCCCACACCGTCCCCAGATCGACGACCTCCTCCCCCGCGGCCGTCACCGCCTCGGGTTCGGAGAACACCGCGTGGAACTGGCCGGCGACGTAGTCGCGATGCCCGTCGAGGGTGTCACGGAAGCGGCCCCAGTCGGCAAAGCCCATCGCCAGCGCGAGCCGGGTGCGGGCCAGCTCGTCGGCAGGCAGTGCATGCGTCTGCTGGTCGCGCTGCGCCTGGATGCGGTTCTCGGTGCGGCGCAGGAAGTCGTAGGCGTACTGCAGGTGGACGACGGCGTCCTCGGGCAGACGCCGGGTCAGCGCCAGGCGTTCGAGCACGGCGAGGATGCCGCGCACGCGCAGTTCCGGCTCGCGGCCGCCGTAGATCAGCTGGAAGGCCTGGCCGATGAACTCGATCTCGCGGATGCCGCCGCGACCGAGCTTGACGTTGTCCTGCATACCCTTGCGCTCGACCTCGGCGGCGATCATCGCCTTGAGCTTACGCAGGGCCTCGAAGGCACCGAAGTCGAGGTAGCGGCGATAGACGAAGGGAGCGAGCGTCGCCAGCAGCTGCTCACCGGCGGCGATGTCACCGGCGATGGCGCGCGCCTTGATCAGCGCGTAGCGCTCCCACTCGCGCCCCTGCGTCTGGTAGTAGGTTTCGAAGGCGCCGAAACTCGCCACCAGCGGCCCGGAGTCACCGAACGGGCGCAGGCGCATGTCAACGCGAAAGACAAAACCTTCGGCGGTCAGCGCGTCGAGCGCGCGGATCAGCCGCTGGCCGAGGCGCAGAAAGAACTCCTGATTGCTGACGCTGCGCCGGCCATCGGTTTCGCCGTGCTCGGGGAAGGCGAAGATCAGGTCGATGTCCGAGGAATAGTTCAGCTCGCGACCGCCGAGCTTGCCCATGCCGAGCACCACCAGACGCTGGGCCTGACCGTGCTCATCGCGCGGCTCGCCGTGGCGGGCGACCTCCCAGACGTGCAGCTGGCCGAGGGCGGCATCGACGCAGGCATCGGCGAGGTCGGTCAGATCGCCGAGCGTGGCCGCGGTCGGCGCCAGACCGCCGAGATCGCGCCAGGCGATGCGCACCATCTCGCGCTGGCGCAGCCGGCGCAGCGCGACACCGAGCGCGTCCTCGCTGCTGACATCGAGGAGCGCGGCATCGACACGCTGACGCAGCTGGCCCGGTGCGTAGGCATGGTCGAGATCACCGCCGGTCAGCAGCTCATGCAGCATCGCCGGGCGGCGCACGCAGGCGGCGGCGACGAATTCACTCGCCGCCCATACCATCGCCAGCTCGTGCAGACGCTCGACCGGCCAGGCGGGCAGCTCCTCGCGCGCGCAGGCGTCGCAGTAGTCCTGCCAGCTCGCGGCGAGCGCGGGGCGCAGCACGGCGGGCAGCGTATCGAGGACTTCGGCGAAAGCGTTCATCGTGCCTCCCTGGGCGTGACGAGCCGCCGGCGGCACGGTCGCGGCCACCGGCGCAAGCGCTCGGACCTTTCAGTCTGGTCGCTGCGCCGCCGCGCCGCCAGCCGCCCCTCGCCTCACTCGCTCAGCATCTGATCGAGCGGCAGCTCGACGCCATTGAGCTGCAGGTGACCATCGCGATAGTCGAGCTCGCTCGACAGCTTGCCGTTGCTGCGGAAGATCCAGCCGCTGCGCACCAGCGGGTCGAGCTGTGCATCGAGCGTCGCCTGCATCGCCTGCTCGAAGTTCTGCGCCTTGCCGGCAGCCGGCGCACCGAGACGCCGCTCCATGTCGTTCTGCTGCGTCTGCATTTCCTGCTGCAGCTTGACCTGCTCGGCCAGCGCCAGGCGCAGGAAGCCTTCCGGCAGCTCGATGCGGCCGTGGGCATTGTCGAGCAGCTGCAGGGCGGCGTCGCTGGCGGCCCAGTCATTTGGCGCGCGCAGGTTCAGCGTCAACTCCGCCAACAGCGGCGACGGCACCTCGGTCAGGTGCACCTGCACGTTCTTCAAGGCCACGCTCGGACGATGCGACAGCAGTTCGTTGACGATGCCGAGGATCGCCTGCGCATCGGGTTCCTGCCCCTCGGCCGCAGCGGCGGTCATCGCATCGGCCTGGGTTTGCAGCTTGACCAGCGTCGGCCCGTGCAGGCGCGCCATCGACAGCGTCAGTTCGCCGTTGCCCAGCGCTTTGCCGGCACTGGTGACGTTGCCGACCGAGAAGCGCTCATCGAAGCCGATGTAGCCATCCTGCTCGGAGGAAGTCACGCCGACGCTGATTTTCTCGACGCCGAACTCGTTGGCGCCCTCCTCGCCCGGCACGCTGCCCTGAATGCCGTCGACGGCGAACTCACCGGTGCCGACGAACAACCCGCTCGGGCCGCGCACCTGCTCGCCGTTGCCCTTGAGTCCGCGCACGCTGACATCGGTGATGCCCGTTTCGCTGACGCCGCGTCCGCGCATGTGCTCAAGACGCAGGTCCATTCCCAGCTTGCTCGCCCCCGGCTGCAGCACGCCAGCCAGGTGCAGACCGTCGAGCGCAAAGGCTTCCGTCGCCTCCTGCTCGAAATCACCGATGCGGATGCTCGGCGCATCGAACAGCATGTCGAGGCTGTCGACGACCTGCTGCATGAACACCGGCAGCGGCAGATCGTCGCCCTGCGGGTCGCGCAGACCGATGCGCAGATGGCCGCTGATCGGTGCCTGTCCCGGTGGATTGAAGGCGATGTCCTCGATGCCGAGCAGCGGACCTCCGGCAAGCAGCGAGCGGCCGAGCTGCAGCAGACGCTGACGCGTTTCGGTGTCGTCGAGCGCCTCCAGCGCGCCGGCGATGATTTCGGTGCGCAGTTGCGCCAGCACCGAGGCATCGAGACGCTTGGCGCTGAGCGTGAAGCCCGCGCGCCCCCAGTCGGCGCCGGCGATGTTCAGCCGCTCGGCGGAAAACACCTCGCGCACGTCGAGCTGATCCTCGCCACTGGCCTCGACGCGGATGGCCACCTTCTCGGCCACCGTCTGCGCCGCTTCGTCGTGCTGCGGCCCGAAACTCACGCGCGCCGCACCGAGCGTACTGCTGCCCGGCCAGAAACCGTATTTGCTGCTGTGCTGATCAACCTGCATTTCGAGATCGGTGGCGACGAGCTCGGCCGGCACCGGTTCGCCGGTGTCCGGCGCTGGCGGCTGGTTCCACTGCAGACGCAGGCGATTGCCGCCGAACGAACCACGCAGCGCACGGGTATCGGCCGACAGATCGAAGCGTCCGGCGATCGGGTCGAGCTGCAGCGAGGCGCCGCTGAGCGGATCGACATACTGCATCGCCGCCACTGCCACGGTGTGGGTGCTGCTGCCATCGAAGGCGATCAGCGAGCCGAGCTGAACGAATTCGGCATCGCTGCTGCGCAGCGCACTGCCCGGCTCCAGCCGCAGCACGGTGCGCATCGCACCGAGGCGCGGCGTCCAGCGGCCGCTGCTGATCCAGGGCGCCGGCGTGAACGGGCCGTGACTGACGGTGTGCTCGGCGCGCAGCACCAGCGGCGGCGTGTCAGCGGCGGCCAGCGGCGGGCGCCACTCCAGACGCGTCACGGCTTCGGCGCCGAACCAGTGGCGGTTGTAGTGCTCGGTCGTCGCATGCAGGCCAGGCTGACTGCGATTGAGCTCATCTACCCAGGCGCGGTATTGCCGCTCGGATTCCTGCCCGGCCCAGCCTGCACCACCGACCACGCCGGCCAGTGCGGCGGCAGACAATCCCGCGCCTGCCCAAATCAGCTTGCCCATATCTCACCTCGTTGCCCGGCGTCCCCGCACCGGCTCGCGCCGCGAGTATTCCACACGTGTATGGCGTCTCGCTGCGCGTTGCCGCACAGCCGCCCGCTCATAAAGAAAAAGCCCCGCCGAAGCGGGGCTTTCCAGCTGTCGGGCCGCAGCCCGGACGGCTCGGGCTTACATCATGCCCATGCCGCCCATGCCACCCATACCGCCCATGTCGCCCATACCGGCGGCCGGCTCTTCCTTCTTCGGCAGCTCGGCGATCATGGCTTCGGTGGTGATCAGCAGGCCGGCAACCGAGGCGGCGTTCTGCAGCGCAGAGCGGGTCACCTTGGTCGGATCGAGGATGCCCATCTCGATCATGTCGCCGTACTCGCCGGTGGCGGCGTTGTAGCCGTAGTTACCGCTGCCGCCGGCAACGTTGTTGAGGACCACGGACGGCTCCTCACCGGCATTGGCGACGATCTGGCGCAGCGGCTCTTCCATCGAACGCAGGGCGATGGCGATGCCGACGTCCTGGTCGTGGTTGTCGCCCTTGAGGCTGTTGATCGCCTGCAGCGCGCGGATCAGCGCGACGCCACCGCCGGGGACCACGCCTTCCTCGACCGCCGCACGGGTGGCGTGCAGGGCGTCTTCGACGCGGGCCTTCTTTTCCTTCATTTCGACTTCAGTCGCAGCACCGACCTTGATCACGGCGACACCGCCGGCGAGCTTGGCGACGCGCTCCTGCAGCTTCTCGCGATCGTAGTCGGAGGTCGCTTCCTGGATCTGCACGCGGATCTGCTCGACGCGGGCCTTGATCTCGGCCTCGGAGCCGGCGCCGTCGATGATCGTGGTGTTTTCCTTGGCGACGATGACCTTCTTGGCGGTGCCGAGATCAGCCAGCGAGGCCTTCTCCAGCGTCAGGCCGACTTCCTCGGAGATCACCTGACCACCGGTGAGGATGGCGATGTCCTGCAGCATGGCCTTGCGGCGATCGCCGAAGCCCGGGGCCTTGACGGCGGCAACCTTGACGATGCCGCGGATGGTGTTGACGACCAGCGTCGCCAGCGCCTCACCCTCGACGTCCTCGGCAACGATCAGCAGCGGCTTGCCGGCCTTGGCGACGCCTTCGAGCACCGGCAGCAGATCGCGGATGTTCGAGATCTTCTTGTCGCACAGCAGGATGTACGGGCTTTCCAGCTCCGCAGCCATCGACTGCTGGTTGTTGATGAAGTACGGCGACAGGTAGCCGCGGTCGAACTGCATGCCTTCGACGACATCGAGCTGGTTCTCCAGGCCCGAACCGTCCTCGACGGTGATGACGCCTTCCTTGCCGACCTTCGCCATCGCGTCGGCGATGATGCGGCCGATGTGGTCATCGGCGTTCGCCGAGATGGTGCCGACCTGGGCGATGGCCTTGTCGTCGGCGCAGGGCTTGGACAGCTTGGCCAGCTCGGCGACGGCGGCGGTGACCGCCTTGTCGATGCCGCGCTTGAGGTCCATCGGGTTCATGCCGGCGGTGACCGACTTCATGCCTTCGCGGACGATGGCCTGGGCCAGCACGGTGGCGGTGGTGGTACCGTCGCCGGCGATGTCGGAGGTCTTCGAGGAGACTTCCTTGACCATCTGCGCGCCCATGTTCTCGAACTTGTCCTGAAGCTCGATTTCCTTGGCGACGGAGACGCCGTCCTTGGTCACGGTCGGCGCACCGAAAGCCTTGTCGAGGACCACGTTGCGGCCCTTCGGACCCAGCGTGACCTTGACCGCATTCGCCAGCGTGTTGATGCCACGCACCATGCGTACGCGGGCGTCATCACCGAACTTCACGTCTTTTGCAGCCATGCTTCTGAAACCTCTGGAATTCTGTGTGTAGCTGAACTTAAAGGGAGAATGCGGCGGGGGCCGGCTTACTTCTCGATGACGGCCATGATCTCGTCTTCGCGCATCACGAGGACGTCGTCACCATCGACCTTCACTTCGCTGCCGGAGTACTTGCCGAACAGAACGTGGTCGCCAACCTTGACGTCGAGCGGACGGACATCGCCGTTCTCAAGGATCTTGCCGCGGCCGACGGCCAGCACGGTGCCACGGGACGGCTTCTCGGCTGCATTGCCCGGCAGGACGATACCACCCGCAGTCTTGGTCTCTTCCTCGACGCGCTTGACGATCACGCGATCATGCAACGGACGCAGACTCATTCCTGTGAACTCCTCTCGGTAAAACAACGAAACGTTACGTTGGTGCCGCTGTTGTTAGCACTCAACATGAGCGAGTGCTGATATTAGGCAGCGACGAACCCCTGTCAAGGGACGAGTGGCTAGATGGGGGAGCCATCGGCGCTTTCAAGGCCGCCGCCGCGAAAAATTCCGCTATCAGTCCTCGCGGCGGAATTCACCGTCGATGGTGCGCGAGCCGCGGGCCTGTCCGCCCGCCTGTCCACGGAACCCGCCGGCCGCGACGACGGTCACCTGCCGAGCCAGCAGATCGATCAGCAGCCGGCGTGTCGCCGGCAACAGACAAAACAGGCCCAGCGCATCGGTGATGAAGCCCGGAGTCAGCAACAGCACGCCGCCGATGAGGATCGCGGCACCATCGAGCAGCTCGCGGGCCGGCATCTGTCCGGCATCGAGCGCCGCGCGCACGCGTGCCAGCACGCCCAGTCCTTCACGCCGCAGCAGCCAGGCACCGGCGGCGGCGGTGCCGATGACGAGGGCGATGGTCGGCAATACGCCGATCACCGAGCCGACCCGGATCAGCAGAGTGATCTCCAGGATCGGCAGCACGATGAAGGGAATCAGCAGCAGGGCCGGCGAGCGCATCGGCTTTTCCTCGATTGGGAGGCGCCGCGCACGACGCCTTTATAATGTTGGGCTTCTTGATATGGGGACCGTCTCAGCCATGGACAAGCCCTGTCGCCTGGTGTTCTGCACCTGCCCCGATGCCGGCACCGCCGAACACCTCGCCGCCACGCTGGTGGAGGAGCGTCTCGCCGCCTGCGCCAACCTGATTCCCGGCCTGACCTCGATCTATCGCTGGGAAGGCGCGCTGCAACGCGACAGCGAAGTCCTGCTGCTGCTGAAAACCCGCGCCGAGCATTTCGAGCGGCTCGCTGAACGCCTGCGTGCACTGCACCCCTACAACCTGCCGGAGATCGTCGCCGTGGCGATCAGCGAAGGCAGCCCCGCCTACCTCGGCTGGCTGCTCGCCAGCACGGAGATCGATTCGTGAAGTTGCCGCGCTGGCTGTCCGCCCTGCTCCTGCTGTGTTTTCTGCTGCCGGCCCACGCCGGCTTCGACCTGTTCGCCAAGAAGAAAAGCGCCGACGAGCTGCTCGATGCCGACCAGGCCTTCGTGCCGACGCTGGAAGTGCTCGGCGCCGACCGGCTGCGCGTGCGCTGGATGATCGCCGACGGCTACTACCTGTACCGCGAGCGCATCCACATCAGCCTGCCGGCCGACGCCAGCGGCGCGACCCTCGGCACGGTCGAGCTGCCGGCCGGCACGATCAAGAATGACCCGGCCTTCGGGCCGACGGCGGTGTTCCATCACGACGAGGCCGTCGCCGACGTGCCGCTGCTGCGCACGCAGAGCGGACCGCTGACATTGCGCCTGCAGCTCGATTACCAGGGCTGCAACGAGCCGGTCGGCGTCTGCTACCCGCCGCAGTCACACGTCTTCAGTGCCGAGCTGCCCGCGACGGCGGGCTCGACGGGCGGCGCACCGCCCGTCACCCTCGCGGCCGTGCCGGCGTCGGCGATGCCTCCGCTGGCCGAGCAGGACCGCATCGGTCAACTGCTGAGCACGCAGCGCTTTCTGGCGCTGCCGGCGTTCTTCGGCTTCGGTCTGCTGCTTGCTTTCACGCCCTGTGTCTTCCCGATGATCCCGATTCTCTCCGGCCTGATCGTCGGCCGCGGCCAGCCGGTCAGCCGCGCGCATGCCTTCGTGCTCAGCCTGATCTACGTGCTGGCGATGGCGCTGACCTACACAGCCGCCGGTGTCGCGGCGGCGAGTTTCGGCGCCAATCTGCAGATCGCTTTCCAGCACCCGGCGGTACTCAGCACTTTTGCCGCGCTGTTCGTGGTGCTGGCGCTGTCGATGTTCGGCTTCTTCACGCTGCAGCTGCCGAGCAGCCTGCAGACCCGGCTGAGCACGCTGTCGGCGCGCCAGCACGGCGGCGAGTACGCCGGTGTCGCCATCATGGGCCTGCTCTCGGCGCTGATCGTCGGTCCCTGTGTCGCGCCGCCGCTGATCGGCGTGCTAGCGGTGATCTCGGCGAGCGGCGATGTCGTGCTCGGCGGCAGCGCACTGTTCGCGATGAGCCTCGGCATGGGCGTGCCGCTGCTGGTGATCGGCGCCAGCGCCGGCCATCTGCTGCCGCACGCCGGCCACTGGATGGAGCGGGTCAAGGCGGTGTTCGGCGTGCTGCTGCTCGCGGTCGCCCTGAGCCTGCTCGAACGCGTGCTGCCGGCGGCGGTGTCGATGCTGCTGTGGGCGGTGCTGCTGATCGTCTGCGCCACCTACATGGGGGCGGTCAGCACGCTGCCGCACGGCGCGCCCTGGTGGCGCACGCTGATCAAGGGGCTCGGCCTGGTGCTGCTGATCCAGGGGGCGCTGCTGCTGATCGGTATCGCCGCCGGCGGGCGCGATCCGCTGCGTCCGCTCGGCGGCGTGTTCGCCGGCACCGGCGGGGCCAGTGCCGCGGAATCGGCGCTGTTCCGCCGCGTGCATGCCGGCGATGAGCTCGATGCGGCGATCGCCGCGGCGACGCGCGCCGGTCGCCCGGTGCTGCTCGACTTCTATGCCGACTGGTGCGTGAGCTGCAAAGAACTGGAGCGCGAGACCTTTCCCGACCCGGCGGTACGCGCCGCGCTCACTGACTTCGAGCGCCTGCAGGTCGACGTCACGGCCAATTCCGTCCACGATCAGGCGCTGCTGACGCGCTTCGGCCTGGTCGGCCCGCCGGCGATCCTGTTCTTCGATCACGCCGGCCAGGAGCAGCGGGCGCTGCGTGTCGTCGGCTTCATGCCGGCAGCGGACTTCGCCGTGCACGTCGGTAACGCCGTGCATTGAACGCACGGTAAAAATCCGCGATCGGCGGCGATCGGCACGCGGCATAAGCGTTTGGGCCCTGTGGACAGGGTCCGGACCTTGCGGCAGAATCCGCCGGTTCTACGAGCGGCCCACAGCGCCGCCGCCCTCCCGCGCAGGAACTCCCGTCCCAACCATGGCGAAACTGCTGGTCCTCAACGGACCCAATCTCAATTTGCTCGGCACCCGCGAACCGGCGCTGTATGGCTCGACGACGCTCGACGACATCCGTCGTCAGTGCGAAACCGTCGCCGGCCGCCTCGGTCACGACTGTGCGTTCTTCCAGAGCAATGCCGAGCACGCGCTGGTCGAGCGCATTCACGCCGCCCGCGGCGAAGCGGTGGCGTTCATCGTTTTCAATCCCGCGGCGTACACGCACACCAGCGTGGCGCTGCGCGACGCGCTGCTCGGCGTCGCGATCCCATTCATCGAAGTCCACCTCTCCAACGTCTTTGCCCGCGAAACCTTCCGCCATCACTCCTATCTTTCCGACGTGGCGGTCGGTGTCATCAGCGGCTTGGGCGCGCAGGGCTATGAACTGGCCCTGGAGGCAGCGGACCGTTATCTGCAAGCTCGCAGCCAGGCTTAGGAAATCATGGACATCCGCAAGATCAAGAAGCTCATCGAACTGCTGGAAGAATCCGGCATCGCCGAAATCGAGATCAAGGAAGGCGAGGAGTCGGTCCGCATTTCGCGCCAGGCTCCGGGCCTCATGCCAGCGGCCTTGGCGGCACAGCCGGCGCTGGCCTACGCCGCCGCGCCAGTCGCAGCGGCGCCGGCCCCTCTGCCCGCCCCGGCCGCACCCGTGGAAGTGGCCGCCAAGGGATATGCGATCAAGTCACCGATGGTCGGCACCTTCTACCGCGCACCGTCGCCGGACGCCAAGCCGTTCATCGAAGTCGGCCAGACCGTGGCGCCCGGTGACGTGGTCTGCGTCATCGAAGCCATGAAGATGTTCAACCAGATCGAGGCCGATCGCGCCGGCACCGTCAGTGCCATCCTCGCCGAGAGCGGACAGCCCGTCGAATTCGATCAGCCACTGATCATCATCGAGTGAGCGTCGCCATGCTCGATAAGGTCGTCATCGCCAACCGCGGCGAGATTGCGCTGCGCATCCTGCGCGCCTGCCGCGAACTCGACATCAAGACGGTCGCCGTCTACTCGACCGCCGACCGTGACCTCAAGCACGTGCGGCTCGCCGACGAAACCGTCTGCATCGGTCCGGCGCCGTCTGCCGAGAGCTACCTCAACATGGTCGCGCTGATCTCGGCGGCCGAGGTCACCGACGCCGTCGCCATCCACCCCGGCTACGGTTTCCTTTCGGAAAACGCCGATTTCGCCGAGCGCGTCGAGCAGTCCGGCTTCATCTTCATCGGCCCGCGCGCCGAGACCATCCGCCTGATGGGCGACAAGGTCTCGGCGATCCAGGCGATGAAAGCCGCCGGCGTGCCCTGCGTGCCAGGCTCGGACGGCCCGCTCGGTGACGACGAAGCCACCAATCTGGCGATCGCCCAGCGCATCGGCTACCCGGTCATCGTCAAGGCGGCGGGCGGCGGCGGCGGGCGCGGCATGCGCGTCGTGCATACCGAAGCGGCGCTGATCAACGCCATCGCGCTGACCCGCGCCGAGGCCAAGGCGGCCTTCGGCAACGACATGCTGTACATGGAAAAATACCTGGTGCATCCGCGCCACGTCGAAGTCCAGGTACTCGCCGACACCCACGGCAACGCGATCTTCCTCGGCGAGCGCGACTGCTCGATGCAGCGCCGTCACCAGAAGGTCGTCGAGGAAGCCCCGGCGCCCGGCATCACCCCGGCGCAGCGCGCGGCCATCGGCGAAGTCTGCGTCGCCGCCTGCAAGCGCATCGGCTACCGCGGCGCCGGCACCTTCGAGTTCCTCTTCGAGAACGGCGAGTTCTACTTCATCGAGATGAACACGCGCGTGCAGGTCGAGCATCCGGTGACCGAGCTGATCACCGGCGTCGACATCGTCAAGGAGCAGCTGCGCATCGCCGCCGGCCTGCCGCTGTCGTACACGCAGAACGACATCCACATCCGCGGCCATGCCATCGAGTGCCGGCTCAACGCCGAAGACCCGGACACCTTCCTGCCCTCGCCGGGCACGATCACGCGCTACCACTCGCCGGGCGGTCCGGGCGTGCGCGTCGATTCGCACATCTATGCCGGCTACCGTGTGCCGCCGTACTACGACTCGATGATCGGCAAGCTGATCACCCACGGCGAGACCCGCGACGTCGCCATCGCGCGCATGCGCAACGCCCTCGCCGAGCTGGTCGTCGACGGCATCAAGACCAATGCCGCGCTGCACCGGCGCATCATGATGGACGCCAACTTCTGCGAAGGCGGCACTGACATCCACTACCTGGAATCGACGCTCGGCCTGCAAAGCTGAGGCGGAGGTCCCGTGCGTGAGGACATCGACATTTCCTGGCTGCAGCTGACACTGGAAGCGATCGAACACAGCACCGAGCAGCTCGAAGACGCGCTGCTCGAAGCCGGCGCCTGCGCGGTGACGCTGCAGGATGCCGCCGATGATCCGGTCCTCGAACCCGCCCCCGGCGAAACGCCGCTGTGGGCGCGTACCCGCGTGACCGGCCTGTTCGACGCCGGCACCGACATCGAGATCGTCAAGCGTCAGGTCTGCCTGGCACTCGGCTGCAGCGCGCTGCCCGAAGCCTGCATCGATGCGCTCGAAGAGCGTGACTGGGTGCGTGCCTGGATGGACAACTTCCATCCGATGCGCTTCGGCTCGCGCCTGTGGGTGGTGCCGAGCTGTCGTACGCCGCCCGAGCCGGACGCCGTCAATCTGTTCCTCGACCCGGGCCTGGCCTTCGGCACCGGCACGCACCCGACCACGGCGCTGTGCCTGGAGTGGCTCGGCGATGCCGAGGTCAACGGGCGCAGCGTCATCGACTACGGCTGTGGCTCCGGCATTCTGGCGATCGCCGCACTCAAGCTCGGCGCCGCGCGCGCGCATGGCGTCGACATCGACCCGCAGGCCCTGCTCGCCACGCGCGAGAACGCCGCCGCCAACGCCGTCGACCAATCCCTGCAGGTCGGCGCGCCCGAGACGCTGCCGGCCAAACCGGCCGACATCGTGCTCGCCAACATTCTGGCCGGACCACTGCTGATGCTCGCGCCGCGCCTCGCCGCGCTGTGCGCGCCCGGCGGGCACCTGGTGCTCGCCGGCCTGCTCGAACGTCACGCCGACGAGCTCGAAGCAGCTTACGCACAATGGTTCGAACTGCAGCCGCGCGCCGAACGCGAAGGCTGGGTGCGCCTGCACGGCATCCGCCGCAGCGCCTGAGCCTTTCCCCCGTTCCTGCCCTCGCCGCCATCATGCGTATCGGTCCGTATTCCCTGAGCACTCCAGTCGTTCTGGCACCGATGGCGGGCGTCACCGACCGCCCATTCCGCCAGCTGTGCAAACAGCTCGGTGCCGGCATGGCCGTCTCCGAGATGGTCACCGCCGACACCCGCCTGTGGCACACGCCGAAGTCGCGCCGCCGGCTCGATCATCATGGCGAGCCGGGCCTCAAGAGCGTGCAGATCGCCGGTGCCGACCCGCAGCAGATGGCGGCGGCGGCCCGACTCAACGTCGAGCGCGGCGCGCAGATCATCGACATCAACATGGGCTGCCCGGCGAAAAAGGTCTGCAACGTCGCCGCCGGCTCAGCACTGCTGCGCGACGAAGCACTGGTGGCCCGCATCCTCGCCGCGGTGGTCGACGCCGTCGAGGTGCCGGTCACGCTGAAGATCCGTACCGGCTGGGACCCGCAGCACCGCAACGCCGTGCGCGTGGCCCGCATCGCCGAGGACTGCGGCATCCGCGCGCTGGCCGTGCACGGCCGCACCCGTGCCTGCGGCTACAGCGACGGCAGCGTCGAGTACGAGACGATCCGCGAGGTCAAGGCGGCCATCGCCATCCCGGTCATCGCCAACGGCGACATCACCACCCCTGAAACCGCTCGCGAGGCCCTGGCCCGCACCGGCGCCGATGCCGTGATGATCGGCCGCGCCGCACAGGGCCGCCCCTGGATATTCCGCGAGATCGCGCACTATCTTGAGACTGGCGACAAACTGCCGGGGCCAACGGTCGGGGAAGTCCGTGGCTGGCTGCTCGCACACCTGGAACAGCTGTACGCGTTTTACGGTGCCGTCACCGGAACGCGCATCGCGCGCAAACACCTCGGCTGGTACTGCCGGGGGCTCGTCGGCGAGCACGCCCTGCGCGAAGCCGCCAACCGCACCGACGATCCGCGCCAGCAGCTGACCCATGTCAGCGAGTGGTTCGACCAACTCGAAACCCACACGGAGCCTTTCGCAGCATGACCCCGCTCGACGACGAACGCGCCACGCCCAGCGTCACCCCGCTGCGCGCCCATGTGCGCAGTGCACTGCACGAGTATTTCGAACAACTCGGCGATCAGATGCCGAGCGGGCTTTATCAGCTGGTGTTGCAGGAAGTCGAACGCCCGCTGCTGGAGACCGTGCTGCATTACACGCGCGGCAACCAGAGCCGCGCCGCCGACGTGCTCGGCATCAACCGCAGCACGCTGCGCAAAAAACTGCGCCAGTACGACATCGACTGAACGACTCACCAGAAAGCCAGCGGGGCCGCTCCCCTCGCGAGGAGCGGCCCCGTGTGTCTTTGCGCGTCCTTACTTCTTGGCGCGCAGGCGGGCGAGCACGTCGGAGCTGCTGGCGCCGCCGCCGATCAAGCCAGAAGCGCGCAGCCGCGCGTCCAGATCGGCGCTGCTGTCCGAGCTCAGCGCCAGCTCATCAGCCGCATCGAAACGTGCCGCCTGTTCCTTCTGCCGCTGCTCCAGCCGCGCCAGCGAATCCATCGCCGTGGTCATGCGCGCATTGGCGCCGGAATGACTGGCGGCAATCGTCGACTGCGCCTTGTGCACGGCCTCGGTCGCCTTGACCATCGAGGCGCGCTGCTTGAGCTTGTCGAGATTGCCTTCGGCCGCGCGAATCGCATTCTTGATGCGATTTTCCCGCTCAAGAAACTGGGTCGCGATGTCGCGCTTCTGCGTCAGTTCGTTTTCGAGCTCGGCGATTTTGTTCGCCAGATCGTCGCGCAGCGCAGCGTTCTGCGCATCGAGCGCGCCGTCCGCGCCTTCCTTGGCCAGCACCTGACCGAGATAGCCCTCGTACTCGCCGATCTTGCCACCCAGGCCGGCAACGTCCTGATCGGCCAGCTTGCGCTTGGCCATCAGGCTGGTCAGTTCGTCCTTGGCCTTGCGCAGCTCTTCGCCGGCGTCGCGGATTTCCTGATCGAGGATGCGCATCGCCTGGCTGTCGACGATGGCCTCACCGACTTCCGTGGCGCCTCCGCGCACGGCGGTGAGTATCTTGCTGAGAATGCCCATAGCCTGCCCTCCGGGGTCAGTCGCGGTGCTTCAGATAGGAACCGAAGGATTCGTAGGCCTGCACGGCGTTGTCACCGAGCGTCTCGATTTCTTCGAGAATCTCCGCCAGATCCGACGATGCACTGAGCGCACCGAACAGCTCGTAGTAGTCACCGTCCGCCATGCGCACGATGCCGAAGGTCGACAAGGGCATCAGTTTGTGCGTGCGCAGGATCAGATCATTGAACGCCGCGGGATTTTCCACTTCTTCCATCGACCACAACAAGGTGCCGACCAGCAGCTGCGAACCGCTCGCGCTCATGAACAGCGGCAGGTCCTCCAGCTCGCTCAGGCGAATGCCGATGCAGGGTTCGACCCCTTCGATGCGCTCGATCTTGTAACGACCTTCGCGCACGGCATCGGTATCGATCAGTGCTGCCAGCAGCGTATCGGTAGTCCACACGAAATCACTCACACCCGCTCTCCTTCGGCTCGGGATGATGGGAACGATGCCCTGACGCAGCGCCAGCTCGCAGGTGCGCAGCGCCTCTGACATCAACGGCGGAATCCACACGTCCCGCTTGACGAAGCCCGCCGCGCGCATGCGCTCGCGGAAAGCCCGCTGATAGTCCGCCGATGTCTTTCTCTGTTCGTCCATACGTGCGTCCGGCCTCGTCGAGTTTAGCGGCCCGATCATACCTGTAAAGTGAATTATGATTCTTACATGTAAGATTTACGTCAAACCTCATCCTAACGCAGCAGCTATAGTGCAGGCTGCATCGCAGTTGGGAGATCGATCATGGGGCTGCTGGACCTACTGTTCAAACGGGGCAAGAACAAGTTGCGTAATGAATTCGCCGCGCCGCTGCCGACGAGCCTGCCCGCGCCGCTGGGCCTGCGCATCGGCGCCAGCGTGGAATTCGACCTGCTGCCGATCCGCATGCATCAGGACAGTTTCCGCTTCGCGCTGCCGATCGCCGATCAGCCGATGATCGTGGCCGCGCAGGGCCGTTTCGAACTCGACGAAGGCGTGCGCATCCATCGCTTCTACAGCGAGGAATCGACGATGCTGCAGCTGCTCACGCGTGGCAGCGGTGAACTGGCCAACGTCGAGGAAATCACGCTCTACGTCCCCTACGAGTGCTTCTACCCGGACGGTGAAGCCCAGTGGAGTCGCTGGAGCGGACTCAACGGCCGCATCGGCGCGCCGGAGTTCCGCCTCACCGACGGCACCACCTACACCCGCATCTGGTTCGACAACGAGCCCGGCTGGGTGCGGCCGGTGCGCTACACGGAAACCGTGCACGATGAGCCCGATCCGCGCAGCGCCAGCCGGCGCATCGTCCAGGAGGCGATGCTCTACGGCCGCCACATCACCGACAGCGAGCGTGCCGAGTATCTGCTGGTCACCCGCGAGGAGACCGACGGCGAAGCCTCCGTCAGCCTGATGGTCGGCATCGACCTCGACCGCTCCGCCATGAAGATTCTGTAAACCGCTGGAACCCGTCGCCATGAACTATCTCGTCGGTCTGCCCGCCTTTCTGGGTTATTTCATCCTCAGCATCGTGCTGCTGCTGACCTATGCCGTCGTCTATACGCGCATCACCCGCCACGACGAAATGCTGCTGATCCGCACCAACGTCCCGGCCGCCGCCGTCGCCTTCACCGGTTCGATGCTCGGCTTCGCGCTGCCGCTGGCCAGCGCCGTCGCCCACTCGGTCAGCCTGATCGACTGCCTGCTGTGGGGTCTGATCGCGCTGGTGGTACAGACCGGTGCGTATTTCGGCGTGCGTTACTGCCTGCCCGACCTGTCCACGCGCATCGAGAACGGCCAGATGGCGACCGGCTGCCTGCTGGCCGGCGCCTCGCTCGCCGTCGGCGTGCTCAACGCCGCCTGCATGACTTACTGAGGGCGCGTGCGATGAAGCGATCGAAGATGGTGCGGCTGGTGCTGATGGGCGCTGCCGTGGCACCGCTCGCCGGCTGCGGTGACGATCAGAACCAGGTCGAGTTCAGCGAGGACGTCACGGTCTATTCCTCGGTCGAGGACTGCGTCGCCAAAGGCGTGTTCACCGAGAAGTTCTGCCGCGAAAACTACGAGAAAGCCAAGGCCCTCAACGACAAGGTCGCCCCGCATTTCAGCGCGCAGCAGAGCTGCGAACAGCAGTTCGGCCCGGGCGCCTGCGAATACCGCCAGTCCGACAGCGGCAGCTTCTGGATGCCGGCGATCGCCGGCTTCATGCTCGGCCAGGCTTTGAGCAACCGCCGCAGCGAGATCATCTACCAGCCGGTCTACCGTGATTACAACGCCTCTTACGGTGGCAGCAGCAGCGGCGGCTGGAGCGGCGGCTATCGCACCTACAACAGCCGTGATGCGATCCGCCCCTCGGCCAACGGCTCGGCGCGCTTCAACACCGACCTGCTGCGCGATGCAGCGATCGCGCAGAAACCGGCCTATGCGCGGACGCAGACGATCTCGCGCGGCGGCTTCGGCTCACGCGCCGCTTCGTCCAGTTCGAGTTTCGGCGGATGAGGCGGCTGCCACTCGAACCGCGCACGGACTGGCAGCAGACGGCGCAGCATTTCGGTTTTCGCTTCCACACCATGTACGGCGAGCCGTACTGGGATGAGTCGGCCTGCTACGCCTTCACGCTGGCGCAGATCGAGCGCGACCTCGAAGACCCAAGCGCCGAGCTGCACGCGATGTGCCTCGACATAGTCGACACGATCGTGCGCGAAGAAGCCCTGCTGCGCCGCCTGGCGATCCCCAAGTTCGCCTGGGGCTGGCTGCGCGACAGCTGGCTGCGCGGCGAGCGCTCACTGTACGGACGCTTCGATTTCGCCTACGACGGCCACGGCCCGGCCAAGCTCTACGAGTACAACGCCGACACGCCGACCGCGCTCTACGAAACCGCCTTCTTCCAGTGGGTCTGGCTGGAGCAGGCGCTCGAACGCGGCCTGATCCCGGCCGATTGCGATCAGTTCAACAGCGTGCAGGAAACCCTGATCGGGCGCTTCGGCGAGCTCGGCATCGACGCCACGCTGTTTCTCGCCTGCGCCCGCGGCAGCGAGGAAGACCGCGGCACCGTCGATTACCTGCGCGATTGCGCGATGCAGGCCGGCCTGCATACCGACTTCCTGCACATCGAGGACATCGGCATCGACACCCAGGGTCAGTTCACCGGTCTGCACGGCGAGCCGCTGCGCTGGCTGTTCAAGCTCTACCCGTGGGAATTCATGCTGCGCGAGCCCTACGCGCCACGGCTGCCGGGCAGCGACACCTATTTCGTCGAGCCACCGTGGAAGGCGCTGCTCTCCAACAAGGGCCTGCTGCCGCTGCTGTGGGAGCGCCATCCACAGCACCCGAACCTGCTGCCAGCCTACTTCGCCGATGACCCGCGCTGCGGACGGCTGGGCATGAACTTCGTGCGCAAGCCGCTGTTTTCACGCGAAGGAGCCAATGTGCGCGTGGTGCGCCACGGGCAGATCCTGCACGACGCTCCCGGCCCCTACGGCGAGGAAGGCTACGTGCTGCAGGCGCTGCGGATGCCACCGGTGTTCGACGGCCGTCACGTCGTCGTCGGCAGCTGGATCGTCGGCGATACCGCCTGCGGCATCGGCCTGCGCGAAGACGCCGGCGTGGTGACGCAGGACCTGTCGCGCTTCGTGCCGCATGTGATTCTCGACTGAACCGCCGGTTGTCGCCCATGACGGCCGGCACGACGCACTTCCTGCGGCAGATCAAGCGCTTCGTGCCTATAATGCGCGGCTTTCCGTAACGGCAAAGCCCGACTACACAGCCATGACTGCATCCCTCGTCCGTATCCGCCGCGCCCTCGTCAGCGTCTCCGACAAGACCGGCATCGTCGAATTCGCTCAGGCGCTGGCCGACTTCGGCGTCGAAATCCTCTCCACCGGCGGCACGGCGAAACTGCTCGCCGCGCAGGGCCTGCCGGTCACCGAAGTCTCTGACTACACCGGCTTTCCGGAAATGATGGACGGCCGCGTAAAGACGCTGCACCCGAAGATCCACGGCGGCCTGCTCGGCCGGCGCGGCATCGACGAAGGCGTCATGGCTCAGCACGGCATCCCGCCGATCGACATGGTCGTCGTTAACCTCTACCCGTTCGAGGCCACCGTCGCCAAAGCCGGCTGCACGCTGGAAGACGCCATCGAGAACATCGACATCGGCGGGCCGACGATGCTGCGCTCGGCGGCGAAGAATCACGCCGGTGTCACCGTTGTCGTCGATGCCGCCGACTACGCGCGCGTCCTCGATGAAATGCGCGCCAGCGACGGCGCCGTCAGTCTGGCCACCCGTTTCGATCTGGCGGTGAAGACCTTCGAGCACACCGCCCGCTACGACGGCATGATCGCCAACTACCTCGGCAGGCGCGCGCCCGGTGGCAGCGCGGACTTCGCGCGTACCTTCAATCAGCAGCTGCGCCTGGCGCAGACCATGCGCTACGGCGAGAACCCGCACCAGAAGGCCGCCTTCTACATCGAGCCGGGCTACGTCGAGAGCAGCATCGCCACCGCGCGCCAGCTGCAGGGCAAGGAGCTGTCGTACAACAACATCGCCGACACCGACGCGGCGCTGGAATGCGTCAAGCAATTCGAGGCGCCGGCCTGCGTCATCGTCAAGCATGCCAATCCCTGCGGCGTCGCCGTCGCCGGCGACCTGCTCGCCGCCTACGACCTGGCCTACGCCACCGACCCGGAATCGGCCTTCGGCGGCATCATCGCCTGCAACCGTGAACTCGACGCCGCCACCGCGCAGGCGATCATCGAGCGCCAGTTCGTCGAGGTCATCATCGCGCCGAGTATCAGCGCCGAGGCGCTGGCGATCACCGCCGCCAAGCAGAACGTGCGCGTCCTGGCCTGTGGCCAGTGGCCGGCGCAGGCCAGCGCGCGCTTCGACTACAAGCGCGTCACCGGCGGCCTGCTGGTGCAGGAGGCCGACCTTGCGCTGCACGGCGAGATCAAGGTCGTCAGCCAGCGTACACCGAGCGAAGCCGAGCTCAGCGATCTGCTGTTCACCTGGCGCGTGGCCAAGTTCGTCAAGTCCAACGCCATCGTCTACGGCAAGAACCTGCGCACGATCGGCGTCGGCGCCGGGCAGATGAGCCGCGTCAACTCAGCGCGCATCGCCGCGATCAAGGCCGAGCAGGCCGGCCTGCCGGTCGCCGGCTCGGTGATGGCTTCCGACGCCTTCTTCCCGTTCCGTGACGGCATCGACGCCGCCGCCGCCGCCGGCATCCGCGCAGTGATCCAGCCCGGCGGCTCGATGCGCGACGCCGAAGTCATCGCCGCCGCCGACGAGCACGGCATGACCATGCTGTTCACCGGCATGCGCCACTTCCGTCACTGAGGAGCCGGCAGACCATGAATGTGCTGATCATCGGCAGCGGCGGGCGCGAGCATGCGCTGGCCTGGAAGGTCGCGCAGAGCGCACGGGTGAAGAACGTCTTCGTCGCCCCGGGCAACGCCGGCACCGCGCTCGAAGAGAAATGCCAGAACGTGCAGATCGCCGTCGACGACGTGCCGGCGCTGGTCGAATTCGCCCGCACCAATCACGTCGGCCTGACCATCGTCGGCCCGGAGGTGCCGCTAGTGCTCGGCGTGGTCGACGCCTTCCGTGCGGCCGGCCTCAAGTGCTTCGGGCCGCTGCAGGCGGCCGCACAGCTGGAAGGCTCGAAGGCCTTCGCCAAGGATTTCCTCGCCCGCTATCACATCCCCACCGCGGCCTACGCCACCTTCACCGAGATCGAACCGGCACTCGCGTATATCCGCGAGCAGGGCGCGCCGATCGTGGTCAAGGCCGACGGTCTCGCCGCCGGCAAGGGCGTGATCGTCGCGCAGAGCGTCGAGGAAGCCGAAGCCGCGGTGCGCGACATGCTCGCCGGCAATGCCTTCGGCAGCGCCGGCAGCCGGGTCGTCGTCGAGGAATTCCTCAGTGGCGAGGAAGCGAGCTTCATCGTCATGGTCGATGGCGAGCACGTGCTGCCGATGGCCAGCAGCCAGGACCACAAGGCGCGCGACAACGGTGATCAGGGGCCGAACACCGGCGGCATGGGTGCCTATTCGCCGGCGCCGGTGGTAACGGCGGCGGTGCACGCGCGGGCGATGGAGGAAGTCATCCTGCCGACGGTGCGCGGCATGGCCGCCGAGGGCACGCCGTACACCGGTTTTCTGTACGCCGGGCTGATGGTCGCCGCCGACGGCTCGATCAAGGTGCTGGAGTTCAACTGCCGCTTCGGCGATCCGGAAACCCAGCCGATCATGATGCGGCTGCGCTCGGATCTGGTCGATCTGTGCGAATGCGCGCTCGACGGCCACCTCGATCGCATCGAGGCGGAATGGGATCCGCGGCCGGCGCTCGGCGTGGTGCTCGCCGCCGGCGGCTATCCCGGCCACTACGAAAAAGGCGACACCATCCACGGCATCGACAACGTCGCTGACGAGGACGGCAAGATCTTCCACGCTGGCACGGCGCTGGTCGAAGGTGAGGTGTGGACCAACGGCGGCCGCGTGCTGTGCGCCACGGCGCTCGGCAACAACGTCGCCGAGGCACAGACCCACGCCTACAACCTGGCCAAGCGCGTGCACTGGCAGGGCATGTTCTACCGCACCGACATCGGCTACCGGGCGATCGCGCGCGAACACCCGGCGCCGCGCCGCCGCGGACGCTGAGCCCTTCGGCGGCATGGGCCGCGCACTTTGTTTGCTAGCATCGGCCCATGCCCCGCCCCCCCCTGCCACGCCGCCGCTGGCTGACCGGCGGCATCATCAGCCTCGCCACCCTGGCGGCACTGCCGCTCGCCGCGGAACGCCTGCTCGACCGGCAGCTGCGCCGCGCCGGCTTTCCTGCCGCCGAGCTGCGCCTCATGGAGCTCGGCGCGACCCGCCTGAGCGCACGCCTGCGCCTGAGTGCGAACGCACCGGCCGGCTGGATCGAGATCGACTACAGCTTCGGCAGCCTGCTGCACGGCCGCATCGAACGCCTGCGCCTGGCCGATCTGTATCTGCCGCTGCCGGCCGCCGGCGACGATGGCGATACCTCTTCACCGCTGACAACACTGCCGGTACTGCCGATCGATGCGCTGGTACTGGACGGTATCCGTCTGCAGCTCAGCCGCGCCGGGCGTGACTTTGAACTGCCGCTGCAACAGTTTGAAGCTGTCCAGTCCGCTCAGCGCTGGCAGCTCGATGGCCGGATCGGCGCTGCCGCGACCGAACTGTCGCTGCGTGGTGTGATTGGCCATCTCGCCGGCGGCCTGCAGGGCAACGTGACGCTGCGCAGCCGCGATCCGGCCGCCCTGGCCCGGCGCATCGGTCTGCCGCTGCCCCTTGGCGGCCAGCTCGGTGCCGAGCTGACACTGCAGCAGCCCGCGCGCGCCGAGCCGCTGTCGCTGGCGCTGCGTATTCAGGGCGAGCAACTCAGCTGGGGCGACTGGCTGCAGCAGGGACGCCTGAGCGCCGCCGCGCGGCTGCTCATCGATGGCAGCGGTCTGCATCGCATCGAGGCAGATCCCTTCGGCCTAGAAGCACACCCCGGTCCGGCGCTGGCACCGCAACTGCCACCGGCACTGGCCGCGGCCCCGCTGCGCCTCGGCCTGCAGGCACTGCAGCCTTCGACACCGCTGCTGCGCCTCAATGCTGGCGGCGACATCGACGGCCTGAGCGCCCAGTTCGGCCTGAGTTTCGGCAACACCGGCTGCGGCGGCCACCTCGAACTGCAGCGCACGGCCGACGGACTGCACGTCGCACTCAACGAGGCCGACCTCGGCCTCGCCGATTTCGGCCTCGCCGGGCGCGGCCTGAACCTCGCCCTCGACATCGACCGCAGCGCTCCACACAGCGTCTCTGGGCGGCTGGAGCTGGCGCAGCTGCGCAGCACACGGCAGCCCGCCTTGCACGCCCCGCTGCGCCTCAGCGGACCATTCTCCGGCACCCTGGACGAGCAACTGGCGCTCTCGCTCGATGCCGACACCACCGACGGATTGCGGCTGATGCAGCTGCAGCTGCGACACGACACGCGCCACGGCCGTGGCGAACTGCAGCTGGCCAGCGAACCGCTGAACTTTGCGGAAACCGGTCTGCGCGCCACAGCCCTGTGGCCGGCGGCGGGCGACTATGTCAGCGCGGCACGCGGCACGCTCGCCTTCAAACTGCACAGTGGCTGGGGCGAAGCCGCCGGCCCGGATCTGGCCGAAATCCAGCTGCACGATCTCGACCTGGCACTCGGCGCCATCCGCCTGTATCGCATCAACGGCCGGCTGCGCGCCGATCGGCTCTGGCCGCTGCGCGTCCCCGCCGGTCAGCCAATCACGATTGCCGCCGTCGACGCCGGACTGCCGCTGCGTGATGGCCGGATCGAAGCCGAACTCAATGACGATCGCTTACGCCTGCGCATGGCACGCTTCAGACTGCTTGACGGCGAGGTACAGGTCACGCCGTTCACCACCCGGCTCGGCGCACCGCGCCATGATTTCGTGCTCGCGGCGCACGGACTCGATCTCGGCGAACTGTTCACGCTGATCGCACTCGACGGCCTGCACGGCCGGGGTCGCCTTGACGGCGCCCTGCCATTACGCCTCGGCCGTGACGGCTCGCTCGAAATCGTCGATGGTCAGCTGCACGCGACGGCGCCGGGCGATCTGCGCTACGCCCCGGCCGAGCCACCGGCTTTTCTGAGCGAAGGCGAGGCGGCCCTCGCCCTGCAGGCGCTGCGCAACTTTCATTACCAGTCCCTGTCGATGCAGCTGGACGGCCGCAGTGGCGGTGAAATGCACGTCGGCCTGTCGCTGCACGGCGCCAATCCGGACTTCTATGGCGGCCATCCGGTCGCCTTCAATCTGCGCCTGTCGGGTGCGCTGGCCGGCCTGCTGCAGCAGGGGCTGGACAGCTACCGCCTGCCCGAACAGATCCGCGAACGTCTTGAACGCAATGGGAAAACACCATGAAGCCAGCCGCCCCGCTGCTGCCCACCACGCTGATCGGCAGTCTGCTGCTCGGTGCGTGCACGCCGACCGTGCGCGTCGAAGCGCCCGAAAAACCGATCGAAATCAATCTCAACGTGCGCATCGAGCAGGAAGTGAGGGTCAAGCTCGACCACGAACTCGACAGCGCCTTCCGCGACAACCCGGACCTGTTCGGCACTCCGGCCGCCAAGGAGAAGCGCCCGTGAACCGTCATTTACAGCTATTGCGTGCCCTGCTGCTCGTCGTCGTTACCGCAGGCATGGCTCAGCCAGTGCTGGCGGCCGATCCGCTCGCCACCGCCCGCGCCGCCGGTCAGGTCGGTGAACGCGCCGACGGTCTGCTCGGCCTGCCGGCCCAGGCCAGCAGCTCCCTGCGTGAGCAGGTGGACATGATCAACGCCGAGCGGCTGCAGAAGTACCGCGAAATCGCCGGGCGCACCGGCCGACCGCTACGCGAAGTGCAGTCGCTCGCCGGCAGCCGGCTGATCGAAGCCACACCAAACGGGCAATGGGTGATGGATACCAACGGCCAATGGCGGCGGCGCTGACGCACACCACGGGCAACGCCCGCGCGGGCGGGCGGGCGGGCAGCGCGATCAGACTCAGCGGCGCATCATCTCGAAGAATTCGCGGTTGGTCTTGGTGTTCTTCAGGCGTTCGAGCAGGAATTCCATCGCCTGCAGCTCGTCCATCGGATGCAGCAGCTTGCGCAGGATCCACATCTTCTGCAGATCCTCGGGCTCGGTCAGCAGCTCCTCGCGACGGGTGCCGGAGCGGTTGATATCGATCGCCGGGAACACGCGCTTCTCGGCAATGCGGCGATCCAGGTGGATCTCCATGTTGCCGGTGCCTTTAAATTCCTCGTAGATGACGTCGTCCATGCGCGAGCCGGTATCGATCAGCGCAGTCGCGACGATGGTCAGCGAGCCGCCTTCCTCGATGTTGCGTGCGGCACCGAAGAAACGCTTCGGCCGATGCAGCGCATTGGCGTCGACACCGCCGGTCAGCACCTTGCCGGACGACGGCACGACGGTGTTGTAGGCGCGGGCCAGGCGGGTGATGGAATCGAGCAGGATGACGACGTCGCGCTTGTGCTCGACCAGGCGCTTGGCCTTTTCGATGACCATCTCGGCCACCTGCACATGGCGCGCGGCCGGCTCATCGAAGGTCGAGGCGATGACCTCGCCGCGCACCGTGCGCTGCATCTCGGTGACTTCTTCCGGGCGCTCGTCGATCAGCAGCACGATCAGGTAGCACTCGGGGTGATTGGCACCGATGCTCTGCGCGATGTTCTGCATCATCACGGTCTTACCGGCCTTCGGCGGCGAGACGATCAGGCCGCGCTGGCCTTTGCCGATCGGCGCGGTGAGATCGATGATGCGGGCGGTGATGTCTTCGGTCGAGCCGTTGCCACGTTCGAGCCTCAGCCGGCTTTGCGCGTGCAACGGTGTCAGGTTTTCGAACAGGACTTTGTTCTTGGAATTCTCCGGCGGCTCGAAGTTGATCGAGTCGACCTTGAGCAGTGCAAAGTAGCGCTCGCCTTCTTTCGGCGGGCGGATCTTGCCGCTGACGGTGTCGCCGGTACGCAGGTTGAAGCGGCGGATCTGCGAGGGTGAGACGTAGACGTCATCCGGCCCCGCCAGATACGAACTGTCCCCGCCGCGCAGGAACCCGAAGCCGTCCTGCAGGATCTCAAGGACACCGTCGCCGTAGATGTCCTCACCATTCTTCGCCAGCGCCTTGAGGATCGCGAAGATCACATCCTGCTTGCGCGACCGAGCCATGCCTTCCAGGCCGAGGCCCTGGGCAATTTCGATGACTTCGGCCGCGGACTTTCTTTTCAGTTCGGTCAGATTCATGTAGTCGTGCTTCCGGCGCGTAGCTGCGGAATTTGAGAAGTACCCGGGCAAACAGGGTCTAGAGATGGAATGAAGCGAGCGGGGATCAAGCGCCGGGGGGCGGCGAAACTGCGCGGCGCGATGCGGCGCAGACGGGGTGCACCGCGTAACGGTGGAAAATTAACACGCAAAAAGGGCGGCGTCCAGACGACGCCACCCTGCAAATCGCTCGTCGCAAAGAAAGTTCAAACGTTGGCGTCGAGGAAACGTGCCAGCTCGGACTTCGACAGCGCGCCAACCTTCTGTGCGACGACCTGACCGTCCTTGAAGACCATCAGCGTCGGAATGCCGCGAACACCGAACTTCGCCGGCGTGGCCGGATTTTCGTCGATGTTGAGCTTCGCCACCTTGAGCTTGCCGGCGTATTCGTCAGCGACCTGATCGAGAATCGGCGCGATCATGCGGCACGGACCGCACCACTCGGCCCAGTAGTCGAGCAGCACCGGCTGCGCGGATTTCAGTACCTCGTCCTCGAACGTGTCGTCGGTGACATAAACGATTTGATCACTCACGGCATTCGCCTCCAAAATGGCCGCCGCATCACGGGCAGCCTGTGCTTACGTGACCCTCATTATCAGCCGAAACGTCGGAACGCTGGCAAGTCCCCGTCCAAGTGACCGACACACCACGGCATTGATCGTTGGAATCCATGGAAAAGAATCATCTGACCACTACGGCCTTCCATTCCCTGCAGCTGGTTGACTGCCTGCAGGAAGCGCTGGAGGACGCTGGCTTTACCTACGCCACGCCGATCCAGGAGGCCACCCTCCCCCTCGCGCTCGCCGGCCATGACATCGCCGGCCAGGCGCAGACGGGTACCGGCAAAACCGCAGCGTTCCTGCTGGCCACGCTGCACTACCTGATGACCACACCGGTCGAAGAAGGACTGGCGGGCCCCTGGGCGATCGTTCTGGCGCCGACCCGCGAACTCGCGCTGCAGATCCACAAGGACGCCGAGTCGCTCGGCCGCTACACCGGCCTCAAGTGCGCAGCCGTCTACGGCGGCACCGGCTACGACTCGCAGAAGCGCCAGCTCGAAGACGGCGTCGATATCGTCGTCGGCACGCCGGGCCGCATCATCGACTTCTACAAGCAGGGCGTGCTGAAGCTCAAGCACATCGAGGTTGTCGTCCTCGACGAGGCCGACCGCATGTTCGACCTCGGCTTCATCTCCGACATCCGCTACCTGCTGCGGCGCATGCCGGCACCGGACCAGCGCATCAACCTGCTGTTCTCGGCGACGCTGTCGACCCGGGTCATGGAGCTCGCCTACGAGCACATGAACAACCCGCAGCAGATCAAGATCGAGTCCGAGCAGGTCACCGCAGACAAAGTCCGGCAGGTGCTGTTCCACGTCTCCAAGGAAGACAAGATTCCGCTGCTGATCGGCCTGCTGCGCCAGCAGAAGCCGTCGCGGGCGATCATCTTCGTCAACACCAAGCGCGCTGCCGAACAGGTCGAAGCCTGGCTGGCCGGCAACGGCTACCAGTGCGCCGTGCTCTCCGGCGACATCCCGCAGAACAAGCGCGAGCGCCTGCTGGCGCAGTTCCAGGCCGGCGAGCTGAACATCCTCGTCGCCACCGACGTCGCCGCGCGCGGGCTGCATATTCCCGACGTGACCCACGTCTTCAACTTCGACCTGCCGCAGGATGCCGAAGACTACGTCCACCGCATCGGCCGTACCGCGCGCATCGGTGCCGAGGGCGATGCGATCAGCTTCGCCTGTGAGGAATACGTCTACTCGCTGCCGGACATCGAGGATTACATCGGCCAGAAGATCCCGGTCACGCCGATCGAGCCGGAACTGCTCGTCGAGCCGCAGCCGCCCAAGCGCATCGAACGCGCACCGCGGCCGCTGCACGGCCGCCCGCGGCGGCGCAACGCCCCGCGCCCGGCCTGATCGATAACGTCGTCTCTACAGCCCGAGCGTGAAGACGCACGGGCTGCAGAGGCCCGATGATGGACGCTTTGCCGCGTCAGCCGGCGAAATTGAGCGTCCAGCCGGCGGCGGCGAGCCATCCGGCCTCCGCCTCCAGATCGGCACAACTCAAGGGATGTGACTCCAGCCAGCCCGGCGGCAGCAGCAAGCGCAACGCGTGCCCGTCCGCAGCCAGCGTCAGCGCCGGCAGCGGGTCGCGCGAACGCGAACGGTGCAGCACACAGGCGAGCCGCAGCAGGACACACAAACGCTGCATGCGCTCGTTCTGGACGGCTGGCAGCTGATTGAAGACATCGAGTGGAAACTTGCGCCGGTGGCCACGCACCAGCGCGGCCAGCGCGCTCTGCTCGGTGCGCGAAAAGCCCGGCAGATCGGCATTGGCCAGAATGTAACCGCCGTGTTTGTGGTACTGGCTGTGCGCGATCGTCAGGCCGATTTCGTGCAATTGCGCCGCCCACGCCAGGAAAGACACATCATCCTCGTCATCGAGCTCCCAGCCGTCGGCCACCTGCGCGCGCAGCGCCATGGCGGTCTGCGCCACGCGCTGACCATGGGCCTCGTCGCTGGCGAAGCGGCTGCCCAGCACCCGAACCGAACGAGCCCGCACGTCCTCATGACGCACACGACCGAGCAGGTCGTAGATCAGCCCCTCGCGCAGCGCACCATCGGAGACGCGCATGCGCTCAAGTCCCAATGACTCGAAAATCCCATAGAGCACGGCAAAGCCGCCGACGAACACACTGGCCCGCTCCGCGGACAGATCGAAGCGGCTGGCCAGCGCAGCGGCATCGGCCGCGAGCAGCTCGCTGCGCAGCCGCTGCATGCCCTCGGCGGTAATGTCATCGCTGCACCAGCCGAGCCACACCAGCACGTCGCGGATCGCCTTGATGCTGCCGGACGCACCGATGGCTTCATCCCAGCGCTGAGCGCGGAAGGCGGCCTCGACCGGCTCCAGCTCCTGACGCACGGCGAGCTCGGCGGCGATGAGGTCGGCTTCGCGGATACGCCCGGCGGAGAAACAGCGCCGGGTCATGCTGACGCAGCCCATGTACAGGCTTTCGAGCTGATGGGGCTCGAACTGCTCACCGACGATCAGCTCGGTCGAACCGCCGCCGATATCGACGACCAGACGCCGCCCCTGCCCCGCGGTGGTATGCGCGACACCGAGGTAGATCAACCGCGCCTCTTCCATGCCGCTGATCACTTCGATGCGATGACCAAGAATGGCCTCGGCTCGCGCCAGGAAGGCCGCGCCGTTGCGCGCCTGACGCAGGGTATTGGTACCGACGATGCGCACGCGGCTGGGCGGCAGATGGGCAATGCGCTGCGCGAAGCGCGCCAGGCAGTCGAGTGCGCGCTGCTGAGCCGTGGCTGACAGGCGCTGCTGCTCGTCGAGTCCGGCGGCGAGCTGCACCATCTCGCGCAGCCGATCGAGCACCTGGACCTGCGCCTCGTGGGCGCGCACGACAATCATGTGGAAACTGTTCGAGCCGAGATCGATCGCGGCAAAGGAGTCTGCAGGCATGTCGTACGGTTCTCTGGCGACGGCGACGTGAACACAACCCGGCTACTGTAACGTGCCGCCGCCCCCGCCGGTCTGCGGATGATCAGTCGGGATCAGGCCGGGATCAGTCGCGCAAGGCACGCATCTGCGCCGACGTCAGCAGCCACTGCAGCACGCCGCCGCCAGCCGTCGCGCTGCCGTTGAACTCGATCAGCGCACTGCCGCCCTTGCGCAGCCGCACCGGCGAGGGGGCCGACTGAGCACCCAGCAGCAACCCGATCAGCCGCCCGAGGTGCGGCTCGTGGCCGACCACGGCGATGCACGCCTCCGCCGACTGCTCGCCGAGCCAGGCCAGCAGCTCGGCCGGATCATCGGCCGGCGTCATGCCGTCAATGCGCTCCGGTGTCGGCCCGCCGAAGGCCGCGGCGAGCACCTCAGCGGTTTCCAGCGCCCGGCGATACGGGCTGCTGACGATCCGGTCCAGGCGATCGAGCTGTGAGCGCAGGCGATTCGCCACCTTGCGCATGCGGCGCAGGCCTTCATCGGTCAGCGCGCGCTCGGCGTCGTGACCGCCCGCGCGGATGAAGCCCTCGGCGTCTTCCGCCACCCCATGTCTCAGCACCAGCAGTTTCATGATCCGAGTCCTCCGCTCCCGCGACTCACCACCTTGCGCGCGAGCGCCAGTTCGGCGGGAAAATCACAGGCGAACGTACTGCCAACCCCCACCTGGCTGGTGATGCGCAGCTGTCCGCCGTGCCGGCTCATGACATGCTTGACGATCGCCAGCCCGAGCCCGGTCCCGCCGCTCTCCCGATTGCGCCCGCGGTCGACGCGGTAGAAGCGCTCGGTCAGGCGCGGCAGGTGATGCGGCGCGATGCCCTCGCCATTGTCCTCGACTTCCATGTGCAGGCCGCGTCCGTCCTGATACCAGCGGATGACGATGCGACGTCCCGCCGGCGTATGGCGCACAGCATTGAACACCAGATTCGAGAAGGCGCTGCGCAGCTCCTGCTCATGCCCGAGCAGCCAGAGATCGCCATCGGCCTCGACGCGAATCTCATGCCCCTGCTCACCGGACAAGGCAATGCCATCCTCGGCGATCGCCGCCAGCATGCCCGGCACTGCCACCGGCCGCATCGCCACCCGCTCGCCCTGGCCTTCGAGCTTGGCCAGCATCAGCAGGTCTTCGATGATGTGCTGCATGCGCCCGGACTGCTGCTGCATGCGCCGCAGCGGCTGCTCCCATTTCTGCGCGCACAGATCGCCGCTGTCGAGCAGGGTTTCGAGATAGCCGCCGATCACTGTCAGCGGTGTGCGCAGCTCGTGCGAAACGTTGGCGACGAAGTCGCGGCGCACCTGCTCCAGGCGATGCACGCGCGACACATCGCTGGCGATCAGCAGACGGTTCGCTTCACCGTACGGGATGACCCGCACCGACAGCGGCAGACCGTCGGCGATCGGCGACGGGAAATCGCAGACGCCGTGGTACTCGTGTTTGCCGAGGAACTGCACGAAGCTCGGATGGCGCACCAGATACGTCAGACGGCTGCCGATGTCCTGCGGCGAACGCAGGCCGAGCAGCCGCTCGGCGGCCGGATTGCACCACAGCACGACATCACCTTCGTCGACGACGATGGTGCCATCGGGCATGGCGCGCGCCGCTTCCTGGAACTTGCGCAGCACGGCGACCAGATGCCGGGCCGTGTCGCGCCGGCGCTGCCGGCGCCGCTGCACGTGGTAGTAGAGCTCATCCCAGATGCCGCTGACCTGCGGACGCTGGCGGCGGCAGTCATCACGCAGCCAGCGTTCGAAACGATACAGCTGGCGCAGATGCCAGGCGACCAGCAGCAGCGCTGCCAGCGTCAGTCCGCTCCACGGGTGATCGACTTCCCACCCCAGAAACACGCCGGACAGCAGCGCACCGAACGTGCGCCACACGGCAGATGGCCAAGGACTGCGCAAACGTCAGACCCGCGTGGAGAAACGATAGCCGGTACCACGCACGGTCTGGATCAGGGCATCGTGCAGAGTCGGTTCCAGCGCCTTGCGCAAACGGCGGATATGCACGTCGACAGTGCGCTCCTCGACGTAGACATTGCTGCCCCAGACACGGTCGAGCAGCTGCGAGCGCGAATACACCCGCTCCGGGTGCGACATGAAAAACTCCAGTAAACGGTATTCGGTCGGGCCGATGTCGACGTCGACGTCATCGGCAGTGACGCGATGGCTGACCGGGTCGAGCTTGAGGCCGTTCGCCTCCAGCGCTTCCTCACCGGCCTGCGGACCGCCGCGCCGCAACACCGCCTTGATCCGCGCCACCAGCTCGCGCGGCGAGAACGGCTTGGTGACGTAGTCGTCGGCGCCGCTTTCCAGACCGTGGATCTTGTCTTCTTCTTCGGCGCGCGCGGTCAGCATGATGATCGGCACTTCGCGCGTCAGTTCGTCTTTTTTCAGGCGCCGCGCGAACTCGATGCCACTGGTACCGGGCAGCATCCAATCGAGCAGGATCAGGTCGGGCAGGCGATCGGCGATCATGGCCTGTGCAGCGCGGGCATCCGCCGCTTCAGCAGTCGCATACCCGGCATTGCCGAGCGCGAAACTGACCATTTCGCGAATCGGCTGCTCGTCTTCCACGACCAGAATGCGTTTCTCACTCATGACAACGGGCTCCTCGATGAGGCGCCGGCATTAAAAGTGAGGAATATGACATCCGCATGACTCCGCGTCGACTGAATGACTGTCCGATGACAGTTTCGTGCCGACCGCCACAATCGGTGTGAAAGGCAGTGTCATGGGTCAGTTACCCCCTTTGCACGATACGGCAATCTAGCTCTTCACCATTCCCCAAACCCCCGATATGTGATTTCATTCCGCCGCTTGCGGCCGGCCCCCCGACGAAATTCTCGATCGCCGCTTCCTGCGGAAGCCGACTACCGCATTTTTGCATTCGTTCATTTTTATGGAGGTCGACGATGGCTCTCGATGACAGTTTCTCGGGCTTTACGCCGTATCAGCCGCAGCCTGACGAGGAATACATGAGCGAAGGGCAGAAAGCGCATTTCCGCGACATTCTGCTGTCCTGGAAGCGGGAGCTGATGGCTGGCAGCCAGCGCACCGTCACGCACATGCAGGACGAGCCCCTGAATCTGCCCGACCCCAACGACCGCGCCAGCCAGGAGGAAGAATTCTCCCTGGAGCTGCGTGCCCGTGACCGCGAACGCAAGCTGCTGCGCAAGATCGACAAAGCCATGCAGCGCCTCGCCAACGACGAATACGGCTACTGCGAGAGCTGCGGTGTGGAAATCGGCCTGCGCCGCCTGGAGGCCCGCCCCACCGCCGAGCTGTGCATCGAATGCAAGCAGGTCGAAGAAATCAAGGAAAAGTCGCACGCCGCCTGAGCGGCAACCTGCACGAAAAAGGCCCGCTGGAGGCAACGCCAGCGGGCCTTTGCATGACGGCGCCCGCTCAGGCGTCGATGGCGAATTTCTTCAGCCGATACAGCAGGGTATCGCGGGTGATACCGAGCAGGCGGGCAGCCCGACTGCGATTGCCCTGGGTGCGCTCCAGCGCCTGACGGATCAGCCCCTGTTCCAGATCATCGAGGCGCACACCGGATGCCGGCAGGGCGAAGGCGGCTGCCGTGTCTTCGATCACGCCACCGCCGGCGAGCAGCTCGGCCGGCAGGTTTTCTGCGCCGAGCGTCCGCCCCGGGCACAGGATCACCATGCGCTCGCACAGGTTGCGCAGCTCGCGCACGTTACCGGGCCAGTCGTAACGGCGCAGCACGGAGAGCGCCGCCGCCGACCAGCGCGGAGCCGCAACACCGTGGCGCTCGGCGAGCGCCTCGCAGAACGCCTGGGCCAAGCGCTCGACATCAGCGCCGCGCTCGCGCAGCGAGGGCAGGCGCAAGGGCACCACGGCCAGCCGGTAATACAGATCCGCACGGAAACGCCCGGCGGCGACTTCGGTGCGCAGCTCGCGATGCGTCGCGGCAACCACGCGCACATCGGCCTTGCCCGGTCGTGCCTGACCGACCGGCTGGAACTCGCCGGATTCGAGGAAGCGCAGCAGTTTTGCCTGCACCCCCATCGGCAGCTCGGCCAGTTCATCGAGGAACAGCGTGCCGCCGTCGGCTTCGCGCACATGACCGGCATGTTCGGCGACAGCCCCGGTGAAGGCGCCGCGGGCATGACCGAACAGCAGCGACTCGGCCAGCGTCTCCGGCAGCGCGGCACAGTTGACCGACACGAAGGGTGCCCCGGCACGCCGGCTGTGCTCGTGCAGCGCCCGCGCGAACAGCTCCTTGCCGGTGCCACTCTCGCCCTCGATCAGCACGGTGACGTCGGTCGCCGCCACGATGCGGGCGGCGTTGCACACTTCCCGCAGCGCGGGGGCCTCACCGAGCAGAAGGCGTTCAAAGGCATCCATCGGATCATTCTCCGTCAGCAAACGCGTGCCTTGCGGCGCGCTTACGATATTCCGTGCAACAGATCGGGCGGTAGCCAGGCAGTCAGCACACCGAGCACCACCAGCGTCAGACCCGCCACGCGCCGCAACCGCGGCACTCCGCCCAGACGTGCCAGACCGCCGGCCAGCAGGCCGCTCAGCAGCATCACCGGCAGCGTACCGACGCCGAACGCCAGCATGGTCGCCGCACCGGACAGAGCACCGCCCGCCGCTGCGGCCAGTGCGAGCATGTAATACACCAGTCCGCATGGCAGCCAGCCCCAGACGGCCCCGAAGGCCAGTGCTCCGGGCCAGGAGCGTACCGGCAGCAGGCGCCGCCCGAGCGGTTCCAGACGACGCCACAGCGGCTGGCCGAAACGTTCGATCGCCGCGACCGGCGGCAGCCAGCCGGCGATCGACAAACCGATACACGCCAGCATGATCGCCGCCAGCAGGCGCAGCGCACCCTGTGCAGGCTCAAGCGCAAGGCCTGCTCCGAGCGCCGCACCAACAGCACCGGCCAGCGCACCGGCAACGACATACGATGCAAGACGGCCGGCATTGTATGCCAGCACGAAACCGATGAAGCGCAGGCGATCGGCGCGCACCGCCGCCGGCAAACTGAGCGACAGCGCACCGACGATACCGCCGCACATGCCGGCACAGTGCAGCGTACTGGCCAAACCGACGAACCAGGCGGCCGTCAGGCTGAGAACGGGCTCGGGCATCACGCGATCACTTGCGCCCGGGGCGCACCAGCGCGCCGAGCCCGTGCGCTAGCAGTGCCTCGTCGACGCGGGCACGGATCTTCTGCGCGCAGTCGAGCGTCAGTGCCTCGGTCAGGGTGTCGCGCGCAGCACTCAGCGGCACCGAGCGGATCATCCATTTGACCTTCATCAGGTTGCCCAGGCTCATCGACAGGCTGTCGACACCCATGCCGAGCAGCAGCAGGGCCGCGGCCGGATCGCCCGCCATCTCGCCGCAGACGCTGACCGGCACGCCGACCCGGCGTGCCCGCTCGACCAGCCACTGCATGACGCCGAGCACGGCCGGGTTCAGGCTGTCGTAGAGCTTGGCGACGCGGTCGTTGTTGCGGTCGACCGCCAGCAGGTACTGCGTCAGATCGTTGGAGCCGACCGAGACGAAGTCCACCCGCTGCGCCAGCAGTTCGATCTGGCAGACCGCGGCGGGCACCTCGATCATCACACCGACCCGCGGCATGTTGACGGTCACGCCATCCTCGGCCAGCTCGGCGTGCGCCCGGCGCAGCAATTCCAGCGCCTCGTCGAGTTCGGCGACGACGGTAATCATCGGGAACAGCACCGAAACGTTCTCGGCACCGGTCTGCGCCGCAGCACGCAGGATCGCCCGCAGCTGGGTCTTGAAGATGTCCGGCTGATCCAGCGAGATGCGGATGCCACGCCAGCCGAGAAACGGGTTCTGCTCCTCGATCGGGAAATACGGCAGCGGCTTGTCGCCACCGACGTCGAGCGTGCGCAGCGTCACCGGCCGCGGCGCCATGCTGGCCAGCACGCGGGCGTAGGTTTCGGTCTGCTCGTCCTCGCCGGGAAAACGATCGCGCAGGAAAAAATGCATCTCCGAGCGGTACAGGCCGACACCCTCGGCGCCGCTGTCGCGCGCGGCGTTGATATCGGCGAACAGACCGGAGTTGGCCAGTAGACTGACGCGATGGCCGTCCGGCGTCATCGCCGGCTGGTCCTTGAGCTCCTGCAGCCCCTGCGACAGATCGGCCTCTTCGCGCGCGAGCTTGAGGTATTCCTCACGCAGCGCCGCTCCCGGCTGGATGCAGATGCGTGCCGAATAACCGTCGACGACGACTTCGCGGCCGTTGAGCCGGGTCAGCGGCGCACTGGAAACACCGAACACCGCCGGAATGCCCAGCCCACGCGCCAGCAATGCGACATGCGAAGCCCCGGTGCCGCGCACCGAGACCAGGCCGACCAGTTTTTCCGGCGGCACGTCGAGCAGCTGCGAGACGTTGATCTCCTCGCCGACCAGCACGCAGCGCTCCGGATAGACCGTGGCCGCCGTCGCCCCGCCGGCACGCAGGCGCTTGAGCAAACGGTCACCGAGATCGCGGATGTCGGCGGCACGACCGCGCAGGTAGGCGTCGTCCATCTCCTCGAACACGTTCGCGTACTCGGCGACCGTGTCGCGCAATGCGCCGGGCGCCCAGTTGCCGGCGCGCACGCGGGCCAGTGTGCCGTTCATCAGGCTGTCTGAACCGAGCAGCATCGCGTAGGCATCGAACAGCGCCTGATCGCCCGGTGACAGGATGCGCCCCATGCGTGTGCCGAGTTCGCGCAGCTCGGCCAGTTCGGTGGCAACTGCAGCGCGGAAGCGCTCGCATTCGGCCTCGACGTCATCCGGGCCGACCGGCCTGTCCGGCACCGAAGACAAGCTCGACTCGGTGAAGATCACCACCGCCTGACCGATGCCCAGGCCGCGTGCGCTGGCAACGCCCTCGACGAACAGGGTGCCGGCGAAATCATCGACATCCATGCGATCGAGCGCCTGGCGCAGTTCCGCCTGCGTGATCGAGCCGGCGAGCTGTGCGGCGAGCGTGACCATGAAGGCAACTTCGTCGTCGACGTAGCGGCGCTGCTGGCGCTGCTGCACGACGAGTACGCCCATCACCTTGCGCCGGCGCACGATCGGCACGCCGAGAAACCCGTGAAACGGCGATTCACCGGTGGTGGCAACGAACAGGAACTGCGGATGATCCGGCGCATTCTCGACGTTGACCGGCTCGGCACGGCTCGCGCACAGGCCGACGAGCCCCTTACCGAAAGGGATGCGCACACGGCCGACGGCGCCGGGACGCAGGCCGTCGGTCGCCATCAGCACGTATTCGGCCCGCGACTCGTCGCTCAGATAGACCGAGCAGACGTCAGCCGCCATCGTCGCCTTGACCCGCTCGACGATCAGCGCCAGCGCCTCGTCGAGATCGTGTGCGGTGTTGACTTCCTGCACGATGCGCTGCAGCGAATCGAGCATCGTCGCCTCCTTGGCAGCCATGACGTCAGCGCGGCGGCAAAGCCCGCCCGCCTCCGGCCGTCAGGCTTGCACGGACCGGCAGCGACGGCCGCAAGCTCAGATTGAAACGCGCCAGCAGCGCCGCCGGAGGGTCCGGCGGCTGCTGTGGAAAACAGCAGCAGGACAACTCGTGGAGCGCGCGCAGGTACACGTAGCGCTTGAACGCCACGACGTTTTCCAGCGGGTACCAGTAATCGACCCAGGTCCAGTGATCGAACTCGGGGCGCTCCGACGTGCTGAGACAGACGTCGGACTCGTCGCCGAGCATGCGCAGCATGAACCACAATTGTTTCTGGCCGATGCAGGTCGGCCGGCTGTGACGGCGGATCAGGCGCTTGGGCAGGCGATAACGCAGCCAGCCACCGGTACGGCCGAGGATTTCCACATGCCGCGGATGCAGGCCGATTTCCTCGTCGAGTTCGCGGTACATGGCTTCTTCCGGTGTTTCATGACGCCGGATGCCGCCCTGCGGAAACTGCCAGGACTTCTGACCGATGCGGCGAGCCCAGAAAAGGCGCCCCGCATCGTTGCAGAGTATGATGCCGACATTGGCACGAAAACCTTCTGAGTCAATCACTTGAAAACCATTCCGCAACGGTTTTGATATTTTATTGTTTCACAAAGCGAGTGTAGGCGCCACGACGGAAAAGTCCGCCCCCGACGTGCAGCATTCTGCGCGGAATCAAGTGCCGATTCCGGCGCGCATGCCCCTGCGGGACGCCGGCCGGGATTTATCGCCCTTCGCCCTTCTGACGGCATTTTCAACCTGCCCGCCGGGCTCCGGAAAGGCTGGCAAGACTGCATGCCGGCGCTGATTTGCCCGTCCCGGCGGGCATCCGCTACGCTGCCGCGCTCCTCCCGGCAGCCGGACGCGCATCGTGAGCCTAGCCCTGTTTGACCTCGACCAGACCCTGCTCAGCGGTGACAGCGACTATCTCTGGGGCCAGCATCTGATCGAAGCCGGCGCCGTTGATCGTGCGCATTACGAGCGCAGCAATCAGCGCTTCTATGCCGAGTACGAAAACGGCACGCTGGACATCGAGGCCTTCCTGCGCTTTGCGCTGGCGCCGCTGGCAGCGTATCCGCTGGCGCAACTGCACGCCTGGCGGGACGATTTCATCGAACGGCGCATCCAGCCGCTGATCTCCGCCAAGGCCCGCGCGCAGCTCGACGGCCATCGCGCGCGTGGCGACACGCTGGTGATCATCACCGCGACCAACCGCTTCGTCACCGCGCCGATCGCCGAGTTGCTCGGCGTCGAGCACCTGCTGGCGACCGAACCGGAAGTGGTCGACGGTCACTACACCGGGCATGCGCACGGTGTGCCCTGCTTCCGCGAAGGCAAGGTCGAGCGCCTGCATGCCTGGCTCGGCGCGGACCGCTCGGCCCTGGACGATGCCTGGTTCTACAGCGACTCGCACAACGACCTGCCGCTGCTGTCACAGGTCGCCCACCCGGTCGCCGTCGATCCCGACCCGATCCTGCACGCTCACGCCACCGCCGCCGGCTGGAGCATCCTCTCACTGCGCGACTGACGTGAAGCGGGCGCTGGCGATCCTTGCGCTGCTCGGCGCAGCAGCGCTGCTCGCCCTGCTGTTCGCGGCGCTGTGCGGCAGTGCGAATTTCAGCCTGACGGACACCCTACAGGCGCTGCTCGGCGACGGCCCCGGTGCGGCGATCGTCTGGCAGCTGCGCCTGCCGCGCGCGGCAACCGCCTTCGTCACCGGTGCGCTGCTGGCGCTGTCCGGAGCGCTGATGCAGGTGTTGCTGCGCAATCCGCTGGCCGATCCCTATGTGCTCGGCGTCTCCGGCGGCGCGGCGGTCGGCGCGCTGTCGCTGCTGCTGCTCGGCCTGGGCGGCCTGTGGGTCAACCTTGGTGCCTTCGCCGGGGCTCTGTGTGCGGTGACGCTGGTGTTCGGCCTCGCCCACGGCCGCGGCGCGTGGACACCGCTGCGCCTGCTGCTGACCGGCGTGGTCACCGCCGCCGGCTGGGGCGCGCTGATCACCCTGCTGCTGTCACTGGCACCGGAGCGCGCGCTGCGCGGCATGCTGTTCTGGCTGATCGGTGACCTGTCGGCGGCGGCGGTGAGCTGGGGCGCCTGGCTGGTACTGCTCGTTGCGCTGGGCTCCGCCTGGCCGCTGGCGGCGCAGCTCAACGTCCTCGCCCACGGCGAGCTGGCCGCCGCCAGCCTCGGCGTACCGGTGCGCCGGCTGCGCCTGCTGCTGTATCTGCTCGCCTCGCTGCTGGCGGCCACGGCAGTGACGATCGCCGGCTCGATCGGCTTCGTCGGCCTGGTCGTGCCTCATCTGCTGCGCCTGCTGATCGGGGGCGACCACCGTCTGCTGCTGCCGGCCTGCACGCTCGCCGGCGGCACGCTGCTGGTGATTGCCGATACGCTGGCGCGCAGCCTGATCGCTCCGCAGCAACTGCCGGTCGGCGCGGTCACCGCGCTGCTCGGCGTGCCGCTGTTCCTCTGGCTGCTGCACGCCGGCGAGCGCCGCCATGAGTGAAACCCCACTGCTCGCCGCCCGCGCACTGCAGGTGACGACGCCCGCGCGCGCACTGTGCACCGGCCTTGAGCTGAGCATTCGCCCCGGCGAGCGCTGGGGCCTGCTCGGACGCAACGGTGCCGGCAAGAGCACGCTGCTGCATACACTCGCCGGCCTGCGCCCGGCGCAAGCCGGCAGCCTGCTGCTCGACGGCATCCCGCTCGCAGCCCTGACGCCGCGCACGCGGGCGCAGCGCATCGGTTTGCTGCCGCAGGTGCATGAAGATGCCTTCGCCGGCAGCGTGCTGGAGACCGCGCTAATCGGCCGCCATCCACACCTCGGCCCCTGGGGCTGGGAGACTGAACGGGACATCGAGCTGGCCCGCGCGGCGCTCGCCGCGGTCGGCCTCGGCGGTTTCGAATCGCGCCGCATCGCCTCGCTGTCCGGCGGCGAGCGCCGGCGGCTGGGCTTCGCCAGCCTGCTGACGCAGGACCCGGCGCTGTATCTGCTCGATGAGCCGAGCAATCATCTCGACATCCATTACCAGCACGTCCTGCTCGGCCTGCTGAAGCAGCGCATCGCCAGCGGCGCGCGCGCCTGGCTGATGGTCAGCCACGATCCGACACTGGCGGCACGCTACTGCAACCGCATCGTGCTGCTGCACGCCGACGGCCACACCGAGACCGGCGGCACGGAACTGCTGACGGCGACCGCACTCTCCGCTCTGTACGGCCATCCGCTGCACCGCCTGGAGTCGCCGTTCGGCCCGCTGTTCGTGCCGGGCTGAGGCGCTGCTGCCGGCTAAGCTGGTCGCATCCATCGCAAGGAGATTCGCTGATGCCCACGCAGATTCCCGACGATCCGTCACGCCGTCGTTTCGTTACCGCACTCGCCGCGGCCGGCTTCGCCGCCGCCGTGCGTCCGGTCGGCGCCGAAACCATCGTCACCCCGAGCAGCGGCCTGACCGCCGGGATGGTGCACATTCCCTCCGCCGGGGTCGAAGTGCCGGCCTACCGAGCCATGCCGCAAGGCAGGCGCAATGCGCCGCTGATCCTGGTGGTACAGGAAATCTTCGGCGTGCATGAGCACATCCGTGATATCTGCCGCCGGCTGGCGCAGCTCGGTTACTGCGCGATCGCCCCGGAGCTGTACTTCCGCCAGGGCGATGTCAGCACCATCAGTGACATTCCACGCATCATCAGCGAGGTGGTCTCGCGCGTCCCCGATGCGCAGGTGATGGCCGATCTCGATGCCACGCTGGCCTGGGCCGGCGCACAGGACATCGCCGATACCCAGCGCGTCGGCATTACCGGCTTCTGCTGGGGCGGGCGCATCGTCTGGCTGTACTGCGCACACAATCCGCAGCTCAAGGCCGGTGTCGCCTGGTACGGCAAGCTCGAAGGGCCGAGCAGCGAACTGACGCCCAAGCACCCGCTCGACCTCGCCGCGCAGCTGCGCGTACCAGTGCTCGGCCTGTACGGCGGTGCCGATGCCGGCATACCGGTGACGTCGGTCGAGCGCATGCGTGAAGCGATCGCCACCGCGCACGGCGCCAGCGAACTGGTCGTCTACCCCGATACGCCCCACGCCTTCAACGCCGACTACCGTCCGAGCTATCGCCCCGCCGCGGCCGCCGACGGCTGGAAGCGCATGCGCGCCTGGTTCGACGCGCACGGCCTCCCCGTCTGAGGCCGTACACGAAACAGGGCGCCCGCGGGCGCCCTGCTGGTGTGCAGCACCGCAGTGCCGACTCAGTCTTCGCTGGCAACCGCCTTGTAAAGCAGCGCACCGATGGCACCACCAATGATCGGCGCCACCCAGAACAGCCACAGCTGACCGAGTGCCCAGCCGCCATCGGCGAACAGGGCCTGCGAGGTCGAACGCGCCGGATTCACCGAGGTATTGGTCACCGGGATGCTGATCAGGTGAATCAGCGTCAGGCACAGGCCGATGGCGATCGGCGCGAAGCCCGCCGGGGCGCGGGCATCGGTCGCCCCCATGATGACGAACAGGAACATCGCGGTCATCACCACCTCGCAGACCAGAGCCGCGGTGAGGCCGTATTTGCCCGGCGAATGCTCACCGTAGCCGTTGGCGGCAAAGCCGCCAACACTGGCGTCGGCCTTGCCGGTGGCGATCAGATACAGCACCGCGGCAGCGATGATGCCGCCGATCACCTGGGCAACGATGTAGGGCACGACCTCGCTGGCCGGGAAGCGACCGCCGACGGTCAGGCCGACGGTGACCGCCGGATTCAGGTGACAGCCGGAGATATGGCCGATGGCGAAGGCCATCGTCAGCACGGTGAGACCGAAAGCCAGCGCGACGCCATGCAGGCCGATGCCGACCTCAGGGAAGGCCGCCGCGAGCACGGCGCTGCCGCAACCACCGAGAACCAGCCAGAACGTGCCGACGCATTCGGCACCCAGGCGCTTTGTGAGTGTCATGTCTGAATATCTCCCAGAAAAATGGATCTGCGGACGCATGGCACGCCTCCCGCGCCCCCGCAGCCAACCATGGCCACCCCGCCGCTGCACTCCGACCTGCCGATGCTCACCAGGCCGGCGCTCCCGAAGGATGACAGACGGCGATGAACACGGCGTGAGTACAGCACAGCTTTCAAGGTGATTTACCTCACATTTTGCGGCGGTCATCAGGCTGCCAAAACCAGGCCTTAGCCTTGCGCGCCCATCACCGACCGTTTCCCGGAGATGGAACGATGCCTCACGATCACGACCGCCGCGAATTCCTCATCCGCTCGGGCCTGCTGCTGGCCGGTGCCGCCGTCGCGCCGTGGTGGCCGGCCCGCGCACACGCCACAGACAGCGATGCCGGCGGCAGCGGAGGCAACAGCGCCGGCGGGCAGCCAAGCGTCGCCCAGGGCCTGCAGATCGGCGACGTCACCCGCGGTGCCGCCATCGTCTGGAGCCGCACCGACCGCCCGGCGCGCATGTGGGTGGAAGTCGCCGACAATGCCGAGTTTCACGGTGCTCGCCGCGTACGCGGTCCGTACGCCACCGAGTCGACCGACTACACCGCGCGCCTCGACCTCACCGACCTGCCGGCCGACAGTGAACTGCACGTGCGCGTGCTGTTCGAGGATCTCGCCAGCGCCGGGCGCTTCAGCGAGCCGGTCACCGGCCGCCTGCGCACCGCCCCGGCGCAGCCGCGCAACGTGCGCCTGCTGTGGTCCGGCGACACCGCCGGCCAGGGTTTCGGCATCAACCCGGAATGGGGCGGCATGCGCATCTATGAAACCATGCGCCAGCGCCAGCCCGATTTTTTCATTCACTGCGGCGACACCATCTACGCCGACGGCCCGATTCCCGAGCAGAAGACTGTCGAGGACGGCCGTGTCTGGCGCAATCGGGTCACGCCGGAGGTCGCCAAGGTGGCGGAAACCCTCGATGAGTTCCGCGGCCGTTACCGCTACAACCTGCTCGACGAGAACGTGCGCCGCTTCAACGCCGAAGTGCCGCAGATCTGGCAGTGGGACGATCACGAAGTGATGAACAACTGGTCGGCCGCCAAGGACATCAGCGCCGACACGCGCTACACGGAAAAGAACGTGCCGCTGCTGCTGGCGCGGGCGACGCAGGCCTTCCTCGAATACGCGCCGCTGCGGCGCATGTATGACGTCGAGGCACAGCGGGTGTACCGGCGCATCAGCTACGGTCCGCTGCTCGATGTCTTCGTCGTCGACATGCGCAGCTACCGCGGCGCCAACAGCGCCAACCGCCAGGCGCAGCTGAGTGAAGCCAGCGCCTTCCTCGGTCGCCCGCAGCTCGGCTGGCTGCTCGACGGACTGCGCCATTCGCAGGCGACCTGGAAGATCATCGCCGCCGACATGCCGATCGGCCTGCAGGTGGCCGATGGCAAGAATGCCGACGGCAGCCCGCGCTGGGAGGCGATCGCCAACGGCGAGGACGGTGCGCCGAGCGGCCGCGAGCTGGAAATCGCCGAACTGCTGCGCGGCATCAAGGCCGCCGGCGTGAAGAACATCGTCTGGCTGACCGCCGACGTGCACTACACCGCCGCCCACCACTACGCGCCGGAACGCGCCGCGTTCAAGGACTTCGATCCGTTCTGGGAGTTCGTCTCCGGCCCGCTCAACGCCGGCAGCTTCGGCCCCAACGCGCTCGATGCCAGCTTCGGGCCGCAGGTGGTCTGGCAGAAAGCACCGGCGGTACAGAACACCTCGCCGTTCGCCGGCCTGCAGTTCTTCGGCGAGGTCAACATCGACGCCGCCAGCCGCGCGCTCAGCGTCAGCCTGCGCGATCTCGACGACAACGAGCTGTTCTCGAAGCGCCTGGAAGCGGTGTAAGCCGCACCCGGTCCGCGCCGCCCGAGGCCCGGGCGGCACGGCGAACGGTCTCAGGCCTCTTCGGGCTGGGCCTGCCCGTCGGCGAGGATGCCCTCGCCGCGCAGCCAGGCCTTGAAGCCTTTCATCACCGGCCGCGAGATCATCGTCTCGGCGTTCAGCCGCTGCTCGTAGACCTCCATGATCAGCGCCTCGTCGCGGCCGGCGGCAGCGCGGGCGCGCTCGATCAGCGCGTGCACATCGGCGCCGAGCAGGCGACCGGGACGCTCACGCACGACGTCATAGACCGCCGCCATCACGGTCTTGTCATCGGCGTTCATCTTGCATTTGCCGTCGATGATCTTGAGCATCAGCGTGGTCACGCAATCGAGCTGCAAGGGCTCAAGCGTGGTACGCGCCGCCCAGGCGGCGGCGAACGTCGGTGTGGTCATGAATGTTCCTCCGCGAGCGACGCTCCGCCGCCCATCCGCAAGTTGCCGTATCGCGTGGCGTATCTGATGACAAAGCCCGTCCATCCGGCAAGCCGCGGGCTGCGCAGGCTCAGGCGGGCTCGGCCGCCAGGCGTTCGCGGTGCAGCAGTTCCGGGAACCAGCGTATCCACAGCACCACCACCAGCAGGGTGCCGAGGCCGCCGAGCAGCACCGCCGGCACCACGCCGAGCAAAGCCGCGGTGACGCCGGACTCGAACTCGCCGAGCTGGTTGGAGGCGCCGATGAATACCGAGTTGACGGCGCTGACGCGGCCACGCATCGCATCCGGCGTTTCCAGCTGCACCAGGGTGCCGCGCACGACGACACTGACCATATCGGCGGCGCCGAGCGCGAACAGCGCCAGCAGCGACAGCAGGAACTGCGTCGACAGCGCAAACACCACGGTCGCCAGGCCGAAGGCTGCCACCGAGCCGAACAGGATGCGCCCGACATGGCGTTCGAGCGGCTGTCGCGACAGCCACACCGACAGCAGCAGCGCACCGACCGCCGGCGCCGAGCGCAGCAGCCCGAGCCCCCAGGGTCCGGTGTGCAGAATGTCGCGCGCATAGATCGGCAGCAGCGCAGTGGCACCGCCGAGCAGCACCGCGAACAGATCGAGCGAAATCGCCCCGAGCACCACCGGCCGGCTGCGGATGAAGCCGATGCCGGCGAAGATCGAGGCCAGACCGACCGGCTCTTTCACCGGCTGCGGCGGCGTGTCGTAACGCACGCCCTGCACCAGACAACCGGCCAGCAGAAAGGCCGTCGCCGCGACCAGGTACACCACTGGCGCACCGAGCGCATAGAGAAAACCACCGAGTGCCGGGCCGAGGATGATCGCGGTCTGCATCGCCGCCGCCGAGGCAGCGATCGCCTGACCGAGCCAGGCCGCAGGCACCAGCGCCGGCAGCAGCGACGCCATCGCCGGGTATTCGAAGGCGCGCGCGGCGCCGATGACGACGATCAGCGCATAGATCCCGGCGACCGGCAGCCAGCCGCCGAGACTGCCCAGCGCCAGCAGCACGGCGGCGATGCCCTCGATCCACTGGCAGTTGCGCGCCACACGACGGCGATCGAAGCGATCGGCGACCTGACCGGTCACCAGCACCAGCAGCAGCGCCGGCAGGAACTGCACCAGGCCGATCAAGCCGAGCGCCAGCGCGCTGCCGGTGCGCGCATAGACCTGCCAGCCGACAGCGACGCCGCACATCTGGTAGGCCATCGCCGTCGCCACGCGAGCCAGCCAGAAACGGCGGAAGACAGGGTGCGTACGCAGCACGGCATGGGTCGCGGCGGGAACGGTCATCGGGCAGCGCATCCATCGGCGGACGAGAAAGCGTGCCAGTCTAGCCAGCGTGCGGCGATGACAGTGCAGCGATCAGGCGATGCCTGCCATGCGCTAAGCGCTGCACCGCCCGGGCAGCGCCCCGCCGCCTCACGCCCCGAGCAGGACGATATGCAGCTGAATCGGCCCGTGTGCGCCCATCTGCAGCTTCTGTTCGATGTCGGCCGAGCGTGACGGGCCGGTGATCAGATTGATGGTACGCGGCACTTCCCCGGCGGACTCACGCCGCCACAGCGCGAAGGCCTCCTCGTAACTGGCGAGGACACGCGTCGCGCTGAGCACGACGATGTGCAGGTCAGGCAGGAAATTCAGCGAGGTCGGGCTGTGCGCGCCGGACAGCAGCATCAGCGTGCCGGTCTCGGCGATGCCGGCGAACGCCGGCGTGACGCTGACCCGGTCGCCCTGCCGTGCGGCCCGTGCCTGCGCCTGCAGACCGGCGCCCTGCCAGTCGAGCCCGGCGATCGCAGCGGCCGGAGCACAGACCAGCTGGCGCGGCAGCGCTGCCGCATCGACGATGCCGGCAACCAGCGCCGGCACCTCCGCGGCGGCCTCGACGCGGTGCACGAGCGCGGCGGCTTCGCTCGCCATCTGCACGAACAGCGCGAGCTGCCCTGCATGATCGAGCGCCGCCGCCCGCGCCGGGATCAGATTCGGCCGCGGTGCCGCCAGGCGCTCGGCGCAGTCCGCCAGCGCATCACCGCTGAGCGCGCCGCGGCGCAAGCCCTTGCGGATATTGCCGAGGATCAGCTCGCGACTGCCGCTCATCGCTTGCCCTCCATGCCCGCCGCGCGCTGGCGCTCGGCCCACAGCGCCTGGAACGTCCGCCCCTGCGGCGCCGGCATGTCGCGCCAGGCGCTCCAGCCGCCAGCCAGCGGCAGCGAGCGGATGCGCCGGCTGCGCCCGCCCAGCCAGCGCAACAGGCGTGCGCCGAGACGGGTCAGACCGCAATACAGCGCCGGCCGCCGCGTCAGCCAGGCCCAGGCCCTGAGGCCGAAGCGATACCCCTGCGGCGTCAGGTGGCGCTCAAATTCACGCGCACGCCAGTTGCGCAGCAGCCGCGGCAGCGGAATCCGCACCGGACAGACGCTCTCGCAGCGACCGCAGAAGGTCGAGGCGTTCGGCAAATGGGCGGCGTGCTCGATGCCGACCAGTTGCGGCGTCAGCACCGACCCCATCGGCCCCGGGTAGACCCAGCCATAGGCGTGGCCACCGATCGCGCCGTAGACCGGGCAATGGTTCATGCAGGCCGAGCAGCGGATGCAGCGCAGCATGTCCTGCTGCTCACCGCCGACCATCTGCGAGCGGCCGTTGTCGAGCAGCACGACATGAAATTCCTCTGGCCCGTCGAGGTCCTCGGCGCGCCGGCCGCCCGCCGAGAAGGTCGTATAGACGCTGATCTCCTGCCCGGTCGCCGAGCGTGCCAGCAGGCGGATGAAGGTCGCCGCGTCTTCGAGCGTCGGCACGACTTTTTCGATGCTGGTGATGGCGATGTGCACGCGCGGCAGCAACTGCGTCAGATCGCCGTTGCCCTCGTTGGTGACGATCACTGTCTGCCCGGTCTCGGCGATGCAGAAATTGGCGCCGGTGATGCCGACGTCGGCGCGCAGGAACTTGTCGCGCAGGATCTCGCGGGCCTCGTTCATCAGAGCGCGCGGCTCGGTCTGCCGTTCGTGCTTGCCGTATTGCTGATGGTGCTGGTGGAAAGCGTCGGACACCTGATCGAGGTTGACGTGGATCGCCGGCGCGATGATGTGACTCGGATGCTCGCCGCGCAGCTGAATGATGTACTCACCGAGATCGGTCTCGATCGGCTCGATGCCGTGCGCAGCCAGATGCTCATTGAGGCCGATCTCCTCGGAGACCATCGACTTGCCCTTGGTGACGGTCTTCGCCCCGGCCCGCTGACAGATGCCGAGGATGATCGCCCGCGCCTCCTCGGCATCCCGCGCCCAGTGCACCTGCCCACCCTGGCGCTGCACGCTGGCTTCGAACTGCTCCAGGTAGTAGTCGAGGTGCTCGATGATGTGGTTTTTCAGGTCGCGGCCGAGGTCACGCAACGCTTCGAACTCGGGCAGGCGCGCCACCGCGGCAGCGCGCTTGCCGGGAAAGCCGGCCTTGAGGTTGCCGAGGGCACGCTGTAGCGCAGCATCGTGCAGCGCATGTGCAGCATTACGCGGAAAATCGGGGCTGGTCAGTTGCATCGCGATCCCCTACTCGCCATCGCCGATCGCCGGTTCGTCAGCAACGCCGGCCAGCACCTCGGCGACGTGGCGCACACGGATGGTCGAGCCCTCACGCTTGAGCTTGCCGGCGATGTTGAGCAGACAACCGAGGTCGCCGGCGAGCAGCGTGTCGGCACCGCTCGCCACAATGCTGGCGCACTTGTCGCTGACCATGCGGTTGGAGATTTCCGGGTACTTGATGCAGAAGGTGCCGCCGAAGCCGCAGCAGATCTCGGCTTCCTCCATTTCCTTGAGCTGCAGGCCGCTGACACTCGCCAGCAGCTTGCGCGGCTGAGCCTTGACTCCCAGCTCGCGCAGCCCCGAACAGGAATCGTGATAGGTCACACAACCGGCGTAGTGCGCGTCGACCTGTTCGACACCGCAGACATCGACGAGAAAGGCCAGCAGCTCGTAGCTCTTATCGGCCAGCGCCGCCGCCCGCACCTGCCAGGCCGAGCCGGCCTCGAACAGCTCGGGGTAATGACGCAGCATGCCGATGCACGAACCGCTCGGCCCGACGACGTAGTCACAGCCCTCGAAGGCCGCGATCAGCTGTTCCGCCAGCGCCCGCGCATCCGCGCGATCCCCAGAATTGAAGGCGGGCTGACCGCAGCAGGTCTGTACCGGCACTTCGACATGGCAACCAGCATCTTCCAGCAATTTGACCGCCGCAAAAGCCACCGTTGGCCGGAACAGATCGACGAGGCAGGTCGCCAACAACGCAACCCGGCGGCCAGCGGCTGGCGCACGCTTCGTGGATTCCGTCATGCGGGCTCCTTTTGGTTTGACCAATTTACCAATCTTCAAATCAGTCTAACACGAGCCTGAGAAAATTCCGTTCGTTATGCACCTGAGCCGTCCAACTCGTGGTCAAGCCGTCGCACCCGAGACAGCCAGCCCATGCTGGTACTGCGGCAACGTATAGCCCGGAACGCCGCGAAAAGCTGCGAAGCCCGCAACGATGTTTCGACAACGGCAAAAAAACAGCGCCGGCACCACCCCTGCGGGTGATGCCGGCGCTGTATCGACTACAGGCCGATCAGGAGCCGGTCAGCTCACTCGGTGCCCCAGCCAAACTCTTCGACGGTGCGGAACAGGTCCATGTCGGAGACCACGCCCACCGGCGTGCCGGTGGCACCGACGACGACGCGACGGATATTCGCTTCGACCATCGTCGTCGAGGCCTCGGCCAGCGAGGTATCGCGCGCGACCATGATCAGCGGACGGTTGGCGATCTCATTGACCGCGACGCGCGCCGGCGAGCGGTTGGCATTGATGATTTTCCGCATGACGTCGCGCTGCGTCATGATGCCCCACTGGCCGCTGCTGTCGGGCTCGACGACGACCGAGCTGATGCGCGCTTCGCGCATCATGTGCATGACTTCGGCAACGCTCTCGTCACCCTTGACGGTGACCACCTTGTGCATGATGTCGGAGACCGCGTGCGGCTGGCGGCCGGCGTCCTTCATCGCTTCGGCCGGATTGGCCGCGCGCTGCTCTTCGAGCTTGGACTTCTCCGCCTCGACCTGGGCGCGATGCGCTTCGGCGACGGCAACCAGCTCGTCGGTCTTGCCGCGGATCTTGGCGATCAGCAGGTCGCCGAATTCGCTGGTCTTGACCTCACGGGCACCCGGCATCTGGCGAGCAAAGTCGTAGGTCACGGTCTTGTCGGCGATGACCTTGGTCAGCGCGGCGTTGATCAGATCAGCCGCTTCCTGCCAGCCCATGTACTCCAGCATCATCACGCCGGAGAGCAGCAGCGAGCCCGGATTGACCTTGTCGAGGTTGGCGTACTTCGGCGCGGTGCCGTGGGTGGCCTCGAACACGGCGACGAAGTCGGCGATGTTCGCACCGGGGGCGATGCCGACGCCGCCGACGTGCGCCGCGGCGGCGTCGGAGAGGTAGTCACCGTTGAGGTTCAGCGTGGCGAGCACGGAGAACTCGGCCGGACGCAGCTGCAGCAGCTGGAAGATGATGTCGGCGATGCGGTCCTTGATGACGATCTTGCCTTCCGGCTGCACGCCACCGTAGACGCTGTAGAGCTCGTCTTCGGTGATGGTGACATCGCCGAACTCGTCACGGGCGACTTCGTAGCCCCAGTTGCGGAACGCACCTTCGGTGAACTTCATGATGTTGCCCTTGTGGACAAGCGTCACGGAGTCTTTCTTGTGGTCGATCGCGTAGCGGATGGCCTTGCGCACCAGGCGCTTGGAGCCGAAGGCGGACACCGGCTTGATGCCGATACCGGCGCCCTCGAAGAACTCGGCGCCCATTTCCTCACGCAGGAACTTGGCGACCTTCTCGTTCTCCGGCGTGCCGGACTTGTATTCGATACCCGAGTAAACGTCCTCGGTGTTCTCGCGGAAGATGACGATGTCGACCATCTCCGGATGCACCATCGGCGACGGCACGCCGGCGTAGTAGCGCACCGGGCGCACGCAGGCGTAGAGGTCGAGCTCCTGGCGCAGCGCCACGTTCAGCGAGCGGAAACCGCCGCCGACCGGCGTGGTCAGCGGGCCCTTGATCGAAACGATCAGGTCTTTCAGCGCTTCGAGGGTCTCTTCCGGGAAGTAGTTGCCGTCATAGATCTCGGCGGCCTTCTCGCCCATGAACAGCTCGCACCACTGAATCTTGCGCTTGCCGCCATAGGCCTGCTCCACCGCGGCATCCCATACGCGCAGGCACGCGCGGGTGATGTCCGGGCCGATGCCATCACCTTCGACGTAGCCGACGATCGGCTCATCCGGTACGTGCAGCTTGCCGTCGACGACGGTGATCTTTTCACCGGTGGTGGGCATCTTGATGTGCTGGTAAGCCATGAGACCTCCTTCCTCGTCCGCTCGTTGGGCGGACTGCATGAACACGCGGCGCGCCAGGCTGGAGTCATTGATGATTCGTGTCGCGACCCCCATAAAGTGGCCGGAAGCGATAGGCGCTGCATGTGTCTGCGGTCTGCACTCAGGCGCGGGGTTGCATGTAGCCAACCTCGACCGTGCGACGCGCGCGGAAGACAGGGCGACCGGATGACGATGTGCCCCATGCAAACAAGTACGCCGAAACGCTCCCAACCTGTCGCCCGGCTTGATGATCTTTGCTTGTACGCCGGGTGCTCCAGCCGCCGGCAAAACTACACGCAAACACCGGGGGTGTCCATGCTGCAACATGCACTGCGCAAGCGTGCGGGAACCACCATGCGAACGCGTTTCGGCAGGCATCGGCGGTGCTTGCACGCGCTGCCGCAACACTTCGCCATTCGCAACACGGCGGCCGCGCGCGCGCCTTTCGGCCGCAACCTTGTTGGTGCCACAAGCCACCGCTAACATCCTTTGCAGCCGCCACGCATCGTGGTCTACGCCAACGCATGGGCACGTGACGACTCCATCATGAAAAGGCTTGCGATCATCATCTGTCTGACGAGCCTGCTCGGTGCGGGCAGCGCGGCGGCGGCGGACGGCGAATGGGTACGCCGCGGCAAACCGCTGCGCCAGTTCCCATCCTGCTACCAGATGTGGGTCTGCACCGCCGCCGACAAACCGGCAGGACAGTTCAAGGGCATGCCACGTGGCACCTGGGGCACTTGCGACACTGCTTATGTCGCCGGAGGCGCGCAGAATACCGCGGAGAATTGCGAGCGCTGCCTGGCGCCGCCGCCCGATGAACCCTGCCGGCCCTGATCGATGACCCTGACTGAACTCCGCTATATCGCCGCCGTCGCCCGCGAACGCCATTTCGGGCGTGCCGCAGAGGCCTGCTTCGTCAGCCAGCCGACCCTGTCGGTCGCCGTGCGCAAGCTGGAGGACGAACTCGGCATCGTGCTGTTCGAGCGCGGAGCCGGCGAAGTCTCAGTGACGCCGGTCGGGCGGCGCATCGTCAATCAGGCGCAGCGCGTGCTGGAGGAAGCCGACGCCCTCAAGGCCATCGCCGTGCAGGGACAGGACGAGCTCGCCGGCATGCTGCGCCTCGGCGTCATCTACACCATCGGTCCCTATCTGCTGCCGCAGCTGATCCCGCGGATCAAGACCACCGCGCCGCACATGCCGTTGCAGATCGAGGAGAACTACACCGCCGTGCTCGCCGAGCGGCTCAAGCAGGGCAAGGTCGATGCGCTGATCCTGTCACTGCCGTTCGAGGAATCCGGCGTGCTGACGCTGCCGCTCTATGAAGAGCCCTTCGTCGTCGTCATGCCCTGCGGCCACCCGCTGGAACAGGAAGAGGAAATCACTCCGCACCAGCTCGCCGCCGAGGATCTGCTGCTGCTCGGCCCCGGTCACTGCTTTCGCGATCAGGTGCTGCAGGCCTGCCCCGAATGCAACCGCGATTCCGTCTCCGCCGAGGCCGATTCCATGCAGCGCACGCTGGAGGGCAGTTCGCTCGAAACCATCCGTCTGATGGTTGCCACCGGCATGGGCGTCACGGTGCTGCCGCAGACCTCGGTCAACGCCTACGCCCAGCCGCATGAGCTGCTCAGCGTGCGCCCCTTCGCCGATCCTGCGCCGCAGCGCATCGTCGCGCTGGCCTGGCGCAAGAGCTATCCGCGACCGGCAGCGATCCGCGCACTCGCCGATGCGGTGCGCGCCTGCCCGCTCGGCGCCGGCGTGACCCTGTTGACCCAGGCGGCGGCTGCCTGAAGGCTCAGTCCGCCACCACCAGCGGCTGCAGACGGCTCAGTGCCGCCGCCAGCGTCTGCGGCTCATCGGCACGCAAAGTGGCGTGTCCGACCTTGCGCCCGCCACGGGCCTCCTTGCCGTAGTCATGCCAGTGCAGGCCGGGTTCGGCGAGGAATGCCGCCGGCGCCGGCAGGCGGCCGATGAAGTTGAGCATCGCGCTGCAGCCGCGCGCCTGCGTCGCGCCGAGCGACATGCCGCAGACCGCACGCAGATGGTTTTCGAACTGCGAGGTCTCGGCACCTTCGATGGTCCAGTGACCGGAGTTGTGCACGCGCGGCGCCATCTCGTTGGCGATCAGCGTGCCGCCGACATCGAAGAATTCGATCGCCAGCACACCAACGTAGTCCAGATGTTCGAGCAAGGCGCGGGCGTGGCGCTGGGCTTGTGCGTCGAGCGCCGCCGCATCGGTACAGGGGGCTCGCGACAGGCGCAGGATGCCGCCTTCGTGGCGGTTCTCGGTCAGCGGATAGAAAGCGATCGCGCCATCGCGACCACGCACGGCGATGATCGACACCTCGCGCGTGAAGTCGACGAAGCCTTCCAGAATCAGCGGATATTTGCCGAGTTCATCCCACGCGGCCGCCAGTTCGGCGCGCTCGCGCAGCACGCGCTGGCCCTTGCCGTCGTAGCCGAAGCGGCGGGTCTTGAGCACTGCCGGCAGCCCGATCGCCTCCACCGCGGCTTCGAGCTGCTGCAGTGAATCGACCGCGGCAAAAGCCGGTGTGCCGATGCCCAGCTCGCGGAACAGCGTTTTTTCGCTGAGCCGGTCCTGCGCGCTGGCCAGCGCCTGCGGATTCGGCGCCACGGGGACTTCCGCGGACAAACGCTCCAGCGCCACGGCGGGGACGTTTTCGAAATCGAAAGTGATGACGTCACAGCGGCGGGCCAGTTCGGCGAGCGCCTCGACATCGTCGTATTCACCGAGGATCTGTGCCGCCACCTGACCAGCGCAGGCATCGCGCGCCGGATCGAGCACGACGAAGCGCAGCCCCAGCGGATAGCCGGCCAGGGCCATCATGCGCGCGAGCTGACCTCCCCCAACAATGCCGACGATCATGGCGTCACCCGCGGGTCGGGATCAGCCAGCACCGAATCGGTCTGCCGTTCGCGGAAGGCCCGCAGCGCGGCACGAATTTCCGGGTATTTGCCGCCGAGGATCGCCGCTGCCAGCAGGGCGGCGTTGATCGCCCCGGCCTTGCCGATCGCCAGCGTGCCGACCGGAATGCCACCCGGCATCTGCACGATCGACAGCAGCGAGTCCATGCCGTTGAGTGCCGCCGACTGCACCGGCACGCCGAGCACCGGCAGCACCGTCTTGCTGGAAACCATGCCCGGCAGATGCGCCGCGCCGCCGGCACCGGCGATGATCACTTCGAGCCCGCGCGCCTCGGCGCTGCCGGCATATTCGAAGAGCAGATCGGGCGTGCGATGGGCCGAGACGACGCGCACCTCGTGAGCGATACCGAGGGCGTCGAGCGTCGTGGCGGCGTGTTCGAGCGTGCTCCAGTCCGACCTGGAGCCCATGATGAGACCGACGAGAGGCTGTGCGTTCATCGCCGCATTCTATCGTCGACGCCGGCGCCGGCCAACGCACGGGCCTGCTGCACGGGCACGCCGTGGCAACACCCGCGTGCAGAAAATCCCCGCACCGCTCAAAAAAAACGGGGGCAACGATCACCGTTGCCACCCGGGCGGGGTGCAGCGGCCGCAAGCGACCGCTGCGTAGGCTCCTGAGCCTAACGAGTCCGTACTTAGAAGAAGCCCAGCGGGTTCTGACTGTAGGACACCAGCAGGTTCTTGGTCTGCTGATAATGGTCGAGCATCATCTTGTGCGTCTCGCGACCGATACCGGACTGCTTGTAGCCACCGAAGGCGGCATGCGCCGGGTAGTGGTGGTAGCAGTTGGTCCAGACGCGGCCGGCCTGGATGCCGCGGCCCATGCGGTAGGCGCGCACGCCGTCGCGGGTCCAGACACCGGCACCGAGGCCGAAGATGGTGTCGTTGGCGATCTCCAGCGCTTCGGCTTCATCCTTGAAGGTGGTCACCGACAGCACCGGGCCGAAGATTTCCTCCTGGAAGATGCGCATCTTGTTGTTGCCCTTGAACACCGTCGGCTTGATGTAGTAGCCGCGGCCAAGGTTGTCGCCGAGCTGGCTGCGCTCGCCGCCCACCAGGCACTGCGCGCCTTCCTGACGACCGATGTCGATGTACGACATGATCTTTTCCATCTGATCGGTGGAAGCCTGGGCGCCGACCATGGTGTCGGTATCGAGCGGGTTGCCCTGCTTGATGCGGCTGACGCGCTCGATGGCGAGCTTCAGGAAGTCATCGGCGATCGACTCATGGATCAGCGCGCGCGACGGGCAGGTGCAGACCTCGCCCTGGTTGAGCGCGAACATCGAGAAGCCTTCGAGCGCCTTGTCCAGGAAGGAGTCGTCCTTGGCCATGACGTCGTCGAAGAAGATGTTCGGCGACTTGCCGCCCAGCTCCAGCGTCACCGGGATGATGTTCTGCGTGGCAGCCTGCATGATCATGCGGCCGGTCTGGGTCGAACCGGTGAAGGCGATCTTGGCGATGCGGCTGCTGGTCGACAGCGCCGCACCGGCCTCGCGACCGAAACCGTTGACGATGTTGAGCACGCCTGCCGGGATCAGATCCTGGATCAGTTCGGCGAACACCAGGATCGAGACCGGGGTCTGCTCGGCCGGCTTGAGCACGACGCAGTTGCCGGCACCCAGCGCCGGAGCAAGCTTCCACGCCGCCATCAGCAGCGGGAAGTTCCACGGAATGATCTGACCGACGACGCCCAGCGGCTCGTGGAAGTGATAGGCGACGGTGTCGTGATCGATTTCGCCGATCGAACCTTCCTGCGCACGCACGCAACCGGCGAAGTAACGGAAGTGATCGATGGCCAGCGCAACGTCGGCGGCCAGTGCTTCACGGATCGGCTTGCCGTTGTCCCAGGTCTCGGCGACCGCCAGCATCTCGTGGTTCGCTTCCATGCGATCGGCGATCTTCAACAGGATATTGGAGCGCTCGGTCGGCGAAGCCTTGGCCCAGGCGTCCTTGGCAGCGTGAGCGGCGTCGAGCGCCAGCTCGACATCGGCAGCGGACGAACGCGGGATCTCGCAGAAAACCTGGCCATCGACCGGCGATACGTTCTCGAAATAACGACCTTCGACCGGCGCAACCCACTCGCCGCCGATGAAGTTGGCATAGCGCGACTTGAAGCTGATTTTGGAACCAGGCTCACCAGGCTTCGCGTAGATCATGGATGTGTCTCCGTTGTCCTCAGGGAATTTTGTTCGGCGGTCGCTCGCGGGCGACCTTGGCCAAAGGCTGGCCTGATCCCTATCGCAACGTTGATGCCAGCCCTGGCAGGTGACACACAAAAAAACATAAAACAAATTAAAATCAATATGATAAAAACGAGCACATGACAGATGCACAAGTTGTGCGCAACACGCCCTGCGCCAGCCGCGCAGCAGATTGTCACGGCGGGTTTCACTGCCTCTGAGACACGCTGCATCAGCGGCCCGGCAGATGACCCGATGCATGAATCAGCCGCCCCATCCACCCGGCGACGCACGGCCTGCCCTGGAGCACGGCTGATGGCGCAATGCCCTATCGCCACGGCAGCGCACAACACGACACCGTGGTCCGCATGGATTCAGTGGGACGTGCGGACAGGCTCATCCGCGAATCGTGGTGGTTCGGACCCGGTGCCCTAAACCACCACTGTGCCGATACCCGCCTGAAGGCGGGCACCGCGGCCGCACCCGGCGGATGCCGGCTGCGGCATGTGCGCCAGGCTCAGCGACCGGCCAGGTAGCGGAAACCGTCGTAGTCGCGACGGGCGGTGCGGCCTTTCATCGCCCGCGGCACGATGGCCTCGACCGAATACGGTGTGATGCCGAACAGCGCAAAGCCATCGCTGCCGCTGACCACACTGTCGACCTGCAATGAACGGTAGTTGTCCATCGTGAACGGCTTGCCCGGCAGCTTCTCGAACAGTGTCGCCTGCAGGCGGGACAGACCGTCGGGAAGGCCGATCACCAGGCGCTTCAGACCCATGACGCCGGCGATGTACTCGACCAGCTCCTTGAGCGTGTAGGTGCGCGGCCCGCCGAGATCGAGACGCTGGCCAAAGCTGCGCGGGTCGTCCAGCGCGGCAACGAAGGCCGCTGCGACATCCTCGACGTAGACCGGCTGAAAGCGCGCGTTGGGGCAGGCCAGCGGCAATACCGGAGCGAGCTTGAGCAGTGTGGCGAAACGTCCGAAGAAGGAGTCACCAACACCGAAGATCACCGACGGCCGGAAGCTGGTCACCGCCACGCCGTGCTCGGCGGCGGCATGCGCGGCATCCTCGCCCTGCCCCTTGCTGCGCAGGTAATCAGACGCGCCGCTGGCGGCATCGGCGTTGAGCGCGCTCATCTGCAGCAGGCGCGGCACCTCCGCCTCGACACAGGCCGCCGCCACGGTGGCCGGCAGCTGGGCGTGCAGTGCCGTGAAGCGCTGGCTGCCGTCCTCATTGAGGATTCCGACCAGATTGATGACAGCGTCGCAGCCGCGGAAGCTCGCGGTGAGGGTCGGCTTATCGAAGCTGTCGAGCTGACACAGTTCGACATCCGACTGTACTCCCAGCTCACGGCAGCGCTCGCGATAGCGCGTCAGCACCCGCACTTTGCGCCCGCTGTTGGCGAGCTGTGCGACCAGTGCATGGCCGACAAAGCCACTGCCACCCAAAACGCAGACTGTCTGAACCTTCATGCGTAATTCCCTGCTTGTCGTTGATCTTGGCTGAGCGGGTGCACCGGGACACCCGCCGAAGGGACCGTTAGACTCTCGCTCCTGTTCCGCAGCCCGCCCACATGGAGAAGTGCGAAAAACCGCGCGAAATGTAGCACCAAAGCTGCGACCGCGCCGGTCCGTCGACGGCGTGCGATCCCCTGCCCTTTTCCTGCCGCCTGACCCCGCCCGGGGCGGAGCCGTGACGTGCCTGACATCCTGCAATCGATCCTGTTCTTCCTCGCCGGCGGTACCGTTGCCGGCGTCCTCGCCGGCCTGCTCGGTGTCGGTGGCGGCATCGTCATCGTGCCGATCGTCGCCTTCTTCCTGCGCAGTCACGGCGCCGATCCGAGCGCGGTCATGCATGTGGCGATCGGCACCTCGCTGGCGACGATCGTCGTCACTTCGATTTCCTCGATCCGCGCGCATCACCGCCGCGGCGCCGTCAACTGGAATACGGTCCGCCGCCTGGCGCCCGGCATCGTCGTCGGCACCTGGATCGGCGCGGCGGTCGTCGATGTGCTGCCGAGCGCGACGCTGCGCATGATCTTCGCGCTGTTCCTGCTGAGTGTGTCGGTGCAGATGGCGCTCGGCCTGCAGCCGGCCGGCCAGCGCCAGCTGCCGGGGACGCTCGGCTGCAGCGGTGCCGGCGCGCTGATCGGCGCCGTCTCGGGCATCGTCGGCATCGGCGGCGGTTCGCTGACCGTGCCGTTCCTCAGTTGGTGCAACACGCCGATCCGCAATGCGGTGGCCACCAGCGCCGCCTGCGGCCTGCCGATCGCGCTCGCCGGTACACTGGGCTTCATCATCACCGGCTGGAATGCCCCCCTGCGGCCGGACGGGTGCCTGGGTTACATCAGCCTGCCGGCGTGGCTCGGCATCGCCTCGGCGAGCATGCTGAGCGCGCCGCTCGGTGCCAAGCTCGCGCACACCCTGCCGACTGCCGTCATCAAGCGCATCTTCGCTGCTCTGCTATGCCTGATCGGCATGAAGATGCTGCTGTCGTAGGCATCGTTCACGGAGCAACACCATGCACCCGTTCGCCACACCCTTCGCCCCGCTCTCGCTGCTGGCTGCCGCAGCCCTGCTCGCCGCCTGCGTGCCGGTCGCCGGCCCGCCGGGCTACCCGCCCGGCAACTACGTCGAGGAATGGAAGATCGTCGGCCTCGGCACCTCGACCTGCGAGCAGTTCAGCGCCACCGAGCGCGGCAGCCCCGAGCGCGAAGCCTATCGCCAGTGGCTGCTCGGCTATCTCTCGGCGATCAACACCGGCGCCCACTCGACCGCCGATGTCATCGACCGTCGGCACCTCGACTGGACCGACGGCGCCAAGCCGTGGAATTACATGGAGTGGCTGGAGGGCTACTGCAAGCCGAATCCCGGCGTGCGCTTCCACATCGCCGCGCGTGAAGTCGTCACCCGCGAATACAACGAGATGTACAAGCAGGAGCTGCGCGAGAACATGCGTGACGTGCGCTGAGCGGCGCCGGCTCGCCGCCCGCCCGCGGCCGCAACAGGCGACGCAGCGGCCGGGCTGGGGTTAACCTTGCTTTTTGCCAAGGATTTGAAGAGAACCCCATGCCCGCAGCCAACACCCCGGCGCCGCAGGCGACGGCCAAGGAACTGAGTCCGCCGGAGGTCATCGCCGGCGGTGTACTGCTCGCCGGTTCGGCCGGTTTCGTCAACGCGATCATGCTGACCTTCTTCCACCTGCCGGTCACGCACCTGACCGGCAATCTGTCGAAGATCAGCATCGATCTGGTCAATGGCAACCGCGACGACCTGTTCGCCGTGGCCGGCATCTTCACCGGCTTTCTGTTCGGCGCCTTCCTCTCCGGCCTGATCATCGGCAACCGCAACCTGCAGCCCGGCCGCCGCTATGGCCATTCGATGCTGATCCAGGGCGCCCTGCTGATGGCGGCGACCTTTCTGGCGCAGTACGGCTACATGCTCGCCGTGCCGCTGGCCGCCATCGCCTGCGGCATGCAGAACGCGATGGCGAGCAGCTACCGCGGACTGACGCTGCGCACCACCCACGTCAGCGGCATCGTCACCGACATCGGCATCCACCTCGGCCACCTCGCCCGCGAACGCCGCGTGCGCGACCCGTGGAAGCTCGCGCTGCTGAGCAGCCTGCTGGTGGCGTTCTTCATCGGCGGCACACTGGGCACGCTCGGCGCGCACGAAAGCGGACTCGGCATGCTCTACCTCGCCGCCTTCGGCAACCTGTTCGCCGGTGCGCTGTACCTGATCGTCTACCCGCACGCGCCACTGTGAGGCGACGCGACCTCAGACGCCGTGCGCGGCGATGGCATCGGCAAGCGCCACCAGGCGCTGCGCTTCGACCACGTGCAGGTGCTCGATCAGCCGGCCGTTGACCACGCACACGCCGCTGTCGGCGGCCTGCGCCGTGGCCCAGGCGGCGAGCACCGCCTGCGCCTGCTCCAGCGCCTCGGCATCGGGCGTAAACACCACGTTGGCCGCCGCGATCTGCTTGGGATGGATCAGTGTCTTGCCATCGAAGCCCATGTCGCAGCCCTGCTCGCAGGCCGCGATCAGCCCCGGCTCGTCGTCGATGTTCAGATAGACGCCATCGAGGATATCGAGGCCGTGGGCGCGGGCGGCGAGCACGCACAGACCGAGCGAGGTGATGAAGGCGGTGCGGTCCGGCGTATGCCGCGCACGCAGATCCTTGGCCAGATCCGAGGTGCCCATGACGATGGTGCTGAGGCGCTTCGAGGCGCCGGCGATGGCATCGATGTTGAGGATGCCGCGCGGCGTCTCGGCCATGATCCACACCGGCAGATCGGCCGGCGCACCGGCCGCCTCCAGCGCGGTGACGGCGGCGATGACCTGCTCCGGGGTGTCGACCTTGGGGAACAGGATCGCATCGGCGCCGAGCTTGGCGACGGCGTGGATATCCTCGTAGCCCCACGGCGTCGACAGCGCATTGACACGCACGATCACCTCGCGGTGGCCGTAGCCACCCTGCGTCAGCGCGGCGACGATCTGCTGGCGGGCCAGCCCCTTCGACGACGGACTGACCGCGTCTTCGAGGTCGAGGATCACGCCGTCGACCGGCAGGCCACGGGCCTTGTCCAGCGCGCGGGCATTGGCGCCCGGCATGTAGAGGACGGATCGGCGGGGACGCAAATTCATGCGACAACTCCTTGCGTTGACTGCACGGGGGTTCTGGCGAGCAGGATAACCGCCCAGAGTATGAAGAATCCGCCACAGACGCGGGCGACGGTCAGCGGTTCACCCAAAAAAACCGCGGCGCCGAGCACCGCGACCACCGGCTCGACGGTCGAGGCCATCGCGGTCGAGGTCGAACCGATGCGCCGCAGCCCGGCGAGAAAGGCGACGATCGCCAGCACCGTCGACACCAGCGCCAGCGCCAGCACCGCGCTCCAGCCGTGCAGCGACTGCGGCATGCGCCAGCCATCGGCCAGCGCCAGCAGCGTGCAGCTCAGGGCGCTGGCAGCGATGACGACGAAGCTGCCGGCCAGCGGCTGGCAGTCGCCCGCCGCCCGATCGCCGACCAGGATGTAGACCGCGTAGCCAAACGCCGAACCGAGCGCCAGACCGATGCCGCCCCAGGCGCCGCTGAGATCGCTGCCGACGGTGATCGCCAGGCCGAGCATCGCCAGCCCGGCAACCGCGCACTTGCGCCAGGTCGGCGGCTCGCCGAACAGCAGCACGTTGGCCCCCATCACCAGCACCGGATAGGTGTAGAGCACCAGCGCGACCAGCGCCGCCGAGGCCTGCGTCAGTGCCGAGAAGTAGCACTGTGCGATCAGCGTATACAGCCCGCCGCCCATCAGCAGCAGCGCCGCCAGCGTGCGCCCGCGCGGCAGCGATTCACCGCGCAGGCGCACCAGCACACCGAGGCAGACGCTCGCGGCGAGGAAGCGCAGCGCCATCAGCGCCGACGGACTGAGCCCGTCGGCATAGGCCACGCGGGCAAACAGCGGCATCAGGCCAAAGCCCGCGGCCGAGCCGAGCACGAGCAGAAATCCGATCAGGCGATCACGCGAAGCACTCACGATGCGACAGCACCCAGCAGCCAGGGAAACGGGCGATTGTGCCGCCCGCCCCGGCTGACTGCGAGCGTGTTTACGGCCGCGACGATCGCAGCAGCGGCATCAGTGCGAGGCGATCTGCGCCGCCTTCGACAGCAGGTTCTCGGCCATCTTGATCGAGGCGATGTCGATCAGCCGGCCATCGAGCGACACCGCGCCCTTGCCTTCGCGCTTGGCCTGCTCCATCGCTTCGAGGATGCGCCGCGCCTTGGTGACCTCCGCCTCCGACGGCGAGAACACCTGATTGGCCAGCTCGACCTGCGAGGGATGGATCGCCCACTTGCCCTCGCAGCCGAGGATCGCGGCACGCTTGGCGGCAGCGACATAGGCATCCGGGTCGGAGAAATCACCGAACGGACCGTCGATCGGGCGCAGGCCGTAGGCGCGGCAGGCGACGATCATCCGCGACAGCGCGTAATGCCACATGTCGCCCCAGTGGAACTGGCGCTCGGCATCGCCGGCGCCGCCGGTGAGGATGCCGTATTCCGGGTTGGCGCCACCGATCACCGTGGTGCGCGCGCGGGTCGAGGCGGCGTAGTCGGCGACGCCGAAGCTCATCGCCTCGATGCGCTTGCTGGCCTGCGCGATCGCCTCGACGTTGGCCATGCCGAGCGCGGTCTCGATGAGGATGTCGAAGCCGAGCTTCTTCTCGCGCTTCTTCGCCATCTCGATCTGGTTGACCAGCATGTCGACGGCGTAGACGTCGGCCGCGGTACCGACCTTCGGAATCAGCAGCATGTCGAGGCGCGGGCAGTTTTCGACGATGTCGACGACGTCACGATACATGTAATGCGTATCGAGGCCGTTGATGCGCACCTGCATCGTCTTCGTGCCCCAGTCGATGTCATTGAGCGCCTGGACGATGTTCGCGCGCGCTTTTTCTTTTTCGTCCGGAGCGACCGCATCTTCGCAGTCGAGAAAAATCACATCGGCCGTCGACGCCGCCGCCTTCTCGATGAAGGTGTAGTTCGAGCCCGGCACGGCGAGCTGGGAACGGTGCAGACGCGGGCGGGCGGGTTCGATGATGGTGTGGCTCACGGCAGCTTCTCCACAATTTTGGAAACAATTTCCAAATAAAGTGCGGTGCACTAAAACACAAAGCCTTTACCTCAAGCAAGCTTTCAGAGCAGCAGCTCACCGCACCTGCACATGAGCTATTTGGAAACACATTCCGTTTTTAAAATACGACTGGCCGGGCCCGGGACCTGGTGTGGCAGGGCACATGAGGCATGCACGCCGACCAGCCTCGTCGGGAGCGACGACGGGCACGCCGACAGACGACAGATCGCCCGCGACGCGCTCTGACGAGGCACCAGACCACAGGCGCCCCGGCATCGTTGATGGCGAAAGCCACACGCGGATTGCGTTGAGCGCGCCCTCAGCGCGCCGGCGCGAACACCAGCGCGGCGTGATGTTCGCCGTCGAAGAGAATCAGGCCGTAGGTGCTGGCGGCGTAGCTGGTCACGCGCTGCATGCTGTCGAGGAAGGCGGCTTCCTGCTTGCCGAGCTCATCGTCGGCACAGGCCATCCGCGTCACCGCCAGCGGCGACAGGGTCAGCGTGCCGTTGTCGTTGAGCTGGGCGGAACCGTGGAAGCGGTTGCAGCCGGCAAGCCCGCTGGCGTTACCGTCGGCGGAGAGCGTCAAAGTGCTCTCGGCGGTGGCGACGTGGTCATCGAAGGCCACCAGCCGCCAGCTGCCGAACAGCGCATTGCCGCTCTCCACCGACGCTTTGGGTGCCGGCGGTGCGGCCGGCGCCGAGCCCTCTGCGAGAAATTGCGCCAGCACCCAGCCGCTGGCATCCGGCGTTTCGACGCGGCACCAGCGCTGCGCCTGCACGGCACGCTGCTCGGCATCGGCGAACGCCGGACCGCCGCTGCAGCCGAGATTGCGCAGACCGTCGGCCGTGGCGGCCAGCTGTGCGCTGACCGGCGCACTAGCGTCGGGTTCGGTGTGCACGGCAAGCATCTGGCCCGCCGCGACACCACGCACGCGGAAGTAATCCGGCCCGTCGGCTTCCGCCTGGGCGCTGGCCGCCAGCAGCCAGCAGCCGGCGGCGAGCAGCCCCGCCCGCCATACCTGCCGGCGCCTCGGGGCTGGTCGGCTCGATGCACTGGAACCCTGCGGTGTGTGTCCGATCACGCTCGGCGTCCTCCGATAGCAGCGGGCGACGTGCCCGCCGCAATAGTGGCTCAGACCAGCGCCGAGTCCACCACCTCGATCCAGTGACGCACCCGGCGCTGTGTCCCGCCCTGCAGGTGTGCGAGGCAACCGATGTTGGCGGTGGCGATCTCATCGGGCGCGCCGGCTTCGAGCGCCGCCAGCTTGTTGGTGCGCAACTGCAGCGACAGCTGCGGCTGTGTCACCGAATAGGTGCCGGCCGAACCGCAGCACAGGTGTGCATCGGCCACCACCGTCAGCTCGAAGCCGAGCCGCGTCAGCAGTGCCTCGACCTGACCGCCGAGCCGCAGCGCGTGCTGCAGCGTGCACGGGCAGTGAAATGCCAGCCGCCCCGCCGGGCGCACCGCCAGCGCCGACAGATCCTCGGCGGCCAGCACCTCGACCAGGTCTTTCGCCAATGCCGAGACGCGCGCGGCTTTCTGTGCGTAGAGCGGATCGTCGCGCAGCAGGTGACCGTACTCGCGCACGAAGGCGCCACAGCCGGAGGCGGTGACGATGATTGCCTCGACGCCGGCCTCGATCTGCGGCCACCAGGCGTCGATCAGACGGCGGGCGAAATCCAGCCCCTCGGGCTGGGCGTCGAGGTGGAAACTCACCGCCCCGCAGCAACCGTCCCGAGCCGCCACCTCAAGGCGGATGCCGAGGCGGTCGAGCACCCGCGCGCTGGCGGCGTTGATGTCCGGGTCGATGCCCGGCTGCGTGCAGCCGTCGAGCACCAGCATGCGCCGGCGATGCGGCCCGGCCGGCCAGTCACCGGCCGGACGCCGAACCGGCAGCTTGGCGCTCAGCGCCGCCGGCAGCACGCCCCGCAGCGCCTGACCGATGCGTAGCAGCGGTGTGAAACGCGAGCGGAACGGCAGCACCTGGCGCAGGGCCCAGCGCAGCGCCCGCTCGCGCAGTGGACGACCGACCTGCGTCTCGACCACCTCGCGGCCGATGTCGAGCAGGCGGTGGTAATCGACGCCGGACGGACAGGTGGTTTCGCAGGAGCGACAGGTCAGGCAGCGATCGAGATGACTGAGCGTGCGCGCGCTCGCCGTCTGGCCTTCGAGCACCTGCTTGATCAGGTAGATGCGCCCGCGCGGCCCGTCGAGCTCGTCACCGAGCAGCTGGTAGGTCGGGCAGGTCGCGGTACAGAAACCGCAGTGCACGCACTTGCGCAGGATCGCTTCGGCCTCATCGCCGCGCGCACTGCCGCGAATGAAATCGGCGAGATTCGTCTGCATGGCTGGAAGTCTCGCTCACAGCCCGGCGTAGAGCCGGCCGGGGTTGAACAGGGCGTGGGGATCGAAGCTCGCCTTGATGCGAGCGTGCAGCGCCGCTAGCGCCGGCGCCAGCGGCTGAAACACCTCGCGGCGGTCACCGCCACGGAACAGCGTGGCATGGCCGCCAGCCGCCGCGGCCAGCGCATGCAGCCTGGCGGCCTCACCGCCGCCGCGCCACCAGCGCTGCCCGCCGCCCCACTCGATCAGCATCGGCCCGGGCAGGTCGAGCGGCGGCGTGCTCGGTGCGACCGACAGGCGCCACAGCGGTGCCGCGCCGGCGAAAAAGGCATGCGTCTGCTCGCGCAGGGACATCCAGTAGGCCGCGGCCGACGCCGCATCGAGACACTCGCCGCCGAGTTTGTCGCAGGCCGCAGCCACCGCCGCCGTCGCCCCCGACAGGCGCAGGTACAGGCGGCCGCCGTCCCAGGCGCTCGCCGACAGCGGCAGCGGCTGACCGGCCCAGCGGTTCATCTGCTCGATCGCCAGCGCCGCCAGTGGTACATCCTGCACCAGCGTGCGCTCGGCCGCCGGCCGCGGCAGCGTCTTCAGCGAGATCTCCAGCAGCACGCCGAGCGTGCCGAGCGCGCCGGTCTGCAGCCGCGAGACGTCGTAGCCGGCGACGTTCTTCATCACCTGGCCGCCGAAGTGCAGCAGCTCGCCGGCGCCGTTGAGCAGGCGCATGCCGAGCACGAAGTCACGCAGCGCGCCGACATACGGCCGTCGCGGCCCGGAGAAACCGCAGGCCACGGTGCCGCCGAGCGTCGCCGCCGGGCCGAAGGCCGGCGACTCGCAGCCGAGCATCTGGCCGGCGGCGGCCAGCGCGGCTTCGATCTCGGCGAGCGGCGTGCCGGCGCGTGCCGTCAGGTACAGCTCGGTCGGCTCGAAGGCCACGATGCCGCGATGCACGGCCATCTCCAGCGGCTCACCGACCGCCTCGCGGCCGTAGAACGCCTTGCTGCCGCCACCGCGGATCGCCAGCGGCGTGCGTGCACGCGCGGCGGCCAGCACGCGCTCGCGCAGTTCGCCGCTGCAGTCGCGATCAGGGCTTTCATGCGTCGGCTCCATCAGAAACGCTCCAGTTCGGGGAACGGCAGCTCACCGCGGCTGACGCGCATCGCGCCGTATTCGGCACAGCGCGCCAGCGTCGGGATCGCCTTGCCGGGATTGAGCAGGCCCTGCGGATCGAAGGCGTGCTTGAGGGCGTGGAACTGTTCGAGTTCGAGTGCGGCGAACTGCACGCACATCTGGTTGATCTTCTCGAAGCCGACGCCGTGCTCGCCGGTGATCGCCCCGCCGACGGCGACGCAGAGTTCGAGGATTTCGGCGCCGAGGTGCTCGGCGCGCTCCAGCTCGCCGGCGGCATTGCCGTCGAACAGGATCAGCGGATGCAGGTTGCCGTCGCCGGCATGAAACACGTTGACCACGCGCAGCCGGTATTTTTCACCGAGCGCGGCGATGCCGTTGAGCACGCGCGGCAGCTCGCGGCGCGGAATGGTGCCGTCCATGCAGTAGTAATCCGGCGAGATACGCCCGACCGCCGGAAACGCCGCCTTGCGCCCGGCCCAGAAGCGCAGGCGCTCCTCCTCGCTGCGCGAGACCTGCAGCGCCGTCGCCCCGGCCTCGCGCAACAGCGTCTCGACCCGGGCGAGGTCCTCGGCGACTTCCTCGGCGGTGCCGTCGAGCTCGCACAGCAGGATCGCCGCCGCCTCGACCGGATAGCCGGCATGCAGGTAATCCTCGGCGGCGCGAATGCAGCCGTTGTCCATCATCTCCAGACCGCCGGGGGTGATGCCGGCGGCGATGATGCGGGCGACCGCGGCGCCGGCGACGTCGACGTGATCGAAGCTCGCCATCACCACCTGCGCGAGCTGCGGCTTCGGCAGCAGCTTGACGGTGACCTCGACGACCACGCCGAGCAGCCCCTCGGAGCCGGTCAGCAGCGCCAGCAGATCGTAGCCGGCGGCATCGAGCGCCTCGCCGCCGAGGCGCAGGCGCTCACCGTCGATCGTCACCACTTCGAGCGCGCGGATGTTGTGCACCGTCAGTCCGTACTTCAGGCAGTGCACGCCGCCGGCGTTTTCAGCAACGTTGCCGCCAATGGTGCAGGCGATCTGCGAGGACGGATCGGGCGCGTAGTACAGACCGTAAGCGGCGGCAGCCTGCGAGATCGCCAGATTGCGCACGCCGGGCTGCACCCGCGCCGTGCGCGCCAGCGGATCGATCGCCAGCACGCGATTGAACTTGGCGAGACTCAAGACGACGCCGTCGGCATGCGGCAATGCGCCGCCGGACAACCCGGTCCCGGCCCCGCGCGCGACCACCGGCACACCGAGCGCGCAGCAGCTGCGCAACACGTGCTGCACCTGTTCGATGGTCTCCGGTAATACCACCAGGCGAGGCAATTGCCGGTACACGGCAAGGCCATCGCACTCATAGGGACGCAAATCCTCCATTTCGGCAAGAATCAGCCGCTCGGGCATCCCCTGGGTGATGCGGGCATGCAGGGCCTGTGTCGCCTCATCCATCATTGGTCTGACCTCGATTCAACTATCGCGGTGTTCGCCTTGTGTGGAAAAAACCAATGAAAACGCTGCTGTTTCAGCCACGACATAGGTTCATGGACAATTCTTCTACTGTAAAAATCACGAGCGCGCCAGCCAGATGAAAAAGGTCTTACCAAAGCTGAAGGCTTCGACCATTTTTTCATAATGTGGCATTCAAGAAATCCTCAAGCTTTGACGATGGAAATTATTGTTGCAGCGCAATATGATGCGGTTTCGCCATACAGAATTTAGTTTCCAAACCAGCCACGTGCAGGAGCCGCCCGGACGACCATGGTTAATCAAGCGACCTCATCCATTCAGGTCATCGATCGCCTTGCCCGACTGCTGGACGCCATCGCTGCGAACAACAGCCCGGTCAGTCTGAAAATCCTCTCGGCGGAAACCGGCCTGCATCCGTCCACCGCCTTCCGCATCCTCGCCTCACTTGCCGAACACGGCTTCGTCGAGCGCAGCTCGGCCGGTCATTACCGGCTCGGCGTCAAGCTGCTGCAGCTCGGCTCGCGCGTGCAGGGCCGACTCGACATCCGCCGCGAGGCACGGCCGATCATGGAATGGCTGCGCAACGAAACCGGAGAGACGGTCAATCTGATCGTGCGCGAAGGCGACGAGGTGGTGTACGTCGAGCGCGTCACACCGAACCGCATGATGCGTGTCGAGCAGGTCATCGGCGCCCGCGCCCCGCTGCACGTCACCGCGGTCGGCAAGCTGTTCCTCGCTGAAGGCGGCGCCGAAGCCTGCCTGGAGTACGCCGCCCGCACCGGCCTGCCGGTGTGCACGCCGCACTCGATCACCGACCCGACCGCGCTGTGGCGCTCGGTGAAGAACGCGCTGCAGCAGGGCTACGCGCTCGACGATCAGGAAGCCGAGCTCGGCGTCGGCTGCATCGGCGTACCGATCCGCGACTCCACCAACCACATCGTCGCCGGCATCTCGGTCTCCGCCCCGATCGAACGCCGCCGCGAAGTCTGGGTCTCGCTGATCCGTCAGGCCGGCGAAAAATTGTCGCTGCGTCTGGGCTTCCACCCGGAGAACCGCCCCGTCGGCGCCTGAAGCCGAACCGCTTCAAAGCACTCCGAAAACACCAACGCCCGCTGGCACCTTGCGCGCCAGCGGGCGTTGGTCGTTATGGCGGCAGAGCGTGTCTGCCGCACAACGGTCGATCGCGATCAGTCAGCCTTGGCCGGCAGCGGCTCCCGGGCTGCCTGGCGCTTGTTCTTCGCCAGAATGTTCAGGGCTTCGACGCCGACCGAGAAGGCGATGGCGAAGTACAGGTAGCCCTTGGGAATGTGGAAGCCCATGCCGTCGGCGATCAGCGCGACGCCGACCAGGATCAGGAAGGACAGGGCGAGGATCTTCACCGAGACGTGCTGCTCGATGAAGCGCGCCAGCGGATCGGCGGCGACCAGCATGATGATGACAGCGATGACGACGGCGGCGGCCATCACCGGCAGGTGATTGGCCATGCCGACGGCGGTGATCACCGAATCCAGCGAGAAGACGATGTCGAGCACCGCGATCTGCACGATCGTCATCGTGAATCCGACCGACCTGGACTCGCGTATCTCCTCCTCGACGCCTTCGACGGTGGCATGGATCTCGGTCGTACCCTTGGCCAGCAGAAACAGGCCGCCGCCGAGCAGGATCAGATCGCGCAGCGAGACCGGGTTGTCGCCGACATGGAACAGCGGTGCGGTCACGCCGGCCAGCCAGGCCAGTGAGAACAGCAGACCGAGACGGGTGATGACGGCCAGACCGAGGCCGGCCTTGCGTGCCAGCGACTGCTGCGCTGCCGGCAGCTTCGCCGACAGAATCGAAATGAAGACGAGGTTATCGATGCCGAGGACGATTTCGAGCGCGGTCAGCGTCAGCAGGCTGATCCAGGCTTGCGGGTCGAAGAGGATTTCCATGATCGGGAACTCGTGCGAGGGGCGGCAGGCGGCGCGAGTATACAGAGCGCTTACAGGTAAGAATGATGCGTCACAAAATAAACAGCCCGTTAGTTAGGCAATGACTATCAGGCCAGATAGAAAACTTCTATTTCATCGATCGCTCACACTCTGCCTAGAGTGCGTGCCCGTGATGGTTTCCGCTGTCGCATACTTCCCCAAGGAGCAAGGTCAATGAGCGTTCTGGTTACCAGGCAGGCACCGGACTTTACCGCTGCCGCTGTTCTCGCCGACGGTTCCATCGTGGAGAACTTCACGCTGTCGAGCCTGCGCGGCAAGTACGTCGTGCTGTTCTTCTATCCGCTCGACTTCACCTTCGTCTGCCCGTCCGAGATCATCGCGCACGACCACCGCGTGGCGAAGTTCAAGGAACTCGGCGTCGAAGTCGTCGGCGTGTCGATCGACTCGCAGTTCACGCACTTCGCCTGGCGCGAGACGCCGGTCGAAAAGGGCGGCATCGGCCGCGTCGGCTTCACGCTGGTCGCCGACGTCAAGCACGAGATCAGCCAGGCCTTCGGCATCGAGCACCCGGCCGCCGGCGTGGCGCTGCGCGCTTCGTTCCTGATCGACAAGGACGGCGTCGTGCAGTCGCAGATCGTCAACAACCTGCCGCTCGGCCGCAACGTCGACGAGATGGTGCGTCTGGTCGAAGCCCTGCAGTTCACCGAGGAGCACGGTGAAGTCTGCCCGGCCGGCTGGAACAAGGGCGACAAGGGCATGAAGCCCACCACCGAGGGCGTGGCCGCCTACCTCGCCGAGAACAGCACCGCGCTGTAAGTCGCACGGCACACCCGCGCGGGGCACAGCCTGCCCCGCCGCGGTGCCGAGCCCCAAACCTCCCGTTTTGGGAGTCGGCATCGAATCCATCTTTCGCCCAGCCCGGAGATCCCCCATGAGCGAAACCAGACACGCCCGCCTGCTGATCCTCGGCTCCGGCCCGGCCGGCTACACCGCCGCCGTCTATGCCGCGCGCGCCAACCTCAAGCCGGTGCTGATCACCGGCCTGCAGATGGGCGGACAGCTGACCACCACCACCGAGGTCGACAACTGGCCCGGCGACGTCGAGGGGCTGATGGGGCCGGACCTGATGGAGCGCATGCGCAAGCACGCCGAGCGCTTCAACACCGAGATCATCTTCGACCACATCCACACCGTGCAGCTCGGCCAGCGGCCGTTCACGCTGGTCGGCGACTCCGGCACCTACACCTGCGACGCGCTGATCATCGCCACCGGCGCCAGCGCCCAGTATCTCGGCCTGCCCTCGGAAGAAACCTTCATGGGCAAGGGCGTGTCGGCCTGCGCCACCTGCGACGGCTTCTTCTACCGCAACAAGCCGGTCGCCGTGGTCGGCGGCGGCAACACCGCGGTCGAGGAGGCGCTGTATCTGGCCAACATCGCCTCGCAGGTCACGCTGATCCACCGCCGTGACAAGTTCCGCGCCGAGGCGATCCTCATCGACCATCTCAACGAGAAGGTCGCTGCCGGCAAGATCGTGCTGGCGACCAACGCCACGCTCGACGAGGTGCTCGGCGACGCCAGCGGTGTCACCGGCGCCCGCCTGAAGAGCACGCTCGATGGCAGCACGCGCGACATTGGCGTCGACGGCGTGTTCATCGCCATCGGCCACAAGCCGAACACGGCGATCTTCGCAGGCCAGCTGGAGATGAAGAGCGGCTACCTGACGGTGCAGTCCGGCACCAGTGGCAATGCCACGATGACCAGCGTCCCCGGCGTGTTCGCCGCCGGCGACGTCGCCGACCACGTCTATCGCCAGGCCATCACCTCTGCCGGCACCGGCTGCATGGCGGCGCTCGATGCCGAGCGCTGGCTTGAGGCACAGCAAGGTTAAAGCAGGCTTTCAGCAGCTACGCTTACCCATAATCACGGTTCGCAGCCAAAGCGGAACCGGACGGGCCAACGGAGTGGTCCCGTCCGGTTTTTTTTGTCGACCGGTGTCGTCGAGCTAGCCGGCAGCGTCCGCCGGACCGCGCCGGACGCCCGCCTCAGGGAAACACCACCGTACGCCGGCCGTTGAGCAGCACGCGGTGCTCGACGTGAGCCTTGACCGCACGGGCCAGCACGACGTTTTCCAGGTCGCGGCCGACGGCCACCAGATCCTCCGGCCCCATCGCGTGGTTCACCGGGGCGACTTCCTGCTCGATGATCGGCCCCTCGTCGAGATCGGCGGTGACGTAGTGCGCCGTCGCGCCGATGCGCTTGACGCCGCGTTCGTAGGCCTGGTGATAGGGCTTGGCACCCTTGAAACTCGGCAGGAAGGAGTGATGGATGTTGATCGCCCGCCCGGCGAGGCGGCGGCAGAGGTCATCGGAGAGGATCTGCATGTAGCGCGCGAGCACCACCAGATCGGCCTGCTCGTGCTCGATGATCTCCAGCACGCGTGATTCCTGCACCGCCTTATCGCCGCCGATCATCGGCAGGTAGTGGAACGGCACGTTGTAGCTCGCCGCCAGCTGGTAGAAATCGCGGTGGTTGGAGATCACCGCCGGGATCTCGACGTTGAGCGCGCCGACGCGGTAGCGGTAGAGCAGATCGTTCAGACAGTGGCCGAACTTCGACACCATGATCACCAGCCGCGGCTTCACCGCGGTGTCGAAGATGTGCCAGTCCATCGCGAAGCGCTCGCCGATCGGCGCGAACGCCGCCCGCAGCGCCGGCGCATCCGGCAGCTGCGGACTGCCGCAGAAGCTCACACGCATGAAGTAGCGGCCGGTGTACTCGTCGCCGTACTGGTCGCTCTGCAGAATGTTGCACGCATACTCGGCGAGAAACCCGGAGACGGTGGCAACGATGCCGGTGGTATCGGGGCAGGACAGCGTCAGAACGAAATGCGGGGCGTGCGGCATGGCGGTGGCTGATACGGCGTGCGGCTGCGGAAACTGGCCACGATAACCAGCGGCCACGGTGCCCACAAGCGTGCGGTCGCCCCGGCCACGTCGCGGGCGTATCATTTCGCGTCGCTTTCGAGCGTTGTTTCCCCGTTGAGGAATTTCATGGCCAGCATCATCGATGGCAAGGCATTCGCAGCCACGCTGCGCACGCACCTCGCCCGCCGTATCGCCGCGCTGCGACACGACGAAAACATCACCCCGGCCCTCGCCGTCGTGCTGGTCGGCGAGGACCCGGCCAGCCAGGTCTACGTGCGCAACAAGGCGGCGCAGACCGTCGAAGTCGGCATGCGCTCGATCGAGCACAAACTGCCCGCCAGCACCACGCAGGAGGCGCTGCTCGAACTGGTCGCCGCGCTCAATGCCGACGCCGAGGTCGACGGCATCCTGGTGCAGCTGCCGCTGCCGGACCACATCGACGCCGACCGCGTGCTCGAAGCGATCGACCCAGCCAAGGACGTCGACGGTTTCCACCCGCTCAACGCCGGACGCCTGGCCACCGGCGGCACCGGCCTGGTGCCGTGCACGCCGCTCGGCGCGCTGATGCTGCTCAAGGACCGCCTCGGCTCGCTCAGCGGCCTGCACGCGGTGGTGGTCGGCCGCTCCAACATCGTCGGCAAGCCGATGGCGCAGCTGCTGCTGCGCGAGGACTGCACGGTCACCATCGTGCATTCACGCAGCCGCGATGCCGCCGCGCTGTGTCGCCAGGCCGACATTCTGGTCGCCGCCGTCGGCCGCCCGCGGATGATCGGCGCCGACTGGATCAAGCCCGGCGCGACGGTGATCGATGTCGGCATCAACCGCATCGCTCTCGACGCCGGCCGCACCAAGCTGGTCGGTGACGTCGACTTCGACGTCGTTGCGCCGCTGGCCGCGCACATCACGCCAGTGCCGGGCGGCGTCGGGCCGATGACCATCGCCTGCCTGCTGCACAACACGCTGACCGCCGCCTGCCGCCGGCGCGGCGTCGAACTGCCGAACTGAACGCCCCTACTCCAGCGCCTGCAGCTCCAGGCGCTGCCAGCCGCCGGTGACCATCTCCGAATCGAGCTCCTCGCGCCGTTCGAGCTTCACCAGACCGACACCGCGGCAATACCACTCGGTCTGCAGAATCGGCACATCGACCGGCCCGATCTTGGGATCGGCGAGCAGGTAGACGCTGCCCTCGCCGTGCGCGCGCAGGCAGTGCTGGAAACGGCCGGCCGGCACTTCGACGCTGTCGTCGTCGGCCTCGATGGCGAACTGCAGGCGCACCGGCATCTCCTGGCCGAGATCCTCGACGAAGGGCTGCAGGCGCTTGAGCAGATAGGGCCGCGTCGGCACCACCCAGCGCGTGCCGACGGTCCACGGCCGCGGCAGCACGGCAATTTCCGGCTGGTCGAACTCGGGCTGCGCCTGCAGCACGTTGCGCTGCGCCAGCCGGCGGATGCCCTGTGCGTCGGCCTCCAGGTAGTACTCGCTGCCGTCCGAGGTGTGGCGCACCCAGACCTCGCGGCCGTCCAGAACCTGCCGGCCGCGGCTTTCGATGCGCAGGGTTTCGCTGCGGTAGCCTTCGCGGGTGGCGGTGGCGACCTGATAGCGCCAGGCCAGCCCGGCAGTGAGCGGGAACGGATCGTCCGGCTCGGCGTGCGGCGAGCAGGCGGTGAGCAGCAGCAGCAGACCGGCGCGCTTCATCGTCACTTCTCCGGCAGCCGCGCCTGCGGCAGGTCACCCAGCTGCAGGCGATCGCGGCCGTCGGCGAAGCGTGAACGGTCGAGCGGCACGCCGACGCGCACGTCGTCGGTGCGCGAACCGAGCTGCGGAACGCCCTGACGGATGCGCTTCATCGCATCGGCAAACAGCGCATGCAGCGGCTTGTCGTAGTCGAGCCGGTAGGCGCGCGGCGCGGCGGCCGGACGGTCGCCGGCCAGGTCGACGACCCAGACGTGGATCACGCCGGCAAAGCCGCGCTGCGGTTCGGGTTCCTGGATTTCGCTCGCCAGCAGCTGAAAGCGCGCCGGCAGCGGCTCGCTGCTCGGCCAGCCCATGAAGCCCGGCAGCGTGCGCCAGGTGACGAAGTAGAACGCCGTCACCAGCGCCACGGCGGTGAACTTCACCCACAGCGGCAGACGGGCGTGCAGCCACAGGCTCGCCAGCAGCAGCGCGAGCAGGGCGTAGGCGGCGCTCAGGCCGATCCAGGCGGCGGTCATCGGGGCTTGATTCCTGCGGGTTGCGGGCTAGTCGATCACCGAGCGGCTCAGTGCCAGCGGCTTCGGCAGGGTGTTGACGCGGACGACCTGACCACCGGCGGTCACGCTGAAGCGCACGGCGGTCGCCTCCTGATTCAGCCGCTGCAGTTCGACATGACCGTAGTAGACGACGCTCAGCTGCGGGTTGACCTTGACCACGCGGACTTCCACCGGCACCGGCTGCTGCGTCTGCGAGGCGTAATAGTGGACGTTGACGACGTACTCGCCAGGAATGATGCCGCGGATCGTCACCACTTCCTCGTTGAGCGGATTGATCAGCTCGCGACCGTCGACCAGCAGCTGATCGTTGGCCTGGCCGCGGTCGTCGCGGTCGAGGTGCATCAGGCCGGCGTCCGGGTGCTTGAACCACACCGTCTCGCCATCCGGCGCCTGCACCCACAGGTCGATGTCGTCGGGGCTGCCGTCCGGCCAGTTCATCGTGATGATGAATTCCGCCTTGGCCTCGATCACGCCGCTCTTGGCCTTCGGGTTCATCGCCATGAACGCGATCATGAACATGAAGGTGAAGCCGAGCAGCGCATTGAACAGCAGGTCGGTGAACGGGTCGATGTCGTGCGCCCGGCGGGCGCGGCGCAGCGCCATGCCCTCAGCGCCGGCGGCCGAGTTCAACCTCGGCGAAGTGCACGATGCCGCCGACCAGGCGATCGGCGGCACGGTCGAGCAGCAGGTATTGCGCGCCGAGCAGCATCGAGGCGATCAGGCCGACCAGCGTCGTGTACAGCGCGACCTTCATGCCGCCGCCCATCGCCAGCAGCATGCGCTGCATCGTCGCCAGATCCAGTGATTCGACCTGTGCCACTGAGCCGAGCATCAGGATGAAGCCGATGACGGTGCCGAGCAGCCCGAGCTTGAGCAGCAGGCCGGTGAGGAACCAGCCGGTCTCGTGGCTGCCGCTGGCGCGATCGGCGAGCACGTCGGTGAGCAGCGCGTGTTCGAGACCTTCCGGCGCCGCCCGCCCGGCGTGCTTGCCGAGCACCGCGCTGAAGTAATCACCGGCCAGCGAAGGCGCATGCAGTTCGGCGCCGAGCAGCAGGCCGTCGGCGGTCGGCCAGAAACGCGCGGCGCTGTCGGCGCGCGCCTGACGCTCGATCGCGGCGAGGCATTCGAGCTCACGCGCCAGCCACCAGGCGCGCAGACCGCCGTGAGCGCAGGCGAGCAGGAACAGCAGCAGAATGCTCTGCGAAATCCAGGTCGGATCGCCGAAGACGTACGTCGCCACCAGCCCCTGCTGCCAGGCCAGGGTCAGCGCAAAAGCCAGCAGCCCCGCCAGCAGCAGCCATTGCAGAAACAGGCGGTATGGCGGCTCCTGGCGCAGCATCGCAGCGCTAGCAGGGCACGCCGGCTTCGAGCGAGCGCTGCAGCGTCGGCAGCACCTCGCCGGCCGGGCCGCTGAGGCGGAAGTCGGCGACCGAGGACAGCGGCGTGTTGTGCGGATTGACCTCGACAACGCAGGCGCCGTGGCGGTGCGCGAAAAACGGCAGCTCCGCCGCCGGATACACCAGCGTCGAGGTGCCGATGCACAGAAACACCTCGCACTCCTCCGCCGCGCGGAAAGCCGCGTCGATGGTGTCGTGCGGCAGGCTCTCGCCGAACCAGACCACGTCGGGGCGCAGCAGCGCGCTGCATACCGGGCAGCGTGGCGGCTCGCTGCCGTCTTCGGTCCATTGCTCGACCTCGTGGCGCTGACGCCCACTGCACACCGTGCGCTGGATGCTGCCGTGCAGCTCGATCAGCGCCTGGCTGCCGGCACGCCGGTGCAGGCCGTCGACGTTCTGGGTGATCAGCGTGAACTCGGGAATCAGCGTGGCGAGTGCGGCCAGCGCGAAATGGGCCGGATTCGGCGCCGCGGCGGCAACGTTTTGCCGCCGCCAGGCATACCAGTTCCAGACCAGCGCCGGATCACGGGCGAAGGCCTCGGGCGAGGCCAGATCCTCGGGCCGATAACGCGCCCACAGACCACTGTGCACGTCACGAAAGGTCGGCACGCCGCTTTCCGCGGAAACACCGGCGCCGGTCAGGGCTGCAACACGGCGCGCACGGCGCAAACGCTCCAGCAAGGCAGCGGGAAAAGCTACGGTGGTCATGATGATGGCTACCACGCGGCACGACATTTGGCGGACATTCAGGTTAACGCTGTCATCCGCTTGACTCCAGCCCTTATGCACCGCGCCAGTGCAGGCTGCACACGATTTGTCACACAGCAACCGCCACAGATCAATGACCGCGCATCCAGGCCGCCCGCCGGGCCGCCGGCCAGGCGGCGATGCGGGCGGCGGCGCGGTGGAAGGCGGCGAAATCATCACCGCACGCGTGCAGCAACCGCTCGAAAGCGGGCACCGCGTCTTCGTAGGTGGCAAGCAAAGCGAGCTGGGCGTTGCCGAGCGCAAAGCCGCGGCGATCGCCGAGCAGTGCCAGCAGACCGGCGCTGCGCATCAGCAGCGCATCCTTGCGCGCGCGCATCTCGGCCGGCGGCAGCGCACTCGCATACAGTTCCTGCAGTGCCGCGCGCAGTTCGCCGAGCAGTTCGCGCCACAGCCGCTGGCGTTCGAGCTCGGTGCGATAGTCGGCCAGCGCCTGATCCTGGCCGCTGGCCGCCAGCCAGCGCTCGGCGCCGAGGCGGCCGACGGTGGTGGCATAGGCTTCGTTGAAGGCGCTGTCGCCGGCGACGTAGAGCTTTTGATGCGCCAGCTCGTGGAAGATCAGCTCGGCGACACGCCCCGGCGGCCAGCCGACGAAGGTGTCGAGCAGCGGATCGTCGAACCAGCCGAGCGAGGAATAGGCCGGCACCGGCGAGACCGCGACATCAAAACCCTGACGGTGCCAGCGCACCGCCTCGGCCCGCGCCGCGGCCGGCTCGAAATAACCGCGGTACGGCACGCAGCCGGCCACGACGAAACACCAGCGCTGCGCTTCGAGCGAAAACTCCGGCGCCGCCGTCACCGTCCACACCACCGCCGGGCGACCGAGTGCGGCATAGCGCCGGTAGCTGCCGTTGTCCGGCAGGTCGAGCGTATGCACGGCGAATTCGCGCGCCGCGCCGATGCGCGCCAGCTGCCGGCGCAGCGCCGGCGAACTGGCCGGATCGGCCTCCACCTCGGCGACGGGCCGGCGGGCATTGAGCAGCGCGGCCTGCCCCTGCAGCGCCTGCAGGTAGTACGCCGGCTCCGCACAGGCCGCGAGCAGCAGCGCGAGAGCCGCCAGCGCCGCGCGGCTCACTGGGCGAAGCAGCGATTGCGCCCGCCGTGCTTGGCCGCATACAGCGCATCGTCGGCGCGCTTGAACACCGCGGCCGGATCGTCGCCCTGACGAAACTCACTGAGACCGCAGGACACCGTCACGCCGACCTCGCCCCCGGACACCGCGATGCTGTGCGTGGCGACAGCGGCACGCAGCCGCTCGGCGATGGCCAGCGCCTCCTCGACACCGAGCCCCGGCAGCAGCAGCGCGAATTCCTCACCGCCATAGCGCGCCAGGCAGTCGCCGGCGCGCACGCCGGCCGCCAGCGCCCGGGCGACGCCGACCAGCACCTGATCGCCGATGGCATGGCCGAGCTGATCGTTGACCCGCTTGAACCAGTCGATGTCCCACAGCGCCAGGGTCAGCGGCTTGCCGTGGGCCACCCAGCGGCCGAATTCCCGCTCCAGCGCCTCGTCCCAGGCCCGGCGGTTGCCGAGCTCGGTCAGCGGATCGCTGCGCAGACGCTGGTCGCGCTCGGCCAGCTCGCGGCGCAGCGTGCCGGCCTCGCGGCTGAGATCGCCGAGCTGCGTCGCCAGCCCTTCGATGCGCACACCAAAGGCATCGAGGCGCGCCTCCTCGGCCGACTTGAACGCCTGCAGCGCGGCGTCGATGCGTTCGACGTGACCGAGCACGCTGCGCTTGAGCGACTCCAGATCGCGCGCGTTGCCGATGCTGTCGCGCATGCCGCGCATTTCCGCGGCCATCGCCCCCTGCAGCTGATCGCCGCTGCCGCGGGCGTCGGCGAGGGTGCTGCGATTGCCGTCGACGTAGTGTTCGAGCGCCGCCAGCCGCTCGGTGACCTGTTCGAGAAAGCCGCGCAGCTCGTCGCGCTCGCCGCCGATGGTGCCGAGCGCGCGGTTGACCAGTTCGGCGCAGGTGGCAAGCGCCGCCTGCCAGTCCTCGGCGCTCATCGCCTGTTCCAGATGCACGCGCAGTGTCTCGCGCAGGGCTTCGAGCTCGGGTGTCCACGGCAGGCGCAGGCGTTCGAGCAGTGTCGACAGCGTGCGGCCGCCGTGCGTCGCCGGCTCGCCCGGCGGCGGCGTGACGGCGGCCTGCGGCGCGGCCAGTTGCGGCACCGGCAGTTCGCGCGTCGCCGGCAGCAGCACCTGGTTGAGCTCCATGGCGATGGCTTCGAGCAGCTGGCCGCGCGGCGGCTGTGTCTGCCGCAGGCGCACCAGCAGAGTATCGAGCGCCGGCTGCCGCGCCGGCGGCAGGCGCATCATCGACAGCAGGTGGACCAGTTCGTCGTCGAGGCCGGATTTGCCGAGATGGCGCAGCTCATCGAGCAGCTCAGCGATGCAGCTGAGTTCGGCGCGCAGCCGCTCGGTGGTCTGATTGCGGCGCAGCCCCAGGCGCAGCGACTCCAGGTGCGGATCGAGGCGGGTATCGAGCCCCTGGCCGAGCAGGCTCAGGCGGTTGACGGCGAACACGAGGACTTCCTCGCGCGCCTTCCAGTCCTTTTCGAGCTGCTCCAGTTCGCCGAGGGCATCGAAATATTTACCCTTCCAGTCCTGATCGCCTGCCATCGCCACTCCGCCGACCGCTGTGCCCGTGCCAGCATGCGAGCGCGCCGGGTGGCGCGCAAGCGCCGCCTTGCGCACCCTGTCCGCCCCCGCCAGCGAGCCGTGACAGCCATGCAGCAACCGAGCGTTTCCGTGATCCTGCCCGTGCGCGACGGCGGCGACTGGCTGCTGGCGGCGGTCGCCAGCGTGCTGGCACAGGACTTCACCGACTTCGAGCTGATCGTCGTCGACGACGGCTCGCAAGACGGCGCCACGCAGCGCCTGCCTGCCGATGCGCGGCTGCGCCTGCTGCAGCAGCCGCCGCGCGGCATCGTCGCCGCGCTCAACCACGGCATGGCACAGGCGCGCGGCGCCTATCTGGCCCGCATGGACGCCGACGATCTGTGCCGGCGCGAACGCCTCGGCGCGCAGCTGGCGCTGCTCGCCGCCGAACCCGGAGTAATGATCTGCGGCACCCGCGTCGAGCTGCTCGGCGCCGAGCCGAGCGCCGGCGGCCGCGCCTACCGCGACTGGCTGAACGCGCTGACCCGTCCGGCCGACATCGCCCGCGAGATCTACATCGACAGCCCGCTGCCGCACCCGGGCTGGCTGCTGCGCCGCGCCGCCTGGGAGCGCGTCGGCGAGTATCACGCCGGCGCCTGGCCGGAGGACTACGACTGGCTGCTGCGCGCCCACGCCGCCGGCCTGGCGATGGCCAAACCGGCCGGCATCCTGCTCGACTGGCGCGAACATCCAGGCCGGCTGACCCGGCGCGACCCGCGCTGCGCGCGTCCGGCGCTGATCGCGCTGAAGGCACGGATGCTGGCGCAGGCGCTGCACGGGCGCGAGATCATCCTCTGGGGCGCCACCAAAACCGGGGCGGCGCTGTGCGACGGCCTGCGCGCACACGGGGCGGCGCTGCGCGGCTTCGTCGATCTCGACGCCCGCAAATACCGCAACCCCAAACGCGGCCTGCCGGTGCATGCACCGGGCTGGGCCGCCACGCAGCGCGATGCGATCATCCTGGTCACGGTGTCGCAGGGCTCGCAGAAGCCGCTGATCCGCCAGCAGCTCGCCGCGCTCGGCCGCGTCGAGGGAGCGGACTGGTGGTTCGCGACCTGAGCGCACGAGGCAGGCTGGGAGACACACATGCAGATTTATCTGGTCGGCGGCGCGGTACGCGACGCCCTGCTCGGGCGCGAAGTCCACGAGCGCGACTGGGTGGTGGTCGGCGCCACCCCGGCGGACATGCTCGCCGCCGGCTACCGTCAGGTCGGCAAGGACTTCCCGGTGTTCCTGCACCCGCAGAGCAGCGAGGAGTACGCGCTGGCGCGCACCGAGCGCAAGACCGCGCCCGGCTACCACGGCTTCGCGGTGCACGCCGATCCGGCGGTGACGCTGGAAGAAGACCTGCTGCGCCGCGACCTGACCATCAATGCCATCGCCCAGGCCGCCGACGGCCGGCTGATCGACCCCTATGGCGGTCAGCGAGATCTCGAAGCGCGCGTGCTGCGCCATGTTTCCGCGGCTTTCGCCGAAGATCCGGTGCGCATCCTGCGTCTGGCTCGCTTTGCCGCCCGCTACGCCGGGCTCGGCTTCAGCGTCGCCGAGGACACCATGACGCTGATGCGCACGATGGTCGCCGCCGGCGAAGTCGACGCGCTGACACCGGAACGGGTCTGGCAGGAATGGGCGCGGGCGCTGGGCGAAGCGCAGCCCGGTGTCTTCATCGAGGTGCTGCGCGCGTGTGGCGCGCTGGCGCGCCTGCTGCCGGAGCTCGACCGCCTGTGGGGTGTGCCGCAGCCGTCAAAGCATCACCCGGAAATCGACACCGGCGTGCACACGCTGATGGTGCTGGCGCAGGCGGTGCGCCTGGGTGGCGATGCGCCGACGCGCTTCGCTGCGCTGCTGCACGATCTCGGCAAGGGCACCACGCCGGCAGCGGAATGGCCGCGCCACGTCGGCCATGAAGCCCGCGGCGTCGAGCTGATCCGCAGCCTGTGTGCGCGCCTGCGTGTGCCGGCCGAATTCCGCGACCTCGCGCTGCTGGTGGCGCAGTACCACACCCACGTGCACCGCGCCTTCGAGCTGCGCGCCGACACGCTGCTGACGACGCTGGAGCGACTCGATGCGCTGCGCCGGCCGCAGCGCTTTGCACAGGTGCTGCTCGCCTGCGAAGCCGATGCACGCGGCCGCCTCGGCTTCGAAGACAGCGCCTATCCGCAGGCCCGCCTTTTCGCCGCCGCACGCGAGTGCGCCGCCGCCGTCGCCGTGCAGCCGCTGCTCGAACACGGCCTGAAAGGCGAGGCACTGGCTGCGGCACTGCGCAGTGCACGCATCCAGGCCATCGCGGCTTTGGAAAAGACGGTGTCACCGGCCGCCGATTAAGGAAAAATTCCTTGTCTTGGCGTATGGTTGGAACAGGTCATCGGCAGGAGGACAGGTGCCATGAACGTCGGCAATGTCGGTCAGAGCAACATCGACATGCTGCTCAGCAATCAACGCCCGGCGACCGAGGCCGGCACCAGCGCGCTGAAAAAGGCGATGGAATCGGAGCAGCAATCGGCGGCCGCACTGGTGCAGGAACTCACGCCACCGCCGACCAACACCGCCAATCTGGACCCGGAGCGACGGGTCGGCGTCAAGCTCGACGTCACCGCCTGAGTCCGCGGCAGCCCCCGAACCCCCGCCTGGCGGGGGTTTTTCATGCCCGCCTCACAGGCGGCCACGCTCGTCGAACATCGCAAAGCCGCACAGCCGCACGTCCAGGTTGCGACCAAGGCCGATGACGCGGAAGCGCTCGCCCATCTCCCCCGGCAGGGTCAGCAGCTTGATCTGACGCACGCGCTCGGTGTGCGCGAGGATCTCGGTCGGATCGATCTCGGCGAGCATCTGCTCCAGGCCGCAGCCGAACAAGAAATATGCCTGGCCGCAGTAGCCTTCGATGTCGAAGCCGGCGGCGAGCGCGGCATCGGCGACGGCAGTGAAATCGACGTTGGCGGTGATGTCCTGCAGGCCCGGCCAGCGCAGCGCGTCCTCGTGGGCGCGGTGGCGGTAGTGGCAGAGCAGCGTGCCGCGATTGCGCTGCGGGTGGTAGTACTCGGCGCGCGAGTAGCCGTAGTCGATCAGCAGCACGGCGCCGGCTTCGAGGGTTTCACCGAGCGCGGCGATCCAGCCATCGAGATACGGGTTGAACTCGCTGCTGTAATCGGGCGGCAGCGCACCGACCTGCGCCTCGATACCAGCGATCGCCGCGCTAAGCCCGGCATCGGCGGCCACCGTCCCCAGCGCCAGCCGCCCCGCCTCATCGACACGGACGACGAGCTCGCGCGGGCCGTCGGCCTCGATGCAGAAACGGCGTACCGGCATCGCATCGAGCACCTCATTGCCGAGCACCACGCCGCGCAGCCGTTCGGGCAGGGCATCGAGCCAGTGCACACGCCCGAGCAGCGCCGGCACGCGCGCGGCGAGCGTCTGCTGCTGGCGTGCGCGCAGCTCGGCACTGGCTTCGAGGATCAGGTAACGCGCCGGCAGTGCGTCGAGCGCCGCCAGCTCGGCGAGGATATCGGCCGCCATCACGCCGGAGCCGGCACCGAATTCGAGGATGTCGCCGCCGCCGAGCGCTGCCAGCACCTGCGTGCACTGGCGAGCCAGGCAGCGCGAGAACAGCGGCGAGAGTTCCGGTGCGGTGACGAAGTCACCGGCGGCACCGAATTTGGTGCTGCCGGCGCTGTAATAGCCGAGGCCCGGGGCATACAGCGCCAGCGCCATGTAGCGCTCGAAACCGAGCGCGCCACCGGCGGCGGCGATCGCCTCGCGGATCGATTGTTCGAGACGCGCGCTCAGTTCGAGCGCGGCCTGAGGCGGCACGGGCAGGTCGGCCAGGGAGGATTCGGGACGGCGCATGAACTTTCCAAAGCGGGCGGAACCCGGCATCGTGCGCCGCAGGTCCCGTGGAGAGAGGACGATGGAGCATAACATCGAGGACGTACCCACCGCGCTGATCACCGGCGGCGCACGCCGCATCGGCGCCTGCATTGCCCGTGAACTCCATGCCGCCGGAATGCGGCTCATCATTCATTACCGCCAGTCACGCGCCGAGGCCCGGCGGCTGCAGGAGGAACTCGAAGCCGTGCGACCGGCCTCGGTGGCACTGGTCCAGGCGGATCTGCTCGACACCGCACAGCTGCCGCGGCTGCTCGAACAGTCGCTCGCCGTCTTCGGCCGCATCGATGCGCTGGTCAACAACGCATCGAGCTTCTACCCGACACCGCTCGGCACGGCCACGCTCGCACAATGGGACGACCTGCTCGGCTCGAACCTGCGCGCCCCGTTCTTCCTGATGCAGGCAGCGGCACCGGCGCTGCGTACCACCCACGGCTGCATCGTCAACCTGATCGACCTGCACGCGCAGCGGCCGATGGATCAGTACGCCATTTACTGCGCGGCCAAAGCCGGGCTGGCCTCGCTGACGCGCTCCTTCGCCCGCGAGCTGGCGCCTGAGGTGCGCGTCAACGGCATTGCGCCGGGAGCGATCCTGTGGCCGGAGCATGCCATCGACGACGCCGAGCGCGAGCAGATCCTCGAACGCGTGCCGCTGCGCCGCCCCGGCAGCCCCGAGGACATCGCCCGCACCGTGCGCTTTCTGGTCTGCGAGGCTCCGTACATCACCGGCCAGATCATCGCCGTCGACGGCGGACGCACGACAGGCGTGTGAACAGGCAGCACCGGCGATGCTGTTAGAATCCGCCGGCTCCGACCGCTGCTGCGAAGCCTGATGCCCATGCGCCGATTGCTGTCTGCCCTCTGCCTTGCCCTCGCTACCGGCGTGATCGCCGAAGCCAAGACCATCCGCTACGTCAGTGACAGCATCGAGATTCCGCTGCGCTCCGGCGCCAGCCTGCGTCACAAGATCGTGCGCATGCTGCCGAGCGGCATGGCCGTCGAGGTGCTCGACACCGATAACGACAAGGGCTTCTCGCTGGTCAAGGCGGTCGACGGCACGACGCAGGGCTGGATGCCGAGCCAGTACCTGATGGAAGCGCCGGCGGCGCGCGACGTGCTCTCCAACACACAGGCGGAGTTCGAGCGCATCCGCTCGGAAAACGCCAGCCTCAAGCAGCGCCTCGACACACTGGCCACGCAGAAAGGCGACGTCGAGTCGAGCTTCTCGCAGCTCTCGGCCGACAACCACCGCCTCGGTCAGGAGCTGGCGCAGATCCGCAAGACCGCAGCTAATGCCATCGTCATCGATCAGCAGAACAAGGAGCTGCAGGAGCGCGTGGTCACGCTGGAGCGCGAGCTGCAGATCGTGCAGCAGGAGAATCAGTCGCTGTCCGATCGCAGCGCCCGCGACTGGTTCCTGCTCGGTTCCGGCGTGCTTCTGGCCGGCGTCGTCGTCGGCCTGATCCTGCCGCGCCTGCGTGTGCAGCGGCGCAGCCGCTGGGGCGAGCTGTAAGGCTCAGCCGCGCACGCCGCGTTCGATCAGCACGCCGACGGCGCGCGCACCGGGTACCGCGCCGGGCTTGCTGACGCGCAGGCGCAGCCAGCCGATGGAGAACTCCGTGCGCAGCAGCTCGGCGATGCGCTCGGCGAGCGTCTCGACCAGTTCGCAGCTCTGCCCGCCGACGAATTCGCGCAGGCGCGTCGACACCGCCATGTAATCGACGCCGTAGCGCAGCTCGCCGGTCTCGTAGACCTTGCGCGCATCAGCGCCGAGTTCGAGATCGAGGATGACGTGCTGGCGAATCTGGCGTTCCCAGGCGTAGACACCGATGGTGGTTTCGATGTTGAGCGCCTCAATGAAGATGATGTCCATTCCGCGGCCCATGTGGGTTTTGCGACACTATAAAGGATGACGTTCACGACAGGCTCAGGGCGCCGCTGCCCTCGGCCATGCTCTTCCGATCGTTCTCCGCCTCCGGTGAACCATGTTTCCAGCCCTGCTCTGCTTTGCGCTCGCTTATCTCTGCGGTTCGGTGTCGGCCGCCATCATCACCTGCCGCCTGCTCGGCCTGCCCGACCCGCGCAGCGAAGGCTCCGGCAATCCCGGCGCCACCAACGTGCTGCGCATCGGTGGCAAGAAGGCCGCCGTCATCACACTGCTCGGTGATCTGCTCAAGGGCTTGCTGCCGGTGCTGCTGGCGCGCGCCGCCGGCATGGATGCCGATGTGCTGGCGCTGACGGCCTTCGGCGCCTTCATCGGTCATCTGTATCCGCTGTTCTTCGGTTTTCAGGGCGGCAAGGGCGTGGCCACCGCACTCGGCGTCATCATCGGCCTGTCCTGGCAGCTGGCGCTGTGCGCCCTCGCCACCTGGCTGGTGATGGCGTTCACGCTGCGGATTTCCTCGCTGGCGGCACTGACCGCCGCGGCACTGGCCCCGCTCTACGCCTGGCTGATCGGTCTGCCACCGGTTTACGTCATCGCGCTGCTGCCGATGGTCGCGCTGCTGGTCTGGCGCCACCGCGGCAATATCGCCAAAATCCGCGCCGGCACCGAAAGCCGCATCGGCGAGCGCAAGAAAAGCCCCTGATCGCGGATCAGCCGGCCGGCGCCGTCAGCGCATCGAGCGGCCAGCGCGGCGTGGCGGCGATCGCCAGGTCGGCATGTTCGCCGGCGCTCAGGCGGCAATGACCGGCGTAAGCGATCATCGCGCCGTTATCGGTGCAGAACTGCGGCCGCGGGTAATACACCTGCCCGCCGCGCGCGCGCATCAACTCGGCGAGCTGCGCGCGCAGGCGACGGTTGGCGCCGACACCGCCGGCGATCACCAGCCGCTGCAGGCCACTCTGCTGCAGCGCACGCCGGCACTTGATCGCCAGCGTGTTGACCACGGCATCTTCGAAGGCGCGGGCAACGTCGGCCCTGTCCTGCTCGCTGCCGGCAAGGCCGGCGAGCGTATTGAGCGCGTGGGTCTTCAGGCCGCTGAAGCTGAAATCGAGCCCCGGCCGGTCGGTCATCGGCCGCGGAAAACTGAAGCGCTGCGGATCGCCCTGCTCGGCCAGCGCCGCCAGCCGCGGCCCACCGGGGTACGGCAGACCGAGCAGCTTCGCAGTCTTGTCGAAGGCTTCGCCGGCGGCATCGTCGATCGACTCACCGAGAATGCGGTAGCGACCGACACCGGCGACGGCGACCAGCAGGGTATGGCCGCCGGAAACCAGCAGGGCGAGGAAGGGAAACGCCGGCGGTTCGGGTTCCAGCATCGGTGCCAGCAGATGGCCTTCCATATGGTGCACGCCGACCGCCGGCACGCCCCAGGCCCAGGCCAGCGTGCGGCCGCAGGCCGCGCCAACCATCAGCGCACCGACCAGCCCGGGGCCGCAGGTGTAGGCCACGCCACCGACCTGCGTGCGCTCGATGCCGGCGTCCGCGAACACCTCGCGCAGCAGCGGCAGCAGCTTGCGCACGTGGTCGCGCGAGGCCAGCTCCGGCACCACGCCACCGTATTCGGCATGCAGCGCCACCTGGCTGTAGAGGGCATGGGCCAGCAGTCCGCGCTCGCCGTCATAGAGGGCGACGCCGGTTTCATCACAGGAAGATTCGATGCCGAGAACGATCATGATGCGGATTGTCCCGGCCGTCCCGCATCCGCCGCAAGCACTTTGCATTGCCTCGTTCAAGGGTTTAGACTCGCGCGCTCGCCGCTTCCCGGCCCCAACCTGAGTTGTGAGGTGAAGACTTAATGCCCATCGTTAAAGTGAAGGAAAACGAACCGTTCGACATCGCCCTGCGCCGCTTCAAGCGCGCCTGTGAAAAGGCCGGTGTCCTCGCCGAGATTCGCGCCCGCGAGTTCTACGAAAAGCCGACGCAGGAGCGCAAGCGCAAGCAGGCGGCCGCCGTCAAGCGCCACCAGAAGAAGCTTGCCCGCGAAGTCGCCCGTCGTACCCGTCTGTACTGATCCAGTCTGGCCCGAGCATGTCACTGAAAGCCCGCATCACCGATGACATGAAGGACGCGATGCGCGCGAAGGACAAGGATCGCTTGACCGCCATCCGCCTGATCCTCGCCGCCGTCAAGCAGCGCGAAGTCGACGAGCGCATCGAGCTCGATGACACGCAGGTCATCGCTGTGATGGACAAGATGGTCAAGCAGCGCCGCGAGTCCATCACCCAGTACGAGGCGGCTGGCCGCAGCGACCTGGCCGGGAAGGAAGCCGCGGAACTGTCCATCATCCAGAGCTACATGCCCAGCGCACTCAGTACTGAAGAACTCGACACCGTCATCACCGCGGCCATTGCTGCGAGTGGCGCCACCTCGGTCCGCGACATGGGCAAGGTGATGGCGGCAGTGAAGGGGCAAGCGCAGGGCCGGGCCGACATGGCCCAGGTCAGCGCCCTCATCAAGTCACGTCTCGGCGGCTGAGGCCGTCAACCCACGGTGACACGAAGACCCGGCCACAAGCCGGGTTTTCGCGTTTCCGCAGTGCCGCACTAGGCTCTACGTTCATGGCCGGTCTCATCCCGCAGAGCTTTCTCGACCAGCTGCTGGCACGCATCGACCTCGTCGAGGTCATCGATGCGCGTCTGCCGCTGAAAAAGCAGGGGCGTGAATACGCAGCGTGCTGCCCCTTCCACAACGAGAAAAGCCCTTCGTTCTTCGTCAGCCCGCACAAGCAGTTCTATCACTGCTTCGGTTGCGGCGCGCACGGCAATGCCATCGGCTTCCTGATGGAGTACGAGCACCTCGGCTTTCCCGAGGCGGTCGAAGAACTGGCCCGCCTGGCCGGCATGGAAGTACCGCGCGAAGCCCGCAGCGGCGAAGATGCCGGCCACGCCGAACTGCTGCGCTGGATCGAACGGGCTGACCAATGGTTTCGCCAGCAGTTGCGCACACATGCGCAGCGCCAGAGCGTAATCGACTACCTGCGCACCCGCGAACTCAGCGGGCAGACGGCGGCCGAGTTCGGCATCGGCTACGCGCCGGCGGAACGTGATGCGCTGCTGCGCGCACTGCTGACTGAAGGCGCCGAGCGCACGACGCTGCTGGCGGCCGGCCTGGTCGTGCGCCGCGATGAAGATGGCGCCTGGATCGACCGCTTCCGCAACCGCATCACCTTCCCGATCCGCGACCGCCGCGGCCGCACCATCGCCTTCGGCGGACGCGTGCTCGGCGACGGTCAGCCGAAGTACCTGAATTCACCGGAAACCCCGGTCTTTCATAAGGGCCGCGAACTCTACGGCCTCTACGAAGCACGCATGGCCTTGCGCCACCTGCCGCGCCTGCTCGTGGTCGAGGGCTACATGGACGTGGTGATGCTGGCCCAGCACGGCATCCGCTACGCCGTGGCGACGCTCGGCACCTCGACCACCGCCGAACACGCCGAGCGCCTGTTCCGCGTCACGCCCGACGTGGTGTTCTGCTTCGACGGCGACCGTGCCGGCCGCGACGCCGCCTGGCGGGCGCTGGAAAACGTGCTCGGTCAGGTACGCGACGGCCGTCAGATCGGTTTTCTGTTCCTGCCCGACGGCGAGGACCCGGACTCACTGGTGCGCCGAGAAGGCCAGGCCGCCTTCGAGCAACGCCTGACACAGGCGCAACCGCTGTCGGAGTACTTGTTCGCGCATCTGGCCGCAGACATCGATCTGCGCAATGTCGACGGTCGCGCCCGCCTGGCCGAACGCGCCCGGCCGCTGCTGGAAAAACTGCCGGACAGCGTTTACCGCGACCTGATGGTCACTCGCCTCAGCGAACTCTCGAAGCTCGGTGTCGAAGCGCTGAACCGCCGCCTCGGCCTCGCTGCAAACGCACAGCCGGCGCTCGCCCCGACCCAGCAGATCGCGCGCAACAGCCGCCTGGTCAGCACCCCGGTGCGCCACGCCATCGCCTTGCTGCTGAGCCGTCCGCAGCTGGCTGCACAAACCGGCGACCTCGCCAGAATCCGCGCACTGGACCTGCCGGGCATACCGCTACTGATTGAGCTTCTTGAAATTTTTCGTTCGTCCCCAAACCTCAGCGGGGGCGCGGTAGTCGAACGTTTCCGCGGCAGGACAGCACAGTCAAGCCTCGAACGCCTGCTCACCTGGCAGCCGGAAATCGCCGAGGAGCGCTTCGATTACGAACAGGATTTCCGCGACACGCTGGCCCGCCTCGCCGATCGTGGCGACCGGCGCAAGTTGTTGCTGGAGCGGGCAGCCCGCGGCGACACATTGAGTCGCGAAGAGCTTGAAGAATTACGTGCGCCGCCAACGGGCAGCGCAGGATCGGATAGCGCCGGCTGAGACTGGCGCAGGGAATGTGTGTTATAGTGCGTGATTCACTTCACCGGCTCACGCCAGCATTCGGGTGCAAGAGAAGGTCATGAGCGAGCAGCAGCAGTCGCAGTTGAAGAAGTTGATCGCCCGCGGCAAGGAGCAGGGGTTCCTCACCTACGCCGAGATCAACGATCACCTGCCAGAGGACATCGTCGATCCCGAGCAGATCGAAGACATCATTGCGATGATCAACGACATGGGGATCGAAGTCCACGAATTTGCACCGGATGCCGATACCCTACTGCTCAATGAGGCGCCCGCCAACACCGATGACGACGACGTCACCGAAGAAGCGGCCGCCGCACTCGCCGCTGTCGACAGTGAATTCGGCCGCACCACCGATCCGGTGCGCATGTACATGCGCGAGATGGGCACCGTCGAGCTGCTGACCCGCGAAGGCGAAATCCAGATCGCCAAGCGCATCGAAGAAGGCATGAACCAGGTGCTCGCCGCGCTCGCGCACTATCCCGCGACCACGGCTGAACTGCTCGCCGAGTATGCGCTGGTCGAAACCGGCGAAGCCCGCCTGTCCGACCTGATCAGCGGCTTCAATGGCTTCGATGAGCCGATTCCTGAAGCCGCGCTCGAAAGCGAAGACGGCGACGACGCCGTGGTGGCCGAAGCCGACGACAGCGACGACGAAGAAGACGGCGAGACCACCGAGGCCGCCGACACCGGCCCCGATCCGGAAGAAGCCGCGCGCCGCTTCAACGAATTGCGCGAACTGCACCAGCAGATCACCGCGGCCATCGGTTCGCTCGGCTCCCAGCACGTCGACACCTTGTCGCTGCGCCAGCAGATGACTGACCGCTTCATGGAGCTGAAGCTGGTGCCGAAGATACTCGACATGCTGGTCGAGAACCTGCGCGCGCTGGTCGACCGTATCCGCGCCGAGGAAAAGGTCGTCATGGACTGCTGCGTCACCCACGCCAAGATGGACCGCAAGCTGTTCATCACCAGTTTCCCCGAGCACGAAACCAACATCGACTGGATCGACACGCACATCGCCAGCGGCAAGAAGTTCGCCGAAGGGCTGAAGCACCACCGCGACACCGTGCGCGCCGCGCAGGAGCGATTGCTGCAGATCGAGCAGGAAACCGGCCTGTCGGTCGGTGAGGTCAAGGACATCAACCGCACGATGTCGATCGGTGAGGCCAAGGCCCGCCGCGCGAAAAAGGAAATGGTCGAAGCCAACCTGCGCCTCGTCATCTCCATCGCCAAGAAGTACACCAACCGCGGCCTGCAGTTCCTCGACCTGATCCAGGAAGGCAACATCGGCCTGATGAAGGCGGTGGACAAGTTCGAATACCGCCGCGGCTACAAGTTCTCGACCTATGCGACGTGGTGGATCCGCCAGGCGATCACCCGCTCGATCGCCGACCAGGCACGCACCATCCGCATTCCGGTGCACATGATCGAGACGATCAACAAGCTCAACCGCATCAGCCGGCAGATGCTGCAGGAGATGGGCCGCGAGGCCACCCCGGAAGAGCTTGCCGAGCGCATGGAAATGCCCGAGGACAAGGTCCGCAAGGTGCTGAAGATCGCCAAGGAACCGATCTCGATGGAAACCCCGATCGGCGACGACGAGGATTCCCACCTCGGCGACTTCATCGAGGACACCAGCGCGATGTCACCGATCGAGGCCGCCACCAGCGAGGGGCTGAAGGAAGCCACCTACGAGGTGCTCGCCAGCCTGACGCCGCGTGAGGCCAAAGTGCTGCGCATGCGCTTCGGCATCGACATGCCCTCCGACCACACCCTCGAAGAGGTCGGCAAGCAGTTCGACGTCACCCGCGAGCGCATCCGCCAGATCGAAGCCAAGGCGCTGCGCAAGCTGCGCCACCCGAACCGCTCCGAGGTGCTGCGCAGCTTCCTCGACATCGAGTAGGCGGTTCCGGTCGCGATCTCACGCCGCTATACTGCGCCTCCCTTTCCGGGCCCTTAGCTCAGTTGGTCAGAGCTGGCGACTCATAATCGCTAGGTCGCAGGTTCAAGTCCTGCAGGGCCCACCATACATATAAAACAAAGGCTTAGGCTGCGATGCCTAAGCCTTTTTTTATTCGGCCTCAGCCTGCCGCAAGCACTGACGTGCTCTGAAAACGGCTTACGGACACCTCGCCGAGATATCCCTGCCCTGATCATTGCAACCCGTCTGCGTGTGCGCCCCATCACTATGATGCAGTCGCCATGCTGTCACGCTGAGTGTCCGTCTTCAGCACGCTCGCAGGGACACCATGACGCAGACGTCCGCTCATACGGCACTGGCGCACATCCGCTTCGATGCCAGCGAGCAAGTCGATCATCCGCTGGCTGAACATCTGCAGGCGGTCGCGGCGCTGGCCGCGGAGTTTGCCGAACACTGCGGCGCCGATTGGGCACGACTGGCCGGCCTGTGGCACGACCTGGGTAAATATCAGCCACGCTTCCAGCGCTACATCCGCACCGTCAACGGCGTTGAAGCGCACATCGAAACCGCTCTCGACGGCGGCGGCTCCGGCCGGATCGACCATTCGAGCGCCGGCGCACTGCACGCGCTCGACCGCTTCGGTACGCGCGGGCGCATCCTCGCCTACCTGATCGCCGGCCATCATTGCGGACTCGACAACTGGCATGACGGCCTCGGCCCTCGTCTGGATCGTCCCGCCAAGCGAACCCTGCTCGATGCCACCAAGAGCGCACTGACGGATACCTCGCTGCTGGACGCTGAGCAGCCGCGCAGCCCCGTGCCGGGAGGGCGCGAAGCAGGCGGCTTCGCGCTGTGGCTGCGGCTGCTGTTTTCCTGCCTGGTCGATGCCGACTTCCTTGACACCGAAGCCTTCATGCAGCCGCAACGGCCGGCGGCACGCGACGGGTTTCCTGCGCTGACGGCGCTGCTGCCGGCCTTCGATGCGTATATGCAGCACAAGCAGCGCACGGCCGCAGCGGGGCCGGTCAACACGGTGCGCGCCGAAGTGCTGGCCTGGTGCCGGGCGGCGGCGAGCCAGCCGCCAGGCGTGTTCACGCTCAACGTACCGACCGGCGGCGGCAAAACATTGGCCTCGATGGCCTTCGCCCTGGAGCACGCCCGTCACCACGGCCGGCACCGGCGCGTCATCCACGTCATCCCCTACACCAGCATCATTGAACAGACCGCCGATGTATTCCGCGCCATCTTCCCGGAGGCGGTGGTCGAGCATCACGCCAGCGTCGAAGTCAGCGCAGAGCAGGAAGACGCCCGCTCGCGGCTGGCCTGCGAGAACTGGGACGCGCCGGTGATCGTCACCACCACGGTGCAGCTGTTCGAGTCGCTGTTCGCCGTCCGCACCAGCCGCTGCCGCAAGCTGCACAACCTGATCGACAGCATCATCGTGCTCGACGAGGCGCAACTGCTGCCGGTAGCGCTGCTGCAGCCGATCCTCGACGTGCTCAGGCTGCTGACCCGCCATTACGGCGTCACGCTGCTGATCGCCACCGCCACGCAGCCGGCACTCGCGTCACAGTCCTGGTTCGGTGGCGAGCTGCGCGGGCTGGACGCCGTGCACGACATCGTGGCCGATCCCGCCGCGCTGCAGCAGCGCCTCGATCGTGTGCGCTACCGCTGGCCGGCGGATTTCAACCAGCGCTGCGACTGGCCGACGCTGGCCGCCACGCTCGCCGGGCACGACGCCGTGCTGACCGTCGTCAACCGCCGTGCCGACGCCGCCGCGCTGTATCACCTGCTGCCAAGCGAAGGGCGCGTGCACCTCTCGGCGCTGATGTGCGGCGCGCACCGTGCCCGTGTCATCGACGACATCCGTGCCCGACTGCAGGCGCAGCGCGGCGCCCGCGCGCCCGCGCCGCTGCGCGTAGTCAGCACGCAATTGGTCGAGGCCGGCGTCGATTTCGACTTTCCACGGGTCTACCGCGCGCTGGCTGGGCTCGATTCGATCGCCCAGGCCGCCGGGCGCTGCAACCGCGAAGGCCAGATGCCGCACGGCGAAGTGGTGGTATTCGTGCCGCCGCAGCCGGCGCCACGCGGCCTGCTGCGCAACGCCGAACAGATCACCATCAGCCAGATCGGCGAACAGGCCCCGTCGACGCTGCTGCCGGAGGCGTTTCGCCAGTTCTTCGCCCGCCTCTACCGCGAGCGACCGCTGGATGCCCGTGACATCGCCACCATGCTGGAGCCGGACAACCAGCTCGGCGTGCGCCTGCGCGACGCCGCCGAGGCTTTTCGCCTGATCGACAATGAGGACAGCGGCTACCGCACGATCTACGTCCGCTACCGCCCGGACGGCGACGAGAGCATCGACATCTGGCTCGCACAACTGCGGCGCGACGGCCCGCAACGCTGGCTGATGCGCAGCCTGCAGCGCTACGCGGTCAGCCTGCCGCCGTGGCATTTCCGCCAGCTGCTCGAACGCGGCGACCTCGAAGAACTGCGCCCCGATATCTACGCCCTGCGCGACGGCCTCTACGACGCCGAACTCGGCGTGCCGCTGGAGGAGCGACCGAACGATCCGCAGAGTCTGGTGATGTGACCCCCTCAGCACTGCAGCAACCCGCGCGTCCGCACCCGGACGCATCCACCACGGAGGTGGCATGAGCACGTTCTGTCTCGAAGTCCGTGGCGACTTCGCCTGTTTCACCCGGCCGGAAATGAAAGTCGAGCGGGTCAGCTACGACGTGATCACGCCTTCGGCGGCGCGGGCGGTGTTCGAGGCGATCCTGTGGAAACCGGCCTTGCGCTGGTACGTCGAGCGCATCGAGGTGCTGCGGCCGATCCGCTGGATCGCCCTGCGCCGCAATGAAGTCGGTGCCGTGGCTTCGACACGCCTGGCGCAGACGGCGATGCGCAGCGGCCACGGTCAGCTCGGGCTGTATGTCGAAGACGAGCGCCAGCAGCGCGCCGGCCTGTTCCTGCGGGATGTCGCCTACCGCCTGCATGCCCGGCTCGATGTGCTCAGCGACGAATCGCCGCTGAAATACCGCGAGATGTTTCGCCGCCGCGCCAGCCGCGGGCAGTGCTTCCACCAGCCGTATCTCGGCTGCCGCGAATTCGCCTGCGCCTTCCGCCTGCTCGACGATCCGGGCAGCGAGCCGGCCCCCGAGCCGATCGATGCCGAGCTGGGCTGGACGCTGTTCGACCTCGATTTCAGCGACCCGAGCGCACCGCAGCCGCGCTTTTTCCGCGCGCAACTGCGCGGCGGCGTACTCGACGTACCGGCGCCCGACAGCCCGGAGGTGCGCGGATGATCCTGCAAGCGCTGCACGACTACTACGAACGCCGCGCCAGCGGCCGCCAACCACTGGCGCCGATCGGCTTCGAGCTCAAGGAAATCCCCTTCGTGCTCGAACTGGCCGCCGACGGCCGACTGCTGCAGCTGCGCGATCTGCGCGAGAAACAGGACAAGAAACTGGCCGCACCACCGCGGCAGGTGCCACGCGGCGTCAAGCGCACGGTCGGCATCGCCGCCAATTTCCTCTGGGACAAAGCCGACTATGTACTCGGGCTGGTGCCGGGGAAGGGCAATCCGGAGCGGGTTGCCGAGCAGCATGCCGCCTTCCGCGCCCGCATCGAGGCCCTGCCCGCTGCGCTGCAGGCCGACGCCGGCATCGCCGCCGTGCGCCGCTTTTACGCCGGGCATCTGCCTGAAGTACAGGCACGCTACCCGGCCGAGTGGCAAGAGTGGACACAGAGCAACCCGCTGCTCACCTTCCAGCTGCAGGGCGATGCCGACTGGGTCTGCCAGCGCCCGGCGGTGCGCGCGGCCTGGGCCACGCTCGATGCCGACACCGCCGCCGACGGCCTGTGTCTGATCACCGGCGAACCGGCGCACATCGCCGAAACCCACCCGGCGATCAAAGGCGTCTGGGGCGCGCAGACCTCCGGCGCCAACATCGTCTCCTTCAACCTTGATGCCTTCCGTTCCTACGGCAAGAAACAGGGGCACAACGCACCGATCGGCGAGGTCGCCGCCGAGCGCTACGTCACCGCATTGAATGAGGGCCTGCTGGCACGCGGCTCACGCCGGCGGCTGCAGATCGGCGATGCCTCGGCGGTGTTCTGGGCCAGCCGCGACGGTGAAGTGCTGGAGGACAATTTCGCCGACCTGCTCGGCGAACCCAGCGGCGACGGCGACGATCCGCACCGCGACACCGAACAGCTGCGCGCGCTCTACGAATCACTGAAAACCGGCGCCTATCAGCCGGCGCACGCCGGCACCCGCTTCCACGTGCTTGGCCTGGCGCCGAACGCGGCGCGCATCAGCATCCGCTTCTGGCTGAGCGCGACGCTCGATGTCCTCGGCGCCCGCCTCGGCCAGCACTTCTGCGATCTCGACATCGTCCACGGCGAGCGCCAGCCCGCCCGGCTGAGCCTGTTCCGGTTGCTGCTGTGCACCGCTGCGCAGGGCAAGGCCGAGAACATCCCGCCAAACCTCGGCGGTGAACTGACCCGCGCCGTACTCGAAGGCCGGCCCTACCCGGCGACGCTGCTGCAGGCGGCGCTGCGCCGCATCCGCGCCGAGCGGCTGGTCGACTACCCGCGCGCCGCACTGATCAAGGCGGTCCTGGTACGCGCCGCCCGCGCGCAACACTCGCAACGACAGGAGGTGAGCGTGTCACTCGATCCCGCCAATACCAACGTCGGCTACCGGCTCGGCCGGCTGTTCGCGGTGCTGGAACGCATCCAGGAGGAAGCCAGCCCCGGCCTCAACGCCACTATTCGCGACCGTTACTTCGGCGCGGCATCAAGCACGCCGCTGACGGTGTTCCCCCTGCTCAACCGGCTGAAAAACCACCATCTCGGCAAACTCGACAACCCCGGCCGAGCCAGGAACCTCGAAGCGCTGGTCGGTGAAATCGTTGACGGCCTCGATGCCGCGCAGCCGTTTCCGCCACACCTGAGCCTCGCCGACCAGGGCCGCTTTGCGGTCGGCTATTACCACCAGCGCCAGCATGCCTCGACCTACCGGAGCGCACGCCAGGGAGAATCCGCATGAACGCCCCGATCCAGAAACGCTACGACTTCGTCCTGCTGTTCGACGTTCAGGACGGCAATCCCAACGGCGACCCGGATGCCGGCAACCTGCCGCGCCTCGACCCGGAAACCGGCGAAGGGCTGGTCACCGATGTCTGCCTCAAGCGCAAAGTGCGCAACTACGTCGGCCTGACGCACGGCGAGCAGCCGCCGTTCGAGATTTACGTCAAGGAAAAAGCCGTGCTCAACGCCCAGCACGAACGCGCCTACACCGCGCTCGGCATCGATCTGTCGGCCGACGACAAAAAGCGCAAGGGCGGCGACAAATCGGACGAGGCCAAACGCTGGATGTGCGCCAATTTCTACGATGTGCGCACCTTCGGCGCGGTGATGAGCACCGGCGTCAACTGCGGTCAGGTGCGCGGGCCGGTGCAGCTCACCTTCGCGCGCTCGGTCGGCCCGATCATCGCCACTGAGCACTCGATCACACGCATGGCAGTCACCAGGGTCGAGGAAGCGCAGAAGCAAGCCGGCGACAACCGCACGATGGGCCGCAAGTTCACCGTGCCCTACGGCCTGTACCGCGCCCACGGCTTCATCTCGGCGCATCTGGCGCAGCAGACCGGGTTTTCTGAGGATGACCTCGTGCTGCTGTGGCAGGCGCTCGAAAACCTGTTCGAACACGATCGCTCGGCAGCACACGGGCAGATGGCGACGCGCGGGCTGTATGTGTTCGAGCATGACTCGGCACTCGGCAATGCACCGGCACATCAATTGTTCGAACGCATCCGCGTACTGCCGCCGGCCGCGGACGTGCCGGCCCGTCACTTCAGTGACTTCCGCATCGATATCGACACCGGGGAACTGCCTGCCGGCGTCATATTGCAGCGGCGGGTGGGCTGACGATGAACCTCGCGGCCGAGGACGGTGAGGTCGAGTGGATCGCGATTTCGGCGCTGCAGCACTGGAGCTACTGCCCGCGCCAGTGTGCGCTGATCCACCTCGAACAAGCCTGGGACGACAATGTGCACACGCTGCGCGGCGACGCCGTGCACGCCACGGTCGACGTACCCGGCAGCACCGTCGACGGCAGTACGCGCTGCGAACGCGCCCTGCCGCTGTGGTCACGTCGGCTCGGCCTCAGCGGCCGGGCCGACATCGTCGAATTTCGCGCCGACGGCATGCCCTACCCGATCGAGTACAAGCACGGCCACCGCCGCCCGGCCGAACACGATGAGCTGCAACTCGCCGCCCAGGCACTGTGCCTGGAAGAAATGACTGGGCTGGCGGTACCGCTCGGCGCGATCTATCACCACGGCTCGCGCCGCCGCCGCGAAGTCGCCATCGACGCGGCACTGCGGGCTCGCACCGAGGCCGCTGTTGCTGCGGTGCGCGAGCTGCTCATGAGCGGCCACCTGCCGCCACCGTCGTTCGATGCCCGTTGTGAAGCCTGCTCACTGCGCGACCTCTGCCAGCCCGAGGCCGTGAGCGCCTGCGAGCAACAGGCCCGCACCCGCGCCGAGCTGTTCGACCCCGATGCAGACTGAACGCGTTGCGCCACACCGCCCCGCCCGCTGCTCAAACGTTTTGCGCAGCCGCCACCTCCCGGAGAAAGAGGCGGCCGCAACGGGCAACACCGCGGCAGGCCATGAACGACAAAAACGCCTCTCCCGCAGGAGGAAAAATCCGCCAGTGGCAGACGGCTGATACCTCGGCACGGGGGCAACACCGATGCGCCAGTTACTGAACACCCTGTACGTGACCACGCCGAATGCCTGGTTGCGGCTCGAAGGCGACACGCTGGTGGCCGAAATCGAGCGCGAGAAGAAACTGCAGGTGCCGCTGCATCATCTCGGCGGCATCGTCACCTTCGGCGATGTGATGCTCACGCCAGCGCTGCTGCACCGCTGCGCCGATGACGGCCGCTCGGTCGCGCTGCTCGATCGCAACGGCCGCTTCAAGGCGCGCCTGGAAGGCCCGGTCAACGGCAACATCCTGCTGCGTCAGGCTCAGCATGCCGCGGCTGCAGATGTGCCCCAGACACTGGCGCTCGCCCGGACCTGCGTCGCCGGCAAACTGCGCAACAGCCGGCAACTGCTGCTGCGCGGCGCGCGCGAAACCGACGACGATGCCGAGCGCACGCAACTGCGCCAGGCTGCAGCACTGATCGCCGCCCACCTGCGCCGGCTGCCGCACAGCCCCGATCTCGATACCGTGCGCGGCCTCGAAGGCGACGCGGCACGCCTGTACTTCGAAGCGCTGGAATATGTGATCCGACCGGCGCAGCGCACCGCGTTCGGCTTCAGCCGCCGCAGCCGGCGACCGCCGCTCGATTGCTTCAATGCACTGATCTCATTCCTCTACACGCTGCTGACCCACGACTGCCGCTCGGCGCTCGAAGGCGTCGGACTCGATCCGCAACTCGGCTTTCTCCACGTCGTGCGCCCCGGCCGCCCGGCCCTGGCGCTCGATCTGGTCGAAGAATTCCGCGCGCCACTCGCCGACCGCCTGGCGCTGACCCTGATCAACCGCGGCCAGCTCGACACTCGTGACTTCGAGCAGCGCCCCGGCGGCGCGGTATACCTCAACGATGATGGCCGCCGCAGCGTGATCACCGCTTATCAGCAGCGCAAGCAGGAAGAAGTGCGCCATCCGCTGCTGAAGGCGCCGGTACCGATCGGCCTGCTTGCACACCTGCAGGCTCGCCTGCTCGCCCGCCGCCTGCGCGGTGACCTCGTGGACTATCTGCCGTATCTGCAGCGCTAAGCGCGGGAGGCTCCATGCTGATCCTCGTGTCCTATGACGTTTCCACCGAAACCCGAGAAGGCCGACGCCGACTGCGGCGCGTCGCCAAGGTCTGCCTGAATTACGGCCAACGGGTGCAGAAATCCGTTTTCGAATGCAGCGTCGACCTCGCCGGCTATGAATCGCTGCAACGAGCATTGCTGGCAGAAATCGATCTCGACGCCGACAATCTGCGTTTCTACCGCTTGCGCGAGCCGCTGGCCCAAAGCGTCAAGCAATTCGGCACCTTCCGCAGCGTCGACTTCGACGCCCCATTAATGATCTGACCATGCCCTGCGCGAACCCCAAGCTCCCGCCCTTTCGCCGACCGGTTCGCGCAAGCACCAACTCTTTGAAAACATGGATATTCATCAGGCCACTCCCAATGGCCGCCCAATCGATACACCGCCTCATCCGCCGATCCGCGCAAACCGCCCGAAATCGGCCGGCCAATCAGCACATTGGCGCAATGCCATTACTCCCGCCTGAAATGGCGGGAGCGGATTGAAACGCCGCCATCGCCAGCGACATCAGGCCGACCATCAGGGCATTACTCCCGCCTGAAATGGCGGGAGCGGATTGAAACGCCTCGGCACACGGCCAAAATCTCATCGACGCTCATTACTCCCGCCTGAAATGGCGGGAGCGGATTGAAACGGATACGTCAGCGTCGATGTCGCCGCCTGATTATTATTACTCCCGCCTGAAATGGCGGGAGCGGATTGAAACCACATCGGCGCTGCGCCGCTGCTGCTGCAGTACGTGCATTACTCCCGCCTGAAATGGCGGGAGCGGATTGAAACGACAAACATACTGGATTAATTGATGGCGGCGGTATATTACTCCCGCCTGAAATGGCGGGAGCGGATTGAAACTCCGCATTCGGCAGTTTGTCAAAATCTGGAATTATTATTACTCCCGCCTGAAATGGCGGGAGCGGATTGAAACCAGTGTCATCACTCACATCCTCATTTTTAATTAAATTACTCCCGCCTGAAATGGCGGGAGCGGATTGAAACTTTGATCCACATCGTCAACCCGCTCCGTACTACAAATTACTCCCGCCTGAAATGGCGGGAGCGGATTGAAACAAAGGCGACTTTCAGGCCGTCAACAAGGCGACCGGGGATTACTCCCGCCTGAAATGGCGGGAGCGGATTGAAACCTGATCACGATCCAGCCGGGCGGCGGCGCGACTTCATTACTCCCGCCTGAAATGGCGGGAGCGGATTGAAACAAGGCGCTGGTGCTCTGGTGCCGATCATGAACCCGGAATTACTCCCGCCTGAAATGGCGGGAGCGGATTGAAACACTACAACGAGCACGTATCCATCCTCTACACCGGCATTACTCCCGCCTGAAATGGCGGGAGCGGATTGAAACAGCTCAAGGCCGAGCGTGAAGTTTGGACGTGGCAAATTACTCCCGCCTGAAATGGCGGGAGTGGATTGAAACACGTCCCTCTGGGATATGCCGACGTCGATTACCAATTACTCCAGCCCGAAATGGCGGGGGCGGATTGAGCTCGACTCCGTTGAGGGCCGTCGCATTTGCTGCCAAGAAAGAGGACGACGGCTCACACGGGGTAGGCAAACCGGGGCGAGGAACAGGCAGGCTCGCAAGAGCCGCCCCGCGCGAACCGCCATAGACGTACAGTGCAGGCACAAAAAAACGCCCGTAATGGAGAAAAATAGCGCTATCGCGCCTCGACAAACCCGGTCGCCGATGGGCAGCGACGGGGCTACAGTAGGCATGGTTGATTGTGCGTCAAGGGGGCTCAGATGTGGCGCCTTTTTGTTTTAATCCTGCTTTTCGGCTGTGCAACTACGACTTTCACGTCGTATGTTGGAGATAAAAATATTTATCAAGGTTCTGGGGGCGCACTGGAAAGCGTTGAAGGAGTCGATGTTTGGTCCCGCGGCTTGCCTAATAGGAAATTTTTCATTGTAGGATTTATTGATGATTCAAGACCGAAAGGCATGACAGCCGTAAATCGCAAAAAAGATCTGGCCTTGCTAGCAAAACAGCACGGGGCTCATGGCGTTATCCTTACTGATCAGAATAGTGTTCTTGTTGGATATTTTAAAAATGGCGAAATCAATTTGACTTCCAACACAGCAAGCTATTCTGGATTAGATACCGCTATTTATCGTATAGAAACCCGCGCGCTGGCAATAAATTATGAAGATTGATCCCTTGCCATCGATTCTTTATCCATAATCGTTTAAACATTCCCACTATGAGTAATTCTCTGCATTGCAGTTTTAACTGTGTTTTATTGTCTGCCGATTACTCCACCTGAACAGGCGAGAGTGGATTGAAACTCGACGACACGCTTACGCAGAGCGGCACGGTTGCCAAGCTGCGTGGTGATATTGGTTATCAGAGCATTCAGGCTATTGCCCTGACGGTGCTGACCGGCAAACAGTATTCTGCCCGCCTCGTCCTGTTGCCTGACACGCTCGCCAAGCTGAGGAATCACTATGCAACCCTCGAACCCTGGTGGAACACCGTTTTCGGGCATGGTTTCGCCGATCTCTCCGGATCGGAAGTCCGCTCTCTCCTCGGCAGTCAACAGGAAGCTGATGCCATCCGAGATCGAATCCTTGCGGCTCGACAAGCAGCGGGCTTCTGAGGAAATTCGGCGCATCCTGGACGGCGACGCATAATCGACTTCATCCGCATCACCATCGACGACCGCACCGTGCGGACGGATTACTCCCGCCTGAGTAGCTCGAATCCCCACCAGCCGTAGCGCAGAGGACTTGCGGCGAGTGGGTATGCGCCAAGCGTCGGATTGCCTGGAGGCGTGCCGGCGCGGATATTGCTTTGCAGCATGCGGTTTCCGGCATGAGGGCTGCAGCGGTGAGCGGCAAGGCTAATCCTTCCTGGGAAGATCTCGACGTCCACCTGCTGCGGGTGCTGTGCACGTTGCTGACTGAGAGCAGTGTTTCGCGCACGGCGCGCAAGCTGTCGATGTCGCAGCCGGCGGTGAGCACGGCGCTGCGCCGCCTGCGCGACATTACCGGAGATCAATTATTGATCCGCAGCCGGCTGGGCATGACGCCGACCGAGCGCGGTGGCGAGCTGCTGGAGCACGTGCGCACGGCGCTGGCGCAGATCGAGCGCATTGCAACGGCCCCGGAAAGCTTCGTGCCGGCGAACTCGCGGCGAGCCTTCCAGCTGGCCACGGCCGACTACCTGCACGCCGGGGTGCTGGGCGATCTGTGCACGCGGCTGCACCGTTTGGCGCCAAATGCTTCGGTGATGGTGCATTCCTACGGGCCGGACTCCGATGCGGCGGAAGCGCTGGAAAGCGGCCGGCTCGATGCGGTGATCGGCAACTGGCCGCAGCCACCGCAGCATCTGCGCATGACGATGCTCTATGAGGACGAGATGGTCTGCCTGGTACGTCGCGGCCATCCGCTGGAGCAGCGGCGTATATGCGCGCAGGACTACCTCGATGCTGCCCATGTGGCGCCGACGCCGTATTCGGTCGGTCAGCGCGGTGTGATCGACGTGACCCTGGCCAAAGAGCGGCTCAAGCGCCGGGTCACCGCCTACGTGCCGTACTTCCAGATGGCGCCATACGCTCTGCCCAGCACCGACCTGCTGTTCACTGCGCCGCGCCGCTTCGCCGAGCACTATGCCCGCGAACTGCCGCTGGCAGTGCTGCCGCTGCCGATCGACTGCCCGCCGATGCCCTGCTACCTGCTGTGGCACGATCGCACGCACTACTCCGACGAGTGCCGCTGGTTTCGCGAGCAGATCAGCGCGGCCGTCTGCAGCGAGGACATGCTGAGCAGCCACCGCCTCAGCCACTGAGCGGCAGCGCGCTCAGGCCGGTGCGAACAGGGCCTGCAGACGCAGGCTGGCGATGCGCCCGACCTGCTCCAGCGCGGTGCGCAGCTCGGTGGCGCGATCGTGTTCGACGCGCGCCTCCAGGGCCGCGAGGATGTCGGCGCGGCCGAGGCCGCGCACGGCGATGATGAACGGGAAGCCGAAGCGCTCGCGGTAACGCGCATTGAGCGTCTGCAGGCGGGCGAATTCCTCCGGCGTGCAGCGATCGAGGCCGGCGCCGCGCTGCTCCTCGCGCGATTCGGCGGTCAGCTCGCCGGCCACCGCGGCCTTGCCCGCCAGCTCCGGATGCGCGCACAGCAGTGCGAGCTGCTCCTGCGGTTCAGCCGCCCACATGGCATCGAGCAGCGCCGTCTGCAGCGCCGGCAGATCGGCGAACGGGCCGTGCGCATGCGCCCGCCGCGCAACCCACGGCGAATGCTCGAAGATGCCGTCGAGCGCCGAAACGAAGGCATCCGCATCGAGGCGGGAAAGTTCGGCGGGACTCGGCATGGCGTCACTCCTTTGGCGAAGGGGGCGCTGCAGTATCGCCGCACAGCGCGGCGCACAGAATCCGCCGGCGCCGATAACCCACTTCAGCCGATGCAGATGAGCCCCGCGGATTCATCCGCCGCGGCCAATAAGGGTTATCCGGATCAGCACTTAGGCCGCTCCATATACTCGGCTCACCCCCTACCCCTTTTGGAGTAATGCCCCAGCCGCCCGCAGCGCCCTGCGCCGGCTGGCAGCGCACGCCACCGCTTACACCGCTAACTCGCTGTTGTCCGGAGGTCCACGCCGTGAATGCCGTCCACCCCGTCGATGAACGTCTGCCCTGGCTGCGCCTGCTGCCGCTCGGGCTGCAGCATGTGCTGGTGATGTACGCCGGCGCCGTCGCCGTGCCGCTGATCGTCGGCGGCGCGCTGAAGCTGCCGAAGGAACAGATCGCGCTGCTGATCAACGCCGACCTGATCTGCTGCGGCATCGCCACGCTGATCCAGGCGCTCGGCCTCGGCCGCCACCTCGGCATCCGCCTGCCGGTGATGATGGGCGTCTCGTTCGCGGCCGTCTCGCCGATGATCTCGATCGGCCAGAGCGCCGGCATCCAGGCGATGTACGGCGCGGTGATCAGCGCCGGCCTGATCGCGTTTCTCTGCGCCTCGCTGGTCAGCCGCATGATCCGCTTTTTCCCGCCGGTGGTGACCGGCACGATCATCACGGTGATCGGCGTGACGCTGATGCGGGTCGGCATCAACTGGGCGGCCGGCGGCCCACCGATGATCGCCGGCAAGCCCAATCCGGCCTACGGTGACCTGACGCACCTGCTGGTGGCCTTTCTGGTGCTGATCGCCACGCTGCTGATCGCCCGCTACGGTCGCGGCTTCATCGCCAACATCGCCGTGCTGCTCGGGCTGGTGTTCGGTTACCTGGTGGCGGCGGTGATCGGCAAGGTGGACCTGTCCGGCGGCGAGAACCTGCCGTTCATCGATTTCATCTATCCGCTGCAGTTCGGCATGCCGGTATTCGATCCGGTGGCGATCGTGACGATGACGCTGGTGATGTTCGTCATCATGGTCGAGTCGACCGGCATGTTCCTCGCGCTCGGTGAGCTGTGCGGGCGGCCGGTGACGCGTGAGGACCTCAGCCGCGGGCTGCGCGTCGACGGCATCGGCACGTTGATCGGCGGCGTGTTCAACACCTTCGCCTACACCTCGTTTTCGCAGAACGTCGGCTTGGTCGGCGTCACCGGCGTGCGCAGCCGCTGGGTGTGCGTGGCTGGCGGCATCATCATCTTCTGCCTCGGCCTGTTCCCGCAGCTGGCGCACGTCGTCGCCTCGGTGCCGCAATTCGTGCTCGGCGGCGCCGGCATCGTCATGTTCGGCATGGTCGCGGCGACCGGCATCCGCATCCTCGCCCGCGTGGACTTCGACAACCGCGCCAATCTGCTGGTGGTCGCCGTCAGCATCGGCATGGGCATGATCCCGCTGGTTGCCGACCACTTCTTCCAGTACATGCCCAAGGAGCTCGGCCCGCTGCTGCACAGCGGCATCCTGCTCGCCGCGATCTCGGCGCTGCTGCTCAACGCCTTCTTCAACGGTGTCGCCGACGAAGCCACCGCCCGGCGCGAGGCCGCCGCCGCCAGTCACGGCGCCGAATAACACAGCCTGCTTCCGCCCCCCAGCCCGGCCCCGTGCCGGGCTTTTTTTGTGCCTGCAGCGGGTCGGGAACGGCGACTCATGCGAATTCGGCAATGAGGGTTATCCAGATCGCGGCGGGCGATGGCTGTTAGTTTCAACCTCAGAAAATCAATGAGAAACACCCTTTACCAACAACTACTTGCTGACATTCCAGGAGACTGTGCCATGCCTTGCGCCCGCCCGCCCGCCGTCCTCGCCGCCCTCGCCTTCGGCCTCAGCGCCCCGCTGAGCAGCCACGCCGCAGGCTTCAGCGATACCTTCATCGGCTATCGCTACGGCAACCAGTTCAGCGAGCCGAGCAAGCCGGACGACATCAGCAAGAACATCGTGCAGTTCACGCACGCCAGCAGCTACAAGCTCGGCAGCAATTTCTTCAACCTCGACATGCTGATGTCGGACGACAACGATCCGGCGCACAACTCCGATGACGGCGCCACCGAGTTCTACGCCACCTTCCGCAGCCAGCTGCACGCCAGCAAGGTGTTCGACCGCGACTTCAAGTACGGCATCATCCGCGACCTCGGGCTGACCTTCGGCTTCGACGCCAACACCAAGGACACCACCTTCGCGCCACGCAAGCGCCTGATCGCGATCGGCCCGACGCTGAAGTTCGACGTGCCCGGCTTCTTCGATCTCAGCTTCATGTACACGAAGGAATGGAACCACAAGGGTATTCCCGGCACGCCGGACCCGGACCACGAATTCGACGGCACCTACATGATCAGCGCCGCCTGGGCCATCCCCTTCAGCGTCCACGACACACCGATGAAGTTCCAGGGCTTCGCCAATTACATCGGGCCGAAGGGCGAGGACTACAACTACCGCGACACCGAGGCGGAATTCCTGCTGCGCACCTCGCTGATGGTCGACGTCGGCAAGCTGGTTGCCGACAGCAAGGGCACGCTGTTCGCCGGCGTCGGCTACGAGTACTGGCACAACAAGTTCGGCAACCCGCCGGGCGTGGGCACCTTTACCCGCACGCCGACGCTCAACCTTGAGTGGCATTTCTGATGCCGCGGCGGGCGGTGCGCCGTGCACCGCCCGCGTGCTTACCTGAGCAGACCCTTGCTTACAAACCCTTACCCGACATTACCTGCTGCGGCATCAAGCTCTTGCCGCGGCCGCCGATAGCCCTGCTGCATGCGCACCGCGCACGTGCCGGCGACCGCCGGTGCCACCGTTGCAGGAGCACGACCATGTCGATCAGCGCCATCGCCTCCGGCTCAACGAATTACCTGGCCGCGCTGCAGAGCAGCGCCCGGGTCAGCAGCTCGGGCAGCTCATCGGACAGCAACCCGATGGATGATCTGAGCCAGGCTCTGGAATCCGGCGATCTCGAAGCCGCCAAGAGCGCGTTCTCGAAACTCAAGGATCAGATGGAAAAAGGCGGCGGCCCCGGAGGCCCGGGAGGCCCTGGCGGCATGCCGCCCCCGCCGCCGCCGACCTCGGCCAGCAGCAGCTCGGACGACGACAGCGATGAGGACGACAGCAGCATCAGCAGCCTGTCGAGCACATCGAGCAGCTCGACGTCGAGCAGCAGCAGCGATCCGGCATCCCTGTTCAATCAGTTGCAGGCGGCGCTCGAAAGCGACGATCTCGAAACCGCGCAGTCGGTGTTCGCCACGCTGCAGGCCAATGCACCGAAGCCGCCGAGCGGCACCGGCAGCAGTACCGGCGTCAGCTCGACCGGGCCGATCGGCAATCTCGGCAACAACGTCGACGTCAGTGTCTGAGCAGCGTTTCAGTCGCGCATGAACTCGCGCGCCTGCCCCGGCGCGCCGAGTTCCATCACCACCAGCGGCCCTGATCGCTGGCCGGGATGTCCCGGCGCACCGGCCGGCATGCCCGGCAGACTGATGCCGCGGATCGCCGGGCGCTCACGCAGCAGGCGCTCGATCGCCGCCACCGGCACGTGGCCTTCGATGGCATAGCCGTCGATCAGCGTGGTGTGGCAGCTCGCCAGATCGGGATCAACGCCGGCCTGCTGTTTCAGCCGGGCCAGCTCGGCGGGCTGCAGCACCTGAACCTGCACCGTGTAGCCGTGCTCGCGCAGATAGGCGATGTGTCCCTCGCAGCAGTCGCAGTACGGCTGCTTGTAGACCACGGCCTCGTGCGCTGCGCTGGCGGCGCTTACGGCTGCACTCAAGCTGAGAGCGGCAGCGGCCAGGAGGATGGGTAAAGGCTTCATCGGCAGGGCTCCGTGAAAGTGGACTCTGAACTCACGCATAGGCGACCGGGCTTCAGACCTGCGCGCGGATGTGGTGTTCACCGCTCCGGCGTGGCGGCGTGTCGTATCACGCACAGCACCGACACGCCACCGCATCCGCAGCGACGTCTGCAAGCTGCTGAATCATAACGCACGCCTGAAATCCGGCCGATCACGACCGGGCCTGCCCGAGTCTTGCATCGACGCGCGGTGGCGCTCCGTCGGGGAGCGCGTGTGCGGAGTATCGGCCGAATGAAGTTCTACATGACCCCCGGTTCCTGCTCGACCGGCATCCATATCCTGCTCGAAGAACTGGAACAGGTGTTCGAGGCCTACATCGTCAGTCTGCCGGCCGGCGACCACCGGCGCCCGGAGTTCGTGGCGATGAATCCAAAATCGACGATTCCGGTACTGGTGCGCGATGACGGCAGCGTGCTCACCGAGTTCAACGCCATCGCTTGGTGGCTGGGCCGCCAGTTCGGTCGCGGGCGGCTGATGCCAGCCGAGCTGGAAGGCGAAGTGCGCGCGCTGGAGCTGATGGACTACGTCGTCGGCACGCTGCACGGCCAGGGCTTCGCCCGCCTGTTCGTCGCCGAAAGCTTCACCAGTGATGTGGAGCAGTTCGAGGCGGTGCGCGCGCGCGGCCGTGAAATCGTCGAGCAGGGGTTTGCCATCCTCGACGCCCGGCTGGCCGGGCGCGAATACGCCGTCGGCGCGTTCTCGATTGCCGATGCGGCGCTGTTCTACGTCGAATTCTGGGCCACGCGCAGCGACATCGCGCTGCCCGCGCACTGCGCGGCGCATTACGCCCGCATGCTCAAACGCCCGGCGGTGCGCCAGGTGCTGGCCGAAGAAGGTTACCGCCTGGCCTGACGGCGGCGGCACCAACGAAAACGCGCCCCGCAGGGCGCGTCGTTGCGGCGACAGCCGTCGCGCTCAGGGCTTCTTGGCCGGGGCGCCGCCCTTCTTCATCTGCTCGATCTCGGAGAGCAGACGCTTGGCGTTCTCGTCCCCCTTGGCCGAAGCCTGCTTCAGCCATTTCTCGGCATCCGGCCAGCTCTGCTTGACGCCGGCGCCCTTGCCGTACATGAAGCCGAGCTGCGTCATCGCCGGCGGCCAGCCCTGCTCGGCGGCCAGCTTGGTCAGACGGGCGGCCTCGGTCGGGTCCTGCGGCACGCCGCCCTGGCCGGTCAGGTAGGCGACCGCCAGATTGGTCTGCGCCGGGGCAAAGCCCTGGTCGGAGGCCTTGCGGAACCACTTGGCGGCTTCGGAGATGTCGGTCGCGACGCCGGCCTCACCGCGCGCGTACACCATGCCCAGCCGGGTCTGCGCCGCCGGATCGCCAGCCTCGGCGGCAGTGCGCAGCTTCTTCAGCGCATCGGCGACCTCCGGCTTGACTTCAGCGGCGGCGGTCGTATCCGCCGGCTTGGAGCCGGCGCCCTGCAGGGAACTGCAGCCGGCAAGCGCGGCGGTCAAAGCTGCGATCAGGAGAATCTTCTTCAAGGGTGACTCCTCGGCTGGACGGTAGCGGTGACATGACACCGGAAACCGCCGCATTATCCGCAGAACCCGGCAGCGGCGAAACCTCGTCGTAGTGTGGCGTGCACCGGCGCGGCCATCGATAATCGGGCTTCCTCACGGCAGACGACCCTGACATGGACATCCTGATCCCGGGCTACGACATCGAAGGCGTACTCGGCAGCGGTGCGATGGCCTCGGTGTACCTGGCGCTCCAGCGCTCACTGGAGCGCCGCGTCGCACTGAAGGTCATGGCTTCGTCGCTGGCCGCCGATCCGCAGTTCTGCGAACGCTTCCTGCGCGAAGGCAAGATGCTGGCGAAGCTCGCCCATCCGCACGTGGTGCAGATCTACGACATCGGCAACGTCGACACGCTGTACTACATGGCGATGGAGTACATCAGCGGCGGCACGCTGCGCGATCGCATCGGCGCCGGCATGAGCCCCGGACAGGCCATCACCGTCCTGCGCCAGATCGCCGGCGCGCTCGGCTACGCCCACAGTCGCGGTCTGGTCCACCGTGACGTCAAGCCGGCCAACATCCTGTTCCGCGATGACGACTCGGCGGTGCTGTCGGATTTCGGCATCGCCAAGAATCTGCAGAGCGAAAACACCCAGCTCACGGCGACCAACTCGGCGATCGGCACGCCGAACTACATGAGCCCGGAGCAGGCCCAGGGCCTGACGCTCGACGGCCGCACCGACCTCTACTCGCTCGGCGTCGTGCTCTACGAGATGCTCACCGGCCGCCTGCCGTATGTGAACCGCGACAGCGATGTCGCCGTGGCGCTGATGCACATCCGTGCGCCGATCCCGCGCCTGCCCGAAGAACTCATCCGCTACCAGCCGCTGCTCGACCGGCTGCTGGCCAAAGCCCCGGAAGACCGTTTCGCCGACGCTGCGCAGCTGCTGGCCTTCGATATCGACGCCGCCGCGGCCAGCCGCGACAACACGAACGCGACCGTCGTGCTCGACACCACCGTGCCGGCGGACGAGGCCGGCACGGACACCGCGGCCACGACCATCAGCGCCCCCACGAACACCACCAGTGACGCCACGGTCGTCGCCGGCGCCGCAGCGGGAGCGGACGCGACCGTCGCTGCCGCAGCAACGCCACCGGACGACGCCACGCGGGTCGCCACCGGCAGCAATATCAGCCCCGATGGCACCCTCGTCACCCCGCCCCGCCCCAACGGCCGCGGCCCCGTGCTTGCCGGCGTTGCCGCCGCCGTGCTGCTGGCGATCGGCGGCGGCGCCTGGTGGTGGCTGCAGACACCAGCGCCGCAGCCTGGACCAGTGGTGACCACGCCGCCGGGCGGCACCAGCACCACCCCAGTCACCCCGCCGAGCCCGAGCGGCCAGCCGGCGCAAGACACCGGCAAACCACCGCTTTCACCGACCCGGCCGGTCGAGCCGCCACGGCCGAGCGAGCCGCCGCCAGCAGTCAACAACGCGCCACAGCCGCCGTCGGTCCCCGCGGTGCCGGCCAATCAGACCAGCCCGCCGCAGCCGGCCCGGCTCGACGAGCGCCCGCTGCTGATGCCGGGCAAGAAGACGCTGTTCCAGCGCGTCGTCGTCGGCCCGGATGCCAGCCTGTATGCCGACCCGGCCCGCGAGGTCCTGCAGGAGCGGCTGCCGGCCTTCGCCGTCTATTACGTCTACGAACGCCGCAGCGAAGGCAACCGCCAGTGGCTGCGCGTCGGCGCCGCCAGCGACGGCCATGCCGACGGCTGGATCGACGCCGCCCGCGCCTACGACTGGAAGCAGACGCTGACGCTGAAGTTCATGCCGCGCTCGGGCCGCGATCCGGTGATGTTCTTCTCGCAGCGCGGCACCCTTGAAGGGCTGTTCCTCAAGCCTGATGCGCCGACCATCGCCCACGAATGGCTGACGCAGGTGCGCGCCGCGCACGGCAAACCGGTACCCGGCCTGTCGGTGGTGGCGCTGGAGCCGTCCGACACCGCGGTCGCCGACGACCACTTCTACCTGCTGCCGATCTTCGACTACGCCGAGACCTACGCCGGCGCGCAGCAGGACCAGCTGGTGCAGCTGCTGCAGGTGGCCTCGGTCGATCCCGGCGACGCGGCACCCAGCGGCGCGACGGCGCCGGCGAAGGAGTTCCGCACCGGCATCGTCTTCGTCCTCGACACCACCAAGTCGATGGACCCGTACATCGACCGCGCCCGCAACGTCATCCGCGGCCTCTACCAGCGCATCGCCACCGAAAACCTGCTCGACAAGGTCGGCTTCGGTCTGGTCGGCTTTCGCAGCAGCACCGAGCGCACGCCGGGGCTGGAATACGTCTCGCGCATCTACGCGCCGCTGCGTGCCGACGCCCGCCCCGACGAGATCCTCGCCGAAGCGCAGCAGATGCAGGCAACGACGGTCTCCAGCCATTCCTTCGACGAGGACGCCTTCGCCGGCGTGATGACCGCCGTCGAGCGCATGGACTGGACGCCGTGGGCCGGACGCATCGTCGTGCTGGTCACCGACGCCGGGGCGCTGCGCAAGAACGACCCGCTCGGCCAGACGCAGATGAACGAGGCCGAGGTCCGCGCCGCCGCGCTGGCCAAGGGCGTGCACCTGTTCGTGCTGCACCTGAAGACGCCGGCCGGACGCCGGGATCACGACTTCGCCGAGCGCCAGTACCGCACGCTCACCGCCAACGACAACCCGCGCCTCGGCGACCTCTACGTGCCGGTCGAGGGCGGTGATGTCGATGCCTACGGCCGCGCGGTCGACACCATCGCATCGAGCTTCATCGACCTGGTGCGCAGCGTCGCCGGCAATCAGGAGCTGGCGCAGCCGAACCTCGACCAGCCGCCGAGCTCGATCGCCGCGCGCACCGCCGCACTCGGCTACGCGCTGCGCATGGACTGGCTCGGTGCGCAGCGCAGTGCGCGGCCGCCGAGCGTGGTCACCGCCTGGGTCGCCGATCGCGATCTGGCGCGGCCCGACGTGCCGGCCTTCCAGGTCTGCGTGCTGCTGACCAAGCTGCAGCTCAACGATCTGCAACAGGCGCTCAAGCTGATCGTCGACGCCGCCAACCGCACGCAGAAGAGCCCGCAGGACTTCTTCCGCGAGGTGGCTTCGGCCTCGGCGCAGCTGAGCCGCGACCCGACCCGCATCGCCGCCGCCACCGGCGCCAAGAACCTGGTGCAGACCGGGCTGCTCGGTGAGTTCCTCGAAGGGCTGCCGTACCGCAGCAAGGTGCTCAATCTCAGTGAGGAGCTGTGGCTGTCATGGAGTGTCGGCGAGCAGCAGGACTTCATCCAGGAGCTGGAATCGAAGATCCGGCTCTACGAGACCTTCCACAACGACACCGCCAACTGGGTGCGTTTCGGCAACGCCGCGGCAGGCGACGCGCTCTACCGCGTGCCGCTGTCGACGCTGCCGTAATGGCTGTGACGACGGTCTACCGCCTGCGCGACGTGCGCCGCAGCCGTGGCACGCTCGGCGACACCCGCTTCGTGCTGCAGGTGCCGGCGCTCGACATCGCCCGCGGCGAGCGGCTGGCGCTGGTCGGGCCGAGCGGCTGCGGTAAGTCGACGCTGCTCGACATGCTGGCGCTGGTGCTGGCGCCCGATGCCGGTGGCGAGCTGCATCTGCTGAACAACGACATCGGTGCGCTGTGGCAGCTCAAGCGCGCCGATGCACTGGCAGCATTGCGCGCCCGCCATCTCGGCTACGTGCTGCAGACCGGCGGCCTGCTCGGCTTTCTCGACGTGCGCGGCAACATCGCGCTGCCCGGCCAGCTCAGCGGCCGCGCCGACGCCGCCTGGGTCACGCGGCTGGCCGAGCGCCTCGGCATCTCCCGCCACCTCGACAAACACCCGGCGGCGCTGTCGGTCGGCGAACGCCAGCGCGTGGCGATCGCCCGCGCGCTGGCGCACCGCCCGGCGGTGGTGCTCGCCGACGAGCCGACCGCTTCGCTTGATCCGCTGAGCGCGCAGACGGTGATGCAGCTGTTCATCGACCTGGCTGCGGAATCCGCCACCACGCTGATCCTCGCCAGCCACGACCGCGCACTGGTCGAGCGCTACGGCCTCGAAGTGCTCGCCGCCCAGCTCGCGCCCGCCAGTGACGGCGGCATCGTCAGCCGCTTCGAGCGGACGCGGCGATGAGCACGGCGCGGGTGTTCGGGCTGGCCTGGGCCGACTACCGCGCTGAGGCGCGGCTGTCGCTGTGTGCGGTGCTCGGCCTGGCGGCGGTGCTGGCACCGCTGCTGGTGCTGTTCGGCCTGAAGTTCGGCCTGGTGACGACGCTGACCGAGCGCCTGCTCAACGACCCGCGCACCCGCGAGCTGATCCCGATCGGCAGCGGCCGCTACACCCCGGCCTGGTTCGACGAGCTGCGCACCTGGCCGGGCGTGGCCTTCGTGGTGCCGCGCACGCGCCAGATCGCCGCCACCGCCGAGCTGCGCAGCGCCGACGGCCGCGCCGTGATCGTCGAGCTGATCCCGACTGCCGCCGGCGATCCGCTGCTGGCGCGCTACGGCGTGGCGGAACCGGGCGGCGGCCAGCTGGTGCTGTCGCAGCCGGCCGCCGAAAAGCTCGGTGCGGCGACAACGCTCGACGCCAGCATCGGCCGCAGCCGAGCCGGGCGCGAGGAATATGCCCATGCGGTCCTGAACGTCATCGGCACCGCCCCGCTCGCCGCCTTCGATCGCGACGCCGCCTTCGTGCCGCTGCCGCTGCTGGAAGCCGCCGAGGACTACCGCGACGGCTACGCGGTGCCGGCGCTCGGCTGGCCGGGCCTCGACAAACCGGCCGGCGCGCGGCAGTACCCGGGCTTTCGGCTGTACGCGGGCACGCTCGACGATGTCGCGCCGCTGCGCGCGCAGCTGGTGGCGCGCGGGCTCGAAGTGCTGACCCAGGCCGATGCGATCGACAATGTGAAACGCCTGGCACGCAATCTCGACATTCTGTTCGCGGCGATCGCCGGGCTCGGCGGCATCGGCTACCTGGCGGCCGCCGGTGCCGCCAGCCTCGCCGCGGTCGAGCGCAAACGCCGCGAGCTGTCGCTGCTGCGCCTGCTCGGGCTGCCGACGCGCGGCCTGCTGCTGTTCCCGCTGGCGCAGGCGCTGTATACGGCCTTCGCCGGCTGTCTGCTGGCACTGGCGCTGTACTTCGGCGCCAGCGCCGGCCTGAACCTGCTGTTCGCGACGGCACCCGGCGAGCAGCTCTGCCGCCTGCTGCCGCTGCATGCGCTGGCCGCCGTCGCGCTGACGCTCGGCACGGTCGCGCTGGCGGCGCTGGCCGGCGGCCTGCGTGCCACCCGCATCGAACCGTCAGAGGGCTGGAGGGATGTCTGAATCTGCACGCCGCGCGGCATGGCCGCTTGCGCTCCTGCTCACCCTGGCCGGCACCGCCCGCGCCGCGGACGAGGCGCCGGCCGCGCCCGACCCGCTCTACGACCCGCAGCCGCTGGCCGACGACGTCACGCTGCCGCTGCCCTGCGACGGCAAGCTGGTGCTGCGCTACATCTACGTGCTGGCGCGCAGCGCGCTCGATGACCGCGAGGTCAATCTCGGCTACGCCTTCAGCGAGAACGATCCGGGCTACCGGCAGGGCTTTCTCGCCGGCTTCCGCCGCGCCCACATCAACGGTCAGTTCGAACTCGCCGACCTGCCGCCAGCCTGGCGCGAGCGCCTGGCCGGTCATCTGCCGAGCGGCGGCGACGGCCTGCGGCCGATGCTGTATTTCATCGGCAAGTATGAGGTCACCCAGTACCAGTACGCGGCGGTGATGGCGCAGGAGCCCTGGCTGCGCGGCACGCAGGCCGAGCCGCCGGCCTGCCCGAAAGCCGATGCCCGCAGCCGCCTGCCGATGGTCGAAGTCTCCTGGTACGACGCGCTGCGCTTTACCGCGCTGTACACGCAATGGCTCGGCCGCACCCACGCGGACGCGCTGCCGGCACTGGCCGGCGGCCCGAATTCGGCGGCCGGCGGTGCGCCGTCGTTCGTGCGCCTGCCGACCGAGACCGAGTGGGAGTTCGCCGCCCGCGGCGGCCACGCCGTCGACCGCCAGGCGCTCGAAGCCCGCCTGTTCCCGCGCCGTTCCGCCGAGGCCACCGAGGACGGGCCGCTGCGCGAATGGGCGGTCTACAACCAGGTCGTCGGCGGCAGCGGGCAGGCGGCGCGGCTGGCGCCGATCGGCACGCGCAAGCCGAATCCGGCCGGCCTGTTCGACGTCATCGGCAACGCGGCGGAAATGGTGCTCGATCCATTCCTGATGGTGCGTGGCGGCGGCCGCTTCGGCGGCGGCACCGGCGGCTTCATCGTCAAGGGCGGCAATTACCTGGAAGGTGAGCAGGCGCTGTTCACCGGCATGCGCCGCGAGTACCCGCTGTTCGGCGCCGACGGCAGTCCGAGCCACAACGCCACCACCGGGTTCCGCGTCGCCCTCGGCACGCTGGCGGCACCGCGCGCGCGCTATGACGAGCTGCTCGAACGCTGGCAGGCCGAAGGCCGCCTCGCCAGCCTGACCGACGACATCACCAGCGAGGCCGACGCCGGCGCCCGCCTCGACGCGATCATCGCCAACACCGATGAACCCCGCATGGCCCGGGCGCTGACCGAACTCAGCGAGGAGCTCAAACGCAACGTCGCGCTGATCGCCGACCAGCGCAAGGAAGCCGCCGGCAACCTGATCCAGTCGGCGGCGCTGGTCGCCGAGACCATCGGCAACTACAACATCCGCCTGATCCAGCTGCGCGAGCGCCTCGACAAGGCCAAGCGCGACCGCAACCAAGCCGCCATCGAGGTCCTCTCGACCGGCGTCAACAACGGCACCAGCGCGCTGCAGGGGGCGCTGTCGATCTACCTCGACAACGCCGCAACCGGGGCGCGTTATGCCGACGACATGTTCCGTCAGCAGTTCCAGCGCGTGCAGGATGAACTCGCCCGCAAACCGGTCATCGGTCAGAGCCTGCTGGCGCGCGCGACGCTGTTCATGAAGCACGTCGAGCAGTATCGCCAGGCCCGCCGCCTTGAGCCCGAACCGGTGCTCAACGAATTGCTCGGCCGCTGAGCCCATGCGCGCCACCCTGCTGCCCGCACTGGCCCTGCTCGCGGCCTGCGCCGATGCACCGGCACCGGTGCCGGCGCAGCGTCCACCGCTGCCGCGCTGCCGGCAGTCGCTGATCGAGACACTGCGCCTCGAATATCAGCTGCCGAGCGGCGACCCGCTGCTCTGGCAGGAATATCTCGACGAGCTGCCGCGTACACGCGAGTGCATCTGGGACGTGCGCGATGCACTGGTCGACCGTGCGGCGGCAACCGTGGATACGGCACGATCCATCCGCGTCTCCCTGCCCGACACGAGGCACCATCCGCCCGAAATATCACGCCCTTCAGCCGCGCATCACCGATTCATCGGCGGTGCGCGGCAGGCGCTGCTGCGCATCCACGGCAGGCTGCACGTGCGGGCTGTCGCCGACGCGCGGCTGCACTAGAGTGGGGACCAACCCCCCTCGTTTCCGAATTTCATCACTGGAGACTCATCCATGGACACCCTCGCTGCGCCCGGCGCCCGCAAACTCGCCGCCGCCCTGTCGCTCAGTCTGGCCGTCAGCGGTTGCGTGACGCTGGGCAACCCCACCAGTTCGGTGGCGCAGACCACGACCGTCAGCTACTACCCGCGCTGCTATGAACCGGTGAACTACCTGCGCCAGTCCGATGACCGCCTGTCGCAGTCGGTGGTCACCGGTGCGGCAGCCGGTGCGGTCGCCGGCGGTCTGCTGGGTGCACTGGCCGGCGGTGACGACCATACCGGACGCAATGCGCTGATCGGCGCGGCGGTCGGTGCCGTCGCCGGCGGTGTCGGCAGCTATTACATGGAGAAGCAGCGCCAGATCGCCGAGGACAATGCCCGCTTCGCCTCCTACGGCAGCGACTTCACCAATGCCTCCGGCGAACTCGACCGCAACATCGCGTCGGCCAAGCAGGCGCAGAGCTGCTATCAGCAGGAATACAAAACGCTGCTGCAGGCCAAGCGCGGCGGGCGCATGTCCGACAGCGAAGGCCGCGCCCGGCTGAGCGAAATCGTCTCCGGGCTCGACGAAACCAACCGCCTGATGACGGCGGTCGACGGCCGCATCGGCGAAAACCTCGACACCTACACCCGTGCCTACGAAGAAGACCTGCGCAGCAAGGGCACGACGCGCACTGAAGTGGCCGCCTCGGTGCGCAAGCCCAAGGCGCGCCCGGTGGCGTTGAAGACCGCGCCCAGCGCGGTGCAGACCGAGCAGCAGGCGCAGCAGGCCTCCGCCAAACGTGAGGAAGGCAAGCTGGTGGTCAGCCGCGGCAATGCCGCACTGCGCGATATCTGCAACGACCCGAACCTCGGCGACTGGGGCAGCAGCAGCTGCGGCAGCGTCAAGGGAGTCTGAGTCCGGCCACCGCCGGACGCTGCGCCTTGCGTCCCCCGCCCCGAGCAGGCGGACGCTGGCGCGCTGATGCAGCCCTCGCGGCAGCGCACCTGACCGGGCGCTGTCGCGGCGCGGATGCCGGCGCCGCATCACGGCGGCATGCCAGCAATCTCACCGCGGCAGCCGACACGCCCACCGGCCGGCTGCCTGCGACCCGGCAGGCTCAGAAACGGTAGCCAACGTTCAGCTTGACGCCGCTGACATCGTTCTCGCCGTGGGTGTAGCTCAGGCCGAGCTGGAGATTGTCATAGACCAGCTGACCGGCCTGCACGCGCGTCCCCACGGCGACGCCGTATTCCTGCCAGCTGTTGGCATACAGTTCATCGCCGTAAAAGCGGGTATCGATGATCCAGGCCTGCCAGTGGGCGCCCTTGCCGAGAAAGGTGTCGCCGAGTTCGCCGTTGAGATCGAAGCCGTTCTTCAGCGAGCGATTGGACAAATCGTAGTCGGCGTCGTAATCGCCGATGTTGACGCTGCGCGACTGATACATGCCGACCTGGTTGGTCATGCCCAGATCCATGCCACCCAGCGACCAGACGTAGCGACTGGTCAGCGAGCCGGAGAACATGCCCGCCGCTGCGCCCTGATCGGCAGAGCCGACGGCGCCGAAACGCAGCGCGGGGGTCAGTACCCAGGCGCTCGACAGCGGCACGCGCAGGGCGGCGCCGATGCTGCCGCCGTAGCTGACGGTGTCCTGCGTATCCACCCGATAGATCGGTGTGCTGAGCTGCAGGCGGTAACCGTTGCCGATGTCGAAGGAATAACCGAGCGGCAGCGTGGTGACGTTGGTGTCGAAGCCACCGAGCGAATAGCGCTGGAAGGCCAGACCGATCGTGCCGAGCCCGCCCGGACCGTTGCCGCCGGCATCACTCATCGCCACCGAGAAATCCTGAGCGCCCATCTGTGCCATCAGGCTGCTCGGGTTACCGGCCACCGGATCGACCGGTGAAACGCGCGCCAGCTCGTGCAGCATGCGGGTGAGGATGTCGTTGCCGTTATGTTTGACGTAGTCCTCGAACAGCTTCTTGCTGTCGTCACGGCTGGTGCCGGTGAAGCTCTCATCGATGCCGAGCGAAGGCACGCGAAAACGCAGCGTCGTCGAGCCGGCGGCATAACTGGCCTCAGCCGGCAGGCCGCGCACATACAGCGCCGCCGAGGCGGCCGACATATCGGTGTAGGCCGGCACGACCTTCTGCATGCCCTCATTGGTCAGGGCATCGAACATATCGTCGACGTTGTCATAGGGCGTGCGCACCTCGGCCGCTGAATCGACACTCAGGCCCACGACGAACAGATCTTTCGCTTGCAGCACAGATGTGATGCAACTGAGCAATACACCCGCTATCAGCCATCGCTTCATCCGCCTTTCCCCTGAATTGGCACAAAAAAAGCCGACCGCCCGACGGCAGCCGGCCCGTTAACGATAGCAGCCGGTCGTGGCCGTTCAGCAGAATCAGGGGGATAACAGTGCCCGATCGGGCTCATTGACGGCCCGCGGCCTCTGCTCACCAGTACAGATGGCGCAGAGCACGAAGCCCTCGTCACGGCGCTGTGCTTCGAGCACGGCGCCGCAACGCTCGCAACGGCAGGCTCCCGGCTCACCACTGCCAACACCGGCGTCACGGCTCAACGCAAGCCGACGCTCAAGATCCTGCCAGGCGAAGGAGTCGGTTGGGCGGTTCATGGGGGCCTCCGAAACATATTTGGTTCTCCGACGATCCCGTGACGGTCTACCGGGAGACAGACAGGGGGCGTCGAGGGGCAGGCCATACCGGCCGCCACGGCGATCGCCGGAGATGATTCGAAGCTAGTTCGCTTTTTCAGCACACGCGTAACGCATTGTGTCCGCCCTCGCCTTGCATGGACCGGTCACCCGGCAATACTCAAGCGATGTCCCGGCCGCGGACAGAGCACGCAGTGCCGACCGGCCGCGATGTCTTGCCACCACCAAGGAGATGCCCCATGACACGCACGCGTGCCCCGCTCTGCGGCCTCGCGCTCGTCGCCGGCCTGCTGTTCGCGGCCGTTGCCCCGGCAGCGCAGTTCATCAACATCCTCACCGGCGGCACCAGCGGCGTGTACTACCCGCTCGGCGTGGCGCTCGGCAAAGTGTTCGAAACCGCAGTGCCGGACGCCCGCCCCTCGGTGCAGGCGACCAAGGCCTCGGTCGAGAACCTCAATCTGCTGCAGGCCGGACGCGGTGAACTCGGCTTTTCACTCGGCGATGCGGTCAGTCAGGCCTGGGCCGGCAATGCCGAGGCCGGCTTCAAGGCCCCGCTGAAAAAGCTGCGCGCGCTGGCGGCGATCTATCCGAACTACATCCAGATCATTGCCGCGAAGGACTCGGGCATCCGCACGCTGGCCGACCTGAAGGGCAAGCGCATTTCTGTCGGCGCCCCGAAATCGGGAACCGAGCTCAACGCCCGTACGGTGCTCGCCGCCGCCGGCCTGAGCTACGCCGACTTCGCCAAGGTCGAATACCTGCCGTTCGGCGAATCGGTCGAGCTGATGAAAAACCGCCAGATCGACGTGACGCTGCAGTCGGCCGGGCTCGGCGTCGCCTCGATCCGCGATCTGGCGACCGCCGTGCCGATCGTCGTCGTGCCGGTCCCGGCCGACGTGGTGGCGAAGATCGGCGACAGCGCCTACCAGCCCGCCGAGATCCCCGTCGCCACCTACGAAGGACAGGATGCCACCGTGCCGACCGTGGCGATCACCAACATCCTCGTCACGCACAGCGGTGTACCGGATGAGGTCGCCTATGCGATGGCCAAGGGCCTGTTCGAGCACCTCGACCAGCTGGCGGCGGCCCATGCCGCGGGCCGGGCGATCAAGCTCGAAAACGCCGTCAAGGGTCTGCCGATTCCGCTGCACCCGGGCGCGGAGAAGTATTACCGCGAGGTGGGGTTACTCAAGTAGGTCCGCCGCACACACGCTTCACGCCCTGACGACGCGCCGCCGGCGCGTCCCGCCTGCGGTCCTGCCGACATGTCCGATCTGCTCGTTCCGCCCGCCGATGCCGCCCCGCGCAGCGACCGGCTGATCTACGCCATCTGCGTGGCGTTTTCCTCCTTTCAGCTGTGGACGGCGGCGTGGTCGCCATTACCCAGCCAGGTGGTGCGCTCGCTGCATGTCGGCTTTCTGCTGCTGCTGGTGTATGCGCTGTGCGCCCGCCGCGCCCATGCCTCGCCGCGGCGGGCGGCACTGCCATGGGGGCTCGGTGCCCTGGCTTTTGCGCTGGCCTTCTACCATTGGATCTTCCTCGCCGAGCTGATCCAGCGGGCTGGCGATCCGTCGCTGACCGACCTGATCGTCGGCTGCGCGGTGACGCTGCTGGTATTCGATGCCGCGCGACGGCTGATGGGCTGGGCACTGCCGCTGATCTGTGCGGTGTTTCTGGCTTATGCGCTGTTCGGCCAGTACCTGCCGGAGCCTCTCGCCCACCGCGGTTATGCCTTCGAGCAGGTCGTCGAGCAGCTCTACCTGGGGACCGAGGGGCTGTACGGCATCCCGACCTATGTCTCCTCTTCCTACATCTTTCTGTTCATCGTCTTCGGCGCCTTCCTTGAACGCGCCGGCATGGTGCAGCTGTTCACCGACGTGGCGATGGGCAGCGTCGGCCATCTGCGCGGCGGGCCGGCCAAGGTTTCGGTGGTGTCATCCGGCCTGATGGGCACGATCAACGGCTCGGGGGTCGCCAACGTCGTCACCACCGGGCAGTTCACGATTCCGCTGATGAAGCGCTTCGGCTACCGCGCCGAATTCGCCGGCGCCGTCGAAGCCACCGCGAGCATGGGCGGCCAGATCATGCCGCCGGTGATGGGGGCCGTGGCCTTCATCATGGCCGAGACGCTGGGCGTGCCTTACGTCGACATCTGCACGGCGGCGGTAATCCCGGCCCTGCTGTACTTCTTCACGACCTTCTGGATGGTGCATCTGGAGGCTGGTCGCGCCGGCCTGCACGGGCTGCCCAAGGCACAGTGCCCGGATGCGCTGGCGGCCCTGCGGGCCCGCTGGTACCTGATCCTGCCGCTGGCGGTGCTGGTCTGGCTGCTGTTCGCCGGTTACACGCCGCTGTTCGCCGGCAGCGTCGGCCTGGCGCTGACCGCATTGCTGATCCTCGGCTCACCGCTGGCCACGCGCCTGGGCATGTTGCCGCGCGTGCTGTTCTGGATCGCGCTGGGCCTGGCCGCCTCGGCGTTCCTGCGCTTTGGCATCAATGTGCTGCTGGGCCTGATCGCCCTGCTGGTCGCGATCCTCTGCTGCCTGCGCGGCGGCCGCGCCACGCTGTGCCTGGCCCGCGATAGCCTGGCCGACGGTGCCCGCCACGCCGTGCCGGTCGGCGTCGCCTGTGCGCTGGTCGGCACGATCATGGCCGTGACCACGCTGACCGGCGTGGCCTCGCAATTCGCCAGCCTGGTCATCGATCTGGGGGCGAACAGCCTGCTGCTGTCGCTGATGCTGACGATGCTGGCCTGCCTGCTGCTCGGCATGGGCATTCCGACGATTCCGAACTACATCATCACTTCGGCGCTGGCGGCGCCGGCCCTGCTGCACCTCGGCGTGCCGCTGATCGTCTCGCACATGTTCGTGTTCTATTTCGGCATCATGGCCGACCTGACGCCGCCAGTGGCGCTCGCCGCCTTTGCCGCGGCGCCGATCGCGCATGCCTCGGGGCTGAAGATCGGCATGAATTGCCTGCGCATCGCGATCGCCGGCTTCGTCGTCCCTTACATGGCCGTCTATGAGCCGGCGCTGATGCTGCAGGGCGATCCCGGACCGCTGGTGGTGATCTACGCCGTGGGCAAGGCCCTGCTGGCGATCCTGCTGTGGGGAGCGGCTTCGATCGGCTACTGCCTGGCGCCGCTGAACTGGGCGCAGCGCCTGCTGGCAGCCAGCGCGGCCGGTACGCTGGTCGCGGCTCTGCCGCTGACCGATGAACTGGGGTTTGCGCTGGCGGCGGCCTTCTTCGCCTGGCATCTCGGCCGCCGCCGCCTCCACCCGGCCCACTGAGCCATGCTCTGCCTCGGTCCGGTGCCGCTGGCGGTGACACTGTTCACGCTGGCGTGGACCCATTCGGTGGAAAAAATCCGCTGGGAGGAGGACTGGCGCATCGAGGGCGGCCTGCTGCAGCTCGTCGAGGCACGCATCGCCGGCTCAGGCGCCGGCATGGAGCCGCCGGCGGATGCGCAGTGGCGCGGCGGCGTCTGGCACTACCGACCGGCGTTGCCACCCCAGCCGGCACTGCAACTGAGCCGCTCCCGTTACGCCGGCGACTACACCCTGTGCTACGACGGCCACTGCCAGCCGTTCGCGCACTGGCTGGGAGCGCCGCCGGCCACGGCGCACAGCGTGCGTCTGGCGCCCTGCGCGGCGCGATGAGCCGCCGCCGCCAATGATCACACCACCATGTGCACGCCAGCTCACCGGCCTGGGTGCTCCGCGCGTGAGTTGCGCACGGCGCCTGCCGTAAATCCGGGCTATACGCTATGCACCAGCCTTCCGCAGCCAATCGGCGCAGCCCTTGCCGCTCCATGGAGGCGCTGCAATAGTTGCGACCCCGCCGACTCCACGTACCCGCGACATGGTCCAAGCCCTTCGCATCAGAAATCTGGTCAAGACCTACGCCAATGGCGTCACCGCCCTGCGCGGCATCGATCTCGATGTCGAGGCCGGCGATTTCTTCGCGCTGCTCGGCCCGAACGGTGCCGGCAAATCGACGACCATCGGCATCATCAGCTCGCTGGTCAACAAGACCTCGGGCACGGTGGAGATCTTCGGCCACGACCTCGAACGCCAGGCCTACGCCGCCAAGCGGATGCTCGGCCTGGTGCCGCAGGAGTTCAACTTCAATCAGTTCGAACCGGTGATGGAGATCGTCGTCAATCAGGGCGGTTTCTATGGCATCGCCGCTGCCGAGGCGCGCGAGCGGGCCGAAGCCGTGCTGCAGCAGCTCGGCCTGTGGGACAAGCGCCACGAGCAGGCACGGGATCTGTCGGGCGGTATGAAGCGCCGGCTGATGATCGCCCGCGCGCTGATCCACGAGCCGCGACTGCTGATCCTCGATGAACCGACGGCCGGCGTCGACATCGAACTGCGCCGTTCGATGTGGACCTTCCTGAGCGAACTCAACGCCGCCGGCACGACGATCATCCTGACCACGCATTACCTCGAAGAAGCCGAGAGCCTCTGCCGCAACATCGCGATCATCGACCGTGGCCAGCTGGTCGAGAACACCGACATGAAGTCGCTGCTCAGTCGCCTGCATACCGAGACCTTCGTGCTCAATCTGGCCGCGCCGCTGGCGATGCCGCCACTGATCCCGGGTTACGTGCTGACGCGGCTCGACGACACCACGTTGAGCGCCGAGGTCAGCAAGGATCTCGGCCTCAACGCCCTGTTTGCCGGTCTCAGCGCGCACGGCATCGAAGTGCTCAGCCTGCGCAATAAAGCCAACCGCCTGGAGGAGCTGTTCATCCGCCTGGTCGAGCACCAGTCGTAATGGACACCCCCGCCATCTCCACGCCTGCCGGAACGCTCTCCCCGATGATGCATACCCGAGCCCACTGGATCGCGTTCAAGACGATCCTGATCCGCGAGGTGCTGCGTTTTTCGCGCATCTGGATCCAGACGATCCTGCCGCCGGCGATCACCACCGCATTGTACTTCCTGATCTTCGGCAAGCTGCTCGGCAGCCAGATGCCGGTGATGGACGGCTACGACTACACGCAGTACATCGCCCCCGGCCTGATCATGCTGGCGATCATCACCAACAGCTACGCCAACGTCGTATCGAGCTTCTATGGCTCGAAGTTCCAGCACAACATCGAGGAACTGCTCGTCGCGCCGGTGCCGAACTGGCTGATCCTCGCCGGTTTCGTCGGCGGCGGGGTGGCGCGCGGGGTGGCCGTGGGCGTCGTCGTCACCGCCATCGCGCTGTTCTTCACCGATCTGCACGTCACTCACTGGGGCGTGACCATCGGCGTCGTGCTGCTGACCTCGGTGCTGTTCTCGCTGGCTGGCCTGATCAACGGCATCTATGCCAACAGCTTCGATGACATCTCCATCGTGCCGACCTTCGTGCTGACACCGCTGACCTATCTGGGCGGCATTTTCTACTCGATCAATCTGCTGCCGGACGTCTGGCGCGCCGCTTCGCTGGCCAACCCGATCCTGTACATGGTCAACGCTTTTCGTTTCGGCATTCTCGGCGTTGCCGATATCGGCATGCTCACGGCCTTCGGCATCACGCTGGGCTTCATCGCACTGCTGGGGTCGGTGTCGCTGTACCTGCTGCGCCGCGGCACGGGTACCCGCAGCTGAACCCGGCGCCAGCGCACCCCCATCTCTATCCGATCAGACAAAAAAGAGGGCGCCTTCCGGCGCCCTTAACGATCATGATCGGGGGGTAAAGCCGTGGGCTACCCCGGCGCTCAGAGCGCCTCGCTGCCCGTTTCACCCGTGCGGATGCGAATGGCCTGTTCGAGCGGGAAGATGAAGATCTTGCCGTCGCCGATCTTGCCGGTATTGGCAGCCTTGGAAATCGCCTCGATGACGCGCTCAGCGTTGTCATCGGCACAGGCGATCTCGATCTTCACCTTCGGCAGGAAATCGACGACGTATTCGGCGCCCCGGTACAGTTCCGTGTGACCTTTCTGCCGCCCGAAGCCTTTCACCTCGGTCACGGTGATGCCCTGGATGCCGATTTCGGACAGCGCCTCGCGCACATCGTCCAGCTTAAACGGCTTGATGATCGCGGAAACGAGCTTCATGGTGCGTCCCCCGTAAAAATGGGCGTGTTATGGAAAGTCGCCGGACTATAAACCAATTCCGGACGGATTCGCGTCAGTACGCCGATCCCCTCGGAAAATAAGAAAAGAAAGGCGGCGGTGGCCAAGCCACCGCCGCCTCGTACTACCGGCGCGTAATTACAGGATGTAGCCGCGCTCTTCGTGCAGGGAGATATCGAGACCCTGGGTCTCTTCTTCTTCGCTGACACGCAGGCCGATGATCGCGTCGACAACCTTGAGCAGGATGAAGGTCACGATCGCCGAGTAGACGATGGTGAACAGCGCACCCTCGGTCTGGATGATCAGCTGGTCGACGATGCTGGTGCCTTCGGCCAGACCCTTGCCGCCGAAGGACGCATCGACAAACAGGCCGGTGAGGATGGCACCGACGATACCGCCGACGGCATGCACGCCGAACACGTCGAGCGAGTCGTCATAACCCATCGCACGCTTGAGCTTGGTCGCGCACAGGAAGCAGATGACGCCGGAGATCAGGCCCAGCAGCACCGCGCCCATCGGGCCGATGGTGCCGGAGGCCGGCGTCACCGCGACCAGACCCGCCACCGCACCGGAAGCGATACCGAGCACCGACGGCTTACCGTGCGACAGCCACTCGGCGAACATCCAGGCCAGCGCTGCGGAAGCGGTCGCCACCTGCGTGGTCAGCATCGCCATGCCGGCGGAATCATCGGCCGCAACCGCGGAGCCGGCGTTGAAACCGAACCAGCCCACCCACAGCATCGAGGCGCCGACCAGCGTGTAGCCCAGGTTGTGCGGCGGCATCGCGGTGACCGGATAGCCCTTGCGACGGCCCAGCACCAGGCAGCAGACCAGACCGGCAATACCGGCATTGATGTGGACGACGGTGCCGCCGGCGAAGTCGAGGACACCCATATCCCACATCAGCGCGCCGTCACCGCCCCAGACCATGTGGGCGACCGGCAGGTAGCTGAAGGTGAACCACAAGGCCATGAACAGCAGCATCGCCGAGAACTTCATGCGCTCGGCGAAGGCACCGACGATCAGCGCCGGGGTGATGATCGCGAAGGTCATCTGGAAGGTGGCGAAGACCGACTCCGGAATCGTCCCGGTCAGGCTGTCACGGGTGACGCCCGCCATGAAGGCCTTGCCCAGACCGCCGATGAAGGAGTTCAGGTTGGTGACACCCTTCTCCATACCCGTGGTGTCGAAGGCCATCGAATAGCCGTACAGCACCCACAGCACCGACACCAGCGCGGTGATCGCAAAGCACTGCATCAGCACGGACAGCACGTTCTTCGCACGCACCATGCCGCCGTAGAACAGCGCCAGACCGGGGATGGTCATGAACAGCACGAGGGCCGTCGACGTCAGCATCCAGGCGGTGTTGCCGGCGTCAAGCGTCGGCTTGGCCGCCTCCTGGGCCAGGCCTACCGCCGGCAAGGCCAGCAGACCGAGCAGGGCACCTAGGCCCAGGGTCAGATTCTTCTTCGTCATGACAGGGGACTCCTGGAGAACGATTTCGATGGATCAGAGGGCAGCCGAACCGGCTTCCCCCGTGCGGATACGAATGGCCTGTTCGAGGTCGTAAACGAAAATCTTGCCGTCACCGATCTTGCCGGTGTTGGCAGCCTTCGAGACGGCCTCCACGACGCGCTCGACGAGCGAGTCATCGATGGCAATCTCCAACTTCACCTTGGGCAGGAAATCGACGACGTACTCCGCGCCGCGATACAGTTCGGTGTGCCCCTTCTGGCGCCCGAAGCCCTTGACCTCAGTGACGGTGATGCCTTGCACGCCAATCTCGGAAAGCGCCTCGCGCACGTCGTCGAGCTTGAAAGGCTTGATGATGGCTGTGACCAGTTTCATGGGTGTGCTCCTGATACCGCGGTTCGTTTCGTACGGTAGGTACATGGCCGATGGGCAGCGACCTCGCGGTGGCGCGGCGGCCGGCGGAATGCTGCTCTGCGACATAAAGCACAGCACGTGCCATCTGGTCTTACACTTTTTTTATCAGCCATTTGCCAAGCGGACGCACCAAAGCCGCGCGCAAAGACGCACCAAAACAGACTCAACGCTCGTCACAAAGCCCCAGCGCGGTGCAAAGCGCTTGTCTTCCCCGCTTTCGCGCATTGGTTACACTGCAGCGCATCGCTATTCACTCAGGAGTTGTCACCGTGATCGATCCCAAAGCCCTGGATGACCTCGCCCGCAAGGTTGCCGAAGCCGTTCCCCCGGGTCTTCGCGTCCTGCAGCAGGATCTGGAGAAGAATTTCCGTGCTGCGATGCAGGGCGCGTTCGCACGTATGGAACTGGTCACACGGGAGGAATTCGACGTGCAGGCCCAGGTTCTGGCCCGCACGCGCAGCCGGCTGGAAGCCCTGGAGGCACGCGTCGCCGAACTCGAAAGTCGCGTGCTGGGCGCGGCACCCGCAGCTCAGAGCGACACCCCGACCCAGCCTGACTGAACCGGAACACGCGGCATTGCCTGGCCGCGCGCACCGTTGCAGTGCGCACGGTTGGCACACGGGCGGAGCAGCCGCGCTGCACCAGTTCAGATCAATGCGGCCCTGATCTGCACCGCCAGCGCTTCGAGTTCGGCAGTATCGGCGGCAGCGCCGCCGTGCATGCCGATGCGCTCGCCCGCCCGCATCGGCACGATGTGCACGTGGTAGTGGAATACCGTCTGGCCGGCAGCCGTGCCGTTGAACTGGCGAATCTGAAAGCCTTCACCACCGACGATCTCCGTCACCACCCCGGCCAGACGCCGCGTGGTGCGCTGCACCGCGAGCAGCGACTCGTCCGGCATCGCCAGCAGGTTTTCGTGGTGGTCTTTCGGGATCACCAGCGAGTGGCCGCGCGTATTCGGAAAAATATCGAGGAATGCCAGCGTGGCGGCATCCTCGAAGATTTTCACGGCCGGCAGCTCCCCGCGGATGATTTTGCAGAAGATGCAGTTCGGATCGTGCGCCATCTGATGTATCGCCTCGTGCTCGGAAAAGTCGGCTTAGACTAACTCAGCTGTTGCGGTCGAGGCGGCGATAGGTGATCGCCTCACTCAGCTGCGGCACGCGGATGGCCTCTTCTCCGGCGAGATCGGCAATCGTGCGGGCGACGCGCAGCACGCGATGGTAAGCCCGCGGTGACAGGCCCAGCCGCTCCATCGCCGCATCGAGCAGTGCCTGAGCGGCTTTGTCGAGCACGCAGTGGCGGCCGAGTTCAGCCGGATCGAGCTGGCTGTTGGGCTTGCCGGCGCGGGCAAGCTGACGCTCACGGGCCGCAATCGTGCGTGCGCGGACCGCCGCACTGCTCTCGGCCGCAGCATTGAGGCGCAGCTCGCCCCGGGCGAGCCGGGGCACCTCAAGGTGCAGGTCGATACGATCCAGCAGCGGCCCGGAAACACGGGCTCGGTAGCGTTTGATCTGCTCGGGTGTGCAGCTGCAGGCGCGCTCGGCGTCACCGAGATAACCGCAGGGACAGGGATTCATCGCCGCCACCAGCTGAAAGCGCGCCGGGTAGTCGGCCTGGCGTGCCGCGCGCGAAATCGAGATATGTCCCGACTCCAGCGGCTCGCGCAGCACCTCCAGCACGCGCGCGCTGAATTCCGGCAGCTCGTCGAGAAACAGCACACCGTGGTGCGCCAGCGAGATCTCGCCGGGCCGCGGATTGCCGCCACCACCGACCAGCGCGACACCCGAGGCGGTGTGATGCGGTGCGCGGAACGGTCTGCGCTTCCAGTCGCTGAGCCGGAAGCCCTGCAGGCTGACCGAGGCGATGGCCGCTGCCTCGATCGCTTCGGTTTCGCTCATCGGCGGCAGGATGCCCGGCAGACGCGCCGCGAGCATGGTCTTGCCCGTACCGGGCGGCCCGACGAACAGCAGATTGTGTCCGCCCGCCGCGGCAATTTCGAGCGCCCGCCGGGCATGCGCCTGGCCGCAGACATCCGCGAGATCGGGACCACCAACGCACTCCCCCCGCCCGGGCGAGTGCTCCGAGACATGCGCCGCAAGCGCCGTGCGACCGCTCAGATGGGCACACACTTCGAGCAGATGGCGGGCGGGCAGCACCGTCAGCCCCGAGACCAGTGCCGCTTCGTCGGCATTGCCGACCGGCACCAGCAGGGCGCGTCCCGCCTCGCGGGCGGCCAGCGCCGCAGGCAGCACACCGCGCACGCCGCGCAGCTCACCACCGAGTGCAAGTTCACCGAGGCATTCGACCCCGGCCAGTGCCGCCGCCGGTATCTGGCCGCTGGCGGCGAGAATGCCCAGGGCGATCGGCAGATCGAAGCGACCGCCTTCCTTCGGCAGGTCCGCCGGTGCCATGTTCACGGTGATGCGCCGCTGCGGGTACTCGAAATGCCCGGTCAGCAGCGCACCGCGTACGCGGTCCTTGCTTTCCTTCACCGCGGCTTCCGGCAGGCCGACGATGGAAAACCCCGGCAGACCGTTCGACAGATGCACTTCGACGGTGACTGCCGGTGCCTCGACACCGACACTGGCTCGACAATGGGCAAGGGCGAGTGACATCCGTTTCACACTCCAGGTCGCAACAAACACCTAAAAACAGCATCGCATCCGCTGCGATCTGATGACAGCACGGCGCTATCCGCGACTCATGCTCCGTGCCCGCGCGGCTGGCGCCCCCGTTCAGGCGAGCGTGACAGCGCCTCGGAACCCGCCCGCCAGAAGGAACTCACAGGCTGCGCTGCGCCAGAAAGCGGGCGCGCGCCAGCGGATCGTCGATATGTCCGGCGAGCTGGTGCCAGAAAGCATCCACCGACAGCGCTGCAGCGGCCGCCCGCTTGACCAGCACACGCGCAATCGGCCCCAGCTCCACGGCCAGCGCCCGCTGCGCCGTCTCCAGCGTCGCCGCATCGAGTATGACATGTCCGCTCGCCGCCACCCCGGTCGTCGAATGGTAGGAAACGCCCTGACTGGAGACGCTGCCCGTCACTGTCGTGCCACGCCGCAGGCGGCGCAGGAACTGGCGCCGTGCCTCGCCATCCGGAACCTTGCTCGCCAGAGCATCGAGCCATTCTTCACGGTTGCCCGCCGACTGCGCCGTGCGCCGGGTGACGAGCTTTGCCATCGGTCCGATGTATGACACCAGACTCGCTTCCGCCTCCTGCAGATCGGCCTCGCTGACCGGCACCGCCGGCGGCGCGACGAAGACCGTCTGCGGCAGCACCGTCGTGGCCTGATCATCCGGTGACACCAGCGCCACCTCCAGCGCCTGCAAAAATTCCGCAGCGCTCTGGAACCGCGTCTCCGGCTCACGGCCGAGCGCCCGGCGCAGCAGGAGATCGAAGGACTGTGGCAGCTGGGGATCGATACTGCGCAGCAGCGGTGGCGGATCATTGCAGATCTGGTGCATCAGCTCGGTCGGCGTCGGTCCCGGAAACGGCCTTCGCCCCGCCAGCAGCTCGAACAGGATCACACCACAGGCATAAAGATCGGCGCGCGCATCAAGGGCGCCGCCGCGGAACTGCTCCGGCGCCATGTAGTTGGGCGTGCCGACCATCGCCCCGGCCTGGGTCAGAGCGCCACCATTGATGCGGGCGATGCCGAAATCCGTCACCTTCACACTGCCGTCGGCGAGCAAAATGATGTTCGCCGGCTTGATGTCGCGGTGGACGATACCGAGCACATGCGCCACCTCCAGCGCCTTGAGCACCTGGCGCAGCACGACCGCCGCCGCCGCCAGCTCGAAACGCCGCCCTTCACCGAGATGCTGGCGCAGTTCGCGGCCCTCGACGTATTCCATGACGATATACGGCGTGCCGTCGTCCTCGCCGTAGTCGAACACCGTGACGATATTGGCGTGCACACAGCGTGCGGCTGCGCGCGCCTCGCGCCGGAAACGCTCGCGCCAGTGCTCGTCCTCTCCCAGCAGGTCGGTGCGGATGGTCTTCAGCGCCACGGTGCGATCGAGCACCGGATCATGCGCGCGGTAGACCACCCCCATCGCCCCGTGACCGAGCACAGCCTCGATGCGGTATTTGCCAAGTGATTCGGGATGGGTGGCCACGCTGCGGACTCCGGAGCTCTCAGGTATCCAGCATCTTCATCGCATCGTCCAGGCTGCGGCGCATGCGTGTGAACGAGGTCGCCAGACGCGAGATCTCGTCGCGACCGCTGGCATCGAGTTCGGGCACGCCCTCTTCACCGAGACTGACGCGATCGGCCATGTTGGCGATGCGCCCGATACGCCGGATGACTGTCACGTGCAGCAGAATGTTCAACAGCACCAGCAGCAGGGCGAAGATGGCAACCAGACCGCCGATGAACACCTGAAAGATCTGGTTCGCCCGCGCCAGCGGTACCGCCATCGGCACTGAAACCACCTGTGCACCGATGGTTTCATCGAGCTTCCAGCCGAAGCCGTTGTTGTCGCCGTACAGTGCCCGCATCGTCGCCGGCGCCGCGTCCGGCGTGCTGTGACAGACCAGGCAGCCGGCGTCGGTGATACGGATCGGCCGCGCCAGTGTCAGCACGCGTCCGGTCGGCGTGTCGCGCTCGACGATCAGCTCGCTGCGTTCAGCGTTGTTGCGAAACTCATTGATGATGTCGGCTTCCCAGTCGGTCGCCCGGTCATTGAGATTGGTCGGATTGAGCGCCGCTTCCTTGTAGGTGTATTCAGGGAAACGCTCGTGCAGCGCCCGGAAATTCTGCTGCGCGGCGTACGAAGACACCGACTGCGGCAGGAACTGGCGCTTGAGCTGCAGCGTCAGCAGCGGCCGGATCTCCTTGACCGTGTAACCACGGATGGCCAGTGCACTTTCGACCATGATGCGCGCGTTCTGCAGCACTTCCTCGCGCGCGTTTTCATTGACGATGCGGTGCGATAGGAAGGCCGCAAGACCAATGCCCAGCGCGAAGGCCAGGGTCAGCACCAGATTGAACTTCGCTCGCAGCCCCATGCATATCTCCCGTCAGCGGCTGCCGGCCGCGGGGACCGGCTGTGAGTTGCAACGCTCGAAATCCTCGGCGGCCCGCGTGAAGCCACGCAGGCTGAATACCGCCTGGACGATGCCGGTCGCCGGCCAGCCGGGCCAGAAGCGCAGCGCGACACTGAGCTGCGCGCCGGCACGGAAATCATCGAGCAGCGGGCCGATCGGTTCGAACACGACTTTGCTATGCCCCTCGATCCGCGACGGCGCCAGCGGCGGCGGTTGCGGCGGGCGACGGTCGACGGTCAGTGCGAGATCGCCGAAGCTCGCATCGATTTCCGAGTCGGTCACCAGCACCAGCGCGTTACCGCTGATCACCGGCTCGATGTGCACGTCGGTATAGCCATCCGGCATCAGCACGGCGTCACCCCGCAGCAGACAGCGCTGCGCACCGCTCAGCGGATCACGCCCGACCTCGGCACGCCAGCCGGCACTTGCCGGCAAACTCAGGCAGCCCGCCAGCAGGCCCACCATCACGCTAGCGTGTGTTGCCCTCATGCTCGTCCCCCTCGATGGCGTTGCAGGGCGAGTATAAGCACGATGGATCAGAGCTTCGTACGCTTGTCATTGCGAAAACGCAGTGCGGCCAACATTGCTCCGCCGACGATCAGCGTGCACGCAGCGGCAATCTGCCAGCGCGCCGGCGTCAGACCCAGCCCGAGCAGCAAGAGCGTCGACAGCACCGGGGCAGCGTACGAGGCCACACCGAGCAGCTGCAGATCCCCCCGCTTGGTGCCGTAATCCCAGACGAAAAACGCCAGTCCGACCGGCCCCAGACCGAGCAGGGTGATCGCCCCCCACTGCGTCGGGCTCGGCCACACCGTGACCTCGGCGATGAGATGGCAGCCCGCGCCGAGCAGCGCGACGGCGAGACATTGCAGCGCGACGATGTCGGTCGGCACCGCACCGAAACGCCGGTTCAGCACCGAGTAGCCGGACCAGGTCAAGGCACAGGCCCCCGCCGCCAGATAGCCCGGCAGATAGGCAGTGTCGAACGCGCCGGTCCCGACCAGCAGCCAGACGCCGGCCAGCCCGCAGCAGGCGCCGGCGATATGCTGCGGCCGCAACCGCTCGCCGGGCAGCAGGCCGGAGAACAGCACGATCAGCAAAGGCCAGAGATAGGCGATGAGACTCGCGTCAGCAGCCGGTGCTCTGGCCAACGCCACAAAGTAGAAGAAGTGGTAGCCGAACAGACCGCCAACGCCGAGCGCCCAGACCGCCGGCGGCTGGCGCAGCATCGCCCAGACCGCGGCCCTGCGCCTGGCCAGCCACACGGTGCCGGCCAGGCCGCCGATGGCAAAGGTCAGTGCCAGCATCTCGAACGGCGGGATGCCTTTGACGCTCGCGGTCAACGGCGCCAGTGCCGCCCACAGCAGGATGGCCAGACAGCCGGCCAGCGTGGCGCGGCGGTGATCGGGGAAAGACATGACATGACTCCGCTGCCGTCAGGGCCGCCAGTGTGCGCGACGATGGCAGCCGCGAACGGCCGGGAGCACTGCCGCTGCGGCCACGACTGCTGTCGTCATGCCTCGCGGGCAGCCGCGCGGCGCAAAGCCCGGCGCAGGCTGTCGGCATCGGCGTATCCGCAGGCCGCCGCCGCCTGCGTGAGCGAACAGCGGCCGCCGGCCAGCAGGCGCTGTGCCTCGGCCAGACGCAACGCCGTCACCCGGGCCAGCGGTGTGGTGCCCAGTGCCTGGCGAAACAGCGCGTGCAGACGGCTTTCACTCAGGCAGGCCGCCGCCGCGATATCGGCAACCTGCAGCGCTTCACGGAAATGCTCGGCGATGTAGTCCAATGCCCGCTGCAGGCGTTTCGGCCACTGCTGCGCCGGGCGGGCCGTCTCGACCAGACTCAGCAGCAGCAGGCCCGCCGCCTGGCGGGCCCAGGCGACCGAGCGTCCCTGCGCCAATCCCAGCGCACATTCGTGCGCCAGACCACCGAGCAGCGGATCAGTGCACAGAAAAACGCTGCGCACCGCCAGGGCGCTCCCGAAGTCCTGCAGTGCGGCATACGGGGCATCGAGTACCAGGCAGCGGCTGTCACCGATCGCGGCGAAGCCATGCATCTCACCGGCCGCGATCCAGGCACTGCGCCCGGCGGCGAGCGCGGCGCTCTGCGCGCCGAGCTCCAGTTCCAGCGCACCGCGCAAAGGCAGGACCAGCTGGTGGAAGTCATGGGCATGCGCCCTGTGCTCAGCGCCGTAACAGCGCAGGGCGATGCGCGGCTGCTCCACGTCCACGGCCCGCGGCCTCAGAGTGGTTCGAGCTTGGCATAGGCTGCCACCAGCCATTTGGCGCCGGCCGCATCGAAATTCACCTGCACGCGGGCGTGCCCTCCCTGCCCTTCGAAGGCAAGGACGACACCTTCGCCGAAGCTGCCATGCCGCACCCGCTGGCCCAGCTTGAGTCCGGTATCGGAGGCCAGCTGCGCCAGGTTGCCCGGGTTGTAGAGCGGTTTCGAAACCGTCGCCCGCGCCCGCACGTCACGCGTCAGCTCCGCCGGGATCTCGCGCAGGAAACGCGACGGGCGCGGATAGACTTCATTGCCGTGCAGCCGGCGCCGCTCGGCAAAGGTCAGTGTCAGATGCTCGCGTGCACGCGTGAGGCCGACATAAGCCAGCCGGCGCTCCTCTTCGAGCTTGTCCGGGTCATTGGCCGACAGGGCGTGCGGGAACAGATCCTCCTCGACGCCGACGATGAACACCTGCGCAAACTCCAAGCCCTTGGCGCTGTGCAGGCTCATCAGCTGCACACAGTCCTCCCACTCGCTGCCCTGCCCTTCGCCGGCTTCGAGCGCGGCATGGGCGAGGAAAGCATCGAGCGGTGTCATGCCCTCAGCTTCGACGGCAATGGTCTCGAAAGCGCGAGCGGCATTGATCAGCTCGTCGAGGTTCTCCTCGCGATCTTCGGCCTTGCCATCACGATCCTTGCGCACATGCTCACGCAGGCCGCTGCCCGCAATCACCGCCTCGACCCGGGCCCCCAGCAGCAACGTCGCAGTCTCCTGCGCGAGGCGCTCGACCAGCGCCAGAAAGCCCTTCAGTGCGGTCGCCGCGCGGCCCGGCAGGCCCTTGGCGGCGATCAGCTGCTGCGCGGCAAGCCACAGCGAACGGCCCTCCTCGCGGGCGCAGGCGCGCACGGCGTCCAGCGTGCGCTCGCCGATGCCGCGGGTCGGCAGGTTGACGACGCGTTCGAACGAAGCGTCATCGCCGCGATTGCCGAGCAGGCGCAGATAGGCGAGCGCATCCTTGATCTCGGCGCGCTCGAAAAAGCGCAGGCCGCCGTAGACACGATACGGCACGCCCTGCGCCATCAGGCTTTCTTCGAGCAGCCGCGATTGCGCGTTGGAGCGGTAGAGCACGGCATTGTCGGCGCGCCGGCCGCCCCGCTCGACCCAGCGCTGGATGCGCTCGACGACGAAGCGTGCCTCGTCATAATCGTTGTACGCGGCGTAGACCTCGATCGGCTCGCCATCGCCGCCGTCGGTCCACAGCGTCTTGCCGAGACGACCGGCGTTATGGCCGATCAGCGCGTTGGCGGCCTTGAGGATCGTGCCGGTCGAGCGATAGTTCTGCTCCAGACGCACGGTCAGCGTACCGGGGAAATCCTCGCTGAAACGCTGGATGTTCTCGATCTTCGCGCCGCGCCAGCCGTAGATCGACTGGTCGTCATCACCGACGACGAAGACATCACCCTGCTGCCCGGTCAGCAGGCGCAGCCAGGCGTACTGCAGCGTATTGGTGTCCTGAAACTCATCGACCAGCACGTGGCGGAAACGCTCGCGGTAATGCCGGCACAGCTCGGGCGTATCGCGCAGCAGCTCGTGTGCGCGCAGCAGCAGCTCGCCAAAATCGACCAGGCCGGCACGCTCGCAGGCTTCCTGATAGGCCGCGTAGATTGCGATCAACTGGCTGCGCGTCGGGTCGGCCGCATCGGCAACGAGGTGCTGCGGTCGGCGCCCCTCGTCTTTCTGCGCGTTGATAAACCATGCCGACTGCCGCGGCGGCCATTTCTTCTCGTCGAGTTCGAGGGTGCGCAACAGGCGGCGGATCAGCCGCAGCTGGTCTTCCGCATCGAGAATCTGGAAGGACTGCGGCAGCCCGGCTTCCTGCCAATGCTGGCGCAGCAGGCGGTGGGCGATGCCGTGGAAGGTACCGATCCACAGCCCTGACGCGCCGAATTCGAGCATCTGCTCGACGCGTGCACGCATCTCCGCAGCAGCCTTGTTGGTGAAGGTCACCGCGAGGATGCTCCACGGGCTTGCCCCTTCCATCGCCATCAGCCAGGCAATGCGCCGCGTCAGCACGCGGGTCTTGCCGGAGCCGGCACCGGCCAGTACGCGTAACGGCCCGAGCGGCGCCGTCACCGCCGCACGCTGGGCTTCATTAAGATCATCAAGAATCGGGGAAACGTCCATCCGCCGATTGTACCGGCGCGCCAGGGCAACGGCGGTGGCAGCCGCGCGTCACGCCGGTGCCGCCGTAAGCGTTCAGGAACGCTTCTTCGGTCGCTGCCAGCCGGGGATGGCTTTCTGCGGGGCGCGGGTCAGGGCCAGCGTGTCGTCCGGCACGTCCTTGCCGATCGCCGAACCGGCGCCGGTCGTTGCCCCCCGGCCGACCGTGACCGGCGCGACCAGAGCGGTGTTCGAACCGATAAAGGCGCCATCACCGATGACCGTGCGATGCTTGTTCACACCGTCGTAATTGCAGGTGATCGTGCCGGCCCCGACGTTGACGCCGGCGCCGATGTCGGCGTCACCGATGTAACTGAGGTGGTTGACCTTGGAGCCGAGACCGATGCTGGCCTTCTTGATCTCGACGAAATTGCCGACATGCGTGTCGGCGGCCAGCTCCGCCCCCGGGCGCAGGCGGGCATACGGGCCGATATGTGCCCCCGCGCCGACCGTCGCCTGATCGAGATGCGAAAAAGGCAGGATGTCGACATCGTCAGCGATGACGACGTCACGCAGCACGCAGTGGGCGCCGATGCGCACACGGTCACCGAGCACAACGGTGCCTTCGAAAATCACGTTGACGTCGATGCTGACATCACGGCCAGTCTGCACGCTGCCGCGCACGTCGACACGCGCCGGGTCGAGCAGGGTGGCACCGGCCAGCATCAGGGCCTCGGCCTGCCGGCGCTGATGGAAACGCTCCAGCTCCGCAAGCTGCACGCGATTGTTGACGCCCTGGACCTCCTCAGCGCTCGCCACGCTGCAAGGCTCCACCGCCAGACCGGCCGCAACTGCCATCTCGATGATATCGGTCAGGTAGTACTCGCCCTGGGCATTGTCATTGCTCAGGCGGTCGAGCCAGGCGTGCAGGTAGGCCGCATCGACCGCCAGGATGCCGGTATTGCCTTCACGAATGGCACGGATCGTGGCGTCCGCGTCCTTTTCCTCGACGATGCGCAACACCCGCCCCTGCTCATCGCGCACGATGCGGCCGTAACCGGTCGGGTCGGCCAGCTGCACGGTCAGCAGACCCAGGCCGCCCACCGCGGCCGTTGCCAGCAGGGGACGCAGCGAATCCGCCTGCACCAGCGGCACGTCACCGTACAGCACCAGTACCGGCCCTTGCGCCGGCAGCTGGGGCAGCGCCTGCGCCACCGCGTGCCCGGTACCGAGCTGCTCGGCCTGCTCGGCCCAGTACAAACCCGGCTCAGCACCAAAGCGGGCAAGCACACACTCGCTGCCATGACCATGGACGACGACGATGCGCTCGGCACTCAGCCTGCGGGCGCAAGCGATGACGTGCGCAAGCATCGGCTGCCCTCCGACCGGGTGCATCACCTTCGGCAGATCGGAAACCATCCGCTTGCCCTTCCCGGCCGCGAGGATCACTACGGACAAACTCATCGCTTCAGCACCCTTGCTTGATCTCGCCCAAACGTATCGACCCCGCTATCCCCAGCGGTTGCACATCGGCAACGACTGGGGATAGCGGGGTCGAGAGAAATAGCATGGCCGGTCAACGCCGGAAACAACAAGGCCGCGGAAATCCGCGGCCCGAATGTCAAACCTTGCGAACCTTGCGCAGCTTCTCGATCGCCTGCAGCTGTGCGATCGCTTCGAGCAGCTCCGCCTGGGCACGGGCAAGGCTGATTTCGTCAGTGCGGCTGGCCAGAGCTTCTTCGGCGCGGCGCTTGCTTTCGAGCGCCATTGCCTCATCCAGATCGGCGGCACGTTCCGCGGTGTCGGCAAGCACCGTCACCACATGCGGCTGGACTTCCAGCATGCCACCGGAGACGTAGAACACCTGCTCTTCGCCATACTGCAGCTTGACGCGGACCTGGCCGGGCTTCAGACGAGCGAGCATCTGGTTGTGGCGCGGCAGAATACCCAGCTCACCTTCCTCAGCCGTCGCAATCACCATTTCCGCAGTACCGGAGAAGATCTGCTTCTCGGCACTCACGATGTCTACATGCAGCGTCATCGCCATGACGTCGTTACCTCTCCAGAGAGCGTTGAGCTGGCCCCGACCCTCAGCGAGGGCCGGGACCCAGGCGCCATTACAGCTTGGCGGCCTTCTCGACGGCCTCGTCGATGGAACCGACCATGTAGAAGGCCTGCTCCGGCAGGTGGTCATACTCACCGGCGATGATGGCCTTGAAGCCGCCGATCGTGTCCTTCAGCGACACGTACTTGCCCGGCGAGCCGGTGAACACTTCCGCGACGAAGAACGGCTGCGACAGGAAGCGCTGGATCTTGCGGGCACGGGCCACGACCAGCTTGTCTTCCTCAGACAGCTCGTCCATACCGAGGATCGCGATGATGTCCTTCAGCTCCTTGTAGCGCTGCAGCACACCCTGCACGGCGCGCGCCGTGCTGTAGTGATCCTCACCGATGACCAGCGGATCGAGCTGACGCGAGGTCGAGTCGAGCGGGTCCACCGCCGGATAGATGCCGAGCTCGGCGATCTGGCGGGAGAGCACGACGGTCGCGTCAAGGTGCGCGAAGGTGGTCGCCGGAGACGGGTCGGTCAAGTCGTCCGCAGGCACGTACACGGCCTGGATCGAGGTGATCGAACCGGTCTTGGTCGAGGTGATGCGCTCCTGCAGAACGCCCATTTCCTCGGCCAGCGTCGGCTGGTAACCCACCGCGGAAGGCATACGGCCGAGCAGCGCCGAGACCTCGGTACCGGCCAGCGTGTAGCGGTAGATGTTGTCGATGAACAGCAGCACGTCGCGGCCTTCATCACGGAAGAACTCGGCCATCGTCAGGCCGGTCAGCGCAACGCGCAGACGGTTGCCCGGCGGCTCGTTCATCTGACCGTAAACGAGCGCGACCTTGTCGAGCACGTTCGAGTCCTTCATTTCATGGTAGAAGTCGTTGCCCTCACGGGTACGCTCGCCCACGCCCGCGAACACGGAGTAACCGGAGTGCTCGATCGCGATGTTGCGGATCAGCTCCATCATGTTCACGGTCTTGCCGACGCCGGCGCCACCGAACAGGCCGACCTTACCGCCCTTCGCGAACGGGCAGAGCAGATCGATAACCTTGATGCCGGTTTCGAGCAGCTCGGTCGAGCCGGACAGATCCTCGTAGGCCGGCGCTTTGCGGTGAATCGGCCAGGCAGCTTCGGCCCCGACCGGACCCTGATGGTCCACCGGCGTGCCGAGCACGTTCATGATGCGACCCAGCGTGGCCTTGCCCACCGGCACCGAAATCGGTGCGCCGGTGTTGTCGACCACCAGTCCGCGGCGCAGACCGTCGGAAGAACCGAGCGCGATGGCACGCACCACGCCGTCACCCAGCTGCTGCTGAACTTCGAGCGTCAGATCAGCGCCTTCGACGGTGAGGGCGTCGTAGATCTTCGGCACGGCGCCGCGCGGAAACTCGACGTCCACGACAGCGCCGATGATTTGTACGACCTTTCCAGAACTCATTGAGGGTTCCCCTTAAACTCTCGAAATCAGTGACTCAGACCGCCGCGGCGCCCGCCACGATCTCGGTAAGCTCCTGTGTAATCGCCGCCTGACGCGCCTTGTTGTAGACGAGCTGCATTTCATTGATCAGCTCGCCGGCATTGTCGGTCGCAGACTTCATCGCAATCATGCGTGCCGCCATCTCGCAGGCCACGTTCTCGACCAGGCCCTGGTAGACCAGCGACTCGACGTAGCGCACCAGCAGCGAATCCAGCAGGGCAGGAGCATCAGGCTCGTACAGATAGTCCCAGCGATGCGGCGCGTTGACCTTCTCGACGCGTGCAGTCACTGGCGCGAGCACTTCGATGCGCGGCTCTTGCGTCATCGTGTTGACGAAGACGTTGTGCACCAAGTACACGCGATCGATTTCGCCCTCACTGAAACGGTCGAACATCACCTTGACCGAACCCACCAGATCTTCGACGCGCGGGTTGTCGCCGAGCTGAACGCTCGAACCCAAGATCTTCAAGCCGAGCCGCCGGAAGAACACGGTCGCCTTGGTGCCGACCGTGCACAGCTCGCTCTCCACACCCTGCGCCTGCCACTCACGCATCGACTGCACGGCGGCCTTGAACAGATTGCTGTTCAGGCCACCGCAAAGCCCACGGTCCGTGGAGATGACGATGTAACCGACCTTCTTGACGACCGGCCGATCCATCAGCGCCGGCGGGCGATACTCGGTGTGCGCATGAGCCAGATGAGAGATTACGGTGCGAATCTTCTCCGCATACGGCCGTGCAGACAGCATCCGCTGCTGCGACTTGCGCATCTTGCTCGCCGCGACCATCTGCATGGCCCGAGTAATCTTCTGAGTATTCTTGATACTCTTGATCTGCGTTCGAATCTCTTTTCCACCGGCCATGCTGACACCCGCTTACCAGACGTGGTTGGCTTTGAAATCTTCGACCGCCTTCGCGAAGGCAGACTCGATTTCGCCGCTGTAGTCACCCGACTCGTTGATCTGCTGCATCAGCGCACCGTGCTGGGCATTCATGAAGGCCAGCAAAGCCGCCTCGAAGTCGCCGATCTTGTTCAGCGGAACATCGTCCAGATAGCCCTTGTCGGCAGCGAACAGCGACACGCCCATCTCGGCAATCGAGAGCGGGGAGTACTGCTTCTGCTTCATCAGCTCGGTCACGCGCTGACCGCGCTCCAGCTGCTTGCGGGTGGCATCGTCCAGATCGGAGGCGAACTGCGCGAAGGCCGCCAGCTCGCGGTACTGGGCCAGAGCCAGACGCACACCGCCACCGAGCTTCTTGATGATCTTGGTCTGGGCCGCACCGCCGACGCGGGACACCGACAGACCGGCGTTGATGGCCGGGCGGATACCTGCGTTGAACAGATCGGTTTCGAGGAAGATCTGGCCGTCGGTGATCGAGATGACGTTGGTCGGCACGAACGCGGAAACGTCGCCGGCCTGCGTCTCGATGATCGGCAGCGCCGTCAGCGAACCGGTCTTGCCCTTGACTTCACCGTTGGTCAGACGCTCGACCTCGTCGGCATTGATGCGCGCGGCGCGCTCAAGCAGACGGGAGTGGAGGTAGAACACATCGCCCGGAAACGCTTCACGACCCGGCGGACGGCGCAGCAGCAGCGAAACCTGGCGATAAGCCACGGCCTGCTTGGACAGATCGTCATAAACGATCAGGGCATCTTCACCGCGGTCACGGAAGTACTCGCCCATGGCGCAACCGGAGTACGCAGCGATGTACTGCATCGCGGCGGGATCGGAGGCACCGGCAGCGACGACGATCGTATGAGCCATCGCACCGTGCTCTTCGAGCTTGCGCACCACGGTCGAGATCGACGAATTCTTCTGGCCGATCGCGACGTAGATGCACTTAACGCCGGTGCCCTTCTGGTTGATGATCGCGTCGATGGCGACAGCGGTCTTACCAGTCTGGCGGTCACCGATGATCAGCTCGCGCTGACCGCGGCCGACCGGCACCATCGCGTCGATGGCCTTCAGACCGGTCTGCACCGGCTGGCTGACCGACTGACGCTCGATGACGCCCGGCGCGACCTTCTCGATCGGCGAGCTCAGCGAAGAAGTGATCGGGCCCTTGCCATCGATCGGCATGCCGAGGGCGTTGACCACACGGCCGAGCAGCTCCGGACCGACCGGCACCTCAAGGATGCGACCGGTGCAGAAGCACTTGTCACCTTCCGTCAGGTTGTCAGCCGAGCCAAGAACCACCGCACCGACGGAGTCACGCTCCAGGTTCAACGCGAGCCCATAGACGCTGCCAGGAAACTCGATCATTTCGCCCTGCATCACGTTCTCGAGACCGTGAATGCGGACGATGCCGTCCATCAGGCTGACGATCGTGCCTTCCGTGCGCGCCTCGGCCACCGCCTCGAATTTCTCGATGCGCTGGCGAATGAGATCGCTGATTTCGGTTGGATTCAGTTGCATAAGCGTTCAATTCCCCTTACTGGCGCAGGGCGGTGGCGAACTTGGCCAACTGGCCCCGAGCTGAACCGTCAATGACCACATCCCCGGCCCGGATGATCGCGCCACCCAAGAGCGACTCGTCGACGACGACATCGACATCGACATCGCGCTGCAGACGCTGCTTGAGTGCCTCGGCGATCTTGGCTTTCTGGGCGTCATCCAGCTCGAAAGCAGAGCGCACTTCAGCCTTGATCGACTTTTCAGCCTCGGCCTTGAGCATCTCGTACAGCGCGGCGATCTCGGTCACGGTCTCCAGACGCCGATTCTCCGCGAGCAGGCGGACGAAATTGACGAAGTCCTCGGACACCGCCTTGTCACCGACCGTGGCACGGCAGACATCCAGCACCAGCCCGGCCTTGTCCTCGAACGACAGGGCAGGACTTGAAATTGCGGCCTGCATCGCGGTGTCGTGCACGACGGTGGCAAGCACCGTCAGCAGTTCCGACCACTTCTTCAGACCACTCTTTTTGCCCTTGGCGTGCTCAAAGGCGGCGCGGGCATAGGGGCGTGCGACAGTTGTCGTTTCAGCCATGGGTAGTCCCGTCCGTGATTAGAGCTGCGACACAAGGTCATCCAGCAGCTTGGCATGAGCCTGAGCGTCGATTTCACGCTTCAGGACCTTGCCGGCACCGGCGACGGCAATGTTGACGACCTGGCCGCGCAGTTGTTCGCGAGCGCGATTGAACTCGAGTTCAATCTCCGCTTGCGCTGCATGCAGCTGGCGAGTGCCTTCGGCCTGTGCTTCGAGCTTGGACTGCTCGACGATTTCCGCGGCCCGCTTTTGGGCCTGGGTGATGATCTCAGCTGCTTGCTGCTTGGATTCCTTCAGCATCTCGGCAGCCTTGGCCTTGGCCAGTTCCTGCTCGTGGACGCCGCGTTCCGCGGAAGCCAAGCCTTCAGCGATGCGCTTCTGGCGGTCGTGCATGGCCTGCATAATCGGAGGCCATACGTACTTCATCGTGAAGACCACCAGAAGGGCGAACGTGATCATCTGCCCGATGAGCGTGGCATTGATATTCACGTCATTACCCCCTTCTTGTACGGGACTGTCCCGTCAGCGGCCTTGATTGATTAGTGGGCAAGCGCCTGGACCGGGCCGAGGAAGGGGTTGGCGAACGTGAAGAACAGCGCGATACCGACACCGATCATGGTCACCGCGTCGAGCAGGCCGGCGACGATGAACATTTTCACCTGCAGGGTCGGGATCATTTCCGGCTGGCGGGCAGCACCTTCGAGGAACTTGCCACCGAGCAACGCGAAGCCGATAGCGGTACCGAGCGCACCCAGGCCGAGGATGAGAGCAACGGCGATAACGGTCATGCCCTGGACGTCAGCAACGAGCTTGGCGATTTCCATTTTTCCTCCAGATGAAGCGATAGGTTTGAGGTTGAACTGAACAGGATTAAGCGACTTATCGACTTACGACTTCCGCCCTGGATCAATGATCCTCGTGCGCCATGGACAGGTACACGATGGTCAGGGTCATGAAGATGAAGGCTTGCAGGGTGATGACCAGGATGTGGAACACCGCCCACGGCCAGCCCAGCAGCGGCTGCACCCACCACGGCAGCAACGCAATGAGGATGAAGATCAGCTCGCCGGCATAGAGGTTGCCAAACAAACGAAGTGCGAGAGAGATCGGCTTGGCCAGGTCTTCGACGATGCGCAACAGCAAATTAGCCGGCGCAGCTTTGATACCGAACGGGTGGCCGAGCACTTCATGGGCGAAGCCGCCGCCGCCCTTGACCTTAATGCTGTAGTAATAGATCAGGCAGAGCACACTGATCGAAAGACCGAAAGTCGAATTGAGGTCTGTCGAAGGAACGACGCGCAGATAAGGAATGCCAATCAACTGGCCGATTGCCGGTAAAAGATCGACGGGCAGCAGGTCCATCGTATTCCACAAAAACACCCACACGAAAATCGTCAGGGCCAATGGCGCAATGACAGGGTTGTGGCCGTGGAACGAATCTTTGACCTGCCCATCGACGAATTCGACCAGAATTTCACAGAAATTCTGCAATGGCCCAGGCACTCCTGAAGTCGCGTTGATCGCGGCCTTGCGAAACAGCCAGAGAAACAACACGCCGAGCGCAAGAGAGAAAAACATCGTATCGAGGTGAAGAGTCCAGAACCCTTCACCGACCGCCAACGGATGGAGGTGATGGATGATGTATTCCGAAGCGGAATGCGGACCTGCACCTGCACTCATAGCATCTTCACCGAAGCGTCCAAGTTTTAGAGTAGGGCCAGCCAGTAGGCTGCCAACGTGGCCGCGTAAGTGAGGATCAGAGGCAAAAACTCCAAGTCAAACAGCACCAGCGCCACTGCGAACAGCAGGACGGTCAGCACCAGCTTGACTGCTTCGCCGATATACAGTGCCTGCGCCATCTTGGCAGCTGTCCGTCCGGGACGGACAGAAAACACCTGAAGCGCAAAATACACTGTGACGACGATGCCTATCCCCCCACCCACACCAGCCGATACCGCTTTCTCAGAACCCCCGAGAAACGCGGCGATTAAAACGGCCAGCGATGTGACAACCAACTGAACGACAAGAATTCTCTGCGTTGCTTTTCTCGCGCCTGCCGACGCTTTCATGTTTTCTTGGATCAAACACCCGGCTCCGAACATTTTTCTCACGACCACCGCATCGCGAAAAAACCGTTTTGTACAACAGCAGAATCCGGACGGAGCATCCTGCAAACGCGGCGCGGATTATAAAAGTCTGTGACCTGAATGGTCAATCAAGAACTTAAATAAAGCCACCTTCAGCGAATATGCCCCAAGATCCCATCAAGCTCATCCAAGTTATTGTAATGAATCACCAATTGACCTTTTCCCGCATCTGACTGACGCAGCTGCACACGTGCACCGAGACGCGCACCGAGCTCATCCTGCAAACGCCGGACATCCGGATTTTCGGTGCTGGCTGGCTTGGCGGGAATTTTTTCCGCGCCTGCCAGTCGCCGAACCAACGCTTCCGTTTCACGAACCGAAAGTCCGCGCAGCGCAACCTGGCGCGCAGCCTCGATCTGCAGTGGCGCCGGCAGCGACAGCAGCGCGCGTGCATGCCCCATTTCCAGCCGCGCACTGCGCAGCATTTCCTGAACCTCATCCGCGAGATCGAGCAGGCGCAGCAGATTGCTGACTGCGACTCGCGAACGTCCGACGGCTTCTGCCGCAGCCTGATGCGTAAGATCGAATTCATCGATCAAACGGCGCAGGGCACTGGCTTCTTCCAGCGGATTGAGCCCTTCACGCTGAATGTTCTCGATCAGTGCGATCGCCACCGCGGCCTGATCCGGCACGTCACGCACGACAGCCGGCAACTGATGCAGACCCGCCAGCTGCGCGGCCCGCCAGCGTCGCTCGCCGGCGATGATTTCGTAACGCCCGCCGGCAATCGCCCGCACGACGATCGGCTGCACGACCCCCTGAGCACGGATCGAATCAGCCAGCTCCTGCAGCGACTCCTGATGCATGTCCTGACGCGGCTGCCAGCGGCCCCGATCGAGCAGGTCGATGGAGATCGAGCGCAACTCTCCATCCGCACGCTCCGCAGCGACACCGGCCGCCACCGCGGATGGCAGGCTGCGCGAGGCTCCCAGCAAGGCATCCAGCCCGCGGCCCAGTCCGCCCTTCTTACTCGCCATCGTGCGCACCTCAAACACTGACTGCGGCACGGCGGCCACGCTTGATCATTTCCTTCGCCAGCTCGCGATAGCTCTCTGCTCCACGCGAGGCGGGATCGTAGACGATGATCGGCTGGCCATAACTTGGCGCCTCGGCCAAGCGCACGTTGCGCGGAATCACCGAGTCATAGACCTGCGTACCGAAATGTTCCAGCACCTGCCCCGACACTTCGTTGGCCAGACGATTGCGGGCATCGAACATCGTGCGCAGCAAACCTTCGATGTGCAGCCCTGGATTGGTGCTCGCCTTGACCTGCTCGATGGTCGACAGCAGGGCACTGAGCCCTTCCAATGCGTAGTACTCGCACTGCACCGGGATCAGGATACTGTCGGCTGCCGTCAGCGCGTTGATCGTCAGCATGTTCAGCGACGGCGGGCAATCGATGAGGATGTAATCGAAATTGCCGCGAATGGCTTCGAGCGCCTCGCGCAGACGGAATGCACCACGCTCGCGCTGCGCCAGGGCCACTTCAGCCGCAGTGAGATCGCCATTGGCCGGCAGCACCTGGATGCCTGCGGATTCCGAGAACACCAGCCCGGTGCCGACTGGCGCCTCATCGAGCAGTACCTCATTCATCGTCACGCTGGCGGCATGCTTGTCGATGCCGCAGCCCATCGTCGCGTTACCCTGCGGGTCGAGGTCGACCAGAATGACCTTGAGTCGAGCCTTCGCCGCTGCCAGCGATGCAGCCAGATTGACTGTAGTCGTGGTCTTGCCGACCCCGCCCTTTTGATTGGCGATGGCGATGACCTTGCCCATGGATGATCCGCCTGCAAATTCAGCCGCTCGCCGTCGCGACCGGCACCAGTTCGATCAGATGGCGCTCACCATCCACACCCGGCACGTCGAGCCGGTGGCTGGCGAGCACCGCGTAACCGGCCGGAAGCTGCGCCAGCTCCTCGGCAGGAAAAAGCCCCTTCATCGCCAGCAGGCGACCATCCCGCGCACAGAGCGATCCGGCCAGCGACACGAAATGCTCGACAGACGCGAAAGCGCGTGACACCACCGTGTCGAACGGCTGCGGCGGCCGGAATGCCTCGACGCGTGACTGCACCACCGTCACATTGGGCAATTCGAGCTCAAGTACCACCTGCGTCATGAAACGGGTGCGTTTACCGGCACCATCCAGCAACGTGAAGGTACGCTGCGGTGACATGAGTGCCAGCGGAATGCCCGGCAAACCAGCACCGCTGCCGACATCGAGCACGCGCTCTCCATGCAGCCAAGGCAGAATACTCAGACTGTCGAGAATGTGCCGTGGCACCATTTCCCGCACGTCGCGCACCGCTGTCAGGTTATATGCCCGATTCCATTGCTCAAGCAGGCTCAGGTAGGCAGCCAGACGGCTGACAACGGCCCCGGATACGGCAAGCCGCAGCCCGTCGAGGCCCGCGGCGATGGCGTCTTCGAGGTGGTTCACGGGAAGGGTTGACTCCGGAGCTGGATGTTTCTGAAAAGCGCGCCGAGTGTAACACGCCACTGCGGCTGCATCGGCGCAGCGTGCTGCAACGCGGCATCGCCACTGAATGCAAGGAGCCAAGTGTTGTTATCGTTCGATCATCCTTATCTTCGCTAGGTGAGGCGATATCCGTGCAGCCAACGCCAAGCCCACTGCGGACACTGATACGTTGGCTCCTGCATGCCAGCCTGTGTGGTCTGCTCGCCTGCTCCTCGCCCGACGCACAACCCCTGCGCATCGCCACCAGCCGCTGGCCCGGCTACGAACTGCTGTTTCTCGCCGACAGCCTCGGTTTCTTCGCTCAGGCCGGCGTGCGCGTGCAGCTGCTGGAATTTCTCGGCACCGGCGAGTCGCGCCGCGCACTGGAGCGCGGGCGGGTCGACGCCGCCGGCCTGACCTCGGTCGACCTGTTGTTCGCCCAGCGCAGCGGCCCCTCGAAGCCGCGCGCGGTTTATGTGATCGACAGTTCGCGTGGCGGTGATGTCATCCTCGGGCGACCGCCCGCAGACCACCTGCAGGCCCTGCGCGGACGCCGTATCGGTATCGAGCCGGCCTCGATCAATCTGCTCGTGCTCGACCAGGCCCTGCACAGCGTCGGCCTCGATCTCGTCGATGTCACCACCGTGCCGCTGAATCCCTCGGCGATGAAAACCGCTTTCCTCGCCGGCGAAGTCGATGCCGTTACCAGCTATTCCCCCTACGCCGAGGACATCGCCGCACTGCCGGGCGTCGTCACCTTGTTCGACAGCTCGCAGATTCCCGATCTGGTCGTGGATCTGCTCGCCGTCGACAGCCGCAGCCTGAGCACGCGTCAGGCCGACTGGCAGCGCGTGATCGCCGCGCTGGAACAGGCCCGCCAATATCTGCTGGATGAGCCGCAGGCAGCACTGGCGATGATTGCCGATCATCTCGGCATCGATATCGAACAGACGCGCCAAGCTCTGGCAGGGCTGCGTTTCATCGGTCTCGACGAGCAGGCTCAGTGGATGACGCCGCGTACGGGCGCTCTCATGCGTGCCATCGATTTCTCGCGGGCGGCGCTGCAGGATGTGCATCTTTTGCCACCGGATCTGGACATTCAGGCGCTGGTGCTGCCACTCGATGCCAGAGCCAGTCTGCCCCGCACACGACGATGACCCCCCTGCCCTCGCTCCGTCGCCGCCTGCTGCTGCCGCTCGCGCTGATCGGCGTGCTGCTTGCCGGCTCCGCCATCCTGCTCGCGCACGTTGCGTTCTCGGCGCATCTGCACGATCAGCTGCTGGCACGTGCACGCCAGCTCGCCGACAGCCTCGGCGATGCCGCCGAGACGATCACCGACCTCGACACACTGCAACGCCTGGTCGCGGCTCAGGGTGCCGCCGAAGGTGTCGAGCTGCTGGTGGTCATCGCCGACAGCGATCCGCCACGCATCATCGCGGCGACCCGACTGGGCTGGATAGGCCGTTCGCCGATGGCGGTGAGCGAGCTGGGTGAACTGCTCGATCGCCACGACGCTTTCGATTGTCACGGCAGTCATGGCCAGGCGCTGTGCTACTCGGCACCGCAAGCGATGGTCATCGGCAGTGGTGATGGCGATACAGGACTGACACCCGGCACGGTACTGGTACGCATCGACCGCACCGCGCTCGAAAACAACGCCCGTCACACCACGCTGGCGCTGAGTGCCAGCATCGCGCTGGCAACGCTGCTGCTGCTGCTGTGCAGCGCCCGCCTGCACCGGCGCCGAGTCTTCGAACCCCTCAATGCAATTCGCCTCGCGCTCGAACAGCGGGCAGCCGGTGCCCGCAGCACACGGGCACCGGTGCTGTACGACGATGAAATCGGCCATGTCGCCGACTGCCTCAACGGCATGCTCGACCGCCTTGATGCACAGGATGAACATCTGCAGCGGCTGGCCAGGCTGTATGCGGCCCTGTCCGAAACCAACCAGACCATCGTGCGGGCACGCGAACCGGAAAAGCTGTTCAGCGAAATCTGCCGAATCACCACGGATTTCGGCCAGCTGCCGCTGGCCTGGATCGGCCGTGTCGATGCACGCCGCGAATATATCGTCGTCAGCGCCTGCCACGGGCCCGACAGCGATTACATCCTCGCGCAAGCCCCGATCGCACTCGATCCTGACCGCCCGGAAGGCTTCGGGCCGCCGGCGCGTGCCCTGCTCAGCGGCCAGGCGCAGATCAGCAACGACACGCTGACCGATCCGCGCACGGCACCCTGGCATGCGCGCGCGCGCGCCTTCGGCATCGCCTCAACGGCGTCGTTTCCGATCCGCAGCGGCGGCCAGACGATCGCGGTGCTGTCGCTGTATGCACGCAGCGCCCACTTCTTCGATGGTGACGTCGTTCGCCTGCTGACTGAAACCACCGAGGACATCGGCTTTGCCCTCGACAACCTGCTGGCCGAGCAGGCCCGCGCCGAAGCCGAGACCGCACTGCGAGATAGCGAATTGCGCTACCGGCGGCTGTTCGAGGCCAACCCGCTGCCGCTATGGGTCTACGACCGCGACAGCCAGACCCTGCTTGCCGCCAACACCGCGGCGCTCGAAACCTTTGGCTATGGACAGGACGACTGGCGCCAGCTGACCTTGCACCAGCTGTTGCCGGCGGATGAGTCGCAGTCGCTTGCCGAAGCGCTCGAACACGAAAACGCTGACAGCGAAACCGTCTGGCGCCTGCAGCGCCGTGACGGCAGCACGCTGTTCGCCGAAGTGCACTCCTACCCGCTGGGCTTCGAAGGTCGACGGGCGCGCCTGCTGCTGATCCACGACATCAGCGCGCGGCGCGAGGCGGAAGCCAAGCTGGAGTTTCTCGCCAACCACGACGCGCTCACCGGCCTGCCCAATCGTGTGCTGCTGAACGACCGCCTGCGCCAGACCATCAATATCGCCCATCGCCACGGCACCCGCGTCGGCGTGCTGTTCCTCGACCTCGACCGCTTTAAGGTCGTCAACGACTCGCTCGGCCACGCCGTTGGCGACCGTCTGCTGCAGCATGTCGCCCAGCGCCTGCGCAGCTGCCTGCGCGCCGGCGACACCGTCAGCCGCCTCGGTGGTGACGAGTTCGTCGTCATCCTCAACGAGATCGGCGAGCCCGAGCAGGCCGGCCGTGTCGCCGAGAAAATCCTCGCGCAGATCGCTCAGCCCCTGATGCTGGAGGAACGCGAACTGCACATTTCGCTGTCACTCGGCATCGCGTTGTTTCCGGACGACGGCTCCGACGCCGACACCCTGCTGCGCCATGCCGACCTGGCGATGTATCTGGCCAAGGAGGCCGGACGCAGCGACTACCGCTTCTTCACCGCCGATCTCAACGCCCGCGCGCTGGAACGGCTGTCCTTCGAAGGCGGGCTGCGCGCGGCACTGGAGCACGGTGAATTCGTGCTGCACTACCAGCCGCAGGTGGCGATCGCCGACGGCGAACTGATCGGCTTCGAGGCACTGGTGCGCTGGCAGCATCCGCAGCTCGGCCTGGTGCCGCCCAACCGCTTCATCCCGATCGCCGAGGACAGCGGCCTGATCGTCGCACTCGGCGAATGGGTCATCGAGGCCGCCTGCCGGCAGAACCGCGACTGGCAGCGTCAGGGACTGCCGCACGTGCCGATCGCGGTCAATCTTTCCGCGGTGCAGTTCCGCCATCGCGCCCTGCTGGCGACCGTCGCCGGCGCGCTGGCCGAGAGCGGACTCGCTGCCGACTGCCTCGAACTCGAACTGACCGAAAGCATCCTGATGCAGGCCGATCGCGTCACGCTCGACACGGTCAGCTACCTGAAAGAGCTCGGCGTGCAGCTGTCGATCGACGACTTCGGCACCGGCTATTCAAGCCTTGGCTACCTCAAGCGTTTTCCGGTCGACAAACTCAAGATCGACCAGAGCTTCGTGCGCGGGCTGGATGCGGCCGACGATGTCATCGTCACCACGATCATCGGTCTGGCGCACAATCTCGGCCTCGGCGTCATCGCCGAAGGCGTCGAAACCGCCGAGCAGGCGCGCCTGCTGCTGGAGCTCGGCTGCGGTGAAGCCCAGGGCTATCACTTTGGTCGCCCGCTGCCGGCCACTGAAGCCCGCGGCGTCCTGCTGCACGAAAATGAACGCCGCCAGCTCAGCGCCCCCCGCCTGCCGCTGACCCGCCACTGAGTCGGCCGAGCAAAGAAAAGGCCCCGGCGCGAGCGGCGGGGCCTCGGACTCAGCGGCGGACGATGGCGATCAGAAGGTATCGCCCGGCACGCGCACCCAGCCTTCCATCAGCACGCGCGCCGAGCGCGACATGATGGCCTTGGTCACCGTCCATTCGCCGCTGGCCTGCTGAGCTTCGGCGCCGACGCGCAGCGTGCCCGAAGGATGCCCGAAGCGCACGGCGTTGCGCTCGCCACCGCCGGCGGCGAGGTTGACCAGCGTGCCCGGGATCGCCGCGGCCGTGCCGATGGCGACCGCGGCGGTCCCCATCATCGCGTGGTGCAGCTTGCCCATCGACAGCGCTCGCACGCACAGGTCGATGTCGGCAGCCTCGACCGTCTTGCCGCTCGACGCGGTGTAGGTCTGCGCCGGGGCGACGAAGGCGACCTTCGGCGTGTGCTGACGCTTGGCGGCCTCGTCGACGTTCTTGATCAGGCCCATGCGCAGCGCACCGTAGGCACGGATCGTCTCGAACATCGTCAGCGCCTTGGAGTCGCCATTGATGGCTTCCTGCAGCTCGGTGCCGGTGTAGCCGATGGCCTCGGCGTTGACGAAGATCGTCGGGATGCCGGCGTTGATCATCGTCGCCTTCAGCGTGCCGACACCCGGCACTTCGAGGTCGTCGACCAGATTGCCGGTCGGGAACATCGAACCACCGCCCTCACCTTCGCCCTCGTCGGCCGGATCGATGAACTCCAGCTGCACTTCGGCCGCCGGGAAGGTCACGCCGTCGAGCTCGAAATCGCCGGTTTCCTGCACCGCGCCGGCAGTCATCGGCACATGGGCGATGATCGTCTTGCCGATGTTGGCCTGCCAGATGCGCACGGTGCAGATGCCATCGCTCGGCACCCGCGCCGGATCGATCAGGCCGTTGCTGATCGCGAACGGGCCGACGGCCGCCGACAGGTTGCCGCAGTTGCCGCTCCAGTCGACGAAAGCCTTGTCGATCGCCACCTGGCCGAACAGGTAATCGACGTCGTGGTCCGGGCGAGTGCTCTTGGCGAGGATCACCGTCTTGCTGGTGCTCGACGTTGCGCCGCCCATGCCATCGATCTGCTTGGCATACGGATCGGGGCTGCCGATGACACGCATCAACAGCTTGTCGCGGGCCTCGCCCGGCACCTGGCAGCTCGCCGGCAGCTCGGCCAGGTTGAAGAACACGCCTTTGCTGGTACCGCCGCGCATATAAGTCGCAGGGACTTTGATCTGGGGAACCTGGGACATGATTGCTCCTGAAATGAAACCGGGGCGGCACGTCGCCGCGCCGCCCCGGGATGGACGTCGGAATCAATCTACGCTTGCCGCTTACGCGGCCTGCGTGGATTCGAGGAAGTCCTGCGCGAAGCGCTGCAGCACGCCGCCGGCTTCGTAGATCAGGACCTCTTCCGCCGTGTCGAGCCGGCAGGTAACAGGCACTTCGACCGTCTCGCCGTTCTTGCGGTGGATGACCAGCGTCAGGTCGGCACGCGGCTTGCGCTCGCCGACCACGTCGTAGGTCTCGGTGCCGTCGATGCCGAGCGTCTTGCGATTGGTGCCCGGTTTGAACTCCAGCGGCAGCACGCCCATACCGATCAGGTTGGTGCGGTGGATGCGCTCGAAGCCCTCGGCGGCGATCGCCTCGACACCGGCCAGACGCACGCCCTTGGCCGCCCAGTCACGCGAGGAGCCCTGACCGTAGTCGGCACCGGCGATGATGATCAGCGGCTGCTTGCGCTCCATGTAGGTCTCGATCGCTTCCCACATGCGCATGACCTTGCCATCCGGCTCGACCCGCGCCAGCGAACCCTGCTTGACCTGACCGTCGACCACCGCCATTTCGTTGATGAGCTTGGGGTTGGCGAACGTCGCCCGCTGTGCCGTCAGATGATCACCGCGGTGGGTCGCGTAGGAGTTGAAGTCCTCCTCCGGCAGACCCATCTTCGCCAGGTACTCACCGGCTGCCGAGTTCAGCAGAATCGCGTTCGACGGCGACAGGTGATCGGTGGTGATGTTGTCCGGCAGCACCGCCAGCGGCCGCATGCCCTTGAGCGTACGCTCGCCGGCCAGCGCGCCTTCCCAGTACGGCGGACGGCGGATGTAGGTCGACATCGGCCGCCAGTCGTAGAGCGGGCTCTTCGCCTCCTGCACCGCCCCCAGATCGAACATCGGGATGTAGATCTGGCGGAACTGCTCGGGCTTGACGCTCGCAGCAACGATGGCGTCGATTTCCTCGTCGCTCGGCCACAGATCCTTCAGCGTGACCGGATTGCCGTTCTGGTCGGTGCCGAGCACATCGTTTTCGATGTCGAAGCGCACGGTACCGGCGATCGCGTAGGCGACGACCAGCGGCGGCGAGGCGAGGAAGGCCTGCTTCGCGTACGGGTGGATGCGACCGTCGAAGTTGCGGTTGCCCGAGAGCACCGCGGTCGAGTACAGATCGCGGTCGATGATCTCCTGCTGAATCTTCGGATCGAGTGCGCCCGACATACCGTTACAGGTGGTGCAGGCGTAGGCGACGATGCCGAAGCCGAGCTTTTCCAGCTCCGGCAGCAGCCCGGCCTCTTCCAGATACAGCTTGGCGACCTTCGAACCCGGCGCGAACGAGGTCTTGACCCAGGGCTTGCGCACCAGGCCGAGCTTGTTGGCGTTGCGCGCGAGCAGCGCGGCGGCGACCACGTTGCGCGGGTTGCTGGTGTTGGTGCAGCTGGTGATCGCGGCGATGATGACCGCGCCATCCGGCAGCAGACCCTTGGCTTCCTCGTCCTTGGCCTCGGCGAGCTTGCCCTCATCGGCGATACCGCGCTCGCTCAGTGCCGAGGTCGGCAACCGCCGGTGCGGGTTCGACGGGCCGGCCATGTTGCGCACGACCGTGCTCAGATCGAACTCAAGCACGCGCTCGTACTCGGCGCTCACCAGCGCATCGGCCCACAGACCGGTGGTCTTGGCGTAGTTCTCGACCAGCGCGACCTGCTCCGGCTCGCGGCCGGTGAGCTTGAGATAATCGATGGTCTGCTGGTCGATGTAGAACATCGCCGCCGTCGCGCCGTACTCCGGGCACATATTGGAGATGGTCGCGCGATCACCGATCGACAGGCTGGCGGCACCGTCGCCGAAGAACTCGACGTAGGCACCGACGACGCGCTCCTTGCGCAGGAACTCGGTCAGCGCGAGCACGATGTCGGTCGCGGTGATGCCGGGCTGGCGCTTGCCGGTGAGCTTGACGCCGACGATGTCGGGCAGGCGCATCATCGAGGCGCGGCCGAGCATCACGGTTTCGGCTTCGAGGCCGCCGACGCCGACGGCGATGACGCCGAGCGCATCGACGTGCGGCGTGTGGCTGTCGGTACCGACACAGGTGTCAGGGAAGGCGACACCCTCGCGCACCTGCACCACCGGTGACATCTTCTCCAGATTGATCTGGTGCATGATGCCGTTGCCGGCCGGGATCACGTCCACGTTCTTGAACGCGGTGCGCGTCCAGTTGATGAAGTGGAAGCGGTCCTCGTTGCGGCGATCCTCGACGGCGCGGTTCTTGTCGAAGGCTTCGGGATCGAAGCCGCCGTATTCGACCGCCAGTGAGTGGTCGACGATCAGCTGCGTCGGCACCACCGGGTTGACCAGCGCCGGCTCACCGCCCTTGTCGGCGATCGCATCGCGCAGGCCGGCGAGATCGACCAGCGCGGTCTGGCCGAGGATGTCGTGGCAAACCACGCGCGCCGGGAACCACGGGAAGTCCAGATCGCGCTTGCGCTCGATCAACTGCTTGAGAGAGTCGGTCAGCGTCGCCGGCTCGCAGCGGCGCACCAGATTCTCGGCTAGCACGCGCGAGGTGTACGGCAGAGTGTCGTAGGCACCGGGCGCGATCGCTTCGACCGCGGCCCGCGCATCGAAATAATCGAGCGCGGTGCCGGGCAGCGGCTTGCGGTAAGCAGTGTTCATGAACACCTCTCTCAGCGCTGGTCGATCGGCAGGAAGCGCTGGTCTTCCGGACCGACGTAATTCGCGCTCGGGCGAATGATCTTGCCGTCCTGGCGCTGCTCGATGACGTGCGCGCTCCAGCCGGCAGTACGGGCGATGACGAACAGCGGCGTGAACATCGCAGTCGGCACGCCCATCAGGTGATAGGACACCGCCGAGAACCAGTCGAGGTTCGGGAACATCTTCTTGACTTCCCACATCACCGCCTCGAGGCGATCGGCGATGCGGTACATCTTCATGTTGCCCTGCGCCTCACCGAGCTTGTGCGCGACGTTCTTGATGACCTTGTTGCGCGGATCGGAGACGGTATAAACCGGGTGACCGAAGCCGATGACGACTTCCTTGCGCTCGACGCGGGCACGGATGTCGGCCTCGGCCTCGTCCGGGCTGTCGTAGCGCTGCTGAATCTCGAAGGCCACCTCGTTGGCACCGCCGTGCTTCGGACCGCGCAGGGCGCCGATCGCACCGGTGATCGCCGAGTAGATGTCGGAGCCGGTACCGGCGATGACGCGCGAGGTGAAGGTCGAGGCGTTGAACTCGTGCTCGGCGTAGAGGATCAGCGAGGTGTGCATCGCGTGCACCCACAGCTCGCTCGGCTTCTTGCCGTGCAGCAGGTGCAGGAAGTGACCGCCGATCGAGTCATCGTCCGTCTCGACTTCGATACGCTTGCCGTTGTGGCTGAAGTGGTACCAGTACAGCAGCATCGAACCGAACGAAGCCATCAGCCGGTCGGCGATGTCCTTGGCGCCGGCGTAGTTGTGGTCGTCCTTCTCCGGCATCGTGCAGCCGAGCACCGAAGCGCCGGTGCGCAGCACGTCCATCGGGTGCGCCGAAGCCGGCAGCGCTTCGAGTGCGGCCTTGACGGTGTTCGGGATGCCGCGCAGCGAATGCAGCTTGGCCTTGTAAACCGCCAGCTCGGCGTAGGTCGGCAGCTTACCGTGGATCAGCAGGTAGGCGACTTCCTCGAATTCGCACTTCTCGGCCAGATCGAGGATGTCGTAACCGCGATAGTGCAGATCGTTGCCAGTCCGGCCGACGGTGCAGACTGCGGTGTTACCGGCTGCCGTGCCGGACAGCGCAACGGATTTCTTGGCCTTCGGCAGGACCTGAGTGGCTTCGCTCATCGTTACTTTCCCTCTTTCGCGAACAGGGCATCCAGCTTCTGCTCGTAAGCGTGATAGCCCAGATAGTCATAGAGTTCGGCACGTGTCTGCATGGTGTCGACGACACCCTTCTGCGTACCTTCCTGACGCAGCTGCTGATAGACGTTCAGTGCCGCCTTGGAAGCTGCACGGAAGGTCGACAGCGGGTAGAGCACCAGCGACACGCCGTTGTCGCCCAGTTCACGCGTGGTGAACAGCGGCGTCGAACCGAATTCGGTGATGTTGGCGAGCACCGGCACGCCGACAGCCTCGGAAAACTGGCGATACATCGTCAGCTCGGTCATCGCCTCAGGGAAGATCATGTCGGCACCGGCCTCGACGCAGGCGCAGGCACGGTCGATCGCCGACTGCAGCCCCTCGACGGCGAGCGCGTCGGTACGCGCCATGATCACGAAATTGCTGTCGGTCTTGGCGTCGACGGCGGCCTTGATGCGATCGACCATCTCCGCCTGGGAGACGATCGCCTTGTTCGGACGATGACCGCAGCGCTTCTGCTGCACCTGATCTTCGATGTGCACGGCGGCAACGCCGGCGCGGGTCATCTCGCGCACGGCGCGCGCAATGTTGAAGGCGCCGCCCCAGCCGGTGTCGATGTCGACCAGCAGCGGCAGATCGGTGACGTCGGTGATGCGCCGGGCATCGATCAGCACGTCTTCCATCGTCGTGATGCCGAGATCGGGAATACCGCAGGAGCAGGCTGCGACGCCGCCACCGGACAGATACAACGCCCGGTAGCCGGTGCGATCGGCAAGACGGGCAAAGTAGGCATTGACCGCGCCCACCACCTGCAGGGGGCGCTCCTCCTGAACGGCAGCGCGGAAACGGGCACCCGCGGATTTCAGCTCACTCATGTGATTCACCTTCGTGCTCGGCGGCGCGCCCAGCGCGCCGCGTGGTCTCGTTAAAAACGGACCCCACCCCCCCGGTGAGGTCCGCAAAGGCGCTGCTGCGCCCCGGCGGGCGGCGCACATCCCGTGTCGCCGCCCTGCCTTCCCCGCTGCCGCCTCTGACGAACCCCCGACGGCGCTGCGGGCCCTGCGGAACAACCGGCACGCAGCTCGTTGGCATACGCTTGCTCGGTCTTACCGCCTGCGCCGCGCGTTTGTTCCGGGCGCGGCTCCCCCCCCTTGCGAAGACGTTTCAGCCCTGATGCACGGCGCGCCGCACCTCGTCGAGCGAGTTCGGATCGTCGAGCGTCGACAGATCGCCCGGATCACGACCTTCCGCCAGCGCCTGAATCGAGCGGCGCAGCAGCTTGCCGGAACGGGTCTTCGGCAGGGCATTAACAAAGTAGACGTGCTTTGGCCGGGCAACAGGGCCGAGCTGCTCGACGACCTTGGCCAGCACTTCCTTTTCGAGCTGCGCCCGACCGTCGGTCGTCTCGACCCGGCTCGGGTCCTTCAGCGTGGCGAAGACGATGGCCTCCTGCCCCTTGAGCTGATCGGCGATACCGACGACGGCGACCTCGGCGACCGCACTGTGCGCCTGCACCGCTTCTTCGATCTCGCGGGTGCCAAGGCGGTGACCGGCGACGTTGATGACGTCGTCCGTGCGGCCAAGGATGAAGAAGTAGCCATCGTCGTCACGCACCGCCCAGTCCGAGGAGGTGTAGAGCAGCTCTTTGAACTGACTGAAATAGCTCTTCACGAAGCGCTCGTCGTTACCCCACACCGTCGACAGACAGCCCGGCGGCAGCGGCGGCACGACGACCAGCACGCCCTTTTCATTCGGCTCGGCGTCGGCACCGGTCGCCTCGTTGATGACACGGATGTTGAAGCCGTAGTTGGCGAAGCCCGGCGAGCCGAAGCGGTTGGGCTTGAGCTCGACGCCCGGCAGATAGGTCAACATCGCCCAGCCGGTCTCGGTCTGCCAGTAGTGGTCGATGACCGGCACGCCAAGCGCGTCGCTGATCCAGCGCGACGTCGGCTCATCGAGCGGCTCGCCGGCGAGGAACAGGTAGCGCAGGCTGGAAAGATCGTATTTGCGCAGGTATTCCGGATCCTGCTTCTTCAGCACGCGCACCGCGGTCGGCGAGCTGAACATCGTCGTGACCTGATAGTCCTCGACGATCTTCCACCAGATGCCGGCATCGGGCCGCGTCGGCATGCCTTCGTAGCAGATCGTCGTCATGCCGTGGATCAACGGCCCGTAGACGATATAACTGTGGCCGACGACCCAACCGATGTCCGATGTGGTGAACATCGTCTCGCCGGGATTGGCGTTGTAGACGTACTTCATCGACGCCGCCAGAGCGACGCAGTAGCCGCCGGTATCGCGCTGCACGCCCTTGGGCGTGCCGGTGGTGCCGGAGGTGTAGAGGATGTAGCTCGGCTCGTTCGACTCGACCCAGGTCACCGGCACATCGGCATCGGCATACTCGGCACACAGGCTGGCGAAGTCGAGGTCGCGGCCGGCGGTCAACGGCATCGCCTGATCGAGGCCGCGGTTGGCGATCAGCACGTGCCGGGGCGGGAACTTCGCCAGCTGGCAGGCTTCATCGACGAGATGCTTGTACGGCACCGGCTTGCCGTTGCGCATGCCGGCATCGGCAGTGACCAGCAGCGCCGGCTTGGCGTCGTCGATGCGCACGGCCAGATTCGGCGCAGCAAAGCCACCGAACACCACCGAGTGCACCGCGCCGAGGCGTGCGCAGGCCAGCATCGAAATGATCGCCTCGGCAATCATCGGCATGTAAATGACGACGCGGTCGCCCTTGCCGACACCGAGCGCGGCAAAAGCAGCCGCCACTGCGTTCACCTCACGATGCAGCTGCGCATACGAGTATGAACGCGTCTGCTCGGTCTCGGTCGAGATGCAGACCAGTGCCGCCTGCTCGGCCCGCGCGGCAAGATGGCGGTCGACGGCGTTGTAACAGAGATTGGTTTCACCACCGACGAACCACTTGCGAAACGGCGGCTGCGAAAAATCGAGGATCTGCTGTGGCGGCTTGTGCCAGTGGATCAGCCCGGCCTGCTCACCCCAGAAGCCCTCCATGTCGGTGACGGAACGCTGGTGGAATGCTTCGTAATTCATCCGTTATTCCCCTCACACCCTACGCGCTTTGATGGAATGCCGTCGTATCGACGGCGCAAACACCCGCGTCCCGCGGTTTGACTGCGTTTTTTTGCAGTCACCACTACCCTGCCGGAACGGCCGGAGCGGCATTTGTTAGAAGTATTTTTTCGTTGAGCGAAAATCCGTTTGCCAACGGTCAATAAATCTACTCAATTCTGACGGATGCGTCATATTGGTTATACCAATACAAAGCATTGGGCTGCAGTCCCGCTGCTGCTGCACCGCGACATCAACACCAGCTTGAAAACATAGTTTGGCGCCAATGGCCGATCCAGCTGTGCCGCGACTTCATCGATGCGGCAGCACAGCATCGGCGACAACCGTTACCAGCCTCGGAGCAACAAAAAGGGGCGCCAAAGGCGCCCCTTTTTACAAGCTCACGGGCCGTAACCAGCCCTGCTGCAATCGTCGATTACGGCTTCAGCAGATGCTCGACCGCAGCGCGCTCTTCGCGCAGCTCGGTCTCGGTCGCCGCCATCTTGGCCTTCGAGAACTCGTCGACCGTCAGGCCCTGGACGATCTCGTACTTGCCGTCCTTGCAGACGCAGGGATACGAGTAAATGATGCCCGGCGCGACGCCGTAGGAACCGTCGGACGGTACGCCCATCGACACCCAGTCACCCTCAGCGGTGCCGAGCGCCCAGCTGCGCATGTGATCGATCGCCGCCGAAGCCGCCGAGGCCGCCGACGAGGCGCCGCGTGCCTTGATGATCGCCGCGCCGCGCTGCTGCACTTCGGGGATGAAGGTGGCTTCGTACCAGTCGCGCTCGACCAGGCTCGGCGCCGCCTTGCCGTCGACGGTGCACTGAGAGATGTCCGGATACTGCGTGCTGGAGTGGTTGCCCCAGATCGTCATCTTCTTGATGAAGTTGAAGTGCACGCCGGTCTTCTCGGCCAGCTGCGACAGCGCGCGGTTGTGGTCGAGACGGGTCATCGCGGTGAACTGCTTCGGATCGAGGTCCGGAGCGTTGCACTGGGCGATCAGCGAGTTGGTGTTCGCCGGGTTGCCGACGACCAGCACCTTGACGTCACGCGAAGCGCAGTCGTTCAGCGCCTTGCCCTGCGGTCCGAAGATCGCGCCGTTGGCGGTCAGCAGGTCCTTGCGCTCCATGCCCGGGCCGCGCGGACGGGCGCCGACCAGCAGCGCATAGTTGACGTCCTTGAAGGCCTCTTCGAGCTTGTCGGTGGCGACGACGCCGGCCAGCAGCGGGAACGCACAATCGTTGAGCTCCATCACCACGCCCTGCAGCGCCGGCAGCGCCGGAGTGATTTCGAGCAGGTGCAGAATGACCGGCTGATCCGGACCCAGCATGTCGCCGGCGGCGATGCGGAAAGCCATGGCGTAGCCGATGTTGCCGGCGGCGCCGGTGATGGCAACGCGAACCGGATTCTTCATATCGTGCGCTCCTTTATCGTCTGTCGAGCAGACTCTACAGAACCGGCGCCGGCGATCGCGCGACGCCGCTGTGATGCCGGTGACCCGACACCCCCCTCAAATACGCCTGAACGGGAGCGCCCCGCACGGCAGGGCCCCCCGAACCGCGGCATATCGTGCATGATGCTCCGTCAATTGCAAGCTGCATGGCCGCCGCCTCGCCCCCGCCGCCGGCGCTCAAATGTGGGCCTGCGGATGGTGCGGGCGCATCTTGCGCCGCTCCAGGCCGGCCATGTCGATGATGGTCGTGGCGATCTCCTCGACCGACTTCATCGTAGTCCGCAGATATGGCACGCCAAGCTTGCGAAACAGTGCCTCGGCCTGCCGGGTCTCGTAGTCGCACTGCTCGATCGAGGCGTACTTGCTGTTCGGCATGCGCTCATGACGGATCTGCGCCAGACGCGCCGGATCGGTGGTCAGGCCGAACAGCTTGTCGCGATGCGGCTTGAGACTGTTCGGCAGCTGCATCTCTTCGAGGTCGTCCTCGGTCAGCGGGAAGTTCGCCGCGCGGATGCCGTAGTGCAGCGACAAATACAGGCAGGTCGGCGTCTTGCCGGTGCGCGAAATGCCCACGAGGATGATGTCGGCCTCGGCGAGGTGGCTCGTCGTCGAGCCATCGTCATGATTGAGCGTGAAGTTCACGGCGTCGATGCGCCGTGAATACTCCTCGACATCGTTCATGCCGTGCGAACGCCCGGCGGTCAGCTCTGACTTCACGCCCAGCTCATGCTCCAGCGGGCCGATGAAGGCTTCGAAGAAGTCGATGAACAGACCGGTCGCCTCCTTGACGATCGCCCGTGTCTCGGTGGCGATCAGCGTCGAAAACACCAGCGGCCGCAGACCGTCTTCCTGATGATGGCGGTTGATGCGATCGCGCAGCGCCCGCGCCCGCTCCGGCGTGTCGACGAAACGCACCGCCTGCTTCTCGATGTTCAGGGCATCGAACTGCGTCAGCAGGCTGTGGCCCAGCGTCTCCGCGGTGATGCCTGTGCGGTCCGACACGAAAAAGGCCATGCGCTTGGGCTGTGACATCGGCGGGCTCCTCTCGCCACTCAATCGACCAGACCGCCGATCCTAGCCGATCGCAGCCGACGCGGCATTGATTCAGTGCCGGGTCGCCGGCGTGAAACTGAAGCGGGCAATGTCTTCCTGCGCCAGCACGTCGGCCAGCGCCAGCACCTCGTCTTCGATACCGTCATGAGCCAGTGCCAGCGCCGAGAGCACGACATCGAGCCGTGCCTGATGGCCGGGACGTTGCTGCAGCGAATTGCGTGCTTCGCGGCGCAGATCATGCGGTTTCGGCAGGCTGATCTCGCGCTGTTCGCGCAGCACGCGGCGCACGGTTGGGCAGTCGTCGGCCAGACCGACCAGCAGCGCCAGCGCTGCCAGCACCGCCCGGTAGCGGCCGCTGCTCAGCAGCTCCTCACGCTCGGCCGGGCGCAGCGAAGCCTTGTAGACACGATAAGTATTGACGAAGCGGCGCACCCGCCGCGGCGAACCGCCGAGCGCACCGAGCAAACGCACCATGAACGCCTGTTCGTCGTCACTGACGGCCAGAGCGGCACCAACCTCGGCGCGCGTCGTCAGCGGCGGCGCACCGGGTGCGCCCGCTGCCACACCCGCAGTGGCCGGCGCCGCCGGCACCGGGGCCGCCACGTCACCGGAGGCAGGAGGCATCGCCGGCGTCACGGTGCCCACCTCCGCCGCCGGCGCGTTTACGGCAGCGGTCCGCTCCGGCACTGCGGCACCCAGCAGTCCGCGCAGCAGCTGCCCGGCGGCGTCCGGGTCGGCCGGCGGCAGGCTGAACGGCAGCTGGAAGATCTTTTCCAGATAATCGGTCGGTGTCGCCGTTGCGTGTGCCCCGCCCTCGCCGGCGAGCAGGCCGGCGTAGCGCCGGCACAGCGCCGCCGACACCCAGCGCACATCGACGCCGACGACGACGACGAACAGGGGCAGCGCCAGCAGCAGGTGCACCGCCTCCAGCACTTCCACCACCCGCTCGGGCGGACAGCGGTCGAGATCGTCGACGAACAGCACGATGCGCTCGACCGGCCGCGCACGCAGCGCCACACCAGCCGCACGCAGCGCCTCGACGGCGGCGATCTCTTCGGCGCGCGCATCGGACGGTGGCTTGAGCGGCGCCTCGGAGCCGGGCGAGGCTGCAGCCCACGCCGGCGGCTGCAGGAACACCGCCAGGGTGTTGAGATCGCGGCGGATCGTAGCGATCAGACCGAGGCGGCTGCGGTAGTCATCACTGGCCAGGCGCGCGCGCAGATAGTCACCGAGCTGCTCGGCACGCAGCCGGCTGCGCAGCGCCTCGGCCGCGTCAGCGACGGCACGCTCGGCCGCTTCGACCTGCTGTCGTGCCTGTTCGGCCGCCGCCTGCCTGGCAGCCTCCGCGGCCCGTGCCTGCTCAAGCGCCTCGCGGGCAGCGCGGACCTGCGGGTCGGTCTCGATCGCCTGCGTCAGCCCCGTATCGAGTTCCGCACGCAGACTGTCGAGCTGGTCGAGCGCCGCCCGCACCTGCGCCAGACGCCGGCGCGCCCAGGCCAGCGCCGGCGTCAACGTGCCCGCCAGCAGCGTCGCCAGCGCGCCGAGCGTCGGGAAGCCGCCGGGCGGCAGCCAGTGCACCGCCGCCCGATACACCAGCGCCGCCGCCACCAGCGCGCCGGCACCGATGCCCAGCCATTGCCAGCCGCGCAGGCCGAGTGGCGCACTCAGCAGCCAGTCGAAGCCCGAACGCGCCCGCGCCGCCTGCACCCGCGCATCGCTGAGCAGGCCGCGCAGTTGTTCGACGCCGTGTTCGGCGGTACCGGTGACGCGCGCCACCTGCTCGGCAGCGGTCGCCAGCAGCGGCAGATCGAGTGCGCGCGCCCGCGCAGCGATGCCATACGCCACGGCCGCCACCGGCGCGGCCGGAGCCTGACCGGCGGCCAGGTCACGCGCCAGCCGGCCGAGCCCGACCGCAACGACCTGGCGGCGGGCGGCGACCCAGGTCGCCTCCCTGCTCGCGGTCGCCTGACGTGCCGCGGCCAGCGCATTTTCCTGATGGGCGGAGGCGACCTGCGCCGCGACCAGCGCCTGCTGCGCGGCACCGCTCGCCGCACTGGCCTCGGCACGAAACTGCACGGCCAGATCCAGCGCCTGACGCAGTTTCGCCAGATCGGCGGTATCGACCGATTGCGCCGCTACATTGACGTGAGCGTCAAGCGCTTCGAGCAGCGTCTGCATCAGGCTCGCCCACAGATTGGCGTCAGCGTAATGCCAGGCGTTGAACCACACCGACAGCAGATGGCGATGGAAGCGCGCATCGCCGCCGGCGGCCAGCGCGCGCATTTCGAGCTCCATCAGCCCCATGAAATAGCTCTTGCCCGAGCCCCAGTCGCCGAACACACCGATCGCCAGCGGCGGTTCGGTAGGACGGGCGAGCGCGGTCGCGGCGAGCGCACGGGCGTAGCAGAGCACACCGAGGCAGTCGTCCTCGGCACGTGCCGGCCGCGCGATATCGGCACCATAAACCGGCGCCTCCGGCAGGTGCTCACCATACAGCCAGCGGGCGAGCACCTGCGGATCGACCGTACCGGTGCGGCCGCTGCGGATCGCGGCCAGCCAGCGCGCGCGCGCCGCGGGTGCATCGAGCCCGAGCGCCGCGCGCGTACCCGCACTCTCCGGCGCCCGCTCGGCATGCAGCGCGGCCGCCAGCATCAGCAGCGTAATCAGCGCCGCCGGCGAAACATCCGCCGCGAAACCGCGGGCGCGCAACAGCACGGCCGGCACCGGCGCGGCCAGCGGCGGCAGTGTTTCCTGCGCACTGAAAGGCGCGAGGCTGCCCGGCGCCGGCAGCGTCGAGCTGTTGATCACCTCACTGCCGACGCCGCTGCGGTAGCCGTCGCCAACCGCTTCGCGCAGGGCCCGGGCGCGCTCAAGCGGCCCGGATGACGGATCACCGGCTTCGAGCAGCGCGTAATACAGATGGCGCAGCGTCAACTGCGGTGACGCGTCGCCCGCCTGCAGGGCGACGTTGACGGCGAAGCGCAGCACGAACAGCACGTCCTCGTCGCAGCGCAGGCTCGCCAGCAGTGACTCGCCGGGCGCCGCCGCTCCCGGCTGACGCGCCTCGAACTCGCTGCGCAGCCGCGACAAGTCGAAGCCCCAGCCGACCATCTGCTGCTCGTGGCCGTGGCTGTCGAACAGAAACGCGGCGGTCAGATCGGTGAGCGTCACCGCACTGCGCCCCTGCTCACGCGTGCGATTGCCGGCGAAGCGCAGCAGGCTGGCAACGGAGGCGGTCAAGGGTTCGCGCGGTGTCCGTGAAGCCGGAATCGCGGTGTTCGCGGAGGTATCGGCGCTGCCCGGCCAGTCTTCATCGGGCCAGCGCGCATACCCGTCGGTGCACTCGCTCACCGCCTGCCATTCCGCATCGCTCAAAGGAGGATCGATCAGCTGCGCCAGCCAGCGCCGCGGATCGCCGAACAGGGCGCCGCACTGTTCCCCGACCACCCCCTCGACACCGCTGCCGGCCAGCGCCGCAAACAGGCTGGTGAACGAGACGTGGTAGTCGCCACGGCGCATCGCACTGAGCCAGGCGGCCCAGCGCGCGACGCGTTCGAGCTCGGCATCGAGCGCACTGCCGGCGGCAGCCGCCAGCGATTCGCGCAGACTCATCGGCCCGGCCATCGGCGCTCTCCCCGCCCGCTGCAGTCTTTCGACTGTAGACGCTCAGCTGCTCACTCGATCCAGAAGTGCGGATTCCACGCCACCTCCCAGAGAAAGCCGTCGGGATCGGCGAAGTAACCGGAATAGCCGCCCCAGCTGGTGTCCTGTGCCGGCTTGACGATGCGCCCGCCGACGCCGGCGACGTGGGCCAGCAGTGCATCGACTTCTTCACGGCTGCGCAGATTGTGCGCCAGGGTGATGCCGGCAAAGCCGCTGCCGACCTCGACACCGGCATCCGCCGCCAGCTCGGCGCGTGGAAACAGTGCCAGCCAGACACCGTGCAGGGCGAAGAAGGCAACGTTGTCGTTGCTCGGCGGCTGCAGCGGCAGGCCGAGACCTTCGGCATAGAAGCGGCGCGCGCGCGGCAGATCGTCGACACCGAGCGTGATCAGGCTGAGGCGGGGTTCCATCGCGAGCGCTCCACGGGCTGACGGGCACACGACCGGGCCACCGGCGACGGCGCTCAGTCGACGGTTTCGGTATAGCGGATGCCGACGATCCAGTAACTGGCCTCGCCGTCCGGCAGCGGTACGCGCACCTCGTCGCCCTCCTGACGCTTGAGCAGCGCGCGGGCCATCGGCGAGTCGATGCTGATCCAGTCGCGCTCGGGTTCGAACTCGTCGGGGCCGACGATGCGCACGGTGCGCGTCGCGCCGTCTTCATCCTCGATCTCGACCCAGGCGCCGAAGAACACCCGCGAGGTGTCATCGGGGATGCGGTCGACCACGGTCAGCGCATCGAGGCGTTTGGAGAGAAACCGCACGCGGCGGTCGATCTCGCGCAGCATCTTCTTGCCGTAGGTGTACTCGGCATTCTCCGAGCGGTCGCCCTGCGCCGCGGCCTCGGCGACGGCGCGGGTGACTTCGGGGCGGCGCACCTTCCATAAGTGTTGCAGCTCGGCGTTGAGGCGCTCGTAGCCGGCGCGGGTGATGTACGGCGAACTCGGGGCGGACGGCGGACGGTAACGGGACATGGCGCTTCAGACGTTGAGCAGCAGGAACTCGCGCTCCCAGGAGCTGATGACCTCGAAGTACGCCTCGTACTCGACTTCCTTGACCGTTTTGTAGACGGTGACGAAGCGCTCGCCGAGCACCTTCTGCAGCGCCTCGCAGGCGCTCAGCTGGCGCAGCGCCTCGTGCACCGAGCGCGGCAGCGCGTAGGGCGCATTGTAGGCACTGCCTTCCGAAGGCGGCGTCGGCTGCAGGCCCTCGACCATGCCGAGGTAGCCACAGGCCAGCGAGGCGGCCATCGCCAGATACGGGTTGGCATCGGCTCCCGGCACGCGGTTTTCGACGCGCCGCGCCTGCGGGCTGGCGAAGGGCACGCGAAACGCCGCGGTGCGGTTGTCGTAACCCCAGGCGACGTTGATCGGCGCGATGTCGCGGCGGTTGATGCGCCGGTAGCTGTTGACGTTGGGCGCCAGCAGCGCCATCGCCGCCGGCAGGTACTTCTGCAGGCCGGCGATGTAGCCATAGAACAGCGTGGTCGGCTCGCCGCTTTCGTCGCTGAAGATGTTCTGCCCGCTCTTCAGATCGACGATGCTCTGGTGAATGTGCATCGCCGAGCCGGGCTCGTGCTGCATCGGCTTGGCCATGAAGGTCGCATACATCTGATGGCGCAGCGCCGCCTCGCGCATCGTGCGCTTGAAGCGGAAGGCCTGATCGGCCAGCACCAGCGCATCGCCGTGCAGCAGGTTGATTTCGAGCTGCGCGGCGCCGGCCTCGTGGATCAGCGTGTCGATGCCCAGGCCCTGCTTCTCGCAGTAGTCGTAGACATCCTCGAACAGCGGCTCGAATTCGTTGACGGCATCGATGCCGTAGGACTGGCGGCCGGTCTCACAGCGCCCGGAGCGGCCGACCGGCGGCTCCAGCGGATAGTCGGAATCGGTGTTCGGCTTGACCAGAAAGAACTCCAGCTCGGGGGCGACCACGGGCTTCCAGCCGCGCTCCTCGAAGGCCTTGAGCACGCGGCGCAGCACGTAGCGCGGAGCGATGTCGACACTGCGACCGTCGGCATAGAAGGCATCGTGGATGATCTGCGCGGTCGGCTCGGTCGCCCACGGCACCGGGCACAAGGTGTTGAGGTCGGGCTTGAGGATGATGTCGCCATCGGTGGTGCTGATGACGTCGAAGTACTCATCGGGCGCGTCACCGGTGACGGTCTGCAGGAAGATCCCTTCGGGCAGACGCAAGCCCTTGTCCTGATAGTACTTCTCGGCTGGCAGGATCTTGCCGCGGGCGACCCCGGACATGTCCGGGATGATCGCTTCGACCTCGACGATCCGGTTCTCCTTGAACCAGCTCTTGATGGAACTCATGGTGGCCTCCGCGGCGCCCGGGCAATGGTCAGTTCGTGGATACTGCGTTTCCAGCCTATGCGAGGCCGCGCGCGGGCGGCAAGCTAGTATCAGGATAAGCGACTGTTTCCGTAGCGGATTCCGGCAAGCCAGCGGACCACGCCGTGGCCCGGGTGCCAGCAAGCTGCGGAAACGCATGACCTTTTCTTCACCTTTCCCGGGAGCCATGCATGAATCCGCCGCAGCACGTCGCCTCCTGGTACGCCGACTCCGTCGCCGACTGGCATGCCGGCCCCGCGCTGTGCGGCACCGTGCGCGCCGACGTCGCCGTCGTCGGTGCCGGTATCACCGGCCTGTCGGCCGCCCTCGAACTCGCCCGGCGCGGCTACTGCGTACACGTCGTCGAAGGCATGCGCGTCGGCTTCGGCGGCTCGGGGCGCAGCGGCGGTCAGGTACTCGCCGACTACGCCTGCGGCATGGAACTGCTGCGCCACCAGCTCGGCCTCGATGCCGCACAGCAGCTGTGGGCGATGTCGATCGAAGCCGTCGACATCGTCCGCGACAACATCCGCCGCTACGGCATCGACTGCGACTGGCGCGACGGCTGCGCGACGCTGGCGCTCAAACCGCGCCAGCAACACGCGCTCGCCGCCTGGCAGGAAACGCTGGCCCGCGACTACGGCTACAGCGCCACGCGCCTGCTCAGCGGCGCGGCGCTCGCCGAGCTGATCGCCAGTCCGCGCTACTGCGCCGCGCTGCTCGATGAAGGCGGCGCCGGCCATCTGCACCCGCTGAAGTACACGCAGGGCCTCGCCCGCGCCGCGCTCGCCGCCGGCGTCACCCTTCACGAGGGCTCGCCGGTGACGCATCTCGACACCGGCCCGCAGCGGCGCGTGCATACCGCGCAGGGCCAGATCGAGGCCGAACACATCGTGCTCGCCGGTGGCGCCTGGCTCGGCCGGCTGGCGCCGACGCTGGCCAGGAAGATCATGCCGGTCGGCACCTACATCGTCGCCACCGAGCCGCTCGGTGCCGAACGCGCCGCGGCGCTGCTGCCCGGCGACGCCGCTGTGTGCGACGCCAACTTCGTGCTCGATTACTTCTGCCGCTCGGCCGATCACCGGCTGCTGTTCGGTGGTCGCGTCAGCTATTCCGGCCTGGAGCCGCCGCGGCTGGCGGCCGGCATGCAACGGCGACTGCAGCAGGTGTTCCCGCAGCTCGGCCGGGTGGCGGTCACCCATGCCTGGGGCGGCAACGTCGATATCACCGTCAACCGCGCCCCGCACTTCGGCCGCCTCGGCTCACACGTCTGGTACGCACAGGGATTTTCCGGCCACGGCATGGCACTGACCAACCTCGCCGGGCGCGTGCTGGCCGAAGCGATCGCCGGGCAGAACGAACGCCTGGACCTGTTCGCCCGCATCCCGCACCGCGACTTCCCCGGCGGCACGGCGCTGCGCACGCCGCTGCTGGTGCTGGCCATGCTGTGGTTTCGGCTGCGCGACTGGCTGTAGCGCGGATCGCGCAGCAATTCAGTGCATGCGGCCAAAGCCCATGAACAGGCCGGTGAACAGCATTGCCACCAGCCAGTAGATCACCGAGACGATCAGCATCGCCGGAATCGAGGCGAGAGCGAACTTGACCATGATCATCACCAGCCGTGCGAACGGGATGTCGGTGATGGTGATCGGGTGCGAACGCGGCGGTTGCGGAAGGCTCATCGTCGATACTCCGGCGGCAGAGGAAATTTCTTCGCCAAGACTAGCGCTTGCGCTTGCCCGTGACACATGACCGTTCCTTATACTGGGCAGCAATGTAAGGGCATACGGCGAGAAAAATTCACATGTTTTTTCATAAAACAAAATTACATTGCCTCTTCGCAAGCCTCCTCCTGCACACCCTGCCCGCAATCGCCGCCACCCCGCTGATTGCCATCGATGACAACGTCGCCACGCCGCTCCGCGAGATCGCCCAGGCCTTCGAGCGCGACAGTACGCACAAGCTGGAACTGCAGACGGCGTCGGCCGGCGTACTGATGCGCCGGATCGTGCAGGGAGAGCCCATCGAACTGCTGATCTCGACGGACCACGAGGCGACAGCCCAGCTGCAGGCGGCCGGGCGTGCCGGTGAACACGATCGCGGCCAGCTGTTTGCCGTCGGCCGGATCGCCATCTATGCCCGCGCCAGTGCAGCATGGGAAGCGCCCAGCGGCCTCGATGGCCTGGTTGCCGCGCTGAAGTCGCAGCGCATCGAAACACTCTATATCGGCACCCTCGGCGAGGCTGCCTTCTACCGTGCAGCCGAACAAATCCTGCGCGCCAGCTGGATCTGGGCGGACATGCGCAATCGCCTGCAGACGCTGGACTCACGCGACACCACCCTGCAGACGCTCAGCACAACGCAGGGCGCAGTGGCCCTGCTGCCGGCAACGCTGGCCGCTACCGCTCCGCTGCCCGAACTCGGCAGCAGCACGCTGGTGCCAACGATGTTCTATGCGCCGCTCGAACTGTCGGTGATGTCGCTGGACGGTGCGAGTGAGGAAGCCATCGCTTTTCGCAGCTATCTGCTGGGGCCGCAGGCACAGGAAATCCTCGCCCGTTATGGCTACGGTGCGCCGTGAAGAAACCCTCGCGACCGCGCCGGTTGACGCTGCCCAAGCGAACGCGTAAAACCGCGAGCCCTCGCCGCTCAACACGTTAAGGAAGGCGCCGGCCATGACCATGCCCGAGATCGAAAACGTCAACGTCGCATCGATCGAGATGCTGCTGACGCCGCAGGAGCTGCTCAAGCGGCTGCCGCTGACGCTGGCGGCACGCGACACGGTCGTCGCCGGCCGCAAGACCATCGAGGACATTCTCGATCGGCGCGATCCGCGCCTGCTGGTCGTCGTCGGCCCCTGCTCGATCCACGATCCGGCCGCGGCGATGGACTACGCCCGCCGCCTCAAGCAGCTCGCCGACGAGCTCGCCGACACGCTGTATCTGGTGATGCGCGTGTACTTCGAAAAGCCGCGCACCACCACCGGCTGGAAGGGGCTGATCAACGACCCGGACATGAACGACTCCTTCAACATCCAGAAGGGGCTCGGCATCGCCCGCCGGCTGCTCACCGACATCAACGAACTCGGCCTGCCGACCGGCACCGAGGCGCTCGACCCGATCAGCCCGCAGTACGTCTCCGACCTGATCAGCTGGGCGGCGATCGGCGCGCGCACCACCGAATCGCAGACGCACCGTGAAATGGCCTCGGGCCTGTCGACACCGGTCGGCTTCAAGAACGGCACCGACGGCAGCCTGACGGTGGCGATCAACGCGCTGCTGTCGGTCTCCAAGCCGCACAGCTTCCTCGGCATCGACGGCCAGGGCCAGTGCGCGATCATCCGCACCCGCGGCAACCGCTACGGCCACGTGGTACTGCGTGGCGGCCCGCAGCCGAACTATGACTCGGTGACGATCGCGCTGTGCGAGCAGGAACTGGCGAAGAACGGTCAGCCGGCCAACATCGTCGTCGACTGCAGCCACGCCAACTCCAGCAAAAAGCCCGAGCTGCAGCCGCTGGTGATGCATGACATCGTCAACCAGATCGTCGAGGGCAACCGCTCGATCGTCGGCGTGATGATCGAAAGCAACATCAACGCCGGCAACCAGTCGATTCCGGCCGATCTCTCGCAGCTCAAGTACGGCGTCTCCGTCACCGATGCCTGCGTCGACTGGGCGACGACGGCAACGATGCTGCGCGAGGCGCGCGCCAAACTCAGAGACGTGCTGCCGCAGCGTATCGCCTGAGACGCACTGCGCTCAGCGCGCGCGCAGCTCGGCATCGAGCGCCGCCAGGCGCTCGCGCGTGCCGATGTCGCGCCAGTCGCCGCGGTAATGGCTGCCGCCGACCTGCCCGCACGCCATCGCCGCCCGCAGCAGCGGCACCAGGGAAAACCGCCCCGGCGTGCAGCCGGCGAACAGCGGCGGCTGCAGCACGGCGATGCCGCTGTAGGTCAGCCGCGCCGCGCCCTCGGCCTGCACCCGCCCGTCGAGCAGCACGAAATCCCCCTGCGGATGCTGCGGCGGATTGTCGACCAGCAGCAGATGCGCGAGATCGCCTGCCGCGAGCAGCGTGCGCAGTCCGCCGAACGGCAGGTCGGTCCAGACATCACCGTTGACCAGCAGGAACGGCGCCGTGCCCAGCAGCGGCAGGGCGTGATGGATGCCGCCACCGGTTTCGAGCGCGCCCGGCGGCTCGGGCGAATAGGCGATGCGCACGCCATAGCGCGCGCCATCCCCCAGATACGCTGGAATCTGCTCGCCGAGATGGCCGAGGTTGATGACGATGTCGGTAAAACCGGCGGCGGCAAGGCGCTCCAGGTGGTACTCGATCAGCGCCCGCCCGCCGACCGTGAGCAACGGCTTGGGCAAGGTGTCGGTCAGCGGCCGCATGCGCTCGCCACGCCCGGCGGCCAAAATCATCGCTTTCATGCACCCAGCTCCGTGAGTCGCGGTTCGACGCGCGTGCGCAGGAATTCGCCGAGGGCGTGCAGCTCGGCATGGCGGGCACAGGCCCGCGTCAGGTACCGGAAGGTCAACGGGATGTCTTTGAGGTAGCCGCGCTTGCCGTCACGGTGCCAGAGTCGGGCGAAGATGCCGCAGACCTTGAGCTGACGCTGTGCGCCCATCAGGTCGACGTCGCGCAGGAAGGCCTCGCGGCTGCCGGTATCGAGGCCGCCGGCGCGCAGGCGCAGACGGTAATCTTCGACCCAGCCCTCGACCCGCTCGACCGGCCATTCGATGTAGGCATCGCGCAGCAGCGACACCAGATCGTAGGTGACGGCACCGACCACGGCGTCCTGGAAATCGAGCACGCCCGGGTTGCCGGCCGCGAGCCGCATCAGGTTGCGCGAGTGGTAATCGCGATGCACCCAGACCTGCGGCTGCGCCAGTGCCGCCTGCGTCAGCAGGGCAAAACTCGCATCGAGCAGGTGTTGTTCATCGGCGCGCAGCTCAAGGCCGAGGTGACGGCCGAGGAACCAGTCACGAAACAGCGCCATCTCGCGCTGCAGCAGCGCTGCATCGTAGGGCGGCAGCGCGCCGGCCGCCGGGTCGCCACCGAGCGCCAGCCGCGCCAGCACATCGAGCGCATCCGCGTACAGGGCGTCGGCATTGGCGGCGTCGAGCACGCTCAGGTACTGGGTATCGCCGAGATCGCTGAGCAGCAGCAGGCCCTGTTCGAGGTCCTGCGCCAGCACGCGCGGCACGTTCAGGCCGAGCCCGGCGAAGGCCGTGGCAATGTGCACGAACGGGCGGCAATCTTCGTGTTCGGGTGGCGCATCCATGACGATCGCCGAGCCGCCGTCCCAGCGCACGCGGAAGTAACGGCGGAAACTGGCGTCTGCCGACGCCGGGGAGATCTCGTAGGGCCGGACCGAAACCTGGCTGTCGACCCAGTTACAGACACGCGTGTAGCGTTCGCTCACGATCGATTGATCCCGCAGACGGCCCTGCAAGCGGGCCCGGTGAATTGAAGCGGTAAGGGATTTCTGCGATGGTTAAGCGCTTTTCCGGCCAGACTCCGCGCCCGTGAACCAACGCCCGTCCATCATATCAGCCCTCTGCCTCTCCCTTGCCGCGATGCCGGTGCTGGCGCAGTCGAGTGGCGGTAAGAAGCACGGGGCCACTGCCGAACAGCCGACCCAGCAGGACGACCAGGGCCGCATCACCGGCTGGGCGCTGTGCGAAGCCGATCCGCTCGCGGCGCTGATCCTGCCCAGGACCAATGCGCCGGCCGACGGCCCGACCGAATATCTCGCCGACTCGGCGATGTCCTCGGCCGAGGAGGCACGCCTCGAAGGCAATGTGCAGGTGCACCGCGGCGACACCCAGCTCGAAGCGCCGCTGCTGACGCTCGATCGCCAGGCCAACGTCGCCCATGCCCCCGACGGCCTGCGCGCCGGTACGCCGAGCCTGGCCGTCACCGCCAAGCGCGGCGCCTATGCGGTCGACGAGCACGTCGGCGATTTCAGCGATGCGCAGTACTACGTGCCGCAGCGCAACGCTCAGGGTGAAGCGGCGCACATCGTCGATCGCCGCGACCAGCAGACCACCGAGCTTGAGCAGGTGACCTATTCGACCTGCGCCCGCGGCAAGGAATTCTGGCGGGTGCGCGCCAGCGAGATGAACCTCGACCACGCTGCCGGACGCGGCGAAGCCTGGCATGCCAAGGTCGACTTCGGCGGCGTGCCGGTGCTCTACCTGCCGTACCTGTCGTTTCCGATCAACAACGAGCGCCAGTCGGGCTTTCTGGCGCCTTCGCTCGGTTTTGACACCACCAGCGGACTCGATCTCGCCGTCCCCTATTACTGGAACATCGCGCCGAACCAGGATGCGACGTTCACACCGCGCATCATCGCCCAGCGCGGCCTGCTGGTCGGCAGCGAATACCGCTTCCTCAATCCGAGCAACAGCGGCGAAATCGGCTTCGAGTACCTGCCCAACGACCGTGAAGCCGAGCGCGAGCGCAGCTTCCTCAATCTCAACGCCCGCGGCCAGTGGGGCATCCTCAGCAGCTCGCTGAAGTACGAGTGGGTTTCCGACAGCGACTACTTCCGTGATCTCGGCAACGGCCTCAACGTCGAGGACACCGCCTATCTCGAACGCCGGCTCGACACCTATATCGCCAACCCCTACGGCAACCTGCTGCTGCGCTTTCGCGGCTACCAGACACTCGACGGCGAGGACTTCACCCGCACCAAGCAGTATTCGCAGCTGCCGCAGCTGGTGTTCTGGAACAACTGGGGCAACGTCAACGAGCTGAATTACGAACTGCGCGCCGAGGCCGTGCGCTTCACGCACCCGACCTTCGTCGAAGGTACGCGCTTCGACCTCGAACCGGCGGTCAGCCTGCCACTGAGCTGGTCGTACGCCTTCCTCACACCGCGAGTGGCACTGCGTCAGACCAACTGGCAGCTCGACTACCCCGGGGCCACCCCCACCGGCTACCGCGACAGCCCCAACCGTACGGCACCGGTCATCAGCGTCGACAGCGGCCTGATCTTCGAGCGCGACGTGAGCTTCGGCGGCCAGGGCTACGTGCAGACGCTGGAGCCGCGGCTGTACTACCTGCGCGTGCCCTATCGCAAGCAGAGTGATATCCCGATCTTCGATACCACGCTGTACACCGAAAATTTCAACTGGCTGTTCTATGAAAACCGCTTCGCCGGGGCCGACCGTCTCGGCGACGCCAACCAGCTGACCACTGCCATCAGTACCCGCGTGCTCAGTGCCGAAGACGGCCGCGAACGCATGCGCGTGTCGATCGGCCAGATCAATTACTTCTCCGACCCGCGCGTGACGCTCGGCGCGGACTCCACCGTCGACGGCAATCGCTCCGACTTCGTCGCCGAAGCGACGATGACGCTCGATCGCCACTGGTATGCACGCGCCTCGACACTGTGGGACCCGGATTCACAGTCGGCCAAGCGCTACGCGGCCGATCTGCGTTATCGCGGCGACAGCGGCCAGATCCTCAATCTGTCCTACCGCTACAGCGATGATCCGACGCAGAAGACCATCCAGGACACCGATCTCGAACAGATCGACCTGTCGAGCGCCTGGCCACTGAACGCCAGCTGGAAACTGTTCGGCCGCTACAGCTACTCGCTGCTCTACGACAATCCGACCGACGTCTTCGCCGGCGTCGAGTACGGCGACTGCTGCTGGGCGGTACGCCTGCTGGCGCGCCAGTACCGTAACTATCCGACCGATGTCGAGTCGAAGAACGCGATGTTCCTTGAACTGGAGCTCAAGGGCCTGTCGTCAATTGGCGCCAGCGCCGACAAGTTCCTCTCGAAATCCATCCTCGATTACTCACGTCAGTGATGTCAGCCACCATGAAACCCCTGCTGCTCGTCCTTTCCCTGGCCACCGCCCTCGGCGCCCAGGCCCAGGAGCTGCGTTTCGGCCCGAGCACCCAGGGCGCCCCGGGAGCCGAACACCGGCTCGACTCGGTGGTCGCCGTCGTCGAAGACGACGTCATCACCCGCGCCGAACTCGACCAGGCGGTGCGCAGCGCGACCGCGCAGTTGCGCGCCCGCGGTGGCCAGCTGCCGCCACCCAACGTCATCGAACGTCAGGTGCTGGAACGTCAGATCCTGCTCAAGCTCGAAGAAGGCGCCGCCAAGCGCTCCGGCATCACCGTTGACGATCTGGCGCTGAACGCCACCATCGAAAACATCGCCAAGCGCAACAACGTCTCACTCGATGCGCTGCGCCGCAGCGTCGAGCGCGAAGGCTTCAGCTTCGAGCGCTACCGCGAGGAAATCCGCCGCGAAATGCTCTCGGCGCGCCTGCGCCAGAAGTTCGTCGATTCGACGATCCAGATCTCCGACCAGGAAGTCGACCTGGCGATGGGCCACGGCAGCATCACCAGCGCCGCCGCGGCCGCCGGTGAGCGGCGCGAGCTGCACCTGGCGCAGATCCTGGTCGCGGTACCGGAAAACGCCGCACCCGAACGCGTCGAACAGGCCAAGGCCAAGGCCGAGACCATCCTCGCCGAGCTGCGCCGCGGCGGTGATTTCCACCAGCTCGCCGCAGCGGTGTCGGATGCGCAGAACGCGCTCGACGGCGGCGATCTCGGCTGGCGCCCGAGCGAGCAGATTCCCTCGGCGCTCAGCGGTGTCGTCCAGGCCCTGTCACCTGGGCAGATTTCCGAGCCGATCCGCACGCCGAGCGGCTTCGTGCTGATCAAGCTGATCGAAGCACGCAACGCCGGCGGCACGACAACCAGCGGCCCGCAGGCCGACGAGCAAAAGCGCAACGAGGTCCGCGAGGCACTGTTCCGTCGCAAGGTCGAGGAGGAATGGGATCTGTGGCTCAAGCGCCTGCGCGACGAAGCCTACGTCGAGATCCGCCTGTGAGCGGCGGCCCGCGCCCGTGAGCGCCCGTGCCCGCCTCGTCCTCAGCGCCGGCGAACCCGCCGGTATCGGCCCCGATCTGTGCGTGCAGCTGGCGCAGTCGCCCGCCGACTGCACGCTGGTCATCGTCGGCAGTCGCGCGGTGCTGCAGGCCCGCGCGGCGGCCCTCGGCCTGCCGCTCACCATCGATGACTACGATCCGGCGCAGACGCGGCCGGCCGTGGCCGGACGGTTGACGCTGCTCGATCTGCCCTGTGCTGCGCCCGTCACCGCCGGCCGGCTCGATGCGGCCAACGCCGCCCACGTGCTCGCTGTGCTCGCGCGCGCCTGCGACGGCTGCGCCAGCGGCGAATTCGATGCGCTGGTCACCGCGCCGGTGCACAAGGGCATCATCAACGATGCCGGCACGCCGTTCAGCGGCCACACCGAATTCTTCGCCGAGCGCCTCGGCGGCTGCCTGCCGGTGATGATGCTGGCCGCCGGGCGGCTGCGCGTGGCGCTGGCGACCACGCATCTGCCACTGCGGGCAGTGGCCGATGCCATCACTGCCGACGGCCTCGGCCGCGTGCTGCGCATTCTCGATGGCGATCTGCGCCGGCGCTTCGCGATCGCCCGGCCGCGCATCCTGGTCTGCGGCCTCAACCCGCACGCCGGTGAGGGCGGTCATCTCGGTCACGAGGAACGTGATGTCATCGAGCCGGCACTGGAACAGCTGCGCAGCGAGGGGCTGCAGCTGATCGGCCCGCTGCCGGCCGATACGCTGTTCCAGCCGAAGTACCTCGATGAGGCCGATGCCGTGCTGGCGATGTACCACGATCAGGGTCTGCCGGTGCTCAAGTACGTCGGCTTCGGCGCGGCGGTGAACATCACGCTCGGCCTGCCGATCATCCGCACTTCGGTCGACCACGGCACTGCGCTCGACCTGGCCGGCAGCGGCCATGCCAGCGACGGCAGCCTGCGCGCGGCGATCGCCTGCGCACTCGACATGGTCGAGCGCGGCCGCCGCGCCGCCTGAATCAGCGAGCCGCCATGTCCACCGCCCCAACCCCGCATCAGGCCCGCAAACGTTTCGGCCAGCACTTCCTGCACGACCCTTCGGTGATCGCCCGCATCATTGCGGCGGTCAGGCCGCAGCCCGGCGAGCACCTGATCGAGATCGGCCCGGGCCTCGGCGCCATCACCCGCCCGCTGCTCGCGGCCTGTGGCCGGCTCGAAGCGGTCGAACTCGATCGCGACGTCATCCCGCACCTCGAAGCGCGCTGCGCCGGCGCCGGCGAACTGCTGATCCACCGTGCCGACGCACTCGAAGTCGACTTCGCCACGCTGCGCCAGGATGAACGCCCGCTGCGCCTGGTCGGCAATCTGCCGTACAACATCTCGACGCCGTTGCTGTTTCACTTCCTCGCCGCCGCCGACCACATCCGCGACATGCACTTCATGCTGCAGAAGGAAGTCGTCGAGCGCATGGCAGCCGGCCCGGGCAGCAGCGACTATGGCCGCTTGTCGGTGATGCTGGCGGCACGCTGCCGCGTGGTGCCGCTGTTCGAGATCGGCCCCGGCGCTTTCAGCCCGCCACCGAAGGTCGACTCGGCGGTGGTGCGCCTGCAGCCGCTGGCCACGCCCGCGGTACCCGCAGCACTGGCACCGAACTTCGCCGAAGTGGTACGCCTGGCCTTCGCGCAGCGCCGCAAGACGCTGCGCAACACCCTGCGCCCGCTGCTCGACGCGGCAGCGATCGAAGCCGCCGGCGTCGATCCGGGCGCGCGCGCCGAAACCCTCGACCTCGCCGCCTTCGTGCGCCTGGCCAGCCGCGCCGCCGGCGCATCCAGTCCCGATTAGCCCAGCTTTAGCACTGTGAGGACACGTCGATGAGCGTACAGGACAATCCCCTGCGGCAACTGAACGCGAGCGGCCAGAGCGTCTGGTACGACAACATCCAGCGGGCGATGCTGGCGAGCGGCGAGCTGCGCCGGCTGGTCGAGGACGATGACCTGCGCGGCGTCACCTCAAACCCGTCGATCTTCGAAAAAGCCATCGCCGGCAGCCACGATTACGACACCGCGATCCGCCAGCTGCTGGGCAGCCGCCCGGCGATCGACAGCCGCGAGCTGTTCTTCGAGCTGGCGATCGACGATATCCGCGCCGCCGCCGATGTGCTGCAGCCGGTGTACCGCGCCAGCGAGGGCCGCGACGGCTTCATCAGCCTCGAAGTTTCACCGGATCTGGCCGACGATACGCAGGCGACGGTGCGCGAAGCGCGCGAGCTGTTCGCCCGCCTCGATCGACCCAACGTCATGATCAAGGTGCCGGCGACCCGTGCCGGGGTGCCGGCGGTCGAGGAGCTGATCGCCGACGGCATCCACATCAACGTCACGCTGCTGTTTGCCGTCGAGCGCTACATCGAGGTCGCCGAGGCCTACTGCCGCGGCCTGGCACGCCGGCTCGATTGCGGCCAGCCGATCGACCGTATCGCCTCGGTGGCGAGCTTCTTCGTATCGCGCGTCGACTCGGCGCTCGATCCGCTGCTCGCCGAGCGTGCCCCGGAGCTGGTCGGCCGCATCGCCATCGCCAACGCCAAACTGGCCTACCGCGAAGCCGCCCGCCTGTTCGGCCAGGCGTTTGCTCCGCTGGCAGCCGCCGGCGCACGGCCGCAGCGGCTGCTGTGGGCGAGCACCAGCACCAAGAATCCGGCCTACCGCGACACGCTCTACGTCGAGGAGCTGATCGGTCCGGACACCGTCAACACCGTGCCGCCGGCCACTTACGACGCCTTCCGCGACCACGGTATCGTCGCGCCGACGCTGGCGCGCGACATCGATGCCGCGGCCGCAGCGATCGAACGCCTGCCGCAGCTCGGCATCGACCTCGCCGCGGTGACCGCGCAGCTCGAAGCCGACGGTGTCGCCGCCTTCGCCAAGTCCTTCACCACGCTGCTGGCTGCCATCGAGGCGAAGGCACAGAGCGTCAGCGCCTGACCATGTCCGCGTCCGATCCGCGTTATGACGTGCACGTCGACGTGCAGACTCAATACATCGCCGCGCAGTCGATGCCCGATGCCGAGCGCTTCGCCTTCGCCTACGCGGTGACCATCGTCAACCGCGGGGCGCTCGCCGCCCGGCTGCTCAGCCGGCACTGGATCATCACCGATGCCCACGGCAAGACCACCGAGGTGCGCGGTGAAGGCGTCGTCGGCGAGCAGCCCTATCTGCGTCCTGGCGAAACCTACCGCTACACCAGCGGTACGCTGATCGAAACACCGGTCGGCAGCATGCAGGGCAGCTACCGCATGCGAGCCGACGACGGCACCGAGTTCGACGCACCGATCCAGCCGTTCACGCTGGCGGTGCCGCGCACGCTGCACTGAACCGATGAGCCTGCGGGCAAGCTACACGCTGTTCGCTCCGCTCTACGACCGGCTCGTGGCGCGGGCGACCGAGCCGGCGCGCCGCGCCAGTCTGGCCCGCCTCGCGGTGCCGGCCGGCGGCTCGGTGCTGATCCTCGGCATCGGCACCGGGCTCGACATCCCATGGCTGCCCGCCGGTCCGCTCTATCGCGGCATCGACCTGACGCCGGCGATGCTCGAACGCGCCCGCCCGCGCGCGGCGGCCCGCGCCGAACTCAGACTCGAACTCGCCGTTGGCGATGCCCAGGCGCTCGAACTGCCGGCCGCCAGCGTCGATGCCGTCGTCGCGCATCTGATCATCGCCGTGGTACCCGACCCCGCCCGCGCCCTCGCCGAGGTCGCACGCGTATTGCGGCCGGGCGGACGGCTGCTGCTGCTCGACAAGTTTCTGCGCCCGAACCAGCGCGCACCGCTGCGCCGCCTGGTCAGCCCGCTGTTCGCGCGCTTCGCCAGCCACACCGACGTGGTGTTCGAAACGATCCGACCGCCGGAATTGCGTGTGCTGCACGATGACCCGGCGCTTGCCGGTGGCTGGTTTCGCCGTTTCGTACTGGAAAAGGAACAACTGCCTGATGCATGCTGCAGCACAACATAAAGCGAAGCGACATCGCTGCCGCTTCGCTGCCTGCGTCTCTTCCGGAGTCCGTTTCCATGGCCGTCTACGCGATCGGTGACGTGCAGGGCTGCTTCGAGCCCATGCGCCGTCTGCTCGACAAACTGAAGTTCGACCCGGCGAAGGATCGCCTGTGGCTGACCGGCGATCTGGTCAACCGCGGTCCGCAGTCGGTCGAAACGCTGCGCTTCGTGCGCCAACTGGGCGATGCGGCGATCAGCGTGCTCGGCAACCACGACCTGACTCTGCTCGCCGTGGCGGCCGGGCACGTCAAACCGGGCAAGAAAGACACCTTCCACGACGTACTCGACGCCCCGGACGCGCAGGAGCTGCTCGATTGGGTGCGCAGTCTGCCGATGATTCACCACGATGCGAAACTCGGCTACACGATGGTGCACGCCGGCCTGTCGCCTTTGTGGGATCTCGACACCGCGCTGGCCTGCGGCCGTGAAGTCGAAGCCGTATTGCGCGGCCCCGGGCTGCAAGACTTTCTCGCGCACATGTTCGGCTCGGAACCGCGTATCTGGCGCGACGAGCTGCAGGGCCACGAACGCCTGCGCTGCATCGTCAACACCATGACGCGCATGCGCTTCGTCGGCCCCGACGGCTCGCTGTGCCACGATCAGAAAGGCCCGCCCGGCAGCCAGCCGGCCGGGCTGGTGCCCTGGTTCCAGATCGGCTGGCGCCGCAATGCCAGCCTCAACATCATCACCGGCCACTGGGCAGCACTCGGCTACTATCGTGCGCCCGGCATCTATGCTCTCGACTCGGGCTGCATCTGGGGTCAGCATCTGACGGCCCTGCGGCTCGATGCCAATGAAGCGCCGTGCTGCGTCGACTGCGCGGCGATGCGCAAGGTCAAGAATCACGCCGACAAAGGCATTTGATACCGGATTCCGAGGAAGGCATGACAATGGTCACCGCACTGGTGCTGCTGAACACCGAGAAGGGTCGCATCAACGAAGTCGCTGAAGCGCTCGCTGCGCTGCCCGGCATCACCGAGGTCTATTCGCTGGCCGGCATCCATGATCTGGCGGCGATCATCCGCGTCGGCAGCAACGACGAACTGGCCGACGTCGTCACGCACCACATGCTCAAGGTCGACGGCATTCGCGACTCACAGACCCACGTCGCGTTTCGCGTGCACTCCAAGCACGATCTCGACGACATGTTCGCAATCGGCAACGAAGAAGCGGGCTGAAACCGTGTCGTTGTCGATGATCGTCGCCGCCGGCCGCAACGGTGTCATCGGCCGCGACAACGACCTGCCCTGGCGACTGCCGGACGATCTGGCGCACTTCAAACGCCTGACGCTCGGCAAGCCGATCGTCATGGGGCGCAAGACCTGGGAATCACTCGGCCGGCCGCTGCCGGGACGGCACAACATCGTCGTCAGCCGCAACCCGGCGTTCAGCGCCGTCGGCGCAAGCGTCGTCGGCTCGCTCGATGCAGCGCTGATGCTGGCGCATGAGGCCAACGAAGTCATGCTGATCGGCGGTGCCGAGCTGTTCGCCCTCGGCCTGCCGCACGCCCAGCGGCTGTATCTGACCGAGGTCGACGCTGCACCGGCCGGCGACGTGTATTTCCCGCTGCTCGATAAAACCCAGTGGTGCGAAACCCACCGCGAGCACCACCCAGCCGATGCTCGACACGCAGCAGCATTCGACTTCGTGACGTTGGAGCGCCTGCCCCGAGCGGCATGAGGCACCGCCCGACGCCGTCCCGGTACACCTGCCCCCGGCACTCCCGCGGCGCGTGCATCGATGCCCGTCGCCATCGCTCAGGCGCCCGCGGCAATCGCAGGGCGCATGCAAGCGCCGACCCGACCGGCGCGCGCCGTCCCCGCGCGACCACCGCCTCGATGATCAGTCCCTGTAATTGCAGCAGATCAGGGAACGCGGCAGAACCAGGCACCTACACTCACTGCGGTCGGGCCGACGTCGTCCGTCGATCAATGCCAGCCAACACCATGCACCGGCACGCCGCGACGGCTGCTGGCTGGTCAACGTGGCGGGTAAGTGGCGGCTCGGCGCTTGAGGCACTTGGCGTGATCGAAAGCGAAGCACTGTCAAAAGCTGCCACGGTTTCAGTCCAACGGACGAACCGACTGTCATGTCTGCACGGGACACTGCGCGGGCGTTTTGCCATTCAATGGCTTGCCATCAAAGGGACATCAAGTTGAGCAACGTGATGAACACCAAGACACTTGTCACAGCGCTGTGGCTGGCCCTGGCGCTCACGGCCTCTGCCGGTCACGCCGAAGACACGGCACCGGCAGCGCCGCAGCAACCGGCGATGGAGAATGCCGTCGATCCTGCCTCGATCAAGGCGCTCAAGAACATGGGTGCCTTTCTGCAGACGCTGAAACGCTTCCAGATCACCAACTCGCTCACCGGCGAGCGGGTCCTCGCCGACGGGCAGAAACTGCAGCACGAGGCGCATGCCGACATCGACGTCGTGCGGCCCGACAAACTGTACGCGAACCTCGCCACCGCGCGCTCGCAGCGTGAGATCTTCTATGACGGCAAGCAGGTCACGCTCTACGCGCCGCAGCAGAAGTACTACTCGACGGCTGAATTCAGCGGCACGCTGGCGACGCTGGTGAGCAAGATGGAACAGCGCTACGGCATCGAGCTTCCGTTGTCCGATCTGTTCCTCTGGGGGACCGAGGCGGCGCCGACCGATGGCATCGAATCGGCGATGAACGCCGGCCAGGATTTCATCGGCGACGATCTCTGCGACCACTATGCCTTTCGCCAGGGCGACATCGACTGGCAGATCTGGATCCTGAACGGTGACAAGCCGCTGCCGCGCAAGCTGGTGATCACCAACCGTGCCGACGAGGCACGCCCGCAGTCGGTATCGCTGATCGAATGGAACCTGAAGCCGACGTTCAAGGAGACCGAGTTCACCTTCAAACCACCGAAGGACGGGGTCGCTGTCGAATTCCACACCGTGGACAAACAATAAGGGAGCGCCCACATGAAAGCTTCTTTCGGCAGGACACTGGCGGCCGCGCTGGCGGTTTTCACACTGAGCGGTGTCGCGCTGGCGCCGGTGGCGGAGGCACGTGGAGGCGGCCGTTTCAACGGCGGCGGCGGGATGCGCGCCAATGACGGCATGCGCGACATGCGCGTCAACAGCGTGCGCGGCACCAGCGTCAACAACGTCAACATCAACCGCAATGTCAACGTCAACCGCGACGTGCATGTCGACAATCGCGGCGGCTGCTGCCATGGCGGCTGGGACTACGATTACCACCCGGTCGCCACGGCCGCCGCGGTCACCGCGACGGTCGCCGTCACGTCGGCAGTCATCGGCTCGATCGTGCGCACCCTGCCGCCGAGCTGTGTGCCGATCAATTACCGTGGCATGTTCTATCAGCAGTGCGGCAGCGTCTGGTACCAGCCGCAGGGCACGCAGTACATCGTCGTCACCGCACCGTACTAAGCGCCGCCAACCTCGCCGCAGCGATCGTCACCCCGGGTGAACGTCGCTTCGGCGATGCGGCGGCGGCCGTTGCAGCCAGGCACTCGCGGCAGGTGCAATGCATCTGCCGCGAGCAGCCCCGGCGCTAAACCGCGACGGGCGCCCTGATCAGCGGGTGCGGATCGTAGTCTTCGAGCCGGATGTCGTCCGGCGTGAACGCAAACAGGTCACGGACGTCAGGGTTCAGGACCACGCGGGGCAACGCGCGGGGCTCGCGTGCCAGCTGGGTGCTCACCTGCTCGGAGTGGTTCGAGTAGATGTGGCAGTCACCACCGGTCCAGATGAACTCGCCGGGCGTGTAGCCGCAGACCTGCGCCAGCAGCAGCGTCAGCAGCGCGTAGCTGGCGATGTTGAACGGCACACCGAGGAACAGATCCGCCGAGCGCTGATAGAGCTGACAGGACAGGCGGCCGTCGGCTACGTAGAACTGGAACAGCGCGTGGCACGGCGGCAGGGCCATGTGCTCCAGCTCGCCGACGTTCCAGGCACTGACGATGATGCGCCGCGAATCCGGGGTGTTTTTCAGCTGGCTGACGACCTCGGCGATCTGGTCGACATGGCGACCGTCGGCCGTCGGCCAGCTGCGCCACTGCGCGCCGTAGACCGGGCCGAGATCGCCGCTGGCATCGGCCCATTCGTCCCAGATGCTGACGCCGTGCTGGTGCAGGTAGCCGATGTTGGTGTCGCCGCGCAGAAACCACAGCAGCTCGACGACGATCGACTTCATGTGCACCTTCTTCGTCGTCACCAGCGGGAAGCCGGCAGCAAGATCGAAGCGCATCTGATGGCCGAACAGCGAGCGCGTGCCGGTACCGGTGCGGTCAGCCTTGTCGGTACCGTGCTCGCAGACCTGACGCAGCAGTTCGAGGTACTGGCGCATGAGCGTCTCTCAGGCTGGCAGCACGCGGCTGAAGAAGGCTTTCAGGTATTCGGTCTCCGGGATCGCCGGCGGCACCGGGTGATCCGGCCCCTGCCGTCCCTGCTCCAGGAATACCAGCGAGCGATCGAGATGGCGCGAGGCGGCGAGCAGCGTTTCGGCCAGTGACTCACGCGCCATGTGGTGCGAGCACGAGCAGGAAATCAGGATGCCGTCACGCTCCAGCAGACTCATCGCCAGCTCGTTGATGCGACGGTAAGCGAGCGCACCTTCCTTGAAATCCTTGCGCCGCTTCACGAAGGCCGGCGGATCACAGACGATGACATCGAAGCGTTCGCGCTCCTGACGCAGCGCTTTCAGCGCCTCGAAGGCATCGCCTTCCAGCGAGCTGAAGCGCTCGGCGATGCCGTTGAGTTCGGCCGCGGCATGCGCGTGCTCCAGCGCCGGCGCCGAGCTGTCGATGCACATCACCGACTCGGCGCCGTGCATGGCCGCCTGGATGCCCCAGCCGCCGACGTAGCTGAACACGTCGAGCACGCGCGCGCCGCGCACGTACTTGAACATGCGCGCGCGATTGTCCTGCTGATCGTAGAACCAGCCGGTCTTCTGGCCGCCGAGCAGCGGCGCCAGATGACGCACACCGTTTTCGCTCAGCTCGATCACCTCCGGCACCTGGCCGATCGGCTCGACGTAGCTGTCGAGCTCTTCGAGCTTGCGGCTGGCGGTGTCGTTGCGCAGCAGGATGCCGACAGGCTTGAGAACCTTGTCGAGCGCGGCGATGACGCCATCCTTCATCCGCTCCATGCCGGCGGTGGTGATCTGCACGACGACGACATCGCCGAAGCGGTCGACGATCAGTCCCGGCAGGCCATCACCCTCGCCGTGCACCAGGCGATAGAACGGCCCCGGATACAGACGCTCGCGCAGGCCGAGAGCAACTTTCAGACGATGCACCAGCAGCGAATCCGACAACGGATGCGCAGGATCGCGGCTGACTAGGCGGGCGCAAATCAGCGAATGCGGATTGATGTAGCCGGTACCGAGCGGCTTGCCGTTATGTGCCTGCACCTCCACCGGCTGCCCCGGCTCGAAGCCGGCAAGTGGCGTCACCGCCGTGTCCACTTCATTGCTGTAGACCCAGAGGTGGCCGGCACGCAGGCGGCGCTCCTCGTTCTTTTTCAAGCGCAGGGGGGCAAAACTGGGGGTGGACGACAAACTCATGACTCGGCTCCGACAACGGACTGTCCCCGCCTGCCGGCATGATGCACGGCGCTTTGGCGAACGGCGGCGAACGAAAAAAGCCGGCAGCGTAAACCGTCACGCCGGCGAGGTAAACTGCGGCCAGCACAGCATTATTCCTCCGCATTCGCCACAATGCTGTCATCCTTTATTGCAGGATCCGACACCACGGAGGTCACGATGAACCAGACGCCACCCGATGCCGATGCCACTATCATCCGTCCCAGCCTGAAAAACAGCGGCGAAGCGCCCGCCCCCACGCCCAACCGCACTCCGCTGCGCGGTCTGCTGCGCGGCGTCAGCGGCGAGATCTTCGGCAAGCAGTATCAGGTGCGCGACAAGACCCTGATCGGCCGCGACGCTTACTGCGACATCGTCCTGCCGTACCCGGAGGTTTCGCGCCACCATGTGCGCCTCGATGCGGCGGCCGATGGTGTGCGCCTGTATGACCTGGGCTCCTCGAACGGCACTTTCGTCAACGGCCAGCAGGTACGCGAAGCCCTGCTCAGCAACGGGGACGAAATCGCCATCCACGTCGCGCGCTTTCGCTTCGAGGTGCCTGGTGCATTGCCCGACCCCAGATCCGCACTGAACGCATCGCAAACGCCGGCCCGCCAGGGCACACCGGTATGGCTCTGGGGCGTGGCGGCCGGCGCAGTGGTGGCGCTGATCGTGGCTGGCGTCGCCTTCAGCCTCGGCTGACCCCCGCACTGCATGGCCAATCGCCTGCAGGCCGCCGCCAGCCCCTATCTGCAACAGCACGCCGCCGACCCGGTCGACTGGTATCCCTGGGGCAGCGAAGCCCTGGCACGGGCACGCACCGAACAGCGCCCGATCCTGCTGTCGATCGGTTACGCCGCCTGCCACTGGTGCCACGTGATGGCCCACGAGTCATTCGCCGACGCAGGGATTGCCGAGCGGATGAATCGCCTGTTCATCTGCATCAAGGTCGATCGCGAGGAACGCCCAGACCTCGATCGCATTTACCAGCAGGCCCACCAGCTGCTCAATGGCCGCCCCGGTGGCTGGCCGTTGACCGTCGTGCTGACACCCGATGACCTGCTGCCATTCTTTTGCGGCACCTACCTGCCGAAGTCGCCACGCCACGGCCTGCCGGGTTTTGGCGAGCTGCTCGAACGGATACATACCTTCTGGCAGCAGCGTCCGGAACTCATCCGCACGCAGAATGCGCAGCTGGCAGCCGCACTGCACACCATCGCGGCCAGCGCGCCCAGCGATCGCCCGCACCTGACACCGGCACCGCTCGCCGCTCTGCGCCCCGCGCTGCTGCGCGCCGTCGACCCGCTCAACGGCGGCTTCGGATCAGCACCGAAATTTCCACAGGCCAACCTGCTTGCCCGCCTGCAGCGCATCGCCTACGACGCCCGTTGCGCCGGCACGGTCGACGTCGAGGTAGAAGACAGTTTGCGACGCACGCTGCGAGGCATGTGTTTCGGCGGCCTCTGCGACCAGATCGGCGGCGGCTTTTTCCGCTACTCGGTCGATGCCCGCTGGGAAATCCCCCACTTCGAAAAAATGCTCTATGACCAGGCGCTGCTGATCCCGCTGCTCGCCGACGCCGTCGCCAGCCAGCTATGCCCCGAGCTGAGTGATACGCTCGAACGCAGCGTCGACTTTCTGCAACGCGAGCTGCTTGCGGCCGGCGGTTTGTGTGCGACGCTCGATGCGGACAGCGACGGTGGGGAAGGCCGCTACTACCTGTGGACACCCGAAAGCGCCCGCGCCGCCGGGCTCGATGCCGAACACTACGCGCTCGCCGCCGCCTGCTGGGGACTGGACGCTCCGGCCAACTTCGAAGGCGTCTGGCATGTGCGTCAACGCCGCTCGACGGCGGAACTGGCCACCACATTCGGCCTTGATCCCCCCACCGTGGCGACGCGCCTGGCGCACGCCCGCATGCAGCTGCTGACGGCCCGCGCCCGGCGATCGCCACCGGCACGCGATGACAAACAGCTGACGGCATGGAATGCGCTGGCGATCAGCGCACTGGCACGCAGCGGCCGCCTGCTGGCACGTGAAGACTGGATCGAACTGGCGACGAAACTGCACGCGCAGCTGCGCGGTGAGGCCTGGCGTAACGGCCGACTCTATGCCGTACGCCGGCACGGCCAGGCCTATCAGGCGGCCTTCCTTGACGACTATGCCTTCCTGCTCGACGCCAGCCTGGAACTGCTGCAGTGCCGCTGGAATGCGGAAACGCTCGGCTTCACCGTCGCGCTCGCCGATCGCCTGCTCGACCAGTTCGAGGATCGAGACGCCGGCGGCTGCTACTTCAGCCCGCACGACGCCGAACCGCTGCCGGCACGCCCCAAACCGCTGCACGACGAAACCCTGCCGTCGGCTAACGGCATCACCGCACGCTGCCTGCTGCAGCTCGGCCACCTGCTCGGCCAGCCGCGCTACCTGCGCAGTGCGGAACGCATTCTCGAATGGGCCTGGCCGGCACTCGAAACCCAGCCGCTGAGCTGCGCCACGCTGCTGACCGCGCTGGAGGAATATTGCCAGCCGGCCCTGCAGGTACGCCTCCACGGCGAGGCAGCGGCATGCCGGTCATGGTGGGAATTCGCCGTGCGCCAGCCGGCGGCACGGCGCTGCGTGTTCGCCATCGGCGACGCAAACGCTGCGCTGCCGGCGGTATTGCAAGCTCCGCGGATACAGTCGGCCGCCGTCTGCGCGCAGATCTGTCGTGGCGCGCACTGCGATGAGCCGCTGACCGATTTCGACGCCTTCACTGCCGCACTGAGCGTCAGCCAGCCCTGAAACACAACACCGCTCAGCTGCGATAGATACCGAGTGCCGCCAGCTCAGTGCAGAACCAGTCGAAATCCGGGATATAGGTACGTCCACCCTGCCACAGCACAGCGCGCAACATGCCCTGCGGACAGGGCGTGTCGTCATCGGCCCGCAAATGCTCACGCGTGACAAGAGTCAGCTGTGGCACTTCCTGAGCAACGAAACCGAGATACTCGACACGCTCGCTCGGCGTCTTCAGCACGACGATACGCGAGCGCACACCCGGCTCGGTTTCCCGCCCAAGCAGCAGCGGTTCTACACCGAGCAGCGGAATCGTGCGTGCCCGCCACAACAGACTGCCGAGCACCCACCCGGGGGCGTTCTGCACGCGTAAGGGCTGCGCATAGGGCAGCACCTCGATCACCAGCGAACCCGGCGCGATCAGGCGACCGCCCGCCACGCCGATGACCAGGCAGCGCAGTTCCTGTTCGCTCATGCCGGCTCTCCTCCCCCATCACGCAGCGCCCGCGCGCCAAGCACCTGGCGCAACACATCGAGCAGCTGCTCCTCCTGGTACGGCTTACCGAGGTAGGCACTGACACCGAGCCGGTTGGCGCGCTCGCGATGTTTGTCACCGGTACGCGAGGTGATCATCACCACCGGCAGGTGACGCAGCCGCGACTGGTTACGGATGTGCGCCAGCAGTTCGAAGCCGTCCATGCGCGGCATTTCGATGTCGAGCATGATCAGATCCGGCATGAAAGTGTCGAGCTGTTCGATCGCGTCGACGCCGTCCTTCGCCAGCTGCACGGTGATGCCCTGCCGTTCGAGGATACGTGCCGCCACCTTGCGCATCGTGATCGAATCATCAACCACCAGCACCGAGGCCGGTTGGCCTTCGTCGCCGAGCCGCGCCGCGCGCAGCGTTGCTGCTTCCTGCGCCCGCCGCGTCGCCGACACCAGACTGCGCACCAGCACCGGCATATCAAGGATGACGACCACGCGGCCATCAGACAGCACCGTCGCCCCGGAAATGCCGGGCACCTTGGCCAGCTGCGGGCCGACCGGCTTGACGATGATTTCCTGGCGACCGATCACGGTGTCCACCTGCATCGCCGCGCGAGTATCCGCGGAGCGGAACAGCAGCACCGGCGGCCGCGACTCGGCAGTCGTCGCCGACGGCGGCGTACCACCGAACACTGCCGCCAGGCTGTGTACGGCGAAGCCGTCACCGGTGTACTCGTGCTCGACCGGCGAGCCTGCCAGATACTCGCGAAACTCTCGGGCACCGAGTCGGCTGATCGCCTCGACCGACAGCAGCGGCACGGCGTAGACCTCGTCACCGGCGCGAACCAGCAGTGCCTGTGTCACCGACAGCGAGAACGGCAGGCGCAACTGGAAGGTGGCGCCCAGTCCGGTCTGCGACTGGATGCTGAGCGCACCGCGCACCGCCGAAATCGCACTGGCAAGCACGTCGAGACCGACGCCGCGTCCCGACAGCTGCGTGATCGACTTCGCCGTGGAAAAGCCCGGCAGCAGCAGCAGATTGGCCAGCTCGACATCAGATGCCGGAGCACCGGGTTCGAGCAGACCGCGGCGCTCGGCGGCGGCACGGATCGCCTGATAGTCGAGGCCCCGGCCATCGTCAGCGACGGTCAGCAGGATCTCGGCCCCCTCGCGGCGCAGCGTAATGGTGATCGTGCCGCCTTCCTCCTTGCCGGCAGCCTGCCGCTCCTCGGGCAGCTCGATACCGTGTGACACGGCATTGCGCAGCATGTGCTCCAGCGGCGCCACCAGCGCTTCCAGCAGATTGCGCTCCAGCTCGGCCTCGGCACCGCGCAGTTGCAGATCGACCTGCTTGCCAGTTTCCTCGGCCGCCTGGCGCACGACGCGACGCAGACGCGGCACGATGGTCTCGAAGCGCACGACACGCGTCTGCATCAGACCCTGCTGTAGTTCGCGGTCGACCTTGCCCTGCTGTTCGAGCAGCGTGCCGATGTCGGTACTCTGCTCGACGAGCACGCTCTGGATGTTGGTCAGATCCTCGACCGCTTCGAGCAGCTGACGGGACAGCTGCTGCAGCTCGGAGAAACGGTCCAGCTCCAGCGGGTCGAAGTCGGCATTCGGATCGACACCGCCGCGGTCGAAGCGGAACAGAATCTGTGCTTCGGTCTCGATCTCCAGACGGCGCATCTGCGCACGCAGGCGCGAGGCGATCTGCTCCAGCTCGCCCAGGTTGAAGCGGAACGCCGACACACCCTGTTCGATGCGGGCGCGGAAGATACTGCTCTCGCCCATCTGGTTGACGAGGTTGTCGAGCAGGGTGCTGGAGACACGCACCGACTCCGAACCGGCATGTGCAGCCCCAGTCTGCATCGGCATCTCGACCGGTTCGGCGTGCGCCGCCTCGGTGCTCGGATGACTCGACACGCTGCCCTGCTCAAGAATTTCCTGCAGATCGCGGATCAGGCCCTCGGCCGGCTGCGGTATGCCGCCCGCCTCGATGCGCGCCACCATTTCGCTGAAGCGGTCGAGCGCATGCTGCAGTCCGTCAGCGAAAATGTCGGTCGGCTCCGCCCGCCCGCTGGCACAGGCATCGAGCAGGAACTCCGTGGCATGCGCGAGATCGCCGATCTGCGTGAACCCGGCCATCCGCGAACTGCCCTTGAGCGTATGCATCTCGCGGCGCAGGTCATTGAGCAGGGCACTGCTGCTGCGATCCTGACGCCAGCGCGCCAGCGTCACGTCGGCGGCATCGAGAATATCCGCCGCCTCGGCCAAAAATACTGCCGCCAGCTCGCGATCGATCACCGTGCTCGGCGACACCAGTGCCGGTGCGGCGCTGAGGGCGGCGGCACGCTTGGCGATGGCCTGCAGCAGGGATTCAAAATCTCCCATGTCCGGCGTGCGATTACGCAGCATCACTTCGAATGCGCCGACGCAATCCTCACACAGCAGGATGTCATTGGCGTCCAGGCCACGACCGAGCGCCTGCAACTGCGTCAGATATCCCTTGAGCATCTGCGCCAGACGCTCCACCAGCGGAGGCGCATTGCGCAGGGCATCCTCAAGGGCGAGCACCATCGCGTCGCGTGAACTCGTGCTGCCCTCCCGGCAATCATCGAGCACCAGCAACAAGGCTTCGAGCCAGGCCGGCGTCTCGGCCGGCGGCTCCGTCGGAGCGGGAGCCGGCGGTGCGGCAACGGCCGCCCCGGGCTCAACCATGGCGATCGGTTCAACCAGCACCGGTGCGGGCTCAGTGACTGGTTCGGCCATGGGTTCGACGACCGCCGGTTCCTCCGCAGCCACCACGACGGCAGGCTCGACCATCTCCGGGGCAACCGGCGGCTGCGGAGCAGCCTCAGCCTCGCCGCTGCGAATCCGCTCAGCCAGCTCGTCGATACGCCCGCCCAGCGTCTCCAGCAACGCTCTGGCACCCGGCGTGCGTTTGCCTTTCAGCAACCAGCTCGAAAGCGCTGCAGCCGCTTCAGCCGTCAGCTCAAGCACCAGGGGTGTGGGTGGCGAGCGGCTGTCGAGCACGCGGTTGAGCAGATGTTCGACCGACCAGGCAAATTCGCCGGCAACGGTCTCACCCACCATGCGCGCACCGCCCTTGAGCGTATGGAAGGCGCGACGCAGGGTGCGCAGATTCTCCAGATCGTCCGCCTTGAGCGCGAGCGCAGCCAGCATCTCGCGCACGGACTCGAACTCGCCGCCCGCCTCTTCGAGGAAAATGTCGTGCAGTTCCGGATCGATGCCGTCCGGTACGACAACGGTGGCCGGCTCCTCAGCCACCTCAGCCACCTCCGGCAAATCGGGCGCAGTCGGCTCCACGGGCTCCGCTGCGGGCTCGATCGATGCCGACTGACGCTCCGCCAGCACGTGCCGGAATTCCTCCGGCAACTCGTCGAGTTCGCTGACCTCGACCGGCGCTCCGCTCCCCCAGTCAGGTTCGGTCGCAGGCTCGACGGTAGCCGGCAAATCACCGTGCGGCGCCTCCACAGACGGCGCGGATGGCGACAGGGACGGCGCGAACGGTGCTAACTCGATGACTTCGGGCAATGAGCCCTCGTCAACGACGGCAGAAGGCATCTCCTCTTCGGCAGGAAGCGCCTGCTCCGCGACCGGCTCGGCAAGCGTTTGCGGTGCAACGACCGTTGCGGGTTCGATCGAGGTGACTTGCACACCGGCCGCCGGCCAGTCAGGAGCCACACCACAAACCTCGACCAGCGCCTCACAGGCATTGTCTAGGGTATCGGGCGCGGTGTGCTGCCCCTGGGCCAGACGATCAAAAAAGTACTCGCCAACGACCATCGCCTCGGCCACGGTCGACGGGAAAATCGCCTGATCGAGGCGCCCCGACTCATGCTCCGCGCAATGGATGGCGTACTGCAGCTGATGCAGCAACCGCGCCGCCGCAGGCACCTCAAGCATCGTCACGACACCGGCGACCCGGCCGAGCACGGCACCGACTTCATGCCACACTGCGGTACTGGCATCACCGCGCAATTGCAGGTCGACCTGCTCGCGCGCCTGCTGCATCAGCTCCGAGGCCGCCCGGGCGACCGAAGCACGGGCATGTTGTGCATCCAGCGAATGAATGGCTTCGAAGGGATCCTGACCAGGCGCCAGCGGCGGCGCATAGGCCAGATCGACGATGCCCTCGACGCTGTTCTCGACCAGGACCAGGTCGCGGGCAAGGGCGAGCAGGGTGTCCTCGACCAACGGCTGAGCGCTTTCGATCATCTGATCGAGACGCGACAGCCATTGCTGCAGCAACGCCGCCGGCGCTTCCATGCCGATCAGAGTCAGCACATTGGCGGCATCACGTAATTCAGCGAGCTCGTCACGCAGACCCGCGGCGTCTGCCATGCCGGTACGCGTACGGGTCTCGATCGCCCCCTTCGCCAACCCCAGCATGTCGCCGAGCAGGGCGCCGATGGTGCGCAGTGTGTCGGGATCGGTCAGCACACTGCCGATCAGAGCCCCCTCCGTGACTCCGCTGCCCCCCGGCTGATAGTCGATGCGGTTGTTCAGCCAAGCACGGCCGACCGCCGTTTCACCGAGCACGGTGTCGAGGCGCGTGCTCAGCTCCTCGATCGCAGCCGTCGAGGCGCCGTCCTCGCCGTATTGAGCGAGCAGCCGAAGACGCTGATCGAGCTCACGCAGCAGCAGGTGCTGGGCACGCAAAGGCGGGACACCGGCATCGCGCAACACCTCACCGAAGCCCTGAGCCCGCCACCACAGCTCGTAGTCCGGGCCACCGCCGCAGGCATCCTTGATCCGTGCCAAGACCTCAACCAGCTGTTCGAGGTGATGGGCAAGACCGACGCCCCGCAGCATGCCCAGCAACGTGCGCTGCAGCACCGGCCTCAGCTCATCGGCCACCTCGCGCAAACGGGTGTCATCGGCATGCGGCGGTGCACTGGCCGCGCCCGGCAGATCGGCGCCATAACGCAGCCAGGCAAGCTGCCGCCCGAGGCCGAGCACCTGCTCCAGCAGATGCTCACGCAGCTCCTCCGCCTCACTGCCGGCATCGACTTGCAAACGCAGACCAAGGTCATGCAGCGCTCCGATCTGCGTGGCCAGCGCCGACAATTCGAGCGCGCTGCACACCGCGCTCAGATGCTGCAGACCATCAACGACGTCCGCGAGCGCCGCGGCAGACGCCTGCGGAGCTTCGCAGTAGCGCTCCAGAGCGCTCTGGACCTGGGCGAGTGTGGCCCCCAATTCGGCCGCCACCGAATCGAGCGGCCTGTCGGCGAAGCGAACTGTCATGCGTGTCTCCGACGCGCAGGGCGCGGCTCAGGCGGATTCCTGGCCAGGCAGACGGAAGCCGGCGACTGACTGGCGCAAATCCCGCGCCAGCGAACTCAGGTCGCCGATGGCACGCGCCGTATCCGAACTGCCTTCAGCGGTCTCGGCCGTGATCGCGTTGATCGAGCCCATCATGCCGGCGACGCGCGTGGCCATCGTCGACACTTCCGCGGTGGCGTGCGAGATGTCATCGATCAGCTCGGCCAGGCGAGCCGACACGCTTTCGATCTCGGTCAGGGACTCACCGGCGGTTTCAGCAAGGCCGGCACCATTGACCACCTCAGTGGTGCTCTTTTCCATCGAGATGACCGCTTCGTTGGTATCGGCCTGAATGGTCTTGACCAGCGATTCGATACGCTTGGTGGCGTGGCCCGAGCGCTCGGCGAGGCGCTGCACCTCGTCGGCGACGACGGCGAAACCGCGCCCGGCCTCGCCGGCCGCAGAAGCCTGGATCGCGGCGTTCAGCGCGAGGATGTTGGTCTGGTCGGCGATGTCGTTGATCAGCTCGATGATATCGCCGATTTCCTGCGAGGACTCACCGAGCCGCTTGATGCGCTTAGCGGTTTCCTGGATGTGCTCGCGAATCGCGTCCATGCCCTGGATCGTGCGCCGCACGCGCTCGCCACCCTCGCGGGCACGCTGTGCGGACTGCTGCGCGACCTCGGCCGACGCAGCCGTCTTGCCGGAAACATCGTCGAGCGATCGCGCCATCTGTGCGATGGTGCTGCCGGCGCTTTCGACCTGAGCGGCCTGCTCCTGCGAGGCCGTGGCCAGACGATCAGCGATCGCGCGGGTTTCCTCCGACGCCGCCGCCACACGCGCCGAGGTATCGTTGATCGTGGCGACGAGGTCACGCAAAGCCTCGATCGCGTAGTTGATCGAGTCAGCGATCGCACCGGTGATGTCCTCGGTGACGCTGGCCTGCACCGTCAGGTCACCCTCGGCGAGATCGCCCATCTCGTCGAGCAGGCGCAGGATCGCCTCCTGGTTACGCCGGTTCTGTTCCTCGGTGAGCAGCTTGCGGGCTTCGGCATCCAGCAGACGGTCATGCCCCTCGACCGTCTGTTTACGCAGGATCACCACCAGCAGCACGAAAGCCAGACCACCGAACACGGCAGCCACCGGGTAATTGAGTGGAACACCGGCCACACGGGCATTGCCTTCGAGCCCCTGCAATACCGCCAGCAACTCGTTGGCGGCGTTGGCAAGCTCGGCACTGCGCCCGAGCACCGTCTGGGCCGCATCCTGTGCCTGGAACAGATCGGGCGCCTGGGCAAGCACGCCACCGACGGTGACTTCGAGCTTGCTGCTCAGGCCAGCCAGCTCACCGAGTGCCGAGAGCATCGCCGGCGACATGCCGGCGCGCATGTCGGCAGCCTGCAGGCTGCGTACGGTGCGCGTGAACTGGGCGAGATCGCGCGACAGATGATCGGCTGCGAGCGCCGAGCCGGCCTCACCGCGCATCAGCACGGCGAGTCCGTACTGGATACGCGGCAGCAATGCCGTCAGACGCGTGCTCATCTGCATCAGCCGTGGAGCGACACCACCGTCGACGGCCGCATTGGCCAGATCGTCGGCAAACTTCTGCAGCTGCGGCATCAGTTCATCGAGCCCCGCCTGCTGCTGGCGCACCGCCATGATCGCCGCCTGCGCCTGCAGGACGTTACCGATCGGGCCACGCAGCGTCTGCCAGCGCTGAGCCAGCGCGCTCAGCGACCCGCCCGCCTCGGCAGGCACCACAGGCGCCTCGTCACCACCCTGCTGCAGGGCGGCCAGCGATTGATCGAAACGATCGCGGGCGGCGGCCAGACGACGGTAGGAATCCTCATGCCCCTGCACCGCTTCCAGCGCGAGCGCCGTGAATCCGCGGGCCAGCAGGCGTTGCTCGGACACCAGACCGATGTCGGCGGCGATACCCGACGCGTGTCGGGCCACGACAAACAGCGTCGCCGCCATCAAGACGACCGCGGCCAGCAACAACACGCCATAGATCAGGTAGCGCGACGAACCGGCGGACGATGCTGTCGGGGTGCGGGGTTCGCTCATTTTCTCACTCTTGCTCCCTGTGGAGACGACCGGCACCGGTGCTGCGCCGGATCGCCACGCAAACGGTTTAGAGGGCTGCACTCATGAAACGGGGATCGGCCAGCAGGCGTCCGACATCGAACTCCAGCCACGCCGCCCCATCGATGGCGAACGCTCCGCGCAAATAGGATTCGATTCCCTCGCCAGATTCCGGCAGGCTTTCGAGCCGCCCCCCGGCGGGGGTGGGACGCATACCAATGACTTCGTCGACGAGCAGCCCGTAGCGCGTCTCGCCGCTGCCAACGACGATGACGCGGCTGCGCGGACTGGACACGCTGCGCCGCCCGCCGAAAAACACATTGAGATCGACGACCGAGACGATGCGACCGCGCAGGCTGGCAATGCCGAGCAGCCAGGGCTGCACGCCGGGCACCTTGGTCAGGGCCGGGGTCGGCACGATCTCGCCGGCTTCCGCGAGGCGAAACAGCAGACGCCGGCTGCCGACCCGCAGCGCCAGTGCCGCCGCCGCACCGCTGTGCTCCTGCGTCGCATGGGCCCTGCCGAACTCGCGCGCGCCGCGTTGAGCCAGATCGAGCAACTGATCGAAAGGATGAACGGCTGCGGACATCGCGGCGCGCCCGCTCAGTGGGCTCTGGAGAGCAGCACGTCGACCTTGCCGAGCAGCTCGGCCTCCGACGGCGGCTTGACGATGTACTCCTGCGCCCCCTGGCGCAGCCCCCAGATGCGATCGGTTTCCTGATCCTTGGTCGTCACCATGATGATCGGGATGTGCGCGGTCTCAGGGGACTTGGCGAGCTTGCGCGTAGCCTGAAAGCCGTTCATGCCGGGCATGACGACATCCATCAGGATCAGGTCGGGCTTCTCGCTATGTGCCCTGGCGATGCCCTCTTCGGCATTGCAGGCGCTGGTGATCTGGTGCCCGCGCCCCTCGAGAATCCGCGTGAGCGCAAAGATTTCGGTGGGTGAATCGTCAATGATGAGGATACGGGCCATCGTGATATTCCATGTGCGTCCCCGGTAGCGGCAGCTGGCGTCCATCGCGCAGGACCAGATCACGGCATGCTCAGCGTGTGACGTGGACATGCTGCTGGATGGCATCCAGCAGATCCTCGCGCGTGAAGGGTTTGGTGATGAACTGTTCGGAGCCCGCCAGCTTGCCTCGGGCTTTGTCGAAAATACCGTCCTTGCTCGACAACATGATCACGGGCGTGGCCCGAAACCGGGCGTTGCTCTTGATCACTGCGCAGGTCTGATAACCATCGAGCCGGGGCATCATGATGTCGAGGAACACGATATCGGGCTCGCCGTCGACAATCTTGGCCAATGCCTCGAATCCGTCGTCTGCGGTGATCACGATGAAACCTTCGCGCTCCAACAAGGTCTCTGCCGTACGTCTGATGGTGCGACTGTCGTCGACGACCATGACTTTGATCGCGGAATTCGCACTACCGCCTGCATCCACCTGCTCGCTCCCCCGTACCCAACCACGACTGGGCAGCGGATGCGACCCGGAATCCCTGCCGTCCCCGCCCGCCGTCAGCTCGACTGACTTCCGTTATCATGCCGCTCCGCGGACAACGGCTCCCCCCGTCGACGCAACAGCCCGAACCAACCAACGACCCTGCACGGGACGCTGACCATACCCGAATTCCTTTTGCACTGGAACGCCCGGCCGCACAGCCGGCCAGCCCACCGGTGAATCCGCCATGAACAGACATCTCGGCGTGGTGATGGACCCCATCGCCACCATCACCGTCAAAAAAGACACCACGCTCGCCATCCTGCTCGCCGCCCAGGCGCGCGGCTGGGTGCTGCATTACTTCGAACAGGCTGACCTGTACCTGCGCGACGGCCGAGCCTTCGGCCGCAGCCGCCTGCTCAGCGTCCGCGACGATGCGCAGGACTGGTTCACGCTCAGTGAAGCACAGGAACGGCCACTTGCTGAACTCGACGTCATCCTGATGCGCAAGGATCCGCCATTCGACATGGAGTACGTATACACCACGTACCTGCTTGAACGCGCGGAAGCTGAAGGCACGCTGATCGTCAACCGCCCGCAATCGCTGCGCGACGCCAACGAGAAGCTCTTCACCGCGTGGTTCCCGCAGTGCTGTCCGCCGACGCTGGCCAGCCGCGACATGGCGCGCCTGAAGGCATTCGTCGTCGAACAGGGCGATGCGGTGCTCAAACCGCTCGACGGCATGGGCGGAGCCAGCATCTTCCGCGTGCGCGCCGACGACGCCAACCTCAACGTCATCCTCGAAACGCTGACCGAACGCGGCCGGCGCAGCGCACTGGCACAGCGCTTCATCCCCGAGATCAACGCCGGTGACAAACGCATCCTGCTGATCGATGGCGAGCCCGTGCCCTATGCGCTCGCCCGTATCCCCGCCGCCGGCGAAAGCCGCGGCAATCTGGCTGCCGGCGGACGCGGTGTCGGCCAGCCGCTGAGCGAACACGATCGCTGGATATGCACGCAAGTAGCCACCAGTCTGCGTGAACGGGGCCTGATGTTCGTCGGTCTCGACGTCATCGGTGATTACCTTACCGAGATCAACGTCACCAGCCCGACCTGCGCACGCGAACTCGACAAGCAGTTCGGTCTCGACATCGGCGCCGATCTGATGCGCGCGATCGAGGCCCGTCTGGCATGAGGCTGCGCAAGCCGCTGCACGGCCTGCTCGCGATGCTGCTCGCCTGTCTGCTCGCCGCCTGCGAAAAACCGGACCCCCTGCAGACCACACGCATCCTGGCGATGGGCACGGTCATCGACATCACCACCTGGGGCGTTTCGCCGCGGGACGCGCGGGCTGCGTTCGAGGATCTGCAGACGCTGTTCCAGCGCTGGCACCAGGAGTGGCACGCCTGGCTCGACTCGCCGCTGTCGCGTGCCAACCAGGCATTTGCCGAGGGCCGCGAGGCGACGCTGACGCCGGACCTGCTGACGATGCTCGAACACGCCCGTGCCGCGGCACACGCCAGCGAGGGACTGTTCAACCCCGCCATCGGCCGTCTGATCGAGCTGTGGGGCTTCCATGCCGACGAACGCCCGGACGGCCCACCGCCGTCGCAGGCGGCGATCATGGAGCTGCTGCGCAAGCAGCCGAGTGTCGACGACATCATCGTCGACGGCGACCGCGTCCGCTCGACCAATCCGGCGGTCGCACTCGACTTCGGTGGCCTCAAGGGCTACGCCGTCGATCGCGCGATCGATTACCTGCGCGCCCATGGCATCCAGAACGCCATCGTCAACGCCGGCGGCAACCTGCGTGCGATCGGCAGCAAGGGCGGCCAGCCCTGGCGCATCGGCATCCGCAACCCGCGCGGCCCCGGCGTGCTGGCGTCGATCGAGCTGAGCGGTGACGAGTCCGTCGCCACCTCCGGCGACTACGAGCGCTTTTTCGAGTGGCATGGCGTGCGCTACCACCACATCCTCGATCCGCGCAGCGGCTTTCCATCGATCGGCACCACCGCCGTGACGGTGCTGGCACCCACCGCCGAGCTGGCCGACATCGCCGGCAAGCCGCTGATGATCGCCGGCCCGGCGAAATGGCTCGAACTCGCCCACCGCCTGGGCATCACGCAGGCGCTGCGTGTCGATGAGTCGGGCCGCGTCGAGATCACGCCCGCCCTGTCCGCACGCCTGAAGTGGGAGATCGAACCGGCGCCGCCGGTCGAGGTTACCGCCGCGCCATGACCACCGCCGATCGCTGCCTCATCGCCCTGTCGTTCGCAGCGCTGGTACCGCTGTACGTGCAGCTGTGGGGCCGCGACACGCAACCGCAGGAGGCCCGCGTCACCGTCGACGGCCAGGAGGTCCTGCGCGTGTCACTGTTCGAAAACCACCGCTACGACGTCAAGGGGCCGGCCGGCGTCACGGTCGTCGAGGTGGCCGACGGGCGTGTGCGCTGCGTCAGTTCACCCGGACCGCGCCACCTGTGCGAGCGCGCCGGCTGGCTGTCGGCGAGCGGTGACTCGGCGGTCAACCTGCCCAACCGCGTCAGCATCGAAGTGCTCGGTCGAGACCGGCGCTTCGACAGCGTCAGCTACTAGTGCGTGGCGGCGACGTGAACGGCATACGCCAGGCCGCCGGGGCCCGTGAACTCGAACTGCCGGTCAGTGCCGAGGACCGTCTGGTCGCGCGCTACGCCGCGCTGGCGATCGCGATCCACCTGATCGAGGCCACGCTGCCCAGTCCGCTGCCCGGCATCAAGCCCGGCCTCGCCAACGTCGTCGTCCAGCTGGTGCTCGCCCGCCACGGCTGGCGGGCCGCTGCCTGGGTCGCCGTGCTGCGCGTGCTGGTGTCGAGCCTGCTGCTCGGCACCTTCCTGTCGCCGACCTTCCTGCTGTCGGCCGCTGGCGCCGCCAGTGCGCTGCTGGTGCTGGCACCGGCGCACGCCTGCGGCCGCTTCGGCCCGGTCGGACTGTCGCTGCTCGCCGCGCAGGCGCACATGGCGGCACAATTCACCCTTGCCTACACCTTGCTGATTCCACATGCGGCGCTGCTGGCGCTGCTGCCGGTGCTGATGACGGCCGCGGTCGTCACCGGGCTTGCCGGCGGCATCATCAGCGAAGCCGTACAGCGCACCGCCACGGGACCCGGCCGATGACCACGCAAGCGCTCCGCGACCAGCCCGAACAGCGCTTGGCTGCGACCCTGATCCTCGCCGCGCTGCTGCATGTCGCCGTGCTGCTCGGCGTGCGTTTCAGTACGCCGACGCCCCCGTTCGAGCCGGTCCTGTCCTTCAACGTCGAACTGGTCGAGCGCGCCGGGACCACCGAGGCCAATCGCCCGCTGGGCGAACAGCACACCACCGTCCACCCGCCTCAGACACCACCGCCGACACCCGCTGCGCCCCCCGAACCGCCGGCACCGGAGGTCACCCCGCGACCAGCGCCAAGCCCCAGCGAAATCGTCAGCCACGCACACAAACCCGCGCCCGCGGCGCAGGTTCAGGCGCCGCCGCCCGTCGCCAAGCCCCTGCCACGCCCTTCGCCGCCGCGCCCGCAGGAGGAAGCAGCACCGCCGCGTCCCGCGCCGCCAGTACGGGCACCACGCGCCCTGAGCGCCGCGGAGCTGATGGGTTCCGGCATCGACATGGTGCAGAACAGCGCGCCGGTACCGCCGAGCTCCAGCCGCGGACGCAGCAAGCGTGCCGACCCGAACGATGCCTCGTCACTGGAGGGCTATTACGCCGCCGCCTGGGTGGCCAAGGTCGAACGCATCGGCGCACTGAACTTCCCGGATGAGGCCCGCCGGCGCAACCTCACCGGCAGCCTGACGCTGGCGGTCGTGATCGCCGCCAATGGCAGCGTGCGCGAGATCACCGTGCTGCGCTCTTCGGGCATCCCGGCGCTTGATGAGGGTGCCCGCCGCATCGTCGAGCTCGGTGCGCCGTATGCGCCGTTCCCGGAGGCCCTGCGTCGGCGCTACGACACGCTGGTGATCACCCGTGGCTGGCAGTTTCTGCAGGGCGCGCAGCTGCGCGCGCGCTGAGTCCCCGCCTTGTGTTGCCCCCGAGCGCCCACGATACTTGCGCCATGCATGAACAGACCTTTCTGTCCAACCAGTTCCTGATCGCGATGCCGGGTCTGCACGACCCGAATTTCGAGCGGACGGTGACTTACCTCTGCGAGCATGGGCCGCAGGGGGCGCTCGGCATCATCGTCAACCGGCCGCTGGAACTGAGCCTCGCCGACCTGTTCGGCAATCTGGGCATGGGCGTGCCGGACGGCGCCAAACTGCAGTCGCTGTTTTTCGGCGGCCCAGTGCATCCCGAGCAGGGCTTCGTGCTGCATCGCTCCGGCGGCCACTGGCAGTCGTCGCTGAGCACCGGCGACGGGCTGTCGATCACCACCTCGCGCGACATTCTCGAAGCAATGGCGCGCGGTGAAGGCCCCGAGGAAGTGCTGGTCGCCCTCGGCTACGCCGGCTGGGGTCCCGGCCAGCTGGAGCGTGAACTCGGTGAAAACAGCTGGCTATCAGCACCGGCGGACACTGACGTGATCTTCCACCGACCGCCGACCGAACGCTGGGACGCCGCCGCCGCCCTGCTCGGCGTCGACCTGCGCCTGCTCGCGCCCGCCGCCGGTCACGCCTGAGGCAGCGCACCGTGACCGCTCTGCTCCCCTCGCCACGCACGGTGCTGGGCTTTGACTTCGGCACACAGCGCCTCGGTGTCGCCGTCGGCTCCGAACTGACCGGCGCCGCCCGCCCGCTGACCACGCTCGCTGGCCGCGACTGGACGGCGATCGGCCGCCTGCTGGAAGAATGGCAGCCCGATCTGCTGGTCGTCGGCGTGCCGCGCCACGCCGACGGCAGCGCCTCGGAAACCACCCTCGCCGCCGAGCGCTTCGCCCGGCAGCTCGCCGGACGCTACCGCCTGCCGGTCGAAACCATCGACGAACGACTGTCTTCCCATGCCGCCGCCGAACGCCTGGCGACGGCACCGCGCCGCCGCCGCGCCGATCCCGGAGCACTCGATCGGGCCGCCGCGGCGCTGATTCTCGAAAGCTGGTTCTCCCACGCACGGACCCCGTCGCCATGCTCGACCCCGAACAGCTGAGCTCCACGCTCGCCGAACGCCTACGCGTCCTTCTCGCCAGCCGCGGGATCACCGCGCCGGCGCTGATCGGCATCCGCAGCGGCGGCGCCTGGATCGCGGCGCGCCTGCAGGCCGCGCTGGACCTGCCCGGAGAACCCGGCACGCTGGACATCTCTTTCTACCGCGATGATTTCTCCCGCGTCGGCCTGGACCCGCAGGTACGTCCCTCGCAGATCCCGTTCGACATCGACGCGCGTGACATTGTGCTGGTCGACGACGTGCTGCACACCGGGCGCACCATCCGCGCCGCGCTCAACGAGATTTTCGACTACGGCCGGCCGCGCTCGGTGGTACTCGCCGTGCTGGTCGAACGCGATGGCCGCGAACTGCCGGTGCAGGCCGACGTGGCCGCCACCCGGCTGACGCTCGGCGCCGACGAATACGTGCGCCTCGACGGCCCGAACCCGCTTTCCCTGACGATCCAGAAACGCCCATGACTCCCGCCATGATTCAGCTCTCCGCCGACGGGCGGCTGCAGCACTTCCTGACCATCGAGGGGCTGCAGCGCAAGCACCTCATCGAGATTCTCGACACCGCGGAAACGCTCTCCGGGGTCGCCGAGCGACGCGTCAAGAAAGTGCCGACGCTGCACGGCAAAACCGTCGTCAACCTGTTCTTCGAGAACTCGACGCGCACGCGCACGACCTTCGAGCTCGCCGCCAAGCGGCTGTCGGCGGACGTGCTCAACGTCAACATCGCCACCTCGTCGACCAACAAGGGCGAAACACTGCTCGACACCATCCGCAACATCGAGGCGATGCAGGTCGACATGTTCGTCGTGCGCCACGCCGTCAGCGGTGCGGCGGAATTCATCGCCCGCCATGTCGCGCCGCACATCGCCGTACTCAACGCCGGCGACGGCCGCCATGCGCACCCGACGCAGGCGATGCTCGACATGATGACGATCCGCCGCCACAAGGGCGAGTTCGCCAATCTGCGTGTGGCGATCGTCGGCGACGTGCTGCATTCGCGCGTGGCGCGCTCGAACATCCACGCACTGAACGTGCTCGGCACCGGCGAGGTGCGCATCGTCGGCCCGAAGACGCTGTTGCCGGCCGATGCCGAAGGGCTCGGCGTGCACGTCTACCACGACCTCGCCCACGGTCTGCGCGATGTCGACGTCGTCATCATGCTGCGCCTGCAGCGCGAGCGCATGAGCGGTGCGCTGCTGCCCTCCGCGGCCGAATATTTCCAGCAGTACGGCCTGACCGAAGAGCGCCTGGCGCTCGCCGCCCCCGATGCCATCGTGCTGCATCCGGGGCCGATCAACCGCGGCGTGGAGATGGACTCCGCCGTCGTCGACGGCCCGCGCGCGGTGATCCTCGAACAGGTCACCAACGGCATCGCCGTGCGCATGGCCGTCATGTCCATCGTGCTGGGCAACCGTGCCCACCCCCAGGAGGATTTCGCGTGATGCGCATCAGTCTGCGCAACGGCCGCCTGATCGATCCGGCCCACGGCATCGATACCGTCACCGATCTGCACCTCGCCGACGGCCATGTCGTCGGCATCGGCAAGACGCCCGACGGCTTCAGTGCCGAACGGGTCATCGACGCCAGCGAACACATCGTCTGCCCCGGTTTCGTCGACCTGTGCGCGCGCCTGCGCGAGCCGGGAGCCGAACACAAGGGCACCATCGCCTCGGAAACCCGCGCCGCGGCCGCCAACGGCATCACCACGGTGGTCGTGCCGCCGGACACCGATCCGGTCATCGACGAGAGCGCCGTCGTCGAGCTGATCCGCCGTCAGGCCGGCGCCGCCGGTTTTGCCCGCGTGCTGACGCTCGGCGCGCTGACCCGCGGCCTCGGCGGCGAGATCCTCGCGGAGATGGCGGCCTTGAAGGAGGCCGGCTGCGTCGGTGTCTCCAATGCCCAGGTGGCGGTGCCGAACTCGCTGGTGATGAAACGCGCACTGGAGTACGCCGCTTCGCACGAGCTGACGGTGCACCTGCAGGCGATGGACCCGTGGCTGTCGGCCAGCGGCCAGGCGCACGACGGCCAGGTCGCCGCGCGGCTCGGCCTGGTCGGCATCCCGGTAGCGGCGGAAACCGCCGCGATCGGCCGCGAGCTGGCGCTGATCGAGGAAACCCGCACCCACGTCCACTTCGGCCGCCTGTCGAGCGCACGCGCGGTGGCGATGATCGCCCGTGCCCGCGAGCGCGGTCTGCCGGTCAGCTGCGACGTCGCCGCCCACCAGCTGCATCTGACCGAGATCGACCTCGGTCGCTTCGACTCCGAGGCGCATCTGCTGCCGCCGCTGCGCACGATGCGCGACCGCGACGCGCTGCGCCGCGGCGTGGCCTCGGGCGTGATCGGCGCGATCTGCTCCGATCACCAGCCGCATCAGGCCGATGCCAAGCTCGATCCTTTCGGCATGACCGAGCCCGGCGCCTCGGCCCTCGACACCCTGCTCGGCCTGACGCTGAAGCTGGTCGATGAGGACGTCTGCGACCTCGTCACCGCGATCGAGCGCCTGACCGCCGGCCCGGCGCGGCTGCTCGGCATCGACGCCGGCCACCTCGGCATCGGCGCCGTGGCCGACGTCTGCGTCTTCAATCCGCAGGCGTATCGCATCATCGACGCCGGCAGCATGGCCAGCCGCGGCCACAACACTCCGTTCTTCGGCTGGGAGCTGCGTGGCGTCGTCTGCCACACGCTGCTCGCCGGCTGCCCGGTCTATCACCATGATGAACTCTGAAACCCTGCAACTCGCCCGGCGTACACAACAATCGGCGCTGCCCGGCGGCTGGCGCGTCGAGCGCTGGCAGGTCGATACCCTCGCCGGAGCCGCCCGGCCCGGACAGCACCTGGAAGTCGCCGGTTACCGCCGGCCGATCCTGCGCGCGCACACCGAGCGCGCCGAGCTCGAATGCCTGGTGCATGACGACGAATCCGGGCTGATGGACGGTCCGGCACGCCTGCTCGGTGACGGCTTCGACCTCGACACCGAGGCACCGTCACCGCGTGTGCTGCTGCTCGGCGAAATCGACAGCCTGGCGCCGCTGGTTTTTCTCGCCGACCGCCTGCGCGGCCTGCCGCAGCGCGTCAAGATCCTCGCGCTGCTGACGCTGGACGGCGAAATACCGTTCCGGCCGGTACCCTCGCGCATGATCGTGCCCGGCCTGCCGGCCTGGGTGATCGGCACTCTGCCGCTGTTCGAGGACTGGGGCATTGCCGCGCGTCTGGCCTGCCCCGACCAGGAGCGCCCCGGCTGCTTCGAAGGGCAGGCGGTGGAGCTGGCCCGCTACTGGCTCGAAACCCTGCAGGGGGCGGCGGACGTCTCGATCTACGCCTGCGGCCGCCCGGCAACGCTGGATGCGGCTGCAACGCTCGCAGCCATCCACCAGCTGCCCTGGCACGGATTGCCGGCGTAGGCCGTGGATGACGACCACCCCCATCATCCTTGGCGCCAGCAGACCACCACGGCACGGCTGCTGCTGGTGCTGGTCGGCGTCGTGCTGCTCGCCAGCGGCACGCTGCTCGGCTGGCTGATCCTCACCGACCGTGCGCGCACCCTGCTGGCCGCGCAGCAGGCCAATACCGTGCTGGCACGCTCGCTCGCCGAGCAGGGCGAGCATGTATTCGAATCCATCGACGTGCTGCTGCGCTACCTGGCCAACCAGAGCGATCCGGCGCCGCTGGCCGGTTTTCGCGCCCGCTACGCCGAAAGCGTGCCGTTCCTGCGCAATGTCGCCCGCCTCGATACCCGCGGCATCATGGTCACCAGCAGTCATTTTCCGGCGGTGATCGGCCGCAGCTTCGCGATACGCGATTACTTCATCGCCCATCGCGACCATGCCGCGCTCGGCCTGCTGGTGTCACCGCCGCTGGTGTCGCCAGCGGACCAGCACTCACGGATCCTGACGCTGTCGCGACGGCTGAACACACCGCAGGGCGCGTTTGCCGGCGTCATCGTCGCCAGCCTGTCGCTGGACCGGCTCGAACAGTTCTACCACTCACTCGATCTGCTCGACGGCCAGAGCATCACACTGCTGGAACGCGACGGCGCGGCGGTCGTGCAGATCGGCCAGCGGGATGACGCCAGCCCGCTGCGCAGCGAACACTGGCTGACGGCAGCCCCCTACGGCATCGTCATCAACCGCACGCTCGACAGCGCGCTGGCCGACTGGCGCGAGCGCTGCCGCTTCAGCGTGCTGGTAGCCCTTGCCGCCAATGGCCTGATCCTCAGCCTCGCACTGCTGCTGATCCGCCGCCTGCGCCGGGAAGCCAACCTGCACCAGCAGATCCGTCACCAGGCGACGCACGACCCGCTGACCGGGCTGTACAACCGCGCCGAATTCGATCTGCGCCTGCAGCACGCCTGCGCCGCGGTCGAGGCCAGCGACGAAACGATCGAGCATGCGCTGCTCTACATCGATCTCGATCACTTCAAGGCGGTCAACGACCGGGGAGGTCATCTCGCCGGCGACGAACTGCTGCGCCAGATCGCCCAACGGCTGCACGCCCACGCCCGCAGCTCCGACGTCGCAGCGCGCATGGGTGGCGATGAATTCGCCCTGCTGCTGCATGACTGTCCGCACGCCAAGGCGGTGGAGATCGGTAACGCGCTGGTCGCCACGCTGCGCGCCTACCGCCTGCACTGGGGCGAGCAGCATTTCAGTGTCGGCGCCAGCGTCGGCGTGGCGACGATCATCGCCGGCTGCGGCGGGCCGCAGACGGTGATGCGCCAGGCCGACAGCGCCTGTTATGCCGCCAAGGCCCGCGGCCGCGGCCAGGTCGCCCACGGCGCCGGCGACGACCTCAAAGCGACTTGAACTCGGTTTTGTTCTGCGCCTTGCCCATCGCCTCGTCGCGGGTGATCACACGGCGCTTGACCAGATCCTGCAGGCACTGATCGAGCGTCTGCATGCCATAGGCGGCGCCGGTCTGGATCGAGGAATACATCTGCGCGACCTTGTCCTCGCGGATCAGGTTACGGATCGCCGGCGTGCCGACCATGATCTCGTGTGCTGCGACGCGCCCGCCGCCGATCTTTTTCATCAGCGTCTGCGACACCACCGCGCGCAGTGACTCCGACAGCATCGAGCGCACCAGGGCTTTTTCACCGGCCGGGAACACATCGATGATGCGGTCGATGGTCTTCGCCGCCGAGCTGGTGTGCAGCGTGCCGAACACCAGATGTCCGGTTTCGGCCGCGGTCAGCGCCAGGCGGATGGTTTCGAGGTCGCGCAGCTCGCCGACCAGGATGATGTCCGGGTCCTCACGCAGCGCCGAGCGCAGCGCGTTGGAGAAGGCATGCGTATCGCGGTGCACTTCGCGCTGGTTGATCAGGCACTTCTTGCTTTCGTGAACGAATTCGATCGGGTCTTCAACGGTGAGGACATGGCCGTATTCGTTTTCATTTTTGTGGTTGATCATCGCCGCCAGCGTCGTCGATTTGCCCGAGCCGGTCGGTCCGGTCACCAGTACCAGCCCGCGCGGTACATTGATCAGCTCCGTGAACACTGACGGACAGTTGAGCTCTTCGAGCGTCTTGATCTGATCGGGAATCGTACGGAACACCGCGCCGGCGCCGCGATTGTGATTGAAGGCGTTGACGCGAAAACGCGCCAGCCCCGGAATCGCAAAGGAAAAGTCGGTTTCGAGGTTTTCCTCGTACTCCTTGCGCTGGCGGTCATTCATGATGTCGTAGATCATGGCGTGCACTTCCTTGTGCTCCATGTTCGGCAGATTGATACGGCGGATATCACCGTCCACGCGCAACATCGGCGGCAAACCTGCGGACAAATGCAGGTCGGATGCGTTGTGCTTGACGCCAAAGGCCAGCAGTTCGTCGATGTTCATGCAACCCTTCCCTTGTTGTGGTGTACGTACGGACGCCGGTTCACTATAACCGGTGGCAAACCAGCGGAGATCGGTATGACTCTGAGCGAGCGACTGGCGCGTGTGCTTGAGCGCATACGTAATGCCGAGGCGCAATATGGTCGCCAGGAGGGCAGCGTACGCCTGCTCGCCGTCAGCAAGACTCAGCCGGCACAGGCCGTGCGCGAAGCGGCCGCCTGCGGGCAGCGCGCTTTCGGTGAAAACTACCAGCAGGAAGCTCTGGCCAAGCGCGAGGCGCTCGCCGAACTCGGCCTCGAATGGCATTTCATCGGTCCGCTGCAGGCCAACAAGACGCGGCGCATCGCCGAGTGCTTCGACTGGGTACACAGCGTCGATCGCCTGAAGATCGCCGAACGCCTCTCGGCCCAGCGCCCGACCACCCTGCCGGCGCTCGACGTCTGCCTTGAGATCAACATCAGCGGCGAGGCGAGCAAGTCCGGTCTGACGCTGGCCGAGCTGCCGGAGGTGGCGCACCGCGTCGCCACGCTGCCGGGACTGCGCCTGCGCGGCCTGATGTGCATCCCGGCTGCAGAGGCTGATTTCACCGCGCAGCGCGTACCGCTGGCGCGTCTGCATCAGGCCCTCGATGCACTCAACGCCGATGGCCTGGCGCTCGATACGCTGTCGATGGGCATGTCGGCCGATCTGGAAGCCGCCGTCGCCGAAGGCGCGACGATCGTGCGCATCGGTACGGCGATCTTCGGGCCGCGACATTGAGCCGGCGCCTCCCCATGCTGGTGCTGGTACTGTGCAGCATCGGTGCACAGGCCGCCGATGACCCGCTCGCGGCGTTTGTCGACGAGACCGCCCGTGACGTCTCGCGGCCGGCAGCGCCGTTCCTCGACGCCGAGCTGATTCCCCCGGGACTCGATGCCGGCGGCCTGGAAAACTGGCTGCGCCGCGAGCAGCCCGGTCTGGCTGCGGAGTTTGCACAGCTCGACCGCGACGCCCGCATCCAGGTTTTCGTGCTCTACCGTACAGAACCGCGGCTGACCACGCTGCGCCAAGGCATCCTCGAACGCTCGCGCCCATGACTTTCCGCCCTGCCCTCGCCCTCATTCTGTTGACCAGTCTGGCCCAGGCCGCCCCGCTGAAATGGCAGGACGCCCAGGGGCGCTGGCAATACGGTGACCATCCGCCGCCGAATACCTCGCGCGCCGAGGCGCTGCTGTCGGCCGGCGACGCCTCCGGCGCCGCCCGTGAATACGAAAACTGGGCCCGCGTCGGCGATCCGCGAGCCCAGACCCGCCTCGGCGAACTGCTGCTCGAAGGCCGCGGCGTGGCGCGCAATCCGCAACGCGCACGCGAACTGTTCCAGAGCGCGGCCGAAGCCGGCTTCGTCGAAGCCCGCTACCGGCTGGCCGAAATGCTGCGCCAGGGACTCGGCGGCTCCAGCGATGAGGCGGCCGCCATGCGCTGGTACACCAGCGCCGCCGAGGCCGGCTACCCGCCTGCACAGGTACGGCTCGGCGAAGCGCTGCTCGACGGTGACGGCAGCGCGCGGGATACATCCCGCGGCATCTACTGGCTGCAGCGTGCCGCCGAAGCCGGTGAAGCCGAAGCCGAATACCGCATCGGCCTGTGCTACATGCGTGGTGAGGGCCTCGCCGCCAATCCGCTCACTGCGGCGGAATGGCTGCGCCGTGCGGCCAGCCGCGGCCATCCCGGCGCCCAGCAACAGCTGGCCGAACTCGCACAGACCGGCGGTGTGCCCGGCCTGGAGCTGCGCGAAGTGATGCCGGGGCTGATCCACGCCGCGCAGAGCGGCTATCCACCGGCGGAGCTTTCCCTGGCACTGATCTATCTGCACGGACTGATCGGCGCTCCCGAACTCGACAAGGCGGTGCAATGGCTCAAACTGGCCAGCGCCCACGGTCAGGCGCTGGCGCAATTCACGCTGGCAGGGCTGTATGCCGAAGGCCAGGGCGTGCCGCAGAACGACATGCAGGCAACGGCCCTGTACCGCGCAGCGGCGGAAAGCGGCCATGCCCGTGCCCAGTTCGAGCTCGGTGAACGCCTGGCGGAAGGCATCGGTGCCCCGCGTGACGACGCTGAAGCCATCACCTGGTACAGCCGCGCCGCCAAGCAGGGACTGGCCAGCGCCCACACCCGTCTGGGCGAGCATTACCAGCGCGGGCTTGGCGTCACCGCCGACCTGTTGCTGGCGGTGCGTGAATACCGCGCTGCCGCCGAAGCCGGCCATCCGCCGGCCCAGCTGGCGCTCGGCCTGCTGCTGCGCGCCGGCCAGGGCATCGAGCGGGATGCCGAAGCCGGCACGCTGTGGCTGCGCCGCGCCGCCGAACAGGGGCTGCCGCTGGCCCAGGTCAACCTCGGGCTGATCTACGCCGGCGGCGACGGTGTCGGTCGTGATGACGCCCAGGCCGCCCAGTGGTACGCACAGGCGGCCCGCGCCGAATTCGCGCCGGGGCGGCTGCTGCTCGGCATCGCCGCGCTGCGCGGCGCCGGCGTGCGCAAAGATGTGGCACAGGGGGTCGAGCTGATCCGTCATGCGGCACAACAGGGCTACGCCCCGGCCCAGGGTGCGTATGGCGTGCTGCTGCGCGACGGTGTCGGTACCGCCGCCGATCCGCTGGCGGCCTACCACTGGCTGGACCTGGCCGCTCTCGGCGGCAGCACCGAGGCGCTGGCCCTGCGTGACGAGCTCGCGCCCCACCTCGATGCCGCACAGCTCACGACGATACGGCGCAGCGCCCGCAACTGGCGCCCGGCGCCACCCTGAGGCGCCGCGGTTGCCAAAGCCGTAAGCGCCTGTTTAGCTTCTTGCCGACCCATCCCGCAGAGGATCAATTCGCATGACCCGTTCTCCCATCACGTTCATCGGCGGCGGCAACATGGCTCGCAGCCTGATCGGCGGTTTGCTCGCCGACGGCTTTCCGGCCGCAGCGCTGCGCGTGGCGGAACCACTGGCTCAAAGTCGTGAAACGCTGCGCGCGCAGTTCGGCGTGCAGACCTTCGAACACAATCAGGAAGCGATCGCCGAAGCTGGTGTCGTCGTTTTCGCCGTCAAGCCACAGATCCTGGCCGAGGTCGCTCGCGAACTGGCGGAACCGATCCAGCACGCCCGCCCGCTGGTGGTATCGATCGCCGCGGGTGTGCGCCTCGGTGATCTCGACCGCTGGCTGGGCGGCCATGTCGCACTGGTGCGCGCCATGCCGAACACCCCGGCACTGGTCAAGAGCGGCGCCACCGCGCTGTTTGCGGCAGCAGGCGTCAGCGCCGAACAGCGTCAGCGCGCCGAGTCGATCCTGCGTGCGGTCGGCCTGACGGTCTGGGTCGATGAGGAAGCCCAACTCGACGCCGTCACCGCTTTGTCAGGCAGCGGACCGGCTTATTTCTTCCTGTTGATGGAAGCGATGGAGGCCGCTGCCCGCGAGCTCGGTCTGCCGGCGGCAACCGCACGCCTGCTGACACTGCAGACCGCCTTCGGCGCCGCCAAGATCGCACTGGAAAGCAACGAGAGCCCCGCCGACCTGCGCGCTCACGTCACCTCGCCGAAGGGCACGACCGAAGCCGCGATCAAGGAATTTCAACAGGCCGACACCGCCGGCATCGTCACGCGGGCGCTCGGCGCCGCCGCGCGGCGTTCGCGCGAGCTCGGTGATTTGTTCGGGGGCGACGCATGAATGGCGCCCCCTACTTCAACAACGCCGGCATCTTCCTGATCCAGACGGCCTTCGGTTTCTACATCCTGGCGCTGCTGCTGCGCTTTCTGCTGCAGTGGGTGCGCGCCGATTTCTATAACCCGCTGGTGCAGTTCCTGGTCCGCGTGACCAACCCGCCGCTGATCCCGCTGCGACGCTCGATTCCCGGCCTGTTCGGGCTGGATCTCGCCTGCCTGCTGCTGATGCTGGCACTGCAGATCATCGAATGGCTGCTGGTCCTGAACCTCGGCGGCCTGCCGAGCAATCCGTTCGGTGTGCTGGTGCTGGCACTCGCCGAGCTGCTCGGCCTGACACTGCAGGTGTTTCTCTGGGCGGTGATCATCCAGGCGCTGATGAGCTGGTTCGTTCGCGACCCGCGCAATCCGCTGTACGGCGTGCTCTATCGCCTGACAGCGCCGGTGCTGCGTCCGGTGCAGCGCGTACTGCCGTTGTTCGGCGGCGTCGACCTGTCACCGCTGATCGCCCTGGTAGTGCTGCAGCTCATGCACATGCTGCTGATCGCGCCGATCCGCGACCTCGGCTTTGCCCTGCTGCGCAGTTGATGCCGATGAGCGCCTGGTATCGCTGGGACGGCGCAGATCTGATCGTGGAGGTACGCGTCCAGCCGCGTGCCGGCCGCGACGCCTTCGGCGAAGTGCAGGATGGACGCCTGCGCGTACGCCTCGGTGCCCCGCCGGTCGACGGCCAGGCCAACGCCCGGCTGTGTGCATTGCTCGGTGATGCCTTTGGTGTGCCAAAATCAGCCGTAATGCTGCTGGCGGGCGACCACTCCCGCGAGAAGCGTCTGCGCATCCGCGCGCCGCGCCGTCTACCCGATGGCGTGACGGCAGACGACTCCGTCAACCGTACGGTGAATTGAGGCTCGACACCTCCACTCTCCTTCTGGATCCAATGACATGGAATGGTCCACACCGCAGCCCCGCGATCCACACGCCGCCGAGGGCCAACACGTACTACCAGCCACGGGCGCCATGTCATGAAGACCGTGCCCACACTGCCCGCATTGCTGCTGCTGGTCATCGGCGGCACCAGCCTGATCAGCGGTCTGGTCAGCTGGAGCATGGCTCGACAAAGCGCAACGCATACCGCACAGCAGGAACAGATCGCACTGCGCGAACGCTTCACCCTGCTGGTCAGGGCGCTCGAACCGGCCGTCGCGTCAGTCAACCCGACAGCGGCACTGGAAACACTGTCGCTGCTGCAGCATTCACCCGACGTCGTCCGGGCAGCGATCTACACCCCCGAGCGCCAGCTGTTCGCCGCACTCGGTAGTGCCCCCGCGCAGGTCGCGGAGCAACCCTCGGATCTCGAAATCAAACCGGTCGCCGACGGCCTCGTTCTGAGCGGCCCCCTGCGCATCGGCAACCGCAACGTCGGCCTGCTGCGCCTTGAGCTGAGCCGGCCTGACAACAGCAATAATCTGCTGCTGTTGCAGAGCCTGCTGTTCGTCCTGAGCGGCGGCACGCTGACTGCGGCCTCCGCGCTGCATCTGATGCACCGGCGCCGCCAGGCCCTGGCGAATGTCCAGAGTGCACTCGAAGCACTCGGTCGCGACGATTTCAGCACACGCCTCGGCCCACTGCCCGGCGAACTCACCGCCCTCGGCGAAGCCACCAACCGCCTGGCGACGCGTTTCGGCGAACGCTTCAGCAATACCAGCAATCAGCAGCTGCACCTGCAGCAACGGGCACGCCGTCTCGGCCTGATGCTGCGCGGCATCGGCGCGGCCGTCTGGGAAGCCGACCCACGCAGCGGCCGCTTCATCGATGTCAGCAGCGAAGCCATCGTTCTGCTGTCACGACCGGCACGCGACTGGCTGAGTGCGGACTTCATCGATACCGTCTGCCACCCCGAAGACCGGTCCTGGGCACACAGTTTCCTCAGCGACACCGGCCACTCGGTGCGCAGCCATGTGCTCGACCTGCGCCTGCTGCACAGCAGCGGTGGCTACCGCTGGCTGCGCCTGATCGCTTCAACTGAGCAGACGGAGGATGGCCCGATCCTGACCGGGCTGGCGCTGGACGTCACCGAGGAAAAGCTCGGCGAGGAACGTGTCGCCTGGCTTGCCGATCACGACTCCCTGACCGGGCTGATCAACCGCCATCGCTTCCAGAACGTGCTGCAGACCGACATCGAAAATGCCCGGGTACAGGACTCGCACGGCGCGCTGCTCTACCTCGATCTCGATCAGTTCAAATACATCAACGACACCTACGGCCATCTGACCGGTGACGAATACCTGCGTCAGGTGACACAGCACTTGAAGGATGCACTGCTCGACGGGCAGACCCTCGGCCGCCTGGGAGGCGACGAGTTTGGCATCATCGCGCGCAACGTCGATCTGGGGGCGGCGCAGGCCTTGTGCCGTCAGCTGCTGAGCACGCTCAATCATCACGAGTTCTTCCACCAGGGGCAGAGCACGCCGTTCTCGGCCAGCATCGGCGTAGCGCTGTTTCCACGCCACGGGGTCGAAACCGGCGATCTGCTGGCTAACGCCGATGCGGCGATGTACGAGGCCAAGGCCCAGGGGCGCAACACCTATCGCCTGTTCGGCGGCGGCGATGAAATGGCGCGCATGCGCGACAAGATCCACTGGGAAGACCGCATCCGCTCGGCCCTCAAGGAAAACCGCTTCAAGCTGGTATTCCAGCCGATCGTCGATCTGCGCAGCCGCCACATCCACCACTACGAGACCCTGTTGCGGATGGTCGATGAGAATGGCCAGCTGATCGGTCCCGGCGCGTTCATGGCCGTCGCCGAGCGTTTCGGTCTGATCCGCGATCTCGACCGCTGGGTCGTCGAGCACGCCATTGCCACGCAGGGCCGCAGCCGCCAGGAGGGTCGCCCGGTCAGTCTGACGATCAATCTGTCGGGTGGTCACCTCGGCAGCCCGGAGCTGCTGGCACTGATCCACGAGGCCTGCAGCCGCTATCAGGCCGATCCAGCCTGCATCGTCTTCGAAGTGACAGAAACCGCCGCCGTCGAGAACTTCTCCGTCGCCCGGCAGTTCATCACCACACTGCGCAACGCCGGCTACCGCTTCGCGCTCGATGACTTCGGTTCCGGTTTTTCCTCGTTCCACTATCTGAAGAATCTGGTCGTCGATTACGTCAAGATCGACGGCAGCTTCATCCGCCACCTCACCAGTGACCGCAGCGATCGCATCTTCGTCAAAGCCATCAGTGAGATGGCTCACGGCCTCGGCATTGGTACGATCGCCGAGTTCGTCGAGAACCGCGAGACCGTCGGCCTGCTGCTCGAACTCGACGTCGGCTTCGGCCAGGGTATCTATTTCTCCGAGCCGAGGGAGAAGTTCTTCAGTGGCGACATGCCGCAGATCGCCGGCACTCAGGCCGGTGCTGGAAAGCTCAGCAGCACGCACAGCCCGCTGCCGGAGACCTGATCACCGAGCCTCAGCTGAATGCCGTGGGCGCGCACCACCGCGCGCACCAGGGCGAGGCCGAGGCCGTGTCCAGGCAGCGCCTCGGTCGCCGGCAGGCGCACAAAGCGCTCGAACACCCGCTCGCGCTCCGCTTCGGGAATACCAGGACCACTGTCGTCGATCTGCAACTGCCAGCCCTGCTCCGCATGCCGCAGCCGCAGACCTACGCGGCCCCCTGTCGGCGTGAACTTCAGGGCGTTATCGAGCAGATTGGCGATAGCCTGCGCCAGCAGGCGCTGCACGCCGAGCATGCTGACCCCGGTTTCGATCTCGACGACAAAGGCGATACCGCGCTCATCGGCCAGCGCTGCATAGACCTCGGCGACCTCGGCCACCAGCTCGCTCAGATCGACCGGCTGGATGTCGCGCAGCGGTTCACCGGTCTGTGCCCGAGCGATGTCGAGCAGGGCATTACACGTCGCCACCAGCACGTCGACATCCGCGGCCAGCGCGTCCAGCGTCGCCCGCCACGCCTGCTCCTCGAAAGGCCCGCGCCGGGCCTGTTCGATCCGACTGCGCAGCCGCGACAGCGGTGCGCGCAGATCGTGCGCCACGGCTTCGGACCAGTGTCCCGGCATGCCCGACACACCCCTGCGCCTAGGGCGCATCACCGAGCATGTAGCCGCGTCCGCGCAGGGTATGGATCAAGGGCTGGGCGGCACCTCGATCGATCTTCGAGCGCAGCCGGCTGATGTGCACGTCGATGACATTGGTCTGCGGGTCGAAGCCACAGGCCCAGACGTTTTCGAGCAACATCGAGCGGGTCACCACTTGTCCGGCATGGCGGGCCAGGAACTCCAGCAGGCGAAACTCGCGTGGCTGCAGCCGCACCGGCTCGCCGGCGCGTGTGACCTCGTGTGCGATCAGGTCGAGTTCGAGATCACAGACCCGCAATCGCACCGGCGTTTCCTGATTGCGCCGCGTCAGCGCTTCCAGACGGGCGACCAGCTCGACGAGTTCATAGGGCTTGGTCAGGTAGTCGTCACCGCCACGGCGCAGGCCGCGCACCCGTTCGTCGACATCGACCAGCGCCGACAGCACCATGATCGGCAGATCGAAACCCTCGACGCGCAGGCGATCGATCAGTTCCAGGCCGTCATGACCTCCCGGTAACATGCGATCGACGATCAGGGCATCGTACCAGCCGCGGCGCACCCGTTCGTAAGCTTCATCGATATCCGTGACATGCTCGGCAGCATGTCCGTTTGCTTTCAGCCCTTCCACCAGCATTCCTGCGGCGGCGGCATCGTCTTCAATGACGAGAATGAGCATGGTCAACGCAACTCCGCGTCAAACAACAAAGATGGTCCATCAACTCTGATGCACGTCGCCGGATGATAGTTGACTAGCGCGCTCTTGTAATGTCCGCCGCCGCCCACGCCCGAGGTCGCCCGATGAGTTCCCTGCCGCCGCGCAGCACTGCACGCACGCTAGACCCTCATCCGCACAAGGGGGCGGGGCTGCCGCTGCCGCTCGCGCCGCTGAAGGCGAGCCTGCAGTTATTCGGCCTGCTGCTGGTGATGTTCAGCATGACCATGCTGCCGCCGCTGCTGGTGGCGCTGTACTACGACGACGGCGCCCTCGAACCGTTCGCCGACAGCTTCGCGATCACGCTGCTCAGCGGCCTGGTGTTCTGGCTGCCGCTGCGCAGGCACAAGGTCGATCTGCGCAACCGTGACGGCTTTCTCGTCGTCGTCGCCTTCTGGTTCACGCTGTCGCTGCTCTCGGCGATCCCCTTCATGCTGGCCAAAAACCCGCACATGCCGCTGGTCGATGCCGTGTTCGAAGCGGTTTCCGGGCTGACCACCACCGGCGCCACGGTGCTCTCCAACATCGACGCCCTGCCGCATGCGATCGTCTACTACCGCGCCCAGCTCAACTTCTTCGGCGGCATGGGTATCGTCGTGCTGGCCGTGGCGCTGCTGCCCATGCTCGGGGTCGGTGGCATGCAGCTCTATCGCGCCGAGACGCCCGGCCCGATGAAAGACGAAAAACTCACGCCACGCATCACCGAGACGGCGAAAAACCTGTGGATGCTCTACGTCGGCATCAATGTGATCTGCACGCTGTCATTCTGGCTGGCGGGCATGGAGCCGTTCGATGCGATCTGCCACAGCTTCGCGACCATCGCACTCGGCGGCTTTTCCACCCATGACGCCTCGATCGGCTACTTCAAGAGCCCGGCGATCGAACTGGTCGCCGGGCTTTTTTCGATCATCGCGGCGGTCAACTTCGCGCTGTTTTTCTTCGCCTGGCGACAGAAGAGCCTGCGGGCGATCTTTGCCGACGAGGAATTCCGCTTCTTCCTGCGCGCGATCGGCGCAATCATCGTCTTCGCCATCGGCTGGCTGTACTGGAGCGGGACCTTCCCGCTGTGGGAAGCGATCTACCACGGTTTCTGCCAGACCGCCTCGATCGTCACCGACAACGGCCTAGTCACCGCCAACTACCCGGACTGGCCGCTGCCGGTCACCCTGCTGCTGCTGCTCGGCAGCTTCCTCGGCGGCTGCGTCGGTTCGACCTGCGGCGGCATCAAGGCGATGCGCTTCCTGCTGCTGTACCGCCAGAGCGTGCGTGAAATGAAGCTGCTGATCCGGCCGACGGCGCAGATCCCGGTCAAGCTCGCAAACCGCACGGTCCCCGAGCGGGTGATGCAGGCGGTGCTGGCGTTTTACTTCCTCTACATCTTCGCCTACTGCGCCTGCTCGGTCGGCGTCGCCGCCACCGGCGTCGATCTGGTCACCGCCTTCGGCTCAGTCGCCGGCTGCATCAACAACATGGGCGTCGGCCTTGGCGATACCGCCGGCAACTTCGCCCCGCTCAACGACGCCGCGACCTGGATCCTGACGCTGTCGATGCTGATCGGCCGCCTCGAAGTCTTTCCGCTGGTGCTGCTGTTCGTACCGGCGTTCTGGCGCTAGCGCTGCTCAGAGCAGCGCCCGCAGCGCCCAGCCGAGCTGCAGCGCGCCGAAGGCGACCACCAGCGCCCCGGCCAGCCGGCGCACGCCGGGGCGACGCACGAAGCCGCCAAGCGCCGCCGCCGCAGTCCCCATCGCCAGCAGCACCGGCAAGGTACCGAGGCCGAAGGCCAGCAGCAGCAGAGCGCCCTCACGGGCGCTGCCGGCCGCGATGGCCCACACCACCACGCTGTAGACCAGACCGCAGGGCAGCCAGCCCCACAGCAGGCCGCAGGCCAGCGCCTGCAGCGGCGTGCGCACCGGCAGCAGGCGGCGGGCGACGGGCTCGATGCGCCGCCAGACGACGCCACCGACGCGCTCGATGCGGGTGATCCCCGCCCACCAGCCGGCGAGATACAGCCCGAGCGCGAGCATGAAGGCCCCGGCCAGCGCCTGCAGACCGAGCTGGGCATAGCGCACCGAGAGCAGATGCGCCGCCCAGGCGCCGACACCGCCGGCCAGCGCGCCGGCCAGCGTATAGCTGACGATGCGCCCGCTGTTGTAGGCCAGCAGATACGGCAGCAGCCGGGCGCCGGTGCGCTGCTCGGCCGGCAGGCCAAGCGTCAGTACGCCGACGATGCCGCCGCACATGCCCACGCAGTGCACACCGCCGAGCAGCGCGACGACAGCGGCGGCGAGATAGGGCGGCAGATCGGCTGCGAGTTCCATCATTCCTCCTCCAGCGGCCGGCCGACCAGGTCGAGCAGCGCCGCACGGTTGTGCTCCACGGCCAGGCGGCCGATGGCGATGGCCTCCTCGGCACGGTGGAAATCGAGCAGTGCCAGATGACCGAGCCGCGGCGCCAGCAGCACATCGGGCGGATCGCCGGCCATGCGCGAACGGGTGATGCGATCCTGCATCACGTTCATCGAGCTGACGACGATCTCGAACAGGCTTGGTGGCGACGCCGGCGGTGCATCGCCGTCCTCGTCCGTGTCATCGCGACCGAGCAGCCCCTGCAGGCGCTGGGCGAACGGTTCGAGCAGCCGTGGCGCGCGGGCGCGGCGGCGCAGCAGATAACGGCCGACCAGGTCGCCGTTGAGATTGACGGCGATGACGCGTGTCGCGCCCTGCGCGCGCGCCAGCGAGACCGGCACCGGGTTGACCAGGCCGCCGTCGACCAGCCAGCCGCTGCCGCCCGCCACCGGATGCAGGATGCCGGGCAGCGCGATTGAGGCCCGCACCGCGGCGAGCAGACTGCCTTCCTGAAACCAGACCTCGCGCCCCTGCGCCAGATCGGTGGCGACGCAGGCAAAGCGCCGCGGCAGATCCTCGATGCGCGGGTTGCCGATGCGCTCGGCAAAGGCCTGCAGCAGGCGATCCCCGGCGACCAGCGCTCCGGCGCGGAAATCGACGAAGCGCAGGATCTGCCACCAGTCCATGTCGCGCGCCCATTCCTCCAGCGCATCGAGCCGCTGCGCCGCCCAGGCGGCGCCGACCAGCGCGCCGATCGAACAGCCGGCGACGAAGTGCGGCTCGATGTCGAGCTCCTCCAGCGCGCGCAGCACGCCGATGTGCGCCCAGCCGCGCGCCGAGCCGCTGCCCAGCGCAATGCCCAGCCCGGGCACATGGCCATCGGCCGTCGCCGCCGCCTCGGCAGATATCGGTTCATCGGTCATCGCCGCGCGCTCAGCGTTCGAGCAGGCGCGGCATCAGCTCGACGAAATTGCACGGCCGGTGCCGGTAGTCGAGCTGCTCCTGCAGGATGCGGTCCCAGGCGGTGCGGCAGGCGCCGCTCGAACCCGGCAGCACGAACAGATAGGTGCCGTTGGCGACACCGCCCAGCGCCCGCGACTGCACCGTCGAGGTGCGGATCTCCTCCCAGGAGAGCATGCGGAACAGCTCGCCGAAGCCTTCGATTTCCTTGTCGAGCAGCGGCTTGATCGCCTCCGGCGTGCCGTCGCGCCCGGTGACGCCGGTGCCGCCGGTGCTGATCACCACCTGCACCGCCGCATCGGCGATCCAGCGCGAGACGACGGCGCGGATCTGATAGACGTCGTCGCGGCAGATCGCCTTTTCGATGCAGCGGTGACCGGCCTCCTGCAGGCGCTCGACCAGCGTGCGGCCGGAGACGTCGTCGGCCTCGCTGCGCGTGTCGGAGACGGTCAGCACGGCGATGTCGAGGGGAATGAACTGGCGCTCGGCACTCATCGGCGATTCCTTTTGAACGGGGCGGACGGGAGGCCGCTAGATACCCCATCCGCGGCAGCAGAACCAGCCTGCAGGCCCTTGAAACGGCAGCGGCCACCCCTATCTAGCGGACAACGGCGACAGCAAGCGCCGCCGGCCACAACCCGATGGAGGAACCGACCATGAGCATCACCCGCTACGATCCGTGGAACCGTTTCAACCAAATGCAGAAAGAACTCGAACGTTTGCTCGACCCGCGCCTCGGTGGCGCCAGCGATGACAGCTCCAGCGTCGCCACCTGCGACTGGGTGCCGGCGGTCGACATCAAAGAAGAAGCCGACCGCTTCGTCATCCATGCCGACATCCCCGGCGTCGATCCGCAGAACATCGACATCACGATGGAGAACGGCGTACTGACGCTCAAGGGCCAGCGCATGTCCGAGCAGAAGGAAGCCGGTGAGGGCTACAAGCGCGTCGAACGCGCGCGCGGCACCTTCTACCGCCGCTTCGGCCTGCCCGACACCGCCGATGCCAGCCGCATCAGCGCGCACGGCCAGCACGGCGTACTGGAAATCGTGATTCCGAAGCAGGAGCGCGCAGCGCCCCGCAAGATCACGGTCGAAACCCGGTAAGCTCTCGGGGACGGCGGCCACACAGGCCGCCGTCCTGTTTCCGGAATCGGACCTCAGGCGATGGAATTCAAGGATTACTACGAAGTCCTCGGCGTGTCGCGCACGGCCACCGCGGACGAAATCAAAAAGGCTTATCGCCGCCTGGCGCACAAGTACCATCCCGACGTCAGCAAGGAGCGGGATGCCGAAGAGCGCTTCAAGGCGGTGTCGGAAGCCTATGAGGTGCTGCACGACGCCGAAAAGCGCCGGGCCTACGACCAGTTCGGCCACGACTACCGTGCCGGCGACGAATTCCGTCCGCCGCCCGGCTGGCAGTGGCAGCCGCACACCGGCGCCCACGCCCGCAGCCATCGCGGCCCGAACCCGGCCGAAGGCTTCTCGCAGACCGATTTCAGCGAGTTCTTCAGCAGTCTGTTCGGCGAGGGCGGCTTTGCCGGCTTCGGCGAGCGCGCGCAGCAGCACGCCCGCGGCCGCCACAGCCACGCCCGCCACGGCGAGGATGTCACCCGTCCGCTGGAGATCACGCTGGAAGAAGCCTTCGCCGGCGGCAACCGCGCGCTCAGCGTCGACAACGGCAGCGAACGGCGCACGCTCAACGTGCGCATTCCGGCCGGCATCGCGCCGGGGCAGAAGATCCGCCTCGCCGGCCAGGGTACGCCCGGCAGCAACGGTGCCACGGCTGGAGACCTGTACCTGGAAGTGGCCTACCGGCCGCACCCGCTGTACCAGGTCGACGGCCGCGACCTGACGCTCGAACTGCCGCTCGCACCGTGGGAAGCCGCCCTCGGTGCCAAGGTCGAGGTGCCGACGCTCGGCGGCCGGGTCACGCTCGCCGTGCCCGCCGGTGCGCAGAGCGGGCAGAAGCTGCGGCTGCGCGGTCGCGGTCTGCCGGGCAAACCGGCCGGCGACCAGTTCGTGCGCCTGAAGATCGTCAATCCGCCGGCGGACACACCGGCTGCCCGCGAGCTGTTCCAGAAAATGGCCGATACACTGCCCTTCGATCCGCGCGCCGGGCTCGGCTGAGCCCGCCCGCCCCCGCTGACCGGAGCCGCCGATGAAGACGACACCCCGCCTCGCCCCGCTGTTCGCCGCCCTGCTCGCCGCCAGCCTGCTGGCGCCACCGGCGCAGGCGGCGCTGCCGTGGGCAGTCGACGGTCAGGAACTGCCGACGCTGGCGCCGATGCTCGAAAAAGCCACGCCGGCGGTGGTCAACATCAGCACCGAAAGCCGCGTGCGCGTGCAGCGCAACCCGCTGCTCGACGACCCGGTGTTCCGCCATTTCTTCAATATCCCCAAGCGCCAGCGCGAGCGCACCACGCAGTCGCTCGGCTCCGGCGTCATCGTCGACGCCGCCCGCGGTTACGTGCTGACCAATCACCACGTCATCGACGGGGCCGACAAGATCAGCGTCACGCTGCGCGACGGTCGCCAGCTGCAGGCCAGGCTGATCGGCTCCGATGCCGATTCCGACGTCGCCGTGATCCAGATCGAGGCGAAGAACCTCACCGCGCTGCCGCTCGCCGACTCCGACCGCCTGCGCGTTGGTGACTTCGTCGTCGCCATCGGCAATCCCTTCGGTCTCGGCCAGACGGTGACTTCCGGCATCGTCTCCGCGCTCGGCCGCAGCGGTCTCGGCATCGAGGGCTACGAGGACTTCATCCAGACCGACGCCTCGATCAATCCCGGCAATTCCGGCGGCGCGCTGGTCAACCTGCGCGGCGAGCTGGTCGGCATCAACACCGCGATCCTGGCGCCGAGCGGCGGCAACGTCGGCATCGGCTTTGCGATCCCCAGCAACATGGCCCACCAGCTGATGGAGCAGCTGGTGCGCTACGGCGCGATCCGCCGCGGCCTGCTCGGCGTCTCCACCCAGGACCTGACGCCGGAACTGGCACAGGCCTTCGCGCTGGAGCGCAGCGGCGGCGCCGTCGTCGCCCAGGTCAGCCCGCGCTCGGCGGCCGAGCGCGCCGGCATCCGCCAGGGTGATGTCATCACTGCGATCAACGACCGTCCGGTGCGCGACTCGTCCTCGCTGCGCAACAACATCGGCGTACTGCGCGCCGGTGACGCGGTGCGCGTCGAGCTGATCCGCGACGGCAAACCGCTGACGATCAGCGCCACCCTCGGCGATAACCAGGGCGGCAGCCGCAGCGCCCTGCCGGGCGGGGCATTGAACCGCCGCCTCGACGGCGCGAGCTTCACCGAACTGCCCGCCAATCATCCGCTGGCCGGGGAAATCGACGGCGTGCTGGTGGCCGGAGTCGACGCCGGCTCGGCGGCGGCACGCGGCGGCCTGCGCCCGGGCGATGTGATCGTCGCCGTCAACCGCCAGCCGGTCGGCGACCTCGACAGCCTGCGCACCGCCACCGACGGCGCCCGCTCGCTGCTGCTGCAGATCGTGCGCGGCAACGGTTCGCTGTTCCTGATGCTGCGCTGACCGCACCACCGCAGAAAGACCATAAAAAAGGCCGGGCAGCGAGCCCGGCCTGATGATACGTGCGGTGTCAGCGCTCAGGCGCTGAGCGCCTTCTCCGCCGGCAGTGCGACACCTTCCTTGACGGTCTCGTGGCCGCTCAGCAGGTGCAGGCCGGCGCGGTAGCAGGCAATCGCGGCACTGGCGTCGTTGGCGCCTTCGAGCAGCTCGCCGAGCACCTGATAGGTATCGCCCATCGGCATCAGCTTCAGGCTCTGCTCCAGATAGCCGCGGGCCTTGTCCGCCTTGCGCGCACGCACCGCCAGACGGCCGAGCGTCAGCAGCAGGTAGGGATTGTCCTTCTGCGCCGCCAGCCAGCTTTCGGCGCTCGCCAGCTGGGCGTTGGCATCGCCGCGCGCGAGCTGGCCGTAGGCGACGCACAGCGCGTTGCTCCAGTGCTGGCCGATGGCCTGCTTGAGCAGTGCCTCGGCCGGCTCGGCGGCATCGAGCTCGCGCAGCTGGCCGACGTAGTCGATCAGCAGCGACTCGTCGCTGCGCAGCGCCTTCGGCACCTCGCCCCACAGCCGCTGCAGATCGGCCAGTTTGCCCTGACGCGCACAGGCGGCCAGACGCTCGCGGTGCACCTGCAGCTGGGCGTCGCGGAAACCGTCATCGTCGAGCAGCTTGCGCTTGCGCAGCTGCGGCAGCAGGCGCAGCGCGTGTTCCCAGTCGCCGAGGCGGCTGGCGATGTCGAGCTGCAGTTCGAGCACGCGCGGCTGGTTCGGCGCCAGGATCTGCACGTCGTGCAGCACCTTGGCCGCCTGCTCGGCGTCATCGTCTTCGAGCAGCAGCTCGGCGCGGGCGATGCCGACCACGGCGACCGTGTCGCGCGGCAGTTTGGCGGCCTGCTCCAGATAGCGGTCACGACGATCCTTGGCACCCTGGCGATGCGCGGCGCGGGCGGCGCCGACCAGATACAGCGCCTGATTGTGCGTACTCAGCGCCAGCCCCTTCTGGAAGGCGGCTTCGGCGGCGGCCGGTCGGCCTTCGGCCAGCGACTTGGTGGCGGTGGCCAGCAGACGGCTGGCGCGGCGCTCGCGGCGGCGGCGGCCCAGCTCACCGAGCGTGCGCGGCATGCGCAGCAGGCGGCCGGTGTAGCGCAGCAGCTTGTAGCCGACGAAGAAGCCGAGGATGACGATCACCAGCGCTGCGGCAACCGAGGTTTCGATCGTCCACGAGCCGACGGTGACCAGCACGTAGCCGGCGTCCTGGCGCACCAGCCAGGCCAGGCCGACGGCGGAAAACAGGGCAACGACGAGACCGATCAGGATCTTCACTGCGAAGCCTCCCCGGTGACGGCGCCGGCGCGCTGCTCGTCAGTGACGGTGGCCGAGCGCACCGGCTGACGCCGCGAAAGGATCTCGCCGAAGGCCTTCACCGTGCCGTGGATGTCCGGCACGTAGGGCTTGAGCTGCACCGCGGCGAGCGCCTGCACGTCCTTGGTCAGCTGCTGCACGTCGGCGTCGGACTGATCGAAGTACTGGCCGAGCCAGGCAACCACCAGCTGCGCCGATTCCTGGTAGGCGACGGCATCGTCACGCAGCAGCGCCAGGCGCATCGCTTCGAGGTTCAGGCGCAGGTTCTGATGCAGGAAGAAGGATTCCTTCGGCGTCATCAGCGGCTGCGTGTGAGTGCGCTCGTGGCGGATGACGACGATGTCCTTGACCTGATTCCAGGCATTCTCGGCCATGCGCTCGTACCACGGCGCCTCGCCCTCCGGCACGGCGCTGTCGAGCTGCGGCTTGACGCGGGCCTTGAGGTTTTCGACCTGGATGTCGGGCTTGACGGCGAGCACGTCGACGCGGCCTTCCAGCTCGATGATGCGGTGCGCGATGCCGGCGTAGTCCGGCAGCTTGACGCCGCGCACCGTGGCGATGTTCTCGGCGAGCATCTTCTGCACGCCGGCAAAAGCCAGCTCATTGGCCGCGGCCAGCCGCTGCTCGGCCACCTGCAACGCCTCCAGCGCGCCGGCGGGGTCGGCCTCGAAATGCAGCTTGTGGTCGGCCACGCGCAGCAGGTAGCTGACTTCGGAGAGCGTCAGCGCATTGAGATCGCCCTTCGCCGCCGCCGTCTTCGCCGCTTCGACCTCGGCCAGCAGGCCGCGCTGACCGAGCACCAGACCTTCGACCTTGTCTCCCATGTCCTTGAGCTTGCCGGCCTGGGCGTCCGCAGCGCGCTGCGCCTGCGCCGCCAGCTCGCTGCGCGCGGCATCGAGTTCCGACTGCAGCTTGGCGACCGCCGACGAGGTGTCGGCCGCGCCCTTCTGCAGAGCCGCGGCGATGCGCGCGTCGATGTCGGCGACCTGCTGCTGCTGCGCCGCGCGCCCCTGGTACCACTGGTAACCGAGGAAGCCCGCGCCGCCGGCCGCCGCCAGCGCCACCAGCAGCGCCAGCCCGCCGAGCGCTCCGCCACCACCCGCGGCCGGCTTGGCCGGCGGCGGGGCAGCCGGTGCCGCCGGCTTCTTTGCCGCGGGCGCCGGCGGCTGCTTCGGCGGTTCCTTGTCGGGTTGGGCTTGATCGCGCGTCTTATCCGTCATGACGGGTCCTCTGGTGCGGTTTGGAGTATCGGCCGCGGCGCCGGCGCGCCACTCGACGAGCGCCGCGACGACTGCAGCGTCGGCCGCCCCCGTAGCGATGATGGGGGGATGATGAAAACCGAGTTTGACGGCCAGCTCGGCGCCTCGCGGGCTGACCACGAGCAGCCGGGTCGAGAGCAGGGATTCTCGCCCCGCCTTGCCGAGCAGTTCAAAGAGATTCGTCAGACTGGCGTTGCTGGTGGTGGTGATGACATCGATCTGCCCGGCTTCGAGCCGCGCCCGCACCGGGGCGAGGTGGGCATCCGGCGGCAGCGCACGGCGATAGCTCTCGGCCAGCATCACCCGCGCACCGCGCTCGGTGAGCGTCTCGGCGAGCAGTTCACGGCCGCCTTCGCCGTGCACGATCAGGATCTGCTGATCGTCGACGTCCTGCAGCGCCGGCAGGCCGAGCAGCGCCTCGCTGCGTTCGTCGTCGGCCGGCGGCTGCAGGTCGACCGGTACACCGATGCTCTGCAGCGCCCGCGCCGTCGCCGCACCGACCGCCACCACCCGCACCCCCTGCGGCCAGCCGCCGAGCGCGGCCAGCGGATCGGCGATGCCGTACACGGCATTGGCGCTGGTGAAGATCGCCAGCTCGCAGCCGGGCAGCGCGGCGAGCGCTTCTTCGAGGCGCTCAGGCGAACGCGGCGGCAGGATCGCCAGCGTCGGGAAGCGCAGCGCGATGCCGTCTTCGGCCTCGATCGCGGCGACCAGTCCCTCGGCCTGCGCCTCGGGGCGGGTCACCAGAATGTGCAGTCCTGCCAGCGGTCCGGCCATTGCGCGCCTCAGTTCCGGTTGCCGAAAACGCGGGCGAGAATCGCGTCCGCACCGCGTGCCAGCAGCTCCTCGGCCAGCTGCACGCCGAGCGCCTCGGCCTCGCTGGCGGCACCGCGCCGCTCGCCGCAGATGACGCGGCTGCCGTCCGGCTCGCCGACCAGGCCGCGCAGCCACAGGGCATCACCGTCGAGGATCGCGTGGCCGCCGATCGGCACCTGGCAGCCCCCCTGCAGGCGGGTGTTCAGCGCCCGTTCGGCGCGCAGCCGGGTATGCGTCGCGGCGTCGTCGAGGACATCGATCAGCGCCCGCACGCGGGTATCGCCGCTGCGGCATTCGATGCCGATCGCGCCCTGACCGATCGCCGGCAGGCTTTCTTCCGGGCTCAGCACGCAGCGGATGCGCGCAGCAAAGCCGAGCCGCTTGAGGCCGGCGGCGGCAAGGATCACCGCGTCGAACTCACCGCTGTCGAGCTTCGCCAGCCGCGAATTGACGTTGCCGCGCAGACTGCCGATGAGCAGATGCGGATAACGCGCGGCGAGCTGGCACTGGCGGCGCAGGCTGGAAGTGCCGACGCGGGCGCCGGGCGGCAGCTCTGAGGGATGGGCGTAGCGGGTACTGACGAAGGCATCGTGCGGGTCCTCGCGTTCGAGGATCACCGGCAGGCACAGGCCGTCGGGGAAGTCGACCGGCACGTCCTTCATCGAGTGCACGGCGATATCGGCCCGCCCGTCGATCATCGCCAGTTCGAGCTCCTTGACGAACAGGCCCTTGCCGCCGACTTTGGCCAGCGGCGCATCGAGGATGCGATCACCCTGCGTGCTGAGGCCGACCAGCTCGACCTCCAGCCCCGGATGCGCCGCGCGCAGGCGCTCGGCGACGTGTTCGGCCTGCCACAGGGCCAGGGGGCTTTTGCGGGTTGCGATGCGGAGGCGCTCGGTCATGGGTGGGGTTCGCGCAAATAGGCGGCAGGGTAAGGGATAGCCCCTGCGAAGTCATTACCCGAAGTCAAGCCGTCGCGCGGCATTCTGCAAGGTGCAGCATGGCTTTGCGCTAGACTGCGCCGCCATGTCCGCTCCGCCCCCGAAAACCGCCCCCACCGGGCTGCCCCGCTTCCAGCGCGCCTGGCTCGCGCCGCGCCACTGGGGCAGCTGGATCGTCGCCGGCCTCGCCTGGCTGCTGTATCGCGCGCCGCGCCGCTGGCGCGACCGGCTGGCCGCCACCGCGACGCCGCTGGTACAGCGCCACGCGCGCCGCCAGCGCCGCATCGCCGAGATCAACCTCGGTCTGTGCTTCCCCGAGATGCCCGCCGCCGAGCGCGATGCGCTGATCGACGCGCATTTCGCGCTCGCCGTGCGCATCACGCTCGATTACGGCCTGCTCTGGTTCGGCCGCGGCGAAGAAATCCTCGCCGCGGTGCGCAGCCACGGCGAAGAGCACATCGCCGCGGCGCAGGCCCGGGGGCAGCGCGTCATCGTGCTGGTCGCACACGCGCTGGCGCTGGACATGGGCATCTGCGCTTTCGGCGTCAGTTACCGGGCGCTCGGCCCGTACAAGGCGCTGGAGAATCCGGTCATCGACTGGCTGATCGCCCGCGCCCGCACGCGCTTTCGCGGCACCGTGTTCGAACGCGAGGAAGGCATCCGCCCGGTGGTGCGCGGTTTTCGCGACGGTCAGATCCTGGTCTACCTCGCCGACGAGGATCTCGGCCCGCAGAGCGCGGTGTTCGTGCCCTTCTTCGCCGAGCCGAAGGCGACGCTGACCACGCTCGGCCGCCTCAGCCGGCTCGGCAAGGCGGTGGTGATCCCCGCGGTCACGCGCTGGAACGCCGCCGACGGCGTCTACGACTGCTATTACTACCGGCCGCTCGCCGATTTTCCGAGCGGCGACGATGCCCTCGATGCGTGCACGATGAACGCCGCCGTCGAAGCGCTGATCCGCCCGGACCCGGCGCAGTACATGTGGACGCTGCGCCTGTTCAAGACGCGCCCGCCCGGCCAGCGCAAGCTCTACAAGAACCTGCTGGAAAAACGCGACTGATCCGACCGGAGATGCCCCGATGTCCGCTGTCCCGCTGCGCTGCGCTGCCGCTTTCGGCCTGGCCCTGCTGCTTGCCGCCTGCGCCGGCACACCAGACGCCAAACCCGGCGGCCCCGCGCTGCGCCCGCTGCTGACCGCCTACCGCGAAGCCCGCCCCGGCGTCGTCACCGGCAGCGTCAGCTACCTGCAGCGCGTCGCCCTGCCGCCCGATGCCGAACTGCAGGTGCAGCTGGTCGACGACACCCGCGCCGATGCACCGGCCGCCGTGCTCGCCGAACGCCGCTACAGCGAGCTCGGCAAACCGCCGTTCGTCTTCGAGCTGGCCACCGACCCGGCGCGCATCGACCCGCGCCATCATTATTCGGTGCGCGCCGGCATCCGCAGCGGCGGCCAGCTGCATTTCGTCAATCACCTGGTCTATCCGGCGCTGACCCGCGGCGCGCCGGCACACCTCGACCTGATCGTCGAGCCAGTGCGCTGACGTACACCGCTATAATCGCCGCCCCTGTCCTCTTCATCCCCGGCAGACCCGACCATGAGCCAAACCAACCAGCAGTGGGGCGGACGCTTCACCGAATCCACTGACGCCTTCGTGCAGGAATTCACCGCCTCGGTGCAGTTCGACCAGCGCATGTACCGCCAGGACATCGCCGGCTCGATCGCCCACGCGACGATGCTCGCCGAAGTCGGCGTGCTCTCCGCGGCCGACCGCGACGCCATCGTCGCCGGCCTGGAAGCAATCCGCGGCGAGATCGAGCGCGGCGAGTTCACCTGGTCGGTGGCACTCGAAGACGTGCACATGAACATCGAGGCGCGGCTGACCGAGCGCATCGGCCTCGCCGGCAAGCGCCTGCACACCGGACGCTCGCGCAACGACCAGGTCGCCACCGACATCCGCCTGTACATGCGCGACGCCATCGACGCCGTGCTCGCCGAGCTGCGCCGGCTGCAGGGCGGACTGGTCGAGCTCGCCGAGCGCGAAGCGGCGACCATCATGCCCGGCTTCACCCACCTGCAGGTGGCGCAGCCGGTGACCTTCGGCCATCACCTGCTGGCCTGGTTCGAGCAGCTCAAGCGCGACAGCGGCCGCTTCAGCGACTGCCGCGCGCGGCTCAACGTCTCGCCGCTCGGCGCCGCCGCGCTGGCCGGCACCACCTACCCGATCGACCGCCACCGCAGCGCCGAGCTGCTCGGCTTCAGCGCGCCGAGCGAAAACTCGCTCGACTCGGTCAGCGACCGCGACTTCGCCATCGAATTCTGCGCCGCCGGTGCGCTGCTGATGACCCACCTGTCGCGCTTCAGCGAAGAGCTGGTGCTGTGGTCGAGCGCGCAGTTCGGCTTCGTCGACATCCCCGACCGCTTCTGCACCGGCAGCTCGATCATGCCGCAGAAGAAAAACCCCGACGTGCCCGAGCTGGTGCGCGGCAAGGTCGGCCGCGTCAACGGCCACCTGATCGGCCTGCTGACGCTGATGAAGGGCCAGCCGCTGGCCTACAACAAGGACAATCAGGAAGACAAGGAACCGCTGTTCGACACCGTCGACACCGTGCTCGGCAGCCTGCGCGCCTTCGCCGACATGGTGCCGGCGCTGCGCGCCCGCCCCGAGCGCATGCGCGCCGCCGCCCAGCAGGGCTTCGCCACCGCCACCGACCTCGCCGACTACCTGGTGCGCAAGGGCGTGCCCTTCCGCGACGCCCACGAGATCGTCGGCAAGGCCGTGCGCCTCGGCGTCGACACCGGCCGCGACCTCTCGGCCATGTCGCTGGAAGAACTGCGCGGCTTCAGCGCCGCGATCGAGGCCGACGTCTTCGACTGCCTGACGCTGGAAGGCTCGGTCGCCGCCCGCAACCACTTCGGCGGCACCGCGCCGCATCAGGTGCTCACCGCCTGCGCCCGCGCCCGCGCCTGGCTCGGCCTGAGCTGAGGCAACCGCGCCGGCGGCCCGGCCGCCGGCGTGATCCAGCGCACACAATTCCCCGCCGCCCCCGCGCCGGCCCAGCCGGCGCCTGCACTAAGCTGCCCTGCGTATCGCCGGTGATCACGCCACGCAGAGGCCACGGATGTCGCGCTGGGACAAGGTCTGTCAGCTGCACCGCCTGCTCGACAGGCGTCGCCAGCCGCTCGACCGCAACACGCTCTGCAGCGAACTCGACTGCTCGCCAGCCACCCTGACCCGCCTCATCGCCACCCTGCGCGATGAATTCGGCGCCCCGATCGAAAACCTTCCCGGCGCCGGCTGGCGCTACGGCGCCGACGTGCGCGGCCGTTTCGAGCTGCCGGGTCTGTGGCTGTCCGACGACGAACTGCACGCACTGGCCCTGCTCGACCAGCTGCTCGGACAGATCGGTCCCGAACTGCTCGGCCGCGCGCTGGCACCGGTGCGTGAACGCATCGCCCAGATGAAAGCCCTGCTGCCCGATGACGGTCACGGGCTGGAGCGCCTGCGCCTGCTGCCGCAGGGCCGGCGCGAGGTGCGCGGCACCATTCTCGGCACCCTCGCCCGCGCCGTCGTCGAACGCCGCCGGCTGCACTTCGAGTACCACTCACGCGGCAAAGACGAGCACACCCAGCGCGAGGTCTCACCGCAGCGCCTCGCCTACTACCGCGACAATTGGTACCTCGACGCCTGGTGCCACAAACGCCGCAGCCTGCGCCGCTTCGCCGTCGACCGCGTGCGTCGCGTCACCCTGCGCGACAAAGCCGCCAGAATCGTCAGCCCCGACGAACTGCAACGCCACCTCAACGCCGCCTACGGCATCTTCGCCGGCCTCGCCCGCCACACTGCCATCCTGCGTTTCAGCGCCGCCCGCGCCCGCTGGGTCGCCGAAGAACTCTGGCACACCCGCCAGCACGGCCAGTGGCTGCTCGACGGCCGCTACGAACTGCACGTCCCCTACGGCGACCCGACCGAACTGCTGATGGACCTGCTGCGCCACGCCCCCGAAGTCGAGGTCGTCGCCCCGGCGGCATTGCGCGCGGCATATGTGGAGCGGCTGCAGGCGGGGCTGGGCGTGCACGAGATCACCAACGCCGAGCAGGCTGGTATTCAACACCCCGATGAAATAGCGCCCCCATGAAAGACCCGACGCCCCGGGACGCGCCCGCGCACGCCATCGAATGAGCATCCACGTTCGGGCATGCGGGGCACCGAGCGCCCGGCGCTGTACCGCCGTGCAGGAAAGCCCTTTCGTCAGCGTTTGGCTCAACACGGCAGCCCACCCCCAGGCTCAGCTTTTGAGCCTGCCACCTGCGACGCTGTGCTCTACGCCCGCGACTAGCTAGCCATCTGTGCGCTTGCCTGCACCGGGCGGGCAGGCTTGGCCCAGTTTTGATACCGGAGGTTTGCGATGGATACCGGATTAGCCGTTCTCACCCTCGATCAGCTGCAGACAGCCGTCGCGCAGGCGGCGGCGATCCGGCTGCGGCAGGCGCTGGCGCCGGCGGGCGGGCCGGGCAGCAAGGTGTTTCCGCCGACGCACGAGGGCGGGCAGTACGCCTGGGAGACACGCCGCGTCGAGGGGGCGGAGGTGCGCTGCGTGCTGCTCGACTCGGTGCAGTCGCAGGCCAACCGCTGCGAGCTGGCGCTGCTCGATGCGCTGCGTGAAGGGCGCCTGACGCTGCCGCTGATCGAGGCCGACTTCGCCGAGTTCCCGGATCTCGGCACGGTGAGCACGCTGGAAGCGCCGCACCGCATCGCCGATGCGATCTTCCGCGACTCGACGCTCGACGGCGTGCCCTTTCGCGACAGCCCGATCGGCCACGCCTTCACCGAATCGACGCTGCGCGACGCCAACGGCCTCTACCGCTGGTGCCCGACGGCGCTGGTGTTCGGCCTGTGGGATTCGACCGGCAGCGTCGGCGGCCTCGGCACCAAGTTCGCCCGGGCACTGAGCGCCGAGATCGTCGGCTACGGTGCGCAGGCCGGTGTGCACACCTCCTCGCGCATCGACCCGCTCGGCACCCGCAGCATCGATGTCTACGTCACCGCGGACGGCAGCTGGACGCTGGCGGCCAGCGAGGCCAAACAGAGCAAATCCGGGCCGGTGACCGCCAAGCCCTCGGAGTTCAATCACTCCAACATCCCGCCGACGCTGGATCTGGCCGACAGCGACCTGCCGACGGCGAAAAAGGGCACGCCGCTGCGTGGCGGCGTCAGCCTCGATCGCGCCGAGCTGTGCGCGGTGCTGTCGCTGCCGGGCCTGCGCAAGCTGCGCTTTCCGCAGGAGGACGGCCGCCCCGACGGTGCGCGCAATGCCGCGGCGCGCACGGTGCTCGCCGCGCTGGCGCTGGCGGCGCTGGCGCTGCAGCGCGAGCAGGGCTTCGACCTGCGCTCGCGCTGCCTGCTGATCCCGCAGGGCGCGGCGGCCTACGAGCTGATCGCCGCCGATGGCAGCAACACGCCGTTCACGCTCACCGCCGATGCCGCCTGTGCGCTGCTCGCCGCCGCCTGCCGTGCGGCCGAGCGCTGCGGTCTGGAATGGCCCGGCGCGCCGGTGCGGCTGCAACCGCAGAGCAAGCTGCTGGAGCTGGTGCGCCGCAGCCGCGCCGCCACCGGCACCGAGGACTGAGAGGCAGGAGGCCACCATGCTCGCGCTCGAAGTCGAGTACCTGATGGGTCGTGTGCTGGCGACGGCGCGCGATGAGCGCAGTGCGGCGGAATGGCCGCCGCACCCGGCGCGACTGTTCGCGGCGCTGCTGGCGACGCTGCACGAAGCCGATCTGAGCGCTGCCGAGCAGGCCGCTGGCCGTGCCGCGCTCACCTGGCTGGAGACGCTGGCGCCGCCGGCGCTGGCGCTCGATCCGCCGCTCGCCGAGGCGCAGCAGGCGCGCAGCGCGCTGGCCTGCTGGGTGCCGGTGAATCCGACGCCGGCCGAAGTCAGCGACGTGCGCAACACGCCGCGCGCCTTCATCGAAGGCATCCGCCTGCCGCGCAAGCGCGCCGAGCGCCACTTCCCGAGCTACGCCCCGAGCGAGCCGAGCGTGACCTTCATCTGGCAGGCCGACGCCGAGGCCATCGCCCGCCACGCGCCGGCGCTCGACCGCCTGGCGCGGGCGCTGGTCTGCCTCGGCCATTCGGCGAGCCCGGTGCGCGCCCGGCTGCTCGATGCAGCACCGCCGGCGCAGCTGCTGCCGAGCGAACGCGGCGAACTGGCACTGCGCGTGCCCGGACCGGGGCGGCTGGCGCGGCTCGAAGCCTGCCACGCCCGCGGCCTCGAACTCGGCCGCCGCATCGAAGCGCCGCCGGGACGCATGCAAGCCTACGCGGTACCGGCGCCGGCGGCGGACACGCTCGCCCGCAGCGGCTACCGCATCGCCGCGATCTACCGCCGCAGCAACCGGGAGGCCGCGCTGCCGGCCGAGGGCCTGCCGCTGCTGGTGCAGACGGTGCGCAACAACCTGCTGCGGCTGGCCCCGCAGCCAGTGCCGGTGCTGGTCAGCGGCCACGAGGCCGACGGCGCGCCGACGCGGGCGATGCACCTGGCGATCGCGGCGCTGCCGCGCGTCGGCGATGCCCACGCCGACGGCGCGCCGCTCGGCTTCGCCGTGCTGCGCCCCGCCGAACTCGCCACCGAAGAACACGCCCTGCTCGCCGAGCTGCTCGATGCGCTCGCCGCCACCCCGCTGACGCTCGGCCGTCATGGCGTCTGGCAGCTGCAGCGGCTGGGGGCCGCCGAGCTGGCGCAGGCGGCGCGCACGCTGCAGCCGCAGACCTGGAGCGGGCCGGCGCAGCGCTGGGCCTCGGTGACGCCGCTGGTGTTCGGCCACCATCCGCGCCCCGGCCGCCCGCACCGCGATGCGCTGGCGATCATCAGCCGCCACTGCCGCGACCTCGGCCTGCCGCCGCCGCTGAGCGTCGCCTACGGCCCGCTCAGCCTGCTGCGCGGCGCAGCGCCGGCCGCCGCGCTGGCGCAGGGCGCACTGGCCGCGCGCTGGCACGGGCAGTTCATCGCCCATGCCGTCATCGACTTCGCCGAGCCGGTCGCCGGACCGCTGCTGCTCGGCGCCGGCCGCCACTTCGGGCTCGGCCTGATGCGCCCGCTGACGCCCCGGAGGCCGGCATGAACGCCCCTGCCCTGCCGGCGCTGTGCGCCGCCGACTTCGCCGACGACTTCCGCGCGGTGCACGGCGACAGCCCCTTCCCCATGCGCCCACGGGCGCCCCGGAGGCCGGCATGAACGCCCCCGCCCTGCCGGCGCTGTGCGCTGCCGACTTCGCCGACGACTTCCGTGCGGTGCACGGCGGCAGCCCCTTCCCCATGCGCCCGCGGGCGCCCCGGAGGCCGGCATGAACGCCCCCGCCCTGCCGGCGCTGTGCGCTGCCGACTTCGCCGACGACTTCCGCGCGGTGCACGGCGACAGCCCCTTCCCCATGCGCCCGCGGGCGCCCCGGAGGCCGGCATGAACGCCCCTGCCCTGCCGGCGCTGAGCGCCGCCGACTTCGCCGACTACTTCCGCGCGGTGCACGGCGACAGCCCCTTCCCCTGGCAGCAGGCGCTGCTCGAACGTCTGGCGTGCGGCGCCGGCTGGCCGGCGGCGCTCGATCTGCCGACCGCGGCCGGCAAGACCGCCGCGCTCGACGCCGCGCTGTTCCATCTGGCCCTCGAAGCCAGCCTGCCGCGCGAGGCACGGCGTGCGCCGCTGCGCATCGCGCTGGTGGTCGACCGCCGCCTGGTGGTCGATGGCGCCTGCGAACGGGCCCGACGCATCGCCGCCGCCCTGCAGCAGGCCGAGTGCGATACCGCGGCCGCGCCGGTGCTGCAGGCCGTCGCCGCCCGCCTGCGCGCACTGGCCGCCAGCGCCCGCGGCGACGGGCCGGTACTCGCCGTCGAGCGCCTGCGCGGTGGCGTGCCGCGTGAAAACGCCTGGGCCGAATCGCCGCTGCAACCGCTGCTGCTGCTCGCCACCGTCGACCAGCTCGGCTCGCGGCTGCTGTTCCGCGGCTACGGCCTGAGCGAGTACGCGCAGCCGCTGCACGCCGGCCTGCTCGGCGAGGACACGCTGATCCTGCTCGACGAGGCGCACCTGTCGCAGCCCTTCCTCGACACCGTGCGCGCGGTCGGCCGCTACGCCGGCGGCGACTGGCGGCAGACGCCGCCGCTGCGGCCGCTGCAGATCGTGCCGCTCAGCGCCACGCAGCAGCACGTCGCCGGCGCGCTGCTGCTGAGCGCGGCCGACCGGGATACGCCGGTGCTGGCCCGCCGCCTGCGCGCCGCCAAGCCCGCCGAGCTGCTCGAATGCAAGGCCGAGCAGCTGATCGAGCGCCTCACCGACGGCGCCCGCCGCCTGCTCGCGCAGTGCACGCCGGCGGCACACGATCTGTTCACCCCGGGCGCGCCGCACGAGCCGGTGATCGGCATCGTCGTCAACCGCATCGCCACCGCCCGCGCCGTACACGCGCGGCTGCGCGCCGAGGCCGACACCGATGCGCTGCTGCTGATCGGCCGCATGCGCCCGCTCGATCGCGAGGCACTGATCGCGCAGGCGCTGCCGCGCATGCGCGCCGGCCGCGCCGAAGGCGACAACCCGCGTGCGCTGTACGTGGTGGCGACGCAGACCGTCGAGGTCGGTGCCGATCTCGACTTCGACGCGCTGCTGACACAGTCGGCGCCGCTGGATGCGCTGCGCCAGCGCTTCGGCCGCCTCAACCGCCTCGGCACGCGCGCCGGCGCGCCGGCGGCGATCGTGCATGTGCGCGATGCCGACAAGGACGACCCGGTCTACGGCGGCGCGATCACCGCCTGCTGGCAGTGGCTGGGCACAGTCGCCGTGCCGCCGCCGAAAAAGCGCGGCCGCGGCCAGCCGGCGGCGGCCGCCAGCGTCGACTTCGGCATCGATGCGCTCGACGCGCGGCTGCGCGAAAGCGCGGCGGCAGACACCTGCTTCAGCCCGCGTCGGCAGGCGCCGGTGCTGCTGCCAATGCACGTCGACCTGCTCGCCCGCACCAGCCCGCCGCCGGCGCTCTCGCCCGAGCCGGCCCTGTGGCTGCACGGGCCGCAGGCGGCGCCGGCCGAGGTGCAGCTGATCTGGCGCGCCGAGCTGCCGACCGATGTCGACGGTGCGATCGAGGACGACGACGAGCGTGCCCTCGACACCGTCCGCGCCGCGCTCACCGCGCTGCCGCCGTCCTCGCTCGAAGCGCTGTCGCTGCCGATCTGGCAACTGCGCGCCTGGCTGGCCCAGGCCGAGACGCTGGACGAAGGCGCCGACATCGAAGGCGAACGCGCCCCCGACGAGCCGCCGCAGCGCAGCCGCGCCGTGCTGCGCTGGGACGGCAGCGATGCCCGCCTGATCAGCAGCGCGCAGATCCGCCCCGGCGACACGCTGATCGTGCCGACGCGCTGGGGCGGGCTGGATGCGCAGGCCGGCTGGGCGTGGAACCCGGCGGCGCGCAGCGAAGTGCCGGACCGCGCCGAAGCCGCCAGCGCCATCGGCCGCCAGCGCGCCGTGCTGCGCCTGAGCGCCGCCTGCATCGAGCACTGGCGGCTCGACGCCGGGGCCGCGCCGGCGACCGTGAATGAGGCCATCGCTGCGGCGCGCCAGCAGCTCGACGCCCTGTTCAGCGACGCCGCCGACGCACCGCCGGAAGCCGGCGCGCTGTGCGCCACCCTGCAGGCGATCGACGGCCTGCCGGCGGCGGTGCAGGCGACGCTGGCCGCGCTCGCTCAGCACGGTGCGCGGCTGCTGCGCTACGGCCGCGACGGCCGCGCGCTGATCCAGCAGCGACCGGCGCGGGTCGCAGCCGATGACGGTGACGAGTCCTCGCTGACGCTGCGCGTCGGCCTGGAGGCGCACTGCCGCGGCGTCGGTGCACAGGCGCGGGCCTTCGCTCGCGCGCTCGGCCTGCCGCCGGCGCTGGTCGACGATCTCGGCCTGGCCGGCGACAGCCACGACCTCGGCAAAGCCGATCCGCGCTTTCAGGCCTGGCTGTACGGCGGCACGCGGCCGGCCGGCGCGGCGCTGCTGGCCAAATCCGGCCTCGACGCCCGCGACCGCTTCGCGCTGACGCTGGCCCGTGCGCAGGCCGGCTACCCGCGCGGCGCGCGCCATGAATGTGCCTCGGTGCAGCTGCTGCGCGCCCACCCGCAGCTGCTCGCCACGGCGCACGACACCGAGCTGGTCGAGTACCTGGTCGGCACGCATCACGGCCGCGGCCGACCGTTCATGCCGCTGGTCGACGATGCCGGCGCGGCAACGCTCGATGCCCGCTTCAGCGTGTTCGGCCAACCGCTGCGCCTGCGCGGCGGGCACGGCCTGCAGCGGCTCGACGCCGGCTGGGCCGAGCGCTTCGCCAGCCTGCAGCGCCGCTACGGCTGGTGGGGCCTGGCCTACCTCGAAACCCTGCTGCGCCTCGCCGACCACCGCCGCTCGGCCGAAGAACAGCGCCAAGGAGGCAACGATGCCTGACGCCACCCACCCCGCCGCGCCGGCCGCCATCGCACTGAGCGGCCTGATCGGCAGCCACCCGCTCGGCGCCCTCGCCGCCTTCGGCCTGCTGCGCTGGAGCGCGGACATCCCGGCGCTGCGCGGCGCGCGGCTGCACTGGGAGCAGCAGGACGACTGGGTCGCGGTGCTGACGCCGCCGACGCCGCTGACACCCGAAGCGCTGTGCCAATTGCTGCTCGATGCCCACGCCAGCGGCGGCTGGGTGCACCTCGACGGCCCGCCGACGCTGCGCATGCCGGCGGCCGAATTCCGCGAACGCTGCCTGAACGATGCACTGTCCGCCCGCCCCGCCGCGCGCTTCGCCGCGGATTTCGACGCCGCCTGCGGCTGCGAGGTGATCGCCGACGACAAGGGCCGGCTGACGCCGACGCGGCTGCACATGACCTCGGGCCAGCAGCAGTTTCGCGGCGCGCTCGCCGATCTGGCCGCCTCGCTGGTCGTCGACAGCCGCCCGCGCGGCCGCCAGACGCCGGCGGCGCTGCTCGACGCCGCCCGCGAGGCGCTGTTCGGCCCGTGGAGCTACCCCGACGCCGAGCACGCCCTCGGCTGGGACCCGGACGCCGAACGCCTGCACGCCCTGCGGCCGCTGGCGCCGACCGCCGACAACGCCAACAAGAGCGTGCGCTTCGCCGTCTGGCTGGCGCACCGGGCGCTGGCGCTGCTGCCGGCGCTGGCGCAGGGCACGCGCCTGCAGACCAGCGCCTTCGTCGTCGAAGCCCGCCGCGCCCAGTACCGGCTGCGCTGGCCGCTGTGGGAGACCGCCCTCGGCCTCGACAGCCTCGCCGCGCTGCTCACCTGCCGCGAGCTGACCGGCGACGGCAGCACCATCGCCCGCCTGCACGCACGCGGCGTGGTCGCCGTCTACGAATCCACCCGCCACGAATTCGGCCAGGGCTACGCCGTCCTGCGCCCCGCCCGCCTGATCCCGCCAGGGCCTGACGAGCGCCCCGCAGCAGCGCCGGAGGTGATGATTTTCTAAGCCAAAACCGCCGACGCCCGCTCCGCCCCCAAGAGGGAGAGGAGCAACACGGACAAGGTCACGCCGCCAGCGGCCGTCCCTCGCGGAGCAAAGACCGGGATGAGGACCGGCCTTCAGCGAACGTGCCACGAGTGAGCGGCGAACCCGCTCCCCGCCCCCGCCTACGGCGAGCAGGTATGGAAACGAGGCCCGCACCTCCGGCGTTTTTCTCCCCGCGGGAGACGGGCCGGGCATGCGGAAAGCACGCCGTGAATGAACAGGCGAGGCCCCCTCACCGAGCGACTCCACTCGGGGAACGGGCATGAAACAGACGAGGCCCGCGCCGCCAGCGGCCTTCTCCCGGCGGGAAAAAGGCCGGGGATGGAGCCGGACATTGAGAGAACGCACCGCGGATGAGCGGGCGAGGCCCCCTCACCGAGCGATTCCGCTCGGGGAACGGGCATGAAACAGACGAGGCCCGCGCCGCCAGCGGCCTTCTCCCGGCAGGAGTAAGGCCGGGGATGGAGCCGGACGCTGAGAGAACGCACCGCGGATGAGCGGGCGATGAACCCTCGCCCCGCGATCCCTCTCGGGAAGCGGGACTGACACAGACGAGCCCCGTGCTTTCGGCCCCACGCCTGCGGGACGCGGTCGGGAATGGAGCCGGACATTGAGAGAACACACCGCGAATGAACGGGCGATGAACCCTCACCCCGCGATCCCGCTCGGGAAGCGGGCATGAAGCAGATGAGGCCCGCGCCGCCAGCGGCCTTCTCCCGGCAGGAGTAAGGCCGGGGATGGAGCCGGACATTGAGAGAACGCACCGAGGATGAACGAGCGAGGCCCCACACCGAGCGATTCCGCGTGGGGAGCAGGAATGAAACAGACAAGTCCCGCGCCTACAGCCGCCTTCTCCCAGCGGGAGAAAGGCCGGGGATGGAGCCGGACGCTGAGAGAACGCACCGCGGATGAGCGGGCGATGAACCCTCACCGAGCGATTCCACGTGGGGAGCGGGCATGAAACAGACGAGTTCCGCGCCTACAGCGGCCTTCTCCCGGCAGGAAAAAGGCCGGGGATGGAGCCGGACGCTGAGAGAGCGCACCGCGGATGAGCGGGCGATGAACCCTCGCCCCGCGATCCCCAGCCGGGCGCGGGGCTGACACAGACGAGCCCCGTGCTTTCGGCCCCGCCCCTGCGGGACGCGGTCGGGAATGCGGGCACGGAATTTCCTATCGACCGGGGAGGCTACCCGATGGATGAGCTGAGGCAGGGGGTGGAGGCCGGGTTTGCGGCGGTGCCGCCGTTGCCGGCGCGGATGGTCAATGAGTACGTCTACTGTCCGCGGCTCGCCTACCTGATGTGGGTGCAGCAGGAGTGGGACGACTCCGCCGAGACCGTCGACGGGCGGCGTGTGCATGCGCGCGTCGACCAGCCGGGCGGCGAGCTGCCGGCCGAGCCGGTCGAAGGAGAGCGCATCCACGCGCGTTCGGTGACGCTGGAATCGGCGACGCTCGGCGTGATCGCCAAGCTCGATCTGGTCGAGGCCGACGGCCGCCGGGCGACGCCGGTCGACTACAAACGCGGCAAACGGCCGCACGCCCCGCGCGGGGCGCATGCGCCGGAGCGCGTGCAGCTGGCGCTGCAAGGGCTGCTGCTGCGCGAGCACGGTTACGACTGCGACGGCGGCGTCCTCTATTACGCCGGCAGCCGCGAGCGCGTGCCGGTGCCGCTCGATGCAGCGCTGGAGACGCAGGCGCGCGAGGCGGTCGCCGGGCTGCGGGCGCTGGCCGCCGGCGGGCGCCTGCCGCCACCGCTCGACGACAGCCCGAAGTGCCCGCGCTGCGCGCTGGTCGGCATCTGCCTGCCGGACGAAACCCAGCGCCTGCACGGCAGCGGGCGTGTGCCGCGGCCGCTCGCCGTCGCCGCCGACACCGCGCTGCCGCTGGTGGTGCAGGCGCCGTTCGCGCGCATCGGCCGCGACGGTGAAACGCTGAGCGTGGCGGTCGAGCAGCAGCCGGCGCGCAGCGTGCGGCTGATCGATGTTTCCCAGCTGGTGCTGCTCGGCAACGCCAGCGTCAGCGCCGCCGCGCTGCACGAACTGATGGCGCGCGAGATCCCGGTGAGCTGGCACAGCTACGGCGGCTGGTTCGTCGGCCACACCATCGGCACCGGCCATCGCAACGTCGAGCTGCGCACCGCGCAGTACCGCGCGAGCTTCGAGGCGGGCCACTGCCTGGCGCTGGCGCACGGCCTGGTGGTGGCGAAGATCGCCAACAGCCGCACGCTGCTGCGACGCAACTGGAAGCGCGGCGAGGCGCCGGCCGCGCTGCTCGCCGCCCTCAAGCGTGATCAGGACAGCGCGCGCGAAGCCGCCTCGCTGGAGCAGCTACTCGGCGTCGAAGGCAGCGCCGCGGCGCGCTACTTCGGCGCCTTCGGCGAGCTGCTGAACGCGGTCGGGGCCGAGGAGGCAATGAGCTTCGATTTTCACAACCGCAACCGCCGGCCGCCGCGCGATCCGGTCAACGCACTGCTGTCCTTCGCCTACGCCATGCTGACGCGGGCACTGACGGTGACGCTGTCGGCGGTCGGCTTCGACGCCTACCGCGGCTTTTATCACCAGCCGCGCTACGGCCGCCCGGCGCTGGCGCTCGACGTGATGGAGCCGTTCCGGCCGCTGATCGCCGATTCCGTGGTGCTGCAGGTGATCAACAACGGCGAGATCCGCCCGCGCGACTTCGTGCGCGCCGGCGGCGGCGTCGCGCTCACCGCCGACGCGCGCAAAGCCCTGATCGGCGCCTTCGAGCGACGGCTGTCGCACGAGATCACCCATCCGCTGTTCGGCTACCGCGTCAGCTACCGCCGGCTGCTGGAACTGCAGGCGCGCCTGCTCGGCCGCCACCTGCTCGGCGAACTCGCCGAATACCCCAACTTCACGACCCGGTGATCGCCATGGCCATCGAACATCTTTACGTCGTCGTCTACGACATCCGCGACACCAAGCGCTGGCGGCGCGTGTTCCGGCTGATGAAAGGCTTCGGCGACTGGGTGCAGCTGTCGGTGTTCCAGTGCCGCCTGAACGCGGTGCGCCATGCCGAGCTGGTGCAACTGCTCGACAACCTGATCCTGCACCAGCGCGACCATGTCATCCTCATGGACATGGGCCCCGCCGACGGCATCGCCCCGCGCGTCATCAGCCTCGGTCAGCCCTACACTCCAATAGAGCGCGGCCCGGCGATCTTCTGACCAGCGCCCCGCGAGCGCTGCCATGCCACGCCCGGGCCGGCCAGCGCTCGCAAACGCAATGCTCCTTGTCAATCAGGCACTTGAAACATGGTCCACGGCACTTCCCGTCTTGCCGGAGGCAAACTGCCGGCGCAAACTGGCAGCGCTCGCAAACCCGCACGCAAGCTTGCGGCAGCACAGGGATTTTCGAGCGGTCCGTTATCCGCGGCGTAATGCCGCGGCCTTATTGAAGCATGGCACGGATGCAAATGGTAATGGCGATAAAGTGGGGTTATCCGCGGCGTAATGCCGCGGCCTTATTGAAGCTCAGCCTTCGCCAGCGCCAGCACGGCCGGCAGCGTAGTTATCCGCGGCGTAATGCCGCGGCCTTATTGAAGCTTCGGATGAGGTGGGTGCGGTTTCTGAGGCGCGGGTAGGTTATCCGCGGCGTAATGCCGCGGCCTTATTGAAGCGCTGGATTCCGGTTTAAGCTGGGGGCTCGACGTGCGTTATCCGCGGCGTAATGCCGCGGCCTTATTGAAGCCGGCCGCTGAGCGCGTCGGCGTCGTCCAGCACGAGGTTATCCGCGGCGTAATGCCGCGGCCTTATTGAAGCCAGAGCATGGTCATTTGGTAGGCGAGGATGGGCGCAGTTATCCGCGGCGTAATGCCGCGGCCTTATTGAAGCCCTGATATTGCGCGGACGCGGGACGGCCGCGCAGCAAGTTATCCGCGGCGTAATGCCGCGGCCTTATTGAAGCGGTCGAATAGCACTGAGACGCGCGCTTGAAGCGCTCGTTATCCGCGGCGTAATGCCGCGGCCTTATTGAAGCAAGCGCTCCAAATCGCAGCATCGAGCTGCACCGGGCGTTATCCGCGGCGTAATGCCGCGGCCTTATTGAAGCGATTTGGGCGCTGTGTTTTATATACGGTGTCCGCGTCGTTATCCGCGGCGTAATGCCGCGGCCTTATTGAAGCTGGCGGTCTGGTTGTCTCGTCGGCCCGTTCCTGGGGTGTTATCCGCGGCGTAATGCCGCGGCCTTATTGAAGCGCTGGCCACGCTGACCGTGCCGCTGATCCCCTCGCCGTTATCCGCGGCGTAATGCCGCGGCCTTATTGAAGCCGATCTCGGTCGGCTTCGGCGAACTGTAGCTGTCGAGGTTATCCGCGGCGTAATGCCGCGGCCTTATTGAAGCCGGCGACCATGCCGCCGGCGCCATCGTCACGCAACACGTTATCCGCGGCGTAATGCCGCGGCCTTATTGAAGCCGCTGTTGCCACCGCCGGCACTCCAGCTGTCAATCGTTGTTATCCGCGGCGTAATGCCGCGGCCTTATTGAAGCAAAAGGATTTGGATGCGCTGTCTTATTTGGGGGGGTTGGTTATCCGCGGCGTAATGCCGCGGCCTTATTGAAGCTCAGGATAGCCAGACTTGGCCAGCACGATGTATGCCGTTATCCGCGGCGTAATGCCGCGGCCTTATTGAAGCGGTTTGAGTGTTGTTTTATCGGCCTATTTGGCGCGTGTTATCCGCGGCGTAATGCCGCGGCCTTATTGAAGCAGGCTGAGTCAATCAACCAGGTCGACGCGCATCACTGTTATCCGCGGCGTAATGCCGCGGCCTTATTGAAGCGGCGGTCGCGTCGACCCGATCAAATACCTCTCGAAGGTTATCCGCGGCGTAATGCCGCGGCCTTATTGAAGCTTGGGTCGCAGTGGCACGCAGTGCCCTGGCGAACCTGGTTATCCGCGGCGTAATGCCGCGGCCTTATTGAAGCTCCGTGCAGGTCAGGTCCGTGTACGCCCAGGTCGTGCGTTATCCGCGGCGTAATGCCGCGGCCTTATTGAAGCCCGGCGTCGTGTGCGCCGGTGACGAGCTGGCAGCGCCGTTATCCGCGGCGTAATGCCGCGGCCTTATTGAAGCACTAATGAAGACCCAGCACAAAGTTCCCTCTCCAACAGTTATCCGCGGCGTAATGCCGCGGCCTTATTGAAGCTCGGCTTCCATCAAAAACCACGTACAAGGAGATAAGAGTTATCCGCGGCGTAATGCCGCGGCCTTATTGAAGCCCGGCGTCGTGTGCGCCGGTGACGAGCTGGCAGCGCCGTTATCCGCGGCGTAATGCCGCGGCCTTATTGAAGCCTGGCGTCACGCTCGACACGATCTGCCGGATGACGGTGTTATCCGCGGCGTAATGCCGCGGCCTTATTGAAGCGGCATTTGCCAGCAGCCGACGACGTCAGTGAGGTGGGTTATCCGCGGCGTAATGCCGCGGCCTTATTGAAGCCTAACCGGGCGCAGCTTTTTGTGCACAACAAACTGCAGTTATCCGCGGCGTAATGCCGCGGCCTTATTGAAGCTCATGAATTCGCATCCAACGCGCGCCCTGCTCGCGTTGTTATCCGCGGCGTAATGCCGCGGCCTTATTGAAGCCGCCCGGCCAGCGCGTCGGCGTCGTCCAGCACGAGCAGTTATCCGCGGCGTAATGCCGCGGCCTTATTGAAGCCATCTCTCGCCACCTCTGCAGGGATCTCCGCAATCACGTTATCCGCGGCGTAATGCCGCGGCCTTATTGAAGCTTCGTGGCGCCTACCAAGCGGCTGCAGGTGCAGGACCTGGTTATCCGCGGCGTAATGCCGCGGCCTTATTGAAGCTTAGTCAAGACGGCTCCCTGACCCCGTAAAACTCGGTGTTATCCGCGGCGTAATGCCGCGGCCTTATTGAAGCTTGCTCAAGACGGCTCCCTGACCCCGTAAAACTCGGTGTTATCCGCGGCGTAATGCCGCGGCCTTATTGAAGCACGATCACGTCGAGGCTCAGGGCCCCGTCGCTGCCGCGGTTATCCGCGGCGTAATGCCGCGGCCTTATTGAAGCGCGCACTTTGCCCCGGACCATCTGCGTGATGCTGTTCGGTTATCCGCGGCGTAATGCCGCGGCCTTATTGAAGCCTGGTCCCGGCGAGCGCGAGCATGTGACCCGCGGCGTTATCCGCGGCGTAATGCCGCGGCCTTATTGAAGCGGCGCGGATGCCTTTGCGCCGCTGAGTGATCATGCAGTTATCCGCGGCGTAATGCCGCGGCCTTATTGAAGCAGCGCCCAGCGCTCGCTGATCGCGTCACGATTGGTCAGGTTATCCGCGGCGTAATGCCGCGGCCTTATTGAAGCCGTATCTCGTTGGTTTTGTTGCGCACCGTGACCGAGTTATCCGCGGCGTAATGCCGCGGCCTTATTGAAGCCCCTCGGCCGCCGGTGGCGGCACCGTCACGGCAGCGCGTTATCCGCGGCGTAATGCCGCGGCCTTATTGAAGCCCACTCGTTCTTCATTCTGTTCAGGTCTGCCGTCAGCCCCGTTATCCGCGGCGTAATGCCACGGCCTTATTGAAGCGCCTGCCAAACCTCCAGGTTCACGTCCTGCTGGTTGGTTATCCGCGGCGTAATGCCGCGGCCTTATTAATGCACGCTGCCCGCGGCATCACGCCGCGGCCTCTTTCCCGCTCCGCGTTTACGCCTCCGCGGTCTGTGCCGGGCGCTCCATGCCGCGGAAGATGGAGCATTTGACGAAGGCGTCGATGCTCGGCGGCTGTTGTTTCTGGTGGCAGAACTTGGCGGTGAGTTTGGCCAGGCCCTTGATGTCGCGGCCGGTGGCGTGGGGGAAGCGTTCGGCGAGTTCGCTGATCAGGGCGGGGGCGAGGCCGAGCTCGAACTGTTCGCTCATGACTTCCCAGATGCGGCAGCGGGCGGCGGTGTCCGGCGGGTCGTAGCGGATCAGGGCGATGCAGCGCGAGACGATGGCGTCGTCGATGTCGTCGATGCGGTTGGTGGTGAGGAACAGCAGGCCGTTGAAGTATTCGAGCACGCGCAGGAATACGCCGACGACGGCGTTCATCGTCATGTTGTCGTCGCGGCGCTTGATGTAGACGTCGGCCTCGTCGATCAACATCACCGCGCCCCAGCGCTGGGCGCGGGTGAGCACGTCCTTGAGGGCGGTTTCCATCGCGGCGACGTTGAGGCCGAGCTGGCCGGAGTGCACGCGGTAGAGCGGGCGGCGGACGATTTCGGCGTAGACCTCGGCGGTCAGCGTCTTGCCGACGCCGGCCGGGCCGGCGCAGAGCACGGTGGTGCCGCCGGACTTGCCGGCGATGACGTCGTCCATCAGCACGTCCATTTCGGCGGTGAGGATGTCGATGAGGTCGGTCTGCTCGGGCGGCAGCACCAGCTTCTGCTTGAGCGCCGGCTGGTAGGCGTAGGGCGTCATGTCGTCGACGTGCACCCACAGGTAGTGATGCAGGTCGAGGTGAAAAACAAAGATGTAGCCGTGCACCGGCAGCTCGGTGAACAGACCGCGGCCGACGTCGGCCTGTGCCGCCTCCACCGCGCGCTCGACGCCGCTGTCGTAGCGCGCGCTCTTGGCGGCCTTGCGCAGGTAGCGCGAGAAGATGTCGCCGGTGAGGTCGCCCGACACCACGCGCTCGCCGATGATGCCCTCGTCGTTGACCACCCGCGCCTGGCCACCGCTCGCCGAGAGGATGACGACGTCCTTGCGCGACCAGTCGGTGCTGCGGTGGGTGGCGGTCGGGTCTTCGGCGTAGAAGCCGATGCCGCTGGCCGAGAACTGCTCGCCGTAGCGCGCGCGCCAGTCGAAGTAGCGTTCGGCGGTTTCGTCGTAGGCGGCGATCAGCGCCGGGGTTTCCTTCAGCCAGCCTTTGGCGGCGAGGATTTCGCCGATGGTCTTACCGGCGATGTCGCGGCCGGTGATCATGATCGTCGCCTGCGCCAGCTTGGCCTTGGCGTTGGCCTTGAGCTCGATCAGCACGCGGGCGCTTTCTTCGTTGCCGGGCGGGGTGTAGTCGAGGCGGGCGACGACGTAGGCCAGCGCGCGACCGGCGACGTTGGCGCGGAACAGCCAGCCGCGGATGGCGTCGGCGTTGAGAAACCGCGCCAGCGCCGGCACGACGTTTTCGAGTTCGTCCTCATCCTCGAAGCGCTCGCCGTCGACATCGAGCGCGTGCAGCAGCGTCGCCAGCTGCGCGACCTGACCGGCCAGCCGCGGCCCGGCGGCGACGTAGAGATCGTGCAGAAAGCCCAGCTCGCGCGCCGAAAGCTGCTCGAAAGCCACCTCCGCCTTAGTGCCGAAGCGCAGCTGCTCGTGCAGTGACGACAGGTGCGGAAAGGCGTCGACCAGCGCTTCGACGTAGGGGCGTTCGATCTGCAATTTCATCGCGGGCTCCGCAGGCAGGACGGGAATGAAAACCCCGTGCTGCAATTGCGATGCCCCCGCAGCGACTGCGCCAAATCATTGCCGGCCGGGCGTTTTCATCGCAGGGCAGCCTGCAGCGAATACGACAATGTCGCGGGCCGGCGCACGCATCGGAACGCCTCAGCCGTCGACCGGCTGCGCCGGCCCGGCGAGCAGGCGCTGCACCAGCACCAGATCGAGCCAGCGGCCGAACTTGAAACCGACCTGCGGCAGCAGGCCGACCCGCGCGAAGCCGAGCTGCGCATGCAGCGCCAGGCTGGCGGCGTTGTCGGCATCGATCGCGCCGATCAGCGCATGCCTGTCCTGCGCCTGCGCCGCGTCGATCAGCGCGCTGAGCAGCACCCGCCCGAGGCCGCGACCGCGGAACTCGCGCTGCACATATACCGAGTGCTCGACGCTGTACTTGTAGGCCGGATACGCGCGAAACGTGCCGTAGCTGGCAAAGCCGGCCAGCGTGCCAGCCTCGTCCTCCAGCCCGAGCACCGGAAAATCCCCCGCCACCTTCGCCGCAAACCACGCCGCCATGCTCTGCGGCGGCCGTGGCAGGTAATCGTAGAGCGCGGTCGAATGCACGATCGCATCGTTGAAGATGTCGAGAATCGCCGCGGCATGACGCTGCGGCGTGCAGTGGACGAGCTTCATCGCAAACTCCGGGGCAGGCGGGACCACCAACGTAGCGCGCCGGCGCCGGTCTGGGCAGCGCCCCTCCCGCCAATAGAGGGCGGCCACGCCCTGGACTCCTGCCCGCCTCCCCACGGGAGCAAAGCCGGTTTCGCGATCTCCATGCAACCCGGGCACTCCGGCCCTTTTCCGGTCCCTGCAGGGCCGATGGCGGCGCGCTGACCGGCATCTCTCCGCGCAGTCCGGGCACTCCGGCCCTTTTCCGGCCGTGCAGCGACCGCCCGGCCTTAACGCTCAGGCGCGGTGGCGGGCCGGAGCGTTGCCGGCGACGTAGTAGTCGGCGGTCGACGGCGGCAGCGGGCTGCGGCCGCGGATGGCGTCGGCGAGTTTTTCGGCGAGCATGATCGTCGGCGCGTTGAGGTTGCCGGTGGCGATGCGCGGCATGATCGAGGCGTCGATGACGCGCAGGCCGTCGAGGCCGTGCACGCGCCCCTGCGCATCGACCACTGCCAGTGGATCGCTCGCCGCACCCATCTTGCAGCTGCAGGAGGGGTGGTAGGCGGTTTCGGCGTGGGCGCGCACGAAGGCGTCGATCTCGGCGTCGGTGCGCACGCTCGGGCCGGGCTTAAGTTCTTCGCCGCGGTAGGCGTCGAACGCACGCTGGGCGATGATCTCGCGGGTGATGCGCACGCCGGCGCGGAATTCCTGCCAGTCCTGCTCGCAGCTCATGTAGTTGAAAAGGATGCGAGGATGTACACGCGGGTCGCGCGAGGCCAGGCGCACGCTGCCGGTGCTCGGCGAGCGCATCGAGCCGACGTGGGCCTGGAAGCCATGGCATTCCACCGGGTTGCGGCCGTCGTAGTTCATCGCGATCGGCAGGAAGTGATACTGGATGTTCGGCCACGGCACGTCGTCGCCGGTGCGGATGAAGGCGCCGGCTTCGAAGTGGTTGCTGGCACCGAGGCCGCGGCCGAGGAACAGCCATTCGGCGCCGATCTTCGGCTTGTTCCACCACTTCAGCGCCGGGTACAGCGTGATCGGCTGCCTGCAGGCGTACTGGATGTACATCTCCAGATGATCCTGCAGATTGCGGCCGACGCCGGGCAGGTCGTGGACCAGCGGGATGTCGAGCGCGCGCAGCTCGTCGGCCGGGCCGACGCCGGAGCGCAGCAGCAGCTGCGGTGAGGCGATCGCGCCGCCGCACACCAGCACTTCGCGCGCCGCCTGCGCCGTGTGCAGCTTGCCGCCCTGCAGGTAGTCGACGCCGATGGCGCGGCGGCCGGCGAAGCGCACGCGGTCGCTGAGCGCGCGGGTGCGCACGGTCAGGTTGCCGCGCCGGCGTGCCAGATCGAGATAGCCGCGCGAGACGCTGCAGCGGCGGCCGCTGGCCGTGGTGGTGCGATCCATCGGCCCGAAGCCTTCCTGGCGATAGCCGTTGAGGTCGGCGGTCTCGGCGAAGCCGGCCTGCCGGCCGGCCTCGATGAAGGCGCGGTACAGCGGGTTGTTGTCGGCCTTCGGCGTGGTGACGTGCAGCGGACCGTCGCCACCGTGGTAATCGTTAGCGCCGCGGTCATAGGTCTCGGCCTTGCGGAAATACGGCAGGCAGTGGCGGTAGTCCCAGTCTTCGAGGCCGGGGTTCTGCGCCCAGCCGTCGTAGTCGAGGGCGTTGCCGCGGATGTAGCACATGCCGTTGATCGTCGAGGAGCCACCGAGCGCCTTGCCGCGGCCGCAGCTCATACGCCGGTGGTTCATGTACGGCTCGGGCTCGGTCTCATAGGCCCAGTTGTAGGTCGTGCCCATCAGCGGATAGGCCAGCGCCGCCGGCATCTGCGTGCGCCAGTCGAGGCGGTAGTCGGGGCCGCCGGCTTCGAGCAGCAGCACGCTGACGCCGGCGTCTTCGCTCAGGCGTGCGGCGAGCACGCCACCGGCCGAGCCGGAACCGATGATGATGTAGTCGAAGGTTTCAGTGGACATGGCGGTATTCCGGCCCGCTCGGCGGTGAGCGGGCATGCAGGCGATCAGCGGGGGCGGATCAGGCGTAGGGGCAGGCGACGTCGCCGAGTTCGACGTACACGCTCTTGAGCTGCGTGTAGTGCTCGATCGCCGCCGAGCCGTTTTCCCGGCCGAGGCCGGACTGCTTGTAGCCGCCGAACGGCATTTCGATCGGCGTGATGTTGTAGTTGTTGATCCAGCAGGTGCCGGCCTGCAGGCGGGCGATGACGCGGTGCGCGCGCTGTACGTCGCGGGTGAACACGCCGGCGGCGAGCCCCATGTCGCTGGCGTTGGCGCGCCGGATCACCTCGGCCTCGTCGCTGAACGCCAGCACCGACATCACCGGGCCGAAGATCTCCTCCTGCACGATGCGCATGTCGTCGCGGCAGTCGGCGAAGATCGTCGGCTCCATGAACGCCCCGGCGGCGCAGGCGCCGGCGCTGTAGCGGCGGCCGCCGCAGAGCAGGCGCGCGCCCTGCTGCACGCCGCTGTCGACGTAGCCGAGCACGCGCTCCAGGTGTGCCGTCGAGATCAGCGCGCCGACCTGGGTGTCGGGGTCGAGCGGATCGCCGATGCGCAACTTGCGCGTGCGTTCGAGCAGGCGCTGCAGGAAGGCTTCGCGGATCGGCGCCTCGACAAACACCCGTGTGCCGTTCGAGCAGATTTCGCCCTGGGTGTAGAAGTTGGCGAGCATTGCCGCGGACACCGCGTTATCGAGGTCGGCATCGGCGAAGACGATCAGCGGCGACTTGCCGCCGAGTTCCATCGTCACGTGCTTGAGCGAACTCTGCGCGGCGCGCGCGGCAACGAGCTTGCCGGCGGCGACCGAGCCGGTCAGCGACACCTTGGCCACACCCGGGTGCTCGACCAGCTGCGCGCCGGTGCTGCGATCGCCCGGCAGCACGTTGAACACGCCGGCCGGCAGCCCGGCCTCGGTGAAGATCTCGGCCAGCGCCAGCGCGCTCAGCGGCGTCAGCTCCGAGGGCTTGAAGATCATCGCGTTGCCGCAGGCCAGCGCCGGCGCGGCCTTCCAGCAGGCGATCTGGATCGGGTAGTTCCAGGCGCCGATGCCGACGCAGACGCCGAGCGGCTCGCGGCGGGTGTAGGCGAAGGCCGAGCCGAGGTCGATGTGCTCGCCGTGCAGGCTGGCGGCGAGGCCGGCGAAGTATTCGAGGCAGTCGGCGCCGGAAAGCACGTCGACGGCCTCGGCCTCCTGGATCGGCTTGCCGGTGTCGAGCACTTCAAGCTCGGCCAGCTCGCGGTTGCGTGCGCGCAGCAGCGCCGCGGCGCGCTGCAGGATGCGTCCGCGCTGTGCGCCGCTCAGTGCCGACCAGACGGCAAAGCCGGCCTGCGCCGCGCTCACCGCGGCTTCGACCTCGACAGCGCCGGCGAGCTGCACGTCACACAGCGTGGCGCCGGTGGCCGGATTGACGGTGGCGAAGGTCTCGCCGGTCTGGGTGGCGACGTAGCGCCCGCCGATGTACGGCTGGGGAACGGGGAGCGGCATGGGGTTCAGGTCTCCTGGCGGGAGTCGAGCAGGTGGGAGAGGTAATCGCGCACGGTGGCGCGGGCACGGGTGACGTCGTGCTGGCCGCTGAGCGCGGCGCGCAGCCACAGCCCGTCGATCAGCGCGGCCAGCCCGGCGGCGGCGGCCTCGGCACGCGCGGCCGGCAGCAGCTGGCGCAGTGAAAACAGCAGGTTCGATTGCAGGCGGCGGGCGTTGACCCGCTGCAGCCGCGCCAGCTCCGGCACGTGCGGCACCTGCGCCCAGAACGACAGCCAGGCGGTGATGACGCCGGGCTCGAACTGGCGGTCGGAGAAATTGCCGTCGACGATGGCCTCGATGCGCGCGCGCGGCTGCGTCTCGCGCGCCATCGCCGCACCGACCAGCGTGTGCAGCTCGCGCAGCAGCGTGCGCATCGTCGCCTCCAGCAGTTCGTTCTTGCCGCCGAAGTAGTGGTGGATGATGCCGGCGGACACGCCGGCGACCTTGCTGATGCGTTGCACCGTGGTTTCGGCAATGCCGTGCTCGCTGATCGTGGCGATCGTCGCCTCGATCAGCTGCTGACGACGGATCGGCTCCATTCCGACTTTGGGCATGACGCGCACTTCTCCTGTTCGGGCGACACATGGGCTTGCGTCGTAATTTAATTGATCGTCCAATCAAAAAAAAGCTAGGCTTAGCTCAAGCCGTTCGGAACCGCCCTCCCCCGCTACGGCCGCCTGCCATCAAACCTTCTCCATCGCTGTCCGGAGACCTCGCCTCATGAGCCAGTCCCGCACCCTAGCCCTCGCCTGCGCCGCCAGCCTCGCCTGCTCTTCCGCCGCCTTCGCCGCCGGCGATCCGTCGAGCTGCAAGACCGTGCACTTCGCCGACGTCGGCTGGACCGACATCACCGCCACCACCGCCGCCACTTCGCTGATCCTCGAAGGGCTCGGCTACAAACCGAAAACGCAGATCGTCTCGGTGCCGGTCGCCTTCGTCGGCCTGCAGAAGAAGAACATCGACGTCTTCCTCGGCAACTGGATGCCGACGATGGAAACCTTCATCAAGCCGTATCTGGCCGACAAGAGCGTCGAAGTGGTGCGCGCCAACCTCGAAGGCGCCAAGTACACGCTGGCGGTCAGCCGCGCCGCCTACGCAGGCGGCCTGCACGACTTCAAGGACATCGCCAGATTCAAGGACAAGCTCAGCGGCAGGATCTACGGCATCGAAGCCGGTAACGACGGCAACCTGCTGATCGAAAAGATGATCAAGGACAACGCCTTCGGCCTCGGCGACTTCAAGCTGGTCGAGTCCAGCGAAGCCGGCATGCTGGTGCAGGTCGGGCGCGCCGAAAAGAGCGGCGAATGGGTGGTGTTCCTCGGCTGGGAGCCGCACCCGATGAACTCGCAGTTCAAGATGGACTACCTGACCGGCGGCGATGACTACTTCGGCCCCAACCTCGGCGGCGCCACCGTCTACACCAACACCTCGGCCGGCTACGGCGCGCGCTGCCCGAACGTCGGCAAACTGCTGAAGAATCTGGAATTCACGCTGCCGATGGAAAACACCATCATGGGTGGCATCCTCAACGACAAGCAGAAGCCCGAAACCGCCGCCGCCGCCTGGCTCAAGGCCAATCCGCAGGCGCTCGGCCCGTGGCTCGACGGCGTCACCACCATCGACGGCAAGGACGGCCTCGCCGCGGTGAAGAAGTACCTCGGCGTCTGATCTTCGCCCCCGCGCGGCGCAGGCATGGACGCGCCGCAGCGCGCGGGGTAAGCTTCACCCCCTGTCACGCGCCCGTAGCTCAGCTGGATAGAGCGCTGCCCTCCGGAGGCAGAGGTCAGGGGTTCGAATCCCTTCGGGCGCGCCATTTCAGTACAGAACTGCGAACGCCGATGGCTGCCGATTCCACGCTCGAACCGGAGACAAGGGGTTGAAGCAGTTACGATTTCGCCCCCATGATGCGAACATCGTCGTCGGCGACTTCGACGCCCCCCCGCAAAGAACGGTGGTTATTCCTCCGGCGATGAAGGAACTTTTCGCGGCCCGCAACGGGCAAGCGGCGTCACCCCAGCAGCGTCGGACCAAAATTGGCAGAAATGGGCGGTACCCCTGCCAATCAGGCCGAAAATACAAGCATTGTCACGGCCGATGATCGACAACGACATTCACCTGTCGTCGAGCACTACCGTGGATCGCTATTTCCTCGACGAAAGCGGCCACGGTGGTGATCTCGCCTCGGCGAAGGCTCTCGATTTCGCAGGCCAGCCGTTCTTCGCACTGGCCTGTGTCGGAGTGGGTGATGCTGCGCTGTTGGCCGCTAAGCTGGATCGGCTGCGGGTGCATCACGCCTGCGGTGACGGCGAGCTGAAATCGACCAAATTAGGAAAGAAGCTGACGCCAATCGCAGATGAACTGGTCACCTTCCTGGGGCAGCATCGATGGCCGCTCTTCGTGGAGCTGGTGGACAAACGGTTCTTCGTTGCAATCCACATCGTCAACCACCTGCTTTGCGGCCCCTACGAGTTCGATGATGTCGACATGGCGAGCCGCAATATGATCGCCGAGTTCCTCTCGGACGAGGATTCCGATGCAGTGCTGCTGGCCTACATCTCCGCCTGCAAGGCACTCTCGGTGACATCCGTGGCAGCCGTCATTGATTTGCTCTGGGACTGGTTGGACCGCTCTGACGCCAAGATCGCCCGAACAGCGCAGGTGCTGACGAAGTTCGCGCGGGACCGTGTGCGGAAACCGTCGGCGAAGGCCGAAGAATTTCTGCCGATCGCTGATGAGTCCGCCGCCGGGAAGAAGGTCTGGATGCTGCCCAACCTCCAATGCCTCACGAACATCTACGCCCGTATCAATCAGTCCCGCTCTGTGAATCTCGACGGGGTCCAACTCGTTCACGACGAACAGATGCAGTATGCGAAGGTGCTTGAGGACTCCAAAACGCTCATGGAGCAACTCGCGACCGAAGCCGCACTGCCGATCGTTCCGTTCGCCGACTATCGCTTGCGAGGGCATGGCGATCTTATCTTTGCGACGGGGAAGAACGAACCCTGCCTCCAAGCAGCGGACATCCTTGCGGGTTGCGCGATGCGTTTCGCACGGGATGGCAACGCTCAGAAGGGGCGCATCGAAAAGCAGCTCCGCACGGTGTTCCACCGGATGATAGATGCCGGCAGCCCCATGCAAGCGACCGGCATCAATCTGGTGATGAGCACCCGCCTGCTCGAAACGTTGGGTGTTCCACACATCCCGGCGGACATCTTGTATCAAATGTTCCCCTTGGCCTAGCGGCGCCCCGCGGCAGAGATTTCAGGTGACCAGGCGACGCTTTTCGTCATCGGCTTCATTCGCCGGCTCTCCCGTCGCCTTGGTCAGGAAGAAGTCACGCGCAGCCCGGCAGGAATCGTGATCCAGCGCGTAGGCGGTCTGCTTGAACGCCCTCAGACTCACCTAAAGAGGGCTGACATCGTTCTCATCTTCACCCTTCGGGCGCGCCAGCTTGCATTTGCGAACCGGCCGCCATCCGGCCCGTTCAGCGCCTGGCTCGAACTCTCTCCGCTTGTTGATGCACGGCTGCCACCGCGGCCGCCTGCTGCCATTTACGGGCGTTTGGTCCGGCTCGACTGTCCCCTGCCCTGTCGTGCTGTTTCGCGCCGGCCATCGCTGGTCGATCAGCGCCCGCCGCCTAGGCCGTAAGCAGGCGGCGGAACAGCGCAATGTGCTTTTGCGGCATGGCGTCTTTCTCCGCTCCCTCAAGCTGGCTCCAGTGGGCGACGACCCAGCGGTCGAGCGATTCGAGCAGCGACATCGTCGAATCGATCAGCAGCGATTGCGGCAGATCGGTCCGTACCACGCCCAGCGCCTGGCCGCGCTCGATGATGAGCGCGACCCAGCCTTTCATCGCCAGAAACAGCCGCCCGGTCGCCGAGCCCTGCCGCGGGTCGCTGCGCAGGCGGTAGAACATGCCGCCGAACTGCACCAGCCAGAGGTTTCTGTCGACGACCGCGATGGCGCGTCGATAAAGCGCCTCGAAGGTGCTCCAGAAGGTCTCCGCGTCGAGCGCCGCCGGGTCAAAACCGCCGATCTCCCGAAAGAGGACGCTCAGCGAGCGCTCGATCATCGTCGTGAAGAGATCCGCCTTATCGTCGAAGTAGTAATAGAGCGAGCTTTTGCTCATTCCTGACTTTTCGAGAATGCGGTTGAGAGAAGCACCGTCGAAACCGTACGCGGCAAATTCCTCCGCGGCGCTCTCGAACAGGCGTCTCTGGCGTTCAGCATCAAGCTTGTCTAGGCGGCGACTCATGGCCTTGACCATACCCCATCCGCGCACTACAAACCATGTTGTGTACCGTCGGTACACACTACGGTTTTGATTGATTGCTACTGGATGCGCGGCCGCTGCGCTGAAAGCAGAGGAGGTGTCGCCATGAAAATTGCCATCAGTGGCGCGGGGATCGCCGGGGCAACGCTGGCCTACTGGTTGCTGCGGGCCGGGCACCAGCCGTTCATGATCGAGCGCGCCCCGGCGCTGAGGACGGGTGGCTACATCATGGATTTCTGGGGAGTCGGCTACTCGGTTGCCGAACGCATGGGCATCCTCCCCGCCGTGCGTCAGGCCGGTTATCAGGTCGGGGAGATGCGCTTCCTCGCCGACGACGGCAGCAAGGCCGGTGGCTTTGCCGTCGATGCGCTCCACGATCTGATCAGGGGGCGGATGACGAGCGTGGCGCGGGGCGAACTGGCGGCGCAGATCTATCGCGCGCTGGACGGCCGTGTCGAAACGCTGTTCGACGACCCGATTGCCGCGATCAATGAGCACGCGGACAGCGTGCAGATCGTGCTGCAGAGCGGTGAGAAGCGCGACGTCGATATCGTCGTTGGTGCCGACGGGCTGCACTCGCGCGTGCGCGAGCTGATCTTCGGCAGCGAGGAGCACTTCGAAAAGGACCTCGGCTATCGATTCGCCGTGTTCCAGGCCAGCGGCTACGAGCCGCGCGACGAGAATGTCTACATCATCCATGCCGCGACATCACGCCAGATCGCCCGCTTCTCGCTGCGCGGCGAGCGGACGCTGTTCCTGCTCGTCTTCCGCAGTGAACGCCTGAACGGCGCCGAGCCGGGCAGCCCGGCAGAAACCCGCGCCCTGCTGAAAACCATCTTTGCCGACGCGGGCTGGGAGTCGGAGCGCATCCTCGCGGCGATGGAAACCGCGGATGACCTTTACTTCGATCGCGTCAGCCAGATACGCATGCCCTCCTGGCACCGCGGGCGGACCGTGCTCGTGGGCGATGCGGGCATGGCGGTGTCTTTTCTCGCCGGTGAAGGCGCCGGGATCGCGATGACCGGGGCCTACGTGCTGGCGGGCGAGATTGCACGCGCATCAGGCGATTACGCCAAGGCGTTCGCGGCCTATGACGCCCGGCTGCGGCCCTTCATCGAGGGCAAGCAGCACACTGCCGAGAGCGTTGCCTCCACCTTCGTACCGCAGACGGAGTTCGGCATATGGCTGCGGAATCAGGCGACCAAATTGATGGCGCTGCCCGGCGCCGCCAGTCTCATGCTGGGCAAAAGCCTCAGCGATGACTTTGCCTTGCCCGACTACCCGTGATCGAGGCTCGAAGACGCGGAAAACCGCCAGCCCGTGGCGCCGCCCGAGCGTGACGGCGGCACAGTTGAGGGCGGCGAAGACCGGCACGCCGGCAGCAGTGCGGTCCTGCGCCCCGTGACCTGCCCCTCGCCTGATCCCCGCCCGGCGGATACGGCGGCCGCATGCGCCACGGTCTTCCACGACCGGGCGCAGCACCCGCCGGCGCCTTCACGCCAACGGCGCCGCTGGCGGCTGGGGTGTAGCTCGCCGGCGGTGCCGTCGCCGGGCCTTCAGCCGAAATACGCTTCTTTCACCCGCGGATTGTCGGCCAGTTCGCGGGCGCTGCCTTCGGCGACGACGTGGCCCTGGGCGAGCACGTAGCCGCGGTGGGCGATGGCCAGCGTCTGGTGGACGTTCTGCTCGACCAGCAGCACCGTGCTGCCGAAACTGTGCAGGCGCTCGATGACCGCGAAGTTTTCCTTCACGTACAGCGGCGAGAGGCCGAGCGAGGGCTCGTCGATGATCAGCAGCTGCGGCGCGGCCATCATGCCGCGGCCGATCGACACCATCGCCTGCTCACCGCCGGACATGGTGCCGGCGAGCTGGCCGGCACGCTCGGCCAGGCGCGGGAACACCGCGTAGACGTGCTCCAGGCGGTGGGCGATTTCGCGGGCGCTGGGTTCGAGGTAGGCGCCGGCGCGCAGGTTTTCCTCGACGCTGAGCTTGGCAAAGACCTTGCGCCCCTCCGGGATGCAGGCGATGCCGCGGCTGACGATGCGGTGGGTCGGCAGGCGGGTGATGTCCTCGCCGTTGAAGCGGATGCGCCCGCGGTAGGCCGGCGTCAGGCCGAGGATCGAGCGGATCAGCGTGCTCTTGCCGGCGCCGTTGGCGCCGAGGATGCAGGTGATCTGCCCCGGCAGCACGCGCAGCGACACGCCGGTGAGCACGTCGACGCGGTCGTAAGTGGTGTGGATGCCTTCGATGACCAGCCCGTCGCTGGCCGCCGTGGCGGCGCTGGCGAAGTCGATGATTTTTGCGCTCATGTCTCAGCCCTGCCCCAGATAGGCTTCCTGCACCCACGGATCGGCGGCGATCGTGCGATAGCTGCCTTCGCAGATCTTGCGGCCGTAGTTGAACACCACGCAGCGGTCGGTGACGCGCTCGATCAGCCCCATCTCGTGCTCGATCAGCACGATGGCCAGCTCGCCGAGGCCGGCCCGCACGCGCAGCACGTCGGCCAGCAGCTCGTCGGCCTCGTCATGCGTCATGCCGGCGGAGGGCTCGTCGAGCAGCAGCAGGCGCGGGTCGCTGATCAGTGCGCGGCAGACCTCGATGCGGCGGCGGTCGATCATCGAGATCGCACCGACCGGCTGGTACAGGCGGTCGGCGAGCGCCGGGCTGAAGGTCGCCAGCAGCTCGCGCGCACGCCGCTGCAGGCGCGTGAGCTCAGCCTCGAAACGGCGCCGGCGCAGCAGGTTGAACAGCAGGCCGTGGTCGAGGTGGATGTGGCAGCCGAGCATCAGGTTGTCGAACACCGACAGCGGCAGGCACAGCCGTGAACGCTGGAAGGTGCGGGCGATGCCGGCCCGGCAGACCTGCTGCGGCGAGGCGCGGAACAGGTCGGTGTCGGCAAAGCGCACCTGGCCGGCGCTCGGCGCGTAGAGGCCGGTGATGACGTTGAAGAACGTGGTCTTGCCCGAGCCGTTCGGCCCGAGCAGGCCGAGCACTTCGCCGCGCTGCACGTCGAGGTCGAGCTCGTTGAGCGCGACCACGCCGCCGAAGCGCATGGTCAGGCCGCGGGCGCGCAGCAGGATGGTGGCGTCGTTCATGCGGCCTCCTCGGTACCGTAGCGGCGCAGCCGGCGCGGCAGCAGGCCGTCGGGCTTGAACAGCAGGATGGCGATGACCAGCAGGCCGTAGAGCAGGAAGCGGTATTCCTGGATGAACTGCAGCTTCTCCGGCACCAGCATCACGATCACCACCGCCGGCAGCAGCCCCCACTGGTTGCCGACGCCACCGAGCACGACGATCGACACCAGGATCAGCGAATCACCGAGGGTGAAGCTCGACGGCGCGACGAAGGCGATCATCACCGCATACATCGCCCCGGCCACGCCCATCAGGAAGTTGCCGAGCACGAAGGCGAAGATCTTCCAGCGCGTGAGCTGCACGCCGAAGGTCGCCGCGGCGGTCTCGTCGAGGCGCACCACGTCGAGCGCCAGGCCGATCCACGAGCGCTCCAGCCGCGACAGCAGCACGAACAGCCCGGCGACCAGCGCCAGCCCGAGCAGCGCGTAATTGACGTAGAACGACCAGTCGAGGCCGAACCACTCCGGCGGCATCGCCAGCGCCCAGCCGAACAGCGTCATGTCCGGCAGCTTGACGCCCTGCGGACCGCCGAAGGTGTCGTTGACCTCCATGAAGCTGCGGAACAGCACGCCGAAGGCGAGCGTCACCAGCGCCGCGTAATGGCCGCGCGTGCGCAGCACCGGCACCAGCAGCACGCAGCCGATCAGCGCGGCGCAGGCGCCGCCGAGCACGAAGATCAGCGCCGTCGGCAGCGCCGCGTGACCGGCCAGCATCGCCGCGGTGTAGCAGCCGATACCGAAGAACGCCGCGCCGGCGAAATTGACCACGCCGCAGTAGCCGAACTGCACGTTCAGCCCCATGCAGGCGGCGATGTGGAACAGCGCGGTGGCGAGCATCAGCAGCGCCAGATGCTCCTCGCGGAACAGGCCGATCAGGCCGAGCGCGGCCAGCAGTGCCAGCCAGGCGAACAGCCGCGGCCGCGCCCGCCAGGCGGTCTCGGCGCTGGCGAGCAGCGGCACCCGCGGTGCCGCCAGGCCAAGGGCGGCGGCGATCGCCAGCAGCACGCCGACTTCCCATTCGGATTCGGCGTAGAAGAAGGCACCGAGCAGCACCGCGACCACGGCCAGACCGAGCACGCCGGGCAGCCACGGCCGGGCGCCACGCGGCACCACGGTCAACAGATCGTTGGGAACGGCCGCCATGCTCAGACCCTCTCGCTGCTGCGTTCGGCGATCAGCCCGGTCGGCTTGATCGCGATGATGAGAATGACCACGGCGAAGGCGAACACGTCTTTGTAGGCGCTGCCGAAGGGCAGCGCGACGGCGCCGAGCGTCTGCAGTGCGGCGAACAGGAAGCCGCCGAGGATCGCGCCGTAGATGCTGCCGAGACCGCCGACGATCGCCGCGGAAAAGCCGATCACGGCGAGCAGCAGGCCCATGCCGAAGTTGATCTCGTTGTAATACAGCCCGTTCATCACCCCGGCGAGCGCCGCCAGGCCGGAGCCGAGCGCGAAGGTCAGCAGCACGATGCTCTCGAAACCGATGCCCATGACCCGCGCGGTTTCGCTGTCCTGGGCGACGGCGCGGATCGCCAGGCCGAGGCGCGTGTGGTTGATCAGCAGGTGCACGCCGGCGATCGCCGCGCAGCCGGCGGCGAACAGCAGCACGCTGTCGAGGCGCAGCGCGAAGCCGTCGAAGGCCCACTGCGTATCCGGCAGCAGCCGCGGGAACGGTTTGGGATTGGAACCCGCCGGGAAGAACAGGCGCACGCATTCGCGCAGCACCATGCCGGTCATCAGCGTGATCAGCAGGGTGTTGAAGGCCGGTGCGCCGCGCAGCGGCAGCACCACGAAGCGGGCGATCAGCGCGCCGACGCCAGCCATTGCCAGCACCGAGGCGATCACCACCAGCGCCAGCTGCAGCCAGCTGGCCTCGATGCCGAGCGCGCCGAGGCCGAGGTAGACGGCATAACCGGTGAACGCGCCGAGCATCAGCACGTCACCGTGGGAAAACTTGATCACGTCCAGCACGCCGAAGAACAGCGTGAAGCCGACGGCCACCATCGCGTAGATGATGCCGAGCATCATGCCGTTGACGACGTACTGCCCGAGCTGGGCGATATCCATCGGTCGTCTCCAGAAAGCGCGGGACGGTGCTGACCATCCCGGGGAAGCCTGCAGGCACCGGCGCCGGCTCACCGCCAGAGAGGCGGGGCCGCAAGCGCCGGGCGTTGGTGTGTCGTTTGCGACGGCCGCCGGCGGCGGCACCCGGAGTGAGGAAGCTCGCCCGCCTCACCCGCCCCGCCGGGGAGCCAAAGCGCCGCGGGCGACGCAGTCGCAGCCCCCGCCCCGCGGCAGACAACGGGGCCGGGGGCGCGCGGCGGCTCAGAGGTTTTTCAGCTTGCGCTTGCCGCTGGCGTAGTCGCTTTCACCCCAGGCCACCCACTTGCCGTCCTGCACGACATACATCGTCGTCATCGGCGTGATGTTCTGGCCGTGGTCGTCGAACTCGATCTTGCCGACGATGGAATCCTTGCCGTGGGTGTCGCGCAGCGCGGCGATGACCTTCTTGCGGTCCGGGCCGACCTGCTCGATGACGTCGAGCAGCAGGCTGGTGGCGGCGAAGGCATACGGGCCGTAGGCCTCGAAGCCCTCCTTGTAGCCGGCCTTGGCGTAGGCATCGAGGAAGAACTTGCCGCCCGGCAGCTGCTCCACCGGCGGCATGTCGTAGGTGGTGAACACGCCTTCGGCCTCGGCGCCGAGGCTCTTGATGAAGGCGTCACCGAAGATGCCCGAGGTGCCCTGGAACTGCGCCTTGATGCCGAGCTTGTCCATCTGCGTGATCACGCGCACCGCCAGCGGCGTCAGGCCGCCGAAGTAGATCACGTCGGGGTTGAGCTCTTTGATCCGGGTGAGCTCGGCGGTGAAGTCCTGCTGGTCGGAGCCGACACCGAACTCGGCGAGCAGCTTGCCGCCGTTGGCCGGCAGGTTCTCGGCGAAGTACTTGTGCATGCTCTTGCCGTAGTCGGTGGTGTCGTGGATCGACACCCAGGTCTTGTAGCCCTGCTCGACGAGGAACTTCGAACCGACCTTGTTCTGGTTGATCAGCGTCGAGCTGACGCGGTTGACCTCCTGGTAATCGTTGCCGTAGGTGATCTCCGGCAGCACCGCCGCCCACACCACCATCGGCATGCGGAACTTGTGGAACACGTCGACGGCGGCGATCGCCACCGCCGAGCAGTAGAACGGGATCGCCGCGACGATGCTCTTGTCCGACGCCGCCTTGGTCGCGACCTGCACGCCGACGTTCGGCTTGCACTCGTCGTCCATTGCTTCCAGTTCATAGGTGTACTTGGCGTTCGGGTCGGCGTTGCGCAGCTGCACCGCCAGCTCGGCGGAATTGCGCCCGCCGATCCCGTGCGCCGAAATGCCGCCGGTCAGCGGACCGATGAAGGCGATCTTCACGGTCTCCCTGGCGAAGGCGGCGGACTGGCCGAGCAGCAGGCTGCACAGGACGGCACCGGCGAGGCGGCGGAAGGCGGGGCGAATCCTCATGATCATTCTCCGGGGCGGCGGCTGGGGGTTCAGGGCCGGGCCCGCCGCCGGCGAAGGGGCGGCGGGCACGGTGGCTTCCCGCGCTGGCGCATCCCTGGTGCCTCCCCCGGTCGTGGCGGCGAACGGGGGGCACGGCCTTGTGCGTAAGACTCAAATAATGGGCGGCGTCGACCGTGGGCAGGGGGGCGGTCATACGCCATTCGGCGGTAATGGCACAGATGCTTGCGCATCGCGGGAAACCTGAAACGGAATCTGCATCATTTGGCAGCTTGCGAGAAATTCCGATCCGGGCCAGATTGATGCCCTCCCGGTTATCAATCTGCGAGCCAGCGCCCGCATGCGTCCCGACCTGCGCCAGATCCGCTTCTTCATCGCCCTCGCCGAGGAGCTGCATTTCAACCGCGCGGCCGAGCGGCTCAACGTCACGCAGCCGGCGCTGAGCCGTACCCTCAAGGAACTCGAAGCCGGCATCGGCGTGCCGCTGCTGCAGCGCACCACGCGCAGCGTCGAACTGACCGAGGCCGGCTCGGTGTTTCTCGCCGAATGCCGGCTGGCGCTCGGCCATCTCGAACGCGCCGTCAGCCTCGCCCGCCGCACCGCCGAGGGCCTCAGCGGCGAGCTGCGCATCGCCTACATGGACTTCGCCATCAACGGCCGTCTGCCGGAGCTGCTGCGCGCCTTTCGCAGCCGCCACCCCGGCATCCGCGTCGAGCTGAGCTTCATGCCGACCACCGCGCAGCAGGCGGCGCTGCTCGAACACCGCATCGACCTCGGCTTCATGATCGGCCTGCTCGATAACGGGCGCTTCGAGCACTACGCCTTCGAGCAGCAGCCCTACGTCGCGCTGCTGCCGGCCACGCATCCGCTGCTCGATGCGCCGAGCACCAGCCTCGATGCGCTGGCGCGCGAGCCGTTCATCCTCGGCAGCGGCGAAAACTGGACCGCCTACCGCAACCGCCTGTTCGCCATCTGCCACCGCCACGGCTTCTACCCGGACATCGTCCAGGAAGCCTCCAGCAGCGAAGGCATCTTCGGCCTGGTCGCCGGCGGCATCGGCGTCACCGTCTACGCCGGCTGCGCCCGCAACGTACTGCGCCGCGGCGTCGTCGTGCGCGCCCTCGACGACGTCCACGAGCACATCCCCGTCTGCGCCTGCTGGGACGCCGGCGGCGTCTCGCCGAGCCTGCAGCGCTTCGTGCAGTTCATGAAGTCGGTGTGGGGCGGCTGAACGGCGGCTGCAGCACGACTGCGATGCCATGGCGTTACGCAATAAAGCACTGTCGTGTCGGCATAGTCATCAGAAAGACAGATGCGCTCCGATGCATTTTTCAACCAATGACATCCAAATCAAACCGAATGGAGCGAAGCATCTGTGATGCACTTCACACATTAAATACAAAACTCTTATTTTAAATCTGCCAAGTTGGACAGTTTGAGTTAATTGACGCCAAGGAACATTTGGATGTGTCGGCTATTACGCATTGGACGGGTACTCGCATGTGGATTGCTGCTGTCATCCTCCGCCAGGGCAAGCGATGAGGTCACGCTCGTTATCAGTGTCGACGGCGGAACGGATCGCACGCAGGCACTGCCTGCATTTGACATTCGAGATTCAGCGAGCATCGCGGGGCTGGAAACATCGTTTCGCTCGCTCGCACCGGATTATGTCGTCGGCGTCTCGGCCGTCGATGCTTCCGTCTATGTACGCGGACTGCCCGCAACCGCACGATTTGCATCGAACTCGACCCGGCTGAGTTTCAGCGTTCCTGCACTCGGCATCGATCTGAGCTTTGACGGAAGCACCCGAACCCAGAGCCGGGACCTGTTGCTGCACTACCTCGCCGCACAGGGTGAGTTCATCTACACGCAGCTCCAGCAGAATCCGGCGCGCACGCAACCTGCCGATCCGATCGCCGGTAACCCGACGAGCCTGATGGCAGTGATGGGTGCTCAGGATTTCGCCATTGCGAGCGCCAGCGAAGGCTACGGCGGGACCGGTGGCGGCAGTCACTTCGGGATCGTCAGTGCCGGCTTCAGCGGGGAGCGCTGGCAACTCGGCGACATGCGCCGCTCCAGCAGCAAAACCCCTTTCGGCTACACGCTGGCCTTGCGCGACGGCTACAAGCTAACGCTGTCCGGTCTGCTCGATCGCGGAGAAGGCGACGGCGGCCAGTCGTTTACCTACGGCGGTGGCGCCGCACTGCACATGCCGATCTCACCTGGCTGGACGCTGATTCCCGCCGTGCGCTTTGGTGCGGGTGGCTCACGGGAGAATCAGGGTAGCGCCTATCTGTACTCCGCCTCGCTCACCAGCCGTACACGCTGGTACGACCGCAGCACCGGCATCGAATTCGGCATGAGCAACCAGCTCACCGAATACCGCTCTCGCACCAGCGATGGCGGCGTTTATGACGTCGATTACGACCTGAGCAATCACGCCATGCGTAACGGCTTCGACATCGCCGGTCCATTACACGACACCTTCCTCGGCCGCGGCGCCCGCTGGCGCGCCTGGATCATCGACACCCGCTTCAATGGCGACCCGCTCTATTGCGAACGCTGGCAGGACTTCGGGATTTCCATCGGCACCCGAGTGCAAGCGGGACAGTTTGTTTATGAAAAACTCGAATTGGGGCTCACCTATACACGAGGAGAAAACGACGTAGAGGGAATGAATTTAAATTTTGGCTATAGATTTTAAAAATGATCAAAAGGCAGAACCATGGGCATTAACACTCGCCGCTGGCAGACAAGGGTATGTCAATCAAGGAAAAACGCCGGCCACGCGCAACATTGATTACTTACAATGGATCAAAGCATTGGGCATCAAAGCCAGCGACGCTTTTTAGCCAGCCACTACGACACTCCACTGCAACAGCTGAATCAAGCTCGTCATAATCATGGAAATCAAGGCGGACGATGTATTTTGCATCGCCGTTTACGGCTTATATGCGGAACGACTACTGAACGCATAAACGACGGGATATTCGCTATGACGCACCCAAAGATTGAATACCATTTTTTATTGGCCTTCGGCCAAGTCCCCCTTACTGGCGCCCCCACATGAATGCACATGTTGTGAAATGCTGGACATCGCGCCCTCCAGTCTTCGCCTGTCAGCCTGCGTCCAGCTGCGACGCCCCCGCGCGGTAAATCCTCGCCTGTGCACCACGGCCAAATGCGCCAGTGAAGTTTGTCGATGCAGCACCAGCGCCCAGTTCGTGCGCCTGCGAGTGTCGCGCACCGCATGGGGGCGGGAAAACCCGCTGCTGCACCGCCACAAAGCGCGCAGCCATGCCGACGCCATGCCAATTACCACAACCAATACACGGGCTTAGCCCCAGTCGGCAGGCCAATGACAGCCTTTTGCCGAAACCACTGCCTCTTTAGAGATCGGACGGCATAACCCCTTGGGGGTAATCGGCCGCATGGCACGCGCAGCTGGCGCGATCCCTGCCTGAGTGGCTGCGGTTCCGCCTGTCACGGAATCGCCCCGCCGGTCCGCCAGCGGACGCGGGGACCTTCCGCCCCGCCGGCCCGCTGCGGTCGGTGGTTTGCAGACATCCGCCCTTTTTTTGGACCGCCGCCTCAGTGCAGGACGCCTTTTGCGGCCCACGGAGACCAGAGACATGTCCTACGTAGCACCAGCCGAATTCGTCACGAAGATGGTCGATGCCGGCGAATCCAAGATCTACATGTCCACCCGCGATACGGTGATCCGCGCCTACATGGCCGGCGCGATCCTCGCGCTGGCGGCGGCATTCGCCGTCACCATCACCGTGCAGACCGGCCAGCCGCTGGTCGGTGCGATCCTGTTCCCGGTCGGTTTCTGCATGCTGTATCTGCTCGGCTTCGACCTGCTGACCGGCGTGTTCACGCTCTGCCCGCTGGCGCTGCTCGACAAGCGTCCGGGGGTGACGCTCGGCGGTGTGCTGCGCAACTGGGGGCTGGTGTTCATCGGCAACTTCGCCGGCGCGCTGACCGTGGCGCTGTTCATGGCGATCATCGTCACCTTCGCCTTCTCCACCGAGCCCAACATCGTCGGCCAGAAGATCGGCTCGATCGGCGAGAGCCGCACCGTCGGCTACGCCGCGCACGGCGCCGCCGGCATGCTGACGCTGTTCATCCGCGGCGTGCTGTGCAACTGGATGGTGTCGACCGGCGTGGTCGGCGCGATGGTGTCGACGGACGTCACCGGCAAGGTCATCGCCATGTGGATGCCGATCATGGTGTTCTTCTACATGGGCTTCGAGCATTCCGTGGTCAACATGTTTCTGTTCCCCTCGGGGCTGATGCTCGGCGGCAATTTCTCGATCTACGACTACATGGTCTGGAACGAGATTCCGACGGTGCTCGGCAATCTGGTCGGCGGCATCACCTTCGTCGGCCTGACGCTGTACTCGACCCACGTGCGCACCGCGCCCAAGCGCGTGCTGTAACACCCCGGCGCAGCGGCCCGCGCAAAACGGGCCGCTGCACGGCCGGCGGTAAGGAGGTGCGATGTCCGCAGCCCTGCGGGTGACGATCGGCCAGCACAGCGACAAGGGCCGCAAGGCGATCAATCAGGATTTCCACGGCGCCTGCGTGCCGGCCACGCGCCAGCTCGACACCAAGGGCATCGCCATCGCGCTGGCCGATGGCATCAGCAGCAGCGCGGTGGCGCATGTCGCCAGTGCCGCGGCGGTGCGCAGCTTCCTGGAGGATTACTACGCCACGGCGCAGGCGTGGACGGTGAAAAAAGCCGCGCAGCGGGTGCTGATGGCGACCAATTCCTGGCTGCATGCACAGACCCGCAGCAGCCCGTACCGCTACGACCGCGACCGCGGCTACGTCTGCACGCTGAGCGCGCTGGTGCTGAAGGGCTGCCGCGCGCACCTGTTCCACGTCGGCGACAGCCGCATCTACCGCCTGCGCGGGCAGGAGCTGGAACAGCTGACGCAGGATCACCGCGTCTACGTCACCCGCGAGCAGAGCTACCTCGGCCGCGCGCTCGGCCTCGACGCCCATCTCGACATCGATTACCTGAGCCTCGCGCTCGAAGTCGGCGACGTGTTCCTGCTCGCCACCGACGGCGTCTACGAATACCTCGATGCCGCCACGCTCATCGCCGCGCTGGCCACCGGCGAGGATCTCGACGCGCTGGCGCAGCAGCTGGTCACCGCGGCCTTCCGCCGCGGCAGCCCGGACAATCTGACGCTGCAGCTGGTGCGCATCGAGGCGCTGCCGGCGCAGGACGCCGAGGCGGTGCGCCAGCAGATCGCGGAATGGCCGCTGCCGCCGCTGCTCGACACCGGCCGCGACTTCGACGGTTACCGCATCCTGCGCGAGCTGCACGCCAGCGCACGCAGCCACGTCTACCTCGCCGAAGACCGCGACAGCGGCGCGCGGCTGGTGCTCAAGATCCCGCCGCCGAGCCTGCGCGACGACGCCGCGCACCTCGAACGCCTGCTGCTCGAAGAATGGATCGCGCGGCGCATCGACAACCCGCACGTGCTCAAGGCCGCCGCGCAGCCGCGCCCGCACCATTTTCTGTACGTGACCTTCGAGTACCTCGAAGGCCAGTCGCTGCGCCAGTGGCTGCTCGACCACCCGCGCCCGCCGCTGGAAACCGTGCGCGGCATCGTCGAGCAGATCGCCAAAGGGCTGCGCGCATTTCACCGGCTGGAGATGCTGCATCAGGATCTGCGCCCGGATAACGTCATCATCGACGCCCACGGCACGGTGAAGATCATCGACTTCGGCGCGGTGCGCGTCGCCGGCCTGCTGGAAACCGCCGCGCCGCTGGCCGGCGAGGCGATCCTCGGCACCGAGCAGTACACGGCGCCGGAATACTTCCTCGGCGAAAACGGCTCGCTGCGCTCCGATCTCTACTCGCTCGGCGTCATCACCTACGAAATGCTCAGCGGCCGCCTGCCCTACGGCACCGCGGTGCCGGGGGCGCGCACGCCGGCGGCGCAGCGCCGGCTGCGCTACCGCAGCGTGCTCGACGAGCAGCGCGAGATCCCCGCCTGGCTCGACGCCACGCTGCGCAAGGCGGTGCAGCCGAACCCGCAGCTGCGCTACGCCGACGTCGCCGAGTTCGTCCACGACCTGCGCCGGCCGAACGCGGAATTCCTGCGTGCGACGCGGCCGGCGCTGATCGAGCGCCATCCGGCGGCGTTCTGGAAAGGCGTCTCGGCGCTGCTGGCCGTACTCATCGTGCTGCTGCTGGTCGGCGGCCATCTGCGCGGCTGAAACAGCCTACTGCGTGCGGGCGACGAAGCGCGCCGGGCTGCTGCCGGTCAGGCGGTGGAACATGGCGATGAAGGCCGAGGACGTCGCGTAGCCCAGATCCAGCGCGACCGCCTCGACGCTGTGCCCGGCGCACAGCCGCGGCAGCGCGCGCACCACGCGCAGGCGCTGGCGCCATTCGGTCAGCGACATGCCGAGCTCGCGCTGGCAGCGGCGCATCAGCGTGCGCTCGCTGAAGTGAAACGCCGCTGCCAGCTGCGCCAGCGAGCGGTTGTCGGCCGGCTGCTCGCGCAGCGCCTGCAGCACCGCGTCGAGCTCCGGGTCGGCGCTGTGCGGAATGTAGCTGCCGGCGGTGGCGCAGCCCGCCAGCTGGTCGACCAGCACGCGCAGCAGCCGCGTGCGCTCGGGGCTGTCCGCCGCGTCCGGCAGCGTGCGCAGGTGCGTGAGGATCGCGCGCAGCAGCGGCGACACCAGCACCACGCAGGACTGCGCCGGCAGCGCGGCGCACAGCGCCAGGCTGACATACACCGAGCAGTACACCGTCTGCTGATGGTTGAGGCCGGTGTGCTCGGTCTGCGGCGCGATCCAGACGCCCTGCTGCGGCGGCACCAGATAGTGCTGCGCACCGGCCTTGACCTCGGTGACGCCGCTGAAGGAGTAGACGAACTCGCCCCAGGGATGGCGCATCGGCGCATAGCGGGCGTGCGCCGGCATGTGCTCGGTGCGGCAGAACACCGGCGCCGGCAGCGTCTCGGTGAACGGCGGGGTGCACAGGTGCGGCCCGGCTGCGGTGTCGCGGTTTTTCATGGCGCTGGCAGTTCCTCACCATCGGTTGGCAGCTTCAAGCTATATCACCTCACCCCGCCGCACCGATGCTGGCGCGCCGCAACGACGACGAGTTCGACGATGAGACGCGCTGTAGACGCAAGTGCCGCCGCCATCATGGTGGTGCTGTGCCTGATCTGGGGCCTGCAACAGGTCGCGATCAAGGCGGTGGCCACCGAGGTGGCGCCGCTGCTGCAGGTGGCGCTGCGCTCCGGCGTGGCGGCGCTGCTGGTGTGGCTGTTCAGCCGGCTGATCGCGCGCGACCGCTGGCTGCCCGGCGTCGCCCTGCGCTCGGGGCTGGTGGTCGGCCTGCTGTTCGCGGCGGAGTTCCTCTTCGTCGCCGAGGGCCTGCGCTGGACCAGCGCCTCGCACATGGCGGTGTTTCTCTACACCGCGCCGATGTTCGCCGCGCTCGGCCTGCAGCTGCGCCTGCCGGACGAACGCCTGAGCCGCCTGCAGTGGCTGGGCATCGGCATCGCCTTTACCGGCATCGCCATCACCTTTCTGCTGCCGAGCCTGCACGGCGGCAGCCCGCGCTCGGCGCACTGGCTGCTCGGCGACCTGATGGGCCTGTGCGCCGGCGCCGCCTGGGGGCTGACCACGGTGGCGGTGCGCAGCAGCCGGCTCAGCGAGGCCCCGGCGGCGCAGACCCTGTTCTACCAGCTGGCGATCGCCAGCCTGGTGCTGCTGCCCTGCGCCTGGCTCAGCGGCCAGGCGCAGTTCCACGCCACGCCGCTGGTCTGGACCAGCCTGGGCTTCCAGAGCGTCATCGTCGCCTTCGCCAGCTACCTGATCTGGTTCTGGCTGCTGCGCCGCTATCTGGCCGCGCGGCTGGGTGTGCTGTCGTTCATGAGCCCGCTGTTCGGCGTGGCCTTCGGCGTGCTGCTGCTGCACGAGCGCCCCGATACCGCCTTCCTGATCGGTGCGCTGCTGGTGCTGGTCGGTCTGCTGGTGGTCAATGCCCAGGTCTGGCTGCCGTCATGGCGGCAACGCCGCCGGCAGCGCGCGGCCACGGGCGCCTGAAGCGGCCGCCGGGTGGCCAGCCCGCTCCGATAAAACAGGCTCCGGCACGCCGCGTCGGAGCCTGAGCGTCGACCCGCGCGGCGCGTCGCGGCACCCCGTATCTGCTTGCGCCGCTAGCAGCGGGCGCCCGCTCCGCCGTCCGGCGGACAGAAGCGCGCCGGCGGCATGATCAGCTCGCCGGGGCCGAGCATCAGCGGCCGCCAGTTCGCATCATCGAGCTGCATGACGTAGCGGTCCCCCGCCGTCGCCGCCCCGAGCGCGAGCGTCAGCGCGTCGAAGGTCACGCCGGCCGGCTGCCAGCCGACCAGCGCCAGATCGGCGAGGTAGCGCTCGCCGGGAGTGACATAGCCGCTGCCGTACAGCGCCTGCTCCGCATCCTCAGTGCCCTGCGGGCGCCACAGCGCAGCATTCAGGTTCATCAGGTAACGCTCGCCGGGCCCCAGCTCATCGAGACGGACCGGGGTCTGCAGGCTCAGGGGAATCCAGCCGCTGTCGGCCAGCGTGTGCAGATAGCGCTCGCCGTGCGTCGTGAATCCGCCGACGCCCTCGGCATGTGCCCCAGCGGCGCCGGCCAGCGCCATGGCCATGGCGACGACGAGGCGGCCCCGCTGCGCGAGACGTGGTGCATTCATGGCGATCTCCCTCCCGGGCAGATGATCCACGATGCCGATCCTGAACATCGAGCGGCGCGCCACAGGCACCCGGCGCGCTATCTCAAGATTAGACCAGCAGCCCGCGATCGCAACACAAATAACTTTTATATCAAACAGTTATCAAGCGATTCTCAGGCGCTTCGCGAGCAGCCCGCTCAGCCGCGCAAGATGCCCTCGCTGAGCAGGTAGTCGTAGATCGCCTGCGCGGCGGCGGCCGGTTCCGGCTGCACCAGCAGCTGGCCCTTGCCGGCGCTGGCGGCCGCGCCCTGCGCGGCGCGCATGCGCTCGGCACCGCTGCCGCTGATCAGCTTCAGGCGCTTCGGGCGCTTGCGCGCCGGCTGCTCCTCGCCGGGCGGCTGCCACAGCGGCGCGGCGGGCACCGCGATGCGCTCGATCTGGCCGCGCTGGGCACGGGCGTAGGCGCTCTGCCGCGGCTCCGGGGCGGCGCGGTCGACGCTGAGCAGCACCGGCAGCGCCGCTTCGACACCGCGCCGGCGGCCGCGCGGCAGCGCCTGCGCCAGCTGGGCACGACCACCGTGCAGCTCGAAGCCGGCGACCGCGGGCACGATCGGCATGCCCAGCGCCGCGGCCAGACGGTAGGGCAGTTCGCCGCTGCCGGCGCCCTGCTCCGCCGCCGCACCGCACAGCACCAGCGCCGGGCGCAGCGCCTTGAGGTGCGCGACCAGCACCGGCAGCACATCGGCGTGCGCCGGCACACCGAGCACGCTCAGCCGCTCGACGCCCATGCCGAGGTATTCGCGCAGCGCCGGCTCGTCGGCGTCGCCGGCGTGGATCAGATGGATGTTGGCGCCCGGCACGTTCAGCGCGAGCTCCAGCGCACGTGCATCGAGCACCGCGCGGCGGTTGCGCGCCGAGGCCGGATGACGGCCGACCGAGACCAGAACGGCGATATCAAGCGCCATGACGCTTCTCCTCGATGAGCCGGGTCAGCGCCGGCATCACCCGCTGCGCGTCCTGCACGATGGCCAGATCGGCGCGCTTGACCATCTCGGCGTGCAGATCGGTGTTGACGGCGATGACTCGCTCGCAGCGGGTGATGCCCTGCAGATGCTGCGGCGCACCGGCGATGCCGAAGGCCAGATAGCAGCGCGGATCGACCAGCGTGCCGGAGGCGCCGACCTGACGGTGACGCGGCAGCAGGCCGGCGTCGCAGACCATGCGCGAGCCGCCCTCGGTGGCGCCGAGCGCAGCGGCGACGGCATGGAAGGCGCTCCAGTCGTGCACGCCGTTGCCGGCGGAGCAGATGAAATCGGCCTCGGCCAGCGGCACGCTGTTGGGATCGATCGCCAGCAGGCCGCGATCGAGCAGCCGCGTCGGCGTGTCGAGCTCCGGCACCGGCAGCGCCAGCGCCTCGTGACGCACGCCGCCGAGCGGATCGGCGGCTTCCGGCGCCAGCAGCAGCAGGCGCGGCGGCGCCATGTGGTAGTCGCTGCGGCCGCCGTTGCCGCGGGCGATGGCCTCGCCGGCGCTGAGCTTCTGCACGCGCACCGCGGCAGTCTCGCCGAGCTGTGCCGCCAGCCGGCGGCCGAGATCGCCACCGCCGATCGGCGTATCCGGCAGCAGCACGTGGCGCGGATCGAGCGTGGCGATGACCGCGGCGACGGCGGCGGCACGGGCTTCCGGCGCGTAGCCGGCGAACACCGCGGCGTCGAACTGCAGCACCCGGTCGGCGCCGGCGAGGTCGAGCCCTTCGGCCGGGCCGAAGCAGACGGCGACCACGGCGCCGCCGTCGGCCGCCAGCAGCCGCGCCCCGCCGAACACGTCGCGGTCGTGTGCCGACAGGCGGCCGTCATCGAGGTCCGGCACCGCCAGCACCCAGAACGCCGGCTCGGCGATGACCACGGTCTTCAGTGCCGGCTCGGCGGCGCGCAGCGGCGCACTGGCGGCGACGCTGGCGCTGCCCGGGCGCTGGCTGCGGTCGATGCGCACCCGGCCGTTGGCCTGCGGCCCGGCGGCGTACCAGGCGCGCGGATCACGGCGCGGCAGGCCGCGCGCGGAGAGGGTTTCGCCGGCCGGCTCGCCGCAGTACAGGCGCTCGGCGCGCGGGTCGCGGCGCACGCGGCCGCTGCCTTCGAGGCGCGGGCGGCGCATGTTGCGCAGACGCGGTGTCGTGCTCATTTCCCGGCCTCCACGGCAGCCAGCAGCAGTTCGGCGAGATCGGCGACATCGGCGCGCGGCTGCACCACGCCTTCGAGCATCACCGCACAGTTCGGGCAGGCGACGGCGACCAGCTCGGCGCCGGTTTCGCGCACGTGGTCCATGCGCACGTCGGGGATGCGGCGCTTGCCGGGCACGTCGGTGAAGGTCGAGCCGCCACCCCAGCCGCAGCAGGAGGAGCGCATGCCGGAGCGGTTCATCTCCACGACCTTGATGCCGATGCCCTTGAGCACGCGCCGCGGCGCCGAGACCTCGCCGTTGTAGCGGCCGAGGTAGCAGGGATCGTGGAAGGTCACGCGGCGACCGCTGTCATCGGCGGCGGGCTTGAGGCGGCCGGCCTCGATCAGCTCAGCGAGCAGCGTCGAGTGATGGACCACGCTGTAGTAGCCGCCGAGGGCCGGGTATTCCCTGCCGAGCACCTGCAGCACATGCGGATCGGCGGTGACGATGCGCGCGAAGCGCCCGGCGTAGCCGTTGAGCGTGGCGATGTTGCGGCGGGCGAGCGCCTCGAAGGTTTTCTCGTCACCGAGGCGACGGGCGACGTCGCCGCAGTCGAGCTCCTCGGCGCCGAGCACGGCGGGTTCGATGCCGGCTTCGCGCAACAGCTTGACCAGCGCGCGCAGCGTGCGCTGATTGCGCATGTCGAAGCCGCCCTCGCCGATCCACAGCAGCGCCTCGGTGTGCTCGACCTCGGCCAGCAGCGGCAGGCGCAGGTCCGCCGCCCAGTCCAGGCGAGCGCTGGTCGGCCGGCCGCAGACGGTATCGGTGGCCTTGAGCTCTTCGAGCACCGCCGGCGCCTTGTTCGGCGTGGCGCCGAGTTCCAGCGTCTGGAAGCGGCGCAGGTCGACGACGGCATCGACGTGCTCGATCATCATCGGGCATTCGTAGACGCAGGCACGGCAGGTGGTACAGGCCCACAGCGTGTCCGGGTGGATCATCGCGCCGCTGCCGATGATCGGCTTGTCGATGGCGCCGTGGGCGCTGCCGACCGGGCGCTGCGGGTACGGGCTGCCGCTGTAGCCGAGGTCGGAACCGTGCGTGCCGCTGGCGGCGACCAGATCCTGGATCAGCTTCTTCGGGTTCAGCGGCAGGCCGGCGGCGAAGGCCGGGCAGGCCGCCTCGCAGCGGCCGCACTGCACGCAGGCGTCGAAGGCGAGCAGACGGTTCCAGGCGAAGTCGCGCGGCTGCTCGACGCCGAGGCGCTCGGCCGTCGCCGGCAGCGGCTGCAATGCCGAATCCGGCGTGGTCGCGCCAAAGCGCGCCGGGCGCGGGTGAAACGCCAGGTGCAGCACGCCGTTGAGCGCGTGCTTGAGCGGGCCGTAGCCCATGCCGACGTACAGCTCGATGCAGGCCCAGGCGCCGAGCGCGAGCAGCGCCAGGCCGCCGAGCGAGGCCCAGGAAAACGGCGCGATCAGCCCCGCCGCCGGCAGCGTGGCGATGGCAAAGAACACGATGAAGGCGGTGAAGGCATACGGCAGGCGGTCGAAGCCGCCGCGCGACAGCCGCGGCGAGACCTCGGGCTTGCGTCGTGCGTACAGGCGCAGCAGACCGGCGCTCATCAGCGCCAGAAACGCCAGCAGCAGCCAGGCGAGGACGACACCGCCGAGCGCGAACAGGTGCACGGCGAGAATCAGGGCGGTGGCGGCGATGAAGCCGCCGGCGGTGAGCATGTGCATGCGGGCGGCGGCGCGGCCGGTGTCGCCGGCCTTGGCGCGGCCGACCGGGTCGCGCAGCACGGCGTCGTGCACGTCATGCAGGTAACGGCCCGGCATCGCCAGCAGGCCGGCGACGGCGTCGACCGCCGCCGCGCGGCCGGCGCGCCAGCGGGCGGCGCGGGCCACGGCGAGCGCGGCCAGCGCGAGCAGGCTGGCCAGCACCAGCAGACCGGGAATCAGGGCATTCATCGGCAGTACCCCATGGGGTTGGGGCGCGGCGCGCGCGCCGGCCGCCCCGCACGGGGCGGGGCGTCAGGCGCGTCGGGCGGCGCTCAGAAGTCCTTGCACAGACGCAGCGAGTCGTAGATCGCGCCGTGGATGTCGCGCGGCGAGATGCAGTCGCCGACGCGGTACATCAGGAAGCCCTCGCCGGAAATCTCCGGCTGCGGCTGGTAGGCGAACAGCGTGTCGAGGTCGGTCTGGCCGTGGTTGCGGCTCTCGGCCTTGAGCTCGAAGTACAGCGCCTCGGCCGGGCGGATGCCGTTCTCGACCACCACCTGATCGACGACGCGCTCTTCCTGGCGGCCGGTGTACTCGTTTTCGAGCACGGCGATCAGCTTGTCGCCCTCGCGGTAGACCTCGTGCAGGAAGGTGTTGGGCGTGCAGATGACGTCCTTCTCCGCCAGACGCTTGTTGTAGACCGGCACGGTGGTGCCGCCCATGCCTTCGGCGACGTGCAGGTCGGGGGTGACGATCTCCACCAGCGCACCGCGGTTGGCGATGAAGTCCGCCGTGGTGGCGCCGGCGAACAGGCTGGTGACGTCGAACACCAGCACGTTGGCCTTCGGCTCGACGCGCCCGGAGAGGATGTCGTGGGTCGACACGCACAGCCCTTCGGCCGCGCCCCAGCCGGGGAACTGATCGATGAACGGCACGCCGCCGGTGGCCATGATGACGATATCGGGCTGCTCGGCGCGGATCATCGCCGCATCGGCGGCGGTGTTCAGGCGCAGGTCGACCTTCAGCCGCTTCAGCTCCAGCCCGAACCAGCGCACGATGCCGCCGATCTGGTCGCGCGCCGGCGCCTTCGCCGCCCAGCGCACCTGGCCGCCGATCTCCGGCTCCTTCTCGAACAGCGTCACCGTGTGGCCGCGCTCGGCGCAGACGCGGGCGGCCTCAAGACCGGCCGGGCCGCCGCCGACGACGACGATGCGCTTTTTGACCTCGGCCTTGCTGAACTGGTGCGGCATCACCGCCTCGCGGCTGGTGGCGGCGTTCTGCGCGCAGAGCACGTCGAGGCCCTGGTACTGGCGGTCGATGCAGTAGTTGGCGCCGACGCACTGCTTGATCTCGTCGAGGCGGCCTTCGCGCATCTTGTTGACGAAGTGCGGATCGGCGATGTGGCCGCGGGTGATGCCGACCAGATCGACGTGGCCTTCGTCGAGGATGCGCGCGGCCTGCAGCGGATCGCGGATGCCCTGGGCGTGGATCAGCGGGATCTTCACCTCGGCCTTGATGCCGGAAGCCAGATGCAGGAACGGCTCCGGCGGGTAGGCCATGTTCGGCATGCAGTTGGCGAGCGTGGCATGGGTGTCGGCGCCGGAGCCGGTGACGCTGAGCAGGTCGATCAGGCCCGTCTCGGTGTAGAAGCGGGCGATGCGGATGGCCTCCTCGTGGTCGATGCCGTCCGGGTGGAATTCATCGGCGCACATGCGCAGGCACAGCAGGAAGTCGTCACCGGCGCAGCGGCGCACTTCCTCGATCACTTCCAGGCCGAAGCGCATGCGGTTGTCGAAGCTGCCGCCGTAGCCGTCGGTGCGCTTGTTGGTGCGCGGCGACCAGAACTGGTCGATCAGCTGCTGGTGGTCGGCCGACAGCTCGATGCCGTCGAGGCCGCCTTCCTTCGCCCGCCGCGCCGCCTGGCCGAAGGCCTTGATGATGCGCTGGATGTCTTCGAGCTCGATGGTCTTGGCGGTGGCGTGGTGCACCGGCTCGCGCAGACCCGAGGGCGACACCAGGTGCGGCCAGTTGCCGCCGTCCCAGCGGTTGCGCCGGCCCATATGGGTGATCTGCGCCATCAGCGCCGCGCCGTGGCCGTGCACCGCGTCCGAGAGCTTCTGCAGCGGCACGATGATCTTGTCGTTGCTGAAGTCGAGCGACTTCCACCACTGCGCCGGACTGTCGGTGGCCACCGAGCTGGAGCCGCCGAACATGGTCATGCCGATGCCGCCCCGGGCCTTTTCGGCGTGGTAGCGGATGTAGCGGTCGCCGGGCACGCCGTCTTCGGCGTAGACCTCGGCATGCGGGGTGCTGATGATGCGGTTGCGGATCGTGACGTGCTTGATCCGCAGCGGCTCCAGAAGCTTGTCGAACTGGCCCATGGCGGTCTCTCTCTGGCAACGAAGGATGCGGGGCCGTGGCGAACGACGGGCGCACGCTCCCCGTGCGGCGGCCGGCGGCCGCCGCTTCAACACCCGATTGGCTGGAACGTCAGCCGGTGCTCAGACCGGCTTGACTTCGAACAGGCAGTACTCGGCGCCCTCGGCGGCGCACTGGATTTCTTCGGCGTGCACCTTGTAGTGCCTGCCGAGCGCGTCGCCGACGTACTCGACCGCGCCTTCCCACCAGCCGCTGAACATGTAGTCGACCTTGTGATCGGCCTGCTTGTACTGGTTGACGAAGGAGGAATGGTCGAGGCGGATGCGGGCGTGGCCGCTTTCCGGGTCGAAGGATTCGATCGAGAACATGCCCCAGCCGCGCTGTGACAGCCGGCGCAGGTAGTGCTCGAAGGTCTGCAGCGGCGTGAAGCCGTAGTGCGCGGCCTCCTGCTGGCACCAGTAGTAGGCCGACTTGTGGCCGGCGGCATCGAGCAGCTTGCGGTATTCGGCGACGCCGAGCGCGGCCTCGATCGCCTTGTGGTTGTTCACGAAGAAGTGCTGCGGCACCAGGATCATCGGCAGCGCATCGGCCTTCCACCAGCCGGTGACGTCGTCGACTTCGAGCGGAATCTGCGGCTGTCCCATGATCAGGCCCCCCACACGTCTTTGAGCACGCGCATCCAGTTGCCGCCGATGACCTTGCGCACTTTGGTCTCGGACCAGCCGGCACGCAGCATCGCCGCGGTCAGGCTCGGGAACTCGCCGATGGTCTCGAAGCCCGTCGGGTTCTTGATCTTGCCGAAGCGGGTCAGCCGGCGCAGATAACCCTTGTCGTGGGTCAGCCACTCGAAGAACGGCTGGTCGTAGCCTTGCGTGAAGTCGGTACCGACGCCGACGCTGTCCTCGCCGGCGATGTTGATGATGTAGTCCATCGCCTCGACGTAGTCGTCGACGGTCGACTCGATGCCCTTGGCCAGAAACGGGGTGAACATGGTCACGCCGATGAAGCCGCCGCGCTCGGCGATGAAGCGCAGTTCCGCGTCGGACTTGTTGCGCGGATGCTCCTTCAGGCCCGAGGGCAGGCAGTGGGTGTAGGCGACCGGCTTTTTCGATTCGAGGATGACATCCTCGGAGGTCTTCGAGCCGACGTGCGACAGATCGCAGAGGATGCCGACGGCGTTCATCTCGGCGACGACTTCACGGCCGAAGTCCGACAGGCCGCCGTCCTTCGATTCGTAGCAGCCGGTGCCGACCAGGTTCTGCGTGTTGTAGGCCATCTGCATGACGCCGACGCCGAGATCCTTGAACACCTTGAGGAACGGGATCTGGTCTTCGATGCCGGAGAGGTTCTGCCAGCCGAGGATGATGCCGGTGCGGCCTTCCTGCTTGGCGCGCAGGATGTCGGCGGTGGTGTGCACCGGCGTGATCAGGTCGGCGTTGTCGCGGAAGAACTGCTTCCACCGGGCGATGTTGTCCAGCGTGCCGCGGGCGTTTTCCCACACGCTGCAGGTGCAGTTGGCGGCGGTCAGCCCGCCCTTGCGCATATCCTCGAAGATCGCGCGGGACCAGTTGGCGATGATCAGGCCATCGATGACGATGGCATCCTGATGCAGTTCCTGGGGAGTCATGGCTCGTTCGCTTCCTGTGTGGCGGCACGGTGGCGGTACGGATCGGTGCTCGGCATCCGCCGGGCGGTTCCGGCCGGTGTGCTGATGGCCGGAGTCTATGCCCCGCCCCGCCGCCGCCCTTGGCCCGCCAGCGACAGCGACTTGCACGAATGCGTCATCCCGACTACGACAGTCCCGGTGAGGCACACAGATGACGCAGGCAGGTAAGTCCTTGCAAAGCCCGGTTGCCGCTCGCGTCAATTGGCCTGACGCCGCGCTGGCGCCGTGCAAGAATGCGCAGAAGTTCCCTAGTGGCAACGCCCGACGCAGACAGGTCAGCGGGTCATTCCCGCATCACGCCAAGGAGCCAGAGAACAGATGGATGTCCGTCGGGACTCCTCAGCCGAGAAGCCCACCCTCGCCCGCAGACGAACTGCATGGCTGCCGCGCGCCCTGCTGGCCCTGCTGCTGCTGTGCTGCCAGCTGGGGGTGCCGGTGGCCGCCGACGATCCGCAGGACGCCGATCCGATCGTCATCGTCACCCGCCGCGACCTGTCGCTCGACCGGCTGTCGAGCAACAGCCTGCGTTCGATCTTCGCGTTACGCCTGCGCAACTGGCCGAACGGCACGCCGGTCAAGGTGTTCACGCTGTCCGACAGCGACCCGATTCACGAGCGTTTCTGCCGCGAAGTCCTCGGCATCTACGGTGCCAATCTGCGCGCCGCCTGGGATCGCGTCATCTTCACCGGCCTCGCCGCCTCGCCCAACGTCATGCCGACGGAAGGGGCACTGCTGGACGCCGTCGCCCACACGCCCGGCGCCATCGGCTATGCCCGGCGCAGCGAAGTGACCGATGCCGTCAAGGTCCTCTACTTCGAACAGGGACGCTGAAATGGACCGCAAGCCTTTCTTCCTGTTGCTGTGCTGCACATGCGTGCTGCCAGTCGGCGCGGTCGCGGCGGAACCCGACCCCTATCCGCTGTCCACCTCGGACCGCTACGGCCTGAACTTCAACGGCTTCGTCAGCCAGGGCTATTTCAATTCCAGTTCGAGCTCGAACAACTTCAACCGCAGCGGCAAGCCGGGGGGCTCGTTCGATTTCACCGAGGCGGCGGCCAACATGCACTGGCAGTGGACCGACCGCATGTCGTTCGCGGCGCAGGCGCTGTATCGCAAAGCGCCAGCCTCGGTCGATGACGGCGTGCGCCTCGACTACGCCTTCGTCAACACCACCTTCCAGACGCCGTTCACCGACGCCGCCGGGGTCATGATCGGGCGCTTCAAGAACCCCTTCGGCTTCTACAACGAAACCCGCGACGTACCGTTCACACGCCCGGGCATCATCCTGCCGCAGTCGATGTACACCGAGCGCGGCCGGCCGTTCGCGATGAGCTCGCAGGGCATTCTGGTCTACGGCGATCTCTACCGGCCGTGGGGCACGCTGGGCCTGAAGCTGAGCTTCGGTGAGCCGGTGCCCGGCGGCAGCTCGCTGGAGTACATCATCTTCAACAAGGACCTGCCCGGCGAGTTCGAGCCGCGGCGGGCAATCACCGCACAGCTGCGCTATGACGGCCCCGAGCCGCAGCTCGGCTGGAGCGCCGCGCTGAGCTACCAGGAATATTCCTACGACCTGACCAAGCCGCGCGCCTCGCTCGGCCTCGACAGCTTCCGCTTCAGCTACAAGAGCGTGGCGCTGTCGCTGCAGTACGCCGAGCCCGACTGGAAAATCACCAGCGAAAGCTCACGCGGCGTGGCCTTCGACGATGCCGTGCGGCTGACCACCTACCTGCAGGGCGATTACCGCATCCTGCCCGACCTCAGCGTCTTCGCCCGCGCCGACCTGATGATCCTCGACAACCGCGACCGCTGGGGCAAAAAAGCGGAGGCCGCCGGCCGCGGGCCGGACTACAACCGCTACGCCAAGGACTACTCCATCGGCATGAACTGGGAACCGCGCCCGGACCTGTCGCTGCGCCTGGAATGGCACCACACCATCGGCAACGCCTTCCTCAGTTCGGCGGAAAACGATCTGCTGGACGCCGCCAAGACCTGGAACATGGGCATGGCGCAGATTTCCTACCGTTTCTGAGCGCGGTGGCCAGCGACGCTGCCACATAAGGCCATGTCGCCGCCGGGTATGTCGCTTTGGCGATACCGCGCGATACTGAAAACTCGCCGCTCTTCACCCCGTGCGGCGGGCAACACCCGCTCCCCCCATTCTCAAGCCGCGCCCGCGCGCCCGGTGTCCCATGCAATCGCTGCTGTCCTCGGTTCTCGCCCTGCTGATCTCGGTCGCGCTGCTCAGCCTGGCGGTAGGCATGTTCGGCACCTTCCTCGGTCTGCGCGCCTCGATCGAAGGACTCTCCAACGAGATCATCGGCCTGATGTCCTCGGGCTATTACGCCGCCTTCATCGCCGGCAGCCTGATCTGCGGACGCATGATCAACGCCATCGGCCACACCCGCGCCTTCGCCGTGCTGGCCTCGATCAACGCCGCGCTGGTGGTGGCGTTTCCGCTCTCCGACTGGCCACCGCTGTGGATCGCGCTGCGCGCCGCAACCGGCTTCTGCATCGCCGGCATCTACGTGGTCATCGAAAGCTGGCTCAACGCCCGCGCCAATCCGTCGAACCGCGGCACGCTGCTGTCGCTGTACCTGATCGTCACCTACGGCGGGCTCGGCACCGGCCAGTTCCTGCTCAACCTCGCCGATCCGCACAACGACCGCCTGTTCCTGATCGCCACGATCCTGTTTTCGCTGATGGCGGTGCCGCTGTCGCTGTCGCGCGCGAAGATGCCGGTGCTGCCGCAGACACGTGTGCGCCTGAGCATCATGGAGCTGCTGCGCGGCGCGCCGGTCGGCACCAGTGCCTGCGTCTGGTCCGGCATCTCCTGCGGCGCGGTCTACGGCCTGGGGCCGATCTTCGCGCAGGACCTCGGCCTTGAGGTCTCGCAGATCGCGCAGTTCATGAGCGCTCTGGTGATGAGCGGCCTGCTGCTGCAGTACCCGGTCGGGCGGCTGTCCGACCGCTTCGACCGCCGCGCCGTGCTCGTCTGGGTCTGCCTGCTGATCGTCGTCACCTGCGCCGGTATGCATGCGCTGCTGCTCTATTTCAACGGCAGCGGGCTGCAGCTGTGGTACGGCGCACGCTACTGGCTGCTCGGTCTGGCCGCGCTGTACGGCGGACTGTCGTTCACCGTCTATCCGCTCGGCGTGTCGATGGCCAACGATCAGGTGCGCCCGGAACAGATGGTGCCGGCCGCCGGCCTGCTGCTGATCTCTTACTCCATCGGCGCCACGCTCGGCCCGGCCGCGGTGGCCTGGCTGATGGAATACATGGGCCCGATCGGCCTGTTCGCGCTGCCCGGCGCCAGTGCCGTGCTGCTCGGCGTGCTGTCACTGTGGCGGCTGCTGCGCTACCCGGAACTGCTGCCGCGCGAAGGCCGCGACGACCCGGTGCCGCTGCCCGAATCGACGCCGCGGGCGCTCGAAATCGGCGCTTCGGCGGTACGCCCGGGCGAACCCGGCTGAAACCGGCATCCCCCCTCGGGCGATCGGCGCCGGAGCGGGCCTCCTTGCGCTAACCGGCGGGCCATCATCAGAAAATTCACACACTGATCGACTAGGCTGACCCCATTGGATGCGTGCCCGACGGCCGATGCACCGGCCGCCGGGTTCCTGCCCGCGCAGCCGGCCATACCGCCCAGGCCGAAGGAGTCAGCACCATGCCCGCCCCATTGATCGCCGCTGCCGTGTCCGCCGTCGCCCCGGCACTGGCCAAACGCGGCCTCGACCTGCTCAGCGGTGTGTTCCGCGGCGCCCTCGACCAGGGCACCCAGCAGGTCGCCGAACTGATCCACGACAAGACCGGCATCGACGTCAACGACATCGCCGATGAAAAACTCAGCGACGAGCAGTGGCGCCAGCTCAAGGAGTTCGAACTCGCCAATCAGGAGCAGCTGCTGACGACGCGTCAGGCCAGCGAGGCACACGAGCTGGAGATGGAACGCCTGCGGGTGCAGGACTCCGCCAACGCCCGCGCCGCCGCCACCCAGCGCGATGCCAACGATGACCGCTTCGTGCGCCGTTTCACCTACTACTACGCCTACCTGATCACCGGGCTGACCTTCTTTTTCATCTTCGCGGTGATCGGCGCCAGCGTCTTCAAGCAGGCGCCGATCAACCCCGACGCCTGGCGCATGATCGACACCGTGCTCGGCTTCCTGCTCGGCGTCGGCCTGTCGGCGATCATCCAGTTCTTTTTCGGCTCCAGCCAAGGCAGCCACCGCAAGGGCGAGCAGCTGGAAGCGCTGGCCCGCGCCACCTCCAGCGAAGGGAGGAGCGCACCATGAGCCTCAATCGCCAGCAGGCCATCTTCCTGCAGCACGTCGCCGAGCTGATCCGCAAGGCACCGGAACTGGGCCTGACGATCACCGGCGGCGAGCTCTACCGCACGCCGGAACAGCAGGCGATGTACCTGCGCGACGGCCGCAGCAAGACGATGAACAGCCAGCATCTCAAACGTCTGGCGATCGACCTGAACTTCTTCGTCGAGCAGCCCGATGGCAGCCTGCGTCTGGTCTACGACGACGAGCGCGTGCGCCAGCTCGGCCAGTTCTGGGAAAGCCTCGACCCGAGCGCCAACCGCTGGGGCGGCAGCTGGTCGAGCTTCAAGGACGTGCCGCACTTCGAGCGCCGTGAAAGCGCCGGCAGCAAAGCCGCCGTCGCCGCCGCGCCGGCCGCCACCCCGGTGGTCAGCGCCCCGCCGACACCGGCCGCTGCACCCCTCGGGCGCATGCCGCGGCTGGCCGGCACCGTCGGTTTTCGCCAGACCAACCAGCGCGACGACGTCGAAACCATACAGCGCCTGCTCAACCTCAACGCCGCAGGCTTCGGCCTCGATCCACTGCTCAAGCCCGACGGCATCTTCGGCACCAAGACCACCGAGGCCGTGCGCGGCTTCCAGCAAAAGATGATCGGCATGGCCGAGGGCGACGGCTGCGTGCAGCCGGGCGATGCCACATTGCGCGCGCTGTGCGCCACGCTGCCGGGCGCGCTCGATGCCGTGCTGCTGCAGTTCATCTTCCTCGCCGCCGCCGAGGACGCGCTCGCCGCCCTGGCGGCGCCGATCATCGACACGATGCAGCGCCACGACATCACCACGCCGCTGCGCGCCGCGCACTTCATCGCGCAGATCGGCCACGAGAGCGGCGAGCTGCGCTACCGCGAGGAGATCGCCAGCGGCGCGGCCTATGAAGGCCGCCGCGACCTCGGCAACACCCAGCCCGGCGACGGCCGCCGCTACAAGGGCCGCGGCCTGATCCAGCTCACCGGCCGCGCCAACTACGCCGAATACAGCAAGACCAGCGGCCTCGATGTCGACGTCGTCGCCGACCCGGCCCGCGTCGCCACCGATGATCGCCTCTGCGTCGACGTCGCCGGCTGGTACTGGTCACTGCGCGAGATCAACGCCCTGGCCGACCGCGACGACCTCGAAGCCGTCACCCGCCGCATCAACGGCGGCTTGAACGGGCTGGCGGACCGCCGGCGGCTGCTGGGACGAGCGAAGGCGCTGCTCGGTGCGTAGAACCCTCCGGCCAAAAGAAAGGGTCGGGTGCCTGGTCACCCGACCCTTGCTGTCAACATCCCCCGCTGAACGCGGGCGACGTTTCTACTCTACGCCACTGCCGGCTTATTGCACGCCTTTCAGCCAGGCGGCGACCTTGTCCGGGTTGGCGGCGATGTAGGCGGCGGCTTCCTTCTCGAAGGAGGTCGATTTGGCCTTCAGCATGATCGCTTCGAGGTCGGACAGCGGCAGCTTGAGGTTCTTGATGAACGCCGCGGCGGACGGGTGATCGGTCTCGAAGCCCTTGCGCGAGACGGCGTGGATCGCCTCGGCGCCACCCATCACGCCCTTGGGCTCGTCGAGGTAGCGCAGCGGGTACTGCGCGAACATCCAGTGCGGGCTCCAGGTGGTGACGACGATCCATTCCTTGCGCTTCACCGCGCGGTCGAGCGCGGCGACCATCGCGGCGTCACTGGCCGTCTGCAGGTGATAGCCGAGCTCATAGGCCTTGATGACCTTCTCCGAAGCCTGGGTCAGACCGGCGCCCGGGTCGATGCCCTGGATGGTGCCCTTGAGCTGCTTCTTGACTTCGGGCTTGGTCAGGTCGGTGATCGACTTCAGCTCGCTTTCCGGGATGTAGGTCGGCACCGCCCAGCCGAGCTTGGCGTTGTCGTAGAGGATGCCGAGGTCGACGACCTGATCCTTGAACTTGGCCCAGTAGTTCTGGTGCGTGGTCGGCAGCCAGGCCATCAGCATGACGTCGGTATCGCCTTTGGCGACGCCCTGGTACTGCAGGCCGATATCGGCGAGCACCAGCTCGACCTTGTAGCCGAGCTTCTGTTCGAGGATCTGCTTGGCGATCTGCGTGGTCGCTTCGCAGTCGGACCAGGCGGTCCAGCCGATCTTGATCGACTTGTCCTCGGCATGCACGGCACCGGCGGCGAGGCCGGCAGCGACGATCGCACTGCCGAGCAGGTTCTTCATCGTATGGCGCAAGGTTTTGATCATCGGGACAAACTCCTGCTGCTGGGAAAAGGAGGCCGCGTGCCGCCGGGGGTGGACGGCAGCGGACTCATACGGGGGGTGGGGGAAACCGGAGTGGCGGAAGCTCAGTGCTCGGCGCGCGGCGCCTTGCGGCCGCGGCCGAAACTTTCAGTGATGCGGTCGAGGATGATCGCCAGCAGCACCATGCCGAGACCGCCCTCGAAGCCGAGGCCGACGTCGAGCCGCTGGATGCCGCGCAGCACCTCGTCACCAAGGCCGCCGGCACCGATCATCGAGGCGATGACCACCATCGACAGCGCCATCATGATGGTCTGGTTGATACCGGCCATGATCGACGGCATCGCGTTGGGGATCTGCACTTTGAACAGCAGCTGCGTCGGCGTGCAGCCGAAGGCGAGGCCGGCTTCGATCATCTCGCGGCGGACCTGGCGGATGCCGAGGTTGGTCAGACGCACCACCGGCGGCATCGCGAAGATCACCGTGGCGAACATGCCGGGCACGCGACCGAGGCCGAAGAACATCGCCGCCGGGATCAGGTAAACGAAGGCCGGCATGGTCTGCATGAAGTCGAGCAGCGAGCGCACCACCGCCTCGACGCGGTCCGAGCGCGCCGCCCAGATGCCGAGCGGAATACCGGCGATCAGCGCCGCCACCGTCGAGGCCAGCACCAGCGACAGCGTGACCACGGTCTGGTCCCACAGCCCGATGCCGTGCAGCACGGCAATCGCCGCCAGGGTGAACAGCGCGAAGCCCTTACCGACGCGCCAGAAAGCGAGGCCGACGAGGAGGCCGCCAAGCAGCCAGATCGGCATGCTGGTGAGCAGCGATTCGACGATGCCGGACACCCAGCCGATGCTCGCCGCGATGATGTCGAACAGCCACTGGAAGTGGTTGAGCAGGAAATCGACGAAGTCCTTCACGTAGTCGCCGATCGGCAGCCATTTGTCATCCACGGGCCTTACCTCGCGTCGCAGAGTTTGTGCAGCAGGGCCGACTTGGAGATCGTGCCGCGGTAGCGACCGTCGGCGCCGACCACCGGCAGCGGGAACGGCTGGTTCGCCGCGCGGCCGAGCAGTTCGTTGATGTGAGTGCTCTCATCGACCGCCTCGCCGGCTTCGAGGAAGGCGGCGTGCACATCGCGCTCGCTGCGCTCGACGGCATCGAGCAGCGAAGGAATCGACACCACGCCGAGGTAGCGGCCGTCGGCGTCGTGCACATAGCCGTATTCGTGCTTGTGCTGGCGCAGCGTGTGCAGCGCGCTGTCGAGCGAACTGGCCGAACTGGTGATGTTGAGCATTGGCATGTGCGGCTCGTCGCCGAGCAGGTCACTGGCCGAGAGAAAGCGCGTGATGTCGACGCCCTTGAAGAAGGCGCGCACGTAGTCGTCGGCCGGATTGCGCAGGATCTCCTCCGGCGTGCCGACCTGCACCACGCGGCCGTGGCGCATGATGGCGATGCGCGAGCCGATACGCAGCGCCTCGTCGAGGTCGTGCGAGATGAACACGATGGTGCGGCTGTGTTCTTTCTGCAGCCGCAGCAGCTCGTCCTGCATCTCGGTGCGGATCAGCGGATCGAGCGCGGAAAACGCCTCGTCCATCAGGATCACGCTCGGGTCGGTGGCCAGCGCGCGGGCCAGGCCGACGCGCTGCTGCATGCCGCCGGACAGCTCGTCCGGGTAGCTGTGCAGGAAGGCGCCGAGGCCGACGCGCTCCAGCGATTCCTGCGCGCGGCGGCGGGCGTCCTTGCGGTTCATGCCGGCGATGTCGAGGCCGAAGGCGGCATTGTCGAGCACCGTCAGGTGCGGCATCAGCGCGAAGGACTGGAACACCATCGCCATGTTGCGCCGGCGCAGCGCGATCAGGTCGTGCGGCGCCAGCTTGGCGACGTCCTGACCGTCGACGATCACCTGACCGGCGGTCGGCTCGATCAGGCGGTTGAGCAGGCGCACCAGCGTCGATTTGCCCGAGCCCGACAGGCCCATGACGACGAAGATTTCGCCTTCCTCGACGCTGAAGCTGGCGTCATCGACGCCGATCACCAGCCCGGTCTGTTTGTAGATCTCCTCCTTGTCGAGGCCCTGCCGCAGCAGCTCGAAAGCGCGTTCGGGTCGCGTCCCGAACACCTTGTAGAGGTTCTTGACCACCAATTTTTCTGTCATGAGCGCGTCATAGCCTCGTTTATGTTCCTCGGTCGTCGGTCCAGCGCGGACGGCGCGCACGAACCCCTTTACGGTGTATTGCTGCGCCCGGCGGCGGCACTGGCATGGCTGCTCGGTGCAGTTTCATACTGTGAGCGGGGCGAGCTGCCCCGGCCGACGCATCCCTCGCCGATCCCGCCATGCCTGAAGACACCGAACGGCAAACCAGCCCGCTGCACATCGGCTTCGTGCTGCTGCCGCAATTCACGATGCTCGCCTTCACCTGCGCGGTTGAGCCGCTGCGCATGGCGAACATGCTCAGTGGCCGCGAGCTTTACCGCTGGACGTTGCTGACCGGCGACGGCACGCCGGTGCCGGCCAGTAACGGTCTGCTGCTGACGCCGCACGCGGCGCTGGCACAAGCGCCGGCGCTCGACGTCGTCTTTGTCTGCGGTGGTGTCAACGTGCACCAGACGCTCGACAAGAACCTGATCGCCTGGCTGCACAAACAGGTCGCGCGCAAGGTGGTCATCGGTGCGCTGTGCACCGCGACCTACCTGCTGGCCAAGGCCGGCCTGCTCGACGGCTACCGCTGCACGGTGCACTGGGAGCAGATGGCCAGCCTGCGCGAGGAGCATCCGCGGCTGGTGATCAGCTCCGAGCTGTTCGAGATCGACCGCGACCGCTACACCAGCTCCGGCGGCACCGCGCCGCTCGACATGCAGCTGCATCTGATCCGCGCCCGGCACGGCGCCAAACTGGCCGCGGCGATCAGCGAGGAGTTCATCTGCGAGCGCATCCGCGGCCCCAATGACCGCCAGCGCATTCCCTTGCGCATGCGCCTGGGCACCAGCCAGCCGAAGCTGGTCGAAGCCGTCTCGCTGATGGAGGCCAACCTCGAAGAGCCGATCAGCCCCGACGAGATCGCCAGCCACGTCGGCCTGTCGCGGCGCCAGCTCGAACGCCTGTTCCAGCGCTACCTGAACTGCGTGCCGACGCGGTACTACCTGGAGCTGCGTCTGGCCCGCGCCCGTCAGCTGCTGCTGCAGACGACGATGCCGATCGTCGACGTCGCCCTGGCCTGCGGCTTCGTCTCGGCACCGCACTTCAGCAAGTGCTACCGCGATTTCTACGCCATCGCCCCGCGCCTCGAACGCCGCCACAGCGAGCCGCACGTGCTCGGCCGGTTGCAGGTCGGCGAAGTCGACGCGGCGCCGCTCGACGATCCCGGCGCCGACTGAAGGCGCCGTCGCACCGTGCCGCGCATGTCGCAGTGCGACATGTCGGCAGGAGCCGCCAGCGACAGGGTGGTGGTCGGTGAATGACGAAACCCGAGCAGTCATCGTCGCCACCCCGTCTGCCGTGCGCCGCTCAGCCACGCGCCGCACGGCGCGGCGGCCACACTGCAAGCGCCAATACGGTGCAGCAACGCACCATCATGGCACACGCAAATACTTCTGCCGCCAACGGTTTTTGCGAACTCGTGTGAACTCGGTCGGCGTGCATGGCGGCGTGTCTCCGGGCTGGGCGATTCCCGCAGTGGCGGGAAGCTGGCGATGTCGTGCCCCGAAGCGTAGGCAGCGCCCCCTAGTCGCTGCTGATGTATCCGCGACCCGGGCTTGTCACATTGCGACACCCCGTGAATGACGCCACGACGACAGGTCGCGTACTCACCGCTCACCGTCGCAGGCAGACAAGTCGGCGGCCCCGTGCCGCTTACCCTGTGGATCGCCCCCAACGACCCGACCACGGAGCCGCCGATGGCCCAGCGCGCCGAAACGCCCCAGTACCTGATCACCATCGCCTGCCCCGGCATCGTCGGCACCGTCGCCCGCGTCAGCAGTTTTCTCGCCGAGCGGCAGTGCTATCTGCACGAAATGCAGCAGTTCGACGACGCCGACAGCGGTCGCTTCTTCCTGCGGGCACGCTTTTATCCGGCGCACGGCGAGGCACTCGACCTGCCGCTGCTGCGCGAGGAGTTCGCCCGCTTCGCCGCCGAGCAGGACATGGAATGGGCGATCCACGACGCCGCCGAGCGCATGCGCGTGCTGATCATGGTGTCGAAGTTCGACCACTGCCTCGACGATCTGCTCTACCGCCACCGCCACGGCGAGCTGCAGATGGAGATCACCGCGGTGGTCTCCAATCACCCTGACCTGCGCACGCTGGTCGAGTGGCACGGCATTGCGTATCTGCACGTGCCGGTCAGCGCCGAGACCAAGCCGCAGGCCGAGGCGCAGCTGCTGCAGATCGTTGCCGACACCCGCAGCGAACTGGTCGTGCTCGCGCGCTACATGCAGGTGCTGTCCGACGAGCTGTGCCGGACACTGCGCGGCCGTGCGATCAACATCCATCACTCCTTCCTGCCCGGCTTCAAGGGCGCCAAGCCCTACCACCAGGCGCACGCGCGCGGCGTCAAGCTGATCGGCGCGACCGCGCACTACGTCACCCCCGACCTCGACGAAGGCCCGATCATCGAGCAGATCGTCGAGCGCGTGGACCACGGCCACACGCCGCAGATGATGGTCGCCGTCGGCCGCGACTCCGAGGCGCAGGCGCTGGCGCGGGCCGTGCGCTACCACATCGAGCGGCGCGTGTTCCTCAACGGCGAGCGCACGGTGGTGTTCCGGTGAGTCGGGCCTTCGTCCGCGAGGACAGCGCCGAACCAAGTCTGCCCGACCGCCCGCTCAGCCCGCACCCGAACTACGTCACCGCGCGCGGCCTGGCCCAGCTCAAGGCCGCGCACGAGCGCCTGCAGGCCGAACGCGCCGCACTGCCCGCAGACGCCCTCGGCCTGCGCGAGCGCCGCGCCGAACTCGACCGCGAGCTGCGCTGGTACGCCGCCCGCATCGACGGTGCGATCCCGGTGCCACCGGCCAGCGGCAAACCGGCGCGTGTCGGCTTCGGCAACCGCGTGCTGTTCGAGACGGCAAGCGGCGAAGAACGGCATGTGCGCATCGTCGGCGAGGACGAAGCCGACGGCCAAGCGCTGATCAGCTGGGTTTCGCCGCTCGGCTTCGCCCTGCTCGGCGCGGAAATCGGCGACTGCGTGCTCTGGCAGCGACCGGCGGGAGATGCCGAGCTGTACATCCTCGACATCGAGGGATGAGCGTGCGGCGACCAGCGCCGCACACCGCTATCGCACGCTACCGGGCAGCCGGCTGCGCAGCCGCTCAGTGCAGGTACAGCCCTTCCAGATGCAGGTCGTCGGCGGTGACGTTGAGGACGCTGCCCTGCGCGTACCAGTCGCCGAGGACGATGCGCCAGCCGCTTTCGCCGTTGCCGAGGTCGACCTCGTGGATCGCCGGGCGGTGGGTGTGGCCGTGGATCAGGCGGCTGACGCCGTGCGCACGCATCGCCTCGCGCACCGCCTCGGCGTTGACGTCGGTGATCTGCGGCAGCTTGCCCGCCTGCGCCGTGCGGCTGTCGGCACGCAGCTGCACGGCGAGCTGGCGCCGCTCGCCGAGCGGCAGCGCCAACAGCTGCGCGATGCTCGCCGGGCTGCGCATGCGGGCGCGAAAGGCCTGGTAGTCGACGTCGTCGGTGCACAGCGTGTCGCCGTGCAGCAGCAGCGTCGGCGTGCCATAGAGGTCGATGACGCTCGCCTCCGGCAGCAGCGTCATGCCGGCGGCGGCGGCGAAGCGCTCGCCGAGCAGGAAGTCGCGGTTGCCGGCCATGAAATACACCGGCACCCGCTGGCGCTGCAGCGCGGCGAGGCTCGCGGCGACGCTGCGGCCGAGCTCGGCGTCGTCATCGTCGCCGATCCAGGCTTCGAACAGATCGCCGAGGATGTAGAGCGCTGCGGCGTGCGTGCAGCGCTCGGCGACGAAATCTCTGAACAGCTCGACAGTCTGCGGACGGCTGGCGTCGAGGTGCAGGTCAGAGATGAACAGCGTCGGTTTCATTCGACGACTTCCACCTTCTCGATGACGATCGGCTCGACCGGCACGTCGCCGTGGCCGTAACGGCTGGTGGTCGGCACGGCGACGATGGCGTCGGCGACGTCCATGCCCTCGACGACACGGCCGAACACGCAGTAGCCCCAGCCGCGGGCGTTCTTGCCGGTGTGATCGAGGAAGCCATTGTCGACGACGTTGATGAAGAACTGCGCGGTCGCCGAGTGCGGATCGGAGGTGCGCGCCATCGACAGCGTGCCGCGCAGGTTCTTCAGGCCGTTGTCGGCCTCGTTCTCGATCGGCGCGTGGGTTTCCTTCGGCCGCAGGTCGGCATCGAGCCCGCCGCCCTGGATCATGAAACCGGGAATCACGCGGTGAAAGGTGGTGCCTTCGAAGAAGCCTTCCTGGGCGTAGCGCAGGAAGTTCGCCGCGGTGGCCGGGGCGTTCTTGTGGTCGAGCTCGATGCTGACGGTGCCGAAGCGGGTGTGGAATTTGATCATGACGATGGACTCACTGAGGCTGGGAAACAGTCACTTTGCGGATGATGACCGGCTCGACCGGCACATTGGCATAGGGACCGACGGTGCTGGTGTCGACCGCTTCGATGCGCTCGACGACATCCATGCCGGAGACCACGCGGCCGAACACCGCATAGCCCCAGCCGTCGCGGCTCGGGTAGTCGAGCATGGCGTTGTCGACGGTGTTGATGAAAAACTGCGCGGTCGCCGACTGCGGGTCGTTGGTACGCGCCATGGCGATGGCGCCGCGGACGTTGTGCAGGCCGTTGCGCGCTTCGTTGCGGATCGGCTCACCCGTCTCCTTGCGCGACATCTGCTCGTCGAAGCCGCCGCCCTGGATCATGAAGCCCTTGATGACCCGATGAAACACGGTGCCCTCATAAAAGCCTGACCTGGCGTAGGCGACGAAGTTGGCCACCGTCACCGGTGCCTTCTGCTCGTCGAGTTCGAGGCGGATGGTGCCGAGGCTGGTTTCCATCGTCACCGGCGTCAGTGCCAGAACGGCCGGTGCGGCGAGCAGCGCGGCGAGGCCCGCGGCCGCGGACAGTGCATGACATTTCACGAATACGAGTCTCCCGACTTGACAGGCCGAGCATCATACGGAGCGCGCCTCGCTTTGTCCGTCCCGCACCGATTCCGCTACCATCGCCCGCTCCGACGCGATACGGCCCAGCCGCCGGCATGGCGTCCCCCCACCGTCGTCAGGAAGTCCCCGCTCATGCTCCAGATCTACAACAGCCTCAGCCGCAAGAAGGAAGCGTTCGTCCCGATCGAACCCGGCAAAGTGCGCATGTATGTCTGCGGCATGACCGTCTACGACTACTGCCATGTCGGCCACGCCCGCGTCATGGTGGTGTTCGACACCGTGGTGCGGCATCTGCGCGCCGCGGGGCTCGACGTCACCTACGTGCGCAACATCACCGACATCGACGACAAGATCATCCGCCGCGCGCAGGAAAACGGTGAGGACTACCGAACGCTGACGGCGCGCTTCATCGACGCGATGCACGAGGACTCGGCAGCGCTCGGCGTGCTGCCGCCGACGCACGAGCCCAAGGCCACGGCGACCATCGACGGCATCGTCGCCATGGTGCAGACGCTGGTCGCCAGCGATCACGCCTACGTCGCCGGCAACGGCGACGTGTATTTCCGCGTCGCCAGCTTCCCGAGCTACGGCAGGCTCGCCAACAAACGCCTCGAAGACCTGCGCGCCGGCGAGCGCGTGGCCGTCGAAGAGGCTAAGGCCGATCCGCTCGACTTCGTGCTGTGGAAGGCCGCCAAGCCCGGCGAGCCGGCCTGGGCATCGCCGTGGGGCCCGGGGCGGCCGGGCTGGCACATCGAGTGCTCGGCGATGTCGAAATGCTGCCTCGGCGAGCACTTCGACATCCACGGCGGCGGCATGGACCTGAAGTTCCCGCACCACGAAAACGAGATCGCGCAGAGCGAGGCCGCCAACGGCCAGCCCTTCGTCAACGTCTGGATGCACAACGGCTTCGTCAATATCGACGACGAGAAGATGTCGAAGTCGCTCGGCAACTTCTTCACCGTGCGCGAGGTGCTGGCGCGCTACCCGGCCGAGGCGGTGCGCCTGTTCATCCTCTCCAGCCACTACCGCAGCCCGCTGAACTACTCCGACGAAAACCTCGACATCGCCCGCAACCGCCTGGTCGGCCTCTACACTGCGCTGCGCGACACCCCGGCGGCTAGCGGCGAGCCGGTCGCCCCCTTCGTCGAGCGCTTCGTCGCGGCGATGGACGATGACTTCAACACCCCCGAGGCGCTGAGCGTGCTCGACGAGCTGGCGCGCGAGCTGAACCGTGCCAAGGCCGCCGGCAGCGACACGCTGCCGGCGCTGGCGACGACACTGCGCGCACTCGGCGAGCGCCTCGGCCTGCTCGGCAGCGACGCCGACGGCTTTCTCAAGCAGGGCAGCGGCGGCGCCGGTGCGCTTGACGATGCCGCCATCGAACAGCTGATCGCCGACCGCCAGACCGCGCGCAAGGCCCGCGACTTCGCCGGGGCCGACCGCATCCGCGACCAGCTGGCGGATCAGGGCGTGGTGCTCGAAGACAATGCGCAGGGGACCAGCTGGCGCCGGCGCTGAGCGCCAGGCAGCGCCAGTGACAGGCACCGTCGTCCGCCACGGCCGGCCCTGATGCGCTGGCGGCGCTGGTTGCCGTTCCTCGACTGGCCGCGGCCGACGCGGCAGTCGCTGGCGGCCGACGCCCGCGCCGGCTTCAGCGTCGGCCTGGTGCTGATCCCGCAGGCGCTGGCCTATGCCACGCTGGCCGGCATGCCGCCGGCGACCGGCCTGTACGCAGCGCTGCTGCCGGGCATCGTTGGCATCCTCTGGGGCTCGGCGCCGCTGCTGGCGGCCGGGCCGGTAGCACTGACCAGCCTGCTCACCGCCGGTGCCCTGCAGGCGTTCGCCACCCCTGACTCGGCACAGTGGCTGACGCTGGCGATCTGGCTGGCGCTGTGGTCGGGCCTGTTCCAGCTGCTGCTCGGCGTGCTGCGCCTCGGCGCCATCGCCCATCTGGTGTCCGGGCCAACCACGACCGGCTTCATCAATGCCGCGGCACTGATCATCATCAGCTCGCAACTGCCGGCGCTGCTTGGCATCAGCGGCGGCTTCGGCCTCGACCTGCCGGCGCGGGCGCTGAGCGCCTGGCAGGCGGAGCCTTTGCGCACGGCGGCCGGCATGGCCTTCGGCGGCGGCGCGATCGGTCTGCTGTTCGCGCTGCGCCGCTGGCTGCCGCGGCATCCGGGCGTGCTCTACGTCTGCGCCCTCGGCATCGCCATCAGCTATTTCACCGGCTACGCCGCGCTCGGCGGTGCGGTGATCGGCGCGGTACCGAGCGGCCTGCCGAGCCTGGCACTGCCGCCGGCGCTCGACTTCGAGCAGCAGCGCGCGCTGCTGCCGGCGGCGCTGATCGTGGCGCTGGTCAGCTTCACCGAGGGCATGTCGAGCGCGCGGGCGATCACCCGCCAGCGCGGCGAACGCTGGGATGAGAACCAGGAGCTGATCGGCCAGGGCCTGGCCAAGATGGCGAGCGGGCTGAGCGGCGGTTTTCCGGTCAGCGCCTCGTTCTCGCGCTCGGCCCTCAACCTCTACGTCGGCGCGACCAGCGGCTGGTCGGCGCTGTTCACCGCCGTCTGCGTGGTGATCTGCCTGCTGTGGGGCACGGCGCTGCTGGCGCCACTGCCGCGCGCGGTGCTGGCGGCGGTGATCGTCGTGCCGGTGCTGCGGCTGATCGACATCGGCGAGCTGCGCCGGCTGTGGCGCATCTCGCGCGACGACGGCCTGGTGGCAGCGATCACCTTCGCGGCCACGCTGCTGTCGGTGCCGCATCTGCACTGGGGCGTGGCCGCCGGCTTCGTCGCCAGCATGGTGGCCTCGCTGTACCGCCGCGGCCAGCCGCGCATCGTCGAGCTCGGCATCCTACCCGACGGCCGCCTGCGCGAACGCGCGCGCTACCAGCTGCCGCCGTTCGCCCCCGACGTGCTGGCGCTGCGCCCGGATACGGCGATCGTCTACCTCACCGCGGCGCCGATCGAGAACTGCGTGCTCGACCGCCTGCGCCCCGGGCTGCACAGCGTGCTGCTGGTCGGCAGCGGCATCAACGACCTCGACGCCACCGGCCTCGACATGCTGCTGCAGCTGCATGACAGCCTCGCCGCGCGCGGCATCACCCTCTATCTGTGCGCGCTGAAGCGGCCGATCTGGGAGCTGCTGGAACGCTCCGGTGCCGCCGAGCGCATCGGCCGCAACCACTGCCTGCGTACAGAACGCGAGGCCGTGCAGCGACTCGGCGCGATACCACCTATCTAATCGTACAGGTGGTGCTCGTCATACCGACGGACCATGCTGCCGGTGCCGCCACCGCAATCGCCAGAATGAGGGATTCCGTATGACGTCCGTCGCCCGCACCGCCGACGCCCATCGTCCTCTGCCCGCCGGGCTGTCGCTGGCCGGCCCGCGCCCGCCGGCGTGGTGGACCGGCCTGCCGCCGCAGGACTGCCCCGGCCTGCAGGCCGACGGCACGCTGAGCTCGCTGCCGCTGCCCGACCTCGCCCGCTGCTCGCGGGCAGCGGTCCGCGACTACTTCGACAACACCTGGACGCTGACCGAGCTGCTGTTCGCCACGCTGCGCAGCGAGGACGCTTTTTTCCGCCCGCCGTATCACGGCCTGCGCCACCCGATGATCTTCTACTACGGCCATCCGCCGGTGCTCTACGTCAACAAGCTGCGCGTCGCCGGCCTGCTCGACGCGCCGCTCGACCCGTATTTCGAGCGCATCTTCGAGACCGGCGTCGACGAGATGCGCTGGGATGACATGTCGAAGAACACCATGCAGTGGCCGACGCTCGCCGAGGTGCACGCCTACCGCGCACGGGTTTACGCCATCGTGCGCACGCTGATCGACAGCCACCCCGGCCTCGCCGCCGGCCATGCGCCGATCACGCCGCAGGAGCCGCTGTGGGCGCTGTTCATGGGTTTCGAGCACGAGCGCATCCACCTCGAAACCTCCTCGGTGCTGATCCGCGAGCTGCCGCTCGAATGCGTGCAGCGCCCGGCGCAGTGGCCGCCGCTGCATCCTTCGGCGCACCGGCCGTCGGCGTTCCCGCCGCAGGCCGGCCGCGACTATCCGCCGCTCGAACTGCTGGACATCGCCGCCGGCACGGTGCAGCTCGGCAAACCGGCCGACTGGCCGAGCTACGGCTGGGACAACGAATACGGCGCACGCCGGGCCGAATCGGCGGCCTTCCGCGCCGGGGCGCGGCTGCTCAGCAACGGCGAATTCCATGAATTCGTCGTCGCCGGCGGCTACAGCGAGGCGCGCTGGTGGAGTGAAACCGGCTGGGACTGGCGCAGCTTCCGCAATCTCAAGTGGCCGACCTTCTGGGTCGCCGAAGGGCCGGCCGGCCTGCATCGCTACCGCCTGCGCACGCTGTGCGAAGTCATCGACATGCCCTGGGACTGGCCGGCCGAGATCAACGCCCATGAGGCCAACGCCTACTGCGCCTGGAAGAGCGCACAGGACCATCGCCCCTATCGCCTGCCGAGCGAGGCCGAGTTCAACCGCCTGCGCGGCGCCATCGCGCACGACCCGGTGATGGACCATGCCGGCCCGCCGCTCGCCGCCGCCTGCGGCCTCAATCTCAACCTCGCCTGCGGCTCGCCGTGGCCGGTCGACGCCGGCGCCGCCAATGCGCTCGGCGTGCACGATGCCGCCGGCAACCTCTGGCAGTGGCTCGCCGATGACTTCAACCCGCTGCCCGGCGCGCAGGTGCATCCGTACTACGAAGACTTCAGCGCGCCGTGCTACGACGGCGAGCACACGATGATGCTCGGCGGCTCATGGATCGCCACCGGCGACGAGGCCAGCCGCTGGGCGCGCTTCCACTTCCGCCCGCATTTCTTCCAGCACGCCGGCGTGCGTCTGGTGCAGGCGGCGCACGACGGCGGCGCGGTACACCTGCATGCCGCCGGCGGCAGCGCCGTCTATGAGGCGCAGCAGATGGTCGCCGACTACCTGCTGCTGCATTACGCCGCCGCCGAGGTGCAGATGCCGTGGGCCTGCGGGCCGCAGGGCGCGACCGGCTTCCCGCAGCGCTGCGCGCAATGGCTGCTCGACGGCGCCGAGCGCTACGGCGTCGCGCCCCGGCGCGCCCTCGATGTCGGCTGCGCCGTCGGCGGTGCGAGCTTTGCGCTGGCGCGCACGTTCGGCGAAGTGCTCGGCGTCGATCTCAGCCGCGCCTTCATCGATGCCGCCCGGCAGCTGCAGCAGCACGGCGAGCTGGACTACTTCGAGCGCGAGGAAGGTGAACTCGGACGCACCGCGCAGGCACGCATCGCCGCCGACATCGAACGCAGCCGCGTGCACTTTCGTCAGGCCGACGCCTGTTCGCTGCCGGCCGAGCTGGTCGACTACGACGCCGTGCTGCTCGCCAACCTGCTCTGCCGGCTGCCGAGCCCGCGGGCGCTGCTCGCCCGCCTCGGCGGCCCGCGCGGACTGGTGCGCGTCGGCGGCCTGCTGGCGCTGTTCTCGCCCTACACCTGGCTGGAGCAGTTCACGCCGCCACCGGCCTGGCTCGGCGGCTACACGCGCGACGGCGCGGCGGTCCACAGCGCCGATGCGCTGAAGGCCCTGCTCGGCGCCGAAGGCTTCGAGCTGCGCCGCGAGGAAGAAGTCCCGCTGGTGATCCGCGAGCACCGGCGCAAATACCAGTTCATCGTCACCCACGGCCTGTTGTGGCAGCGGGTACGCTGAACACGCCGCCCCGGCCTGTGCCGAAACCGCCTTCGGCACAGCGGCCGTTTTTGAAATAAGCCTGAAAAATAAAAACTAATCTAAAAAATCGTGATGCACATCACTAAATATTAATTAATGTTTTTTTGAACCATCACTTTAAAGACTGTCAGAAAAATTAACTTGCCAATTAAATAAAAAACAAATTCTGAAGGCTTTTCATAAAGATAAAAATTAGGCTCGGGTTTTGCTTGTACGACATGGCAAACCGTACCTACGCAGAAAGGATTCCTCATGTTCAACAAGACCGCCCTCGCCCTGGCCCTGTTGCTCGGATCGGCAACCGCCTCGGCCACCACCATCAGCTACGGCGATTTCTCCTCCACCGCCGGCCTACAACTCAACAACTCGGCGGCCTCGGCGACCGACGACAACGGCCGCAGCGTGCTGCGCGTCACGCCGTCCGCCTACAACAAGGCGGGCTCGGCCTTCAGTACCGATGCCATCACACTGGCCGCCGACGCCTCTTTCAGCACCAAGTTCAGCTTCAATTTCAACCATCAGCTCGCGGGCGGCGCCGATGGTCTGGTGTTCGTCGTGCAGACCGTCTCCAACACCGCCGGCGGCGGCGGCGGCGGCATCGGCTATGCCGGTCTGTCGAACAGCGTCGGCATCGAATTCGACAACTACAACAACGGCGCCGGTGACGGCTACAGCGCCAACCACGTCGGCATCGACATCAACGGCAACGTCAATTCCGTCGCGCTGAACACCTCGCTGTCCGTGATCCTGGATTCCAGCACGGATCTCTTCGCCTGGATCGATTACAACGGCGTCACCGATCTGCTCGAAGTCCGCCTGAGCAGCACCGATGCGCGCCCGGACGATGCCCTGCTGTCGTACGTGGTCGATTTGGCCAGCGTGCTCGGCAGCACCGACGCTTATGTCGGCTTCACCTCCGGCACCGGCGGTGCCGCGGCCAATCACGACGTCATCTCCTGGGAATTCCGTGATGCCTACGACCCGGTGACCGACGTGCCCGAGCCGCTGTCGATCGCGCTGAGCGGTCTCGGCCTCACCGTGCTGGCGGCGAGCCGCCGGCGTCGTCGCTGAGCCCGGCCGGCCCGCGCTCAAAACAATCCCGCCGCAAGGCGGGATTTTCATTTTCCGGCTCGGCTGAATCGCCGGCTACGCTCAGACGAACATCCGTCCGCCAGGGAGTGAGCCGTCATGGATACCCGTCACCCGCAGCGCCATCTGCTGTGGCCGCTGCTGATCCTGCTCGCGCTGTTCGGCCAGGGACTGCGCGCCGCCGAGCACCTGCCAGCCCTGCACATCGATGCACACGACATTTCGGTGTCCGGCATTTCCTCCGGCGGCTACATGGCGGTGCAGTTCGCCGTGGCGCATTCAGCCAGCGTGCGCGGCGCCGGCATCGTCGCTGCCGGCCCCTACCACTGCGCCGAGGACAGCGTCTGGCAGGCCACCGGGCCGTGCATGCGCGGCGACACGCCGATCGACGTCCGCCGCCTGGAACGCTACACGCGACGCCAGGCAGCCGCCGGCACGATCGACCCGGTCGCCCATCTCAAGGGTCAGCGCGTGTGGATCTTCTCCGGCAGCAAGGATGAAACCGTCGCCCCGCACATCGGCGCGGCGCTGGAAGCGTTCTACCGCCGCTTTACCGATGCGGCGAACATCACCCGCGTCGCCGACATCCCCGCCGCACACGCGATGCCGACCTTCGATTTCGGCCGCGCCTGCGACGCCACCGGCGAGCCGTTCATCAACGACTGCGACTACGACGGCGCCGGCACGCTACTGAGCTGGATCTACGGTCCGCTGCAGCCGAAAAACGCCGGCACGCTGAGCGGCCGCTTCATCGAGTTCGAGCAGGACGACTTCACGCCGAGCCCGCGCCTGCACAGCCTGAGCGCGACCGGCTGGGTGTACGTGCCGCAGGTCTGCGCCGCCGGCGGCTACTGCCGGCTGCACATCGCCTTTCACGGCTGCAAGCAGTACCAGGAGATGAGCTACTTCGACGGCAATACGCCGGTGCGCTTCGGCCGCACCTTCATCGATCACGCCGGCTACAACGCCTGGGCCGACAGCAACCGGCTGGTCGTGCTCTATCCGCAGACCAACACCGTGCTGTCGAACCCCAACGGCTGCTGGAACTGGTGGGGCTACAGCGACGACAGCGACTACGACACCCAGCGCGGCAAGCAGATCGCCACCGTCTGGCGCATGGTCGAGCGCCTCGCCGGGCAGCGCTGAGCGCCGCCCGCGCCAGCGCGCCTCAGACGCGCTCGAACACGCCGGCGGCGCCCATGCCGGTGCCGATGCACATGCTGACCATGCCGTAGCGGCCCTGCGTGCGCTGCAGGCCGTGCACCAGCGTCGCCGTGCGGATGGCGCCGGTGGCGCCGAGCGGATGGCCGAGGGCGATGGCGCCGCCGAGCGGGTTGATCCGCGTCGGGTCGAGGCCGAGCTCGCGCTGCACCGCCAGCGCCTGCGCGGCGAAGGCTTCGTTGAGCTCGATCCAGTCGAGCTGTTCCTGCGTCAGCCCGCAGTGCGCCAGCACTTTCGGGATCGCCACCACCGGGCCGATGCCCATCACCTCCGGCGCCACGCCGGCGACCGCATAGCCGACGAAGCGCGCCAGCGGCGTCAGGTTTTCCTCGCGCAGCACGCGCTCGCTGACCAGCAGCACGGCGGCGGCGCCGTCGGACATCTGCGAAGCGTTGCCGGCGGTCACCGAGCCACCGGCGGCGAACACCGGCTTGAGCTTGGCCAGGCTCGCCGCCGTGACGTCGGCGCGCGCGCCTTCGTCATGCTCGACCAGCTGTTCGCTGATGCGCAGCGTGCCGTCGGCACCCGGCCGGTGTGTGCGCACGCTGACCGGCGAAATCTCGGCGCGGAACAGCCCGCCCTGGATCGCCGCCACCGCCCGGCGGTGCGACTCGACCGCCATCGCATCCTGATCCGCGCGCGAGACCTGCCAGCGTTCGGCGACTTTCTCCGCGGTCAGGCCCATGCCGTAGGCGATGGCGATGGTTTCCGGCTGCTCCAGCGCCGCCGGGTTCAGCGTCACCTTGTTGCCCATCATGTTGCTCATCACCGTCATCGACTCGACGCCGGCGGCGATCATCACGTCGGCCTCACCGAGGCGGATGCGCGCCGCGGCATCGGCCACCGCCTGCAGCCCCGAGGCGCAGAAGCGGTTGACGGTCAGCGCCGGCACCGACGGCGGCAGGCCGGCGAGCAGCGTGCCGATGCGGGCGACGTTCATGCCCTGCTCGGCCTCCGGCATCGCGCAGCCGACGACGACATCACCGATGCGTGCCGGATCGAGCTGCGGTACCTGGGCGACGACGCGGCCGAGCACGTGCGCCAGCAGATCATCCGGGCGGGTGTGGATGAAGGCGCCCTTGCGCTTGCCGACCGGCGTGCGCGTCGCGGCGACGATGTAGGCATCCTGGATCTGACGGGACATGGATGGACTCCTTTGCAATGGGTGAGCGTTGCCCTCACCCCTGCCCCTCGCCCGCGGGCAGAGGGGATGTCAGGTATGGATTCCCCGCCCCCGGCACCTCAGCCGGTGAATTGAGGGGGAGGCTCGCCGGGGAGGACGGCCGGGGCGGGGAAGCCGTGGGAACACAGTCGAATCACGCGAGTGCGGGCGCCGCGCCCCGCCCGGCAAGCCACCGGGAACGGGGCGGCAGCGCCGGCGCTCAGTTGCGCAGCGGCTTGCCGGTATCGAGCATGTGGCGGATGCGCGCCTGGGTTTCCGGCGTCTGCAGCAGCTCGATGAACAGCCGGCGCTCGACGGCGAGCAGCCAGTCCTCGTCGACCGTCATGCCGCTGTCGACGGCGCCGCCGCACAGCGCCTCGGCCAGCGCGCTGCCGACGCGGTAGTCGTGCGCGCTGATCTGGCCGCCTTCGCGCATGTTCACCAGTGTCATCTGCAGCGTGGCGATGCCGTCACGGCCGGCGACCGCGACGGCGCGCGCCGGCAGCGGCGGGTGGTAGCCGCTGGCGCTGAGCGCGCGGGCACGCTGCAGCGCGACATAGAGCACCTCGCGCGGGTGGAACACCACGCTGTCGCCCGCCTGGGCGAAGCCGCGATCCCGCGCCTCGATGGCGTTGGCGGCGAGCCTGGCGGTGGCGATCGGCATGAACAGCGGCTGCAGGCAGGCCAGCGGATCGCGGTTGGCGGTGCGCGCGGCCAGCGCCGCCGCCTGCAGCGCCATTTCCTTGCAGCCGCCGCCGGCCGGGATCAGGCCGACGCCGGCCTCGACCAGGCCGATCGGGCTTTCCAGCGCGAACACCCGCTCGCTCGACTGCAGCGCGAACTCGCAGCCGCCGCCGAGCGCCATGCCCTGCAGCGCGGCGACCACCGGCACCTGCGCATACTTCAGGCGCAGCGCGGTGCGCTGGAAGTTGGCGACCATCGCCTCGATCTTGGCGAAGGCGCCGGCCTCGCAGTCGGCGGCGAGCTGGCGCAGATCGGCGCCGACAGCGAACGGCGCCTCGTGCCAGATCACCACGCCGTCGAGGGCGCGCTCGGCGTAGTCGAGCGCCGCCTGTACGCCATCGAGCACCGCGTCGTTGATCGCGTGCGCCTTCGAGGTGAACGACAGGATGCCGATGCCGGCGTCGAGATCGGGGCGATGCCACAGACGCACGCCGGCGTTCTCCCACAGCGTCTCGCCCTGGCGCGGCTCGGCCTCGCCGAACACGGTTTCCGGGTAGATCTGGCGCTCATACACCGGCAGCGTCGAACGCGGCCGCAGGCTGTCGCTGGCGGCGGAGTACGAACCCTGCGGCGTATGCACGCCGTCGCGCTGCAGCACCCAGGCCGGCAGCGGCGTGGCGGCCAGCGTCTGCCCGGCGGCGATGTCGGCCTCGATCGCCTGCGCGATCGTGCGCCAGCCGGCGGCCTGCCAGGTCTCGAACGGCCCCTGCGCCCAGCCAAAGCCCCAGCGCAGCGCGAAGTCGACGTCGCGGGCGTTGTCGGCGATCTGCGCCAGATGCACCGCGCAGTAGTGGAACACGTCGCGATACATCGCCCACAGGAAGCGCGCCTGCGGCTGCGCGCTGGCACGCAGCGCGGCGAAGCGCAGCGCCGGATCGCGCTCCTTGAGGATCGCCGCCACCGCCGGATCGAGCTGGCCGGTACCTTCGCGGTATTCGCCGCTGGCAGCGTCGTAAACGCGGATCGCCTTGCCCTCGCGGCGGTAGACGCCGACGCCGCTCTTCTGGCCGAGCGCACCGCGCTCGATCAGGCCGAGCATCCACGCCGGCAGGTGGAAATGCGCATGCCAGGGGTCATCGCTCAGCGTGTCCTGCATGGTGCGCACGACGTGGGCCAGCGTATCCAGGCCGATGACGTCGGCAGTGCGGTAGGTCGCGCTCTTCGGCCGGCCGATCAGCGGCCCGGTCAGCGCGTCGACCTCGTCCGGCGTCAGCCCCTGCGCCTGCGCGTGGTGCAGCGTCAGCAGCAGTGCGAACACGCCGACGCGGTTGGCGACGAAGTTCGGCGTGTCCTTGGCGCGCACCACGCTCTTGCCCAGACGCGTGGTGAACCAGCTCTCCAGCGCATCGAGCAGCGCAGCGTCGGTGTGCGGCGCGCTGATCAGCTCCAGCAGCGCCATGTAGCGCGGCGGATTGAAGAAATGCACGCCGCAGAAGCGGGCGCGCAGGCGCTCGGGCAGCACCTCGGCGAGCGAGGCCAGCGGCAGTCCCGAGGTGTTGCTGGCGAACACCGCATCGTCACGCAGGTGCGGCGCGACCTGGGCGTAGAGCGCGTGCTTGATGTCGGCGCGCTCGGCGACGGCCTCGATCACCAGATCGCATTCGGCGAGACGGGCGAGGTCGTTGGCGTAGGTCGCGGCCTCGATCGCGGCCGCACGGCCGCGCGTGACCAGCGGTGCCGGCTGCAGCTTGCTCAGGCCGGCGATCGATTTGCGCACCAGCGCATCGGCACGGCCTTCGGCGGCCGGCAGATCGAAGAGGATGACCGGCACATCGGCATTGGCGAGGTGGGCGGCGATCTGCGCGCCCATGACGCCGGCACCGAGCACGGCGGCGCGACGGACGGTCAGGCGTGGGCTGGACATGAATGGGGACTCCTCAGGCTGAGCGGACGGATGGCGTCGGCGACGCCGGCGACAGGGCGAGCGCGGGGAGCACCGCCCGCGCACGGGCGGCGATCTCGACGGCTCGGGGGATGTCGCGCGCCGCGGCGCGCGGCGTGGGATCAGCGGTTGTGTTCGCGCAGGGCGCGCTTGTTGAGCTTGCCGACGCTGGTGCGCGGCAGTTCGCCGACGAAGCGCACTTCGTCCGGCACGCCGTAGCGGGAAATCCGCCCGGCGTCGGCAAAGCCGCGCAGGAAGCTGCGGATCGAGTCGGCATCCGGCTCGATGCCGCTGCGGGCGACGACGAAGGCCAGCGGCCGCTCGCCCCATTTGGCATCCGGCACGCCGATCACCGCGACTTCGGCAACGTCCGGGTGGCGGCCGATCAGCTCTTCGAGTTCGAGTGAGGACACCCACTCGCCGCCGGTCTTGATCACGTCCTTGAGCCGGTCGGTGACCTGCAGGTAGCCGCGCGGGTCGACGTGGCCGATGTCCTGCGTGTGCAGCCAGCCGCCGTGCCAGAGCTCTTCGGAGGCATCGGCGTTGTGCAGATAGCCCTGCGTCAGCCACGGCGCGCGCACCACGATCTCGCCGGCGCTGTGGCCGTCGCGCGGCAGCGTCTGCATTTCCGGGTCGACGGTGCGCAGCGCCACCAGCGGCACGCTGCGCCCGGTCTTCACCCGCAGCGCGATCTGCGCTTCGCCGTCGAGTTCGCTGTCGGCCGGATCGATCTGCGCCAGCGTCAGGATCGGGCAGGTCTCGGACATGCCGTAGCCGGTGAACAGGTCGATGCCGCGCTCCAGCGCCTGCTTGACCAGTGCCGTGGTCAGCGCCGAACCGCCGATGATCAGCTTCCAGCCGCGCAGGTCGGTCTCGCCGGCGCTGGGGTGGTTGAGCACCATGCTGAGGATCGTCGGCACGCAGTGCGAGAAACTCACGCGCTCGCGCTGCACCAGCTTGAGGATGCGCTCGGGGATGTAGCGGCCGGGGTAGACCTGCTTCACGCCGGCCATCGTCGCGATGTAGGGCATGCCCCAGGCGTGCACGTGGAACATCGGCGTCAGCGGCATGTAGACGTCGCCGCGGTGGAAGCTGCCCTGCTGCGGCGCCAGCGCCAGCGCGTTGCACACCGCCAGCGTGTGCAGCACCAGCTGGCGGTGGCTGAAGTACACGCCCTTGGGCAGGCCGGTGGTGCCGGTGGTGTAGAAGGTCGTCGCCCGCGTGTTCTCATCGAACTCGGTGAACTCGAACTGCTCCGGGCAATCGGCGAGCAGCGCCTCGTACTCGCCGGCATACCCCGCCGGCAGCGCCATGGCCTCATCGGCCAGCAGCACGCGGGTCTGCACGGTATCGAGGGCAAAGCGCGCGACCGGCTCGACGAAGTCGCTGTTGACCAGCAGCACGCGGGCACCGGCGTGGTTGAGCGTGTACTGGATCTGCTCGTCGGACAGACGCACGTTCACCGTCTGCAGCACCGCACCGAGCATCGGCACCGCGAAGAAGCATTCGAGATAGCGGTGACTGTCCCAGTCCATCACCGCGACGGTGTCGCCGGGCTGCACGCCGAGGCGCGTCAGCGCATGCGCCAGCTGATGCACGCGGCGGGCGAACTGCGCATAGCTGTGGCGGCGGCCGTCGACATAGACGATTTCCTGCTCCGCGGCATTGGCCAGCGCGCTGTGCAGCAACTGACCGATCAGCAGCGGATAACTGTACGCGGACGGCGTGACCTGAATGGCGTGTGCTGACATTGGATGAACCCCTCCTCACTATCGGGTATGCATAACCGGCCGCAAGCGACCAGCGCTCTGATGTGTGCTCATGCCCGATGCTCTCCGAGCTGTGCACTTAATTAACTGATTGTGAGGAGAATCCTAGAAGCTGGACGGAGCAGTGTGTTTGCATCGCTGGCCGAAATACTTGCAATATCGGCCACAATGCTGCGCCTTGCAGGAGGCCGACATGGTCGACTCAATCAACGCCACCGTATCCATCGATTTCGTGCATCAGCTGTTCGCCGGCAGCACGCTCGCCGCCGACAGCCGCGCCACGCTGCTGCGCGATGCCGGCATCGCCGCCGCCCTGCTCGACGAAAGCGCCGCCCGCGTCACCACCGACCAGTTCGCCACGCTGTACCGCGCGCTGGCGCGGGCGCTCGACGACGAACTGCCCGGGCTGTTCTCGCGCCCGGTGCGCGGCGGCACGCTGAAGTTCCTCTGCAGCGGCATGCTCGAAGCCGCCAGCCTGCGCACCGCGCTGTACCGGCTGACGCGCTTTTTCCGCCTGGTGCTCGACGATCTGCGCCTGGAGCTCGAACACGACGGCGACACCTGGCGCATCGTCTTCGAGCCCTGGCAGCCGGGGCTGGAGGCCCGCACCTTCGCCCAGGAGATCCTGCTGCGCGTGATCCACGGCGTCAGTTCCTGGCTGGTCGGACGCAAGATCCCGCTGGCGCGCATCGACTTCACCTACCCGCGCCCGGCGCACGCCTCGGAATACGTCTTCCTCTACCCCGGCCCGGCCTACTTCGAGCAGCCGCGCACGGCGATGTATTTCGCGCAGGAAGACGCCGAAAGCCCGATCCGCCAGGACCGGCGCACGCTGTCGGCGTTTTTGCAGCGCGCGCCCGGCGACTGGCTGTTCTCCTCGTTCGCCGAGCGCATCGTCAGCCACCGCGTGCGCGAATACCTCGAACCGCGCCTGCACCAGGCACTCGGCGCCGACAGCGTCGCCCGCGCCCTGCACATGTCGGTGCGCACGCTGTCACGCCGCCTGCAGGCCGAAGGCACCGGCTTTCAGGCGATCCGCGACGAACTGCGCCGCGACGTCGCCATCCGCCGCCTCTGCGGCTCCAACGCCCCGATCACCGTCATCGCCGCCGACCTCGGCTTCGAAGACGCCACCACCTTCCACCGCGCCTTCCGCAACTGGACCGGCAGCACCCCGGGGGCGTATCGGGGCGGGCGCTGAAACCGGCCGTCAGCGATGACGGTTACGCAGATTGCGCACATGCCGGCGCTGCGTCTTCAGGCCGGGCGCCAGGCGCTGCGTTTCGATGCGCTGGGCGAGCCGCGCACCGGCCGCCGGACTGAGCCCCCCGCCGGCTGCGCACGCACGCCACGCAGCCGCTCGCCAGCGCTCAGAGACAAGCCCTGCGGCCGCTCCGACGCCTTCCATTCGCAGCCGAGCAGCACCACGGCGGAGTGCACCGCCTCGGCCGGCAGCTCATACCGCTCGCGCAGGGCCTGCACATGCTTCCAGTGCTGGCGGAACGGATTCTGAAAACGTGTCTTGTGCCGGTAGATCACCTGCGTCCACTGCGCCTCGCGCGCATCGCCGAAGAGCCAGCCGCTGAAATGCTTGGTCTCGATCACGGTGACCCCGCCCGGGCCGATGACGATGTAATCGATCTGCGTGGTATCGCCGGCACCGAGCGCCAGGGTCACGTCGTGCAGCACGCGATAGCCAGCCGCCGGCAGCTCGCGCAGCAGACTCCGATACACGAGGTATTCCCCGAACCAGCCTTTGATCTGCGGCCGGAACAGGCGATACAGGCCGACCAGTACGGCCACCAGTAAAAGCGGCCAGAGCGACTTCGCCACGCTGAGCAGCGTGGTGGTGAGCAGAGCACGTGTATCCATGAGCAACAGTCCTCGAAATGCAATCCGTCATGGGGCATCGCGGTGCGCTGGGTGCGCGGTGCTGCGTTCCTGTTCCAACTGCAGATACCGCTGAGCGTCGCGGTCGCCGCAACGCGCTTCAGCCTCCAGCCGGGCGCGGATTTCCGCATGCAGCACCAAAGGGGACGGCCACGACGAATGCTCGCCCGCCTGGCAGGCGATGCGATAAAGCATCAGCAAACGCCGCCCCAGACCAGCGGGCTGTGGTGTCAGCCAATCAGCCGTTGCCGTAAAACCGGCGAGCAAGTCCCGATGGATAAAATCGTTTTCTTCTGCGCTATCAGGGCCACACAAACTGTGTTCCGGATCACAAATCATCGGGGCACATGGCGTTTGCACACATTGCGGCAAGGGAACATTGATCGCTTCCCGCATCGAAGCTTCGTGCGGGTGGTGCAGCCAGCTTTTATATTCGACGCCGTCGATCAGTATTTCAGTCAAGTCCTTACGTGAAATCTGTCGATCGAGCCGGCTCAAATCTATTTGCAGGCTCATGACGTCGGCCGACTTCAAACGGGCGGTTTTTTCCTCCGTAGCAAAATGCGTCACTGCGATTTCAACGACCAGCCATTCGCCACTGGCATCGCGTAACAGCAGATCAGGCACACAGCCTGCGTAAGAGCATTCGACATCGACGCTGTGCGCCGCAAACATCCGTGACGGCCAAAGAACCTGCTCCGCAACAGCCATCATTTTCGTTTGCTGCAATTCGCTCAGCCGCAACTCCGGCAAACGCAGACGCATCGCTTCAGCAATGATCTGTTTTGCCAAGCGATGTAATGCCGACTCAGCAGCACCAATACACACACCGACCTGGTAATGCGCGAAATGATGCGCCCGTTCACGCCCGCCATTGCGGGCGACCAGCCGCGCTGAGCACTGCGTGCAGCGGCAGGCGCATGCCAAACCGCGCTCGACGTCCTCGATGAAGTGCAGGCGCCCATCTTCGCCGAGCCCCCAGCTCAAGCGCGGCTCACGCCGACCGTTCGCCCCCATGCCGATCCCCCACGCATCCCGAATGCGGCGCCCAGTCGGCGTCCACGGCATGCTGTGCCGATCCAACACCACGCAGGGCCGGGGGAACCGGGTATGAACGGGGTTAGTGAGGGGGTAACCGTCGAAACTGCCGAGGATTTGCAGGCCGTACTCGATGCTGCCGAGGTGGCATGTTCGTTTCTTGCCGAGATCAACCGCGACAACGAATACCTGCCAAATCTGCTGTTTCAAGCCATTGCAGAAAAAACCCGGACACTCGCCGCTGCCGGCGTACCGCTATCGAACATTACGTTCAACTCGAACGATCTCGCCGAATACATGCCCACCATCGGCAACATCCGCAAAACATTCAGCAACGATGCGGAACGTACGAAATGGGTCAGTGCACAATGGCGCAAACTTGAAAAACAACTGCCCGAACACCTCACAGGGCTGCAACAGCACGCCCGAAACCTGCAGAAATCCTGGCTGCCAACACTGGAAAAAATCCAGTCACCTGGCGGGGCTGGGCAATTCACACTTTATCGATTAAGTACCATGCCGGCAGAATCAGCGACGGCGGAAACATATAGCCCGCTGCAAGCCGCCATTGGCAGCACGCCATTAGACTGCCATGCGGACAGCATCGAATACACGACGGCCCGTGCCGGCAAACTGCCGCCGTGGGCCCGCTGGCTGGAAAATTTCGAACTCATCGGCCATCGCCACCGCAGATTTAAACTGCTTTTCTGCGCCGGTTACTTTCCACTCATGACCTGGGCCATCATTTCCATTCACATGTGGCTTATTCACTGGCTCGGAAACACGCCCAGACTCTGGCAAATCCAGGTTTTTTATTACGGACTGATCCCTGCCATCATCCTCGCCATATTTGTCATCCCGTTCATCAGAATCAGCATTTACAAAGTCATCCCCTCACCCTTCATTCTCACGGGCTTTCAGTGCGTGGATGGATTGCTGCTCGAACTCAGCCGGGCGGACGGCCGCCACCGCGTCAATCCCCAAAGCCCCCGCAGCTTTCGGCTCACCGTGTATTCGGCGAGCTGTCCGATCTGCGGTGGATATGTCGGTGTCGAGGGCGGCGGCTGGCGTTACCCGGGGCGGCTGATCGGGCGCTGTTACGAGGCACCGCGCGAACATCTGTGGAGCTTCGATCACGTCACGCGCTCCGGCCGACGGCTGCGCTAGCCCGCATGCGGCCGTCGCTGTCCCAGCCGGCGGCCGCATGCCCTGCCCGCGATCAGTGCCTCACACCGCCGTCGCCAGCAGCTCCCGCAGGTTGGCGTCGAGCTGGTCGATGCAGGCCGGGTCGGTGCCGAACAGGCCGAGGTGGCCGTCGATGCAGTCGAGCGGGCGGAACTCGCTGTCGGGGATCAGCTGCTGTTCGAGCAGGCAATCGGCCGGCGGGAAGAACATGTCGTGGCTGATCGGCATGACGTAGGTCTTGGCCTGGATGCGGCCGAGGGCGGCGGCGAGGTCGCCGCCGGTGTGGCGGCTGACGTCGCCACGCTGCCACTTCCAGGCCATGCACAGCAGGTCGTTCGGGTCCATCGGCCCGAAGTAGCCGCACATGAACTGCTCGACGAAGCTCTGCATCGACTCAAACCCCAGCGCGTGATGACGACCGGCGCGGAAGAAGTCGGTACTCCAGCCCATCACCGTCCACAGCCTGGCGTGGCGCTGCAGGCCGGCGGCGACGTCGCTCGACTGCGCGTAGTCGCCGTTCTGGAAGCCCGGGTCGCTGGTGATCGCTTCGATCAGGGTCTCGGCGAAGACGAAGTCGTGCTCGGTGTTCTTCGCGGTGCCGGCGATCGGCGCGGCACGCTTGACCATCTGCGGATAGCGCACCGCCCATTCATAGGTCTGCTGCGCCCCCATCGAGCCGCCGAGCACCAGTGCCAGCGAGTCGATGCCGAAGTGCTCGGTGAGCAGACGATGCTGCGCGCGCACGTCGTCACCGATGCGCACCCTGGGGAAGCTGGCGCGGCCGAGCGGGCCGGGGGTGTTGTGCGGTGAGGTCGACAGGCCGTTGCCGATCTGGTTGACGATGACGATGAAGTACTTTTCCGGGTCGAGCGCGCGCGCCGAGCCGATATAGACCTGCTCCATGATCTTGCTGGTGCCGGAGTACCAGGTCGGGATCAGGATGGCGTTGTCACGGGCGGCGTTGAGCTGGCCGTGGGTGGCGACGGCGAGCCGGCAGTGCGGGATGGCGCCGCCCTCCTCCAGCTCCAGCGTGCCGATGTCGATGAGTTCGTAGGGGCCGTGCAGCGCCTGGCCGTAGTACGGGTGGTCGGTCATGGGGAAGTCTCTCCTGCAGGCGAGTGCGCAGGCCCGGCCAGCGCGGCGGCCGGGCCCGACGAAGGTGGCCGTGCTGCCGCTCAGGCGAGCTCGAAACCTTCGTACTCCTTGGCGGCGACCTCATCGCACTGCTGGCGGTAGTGGCCGACGCCGCCAATGTAGGACAGCAGCCGCCGCGGCTTGCCCTTGACGTTCGAGCCCATGTACCAGGAGTCGGTCTTGGTCACCAGGGTGGCGTTGGCGATGGCGTCGTGATGCGCCACCCACTGCGCTTCGAACTGCTGCGTCGGCTCGATCACGCTCAGGCCCCGGCGGCGCATATAGAGGATGCAGTCGGTGATCCAGTCGACCTGCTGCTGCAGGCAGGTGGTCATGTTGCACAGCGCGGCCGAGGGCGCGAGCGGTGCGGCGGTGGTGAACATGTTCGGGTAGCCGTGGACCTGCAACCCCATCGCGGTGCTGATGTCCCGGCTCCAGTCATCCTTGAGCGAGCGGCCGCCGCGGCCGCGGATGTCGATGCGCGTCAGCGCGCCGGTGCCGGCATCGAAGCCGGTGGCGAGGATGAGGATGTCGAGCTCGTGGAGCTTGCCGTCGGCGGTCTTCACCCCTTCCGGCGTCACGCACTCGATCGGCGCTTCCTTGACGTCGACGATCTCGACGTTGGGGCGCAGATAGGCTTCGAGGTAATTGGTTTCCAGCGGCACGCGGTGCGTGCCGAAGCCATAGCTGGTGGGGATCAGCTTGGCTTCGAGCTCGGGATTGTTCAGGCGCTCGCGCATCTTCTCGCGCACGAACTCGGAGATCTCCTCGTTGACCTGCGGGTCGAAGAACATCTCCTGGAACGAGGACAGCCACAGCGCCAGCGAGCCGTCGTCCCACAGCCCCTGCAGCACCTGCCGCCGTTCGGCCGGGCTCAGCTCGGCGTAGGGCTTCTGCTCGAAGTCGTAGTCGAAGCCGGCGAAGGTGTGCTGCACGCGCTCGCGCAGCTCGTTGAAGCGCGCCTTGTACTCGGCGCGGTCAGCGTCGCTGTACTTCGGGTTGTGCATCGGAATGATGTACTGCGGCGTGCGCAGGAACACCTTGAGGTGGCCGACCTGGCTGGCGATGGTCTGGATCACCTGGATGCCGGTGGCGCCGGTGCCGACGATGCCGACGCGCTTGCCGGCGAAATCGATCGGCTCCTTCGGCCAGCGCGCAGTGTGGAACACCTGGCCCTTGAAGGTTTCCTGGCCGGGGAAGGTCGAGGTCAGCGGCGCCGAGAGCATGCCGCAGCAGGTGATGAAGAAGCGCGCATCGACGGTCTCACCCGTGCTGGTGGTGATCGTCCAGCGCTGCGTCGCCTCGTCATAGCGGGCGGATTCGATGCGGGTGCCGAACTCGATGTCCTTGCGCAGATCGCAGCGATCGGCGACGAAATTCAGGTAACGCTCGGTTTCCGGCTGCGCCGGGAAGCGCTCGCTCCAGTTCCACTCGTTGTACAGCTCCTGCGAGAACCAGTACTGGTAGATGTAGGCCTGCGAGTCGACGCGGGCGCCCGGATAGCGGTTCCAGTACCAGGTGCCGCCGACATTGTCGCCGGCCTCGTACACCTTGACCTTGAAGCCCTCCTTGCGCAGCCGGTAGAGCTGATACATGCCGGCAACGCCGGCGCCGACGATCACGGCATCGAAACTGGCCGGCTTCTGCGCTTCGACCTGAGTGGTGGCGGTCATGGGTCGTCTCCTTATTTTTTGCGTGGTGGTTGCAGGCGAGCCGTGCGCGGCGGGCACGGCGCTGGCGCCTGGGGAACGACACTACGCAGCGCCCGGCGGCGGGTATTGAAGGTTCCGGGCGATTCTTTGAACGATCGCGTTCTGCCGCGATCACGCCGTTATTCGTCGGGAAAACAACGCAAAATGTGCATTTGCACATTTTGCCGCCGACCACCCGCCGAGCCCGCCAGCGGCACGCGGCAGGGGCTGGCGGACGACGGCGAACGGCACCAGGGCGGGACGATCAGCGCGGCGCGGCCGCCTGACGCAGCTGGGCCGGCGTGGTGCCGAGGCGGGCACGCAGTACCCGCGTCATGTGCGCCTGATCGGAAAAGCCGCACAGCGAGGCGACTTCCTTGACGGCGAGTGCGCCGTCGGTGAGCAGCCGGCGCGCACGCTGCACGCGCTGGGAGACGACATAGGCATGCGGTGCGCAGCCGAGCGAGGCACGGAAACGCCGGCTGAACGTCCACACACCGAGGCCGACGACCGCCGCCAGCTCATCGAGGCTGAGGTTCTCGTGCAGCCGTGCCTCGATGAACTCCTGCAGACGGCGCAGCTGCAGTGGCGACAGCCGCCCTTTCGCCTGCGGCTCGCGGTAGCTGACGCTGGCGTAGTGGCGCAGCAGGTGCACCGCGAGCTGCACGCCGAGCGCCTCGACGTACAGCGCCCCGCCGATGCCGGCGCCCTGGGCCTCCTGGGTGACGGCGTCGGTGATCGCCATCAGCGTCGGGTCCTGCGCGCGCAGCAGATCGTGCAGGCGCACCTCGGCGACCGGACGTTCCATCATGTCGTCGGCAACGCGCGCCATCAGCGCATGCGATACATAGACGTGCGACACCACGATGTCCTGCGTCCAGTGCCAGTGCGAGGGCTGCGAGACCGTCAGCAGCGAAATGTCGCCCGGCGCGCAGGAGGTGCGCGTCCAGCGCTCGTCGAAACAGCGGTCCATCGGCGTCTGCCCGCTGCGGTAGCGCACCAGCATGTAGTGGTCCATCGGCGGAATCGGCACGTCCAGGCCGCGGTAGCAGTAGGTGCGCTGCTTGACATCTTTCCAGCCCAGATCGTCGCTGGCCGACAGCACCTTGCCCGGAACCCAGATCGGCAACTGCTCGGGCGTGATAAGTGAGGCCATGTTTTGCCGCCTCCCGAAAAACGTACGCTCAAAGTAGAAGTGGGAGTAGCTCCCGGCAACGTGGCACGGCGCTCGCCGGGGGACGCCGCCGGCGCCCGCGCCATGCGGGCAGGCCACGGCGCGGCGCAACGGGCCGCGAACGCGCGGCCGGGAGCGGGCGCGAGCCGGCTCAGAACACCTTCATGTAGCGCAGATTGATCCGCGACTGCTCCTCGAAACCGTTGTCGACATCGAGATCGCGGCCGAGCTGCAGCTGCAGCTGATCGCTCGGCGTCACCTGGTAGGTGGCACTGAGCAGGAAGTTGGTGGTGTTGGTGCGATCGTCGAGCTTGTGGCCGTCGACGCGGTTCTCACCGCCGTAGCGCCACGACAGATAGGGCGAGATTTCGAGCTTGTCGCTGACCTGGAAACGCAGCGCCGCCTGCAGGTGATAGAGCGTCGAAGTCTCCAGCCGCGCGCTGCCCGCGCCGTAGTCGTTGTTGTCACCGAACCACTTGGCATCGGCGGTCAGATCGAGCTTGGTCTTGCTCCACAGCGGCGTGATGAAGCCGGCCTGCAGCGCGAAGGCCCAGCGGTTTTCACCGAGGTTGAGCGCGTCCTTGCGCTCGTACTGACCGAAGGGCAGGAACAGGTACGGCGCGATGCCGAAATAACGCCCGCTCTGCGCGTCGTTGAGCAGCCACAGCGTCATCGCCAGGATCGGATCACCGAAACCGCTGTTGCTGCCGAGCGCCGAGGCATCGTCACTGGCACTGAGGCGACCGAACGGCAGCAGGATCTGTGGATCGATGGTGTAGCCGCCGATCTGCGCAAAATGCACCGCACGCAGGATGCCGACGGTGGAATCGAGCGAATTCTTGCCCGGCAGCTTGTCGCCGTCGGCATAGAGCGCATCGCGATGGGCGAACTGGTAATACACCAGCACCAGATTGGTACCGGGCGGCGCGGCGGTGTAGTCGCCGGGGGCGACGTCGATGGCGGCGGCAGGCTGCGGGAGCAGCGCACTCAGCGCCAGAGCGAGGCCGGCGCCGAGCGCGCGCGGCCGCAGACTGCTGTCGATGAAACGCAGCATGGGGGTTCCCTCTTCTGGTGGTGGTCGAGCCTGTTTCAGTCACGTCGCAGCGTGACGGCCGCTGCGGTGGCTCTGCCGCGGCGGCTTTCTGGATGTATCCGGCGACCCGCGGACGCTGGCGGCGGCAGCGGGCCTTTCATGCAAACGTGAGTTCTACCTCCCCATCAGCCCGCCCTCGCCGGCACGGACAATGGTGCAAATAGCGGTTCTGGTTTCGCCATGCGCGAAAAGCTGTAAAACCGACACTAGGCAAGCGCGCCGCCGGTGGTCTTGAACGATCTGGGCAATTCCTTGAACGAAACGGTGCCGGCCATACTCCGCCGCGCGGCCACCGACGGTAAGCGAGCAAAAACGGCGCATTTCGCCCAGAGTCATGCAGGCGCAAGTCTGGCTTTTCACGGAGTCGAACCAAGATGCCAAGCTCCTTGCTCAACGCCCGCACGAGCTCACCGGTGGCGTTCTGGAAGCATCACCCCGGCGCCGATGAATGCACCGAGGATCTGGTCGCTGCGACGCTGGCGTTCCAGCAGGCCACCCAGTGCGATCTGGTCAAACTGATGCCGGCCGGCCACTACCAGGTGGCCGGTCGCGGTGTCCACGGCGTCTGGCAGGGCGATGCCCTGGGCCGGCGCAGTTTCCTCAGTCGCGCAGTGCAGCAGCCGGCGGACTGGGCACGGCTGTCAGCCGCGCTGACGACGCAGGAGCGCGCCATAGTCGAGGCCGCACGCCGCGTGCGCCGCGCACTCGACCCGCAGCGGCCGCTGCTGGCGACGGTGTTCGCACCGCTGACCCAGGCCATGATGCTGGCCGGCAGCGAATGCCTGCAGACACATCTGCGCCATGCCGGCGAGGCGGTGCAGGCCGGCCTCGCGACGCTGACGGCGGCCACGCAGACCCTGATCGCGGCCTACGCCGAAGCCGGCGTCGACGGCATCTACCTTGCCGCGCAGCACATGAGCGACGCCCTGGTGCCGTTGCCGCTGTATCGCAGCTGGGCGCGCGACAGCGACCTGCAGACGCTGGCAGCCTGTGCCGATTTCGCCGGCAACGTCCTGCATGTGCATGGCAGCGGCGTACATTTCGAAGCGCTGCCGAGCAACGGCCACTGGACGATCCACTACGAGCTCGAACCCGGCAACGCCACGCCCGAAACCTACCGCCGGCACACCCGGCTGGCGGCGGCGATCGGCCTGCCCTTTGCGATCTGGGACGATGCCGCGGCCGTCGACGCCGCGATCGCCGCAGCACTGCGGCGCTTCGGCCAGCGCACGGCGCTGTTGACAGGCCCCTGCGTCGTCCCGCTCGCTGTCCCCACTGCCCGCATCGCCACCTGGATTCGCCATGCCCGCCACGCTGCCGCTCGATCATCACGGTCCGACTGAACTCAGCGCCACCCCGTGGGACGCCACGGATCTCGACCGCCCGCTGTTCGCGCGCTTCAGCGCCTGCGTCGAGCAGGCGGGCGGGCACGCCGCGGTCATCGATACCGACGGCCGCGTCTGGAGCTACGCGCAGCTGCAGCACACAGCGCTGTGCCTGGCGGCGCAGCTCAGCGCATCCACGGCTCCGGTGGCGATCCTGCTGCCCGCCGGCGGTGCGCTGGCGGCGGCGTTTCTCGGCGCCCTGGCCGCCGGGCGGACGTATGTCGCACTCGACCCGGCGTTCCCGCCCGAGCGCAACCGGCTGATCCTCGCGCAGGCCGGCGTCGACTGCATGATCTGCACGGCCAGCACCCGCCACTGGCTCAGCGCCGCACCGGCCGCCTGCCGCATGATCGACATCGATGCGCTCGACGGCGAGCCGCTGCCGACGCCGTGCGGGCATGCCAACAGCATCGCCTACATCATCTACACCTCCGGCAGTACCGGGCAGCCGAAAGGCGTCTATCAGGATCAGCGCGGCCTGCTGCATGACGTCATGCAATACAGCCTGGCGGTTCACCTGCACGCTGGCGATCGCCTGAGCTGGCTGTATTCGCCGAGCGTCAGCGGTGCGATCCGCGACATCTACGCCGCGCTGCTCAATGGCGCCACGCTGGTGGCAATCGACATCCACGCCTGCGGGCTCGCCGGACTCGCCCGCATCGTTGCCGCGCAGCGGCTCAGTGTGTTCCACGCGATTCCGCCGCTGCTGCGCGCCTTTCTGCAAAGCGAGCCGCCGCCCGCAGCACTGGCCACGGTGCGCCTCGCCTATGTCGCCGGCGATCGCTTCTTCGCCAGTGACCTGGCGCTGTTCTACCGCAGCTTTGCGCCACACTGCCTGATCTACAACGGCATCGGCTCGACCGAATGCGCCACGCTCTATCGCCACTGGTTCGTCGATGCCGCGCGCGTACAGACGGCGCTGGTACCGGTCGGTCACGCGCTGCCGCAGCGCGAGGTCCGCCTGCTCGATGCGCAGGGCATACCGGTCGCGCGCGGTGACATCGGCGAGGTCGAAGTCTGCAGCCCATTCATCGCCCGCGGCTACTGGCGCCAGCCGGCGCTAACCCAGCGCTGCTTTCGCGATGCGCCGCAGCGCCCCGGCTGGCGCTGCTTTCGCACCGGCGACCTCGCCCGCGAACGCGCCGACGGCCTGCTCGAATTCGTCGGCCGCAAGGACGGCCAGATCAAGATCCGCGGCCACCGCATCGAAACCGGCGCCGTCGAGGCCGAATTGCGTCGTCTGCCCGGCGTGCGCGATGCCGTCGTGCTGGCGCTCGGCGCCGCCGAGGCGACGCAACTGGTCGCCTGCCTGTGCGGCACGCCGCAGCCGGAATCGCAACTGCGCCAGGCCCTGCGGCGCACGCTGCCGGAAGCCTGCGTGCCGACGCACTTCCAGTGGCTCGAACGCATTCCCAGCCTGCCCAACTTCAAAGCCGATCTGCAGCGGCTGAAGCAGCAGCTGACACCGGCACCGGCGGCCGGCAGCGAGCTGCCGGCAGATGCGCCCTGGCCGCAGCGGCTGGCGGCATGCTGGAACGACGCGCTGCGCCGTCACGGGCCGATCGACACGCAGTGCAGCTTCGCCGATCAGGGCGGCGATTCACTGGCGGCGATGAGGCTGCTGGCCCTGCTCGAAAAAGCCTGCGGTCGCTCGCTGCCGATCGCGCTGGTCCACCGTCAGCAGACCTTCGCTGCCCTGTCGCAAGCCTTGGCCGCCCTCACCGACGGCCGGCCGTGCCTCATCGTGCTCTCCCCCGGTTTTCCGCGGCTGGCCGAATTCGCTCACGGCCTGCGCGAACAGCTCGACGTGCACCACATCGTGGTCGATGCCAGCACCGAAGCGACGCCAGAGGCCCAGGCAGCCGCCGCGGCGGCACAGATCCGCGCCCTGGCGCCGGACACGGCACTGCACCTGCTGGGGCTGTCGTACGGCGCCTGCGTCGCCTTCGACACCGCCTGCCGGCTGCACGCGGCCGGCGTCACGGTCGCCAGCCTCAGCGTCGGCGACATGGGACCGGCTTACGCGGCGTCGCCACGCCTGCACCTCGGCGGGCGGCTGCGCCAGATCCGCCGCATCCTCAGCGGCCGCGAAGCCCCCGCCCTGCGGCGCAAAACGCTGCGCCTGCTCGAACGCGCCCTGCCCGCCGCGCCGGCCGAACGCCTGCTGCAATACCTGCTGCGGCGGACCCGCCCGGCACCGCAGCACGGACTCGCCAGCGAGCTCGGCGCGCTGCTGCGCCAGCGACAGCTGAGCCGCTGGCAGCCCGGCCACCTCCCCGGCGCGATCGGCGTGCTGGTCGCCGAGGCCGGCCTCACCGAGAAATGGCGTCTGCCGGCCGATCTCGGCTGGAGTGCACACGCCGACAGCGTCCGCATCTGTCGCCTCGACGGTGGCCACGGCCAGCTGCTCGATGCCGCCAACGAGCCGCGGCTGCGCCGTTTCCTGCTGGAGCAGATGGGCCTGCTGCCACCCGCCGCGCACCGGGTCGATATGCCGCCACGCTCCTGAGCGATGCAACGATTTGGGTTCTACCCGGCCGGATGCCGCACTACCGTGAGTCCAAAGCCGAATACAGCAAACGCCGGGAGTTTTGCGATGAAAGCCTTGCCAGACATTCACCTGTCCATGCTCGATCTGGTCGCCGTGCGCGAGGGCGGCAGCGTCGCCGATGCGCTGGCGATCGCGGTGCGCGGTGCGCAGCACGCCGAAACACTCGGCTTTCGCCGCTACTGGCTGGCCGAACATCACAATATGGCCGGCATCGCCAGCTCGGCGACGGCGGTGCTGGTCGGCCACATCGCCGGCCAGACCCGGCAGATCCGCGTCGGCTCCGGCGGCATCATGTTGCCCAACCATGCGCCGCTGGTGGTCGCCGAAGCCTTCGGCACGCTGGCCGAGCTCTACCCCGGGCGCATCGACCTCGGCCTCGGCCGCGCCCCCGGCACCGACCCGCTGACGATGCGCGCCCTGCGCCGCGAGCGCGTCGAGACCGAAGCCGACTTCCCGCGCGAGGTCGAGGAGCTGCAGCGCCTGCTGGCACCGGCCGCGCCCGGCCAGCGGCTGATCGCCATGCCCGGCGCCGGCACCGAGGTACCGATCTGGCTGCTCGGTTCCAGCCTGTTCTCGGCGCAGCTGGCGGCACAGCTCGGCCTGCCCTACGCCTTCGCCTCGCATTTCGCGCCGCGCATGCTGCCGACCGCGCTCGACATCTACCGCCGCCACTTCCGCCCGTCGGCGCACCTCGCCGCCCCCTACGTGATGATCGGCGTGCCGCTGGTCGCGGCGCCGAGTGACGAGGAAGCTGTCTACCTCGCCAGCAGCGTGCAGCAGCGCGTGCTCGGCATCGTCCGCGGCGAACGCCGCCGCCTGCCGCCGCCGCGCGAGCAGTTCATGGACGGCCTGCCGCCGCGCGAACGTGCGGCGATCGAGGACTTCCTCGGTGCGGCGGTGATCGGCGGGCCGCAGACGGTGCGCGCAGGCCTCGCCGCACTCGCCGAGCGCAGCGGGGCCGACGAGTTCATGCTGGTCTGCGACATCTTCGATCCGCCGCTGCGCCTGCGCGCGCTCGACATCGCCGCGGCCGCCTGCCGCGACTGACCCCGCCCCGCCACCGGCAAGCGCTTGCCGAGGAGTCCGCTCATGTCCCCTGCCGAATCGCTGCACGAGCGCGTCTGCGGCGCGCTGATGGGCGCCTTCATCGGCGATGCCCTCGCCCTCGGCCCGCACTGGTATTACGACCTCGATGAACTGCACCGCGACTACGGCGCATGGATCGACGACTACCGTGCGCCCAAAGCCGGCCGCTACCACGCCGGCCTGGCCGCCGGCGAGCTGTCGCAGGCCGGTCATCTGCTGGCACTGACGCTGCACTCGCTGGTCGCCTGCGGCGGCTATGACGAGGCCGACTTCTGCCGGCGGCTCGACGAGGAGCTGTTCCCGCAGCTCGACGGCACGCCGTACTGCGGCCCCGGCGGCTACACCAGCCAGTCGATCCGCGAAGCCTGGCAACGCCGCGTGCGCGAGCAGCGGCCGTGGGGCGAGTGCGCCGGCCATGCCGACACCACCGAGGCGGTCGAGCGGGCGCTGGCGATCGCCGTGCGCTACGCGCTGGCGCCGGCGGCGCTGGCCCGGCACGTCGCCGCCAACACGCTGCTGACCCAGTGTGATGAAACCGTGGTCGCGCTGAGCGTCGCCTACTGTGCGGTGCTCGGCGAGCTGGTGCAGGGTCATGCGCTCGATGCCGGCATCTCGGCCCGGCTGATGGCGCGGGTGAAGGCCGGCGAGCTGCCGTTCCACGCCGTCACCGTGGCGGCGCTGCAACCGCCGGCGCCCGGCGGGCCGCTGCCGGCGCGCGTCGGTCAGTTCGCCTCACCCGATGCGCTGCTCACCCCCGGCTGCGTCGCCGCGGCCGCCGTCGACCCCGGTATCCGCATCGAGCCGGCGTGGAAGGCGGCCCTGGTCTATGGCATGCCCTGCGCGATCTACCACCAGCTGCCGGCGGCGTATTACCTCGCCGCGCGCTTCCCCGGCGATTTCGAGTCTGCGGTGCTGCACGCGGTCAACGGCGGTGGACAGAACCAGGCGCGCGCGATCCTCACCGGCGCGCTGGCCGGGGCGCAAAGCGGCCTCGGCGGCATTCCGCCGCGCTTCATCGACGGTCTGGCCGACGGCGCCGCGCTGCTGGCGCTGAGCCGACAGCTGGCGGCGCAGATCAGCGGCTGAGCGCTCAGCGCTCGATGACGAATTCGGCGCGGCAGCCCTTGTCGACCCAGATGTTGTCGCGATCGAAGCCCCAGCTGCGCTCATACTCGCAGCGCTTGTCGGAGAGCTGGCGCACCAGACGCACGCCCCCCGAGCCGATGCGCGCCCGGCAACGCGTGTAGCCGCGATCCTGCGATTCGCAGCGCAGCAGCGTCTGCCGGCCCGAGCGACGATCGTCGTAGCCGCCACGCGAATCGTCGCGATAGGGATCGCGGCGGTAGTCGTCACGGTAATCGTCCTGGCGATAGTCGTCGCGGCGGCGGTTGTCATCGTCATAGCCGCGACCGCCCCGTCCGTCGTAGACGATGAATTCGGCGCGGCAGCCGTCGTTGACCCAGATGCCGTGGCGGTCATAGCCCCAGCTGCGCCCCTGCTCGCAGTCGTCGCGGCTGAGCTGGCGGCTGAGGCGCACGCCGTCGCGGGTATCGGCCGGGCAGCGGGTGGTGCCGTTGTCGACGGACTCGCAGCGCAGCCGCGTATCGGCCGCGGCGGGTGCATTCCATAGCAGCAGACTGCCCAGGCAGCCCAGCACCAGGCCGTAACGGCGCAGCCGAGCACATGAAACAGAAGCCTTCTGATACATCTTGAACAGTTCTCCGTGGCAAAAGCGGGGTCTGCGCCGACTGCACACCGGGCACGGCGCAGCTACGCCAAGGGTACTGGCTGCGCGCCGGCTGGCCAGCTCCCGACCACAAGAAAACCACGCCGCCCGGCGTGAGCACGACGACCACGGCAGGATGACAAGCGGCCGACCGCGCAGCGGCGCGAACGCCTGCCGCCCCGCCGCGGGTGAGCGACACCGCCGCGCCAGCCGCCTGGAGCATCACCGCGGCGCCAGCCGCTCTGGAGAATCGCCGCGACGCACTGCCGCAAGCCGCGCGGCAGCTTTTTCTGTCGCTCCGCGATTCACTCGACAGGGAGCGATGGCGACAGCAGCAGGCTCATGGCGTGCGCGCGAACCCGTCGGGCGCCACCGGCTCGAACCATTGCACCGCGCGGCCATCCTTCACCGGCTGAACGCTGAGATAACTGAAGGGGCTGCCCGGCGCCGCACCATGCCAGTGGCGCTCGTTGGCGGCGAACCATATGCAGTCGCCGGCGCGCACCTCGCTGATCTCGCCACCTTCGCGCTGCACCCGTCCCACGCCATCCACGACGAAAAGGATCTGCCCGCACGGATGCGCATGCCAGTGCGAGACCGCACCGGGTGCGGCGAACACACGCAGGGCGGTCATCTCGCCTTCAGCCTCGCTCGGAAACAGGCTCTGGATCAGGAACGGCCCGCTCATCATGCCGGCGGCGACCGGCACGATACCGCTGCCGGCACGCCGGATCGTCATCACGGCGGGCAGTGATGGGCTGGATGCGGACGGATGACTCATCGGTCGGCGCCCTCCTGCAAAGCCGCTGCGGCGACGCCGGAGGCGAACGACCAGTCATCGAGCGTCGAGTGGGCGAGCACCACCATCACGTCCGCCGGGCGGACGCCGGGCGCTTGCGCCAGATGGCTGACCAGCCGGCGATAGAACGCGCGCTTGGTCGCCGGCGTGCGGGCTTTGCCGGTGGTGATATGAAAGAGGACGAAGTCATCCGAACGCGGACCGCCGAGGTAGCAGCGGTCGAAGCGCAGCTCCTCCGGCCGGTGCTGATGAATGACCACGAAGCGGTCGTTTTCCGGCACCTCGAAACATTCGACGAGCGCGCGGTCGAGGCTGTCCGCCACGGCGCCCAGATAGTCGGCGGACTTCCCCGCCAGCAGTGAGATTCGGGTGAATGGCATGGCAATGCTCCGCTGAGTGTTGACAGCCGCAGGGTGGCGCCACACGATCGTCCCGAAAATCAGATTATTTTTAATACTCAATCCTAAAAAACAGGACGATTGCAGTGCGCCTCACCAATCTCGACATGGATGCGCTGCGCAGCTTCGTCGCCGGCGTGGATGCCGGCTCGTTCGCCCGCGCCGCCGACCGGCTCGGGCGTTCGAGTTCCGCGGTCAGCGCGCAGCTCAAGAAACTGGAAGACCAGACCGGCGTTGCGCTGCTGCGCAGAGCGGGACGCGGCCTGAGCCTGACCGACGGCGGCGAAGCGCTGCTGTCCTACGCGCGCCGCCTGCTCAGCCTGAATGACGAGGCCCTCAGCGCCGTGCGCGGCATCGAGCTGGAAGGCTGGATCAGGCTCGGCCTGCAGGAAGATTTCGGGGAGACGGTCTTGCCGCATGTGCTGGGCCGCTTCGCGCGCGCGCATCCCAAGGTGAAGATCGAAGGCCGCATCGCGCGCAACGGCGAACTGAAGGAGAAGATGGCCGCCGGCCTGCTCGATCTGGCGCTGAGCTGGGATGACGGCACCGCCGCGACCGCGGAGCGGCTGGCCACGCTGCCGCTCTGCTGGCTCGGCGCCGCCGGCGGGCAGAACGCCTGGCCTGCGCACAGCGGCGAACCGCTGCCGCTGGTTGCCCTCGAAGCGCCCTGCCTGCTGCGCACGCTGGCCTGCGAACGGCTCGACCGACAGGGGCTCGCATGGCGGATCGCCTTCGTCAGCCCCAGCCTCGGCGGACTATGGGCAGCGACCGCGGCCGGCCTCGGCATCGCGCTGCGCACGCCGGTCAGCCATCCGCCCTCGGTCCGTGTGCTGGACCCGGCCCGGCACGGCCTGCCCGAGCTGCCGTCGCTCGGCCTCGTGCTGCAGCGGGCCGCCCCGGACATCGGCCCGCTCGGCGAACATCTGGCCGCGATCATCCGCCAGGCCCTGCATGAAACCCTGCCCGCCACGTACCTGCCGCCCGCAGGCGACGCGTTCCAAGCATTGCCTGGCTGAGGCAGGAAGCGGCACACGGGCGCGGTGTGCCGCGTGACCGCCGCGCGGGCCGCCGGCTCAGGCGGCGCAGTCGCAGGCCCGCCGCGGGCCGGTGAAATCCGGCCGCGCACGGCCGCGGGGCATCATCCACGGCGGCGCGGGTCACGTGGGCGGGCAGCAGGTGCCATGGCTCGCCTGACCGACGCCGGGCTCGATGGCAAGCGCCCGCACCGCGTTGACCCGCCGCGCTGCAGCCGGGATTGCCAGGATCGGCGACGTTCACAGCCACCGCCATGCGGCAGGACTCGACAGACCTGCCGCACGAGAGCACCGGCGGGCGGGCCGAGTTTTGTACATGTGCGTACGCATTGCACCTATCCGGGCGTTTGTGCACGCGATTTCTCATTGCAGAGGGGACAGAACTGTGAGCTGCGTGACAGGCGATGAACCTGCCACACGGTAGCGTGACGAACCTGCGGCCACGCTCGCGGATCGAGCGTGCCGCAACTCCGGCCCAGGCGCCGGCCGCGATTCACGCCGCACAAGGAATTCTCATGAAACAGCTCTCCGCCACGCTCTCGCAACTGATCGGCACACCCTGCTGGGGGGTACGTCACGATCAGGGCGCTTTCGTCACCCTCGAATTCGGCACACCGCGGCTCGACATCCGCGACGGCAATCCGCACGCCGCGCTGCCATCGCAGCGGCGCCGAAAGATCAGCGTGCGTGGCGAATGGCGTTTGTGGCTGTACGCCTGTAACTGGACTTATGAGGAATCCGGCGAGCTGATCGCCCACAACGACAGCTCGGCCGCCGGCATCGCCCACGCGCTCGACCGGCTCGACAGCCAGAAGCTCACGCGCATCCACACCTCGGCGACGACCGGAGCGACCTCGTTCCTGTTCGAGGCATCGAGCCGCCTCAGCGCCCAGCCGCTCGAACCCGAGGAGCCGCTGTGGCACCTGTACATGCCCGCCGGCGAGGTGCTCAGCGTGCGCGCCGGCGGCTGGGTCAATGTTTCGCGCGACGGCACACCCTGCGGCGAGGAGAACTGGGCACGCCTGCCGGAGGACTTCAGCACCCATGCCTACCACAGCAGCGGACTGCAGATGCAGCTGCCGAACGCCGCCGTCTGGGCCGGGCGCATCCGTCGCGATCTGCTGTGAGTGCAGTCGTTTAATTTAGCTAATGACTATCGAACAACTAAAAACAATCAATTTCACCTAGGCGTTCAGCTGTAGCACGCTGTAGCCATGCCGACGGCCGTACCGTCGGGACTCGCGCGGCTGCGCGGGTTTGCGCCGTGTGTCTTCAGGAGATGCCGCCATGTACGCCACGCTCGATTCAGCCAGCCTCGACCTCGGCCCTCTCGCGGCCTGTCCGGCGCACCGGCCGGTGCGCTCGCCGCTGGCGCGCGGCCTGCTGCTGGCGCTCGGCGTGAGCATGTTCGCCCTCGGTGCGCTCGGGCTGGTGCTGCCCCTGCTGCCGACGCTCGCCTTCTGGCTGGTCGCGGCCTGGAGTCTGGTGCGGGCCCGGCCGGCACTGGCCACGCCACTGCTCGAACACCGCCGCTTCGGCCCGACGCTGCGCGACTTCCTCTGCTACGGCGTCGTCCGCCGCCCGGCCAAGCGCATCGCCATCGGCGGCATGACGGCGAGCCTCGCCGGCAGCGTGCTGGTGCTCGAACCGTCCTTCGCGCTTGCCGCACTGGTCGCCACCTGGGCGACGGCGAGCGTGTGGTTCGCCAGCCGCCCGGAAGGCTGAGCCGCACCGCCGGGAGGCAAGCGGTTCGATGCTTGCATGACGATACCCGCAGCGCCGCCCGCGGCTGACTGCCTCATTACAAGCATTTGAAACCGCTGATGAAGGCCGGCCGTGCCCAGCACGCACTGTCGGCTTTCGTCGTGGCTTGCGGAGGATTCGCCACGATGAACCTGAGCTACTGGGTCCAGACCTGCGAGAACTGGACGATGACGAATCACCCCGGTGAACGGCCGCTGCTGTTTCGCCATTCCGGCACGCTCGACGGTGTCTGCAGCCGCCTCGGCGTGCTGCCGCTGATCACCTTCGTCGATGAGGCCAATTACGAGTACCGGCTGTGCGACGAGGTCTGCGGCGAGCCCGAGGAAGATGAATTCCTGCTCGATCCGCTCACCGGCCTGCCGCTGCGCGTCGAGGACAACCGCTGGTTTGCGGCCAGTCGCGGGCTGGAAACCTTCAGCGCGCTGCGCAGCCAGCTGCTGCGCGGGGTGCTGCCGGGCTGCAACGCCGCCGACACCGCGGCGCTGCGCAGCGAGGTGGCCGAAGTGCTGAGCATCCTTGAGCCGGTCGCCGCGCGCGGCGGGCGCTTTCACTTGTGCGTGGTCTGAAGCGCCGTCGCGCGCAGACAAGTCCTCGACGCCGGCCGGCAAGTGCGCCGGGGGCACTCGGCTAAGCTTGAGGCGTGGTCCACATGGACACATCCGCCCCGCTCCCGCGGGAGAGACCGCATGCCCGGCATGCGGCGCCGAAGGCGCAAGTGCCCGAAAACGCTCAGGCAAAAGGACCGCGGGAACACATGGTCGGCTCTGGAGAGCGGTCGCGTCGACGACCCACCGAAGGAGAGGACGCCGCCTGCCGGCGCCCTGAATCTCTCAGGTAAACGGACAGAGGGGCATCGTTTCGAACGCCGTCGCGCGGCTCGCACCGCATGTCGCGCACCGTAGCCAACCGTTTGCAGGAGATGCCCCCGTGTTCCACAAGTCGATGAACATTGCCGATTACGACGCCGAGCTGTTCGCTTCGATGCAGTCCGAAGCCGAGCGCCAGGAAGCGCACATCGAGCTGATCGCCTCGGAAAACTACGCCAGCCCGCGCGTGCTCGAAGCCCAGGGCTCGGT
>NZ_QGTJ01000003.1:443480-526106 GCF_003182095.1 Plasticicumulans acidivorans | reverse complement strand
ATGCGCTGGCGGCGGGGGAGGCCGAGGCGACGATCGCGCGGGTGCGCGGGGAAGTGGCGGCGCTGTGCGCGCGCTTCCCGGTGTACGCGGACTGACGCGACGGCAGCGGGCGCGAGCGCGTGCATTGTCCGTTCTGCGGTGCGGCCGATACCAAGGTCGTCGATTCACGGCTGACGCCGGAGGGTGATCGCGTGCGCCGGCGTCGCGAATGCGTGACCTGCGGCGCGCGCTTCACGACGTATGAGATCGCCGAGCTGGTGATGCCGCGGGTCGTCAAGCGCGATGGCCGTCGCGAGCCGTTCAATGCCGAGAAGCTGCGTTCGGGCATGCTACGGGCACTGGAAAAACGCCCGGTCAGTTTCGAACGCATCGATGCCGCGCTGGTCAGCCTGCTGCGCCGCGTGCGCGCCGGCGGTGAGTCCGAAGTGGCCAGCCGCCAGCTCGGCGAATGGATGATGGACGAGCTGCGCGAGCTGGATCAGGTCGCCTACGTGCGCTTCGCCTCCGTCTACCGCAGCTTTCAGGACGTCAACGCCTTCCGCGAAGAAATCGAGCGCCTGCAGGGCCCGGCGAAAACGGACAGCAAACCGACGTGAGCACGGCCGACGATCATCGCTTCATGGCGCGCGCTTTGCGCCTTGCCGCCCGCGGCCTGACGACGACGACGCCGAATCCGCGTGTCGGCTGCGTCATCGTGCGCGACGGTGAGCGGGTCGGCGAGGGCTGGCACCAGCGGGCCGGCGAGCCGCACGCCGAAGTCCATGCCTTGCGCGCGGCCGGTGAGCGGGCGCGTGGTGCCACGGCCTATGTCACGCTCGAACCCTGCTCGCACCATGGCCGCACGCCGCCGTGTGCCGATGCGCTGGTGGCTGCCGGTGTCAGTCGGGTGGTCGCGGCGATGCAGGACCCCAATCCGCAGGTGAGCGGGCGTGGCCTGCAGCGCCTGCGCGCGGCCGGCATCGACGTCGAGTGCGGTGTGCTGGAGCCTGAGGCTCTGGCGCTGAATGCCGGGTTCTGCCTGCGCATGCGTGCGGGGCGGCCACTGTTCCGACTGAAGCTGGCAGCGAGCCTGGATGCCCGCACGGCGCTGGCCTCAGGCGAAAGCCAGTGGATCACCGCTGCGGCGGCGCGCGAGGATGTGCAGCGGCTGCGGGCGCGTGCCTGCGCGGTACTGACCGGCGTCGGCACGGTAGTCGCCGACGATCCGAGCCTGAACGTGCGCCTGCCGGCAGCCGAGCGCCAGCCGCTGCGCGTGGTGCTCGACTCGACGTTGCGCACGCCGCCCGATGCCCGCCTGCTCGGCTTGCCGGGCGGGACCCTGCTGTTGACGGCACTGCCGCCTGATGACCTGCGTGCACAGATGTTGCGCGCAGCCGGTGCCGAGCTGGCGACATTGCCTGCGGCGGCGGGCGGCGGGCTCGATCTGCAGGCGGTCGCGGCCGAGCTGGCGCGCCGAGGCTGCAATGAAGTGCATGTGGAATGTGGTGCCCGGTTGGCCGGCAGTCTGCTGCAGGCCGGTCTGGTGGATGAACTGGTGCTGTATCTGGCACCGCTGCTGCTCGGCGATGCTGCGCGGGGCCTGTGCCGATTGCCGGGGCTCGAACGCATGGAGCAGCGCATCGAACTTGAATGGCGTGATGTGCGCCGGGTCGGTCATGACCTGCGCGTGACCTTGGTTCCGCGCGTGCGCGCGGCGGCTTGACAGGAGACGCTCCGGGGGATCACAGCCTTCGGGCAGCGAGTAATCATGGCGCTCAACTCGATCGAAGAACTGCTCACCGACCTGCGCCAAGGGCGCATGGTCATCGTGATGGATGACGAGGATCGCGAGAACGAGGGCGATCTGCTGATGATCGCCTCGCTGGCGCGGCCCGAGGACATCAACTTCATGGCGCGCTACGGCCGCGGCCTGGTCTGCCTGACCCTGACCCGCGAGCGCTGCCAGCAATTGCGCCTGCCGCTGATGGTCAGTCAGAACGGCACGCCGTTCGCGACCAACTTCACGGTCTCGATCGAAGCGGCCGAGGGCGTGACCACCGGCATCTCCGCTTATGACCGCGCGCATACGGTGCGTACCGCGGTGCGCCCGGACGCCCGCCCGGAGGATCTGGTCCAGCCGGGGCACATCTTCCCGCTGATGGCCCAGCCCGGCGGCGTGCTGACCCGCGCCGGTCATACCGAAGCCGGTTGTGATCTGGCACGCATGGCCGGCTTCGAGCCGGCGGCGGTCATCGTCGAGGTTCTCAACGAGGATGGCACGATGGCGCGGCGCCCGGACCTCGAACGCTTCGCCGAGCAGCACGGACTGAAGATCGGCACCATCGCCGACCTGATCCGCTACCGCCTGGTCCATGAGCAGACCATCGAGCGCGTCGCCGAGTGCGAATTGCCGACCGAGTTCGGCAGCTTCCGCATGATCGCCTATCAGGATCAGATCGACCGCGCGCTGCATTACGCGCTGGTGCGCGGTACCCCGTGTGCGGACACCCCGACCATGGTGCGCGTGCACGTGCAGAACGTCTTCGGCGACCTGTTCGGTGCGCGTTTTTCCGAATGCGGCTGGCCGCTGCGCGACGCGATGGCGCGCATCGCCGCCAACCCGGACGGCGGTGTGGTCGTCGTGCTGGCGCGCCAGGAGGAGGCGCGCGAGCTGGTGCGCCGCCTGCGCCATTACCATGTCAACGGCCCGCAGGCGGCGCGTCCGCCGGCACCGGAATCCGCGCATGAGCTGCGCACGCACGGCATCGGCGCGCAGATCCTGGCCGACCTCGGCGTGCGCCGCCTGCGTGTGCTCGGCACCCCACGCAAGTTCACCGGCCTGTCCGGCTTCGATCTCGAAGTCGTCGGCTACGACTCCTGACAAACCGCCGGCCCGATCGCCGGGCCGGCCCGTTCCGCTGTCCACGCGGGAGATTCCCATGCCCAACATCAAGACCGTCAGCGGAGACTTCCGCGTCCCCGATGCCCGTTTCGCCATCGTCGCCGGCCGCTTCAACAGCTTCATCGTCGACAGTCTGGTCAGCGGTGCGATCGATGCCCTGACCCGGCACGGCGTCAGCGAGGATCAGATCGAGCTGATCAACGTGCCCGGCGCCTTCGAAATCCCGCTGGTGGCGCAGCGCGCTGCCGAGAGCGAGCGCTTCGACGGCATCATCGCCGTCGGTGCGGTGATCCGCGGCGGCACACCGCATTTCGACTTCGTTGCCGGTGAATGCGTCAAGGGCCTGTCGCGCGTGGCGCTCGATCAGGGCCTGCCGGTCGGTTTCGGTGTGCTGACAGTCGACACCATCGAGCAGGCCATCGAGCGTGCCGGCACCAAGGCCGGCAACAAGGGTGCCGAGGCCGCGCTGACGGTACTGGAGATGGTCAGTCTGCTGCGCGTGCTGGAAGGTTGACGATGAGTCGAGGAAGTGAGCGGGCCACGCATCGTGCCCGCAGTTGGGCGCGTCGCTACGCGCTGCAGGCGCTCTATCAGTGGCAGAGCACCGGCCAGGACGTCGGTCTGATCGAAGAGCAGTTCGTCGACGATGCTGAATTGCATCGCTTGTTCGACCAGTGGCTGCATACCGTGAGCGGGCTGGCGGATGCCGCGCAGCTCGTCGCCTGCTTCAGGGAAAGTGTGGCGGCAGAGCGGGCGGAATACCTGTTGCGCCAGCTGCGTGCCGCGACCGAGCGTGCGGCACAGGCACCGTTCGCCCGCGGCGAGCTCGGCAGTGACGCCCTGCAGGCACTGCTGCAGCGCGAGGTGATGGCGCAGGCAGCGAGCAGCGATCCGGCGCTGGTCGCCGCCGTCGTGCGTGAAGCGGTCGGCAAACACTTTCTGCGCCGCCTGGTGCGTGAGTTCGAAAGCCGCGGTGCGATGCAGGGCGATCTCGCCTATGCGCAGCGTCTGCTGCAGGTCGACGGCCTGAATCCCGCCTCGGCCCCCGCTGACAGCGAGCGCCTGCAGGCGACCGTTGACGAAGTCGTGATCGCCGACCGGGCGATGCTGAAAGCCGATGCGGATTATTTCCGCGAGCTGATGCACCAGGTGCCGGCGCGCCTCGATGCGTTCAGCGAGTTGCTGCGCCCGTTTCTCGGCCGTCCGCTTGAACAGATCGATCCGATCGAGAAAGCGATCCTGTGGATCGCCACCTACGAGCTGAGTGCGCGCGCCGATATGCCGTACCGTGTGATCATCAACGAGGCGATCGAACTGGCCAAGCGTTTCGGCGCCGAGCAGAGCCACCGTTTCGTTAACGGTGCCCTCGACCGCGTCGCACGCGTGTTGCGCCAGCAGCAGGCCGGCGAGGGCTGAGCGGCTGGCTGGAGCGATGGCTTGACGCGCGTCATGCACAGTGATGGTCAGGCCATTGGACCGATTGGCGGCCTGCGGTGCCAAGGCTAAGCTTGATGCATACAGACCCGTAACGGAAAAAGGGGAGACCAAATGGCCTACGGTATCAGCACCATCCTCTACGCGACCGATCTGGGGCCGCGTGGACCGGAGGTCTTTCGCCACGCCGCCGGCATCGCTCGGCGCTTCGAGGCGAAGGTGCACATCCTGACGGTGATCGAGGCCATCGGTGACTATGCCAATGTGACGCTCGATGCCTACGTTCCGAACGAAATCATCGAGCAGATCCGCACCGACGGCATCAAGCGTATCCGTGAGGATCTCGACAGCCGTCTGGCGGCCTTCGATGCCGCCAATCCCGATCTCGCCAGCAAGGACGTCGTTGCTTCCGTGCAGATCCTTGAGGGCAATGCCGCGGAACTGATCCTCAAGGAAGCGGAACGGCTCAAGGCCGATCTGATCGTGCTCGGTTCGCATGGACACAGTGCCATCGGCGAAATGCTGATCGGCTCGGTGGCGCACAAGATCACCGTGCGCTCCGATGTTCCGGTGCTGCTGGTGCCGATCAATAAATAGCGACGTGTGTCCGCGTTGGCGGACGGTCGGAAAAAAGGCGCCTCCGGCGCCTTTTTTCATTGTGCACGCCTCGTGAATGATGAGACGGCAAGGAAGGGGCGGCGTCAGTCGATCAGGCCCTGCAACCGGCGGCGGGAGCGCTCGATGCGCTTTTCCTCTTCGTCGATCTCCAGCAGCGTGCGCTGCACGAAGTCGAGATGCGCATGCGCCGCTGTCTGCGCACGTTCGCCGTCACCGGCCATCACGGCATCAAAAAGCTCTTTGTGCTGGGCATCGATCGATTCCGCACTGCCGGCGCGCGTGTACAGCTTGGCCAGTGAGGTCGAGATACCGCTGTGCAGCAGATTGAACAGGCCGCGCATGATGTAGAGCAGCACGACGTTGTGCGCCGCTTCGGCGATGGCGATGTGGAACTCGGTATCGAGACGGGCGCCGACAGCGGGGTCGGTACGGTTGTGGTGAGCTGTCAGCATGGCCTCGTAGCGCATGCGCAGCAGCTGGCGGTCCTCGTCGGTGGCGCGCAGCGCGGCGTAGCGGGCGGTGACCGATTCGAGCACCTGGCGCATCTCGACCAGTTCGTAGAGCGTTTCCGGGTGATTCTGCAGCAGCCCGAGCAAGGGGTTGCTGAAGGAGTCATCGAGCAGATTGGAGACGTAGGTACCACCGCCGCGGCGGGTCTCGACCAGCCCGCGCGCTTCGAGTTTTTTGATCGCTTCACGCAGGCTCGGCCGCGATACCTCGAAGCGCGCCGACAGTTCGCGCTCGGGCGGCAGGCGGTCGCCGGGTTTGAGTCCGCCTTCGAGGATCATGGCCTCGATCTGGTGGGTGATCACGTCAGATATCTTGGCCGGTTTCACGCTGTCGTTCCTTTATTGGAGCACTGGTATGACCAAGTTAGCCTAGCAGTCGACCATAGACCTGTCGAGAAAGTCGATAAACAAGCGGTAATACTTTTTTCACATGACGTGAACACGATGGCGCGATGAGGGACAGGTGCTTGCGTGATTACCTCTGGTCATACCGTTTGAGGTGCGTGGGTGTGTGAGGGTGATCGTCGATGTTCAGCACGACATACGCGGCATTCAGATCCTTGCCGGCCGTGCCACGCTGCGGATCAGGCTGTTAGCGAGTGCTGCCAGAGGGATGTGGTATGCATCATTGCCAAACGTGGAAATGCGGCGCGGCAGAAGGGGGCTCTGTTAGAATGGCCTGCTTGCCGCGGCACAGATTCCAGTCCCCCACGTTGCGGCAAAGTGGTTTTCATCTTGCGATATTCGTCTGTCCAGGACTGGCGCCTCATGTGCGACCGGACGATGTCCTTTCGTTGCGTTGCGGAGTCCTATGTCATTTTCTTCTCTCGGTCTGGCCGACGATATCGTTCGTGCCGTCACTGAACTCGGCTACAGCGAGCCGACCCCGATCCAGCAGCAGGCGATTCCGGCCGTGCTTGGCGGCGGTGATCTGCTCGCCGGTGCCCAGACCGGAACAGGTAAGACCGCTGGTTTCACGCTGCCGATCCTGCACCGGCTGTCGACCCGGCGTTCGCTGCATCCGGGCGGGCGGGCACCGATCCGCGCACTGGTACTGACACCGACGCGTGAGCTCGCCGCCCAGGTTGAGGAAAGCGTGCGCCTGTACGGCAAATACCTGCCGCTGAAATCGATGGTGATGTTCGGCGGCGTCGGCCTGCAGCCGCAGGTGCAGCAGCTGCGCGGCCGCGTCGATATCCTCGTCGCCACGCCGGGCCGTTTGCTCGATCATGCCCAGCAGGGCAATGTCGATCTGCGCCACATCGAGATCCTGGTGCTCGATGAGGCCGACCGCATGCTCGACATGGGCTTCATCCACGACATCCGCAAGGTGCTGGCGCTGTTGCCGGCCGGCCGGCAGAACCTGCTGTTTTCGGCGACCTTTTCCGACGAGATCAAAGCGCTTGCCGATCGCCTGCTGAACACGCCGGCCATGATCGAGGTGGCGCGGCGCAATGCCACGGCCGATACCATCGCGCAGACGGCCTACCCGGTCGATCGCGAGCGCAAGCGCGAGCTGCTGACGCACCTGATCCGTGCGCACGATTGGCAGCAGGTGCTGGTGTTCACCCGCACCAAGCACGGTGCCAACCGCCTGGCCGAGCAGCTCGACAAGAGCGGTATTTCGGCGATGGCGATCCACGGCAACAAGAGTCAGTCGGCCCGCACGCGGGCACTCAGCGAGTTCAAGGCCGGGCGACTGCGGGTGCTGGTGGCCACCGATATCGCTGCCCGCGGCATCGACATCAATGAGCTGCCGCACGTCGTCAACTTCGAGCTGCCGAACGTGCCCGAGGACTACGTGCACCGCATCGGCCGCACCGGTCGTGCCGGAGCCGAAGGCCGGGCGGTGTCACTGGTCTGCGTCGATGAGCAGAAGCTGCTCGCTGACATCGAGCGCTTGATCAAGCGGCCGCTGCCGAAAGAGATCGTCCCCGGTTTCGAGGTCGATCCGAGCATCCCCGCCGAGCCGATTCCGAACGGACGCAACGGTCTCGGTCGCGGGCAGGGGCGCGGTGGCCAGGCGCGCGCGCCGCGGGGTGAAACCGGGCGCAGCCCTGCACCGCGCCCGGCCGGCGGCCAGGCATCGCGCGGGACCGGTGCCACTGGTGCGGCGCGGCCCAACGGTGCGCCGGCGGCGGCACGTCGTCCCGGGGCCGCGGCGGATGCGGGACGGCCGGGACCGGCGCGGGCCGGTGGCCGTCGGGGTGATCAGCGCAGCCGTTGAAGCCACCGGTGTGGGCGGGCCGTTCGCTGGCGATCGGCCCGGCGATGCCGGCGGTATTCAGCGCCGCTGCAGGAAGCGGGCGATTTCCTGGGCAAAGGCTTCGGCGCGCCAGGTGTTGCTGGCGGTGACGTGGCTGGCGAAGGGCATCACCCACAGGCCGCAGTCGGGAATGGCCTGATACATCGCCAGCGCATCGGCGAGCGGTACCAGTGGATCGCGGTCGCCGACGATGACCAGGGTCGGACACGCGAGTGTGCGCAGGGTGTCGAGCGTGTGATTGTGGTCCGAGGTGGTCGGATCGAGGGCTTCGCCGACCCGCCTGATCACCTGCTGCCAGGCCTCCGGCCCGCCCTGCGGTTCGTGGATGCGCGACAGCCAGCCGGCCAGACCAACGCCTTTCCAGTACGCCGGATCGCCCATGTCGCGGGTGCCGGCGTGGGTGTGTTCGTTCTTGTGATAACTGACGCGGTACAGCCCCAGTCTGGCGACCCGCTCGGGGTGATGCACGGCGATCCACAATGCCGTCGCGCCGCCCATCGAGGAGCCGAGCAGATGCGCGCGCTCGATGCCGAGCGCATCGAGCAGCGCCAGCACTGCGCGGCCGCAGTCGCCGATGCTCAGATGTTCGGCCGTCAGCGGGCTGCGGCCATGGCCGGGCAGGTCCGGTGTGATCACACGCCAGGATTTGGCCAGCGTCGGCAATTGCGGCTTCCATTCCTCGCCGCACATGCCGCCACTGTGCAGCAGCACCAGTGCCTCGCCGCTGCCGGTTTCGGTGTAATGCACAAGCGTCATGGTCGTGTACCGGTTTGATCGGGGTGGCGCATTGTATGCTGCCCGCCGGTTTCCGCTTTGCCGAGGATTCCCTTATGCGTGAAGGCTCGATCCGGGCGCTGAGCCCGCATGGCTTCCACCGTGTCCGCTATGTCGAATGGGGCGACGCCGACAATCCGTCCGTGCTGTTCTGCGCCCATGGCCTGACCCGTAACGGACGCGATTTCGACCGGCTGGCACAGGTGCTGTCCGCGCACTACCGGGTGATCTGCCCGGACGTCGCCGGCCGGGGTGCCAGCGAGTGGCTGTCGCAGCCATTCGAATACGTCTATCCGACTTATCTCACCGATATGGCCGCGCTGATCGCCCGCTGCGGTGCAGAGCAGGTCGACTGGCTCGGCACCTCGATGGGTGGGCTGATCGGCATGATGCTCGCCGCCCAGCCGGGGACACCGATCCGCCGGCTGGTGATGAACGACGTCGGTCCGTTCATTCCGCAGGACGCCGTGGCCCGTATCGCCAGCTACGTCGGCACGCCGCTCGAATTCGACAGCCGCGAGGATTTCGAGCGTTATGCCAAGGTGATCTGGGCGCCGTTCGGCGTTACCGAAGAGGCCGACTGGAGCGAACTGCTGGCGCACTCCGGGCGTGCACTCGGTGATGGCCGCTGGACCTTCAATTACGATCCGGCGATCGCCATGCCGTTCGCGCAGATGGCGGCCGCCGATGTCGACCTCTGGCCGCTGTGGGACAGCGTGCACTGCCCGGTGCTGCTGCTGCGCGGCGAAAGCTCCGACATCCTGCCGCGTCCGGTGGCCGAGCAGATGACGCGGCGCGGTCCCTGCGCGCAGCTGGTCGAATTCCATGGTTGCGGGCATGCGCCGGCGCTGATGAGTCCGACGCAGATCGCCGCCGTGCACGACTGGCTGCTGGGCGAGACTGACTGATGCTGGAATTGTTCCTGCGCATCCTTGGCATCATCTTTCCGGTGTTTGCCATCGCCGCCTGCGGCAGTGTGTGGGGACGCCGACACCGCCCGGACATGAGCGTCGTCAACCGCCTCAACATGGAGGTGTTCGCGCCGGCGCTGGTGTTCTGGGCGCTCTCCGACAAGCCGTTTGATTTCGTGCTCTACCGCGACCTGGCCGTCGGCGGTATCGCCGTGGTGCTCGGTTCCGGCCTGTTGATGCTGCCGCTGTGCCGGGCGCTCGGCATCAACCTGAAAACTTTTCTACCACCGATGATGTTCAACAACAGCGGCAACATGGGCATCCCGCTGGCCTTGTTCGCCTTTGGCGAGCAGGCGCTGCAGGCGGCGGTGGTGCTGTTCATCATCGAGATGGTGCTGCATTTCACCGTCGGTCTGTACATGCTCGACCACCGCACACGACCGCTGCAGCTGCTGCGCATGCCGATGATCCAGGCGACGATTCTCGGCATCGCCTGCAGTGCTTCCGGCATCGCGCTGCCGGCGCCGTTCGCCAATACCATCAAGCTGCTCGGTCAGGTCTCGATTCCGCTGCTGCTGTTCGCGCTGGGCGTGCGCTTGCTCGACGTCAACCTCCGTGACTGGAAGCTCGGGGTGTTCGGTGCGATCGCCTGTCCGGCGGCGGGTGTGGCCTGTGTGTTGCTAGTTCGTCCGTGGCTGTCGCTCGACGCAGACCAGTTCGCTCAATTGCTGATCTTTGGCGCGTTGCCGCCGGCCGTACTCAACGTGTTGTTGGCCGAGCAGTATCGCCAGGAGCCGGACCGTGTGGCCTCGGTGGTGATGCTCGGTAATTTGGGCAGTTTGGTCGCGATCCCGTTGACGCTGTGGTTTGCGCTGCCACGCTGAAAGGATGAGGCTTGTCATGAAGCTGACGCGGTGAGCGATCGACACCGTTTTCGCAGACATGATTGAAAGGAGAACCGCGATGGCTGAGCGCCCGCACAATGTACTCGGTGGTCCGCTGGAGCTGTGCTCGGCGCTGCCACTGACTGGTTTTTATCGCACCGGCTGCTGCGACACCGGCCCGGAAGACGTCGGCAACCATACCGTCTGCGTCTGCGTGACTGCGGAGTTCCTCGCCTTCTCGCGTGCACGCGGCAACGACCTGTCGACACCGATGCCGATGTTCGGGTTTCCCGGCCTGCAGCCGGGCGACCGCTGGTGTCTGTGTGCCGAGCGCTGGGCCGAGGCGCTGGCTGCCGGGGTGGCGCCGCCGGTACGCCTGGAGGCGACCAACCGCCGGGCGCTCGAAGTGCTCGATCTGGACGATCTGAAGCGCCATGCGCTCGACCCCGCCTGAGTTTTTCCGCAGCAGGAGTACATTCGTATGCAGGCATCGCTTGTCCTGACGGTGATCGGCCCGGACCGCCCCGGTCTGGTGGAGGCGGTCGCGGCCGTCGTCGCAGCGCATGGGGCCAACTGGGAGGAAAGCCGCATGGCGCATCTGGCCGGGCAGTTCGCCGGCATGCTGCGCGTCACGGTGGCCCAGCCGCAGCGTGCCGAGCTGGAGGCGGCCTTGCAGCAGCTCGCCGGCAGCGGCCTGACGGTGACGGTGGCGCGGGCCGAGCAGCAGGCCGCGGAGGTGCCGCCGCGGTTCCTGAAGCTGCACCTGATCGGTCAGGATCGGCCCGGCATCGTGCGCGAGATTGCCGATGCTCTGGCGCGCCGTGATGTCTCGATCGAACAGCTCGACACGCGCTGCGTCAGTGCCTCGATGTCCGGTGAGACACTGTTCGAGGCCGAAGCGGTGCTGGCCGTGCCGGCCGGGCTCGGCTTGTCCGAGTTGCAGCTTGCGCTCGAAGCCCTGGCCAATGAGCTGATGGTGGATCTGAACCTCGCCGAGGAAGCCTGAGCGCCCGGAGGCTGTGCCATGTCGGACCTGTTCGAACGCATCGTCGAGGAGCGTATTGCCGAAGCTCGTCGTGCCGGTGCCTTCGACGATCTGCCCGGCACCGGCAAGCCGCTGGCGCTGGATGATGATTCGATGGTGCCCGAAGAGCTGCGCATGGCCTATCGGGTACTGAAGAACGCCGGTTTTCTGCCTCCCGAGCTGGAAGCCCGTCGCGAGATCGCGGCCCTGGAGGCCGACCTCGCGGCGATCGTCGGTGACGAAGCCGAGCAGCGGCGGGCACTCGCCCGCCTGCAACTGCTGCGTGCCCGCCTTGGGCCGCGTGATCTGCGCATCGACGAGCATTATCGGCAAGCCGTGTTGCGTCGTTTCGGCGACGGTTCGTAGTGGCTACGTGTGGGTGCGGTGCGCAGGAGTGGCGGCCGCTGGATTGTTCGTGAGCCGGTACGGCGCGCGGCCATCGGGCGTGCCGTTTCAGCCAGCCTGAGCCGGCGGTGCGATCGCGTCGCCTGGCTCCGTGGTCGCTTCCGTCACCGTTACCGGACCTCATATGGCACGCAAGCCCGTATCTGTATCGGCTAAATCGGCGTCGGCGCGCGCCCCTGCCGGCCGCCCGAGTCCGCCGCGCAAAACCGCTCCGCGCTACGATTACGACGGTTTGAGTGGACTGTTCCTGCGCATGCCCTGGTGGGGACACTTGCTGGCCGCAGCGGCGATGTATCCACTGTGCGCCATGGCGCTGCCGCGTTTGCCTGTGCGCGAGGCCTGGGTGCAGCCGCTCCTGCACGAATGGTTGCCGCACTATTGGATGCTGCCGGCCTCGGCATTCGTGTTTGGCGCGTTATTGAGCCTGATGAAGGCCAGGGCCCTGGCTGCAAAGCCGGGGCGGGGTGCGCGTGGACGAGCGCCAGCCCGCAAAACCGCAGCGGCACGGCAGGCACACGCGTGCAAGGTTGCGGCGGCAGCCGAGCAGGAGCGGGCGTGATTCGACGCTTCGGAATCGCGCCTGCGTGGCGTGCAGGAGCGACGTAACTGGCACGCGGCCAACGCAATGAGTCTGTGAACGAGAGCGGGCGCTGCGTTATCCGCAGCGCCCGTGTTTGTGAGCAGTGTCGGCAGCGTTCTACAGGCGATGGGGCAGGTGTTTGCGGATGCGGGCGGGCTCCAGCTGTGTGAGGTCTTTGCTCACGGCATTAACGACCAGCTGGGCGGTGGGAGCGTCGAGTTTCGATCGCAGCAGCCCGAGGAACGCCGGGGCGGCAGCGATATATAGCCGGTCGAACAATCCCTGAACGCGACCGAGGCGCAACTGGGCTGAAAGTTGCCGTGCAAAGTTGAGGGCTTCGTGACGCCTGGGCGTCTGTCGGTCGAGGTCACCACTGCCGATGCCGGACTGCAGTTTGTCCGTCACCAGATCGCGTGTTTTCGCACGCGCTTCCGGACGCACGAAACTGCCGATCTCAAGCAGTGGAGACTGGGACCTGTCGACGCTGAAGAGTCGGGCACGGCTGCCGTCAGCCACGAGAATCCACGTTGCGGTCATGCTCACCTCCAGATGACCCGGTCGGGGGCGCCGGGTTACTGATAGGACCCTCTGCACGTTCACGGTGCCGAGAGTTCCAAGACTCAGGATAGCCACTGAGGTGTCAGCTACCAGTTCTGGTGCAACGGGCGCCGAGCGATGCACAAAAAAAGCCCGCGCAGACGCAAGCCTGCGCGGGCCGATATCAGAGGCCGTCGGGTGTTTCAGCCTTTGCCGGCGGCCGAGAGACTCTCGATGCTGACATGGCGGACATCCTTGCCCTTGACCAGGTAGACGACGTACTCGGCAATGTTCTTCGCGTGATCGCCGATGCGCTCAAGCGCCTTGATCATGAACAGCACGTCGATGGCATGACCGATGGTGCGCGGATCTTCCATCATGAAGGTCACCAGGCGGCGCAGCGCGGACTGGAACTCGGTGTCGAGTTCCTCGTCGCCACAGGCGATCTCGATGGCGCGATCGACGTCCATGCGCGCCAGCGCATCAAGCGCGCCGTGCAGCATGTTGGCCGCCAGCTTGGCCATGCCGGCGACATCGCGCAGCAGCTTCTGGTTCGGCGCACTGCTGCCGTCGAAGATGTGCGTGACCATGCGCGCGATCTTCTGCGCTTCGTCGCCGATGCGCTCAAGATCGGTCACGGTCTTCGCCATTGACAGGATCAAGCGCAGATCGGAGCCGACCGGCTGGCGCAGTGCCAGCAGGTTGACCACCTCCTCATCGGCCCGCACGTCGAAGCCATTGACGACGTGGTCGCGGGCGATGACCTCGCGGGCGGTGCCCAGATCCTCGTCCTGCAGTGCCTGCACGGCACGCTGGATCTGGTCTTCGACCAATCCGCCCATCTCCAGCACAAGGCTGCGCAGGTCGCCGAGCTGCTGGTCGTAGCGCTTGACGGTATGGCCGTCAGTACTCACGGACATGGGGGGTCTCCTTCTCGCTGGGCTTAGCCGAAGCGACCGGTAATGTAGCCTTCGGTGAGCTTGTGTTCGGGGTTGGTGAAGATCTGCTCGGTCTCGCCGACTTCGATCAGGTCGCCGAGGTGAAAGTAGGCGGTGCGTTGCGAAACGCGTGCCGCCTGCTGCATCGAGTGAGTCACGATGACGATCGAATAGTTCTCGCGCAGTTCGTCGATCAGTTCCTCGATCTTTGCCGTGGCGATCGGGTCGAGTGCGGAGCAGGGCTCATCCATCAGGATGACTTCCGGGCTGACGGCGATGGCGCGGGCGATACAGAGGCGCTGCTGCTGACCGCCGGACAGGCCGGTGCCCGGCTGCTCCAGGCGATCCTTGACCTCATGCCACAGGCCGGCTTTTTCCAGCGACCAGCGCACCAGGTCTTCGAGCTCGGCGCGCGAGCTGGTCATGCCGTGGATCTTCGGGCCGTAGGCGACGTTGTCGAAGATCGACTTCGGGAACGGGTTCGGCTTCTGGAACACCATGCCGACGCGGGCACGCAGCTGCACGACATCGAGCCGGCGGTCGTAGATGTCCTGACCATCAAGGCTGATGTTGCCAGTGACGCGGCAGATGTCGATGGTGTCGTTCATGCGGTTGAGCGTGCGCAGGAACGTCGACTTGCCGCAGCCGGACGGCCCGATCAGGGCGATGACCTCATTGGTGCCGATGTCGAGCTCGACATGCTTGATGGCGTGCTTCTCGCCGTAATAGACGTTGACGTCGCGCGCCGACATTTTCGGGTTGTCGACGGTGATCTTGCCGACGGTGCGGTGGCCTTCCGGCGCGGGCTCGGTGGCGCTGAAAGTGGGCTGCGCCTGCTGGGGCTGGATCTCAGCCATCGCGGGGTCCTCGATTCGGGTGAGCGTGTTTGGTTGATTCATCGCGGCAGTCTCCGGGCCTTACCAGCGGCGTTCAAAGCGTTTGCGCAGGACGACTGCCAGGGCATTCATCAGTACCATGAAAGCGAGCAGCACCAGGATGGCGGCCGAGGTGCGTTCGACGAAGGCGCGCTCCGGGCTGCTGGCCCACAGGTAGATCTGCACCGGCAGCGCCGTGGCCGGATCGGTCAGGCTCTTGGGCACGTCGACGATGAACGCGACCATGCCGATCATCAGCAGCGGGGCGGTTTCGCCGAGCGCACGCGCCATGCCGATGATCGCGCCGGTCAGCATGCCCGGCATCGCCAGCGGCAGCACGTGATGCGTGATCGTCTGCATCTTCGAAGCGCCCATGCCCAGTGCCGCCTCGCGGATCGACGGCGGCACCGAGGTCAGCGCGGCGCGCGAGGCGATGATGACCACCGGCAGCGTCATCAGCGTCAGCACCAGGCCACCGACCAGCGGTGACGAGCGCGGCAGGCCGAGGAAGTTGATGAACACCGCGAGGCCGAGCAGGCCGTAGACGATCGAGGGCACCGCGGCGAGGTTGTTGATGTTGACCTCGATCAGATCGGTCCAGCGGTTGCGCGGAGCGAATTCCTCCAGGTAGATCGCCGCGGCGACGCCGATCGGGAACGACAGCAGCAGCGTTACCAGCATCGTGTACAGCGAGCCCATGATGGCGCCGCCAATGCCGGCCAGCTCCGGATCACGCGAATCGCCGTCGGTGAACAGCATGGTGTTGAAGCGTTTCTCGATGTGGCCGTTGCTGAGCAGATGATCCACCCAGCTGATCTGCAGGTCGCTGAGCTTGCGCTCGGATTCCGGCAGCGAACGGTCCATCTGCCCCTTGATCAGGCTGTCGACGAAGGCCGTCGCCGGTACCCACACGCTGCGCTGCGTGCCGATCACCGAGGGGTCGTTCATGACGATGTTGCGCAGCTCGAAGCTCGCGCCGGAGCTGACCAGGTCCTGCAGCTGGCGTTTTTCGCCGCGGCTGGTGACGTCCGGGAAGGCCGCCCAGATCGCATTCTTGACCAGTGCCGGATAGTTGGCCGAGGACAGTGCCTGCTCGGAGCGGTCGCCGTCCGGCACCAGCACATCCGTGGCGAAGTCGACGTCGAGACGCAGGTAGGTCTGTTCGAAGGCTGTCCAGCCCTTGGCAATGATGCTGGCGAACAGCAGTACGAGGAACATCAGGCTGACGACGAGCGCGCCGAGGCCGTAGTAGCGGAAGCGTTTTTCCGCGGCCTTGCGCCGCTGTACGAGCGCGGTGTGCGCCGCGCCGCCCAGGCGTCGTTCAGGTGCGATGGCGTAGATGCCCTTGGGCGAGGTCGCGTTATTCATATTGCTCCCGATACTTGCGCACCACGTGCAGCGCGATGATGTTGAGCACGAGGGTGATGAGGAACAGGACGAGGCCGAGCGCGAACGCGGCCAGAGTCTTCGGGCTGTCGAATTCCTGGTCACCGACCAGCAGCGTGACGATCTGCACGGTCACGGTGGTGACCGCCTCAAGCGGGTTGGCCGTGAGCTTCGCCGACAGGCCGGCGGCCATTACCACGATCATCGTTTCGCCGATGGCGCGCGAGATCGCCAGCAGCACCGAGCCGACGATGCCGGGCAGGGCGGCCGGCAGCACGACGTTCTTGATCGTTTCCGACTTGGTCGCGCCGAGGGCGTAGGAACCATCGCGCATCGCCTGCGGAACGGCGTTGATGACGTCGTCGGACAGCGAGGAGACGAAGGGAATGATCATGATGCCCATGACCGCACCGGCGGCCAGCGCGCTCTCGGAGGCGACCTGCAGACCGACCGAGGCGCCGAGATCGCGCAGGAACGGCGCGACGGTGATCGCGGCGAAGAAGCCATAGACCACGGTCGGGATGCCGGCGAGCACTTCGAGCAGCGGCTTACCGAAGGTACGCACGCGCGACGGAGCATATTCCGACAGGTACAGCGCGGACATCAGGCCGAGCGGCACGGCCACCAGCATGGCGATGCCGGACACCAGCAGCGTGCCGGTCAGCAGCGGAATCATGCCGAAGGCGCCGCTGGCGCCGACCTGATCGGCACGCATCGCCGTTTGCGGACTCCATTCGAGTCCGAACAGGAAATCGGTCAGCGGAATCTGCTGGAAAAAGCGCAGGGATTCGAACAGCACCGACAGCACGATGCCGATGGTCGTGAACACGGCGACCATCGAGCACAGGATCAGCAGCACGCTCATGCTCTTTTCGACGCGGTTGCGGGCGCGGAAATCAGGCGCGATGCGTTTCCAGGCCCAGCTGCCGCCGGCCGCGCACAGCGCGAACAGCACCACAGCCATCGCGGCGTGGCTGACGGTGCGCAGCTGCAGGTAGTAATCGGCCGCCTCGCGGATGGCGGGATCGTTGCCGGTCATCGTGCCGTTGACGGCATTGCGGATGTCGTTGATCACCAGATTGAGCTGGGACTCCGGAACATGACGCATCGCCTCGGGCAGGCGCTCGACCACCAGATTGGTCATGATGGAAGGCTCGAAGGCGAGCCACAGTGACATCACGATGAGCGCCGGCACGCCGCACCACAGGGCAGTGTGCATGCCGTAATAACTGGGCAGGGAGTGAAGATCGCGCACTCGGCCGGAGACGACGGCGAATGCGCGCCGGCGGCCGAAATGATACGCGAGGGCGGCGAGCCCCAGCACGGCGGTCAGCACGACGGAAAGATTCATGGCACGAGACCGACAAGGTGGAACAAACGAAAGATTCAGGCGTTTGAAACGCCAAAGGCGACCGGGCGCTTAGGGCTTCCCGGCCGCCTTGGCAGGTTCAAATCTTACAGCTCAAGCTTTTTCAGTTCTTTGACATCCGCCTGAACCTTCTTCAGCTCCGCCGCCGGCATCGGGATCAGACCGCGGTCGGCGAGGTAGCCGCTGGCACCGATGGCCTTGTCGCTGACGAACTCGGCGAGGTATTCCTTCATGCCCGGAATGACGCCGACATGCGCCTTCTTGACGTAGAAGAACAGCGGGCGCGAGACCGGGTACTTACCGGAGGCGATGTTCTCGAAGGTCGCCTGCTCGCCGTCGACCACCGCCGCCTGGATCTTGTCGGCATTCTGGTCGAGGTAGCTGAAGGTCAGCACGCCGACCGCATGCGGCGTCGCCAGCAGCTTCTGCATGGTCACGGTGTAGTTGTCAGCGACCTCGACGAACGGGCCGTCCTCACGCATGCCCTGGCAGGCGGCCTGCTTTTCCTTGGCATCCTTGATCGCTTCGATCGCCGGCTGCTTCTCGCAACCCGGGTCCATGATCAGCTCGACCATCGCGTCGCGGGTACCGTGGTTGGAGGCCGGCCCGAAGACGATGATCTCGTCCTTCGGCAGGGACGGATCGATGTCGCTCCAGCGCTTGTACGGATTGGCGACCAGCTTGCCGTCGACCGGAACGACCTTGGCCACGGCCTTGTAGATCTGCTCGCGGGTCAGCTTGAGCGGCGTGCCGGCCTTGGCGTTGGCGATGACGATGCCGTCATAGCCGATCTTGACCTCGACGATGTCCTTGACGCCGTTGGCTGCGCAGTTGTCGACCTCGGACTTCTTGATGCGACGCGAGGCGTTGGTGATGTCCGGGAACTCCGGGCCGACGCCGCCGCAGAACAGCTTCAGGCCGCCACCGCTGCCGGTGGACTCGATCTTCGGTGTCTTGAACGAAGTAGTCTTGCCGAACTGCTCGGCGACGACGGTCGCGAACGGATAAACGGTGGAGGAACCGACGATGCTGATGTAGTCACGAGCAGACTGAGCGTGTGCGGCACTACCCAGGGATGCCGCGATGGCCATGGCAAGCACGAGGGACTTCTGGTTCACGGAAACCTCCGACAACGGTTGAACTGCATGCGCCATGTTGCGGCGCGTCGAAACACGGCGCGCACTATAGGAATGCATTACTACGCTTTCATGACACTGGCGCGGTGCATCGTGACGCTGCCGTTACGGTGTCAATCCGCTTGTTCGAGTTGTCGCAACAGTGTGTCGTGCAGGGCTTGTCGGGCTTCAGCCGCGTCAAGCGGCAGGTTATCGGCATCGGTGATGAAGAAAATGTCCTCAGCCCGGGCGCCAATGGTGGCGATCTTGGCGTTTTGCACCAAAATCGAGCGCTCCATGAACGCTCGGCCGATACGACACAGCAATCCGGGACGGTCGCTGGTCACCAGTGTCAGTACCGTATAGCGATGCTGCGGATCGTCGTTGAAGCGGATCTGTGTCGGCGTGCGGAAATGGCGCAGCACGCGCGGCGCCCGCCGCGACGGTGGCGACAGCGCGGCGTTCGGATTGAGCAGCTGCCGGCGCAGGCGGCGGGTGATCGCGCGGATGCGTTTGCGATCGGTGATCGGTGCGCCGCTGTCTTCGAGGACGGTAAAACTGTCCAGGGTGTATTCGCCGACGCTGGTGACGATGCGCGCATCGAGGATGTCCAGATTCAGCTGGTCGAGCACTGCGCTCACGTGGGCGAACAGATTCTTCTGGTCACGGGTGTAGATGAAGATCTCGGTGCCGCCGCGCTTGCTGTCGTTGCGGGCGATGATCAGTACCAGCGGGCGGCCGTCATCGCGTTTTTTCAGCACGGCACGCGTGTGCCAGGCGATCTCATCGGGCGAATAGCGCAGGAAATAGTCGTCGCCGAAGCTGCTCCACACCTGATCGATGCGTGACTTGTCGCTGATCTTGTGGCCGAGCAGCTTGCGGGTGTGTTCCTGCACCTCGCGGATCAGTTCCTCCTTGTCGAGCGGATTGCCGAGGCCGCGGCGCAGGGCCTGTCGGGTCGACTCGTAGAGTTCGCGCAGCAGTGAGGCGCGCCACTGATTCCACAGGTTCGGGTTGGTCGCGCGGATGTCGGCGACCGTGAGCAGGTACAGGTAATCGAGGTGTGTGCGGTCACCGACCTGACGCGCGAAGGTGTCGACGACGTCCGGGTCCTGGATGTCCTTTTTCTGGGCCGTTAGCGACATCACCAGATGATTGCGCACCAGCCATGACACCAGCTTGGTGTCGTAGCGCGACAGCCCGTGGCGCAGGCAGAACGCTTCAGCGTCCTCGGCACCGAGCACCGAGTGGTCGCCGCCGCGTCCTTTGGCGATGTCGTGGTAGAGCCCCGCTATATAAAGGAGCTCCGGCTTGGGGATGTTGCGGCACACTGCGCTGCAGTGCGGGTGATCCTTGTCGAACTTCGTCAGATAGAAGCGGCGCAGATTGCGCACGACGAACAGGGTGTGCTGGTCGACCGTGTAGGTGTGGAACAGGTCGTGTTGCATGCGGCCGACGATCGAACCGAACTCCGGCAGGTAGGCGGCGAGGATGCCGTACTTGTTCATGCGCCGCAGCTGGCGTGTCAGGCACTGCGGCTGGCGCAGAATCTCCATGAACAGGGTCTTGGCGCGCACGTCATTGCGGAATTTTTCGTCGATCAGCGGTCGGTGGGCGCGGATCAGGCGGATCGTCTCGGCGCGCACGCCGCGAATGCCGGGGTTCTGCTGCAATAACAGGAACAGCTCAAGCAGCGCGACGGGATAGCGCAGGAAGACGTTCGGGCGGGTGACGTCGAGATAGCCCTTGCGGATCTGGAAGCGACGGTTCAGCGGGATCGGTGGCGTATCGTCTTCGGGCTGGATGATGGCTTCTTCGAACAGCTGCAGCAGCATTTCATTGAGCCGGGACAGCTCCATGATCGTGCGGTAGTAACGCTGCATAAACTGTTCGACGGCGAGCATGCGGCCGTCGTCGCGATAACCGAACAGCTGGGCAAGCGCGCGCTGGTGATCGAACAGCAGACGGTCCTCGCGCCGGCCGTTGACGATATGCAGGCCGAAACGTACCTGCCAGAGAAAGTCCTGGTATTCCGACAGCTCGGCGTATTCAGCTTCAGTCAGAAAACCGTGCGAGGTCAGGTCACGCAGCGTTTGCGCACCGAAATGCCGTTTTGCGACCCAGCCGATCATCTGCAGGTCGCGCAGCCCGCCCGGCCCTTCCTTGACGTTGGGTTCGAGGTTGTATTCGGTGTCGTGGAATTTGCGGTAGCGTCTTTCCTGCTCGATGCGCTTGGCTTCGAGGAACTTGCGGGTCGGCCATATGTGGTCAGGGGCCGTGCGGCGACGCATCGACTCAAGCAGTGACATCGGGCCGGCGAGCAGGCGTGCTTCCATCAGGTTGGTCGTTACCGTGATGTCGGCATCGGCCTCGCGTTCGCAGTCGTCGAGTGTGCGCACGCTCTGGCCGACCTCAAGGCCGATATCCCACAGAAACGTCAGCAGACGCTCGATGGCGGCGCCGGTTGCCTTGTCTTCCGTCTTTTCCAGCAGCAGCAGGATGTCGACATCCGAACCCGGGTGCAGCTCACCGCGGCCGTAACCGCCGACCGCCAGCAGTGCCATGTCATCCCGTTCACCGATGAAGCGCAGCCACAGCATCGACAGGATGCGATCGATGAAGCGCGCCCGCAGCGGGACCAGCACTCGTGCGTGGACACCGTGGATGAAATGCTCGCGCAAGCGCGCATCGGCTGCGCGCAGGGCCTCCTTGAACGGGGCGATAGCCGGCGTTTCTGCGGCAAGCGCGTGTGAAAGTTCGGCGAAATCGAGAATCTCGGCGGGGCCGGCGCTCATCGCAGGCTGCATGACGGTGTCCTTCAGAGCGGATCCCCCGGCCGGACAGTCAGCACCTCGACCCCGGTTTCGGTGACCAGCACCGTGTGTTCCCATTGTGCCGATATGCTGTGGTCCTTGGTGACTACGGTCCAGCCGTCACCGAGCAATTTCACAAAACGTTTGCCGGCATTGACCATCGGTTCGATCGTGAAGGTCATGCCGGGCAGCAGCTCGACGCCGGTGCCGGGCTTGCCGTAGTGCAGTACCTGCGGGTCTTCGTGAAACTGGCGGCCGATGCCGTGGCCGCAGTACTCGCGCACGATCGAGCAGCCATTGGCCTCGGCGTGCATCTGGATGGCGTGGCCGATGTCACCGAGGCGGATGCCGGGGCGGACCATCTCGATGCCGATCAACATGCATTCGTGAGCGATGCGCGACGCGCGCTGGGCGATGATCGGCGGCTCGTCGACGCTGTACATCTTGCTCGTGTCACCGTGAAAGCCGTCCTTGATGATGGTGATGTCGAGATTGATGACATCGCCTTTCTTGAGCTTTTTCGGCCCGGGGATGCCGTGACAGACGACGTGATTGACCGATGTGCAGATCGACTTCGGGAAACCGCGGTAATTCAGTGGAGCAGGGATGGCGTGCTGTTCGTTGACAATGTAGTCATGGCACAGACGGTCGAGTTCTTCAGTGGTGACGCCTTCGCGCACATACGGCGCGATCATGTGCAGGACGTCTGCGGCAAGGCGTCCGGCAATGCGCATCTTTTCGATTTCGTCCGGCGTTTTGATGCTGATGCTCATGCGGATGGCAAATCTCTTGAGGCGGCGCCCACCGTCGTGCTCACCCGGGCACGGGTGTGGACGGTTAGGCAGGAAAAACGAATTATGCTATAAAGCGCCCGCCCTGAGGGCAATGCAAACACTTCTCACACGTGGCCGTCACGACTGGCGGGGTGCCTTTACAGGTCGCCGGTTGGGGTGCGTGGAGGCTAAACCCCGAATATTTCTGGAGATTTATCGATGTCCACTGTTTCCATGCGCGAGATGCTGGAGGCTGGTTGCCACTTCGGCCACCAGACCCGTTACTGGAACCCGAAGATGGGTCCGTACATCTTCGGCGCGCGCAGCAAGATTCATATCGTGAATCTTGAGAAAACCCTGCCGATGTTCAACGACGCGATGAATTTCGTCGGCAAGCTGGCTGCCAATGGCGGTCGCGTGCTGTTCGTCGGCACCAAGCGTTCGGCGCGTACCGCGGTTGCCGAGGCGGCAGCGCGTTGCGGCATGCCGTTCGTCAATCACCGCTGGCTCGGCGGCATGCTGACGAATTTCAAGACGGTCCGTCAGTCGATCAAGCGTCTGAAGGATCTTGAGCAGATGTCGGTCGACGGCTCTTTCGACCGCCTGTCGAAGAAGGAAGTCATCCTGCTCAGGCGCGAGCTGGAAAAGCTTGAGCGCAGCCTCGGTGGTATCAAGGACATGCCGGCGCTGCCGGATGCACTGTTCGTCATCGATGTCGGCCATGAGCGCATTGCCGTTCAGGAAGCGCAGAAGCTGGGCATTCCCGTCGTCGGTGTGGTCGATACCAACAATTCGCCGGACGGCGTCGATTACGTCATTCCGGGTAACGACGATGCGATCCGTGCGATCAGCCTGTATGCCGACGGCGCCGCTGCGTCGGTGCTGGAGGCTCGTGGTGCATTGCCGGTGAGTGCTCGCGCGGACGAAGAGTTCGTCGAGGTCGAGGCCGAAAAGAACGCCGGGTAAACTGCCCGCCGTTTGGGTCATGGCCCGCGTGCTCCCGGCGTGCGGGCTTTTTTTCGAGCGCGAACGCTCGATCGCGGCGCGCGAATTTCGAGGTAACTGAATCATGGCTATTACTGCCGCCCAGGTGAAGGAACTGCGCGAGCGCACCGGCTCGGGCATGATGGAATGCAAAAAAGCGCTGACCGAGACCGATGGCGATATCGATGCCGCAGTCGAGCTGATGCGCAAGCAGGGGCTGGCGAAGGCCGATAAGAAGGCCGGGCGCACGGCGGCTGAGGGTACGCTGGTGGTGCGGCAGTCGGCCGATGGCGCCGTGCTTGCGCTGGTCGAAGTCAACTGCGAAACCGACTTCGTCGCCAAGGGTGATGACTTCAACGCGTTCGCAGGTGCAGTGGCGGATTGCGTGTTGGCACAGGATCCTGCGGATCTGGACGCGCTGCTGGCGGCGCCGCTGGCCGACGGCAAGAGCGTCGATGACGTCCGCCGTGAGCTGGTCGCCAAGATTGGCGAGAACATCGCCGTGCGTCGTTTCGTGCGCTTCGCGACCGAAGGCGGTGTCCTGGCAGCTTATCTGCACGGCACGCGCATCGGTGTGCTGGTCGAGCTGAATGGCGGTGACGAGGAGCTGGCCAGGGACGTTGCGATGCACATCGCCGCGAGCCGTCCGCTGTGCGTCTCGCCTGAGCAGGTTCCGGCCGATGTCGTCGACAAAGAGCGCGAAATCGCCATGGCTCAGGCTGTCAACGAGGGCAAGCCGGCCGACATCGCCGCGAAGATGGTTGAAGGTCGCGTGCGCAAGTATCTGAACGAGAACACGCTGCTCGGTCAGGTCTTCGTCAAGGATCCCGAAGGCAAGCAGACTGTCGAGAAGCTGCTCAAGTCCAAGGGCGCCAGCGTCGTCGGCTTCCAGCGCCTTGAGCTCGGCGAAGGTATCGAGAAGAAGAGCGAGAACTTTGCCGAGGAAGTCATGGCGCAGGTACGCGCCAGCTGAGCGCATCCGGCCTTTGTCCCGCTGCTGTTCATGACGAACGCGGCGGGCCGCCTCCGCGCGCGGGGGCGGATTTCTGTAAACTTGCCCGATTGCCGACTGACAGGACCCATGAGGCCATGCCGGACACTAGACCCGTCTACAAGCGAATCCTCCTTAAGCTCAGCGGTGAAGCCCTGATGGGCGATGGCGACTTCGGTATTGATCCGGCCGTCATCCAGAGGGTCGCCGCCGAGGTAGCTCAACTCAACCGGCTCGGCGTAGAGATCGGCATGGTGATCGGTGGCGGCAACCTGTTCCGCGGCGCTGGTCTGGCCGAGGGCGGTATGGATCGTGTCACCGGCGATCACATGGGCATGCTCGCGACCGTGATGAACTCCCTGGCCATGCAGGATTCGCTTGAGCGGATCGGTGTCTTCGCGCGGGTCATGTCGGCCGTGCGTATCAATCAGGTTTGCGAGGATTACATCCGGCGCCGCGCTATCCGCCATCTGGAAAAGGGCCGAGTGGTGATTTTTGCTGCGGGGACCGGTAACCCGTTTTTTACGACCGATTCCGCTGCCAGCCTGCGCGCCATTGAAATCAACGCGGACGTCATGCTGAAGGCCACGAAGGTCGACGGCATCTATTCCGCTGATCCGATGAAGGACCCGACGGCTGTTCGTTACGACACGATCACCTACGATGATGCTATCGCCCGCAAATTGCAGGTGATGGATACGACAGCGCTGGTGATGTGCCGTGAGCATGCAATGCCGCTCAAGGTGTTCAATCTCAATACGCACGGCGAAATCGTCCGCATCGTGACAGGACAAGGTGTCTGCACCACCGTCGTTCGAGGCTAGTTTTCGATGATCAACGAGATCAAGAAAGACGCCGGTTCCCGCATGGAAAAAAGCATTGATTCCCTGCGGCATGAATTGGCGAAACTGCGTACAGGGCGCGCCCACGTCAGCCTGCTCGATCATGTTCACGTCGAGTTTTATGGCAACGAGGTGCCGCTTTCGCAGGCGGCGTCCATCACTGTCGGTGATCCGCGCACACTGGTCGTACAGCCTTGGGACAAGACCATGGTTGGGCCGATCGAGAAGGCTATCATGTCCTCCGATCTCGGCCTGAATCCGGCAACCGCCGGTACCGTCATCCGCGTGCCGTTACCGCCGTTGACCGAGCAGCGCCGTCGTGAGATGGGCAAGGTCGTGCGCCATGAAGGCGAGAGCGCAAAGGTGGCGGTGCGCAATATTCGCCGCGATGCGCTTGCAGATCTCAAAATGCTGCAGAAGGAAAAGGAAATCAGCGAGGACGAAGAGCGTCGCGCCGCCGACGACGTCCAGAAGCTGACCGACCGCTTCGTCGATGAAATCGATAAGCTGGTCGAGGCGAAGGAAGCCGAGTTACTGGAAATCTGAAACCGATTTTGTTGCGCCAGCCGCGGTCACGAAAAGGAATCGACCTTTGACGAGTGCCGATACGCAGGAGACGGGGCAGGGGTTGCCGCGTCATGTCGCCATCATCATGGACGGCAATGGTCGCTGGGCGAAGCAGCGGCGTTTGCCGCGGCCATTGGGTCACCGCGAAGGGGTGAAGTCGCTGCGTCGCGTCGTGCAGCACGGTATCGATCGTGGTCTCGAAGCGATGACGCTGTTTGCGTTCAGCAGCGAAAACTGGCGGCGGCCGGCGCTGGAAGTCAAATTGCTGATGGAGCTGTTCAGTGTCGTGCTGCGCTCCGAAATCAAGCGCCTGATGGACAACAACGCACGTTTGCGTTTCATCGGTGACCGCTCCGCGTTTTCTTCCCGACTGTGTGAGTCGATGCGGCTGGCGGAGGAAACTACTGGGCGCAATACCGGCATGACGCTGGTGATCGCCGCCAACTATGGCGGACGTTGGGATATCGCTCAGGCAGCACGTCGAGCAGCGCTTGATGTCGTTGCGGGCCGGCTTGCGGCCGAAGATATTACGGCCGAAACCCTGAGCCCTTACATGAGTCTTGCCGATCTGCCGGAGCCGGATCTGTTCATTCGCACTGGCGGAGAAGAGCGCATCAGTAATTTTTTACTGTGGCAAATGGCTTACACGGAATTTTATTTCACCGAATGCCTGTGGCCGGACTTCGATGAGGCAGCACTGGACACGGCCATGCTTTCGTTTGCAGGGCGGCAGCGGCGTTTTGGTCGTACCGGCGATCAGGTCGAGCAGCGCGGCGGTGCTTAAGCAGCGCGTGCTTACAGCGCTCGCGCTGGCCGCGGTCGTCATCTACGGCGTGCTGGCGTTGCCGAGCAACTGGTTTGGCGTGTTCTGCGGTGTCGCGGTGTTCATCGGAGGCATGGAGTGGACGCGTCTGCTGCGGCTTGATGCCGCAGACCGCATGCTCTGGTGCACGACTTTCGCGGTGCTGCTTTGCTCCGCTGTGTTCGGTTCTGGGCGGTTTATCGCTTTGCTTGTAGCTGGGGCAGCTGTTTTCTGGCTGCTCTGCGCGCCGGTCTGGTTGGTGCGCTTTGCTGCTCAGCCGCAGCGTCGTGACAGCCAGCACTGCTGGGCATGGATAGGACTGCTGGTTCTGGTGGGGCCGCTGGCTGCAGTGACGCAGCTGCACCGGGCTGATGGCTGGGGGCCAGCTTATGTGCTGCTGCTGATCGCACTGGTAGCGGCCGCCGACATCGGCGCTTTTTTTGTCGGCCGGCGTTTCGGTCGGGTCAAGCTGGCACCGACGCTCAGTCCCGGCAAAACCCGCGAAGGAGCCTGGGGCGCACTGGCTGCAGCTGTGCTGACAGCGGTCGTCGGTGCCCTGTGGATCGGCTTGCCGCTGGTGCGTTGGCCACTCTTTCTGATCGTCTGCCTGGTCACCGTGGTGGTATCCATCGCCGGTGATTTGTTTGAGTCGATGCTCAAGCGCCAGCACGGAGCCAAGGACAGTGGTCAGTTGCTGCCTGGTCATGGTGGCATTCTCGATCGTCTGGACAGCCTGGCTGCTGCGGCGCCGGTCTTCGTCATGGGGCTGTGGCTGACGGGATGCTGAAGCATGCACAGTGAGTCGAACGCAGGGCTGTATCCTCAGGGTGTCACCGTGCTCGGCGCGACCGGTTCGATCGGGCTCAGCACACTTGATGTGCTGGCTCGTCATCCGGATCGCTATCGGGTTTTTGCCCTGACGGCTCACCGCAGCATCGAGCTCCTGGCCGAGCTGTGCCAGCGGCATAGCCCGCGTTATGCCGTGCTGGCTGATGTGCAGGGTGTCGGTGAGCTGCGTACCCGCCTGGCGGCGCTGGGCTGCTCGACCCAGGTGCTGGGTGGCGCGCAGGCCATGATCGATGTTGCCGCCGCTGCCGAGGCTCCCGTGGTCATGGCGGCGGTGGTCGGCGCGGCGGGGCTGTTGCCTGCGCTGGCAGCGGTGCGGGCCGGCAAGCGCGTTCTGCTCGCCAACAAAGAAGCGCTGGTGATGTCCGGGCGTCTGTTCATGGATGCGGTGCGCAGTCATGGCGCGACCCTGCTGCCGATCGACAGCGAACATAACGCCATCTTTCAGTGCCTGCCGCCGGCGATGCAGGCTGGCAGCGGTGTGGATCGCGGCATCACACGTATTCTGCTGACCGCATCCGGCGGACCATTTCGGGATGCGCCGCTCGACACTCTGGCCAATGTCACCCCGGATCAGGCCTGCGCGCATCCGAACTGGTCGATGGGGCGCAAGATCTCCGTCGATTCGGCGACGATGATGAATAAAGGTCTTGAGCTGATCGAAGCGCACTGGCTGTTCGGTCTGGCGCCGGCTCATATCGATGTGGTGATTCATCCGCAGAGCGTGATTCACTCGATGGTCGAGTACGTCGATGGCTCGGTGCTGGCACAGCTCGGCAACCCTGACATGCGTACGCCGATCGCCCATGCTCTGGGCTGGCCGCAGCGTATCGTTTCGGGCGTTAGTCCACTGGAGCTGTGCAAGATCGGCCGGCTGGATTTCAGCGCGCCGGACTTCACGCGTTTTCCATGTCTGCGGCTTGCCTATGCCGCGCTCGAAGCGGGCGGTACGGCCCCGGCTGTGCTCAACGCGGCCAATGAAGTCGCCGTGGAAGCCTTCCTGCAGGGGCGTATCCGTTTTACTGACATTGCCAGTCTCAACGAGTACGTGCTCACGCATGTGAACTCGCAGGCGGCAAGCGATCTCGAAATCGTGCTGGCTGCCGATGTGCGGGCCAGGGACGAGGCGAAAGCCCGTTTGCACACGCTGGAGAGATAAAGATGGGCCAACCGCTGCTGTCGTTTCTGGCGCTGATCGTTACCCTCGGGGTCCTGATCACCGTTCATGAGTTCGGCCATTTCTGGGTAGCGCGCCGGTGCGGCGTGCGGGTACTGCGCTTTTCCGTCGGTTTCGGGCGCCCGCTGTGGCGGAGGCTGGGGCGTGACGGTGTCGAGTACGTCATCGGTGCCATTCCGCTCGGTGGCTATGTGCGCATGCTCGATGGGCGCGAAGGTGAGGTGCCGGCGGGCAGTGAGGCGCAGGCTTTCGATCGTCAGCCGGTTGCGCGCCGTTTCGCCATTGTCGCTGCGGGGCCGCTGTTCAACTTCATATTTGCAATTCTTGCTTACTGTGTTTTGTTCAGCTCGGGGGTGCCGCAGGTACGTCCGGTGCTGTCGGCACCACCAGCGGGCACGGCTGCTGCCGTTGCGGGCTTTCAGGAAGGCGATGAAGTTGTCTCCATCGACGGTGAGGGAGCAGGCAGTCTTGATCTGGTGCTGATGCGCCTTGCCGAGTTGGCCAAGCCCGGCGGCACACTTGAAATCCGTGTGCGCGATCAGTATGGCCAGCCGGCGAATCGCTCGCTGGCGTTGCCGGAGGATTTCGCTGCCAACGGCGACATGTTGAGCACGCTCGGCTTGTTGCCCTACCGTCCGCGTCTGCCGGCCGTCATCGGTGGTTTGATAGCCGAGGGTGCCGGAGCCGCTGCGGGGCTGCAGGTCGGTGACCGCGTCGTCTCGGTTGACGGTGAGCGCATCGGTGACTGGGAGCAGTGGGCGGCGCGGGTGCGCGCGCATCCCGGTCAGGCGATGCAGGTGACGGTCGAGCATGATGATGTCGCGAGAACGCTGACGCTGATACCCGCGGTGCGCGATACGCCGCGTGGTAAGGAAGGCTTGGCAGGTGTTCATGCTGCAGTGCCGCAAGATCTCGCCGATTCATTACGCGTCGTGGTACGTTATGGGCCGTTCGAGGCTGCTGCGGCTGCAGTGACCAAGACGTGGGAAATGTCCGCATTCACGCTGCGCATGCTGGGGAGAATGCTCGTCGGCGAGGCCTCGCTGGATAACCTCAGCGGGCCTTTGACGATTGCGCAGATGGCAGGGCAGTCGGCGGCAGTGGGCTGGTCGGCGTTTCTCTCGTTCCTGGCGCTGGTCAGCATCAGTCTCGGCGTGCTGAATCTGCTACCCGTGCCCGTTCTGGATGGCGGCCATCTCGCGTGGTACTGCGTCGAGATGGTCAAGGGCAGTCCGGTGTCCGAGGCGGTGCAGGGTGTGGGGCAGCGCATCGGCCTCGCACTGCTGCTCGCGCTGATGGGACTGGCTTTCTACAACGATCTGGCCCGTCTGCTTGGTCCCTGAACCGGGCCCGCACGGCGAGCCCCTGTTCGCGTAAACCATGAACCGACTCCAAAGTAGCCTTCTGCTGACCGCATGCCTCGTTGCCCCGCTGGCGCATGCTGCTGAATTTGTTGTCAAGGACATTCGCGTCGACGGATTGCAGCGTATTTCTGCGGGCACGGTGTTCAACTATCTGCCGGTTCATGCCGGGCAGAAGGTTCGTCAGGAAGATTTTCCGGAGTTGATCAGAGCGCTGTTCCGTACCGGCTTTTTCACGGATGTGTCGCTGGAGCGGGATGGCGACGTGCTGGTCGTCAATGTTGTCGAGCGTCCGTCGATCGCCGAAGTGAAGATAAGCGGCAACAAGGACATCGGCACCGAAGATCTGCAGAAGTCGCTGAAGACGGTCGGGCTCGCCGAGGGACGTGTGTTTGACCGCGCTCTGCTCGACAAGGTCGAACAGGAGCTCAACCGGCAGTACTACGCCCGCGGCAAGTACGCGGTGAGGATCGATACGCAGGTGCGCAATCTCGAGCGCAATCGTGTGGCGATCAACATCGATATTTCCGAGGGTATCGCTGCACGTATCAAGCAGATCAACATCGTCGGTGCCAAGTCCTTCAAAGAAGGCGAGCTGCTCGATCTGATGCAGAGCTCGACCGGAGGCTGGTTCTCGCTGCTGACCAAGGACGATCAGTATTCGAAGCAGAAGCTTGCCGGTGACCTGGAGGCGCTGCGCTCGTTCTACATGGATGCCGGCTACCTGCGCTTCAATGTCGATTCGACGCAGGTCAGCATCACGCCGGACAAAAAAGACATTTACATCACGATCAATATCAACGAGGGCGAGCGCTATACGGTGCGTGACGTGCAGCTGTCCGGGCAGACCCTCGTGCCGATGGATCAGCTCAAGGCACTGCTCAAGCTCAAGGCCGGGGATACCTTCTCGCGCAGCGCCCTCAATGAGAGCACCAAGGCGATTACCGACCGTTTGGGTGACGATGGCTTCGCGTTTGCCAACGTCAATGCGGTGCCGGAAATCGACGATGTCAAACACACGGTAGCGATCAATCTGGTGGTCGACCCGGGACGCCGTGTCTACGTGCGGCGCATCAACTTCAAGGGCAACGTCAAGACGCAGGATGACGTCCTGCGCCGTGAGATGCGCCAGGCCGAAGGCAGCTGGTTCTCGACGCGTGATGTCAACCGTTCCAAGGAGCGCCTGGAGCGCCTGACCTTTGTTCAGGATGCAACCATTGAAACGCCTGCCGTAGCGGGTACCACCGACCAGGTGGACATCAATTATTCGATTACCGAACGGCCGGCGGGCAGCCTCTCGCTCGGTGTCGGTTACGGTCAGGACGCCGGCGTACTGCTGAATGCCAGCGTGTCGCAGCAGAACTTCATGGGTACCGGCAACCAGCTGGCGTTCCAGTTCAATAACAGCCAAGTCAACACGATCTACAGCCTGTCGTTCACCAATCCCTATTTCACGCCGGATGGCGTCAGCGCCGGCTTCCGCGGCAACTACACCGAAACCGATGCAACCGAGGCCAACCTCGCCAACTACCTGACCAACGAGTTCTCGTTGATGGCGACCTTTGGCTTCCCGCTCAACGAGACCGATACGATCAACGTCGGCGCCGGTGTCTCCGGCGTCAAGATCAAGACCAACGGTTCGGAGACGCCGCAGGAGATCTACGACTACATCGATCAGTACGGCGACAAGCATGTCGGACCGAAGCTGGAGCTGAGCTGGGCGCGTGATACGCGCAATCGTGCGATTTTTGCCGACTCCGGTTCCTACAACCGCGTCTCGTTCGATCTGATGGCCGGCAGTGACGACAGCTGGTACAAGCTTGGTTACCGCCACAGCACCTACCTGCCACTGACCAAGTCGCTGACGCTGCTGGAGCATTTCGAATTCGGCTACGGTGATGGCTTCGGTAATACCGACACCTTGCCGTTCTACGAGAATTTCTATGCCGGCGGTCTGCGCACCGTGCGTGGCTACAAGACCAATACGCTGGGTCCGGAGTGGTCGAACGGCGATCCGAAGGGTGGTGCGTTGAAGACGGCTGGCGGCGTCGAGATCCTGTTCCCGGCGCCGTTCGTCAAGGACGCCAAGAGTGTGCGTTTGTCGACATTCTTCGACATCGGTCAGGTCTACTCTGATGTCAATGACTTCGATGCCAGCGAACTGCGCTACTCGGCGGGTTTGTCGATGCAGTGGCTGACGCCGCTGGGACCGCTGGTGCTCTCGGTTGCACAGCCGATCAACAAGAAATCGGGCGACAAGTCCGAGCCGTTCCAGTTCACTTTTGGCGTACCGTTCTGATCGCGGACGTCGCTTTGATTCAGGAGAGCTTCCTTGAAGTGCTTGCGTGTCCTGCTCATTAGCCTGCTGGGGCTGGGGACCGTCTTGGCCGGAGCGGTGGATGCCGCCGAACTGAAGATCGGCTTCGTCAATGCGGCCAAAGTGTTGAAGAATGCACCGCAGGCAGCGGCTGCACTCAACCGCCTGGAGAAGGAATTCTCGCCACGCGACAAGGAACTGGTCGAGTCGCAGAAAGCCCTGCGCAAGCTTGAAGATCGCATGTCGCGTGATGGCGCGACGATGGGTGAGAACGATCGTCGCGATCTTGAGCGCGACATCGTTGCTCAGCGTCGCGAGCTCAAGCGGGCGCAGGACGAGTTCCGCGAAGACTTCAACATCCGCCGCAACGAAGAAATGTCGAAGCTGCAGCGCCTGATTCAGGATGCAATCACGGTGCTCTCGCAGGAGGAGAACTACGACCTCGTCATCAACGACGGGGCGGTGATCTATGCGAGTCCGGCCGTCGACATCACCGACAAGGTGCTCAAGCGCCTGTCCGCCGCGCAGAACTGAGCGGAGGCGGCGATCATGAGTTTCACGCTCGCGGAACTGGCGCAGGCGACCGGCGCACAGCTGCATGGTGATCCCGGGCTGGTGCTCGACGGCGTTGGCACGTTGAGCGGTGCCGGCCCGCAGCAGATCAGCTTTCTGAGCAATTCGCACTATCGGCATCAGCTTGGTGAAACCCGGGCCGGCGCCGTGATCCTGAGTGCGGATGACGTTGCCGCCTGTCCGGTAGCCTGCCTGATCGCGCGCAATCCGCATCTGGCCTATGCCAAGGTCGCAGCGCTGTACGAGCCGCGTCCGGCACGGCGGCAGGGCGTGCATCCGCGGGCCTGCGTCGATCCGGCGGCCGAGGTGCATGCCTCGGCCTGGATCGGGCCGCTGGCGGTGATCGAGGCCGGTGCGCAGATCGGCGCCGGTGCCGATATCGGTCCCGGCTGTGTCGTTGGCGAGCGCAGCAGCATCGGCGAAGATACGCGGCTGGTCGCCAATGTGACGGTGATGCACGACTGCGTGATCGGTCGACGGGTGCTGGTACAGCCAGGGGCCGTGATCGGTGCCGATGGCTTCGGTTTCGCCAACGATGCCGGGGCCTGGGTGAAGATCGCCCAGCTCGGTCGTGTCGTGATCGGCGATGATGTCGAGATCGGCGCGAATACCGCGGTCGATCGCGGCGCTCTTGAGGACACGGTGATCGAGGATGGCGTCAAGCTCGACAACCTGATCCAGATCGCCCACAACGTACATATCGGGGCGCATTCGGCGATGGCGGGCTGCGTCGGCATTGCCGGCAGCTCGACAGTCGGACGCTATTGCACGCTAGGGGGCGGCGTCGGCTTGGCCGGCCATCTCAGCCTGGGTGACAACGTTCACGTGACCGGCATGTCGCTGGTGACCAAGTCCTTACCTGAACCGGGCGTTTATTCGTCCGGCCTTGCCGTCGAGCCGAGCCGCATCTGGAACCGCATCTCGGCACGCCTGCGTCGGCTCGACGAACTGTTCCGTCGGCTTTCGGCCCTCGAAAAGCGCCTCGGCGCGGCCCCGGACAAGACCTAGAGGACCTCGCATCTTGGAATCCATGGGAATCATGCAGGTGTTGCGCTACCTGCCGCACCGCTATCCGTTCCTGCTCGTCGACCGCGTGCTTGAGCTCGAACCCGGCGTATCCCTGCGCGGCTTGAAGAACGTCTCCTTCAACGAACCCTTTTTCCTCGGCCATTTTCCGCAGCAGCCGGTGATGCCGGGTGTGTTGATCCTTGAGGCGCTGGCGCAGGCGACCGGCATCCTCGCCTTCAAGACCTCCGGGGAAATGCCTGAGGACAGCTCGACTTATTACTTCGTCGGCATCGACAACGCGCGCTTCAAGCAGCCGGTGGTGCCGGGCGATCAGCTGATTCTCGATGTGCGTCTGCTGAAGACCAAGCGCGGCATCTGGGTGTTCAGCGGTGAAGCCACGGTCGATGGCAAAGTTGTCTGCTCGGCTGAACTGATGTCGACGAAACGGGAGCACGGCCAGTGATCGACGCCCGCGCTGTCATCGATCCTTCAGCCCGACTGGCGGCGGATGTCAGCGTCGGGCCGTTCAGCATCATCGGGCCGGATGTCGAGATCGGTGCGGGCACCGAGATCGGACCGCATGTGGTCATCAAGGGGCCGACCACGATCGGCCGCGACAACCGTATTTTCCAGTTCGCTTCGATCGGTGACGAGCCGCAGGATAAGAAGTACGCCGGCGAACCGACGCGGCTGGAGATCGGTGATCGCAACACCATCCGTGAATACGTGACGATCAACCGCGGCACTGTGCAGGACGTTGGCGTGACCCGGCTCGGCAGCGACAACTGGATCATGGCCTACGTGCACATCGCCCATGACTGCCAGGTCGGTGACAATACCATCTTCGCCAATAATGCCTCGCTCGCCGGTCACGTCCATGTCGGTGACTGGGCGATCCTCGGTGGCTACACGCTGGTGCATCAGTTCTGCCGTATCGGCGCGCACAGTTTCTGCGGCTTCGCCACCGGCGTGCAGCGCGACGTGCCGCCGTATTTCACCGTTGCCGGCTACCGTGCCGAGCCGCACGGCATCAACAGTGAAGGCCTCAAGCGCCGCGGTTATCCGGCGGAGGAGATCGCTGCGATCAAGCGGGCCTACAAGCTGGTGTACATGTCCGAGCTGAAACTGGCGGAGGCCATCGAGAGCATCCGCGAGATGGAGCGCGACTGGCCGAGGCTCGCCTTGCTGGCGGACTTCCTCGCAGCGTCGGATCGCGGCGTCGTGCGCTGATGCGTATCGCCATCGTCGCCGGCGAGCTGTCCGGCGATGTGCTCGGCGGTGGCCTGATCGAGGCGCTGCGCCGACGTTATCCGCAGGCCACCTTCGAGGGCATCGGCGGGCCACGCATGATCGGCGCCGGCCTCAAGAGCCTGTATCCGCTCGACGCCCTGTCGGTGATGGGGCTGGTCGAAGTGCTGCGCCATCTGCCGCGCTTGCTCGGCATTCGCGGTGATTTGCTGCGGCGCTGGCGGGCGAAGCCACCGGATCTGTTCGTCGGCATCGATGCTCCAGACTTCAATTTGCCACTGGCGCGGCGCCTGCGCGCGGCCGGCATCCGCACGGCCCATTACGTCAGCCCCTCGGTCTGGGCCTGGCGTCAGGGTCGGGTGAAAGGCATCAGCAAGAGCATCGACCTGATGCTGACGCTGTTTCCCTTCGAGGCGGCGTTCTACCAGCAGCATCGGGTGCCGGTGGCCTGCGTCGGTCATCCGCTGGCCGATGAGATTCCCGCGGGCATCGATATGCTGGCGGCGCGTGAGGCCATCGGCCTGGCCGACGACATCCGCTGGCTGGCGCTGCTGCCCGGCAGCCGGGCCGGCGAGGTGGCGCGTCACGTCGACGTCTTCCTCGAAGCCTTCCGCCTGTTCCACGCGCAGCAGCCTGATTTCTGTGCCGTGATTCCCTGTGCGACACCGAAGCTGCACGAGCAGATCGAGTCCCGCGTCGCCGCGGCCGGCCTGTGCGATTACGTCCTGCTGCTCGACGGCCGCGCCCGCGATGCGCTGGCGGCCAGCGAGCTGGCGCTGGTGGCGTCGGGCACGGCGACGCTGGAGGCGATGCTGGTTGGGCGGCCGCTGGTGATGGCCTACATCGTGGCGCCGCTGACGTATCGCATCGCCAAGCGGCTGATGCGCATCGATCGCTTCTCGCTGCCGAATCTGCTCGCCGGCCGCGATTTGATCCCGGAATTCATCCAGCAGGCAGCGACCCCCGCCGCGCTGGCCACTGCGCTTGAAGACTGGCTGGCGCAGCCGCAGCGCATGACCGAAGTCTGCAGCGAGTTCGCGCGCCTGCATGCCGAGCTGCGCCGCAACGCCAGTGAAGCAGCGGCGCAGGCGCTCGGCACCCTGCTGGCGGACTGAGCTCACCCGCAACGGAGTCTGCCGATGTTCACCCCGGATTTGTTCGACACCGCCGAACCGACGCTGGAACTGATCGCCGGCTGTGATGAAGTCGGCCGTGGACCGCTCGCCGGCGCCGTCGTCGCCGCGGCGGTGATCCTCGACCCGGCCCGGCCGATCGTCGGGCTCGCCGACTCCAAGGCACTGAGCGCCAAGCGCCGGGCGGCACTGGCCGAGGAAATCCGCGACAAGGCGCTGGCCTGGGCGCTCGGCCGTGCCGAGGCCGAGGAGATCGACCGCATCAACATTCTCTGGGCTTCGATGCGGGCGATGGAGCGCGCGGTCGCCGCGCTCGGCGTGCAGCCGACGCGGGTGCAGGTCGACGGCAACCGCTGCCCGCCGGGCCTGACGCAGCCCTGCGAGGCGATCGTCAAAGGGGACGCCACGGTCGCGGCGATCAGCGCCGCCTCGATCCTGGCCAAGACCGTGCGCGATGCCGAACTCGAAGCACTCGATCGTGCGTATCCGCAGTACGGTTTTGCTCGGCACAAGGGCTATCCGACCGCCGAGCATCTGGCGGCACTGGCCGAGCACGGTCCCTGTCCGCAGCACCGGCGTTCCTTCGGCCCGGTGAAGAAAATCCTCGAACGCAGCTGATCGCGGTGGCCGTCCTGTCCGCTGCACGGGCCGTCGGCGGCTGGCAGCGCCCGAGGACAGGCGTGTGGCGGGGGCGGGGGCGTTCTATCGTGGCCTCGGCCGATTGCGCTAACCTGCTCCCCCGCATCATTGTCGTGATCCCCGCATGAATCCGAGTTTCGTCCATCTGCACCTGCACACGGAGTTCTCGCTGCAGGACTCGCTGATTCGCATCAAAGAGCTGATCAAGCGCGCCGCGGCGAGCGAGCAGGTGGCGCTGGCGATCACCGATCTCAGCAATCAGTTCGGTCTGATCAAGTTCTACAAGGCGGCCGTCGCGGCTGGCATCAAGCCGCTGCTCGGCGCCGAGATCCGCGTGCAGCGGGCGCAGGAGGCGCCGGCGCGGCTGGTGCTGCTGTGCATGGACCAGGCCGGCTACCGCAACATCAAGCTGCTGCTCAGCCGCGGCTACGTCGAAGGCCAGCACAAGGGCGTGCCGATCGTGCAGTGGGAGTGGCTGCGCGAGTGCCACGAGGGCCTGATTGCGTTGTCGGCGGCGCGTGACGGCGAGATCGGCCGCGCCCTCGCGAACGGCAATCAGGCCGCCGCGCGCAGCCTGCTGGCCGACTACCAGGCCCTGTATCCGCAGCGTTTCTACCTGGAACTGCAGCGCACGCAGCGCCCCGGCGAGACCGAATACGTGCGCCAGGCCGTTGAGCTGGCGCAGGCAACCGGCACGCCGGTGGTGGCGACCAACGACGTGCGTTTCCTCGATCGCGATGATTTCGAGGCCCACGAGGCGCGGGTGTGCATCGCCCAGGGCTGGACGCTCGGCGACCCGAAGCGCCCGCGTGACTACAGCGCCGAGCAGTACCTGAAGACGCCGCAGCAGATGGCGCAGCTGTTCGCCGATCTGCCCGAGGCGCTGATCAACTCGGTGGAGATCGCCAAGCGCTGCTCGGTGATGCTCGATCTGGGCAAGCCGCGGCTGCCGAACTTCCCGGTGCCGGAGGGCATGAGCGTCGACGACTACTTCGCCGAGGCCTCGCGTACCGGCCTGCGCGAGCGCCTGCCGAAGCTGCTCGATACCAGCGCTGCGGATTACGAAGAACGCGCCAAGGTCTACTGGGCGCGCCTGGAAACCGAGATCGGCGTCATCGTGCAGATGGGCTTCCCGGGGTACTTCCTGATCGTCGCCGACTTCATCCAGTGGGCGAAGAATCAGCACATCCCGGTTGGTCCGGGCCGCGGCTCGGGTGCCGGTTCGCTGGTCGCCTACGCGCTGAAGATCACCGACCTCGACCCGCTGCCTTACGACCTGCTGTTCGAGCGCTTCCTTAATCCCGAGCGCGTGTCGATGCCGGACTTCGACGTCGACTTCTGCATGGAAGGGCGCGACCGCGTCATCGACTACGTCGCCCGCAAGTACGGCCGCAAGAGCGTCTCGCAGATCGCCACCCACGGCACGATGGCGGCCAAGGCGGTGATCCGCGACGTCGGCCGCGTGCTCGGCCATCCGTACGGCTTCGTCGACAAGGTCGCCAAGCTGGTGCCGCTGGAGCTCGGCATCACCCTCGATGACGCGCTGGAGAAAGACGAGGATTTCCGCAAGGCCTACGACGGTGACGAGGAAATCCGCGCGCTGGTCGACCTCGGCCGCCAGCTCGAAGGACTGTCGCGCTCGGTCGGCAAGCACGCCGGCGGCGTGGTGATCTCGCCGACGGTGCTGACCGACTTCTCGGCGCTGTACTGTGAAGAAGGCAGCCAGCAGCTGGTCACGCAGTTCGACAAGGACGACGTCGAGGCTGCCGGCCTGGTCAAGTTCGACTTCCTCGGCCTGCGCACGCTGACGATCATCGACTGGGCGCTGGAGACCATCAACCGCCAGCGTGGCGCCCGCGGCGAGCCGCCGCTCGATGTCATGGCGCTGCCGCTCGACGATCACGCCAGCTACACGCTGCTCAAGGCCTGCGAAACTACCGCGGTGTTCCAGCTCGAATCGCGCGGCATGAAGGATCTGATCCGCCGCCTGCAGCCGGACTGCTTCGAAGACATCGTCGCGCTGGTGGCGCTGTTCCGGCCGGGGCCGCTGGAATCGGGCATGGTCGATGACTTCATCAACCGCAAGCACGGCCGCGCCAAGGTCGAGTACCCGTTCCCGCAACTCGAATCAGTCCTCAAGCCCACCTACGGCGTCATCGTCTACCAGGAACAGGTGATGCAGATCCCGCAGGTGCTGGCCGGCTATACGCTCGGCGGCGCTGATCTGCTGCGCCGGGCGATGGGCAAGAAAAAGCCCGAGGAGATGGCCAAGCAGCGCGACATCTTCGTCAGCGGCGCGGTGGCCAACGGCCACGATCGCGACCGCGCCGGCGCGCTGTTCGACCTGATGGAGAAGTTCGCCGGCTACGGCTTCAACAAGTCGCACTCGGCCGCCTACGCGCTGGTCAGCTACCACACCGCCTATCTCAAGGCGCATTACCCGGCGGCGTTCATGGCCGCGGTGCTGTCCTCGGACATGGACAAGACCGACAAGGTCGTCGTCTTCATCGAGGAATGCCGGCGCATGCGTCTGGCGGTGGTGCCGCCGTCGGTCAACACTTCGGCGTTCAAGTTCACCGTTGATGCGCAGGGGGCGGTGGTCTACGGCCTCGGCGCGGTCAAAGGCGTCGGCGAGAACGCCATCGAGGCGATCATCTCCGAGCGCACGGCCGGCGGCGATTTCAAGGACCTGTTCGACTTCTGCCGCCGGGTCGATCTGCACAAGCTCAATCGCCGCGTGCTCGAAGCGCTGATCCGCGCCGGCGCCTTCGACTGCTTCGGCGAGACGCGGGCGACGCTGATGGCCTGCCTGCCGGAGGCGCTGCGCCTGGCCGAGCAGCATGCGCACAATGACGCCGTCGGCCAGTCCGATCTGTTCGGCCTGATGGAAGACGCCAGCGCGCCGAGCGCCGCGGCGATCGAGATCACCCGGCTGGCCGAATGGGACGCCGATGAAAAGCTCGCCGGCGAGAAGGAAACCCTCGGCCTGTACCTGACCGGCCATCCGATCGACCGCTACCTCGACGAGCTGCGCCAGTTCACCAGCGGCCGCCTGCACGACGTCATGGAGGACGCCGCCAGCGCCTTCTGTGCCCCCGGCGCCCGCCGCTACGGCCGCGAGGCCGAACGCCCGGTGACCGTCGCCGGCCTGGTCGTCGACATCCGCGTCAAGCAGGGCGCGCGCGGGCGCATGGCCTTCGTCACCCTCGACGATCGCGGCGGGCGGCTGGAGCTGCGGGTGTTCGGCGACACCTACGAGAGCTATCGCCATCTGCTCGCGGTCGATCGCGTGCTGGTGATCGAGGCGGCGCTGGCCTGGGACGATTACTCCGACGGCGTGCGCGCGACCGCGCGCGAGATCTACGACATCGATGCCGCCCGCGACAAATACGCGCGCCGCGTGCGCCTGCGCCTCGACGGCCAGCGCGCCGATGCCGCCTTTGCCGCGCGGCTGGCGCAGGTGCTCGGCGATTTCCGCGACGGCAGCTGCCGGCTGGTGATGGAGCTCGATCTGGCGCAGGCGCACGGTGAACTGGTCTGCGGCGACGCCTGGAAGCTGCGCCCGGCCGGCGAGCTGATCCGTCGCCTGGAGCAGCTCGCCGGCGAGGGTGCCGCGGTGCTCGAATACCGTTGAGTTCGCTTTTCGCGGCGGCCACTGCTTGCGGCCGTCGCTTTTTCAGCAGGAGTTCCCCCGATGGCCGAACCGCGCAAGATGATTTTCCCCGTGTCCTGGGAAGAGCTGCACCGCAATGCCAAGCAGCTGGCCTGGCGCCTGCTGGACAAGCGGCCGTTTGCCGGCATCGTCGCCATCACCCGCGGCGGCCTGATCCCGGCCGGCATCATCGCCCGCGAGCTCGACATCCGCCTGATCGAAACCTTCTGCGTGTCGAGCTACAGCCACGCCCAGGCCGACGCCACGCAGGGGGCGCTGCAGGTACTCAAGGACTTCAGCACCGACAACGGCCGCGGCTGGCTGGTCATCGATGAGCTGGTCGATTCGGGCCGCACGATGGCACTGCTGCGTCAGCGTGCCCCCGAGGCTTACTTCGCCACCGTCTACGCCAAGCCGCTGGGCAAGCGGGTGGTCGACACCTTTATCACCGAAGTCACGCAGGACACCTGGATTCAGTTCCCGTGGGACACCGAGGCGCAGTACGCCAAGCCGCTGGTCGAGCGCGGCTGAGTCTCAGTCGGCTGCCGCGAGCGGCAGCTCGATGCACACGCACAGACCGCCGCCGGGGCGGTTGCTGGCGCTGATGCGGCCGCCGTGGCTGCCGACGGCGCAGCGGGCGATGGTCAGGCCCAGCCCGTAACCGCTGTAGCCGCCGCCGGTGACGCGGAAGAACGGCTCGAACAGCTGCGGCAGATCGGCAGCCTCGACGCCGGGGCCGTCATCGCAGACGCGCAGCTGACAGTGCGCTGCGCCGGGCGCCGTGCTCAGCTCGATGTCGACGGTGTGCCGGGCGTACTTCAGGGCGTTGCGGATGACGTTGTCGACGGCGCGGTGCAGCTGCTCGGCGTGGCCGGCGAGCATCAGCGTCGCCGGCGCCCGGCAGTGCACCTCGCGGCCGAGCGCCGTGGCCTCGAAGCGGGCGTCGCTGGCGATCTCATCGAGCAGCGCGGCGAAATCCAGCGGCTCGCGCTGACCTTCCTCGACGCCGGCTTCCAGGCGCGACAGCGTCAGCAGCTCGCCGACCAGCGTGTTGAGGCGTTCGCCCTCGCGCTCGATGCGTTCGAGGCTGTCGCGGTTGCGCTCGGGCTGCTGGCGGGCGAGGCCGACCGCGGCCTGCAGGCGCGCCAGCGGCGAGCGCAGCTCGTGGGAGACATCGTGCAGCAGCCGGCGCTGCGCGCCGAGCAGCGCCTGCAGACGGGTGGCCATGCGGTCGAAGTCGCGGCCGAGCTCGTGCAGCTCGTCACGCCCGCGGCCCAGGCTGGTGCCGATGCGCACATCCATGTCGCCGCTGGCGAGCCGCGAAAACGCCCGCCGCAGCACGCGCACGCGGCGCATCAGGTACCAGACCAGCAGGGCGCTGAAGGCTAGGCCGGCGAGCGAGCCGATGATGATTGCCAGTGTCGGCGGTGGCAGGCGGCGCAGCAGCGGCGGAATCGAGCGATGCTCGGGGTTCGTCAGCCCGCCGCCCTCGTCCGGCACGAACAGCAGGTATTCGCTGCCGTCCGCGGTCTGCACCAGCCGCGGCGCGTCGCGCGGGCGGTTGGGGCGCTGGCTCAGTTCGCGTGCCTCGGCGAGCGCCGTCGCCGGCACCGGCCGCGCGAACAGGTCGCGGCCGCTGCGGTCGGTCACGCGCAGGTCTTCGCGCTCGCGCGGCGGCCAGTCGGCGATCTGCTTTCGCACCGCCTCGGTGCCGCCGTGGCTGAGAGCGGCGGCGGCGGCGGCGAGCATGAACTCCACGCGCGGCCCGAAGGCCAGGTCGCCGTTACTGCCGAGCGTGGCCCGCGTGTACAGCGACACCAGCGAGCCGACAGCGAGCGCGACCAGCAGCAGCGACAGCCAGAAGCCGGCGAGCACCTTCCAGAACAGGCGGCCCATCGCGTATCAGTTGTCGACGACGTAGAGGTAGCCGACGCCGCGCACGGTCTGGATCGGCGAGCGGCCGTCGGCGAGTGCGCCGAGCTTCTGACGCAGATTGCTGATGTGCACGTCGATGCTGCGGTCGTAGCGTTCGAGCGAGCGGCCGAGCGCGCGCTCGCACAGCTCGTGCTTGTCGACGACGCGGCCGCACTGGCGCAGCAGCACTTCGAGCAGATTGAACTCGGTGCTGGTCAGCGTCAGCGGTGTGCCGTTCCAGGTGGCGATGCGTTTTTCCGCCTGCAGCTCGACGGCGCCGCTGCGCAGCGGCTCGCTCTGGCTGCGGGCGTTGTCGGGGGCGACGCGGCGCAGGATCGCGCGCAGCCGGGCCACCAGCTCGCGCGGCGTGCAGGGCTTGGGCACGTAGTCGTCAGCGCCGAGCTCAAGACCGACGATGCGGTCGATATCGTCACCACGCGCGGTCAGCATGATCACCGGCACCTGGCTGTCGCGGCGCAGCTCGCGCAGCACGTCGAGGCCGTTGAGGCGCGGCATCATCACGTCGAGCACGACGATGTCCGGCGACTGTTCCCGCAGCGCGGCGAGCCCGCTGGCGCCGTCGTGGACGGTATGCACGGCAAAACCTTCGCCGGTCAGGTAGGCGGCGAGCAGCTCGCAAAGCTCGGTATCGTCATCGATCAGCAGGACGCGGGTGGTGGCTGGCATGGTCTCGGGCAAGGCAGCTGCGGGTGGGACGTGTCTCATGATAAGTGTCGCGACCGCCTGCGGCGGCCGATTTACCGAGCTTTACCGAACCGTGACCGCGTCGCCGCGGTCGGCGCAGGACAATGCGCGGCATCCGCTCCACGGGGTGCCGGAATCTTCCGGAGTGTCCATGTCCGTTTCATCTAGCAGATCCCGCCCCGCGGGCCGCCTTGCACCGCGTGCACTGACGGTCGCGCTGGCGCTGGCGCTCGCCGCCTGCGCCGCGGTCGGACCCGACTACCAGACGCCGCCGACGTCGCTGCCCGCCGACTGGCATCAGGCCGCGGCCGCCGGCGTCGGTGTCGATCACGATCCGCAGAGTCTGCGTGCCTGGTGGCGGCAGTTCGGCGACCCGCAGCTCGATGCGCTGCAGCAGCAGGCGCTGGTCGCTGCGCCCGATCTGCGCACGGCGCAGGCCAAGCTGCGCGAGGTGCGCGCCCAGCGCGGCATCGCCGAGGCCGGCTTTGCACCGACGCTGAGTGCTTCCGCCGCCCACGATCGCAGCCGCAGCAGTGCGCAGAGCAGTCTCGCCGGCGGCCGCAGCAGCAGTTACTACTCGACCGGCTTCGATGCCAGCTGGGAGCTCGATCTGTTCGGCGGCACGCGGCGCAGCGTCGAGGCGGCCAGCGCCGACGAGCAGGCGAGCGCGGCGAATCTCGAAGACGTGCGGGTGACGCTGCTCGCCGAGGTGGCGCGCAATTACGTCGAGCTGCGCTCGGCGCAGCAGCAGTGGCGCATCGCCGCCGACAACCTGGCGGCGCAGGAAGAAACCCTGGCGCTGACGCGCTGGCGCCAGCAGGCGGGGCTGGCGACCGAGGTCGACGTCGAGCAGGCGCGTTCGAGCGCCGAGCAGACGCGGGCGGCGATGCCGCCGCTGCAGACCTCGGCGCTGGCCGCCGAGCACCGCATCGAAGTTCTGCTCGGCGAGGCGCCGGGCAGCCGCCAGGCGAGCCTCGGCCAGCCGGGGTCGATTCCGCTGCCGCCGGCGCGGGTGGCGATCGGCATTCCCGCCACGCTGCTGGCGGCGCGCCCCGACATCCGCGTCGCCGAACGCCAGCTCGCGGCGCAGACCGCTCGCGTCGGCGTCGCCGAAGCGGCGCGTTACCCGGGCTTCAGTCTGGGGGCGACGCTCGGCTGGGGGGCGACGGAGTTCAGTGCGCTGAGCGGTGGCCAGGCGCTAACGCGCTCGCTGTCGCAGGCGCTGGTGGTGACGGTGTTCGACGGTGGCCGGCTGCGTCAGCAGGTGGTGGTGCAGGACGCCTTGCAGGAACAAGCGCTGGTCAATTACGAGACCACGGTGCTCGGCGCGCTGGAGGACGTCGAGAACGCGCTGGTCAACTTCGGCAATGCCGAACGCCGCTACCGGGCGCTGACCGATGCCACCGACGCGGCCCGCCGCGCCGCGCAGCTGGCGCGCCAGCGCTACCGGGCCGGCCTCATCGACTTCCAGACCGTGCTCGATACGCAGCGCAGTCAGCTGGTGCTGGAGGAGAGCCTGGCCGGTGCCGCCGCCGACCGGGCGACGGCCGTGATTCAGCTTTACAAGGCCTGCGGCGGTGGCGCCCGGGCGAGTGCGGAAGGTGATTCCCGATGACATCCCGTCCTGAAGAGGCCGCTGCGGACCTCGCGGCACTGCTGGGCAGCGAGGCGGCGGTGCACACGTCGATCTGGCGCCGCTGGTGGTGGTGGCTGCTGTTGCTGGCGCTGGCCGCGCTGCTGTTTCTGTGGCTTGGCGGCGGCGGGCCGGCACACGCCGTGCAGTACCGCACCGAGGCGCTCGGCCGCGGCGATCTGCGGGTGGCGGTGACCGCCACCGGCACGCTGCAGCCGACCAACGAAGTGACCATCGGTGTCGAGCTGTCGGGCACGATGGCGACGGTGCTCGTCGACTACAACGATCCGGTCAAGGAAGGACAGATCCTCGCTCAGCTCGACACCACCAAGCTCAAGGCGCAGATGCTGAGCTCGCGGGCGACGCTGGAAGCCAACAAGGCCAAGGTGCTGCAGACGCAGGCCACGGTGAAGGAAGCCACGGCCGAGCTGGCGCGGCTGCGCGAGGTGGCCAGGCTCAGCGGCGGCAAGGTGCCGTCGCGGACTGAGCTCGACAGCGCCGAGGCGACGCTGGCGCGTGCGCGTGCCGATCAGTCCAGCGCCGAGGCGGCCGTCAAGCAGGCGGCGGCGCAGCTCGAAGTCGACGACACCAATCTGAACAAGGCGGTGATCCGCTCGCCGATCAACGGTGTGGTGCTCGAACGTGACGTCGATCCCGGACAGACCGTGGCCGCCTCACTGCAGGCGCCGACCCTGTTCACGCTGGCCGAGGACCTGCGACGCATGGAGCTGCACGTCGACGTCGCCGAGGCCGATGTCGGCCAGGTCACCGCCGGCCAGCAGGCGACGTTCACCGTCGACGCCTGGCCGGAGATGAACTTCCCGGCGCAGATTACCCAGGTGCGCTACGGCTCGAAGACCGTCGACAACGTCGTCAGCTACGAGACGGTGCTCAGCGTCGCCAACGACGATCTGCGCCTGCGCCCGGGCATGACCGCCACCGCCGAGATCACCGTCGCCGAGCGCAAGAGCGTGCTGCGCGTGTCCAATGCCGCGCTGCGCTTCTCGCCACCGCTGCAGAACGCGGCGCCCAAGCGCAGCCTGGTCGCCAGCCTGCTGCCGCATCCGCCGGCACCGCCGGCGCGGCCGAAGGCGCAGAGCGGCGACAAGCACATCTGGCTGCTGCGCGACGGTCAGCCGGTCGCGGTCGCGGTCAGTGTCGGCGCCAGTGACGGCCGCTACACCGAGGTCAGCGGTGACGGCCTCGCCGAGGGCGCGGCGGTCATCGTCGACAGCGTGAGCGTCAGTCAATGAGCACCCGGCAGGCCAGCGTCGTACCTCCGCTGATCGAATGTCAGGCGCTGCGCAAGGTCTACGGCAGCGGTGCCACCGCGTTCGAGGCGCTGCACGGCGTCAATCTGAGCATCGACGCCGGCGAGTTCGTGGCGGTGATGGGGCCGAGCGGCTCCGGCAAGTCGACGATCATGAACATCCTCGGCTGCCTCGACGTGCCGAGCGGCGGTTCGTACCGCTTTCGCGGCGTGCCGGTCGAGCGCCTCAACCGCGACCAGCGTGCGCAGCTGCGCCGGCACTTCCTCGGTTTCGTGTTTCAGGGCTTCAACCTGCTGGCGCGCACCTCGGCACGCGAGAACGTCGAGCTGCCGTTGCTCTACCGCGGCCTGCCGACGGTCGAGCGCCACGCCCGCGCCAGCGCCGCGCTGGCCGCGGTCGGTCTGGCCGGCTGGGAACACCACACGCCGGCGGAACTGTCCGGCGGACAGCAGCAGCGTGTGGCCATCGCCCGTGCCGTCGTCACCGAGCCGCTGCTGCTGCTCGCCGACGAGCCGACCGGCAACCTCGATACCGCGCGCAGCCGCGAGATCATGGAGCTGCTGACGCGGCTCAACCGTGAGCAGGGCATCACCGTGCTGATGGTCACGCACGAGCCGGACATGGCTGCCTGGGCCGGACGCGTCGTGCATTTCGTCGACGGCCACATCGAATCCGACCAGCGCCAGCCGGGCGGGGGAGGAATGCACTGATGTTGTGGAATGCCCTGCTGCTGTCGGTGCGCGAGATCCGCCGCAATCTGCTGCGCTCCTTCCTCACCATTCTCGGCATCGTCATCGGCGTTGCGGCGGTGATCACCATGGTCACGCTCGGCAACGGCGCGACCGCGCAGATCTCGCAGCAGATCGCCAGCCTCGGCAGCAATCTGCTGATCGTGCTGCCCGGTCAGCGTCTCGGTCCGGGCCGTGATTCGAGCGGCGCACCGCGGTTTCGCCTGAGCGACGTGGCGGCGGTGCGCGAGCAGGTCGCCGATGTCGTCGCGGTCTCGGCGCAGAGCTCGACCAGCATCACCGCGGTGGTCGGCAACAAGAACTGGTCGTCGATGGTGACCGGTACCGACAATGCGTGGTTCACCACCGGCAACTGGGTGATGGCTTCGGGGCGCGAATTCAACGAAGCCGAGCTGCGCGGCGGCCGGCCGGTGTGCGTGATCGGTGAGACGGTGCGCCGCGAGCTGTTCGGTGCCGCCGCCGATCCGCTCGGTGCCAGTGTGCGGCTGAAGTCACTGAGCTGCATGGTGATCGGCCTGCTGGCGAGCAAGGGCCAGTCGATGATGGGCAGCGATCAGGACGATCTCATCGTCATGCCGTTCGCCACCTTCCAGCGCCGCATTTCCGGGCGCCAGGGCAATCAGGACGTCGGTTCGATGCGCGTGTCGTTCCGTGACGGTGCCGATGCCAGCAAGCTGCAGGCCGAGATCCGCCGCCTGCTGCGCGAGCGGCGCCATCTCGCCACCAGCGAGGATGACAACTTCAGCGTGCTCGACACCCGCCAGATCGCCGACACGCTGACCGGCACCACCAAGGTGCTGACGGCGCTGCTCGGCGCGGTGGCGGCGGTCAGCCTGCTGGTCGGCGGCATCGGCATCATGAACATCATGCTGGTGTCGGTGACCGAGCGCACCCGCGAGATCGGTATCCGCCTGGCGATCGGGGCGCTGGAGCGCGAGGTGCTGCTGCAGTTCCTCGTCGAGGCGGTGGCGCTGTCGGCCTTCGGCGGGCTGCTCGGCATTACGCTGGCGGCGCTGGCGAGCTTCGGTCTGGCCAGCCTGATGGGCCTGCCGTTCGCCTTCGATGTCGGCATCAACCTGACGGCGTTTCTGTTCTCGGCTGCCGTCGGCGTGCTGTTCGGCTACGTGCCGGCGCGCCGCGCCGCGCGCCTCGATCCGATCGAGGCCCTGCGTCATGAGTGAGCAGAGCTCCCGCCCGCGGCGCTCGCCGCCGCTTGCTGCACTGCCAAAGCCCGGTAAACTAGCCGGCTTCCCTGCGCAGAGCGGAGCGCCGATCCTGCCATGAATATGAATTTTCTCGATTTCGAACAGCCGATCGCCGAGCTCGAAGCCAAGCTCGCCGAGCTGCGCAAGCTCTGCGACGACAAGGAAATCAACATCTCCGACGAGATGCAGCGGCTGGAGACGAAGAGCCGGGAGCTGACCGAGTCGATCTTCAAGACCCTGACGCCGTGGCAGGTGTCGCAGATCGCCCGCCATCCGCAGCGGCCGTACACGCTGGACCTGATCGCCGAGCTGTTCACCGAGTTCGAGGAGCTGCACGGCGATCGCGCCTATGCCGATGATCAGGCCATCGTCGGTGGCATCGCCCGCCTCAATGGCCGTGCGCTGATGGTCATCGGCCACCAGAAGGGCCGCGACACCAAGGAAAAGCTCCGTCGCAATTTCGGCATGCCGCGCCCCGAGGGCTATCGCAAGGCCTTGCGGCTGATGCAGCTCGCCGAGCGCTTCGGCCTGCCGATCGTCACCTTCATCGACACGCCGGGCGCCTATCCGGGCGTCGGTGCCGAGGAGCGCGGCCAGAGCGAGGCGATCGCCCGCAACCTGTTCGTCATGGCCGGCCTGCGCGTGCCGGTGATCTGCACCGTGGTCGGCGAGGGCGGCTCCGGCGGCGCGCTGGCGATCGGTGTCGGCGACAAGGTCAACATGCTGCAGTACGGCACCTACTCGGTGATCTCGCCGGAGGGCTGCGCCTCGATCCTGTGGAAGAGCGCCGAAAAGGCGCCCGAGGCGGCGCAGGCGATGGGCATCACCGCCCCCGAGCTGCTCAAGCTCGGCCTGGTCGACGAGGTCATCCCCGAGCCGCTCGGCGGCGCGCACCGCGATATTCCGCTGACCGCCAGCCGCATCGGCGAGGCGTTGCAGCGCGGGCTCGACGAGCTGTGCGGGCTCGATACCGATGCGCTGCTCGATCGGCGTCACCAGCGCCTGCTTGGCTACGGCGTCTATACCACCAAGGCGCCGGCCTGAGCCGACGGGCCTTGCACCGATGATCGAGCGCGGCGGCCTCGAACGGCTGCTGGCCGCCCATCCGCAGGTACGCCGCCTGCGCGTTGCCTTCAGCGGCGGGCTGGATTCGAGCGTGCTGCTGCACTGGCTGCAGGGTTTGGCGCTGTCGGGCTATATGCTCGATGCCGTGCACGTCGATCACGGCTGGCGCGCGGAGTCGGCCGACTGGGCCCGGCACTGCGTGCGCGCGGCGGCGGCGCTCGGCGTCGACTGCCAGGTGATCGCCGTCAACGGTCGCCCGGCACCCGGTGAATCCCCCGAGGCGGCGGCGCGCTCGGCGCGCTATGCGGCGCTGGCCGCCACACTCGATGCCGGTAGTGCACTGCTCTGTGCCCAGCACGCCGACGATCAGGCCGAAACCCTGCTGCTGCAGCTGCTGCGTGGCGCCGGACCGAAAGGCCTGGCGGGCATGGCGGCGGATGCAGCACTCGGTGCCGGCCGGCTGTGGCGGCCGCTGCTGGAAACGCCGCGGGCGCGGCTGCGCGCGTATGCCGAGCAGCAGGGGCTGCTCTGGCTCGAAGACCCGGCCAACGCCGATCCGGCCTATGAGCGCAGCTGGCTGCGCCAGGAGATCATGCCGCGGCTCGCTGTCCGTTATCCGGCGCTGACGCGCACGCTCGGCCGCTCGGCGCGGTTGTGCGCGCAGGCCGCCGCCGCCGAGGAAGCGCTCGCCGCCGCGGATCTGGCGCCGCTGCGCGAGGGCGACACGCTGCGGGTCGACGGCCTGCTGGCCCTGCCCGCAGCGCGCCGTGACGCCGCCGTGCGCGGCTGGCTGCTCGAACGTTCACTGCCGCTGCCGAGCGCGGCGCAGCTCGGCGCACTGCCCGAGCTGCTCACGGCGGGCGACGACCGCGCGCCCTGCCTGCGCTGGCCCGGTGCGCAGCTGCAGCGCTATCGCGGGCGGCTGCATGCGTTTGCGCCGTTGCCAGCGCTGGCGGCCGGCAGCGTGATCGTCTGGCCCGAGCCGGCGCAGCCGCTGTGCCTGCCGGACGGCAGCCGGCTCGAATTGCGGCCGGTGCACGGCGCGGGCATCGCCGCGGCACGCCTGCACGGACAACCGCTGACGGTGCGTTACCGCCGTGACGGCGAGCGTTTTCATCCGGCCGGGCGCCGCCATGCGCAAACCTTGAAGAAGCTGCTGCAGGAGGCCGGCATCGCACCCTGGCTGCGTTCGCGGCTGCCGCTGCTAATGGCCGGAGAGCAGCTGGTGGCCGTCGCCGGTCTCGGTATCGCCTGTGACTGGACGGCAGCGGCGGATGCCGCCGGCTACGCGCTCGCGTGGCAAAGCCAGGCGGCTTCGGCTACCATGCCGCGCTTTGTGTAGTTCCCCTTCGGAGCCCGCGCCGCGGGCCTGGAACAGTTCTCCATGACCCGATTCATCTTTGTCACCGGTGGTGTCGTTTCCTCGCTCGGCAAGGGCATCACGGCGGCATCGCTCGCTGCCATTCTCGAAGCGCGTGGCCTGAAGGTCACGATGATCAAGCTCGACCCGTACATCAACGTCGATCCGGGCACGATGAGCCCCTTCCAGCACGGCGAGGTGTACGTCACCGAGGATGGGGCCGAGACCGACCTCGACCTCGGTCACTACGAGCGCTTCGTGCGCATGACCGCCGGCCGGCGCAACAATTTCACCACCGGGCGCATCTACGAGAACGTCATCCGCAAGGAACGTCGCGGCGACTACCTCGGCGGCACCGTGCAGGTGATTCCGCATATCACCGACGAGATCAAGCGCTGCGTGCGCCTCGGCGCCGGCGATGCCGATGTCGTCATGGTGGAGATCGGCGGCACGGTCGGTGATATCGAGTCGCTGCCGTTCCTGGAGGCGATCCGCCAGCTCGGCGTCGAGCTCGGCCGTGAGCGTGCGCTGTTCATGCACCTGACGCTGCTGCCGTATATCGCCACCGCCGGTGAGCTCAAGACCAAGCCGACGCAGCATTCGGTCAAGGAGCTGCGCTCGATCGGTATCCAGCCGGACATCCTGCTGTGCCGTTCCGAGCACGAGATTCCGGCCGAGGAGCGGCGCAAGATCGCGTTGTTCACCAACGTCGAGGCCAAGGCGGTGTTCAGCGCCGTCGACGCCGACACCATTTATCGTATCCCGCTGATGCTGCATCAGCAGGGGCTCGACGACGTCGTCTGCCAGAAGCTCGGCCTGCGCGCCGATCCGGCCGATCTGAATGAGTGGGAGCGCGTCGTCGGCCAGATCGAAGCGGCAACGACCGCCGTCGACATCGCCATGGTCGGCAAGTACGTCGATCTCGCCGATGCCTACAAGTCGCTGAACGAGGCGCTGTTCCACGCCGGCTTCCAGACCGGGCAGAAGGTCCATATCCACTACGTCGATTCCGAGTCGGTGGAGCGCGAGGGCACCGGCTGCCTGAAGGGCATGCACGCGATCCTGGTGCCGGGCGGCTTCGGCGAGCGCGGCATCGAGGGTAAGATCGCCGCGGTGAAATACGCCCGCGAGCAGCGCATTCCCTATCTGGGCATCTGTCTGGGCATGCAGGTCGCAGTCATCGAGTACTCGCGTAACGTCGCCGGGCTCGAAGGTGCGCACTCGACGGAATTCCGCAAGAACACGCCGCACCCGGTGATCGCGCTGATCACCGAATGGACCAATCGCGAAGGCAACGTCGAGCACCGCACCGAGGAGTCCGATCTCGGTGGCACGATGCGCCTTGGCGCACAGCCGGCGCGGCTGGTGCCGGGCACGCTGGCGCACCGCGTCTACGGTCGTGACACCATCAGCGAGCGCCATCGTCACCGTTATGAGTTCAACGAAGGCTATCAGCCGATCCTAGAGAAGGCCGGCATGGTGTTTTCCGGATTCTCACAGGATGGCAATCTCGTCGAGATGATCGAGCTGCCCGACCACCCCTGGTTCCTGGCCTGTCAGTTCCATCCGGAGTTCACGTCGACGCCGCGTTATGGTCACCCGCTGTTCCGTGCCTTCGTCACGGCGGCCGGTGTGCAGCGCGATCGTAACGAGCGCTGACGGGCCGGTAAGCCACTTGGATGACCGACGGGCGGAGTCCCGTCCCTGACCTTGCAAGAGGAGCGTAACTCGATGTCTGCGATCAAGACCCTCATCGGCCGCGAGATTCTCGACTCGCGCGGCAACCCGACCGTGCAGGTCGAAGTCGAGCTCGAATCTGGGGCCCGCGGCGTCGCCGCTGTGCCGTCAGGCGCCTCGACCGGTACCCGCGAGGCCATCGAGCTGCGCGACGGCGATGCGAAGCGTTATCTCGGCAAGGGGGTGCTCAAGGCCGTCTCCCACGTCAACGGCGAGATCCTCGCTGCGGTCAAGGGCATGGAGGCGTCTGACCAGGCCGCGCTCGATGCGCGTCTGATCGAGCTCGACGGCACGCCGAACAAGGGCCGCCTCGGCGCCAATGCGCTGCTCGGCGTCTCGCTCGCCGTCGCCCACGCAGCCGCCAACGAGAAGGGTGTGCCGCTGTACCGGCACATCAATCCCGAAGGCCCGTACGTGCTGCCGACGCCGATGATGAACATCCTTAACGGCGGTGCGCATGCCGACAATTCGGTCGACATCCAGGAATTCATGGTGATGCCGGTCGGTGCGCCGACTTTCTCCGAAGCGCTGCGCTGTGGCGCGGAAATCTTCCATGCGCTGAAGAAGGTGCTGCACGGCCGCGGTCTGGCGACCAGCGTCGGTGACGAGGGCGGTTTCGCGCCGAACCTGCCGTCGAACGAAGCCGCGCTCGAAGTCGTCATGGAAGCGATCGCCAAGGCCGGCTACAAGGCCGGCGAAGACGTCATGCTCGCACTCGACTGCGCCAGCTCCGAGTTCTACAAGGACGGCAAGTACGTGCTGGAGAGCGAAGGCAAGGCCTACTCCTCGGCCGAGTGGGCCGCCGTGCTCGCCGATCTGGTCGCGCGCTACCCGATCATCTCGATCGAAGACGGCATGGACGAGTCCGACTGGGCCGGCTGGGCCGAGTTGACCCGCCTGCTCGGCGACAAGATCCAGCTGGTCGGCGATGATCTGTTCGTCACCAACACCGCGATCCTTGAGCGCGGCATCCGCGAAGGCATCGCCAACTCGATCCTGATCAAGGTCAACCAGATCGGCACGCTGACCGAGACGCTCAACGCCATCCGCATGGCCGACGAGGCCGGCTACAGCTCGATCAGCTCGCACCGCTCCGGCGAGACTGAAGACACGACGATCGCTGATCTGGCCGTGGCCACCACCGCGCGGCAGATCAAGACCGGCTCGCTCAGCCGTTCCGATCGCATCGCCAAGTACAACCGTCTGCTGGTGATCGAGTCGCAGCTCGGCGACGCGGCGGTTTATGCTGGCCGCGATGCCTTCCCGCGCAAGCTGAAGAGCTGATTTGCCCCGTTTCGGGGGCGATGCATTCGCCCCCGCCTGAATTCCCCCTGCCGGTCGCCGTTTCAGCATGCGGATCTTTCTAGCCGCCCTCATCGCTTTGCTGCTGGGCCTGAATTTCCTGTTGTGGATGAGCGATGACCGCGGCATCCGGCAAGTGCGTTCCCTGCAGGCGATGATCGATGCGCAGCGCACCGAGAATGCCTCGATGGCGGATCGCAACAAGGCACTCGAAGCCGAAGTCAAAGACCTGCGCGAGGGTCTGTCGGCGATCGAGGAGCGCGCGCGCGCCGAGCTTGGCATGGTCGGCCGCGACGAGACCTTCTATCGCATCCTCGATGAACCGCCGACCGCACCGCCGCCCGGGCAGGAGTACACCAAACCGGGCAAGGCGGTCAGCGCCAGGCCGGGTGCACCGGGAGCGCCGGCGCTAAAGCCCGGTCTGCCGCGCGGCGCGATCCCGCTGCCGGACGCGACCAAACCGGCGCCGCGTAATCCCCATAATTCGAAGAAGCCGGCCGCCCGGGCCGAACCGGACAGCGTCCCCGATGACGCCATCGAAGGCGATGGCGACGGCGGACCCGCGGTAGGGCCGGACTGATGCGTCGCTGTCACGCCATCGTCCCCGCCGCCGGTGTCGGCAAGCGCATGGGCGCAGCGATTCCCAAGCAATACCTGCCGCTGGCCGGCCGGCCGGTGCTCGAACACACGCTTGCGTGCCTGCTGGCCGAGCCGCGCATCGCCGGCATCGTCGTCGCCCTCGGTGCCGAGGATGCATGGTGGCCGACGCTGCAGCTGGGTGACCGTCGTCGTATCACCCGTGTCGAAGGCGGTGCCGAACGGGCCGATTCGGTGATGAATGCACTGCGCGCGCTCGACGGCGTCGCCGACGCCGAGGACTGGGTGCTGGTCCACGACGCCGCGCGTCCCTGCCTGCCGCGCGCCGATCTTGAACGGCTGTTTTGCGAACTGGCCGATGATCCCGTCGGCGGATTGCTGGCCGCACCGGTGCGCGACACGATGAAGCGCGCCGGCGACGGGCCACGCGTCGCGGCAACGGTCGACCGCAGCGGCCTGTGGCATGCGCTGACGCCGCAGATGTTTCGGTTCGCCCTGCTGCGCGAGGCCTTGGCCGCGGCGCTTGCGGCCAGGGTCGCCATCACCGACGAGGCTTCGGCCATCGAATGGTTCGGCTTGCAGCCGCGCCTGGTCGAAGGGTCGGCCGCCAACCTGAAGATCACCCGGCCGGAGGATCTGCGTCTGGCGGAATTTTTCCTCACCCTCCCGTAAGACGCGCGCTCACGCATGGCAGCCGTTTCCCTGGCGGCAGGCGTTACACGGCGTTACCCGACGGTGAACGTCCCGTACAGAGGCCGTGGCACTCTGGCGCCGTCCTTAGCAGGGAGGGTTGGCAATGAATCGTTTCGTCAAGATGACAGGTGTGCTGCTGCTGGCGGCTGGTGCGACGCTGGCGATTGCGCCGGCGCAGGCTGGCTGGGTGGCGACCCGCACGGTGGTGATCCACGACGCACCGCCGCCGCCGCGGCATGAAGTCCGGCCGCATCGCCCTTATCCGCATGCAGCGTGGCGCGCCGGCCACTGGGTGCGGCGCGGTGATGCCTGGGTCTGGCGCAGCGGTTACTGGACGCGGCCGCCACATCAGGGGCGCGTCTGGGTCGATGGGTACTGGCGGCACTCGCCGCACGGCTGGGTGTGGGTCGACGGCCGCTGGCGCTGATGCGGTGGCGTGGCCGGGGCGGGCGCGCTACGCTGCGCGCCCTCGCGGCGGAGGCCGCGTCCAGCGTGCGAGAGGTCTGCGATGCGCATCGGTCATGGTTTCGACGTTCATGCCTTCGGTCCCGGCGACCATGTGATGCTCGGCGGCGTGCGCATTCCCTATGAACGCGGCCTGCTCGCCCATTCCGATGGTGACGTGCTGCTGCATGCGCTGTGCGATGCGCTGCTGGGTGCTGCGGCGCTCGGTGACATCGGCCGGCATTTCCCGGACAGCGATCCGGCCTATCGCGGCATCGACAGCCGCCGCCTGCTGCATCACGTCGTCGAACTGATCCGCGCCGAGGGCTATGCCGTCGGTAACGTCGATGCGACGATCATCGCCCAGGCGCCGAAGATGGCGCCGCATATCGAGGCGATGCGTGCCCATCTCGCCGCCGACCTCGGCGTGCGTCACGATTGCGTCAACGTCAAGGCGACGACCACCGAGCGGCTGGGTTTCACCGGGCGTGGCGAGGGAATCGCCGTTGAAGTCGTCGCCCTGCTGGTCGAGGCCACCATCCTGTGAACGAGTCATCGAACACTGAGTATCCCTACGCCTATGGTGAGCCGGCGATCCGCGCCCGCTTGCGCAGCACGGCGGCGGATTTCGTTGTCATCGAGCAGCTCGGCTGGGCGCCGGACGGCGAGGGCGAGCATGTTTTTCTCTATGTGCGTAAGACCGGTGCCAACACCGACTGGGTGGCCCGTCAACTCGCAGCGGCCTGCGGCGTGCGCGCCGATGCCGTCAGCTATGCCGGACTGAAAGACCGCCACGCCGTCACCGAGCAGTGGTTTTCGGTGCAGATGCCCGGGCGTGAGGCGCCGGCAGCTGCGGATATTGCGATCGAAGGTGTCGAGCTGCTGCAGGTGGCGCGCAACAGCCGCAAACTGCGGCGCGGAGCACTGGCCGGCAACCGCTTCCGCATCACGCTGCGCGAGCTCGACGCGCCGCTGGATCTCATCACCGAGCGCCTGCCGTGCATCGCCGCTCACGGCGTGCCCAACTACTTTGGCGAGCAGCGCTTCGGCCGTGAAGGTGGCAACGTCGGCCGTGCCCTGCGGCTGTTCCGGGGCGAACTGCGTGAGCGCGACCGCCACAAGCGCGGCTTGTATCTGTCGGCCGCGCGCTCGTTCCTGTTCAACGAATACCTGGCCGCACGGGTCGTCGACGGCAGCTGGACGCAGGCCCTGCCGGGCGAGGTGCTGATGCTCGACGGGACGCACTCAGTGTTCGCCTGCACCGAGGCGGATGCGGCGATCCGCGATCGGCTCGAACGGGGCGACGTGCATCCGACCGGCCCGCTGTGGGGGACGGGGGAGAGGCTTGCCAGTCTGCAGGCCCTGGCCGGTGAACAGGCCCTGTGCGCCGCACAGCCTGAACTGTGTGCCGGGCTGGAGGCCGAGGGGCTGAAGGCCGAGCGCCGGGCGCTGCGTCTGCGGCCGCAGGGGCTGAGCGCCGAAAGCCACGCGGATGGCTCCCTGACGCTCGAATTCGCCCTGCCGGCGGGCGCGTATGCGACGACGGTGCTGCGCGAACTGGTGCAGGCCTACGAACTGCGCGAGTCCGCGGCGGATTAATTCAGCGCCCGCAAGCGGGTGAGTACGCTGCTGCGGCTGGCATCGAGTGCGCGGGTGATGGCATCCGTCGCGGCTTCGTCGAGCAGCGCGTCGGCGTGCTGCGCCCAGACTCGCGTCAGTTCCTGCCCGGCGGTTGCCGGTGCGCCGGGCAGCAGCTCGGCCAGGTCGGCGATCAGCGCGACTTTCGACCAGCCCGTCATCACCACGGCCGCACTGGCGTCCTGGCCGAAATAGGCGTGATTGACCAGCGCCTGCAGCTCGCCGAGCGTCTTCAGTTCCTCGAAGGCGGCGACGCGGACGTTGCGGTTGGCTTCGGTGCGCTCGTTGCGCCAAGTGTTGTAGCTCAGGCTCGACAGCGCGACGGTGAGGCTGATCAGCGCGATCAGGTGCTGGCGCAGCGGCTGGATGAAATCACTCGGTTGCATGCCGGCTCCCCCTGTCGGCGGTGGTCTGTGTAGCGATACGCAGGGGGGGCCGCAGCGGATGCGTGAGCCTCAGCGGAACAGGGCGCGCAGCTGCTCGCGGAAGGCGGAGGCTCCGGCGTCGCCTTCGCGCGGGGCCCACGCGGCGAATTCGGCAGGATCGACCGGACGATAAGGGCCGGCCTTGCTTTCGAAGAACACCGTCCCGGGTTCGAGGGCGATGACGCTGTGATACTCGCCGGCCGGGATGTCGACGCCGCAGCATTCACCCGCGGCGGACAGTTTCAGCGTCGTGCTGATCTGGCCGTCATCGCTGAAGAACACGGCGCCGAGCGTGCCGCGCACCAGCAGCAGGCTTTCGGCTTTCTGCGGATCGAGATGGCGGTGAGGGGCGACGTAGGAGTCCGGCTCGATGGCGATCAGCAGGCGCTGGCAGGGCGCGTCGAGCGCGGTGTGAAAGTTGTGGTTCATGCGCCGGCGGGCACTGTGGCGGGCAGCGCCGATCAGGGTGGCGATCAGCGTGGTATCGAAGGCCTGCGGCATCGGGATTTGACCTCGGGGTTCAAAGGCTGCGCAGCAGCACGTACAGCGCGCCGGTACCGCCGTCGTGCGCGCGGGCCGAGCAGAAGGCGAGTACGTCGTCGCGCAGGCGCAGGTAACGGTTGAGTTTCTGCTTCAGCACCGGGCCGCGGTGATGGGAGCGGTTGCCCTTGCCGTGGACGATGCGCACGCAGTGCACGCGCTCACGGCGTACCATCTGCAGGAACAGGTGCACGCTTTCCCGCGCTTCGGCCCAGTACAGGCCGTGCAGATCGAGCTGGGCGCCGGGCGGGTACTGACCGCGGCGCAGCTTGCGCAGCACGCCGGTCTGCACGCCATCGCGGCAGTAACTCAGGTGCTCGCCGGTTTCGATGTCGGCCGGTTCGAAGTAGTCCGACACCATATCGCGCAGCACCTGCTTGTCGTCGGCGAGACTCTGCAGCGGGATCGGCGGTCGTGGCGGCCGCCACGGTTCCACCGTGTCGGAGCGGATCGGTTCGATCTCGCCGATGGCCTGGCGGAATTCCCGGCTCGCTCCGTCAGTGTGTTCGTCGGATGCACTCATGGCAGCGGTGTCGCGGATTTGAAAGAGGTGCCTGTTTTGACTTTGCAGGTTCGATGTGGTTTTGATACCGCGTTTCAGCACAGCGGCGCCGGCGGACATGATGAGGATACTGGTCAGTAATGATGATGGGTACCTGGCCCCGGGAATACGCACGCTGGCTGCAGCCCTGAAGGAATTTGCCGAAGTGACCGTGGTGGCTCCCGATCGCGATCGCTCCGGTGCCAGCAACTCGCTGACGCTGCGCCTGCCGCTAAGCCTGATGCAGCATGCCGACGGTTTCACCAGTGTCGACGGTACACCGACCGACTGCGTGCACATCGCGCTGACCGGTCTGCTCGATCAAGAACCGGACATGGTCGTTTCCGGTATCAATGCCGGCGCCAATATGGGCGATGACGTCATTTATTCCGGTACCGTCGCGGCGGCGATGGAGGGGCGTTTTCTCGGTCTGCCGGCGCTGGCCATGTCGCTGTGTTCCTACGATCCGCAGCATCTGGACACCGCGGCCCGGGTGGCCGTGGAGCTGGTGCGTCGACTGCGGCTCAATCCGCTGCCGGCCGATACCATTCTCAACGTCAACGTGCCGGATCTGCCGTGGGAGGCCATCCGCGGCTTTCAGGTGACGCGCCTCGGCCATCGCCACAAAGCCGAGCCGGTGGTGCGGCAGACCGACCCGCGCGGACGGCCGATCTGGTGGATCGGCGGCGCTGGCGCCGAAGCTGACGCCGGGCCCGGCACCGATTTTCACGCCGTGCGTGAAGGCTGCGTGTCGGTGACACCGATCCACGTCGATCTGACTCGCTACACCGCACTGGATACGGTGGCACGCTGGCTCGATACGCCGTGAGTGACTCGCAGGCTATTCATGGTATCGGGATGACCTCGGCGCGCACGCGCACGCGCCTGCTGGCGCGACTGCGCGAGATGGGCATCACGCACGAGTCGGTGCTGGCGGTGATCGGCAGCATGCCCCGGCACTTGTTCGTCGAAGAGGCCCTGGCCAGCCGTGCCTATGAGAACATGCCGTTACCGATCGGTTTCGGGCAGACGATTTCGCAGCCTTATATCGTCGCGCTGATGACGCAGGCCGCGATCGAGGGGCGCTCGCTGCCCCTGGAGCGGGTGCTGGAGGTCGGTACCGGCTCCGGTTATCAGGCTGCCGTACTGGCATCGCTAGTACAGCGTGTCTGGAGCGTGGAGCGTCTGGAGCGGCTTGCCGAGCGCGCGCGCAGCCTGCTGGCGTCGCTGGGTCTGCGCAACGTCCGCCTGAAACATGATGACGGTATGCTCGGCTGGCCGGAGTACGGTCCTTTCGATGCGATACTGGTGACTGCCGCCGGCGGCGAGGTGCCGCAGGCCCTGCTGACGCAGCTGACGATCGGCGGCCGCCTGATCGCACCGATCGGTCCGCCGGGCATCCAGCAGCTGGTGTGCATCGAGCGCAAGGCGATCGGTTTCGAGACCCGCAATCTTGGTGCGGTGACGTTCGTGCCCCTGCTCGCGGGGGTGCAATGAGACGCGAAGCAACTTCTGGAAAGACGATGTCACGTCGTTATCTGCATTGGCTGGCGCTGTGCGGCGCCGTGTTGGCGGGGTGCACGACCGGTTATGGCCTGCGGCCGCATGAGTACGTGGTTGTGCGTGGTGACACACTCTATTCGATCGCATGGCGTTACGGTGTCGACATGCGCGAACTGGTCCGTATCAACAATCTTGCCGATCCCAACCGTATTCTTGTCGGTCAGCGCTTGTTGCTGGGTGACGATGCCGTCGATACCAACGACGTCGCGCCTGCCACGGATACGGGCAGCCCGCCGCGCAACGCGGTTGCCAGCACGACGCCTCACAATGACACACCACGTTCGCGCCCGCGGCGGGTGGAACCACCCGCCGCCGAGCGCGTGGCGACTGCCGATGGCACTTCCACGGCCCCCAGTCGCGATACCGCGCCGACGCTGTCGGGGCGGGGCTGGGTCTGGCCGGTGCGTGGCCGGGTGATCCGGGGTTTCCAGCCGGACCAGCCCGGACGCAAGGGGATTCAGATTGCGGCGACACTCGGCACGACGGTCACGGCGAGCCGTGGCGGCGAGATCGTCTACAGCGGCAGTGGACTTCCCGGATATGGCCGCCTTATCATCGTCAAACATTCTGAATCTCTACTCAGTGCCTACGGTTTTCTCGGTAAAATCCTTTCGAATGAAGGCGATAGGGTGAGCGCCGGACAACCGATAGGAGAAGTTGGCAACAGCCCGGAGAATCGTCCGGCACTGCACTTCGAGATCCGCCAGAATGGAAAACCTGTCGATCCCCTGCGTTTCCTGCAGGGCTGATCGACATGCGACGAGGGGCCACATAGAAGCCCCCGCGCGCGCAGCCGGCCCAGGGAAGAGATTTCCCTAACCCGCTGATCTACCACCGAAGACGCTGAGGAGGTCGCCATGTCGCGCCGAAGCAGCACCCAGGTCGTCGAGTTACCGGATGAAGCGGAACTCGTCTCGGCTCTGGAGGAGGAAGAGGAAGAACTGCTGGACGAGGAAGACGCCGCGGTCGACGAGGAAGTCGTTAGCGTGCTGGGCGATGCGTCCTCCGAAGACGATGCCGAAATCGTCGAGGGGGCACGTACCCGGGGCAAGACGCCCCTCTATGGCAAGGACTTCAGCCAGGAGGAGCTTGATGCAACACGGATGTATCTGGGCGAGATCGGCTTCTCGCCACTGCTGAGCGCCGAGGAGGAAGTTTATTTCTCGCGCAAAGCGCTACGTGGCTGTGAAGCCTCGCGCAAGCGCATGATCGAAAGCAATCTGCGTCTGGTGGTCAAAATCTCGCGCCGTTACATGAATCGCGGCTTGTCACTGCTCGATCTGATCGAGGAGGGCAATCTCGGTCTGATCCATGCGGTCGAGAAATTTGATCCAGAGCGCGGATTCCGCTTCTCGACCTATGCCACCTGGTGGATTCGCCAGACGATCGAGCGCGCGATCATGAATCAAACGCGCACGATTCGGCTGCCGATCCACATCATCAAGGAAATCAACGTTTACCTGCGTACCGCGAGGCGTCTGGCGCAGACCCTCGACCATGAACCGACGGCCGAGGAAATCGCCCAGGCGATGGACAAGCCGGTCAGCGAGGTCAAGCGCATGCTCGGCCTCAATGAGCGGGTTGCGTCGGTCGACACGCCGATCGGCAAGGACGAGGATCGCTTTCTGCTCGACGCGATCCCGGACGAAAACAACCCCGATCCGTTCCAGGTACTGCAGGACAGCGACCTCAACGAGAAGCTCGAAAACTGGCTCTGCCAGCTGAGCGACAAGCAGCGCATCGTCGTTGAACGTCGCTTCGGCCTCGGCGGCAAGGAGCGGGCAACACTTGAAGAAGTCGGCAATGAGATCGGCGTGACGCGTGAGCGTGTGCGCCAGATCCAGATCGATGCCCTGCGCCGCCTGCGCAAGGTGCTCGAATCCGAAGGCTTTTCCGAGGACGTGCTGAACAACTGAGGTCGCCTTTGAGGGAGCGCGCTGAACGACGCGGCGGATTTCCGCCGCGTTTTTTGTGTGGCGCGCTCAGATCATCAGCAGCGCCGCGATCACGGTGCGGCCTTCCGCGACGACGATGTTGTAGGTGCGGCAGGCGGCGGCGGTGTCCATGGACTCGACGGCGATACCGGCTTCGAGCAGTGGCCGGATCAGGCTCGGGTGCGGAAAGCGCTGGCGGGCACCGGTGCCGAGCAGAACCATTTCCGGTTTGAAATCCAGCAGCCCGGCAAAATGCTCGGCCGCCAGCTCGTCGAAGCTCTGCGGCTGCCAGTGCTCCTGCAGCCGGGTCGGCGCCAGGATGAAGCTGCGCTCCAGCCGCGTATCCGCGTTGATGATCACGTGCCCGTCGCCATAGGCGCGGATCAAGTTGACCTGATCATCGAAGTCGAGTGCGAGACGCATGGCGGATTCCTCGGAGCGGTATGGCGGTGATTATACCGGTGCATGACCATGCGATGACGGCACGACGGCAGGGTTCCCCGGCGGCGCATGCAGGCACGTGCAGTGCCGGGAAGCGCTTATTTGACAGCCCTCAGCCACGCCTTTAGTGTTTCCGCCCTTGTCGTTTTTGCCGACGATCCAACCGAGAGCGAAGTCAGCCGCCGTGAACGTCGAATTCCAGCGCATCAGCCGTTTACCGCCATACGTTTTCAACATCGTCAACGAGTTGAAAGCCAAGGCACGAGCGCGGGGCGAGGACATCATCGATTTCGGCATGGGCAATCCGGACCGGCCGACGCCGCAGCATATCGTCGACAAGCTGCTTGAGGCGGCTCAGCGTGGCGACACACACCGCTATTCGGTGTCGAAGGGCATTCCCCGCCTGCGCAAGGCCATCTGTGGCTGGTACAAACGCCGCTTCGAAGTCGAGCTCGACTGGGAAAGCGAAGCCATCGTCACCATCGGCTCGAAAGAAGGACTGGCGCATCTGGCGCTGGCGACGATGGGGCCGGGCGATACGGTGCTGGTGCCGAATCCGGCCTACCCGATCCATCCCTACGGCTTCGTCATCGCCGGTGCCGACGTGCGTCACGTGCCACTGGTGCCGGGGGTCGATTTCTTCGTGGAGCTGGAAAAGGCGATCCGCGAGTCCTGGCCGAAGCCGAAGATGCTGGTGCTGAACTTCCCGGCGAACCCGACCACGCAGTGTGTCGAGCTGGAGTTCTTCGAGCGCATCGTCGCGGTTGCCCGCGAGCACGGCATCTGGGTGGTGCACGACCTGGCCTATGCCGACATCTCGTTCGATGGCTACGTCGCACCGTCGATCCTGCAGGTGCCCGGCGCCAAGGACGTTGCCGTCGAGTTCTTCACGCTGTCGAAGTCGTACAACATGCCCGGCTGGCGCGTCGGTTTCATGTGCGGCAACCCGACGCTGGTCGGTGCGCTGGCGCGCATGAAGTCATACATGGACTACGGCACGTTCACGCCGATCCAGGTGGCGGCGATCACCGCGCTGGAAGGGCCGCAGGAGTGCGTCGCCGAGATCTGCGAAACCTATCGTGTCCGCCGCGACGTCCTCTGCGACGGCCTCAACGCGATCGGCTGGGCGGTCGAGAAGCCCAGGGCGACGATGTTCGTCTGGGCGAAGATTCCGCCGCAGTATCAGGCGATGGGCTCGCTCGAATTCTCGAAAAAGCTGATCAACGATGCCCACGTTGCCGTTGCGCCGGGCATTGGCTTCGGCCAGTACGGCGACGATCACGTCCGTTTCGGCCTGATCGAGAACGAGCACCGCACGCGCCAGGCGATTCGCGGTATTCGTGACATGTTCCGCAAAGACAGCAAAGTCTGATTCGATTCCATTTCTGAGGTACGCACGGTGAATCCCGTCAAAGTAGGTCTGTTGGGTCTGGGTACGGTCGGTGGCGGCACGGCTAACGTGCTGCGGCGCAATGCCGGGGAGATCAGCCGCCGGGCTGGTCGCGGCATCGAGATTTCTCATGCGGCTGCCCGCAACCTCGATTCGACCAAGGCCGACATGACGGGCATGAAGCTCACCGAGGATGCCTTCGAGGTCGTCAACGATCCCGAGGTCGCCATCGTCATCGAGCTGATCGGCGGCTACGAGCCGGCGCGTACGCTGGTGCTGCAGGCGATCGCCAACGGCAAGCACGTCGTCACCGCCAACAAGGCGCTGATCGCCCGTCACGGCAACGAGATCTTCACTGCGGCCCGCGAGCACGGCGTGATGGTGGCCTTCGAGGCGGCGGTCGGCGGCGGTATTCCGATCATCAAGGCGCTGCGCGAAGGGCTGGCGGCGAATCGCATCGAGTGGCTGGCCGGCATCATCAACGGCACCGGCAACTTCATCCTCACCGAGATGCGTGATAAAGGGCGCGACTTCGCCGACGTGCTGGCCGAGGCACAGGCGCTCGGTTATGCCGAGGCCGATCCGACCTTCGACGTTGAGGGCATCGATGCCGCGCACAAGCTGACGATCCTCGCCTCGATCGCTTTCGGCATCCCGCTGCAGTTCGACAAGGTCTACACCGAGGGCATCACCCGCATCACGCGCGAGGACGTTGCCTACGCCGGCGAGCTCGGCTACCGCATCAAGCACCTCGGCGTTGCGCGCGCGACGGATGAGGGCATCGAGCTGCGCGTGCATCCGACGCTGATCCCGGAGCGGCGGCTGATCGCCAACGTCGATGGTGTGATGAACGCCGTGCTGGTCAAGGGTGATGCCGTCGGCCCGACGCTGTATTACGGCGCCGGCGCCGGCGCCGAGCCGACCGCCTCGGCGGTCATCGCCGACATCGTCGACGTGGTGCGCACGCTGAGTTCGGAGCCGGCCACGCGGGTGCCGCATCTGGCCTTCCAGCCGGATGCACTGTCCGACAAGCCGGTGCTGCCGGTCGAGGCCATCGAGACCGCCTATTACCTGCGCCTGCAGGCCGCCGACAAGCCTGGCGTGCTGGCCGAGGTAACGCGCATCTTCGCCGATGCCGGCATCAGCATCGAGGCGATCCTGCAGAAGGAGCCGCCGGCCGACAGCCCGGACGCGACGGTGATCATCCTCACCCAGCGCGTGCGGGAACGGCAGATGAACGCGGCGATCGCGCGCATCGAGGCGCTCGACACCATCTCCGGTGCCGTCACCCGCATCCGCCTCGAACACCTCGCCTCGAACTGAGGCGGCGCAGCGGCCGGCCGGCGTCGGCCGCTGTTGATCATGCTGACCCCGACGCGTGCGTTCGAGCACGAAATCGAGATCCGCAAGAGCCGCTTCATCGCCTGCATCGAGCCGGTGGACTCGCGGCGGGCGGCGATGGTGGCACTGGCCGCCATCCGTGAACGCTGGCCGGCGGCGACGCATTACTGCTGGGCACTGCTCGCCGGTGCCGATTCCGGCGCTCACGACGACGGCGAGCCCGGCGGTACCGCCGGGCGGCCGATCCTCAACGTGCTGCAGCACAAGCAGCTCGGCAATGTGCTCGCGGTCGTCGTGCGCTATTTCGGCGGCGTCAAGCTCGGTGCCGGCGGTCTGGTGCGCGCCTACTCGCAGGCGGTGTCGGAGGCGCTGGCGCATGCCGAGCTGGTCGAATGCGTCGTCCGCGTGCAGCAGCGTTTCAGTTGCGAGCACGCGCAGGAAAGCCGTGTGCGTCGTGCCTGCGAAGCGCAGGGCGCCCGCATCGATGCCGTTGACTACGCCGAACGCCCGCTGCTCACCGTCAGTCTGGCGCAGGCGGCGCTGCCGGCACTGCGTGAACGGCTCGATGATCTGACGCAAGGGCGGATCACCTGGCTGGAAGAAATGACGGAGCACCAATGAGCATGCAGCTGACGCTACTGATCCCGGGGCTGCTGCCGGTCTGGGAAACGGCCGACGGTCTGCTCAAGCCGCCGCAGCCACACGCGCCGGCGTTGCGTCGGCTGCTGCGCCGCAGCCAGGTGACGGCGGGCAGTGGTTCGCTCGAACGGGCGCTGTTTCGCCTGTTCGGCTGGCAGGGCGACGGTGAGCCGCCAGTGGCGGCGGTGACGGCGCGGGCCGATGGGCTCGACGCTGCCTGCTGGATGCGGGCTGATCCGGTGCATCTGATCGCTGATCTGCACGGGGTGCGTCTGCTCGACGCCACGGTGCTGCAGCCCGAGTCGATCGAAGCCCGCCAGTTCGCCGAAGCCTTCGACCGAACCTACGCCCCGGAAGGGCTGCAGCTGCTGACGCCGCATCCGGCGCGCTGGTATCTGCGTCTCGGACAGCCACCCCGGATGCAGACGACCGCGCTGCCGGCCGCGCTCGGCCGTGACATCCGCACGCTGCTGCCGGTGGGCGACGATGCCAGCGTCTGGAACGGACGAGCCACCGAGGTGCAGATGCTGTTCTACGACCAGCCGGCCAATATCGAGCGCGAACGACGGCGCCAGCCGATCGTCAGCGGCCTGTGGTTCTGGGGGGCCGGTGCGCAGCCGGATGCCTTGCAGGCGCCGGCGTGCGCGCTGTACGCCGACGAGATCACGGCGCGCGGGCTGGCACGCTGCAGCGCCAGCGCTTGCAATCCGCAGCCGGCCACCTGGCAGGCATTGCAGGAGGCGGCCGGCGACGAAGCCGCTGTCTGCGTCGTGCTCGACGGGCTGCGCCACTGCGAAGGCAGCGAGGATATCGGCGGCTGGCAGCTGGCCGTTGAAGCGCTGGAGCGTGACTGGTTCGCGCCGCTCGCCGCCGCACTCGGCCGTCGCCAGCTCACGCGGCTGACGCTCGATACCGGCGGTGAGACGTACAGCGTAGCTGCCGCCGACCTGTGGAAATTCTGGCGCCGCGGCCCTGCCGCCTGCCGCCGTTTCAGCGGCTGACTCCCCATGACCACGATTCGTCGCCGTCCGCCGGCGGATACCGCGGCCCTGCCGACCGAATTGCCGCCACTGCTCGCCCGCGTCTACGCCGCCCGCGGCGTGCGCAGCGCCGAGGAGCTCGATCAGGAGTTCACGGCGCTGCCGCCGCCGGCACGGCTCAAGGGCATCGATCGCGCCGCCGAACTGCTCGCCGCCGCGCTCAGCAGCGATGCCCGCATTCTCTTCGTCGCTGATTTCGATGCCGACGGCGCCACCGCCTGCGCGCTCGGCGTGCGCGCGCTGCGTGCGCTGGGCGCCCGCCATGTCGACTACATCGTGCCGAACCGGCAGGTGCACGGGTATGGCCTGACACCGGAGATCGTCGAGCTGGCGGCGGCGCAGCACCCCGAGCTGCTGATCACCGTCGACAACGGCATCTCCAGCCTCGACGGCGTCGCTGCAGCGAAGGCGCGCGGCTGGCAGGTGCTGGTGACCGATCACCATCTGCCGGGGGCCCAGCTGCCGGCGGCCGATGCCATCGTCAATCCGAACCAGCCGGGCTGCGAGTTTCCGTCGAAGGCGCTGGCCGGTGTTGGCGTGATCTTCTACGTGATGCTGGCCCTGCGCGCGAAGCTGCGCCTGAGCGGTTGGTATACGGCCTGCGGTTTGAGCGAACCGAACCTCGCGCGACTGCTCGATCTGGTCGCCTTCGGCACCGTCGCCGACGTTGTGCCGCTCGATCACGTCAACCGTGTGCTGGTGGCGCAGGGCCTGCGGCGTATCCGCGCCGGCCAGTGCCTGCCGGGCATCCGCGCGCTGCTCGAAGTCGCCGGCCGCCAGCGCGAGCAGGTGCAGGCGACCGACATCGGTTTTGCCATCGGCCCGCGGCTGAACGCCGCCGGCCGGCTGGAAGACATGCGCCTCGGCATCGAATGCCTGCTCTGCGATGAGCCGGCGCGTGCCGGCGAACTGGCGCGCACGCTCGATCGCCTCAACCGCGAGCGGCGCGACATCGAAGATGAGATGAAGACGGCGGCACTCGAAGACCTCGGGCGGCTGGCGCTCGACGGTGAGCTGCCGTTCGGGCTGTGTCTGTTCGATGCGCACTGGCATCAGGGGGTGATCGGCATCCTCGCTGCACGCATCCGCGAGCGCACGCACCGGCCGACGATTGCCTTCGCGCCCGAGCAGGCTGCGGGCTGGCTGAAAGGCTCGGCGCGCTCGGTGCCGGGGCTGCACATCCGTGACGTGCTCGATGCCGTGGCCGCCACGTATCCCGGTCTGCTGCCGAAGTTCGGCGGCCACGCGATGGCGGCCGGTTTGTCGCTGCGCACCGAGGATTACCCGCGCTTCACGCAGGCTTTCGATGCCGAGGTGCGGCGGCGGCTGAGCATCGCGCAGCTGCAGGGCGTCATCGAGTCCGACGGCGAACTGCGCGGGGCGGAGTTCAGCGCGGAGCTGGCCGTCGAGCTGCGCGCCGGCGGGCCGTGGGGGCAGGGCTTTCCCGAGCCGCTGTTCGATGGCGAGTTCGAGGTGCTGGCGGTGCGCGTGCTCAAGGAGCGCCATCTCAAGCTGCTGCTGCGTCCGCTGGCGGGCGGCGATGCCATCGATGCCATCGGTTTCGGTCTGGCGGAAACGCCGTCTGCCGAACCGGCAGTAGGCGAGTGCCTGCGAGTCGCCTATCGTCTTGATCTAAATGAATGGAAAGGACGCCGCAACGTGCAGTTGCGGATCGAGCACCTGGAACGGCCCGGGTGAGCGAGCGGCACGACCGGCACGGCGTGCCGCGTCGTGTGAGCCGTCAGCACTGGGATGGGCGACGAGCGTGGACACGGCTGACGATAAACCGATGGATGCCTTGCACGCGGAGCTGGCGCCGACGCTGCTGCTCGATCACGTGCGTTTGCTGTACGCGCAGAGTCTGGTGGCACTGCTGGTCAACGGTTCTGTCGCCAGCGGCCTGGTCTACCTGAGCCGGGTCGGCGGAGCGGTGCCGGAGGGCGGTTTTCTCTGGCTGGGCGGCATGTGGATCGTGCTGCTGCTGCGCACCTGGGGGCTTATCGTCTACCGCCGGCGGGGGGAGGCGACGCTGGCGACGGCCCCGCGCTGGATGCGCTGGCATGTCTGCGGCGTGCTCGCGGTCGCCGTGCTCTGGGGGCTGTGGGCGCCGCTGTTTTTCGCCAAGCTCGACGTCAGCGCACGCGCCTTCACCACCGTCGTCATCTGCGCGATGACCAGCGGCGGCGTGGCGGTGCTGGCCGCCAGCCGCGCACTGGCCGCGAGTTTCTGCTGCCTGCTGCTGGTGCCGCCGACCCTGTGGCTGCTGCTGCTCGGGGAAGGCGCCAGTGAGCGCACGCTGGGCATGCTGGGCTGCGTCTATCTGGTGGCGATGTTCTTCTCGGTGATGACGCTCAGTGGCAGCGTGACGCGGGCGCTGCGCCTGTCGCGCGTCAACCAGCACCTCAGCCAGCTCGCCGACAGCCAGCGTGCCGCGACCGAGCAGAGCAACGCCCGCCTGGCGCAGGCCGAGCAGGCGCTGCTGACCGCCAACCAGGAGCTCGAAGGCCGCGTGCAGCAGCGCACCACCGAGCTGCAGCGCGAGGTCGCTGAGCGGGTGCGCTACCAGCGCGAGCTGGAGCGCATGGCCCGCAGCGATGCCCTGACCGGCCTGCTCAATCGCAGCGGCTTGAATCTGGTGCTCGACGCCGCCCTGCAGCGGCGTGAAGTGGAAGGCAGTGCGCTGGCCTTGCTGTTCGTCGACCTCGACCGCTTCAAGGAGGTCAATGACGGACTCGGTCACGCCGCCGGTGATCTGGTCCTGCGCACGGTGGCGCAGCGCCTGTCGCTGCTGGGGGAGACTTCGGCGCTGGGGGAAAACCTGCTGGCCTGCGCCCGCTGGGGCGGGGATGAATTCGTGCTGCTGCTGAGCGGCGACACGGCGGCGGCGCAGGCACTGGCGGAGACCCTGCTGGCCAGTCTCGGGGCACCGATCGCCTTCGGCGACGGCGTCGTGCGCATCGGCGGCAGCATCGGTATCGCGCTGGCGCCGGAGCACGGTCGCGACGCGCAGACGCTGATCCGTCACGCCGACCTGGCGATGTACGCCGCCAAGTCCGAGCACGGCGATCAGGCACGGGTGTACTGGTCGGCACTCGGCGCCGAGTCGCAGCGACGCGTGGCGATGCATCAGGCATTACGCGGCTGCGCCGACAGCGGCGATGGCCTGACGTTGATGTTCCAGCCGATCGTCGATCTGGAAGACGGCCGCGTGCGTGCCGTCGAAGCGCTGGCGCGCTGGCGGCACAGCGAGTTCGGCCCGGTAGCGCCGGACGTGTTCATCCCGCTCGCCGAGGAGAACGGCAGCATCATCGCGCTCGGCTACCGGCTGCTGGAGATGGCCTGCCGCAGCGTGTGCGGTTTGCCGTCGTCGGTCTCGGTGGCGGTCAATCTGTCGATGGTGCAGCTGCTGCAGCACGACTGTGTCGATCGCATCGAGGCAGTGCTCGCCGCCAGCGGCCTGGCGCCGCAGCGCCTCGAACTCGAACTGACCGAGTCGGTGTTCGCGCTCGACGGTGCGCACGTCGGTGCCGTGCTCTCGGCGCTGCGCGCTCGCGGCGTGCGCGTGGCGATCGACGATTTCGGCAGCGGTTACTCCTCGCTCGCCTATCTGCGCCGTTTTCCGGCCGATGTGCTCAAGGTCGACCGCAGCTTCATCAGCGCGCTGGATCAGGGTGGTGAGGCGATCATTGCAGCCGCGCTGTCGATGGCGCGGGCCTTCGGTCTGGAGCTGGTCGTCGAAGGGGTGGAGACCAGCGAGCAGCTGGAGCGGGTGCGCCGGCTCGGCGCACGCCGGGCGCAGGGCTATTACTTTGCGCGGCCGCAGAGTGCCGCGGCGCTCGCTGACTGGCTCCACGCCCGGGCGGCGGCGCGTATCGGGCTGCAGGCTTGAGGCGCGTGTGCCGAACGCTTGTGCCGTTTGCCGGTCACTGCCGCAATGACTGATGCACTGCCTTCCCTGACGCATGCCGCGCTCGATGTCGCGGTCAGTGCCGCCGCCCGTCGCTGGATCGATGCGCGCCGGCAGCGGATCGTCCCGTTCACGCACCGGCATTTCGGCTGGCGCGGCGCCTGGCAGCTCAACCGCGTGGCCTTCGGCCGCGATCTGCTGCGCGCGCCGCTCAATGTGCTGTGGGCCGGTCCGCGTCTGGCGATCGGCGGCGTGGCGGCGCTCAGCCGGCGCGGTGGTCTGCGCCGCGCGGCCGAGCGGCTGGAGCGCGTGCCGCACGGCTGGCGCACCGACGTCGAGCGCGAGCTGGAATGGCTGATCTTCAGCGACTGGCTGGAGCTGCCGTTCACCAGCGGCGGGCGCCGCTGCGAGCACGATTCGCTGTTCGAAACCGTGCTCGCCGAGCCGGTCGTCGCGGCGCAGTTCGCGCCGGTGCTCGCCGAACTCGCCGCCGCCGGCCAGCACCTTGCCCTGCGTGGCCGGCTGACCGATTTCCTGGCGCATTACACCGCCTCGCGGGTGGCGGCGGCGGAACTGTCGAATGCGCTGGTCACGCTTGCTGCCGGCGCGGCGCTCAACCAGTTCACGCCGGGCACGGTGGCGATTGGTGCGGCGGCGGCGAGCGGCATCGCCCAGCATCTGGCGGTGGCACAGTTCGCGCTCGGGCCGACGCTCGGCTCGCTGTATTACGCGGCGTTTCCGGCCACCGCCTCGACCGGGCTGCTGGTGGCCAGTACCGGTGGCGCGATGGCTGCGCTCGGCGTGCTGGCGGCGATCTCCGGCGTGCTGACCGATCCGCTGCAGCAGGCGCTGGGTCTGCATGCGCGCCGCCTGCACAAGCTGCTCGACGCCCTGAATCGCGAGCTCGACGGCCAGGGCAGCGGCGGCTTTGCACTGCACGACGCCTACGTCGCCCGCGTCTTCGATTTGCTCGATCTACTCAACGCGGCAGTGCGGGCCTTGCGCTGATCGCGGCCGCCGCCGGCGCACGCGGCGCGGCGAACACCAGCACGTTGCCGGCCATCACCAGCGTCAGGCCGGCGCCGGCGAGCGGTGTCCAGCGATAGCCCTCGACCAGGCTGGAGATGCTCAAGGCCACCACCGGAAACAGCACCGTGGCGTAGGCCGCGCGCTCGGCACCGATGCGGCCGACCAGCGTCAGGTAGGCGGTAAAGCCGATCACCGAGCCGGGAATGGCGAGGTAGAGCAGTGCGCCGAGGTAGACGGGCGTGCTGTCGATGCGAAAGCTGATGCCGTGCAGCCAGGCCCAGAGCGTGAGCAGCAGCGCGCCGTAGAGCATGCCCCAGGCGTTGGAGCTGAGCGGGCGCAGGCCATGCGCCTGATGGCGCGCCGAAATCATGTTGCCGAAGGAAAAACACAAGGTGCCGAGTGCGGCATAGCCGATGCCGCGCAAGGTGTCACTGTTGCCGCCGGCGAGTTCGCGCCAGAACAGCAGCGTCAGGCCGAGCACGCCGAACGCTGCCCCGCCGAGCATGCGGGCGCTCAGCGCCCGGCCGAAGAAAATCCGCCCGTTGACAGCGTTGAAGACCGTCGCCGCGGAAAACACCACCGACACCGTGCCGCTGCTGATGTAGCCGGTTGCCGTGTAGAAGCAGACAAAATTGATGCAGAACAGGCAGGCGCCCTGCGCCAGTGTCCACAGATGATCCGCTGCGCTCAGGCGCTGCAGGCGGCGGCGCGCCAGCAGCCAGGCGAACAGCAGCGCGGCGGCCAGCGTGAAACGGTAGATGATCGAGGCCTCGATCGGCACCGCGCCGAGCTGCAGTTTGATGGCGATCCAGGTGGTACCCCAGATCAGCACGGTCAGGGCATAGAGCGAAACGGTCATGGCACACGGGCTCCGTTCAGGGGAGGCGCAGCATCGGCCTGAACCGGGTGTGCAGTATTGCGAAAACCTGCGCTGTTTTGCGTGATCTTGCGCTTTATCGGCACCGTGCCGCGGGCCGCGCGCCGGTCGTGGCTATCATCGCCGTGCGGCAGGATGAGGAGGGGACGGAGCGATGGCGGCAACGGGCCGGCGTGACGAAGCGGATGAACCGGCGGTGGCCCGGGCGCTGACGCAGTCGCACGCGCGCCAGCTGCGCGCCGGCCAGCTCGGCGATGGCGTCTCCGCCGCCGTCTGGCGCAATGCCGATGATCGCGTCAGCTATGAGGCGCCGGCGCACCACACGCTGAGCCTGTATCTGGCCGGCGGGCTTGGCACTTACCGCAGCGATCGGCCGACGCTGCATGGCGCGCCCGAGCGCATCTGCATCCTGCCGGCCGGTGCGCCGTCGAGCTGGATCGTCGATGGCGATCTGGCGTTTCTGCACGTCTATATCTCACCGACGCGCTTCGCGGCCGCGGTTCTCGAATGGCTGGACCGCGAACCGCGCGCCTGCAGCCTGCACGACGCGCTGTATGCCGAAGATGCTGTGCTGGCCGCACTCGGTCGCCGCTTGCTGGCGCTGGACTGGGATGAGCCGGCACTGCGGGTGGCGGCCGATGAGTTGCTGCAGGCCATGCTGGCCACCTTGCTGAAGCGCTATGCCGCCGGCGGAGCATGGCCGCTGCTGCGTGGCGGACTGGCGACGGCGGTGCGGCGGCGGGTGCTCGACTATGTCGACAGTCACCTCGATGCGCCGCTCGGCCTGTGTGAACTGGCCGCACAGGCCTGCCTCAGCGAATTCCACTTTGCGCGCATGTTCCGCGTTTCGACCGGCTTCGCACCGCACGCCTGGGTGCTTGCCCGCCGTCTGCGGCGGGCCCGGCAGTTGCTGGGCGCGAGCCAGCTGCCGCTTGCCGAAGTGGCGCTGGCCTGCGGCTTCGCCAGCCAGGCACACTTCGGCAATGTCTTCCGGCGGGCGCATGGCCTCAGCCCGGGGCAGTGGCGGCAGGCTGCTGGCGCCGGCTGAGGCGGGTTAGTCGTCCCAGCCGCGGCGGTGTTCGTGACGACGACCGTCATGACGCCAGCGATCGCCACGGTAGCCGTCGTCATAACGGCGCTCTACATAGCGGTCTACGTACACCACGCGCGGCCGCTCGCGGTAGACGTAAACCGGTGGCGGGGGCGCGACATAGACGCGACGCGGCTCTTCGACGTAATACACCGGGCGCGGAGCTTCCCGGTAGTACTCGCGGCGCGGACTGCCGGACGTGATGGCGACACCGGTGGCTGCACCGAGGGCACCGCCGACGATGGCTCCGTCGCGTCCGCCGAGTTCGTTGCCGACCAGCGCACCGACGGCGCCGCCGACACCGCCGCCAAGCAGCGCATCGGCACTGGAACCCGCCAGCGCCGGCGTCGACAGGGCGAGCGCAAAGCAGAGGGGCAGGGCACGGTGGATGGACATGGGCACTCCGTAATTCTCTGAACTCATGTATCAAACAAGACTGCACCGTTGCGTATGTGCAACGTGAGCGGTATGACCGAACGTTAACTCGGAAGTTGCACGAGTTCACTCCTTGTTGCGCATTGGTATCGGCCCGACATTGGCAACAGTGCTTAAATGGAGTGCAGACTGGCGTGCCGGCCACAGAGGTGGTGGCACGCCGACGATCGCAGGGTGATCGTGAGAAGGGAGGCGATCATGTCGATACAAGCCAGGCGGCTCGCTGAGTCACCGGTTCTGACGGGCGGCGTCCCGCCGGTGCAGCAGGTTGCCGCACCGCTGCCGCCGAGCGACGACGAGCGCTTGCGCGCCCGCCTGAGTGAGCTCCACCTGCGTCAGCGGCTGAGTATGGAATCGGCGCACGGCAAGGCGGTTTTCGGCTACGGGCGCACGTTTTTCCACATCGAGAACTGGTATTCGATCCACGCCGTCATCCGCGGCACACTGCGCCTGATGGGGATTTACGGTCGCGGACAGCGTAATGCCCGCGCACTGAAGGTGGTGCACAACCCGGTGACCCTGCCGGCGTTGCCGGCGGCGTTTTCCGGTCTGCGGCTGCTGCATCTGTCGGATCTGCATCTCGATGGCGATCCCGAATACCTGCATACGCTGTGCGAGCGCGTGCAGGAGGTCGATGCGGATCTGACCGTCATCACCGGCGATTTCCGCTATCGCACGCATGGCGACTGGCGGCCGGCAATGGCCGCGCTGGAGCGCCTGCGCCGCCTGCTGCCGGGCGAGGTCTACGCCATTCTCGGCAACCATGACACCGTACGCATGGTGCCGACGATCGAGGATTTCGGCATCCGCCTGTTGCTCAATGAGCACGTCGTGCTGGAGCGGGGGGCGGACAGACTGTATCTGGCCGGTATCGACGATCCGCATTACTTCTGTACCGACAACATCGAGCGTGCCGCCGAGAACGTACCGCTGGATGCCTGCGCGATCCTGCTTGCACACTCACCGGAGGCCTACTGGCAGGCGGCCCACAGCGGTTTCGATCTGCTGCTCGCCGGGCATACGCACGGTGGCCAGCTTTGTCTGCCGGGCGGCTTTGCGCTGATGACCAATGCCGATTGCCCGCGCAGCTTCTGCCGTGGCCCCTTCCGCTACTGTGACATGCAGGGCTACACCTCGGCCGGTACCGGTTCATCGATCGTTTCGGTGCGTTTCAATTGTCCGCCGGAGCTGGTGGTGCACGAACTGCGGCGTCCTCAGTAAGGTTCCTTGCGCAAGCGCAGGCGGTAGCCGATCCGCGACAGCAGCAGTTCGAGCAGCACAAAGGCCGCGACCAGCCCGGCGATGTCGCCGGCATCGAGTCCGAAGTCGGCACCGACGACAGCGGCTGGCAGCAGAGATTCCGGGATCTGGTCCAGCCCGAGTGCCTGGGCGCTGGCGCGCAGGCCGAGGCGGCGCTTGCAGAAACTCGAACCCAGATCGCCAACCATCGCTAGCGCTGCGATCAACAGGCCGTCGGCAGCACTGTGGCCGAGCAGCATGGTGAGCAGCGGCGTCAGCAGCAGCGCCGCGGCAATGCCGCGCCAGGTTTTACTGGGGCCGAACAGGCGGCGGCCATCGGCGAGGCAGTATCCGCCGTCCACGGCGCGAGTGGCCCGGTTGCCGAGCAGTCGGGTCGTCAGCACCGGAGCGCTGTTGGCGATGATGATCAGCAGCAGCAGACTGACGAAGTCCATACCTTGAGAGCTGTGGTGTAGAGGGGGGGGAGCACTCCACGCGAGAGGTGCTTGCGAACTGCGTAACAGGTGCGTAATATGCATGCCCTGCCGTCGTTGACGGCACGCTGCGGGAATAGCTCAGTTGGTAGAGCATAACCTTGCCAAGGTTAGGGTCGCGAGTTCGAGTCTCGTTTCCCGCTCCAATTTATGATCTGCAGGCTTCCTCTGGAGTCTGCAAGACTTTAAAAAAATGGCCGAAAGGCCATTTTTTTATTCCAGCGATGTAACTCGCCCTTATCCCGTATGCTCGACTCGTTCTTTCGTGAGTGAAGCAATTTCACTCTGCACAGGAGCGGCCGTCGTTTTTTGCACTGCGCTGCTGTACCAGCGTGCGGTTTTTTCGCGCAGGCAGGGAGAAGAGCAGGTTTCTCGTTCTGGATAAAGAGGCTGCGCTCCTTTGGTTTTGATGTAGAAAGCCCGGAAGTCGCTGAGAAACCGCTGAATTCGAGTTTGCACTGATTATTTATGTGCGACGGTTTGAATCAGCCGAGGGCCGGGCAAAGCGCAGCTGGCCCTTGCGGGAGAGGGGAGGCCTGCCTGTTGCAGGGATCAGGCATTCTCCAATGCCGCGCCGCGTGTCCGCGACCTTCATCATTTGACCGGGCATAGCGCCCGCGCCAGAGAATCGACCATCTTTTCCATATCGCGCTTGGTGTGCCCGGCACGCGAACGGATGCCGATACTGTGAGCGGTCGAAGACAACAGAAAGCCCATCGCCTCAATGTCGGTATTGGGGGGGAGCTCGCCTTGGGCTTGGGCTTCCCGTAAGCGCGCAAGAAGCTGGTGGTCCATTTCTTCCAGTACGTTGTCGAGAACCTGCCGAATTTCCGGATCGGTCAGCGCTTCAGCTGTCGCCGTGGAAATAACCGCACAACCACTCACCCCGATGCTTTCGTGTGGGCCGTCCACATTGATGGCTGCGTGCAGATAGCGGGCGACCACATCGACAAATGACGTGTCCTCGGGCCTTGCTTGCAACGCAGCGCCGAAATGCTCCCGTGCGTAATCCTGAAATCGCCGCATGGCCTTGATGTAGATGGTGCGCTTGTCTCCCAGTCCGGCATAGAGGCTGGGACGGTTGAGCCCGGTTGCTGCCGCGAGCGTGTCCAGTGACGTGCCGGAGTAGCCCCCCTTCCAGAACGCGCGCAGAGCGCTCTCCAGAACCTGTTCGGGATCGTAGTTGCGCGGCCTGCCGCGCGGTCGGGCTGTGGTCATATTTGTACTGATCCGAAAAAAATGCATTGACTATTTTATGCGCTTCAGTACAGAATGCAAATCGCTTTTTATGCGAAACGGTACAAAATAATTTCAACCCTGTGCGTCGCGTTTTTTTACGAAGCAATCGGGCAAATGCATGGATATGCCTTTTAAATATTTCTCCCCACCTGGCTGGGCTCACGTCAGAGGTATTAAGCCGTTTGCCGCTTTTACGGCTGCGGTGCTCAGCGCTGTTCTGGCCGCTTGTAGCGACGCCCCGCCGGCAAAGTCAGCGGCTGTCCCGGTTCATGTCGTCACGGTTCAACCAAGCCAGGAGCGTTTCGCGGTAACGCTGTCCGGCACCATCGTCTCCAGGATTGAGAGCCAGCTGGCATTTCGCGTGCCGGGTCGAATCGTCGAACGTCTGGTGGATGCGGGCATGACGGTCGCCAAAGGTGGGGTGCTGGCTCGGATCGATGACACGCCGTTCAAGCTGGCGGTGCAGGAGGCCTCGGCCGATCTGGTGCAGACGCAAGCCACCCTGGCGCGGGTGCGTCGGGATGTCGAACGCAACCGCCGCCTGACGCAATCCGGTGCGATCGCAAGTGCTGATTTCGACGCTTTAGAGACCCAGTACGTCAATGCCCAGGCACAGGTGCGCGCCGCGCAAAGCCGGCTGGATCGGTCGCGCAACGACTTGTCCTACACCGCCTTGACGGCACCGGCCGCTGGCACCGTGGCGCTGGTGCAGGCCGAGGCGGGTCAGGTGGTCGCCGCCGGAACGCCAATCTTGAGATTGGCGCGCAGCGGCGAAAACGAAATTCAGGTCGATGTGCCGGAGAGCCGCATCGGCCAGATCACCCAGGCACAGCAGGCCGTCGTGCGTCTGCTCAGTCTGCCGGCGGTCGAGCTGGCCGGCACGGTGCGTGAGGTCGCCACGGTCGCTGACCCGGCAACGCGGACCTATCGCGTGCGCATCGGCTTGCCGGAGCTGCCTGCCGCTGCCCGGCTGGGCATGACGGCCTCCGTCCGCTTCGATGCTGCGCAATATGGCCTGCATCTGCAGCTGCCCATCACCGCGCTGATTCAGCAGGGCGGGCAAACCGGGGTCTGGGTTTTACCCGATGGCGCGCAGCAACTGGTGCTGCGTCCGGTCTCGCTGGCCGCGATGGATACCGACACCATCACCATCGCCGACGGTGTCGCGCCGGGTGAGCGTGTGGTGGTCGCGGGTGTGCATCGGCTCGACACCAATATGACTGTGCAGCCGTGGGATGGGCGTCTGCCATGAAACAGGGATTCAACCTGTCCGCATGGGGTCTGCGTCACAGCACACTGGTGGTGTTCGCCATGATCCTGTCCCTGCTGCTGGGAACGCTGGCGTACTTCAATCTGGGGCGCGCTGAAGATCCCAGTCTGACCATCAAGGTCATGACCATCGACGTGGCCTGGCCGGGGGCGACCACACGCGACCTGGAGCAGCAGGTAGTGGAGAAGATTCAGCGCACACTGCAGGAAGTGCCGAACTACGACTATGTGCAAAGCTACGTCCGACCTGGGCAGGCCACCATCTTTCTGGTGCTCAAGGACTGGACGCGCAAGGCGCAGATCGACGAGAGCTGGTATCAGGCGCGCAAGCGCGTGGGAGACATCCGCGACACCCTGCCCGCAGGCGTCCAGGGGCCGTTCTTCAACGACGACTTCGGCGATACCTTCGGCTCCATCTACGCCTTCCATGCCGATGGCTTCGACGACGTGCGGATGAAGCAGGTGCTGCTGGCCGCCCGCGAACGCATGCTGGAGGTGCCGGATGTCTCCAAGGTGCTGCTGCTGGGCGTGCAGGAGCCGCAGATCCACGTCGAATTCAGCCACTCCCGGCTCGCCCAGCTGGGCATCGCGCCCCAGCAGCTGTTGGATAACCTGACACGGCAGAACATCGTCGCACCGGCTGGCGTCGTCGAAGGTGCGCGGGTGCGCATCCATGCCCGTGTGGATGGTGCGGTGCGTTCGGTGGCAGATATCGAGAACGTTGCCATCGAGACCAATGGCCGTACCTTCCGGCTCGGCGATGTGGCGACGGTTACACGCGGCTTCGTTGACCCGCCCCAGCTGTCGATGCACCGCAACGGCGAGCGCGTGACCGGCCTGGCGGTATCGATGGTTGATGGCGGCGATATCCTGGCCTTGGGCGGGAGGCTGGATGCGGTCGTGCGGGAGATCCAGCAGGTGCTGCCTGCCGGCATCACCATCGAGAAGATCGTCGATCAGCCGACGCTGGTGAAGCACTCGGTCAATGAGTTCCTGGGGCACTTTGTGCTGGCCCTGGGCATTGTGCTGGGTGTCAGCCTGCTGGCGCTGGGTTTTCGCACCGGCATCGTGGTGGCGCTATCGGTGCCGCTGGTGCTGGGCATCACCTTTTTCATCATGTGGCGCCTGGGTATCAACCTGCAGCGCATCTCGCTGGGAGCGCTCATCATCGCGCTGGGCCTGCTGGTCGATGACGCCATCATCGCCGTGGAGATGATGCAGGTGAAGATGGAGGAAGGCTGGGATCGCATCAGGGCCGCCAGCTTCGCCTGGACGAGCACGGCCTTCCCGATGCTGACCGGTACGCTGATTACCGCGGCTGGATTCGTGCCGGTAGGCTTTGCCGCATCCTCGACCAGCGAATTCACCGGCTCGATCTTCTGGGTGGTGGGTATCTCGCTGCTGGTGTCGTGGGTGGTGGCCGTGTTTTTCACTCCCTACCTGGGAGCCAAACTGCTGCCAAACATCAAGCCACACGGCACTGACGGGCATGGTGATGCTCACCAGCGTTTCCACCGCTGGTTCAGCGGAAAAATTTCCTGGTGTGTAGCGCACCGCAAAACCGTGCTGGCCGCGACCGCTGCGGCCTTCGTGCTGTCGCTGGCAGCATTCCAGCTTGTGCCCCAACAGTTTTTCCCGGATTCGCCGCGCGAGGAAATTCTGATCGACGTGCATCTGGAGGAAGGTGCCAGCTACGCGGCCACCCTGGCCGAAACTGAAAAAGTGGAACATCTGCTGCGCCAGGACAATCGCGTGCGTGACTTCACCGCTTATGTCGGCAGTGGATCACCGCGCTTCTACCTGGCGCTCGATCCCGAGACCCCCAAGCTCAACTACGCGCAGTTGATCGTCTATCCGCACGAGATCAAGCAGGCCGGCATGCTGGCCGCCGATCTGCGCAACCGCTTGGCGGACACCTTTCCACACATCCGCACGCGGGTCTATCGCTTGGAGCTGGGACCGACCGTCGGCTATCCGGTGCAGTTCCGTGTACGCGGCGCAGAGCCCGACACGGTGCGTGAGATTGCCGCAAAGGTGCGTGACCGCATGCGTGAGCATCCCCATGTACGCGACGTGAACCTGCAATGGAACGAGCGCACCAAGGCGCTGCGCTTGCAGGTCGATCAGGACCGTGCCCGGGCGCTCGGCCTGGATACCCAGGAGATTTCGCGCACGCTGCAAACCCTGCTCAGCGGCGTTACCGTGACCCAGGTGCGCGAAGGCACGGAGCTGATCGCCGTGGTGGCCCGTGCCGTAGAGGCCGAACGCCTGGATGCCGGTCAGATCGGCGACCTGACGATACGCACCGCCAGCGGCCGCAGCGTGCCCTTGAGTCAGGTGGCCAGTATCGAACCTGTGCTGGAAGAAGGCGGCCTGTGGGTGCGCAAACGTCTGCCCACGCTGAGCGTGCGTGCCGATGTGCAAGGAGCCCAGGCGCCGGATGTATCCAAGCAGATCGAACCGATGTTGCAGGGAATCAAGGACAGCCTGCCCGTCGGCTACAGCATCGAGACGGGAGGAGCCATCGAGGAAAGCATCAAGGCCGATACCGCGATCCAGGCCGTGATGCCGGTGATGCTGCTGCTGTGGGCGCTGTTTCTGATGATCCAGCTTCAGAGCTTCAGCCGCATGTTCATGGTGGTGCTGACCTCACCGCTGGGCATGATCGGCGTCAGCCTGGCTCTGCTGCTGACGCGCGCGCCCTTCGGCTTCGTGGCCACTCTGGGCGTGATCGCCCTGGCCGGCATGATCATGCGCAATTCGGTGATTCTGGTTGATCAGATCGACCGTGACATCGCCGCCGGCGAGCCACGCTGGCAGGCCATCATCAATGCCACGGTGCGCCGTACCCGCCCGGTAGTGCTTACGGCCCTGGCGGCCATCCTGGCGATGATTCCTCTGACCTTTTCCACACTGTGGGGGCCAATGGCGATCGCCATCATGGGGGGGCTGACTGTCGCCACCGTGCTGACCCTGTTTTTCGTTCCCGCACTGTATGCGGCCTGGTTTCGCGTCAAGCGTGATGAGCCCGCACCTGCCATAGCGGATGCACAGGCATGACAGGCGAAATTGGCGTGAGCGTTTCTCGTCGCCTCATCCTGAAAGTGCTGGGTGGTGCTGCGCTCGCCAGCGTGCTGTCTGTTTGCTCCATCGGATCGGCGTACCTGTGCGCGGGCATTCCCCGGCCGGAGTGGTTCGGGTATGCCTCGGCGCCAGTGCAGGCCAACTATGCGGTGTGGTGGCGGCACTTTAACGCTACGCAATTGGCGCAACCGCTGGAAACCTCCCAGGCATCCAAACCGGACATCGCCCAAACTCGGGGGTGGGTAGAGCAGGCACAGGCCCGGTCCCGGCGCACTGGAGTCGATCAGGCAGTGCAGGACGCCAGGCGTCATGACGCCCGGGAAAACCCGCAGGGCAGGGGCTTCCGGGACAGTTCCACATTCGGGCGCAACTGCGACTATTACAAGGCTGGCGTGGGCGCCTCCTGCAAACTGTATTTGTTTGATCGCCCGCGCAGGCCGTCGGCGGTCGTGCCGGCGCGCCGCGACCAGGCCTTGCTGCGCCGTCAGCTCAACCATCAGCGCTTGGCAGTGCAACCGGATCAACCGGATCAGCAACGTCATGCCACCCGAGTCGTGGGGGGCTGAATTGCTGCTTGCCCGGTCTTCACTGGCAACAGAACAGCCGGCTCCGGAGCACTGGATGAATCCACAGCGCGACCGCCTGGCGTTGCTGGCGGGCCAAATTCCCAGCGAGTTCGAGCAGTCAGGTTCGCCGAATCGCCTGCCTGAAGTTTCGTGGAAGGTAGGCTTCGAGCAGCAGGGAGCGCTGCTGCATTTGCGCCCGGACGTGTGGGATCCGCAATTCACCAGAGTGCTTATGCCCGGCGGCGCGATCAACGTGGCGGGTTTGCTCGGCTTGCGTTGGCGACAGACTGACCTTGCCAAGGTGGACGCGGAAATCCCGCTGGCCAACGGGCAAGGCACGAAAGCCTTGGCTGGATATCACCAGTCGTTGCTGCTGGCGACCGAAGATATAGAGAACGCTTTGGGTGAGGTATGCGTCGTCTGGATGGTCCAGCAGTCCAGTCGACTTGTCGTTATTGCGGCTAAGCAGCAATGGCTGTCAGCTCAGCACGGTGTCCTCCCAACTTGAGAGACATGAATACATTTTTAGATGCGTCTCTATGCAGCGATCAAGACAAACATACATAAACGTTTGGCAATAACAAAAATGGGTTTTGTCATTTCTTGTGCGCCAACAGGATCTGGACTTGATCGTTTATATGTGAATTTTAAATGGAATCATTAAAAAAGGCACTTTATCGTGCGTGACTTGAGGAGACAAAGCGATGAGCACTACAAAAGAAATCGATATGGATTATCTTTGTTCTGATAGGTCGGAGCGGCAGTTTGAAGAGATAGGCAGGGCTGTGATTGCCAAAATTTTTCAGCGGCGATGCCTTGTGGATGATACATCTGGAGCGGACTGTACTTCTGCTTCTGAAGAAGAGATTGAACCGCACTTGGGGCGCGTGATGTTGGCGGTGGGGTAATCCCCCCGCTTTTAACGGACGTCAAAAGTGGGGCTAAGCGGCGAGTGCCAGTTTTTGCATCGGGGTGATGCCGCCAAGCGCCATGTTGGG
>NZ_QGTJ01000003.1:0-443381 GCF_003182095.1 Plasticicumulans acidivorans | reverse complement strand
GGGTAATCCCCCCGCTTTTAACGGACGTCAAAAGTGGGGCTAAGCGGCGAGTGCCAGTTTTTGCATCGGGGTGATGCCGCCAAGCGCCATGTTGGGGCGCTCGTGGTTGTACGTCCATAGCCAGCGGGTGGCTTTGTCCTGTACCTGCTCGATGGTGTCGAACAAGGTTGTGGCCAGCCAGGCGTAGCGGACGGTGCGGTTGTAGCGTTCGACGTAGGCGTTCTGTTGCGGCTTGCCCGGTTGGATGTGCTCGATCCGAATGCCGCGCTGCCGTGCCCAGGCTAGAAGCGCGCCACTGATGTACTCCGGGCCGTTGTCGCAGCGAATCACGCGTGGCTTGCCGCGCCACTCGATGATCTGCTCCAGCGACCGGATCACCCGGGCCGAGGGCAACGACAGGTCCACTTCGATCCCTAGTCCCTCGCGGTTGAAGTCGTCCAGCACGTTGAACAAGCGGAAGCTGCGGCCATCGCTGAGCGGGTCGTGCATGAAGTCCATCGACCAGACCTGATTGATCGTCTCGGGCACCGCCAGCGGCTCTGGGCGCTCCCGCACCAGTCGCCTCCTCGGCTTGATCCGCAGGTTCAACTCCAGCTCCCGATAGATGCGGTAGACCCGCTTGTGGTTCCAGCCGAAGCCCTTGACGTTACGCAGGTGCAGGAAGCACAGGCCAAAGCCCCAGTCGCGGTAGGCCGTAGTCAAACGGACCAGCCAGTCGGCGATCCTCGCGTTCTCTTCGCTGGCCTTGACCTGGTAGCGGAAACAGGTCTCGCTCAGATCAAAGGTCTGGCAGGCGTGTCGGATACTCGTGCGTCCGCCCTGTACCGCCCATCGGGCCATCTCCCGGCGTTGAGATGGCCTTACCATTGTTTTGCCATCGCTTCCTTCAGTAGCTCGGCGCTGAGCTGGGCATCGGCATACATCTTCTTCAGCCGCCGATTCTCGTCCTGCAGCTCCTTGAGCTGGGACATCAGCGACGCATCCATGCCGCCGAACTTGCTGCGCCACTTGTAGCTTGTAGAACGTGGCCGAACTGATGCCGTGCTCGCGACACAACTCCGGCACCGGCGTGCCGACTTCGGCCTGCTTGAGAACGGCGATGATCTGGCTATCGGTAAAACGGGACTTCTTCATGGAACATCCTCGGCGAAGACTACGAGAAAATTCCACTTCTGACGGCAGCTAATTTGCGGGATGATTACCGATGTGGGCGGCTCGGCATCCGTCGGCAGGGCAAAGCCGGGATAACGCAGGTAGCATAACTGCACCGCGAAGCCGAGCCGGTTGTGGCTACCGCGCCGCTGACGGATCACCAACAGGTCGGGTTCGGAGAAAGTGTAATGCTGTATGAGTTCATCGTCGGCGGCCGGGAAGGCCAGTAGGCCGGTGCGCTCTGCGGGCGTCAGCAAATTGCGGCGCGGCATGGTCAGTCGTCCGTTCTCAGATACTGGTATAGGGGTTCCCGGCTGATGCCGAACTCGCGGGCAAGCTGCGCTTTCTTCTCGCCGGCAGGGGTGCGGCGCTGCAACGCGGCTACCCGCTCTGGTGCGAGTGCCTTCTTGCGACCCCGGTGGGCTCCGCGCTGTCTGGCGAGCGCGATACCCTCGCGCTGCCGTTCGCGGATCAGGGCGCGCTCGAACTCCGCAAAGGCCCCCATCACCGAGAGCATCAGATTCGCCATCGGCGAGTGAAGGTCAGGTGCTCCTTGACGAACTCAATGCGTACGCCGCGTTGGGTGAGGCCCTGCACCAGGCGGCGCAGATCGTCTAGGTTGCGCGCTAGGCGATCCATGCTGTGCACCACCACCACCGTGTCGCCTTCGCGCACGAACCCGATATGAGTATAATTCCATTAATTTATGGCTACTATATCCATGGATTATAGCTTAGCAGCGCCTGAGGCAGGATAACCTTTGGGCCGTTATAGAAATATCGATGAACCCAAAAAGCGAATAGCGGAGAAATATTAATGAAAGTTAATATCGCCCACGATGACGAACAGGCACACGCAAGCGACTTTGACTTGATTATAAAAGACACAATTCAGTGGATACGACATTTACATTCAAACAATAGAATCGTAACAATGCTGGAAAAGCAAGGAATAAATAAAGATGATGCACTTGTACTGATATCAACGTTACGGGCGGAAATGTCCAAATCCATTAATTCAATAGGCTACAAAAATACGGCTTTCGGTTTTCTTTGGTTTTTTGTCGGAAGCTTCATTACATTACTTGGCTATTCTGCTATGAGCCATAATGGTGGTGGTCGATTTACGTTGTTCTGGGGGGCAATATTATATGGAGGGATAAAATTTATCTTTGGCGTGTCGCAGTTGATCCATGCACGATTGATTCGCAATTAATACACAAAAAACAAATCTGGTGCCACAGCATGAATGAGCTCAATATCGTTTACATCATTCTTATTATAATCGCAGCCATGGCAATTGCGTTTATTTTAATGTCGGTTAATCTGCGCATTAGCATACGATTAATATTAAAATTTTGGCTGGCTTGGAATGTGGCATGTAAAAAAACCGTAACGTTAATGGCCGCTAAATTGACAGTAATAATTATTTCAATAGGTTTTTTTATTTTAACTGGAGGAGTAGGAGCTGCAGGAATAGAATCAATCAATATTATTGCGTCATTATCTATTGGTAGTATTGTATTCGGATCATTGAATAACCCGGCAACAGAACTGAAAATCGGCATGGGAAAGGGATTTTTTGTTTATATTTTAAGTTTAGTATTGATTGCCATGGAAGTAATAGCGATAATACTTTTACCAGGATTATGGAACCTGATAAAAAACTGACTGTACGAGGCATGACAATAACAAGATATAGCCAATTTTATTTTAGAGTGCCACTAATTTAGTGTTGCGGAACAAACTGATTTAACCTGATAGCGAGAGCACTTGGTCATGAAAATAGCATTATATGAAACTAAAAAAGGAATTGGTGTCACTATAAAAGTTGCGTTATTTTCAATAATGATCATGACTGCATCTGTTCGATGTAATGCCTTCAGCATTGAAGGTTACGAAAACTTGTCAAGGTCATCCAATGAGAATGCGGCTTTGGCGGTGACCGCCTACTTTCAGGCTTTATACGAGCTGATATCTTTTCTCACAATAACAACCAAAGACATATATGTCGGAAATGAAAGATTTATTTGTCTTCCAAAAGATTTTAATCTTAGTTATAAAGAGTTAAAAAAAGTCGTCGATGACGAAATAAATAACTCACAACCATATGTTCAGGTGTTTGGGAGTGACTGGAAAAAGAAGGAAATGTCAGCATTTGTCATGTTTGGTTTAAACCGCAAGTTCCCATGCAATTAGCCAAGAGACTCCATGGCTTTCAAGAAAGTGGCTACGGGGCCATCATGATCGTCCTCGAAGCCGAGCAACACGCGTCTGAGCGCCGTGAGATATCGATGCGGCGTCCTGCTGTGCTGTCCGCAGGCACCAATGGCGAAGGCGAAGTCCACGTTCAGGATGATGTATCCGCTAACCCTCGAAGGCCTGGATCGAGATGAATGTGTTTGCAACATTCTGAGTAAAATGGATTTTTTCGTTTTGCAAAAAAACTAATCATGATGCGGTAAAAAAGAGGGGGCGCGAGCGCCCTCTTTTTTACCGCATCATGATCTTGTTTTGATTATTGAGGGACTCAAGCCGTATAGCGGAAAAACCATGGTAATCCTCCCGCAAATTAGCTGCCGTCAGAAGTGGAATTTTCTCGTAGTCTTTGCCGAGGATGTTCCAGGTAATCCCCCCGCTTTTAACGGACGTCAAAAGTGGGGCTAAGCGGCGAGTGCCAGTTTTTGCATCGGGGTGATGCCGCCAAGCGCCATGTTGGGGCGCTCGTGGTTGTACGTCCATAGCCAGCGGGTGGCTTTGTCCTGTACCTGCTCGATGGTGTCGAACAAGGTTGTGGCCAGCCAGGCGTAGCGGACGGTGCGGTTGTAGCGTTCGACGTAGGCGTTCTGTTGCGGCTTGCCCGGTTGGATGTGCTCGATCCGAATGCCGCGCTGCCGTGCCCAGGCTAGAAGCGCGCCACTGATGTACTCCGGGCCGTTGTCGCAGCGAATCACGCGTGGCTTGCCGCGCCACTCGATGATCTGCTCCAGCGACCGGATCACCCGGGCCGAGGGCAACGACAGGTCCACTTCGATCCCTAGTCCCTCGCGGTTGAAGTCGTCCAGCACGTTGAACAAGCGGAAGCTGCGGCCATCGCTGAGCGGGTCGTGCATGAAGTCCATCGACCAGACCTGATTGATCGTCTCGGGCACCGCCAGCGGCTCTGGGCGCTCCCGCACCAGTCGCCTCCTCGGCTTGATCCGCAGGTTCAACTCCAGCTCCCGATAGATGCGGTAGACCCGCTTGTGGTTCCAGCCGAAGCCCTTGACGTTACGCAGGTGCAGGAAGCACAGGCCAAAGCCCCAGTCGCGGTAGGCCGTAGTCAAACGGACCAGCCAGTCGGCGATCCTCGCGTTCTCTTCGCTGGCCTTGACCTGGTAGCGGAAACAGGTCTCGCTCAGATCAAAGGTCTGGCAGGCGTGTCGGATACTCGTGCGTCCGCCCTGTACCGCCCATCGGGCCATCTCCCGGCGTTGAGATGGCCTTACCATTGTTTTGCCATCGCTTCCTTCAGTAGCTCGGCGCTGAGCTGGGCATCGGCATACATCTTCTTCAGCCGCCGATTCTCGTCCTGCAGCTCCTTGAGCTGGGACATCAGCGATGCATCCATGCCGCCGAACTTGCTGCGCCACTTGTAGCTTGTAGAACGTGGCCGAACTGATGCCGTGCTCGCGACACAACTCCGGCACCGGCGTGCCGACTTCGGCCTGCTTGAGAACGGCGATGATCTGGCTATCGGTAAAACGGGACTTCTTCATGGAACATCCTCGGCGAAGACTACGAGAAAATTCCACTTCTGACGGCAGCTAATTTGCGGGATGATTACCCAGGCATCTCGGTACATGTTATTTATACTTTGCTGGGCATGGGGGCATTAATGCATGCCACGCCATGGCTGCTGCTTGTGGCCGAGCTGGCCGGCGCGGGTTATTTGCTTTATCTCGGCATAATGTTTATATGGCAGGCTGGTCGGCAACTGAATGCGATATCGCCGGATACAGGAGATGGGGTCAAGAGCTTCTGGCAGTCGTTCGTATTGGGTTTTCTGACCAATGCCACGAATCCAAAAGCAACCTTGTTTTTCTTGGCCGTATTTACAACGATTGTCAGCGCATCGACACCCTTGCACATTCAGATGCTTTATGGAGGCTGGATGTGCTTTGTCAATGCGGGGTGGTTCGTTTTAGTTAGCCTGATTTTTGCCAGCGAGGGGATGCGTCAGCGCTTTCTGCTCATCGGGCATTGGTTCGATCGGATGATGGGGTTGTTGCTTATCGTGTTTTCGGTGCGGCTTTTTTGGGCCGCATTCGGCATTGTTACCGTCGGCGCAGAATGAAAATATGGGCTGAATTTCTCGGCTCTCGCCGGATGTATCAGGCGGAACGCAATAGCAGTTAGCGCAATAGGTAGACGACGGCCGAAGCACAGCACATCCGCAATGCGTGAGCGCGAGGTCTGCGAGTTGCGCAAAGCCAGCGAAATTCTGAAATTGGTCAGTGCACTGTCCCCCGGCGGCGCCCGATCGCCGCTTCAGGTCATGAATGCACTTGATTGATGTGCACCGCTCGACCTATGGGGGGAGCCGCTCTGCCGCGTGCTGCAGATTGCCCCGGCGGGCGGCGCGATGCCGTGAGTGGGGATACACACATCGAGCGCGTCTGACACGCCGAGCTGCAGGTTCTGCGGTGCCGATAAACGGTCCGGCGTCGACGGCGGTGGGTGTGCGTGGTGGTTCAAAAGTCCCGGTCGATCTTTTGGTTCTGGTGTGTTTGCGTGTTGAATATGGATGCTTTCGCAGTGCATGGCCGGTCGGTCGGGTGTTCCCGCGCCCGGCGATGGCAGGATTCGATCTGTTAGCATCAGCGGCGGACGGATCGGAGGATGCACACGCAGATGGCAGCAGACCAACAGCAAGCGGAACAGGGCGCGGTTTCGGGGACCGCCGCGGCGATGGCACTCGACGTCGTACTGGTGCACGGCGCGGGGGCGGATCACAGCCATTTCCCGCGCGAGCTGGCCGAACTGCCGGTGCGCGGCGTGCACTTTCTGGATTTGCCGGGGCATGGTGGCGAAGCGGCACTGGACGACGGTGTATCGATCGAGCGTTATGCCGATGCGTTGAATGCGCGGGTGACCGCCCTTGGTTTGTCGAACGTGTTGCTGGTCGGGCATTCGATGGGCGGGGCGGTCGTGCAGACACTCGCGCTGCGCCACCCGGCCTGGCTCAAGGGACTGGTGCTGCTGGGTACCGGCTCGCGCCTGAAGGTGCTGCCAGCGCTGATCGAGCAGCTCGAACACGATTTTCCGGCGGCGGTGGAGTTCATCGTCGAGGCGCTGTTCGGGCCGGCGACCGATGAAGCGCTGATGGCCGCCGAGCAGGCACGCTATCTGGCGACCGACTGGCGGGTGATCCGCGACGATTTCCTCGCCTGCAATCAGTTCGATGTCGGTACCCGACTGGGCGAGATCGGCTGCCCGACGCTGGTGCTGTGTGGCACCGAAGACGTGCTGACACCGCCGAAATACGCGCAGTCGCTGGCCAGCGGCATTGCCGGAGCCCGGCTGGTGCTGGTCGAAGGCGGTGGCCACATGGTGGCGCTGGAGCAGCCGCGTGCGGTGTTCGCGGCGCTGGCCGATTTCATCGACTCGCTCGGAGGCTGACCGGCATGCGCTACCGTCTCGGTGAATTCGCCGTGCAATGTGAAGGTGACGACTGGTTCATTGCCGACAATGCCACCGTCATTGGGCGCGTCGAGCTGCGCCGCGAGGCCAGCGTGTGGTTCAACGTCGTCGCCCGCGGTGACAGTGAGCGGCTGCTGATCGGTGAGCGCTCGAATGTGCAGGACGGTGCCGTGCTGCACGCCGATCCGGGCTATCCGCTGCTGATCGGTGCTGACTGTACCGTCGGCCACATGGCGATGCTGCACGGTTGCACCATCGGGGACGGCACGCTGGTCGGCATCAAGAGCGTCGTGCTCAACGGCGCGGTGATCGGTGAAGGCTGCCTGATCGGTGCCAACACGCTGATCCCGGAGCGCAAGCAGATTCCGCCGTACTCGCTGGTGATGGGCTCACCGGGGCGGGTCGTGCGCACGCTGGAACCCGAGGAGCGGGCGCGTCTGCTGGCCTCGGCTGCTCATTACGTTGATAACTGGAAGCGATTCCGGCGCGAACTGCGCCTGCAGGAGTGACTCGATCGGCATGGAAGCTCAGACCCCGTCCTCCCCGTCACTTTCCCCGGCAGCCCTGCGTGAGCGGCTCGACGCCGCGGTCATGCAGGTCTCCAGTGTCGTCCTCGGCAAAGACGCCGCCGTGCGCTACGCGCTGGCCTGCATTCTTGCCCGCGGTCACCTGCTGATCGAAGACCAGCCCGGCATGGGCAAGACCACGCTGGCGCATGCGCTGGCGCGCACGCTCGGTCTGGATTTTCGCCGCGTGCAGTTCACCAGCGACATGCTGCCGGCGGACATCCTCGGTGCCTCGATCTTCGACCGCGAGCAGGGCGCGTTCGTCTTTCATCCGGGGCCGGTGTTCGCGCAGATGCTGCTCGCCGACGAAATCAACCGCGCCTCGCCGAAGACACAGAGCGCGCTGCTCGAAGTCATGGAAGAGGGGCAGGTGACCAGCGACGGCCAGACACGGCGGCTGCTGGAACCCTTTTTCGTCATCGCCACACAGAACCCGCTGATGCAGCTCGGGACCTTTCCGCTGCCCGAGTCACAGCTCGATCGCTTCATGCTGCGCATTCGCCTTGGTTATCCGGACCCGCGCGCCGAGCGTGCACTGCTGGCCGGAGAAGACCGGCGCTGCCTGCTTGAGCGCCTGTCGAGCGTGCTCGATGCGCCGGTGCTGCTGGCGCTGCAGGCGCGTGTCGAACGCGTGCACGCCAGTGCTGCGCTGCTCGACTACATTCAGTCGCTGCTCAGCGCCTCGCGCCTCGGCGGCCTGTTCGAGGTCGGTCTGTCGCCGCGTGCCGGTCTGGCGCTGCTGCGGGTGGCTCGCGCCTGGGCCTTGCTCGCCGGGCGGGACCATGCGCTGCCGGAGGACGTGCAGACTCTGCTGCCGCTGCTTGCCGGCCATCGCCTGCGGCCCGACCGTCAGCACGTCGGCCTGCGCATCGAAGATCTGATCCAGCGCCTGCTGACCTCCGTGCCGTTGCCGGCCTGACGAGGCGCGGATGTCGAACTGGCTGCGGGCCCATCATCGGCGTCGGCACAAACCGCTGAGCGGGCCGTGTCGCATCGATCGCCGCCGGCTGTACGTGTTGCCGACGCGTGCCGGCTACGCCTTTGCCGCCTTGCTGATGGTGCTGCTGGGCTGGTCGATCAACTACAACGTCAATCTCGGTTTCGTGCTCACCTTCGTGCTCGGTGGCGTCGCCGTCGATGCAATGAAGCGCGTGCATGACCAGCTGAGTGGCTTGACCGTGCATCCTCCCAGCGCCGAATCAGCCTTTGCCGGCACGCAGGCCAACGTGTCGCTGCGCATCGACGTTCCCGGCAGCCGGGCGCGTTACGGCATCACCGTCGACGGTGACGGCATCACGGCCCGGCTGGCGGATCTGCCGGCGGGCAGCGAGAGCGTGGATCTGCTGGTGAAGGCGCCGCGCCGCGGCCGCCTGCGTCTGGATACGCTGCGGCTGTCCACGGTGTATCCGCTCGGTCTGTTCTGCGCCTGGACCTGGCTGGAGTTTCCAGCCTGTGGCGTGATCTGGCCGGCGCCGCTGGGCGACCGACCCCTGCCGAGTGGCGGTTACGGCCTGCGTCACGAGCTCGGTGCCGAGCTGGCCGGTGACGAGGAGTTCGCCGGGCTGCGCGAGTGGCGACGTGGCGATGCGGCAACCCACGTCGCCTGGCGCGCCTCGGCGCGCAGCGAAACCCTGCTGGTCAAGGAGTTCGTCTCGCCGGCCGGCGGCGAGGAGGTGCTGCTCGACTGGAACGCCTTGGCCGAGCTGACGGACATCGAAGCCCGTCTGTCGCAGCTGAGTGCCTGGGTGCTGGCTGCGGAGGCCGCCGGCCTGCGTTACGGCCTGCGCCTGCCGGGCTGCGAACTGGCGCCGGATCACGGTGATATGCACCGCCGTGCCGCGCTCGAACACCTTGCTCTATATGGAGAGGCCGCCGATGTCGGTTCCTGAGCCGGTGGCGCTGGAACAGGATCCAGGCGCGCCGCGCTTGATGCGTGATGTCGGGCTGGCGCTGCTGCTGGCGGCCGCTCCGCAGATGCTGGTGGTGCCGTGGTGGCTGGTACTGGTGTTTGTCGTTGCCGGCGGCTGGCGTGTGGCGGCGGCGTTCGGACGTTTGCCGTCGCCGTCGCGTGGCATGCTGGGGCTGATGACGCTGCTGTTGTGCATCGGCGTCGGTTGGCATTACCGCACGCTGTTCGGGCGAGAAGCTGGTGTGGCGCTGCTGTTCGCGATGAGCGCGCTGAAGCTGCTCGAATGGCGCACGCGCCGTGATGCGCAGGTGCTGACGCTGCTCGCCTACCTGCTGGTCATGGCTCGTCTGCTCTACGACCAGGGCCTGCTGACGGCTGTCTACGCCGCGCTCGCAGTGACGGTAACGCTGGCCGCCCAGGTCAGTGCCTCGCGTGCCGATACCAACATGTCATCGGGCCAGAACTATCGACTGGTCGGCTCCATGCTGGTGCGGGCCATCCCTGTGGCTCTGGTGCTGTTCCTGTGTTTTCCGCGCGTACAGGGGCCGTTGTGGAACCTGCCGCAGGACGCCGCCGCGCGTACGGGCATCGATGATGAAATGAGCCCGGGCTCGATTGCCCGACTGAATCTGTCGGATGCTGTGGCGTTTCGCGTGCGTTTCAGTGCCGCCGTACCGCCACCGGCGCAGCGGTACTGGCGCGGGCTGGTGCTGGAGCGTTTCGATGGCCGCGTCTGGCGCGCCTACGATCCTCTGCGCCGCAGTGCGCGTTTTGCCCACGAAGCGGTTGGCGAACCCATCGAATACGTCATTACGCTGGAGCCGAGTGGCCGCCGCTGGCTGTTTGCACTGGATCGTCCCGCCAGTCTGCCGGCGGCCACTTTTGTCGATACCAATGATGTCCTGCGCCGGCTGACGCCGGTGACTGAGCTGCTGCGCTACACACAGTATTCGGATCTCGACTATCGCAGTGGTCCGCTGTCGTCAGTGGAGCGCCTGCGCGCACTGGCTCTGCCGAGTGATGCCGCGCCGCAGGCCGTCGAACTCGGCCGGCGCTGGCAGCAGACACTGAAAGACCCGCGTCAGCGGGTTGAAGCCGCCTTGCGTCTGTTTCGCGAGGGGCCGTATCGCTACACCCTGCAGCCGCCGTTGCTGACGGGTGACGTGGTCGATGAGTTCCTGTTCGAGACGCGTGCCGGTTACTGCGAGCACTACGCTGGCGCTTTCGTCGTGCTGATGCGCGCCGCCGCCGTGCCGGCGCGGGTGGTGGCGGGTTATCTCGGTGCCGAGCGGGCACCAAGCGGTGAGTACTACATCGTGCGCCAGTCCGACGCTCACGCCTGGGCCGAAGTTTGGCTTGAAGGGCAGGGCTGGACGCGTGTCGATCCCACGGCGGCGATTGCCCCGGAGCGCGTCGAGCGTGGCACCTTTGCCGCCATCGGTGATCCATCGGTACTGCCGCTGCTGGCGCGCCGCGGAGACGGCTGGCTGCGTCAGGCGCTGCTGCAGCTCGATGCGCTCGATGTCACCTGGAACGAATGGGTACTGGCCTATGGTCCCGAGCGCCAGCGCGAGCTGCTGCAGTGGCTGGGTTGGCACGGTGCCGACGTGCTGGGCCTGCTGGCGCTGATGCTGGGGGGGCTGCTGATCGTCGCTGCTCTGCTGGCGGCCTGGTCCTGGTGGTGCCGGCGGCCGCGACACGATGCCCTGGCTGCGCTGTACCTTCGTTTCTGTGCGCGTCTGGAGTGGATCGGGCTGAGCCGCGCCGCGCATGAAGGACCGCAGGCTTTCGCGGCCAGGATTGCCCGCCAGCGCCCGGATCTGGCGGACGAGACCGGCTATATCCTTGATCTCTACGCCAGCCTGCGTTTCGGTCCGGCGGCGTCGGCCGAGCAGCTGCGTGAGCTGCGACTGCGGGTGCGCAATTTCCGGCCGCGGGCATGAACTACCTCGCGCACTTCCTGCTCGCCGCGCCGCAGGCGCGTGCCCGCGTCGGCCAGATGCTCGGTGACTTTCATAAAGGCGCGGTCGATGCGCTCGCCGATCCCGTCTGGCGTCGCGAGGTGCAGCTGCATCGTGCGATCGATCGCTACACCGACACGCATCCGCGTGTACTGGCGGTGCGCGGCGAACTTTCCGCACCGCTGCGTCGCTACGGCGGCATCGTCCTCGACGTTTACTTTGATCACTGTCTGGCGCGTGACTGGACACGCTGGTGCGCACAGCCGCTCAGCGAGTTCGTCGCCGAGGTGCACGCCGCGCTGCTCGCCGACTATGCTCAGCTGCCGCCGCGCATGCGCGGCAGTATCGATTACCTGATCTCGACTCAGCTGCTGCTGGCATATCGGGAATTCAGCGGCGTAGCGCGGGCGCTGACGGGCATCGCCAGCCGGCTCAGACGGCCGTCGCCGCTGCCGCAGGCGGCGGTCGAGCTGCGCACGCTCGATGCGTCGCTGAATGCCGCGTTCGTCGAGTTTTTCCCGCAACTTCAGGAGTTCGTAAACGAATGGCGAAACACGCACAGCCTCTGATGCGCGGCCTGCTGATGGCTGCGGCACTGCTGGTGACGGTGAGCGCGCTGGCGGCCGAGTCGCTCGATGGCGAGTACGTATCGGCGCAGGGCGGCGAGCGTCAGCTCACCATCAGCGGTTCGGACAGTGCCGACGCCGTCGCCGTCGACATGGAGGTCAGTGTGCCGCAGGCCGACGCGACGAGCTGTATCGCCGAGTTTTCCGCCGCCGCCGAGCGGCAGGGCAATCGTCTCGAAATGCAGCTGAGCGAAGACGACATCGACGCCGAGTGCCGCGTCAGCATCGTGGTCGCCGGGCGCAAGGCGACGGTCAGCGAGCAGGGCGAGGGCTGCTCTGCCTATCACGGCATGGCGTGCCCGTTTGCCGCCACGCTGGAACGCCGCTGATACCGACAGGAGCTGCCGATGGAAAGACGACCACTGCGTTCGCGTGATACCGCCCTGGCGCGGGCGGCGGCCCGCTGGCTGCAGGCGCGGGGCGCGACGCCGAACGGTATTTCGCTGGCGAGCGTCGGCCTGGCCGGGCTGGCCGGGTTGTGCTTTGCCGTGGCCTTCCGGGCCGTTCCCGGAGCCACACCGCTGCTGCTGATCGCGGCGGCCGCGCTGGTGCAGGGGCGGCTGGCGTGCAATCTGCTCGATGGCATGGTCGCGGTCGAAGGCGGGTTGAAGACGCCGACGGGCGATCTCTACAACGATGCGCCGGATCGCGTCGCCGACGTGCTGATCCTGCTCGGTGTCGGCTATGGCCTGAGTTTTCATCCCTGGGGGGTGAGCCTCGGCTGGGCGGCGGCGCTGATGGCGGTGCTGACCGCCTATGTGCGCGTGCTCGGCGGTGCCTGCGGCCTGCCGCAGCAGTTCACCGGGCCGATGGCGAAACCACACCGCATGGCGCTGCTCACCGTCACTGCGCTGCTGGCCGCGGCGCTGCCACCGGCCTGGGGGCAGAGCGTGCTGCTGCTGGCGCTGGTCGTCGTCGTGTCCGGCGGTGCCTGGACCTGCGTGCGCCGGCTCGCCGACATCGCCCGTGGGCTGAATGCCCGATGAGTGGCTGGCGTGTGGAGTGTGCCGCGGCGCTGCTGGTCGGTGTCTGCCGTGTGCTTACCGGGGTGCGGGCGTTGTGGCGCGACGTTGCGCCACAGGCGGGGCCGCGGGTGTATTTCGCCAATCATGCCAGCCACCTCGACGGTCTGGTGATCTGGGCGGCGCTGCCGGGGCCACTGCGTCAGCACACCCATCCGGTGGCCGCCCGCGACTACTGGGATGCTTCGCCACTGCGCCACTGGCTGGCAGGCGAGGTGTTCGGTGCTTTGCTGATCGAACGCAACGGCGAGACGCGTGATCGTCAGACCGTGCTCGAACCGCTGCTGGCGATGCTCGATGCCGGTGAAGCGCTGATCCTGTTTCCGGAAGGCACGCGCGGCGACGGCAGTGCCATCCAGCCGTTCAAGTCGGGGCTGTATCACCTGGCCCGTCAGCGCCCCGAAGTCGAGCTGGTGCCGGTGTATCTGGAGAACCTCAACCGGGTGCTGCCGAAAGGGACGGTGCTGCCGGTACCGCTGTTGTGCGCGGCACGCTTCGGTGCACCGCTGCGCCTCGAAGACGGCGAATTGCGGGCGGATTTCCTGACACGGGCGCGGGCGGCGGTGGAGGCCTTGGCGCAATGAGCGGATTCGGTTTCTATGGGCACTGGCTGCTCGGCGGCGTGCTGCTGGTGCTGGTCATCGCCAGCCTGATCGGTTACCGCCTGACGCAGCGACCGCTGAGCGAGCGCGGTCGCGCCACCGTCGACAATCTCAATGCCCGCATCCGCGCCTGGTGGGCGATGTGCGCAGTGTTCGCCGCCGCGCTCGCCTGCGGCGATCTCGGCACCGTGCTGCTGTTTGCACTGGTGTCGTTCCTCGGGCTGCGCGAATTCATCACGCTGACGCCGACGCGACGCGGTGATCACGAGACGCTGTTCTGGAGCTTCTTCGTGTTTCTGCCGCTGCATTACTGGCTGGTCGGCACGCGCTGGTACGGTTTGTTCGCGATCCTGATCCCGGTCTACGCGTTCCTGTTCCTGCCGCTGCGCAGCGCGCTCGCCGGCGATACCGAGCATTTCCTCGAACGCAGCGCGAAGATCCAGTGGGGGCTGATGATCTGCGTTTACGCGGTCAGTCATGCGCCGGCGCTGCTGATGCTGGAGATTCCCGGCTACAGCGGCCAGAACGCCACGCTGCTGATCTGGCTGGTGCTGGTGGTGCAGCTGAGCGACGTATTGCAGTACGTGTTCGGCAAGCTGTGCGGGCGGCGGGCGATCGTGCCCAGGCTCAGCCCGAACAAGACTGTCGAGGGTTTCGTCGGTGGCGTGCTGTCGGCGGCGCTGATCGGCACGGCGCTGTGGTGGGCGACGCCGTTCACGCCGTGGCAGGCTTTCATGCTGGCGCTGCTGGTGACGCTGCTTGGCTTCGCCGGCGGCCTGGTGATGTCGGCGATCAAGCGCGATCGAGGCGTCAAGGACTTCGGCGCGATGATCGAAGGCCACGGCGGCATGCTCGATCGTATCGATTCGCTGTGCTTCGCGGCGCCGGTGTTTTTCCATGCCGTGCGCTACTGGTGGACCTGAACCGGCACAGGTCATGCGTTTGCGCCTGGCGCTGGCTCGTGCTGTGATCGCCCGCATGGCGGTACGATCGCCGTTGTGCCGTTTGCTCCACTTTGCTGCCTCGGGATGCCCATGACTGCCAGTGCCGTTTTGCTCAAGGACTATCGTGCCCCTGCCTTCCTCATCGACCAGGTCGAACTGCGCTTCGAGCTCGGCGAGACCGGTACGCGGGTCAGCAGCCGCCTGCAGCTGCGCCGGCAGGACTCTGCGATCGACGCGCTGCACCTGCACGGCGAACAGCTCGAACTGCTCGGGCTGACGCTCGATGACAAGCCGCTGCCGGCGCACCGCTACCAGGTGACGGCCGATACGCTGACGCTGTTCGATCCGCCGGCGCAGTTCACGCTCGGCGTCGAGACGCTGATCCACCCCGAACTCAATACCGCGCTGGAAGGGCTGTACAAATCGTCCGGCAACTTCTGCACGCAGTGCGAGCCGGAGGGGTTTCGCAAGATCACCTATTACCTCGATCGCCCGGACGTGATGGCGCGCTTCACGACGACGGTGGTCGCCGAGCGCGAGCGCTACCCGATGCTGCTGTCCAACGGCAACCCGGTCGAACGCGGCGAGCTGGCCGACGGCCGTCACTGGGTGCGCTGGGAGGACCCGTTCCCGAAACCGTCCTACCTGTTCGCGCTGGTCGCCGGCGATCTCGGTTGCGTGCGCGATCAGTTCGTCACCCGCTCCGGGCGCACGGTGGCGCTGGAGATCTACACCGAGCACGACAAGGTCGATCAGTGCGCGCACGCGATGGCTTCGCTGAAGAAGGCGATGCGCTGGGACGAGGAGCGCTTTGGCCTTGAGTACGACCTCGACATCTACATGATCGTCGCCGTTTCGGACTTCAACATGGGGGCGATGGAGAACAAGGGACTCAACGTCTTCAACACCAAGTTCGTGCTGGCGCGCCCCGACACCGCCACTGATGCCGATTTCCTTGGTATCGAATCGGTGATCGCCCACGAGTACTTCCACAACTGGACCGGCAACCGCGTCACCTGCCGCGACTGGTTCCAGCTGTCGCTGAAGGAAGGGCTCACCGTTTTCCGCGATCAGGAATTTTCCGCCGACATGAACTCGGCGGCAGTGGCGCGCATCGACGACGTGCGCAATCTGCGCGCGCTGCAGTTCCCGCAGGATGCCGGCCCGCTGGCGCACCCGGTCCGTCCCGAGTCCTACATCGAGATCAACAATTTCTATACGGTCACGGTGTACGAGAAGGGCGCCGAGGTGGTGCGCATGTACCAGACGCTGCTCGGGCGCGAAGGCTTCCGCAAGGGCATGGATCTGTACTTCCAGCGCCATGACGGCCAGGCGGTGACCTGTGAGGATTTCTGTGCGGCGATGGCCGATGCCAATGGCCGCGATCTGTCGCAGTTCATGCGCTGGTACCGTCAGGCCGGGACGCCGACGCTGAAGGCGCGCGGCGAATATGACGCAGCCCAGCGTCGCTACACGCTGCACCTCGCCCAGTCCTGCCCGCCGACGCCGGAGGCAGCGGATAAGGAACCGTTCCTGATCCCGGTGGCCGTTGGCCTGCTCGATCGTGATGGCAGCGAGCTGCCGCTGCGCCTGAGCGACGAAACCGCGGCGACGGGTGCGCGCGTGCTCGAACTGACGCAGGCCGAGCAGAGCTTCGTGTTCGAAGACGTGCCGGCCGCGCCGGTGCCGTCACTGCTGCGCGGGTTTTCGGCGCCGGTGAAGCTGGTCTGTGATTACAGCGATGAGGAACTGCTGTTCCTCGCGGCGCATGACAGCGACACCTTCAACCGCTGGGAGGCGGCGCAGCAGCTGGGGGTGCGCGCAGTGCTCCAGCTGCTTGCGGTGCGTGCCGAGGGACACGCCTGGTCGCTGCCATCGACGCTGGCCGAGCTGTTCGCCCGCCTGCTGGCGGACGACAGCACCGATCCGGCACTGCTTGAGCAGATGCTGACGCTGCCGTCCGAGGCCTATCTGGCGGAGCAGATGGCGGTCATCGACGTCGATGGCCTGTTCGCCGCCCGCGAGTTTCTGCGCAAGGGGCTGGCGCTGCATCACCGCGCGGCGTTCAACGCCCTGGTCGAACGGTTGGCGGTGCACGGCGCCTACAGCCTCGACGGCGAGGCGATCGGCCGGCGTGCGCTGCGTAACCGCTGCCTCGACTATCTCGCCAGTCTGGAAAGCGCGCTGGTCCATACCATGCTGTCGCGGCAGCTGGAGTCGGCCGACAACATGACCGAGCAGCTGGCGGCGATTACGCTGATCGCTCATGGCGAACATCCGGCCAGGCTCGCGGCGCTCGAATCGTTCTACACGCGCTGGCAGCGCGAGGCGCTGGTGGTCGACAAGTGGTTCACGCTGCAGGCGACCTCGAAGCGCGCCGATACGCTGAAGCACGTCTGCACGCTGCTTCAGCATCCGGCGTTCAATTTGCGCAATCCGAACAAGGTGCGTGCGCTGGTCGGTGCGTTCTGCAACAACAACGCGGTACGGTTCCACGCGGCGGATGGCAGCGGCTATGCCTTCCTGGTCGAGCGCATTGTTGAGCTCGATCCGCTGAATCCGCAGATCGCTGCACGTCTGCTGGGTGCGCTGACGCGCTGGCGGCAGTACGACGCCGGCCGTCAGGCGCTGATGCGCGGGGCGCTGGAGCGCATCCTCGACCTGCGCGGGTTGTCACCGGACGTCTTCGAAATTGCTTCGAAGGCGCTCGCTGGCTAGGTGAGGCCGTGAGGCCGAGATGGGTATGTCAGGCCGTATGTTTTGCGAAATGCTGCAATGCAAAAAAATCGTTGACAGCAAAATGCAGCATGCATAGCATCGTCAACCAATGGTGCAGCGCACCATCCTGAGTTCGAACGGCCTGAGCCGTTTATTCCGACCTGTTTTTCCGAGGAGAGTAGTCATGACCCAGTCCAACCCGTTTGCCGATTTTGCCAAGTTCGATTTCAGCAAGTTCGACGTCTCGAAGATGCTCGGCGATGTCAAGATCCCTGGCGTCGATGTCGAAGCGATCATGGCCAGCCAGCGCAAGAACGTCGAAGCGCTGACCACGGCGAACAAGGTCGCCCTGGAAGGCATGCAGGCGGTTGCCAAGCGTCAGGCCGAGATCGTTTCGCAGGCCATGGCCGAAGTCAGCGCCCTGGCCAAGGATCTCAGCACCCTCAGCAGCAACCCGCAGGAGCTGACCGCCAAGCAGGCTCAGCTGGCCAAGGACGCCTTCGAGAAGGCTCTGGCTAACGCCCGCGAGCTCGCCGAGATGGTCAGCAAGTCCAACACTGAAGCCTTCGCCGTCATCAACCAGCGCGTCAACGAGAGCCTGGAAGAGCTGAAGTCTCTGGTCGCGAAGAAGTAAGCCAGCCGCGCCGGGCTTGCACCGCGCCACGATCTCCGGCGCGGTTCACATCGAGAGCCGCCCGGCACCTGCGGGCGGCTTCCTCATTTCGGGTTCTGGAAAGCGACGGCAGTGGATCCTTTCGCCGCTTTTCACGGTCTGCCAGATGTCTGCGGAAAGGCCGGCCCGGTCGGTACGATCCGTTCACTCCTCAAACACGAAGGAATTTCCGATGGCCGAAGTCCTTGCCCCCGAGCTGAAGATTCCCGATCCGGTCGAAGTGACCAAAGCGGTCACCCAGATTGCGGAGAAGAGTCAGCACCTGGTGACCGAGTTCCTGGAGCGCCAGTCCGCCGAAGCCCTGTCCGCGGTCGAAAATCCGGTCATGGGTAAGGCGTTCCTGGAGATGACCCAGCGCCTGCTGGCGAATCCCGCGCAGCTGGTGAACGCCCAGATCGGCCTGTGGAACACCTACATGACGCTGTGGCAGCAGGGCACGGCGGTGCTGTTCGGCCAGAAGCCGGAACCGGCGGTGACTCCGGCGCGTTCGGACAAGCGTTTCAAGCACGATGACTGGCAGCAGAACGCGCTGTTCGACTTCATCAAGCAGTCCTACCTGCTGACCGCGCAGTGGGTGCAGGACACCGTCACGCACGTTGAAGGGATCGACGAGCACACCAAGCGCAAGCTTGAGTTCTACACCAAGCAGTTCGTCGACGCGCTGAGCCCGACCAACTTCCCGATCACCAATCCGGAAGTGCTGCGGGCGACGATCGAAAGCGGTGGCGAGAACCTGCTCAAGGGTCTGACGAACCTGCTCGAAGACCTCGAACGTGGCAAGGGCAGCCTGAACATCCGCATGACCGACCTGTCGGCGTTCAAGCTCGGCGAAAACATCGCCGTCACGCCGGGCAAGGTGGTGTATCAGAACGATCTGATGCAGCTGATCCAGTACACGCCGACCACCGAGAACGTGTACAAGCGCCCGCTGCTGATGCTGCCGCCGTGGATCAACAAGTACTACATCCTCGATCTGCGCGAGAAGAACTCGCTGATCAAGTGGTGGGTGGATCAGGGCTTCACCGTGTTCCTGATCTCCTGGGTCAACCCGGACGCTTCGCTCGCCGAGAAGAACTTCGAGGACTACATGCTCGAAGGTCCGCTGGCAGCGCTCGATGCGATCGAGAAGGCGACCGGTGAGAAGGAAGTCAACGCCGCCGGCTACTGCCTGGGCGGTACGCTGCTGGCCGCGACGCTGGCCTACATGGCGGCGAAGAAGGACAAGCGCATCGTCAGCGGCACCTTCTTCACCACGATGATCGACTTCAGCGAGCCGGGCGAGCTGGAAGTCTTTATCGATGAAGAGCAGATCTCCATGCTCGAAAAGCGCATGGAAAAGCAGGGCTTCCTCGACGGCAGCCAGATGGCGACGACCTTCAGCATGCTGCGAGCCAATGATCTGATCTGGTCGTTCTTCATCAACAACTACCTGCTCGGCAAGGAGCCGTTCCCCTTCGACCTGCTGTACTGGAACTCCGATTCCACGCGCATGCCGGCGAAGATGCACAGCTTCTATCTGCGCTGCATGTATCAGCAGAACCTGCTGTGCAAGAACGGCGGTATCACGATCAAGGGCGTGCCGCTGGATCTGGGTAAGGTCACGGTGCCGGTGTACTTCATCTCGGCGATCGAAGACCACATCGCACCGTGGAAGTCGACCTTCAAGGGACCGAAGCTGTTCGGCGGCCCGGTGAAGTTCGTGCTCGGTGGTTCCGGCCACATTGCCGGCATCGTCAATCCGCCGGCCGGTGGCAAGTACTGCTACTGGGAAAATGCCGACCTGTCGGCCGATCCGGAGTCCTGGCTGAAGGGCGCGAGCAAGAGCGACGGTTCCTGGTGGACGAACTGGCTGGAGTGGGTCAAGCCGAATACCGGCGAGCAGGTGTCGCCGCGTCAGCCGGGTGATGGCAAGCTCAAGGTGATCGAGAACGCTCCGGGCTCGTACGTGACGGCGCGTCTGGTCAAGTAAGCAGCTGCGCTGACAGACGAAAAGGCGATCCCGCGGGATCGCCTTTTTTCATGAGCCGGCGGCTATCTGCCGGCGCGATTTGATCCGCGTCCTTGACGCTCGGGCGGTCCGCCATAGATTCACGGCATAGCCACTGCCGTGGAGCGCATCATGCCGACTGAAGCCGCTTTTTCCTGGCCCCGTGAGTTCGTCTGGGGCGTGTCGACGTCGAGTTATCAGATCGAAGGTGCCGTCGCCGAAGACGGGCGGGCGCCGAGCATCTGGGATACCCGCTGTCGCATGGCGGGCAAGATCGCCAATGGCGACAGCGGTGACGTGGCCTGCGATCACTACCACCGCTATCCGCAGGACGTCGCGCTGATGCGTGAACTCGGCATCGGCGCCTACCGCTTTTCCGTGGCCTGGCCGCGGGTGCTGCCGCGCGGGCGCGGACAGGTCAATGAAAAAGGACTCGATTTCTATGATCGCCTGATCGATGCGGTACTCGCTGCCGGCATCGAACCATGGCTGTGCCTGTACCACTGGGACCTGCCGCAGGCGCTCGATGACCTCGGCGGCTGGACCAACCGCGACTGCGCCGGCTGGTACGCCGACTATGCCGCGCTGATCGCCCGCCGCTTCGGTGATCGCGTGCAGCGCTGGGCGACGTTCAACGAGTTTTCGGTGTTCACCCTGTTCGGCTACGCCATCGACTGGAGCGCGCCGGGGGTCACCGACCGCGATGCACACCTGCGGGCGATTCACCACGTCAATCTCGCCCACGGCCTGGGCGTTGGCGTATTGCGCGACCTGCTGCCACAGGCCTCGATCGGCGCGATCCATAACCGCCAGGTGGTGTGGCCGGAGCAGGACTGCGACGCCGATCGCGCCGCCGCCGCCCTGCTCGACGAGCACTGGAACCGTGCCTTCCCCGATCCACAGCTGCTCGGCCATTACCCGCCGCAGATCGCCGCGGCGATCGAACCCTACGTGCGCGGCGGCGACATGGCGACGATCTGCCGGCGCCTGGACTGGTTCGGCCTCAATCATTACGGACCGATCTTTGCCAAGGCGGATCCGCAGTGCACCTGGAACTTCGCCTGGGGCGAGGCCCCGGCGGATGCGCCGCGCTCGGCGCTCGGCTGGCCGACCTGGCCGGCCGCGTTCCGCGACGAGCTGATCGATCTGAGCCGGCGCTACCGTCTGCCGATCTACGTCACCGAGAACGGTGCCGGCGGCAGTGACAGCGTGGGGGCCGATGGCGCCGTCGACGATCCGGCGCGGGTCGCCTATCTGCGTGATTACACCGGCGCGCTGCGTGAGGCGCTGCAGGCCGGTGCCGACGTGCGCGGCTACTTCGTCTGGTCGCTGCTCGACAACTTCGAATGGGGCTCAGGCTACGGGCCGCGCTTTGGTCTGGTGCACGTCGACTACACGACGCAGCAGCGCACGCCGAAGACCTCGTTCGGCTGGTATCGCGCATTCATTCGTGACGCTCGGGGCTGATTGGCGCCGCGGCGATGGGTTGTTCGATGACGTGAGCCCGGTCGCCGGCGCGCGTGATCGTCAGCCGGCGGCCGTGGAAGTCGCTGAGCAGGCCGTTTTCACCGATGGTGACGATGGTGGCCTGAGGGAACTGCTCACGCAGCAGTGCCAGCATCTGCGCCTTGCCGGCCGGGTCGAGGGCGTCGATCGCATTGTTGATGAAAATCCAGTGTGGCCGCTGCAGCAGCAGGCGCGCAAAACCGATGCGCTGCTTGTCGCCGGCATCGAGGTCCTGCTCCCACTCGCCGCGGCGGCCGAGCAGCGGCGTGAGGCGGCTGAGCCCGACCGTCTGCAGGGCCTGTCGGATGGTCGCGTCGTCGACTGCTTCGGCTTGTGGCGGGCAGGCGATGACGTCGCGCAGCGTCGCGGTCGGCAGGTACGGGCGGCGTGGCATGAAAAAGATCGATGAACCTTCGGGCAATTCGACCCGCCCGCGCCCCCACGGCCACAGACCACCGACGACGCGGAACAGCTTGACGGCGGTGGCGGGATCGCCGGAGATCAGCACCCGGTCGCCGGGCTGGATCTGCGTGTGCACGTCTTCGAGCAAGACTTGACCGTTCGGCTGTTCGATCGTCAGGCCGTTGAGCGACAGCGCGGGCGTCTCGCCGAGGGCGAGCTCGATGCCTTTGCCCGGCGCCGCCGGCGACGGGCGCTCGCTGTGTTGCAGGGACTGATGCAGACCGAGCACGCGTTCGACCGAGGCGCGCCATTCCGCGAGCTTCGGCATGTTGTCGATCGGCCAGGCGAGCGCGCCGATCATCTGCTGGAAGGCCTGCGCGGTCTGCATCAGCGTGCCGAGCGTGATGGTGCCGGCGATGTAGCGCGGTGCAGCGACCAGGAAGGGAACGGTCTGCGACAGCGTCGACCAGCCCGAGCTGAAGAAAAACAGCGAACGCAGCGCGTCGCTTTGTTTTTCCCAGGCCTGCAGCACCACCGAGAACAGCGCCCACAGGCGCCGGCGCTCGTCCGGCTCGCACTGGCGCAACGCGATCGACAGCGTGTTCTGCCGGGTGTGCACCAGGCCGAAGCGGAAATCCGCCTCGCGACGCTGGCGGTGGTTGGCCGTGCGCACCAGCGAACGGCCCAGCACCAGGCTGATGGCGGTACCGGTCGCGCCGTAAATCAGCGCGAACCACACCAGATGGCCGGGCAGCGGCAGGTTCAGACTTCCGAGGTGGATGCTCAGGGCTCCCGACAGGCCCCACAGGATCTGCGTGAAGCTCACCAGCAGCAGCAGGCAATAAAGCGCCGAATGCGCAAGGTCGACGGCGTACTCACAGCTGATGCGGGCGTCCTCGGCGATGCGGCCGTCCGGATTGTCTTCATCGGTCGGTGATCTCTGCACATGGGGCATGCAGCTGGCGTCCAGCCATTCGTTGAGCAGGCGCGACGTCAGCCAGGCTCGCCAGCCGATCTGCAGCCGCCGCTTGATGTACAGGTGTGCGGTCATCACGACAACGCTGCCGCCGACGATCAGCAGCAGGTAGCCGAGTGCATGCAGGAAGGTGAACAGGTCACGCCGTTCAAGCGCATCGAACAGGTATTCGGACCACCCGTTGACACTGATCGGGACGGCGGCCTGAGCGACCGTCAGTAACACCAGGACCAGGGTCAGTGCACGCGCATGCCAGCGGGTTTCTTCATGGCTGTAATAGGCGCCTGCCAGGGTGATGAAAGCCTGCAGGAACGCCTTCCAGCTACGCATGCGTACTCCGCCAGCGGGCGGTTCCGCTGAAGCTCCCATGATGTCGTTCCGGCTCTGTTCGGCTGCCCGCCCGTCGGCTGTTGTGTGCAGCATAGAACGCGGCGTGCTGCCGATCGGTGGCGAATCGTTGCGGTTGCCGGACTAGGCGGCTGGACTGTCCCAGACGGGGCCCAGCACCTGCGGCAGCGGCGCGAAACCGTTGGCCGCGAGCAGGGGAGCAACATCTTGTTCCCAGGAGAAATCCGGATTCTCCGCCTGCACCTGAGCGAGCAGCGCCTTGACGCGGCCGACGGCTTCTTTTTCATCGACAGGGTCGGGGATGGATACGACGTGGCAATGGCTGCTGTCGACTTCGCTTCGCAGCAGCATGACGCGCCCACTCATTGGCAACTCTCCTGAGAAAAACGCCGGCTAGCGGCACTCCATCAGGGGCGCAGTGTACCCACTTCCGTGAGCCGCAGGGCTCACGGGGCCGGGCTTATGTCTCGTCGGCTGCGGGGCATGCCGCCTGGGACGGCTCCATGTGTTGCAGTACCCGGCACAGCAGCTGCCCGTGTGCCAGTCGCGCCTGCAGCATGTCGCCGACAGCGATATGCGCAGCGTCACGCAGCACCTGCCCGTGCGCATCGGTGACGATCGCATAACCGCGTCCCAGCGTAGCCAGCGGGCTGACCGCATCGAGCTGGCGGGCAGCGGCGGCGAGCCGTTGCCGACGGGCTTCGAGCATGTGCTGCAGGGCTGCGCACAGGCGGCGTTCCAGCTGCGCACGGCGTGCATCGGCTGCGGCGCTGCGGCGCTGCGGTGCCTGTGCGTTCAGTCGCTGGCGCGTCTGCTGTGCGAGCGTGCGCAGCATGACGATGCGGCGTAGCAGCGCCGCCTGCAGGCGGGCCGGCAGCGGGCGCCAGCGTTCACTCTGCAGCGCCAGCCGCCGCCGCGGCGACTGCGCCGCGATGCGCTGCTCCAGCTGGGCGAGCCGCATGCGCTCGCCAGCGAGTCGGTTGCGCAGGGCGCGACGCAGGCGCTGGTCGAGTTCATCGAGTCGCTGTGCATGGCTCTGCAGGCGGCGCAGCGGCGTCTGCCGATCGAGGCGGGTACGCAGCAGCAGCAGGCGCTGGCGCAGGCCCGAGAGCTGGCGCAGGGCGGTACCGCGCAGCCGGCGATCGATGCGCTCCAGCAGCGTTGCCCACTGGCGCATATCGGGACTGGCCAGTTCGGCGGCGGCGGTCGGCGTCGGAGCGCGCAGGTCGGCAGCGAAGTCGGCGATGGTGAAATCGGTTTCGTGGCCGACGCCGCTGATCACCGGCAGCGGACAGGCACGGATCGCCCGGGCGAGCGTCTCATCGTTGAAGGCCCACAGGTCTTCGAGCGAGCCACCACCGCGCACCAGCAGCAGCACCGAGCAATCGCCGCGTTCGCCCGCGCGGCGCAGTGCTGCGACCAGCTGGGCGCTGGCGCCTTCGCCCTGAACGGCGCTCGGGTAAAGGCGTACCGGAATGCCCGGGGCGCGGCGGGCGAGGGTGCTCAGCACGTCGCGGATGGCGGCACCGCTCGGCGAGGTGATGACGCCGATGCGGGCCGGCAGGGCCGGCAGCGGGCGCTTGCGCGCTTCGTCGAACAGGCCCTCGGTCGCCAGGCGGGCGCGCAGCGCTTCGTACTCGCGGCGCAGACGGCCTTCACCGGCGGCCTCGATGCTCTCGACGATCAGCTGAAAGTCGCCGCGCGCTTCATAGAACGAGACACGGGCGCGCAGCAGCACCTGCATGCCGTTGGCCGGAGCCTCGCGCAGCAGCAGCACTCGGTTGCGAAACATCGCGCAGCGCACCTGGGCGCCACCGTCTTTCAGCGTGAAGTAGCAGTGACCGGAGGTCGGGCGCGACAGATTGGAGATCTCACCCTCCACCCACAGCGGCGGAAAATGCCCCTCCAGCAGCGTGCGCACGGCCTGGCTGAGGCGCGATACGCTGTAGATCTCACGGCTGGGCGCGGGCGTGACGGGGGCGGGCATCGGCGGTTCACGGTGGGCGTGGAAGGCGGCATGCACGCTATTGCGTTTCCACCGGCAGGGTCAAATCGATATACTTAAGTGCTTCTTTTCGCCCGGCCAGGTATTTCACGCCATGCTGCGTATCGTGCAAGAAGCGCTCACCTTCGACGACGTCCTCCTTCTCCCCGCGCACTCCGAAGTGCTGCCCAAGGACGTCAATCTCGCCACCCGTCTCACCCGTGACATCACGCTGAACATGCCGCTGGTCTCGGCGGCAATGGATACCGTAACCGAGTCGCGACTGGCGATCGCGATGGCGCAGGAAGGCGGCATCGGCATCATTCACAAGAACATGACCGCCGAGCAGCAGGCGGCGCAGGTGCGTCGGGTCAAGAAGTTCGAGTCCGGTGTCATCTCCGACCCGATCACCGTGCGTCCGGATGCGACGATCCGCGAAGTGCTGGAGCTGACGCGCGGGCATGGCATCTCCGGCGTGCCGGTGGTCGATGGCGAAGGACTGGTCGGCATCATCACCAGCCGCGACCTGCGTTTCGAAACCAACTACGACGCACCGGTCAGTCGCAGCATGACGCCGAAGGAGCGCCTGGTGACGGTGCGCGAAGGCGCTTCGCGCGAGGAAGTGCAGGCGCTGCTGCACAAGCACCGCATCGAGAAGGTGCTGGTGGTCAACGATCACTTCCAGCTGCGCGGCATGATCACCGTCAAGGACATCCAGAAGTCCTCCGACTTCCCGCGGGCCTGCAAGGACGAGCACGGTCGCCTGCGCGTCGGAGCTGCCGTCGGTACCGGTGCCGGTACCGATGAGCGGGTCGCCGCGCTGGTCGCCGCGGGCGTCGATGTCGTCGTCGTCGATACCGCGCACGGTCACTCCCGCGGCGTGCTCGAACGCGTGCGCTGGGTCAAGCAGAACTTCCCGCAGGTGCAGGTGATCGGCGGCAACATTGCCACCTCCGAGGCTGCCCTGGCGCTGGCCGAAGCCGGCGCCGATGCGGTCAAGGTCGGCATCGGCCCGGGCTCGATCTGCACCACGCGTATCGTCGCCGGTGTCGGCGTGCCGCAGATCAGCGCCGTTGCCAACGTCGCCGCAGCACTGAAGAACTCCGGCATCCCGCTGATCGCCGACGGTGGCATCCGTTACTCGGGCGATCTGGCCAAGGCCATCGCCGCCGGCGCCTACTCGGTGATGGTCGGCAGCCTGCTCGCCGGCACCGAAGAGGCCCCCGGCGAGGTTGAGCTGTTCCAGGGCCGCTCCTACAAGTCCTATCGCGGCATGGGGTCGCTTGGCGCGATGTCCGGTGCGCAGGGCTCGGCCGACCGCTACTTCCAGGACGCCAGCGCCGTCGAGAAGCTGGTGCCGGAAGGCATCGAAGGTCGCGTGCCGTACAAGGGCACCATCTCGGCGATCATCCATCAGCTGATGGGCGGCCTGCGTTCGAGCATGGGTTACGTCGGCTGCGCGACGCTCGACGAAATGCGCACCCGTCCGCAGTTCGTGCGCATCACCGGCGCCGGCATGCACGAATCCCACGTCCATGACGTGACCATCACCAAAGAAGCGCCGAACTACCGCGTCAACTGAACGACGCCCGTCGAAGCAGCGCAAGGGCGGGCCGAGGTGTCCGCCCTTTGCATTTCCGCACTCCGTGCCTTCGAGGCTGTGCCATGACCACCCGCGACATCCATTCCAGCCGCATCCTGATTCTCGACTTCGGTTCGCAGTACACGCAGCTGATCGCCCGCCGCGTGCGCGAGATCGGCGTCTACTGCGAGATCCACCCGTGGGACGTCGACGATGCCGACGTGCGCGACTTCCTGCCGAGCGGCATCATCCTCTCCGGTGGCCCCGAGTCGGTGACCGTCGACGACGGCCCGCGTGCACCGCAGGCGGTGTTCACGCTCGGCGTGCCGGTGCTCGGCATCTGCTACGGCATGCAGACGATGGCGCAGCAGCTCGGCGGCCAGGTCGAATGTTCGGATCATCGCGAGTTCGGCTATGCACAGGTGCGCGCCCGCGGCCATTCCCCGCTGCTCAAGGACATCGAGGACCACACCACGGCCGAAGGCTACGGCATCCTCGACGTATGGATGAGCCACGGCGATCGCGTCAGCACGCTGCCGGCCGGCTTCAAGTGCATCGCCAGCACCGAATCGGCACCGTTTGCCGGCATGGCCGACGAGGATCGCGGCTTCTACGCGCTGCAGTTCCACCCCGAAGTCACGCACACCCGCCAGGGCGCGCGCATTCTTTCGCGCTTCGTGCTGGAGATCTGCGGCTGCGAAGCGCTGTGGAACACCGGCAACATCATCGAGGACAGCATCTCCAACATCCGTGACCAGGTCGGTGATGACGAAGTCATCCTCGGCCTGTCCGGCGGTGTCGATTCCTCCGTCGTCGCCGCGCTGCTGCATCGCGCGATCGGCACACAGCTGACCTGCGTCTTCGTCGACACCGGCCTGCTGCGCCTGCACGAAGGCGATCAGGTGATGTCGACCTTCACCCAGCACATGGGCGTGCGCGTGATTCGTGTCGACGCCGAAGAGCGCTTCCTGCGCGAACTCACCGGCGTCACCGATCCCGAGGCCAAGCGCAAGATCATCGGTCGCCTGTTCGTCGAGATCTTCGAGGAAGAATCCAACAAGCTGACCGCCGCCAAATGGCTGGCGCAGGGCACCATCTACCCCGACGTCATCGAGTCCGCCGGCTCGAAGACCGGCAAGGCCCACGTCATCAAATCGCACCACAACGTCGGCGGCCTGCCGGCGCACATGCGCCTGAAACTGCTCGAACCGCTGCGCGAACTGTTCAAGGACGAAGTGCGCCGGCTTGGCGTCGAACTCGGCCTGCCCTCGGAGATGGTCTACCGCCACCCGTTCCCCGGTCCGGGGTTGGGCGTGCGCATCCTCGGTGAAGTGCGCAAGGACTTCGCCGACCTGCTGCGTCGCGCCGACGACATCTTCATCAGCGAACTGCGCCGCGCCGGCCTCTACGACCAGACCTCACAGGCCTTCGCCGTCTTCCTGCCGGTCAAATCGGTCGGCGTCATGGGCGACGGCCGCAAATACGACTGGGTCATCGCCCTGCGCGCCGTCGAAACCATCGACTTCATGACCGCCCGCTGGGCACACCTGCCCTACGACTTCCTCGACCTCGTCTCGCGGCGAATCATCAACGAAATCGACGGCATTTCGCGGGTCGTGTACGACGTCTCAGGCAAACCACCGGCGACGATCGAGTGGGAGTGATTCGGCGTCTGGCACTGGCTGGCACCTAGTGGCACGAAAACACACCTAAGCCCGCGTCAATACGGGATTTTTTTGATTTCGTTCTGCACCGCCTGGCAACATTTGGCATCGCCAAGCACCGTTTTTTCATAGCATGATGGATGGCATCGAATGCTTCTATGCCATGAAAAGTCGCCGATACCATGCAACAACCTTACGGATGTTCATGGTATTGAATTTGCGTAACACAATGATTTTGTTGTTGTTTTACGCCAGGATTGGCCGCTTTTCGGATCATGGTATTTGAGCTGAATCAGGGCGAGAACCATGCTGACCGATACCAAGCTGCGCAACCTCAAGCCGAAGGACAAGCTCTACAAGGTGAATGACCGTGACGGTCTCTATGTAGCCGTCACGGCCGCCGGAGCGATCTCGTTCCGCTACAACTACTCGATCCACGGTAGGCAGGAGACCATCACCTTCGGCCGCTACGGCGTCGGCGGCATCACCCTGGCGGAAGCCCGCGAGCGGTTGGGCGAGGCCAAGAAGATGGTCGCGGCCGGGAAGTCACCGGCCAAGGAAAAGGCGCGGGATAAGGCCCGCGTCAAGGACGCGGAGACGTTCGGGGCCTGGGCGGAAAAGTGGCTGCGGGGCTACCAGATGGCCGATTCCACCCGTGACATGCGCCGCTCCATCTACGAGCGCGAGCTGAAACCGAAATTCGGCAATCAGAAGCTGGTGGAGATCACCCACGAGGACTTGCGCGCACTGACCGATGCCATAGTGGAGCGAGGCGCGCCGGCCACTGCAGTGCATGCGCGCGAGGTGGTGTTGCAGGTCTATCGCTGGGCCATAGAGCGCGGCCAGAAGGTCGAGAACCCGGCCGTGCTGGTGCGCCCGACGACCATCGCCAGGTTCGAGCCGCGCGACCGTGCGCTAACGCCCGACGAGATCGGCCTGATGTACCAGTACATGGAGCGTATCGGCACAGCACCATCCGTCCGGGCCGCGGCCAAGCTGCTGCTGTTGACGATGGTGCGCAAGAGCGAGCTGACCAACGCGACCTGGAGCGAGATCAATTTCAGCGACGCACTTTGGACGATCCCGAAGGAGCGGATGAAGCGGCGCAATCCGCACCTGGTGTTCCTGTCCCGGCAGGCGCTGGACATCTTCATTGCCCTCAAAACCTTCGCCGGCGGATCGGACTACGTGCTGCCGTCACGGTATGACTCGGACTTGCCCATGAGCAGCGCCACGCTCAACCAGGTGCTGACGCTGACATATCGACTGGCGCAGAAGGAAGGGAAGTCGCTCACCAAGTTCGGGCCACATGACTTGAGGCGCACGGCCAGTACGTTGCTGCATGAGGCTGGCTACAACACGGATTGGATCGAGAAGTGCCTGGCGCACGAGCAGCGAGGCGTCAGGGCCGTCTACAACAAGGCCGAGTACCGTGAGCAGCGCACGGCGATGTTGCAGGACTGGGCGGACATGATCGACGAATGGACACTGAGACGGTCCACGGACTCGACAAGTTGAAGTGAGCCGCTGGAACGCCGGGGAGGCTGCACCAATATGGACAGGGACTATGTCTATTTAATCGCCTGCAAAGGTGAGACCAAGACCTACGTAAAGATCGGGCTGACCTCAAGCATTCAACGCCGTCTGTCCAATATTCAGACCGGTTGCCCACATCCGATCGCGCACGCCTTCGTTGTGCGTTCTGAGTACCGCGAAGAGGTGAAAGGGCTAGAGAAGCTACTACACAAGCTTCTGGAGCCAGCGCGCCTTCGTGCCGAATGGTATGAGGGAACCACGAGCTTCTTTGAAACGCTTGACGCGGTGCTTTCGAGGATCAACGCTGCCGGCTTTACCTATGAAGACCTTCTGGAGATGCCGGACTTCGTAGGGTCAGAGTTTGAAATCATGATGCATCGACATGATTTCGAATTTCTGAGAGTTCAATTGCCCATTAGGAGGGGGCGCGACCCATTGGAGGACGCTAGAAGCGCATGTGGTGCGGACATTGCGGGCATCCTGTTGAGAGGCGCCTAACACGTCGCCGTTATGTCAAAGGTGCTTTGCAGGAGAGATGGCACCGCGCGCGTCGCCCGCAATATCATCGATATTGGATGTATCGAGCTTTTTAGCCGCTAAAAATGTCCCGTAGAGCCGCTGGCATTGATGGGCGGGCTGAAGCCAGGACGCATGGCCTGAGCACCTGACGACTTGCGCGCCTCGATCCATTCCTCGACTTCGGCCAAATCCCAGGCGACGTTTCGGCTGGTGAGTGCGATCCGGCGCGGGAACTCCCCGCGCTGCTCCATGTTGAAAATCGTGCGTTCAGACAACGGAATCATTGCCAGCAGCTGATGAGCGTCTTGCTTGTCGTTGCCTGCATCTCCTGGCCTCTTTCAGTCACTTGCGAACATGTGCCTGATGGTGCCTGGTGAAGTCGTTTGATTTGGTTCAAATGTTGGCGATTATGGTTGACAAGATGGGCATCAAAAAACGAAATGCCTATTGGGTTTCCTCAGGTCGAATACTTCGGAAATCGATGCCAGTGCTTTAGATACCGCTTGGCGAGTCAGCGGTTTTTGCCCATGGCCTTGCAACTTGCTTGCGATCACTGATTGGTTGAACCCGGAATGTAGAAGAACCAGCATTTTTTTCTTGGTGTCCGACAGCTTTTTGTCCACCATCAACCTGGCCAGATTGCGCAGGGCGGCTTTGTCTGCCGGCTGCACTCCCTTGTGCAGCAAATAGCGGTAGTAATAGCTATCTACCAGCGGATCTCCCGACGCCGCTGCCTGTGGTGAGGATGGCCTGGCGCATTGGCGACTGAGCCTCGCCACCTCGACTTCAAACTGGCTGAGCGACCGCTTCGCTTGTCTGTATACAGGGTTCCACTCGCCATTCGGGAGTTTGGGGCGATGCCTGTTGCAATACTGATGACTGAGTTCAAGCTTCTTGCGGTTTTCAAGCTCCACATCATTGACCTTCTCTTCGGCGATGTTGGCCATGAAGGCTGAAAACTCCGAAAGATTTCCGCAGAAATCGCAAAAGCCGTGTTTGCGTTCTGCATTGAGACTGACGCCCCTGACGGCGGTCGAGGTTTTTGGACGCTTTCGGCCGCAGTCACTAACCAAGTCGATTAATGATTCGAACGCGGCAACAAAGCGTTGATCTCTGGCTGTTTGCTTGTCTTCGGTTTTGATGAACTGGCGTAACAACTGCCGTTGCACACGAACCATCGCATCAAACCCGACCAGCCGAATGATTGCGCTGAAGCCGATTCCTGTTCCCGCGCCGGGGACGTAACCAGAATAACGTGCCGGTAGAGTTGCCAAGTACGCGCTCACGGCGGGGTCGACCACTTCGTGGATCAGTCGCCAGATGGGGTAGCGTCTCGAGGATATGGAGTATGGCTTCCAGCGTTCGCGAAAGTCTCTGATGGCCTGAGAAACGCCAGGAGCACATCCTTGCCAGATGGCAATGTAGTAAGGGCCAAGGCGTTTTTGCGCGTCTTCTTCACTTTCCATGTCAACCATTATCGACAACAAATAGGCTCCCATCAAGCATGGCGCTGCGTAACCTTCGTTGCAATTCAGTTGATAACGGAGGTTTACGCAATGACGATAGAAGACACGCTGTTGCAACGCTTCGGCCCGCTGCTGAGCATGGCTCAGCTCGCCACTGTCCTGGATCGTTCGCCTGATGGATTGAGGATGCAGCTTGCATGCGACGAACCAATGGACGCGGCGGATCAACAAGGCCCGTTTGAAGATCGGCCGGCGGGTCTACTTCCGAACCTCGTAGATCGCCGACGTTTTGAGCGACGAATCCCTGTACGAAACGGGGAACTGAGGAATGGCGATTGATGTACTGGCGGCGTTCGAGCAAGAGCCGCCGGTCCTGGATTTCATATGGCCCGGCTTCCTTGCAGGGACTGTCGGCGCGCTCGTCGCTCCAGGAGCCACGGGTAAGAGCTTCTGGGCGTTGGAAGCGGCTATGAGCATCGCGTGCAGTGTCGCTGGCGGCGACCTCGTGGGTCTTGCCCCCGCACACGCCGGGCGCGTGGTCTATCTAGCCGGGGAAGATCCAGCGCCTGCGCTTGTGCGGCGCATTCACGCCATAGGCCAGCATCTTGGGCACACAGCCCGCCAAGCGATTGCGGAGAACCTCGCGCTTGAGTCGATCATGGGCAAGCGCCTGAACATCATGGACGATGCGCACTTGCGCCGCGTCGTTGAGTACAGCGCCGGGGCGCGGCTGATCGTGCTGGACACCCTAAGCCGCATTCACGCCCTCGATGAGAACAGCAACGGAAACATGGCTCAGCTCGTGGCCGTGCTGGAGCACGTTGCAGCCACCACGGGCGCATCCGTGCTCTACCTGCACCATGTCAGCAAGGGAAGCGCCCGCGAAGGTCAGACCGACCAGCAGCAGGCCGCGCGTGGCGCGTCCGCACTGATCGACAACGCCAGGTGGTGTGGCTACGTCGCCCGCATGACCGAGGACGAGGCAAAGCGCCTTAGCGACCGCACCCATGACCGGCAGCCCATCGGCAACGAACGTCGCAGCTACTTCGTGCGTTTCGGCGTCAGCAAGCAGAACTACGACGCTACGCAACTTGATTGCTGGTACTTGCGGCACGCGGGCGGTGTTCTGGTGCCGGTGGACCTGCATGAGGTCAGCCGGGCCGAAGAAAACGGACGTGATGGCCGGAGGCGCGGCGATGGCTTTTGACCTCACCCATGCCAGGCACGACCCAATGCACTGCTTGGTCCCCGGCTTGTTCCGCAGTCTCAAGCGCGGTGAACGGAAGAAGCTCAAGCTCGATGTGACGTATCACTACGCCGAGAATGAACAAGCGCGGTTCGTCGGCTTCGAGCCGCTTGGCGCTGATGACATGCGGCTGCTGCAAGGTCTTGTGGCTCTTGGAGGGCCAAAGGGCATCATCCTGACGCCAGAGCCAACAGCCGACTTGCCGAAACAACTGCGTCTATTCCTTGAGCCGAAATTCGAGGCGGTTGGGCTGGACGCACTTGTCGTGCGAGAGAGCATGACAAGCCTGCTAGCCGAAATCGGCTTGACCGATGGCGGTGACAATATCAGGGCGATCAAGGCGAGTTTGCTGCGCATGGCAAACGTGACGGTGGTAGTCACCAAGGGGAGTAGGCAAAGGTCTTTTCACCTGATGAGCTACGCCTTCGACGAGGAGGACGGACGGCTCTTCGTCGCGCTGAATCCCCAGATTGCAGAGGCGATTCTTGGGCGGCGCCCCTATACCCGCATCGAGATGGCAGAGGTTCGGGCGCTACAGACCGACCCGGCCCGCCTTATTCACCAACGGCTATGCGGCTGGATCGATCCGGGCAAAGCCGGGCGCGTGGAACTGGATACTCTTTCCGGTTACGTCTGGCCGGACGAGGCGAACGCCGAGGCCATGAAGAAGCGCCGCCAGAAGGCCCGCAAGGCTCTGGCCGAGCTTGCCGCCGTGGGCTGGAAGGTCTGCGAGTATGCGGCAGGGAAGTGGGAAATTGGCAGGCCGAAGCCCGTAGTAACGTTTCCCAAGCTCCGTAGCAACGTTCCCCTTCACCCGTAGCAACGTTCCCCACCTCCAACCGGAAAACACAGCAACGGCGCGGGCTTGCGGTGGGTTCTCAAATTCCATCCATGATCTTCCAAGATCATCCACTAGGCGCGGCACTTGCCGCCGCCCCGTAGGGCGACGCCAAGCCCTTGCCTCGGCCTTCGGCCGTTGGGTTGTACGCCAGAAGGGTTGTTGCCTCCGGCCGCAACATGCCACAACATCAACGCCATAAGACTTTTAGGACTGAAAGCAAGCGGCTAGGAGCGGACCTCAGTGAAGGGCCGCTTTCGATAGGACCATCCGATGCACCAGCATCGCTTTGCGATGCTTCCTGCGGTGTAGAGCTACGGCAGCAGACCATCCAAGAACTGCGACGGCCCTTCGCGCCATGTTCTGCCGAAGCGGCCCTGCCTGAAACCGCTGTACATCAGGTGAACCTTGTCGCGCGCTCTCGTGATGCCGACGTAGAACAAGCGACGCGCTTCCTCCATCCTCTCCGGAGTGTTGTCAGCCCAATTCGGCGAGGGGAACTCGCCCTGGTCCAGACCCAGAATGATGGCGACGTCGTACTCCGTGCCCTTCGCGGAGTGGAGCGTAAGCAGATTGAGCTGTTCGGGCGCGCCGTCACGCCGACCGAGCTGAGCCTTTGTCGTGCCGATAAGTACACCGCCCTTCTCGAGTGCCTTGTGCATGCCGTCCACGTGCGCGCTCTGGTCGGCAAGCTCTGTTCTGTCGCTAATCAACTCGTCGAGCAGTTCGGCGCGCAGAGCCGTGACAAAATCCAGCGCTGCGCCATCGCCTCGGTGGTCCCACAGAAAACGTGTGAGCCGCGCCGCAGCGTCACGCGCCGCCTTGTCCGACAACCCGCCATGCAACGAAATCCATCTGCCTTGCAAATCGTGCAGCGGTGGTGACGAAACCTTCCAGCCTCCTGCACACCAGATGGCGCAATCTTCCACCCAGCTCGTGAGTGGCACCTTGCGGTAAGGTGCGGCGTTGTCGATGCGCACGAACGGGTACTTGGCCTTGACGGCTTCGATTGCCGCCGCGTCGCCCACATTGCGGTTCCGGTAGAGCACTGCGATGTCACCGAGCTGCCGTCCCTTCTTGGCAGCCAGTGCTGCGGGGACTAGTGTCTGTATGGCGTACTCAGCCTGGTGCTGCAAGCCCTTGTCGCACTTGTGCGCATGGACAGAGGCTTGCCTTTCGGGTTCCGAAGACTCGTAGCCCCTGTCTTTTCCCAAGGCCCGCTGAGCGACCTCGATGATGCCCGTGCCGCTTCTGTAGTTGATTTTCAGTGGAATAGTCTCGATGTCATTCGCCTTAGAAAGCTCTTCCAGCAGCTCGCTGTTTGCTCCCGTGAAACCATATACGGACTGGTCCACATCGCCTACCGCAATGAGACGCACGCCTCCTTCGAAGGTAAGCCGGCGCACGATGCGGTCCAGCGCAACGCCCAGGTCTTGATACTCGTCCACGGCCAGCACTGGAAACTTCGCTCGAATGACTTTCAAGACCCAGTCGTGTTCGTTCACGAGCCGCTGGCCGTAGTGCACGATGTCCTCGAAGTCGATAAGCCCCCGCTTGCGCAACTCCTGCTCATACGCCTCGGCCAGGCCAGTCATCTCCTCGTTTTTCGACCATGCCTTACTGTCGCGGTCCAGGTTCACGCGGCGATGGCGGTCGACCTCAAATTTGCTCACCGGTTGGCCGATGCCCCGGAGCTTGTCCGCCACAGCCCGGTAGATGCTCGCAGCCTCGGATTCCGTGGCGACCTTCAGTGGGTACGGCAGCTTTAGGCCGGCCAACTGTGCAAAGGGCAACAGCAGATGCAGCAGGCAGAACGAGTGAACGGTGCCGACGAACAGCCGCGGCGACTGCTCAAGTCCAAGTTGCCGAAGGCGCCGAATGAGCTCACGCGCCGCTTCGTTGCTGAAAGTGATGCAGGCGACGCCTCTAGGCGACCGCACGTCTTCCGCCATGACACGCGCCAGCTTTGTGACGAGCGTCTTGGTCTTGCCGCTGCCCGGACCGGCCAGCATGCAGCAGTTCCCGGTGGACTCGTAAGCTGCCCACTGTCCGGGGTTGCCCCGCAGCTGCTGCGCAGCTTCCAGGTACTTAGGGCTCGATTGGGGAGAAGCCATTCTTCACGAAAGTCAGTGCGTTCTTGATGTACCCAGGGCAGACCGCAGCGGTGGCCGACCCGGCCAGCGCCTGCGCGAAACGTCCTTTGCTAACCTCACCGACCCAGCCCAAGAGCTTGTCCTCATCCAGCGTCGTCGGGTTGTCAATCCAGCCTTTCATCATGACTTTGCGCTGGGCGCCCCACGTTTTCGCGTGCTTCTGCAGGATGGGCTCCATCGCAGGGCCCATTCCGGCCTGGAACAGCTCGACCTCTAATGTCTTGTCGTTGACGAAAATGCCATTCAACTCGCCATCTTTCCAGATGTCGTCGAACTTCTCGTACTGGTCGATGTCTTCTTGATCCATCCACAGGGCCAAGATGTCGCGGACTCTGAAAAAGGCAAGTGGTGCTCCTCCGTCGTCCTGGGGATCCAGGTCTGTCAAGATGACAAAGGGGATGCCCAAGGCGTCCGGTCCCACCAGCTTCACGTAGGGCAGGAAGTTTGCGCTTGCCACGGAGCATACCGTGACCCCAAGTGCGTCAAGGTCGATGCCGAGCGAGGCTGCAAACTCGGGGATGAGGAATCGCTCGGCGTCGCCTTCGACGAATATGATGCCGCGCGCGAAAAAGAGCTCGCCACGGGTGACGTCGATATACCGCTGTAGGTCGTCCTCATCGTCAGGCAGCAGGTCCACCTCGGCAGCGGACGTAATCGAAGTCGCCCCACCTTCAGCGTCCTCACGCAGCAGGATGATGGAGCGCAGGGGCGCGACGCTCGCGATGTGCGGCGAATGAGTCGTCAAGATAGTGGTGATGTTTTCTTGTGCATCGTCCTTTTCACCCAGGTAGTGCCTGTACACCAGCCGCTGAACGTGCGGATGCAGGTGCGCCTCAGGCTCCTCGATTGCTAGAAACGAGTGACTACGCTCGCCTGCCTCGACTGCTCGTTCGAGCTCCAGCCCTTTGAGGGTCAAGAAGAGCAGGTTCGCCGTTCCCAGACTTGCGTCGCCAATGCCGCGGGCGCCCCCGTCGATTAGAAGCCGCAAGCTCCGCAGCAGTACGTCCACATTGGTCGGGGTCGCGCCTAGCGTCAAGGACACGGCGTGTTCCGCGCCGACCATTTCCACAAGCCGGTCGTACACCTTGTCTGCGGCAGCAGAGACCTCAGGACGCTGCGCGAGGGTGCTTTGGGCATCGCTGACAAGCTGCTGGAGTTCCTCGCGGGTCTTCTCATCCAGACTAGAAGTCAACTCCTCGATGATGGGCCGAAGAGGTGAACGCCTCCAGTTCAGCAGGTCGCTTTCAGCATCACGCAACGCAAACAGGTAATCCATCGGCAGCTCGCGCCTGCGGGTAGCCGTAAAAATGTTGTCTTCGTTGGTGCCGCCGAACACTAGAAATTCGTAGTCCGCCAAGGTTTGCGGCGCCGTGCCCTCGAGCGCCGCTTTGGGGCGATACAAGTAGGTCAGCCGAGCAACAACTGGGGGCTCGGTGTCTACCAGGCTGCCGCCCAGGACGGTGAGCAGGTTATTGTTGTCCTCGAAGTCTGTGAACTCAACGACCACTTTGACGGTAGCACCTAGCTTCGCATCGCCTAAGCCGTCCCAAAAGTGCTCGAGGCCCAGTTGCCGGTCACGGTCAGGGAGCATAGGGTCGAGCACTAGGCGCAAAGCCCTGAGCAGGTTGCTCTTGCCTGCCTTGTTCTCGCCGACAATCACCAGGCTGTCGTCCGTGGCGAAGTCGACGTTCTCGAAGTTAGCGTAGTTCTCGACCGCGATTCGACTAATTCGCATTTTCCCCTCTCCTGCTCAACTTGTATTTACTAACATTATTGCCGCTTCGAAGCACCTCCTCCGGCTGCGGCTGACCTCAACCGTTGGGCGTCCGCTGCCGAGGAGTCCAATGGGACCCTTCGAAGGACCGCAACGGGTCGATTCGAGCCGATCAAGTTCATGGGATTCCGCTGTCAACTGACGATTATTGGGCATATGGATTTCGCCGTTCCGTCCCTCATCAGTCAATAGGGCGCCGTTTTAGCGGCTGAAATTATTTCTTCCTTGGCGTTCTTCTTCCTTGGCGTTCAACTGATCTAGCCGAGTTTCGTTTCCAGCACATCCCAACGCTGATCGGCGGGAACGCCGGCAAGGGGATTGCTGGCGATGGCCGCGAGGTTGGCCCGCACGTCATCGAGGACCGCAATCCGGCGCAATGCCGCCTGCACATTTTCGTCATCGACGCAGCGCCGGACGCAGCGACACGTTCCTGCGCCACCCAATCCGAGCAGATCATGATGCAGCCGATGCAGGGCTACTGCCTTCGCCAAGTGTTGCAGGGTGAGGGGGGCACCGTAGCTCTCGGCCAAGAGCAAATCGGCCTCGAACTCGGCAAGGGCAACATCAAAGGATTGCCAAGCGTTCAAATCGTCGGCAACGACCACGCGCGATTCTTCCAAGGTGCCCCACATTGCCCGCCATAGGTTGGCCGGTCCATCCTGGTGGAGCTGGGGCGCGTCGGGGAACAGCTCCGACAGCGACGCCAAAGCGCGGGTGGACAACGGCTGCTTGCCACTGAAAACAGGCCGCCATTTCTTTGACTCCTGAGTGTTCGAGGTCCCCTGCATCAATCCATCGTAGCGACCGGCAAACCCATAAACCGAGGTTTCCCCGATACGGTCGCGCAGCATGTGCACCAGCGCCTTGCTGCGTGTGATTTCTCGTTGACGTTCCGCTGTTGTCTTCATCGCTTGCTAGGGCATGTTGTCCGGGTAAAAAATTCTTCTCTGATTTACCTGTCATTCCGCATTAGCACAGCGAAAAATTCACCTCAGTAAGCACTATTTATATCCAGTTGAGGTGAAACTGAAGTGAGTTCGACACTCCGCTTCTTGCTGCAAAAATACGGCCCGACGCTAACCCTTGATGAGTTGGCCGAGGCCCTGAAGCGCAAACCTGGTGGCGTTCGAGCAGCTTTGTCGATGCGCTCCGAGGCGTGGGCCATTGAGCTGAACAACCGCAAGGTCTACGTCGGCCGCCGTGTTCATTTTCCCGCTGAAGCTGTTGCTGATCTCTTGGTTGGCGAGAAGAGGCCGGGCGAATGAGTACGTTCCTCGAAGAGCTGGCAAAGTGGGCAACGGGAGCGAGCCAGACCACCAAACCAAGGCGCAAGGAAACCTTGGCGGCTTTCCTGGCTGTGCGCGAGGACGTGAAGGAGGCCATTGCTGCCGGCTATGCCCTCAAGACCATTTGGGAGCACATGCACGAAACCGGCCGGGTGTCGTTCCGCTACGAGACCTTCCTTCGGCATGTTCGGCGGCACATCACGAATGCGCCGTCAGAGCGTCCCAAGTTGCCCGGCCCAGTGAAGTCGGAGGTACAGGCCAGGGGAATCGACGAGTCCAAATCGAAGGAGATTCCTGAACCGAAGAAGAGTGGGGTCCCGTCGGTGGGGCGATTCAACTTCGATCCGACGCCCAATAAAGAGGAACTGCTGTGATTGCCGCGCTCACTCGCTGCAACCGCGTGTCTGTTGCGCTGCTGATGCGCTACCGGAACGCCTCAACTGCACCGCTTTCTGCCGTTTCCTGCCGTTACTGCCGTGTTGGCGCTCTGTTGCATTTCGATAGCGCGCGCGCTGCGAAAGAATTGCTGTTTCATCCGCGTGAAAGTGGCCTCTGAAGTGCGGGCAGGATGTGTGAAGTAGGCCCACCCGCAAGCGGGCGTTCCTTCTTCACTGTCCCTTATTCGCGCCGTAGGCGCTCAACGGGAATCCTGCCCTGCGGGGCCGGTGGCTGCTGCCGCGAGTGGGGTACGCCATGAGCGAAACGCTACCCACGCGCAAGGACTGCTCGCCACTCAAAGTGTATTGCCGCCCTGACGAACGCGAGCGCATCGAGGCCAATGCCAGGGATGCCGGCATGAGCGTCGCCCGTTTCCTGCGCGAGGTGGGCCAGGGCTACCGCGTGCGGGGCATCGTGGACTTCGAGCAAGTCCGCGAGCTGGCGCGGATCAATGGCGATCTTGGCCGCCTGGGCGGCCTCCTGAAGCTGTGGCTCACCGATGACGTGCGCACCGCCAGGTTTGGCGAGGCGACCGTTCGGGCGCTGCTGGAGCGCATCGAAACAACCCAAGACCAGATGGCCGGAGTTATGCGGGCAATCGTTCGCCCCAAGGCCGAGGACTGAATTTTTTAGCCGCTAAAACCGAAAGGAGATCGACATGAAAAGGACCAACGTAGCCGCGATCGTCGCCCTGATGCTTACCCTTGCCGGCGGCGCTTCCATGCCGGCGCACGCGGGTATTCCCGTTATCGACGCGGGGAACCTGACGCAAAACATCATGACGGCAATCGAAGAGGTTGCCCAAACCGCCAAGCAGATCGAGCAGTACCAGACCCAATTGCAGCAGTACGAAAACATGCTGCAAAACACGGCCGCGCCGGCGGCCTACATCTGGGATCAGGCGCAGTCGACCATCAACGGCCTGATGAATGCGACGAACACCCTGAACTACTACAGGAACCAGCTCGGCAGCATCGACGCCTACCTGGGCAAGTTCCAGGACGTCGCCTACTACAAGTCGTCGCCGTGCTTCTCGGCCACCGGCTGCACGGCCGCCGAGTGGGCGGCCATGAAGCAAAACCAGGCGCTGGCCTCGGAGTCGCAGAAGAAGGCCAATGACGCGCTGTTCAAGGGGCTGAATCAGCAGCAAGACAACCTGCAAGCGGACGCGGCGACGCTGCAACGCTTGCAGTCGTCGGCACAAGGCGCGAGCGGCCAAATGCAGGCTCTCGGCTATGCCAACCAGCTCGCCAGCAACCAGGCGAACCAGCTCCTGCAGATTCGTGCCCTGTTGATCGCGCAGCAAAACGCGGTCGCCTCCAAGATGCAGGCCGACGCTGACCGTCAGGCTCGGCAGCAGGCGGCTGGACAAGCGATGTTCGACATGGGCGCTCCCACCAACCGTAGCAAAGCCAAGGGGTACTGACATGAAAAACATGATTCGTGTCGCTGCCCTGGTCGCTCTGATGTCCGCCCTGGTCGCCGGCTGCGGGAAATCCGAGGACGAGGCGCAAAACAAGAGAACGCCGGAACAGCAGCAGCAGGCGAACAAGCTCTATGACATGGGCGGGCCGACCGATCGCTAGAAGAGCAAGGGGTACTGACCATGAGATCCTCTTTGCTGCGTTTGTTGGTCATGCTGTCGGTGTTGCTGATGTCTCAAACAGCGTCGGCGGCAATAGAAGCGGCGTGCTCGATACGGTTGCGGATCGCTTCCTGACGGAGAGCGCGACGTGGGGCACGACAATCACCGGCTATGCATCCTGGCTGTTCTGGACCTTGGTTCTCATTTCGATGGTCTGGACATTCGGCATGATGGCCTTGCGCAAGGCCGACATCGGCGAGTTCTTTGCCGAGCTGGTGCGCTTCACGATCTTCACTGGCTTCTTCTGGTGGCTGCTTGAGAATGGCCCGCACTTCGCAATGGACATCATCAACTCGTTGCGCGACATCGGGGCCGCTGCCGGCGCCACGAGGACGCTGACACCGTCTGCGCCGATAGACATAGCCTTTGACATCATTGGCAAGGCGGCCGACAACTACAGCGTTCTGAGCCCGATCGACAATCTGGCGATCTTCTTCACGACCCTTGCCATTTTGGCGTGCATGGGCGTCGTCGCCGCGAATGTGCTGCTGGCACTCGTTACCGCGTGGGTGATGGCCTATGCCGGCATCTTCGTATTGGGCTTTGGCGGCTCGCGCTGGACTTCCGATATCGCCATCAACTACTTCCGGGCAGTCGCCGGCATCGCGTTCAAGCTGATGACGATGACGTTGCTGATTGGCGTTGCCGTGTCGGTGATGGACGGTTTCTATACCGGCCTGCAACAGGGGACACCGATGCGCGAGCTGTTGGTGATCTTTGTCGTGTCGCTTGTCCTGGTCGTTCTCATTCACTCGATCCCCAACGTCATCGCAGGGTTGATTCCTGGTGGCGGTCATGCGGCCAGCTCCGGCAGTTCGTTCAGTGCGGGTGCTATCGCCGGCGCTGCGGTTGGCGCTGGCGCCGCTATTGCTTCCGGTGGCGCGGCACTGGCCGCCGCTGGCGCGTCGGCGGCAGGTGGCGCTCAGGCCCTGATGGCAGCGGTACGGGCCGGCCAGGCGAATGTCTCTGCCGGCACTGATGGCGTATCAAGCCTTATGAGCGCAATGCGCGGCGCGGGTAGCGAAGCCGCTGGGTCATTCTCGGACGCGGCCGGCTTTTCGGGTGGCGGCGGCGACAGCGGCACCGGCAACACCCCCTTCGCTCAGGCGGCCGGTTTTGGTAGCAGCGCAACCGAGTCCGGCCCCAGCGCCGGGGGCGGCTCAAAGGGGAGCAGTGCCAAAGTGGCGAAATCTGGCAGTGGGCAACCGTCGAGCGGTGAAGGCAAATCGGGCGGCCTCCTGGCCTCTACCGCGGCCGCCGGTAAGGTGGCCGTCGAAGCGGGGTCGATCTTGGCCCAGCAAGCGGCAAGCAGCATGGTGGACGCCGCCAAGGACCGGATTGGGCAGACAGCCGGTGGCCGGCTTGCCGCAGCGATTAAGGCAAGCCAAATGGCCGGTGAATCCGCGATGCCGGCCTTTGAGGGCAACAGTCTGGCAGCGGGTTCCACCGATGCCCAATCCGAAGTAGCTGCGTTCGCCAACCGCGATAGTGGGAAGGAGGTGTGACGATGACGACCGAGCGTGCGCGCGATTTCTTTGCCTGCCTGGATGAACAGGACACCGGGGCCGACCAGGCGCAAGCGGTGCGGTTTGAGCCGGTCGGGGATCAAGCGACCGAGTTAGATGCAGCGGCGGAGGTCGCAGCATTCATTGAGCGGCCCGACACTGTTGTCGAGGCGTCCCCAACCATCGCCGGCTGCACGCGCAATTCCGAATGCTGCGGCAGCCGCACGAGGGCTACGCCGTTTTCAGACGCGGCGGGCTTCTACGAAGGCGGCCGATTTTAAGGCGCATCGGCCGGCGTTGCAGGCCGGCCGACACTTCCACATCCCACCTGCTAGAGAGGTGAATTATGGCAACCATAGATGCTACCCAAACCATGCTGAGCGCGGACATGATTCGCGAACGTATGACCGACTACGCCGCCGTGCTGAACGATGTTGTGAGCGTTCTGTACGCTCCAAGGCAGCGCTTGTCATCCGCTGATCGCCGCGCGATCACCAGGTTGCTCGATGCCATGATGGACGTGAACACCATGGTGCTTTATCACTTCAACTGCCGGCGTCTCCCAACCGAGAATCTGGTAGAGCTTCATTCGAAGGTTGCCCGCCTCGCGCCCCAAATTCGAAGGGCTTGAACCCCCGGCGGCCAGCGAGCCGCCCAATCAATTTTAGCGGCTAAAAAGAACCTTGATCGCCAAGCACGTTCCCATGCGCTCGCTCGGCAAGAGTGACTTCGCCGGCCTGGCGAACTACATCTCCGACGCGCAGAGCAAAGACCATCGGTTGGGACAGGTGTTGCTCACGAACTGTTCGGCCGCGACCCTGCCAGCGGCAATCGAGGAAGTGCTTGCAACCCAGCACATCAACACGCGAGCGAAGAGCGACAAGACCTATCACCTGATCGTCAGCTTTCGCGCCGGAGAGCAGCCCAGCGCCGATACGCTTAAAGCCATCGAGGAACGCATCAGTGCCGGCCTGGGTTACGGCGAGCATCAGCGCATCAGCGCCGTGCATCACGACACCGACAACCTGCACGTCCACATCGCCATCAACAAGATTCACCCGACCCGCCACACCGTCCACGAACCCTATTACCCTCATCGGACGCTGGCCGAGCTGTGCGAAGTCCTGGAACGCGACTACAACCTGGCGCGAGACAACCACATCCCGAATCAGCGAGGGGCGGCGGCCAGGGCGGCCGACATGGAGCGACATGCCGGCGTGGAAAGCCTGGTCGGCTGGATTAAGCGCGAGTGCCTGGAAGAAATCCGGGGGGCGACGAGCTGGGCCGAGTTGCACCAGGTCATGCGGGACAACGGCCTGGAGTTGCGCGCCCGCGGCAATGGGCTGGTCATCGAGGCCGGCGACGGCACCACGGTCAAGGCCAGCACCTTGGCCCGTGACCTGTCCAAGTCGGCGCTCGAAGCGCGGCTAGGCGGCTTCGAGGCCGCACCCGAGCGCCGGGAGGCGCAGGTGAAGCGCAGTTACCGGAAAGATCCCGTCCGCCTACGAATCGACACGACCGAGCTTTACGCCAGGTACAAGGACGAACAGAAGATCTTGACGGCGGCCAGGGCCGAGGCGCTGGCCAAGGCCAAACGGCAGAAAGATCGAGCAATCGAGAACGCCAAGAAGAAGGCGGCCGCGAAACGGACGGCAATCAAGCTGACCGATGGCCGGTTAACCAAGAAGCTGCTGTATGCCCAGGCTCGTGCCTCGCTGGTGGCCGACCTGGATGCGATCCGCAAGCAACACGACCAAGAGCGCGCCAAGCACTACCAAGGTTTTCAGCGGCAACCATGGGCCGACTGGCTGAAGCACCAGGCTACCCAAGGCAACGCCAAGGCGCTGGCCGCCTTGCGCGCCAGAGACGCAGCCCAGGGCCTCAAGGGCAACACCATCGAGGGGCAGGGCCAGCCGCGACCGGGAGACGCGCCCGCTATCGACAACATCACCAAGAAGGGCACGATTATTTATCGCGCAGGCCGGTCGGCTGTCAGGGACGATGGCGACCGCCTGCAAGTCTCCCGCGAGGCTGACTGCGACGGGATGCGGGCCGCGCTGCGCATGGCGATAGAGAAGTACGGCGAGCGCATCACTGTCAGCGGCTCGCCTGAGTTCAAGGCTCAAATCATCCGGGTGGCTGCCGATGCCCAGCTTCAGATTACCTTCACCGATCCAGGCCTGGAGCGCCGCCGCCGGGCGCTGATACAGCAAGCCGACCAGGCCAGCACCAGGCCCGTCGCTATTCGCTCTGGCGTCCCTCCTGTAGGCCGGGAACCTCCGCCGCATCGCCGTCATGGCCTGCGGACTCTCGGCCAGCTCGACGTGCTGGGCATCGAGGGTGTCGAGACGAAGTGGCCGCCGCAAACTACTACGCCAAAGCAGACCGTGGCTGTCAGCGAGCAGGAGCGCCGGCGGGCGAAGTTGCAGTTGGAGATGGAAGCCAAGAGGGCGAAGCATCGAGACAGGGGGAAGTCTCGATGACGAAATCATCGGCAAGGCATGTTGTACGCTACAACATACAACACGCTACACGGACCACGCCTTTTTTAGCCGCTAAAAAATGCTGAAGACTGAGGGATCTGCCTGCCGGCTTTTGAGCCTCTCCGAATTGGATGCGTTGCGCCTGGACATGCTAGAGGCATCTAAGTGGATGCGTGCTGAATTGCGCTGCCGACGCGCTATGGAAGGGCAGGGTGGTGGCGATGCGAAGCGCCCGAAACCACTTGTTGGTGTCGTGCATCTGGACAAATGTAGGTGACTTGATTCGTGAGGGCTGACCTGCCGCCGCCTCAGTTGGGATTGTCGGTGCCCGCAGCTTGGAAAGGCGCTGTGCGCCCCTCATCAGTCAAAACTGCCCCTCAAGAGTCAAACGGCACCGACCCGTCCAGCCCCACCGGCTCCCTCCACTTGAGCGACCGGATCGACAAGTACCGGAGATCTGCTTGATCATACGGATACACATAGATTTATGTGATATTCTACATGGAATCATGTGTTTCATGCTTAGAACGCATGTCTTACACGGATTTCCTGGCGGAACTTCAAAAGATCGGCTTGAGCGTGCGTGCGTTTGCCGAGCTGGTGGGCATGAATCCCAACTCCCTCTCTAATTACGCCCGCCTCGGCGAACTGCCCACGCATATCGCGCTGATCGCTGTATTGATGGTGGGACTGGCAGAAAGAGGCGGGGATTACCGCCAGCTTATGTCGAAGGTGACGATCACGCCCAAGAAGCCGCGCGGCAGAGGCAAGCCCGGGCGTTTTGGGGGCGATCCACAACAGTCCATGGATTTTTGATGCGCATGAAGCGCCCTTGCCAGAACATTTGCGCGATATCCTTGAAGGTGCCCCGTGGTTGACATGGCCGCGTCGTTGGTGCGCTACGGTGCTGATCCAGCCGCGCTTCATCGGTTGGATGGGGACGCGCCCGCACTGCTGCCCTACGCAACGCTGCTGGCGGCACGACGTTCTCAGGGTTCCGTGCTGGGCGCTGTGGATGCGGTCTACGAGTGGCAAGGTGCACCCTTACTGTTCCTCGTGGCTGAGGATGCCCTGCAAAACACACAGCAGTTGCACCAAATTCGCCGTTTGCTCGCCATGCGGGGTGATGCCCCTTATCTCGGCGTGGTCGCTCCTGGGCGCTTGGATGTCTATCGCATTGCACTCGACCGGAAGTCACCGCAACAAGCCTTGGTGGACATGGGCGACCACGCGCCCGACACAACCTTGGCCAGGCTGGGCAACACGCGTCCAGATGCGGCAAGCGGCCGGCGAGGCTGGATTTCCAATGTCGTATTGAATCTGCTGACCCGTTCGATCACCCGGTTGATCGAACTGGAGAGCGTGACGCATGAAGATGCCATTTCGCTGGTGGGACGGGCTCTTTTTACGCGCTTCCTGGCCGACCGGAATTTGCTGCCCAAGCGCATGGGCGCGGCTCAGACGCCTGCGGACCTCTTCGATCATCGCGAAGCGGCGCAGGCGACTTCGCAATGGCTTGATACCACTTTCAACGGCGACCTCCTGCCGCTTTCAGCAGGAGTCTTCGATGCACTACCCAGCACTGCCTATACAGTGCTTGGTGACATCCTGCGACGCGCGCCCGACAGTCAGTTGTTCCTGGGTTGGGAGGAAAAGTGGGATCACCTGGACTTCTCGCACATCCCGGTGGGCGTGCTGAGCCAAGCCTACGAGTTGTATCTGCGCGAGCATGCGCCGAGCCGCCAGAAGCGTGAAGGCGGCTTCTATACTCCACGCCCTATTGCGGACCTGATGGTGCGCGCATCCTTCCGTGCATTGGAGCGCAATGGCATCGTGCGCGACGCCAAGGTACTCGACCCGGCCGCCGGCGCCGGTGTCTTTCTCCTGACGGCGTTTCGCGAACTGGTGGCCGGGCGTTGGCGAGCCGATGGCAAACGGCCCGATACCCAGGCGCTTCGGTCGATCCTCTACCACCAGGTGACGGGCTTGGACGTAAACGAAGCTGCGTTGCGATTCGCGGCGTTGGGCCTGTACCTCATGTCGATCGAGCTCGATCCTAACCCTCGGCCAGTGGACAAACTCCGCTTTGAGAATCTGCGTGGGAAGGTCCTGCACAAGCTCGCCCCCGAAGGGACCGTGGAAGGTGGCGAACTTGGCAGCCTGGGCCCGCTGGCCGGTCCGGAGCACACCGGGCGATACGACCTGGTGATCGGCAATCCGCCTTGGTCCAGCGCCACTGGCCTGCGCGACTGGCATTTGGTACGTGCCGCCGTGTCCCGCATCGCGGCCAACAGGGGAGGCACTCATGGCGAGCCTCCACTGCCCAACGAAGTGCTGGATCTACCGTTCGTTTGGCGGGCAATGGAGTGGGCTAAGCCAGGCGCCCAGATTGCCTTCGCGCTGCATGCGCGACTGCTGTTCCAGCAGGGCGATGGCATGGCCGAGGCACGCCAGGCCTTGTTCGGCGCGCTGGACGTCACCTCTGTCATCAATGGCACAGCTTTGCGGCAGACCAAGGTCTGGCCCGAGATATCGGCTCCGTTTTGCCTCCTGTTCGCGACCAATGACGTGCCGGGTGCCAGTGCCGGTTTTCGTCTCATCAGCCCCCACCTGGAGGAATCACTGAACGCCGCGGGCGTCATGCGCATCGATGCATTGAATGCCGAAACGGTATCCCACGCACGGTTGGGCGAGACGCCGGATCTGCTCAAGATCCTGTTTCGCGGAACCCGGGCCGATCTGTCGATCGTCGAGCGCATCCGGGCACAGGGACACCCCACGCTCGAGAACTATTGGCGCGAGCGCATCGGCGTGACCAAGCGCGGTTATTTGCTGGGGAGCGGCAATGGATATCAGCGCCTACGCAAAAGCAGTGAAGTTCGTCCCTCCCGCAGCGACAGCTTGTCCGGCGTGGATGCCCGCCGCCTTATCGGAGTGCCAGAAATTGATGCGGGGACGTTTACGCCGATAGTCGTGGTTGGGAACGGATTGCCGACTTTTGCACAAGAGCGGGTACATCGTGTCAGGGCATTCGACATCTTTGCTGGCCCGCTGGTCATCGTGCATCAGTTCCCGCCCGCAGCCACCGGGCGGATCGGCGTAGCAATTTCCGAAACCGACGTGGTCTTCAACGAAACCTTCTACGGCTATAGCCCGGCGACGCATGGCGACGCCCAGGGGCTCGTGCGCTATCTCGCCTTGATCATCGGCAGCCAGCTCGCGGTTTGGTTGGCGCTCGTGACCAGCGGAAAATTCGGCTTCGAGCGCGAGGTCATCGAGAAAGCGACCCTGGATCGCATCCCCATCCCCGACTTCGACGCGCTCATGCCTCATCAGCGCACCGAAATAGTTCACCTGTTCGAACGACTGAGCAAGGGCCACGCATCCTGGGAGGACGTCGATACCTGGGTAGCGCGACTGTACGGACTGGGCACGAGCGACCTTCAGGTGATTGCCGATACTCTGACGTTCAACTTGCCATTTGCCCATAACAAGCACCACGCTCAAGAACCGCCTATCCCGGAGGACAAGGCGCGATTCTGCGGCGTTCTGGCCGATGAATTAGTGCCCTGGTGCCAGCGTTTCGGCACCCGTCTGACCGTTGCGCCGATGCCTGAGCTGGCCGGCTCCCCCTGGGCGGGCATCACCCTGCGAACGGGCGACACACCACACGCCATTGCCCCGAACGATTGGAACGGGCTGCTGCGCGCCGCCGACGAAACCGCTAGCGCCGAAGTGTTGGTACGTCTAGACGGCGCCGGGATGCTGATCGGTCGGCTTGCCCAACGGCGCTACTGGAGCGATACGCAGGCCCGCCTGCTCGCGCAACACATCGTCTGGGCTCACTTGGACGTGCTCAAAGGATCGGCCCACGCATGACTGCGCACGCGCCTGCCATTACGCCTCGGCCCGACCAGGTCGATGCACTCACACGCGGCCTGCGCTTGCCGCTGCCCGCCGTGGAATCCACGCATCTGGAAATCATCGCGGAAAGCCTTTCGCGTGCCTTCCATGACGTCCAGACCAGTCACCCCGCGCAAGTCGCCTCGGGAAGCGAAGCAGAAGTCACTGCACTGCTTGAGGCCCGCTTGAACGCAATGTGCGAACAGGACCCGCTGTGGCGGCAGTTGGTGCTTTGCGCCGTCCGGGGCAAGGAAAGTGTGAGCTTCAATGGATCGCACATCGAGAAGCGGCCTGACCTCTCCCTCTACCTGTCGAGTCGGGCTCGCAACTTTCCCTTGATCGTTGAGGCTAAGATCCTCGACACCGCTACCGCCAAGACAATTGTCCTGTACTGCGACAAAGGCCTGCGCCGGTTTTTGGTGGGCGAGTATGCATGGGCTACGCAGGAGGCATTCATGGTGGCCTACGTGCGGGACGGATCGTCTATCGCTGGGCGATTGACGCCCTTGCTGACCCACGATATGGCCCAGCCCACACCGAACTATGCGGTGCAGACGCTGCCAGAGGCCATCACAGCGACAGGCGATCTGGCTTTATCGCGCCATGCCAGAGGTTTTACTTACATCCATCAGGCTCCTCCCTTGCACAGCCCAGGCGTCATGACGATCTGGCATCTGTGGTTGCAATGATGCGCATGATCCCGTGTCAGACCAATAGCCTTTTTGCCCGTCCAGCTGCAGAGCGCCTCCATGATTGAGGCACACGGGCGAGTCTCCGGCACGCTATCCGACGCTGAGGCCGAATTTGTTGATTGATCGATGGCTTCGCAAACATCATGGCCGACGGCATGGATGGTGGCTTCAACTGGGCGAAGCCTGGACGACGATACCCTCACCACCAAAGCAGGCAGGCTGACCAGCATCGCCAAGTCTGACGATACTGACTCAACCCCTCCTTTGGTGTTTGATGGTATTTTTCATGGCATCAACAATGAGTACATTTCCATTATATTGATTTTCCATGAGTTTTTATTTTAAAAGACAATAGAGTGGGAATTGACGTCCTTCGGGGACTATCGCCAGCTATCGAAAAATCGCCGTAACGTATTGATATAGAAAGAAATACGTCGCGGCAGTTATCGGTGGCTATCGCCGGCCAGCAGAAAAAGTTGGCGGTAGAGCTGACGGTAAAAATCGAGGCCGGATTGAGACACTCTCGTTCACTATTCAGGCTTTTACCGTCTTTGACGGTAAAAGCCTTCTCAGGAAAGCTTGTTTTATGCGGCTTTCCGGGCATCAGCAGGTCTCCAGGTCCTTGACGGTAAAACCTGACGGTAAAGCCGTCACAAGCCGGAGGAAACCTCGATGCTTACTGACGCTGCACTACGAAATATGAAGCCTAAGTCCAAGATTTATAAGGCTTCTGACCGAGACGGAATGTACGTGACGGTATCGCCTGGCGGCACTGTCACCTTCCGCTACGACCACCGCCTCAACGGCCGCCGCGAGACGCTGACCCTCGGGCGCTACGGCCCCGGCGGCATCTCACTGGCGATGGCGCGCGAACTGCTCCTGGACGCGCGCAAAGCCGTGCTCAAGGGCACTTCGCCTGCGCTCGAAAAGCAGCGCGAGAAGCGCCGGGTGGTCGCCATCAAGACCTTCGGCACGGCGATGGACACCTGGCTGGCCAACGCAAGGTTGGCCGATAGCACGCGCGCCATGCGCAAGCACATCATCGACCGGGACATCCTGCCGGTCTTCAAGAATCGTCTGCTGACCGAGATCCAGGCCGAAGACTTGCGGGCCTTGTGCAACAAGGTCAAGGAACGCGGGGCGCCCGCCACCGCGGTCCAGATTCGGGACATCGTGAAGCAGGTCTATATCTACGCCATCGCCCACGGCGAAAAGGTGGACAACCCCGCCAACAGCGTGGGCGCGGCGTCGATCGCCCCTTCGTCCCGAAGGACCGCGCCTTGTCGCCGCTGGAAATCCGACTGTTTGTGCAACAGATGGAATCGGTGGCGACCTATCCGACCATCAAGCTGGCGCTGCGTTTGATCCTGCTGACCCTGGTGCGAAAGAGCGAACTGATCCAGGCTACTTGGGATGAGGTCGATTTTGAGAGCAAGACCTGGACGATCCCGAAGCAGCGGATGAAGGGGCGCAACCCGCACGTGGTCTATCTGTCGCGCCAGGCGCTCGACATCTTCGTGACGCTGCACGCCTGCGCGGCTGGCTCAAGGTTCGTCTTTCCCTCTCGTTACGACGCCGAGCGGTTCATGTCCAATGCGACCTTGAATCGGGTTACACAGCTTATCGCGGAGGCGGCAAAGACCAAGGGGCTGCCGTTGCAACCGTTCACCGTCCACGACCTGCGCCGTACCGGCTCGGCGCTGTTGAATGAAATCGGCTTCAACCGCGACTGGATCGAGAAGTGCCTGGCGCACGAGGACGGACGTTCCTCGCGCTCGGTCTACAACAAGGCCGAGTACGCCGAGCAGCGACGCCACATGCTGCAAGAGTGGGCCAACTTGGTCGATGCCTGGGGCGGCGGGCAGACCTACGTGCCAAAGCTGTTGCCGAAGAACGTGGTCGTGCCTGCATTGAGTGCGATGGCCTGAAACGGCGGTCAGGTTGTCAATTGACAACCTGACCGATCATCCCCATACTGGAGGTCACTGATGGCTCGTTCCTCTCATCCGAAGAAAGAGGTTGAGGAAGCTCTCAGGCACGCCGAAGGGCAGGGCTGGCGCATCGAAGTCGGAGGCAGCCACGCCTGGGGGCGGATCTACTGCCCGTACAACGACGAGGAATGCCGTTGCGGCGAGTTCTGCATCACCAGCGTGTGGAGCACGCCGAAGAATCCTGGCAACCACGCGCGAGCCTTGCGGCGCGTCGTGGACAACTGCACCACGCATCGCAAACAGCGCGAGGCTGACGACGATGCCACGGAGTAGCGCGATGGAATACACCTTCACCTTGAAGTACCAGCTCGCCGACGACGACCGCGACCCGGATGCGCTGGTCGAACGCTTGGGCGAAGCCGGCTGCGACGATGCGCTGGTTGGCATCGGCCAGCCGGGATGGCTGGCGCTGGAGTTCACCCGCGAAGCGGCCGATGCCGGCACGGCCGTGCGTAGTGCGCTGGTGGACGTGCGCCGCGCCGCGCCGTCAGCCAAGCTGATCGAGATGGCGCCGGATTTGGTCGGGCTGACCGACGTAGCCGAGATCGTCGGCGTGTCGCGGCAGAACATGCGCAAGTTGATGCTGGCCCATCCGGGCAGCTTTCCAGCGCCAGTGCATGAAGGCAGTGCGTCGATCTGGCACTTGGCAGATGTGCTGACCTGGTTGCAGGCCAAGGGAAGCTACTCGCTGGCCAAGGACGTGCTGGACGTGGCGCGGGTGGCCTTGCAGGTCAACGTGGCGAAGGAGGGTCAGCGGCTGCCGCGCTCGGCGTCCAAGGAACTGCGAGCCTTGGTTGGATGAAGGCGTTGTCCGGTTTCATCCCTCACTCGAACCCGCCCGAACAGGGCGGGTTTTTCGTAGGTGGACGTCCGGCTTCGAGACGCCACGACGAGGGGCTTGCTTGCGCACCTCGATCCACGCTTCCACTTCGGCCAAGTCCCAAACGACGCAGCGCGCCGTCAGGTTGAAGCGACGCGGGAACTCGCCGCGGCGCTCCATTTCGTAGATCGTCGTTTCAGCCAAGGGGATGATCTGCCGCAGTTCCTGGCGGCGGATGGTGCGTCGGAAGGGAAGGGGGCTCTTTGGAAACTGCGGTAGCGCCTCGTAGGCTTCCGTCCCTGGCAAGGGAAGCGCATTGGGTGTGTTTGATTGCTGTTCCACCTCGGACTCCATGAGTACGCTGCATGGAGACATGGTGAGGTTCAGTACCTATCGGGACAACTTGCTGTGGCGTAGTGGAGCGAATGACAGGGCGCAGAGAGCTACGCCAAGAACTTTGCTGTCACCCGCCGCGTAGGAGGAGCAATGCCGAAGCATGCCGCGATCGGCATTCGAGAAGTCCGATTGTCATGGGCGCAACAATTCAAGCGGTGATTCTCACCGCTGGCCCCGTCAATCACAGCTTCACAAATGAGTATCGCTTCTTGATGTTGGCATGAAGATACTTCCCCTTGGAATCTGCGTTCATGATTCCGTCGTGCTCGCTAGAAGGCACACCGGAATACTGGTAGACCGATCCGTCATTGAACTCGATCTCAAGTATCTGATTGTCCTCATCGTAGCCGATGGAAGCGATGTTGCTTGAGCTGACTGGGGTACGTTCCATGATCGTCTCTCCTGATCCATTTAGGGTGTCGGTTTCGTTGGTGCAGTTGTACCTGCGTCCGGGTCTTGCGTGCGCCACGCTTCGACAAGAGGCTTGTAGTTCTCATTTTGCACGGGTTCCGTCCAGCCACCGCTTCGTATGCGCTTACCAGTTGGGTCTTTAGGAACGACGACCATCGGATCGTCACTGTCGGGGCGCCGACCCTCGCTAGGCCGATCAATAATCGCCCTGATAGGCATGTTGACCGCTTCTCCGACCACCAGCGCTTCGCCGGTGCGTAGTACCGGCAGCATTGAGAACAATCCTTTGAGGTTGTCTGAAGCACAAGAAGTGACTTGCGAGCGATCCGAGTCGTTCGTTAGCCGCATTGCTATGACGGTTCCACATTGAGACAAAATCGTGGGATCAACTTCGGCGGGACGTTGGCTGACTAGCATCAAGCCAACGCCGTACTTCCGTCCTTCCTTTGCGATACGTCGTGCGGCGTTCGCTGCGCGACTTTTCGACTGTGCTCCCAGATATACATGCGCTTCCTCTAGCACGATCATCAGCGGCCTTTGCCGGCCGCCCTCGGGTTTCTGTCGCCCCCAAAATACGGCATCGTAGAGAATGCGAAGCACAGCTCCAACGAGATCATCAACAACCGAAGTGGGAATCCCCGAGAGGTCGAAGACAGAGATTGGAGCGTCCGCGCCTATCCACTCTGTAAGCAGTGCATCAAGGTCTGCGGCAGTTGAGTTGTCCTTGGCGACGGACCATCTGCCTGGGCGAAAGAGGAACTGCATCCGAGGATCGCGGAGCTTGCTTTCCAAGACGTCCAAGTGCGAGCGCGGCATGTCGGCGTAAAGGCCGGCGTAGACTTTGTCCGTATCGCTCTTGTCGTCTTTAAGTGCTAGAAACCGTGGGCGCTCAAGCTTGTCCGCATCCCCGACCATCTTCGCTGGGGGCGTGCCTTCCTCGGCGTAGGCGCGCGTGTTCTCGCTCTGGTTCTGGTTCTTGCTAACACTGTGACTCGCGCAATGCAGCGAGTACAAGTCATGCCAGAGTTGATAAACAGAGAATGGCAACGGTGTGTCGATTGTCACCGAGAGGTCTGGCAATCCATGAGCAACACCGCCAGCTTTGGATGCTTTCTTGCTTGCAAGTAGTCTCTCTTGCAGCAACGTCAGCGGAGTCGAAGTGACAGACCCCATCGACATCGAAATGAATTCTTCGGCTGTCAACGCCCAGAACGGCACGTGCAGCTCACGCTCTCCGGCTTGGGTATCCGCACCGACTCTGAAGACTCTGGCTAGATTGCCAAATGCCTTTCCATATTCGCCGTGAAGGTCAAACAACACGACGCGGGCTGACTTGAAGTGGTTCCGATCCGATACGGCGCCGAGCAAATTTGCAACCGCATTGGACTTGCCGGCGCCGGTGCTTCCGACGACTGCAGAATGACGACTGACGAGCCGATTCAGGTCAAGATAAGCGCGAATCGACTCGGCGCTGGCAACGCGGCCAATCGCAACGTACCCGTCTTCGTCGCCTGGAGCGTAAACGGTCTTGAGGTCCGACTCGGTGACTACGTGAACCGTGTCGCCGATGGATGGGTATTGAGCTATGCCTCGCTCAAACTTCGTGCCTCGACGCCCTTGGCCGACCAGCTCCACACGGAGCCACCGATTGCCGAACTGTGGAGCAAGTTCGAGAGGTCCAGGCGCAGCTCCTGCACCAACTTGGGAGATCACCCCGTAGAGGTCAACATAGCCGGAGGGGATGCGAACGAACCCGCCGACTTGGCCGACTTGGTACGCCTCTCCGTTGACAAAAAGGAGTCCTCCCGGCGTGTTTTCTTCGAGTTTTACACTGATGCTCGATCCATCGACATTCTCCACGGTGCCGAGCCGAGAAGGGGCCAAGTTAGACGGTGGCGTATGCATCGGAAGCGCCCCCACCGCAAAGTTGCTCCAAGAACAGTCCGAAGTAATGAAAATCTCCGAGGCGGCAGCGCGGCACGCGATCTTTCGGATCGACGCCCGCGGCGGATTCCTCGGTCAACCACGGCGAGTTTTCATCGCCACCCGTCGTTCCGGGACGGTATCGTCCAGCACGTGTTCCCACCACTGCCCCGTCTAAGGCGAGTACGGTCAGATTGCTTTGCTTCGATGCGTATTCGACGACCCGGGGATGTGCGTCGAGACTGGAGTACATCAGGGCAAAGCACTGGGCGTTGCGGTTGCCGCGCAGGCCATCGAGCAGGATCTCATTCAGGTGGTCGTCGAGGAACGAATAGCCGCAGACGATCATCCGAGGTGCATCTTTCCCATGAAAGAAGGCCCGCAAACGATCGAGCATCGCCAAGTACGGCATGCGGCGGCTTTGGTCGTACTTCAAGTGTGATGGATAGATCATCACCTTTCCCGCCGCAGCGGCACGGGTGACCCGAACGATGCGTGTCACCGTCGTCGCGTTCACGGTCTCCTCGTTCTTTTCCCAGTTAATCGAACCGTGAAGTTTCCAGAGCCGCGTCCAGCGATTGGGAATCGCATCGTGTTCGATCGAAGAAAGATCGAACCAGGGTTCACGCGACCCGACAAATCCGTCGAAGTGTGGCAGTGGATGCTGCTCAAGAGCCTGCTCAAAGAGTAGGTCGTAGTTGGGCGTGAAAATCTCCGCAGGCCAATCTCGCTGGACGCCGCCGATCCACGAGGCAAAACGATTGTAAGAGTTTCGATAGGTTGGGAGACTCTTGCTGATCTCGTTGGCGATCAGTGTGCAAATCGCCTCATCGAGATCGGTAAGGTTCTTTTTTGTCATCCCGAGGATTTCTGCGTTCCCTCGGCGATTGGCCAATGCCCGGAGTTCTGTCAGAACGTCCTCGACTGTTGGCTCTTTTCCATCAGACGGTCTGCACTCTCCATACATCGCGTCCCAATGTGTCTTGAACTTAGAGGCGGCACTAGGCGCACTGTCGATGGCTTGCAATCCATTGGCGACCCGGTTGGTCAACTCGACGACAGCGGGAATTAGTACGACGCTATTCTTACCAGCCGCGTCGTAGACGCCGAGAGGGCAGCCTGCACCAAGAAAGCAACCGATGCGCTGCTTGTCGTCCTGAAGAACTTGACGGAGATTCCTTGCCTGCTGAGCGGCATCGTGGAGCTGCGACAGTGCCGGTGCGGGAGGCGCAGTTGGAACGGCCGATGCTACGCCCGGGGTTGGTCCGGTTGTCATTGTGGCAACTCTCCTTGGTTGTCATCGCCCGGACCTGGCAATGCCGCCAAGCTCAAGCCTTCGATTTCCTGCAACGTCTTTCCTGCTATGCCTTGAAGGTCACCATACATTCCAACCGTGGCGACCATGACCCGCTCGATTTGCTCGTCGCGTTTCGCCCATTGTTTCATGATCGCCTTGCGCTCCCTGTCTAAGTCATCTTTCATCGAAGAAAAGGCTTCGACGATCGCCTCGACGCGGTGACGAAATCTAGGGCCGGTGAGGTACTGATAGACCATTTCTGTCTTTGTTTGCTGCCCTTCACCGACTTGTCGCGCGATGCCTATTTCGAGCAGCGTGTGACGCAGAATAGTGGCTACCGGCAATGCAGCGCGGGGTGTGGTTACCCATACGCCGTCCACGACGTCAAATGTCTCGATGCCTTTCGGTAGCGCCTGGCTAACAAGAATCGACACTTCCGCCTTGGCGGCTCGCTGATCGTCGCGCAACTTGGTAAGCCAGCCATCGCTCCAGTTCTTGGTGCGCTTTGACTCCCAGAGAATTGCTCCGCTTGGCTGCCCGGTAGAGTTGTTGACGCGCTGAAGCACGTCACCGCCAAACTCGCCTTTAGCGACTGGCTCAATGGAGTCGAACGGGAATTTTGCTCGCAGGAGGCTTTCTAGATCCATCTCCTGAACCTCCCCCTGCAACTGTTGAGAGCCTTGCTCGGCTTTCTGCTTCAGCTCCTCGATTTTCTGTTGCATGGAAGCGATCGTCTGATCTTTCTCCAACACCTTGAGCTTGAGGCTGTCCTCGGCTTCTCGTTTTGCGGACGTACGAACGTCGTTTAGGTTCTCTTGAACACGCTTTTCTACGGTGAGTTCAAGCTCCCGCTTTGCATCATCCAGCTCGCGCTGTTTCTTGATTAGCTCGGCCTGCGCGTTTTGTGCTTCGGCCAGTTTCGCGTCTCGGGCCTTCAGCACTTCTTGCAGATCGACAAGCTCGCGCGCCTTTGCTTCCAACTCAGTCGCTGCGGCAAGTCGTGCCTTCTTGGCTTCTTCGGCTATGACACGTTCGCGCTCAGTTTTTAGCTGAGCAGCAACTTGATCCGCGACTTGTTCGTCTAGGGTGCGTCGTGCATCGAGAATATGCTTCTCTCTATCGCGTATGTTCTGCTCTCGCTTGGCAACGTCCTCGTCTTTCTGGCGTAGTTGCTGCTCGTACTGCTGGCGAGTTGCGGCAATCAACGGAGCCGCAAGCGATTCAGTCAGGCGAATTTCCGTCTTGCAGTTCGGACATATGATCTTCGGGTCCGATATTGACGTGCTATTCATGACTTCTTGCGCCCTGTCTTGGTGACGCCATTGACATCGAAAGGTAGCGACGTCCCCCCGTTTTCAGTAGCAGGGAGCTTTAGAGTCCGTGGGTAATTTACCCGATTTCTGGGTAAGTGATTTGGCATAGGCTGCGGGCGTCAAGCCGCCCAGGGATTTTTTCGGTCGCTCCTCGTTGTATTCACGGCGCCAGCCCTCGATGACGACCTGGGCATGGCGCAGACTGGTGAACCAGTGTTCATTCAGGCATTCATCCCGGAAACGCCCATTGAACGATTCGATATAGGCGTTCTGATTGGGCTTACCCGGCTCGATGAGAAAGAGTTGAACGCCTCGAGCATGCGCCCAGGCCAGTATGGCCCGACTACAGAACTCCTTGCCGTTATCCGTCCGAATCGCCTTGGGCAGGCCTCGCGTCTTGGCTCACTGATCGAGCGCTCTGGTGAGTTGCATGCCCCCCATCGCGCGTTCGGGAACAATCGCTACCGCCTCGTGCGTAGCATCATCCACAACGGTCAGGCTTTTGATGACTCGCCCCTCCGCCGTCCGGTCGAACACGAAATCCATTGACCAGACCTGATTGGCCGCCGAAGGGCGCTCTAGCGGGTGACGATCCGACACCGGGATCTTCTTCCGCTTTCGCCTTCTCACTTGCAGACCAGCCTCGGCGTAGAGCCGATCCACCCGCTTGTGATTCCACCACCCTGCCGGCCTGCCGCAGCTTCAGATAGATCATCCCGGCTCCGTAGCGCCGATGGCGTTGAGCGAGCATGACGATCTTCTCCTTCAAAGCAGCATTGCGATCCGTCGCCGGCCGCTAACGGAATGAGCTCGGACTCATCCCGACGAAACGCAATGACTTTCGCTCGCTGAGTCCCTTGTCGATCAGATAGCGCACCAGATCACGTCGTGACGGTGCGCTCACCACTTTTTTCGCAGGGCTTCCTTGGCGATCTCATTTTCCAGCATCGTTTCGGCCAGTAGCTTCTTCAAGCGCGTGTTTTCCGTTTCGAGCTCCTTGAGCCGCCTGGCGTCCGACACACTCATTCCGCCGAACTTGCTGCGCCAGAGGTAATAGCTTGCCTCTGAGAATGCGTGCTTGCGGCACAACTCCGCTATCGGCATTCCGGCTTCTGCTTCCCGCAGGAAGCGAATGATTTGTTCTTCAGTGAAGCGCTTCTTCATGTCCAATCTCCTTGTCGTGAGGGATTGGACTCTAATGTCGGGCACTACTCAATTCCGGGGGATGTCGTTATAATCAAATAATACGACGAAGAGTGACATGCCTTCAGTTAATAAATTTGTTGCAGCACCCGGCATGTTCTTGGAGTTTGAATAGTCTAAATCGGCAGGCCTAGTGAACAACTGGCTTGGCCTCACTTCTCCCTTATGTCTCTAGCCACCAACCAATTAAGGAAAAAGATCGTGCGCCATCTTCAGAGCTTGGTTAAGTACTTTAAGGGAGGAAGCGCAGAAGAGGAGAAAGAGATTCGAGGAGAGGTGTTCGTTCCACCTGGCAACCTAAGCTCGCTCCTTAGCTTCGATTTTCACTCTAGCGTAATCCTGCTGGGTAACAAAGGGGTTGGTAAGTCGATATTCGTGAATGTACTTCACGAAGCTTATTTACGAAACGGCGAACTCTCCGTACTCATAACTCCCAGCGATCTGGAGTGCGACCCCATTCTATCCAAGAAAACTCTTGCAGACAGGAAGGCCGCCGCTTACGGCCAAATATTGCGTTCAACAGCAGGAATTATCGGAAAACACTCAAACGAGAACGAAATCGCCATTAATTCTGACGTAGTGGCACTTCAAAAATTGGCAATCAAAGAAGGCTTTTCTAAGCCAGATCTTGTTACGAAATTTTCAAAAATTCTGACAAAGATAACGCCACATGGAGGAAAGATTGCCAAAGCGTTATTGGATGAACAGGCGAACATCCTTGGGAAGAACAATCTTACTGATGTGATTGACAAATATCTCACGGATCGGGGCCAAACGTTATGGCTGTTTGTCGATGATATTGATGAGGCAGTAGCTAAGAATTCGAAAGGCGTATTCGACTATGGCGCATGTTGGGCTATTGTCTCGGCGGCGATTGAGCTATCTGAGGATATCTCATCTCTGAAATGTGTGGTTTCAGTTCGATCTGATATTTGGCATTTGATGACGCGTACTCATGGTCACGGCACAGAGAGGAGAGACAAACTGGGTCAAATATATGAGCTTAAATTTAGTGAAGACGAGCTTCGCAGCATCTTTAAAAAGCGCATCGGCCTTGCCGCCGCCAATGCAAAATCGCGGAGCGGTATATCGACATTCTTCCAACAGAGCACTATTACACTTCCTGGCATAAATGGTGACAAGCGAAGCTGGGATCAATGGCTTGCGAAGATTGCTCGATTCCGCCCAAGGGATATGGTAAAGGCTGTTCAGATGCTAATCACGGCGGCAAAGGAAAGCCAAAGTAATTTAATCGGAGATGCACAAGCACATTCGATTCTGCTGGATTTTGGCACTCAGCGCATTGAGAACATTGTCGATGAGTATGGCCAAATATGTCCACAGATCAGAGAAGTAGTTAACGACCTGACAGAACAAACATCATATAAATTCATCGAAATTCTCGACTTGCTGAAGCAGATCCCAAGCAGAAGGGCGACTCTCATCGATGGTATCGGAATGCAACCAACAAATGAGCATGCCGTCGCACTGCTTCGAATTCTTCACATGGCCTGCTTCATCAACCCACGAATTGGCCCTGACGATAACTACGATCACCTCAATTACAACGAATACCCGAATATCGTTGATATGGCTAAGTTCAATGATCTTCAAAAGTACAAATGGCAAATACACCCAACGTTTCATACATACGTTGTCGAACAACAAAAGAAGAATAGATTTCGGTGATTTCAAGACGCGCGAAGGTCTGCTTTTCAAAAGGCGACGGTCCGTTTAGGGTCGATTCGAGTCGGTCAAGTACACGCGATTCGGGGTCTGCTGTCTGCGATTTCGAAGCCAGAACCGCCGCTCGGTGATTTTAGCCGCTAAATTTTGGGGTCTTACCCCTCCAGCAGGAGCAGCTTGGGGCAAGCCACTAGTGATTTCAGTGCTTTCGATACTGCCTGGCGTTTGATGCTCAGTTTCTGCGCTATCTCCGACTGATTGAGTCCATCCCACTGGAGTATCAGCATTTGCTTTTTGCGGTCTGATAGCTTCGAGTCCACCATCAAGCGCGCTTGGTTGCGCAGTTCCCCTTTGTCGGCTGGTTGTACAGTCTGGCTCAGCAGGTACTGGTGGAAGTAACGATCCACCAGCGGGTCGCCTGACGCCGCTTGTGGCGTGCCTCGGTTCGCGCATTGGCGGTTAAGTCGGCCAAGTTCCATGTCGAATTGTGCGACAGATCGCTTTGCTCGCCTATAAGCCAGGTTGGATGCCCCGCTGGGCAGTTGGGGCTGATGGTCAGTGCAATACTTGGTGCTCAATCGTAGATTGTCATCGTTGCCGCGCACTTGAGAAACATCATCTGCAAATGACTTTAGTCCGGCAGGTTTCCCACAGAAGCGGCAGAAGCTTCTTGAGCGGGTTCCATTTAAACCACGCATAGTCGCTTTCTTGGGGCGCTTGCACGCGCAGCTACAAGCCAAATCGGCTAAAGATTCGATTGTTGCGATAAAGCACCGATCCCTTGAGTCGTGTTGATCCACTGTTTTGATAAATCGACGCAGCAACTCTCGTTGCAGGCGAACCATGGCATCAAGTCCCACCAGTCGAATGATCTCGCTGAAGTCGGTGCCAGTTCCGGCACCTGGAACAAAGCTTGAATAACGCGCAGGAAGGGTGGTCATGTAGGGGCGTTGGTGCATGAATCCCCCTGCAACCATCGTCGCTTGGTGACGATTGCCCGCCTGAACCGGTCGCGTGGCGGACATGACCAACACCGCCCTCGATACCTGAAAGCCGAAGACCGACTACCGCGTGCGCAACTGGTCCGAGTACGAGGCGGCGCTGGTACAGCGCGGCAGCCTGACGCTATGGATCGATGAGGCGATGCTGGCCGGCTGGCACGAGTCGCAGCGCACGGGCCGGCGCGGAGCGTCGTGCATCTATTCGGAGACGGCTATCCAGTGCGCACTGACCGTGCGGGTGCTGTACCGCTTGCCGCTGCGGGCGGCCGAGGGGCTGCTGCGCTTGATCCTGCAACTGATGGGGGCGGATCTGGCGGTGCCGGATCACACGACGCTGTCGCGTCGCGGGCGGACGCTGAACGTAGCGATCGAGCGCCGGGCAAGCGAGGCGCCGCGCCATCTGCTGATCGATTCGACCAGGCTGAAGGTGTTCGGCGAGGGCGAGTGGAAGGTACGCAAGCACGGCGCAGACGATCGCTGCGTCTGGAGAAAACTGCATCTGGCGGTCGACGCGGCCACGCACGAAGTGGTGGCGGCGCTGGTGACGGAATCGAGTGTCGGTGACGCCGAGGTGCTGCCGGAACTGCTGGCGCAAGTCTTGGCCGACGGTGCTCACGACACGCGTGCCTGTCATGACCTGCTGCTGGAGCGCAAGGCCAGCGCCGCCATCCCGCCGTGCGCCAATGCCGCCGCCTGGGCGGCGCTGCCCGACGGCCGGGTGCACCCGCGCAGCGCAGCCCTCGAAGTGATCGAGCGCGACGGACTCAAGGCCTGGAAGCAGCCGATCGGCTATCACCGCCGCTCGCTCGCCGAGACGGCGATGGGCCGCATCAAGGGGCTGTTCGGGGATCACCTGCAGGCGCGGTCGTGGGACGGGCAGGTCAACGAGTGCTACCTGCGCGTCGCGGCCATGAACAGGATGACCCGCCTTGGTATGCCGCTCAGTCAGGCTAGGCACAGGTAAAATCCGTCCGGGGTTGGGGAAACTCGGCCGGCGGATTATTCATGCACCAACGCCGTTCTGCGCTGCTCGCTACACAGCCATCCGGTGTGTGGATGGCTGTGTAGCGGTTTTTGCTGGTCTGTGGCCAGCGAACGATGGCCGCGGTCTGCGGTCGCTAAAAGTGGCGGATGTCCGCCGGCGCTGAGCGGTGTCGTATCGATGCACGGGCGAATCGTCCTCTGGTTGCTGTTGCTGGTCCTCTGGGGCTGCGGTGAGCCGTCGCCGGATGTGATCGTCGACGTGCAGCCGGGCGGGCTGGCGCAGGCGCTGGCCGAGCATGCCGATGCGGGCGGGCGGGTCGAGTATCGGGTGCGTAAGCGCGAGGGTGTGCTCGATCCGAGCGTGACCGATCTCGAAATTCTGGCCGAGGACTGGCTGTTCTACCGCCGTCGGGTGCGGCGGCTGGAGCAGGATGGCGATGATGTCGGTGTCATCGATGCCCGTGCGCGGCTGGCGCAGATCGAGCACTGGCTGGCTGATTACGATCCGGCTGATGTCACTGCGATGAAGCGCTGGATCCGCAAGCGCTGAGTGCTCAGCGCGCCATCGCTTCGAAGCCGGCGACAAGGTCGAGCAGCTCGCCGGTGATCGCTTCCTGTCGCGCCTGGCGAACCTCGCCGTCGAGGCCGGCGAGGCGCTCGGTGATGTGATGCTCGGCGGCTTCCATCGTCAGCAGCCGGCTCTGGTGTTCGCTGGCCAGGGCCTCGGCGAGGGCGCGGTACAGACGCACGAACAAGTGTTCTTCGAGCAGCGCTTCGAGCAATGTCGCTGCCGGCTGGCCGAAGCCCGGCGTGCGTGCGGCGTGCGGCCAGGGGCGGGCGCGCAGTTCGGTGAGCGCTGGCGGCAGCAGGGTCAGTGCCTGCGGCTGGTGCGGATCACCGAGCTGGATGCGCGGGTGCCAGAGCTGCACCTGCACGCCGGCCTGCTGCTCGCGCCAGCCGGCGAGCACGCCGAGCACGGCGGCGACGGTCGTCGTCAGGCCGCTGGCGGCGACCGGTGCCGGCAGGCGTTCGAGCGGATGCAGGCCGGCGTCGGCACACAGATCGGCGAGGCGTTCACCGACGGCGAGCAGGCGCGACGGGCGGCAGCCGGCGGCGCGCACCGCCTCCAGCAGACCTTCGTTGAAATGCCCGCACAGGCCGTGGTCGCTGCCGAGTAGCACCAGCGCGGCGCGGCGGGGGTCGGCGGCCGCTTCGGCTGCCGGCGTGGGCAGTTCGGCCAGCACGGCGGCAAGGCCGCTGGCGACGTCGGCGTCGTAGTCGGCGAGGGCGCTGGCGGCACGCTCGCACTGACGAATGCTGACCGCGGACAGTGTCTTCATCGTGCGCACGATGCCGGCGAGCTCGCCGAGCGTGTGCTGGCGGCGTTGCAGTGCCTCAAGTGTCGGCATCGGGCGGTGCCTCGATGAACGGTGCCAGGGCGGCCCGGGCAAGCTTGAGCAGCGCCTGCAGCAGTGTCTCGTCCGCGGCGGCGCCGGCCTCGATGCGGGCGCAGAGGGAGGCTCCCTCCGTGGCGAGCGCTGCCAGCAAGGCTGACTCGGCGGCGTCGATGCGATCGAGCGGCACCTGATCGAACTCGCCGCGCGTCGCCGCCAGCAGCACGCCGATCTGCTGCGCCGCCGACAGCGGCGTGAAGCACGGCTGCGTCAGCAGCGCGCGCACGCGGCGGCCGCGTTCGAGCGTGGTGCGCGTGCTGGCATCGAGCCGGGTGCCGAAGCGGGCGAAGGATTCCAGTTCCTCGAACTGGGCGTAGGCGAGTTTCAGCGGCCCGGCGACGGCGCGGTAGGCCGGCAGCTGTGCCTTGCCGCCGACCCGCGACACCGAGCGGCCGAGCTCGACTGCTGGCAGCACGCCCTTGCGAAACAGCTGCGGCGACAGATAGAGCTGGCCGTCGGTGATCGAGATCAGATTGGTCGGGATGTAGGCGGCGAGGTTTTCGGCTTCGGTTTCGATGATCGGCAGTGCGGTCAGCGAGCCGCCGCCGAGCGCCGGGCGCAGGTGCGTCGAGCGTTCGAGCAGGCGCGAGTGGATGTAGAAGATGTCGCCGGGATACGCCTCGCGCCCCGGCGGGCGGCGCAGCAGCAGCGACAGTTCGCGGTAGGCCTGCGCGTGTTTGCCGAGATCGTCGTAGACGATCAGCACGTCGCGGCCCTGCGCCATGAACCATTCGCCGATGCTGGTGGCGGCGTAGGGCGTCAGGTATTGCAGGCCAGGCGCGTCCTCGCCGGCGGCGACGACGACGACGGTGTGCTCCAGCGCCTGGTGCTCGCGCAGCGCGGCGATGACGCGGGCCACGGCCGAGCCGCGCTGGCCGATCGCGCAGTAGATGCAGACCACGTCGCGCCCGCGCTGATTGACGATCGCATCCAGCGCCAGTGCGGTCTTGCCGGTCTGGCGGTCGCCGAGGATCAGCTCACGCTGACCGCGGCCGATCGGCACCGCCGCATCGACCAGCTTCAGGCCGCTGGCCAGCGGCACGGTGACCGGCGCGCGCGCGCTGATCGGCGGCGCCGGCCGTTCGACCGGCAGGCGGGTGTTACAGCGTGGCGGCGGGGCGTCGTCAAGTGCGCGACCGAGGGCGTCGATGACGCGGCCGAGCAGCGCCGGGCCGACCGGCACGTCGACGACGCGGCCGGTGCGCTCGGCGCGGTCGCCGGCACCGAGGCCGTCGCGCTCGCCGAGCAGCACCACGCCGACTTCGTCTTCGTCGAGGTTGAAGGCGATGCCGTAGATCTCACCGGGAAAGCACACCAGCTCCATCGCTTCGACGCCGCGCAGGCCGCTGACGTGGACGACGCCGTTGCCGACGTCGGTGACGATGCCGGTTTCGCGCCAGCCCGGCGGGGCCGGCGAGGCCAGCGCGGCATCGAGGCCGGCGAACAGGGCCGCGCCGGGGCGGGCGCTGTCGTCAGCCATGGTGGGCCTCCGCCTGACTGCCCGCATTGGCCAGCGTCGCGGCAGCGTTGTCGTCGGCCTGCGCCAGACGCTCGGCCAGACCGTCGAGCCATTCGTCGCTGGTCCAGGCCAGGCGACGGTCGGCGAGGGCGAGGACGATGCCGGGTGCGAGCGTGGCTTCGCATTCGAAGTGGATGTCGAGCGCCTGCCCGGCCCAGGCATTCAGTCCCTCGCGCAGCACCTCCATCGTCTCGGCGGGCAGCGGCTCGCGGCTGATGATGCGACAGCCATCGTGCAGCGCGGCGCGGGTCGTCGCGTCGAGCGCCGTGCCGTGCAGGCGGGCGAGCAGGGCGCGGGCCATCGCGGTTTCCAGTCCGCAGGCGGCGAGTTCGTTGAGTGCGTGCCGGCACGCCGTGAGCAGGCGCTGTTCGAGTGCGCGCCGTAGCTCGCCGGCCTGATGCGCCTGCTCCTGCGCCAGACGCGCCTGCGCCTGGGCGCGGGCGGCTTCGGCCTCGCGGCGAATGGCGTCGAGCTGCCTGCTGCGCTCGCTGTCGAGTTCGCGCTGCAGGGTGGCGCGGCGTTCGGCTTCGAGTCCGTCGAGCGCGGCGAGGCGTTCGCGGTACTCGCCGGCGAGCTGCTCGGCGCTGGCCTTGGCCGCCTGCGCCTGCTGCTGCTCGGCGGCGATGCGCGCGCGGCGGCGCTCCATCGTCGCCAGCACCGGCGCATACAGCAGTTTTTTCAGCAGCCAGAGCAGCAGCGCGAAGTTGATCAGCTGCGCCGCGACGGTAAACACGTCGACGTGCATGCTCAGCCTCCGTGCGCAGCCTGCAGCAGGGCGTTCCAGAACGGGTTGGCGAAGATCAGGATCATCGAGACGACGAAGCAGTAGATCGCCAGCGATTCGATCATCGCCAGGCCGACGAACAGGGTGCGGCTCAGTGTCGGCGCCTCGTCCGGCTGCTGGGCAATGGCGGCGAGCGCCTGGGCGATCGCGCGTCCCTGCGCCAGTGCCGGGCCGAGCGCGCCGATGGCGATGGTCAGGCCGGCGGTGACGATGGAGACGACGGCGACGAGGGTGATGGCGTCCATGACGGGATTCCTCAGGACTGCGGGGGACGGGCCGCGGTGCCGGCGGCGATGTAGACCATCGCCAGCACCGCGAAGATATAGGCCTGCAGCAAACCGGTGATCAGGCCGAGCAGGTGCATCAGCACCGGAAAGATCAGCGGCGCGACGCTGAGCAGGATGGCGATGATCACCGAGTCACTCATGATGTTGCCGAACAGGCGCACGGCAAGCGCCAGCGTGCGCGACAGCTCACTGATGATGTGCAGCGGCAGCATCAGCGGCGTCGGCTTCAGGTACTCGGCGAAATAGGCGCGCACGCCCGAATGGCGGATGCCGAACCACGGCACCGCGGCGAACACCGCCAGCGCCAGCGCCGCCGTCGTCGACAGCGAGGCGGTCGGCGGCTCGAAGCCGGGCACGACGCCGAGCAGGTTGCTGACGGCGATGAACAGAAACAGCGTGCCGACGAACGGCAGGTAGGCGGCCGGGTCCTGCTGGGCGATGTCGCGCAGCTGGTCGCGCAGGGCTTCGACGACGGCTTCGAGCAGGTTCTGCAGCGGCCCCGGCGTGTCGGCGTCGCCGAGCTGGCGGCGGCCGAGCAGCGCCAGCGTCAGCAGCAGCGCCATGACGATCCAGGTGTTGATCAAGGTGGCACTGACCGGCAGCGGGCCGAGCCAGGCGTAGACGAGGGCGTCGGGGGTGATGTTCATGGACGTGAGTCCTGCGGCTGCAGGCCGCCGAGGCGCTGGCTGAGCAGCCAGCGGGCGAGGATGAAGCCGCCGAGTGCGGCGAGCAGGCGCAGCGGCGCGCCGGCCATCAGCCACCACAGTCCGCCGAGGCTGACGGCGATGCGCAGCCCGCTGCTGGCGAGCAGCCAGAGGGCCGGTCGGGTGCGCTGGCGCAGCAGGCGCAGGCTCAGCCACAGCCCGCCGAAGTGCAGCAGACCGAGGACGAAGCCGCCGCCGGCGATCGCCAGCCAGGTGAAAAGCGGAGTCATCGGCGGGCCTCGTCGTCTGGCGGGTCATTGCTCTCATCGTCGCGGTGGCTTTCGCGCTGCAGCCATTGCCAGCCGCCGAGGCAGCCGAGGGCGAGGCCGGCGAGCAGCAGGGTCAGCGTCCACGACGCCGGCCCGCCGACGCCGCGGTGATCGAGCCAGTGGCCGAGCAGCGCGCCGGCGACGGTCGGCAGCGCGATCATCCAGCCGACGGCGCCGACCATGCCGATCCACGGGTGGAACGCGCCGCGCCGCTGCGCCCGCAGCCGGCGGCGGCAGTCGCGGCCGAGATCGCGGGCGATGCGCCGGTCGCGCGGCGGCAGCGGACGCTGGCTCATGGCTGGCGGCCACTGAGATCGACGAAGCGGCGCACCACGCCGGCTTCGAGCCGGGCCAGCGCATCGCGCGTGCCGCGGGTGAGTTCGTCGACGCGCAGAAACTCGCGTTCGACGACGCGTTGCAGCTGCGCGAGATCGTCGCCGGCGACGGCGCGGCGCACGCTGACGCGTACCTCGTCGGCGCATTTGAGCAGCACGCCGCTGTCGACGGCGAGGTGGTGCTCCTGGTCCTGCGCATCGGTCCAGGCGAGCAGGCCAGGCGGCAGCACCGTGACCCAGTCGCGATGACGCGGCAGCAGGCAGAAGCTGCCTTCGCGGCCGACCGCACGCACGCGGATCACCTCGGCCGTGAGCAGTTCGCGGTCCGGCAGGCGCACGTGCAGTTTCATGGCTGCGCCGCCTGGCGCGCGGCACGCGCCTCGTCGAGTGCACCGATCATGAACAGCGCCGATTCCGGCCAGTCGGCGCAGGCATCGGCGAGGATCGCTTCGCAGTCGTCGAGCACCTGCGCCAGCGCCACGCTGCGCCCGGTCTGCCCGGTGAACTGGCCGGTGGTGAAAAACGGCTGCGTCAGGTAGCGCTCCAGCCGGCGGGCGCGGCTGACGGTGGCGCGGTCGGCGGCGGAGAGCTCCTCCAGGCCGAGCATGGCGATGATGTCCTTGAGCTCCTCGTACTCGGCCAGCGTGCGGCGCACGGCGCGGGCGATGCGCTCGTGGCGCTCGCCGACGATCGCGGCCGACAGCATCTTCGAGTCCGAGGCCAGCGGATCGACCGCCGGATACAGGCCCTGCGCCGCGCGCTTGCGCGACAGCACCACGGTGGCCGACAAGTGCGAGAAGGTCGCGCTCGCCGCCGGATCGGTGAAGTCGTCGGCCGGCACATAGACCGCCTGCACGGAGGTGATCGCACCGCGATCGGTGCTGCAGATGCGCTCTTCGAGCTCGGCCAGCTCGGTGGCCAGCGTCGGCTGATAGCCAACGCGTGAAGGAATCTGCCCCATCAGCCCGGAGACTTCGGCGCCGGCCTGGATGTAGCGGAAGATGTTGTCGATCAGCAGCAGCACGTCCTGCCCGGCGCTGTCGCGAAAGTGCTCGGCGACCGCCAGCGCGGCGTGGCCGATGCGAAAGCGTGCCCCGGGCGGTTCGTCCATCTGCCCGAACAGCAGCACGGCATGGTCGAGCACGCCGGCCTGCTGCATTTCGCGCTGCAGTTCCTCGGCCTCGCGACAGCGTTCACCGATGCCGCAGAACAGGCTGATGCCGCGGTACTGGCCGACCATGTTGTGGATCAGCTCGGTGATGACCACGGTCTTGCCGACGCCGGCGCCGCCGAACAGCCCGGCTTTGCCGCCGCGTTCGAGCGGGCAGAGCAGGTCGATGACTTTGATGCCGGTGAGGAACACGTCGTTGGCGACACGCCGGCGGGCCAGCGGTGGTGGCGGCTGGTGGATCGCCCGCCGCGGCAGCGTCGCCGGCAGCGGCGGGCCGTCGTCGATGGTGTTGCCGAAGACATCGAGCATGCGCCCGCGCAGCGCGTCGCCGACCGGCACGCTGAGGCCGCCACCGCTGTCGCGGATGGTTGCGCCACGCGCCAGCCCCTGCGTCGGCGCCAGGGCGATGCCGCGGATGGTGTCGGCGCTCGGGTGACCGCTGACCTCGACGGCGATGCTGTCGCCCGCGCCGGTCACCAGCAAAGTGCCGAGCGGTGGCAGCGGCGGCGGGAAACGGGCATCGATGACGCTGCCGCGTATGGCCGTGATGACGCCACGGCGTCCGCTCTCGCCGTTCATGCCGGAAACTCCCTGCGGCCGTTGCTCTGTGGCTAAGCCTAGCTCCGAACGCGGCCGCTCGGCTGATGCCGGTCAATCGCTGTGTAAGGCGGCTTCAGGCGGTGCCGAACACCGTGGCCAGACTGACACTGGAGCGTGTGCCGAGATCCTTGCGGTGCTGGCCCAGCCAGGCATCGGCGGCCGCGTGGCCGTGTTCGTGCAGCTTTTCGAGGAATTCGCGCTCGGCGTTGAGTTTGCTGACCTGGCTCAGTTCCTCGATCACCGGATCGGGTTCGAGCAGATGGAAATGCGTCTGCGGCAGACGGCCGTCGCGCTCGTCGCGGGCCAGCCACTGCATTTCGCGCAGGAAGCCGGCGTTGAAGCTGATCTCGCTGGCGCGCGAGATGATTTCCTTGGCGCTGCGCACTGGCGTGTCCCGCTCCAGCGGGCTGAGCAGCAGCACCATGATGTCGCTGCAGTGGCCCTCGTCGACCAGTGGGTAGACCACCGGATTGCCGCTGTAGCCGCCGTCCCAGTAGGGCTCGCCGTCGATCTCTACGGCGTGGTGCAGTGTCGGCAGGCAGGCCGAGGCAAGCAGGGCATCGGCGTTGATCTCGTCGTTGCGAAACACCCGCAGCGAGCCGGTGCGCACGCGGGTTGCCGAGATGAACAGGCGCGGGCAGGCGGGCTTGCGCAGGGCATCGAAGTCGATGTGCTCCTCGACCACCTGGCGCAGCGGGTTGATGTTTAAGGGGTTGAGTTCGTAAGGCGAAAACACGCGGGTCAGCGCCAGCAGGCTGCGCATCGAGGGCGAGACTTCCCCTTCGCCGAGGCCGGTCAGGCTGTCCCACGGCATCGATACCGAGCGCGCGGCTTCGGACACCGCGGTCCAGAATTCGGCAAGCGCCTGCTGTGCACGCTTGCGACCGCCGAGTGCAAGACCCTGCGCGCAGACGACGGCGTTCATCGCGCCGGCGCTGGCGCCGCTGATCGCACTGATGTCGATACGCGGCTCTTCGAGCAGGCGGTCGAGCACACCCCAGGTGTAGGCGCCGTGTGAACCGCCGCCCTGCAGTGCCAGACCCAGCTGGATGCCTTCGGTTTTGCGGCGTACCCGCGGCTTGGTCTTTGCGGGTTCGGTGTCCGGTGCTTTCCATGGCGTGAGCCACCACCAGCTGAACAGTTTGTCGGTGGCTTCTTTGAGTGCGTCCATCGATGACCTCCGTATGTGACGCCTCTGCAGGGCGGGTGTAATGCTGCATCGCAGCATTACACATCCATGGATCATGCCGATGACAATAAGTTCTGGATTCCGCAGAGCCTGTGGATCTGGCAAGCGCTCTTGCCGCACACCTGCAGTGCCTGCTCTGCTTCAGAGCAGACTGCCGAGGGCTTGCGGATGGGCCAGTGCGTGGCCCTGCAGGCCGTCGATCCCCAGTTCGCGCAGATCCGCGGCTTCGACGCTGGTTTCGATGCGCTCGGCGATGACCTTGACGCCGATGCTGTGGGCGGTGTGCACCAGGGCCTCGATAAAAGCACGCTGCGCCGGTTCGCGGTCGATGCCGCGCACGAAACTGCCGTCGAGCTTGAGGTACTCGACGCCGAGCCGGGACAGGTAGTCGAGCGAAGGAAACTGGCGGCCGACATGGTCCAGACCGAAGCGGCAGCCGAGCCGGCGCAAGGTGGCGACGAAGGCGATGCCGCGTTCGAGATCGCTGAGCACGACTGATTCACGCGTCTCAAAGATCAGCCAGGGTGCCAGTCCGGCATGACGTCCGAGTTCGATGGCGAGGAAATCAAGGAATCCCGGATCGGCGAGCGCCGCTGCCGAGAGGTTGACCGCGAGCGGCCGACGGGCCTGCAGCAGCTCGTCGAGCACCAGCAGCACGATCAGGCGATCGAAGTCAGCGGCGAGGCCGAGGCGCTCGGCGACTGGAAAGAACAATCCGGCATTCAGGGGCGTGTCTTCGCCGGCGACCGGCAGGCGGGCGAGGGCTTCATGGTGCAGCACCGAGCCATCACCGGCGAATACCGTCTGCCCGACCAGCGCAAGGTGCTCGTCCTCCAGGGCTTTGTGCAGCAGCTGTGGCCAATCGCGGCGCGGTGCCGCAGTGATCTCGGCGGCGTTCACGTCCGTGTCCTGCCACCAGCGGCGGGGTTCCTGTTCAGCGCGTGCCAGCGCCGCATCCGCGCTGCGCAGCAGTGCTGCGGGATCGGCCGCCGCCTGGTAGTGAGTAATACCGATGATCGGGGCGAAGGCCGGGTCGGTATCGGCCAGTTCGTCGAGGGTCTGCAGCAGTTCCTCGGCCAGCTGGCGCGGTTCGTCACCGGGCGACAGTCCGCTGGCAAGCAGGGCGAAGTCGGCACCGCGCAGCCGGGCGGCAGCCCAGCCGTCCTGACGGCTGCCAAAGGCGGCGAGGCGTGCCGCGACCTCGCGCAGCCAGCGGTCGGTGGGGGCGAAGCCCTCCTGGCGGTTGCGTTCGTCGAGACGCGGCAGGCGCAGCAGCAGCAGGGCGCCGTAGCCATTTTCATCTTCCGCGTACAGCGCTTCGTGCAGTCGGCCTTCGAACCAGCGGCGGTTGGGCAGACCGGTGGTGCGGTCGCTGAGCACCTGTTGACGCAGGCGTTCGCAGCGGGTGGCGGCATCACGAAAATCCAGCTGCATGCGCGCGACCAGCCGGTTCATCGCTTGGATGACTGGTGCCAGTGTCGAGGTCGTTGGTGGGGCGGGCAGCGGTTCGAAACGGTTGTGCAGGATCGCACTGGCCTGCTCGGCGATCTGCGTCAGGGTCTGCAGCTGGCGGCGCAGCAGCAGCAGGGCGAGCAGGCAGGTGGCGACACCGATCAGCAGCAGCCAGCCGCCGACTTCGCGGGCGGCGCTCCACAATTCGCCGATCGCCGCGGTCGGGTCGGGCTCGACGGCGACGCGCGCGACGTTGCGCCAGCCGTTCCCGGTGGTGGCGTTGACCACGATATTGGGCAGGTTCATCAATTGTGCGAACCAGGCCGGGGCGAGGGCGGGAGGCGTTTGTTGCGGGCGGGCTTCGACGACAGGCGTGCCGTCGGTGAATTCGATGCGGATGTGGCGCACATGGCCTCCGCCGATGACGCCATCCGTCAGTCGCTTGGCGACCTCCTGATCGCCATTGGTGTTGGCCACGCCACGGCCGACGAACTCGGCGATCTGCGCGGCCTGATGACTGAGGCGCATCAGCACGTTGTCGCGGGCGATGAGGACGACAGCGGTGGTGGCACCGCTGATGGCCGTTGCCACGGCCAGCACGATGACCAGCAACAATCGATGAGAGATGGACATGTGGCGCCTCGACCCATGATCGCAGGGCATTCAGGCTAGCCGCATCGCGGGTCGGCGTCATCGCATGCCGGGTAAAAACGAGTCCGGCAGACGTAAGCCTGTGGCGGGATATATCGGGGTGGAGTGACGACCGGGGGAGGGAATTGTCGCCTGGATGCCGGTTTTGCACCCGAAATCTTCAGCGCTGCTTCTGGGCCGTGAGTGGCGCTCCCAAGGGGATTCGAACCCCTGTACCAGCCTTGAGAGGGCTGTGTCCTAGGCCACTAGACGATGGGAGCTTTAAGGCAGGGCGCTGGCCATAATGAGATGGCGCTCCCAAGGGGATTCGAACCCCTGTACCAGCCTTGAGAGGGCTGTGTCCTAGGCCACTAGACGATGGGAGCTTCAGGCTGGCGCCGGTAAGAAGCGGCGCGTATTATACGACCCTTTCAGCGCTACACAAGAGCCCTGTTTCAAGGATCCTGCCCTTGGAAGCGAATCGCCCAGACCTGCCCATTAGCATTCCCCGGTCCGAGCACTCCATCTCCCGATCACAGATCAGCCCGAATGCGCTCAAGGTGATGTACCGCCTGCGCGCGGCCGGTCACCGAGCCTGCCTTGTAGGTGGCGGTGTGCGCGATCTGTTGCTCGGGCGGGAGCCGAAGGACTTCGACGTCGGCACCTCGGCTCATCCCGAAGAGGTGTACCGGCTATTCCGCAATTGCCGCCTGATCGGCCGGCGCTTTCGTCTGGCGCATGTACAGTTCGGCAGCGAAATCATCGAGGTGGCCACCTTCCGCGCGCAGACGGCGGCCGAAGACGATGACGGGCCCGGCGTCGTCACCGACGATGAGGGCCGCATCCTCAGCGATAACGTCTACGGCACCATCGAGGATGACGCCTGGCGGCGTGATTTCACGATCAACGCGCTGTACTACGACATCGAAAGCTTTGCCGTACTCGACTACGTCGGCGGCATGGAGGATCTGCGTGCCGGCGTCATCCGCCTGATCGGCGATCCCGAACAGCGTTACCGCGAGGACCCGGTGCGGATGCTGCGGGCGGTGCGTTTCGCCGCCAAGCTCGGCATGCGCATCCATCCCGACAGTGAAGCGGCGCTGCATTCGCTGGCCCACCTGCTGCGCGACATCCCGCCGGCGCGCCTGTTCGACGAAGTGCTGAAGCTGTTCCTCGCCGGCTACGCGGTGCAGACCTTCGAGCTGCTGCGTCTGCACGGGCTGTTCCGCCATTTGTTTCCGGCGACCGACCGCTGCCTGCGTCGTGAGCTCTACGGCCACCCGCGGGTGCTGGTGACCCGCGCACTGACCAACACGGATGCCCGCATCGCCGAAGACAAGCCAGTGACACCGGCATTTCTGTATGCGGCGCTGCTGTGGGAGCCGGTACGCGCGCGTTTCGAAGTCCTGCTGGAAAGCGGCCTCCCGGTCGCCGAGGCGATGGAGCGTGCGGCCGACGAGATCGTCGGCATGCAGCTGGCGCATACGGCTTTGCCACGCCGCTTTGCGCTGCCGATGCGCGAGATCTGGATGCTGCAGCCGCGTTTCGCCGAGCTGAGCGGCAAGAAACCGCACCGTCTGGCGACACACCCGCGCTTTCGGGCGGCTTACGACTTCATGCTGCTGCGCGCGGCGAGCGGCGAACCACTCAGCGAGCTCGCCGAGTGGTGGCAGGGCTTCGTTACCCCGAAGGGTGAGGTGGCCGATGATGCCTGCAGTCTTGACAGCGAGGAGGCTGCACCGCGCCGCCGCCGGCGGACACGGCCACGACGGCCGCGGCCGGTCAGCGAATCGTAATCGCCACTGACGATGGGGGAAGCATGCGGACAGCGGCATTTATCGGCTTGGGAAGCAATCTTGAGGAGCCTTTGAGCCAGCTGCGGAGAGCGGCGATGGCACTGGGGGCGATCCCTGATTCGTGTTTGCAGGCCGTTTCACCGGCCTATCGCTCGGACCCGGTGGGCGGGCCGCCGGGCCAGCCGGATTTCGTCAATGCGGTTGCACTGCTCGATACCGGTCTTGAAGCCCATGCCCTGCTCGATGCGTTGCAGGACATCGAGCACGCACAACAGCGTGTGCGGGACGTGCGCTGGGGGCCGAGGACGCTGGATCTCGATCTGCTGGTGTTCGGCGAGCAGATGATCGCTGACGCCCGGCTGAACGTGCCGCATCCGCGTATGCATCAGCGCGCCTTCGTCCTGTATCCTCTCGCCGACATTGCCCCGGGCTTGTGCATCCCGGGGCACGGGTTAGTGCGTGATCTGCTCAGGACTTGCCCTTACGCAGGGTTGGATCGGCTGGAGGCCGGCATCATATCGGAGCAGCAAGGCACCCGAGTGGGGCAGGTGGAGGCTTGGGTGCAGGGATTTCTCGATCGTCGCGAGGTATCGGCGGCCGTCGCCGTCCGTCACTCGTGAAGCCGTCTTGCAATAGCGGGCCGACATGAACGTGTCGGGGGCGAGGCTTGGCCGGCGTGAGCTCGCCGGGAGGACATGACGATGTATACGGAGCAGCCGCGTTCGCGGCCGGTGACGGTTTCGACGCTGCGGCAGATGAAAGCGAATGGCGAGAAGATCGCCATGCTGACGGCTTACGACGCCAGTTTTGCCGCGATGATGGAGTCCGCGGGCGTTGATACGGTGCTCGTCGGCGATTCGCTGGGCATGGTGGCGCAGGGGCATGATGCGACGGTGCCGGTCAGTGTGGACGATATCGTCTACCACACCCAGATGGTGCGCCGTGGTTGCCGGATACCGCTGCTGATCGCCGACATGCCGTTTATGAGCTATGCGACCGTCGACATGGCGCTGCGCAATGCGGCCCGGCTGATGCAGGAAGGCGGCGCCCAGATGGTCAAACTCGAAGGCGGCCTGAACGTCGCCGAGACGGTGCGTCTGCTGGCAGCCAATGGGGTGCCGGTCTGTGCGCATCTCGGCCTGCAGCCGCAGCTGGTGCACAAGCTCGGTGGCTACAAGGTGCAGGGGCGCGAAGAGGCTGCCGCGCGGCGCATGCTCGATGATGCGCTCGCCCTGCAGGACGCCGGCGCCGATATGGTCGTGCTCGAATGTATACCGGCCGAACTCGGCGCACGCTTGACCACTGAGCTCGATATTCCGACGATCGGCATCGGCGCCGGTGTCGATTGCGACGGTCAGGTGCTGGTCTGCTACGACATGCTCGACATTACGCTCGGCAAGCGGCCGAAATTTTCCCGCAATTTCATGGATGGACAGAGCGGCGGCATTGCGGGTGCACTCCGCGCATATGTCAGCGCCGTCAAGGCGCGTGAATTTCCGGCGCCGGAGCACAATGTCGCCTGACTCCAGGGCCGGTGCGTGACGCCGGCCGTACTTCGTTTCTGAGGACTCTCCCCCAATGAATCGTGTTCATGGCATCGCCGAACTGCGCGAGCGCGTCGCCGCGTGGCGGCGGGACGGTCAGCGTGTTGCTTTGGTGCCGACGATGGGCAATCTGCACGCCGGACATGTCGCGCTGGTCGTGCGGGCCCGCGAGCTGGCGGATCGCGTGGTCGCCAGCGTGTTCGTCAACCCCCTGCAGTTCGGGCCGAACGAGGACTTCGGCAGCTACCCACGCACGCTGGATGCCGATGCGCAGCGCCTGCAGCCGGTTGGTCTGGACATACTGTTCGCGCCCGCGGTCAGCGACATGTACCCGCGTGGCGTGGCGGGGACGACGGTGGTCAAGGTGTCCGGCCTGACCGAGACCTTGTGCGGCCTGTCGCGTCCGGGGCATTTCGACGGCGTCACCACGGTGGTCAGCAAGCTGTTCCACATCGTGCAGCCGGATGTCGGCGTCTTCGGCGAGAAGGATTGGCAGCAGCTGCAGGTGATCCGTCGCATGGTGGCCGATCTGGACATGCCGATTCATGTCGAAGGGCTGCCGACGGTGCGCGAGGATGACGGCCTGGCGATGAGTTCGCGCAACGGCTATCTCAGTGCTGCAGAACGCGCCCTGGCGCCGGCTTTGTACGCGGCACTCGGTGCGGCGGCCGAGCGTATCCGCGAGGGGGAGCGCGATTACCCGCTGGTCGAAACGGCGCTGGCGGAAACGCTTGAAACGGCGGGGTTCCGGCCGGACTACGTGCAGGTGCGTCGTGCTCAGGATCTGGCCACACCGACGGCCGACGAGCGTGAGCTGCGCATTCTTGCCGCCGCCTGGCTCGGGCGCGCCCGCCTGATCGACAACGTTGGCGTGTCGGTCTGATCCCGCTGGCGGTGCTCCAACATGCAGAAGCCCCCTGACGGGGGCTTCGTTGTGTCTGGGGCCGCGCGGACTACATGCCCGGATAGTTCGGGCCGCCACCGCCCTCCGGCACGACCCAGTCGATGTTCTGCGTCGGGTCCTTGATGTCGCAGGTCTTGCAGTGCACGCAGTTCTGGCTGTTGATCTGCAGCCGCCGTTCTTCCCCTTCGCCAACGTATTCATACACGCCGGCCGGGCAGAACCGTGCTTCCGGACCGGAGTAGACCGGCCAGTTCACCTTCATCGGCACCGAGGCATCGCGCAGCTTCAGGTGGCAGGGCTGGCCTTCAGCGTGGTTGGTGTTGGAGATGAACACGCTGGAGAGCTTGTCGAAGCTGATTTTGCCATCGGGCTTCGGGTACTCGATCTTGTCGTACTCGGCCGCCGGCTTGAGGGCGCTGTGGTCGGCGTGATTGTGCAGGGTCCACGGCGCCTTGCCGCGGAACAGGTAGGTGTCGAGCGCACCGTAGGCGAAGCCGAGCACCAGACCGGCGCGGAAGGCCGGGCGAATGTTGCGCACGCGGTAGAGCTCCTCGTGCAGCCAGCTCTCCTTGAAGCGGCTGGTGTAGCTCACCGCCTCGGCGCTCGGGGTCTCGCTGGCGAGCTGCTCGAACACCGATTTGGCGGCGAGCATCGCCGACTTCATCGCCGTGTGCGTGCCTTTGACCTTGGGCACATTGAGGAAGCCGGCCGTATCGCCGATCAGCACGCCGCCGGGGAAGGTCAGCTTCGGCAGCGATTGCAGGCCGCCCTCGTTGAGGGCGCGGGCGCCGTAGGCCAGGCGCCGGCCACCCTCGAAGGTCGAGCGGATGTCCGGATGGGTCTTGAAGCGCTGGAACTCGTCGAACGGTGACAGCCAGGGGTTCTGGTAGTCGAGGCCGACGACGAAGCCGACGGCGACCTTGTTGTCCTCGAAGTGATAGAGGAATGAGCCGCCGTAGGTGGAAAAGTCCATCGGCCAGCCGACGGTGTGCATCGTCAGGCCCGGCTTGAACTTGGCCGGGTCGATCTCCCAGAGCTCCTTGATGCCGATGCCGTAAGTCTGCGGATCGGCACCTTCGCGCAGCTTGAAACGCTCGAACAGCGTCTTGGTCAGCGAGCCGCGGCAGCCCTCGGCGAAGATCGTCTGCTTGGCGCGCAGTTCGACGCCCGGCTCGAAGGCATCGGTGGGCTGGCCGTTGACGTCGCGGCCCATATCGCCGGTGGCGACGCCGGCGACCGCACCGTCGTCATCGTAGAGCACTTCGGCGCCGGCGAAGCCGGCATAGATTTCCACGCCGAGTTCCTCGGCCTGCTCGCCGAGCCAGCGGCAGAAGTTGCCAAGGCTGATGACGTAGTTGCCCTGGTTGTGCATCGTCGGCGGTACCGGCAGGCGGTACGAGGTCTGCTGTGTGAGGAACAGCAGTCGATCCTCGACGACCGGTGTGTGCAGCGGTGCGCCGCGCTCCTTCCAGTCGGGGAACAGCTCGGCAAGCGTGTGCGGCTCCAGGCAGGCGCCGGAGAGGATGTGCGCACCGATCTCTGAACCTTTCTCGATCAGACAGACCGCCAGCTCTTCGCCTTTCTCGGCAGCCAGCTGTTTGAGGTGGATCGCCGCCGTCAGTCCGGAGGGGCCTCCGCCGACTACGACGACGTCATACTCCATCACTTCGCGTTCCAAGTGCGCTCTCCTCTTCGATTTATGGACTTTATTGATGTGTCTGTACTTACGGCGCGGCATCGTAGCACTGGCGGGTTTATAGGTAAAAACCCTAGTGTTCTCTACCGCTGCGCTTATATGGACACCTCAAGAGCATGGTTTTGTAGGCGCAGCATGAGGGTAGCTGCTGCCACGCAGCCTGCACGGTTTGGATGACGTGACGGGCGATTTACGGCCGCGGCCGCATCACCAGCCAGCCGGCGAGCACGATCAGCGCGGCGCCGGAGAAGGTCGCCGGGGCTGGGGTTTCCTGCCAGGCGATCCAGCCGAGCAGTGCGGCGAAGGCCACACCGGTGTAGCCGAAAGGGCCAACGACACTTGCTGGCGCACAGGCGTAGGCCCGCGTCATCAGCATCTGTCCGCCGGTGCCGAGCAGCGACAGGATGGCGACAATGCCGAATTCATAGGTATTCGGGACAACACCGGTCGTCAGCGCCGGTGGTGTGGTGACGATGGCGCCGATCACCGAGTAGTAGAAGACGATTTCGCCCGCGGCGATCCCGGCGGACATGCGCCGGATGATGACGCGGGCCAGCGCGGCGAGGGCTCCGCTGGTGACTGCGATGAGTGCGACCGGCGTGAAGCTCATGCTGCCCGGACGCAGGATCAGCAGCACGCCGCAGAAGCCGATGATGACGGCCCAGACGATGCGCGCACCGACGGCCTCACCGAGCCAGAACGCGGCAATCAGCGGCACGAACAGCGGCGAGGTCATTTTCAGCACGGCGGCCTCGGCCAGCGGCAGGTGGCCGACGGCGTAGAACGAGGTCCACATTGCAGCCAGTCCGATCAGTGAGCGGGCGAAGTGAAAGCGCAGGTTGACCGCGGAGAAGTCCAGGTAGCCGCGACGTATGGCGAGTGGCAGCAGGGCAATGACCGCAAGCCAGTGGCGTTCGGCGAGGATGGTCGCCGTGGGCAGCGTGACCGAGGCCTGCTTGATCAGGGCATTCATCAGGGCGAACACGAATTCGGAGGCGCAAAGCAGCACAGCGCCGCGAACGACGTCGTCACGGGGCATGGGAATCTTCGGGGCGGCCAGGAGGACGCAGCAGCATAGCAGCGCCGTGGCAGTGCGGCGTTTTCCGGCATCCGCAGAGAGGGCCGGTGTGCGACCAGGACGCAGACGTGGCTGCGATATTGACCCGTTGTGCATCAAGGGCTTGATGGCGATGGCGGGAATACGTCTGCGCCTTGTGCAGATTTGCCCGTATGGGGGTGAACGGGATGCGACGAGTTCCAATCTCAGCGGACAGGCAGCGCCGCTGCACTATAGGCGCAGGGAAGGGGGCGAGATAGAATGCAACGCTTTCCTGCGGCCTCCGATGCGACGAAGACAATGCTTGAGCTAAACCCTTACTACAACCAGATCAACGAGTTGGAAGAGCGATCCGCGGCTCTTAGGGGGTATCTTTGACTTCGATCGCAAGCAGGAACGCTTGACCGAAGTTGTCCGCGAGCTGGAGCAGCCGAATGTATGGGACGACGCCGAGCGGGCGCAGGCGCTCGGTCGCGAGCGTGCGTCGCTCGAACGCGTCGTGCTCGGCCTGGATTCGATGGGCAAGGGTCTGAAGGACGCCGCCGACCTGCTCGACATGGCCGCAGAGGAGCAGGATGAAGCTGCGGTGGGCGCGGTGGCCAAGGATCTGGAGCGCTTCGAGAAGCAGATCGCCGATCTGGAATTCCGCCGCATGTTTTCCGGCGAGGCGGATGGCTGTAACGCCTTCCTCGACATTCAGGCCGGTGCCGGCGGTACCGAGGCGCAGGACTGGGCCGAGATGCTGATGCGCATGTACTTGCGCTGGGGTGAGCGCCGCGGCTTCAAGACCGAGATCCTTGAAGTCTCCGAAGGGGAAGTCGCCGGCATCAAGTCCTGCACGATCCGTTTCGAAGGTGAATACGCCTACGGCTGGCTGCGGACGGAAACCGGCGTGCACCGGCTGGTGCGTAAATCGCCGTTCGATTCCGACAACCGTCGTCACACCAGCTTCACCTCGGTGTTCGTTTCCCCCGAGATCGATGATCGCATCGAGATCGAGATCAACCCGGCCGACCTCAAGGTCGACACCTTCCGCGCTTCCGGTGCCGGTGGTCAGCACGTCAACCGTACCGAGTCGGCGATCCGCATCACGCACGTGCCCTCGGGTATCGTCGTCGCCTGTCAGAGTGACCGTTCGCAGCACAAGAATCGTTCGACGGCGATGAAGCAGCTGCAATCGAAACTCTATGAGATGGAGATGCAGAAACGGCGTGCGGCGTCGCAGGCGGTGGAAGACAGCAAGGCCGATATCGGCTGGGGCAGCCAGATTCGCTCGTACGTGCTCGATCAGTCGCGGATCAAGGATTTGCGCACGGGCCACGAGACCGGTAACCCGCAGGCCGTCCTCGACGGTGATCTCGACCCGTTCATCGAGGCCAGCCTGAAGAGCGGGCTGTAATGCATTCGACTGCGGCCTGGTTTTGTTGCCAGCCAGGCTGCTCCGCCATCGTTTTCACTGAAGACATCTAGCCCAACGCCATGACTGAAGTTTCCACTACGCCAGAAGCGCCGCAGGACGAGAACAAGCTGATTGCGGAACGCCGCCGCAAACTCACCGAGCTGCGTGAAACCGGCACGGCGTTTCCGAACGATTTCCGCCGTGACAACCTGGCTGCAGAGCTGCAGCAGCGCTATCTGGAAACATCGGCGGAAGCATTCGAAGCGCAGCCGGTCCGCGTGACGCTGGCCGGGCGGATGATGGCCAAGCGCGTCATGGGCAAGGCGAGCTTTGCGTCGATCAAGGACATGAGCGGTTCGATTCAGCTGTTCGTCCAGCGCGACACGGTCGGCGAGTCGGTTTATGCGGCCTTCAAGGGCTGGGATGTCGGCGACATCCTGGGTGCCGAAGGCGTGCTGATGCGCACCAAGACCGGAGAGCTGTCGGTCAAGGTGGAGCAGCTGCGTCTGCTGACCAAGTCGCTGCGCCCGCTGCCGGAGAAATTCCACGGCCTGACCGATCAGGAAGTGCGTTATCGGCAGCGCTACGTCGATTTGATCATGAACGATTCGACGCGGCGTACCTTTCAGATCCGCAACCGCGTGATCCGCTTCGTGCGTGACTTCCTCGACGCCCGCCAGTTCATGGAAGTCGAGACGCCGATGATGCACGTCATTCCCGGCGGCGCCGCGGCACGTCCGTTCGTCACGCATCACAATGCGCTCGACATGGAGCTGTTCCTGCGCATCGCCCCGGAGCTGTATCTCAAGCGTCTGGTGGTCGGAGGCTTTGAGCGGGTCTACGAGATCAACCGCAATTTCCGTAACGAGGGCTTGTCGACCCGGCACAACCCCGAGTTCACGATGATCGAGTTCTATCAGGCCTACGCCGACTACCACGATCTGATGGACCTGACCGAGGCGCTGCTGCGCGGCATGGCGCTGGAGATTCTTGGCAGCACCGAGGTGCCGTATCAGGGCGAGGTTTACGACTTCGGCAAGCCGTTTGCGCGGATGACGATTCCTGAATCCATCGTCGAGCACAACGATGGCGTGGTGGCCGTGGATCTGGCGACGCTCGATGCAGCGCGGGCACTGGCCACGCGTCTCGGCGTACCGTTCAAAGATGCCGATGGCCTTGGCAAGGTGCAGACGCTGATCTTCGAGGAGACCGTCGAGCACAAGCTGCGCCACCCGACCTTCATCACGGCGTATCCGACGGAAGTGTCGCCACTGGCGCGGCGTAATGATGACAACCCCGAGGTCACCGACCGCTTCGAGTTCTTCATCGGTGGCCGCGAAATCGCCAATGGTTTCTCCGAGTTGAACGACGCCGAGGATCAGGCCGAACGCTTCCGCGAGCAGGTGCGGCAGAAAGATGCCGGTGATCAGGAGGCGATGCACTACGACGCCGATTATGTGCGGGCGCTCGAATTCGGTTTGCCACCGACTGCCGGCGAAGGTATCGGCATCGATCGACTGGTGATGCTGCTGGCCGATCAGCCGTCGATTCGCGAAGTGATTCTGTTCCCGCACATGCGGCCAGAGTAGGCGCGGACGGGTGGTGGCGACGCAGGAAGAAGTGCTCTGGAATTGCCGCTCGGCGCTGGCCGCGGCGGTGGGGGCTGGATCGCCCGATGACCGAGTCGTGCAGGCACTGGCGGCTCTGGTGCTGGGGCATCCGTCGCCAATGGAGCTTGAGGAGGTCATTGCAGCCGGCATTGCCGCAGGTTATCCATCAGGGGCTCTGCTGAAGACCCTGCTGCGCTGCCAGCTGTTTGATCTGGAAGCGCTTCTTGCCGATGCACAGGAGCGGACACCGCTGGAAGCGTTGGATGCGTTGCGTACCTTGTTCTTGCAGCATCAGCAGATACATAACGCATTCATCGAGCGTTTCGGCGAGCACGCTGCCGAAGGGGCGGACGACGGCAGCGCCCTGCGCGCTCGCGCTGAGCATGATGCACAGCTGCTGCATGCGCTGCAGGCGCAGTGGCGGGCTAACGGGCAGGTCGAGTTCTTCAATTACTTTCGTGAGCTGCAGGTTCCGGCGACGGCACCGTTCGTGGATCTCGACGAGTATTACCTGACGGTCGGCCGCACGCCGCGCTTATCGACCGTATTGGCCGCTGGAGAGCGCGGCTGCATCGTCTACGCACCGACGGACGATCCAGGGCGTCTGGTGCGCTTTGAGCGGTATGCGGCCAGTGCGGATGCGCTGGTGCTGCGTATCGCCGGGCTGCGCGATCATCCTCAGGGTTTGCGCCAGCGTCTGCGTGTCGAAGTCCCGGGCGAGGCGGTTTTTCGGCTGCAGCTGCCAGACGGCGAAGCGCCCACGGCTTATCTGCGCGATTTTTCTGTCAGCGGTATGCGGCTGGATGTGTCTGGCGTCGCCAGATTGCGACCCGGTATCCAGGTGCAGTGCAGTGGCAGTCTGGGGACACGTTTGCGCAAGATCGAGCTGACGATGACCGTGCTCGTGCGCTGGACGACTGCAGTCGGCGATGTCACCCGTATCGGTGTCGAGCTGGTGCAGCAACAGGGACATCGCGAACTGCTCGATCGGCTGGTTCGTGAGTACGAGCAGGAGGCGATCAAGGCGCTCAACATGATCGCCCAAGACTGAGCATAAAGGCGTTTTCAGTCCTCTTCCTCAAGATCGGGCGTCAGGGATTCCAGTGTGACGATCGGTCCGTTTTCATCCTGCAGCCGAACTTCGGCGGCTGCCGTTGCGTGAACCTGTACGACGGCAAGCGCCGCAAAGCCGCCATCGGGATGGGGGCTGACGGTCAGTAGACGTCCGATCGTCTGCTCGGCTTCGGTTTCGCCTGGCGCCCATAGCGCTACATCGGCTTGCGGTCTGCGGGTGTCGTCGATGTGGGCGCGATAGAGCCTGCGCTTCACCTCGCCGAGATACTGCGTCCGCGCAACGACTTCCTGTCCGGTGTAGCAGCCTTTCGTGAAGCTGACGGCATCGGTCAACTGCAGGTTGAGCATCTGCGGCGTGTATGTTTCAACCCCGGTCGGGCCGATTTCGGCGGCGCCGGCGGCGATATCCAGCCAGCGCCAGGTGTCGTCATCGGTTACCTGCAGTCCGGCCTCTATACAGCCGAGCCAGAGCGGCTTTGCCCGCTCGCTGGTGGTGATGACGATGAAACGGGCCACCGGAGCGGGCAGGCGCAGTACCGTGGTATCCGGGGTGCTGCTTGCGTGGTTCGGTGTTTCCGGCAGATCGATGCCCAGCACTGAGGCGAGGATTCCAGCTGCCTCGGAGCCGGCGCAGCCAAACGTTACCCGGTCGTCAGTCGGACTGAGGTGAACGTCGGCGCGCAGAATGAACTTGCTCAGGCGCTCCAGCACGGCGGTGCGGCGTTCGGCTGGCAGGATCAGTCCGACATCTTCGTGATGAAGGAACAGGCGCAGTGTGCTCAGTACCCGTCCTTTGGGGCTGCAGTATGCGGCGGGTAGGCTGGTGCTGCGGTCGATGCGTCGCACGTCCTGGGTCAGCTGCCCCTGCAGGAATGCGATTGCATCCCTGCCGTGCGCCTGCGCGAGACTCCAGGATTCCGCTGCACAGAGGATTCCGGGCCCGCTCAGGGCACGTATGCCGTCAGCGCCGCAGAGCGTGGCAGTCGGCGATGACTGACGATATTCACTCAAGAAAGACGCCCAATCGTGATTCATGAGACGGGATAAGCCTTTGTGGATTGCTGATCAGCGGAATTTCGTTTGCAGGATGCGGAAGCGTGTCAAGTGGGAGGGGCTCGCGTTGCAAGGTTTTGCGTCAATCCGCATAATGCGCAGCCAATACAAAAACCGCACTTCGCGTCGGCATGTTTTTTTGCCAGGGTTCAGAGCGACTGTGCGAATGGGAGAGGAGCGACTATGACGGATTCGCGCGAGGCCTCGCAAGACGCGTCCGAATTCTCTGTTTCTGCTGAGCTCCAAGCTCAGGGTGGCAGCGGTGTAGCGGAGGGAGCCGCCGCCGATGCGACATCCCATAACGTGACGGCGACTTCCGAGGTGGGGGGGCGTCGAGGGCCGGAGCCAACGCGCTACGGTGATTGGGAAAAGAACGGTCGTTGTATCGATTTCTGAAATTGGCCATTAACAGGGCGTGGCTATTGCCGGCATGTTCATTGGTCTTGCGCGGTGTGTATGGCGCATTGAATCAATTAACGGCCCCTGAATTCATTTGCCGTGCATTACGCCAAATGATCTCTGGCGTAATGTCCGTGTTTTTTCGCCGTTTTTTGTCGGAACCGTTTGCATACGGAGGTGTGCAAACGGTTCCGCTGTGAGGGCTTCGGCCACTCCCGGGTGGTCGGACTAGAACGATAAACCAGCGTCAGGCCAGCATCACGAGGTGGACATACATGGCAACGGATAAGCGGCCGCTTTCGCCGCATCTTCAGGTTTATAAGCCGCAGTTGACGTCGGTTCTATCAATCATGCACCGCGCTACGGGCGTCGTGCTGTCAGTAGGCTCGCTGCTGCTCGTCTACTGGCTGATATCCGCTGCCATCGGCCCGGAAGCCTATGAAAAAGCGCAGCACGTACTGGGTTCGATGCTCGGGTTGCTGGTGCTGTTCGGCTGGACGTGGGCTTTGTTTTACCACCTCTGCAACGGCATCCGTCATCTGTACTGGGATTCCGGCCGGGGTTATGACATTCCCACCGCATACAAGACCGGCAAGATGGTTCTGGCCACCTCGGCTGCCTTGACGTTCATCTGCTGGGTCATCGCTGTCTGAGGGGGATGATGATGAGCTTACGTAATCCGCTTGCCCGTGTTCGCGGCCTGGGTTCTGCCAAAAGTGGCGTAGAGCACTGGTGGGTGCAGCGTCTGACCGCTGTCATTCTCGTGCCGCTGGTGCTTTGGTTCGCGATTTCGCTGATTTCGGTCGCCCATGCCGACTACGCCACGATGAAGTCCTGGGTGGGGCAGCCGTTCAATGCGGCGCTGCTCGTCGCGCTGCTGGTGACCATGTTCTACCACGCCAAGCTTGGCCTGCAGGTGGTGATCGAAGACTACGTGCATGGCGAGATGATCAAGCTTGCTTCGCTGCTGGCGATGAACTTCGTCGTCATCATCGCTGGCGCGACGGCTGTCATCTCCGTACTCAAGATCGCCTTCGGAGGCTGAGGATTCATGGCTACCACCGATTATAAGATCGTCGAACATACTTACGACGTGGTTGTCGTCGGCGCCGGCGGAGCAGGCTTGCGCGCGACGTTTGGCATGGCGCAGAAGGGGCTGCGCACTGCCTGTCTGACGAAAGTGTTCCCGACCCGCTCGCACACCGTGGCGGCGCAGGGCGGCATTTCCGCCGCACTGGGCAACATGGGGCCGGACTGCTGGCAGTGGCATATGTATGACACGGTCAAGGGCTCCGACTGGCTCGGCGATCAGGACGCCATCGAATACATGTGCCGTGAGGCCATCCCGGCGATCATCGAGCTTGAGCATCAGGGTGTGCCGTTCTCGCGTACCGAGGAAGGCAAGATCTACCAGCGCCCGTTCGGTGGCATGACCACCAATTTCGGCGAAGGCCAGGCGCAGCGCACCTGCGCGGCGGCGGACCGTACCGGTCACGCGATTCTGCATACGCTGTATCAGCAGTCGCTACGTCACCACGCTGAGTTCTTCATCGAGTACTTCGCGCTGGATCTGATCATGGACAACGGCACCTGCCGCGGTGTCGTGGCCTGGGATCTCGCTGAAGGCACCTTGCATGTGTTCCGTGCCCAGCGCGTCGTCCTGGCGACCGGTGGTTACGGCCGTGCCTACTTCTCGGCGACCTCGGCACACACCTGTACCGGCGACGGCAACGGCATGGTGCTGCGTGCGGGACTGCCGCTGCAGGACATGGAATTCGTGCAGTTCCACCCGACCGGCATTTACGGCGCCGGTTGCCTGCTGACTGAAGGCTGCCGCGGCGAAGGCGGGTATCTGACGAACGCCCAGGGCGAGCGCTTCATGGAGCGTTATGCCCCCAACGCCAAGGATCTGGCCTCGCGCGACGTGGTGTCGCGCTCGATGACCATCGAGATCCGCGAAGGGCGTGGCGTCGGTCCGCATCAGGACCACATCTACCTGCACCTTGAACACCTCGGTCCCGAAGTCATCAATGAGCGCCTGCCGGGCATCGCCGAAACCGCGAAGATTTTCGCCGGTGTCGATGTCACCAAGGAGCCGATCCCGGTGCTGCCGACCGTCCACTACAACATGGGCGGTATTCCGACGAACTATCACGGTGAAGTCGTCAATCTGGTCGACGGCAACCCGGATGCGGTCGTTCCGGGCCTGATGGCCATCGGCGAAGCCGCCTGCGTGTCGGTGCACGGAGCCAATCGGCTCGGTTCGAATTCGCTGCTCGATCTGGTCGTCTTCGGCCGCGCCGCTGCGAATCGCTGCGCTGAAACGGTTACACCGGGCGCCTCGCAGAAACCGCTGCCGGCCGGTGCCGTCGACGCGATCGTCGAGCGCTTCGATCAGATTCGCAACGCCAACGGCTCGAAGTCGACTGCGCAGATCCGCGCTGCGATGCAGCGTACGATGCAGAATGATGCCGCCGTGTTCCGCACCGATGCTTCCTTGGAGGAAGGGCTTGAGGCCATTACCGAGCTCTATAACTCGTTCGAGGACGTCAAGGTCTCTGATCGCAGCCTGATCTGGAACTCCGATCTGGTGGAGACGCTGGAGCTGCACAACCTGCTCGGTTGCGCACTGGTGACGATGGCTTCCGCGAACAATCGTAAGGAGAGCCGCGGCGCCCACGCCCACGAGGACTATCCGGAGCGTGATGATGCCAACTGGATGAAGCACACGCTGGCTTCCGTGGCTGAAGGCGGAAAGGTGAACATCGACTATCGACCGGTGCACACCTACACGCTGACCGACGAGATTGAGTACATCGCGCCGAAGAAGCGGGTCTACTGATAGGAGCTGGAGAAAAATGGCTGAATTCAAGCTTCCCGCGAACTCGATCGTCGGCAAGGGCAAGACCTACCATGCCCCGAGCGGTGCCAAGCGCGTGCGCAGCTTTCAGATCTATCGCTGGGACCCGGACGCGGGGCAGAACCCGCGTGTCGATACCTACGACATCGATCTGGACAGCTGCGGCCCGATGATTCTGGACGCGCTGATCAAGATCAAAAACGAGATCGATCCGACACTGACGTTCCGGCGTTCCTGCCGCGAGGGCATTTGCGGTTCCTGCGCGATGAATATCGACGGGACCAACACCCTGGCGTGCATCAAGGCGATCGAGGATGTCGAGGGCGACGTCAAGATCTATCCGCTGCCGCACATGCCGGTGGTCAAGGATCTGGTGCCGGATCTGACTCACTTCTATGCGCAGTACGCTTCGATCAAGCCGTGGCTGCAGACGGTGACCTTGCCGCCCGAGCGTGAGCGCCTGCAGTCGAAAGAGGATCGTGCAAAGCTCGATGGCTTGTACGAGTGCATCCTTTGCGCCAGCTGCTCGACCTCGTGTCCGAGCTACTGGTGGAACAGTGATCGCTACCTCGGTCCGGCAATTCTGCTCCAGGCCTACCGCTGGATCATCGACAGCCGCGATGAGTTCACCGGCGATCGTTTGGATGATCTCAACGATCCGTTCCGTCTGTACCGCTGCCATACCATCATGAACTGCGCGAAGACCTGTCCGAAGGGTCTGAACCCGGCGCGGGCGATCGGCGAAATCAAGAAGCTGCTGCTGGAACGCAGCCTGTAAGCAGCGTCCATCGCGCTGACGATCAAAGGGGCGGCTTAATGTCGCCCCTTATGTTTTCGTGCAGATTGACGAATCGGAGGGATCGATGAGCCTTAAGTCAAAGCTGTACTGGCGTTGCCGCCGCGGGATGAAGGAGCTGGATATCGTCATGCTCCGCTACCTTGATCATCACTATGACTCGGCTACGCCGCAGGAGCAGGCGGTGTTCGAGCGCATCGTCGAGATGCAGGATCCGGAGTTGTGGCTGTGGGTGAGTGGACGGGAAGCCCCGCAGGATCCGCAGGTTAGTCATGTCCTCGCCAAGATGCTCGCCATGCCTTGAGGTGAACGTGCGCTCATCGCCGAGCGTGTTCAGTGCGCTGGTGCTGGGGCATCTGCTCGGTGGCTGGGCGCTGTTCGACAGCCGTTTGCCCATGCTGGTCATGGTGCTGCTGGCGGCGCTGCTCACGCTGTCCGCAGTGCGGCAGCTGCGCCTGTTCGTTTACCCGGATGTAGCGGTTTTCCGCATTGATGCCGATGGCGAATGGCATGTGCGCGGTCGAGGTTCAGCGGACTGGGAACAGGTCGAGCCGGTGTCGGTATATGTGCAGCCGTGGCTGGTGATCGTGCGCTTCGCGCGAAGCCGTGATTGGCTGCCCCGGGCGCTGCTTATCGCAGCCGACGCCGTTGATCCGGATCTTTTGCGTCGGCTGCGTGTGCGTTTGCGTCTGCTGTATCGCTGACGGGCTCAAGCGCTCCAGGAGGGACGGCGATCTGCCTGCGCGAAGTTGGTTGGTACCACGACGCTGTCGCGTGCCGGGTGTGCTTTATCGAGCAGCGGATGATCGAGTGTGTAATGCAGGCCGCGGCTTTCATGTCGTGTCAGCGCACAGCGGATGATCAGTTCGGCGACCTGTGCGAGATTGCGCAGCTCGATCAAATCGGCCGAGATGCGGAAGTTGCCGTAATACTCTTCGATTTCGCGTAGCAGCAGTTCCACCCGGTTCTTGGCCCGCTGCAAGCGCTTGTTGGTGCGCACGATGCCCACGTAGTCCCACATGAAGCGGCGCAGCTCCTGCCAGTTGTGGGTGACCACGACTTCTTCGTCGGAGTCGGTGACGCGACTTTCGTCCCAGGCGGGCAGGTCGGGCACTTCGGGCATCCGCTCAAGGCGATCGAGAATGTCGCGGCCGGCCGCCGCCGCGAACACCAGGCATTCGAGCAGCGAATTCGACGCCATGCGGTTTGCACCGTGCAGTCCCGTAAACGCCACCTCTCCGACGGCGTAAAGCCCTTCGACGTCGGTGCGGCCGGAAAAATCGATCATGACGCCGCCGCAGGTGTAGTGGGCTGCCGGAACGATCGGCAGCGGCTCTTTGGTCATGTCGAAGCCGTATTCGAGGCATTTCGCGTAGACATTGGGGAAGTGTTCGCGAATGAATTCGGCAGGACGGTGGCTGATGTCCAGATAGAGGCAGGGGACGCCCAGGCGTTTCATTTCATGGTCGATGGCACGGGCGACGATGTCGCGCGGTGCCAGTTCGAGGCGGGGATCGAAGCGCTCCATGAAGCGCGTGCCATCCGGCAGCAACAAATGGCCGCCTTCACCGCGCACGGCTTCCGTGATCAGGAAGGACTTGGCCTCGGGGTGATAGAGGCAGGTCGGGTGGAACTGCATGAACTCCATGTTGGCGACGCGGCAGCCGGCACGCCACGCCATCGCGATGCCGTCGCCGGTCGAGCCGTCGGGATTGCTTGAATACAGGTAGACGCGACTGGCGCCGCCACTGGCGAGAATGACGAAACGGGCGCGGAAGACGTCGATGCGCCCGGTATGCCGGTCGAGGACGTAGGCGCCCAGGCAGCGGTTGCCGCCCAGGCCGAGCTTGCGGCTGGTGATCAGGTCAACGGCGATGTGGTGTTCGAACAGCTGTAAACCGGTTTGCGCCCGCGCGCGGTCTTCCAGCGCCGTCTGGATGGCGCGTCCGGTCGCGTCGGCGGCATGCACGACTCGGCGATGGCTGTGGCCGCCTTCGCGGGTGAGGTGATACTCCTGTGTGCCATCTTCCCGGGTGGCCAGGGTGAACGGCACGCCCTGATCGCTGAGCCAGCGGATGGATTCGGGCCCGTGTTCGACCGTGAAGCGAACCGCGTCTTCATGGCATAGTCCCGCCCCGGCGACCAGCGTGTCCTGGATGTGTGATTCGATCGAATCTTCAGCGTCGAATACAGCTGAAACGCCGCCTTGTGCGTAGTTGGTGCTGCCTTCCGAAATCGGACCTTTGGCCAAAACGGCTACGCTGGCATGCTGCGCAAGCCGCAGCCCTAGGCTGAGGCCGGCGGCCCCACTACCGATAATCAGAACGTCGCTCGAATGCTGAGTGGACATCTCTTGAGGGTCACTTTGCTGTGGGATACCGTGGCGCCGCAGCAGGGTGCAGCAGCGCTTTAGTGCAACGCATCATCATAATCACATTCCCGAAGTGCTTGCGAACCAAGCCAGAGCCTGACGGTCTACTCAGGCAGCTCATCGGGAACAGCCTGACTTCCTAAGGGGTTTGCCCGAATGGGCGAGACGAATACTGATCAGGAACTGGTCCAGAAGGTCCAGCAAGGGGATAAGCGTGCATTCGATATGCTCGTCCTCAAATACCAGTTCAAGATCGTGAAACTGGTGTCGCGCTATGTGCACGATCAGACCGAGGCGCTTGACGTTGCTCAGGAAGCTTTCATCAAAGCGTATCGTGCGCTACCCGGCTTCCGCGGGGACAGTGCGTTTTATACCTGGCTGTACCGCATCGCGATCAATACGGCGAAGAACTACCTCGTCGCCCAGGGGCGGCGGCCGCCTGGTTCCGATATCGACGCCAGTGAAGCGGAGCAGTACGAGGGGGCTTCGTTACTCAAGGAGACGGATACTCCGGAGCGTTTTCTGCTCAGGGATGAGATCGAGGCGACCGTGCTGCGCGCAATCGAGGCGCTCCCCGAAGATTTGCGCACGGCAATCACACTGCGGGAGCTCGAAGGCATGAGTTACGAAGAGATCGCGCAGACCATGGGTTGTCCCATCGGTACGGTTCGTTCGCGCATTTTCCGCGCGCGCGAGTCGATTGACAGGCACTTGCGTCCATTACTGGATGCGTAACAGGGTTTTGACCATGACCCAACAGATCGGTGAGCAGATTTCGGCCTTGATGGATGGGGAGCTTGATGCTCGTGAAGTTGAGCTGCTCGTCAAGCGGCTGGGGCGCGATGATGAACATCGCGATACATGGTGTCGGTACCACGTGATTGGCGAAGCCATGCGCAGCAATCTGCCCGGGGCGATGCCTTTCGATCTGGCCGCACGGGTATCCGCTGCAATAGCCAACGAGTCCCTGCCGGCGCCTTCGCTGGCAAGACGTCGCTGGCTGCGGCCGGCGGCAGGGATCGCCGTTGCGGCTTCCGTGGCGGGTGGCATCCTGCTCGGCTTCGGGCCGCAGCAGGGGGGCGCTCCGGGCGTCGTGACCGTCGCCAGCAGTGTGCCGGTACCTGCAGCGGTGCTGGTCGAGCAGCCCAGCCGGGTCGTTGCCACGGCGGCCGTCAGGGCCGTGCCGGTGGCGGCTTTCCCTGATGCCGCCCCCGAGCCTGCACAGGGGCGCTGGAAGTCGCGCGAGCCGCTCAGCAGCTACGTCGTCAGTCATAACGAATCAGCGACGATGAACCAGATGAGTGGTGTGTTGCCCTATGTGCGCATGGTGGGCTACGAGAGCGGGCGTTGACGGGGGTGCGCGTGAAGTGTCATCGCGGAGCGGGCCTGCTGCTCGCCTTGTTGCCCGTGCTGGTGTTCGCGGCGGAGCCGCAGCCACAGAGTGATGAGGTCCGCGCCTGGATCGAAAAATCCATGGCCGGCATTTCCTCGCTGAATTTCGAAGGTACGTTTGTCTATGTGCAGGGCGGGCGTCTGGAAGCGATGCGCATCGTGCATGGCCATGACGCATCAGGCGAATGGCAACGCCTTTCATCCCTGTCCGGTGCGCCGCGGCAAGTCGTCCTCGGTAGCAGGAGCCTGACCTGTTCGCTGCCGCAGGGGAAAGTCTCGCTGAGCAGCAACGATGAGCGTGCCTCGCCCTTTCCGGTGACGCTGCCCGCCAATCTTGACGCACTGGCCGCCCACTATCGATTCGAACTGGCCGGCGAGGACCGTGTCGCCGATCACGCGACGCAGGTTCTGTCACTGCTACCACGCGATTCCCTGCGTTACGGCTATCGCCTGTGGCTGGAAGAACAGACTGGCATGGTCGTGCGTACCGCCTTGCTTGACGAGCGGGGTGAACCGCTTGAGCAACTGATGTTCACCGAGCTGCATTTTCTGGATTCGCCGCCAACACCACCGGCAGATGTGCCGTCACGCAAAGATGCCGATGCGCCGGCGATACAGGAGCGCCTGCGCATTCAGAGCGGCAGTGGACTCGGTGGGCAGCAGGCGTGGACCTTTGCCACTTTGCCTGCAGGTTTTGCGGAAGTGCGTTTCAGTCGCTTCGACCGGCTGGGGGACGGGCGTCTCACCGATCATTACGTGCTGAGTGACGGGCTCGCGACGATTTCCGTATTCGTCGAATCGCTCGACAGCGAAGAACCACTGCTGCGTGGTTATTCGCGCACCGGAGCGATGAGCGCTCTTGGTCGTGTGATCGACGGTAAACAGATCGTGGTGATCGGTGAGGTGCCGAGAAGTACGGTTGAAGCGGTGGCGCTGGCATTACAGCCGGCTTCGGGTGCTGCGAGGGCCACGCAATGATCGTCGAGTCCGGTGTCGTTGTCAGTGCCGCGGCCGACGGGCGTTTTCTTGTCGAAACGCGGCGGCGCAGCGCTTGCGGCAGCTGCAGTGTCAGCAGCGGCTGTGGCACCTCGGTGATCGGCAAGATCACGGGCGGCAAGCGCAATATCGTCACTGTACTCAGTCCCCTGACGCTCGCGCCGGGTGATGAGGTCGAACTGGGACTCGCTGAAGGTGCACTGATCAGCGGCTCCTTGATCGTTTACGGTGTGCCCTTGCTCGGGCTGCTGCTGGGCATGATCGTCTATGCCGTCCTGCTTGGGGCGAGCGCAGGTGACGGTGCTGCGATCGTCTGCGGTTTGGGCGGTCTGGCAATCGGCATGGCGGCGGCGCGCCATTTTGCGCACGCCGTGCGGCGCGATCCGCGCTATCAGCCGGTCGTGCTGCGGCGTTTGTGAGACGTTTCCTCTTCAGCAAGTGCCGGGGCGGCAGCGTATACTTCGCGATCTTTTTGACGGAGGTGACGCATGATCGCTAGAGGAGGCGCTCTGGCCGCATGGCTGATGTTCGGTTGCGCCTTCATGGCGAGTGCAGCAGGGCTGCCGGATTTTCCTTCGGTGGTCAAACGCAATAGCGGTGCGGTAGTCAACATCAGCACCAGTGGCGGTAGCAGCGAGCAGGCTGCCACGTCACGGCAGGATTCCTCGGATGACGAGGAGGGGCAGGGCGCCGATGAGTCTCTCGGCACAGGTCTGCTGATCAGCGAGGACGGTTTCATCCTCACCAATCAGCATGTCGTTGCGGATGCCGAGGAAATCCTGGTTCGGCTGAGTGACCGTCGCGAGCTGCCGGCGCGGGTCGTCGGCAGTGACGAACGTACCGATCTGGCGCTGCTCAAGATCGATGCCGATCACCTGCCCGTCGCTACGCTCGGTCGCGCCAAGGATCTGGAGGTCGGCGAGTGGGTGCTGGCGATCGGTTCACCCTTCGGTTTCGAGCAATCGGTGACCGCAGGGATTGTCAGTGCAAAGGGGCGCAGCCTGCCGACCGAGCCGTATGTTTCATACATACAGACCGACGTGCCGATCAATCCGGGCAATTCCGGCGGACCTCTGATCAATCTGCATGGCGAAGTGGTGGGCATCAATTCGCAGATCTACAGCCAGACGGGCGGTTACATGGGCCTGTCGTTTGCGATTCCGATCGAGACGGCCATTGATGTCGTCGAGCAGTTGCGCCGCAACGGCCGTGTCAGCCGCGGCTGGCTCGGTGTCCAGGTACAGCCGTTGACCCGCGATCTGGCAGAAGCCTTCGGCGTCGCGACGCCGCGCGGAGCCCTCGTCAGCAAAGTCTTCGCGCAGAGCCCGGCGGCCGTGGCGGGGGTGCGGGTCGGTGATGTCATCACCCGCTTCGATGGGCACGACGTCGAGTTGTCGACTGCTCTGCCGCCCATGGTCGGGGCCACCGTCGTCGGCAGTGACATCGCCCTGACGCTGCTGCGTGAGCGGCGGGAGAAGCAGGTACAGGTCCGCATCACCGAGCTGCGCGATCAGGATGCCACCGGCGATACGGAGCAGGCACCGCCCGCGCCGCAGCGACCGCTCAATCGCATCGGTCTGCGGTTGGCGCCGGTACCCGATGAGCTGCGTCAGCTGCTCGATGTCGCCAGCGGCGGAGCACTGATCGAAAGTCTCGAAAATGGCGTCGGTGCGCGGGGCGGGCTGCGCCAGGGCGATCTGCTGACGATGTTCAACGGCAGTCCGATCACAAGCCCTGACGTACTCGATCACCTGCTCGCAGCCTTGCCTGCCGGCAGCGCTTTCGCGTTACTGGTGCAGCGGCGCAGCGGGCCGGCCTATCTGGCTTTGCGTGCGCCATAACGCTGCGTTTTTTAACGATTTTTGACTGAATCAGCGCCCGTTTCGTTCTTACGGGCCCGGCCCGACTGGACCCTCATCATGGCAGCGATGGACCATATCCGTAATTTTTCGATCATTGCCCATATCGATCACGGCAAATCGACGCTCTCCGACCGCATCATCCAGATTTGCGGCGGCTTGTCGGACCGCGAGATGTCCGCGCAGGTGCTCGACTCGATGGATCTCGAACGCGAGCGCGGCATTACCATCAAGGCCCAGTCGGTCTCGCTTGACTACAAAGCGCGCAACGGTCAGATCTATCAGCTCAACTTCATCGATACCCCAGGCCACGTCGACTTCAGCTATGAGGTCAGCCGCTCGCTGGCGGCCTGTGAGGGGGCGCTGCTGGTGGTCGATGCGGCCCAGGGCGTCGAGGCGCAATCGGTCGCCAACTGCTATACGGCCATCGAGCAGGGCCTCGAAGTGATGCCGGTGCTCAACAAGATCGACCTGCCACAGTGCGAGCCGGAGCGTGTCATCGAGGAAATCGGTGACATCATCGGCATCGATGCCAGTGATGCCGTGCGCGTGTCGGCGAAGACCGGGCTCAATGTCGAGGATCTGCTCGAACAGCTGGTCGGGCGCATCCCGGCACCGAAAGGTGACCCGCAGGCACCGCTGAAGGCGCTGATCATCGATTCCTGGTTCGACGCCTACGTTGGCGTCGTCTCGCTGGTGCGCGTCGTCGACGGTCAGATCGCGCCGAAGCAGAAGATCCGCATGATGTCGTCGGATCGTGTCTATCTGGTCGACAAGGTCGGCGTCTTTACTCCCAAGCGTTTCGACAAGCCGGTGCTGTCGGCTGGCGAGGTCGGTTACGTCATCGGCAACATCAAGGAGATCGACGGCGCACCGGTTGGCGACACCATTACCGATGCCGGCAATCCGGCCACCGACCCACTGCCCGGTTTCCAGAAGGTACAGCCCAGGGTGTTTGCCGGTCTGTTCCCGATCGAGTCCGATCAGTATGAGGAGCTGCGTGAAGCGCTGGCCAAGCTGCGCCTGAACGATGCTTCTCTGCATTACGAGCCGGAGACCTCGCAGGCGCTCGGATTCGGTTTCCGCTGCGGTTTCCTCGGCATGCTGCACATGGAGATCATCCAGGAGCGGCTGGAGCGCGAATACGATCTCGACCTGATTACGACGGCGCCGACCGTGGTCTACGAAGTCGTTACCACCTCAGGCGAGACGGTCTACATCGACAATCCGGACAAGCTGCCGGCGACGAATTACATCGGTGAAATCCGCGAACCGATCATTCTCGCCAACATTCTGGTGCCGCAGACCTATCTCGGAAACGTCATTACCCTGTGCATCGAGAAGCGCGGTGTGCAGCGCAACATGCACTATGCGGCCGGCGGCCAGGTGCAGCTGCAGTTCGAGCTGCCGATGTCCGAAGTGGTACTCGATTTCTTCGACCGCCTGAAGTCGGTGTCGCGCGGCTTCGCCTCGTTCGACTACAGCTTCGAGCGTTTCCAGGCCGAACCGCTGGTCAAGCTCGATGTGCTGATCAACGGTGAGAAGGTCGATGCGCTGGCGATCATCGTGCATCGCGAGCAGGCGCCGTACCGCGGCCGCGATCTGGTCGAACGCATGAAGGAGCTGATTCCGCGGCAGATGTTCGAAGTTGCGATCCAGGCTGCGATCGGCAGCCACATCATCGCCCGCTCGACGGTCAAGGCCCTGCGCAAGAACGTGCTGGCGAAATGCTACGGCGGCGACGTGTCGCGCAAGCGCAAGCTGCTGGAGAAACAGAAGGAAGGTAAAAAACGCATGAAGTCGGTCGGCAAGGTCGATATTCCGCAGGAAGCCTTCCTGGCAGTGCTGCAAGTCGATAAAAAGTGAGGAGAACCCGATGAGTTTCGATTTCGCCGCCGCGCTGGTGCTTGCTGCGCTGCTGACAGGTGCGGTCTATGCGCTCGATGCCTGGGTGCTGGCTCCGGCCCGTCTGCGCATGCAGCAGAGCAGCAGTCAGCCGGTGCAGATGCCCTGGTACGTCGACTGGTCGCGGTCGTTCTTCCCGGTGATCATCGTGGTGCTGGTGCTGCGCTCGTTCGTGTTCGAGCCGTTCCGTATTCCCTCGGGTTCAATGCTGCCGACGCTCGACATTGGCGACTTCATCCTCGTCAACAAATTCTCCTGGGGGCTGCGCCTGCCGGTGCTGAATACCAAAATTCTTGATACCGGTTCGGTGCAGCGTGGTGACGTCGCGGTGTTCCGCTATCCGCAAGATCCGTCGATCGCCTACATCAAGCGCATCGTCGGGCTGCCCGGGGATCACGTCGTCTATCGGGACAAGCAGTTGTTCGTCAATGGCCAGCCGGTCGAGCAGTCGACATTGACTTCGCCGCTCGACACCCTGCTGCCAGGGTTCGATGCGCGCGAGGAAACATTGGGCGAACATCAGCATGCGATCCAGATCAATCCCCACGTCGCCGAACATATCGGCATGTACGCGATTCCTCTCGATCAGGGCGTGACCGTGCCGGCGGGTCACTATCTGGCGATGGGTGACAACCGTGACAATAGTCAGGACAGTCGCTTCTGGGGCTTCCTGCCCGAAGAAAACCTGATTGGCAAAGCTTTCATGATCTGGATGAACTGGAGCTGCGTGACCGGCAACGGTCATTGTGCCCGCATAGGGAGATTCATTGAATGAATACCGTGGCCTCACGTCATGCTCAACGCGGGCTTAGTCCGTTATCGGTGCTGCTCATACTCGGCTGTATCGGTTTCGTCGGTTTTATCGCTATGCGGATCGTGCCGATCTACATGGCGGATTGGACGGTGAATGCAGCGATCGAAGGCCTGGCGCTCGAACCGGATGTGACACAACGTTCGCCGAACGAGTTGCGCAGTGCGCTGGCCAAGCGTTTTGATGTCAACAACATCGAGGAAATCAAGCCGTCCGATGTGCACATCAGCAAAGAGGCTGGCCGCCTGACGGTGGGCATCGACTATGAGGTGCGCAAGCCCTTGATTGGAAACATCGACGTCGTCGTCAAGTTCAGCCATGAGCAAGTGGTGGTCAAGTAGTGAATGGTCTGATCGACCCGAGTGTGCGACTGAGCCGCAGACTCGGACATGCGTTTCATGATCCGGCGTTGCTGGCTGCGGCGCTGACGCATCGCTCGGCGGGGGGTTCGAACAACGAACGTCTGGAGTTTCTCGGTGATGCGCTGCTCAACTGCATCATCGGGGAAGCGGTTTTCCGGCTCCAGCCGCATGCCAGCGAAGGCGATCTGTCGCGCTTGCGGGCGCTGCTGGTGCGCGAGGATACGCTGGCCGAACTGGCCCGCGAGCTCGATATCGGTGAATGCCTGCACCTGGGCTCCGGGGAGCTGAAAAGTGGCGGTTACCGGCGCGCGTCGATTTTGGCCGACGCCGTCGAGGCCCTGCTGGGGGCCATCTACCTCGACAGCGATTTTGAAACCTGCAAAGGCGTGGTGCTGGCCCTTTATGCACAGCGCCTCGATCATCTGCCGGCTGCTGCCGAGCTCAAGGACCCGAAAACCCGTTTGCAGGAATACCGGCAGGCGCGACAGCAGCCGCTGCCAGCCTACCGGGTTATTGCCGTCGCCGGCGAGGCACATGCGCAGACCTTCACGGTCGAGTGTGCCTGCGGTGACCTTATCGTCATGGCGACCGGCAGCAGCCGTCGCAAGGCAGAGCAGTCTGCTGCTCGCCAAGCTCTGGAACAACTCAACGATGACTGAAACCCCCCCCGTCAGCGGCCAGTCGACCCGTGCCGGCTATGTCGCCTTGCTCGGCAGACCCAACGTCGGCAAATCGACGCTGCTGAACCGTCTGCTCGCTTTCAAGTTGAGTATCACGTCGCCCAAACCGCAGACGACGCGCCATACGATTCTCGGCATTCAGACGCTGGAGCACACGCAGATCGTCTATGTCGATACGCCGGGACTGCATCTCGGCGGCAAGAAAGCGATGAACCGCTACATGAACCGCGCCGCTGGCAACGTGCTCGGTTTCGTCGATGTCGTGGTCTTCCTCGTCGAGGCGCTGCGCTGGACCGATGAAGACGAGGCCGTGCTGCAGCGCCTGGAGGGCTACACCGGGCCGGTCGTGCTCGCCGTCAACAAAGTCGATCGCATCAAGGACAAGGCGCAGCTGTTGCCATTCCTGCAGCAGATGGCTGGAAAGCGCACGTTCGCAGCGGTGCTGCCGATTTCGGCGCAGAAGGGGACGAATGCCGCGGAGCTTGAGACCGAGCTCGCCGGCCTGCTGCCGGAACATGAATTCTTCTTTGACGAGGATCAGATCACCACGGCGAGCAAACGCTTCCTGGCGGCCGAGCTGATCCGCGAGAAACTGACCCGTGTCCTCGACGCCGAGCTGCCCTATGCGCTGACGGTGGAGATCGAAAAATTCGAAGTCGAGGGGCGTTTGAACCGCATCAACGCCGTGATCTGGGTCGAGCGCAAGGGGCAGAAGGCCATCGTCATTGGCGACAAGGGCAGCATCCTGCGCGAGGCCGGCCGCCTGGCCCGCATCGATATGGAAAAAATCTTCGATGCCAAGGTGTATCTGGAAACCTGGGTCAAGGTGCGTGAAGGCTGGTCGGACGATGAGCGTGCCCTGCGCAGCCTCGGTTTCCAGGAGTCTGACGATAGCGTTTGAGCGGGTGGCAGGACCATGCGCGTAGAGCTCGAACCCGCCTATGTGCTGCATGCCCGCCCGTACCGCGATTCCAGCCTGCTGCTCGAATTGTTTACGCTGCACCACGGCCGCATCGGTGCTGTCTCGCGTGGCGCCCGCGGCCCGCGTTCTCGTTTGAAGGGTTTGCTGCGGCCGTTTCAGCCGCTGCTGATCAGTTATCTGGCACGCGGTGAGCTGGCCTCGCTGAATGCAGCCGAGGCTGCAGGACAGGCCAGCTGGCTGAGTGGCGAGCGCGCCGTTGCCGGCCTGTACCTCAATGAGCTGCTGCTGGCACTGCTCGCCCGCGACGATCCGCATCCGCTGCTGCTCGGGCATTACCGTGCAGCCGTCGGCGCGCTTGCTGAAGCCACTGATCCGCAGCCAGCGCTGCGGGTCTTTGAACGCGAGCTGCTCGAAGCACTGGGCTACGCCGCTGCGCTCGTCACGGAAGCCGATGGTGTGACGCCGGTGCAGGCCGATCGTGATTACCGCTATCTGCCCGAAGCCGGCCCGCTGCCGCTGCAGTCAGCGAGCGGCGGCATCGTCGTGCGTGGTGCCATCCTGCTGGCGCTGGCGGCCGGCGAATTTCCTGATGCGGCGACGCTGGCCGGCGCGCGCCGCTTGAGTCGTGCCTTGATTGATCACTGGTTGGGCGGGCGGCCGTTGCGCGCGCGCGAATTGGCGCGTGCGTTCCGGGCTGTCGAGTCCCGGGGAGATTGCGTTTGAATACCGACCTCAAGCCCGAGCTGCTGCTCGGCGTCAATATCGATCATGTCGCCACGCTGCGTCAGGCGCGCGGCAGTACGCGCTATCCGGAGCCGGTGCAGGCTGCGCTGGTCGCGGAGCAGGCCGGCGCCGATGCCATCACCGTGCATCTGCGGGAGGATCGCCGCCACATTCAGGACCGCGACGTCGAACGGCTGGCGCAGGTCCTGCAAACGCGCATGAACTTCGAGATGGCGGTAACCGACGAGATGCTCGCCATTGCCGAGCGCATCCGTCCGGCCGATGCCTGCCTGGTGCCGGAAAAACGCGCGGAACTGACCACTGAGGGCGGACTCGACGTCGTCGGCGGTTTTGAGCGTGTGCACCAGGCCTGCTTGAGGCTGGCGGCTGCCGGCGTTGCCGTATCGCTGTTTATCGACGCCGATCCGCGGCAGATCGAGGCGGCGGCGCGCTGCGGAGCCCCGAAGATCGAACTGCATACCGGCCGTTACGCCGACGCGGCAACGGCGGCCGAGGCGGCGGTGGAGCTTGAACGTCTGCAGACCGCGGCGCAGCAGGCGGCGGCGCTCGGTTTGATCGTCAATGCCGGCCACGGCCTGCACTATCACAACGTCAAGCCGGTGGCGGCCATTCCCCAGCTGCATGAACTCAACATCGGCCACGCCATCATCGCGCAGGCGATATTCAGTGGCCTCGACGCGGCGGTGCGCGAGATGCGCCGCCTGATGCGCGAGGGACGAGGTCTCGCATGATTCTCGGCATCGGCACTGACATCGTGCGCATCGCCCGCATCGAGGACAGCCTGGCCCGCATCGGCGAGCGTTTCGCCGAGAAACTGCTGACGCAACAGGAGCTGGCCGAGTTCCGGGCAAGCCGGGCGCCGGCGCGCCTGCTGGCACGGCGTTTCGCGGCAAAGGAAGCGGCGGTCAAGGCGCTGGGCACCGGGGTGGCCGAGGGGATCGGCCTGAGTCAGATCGGCGTGGCGCACGATGTGCTCGGTCGCCCGCTGTTGTGCTGGCACGGCGCAGCGCGCGCGCGCTGCGAACAGCTCGGCGTCAGTGCGAGCTGGCTGTCGATCAGCGACGAGCGTGACTACGCCGTGGCCTGCGTGGTGCTCGAAGGCTGAGGGTTTCAGCCGGCAGGGGCTTCACGCAGAAAGCGATCGATCTGCGTCAGCACCTCGGCACCGAGCCATTCGGCGTCCTCCGGCTGATCGGTGTTTTCCTCGATGCGTGCCTCCAGCGCGCGGCAGGCGCACAGCAGGGCCGGTGCGCCGCAATACAGGGCTGAGCCGGCGAGTTTGTGCGCCAGTTCGCGGACTCCCGGCCAGCTTGCATCGGCGATGAGTACGGCCAAACGTTCGCGCTGTGCCGGCAGGTCCTTGCGCAGCAGGCCGAGCAGATGATGCGCGACATCGGGGCGATTGCCGGTGACGCGCAGGGCATCGGCGGGATCATATGCAGGTAATTCGGACGACACCTGTTTGGCTCTCCCTAACTGCCGCCCAGTACCGGACGGCGATTGCTCCAACGTAACAGTGTGCCGATCAGCGCTTCTTCCGTGATCGGTTTTTGCAGATGATCGTCGATGCAGGCCGGCCGTTCGCCGGCGGGCAGGGCGTCGCCGCTCAGGGTGATGATCGGTGTGCCGGTATTGAGGCCGTCACCCCGGATGCGCTGGGCCGCCGCGTAACCATCCACGCCCGGCATGTGCAGATCGAGCAGGATCAGGTCGTAATGCTGTGTGACCGCAGCCTGCACCGCTTGTTCACCGTCGCGCGCCTCGTCGACCGTTGCGCCGAGTTGCGTGAGGAAGATGCGAGCCAGCTGGCGGTTGATCAGGTTGTCATCGGCGATCAGTACGCACAGGCCGTGCATGCGCCCGCCGGCGCCCGCGTTGTCCCCGGTCTGCGGAGCGCTCGCCGCCCAGTCGTGTCGCGCCAGCGGCTCCGGCAGAGTGGGCATGGCGCTGAATAATTCGTCGAGTGCGGTGAGGATGTCGGCACTCATCGGCGGGCGGGGAATGCAGCGTGTGCGCAGGTTGGGGCAGAGGGTCGGGATCGCCGCCGCATCTTCACCACCGATCAGCAGAATGCCGCCGCGCAGGTGTGTGTCGCGCTGGCTGAGCAGGGCGTCGATGACTTGCCAGGCACTGGGAAAGGTCCGCAGGTCCAGGCCGATCAGCAGCGCCTGCTCGGCTGGATGTTCACGCAGCAGGCTGGTCAGTTCGGCGGTGTTGTTGCAGCTGAGGGCATGGACGCCACGCAAGGCGAGCAGATGCCCCAGTGCGCGGGCCAGCACAGGGTCGCGGGTCACGCTGATGGCCCGCAGATGGGTCAGCGGCGGGCGCGGCCGGGCCGTCAACGGCAGGTTCGACTGTTCGAGTGTCAGCGTCACCTGGAAGCTCGAACCTGCGCCGGGGGTGCTCTCGGCGCGCAGCTGCCCATCCATCATGTCGACCAGGTGACGACAGATCGCCAGGCCCAGGCCGGTGCCCGGCTGCTTGCCCGCGGCAGGCGCATCGAGCTGGTCGAAGGCGCGGAACAGCCGCTCCTGATCGTTGACCGAGATGCCGATGCCGGTGTCGCGGACGGTCAGGCTGATCGTCGCGGTCGCCGGATTCTGTGCCAGTACCCGGGCGGTGACTTCGATGTCGCCGCGTTCGGTGAACTTGATCGCATTGCTGACGAAGTTGGTGACGATCTGAGCGATGCGCGGACCGTCGCCGATCAGCTCCTGCGGCAGTTCGGGATCGATGTCGAGGATCAGCGACAGGCCTTTGGTCTCGGCATTCGGCACGAACAGGCCGACCGCCGTTTCCAGTTGGGCACGCAGATCGAAGGGGCGTTTGGCGAGCCGCAGCTTGCCAGCCTCGATCTTCGACAGGTCGAGGATGTCGTTGAGGATGGTCATCAGGTGTTGCGCAGATGCCCGGATCGTCTGCAGATAGTTGATCTGCACGCCCGAAAGCTCGGTCTTGCCGAGCAATTCGATGAAGCCCATGACGCCGTTCATCGGCGTGCGGATTTCGTGGCTCATATTGGCCAGGAATTCCGACTTGATGCGGCTGGCCTGCAGGGCGCGCTTGCGGGCGATGTCGAGTTCAGCGTTCTTGATTTCGAGTTCTTCCAGCGTCTCGCGCAACTCCGCCATTGACTGCTCGTCGCGCAGCTGCAGCGTGGCCCGCTGCTCGCGCAGGGTCTGCGCCAGAGCGACCAGGTCACGCTCCATCGTGCCGAGCACCCCCCGTCCCTGAGCCGGCTCCACGGGGACGTCGAACTGACCGTTGCGCAGGCGGTGCAGCCAGTGACGCAGCCGCAGCAGCGGGGTGATGATTGCGGTCAGGCCCAGGCGCAGGCTGATCAGCGCGATCAGTGCCGCGCTCACCGGCAGTACCAGCATCGTGATCAGCAGTTCGCGCTGTATGTCACGCAGGGCCGCGCCATCGAGGGCGAGGCGTATCCGGCCGAGCGGTGCACTGGCCGTCGCCGGGCTGGTGTTGCTGTCGGGATCGCGCGTTTCCAGCGCATGAACGTTGGCCTCGAAGACGCGCGAGGTGTTCTCGGCGGCGTCCGCCTCGGCGGCCGGTTCACGGATGATCACAGTACCGGCGGCGTTTTCGACCGACACCCAGGCCAGTGGTGATTCCGCGAGCAGGGTCAGGATGCCGCGGCGCAGATGTTCGAGCTCGCCCGAGCGCAGACTCGGCTCGGCGTATTGCGCGATCTGGCGTACCAGCGTTTCGCCCAGTGTCTGCTGGGCGGCGCGAGCATCGAACAGCCGCGCGGCGCCGGTCCATGCGGCCATGACGACAGTGACGAGCAGCACGGGGCCGAGCGTCAGCAACAGCAGCCGGCTGCGCAGATGGCTGGTCAGACTCATCGCGCAGCTCTGGTGGCGGAATGCGTCGGATGTGGCGAACGCAGCGAGGTCTTAACGCACATGGCGGGCGCGGGCGGGTGGTCGCGAACGGGCGTGTATGATAGCTCGCTCACGCCGCAGCCGCGGCGTACCGCCCTGTTTACCGGACCGCCCATGATGACCCTGCCTGATTTCCCCACGCTCGAAGACCTGATCGGCCATACGCCCCTGGTGCGACTGCAGCGCATGAGCGCCGGCCTGTCCAGCCTCGTGCTCGGCAAGCTGGAAGGCAACAACCCGGCCGGTTCGGTCAAGGATCGCCCGGCGCTGGCGATGATCCAGGAGGCCGAGCGGCGCGGCGAGATCCAGCCGGGCGACACGCTGATCGAGGCTACCAGCGGCAACACCGGCATCGCACTGGCGATGGCCGCGGCGATCAAGGGCTATCGCATGATCCTGATCATGCCGGACAACCTCAGCGTCGAGCGACGTGCCTCGATGAAGGCCTACGGCGCCGAGCTGATCCTGGTCACCAAGGAGCAGGGCATGGAAGGCGCCCGCGACCTCGCCCAGCAGATGCAGGCGGCCGGTGAAGGCAAGGTGCTCGACCAGTTCGCCAATCCCGACAATCCGCTGGCGCATTACCGCGGCACCGGCCCGGAAATCTGGCAGCAGACCGCCGGCCGCGTGACGCACTTCGTCAGTGCGATGGGGACCACCGGCACGATCATGGGCGTGTCGCGCTACCTCAAGGAGCAGAGCCCGCAGGTGCAGATCGTCGGCGTGCAGCCGACCGACGGTTCGAGCATCCCGGGTATCCGCCGCTGGCCCGAAGCCTATCTGCCGAAGATCTACGAACCGGCGTGCGTCGATCGCGTCATCGACATGCCGCAGACGCTCGCTGAGGAAACCACCCGCCGTCTCGCCGCTGAAGAAGGCATCTTCTGCGGCATTTCGGCCGGCGGCGCCGTCGCCGCCGCGCTGCAGATTGCCGCGGAGGTCGAAAACGCCCTGATTGTCACGATCATCTGCGACCGCGGTGACCGTTACCTGTCGACCGGCGTGTTTCCGGATTGAGTGCGATGAACGTATTGGTTTTTGACATCGAAACCGTGCCGGACGTGGAGGGCGCGCGCCGGCTCAACGGCTTCGAGGGCCTGAGCGATGCGCAGGTTGCCGCGGCGATGCATTTCGAGCGCCGGCAGAACAGCGGCAGTGACTTCGTGCGTCATCACCTGCAGCGCATTGTGGCGATTTCCGCGGTGCTGCGTTCGGGCAGCCAGCTCAAGGTCTGGTCGCTTGGTACGCCGGCCTCCGGCGAGGCGGAGCTGATCCAGCGCTTCTTCGATGGGGTCGGCAAGTACGTACCGACGCTGGTCAGCTGGAACGGCAGTGGTTTCGATCTGCCGGTGCTGCATTACCGCGCGCTGCTGCACGGCATCGCCGCGCCGCGCTACTGGGATACCGGCGAGGATGAGCCGGCGTTTCGCTACAACCATTACCTCGGGCGTTTTCACTGGCGGCACACGGATCTGATGGATGTGCTCGCCGCCTACCAGCCGCGCGCGGCGGCGCCGCTCGATGAAATCGCCACGCTGATCGGCGCGCCCGGCAAGATGGGCATGCACGGCGGCAAGGTATGGGGCGCATTTCAGGCCGGCGAGATCGAGGCGATCCGCCAGTACTGCGAGACCGACGTGCTCAATACCTATCTGGTCTGGCTGCGTTTCGAACTGCTGCGCGGGCATCTCGGCGCCGAAGGCTATGGCGCTGAATGCCGCCTGCTGCGCGACTGGCTGCGCAATGCCGAAGCGGCCCATTTTGCTGAGTTCCTCGCTCGCTGGAGCAGTTGTCCGCAGGACTAATCCTGTCGTTATCTTCTCGATCACTGCCGCGCGCCGCTGGCGGTGCGCAGTCTGCCGATCCCTGACGGAATCCCTATGAGTCGACGTCATCACCGCAAGCCCCGCTATCCCGAGGGCGTGTTTCCGGCCCGCATCGATGCGCTGGCCCACGATGGGCGCGGTATCGCCCATCTCGACGGCAAGGCCGTGTTCATCGACGGCGCGCTGCCGGGCGAGCAGGTCGAGTTTCGCTATGTCGCCACGCATTCGCAGTTCGACGAAGGCCGCGCCGAGCGCGTGCTCGAAGCTTCGCCGGAGCGGGTCGAGCCGCGCTGTGCGCATTTCGGGGTCTGCGGCGGTTGCAGCCTGCAGCATCTGGCCGCCGAGCGGCAGATCGAATTCAAGCATCAGCAACTGGTCGACAATCTCGCCCGCATCGGCAAGGTCGAGCCGGAGCGTTGGCTCGAACCGCTGCGCGGACCGCACTGGGGCTATCGGCAGAAGGCACGCCTCGGCGTGCGCTACGTGCCGAAGAAGGGCAAGGTGCTGGTCGGCTTTCGCGAAAAGCACGCGCCCTATCTGGCCGATCTGCTCAGCTGTGCAGTCCTGCATCCGCGGGTCGGCGAGCTGATCGAAGCGCTGTCGGCGCTGATCGGTGCCCTCAGCATCCGCGCCCGCCTGCCGCAGATCGAGGTCGCAGTCGGCGACGATGGCGTGGCGCTTAACTTTCGCGTCATGGACCCGCCGACGGCGGACGACCTCAGCCTGCTCGAAGCCTTTGCCCGGCAGCACGAGGTGCGTGTGCTGCTGCAGCCCAAAGGCGTCGACTCAACGTATCCGCTGTGGCCGGTCGATGTGCAGGACCTGCATTACCGCCTGCCGGCCTTCGACGTCGAGCTGGCATTCCGCACCTACCACTTCACTCAGGTCAACGCCGAGATCAACCGGCAGATGATCGCCCGCGCCATCGAGCTGCTCGAACTTGGCTCCGGCGATAAAGTGCTCGACCTGTTCTGCGGGCTCGGCAATTTCACGCTGGCGATGGCCCGCCAGGCCGGTGAGGTGGTCGGCGTCGAGGGCGAGCAGAGCCTGGTCGACTGGGCGCGGCTCAATGCTGAACGCAACGGGCTCGGTCGTGTGCAGTTCCACACCGCGGATTTGACCACCGACATCACCAGCCAGCCCTGGCGCCAGGCGCACTACGACAAGATCCTGCTCGACCCGCCACGCTCCGGTGCGCTGGAAATGATGCCGCACGTGGCGGCGATGGGCGCCGAGCGCATCGTCTATGTCTCCTGCCATCCGGCGACGCTGGCGCGTGATGCCGGTGTGCTGGTGCACGAGCATGGCTTTCGCCTGATCGCCGCCGGCGTGATGGACATGTTTCCGCACACCGCGCATGTCGAGTCGATCGCGCTGTTTACGCGCGGACGCTGAGCTCGGCAGCCCGGTGGGTGGCCCCGTGCCGCCGCCGCGGAAGTGGACGCATGGCTGGCGGGATCACAGGCGAGCGGTTATCTTCGCCGCGCCGCACGCTGCGTTCTCTGCAGAACGTGCTTTTGAATCAATCAGGAACGGGAAACCATGGTGAGCTTTGACGAAGTCAAGACCTTGATCGGTGAAGTCCTGCAGCTCGGTGAGCGCACCGCGCAGCTGGAGCCGGACACCACGCTGATGGGCGGTATTCCCGAGTTCGATTCGATGGCCGTGGTCGGCCTGATTGCTGCCATCGAGGATCGCTACGGCGTCGTCATCGACGATGACGAGATCAGTGCCGACACCTTCGCCAGCGCCGGCGCGCTGCACGAATTCCTCGCCGCCAAGGTCGGCTGAACGGCGCATGCAGCCGCAATTCATCGACGGCGCTCGCGGCAGGCTGTTCAGTCTGTACTTGCCGCCCGCTGCAGCACCGGCGCGCGGCGGCGTGTTGTTCTTCGCGGCCTTCGCCGAGGAAATGAACAAATCGCGGCGGATGGTCGCGTTGAGTGCACGGGCACTGGCGGCACACGGCTATGGCGTGCTGCTGCTCGACCCCTACGGCACCGGCGACAGCGCCGGCGATTTTGCCGACGCCGACTGGGATGTCTGGCTGGAGGATTACCTCTGCGCTGCGGCGTTGCTGCGCGAACGTGCGCCGGGGCGGCAGCTGTTCTGGGGCATGCGCTGCGGAGCCCTGACGGCCGCTGCCTGTCTGGCACGACAGCCGTCGGCGGCCGATGGCCTGCTGTTATGGCAGCCGGTGCTGTCGGGCGAGCTCGCAATGACGCAGTTCCTGCGCCTGCGCCTCGCGGCCTCGCTGCGCGATGAGCACAAGGAAACCACCGCCAGCCTGCGCGCGCAGCTGCTGGAGGGAATCTCCCTGGAGATTGCCGGCTACGAGCTGTCGCCGGCGCTGTATGCGGCGCTGTCGGCGCAGAGGCTGGATGTCGGCACCGCCACACTGCCGATCCGCTGCCTTGAAATCGCCGCCGATGCCGAGCGGCCGCTCAGCCCGGCGCTGGCACGCTGCCTCGACGCCTGGCGTGCGGCTGGCATCGACGCCGCCGCGCAGAGCGTGGTCGGTGACATGTTCTGGTCGACTCAGGAGATCGCGACCGTGCCTGGCCTGGCGCAGGCGACGGTTGCCGCCATCGATGGATTGTGCGCATGAGCCTGCAGCCTGTGGACGAACATCCCGTGGAGAGCACGTTCACCTTCGAGTGTGCCGGTGAGCAGCTGCCGGCGATCCTGCATGCCGGCGAAGCCGCGGCGCGACGCGGTGTGCTGGTGGTGGTCGGCGGACCACAGACACGCGTCGGCAGCCATCGCCAGTTCGTATTGCTTGCGCGGGATCTGGCCGCAGCGGGTTTTCCGACGCTGCGCTTTGACTATCGCGGCATGGGCGATGGCGAAGGGGCGGCGCGCGATTTCACGGCGATCGACGCCGATATTCATGCCGCGCTCGATGCCTTCCAGCAGCGCTGTCCGCAACTGCAGGAATTCGTCATCTGGGGCTTGTGCGACGCCGCCTCGGCCGCCCTGTTTCACGCCTGGCGGGATGAGCGCATCAGCGGTCTGGTGCTGCTCAACCCGTGGGTACGGACCGAGGCGGGTGAAGCCAAGGCCTATCTGACGCACTACTATCGCGACCGCCTGCTGAGCCCGGCACTGTGGAAGAAGATTCTGCACGGTGAGTTTGAGGTCATCGCTTCGTTACGTTCACTGCTCGGCTTCATTGGCCGCTTACGGCGACGTCCCCAGGCGCTTGCTGCAGCTGCAGGCGCTGATCCGACCGCTGCCCTGCCGTTACCGGATCGGATGGCAGAATGCCTGCGGCGCTTTCGTGGTCGGGTGCTGCTGGTGTTGGCAGGCAATGACCTGACGGCTGCCGAGTTTTGCAACCTGACAAACGGCTCGGAGGCATGGACCTCTCTGCTGGATGAGCCGCGTGTTGTCCGCCGTGAGCTGGTTGAAGCAAACCACACGTTCTCTTCCCGACAATGGCGAAACGAGGTTTCAGCCTGGACGGCCGACTGGCTGCGCAGCTGGTGACAAACGTCAGTCGTTGATGTACGGCGACGAGCCTCGAAGGTTTACGTGCAATTTGCCGTGTCCGCGATATACGCGAAGCGCGGTCATTCATGATCCTCAGGTGAGGGCATCCCGATACAGAGGTGTGCCAGCACACTGCGTCACGATGTTTTAATTTTTTGCTATCAGCGTATGCCGTGAGTCGCTAGGATGGGCTGGAGGAATACTGGCTGCAGACTTCGGCCGGTTTTTTTGAGCCAGGGTGGAGAGGATAAAGTTTTGAGCGTTTCCGCTGATCTGCATGTGTCCGATGAGTCGTCTTTGCCTGTTTCAGTGCTGATGACGACATTTAATGGCGTCAAGTATCTGCGTGAAACAATTGACTCAATTCTAGGCCAGACTTGGCAAGACTTTGAATTTGTCATTATCGACGACTGTTCAACGGATCAGACCGTTGAAATTATAAGATCGTACAACGATCCACGAATTGTTCTTGTCGAGAATGAACATAATATAGGGATCAGTGAAAGCAGGAACAAAGCAATCAGCCGTGCACGTGGGGAATATATTTTTGTAACGGATCAAGATGACGTCAGCGAGCCTGAAAGAATAAAGCTCCAGCTTTCTTATCTCCGAGCACACCCGGATATCGATGTTTTGGGCGCGCGTGTTTATTTTATTAAAGGCGGAGCGCGTGTAGAAGATGAAATGCCTGTTCTTACAGAGCCTTATCAAATTGAAGTCGCTTTATTCTTTGCACGCCATAACCTGACGTATTCATCTATGGCATTGAAACGTAAATTTGTGCGCGAGCATGATGTTTGTTTTCGAGCACAGTATCACTATGCAGAAGATTATGAACTTTATCATCGGATGGCGCTGAGTGGACGTCTGTCGGTCTTGCCAGATGCGCTTGTGGGGTACAGGCTGCACGAAAGTAATAATAGTAAAATTAAATATGACGAAATGACGCGCAACGGTGTGTCTTTTATGAGAGATGCATATGCACGTGTTTTGGCGCGAGAAGTAGACGAAGTTGAAGGCTATCTGATTTGGCATGGGCTTATAGAAAAGTTGCCACAGACATCGACGAGCGACTTAAGAAAGCTTGGCGCACTAACTGCCAAGGTTATGTCTGCGTTTGAGAGCAGAAACATTGATGACAAGCTGCGGTGCGATTGGATCAGACAATTTTGTTCGATGATTTGGTTCGATGTCGTCGAAAGGTCACTGCAGAAACTTGGTTTTGATGCCTTGCGTGTATATGACGAGTTTGATCAGCTGCATGCATGCAAGCCAGGTGTCGTAAGAAAAGCGAAAGCGCTGGGTGTCTGTTTACTGACGAAGATGAAAGCTGCGTCCAGCTGATTTTTAGATCTGTTTTAAGCCCTCGTTTTTGTAAGCCGATGCTTCGAGTCCTGTCAGCAGCAAGCCGATTCTCAACTGTTGTTAGCAGTGGTTGGGCGAGGGGGAAATGCGCATGACGTGTCTGGATGCGTTCGAGCCGTATCTGACGACTGATTTCATAATTTAAAACCTGAAGTGGCATCTATGACGCAATCTAAAAGCGTGGACCGTTCACGAAGTATCGGGGAAAAATTAGTCCGCGGTGCTGTGTGGATGATAGTGATGCGCTGGTCGTCCCGCTTGATGGGGCTAGCGTCAATGGTGGTGGTTGCACGACTGCTCTCGCCAGACGATTTCGGTATATTTGCAATTACGACAGCCCTGATTGGTTTATTTGAGGTTTTTACCGATATAGGCGCTGATCTTTCTATAATTCGCCATCCTGATCCACAGCGTAAGCATTATGATACGGCGTGGACTTTTAGGCTTATATTGACAACAGCCGCTGCACTGATCATTTTGGCGGCTTCCCCGTTGGTCATTGAAATATATGCAGATGAGCGCTATCAACCAATCATGTTGATGATGGCGGTATCTGTTTTTGTCGGCGGTCTGGCCAATATTGGAATTGTCGATTTCAGAAAGAACCTCGAATTTCATAAAGATTTTAATTATAATTTTCTTGTCCAATTGTTTGGAGTGCTTGCCACCCTGATTGGGGCGTTTTTCTTCCGCTCATACTGGGCGTTGGTGTTAGGTGTTCTAGTTAGAAGTTTTGTTTCTGTGTTGTTAAGTTATTATATGCACCCTTATCGACCGAAAATCTCGTTGGCTGCGCGCCATGAGTTATTTAGTTTTTCTTTCTGGATCATGATACGGTCGGTTTCACAGTATGCAGGTGCAACCGGGGATCGTTTGATTATTGGTGCATTTTTTGCGGAAAAAATTACTGGTTTATACGCTATAGCCGGGTCGTTGGCGACGATGGCTGTTTTTGAGCTATTGAACCCAATTGGCCGTGCATTACTACCGGGGCTGGCGGCAAAACACGGTGATGCTAGATGGGAATCTGAAAATTTAAAAAAGATATTCAGTGTAACGTCATCAATAGCCATGATATCTGGGGTGTTGTTGTCTGCACTTGCTGCACCTGTAATAGAGTTGATCTATGGGAATGGGTTTATAGATGGCGCTCCGATTCTCAGTATTCTTGCAATCTCTGCTGCATTAAATGGGTTGACTCAGCCTGTTGGGCAGTATTTTGTTGTTTTGGGTAAAACGAAAGATCTTGCTGTTCTTTATATTTTTGAAGGTGTGGTTTCTTTGTTGTCAGCTTATCTGATGGCGTTATATGGATTTGATATCATTGCTATTAGCTGGGCTCGGGTTGTAATTATGCTGTTGGGTTTGTTTAGGTTGCTTTATTTGTTGCGTCTTACAAAAAATATTACAGGGCTTGATATAGTCTCTGCTTGGACGAGGCCTGTAGTGGCTGGCGTTGCTATGTATGCCGTTCTATTTGCTCTTGGTCAGCATTTCTCTTTTTGGCCGGCGCTTTACCTGACTTTAGGCGTGCCAATAGGATTCATGGTGTATGGATTGGTATCATTGCTTTTGTGGCGGCTGTTTGGATGCCCCGCTGGCATAGAAGCAATTTTAATTAATCGTTTCTATGCTAATAGGGTTGAGGCAGGTTGAGTGGTTACCATATTATGGAGCGCGCAAAATCAACAGTAGCCGTAATTATTCCATTTTATCAAGAGACTGCGAGTCTGCTGATAAAAGCCATTGAATCGATAAAACTGCAAACTGCAGATTGTTTTTTTGATATTATTGTTGTTGATGATTCATCACCTGTTTCCGCTGAAGATGCTTTGTCTGGCGTTTCAGTTAATGAGCGTGAACGTGTGCGTATCATTAAACAACAGAACGGAGGGGCAGCAAGTGCAAGAAATACAGGGCTTGCCCATGTTTTAGAAGAGTCCGCGTTTATTGCATTTCTTGATTCTGATGATACTTGGACACCCGCGCATATTGAAAATGCTACTCGAGTCTTGAGCGACGGCTATGATTTTTATTTTTCAAATCATAAGCGGGATGATTGGGCAAATGATAAATTTTCATGGCTGAATTTTGATTTAAATAAACATGTGTGCATAGACAAAGAAAAAGCCTTGTATTGTTTTTGTGATGATATTTATCTGGCTGTTTTACGGGATCATATCATCCAAACTTCCAGTGTGGTTTGCCGTGCATCAGCTGTCGATAAATTGCGTTTTCCTACTGGTTTGGTAATAGGCGAGGATGAAGTCTTCTGGATCAATGTATTGCAGCGCTCGCGTCAAATAGGTTTTTGTATGCAGGTCGAAGTGAATATGGGTACAGGAATAAACGTTTCACAAGTAGATAACGCCGTTAGTGATAAAGCGTTCGATCTTTATTTTTATAATTTCGTTTTTTGGAACAGTTTATGGGATTATGTACCACGCAGTGATGCTCTTGAGTTATTGAAGAAAAAACGATTATCTGGATTAAGTAGTAATTATGCAGCATCAGCATTACGCCGTGTGCGATCTGGTGGATTGCCCCCCTTGAGTAACATGGTTAAATTTACTTTAAAAAATCCTAATTGGCTTTTGGTGGTGGTTGGCCTTGTTTTTAAGAAGTTGCATGTTAAATAAATATGAATCACTAGCGGCTGTTATTTGTGTTCTCTGTGGCGGGTTGATGATTTAATCTTATGCAAAAAAATGAATTGAAGATAGGCATATTTGAAGGGCGTGAGCTTCCTCAAAGCTTTCGTGTCTATTTTTACAATGTGGTGAAATTTCTTCCAGAGTTTGGCATAACGCCAATTGTTTTTAGTGATTCGGATAAAATCCCTGAACATGTTAATTTGCTTTGGGATGTTCGCTCTGGGGGGGGAAATCCCCCACTTGCTTTTATGGTTGGACATGCCCCGCTAGTCGTGACAGTGCACGGGTTTGCCCCGATTACGTTATCAGGGAGAGAGTATTTCAACAGTTTTTATGGATCAGTTATGTCCCCGTTCTGGGCATACAAAAAAAAGAAAGCATGGAAATGTATGTCAAATGAGGTTGCTCATGTTATTGTTCCTTCATTTTATACAAAAACTGAAGTCATTAAGTATATTGGGCTGCCTGAAGAAAAAGTTACAGTTTGCCATCATGGTGTACAGGATTCTTTTTTTGAAAATGAAAAAAATACATCGCAGCGATTGAGCTATTTTTTTCATATTTCTAATAATGAGCCAAGAAAAAACGTCGATCGTGTCGTGCGTGCTTTTTTGAGGTTGAGGCAAGTTGCACAACAAGCCGAGCTGGTATTGCGTCTGCCACCTGATGAAAGCAATAGATTCAAAAACCTTGATGGCATTAATATAATTGATAAGCCGATCGAACTGGATAGTTTAATTGGCTATTATCAGAAGGCCATGGGGTTTGTGTTTCCATCTTTGTACGAAGGTTTTGGTTTGCCAATTCTCGAAGCCATGGCTTCTGGCTGTCCAGTGATTACATCGGACGTAACTGCTTGTCCGGAAGTTGCTGGAGACGCTGCCTTGATTGTGTCTCCCCGTGATGAAGATGCTTTATTTGAAGCAATGCACTCTATCTTCATGGATCAGGCCTTGCGCTCAACACTTATAAATAAAGGCATTCAGCAGGCGGCCAAGTTTTCTTGGCGCGAAAGTGCCAGAAAACATGCTGATGTATTTCATAAAGTCTGTTGTGGTGAATGAGTAGCCATAGTCATGGAGCTTGCAGATATAAAAATAAATGTTTTTTGATAGCTGCTTTTTTAACGTTATTCATGGGGCAGTTCATTTTAAGTTGACGATGGTCACGATAAGCTGGGTTGAATCAATATAAAAAGTTTAGTCTGTGTTTATTTTGGTTAATCACTTTTAATTGTATGGTTTGTGAATAATTTTCTTGGGAATTTCAGTGTCTTTAAAAACGGTTGGTTTTTTTTAAACGACGCCAGTCCAAATATTTTTGGATAGTTTTGTTTTATTTTAGTTATTACATATCATGTTGATTTATGGAGATAATGGTAGCCATGGGAAAGCAGGCATTGCTCGTGCTAGGAATGCACCGCAGTGGCACGTCCGCACTGACGGGAGTGTTGCTGCGGCTTGGGGTCGAGTTGGGGCCGCGTTTGTATGGTCCGCAGGCGGGGGTGAATGAACAGGGGTTTTTCGAGCACGCAGGCATTGCGGATGCGAATGAAGATGCGCTGCTGCTGCTGGGCTCGAGCTGGGATGACGTGCTGGCCTTGCCTGAACACTGGCAAAGCGATTCGCGGCTAGCGCGTTTGCGAAAGAAGCAGATGCGATATGTGCAAAAAGATTTTGCCAAAGCGCCATTGTGGGGTTTGAAGGATCCACGAATCTGCCGACTGCTGCCTTGGTGGCAGGAGATGCTCGCGGAGCTGGAAGTCGAGATGCGCTACTTGATCGTGGTGCGTGATCCGCAGGAGGTCGCAGGCTCACTGGCGAAGCGGGATGGTTTTTCCGAAGATAAGGCGGCGTTGATCTGGCTTGAGCATAATTTGCTGGCAGAGCGCTGGACTCGCGGGCAGCGGCGCGCTTTTCTCAGTTTTGACCAATTGTTGAGCGCGCCGGCAGATGCACTATCGCGCGTTGTACATACGCTGGATATTGAGTTTCCCGTTTCGCTTGATCGGGCACTGCCCGAGATTGAGCGTTTTATTTCTCCGGACCTGCGTCATCACGCTGTCCAGCAGCGTGCATCGGCGGCCGCGGATTCGCCCGTCGCCCATGCACGGACCCTGTTCGATGCCATTTGCCGGACAGCGGAAACCGATGCTACCCAGCCGGATCTGCAGATCCTCGAGCAAGCGTGGGAAGCGCTGGCACTGATGCGGGAGACGCGAGCCGACATCCTGACAGAGCACCTGCGTCAGGTTGCTCGCGATAGAGGATACGCGGAAGAGCTGGTGCACCGAATTTTCCGTTCCTGGTCTTGGGAATGCGGCAAACCACTGCGCTTCGTCGAACGACTGTTTGGCGGGGATATCTGAGAATGCCGACATCCGGGGCGAGGACTTGAACGGTCAGCAGGACGTTTCGTCCTCGGCTTCGGATCAGACTTTCCGCGGGCAGGATGAGACAAGCTCGCTGCGAACGGGTGCTCCGAATATCGGCACTGTCTCTGGTTACCACAGGCCGATACGCATTCTGCTCGCCATCGTCGGCGTGCTGATCAGCTACGGCTCCCTGTATCCGTTTCAGTGGTCATCGGCGTCTGCCGGTGCCCTTGGCCGATTGTTTGCTGACAGGCATTTGTGGACATCGTCGGGTGACGTGCTCGGTAACGCGGCCTTATTCGTGCCCTGGGGCCTTATCGGCTGGCATGCGCTGCGCGGACCAACCGTCCGGCGCTATGCGGTCGTGTTCAGCACGGGTTTGGCTTTGGCCTTGGCGCTGCAGATTCTGCAAATCTGGGTGCCCGCACGTTCAGCTGCACTGGCCGACGTGTTCTGGAATGGCGTCGGTACCGTCATCGGTCTGGTGCTGGCACCAATCGTTGGGGGCTGGCGCGAACAGGGCGATTGGACGCCGCCCAGGCGTACCGCCGGCTTGTTGCTGCTTGTATGGACGGCGTCCTATCTTCTGCCTTTGGTGCCATCGCTCGACCGTGCCCTGCTGGTACATGCCCTGCGTCCGCTGCTGAACGGCGAGATGCCGGATACCAGTGCCCTGCTGATGATGCTGGCCAGCGGCTGGCTGGCCGCCCGCCTGCTCGTGGTGGCAGGCTTCGTCGAGGGACGATTTGCGGCGCTGCTGGCGTTGCTGGTTCTGGGCGGGCAGCCGTTCCTGATCGGCGGCACGCTGACCTCGGCGATGCTGATCGGTCTGCCACTCGGTTTGTGGTGCGGAGTGCTCGGCGGGCGGCGCAGTGAGCCCGTGCTGCTGGCGCTGCTGGTGCTTGCCTACCTCGCCGACAGCCTGATGCCGTGGCACTGGTTGTCGACGGCCCGTCCCCGTGCCTGGTGGCCGTTTGCCAGCCTGCTGGAAGGTGACATGCTGGCAAACAGTCGCCATCTGGCACATCGCTGCGCCATTTATGGTGGTGTGATCTGGCTTGGCTTGCGCGCCGGCCTGCAGCGCTGGCCGCTGGTGCTGGCGTGTGCGGGCGGCGTGGCTGCCACCGAATTCATGCAGGCCTGGCTACCGGGGCGATCGAGTGATCCGAGTGAAGCTCTCTGGGTCGTGCTGGCGGGCTGGCTGCTCGGCCTCGGCACTGCCCGTGCCGGCGCCGATGCGCTCCCCCGTCCCGCACGACCGGCCGTGTCGCGAGCAGCCGAACCGGTCCGGCATGGACTCTGGAGGCCAGGGCGCTGGCTGCTGGCCGTCAGCCTCAGTGTGTTGCTGCTTGCGCTCGGCGTGCAGGTCGTTCTGGGGCTTCCGGAGGTGCCATACAACGCCCGAGCCCTGTTTGCGGAACAGGGGGTTTTTCTCGCGCAGTGTCGCTTCATGCTTGCATGGCTGACGCTCGGTATCGGCGCGGCCCTGCTGGCGCGCCTGATCGCGCGCTCAGTCTGGCTGGTCTGGTTGCTGCTGCCAGCATTGGGGGCCGGGCTTGCCGCGCTGGTGCTGGTGCAGCTGGCCAGTAGCGTCGATTGGCTGATGATCGACAAGATTATCGGTGCGCCGGATCTCTATCGGCGCGTCGTCGCCGAGGGGATATGGGGCAGCGTTTGGCAGGCCCGTATGCAGCTGTGGCCTGCGGATGCCATCCAGACGGCCGATCGTTATGTGCGTTTTGCAGCGCTGATGATGCCATGGATCGTCTGGCCCGCCGGGTTGCTGGCTTTGCTGCAGCGTTGGCGACGGCACCAGCCGGTCCTGCCGTGGCTCGTGCTGTCTGCGCCGCTGTTCGGTGCCTGGCTGCTGCTCTGTGCGCATGTCGTCTACGACTGGGCCATTACGGACAATCTCGTCGAGTTGATCGCCGTGCGCAGTACCTTCGGGCTGCATGGCGGCTGGTATCTGAGTGCACTGGCGCTGCTCGTGTCTGCCGTGGCGGTTGCACTGGCGCAGCAGCGACGTCCGAGCGGGTTGGCCACATTGCTCGCATGTACCGCCGTACTGCCCGGCTGGTGGCTGCTGACGCATGGTCTTGAGCAGCAGGTGACGAAGTACGGTCTGGTGTATTCCGCTCAGCAGTTTTTGCTCGGCCCCGATCGTCAGACGCTGCTCAGCGATCAGGTCTTGATGCTGCGCTGGTTTGCTGTTCAGGGCGGGTGGAGTTTATTGCTGGCGTTGGGCTTGTTCCTCGGCTTGCGGGCACCGTCGTTGAATCGACTGCCACCATCCTCGCTACCACAGGTGCCTCAGACTGCGGGGGAACTCAAGCGACCGTCAGTCAGCAAAATGCCGATACGGCGCTTGCTGCCGATGAGTGCAGTCGCTGGCGCGGTTCTCCTGGTGTTCGCAGGTGCCGTCTTGCTTAACCGGTGGCCGGCGGGCGCGACGAACGACTTGGGCGTCGGCGCGGATTTCGGCTGGCGCCAGCAGGCGCCGCGCATTGTGCTGCCGGAGCTTGCCTCGTGGAATGGGCGAGGCCCCGCGCCCGGCATGACTTTGCGTGCCGAGGCCAGCAGCGCGGCCACGATTTGTCAGAACGACGGTCTGTTGAATGCCGTCGCCTGCTGGCTGCTGCACGGTGACGATACCAGCGAGGCGCACATGCTTGATGCAATGCGCCACTTCGTGCTGCTTCCGGCCCGGGACGTGGCGTTTTATGGCAACGCCTGGGAACTGGCCGTGGCCTATGACCAGGCCGCGCGTGCCCCCGGCATGAGTGCGGAACTCGGTGCACGCGTGCGTAGCCTGCTGCAGCAGGGGCTGGAGCAGTTACTCGAAGTACTGGATAAGGATTCCGCCTCCCTGTGGCATGGGCGCGCCACGCTGTCAGCCTATGCCACGCTGTGTGCCGCTGCGCTCGGTCCGCCGACCGATTCACGCGAACGCAGTCTGCAGCAGCGCATGGCCCGCCATTTCAGCGAGCTGCGTGCGGCAGTGGCTCTGACGGAGGCCTGGCCGGAGGGCTACACATACTGGATACAGGAACGAGCTTTGCCGGTTACGCTGGCACTGGCCGCCTATCAGAACGGTTCGACCGACGTTGTCGGTGCCGCCGAAGCTCAGCGCCTGCTCGAACGTATCGGCCAATGGCACTTGCACGTGGTGCGGCCGGACTTCAGGGCCGAGGCGCTGGGCGATGAGGGTTCACGTGTCGATCTGCGCCATCACACGCGTGAAGTACTCGATCTGATCGAGCAGCAGACTCACGAGCCGAAGTTCGCCGTGCTCGCTGACGAGATCTCACGCCAATACGGCCCGGCTGCGGAATACTCAGTGAATCACTGGACCGCGGTGCTGCTGCGCACGCCACGCAGCGGCTCTGAATCGACGGACTGGCCGTGGGCCATGATCGGCGTCGAGCCAACTGCAGCGTTGTTTGGCGCCGGCGCGCTGAATCTGGGTTACTGGCGTTCCGCTTGGACCGCGGATGCCACCTATATTGCTTTTCGCGCCGGTGATCGTTTCACCCACCATGGTCGCGCCGGCGCCGGGCATTTTTCTTTGTTCAAGCAGGTGCCGCTGGTGGTCGATTCCGGTCACTACGGTGAGTTCATGGGGGCGAATCGACTTGACTACGCCATCCGCAGCATCGCCCGCAATACGATCGCGGTGCTGCGTCCCGGTGATCGTGTCGACCTGCCGCCAGCGTCCGGGCAGGATAACGTCGCCGACGGTGGCCAGCGGGTGGTGATGGCGACCGGAAGTGCCATCACCAGTGTCGAGGACTGGCGCTCACGCTTGGACAGTGGCGAGCATCTGCGCGGTGGCCGGCTGCGGCGCTACGGTGTGCAGGACGGCCTCTACGACTACTTCGATGCGGATCTCAGCGACGCCTATAACACACCAGCCTACGATGCCGGCGGTAGCGGCGGCGTGGTTGAGCGGGTCTGGCGCGAATTGCTCTATCTGCCCGGCGAGGACCGTCTGTTCGTGCACGATCGCGTGCGTTCAGTGCGCGCCGACTACACCAAGAAATGGCTGTTGCACCTGCCGGAGCGGCCACAGGTCGACGGCTTGCGGCTGCTGCGTGGCTCGGCTGACAACGGCATTCTGGAAAGCTCGGCCGCTCTGGCTGTCGAGCGCCGCACGGGGGCGACGCTGAGTATCCGTCGCCTGCTGCCTGCCGATGCCAAACTGCGTTTGATCGGTGGGCCGGATTATCGCTGGTACGTCGAAGCCGACGGGGACGACGCGACGCTCAACGGCATCAATGCGGCGGCGGGCGCACCGGCAGCACAGCCGTGGTTCGACCAGGCCGACTGGCGCATCGAGATTCAGCCGGGCGCTGCGCGGCTCGACGACGAATTCCTCGTCGTGCTCAGTCCTTCGCTTGATGGCGTGCGCGATGACGTGCAGGCGCTGCTGGCCGGCAGCGATAACGTCAGCGGTGCGTTGACGCCGGACAGTGCGGTGGTGTTTGTCGAGCGTGGTGCGCAGCACGAGGCCTTGTTCACCCTGCCGGCGGGTCAGCGCCGGCTGTTCCTGCTCGGTCTGCCGGAGTTCGTCACGGCCACGCTGGAGATTGCCGGCCGCTCGTACCCGTTGGACATCGACCGCAATGGCGTCGGTGTGCTCGATCTGCCGCAGGGCACTGCGGCCAGCGTGCGCCTGAGCTGGTGATTCAGACCAGCACCTCAGCGCAGGGCGGATGCGACAGGAAGCCGGCCGGGCTGGCGCTGCGGCCGTAGGCACCGGACTGGTAGACGACGATCAGATCGCCGACCTCGGCCTGTGGCAGCTCCATGCGATCGGCGAGCAAATCGAGCGGTGTGCACAGCGGACCGACGACGCTGGCGATTTCAGTCGGCGTGCCGTGCATGCGCGTGGCGACGGCGACCGGATAGTTTTTGCGGATCACCTGACCGAAGTTGCCGCTCGCCGCCAGATGGTGGTGCAGACCGCCGTTACTCACGAGAAATACCTGTCCGCGTGAGACCTTGCGATCAATGACCTCACAGACGTAGATGCCGGCTTCACCGACCAGATAGCGGCCGAGCTCGATGATCGGACGTGCCTGTGGCTGGCGCGCTGCCAGCTGCGGCAGCAGGCGCTGCAGATTGTCGGCGACCGGGCTCAGATCGAGCCGTTGCTCCCCGGGGAAATAGGGAATGCCGAAGCCGCCGCCGATGTTGAACAGCTCGGTCGGTGCCGGTGCCGCATCGGCGAGGCGCAGGCCCAGTTCGAAGGTTTTGTCGTGGGCCTCGATCAGTGCCTCGGTGCGCAGGTTCTGCGAGCCCCAGAAAATGTGGAAGCCGCGAAAGCGCAGATCGAGCTGACCGATGCGTTCGAGCAGCGCCGGCACCTGTTCGGCGTCGACACCGAATTGCTTCGGACCGCCGCCCATTTTCATGCCGGAGGCTTTCAGCTCGAAATCCGGGTTGACGCGAACCGCCACGTTCGGCCGCACGCCGAGCGCGGCACCGATGCGTGCTGCGCGTTCGGTTTCGCCGGCGGATTCGAGGTTCAGCGTGATACCGGCAGCGATCGCTGCGCGCAGTTCGACGTCGGTCTTGGCCGGTCCGGCGAAGCTGACATCGGCCGGGTCGATGCCGGTATCGAGCGCGACCTGCAATTCGCCGGCCGAGGCGACGTCGAGGCCATCAACCAGTCCGGCGAGGTGCTGCACGACGGCCGGCATCGGGTTGGCCTTCACCGCGAAGTGCAGCTCGATGGCGGCAGGCAGTGTCTGGCGCAGTTCCGCGACCCGTTGCGTGATCAGTGCGCGATCGTAGGCGTAGAACGGCGTGGCGCCGACCCGGGCGGCGAGGGTGGAAATGCGCATGCCGCCGACGGTCAGTTCACCATCGACGACCGGGAACTGATCCATTGCGGCGTGGAGCGGGCGCGTTGCACTCATGCCTCGTCACCGAACAGGTTCGCCAGCTCAGCGGCGAGCTGCTTGCGGTCGATCTTGCCGTTGGGGTTGCGTGGCAGTGCGTCGCGCGGGACGACGGCGAGCGGTACCATGAAATTCGGCAGTTGGCGTTTGCAGTGGGCGATCAGCGCATCGTCGGAAAAGCCTTCCGCATGGGCCTTGATGACGGCGACGACGGCTTGGCCGAGTGCCGGGTGTGCCACACCGATGGCCGCTGCTTCAGCGATCAGGCCGGAGGCGTACAGCACTTCTTCGACTTCGGTCGGGCTGACCCGGTAGCCGGAGGTCTTGATCATGTCGTCCTTGCGGCCGATGAAGTAGAGGAAGCCTTCCTCGTCCATCTTCACGTTGTCGCCGGACCACACTGCGAGCTCCGGGTTGACCAGGCCGGCTGGCTGGCCCGGAGTCGGTTTGTAGCGTTCGCGGGTCTTTTCCGGGTCGTTCCAGTAGCCGAGTCCGACCAGTGAGCCGCGATGCACCAGCTCGCCGGGCTCACCCGGCGCACATGGTGAGCCGTCTTCGCGTACCACCATGATTTCGGCGAAGGGGATGGCTTTCCCGATCGAATCGGGGCGGCGGTCGATCTCGGCCGGTGGCAGATAGGTCGAGCGGAAGGCTTCGGTGAGGCCGTACATCAGGAACGGCGTCGTGCGCGGCAGCTTCGTGCGCAGCTGATCGAGCGTTGCACGCGGCATCTTGCCGCCGGAGTTGGTGATGTAGCGCAGGCTGTCGACGGCGGCTTGCGGCCAGTCGAGCTGGGCGAGCTGGACCCACAGCGGCGGCACGGCGGCCAGTCCGCTGATGCCGCCGCGGGCGACGGCGTTGACCACGTCGCGGGGCAGCAGGTAGTCCATCAGGGTGACCTGCGCACCGACGTGGAAGGCCGTGGTCAGCTGCGACAAGCCATAGTCGAAGCTGAAAGGCAGCACGGCCAGCAGGTGATCGTCGGCGTTGTTGCCGAGGTAGCTGGCGACGCTCCAGGCGCCGGTCAGCATGTTGCGATGCGAGAGCACGACGCCCTTCGGCCGACCGGTGCTGCCGGAGGTGTAGAGAATCGCCGCCATGTCGGTATCGATGCGCCGGTGTCCGCCCGCTCCGCCGGCCCCGGCAAGGAAGTCCTCCCAGCGCAGGCTCTCGATATGTGGCACTTGCGGCAGCGCGTCGCCGTCACGCGTGTCGATGATGACCAGCGTGTGCACGTCGCCGCAGTCACCGAGAACGGCTTCCAGCAGTTTGGCTCGTTCGCGATCAGTGACGACGATGCGCACGTTGCAGTCGCGCAGGATGTAGGCGACCTGTTCGGCTTTCAGCAGTGGATTGACCGGGACGAAAGTGCCGCCGGCGGCCGAGGTACCGAAGATCGCAGCGACCGTCTCGGGGCGTTTCGCGAGCCATATGGCAATGCGCTCGGATGGCGCCAGACGGCAGCTTCGGGCGGCACCCGCGAACTGCTGTACCGCCTCGGCCAATTGCGCATACGAATCGCAATCCTTGCGGTGACGGATAGCCGGCATGTCGCCCTGACCCATGGCCTGGGCGTAGATCAGCTCGTGAAGTAGTCCTTGCATGGTCTGGTGACCGCTCGCGAAGCGCTCAGATGAGCATTCCACTATTCTGACAAAGCCATGATGCCGTCAGGTCGGAAAGGGGGGTACGTGTCGCAAGACGTAACTTTCACCCCCTGGCACGGTGGGCTGCCTTTTCAGCTGTCGTAAGCGTTGAATGACAACTGTTGGTCGATCAGCAGCAGCAGGCGATAGATCTCTGGATTGACGGTCGCAAAGAATCCCTCGCGCTGCACGTAATAAGGTGCGCGCGGGCCGTGGTAGTCGATCAGATCGCCCACTTGCTGGAATGGCAGACCGAAGCGACGAGTCATGCGGGCAAGGCGTGGCTCCATCATGGCGATGGCATGATGGCAGCCATTGGCCACCGACATCGAGGCGGCGGCGAGGAACAGGCTGACAGGAATCAGCGGGAAACCATCACGCTCACGGTCATGCAGTCCGCTCGGGTCCTGTAGTGCATGACCCTGCGTCGGCGAGTCGCCGATGCGGCGGCGAAAATGTGCAGGTACCGCCAGACGTGAGATTTCGCAAATGGTTTCGCGGTTGACCGCGAAGCTGTCGAAGGCCTGTTTGCGCAAGGCCGACTGACAGAACTTCTCAAACGGCAGCGGCGCCATGCGATCGCGCGGGTTGGTCAGGACGATTCTGACACAGCCCGCCGGCATCCCGGTGGGCCGATGCACGAGCAGGCAATGCCGTGCCTGCTCGTCATATGCATCGCGTTCCAGCTGTTCCGGGCAGCTGTCAGCGGACTCGTAAGCGAACTCGCGAACATACACGTCGTAACGGAGCTGGAATACGCGTTCGCGCAGCGCGGCAGTATTGGCGGGCAGCAGATAGAAGTACTTGCAGAATGCGTCAGCCGCCGCTTTGCGTTGCCGGGATCGCCGCAGATCCGTAGCGTCGTCGTCGTCCCCCGGAATGTTCCCACTGCTCAGGTGCGAAGATCGGGAAGCAGACTGACTAAGCAGCCGTGGGGCTCGCAATGGCAGTTTCCGCGATAGCGATCCTGAAGGCCCGGAAGCGCAGGACGGCAGCGAATGGAAATAAGGACGAGATCGCACGCAGTCTTCGACCTGCATCGTGCCCGATGCTACATGCCATCCGGACTTCGTCCCTTGCATCATGTTTCTTCCCCGCCGTGCTTCGCGGAGCGATCCGCTGCCGGTTAGCAATGTACTGGCGCACCCTGTAAACGGGCGCCATGTTGGCATATCAACGCGCGGATCGTAAACATGACAGGCCAATACAGACTATGACACAACATTTTTATAAACCTGAAATGGCAGATCACGCAATTTCACTGAATATCCTGCAGCTTTATGGCACTTCTGGCTGCCATCTGTGTGAACAAGCGCAAACGATCTGCTACTCGCTGCTCGGCGGGGCGGTCACGGAAGTTGATATTGCGACCGACGACATGTTGCTCGAACGTTATGCGACAGCTATTCCGGTGTTGGTGCGGCTGGATACAGGGGCCGAGTTGAAGTGGCCGTTTGACAGTCAGACGCTGACTTTGTTCCTGACTTGATTCTCTCTGCGTGGCCGAGGGCTGCATATTTCGCTGCAGCCTGCTCGGCCGGCAGAGCCGTCTAGCGATCAGTCGTGGTGACGTGACGGGCGGCTGGAACGATAGCTTTCCGGGCGCCCCGTAGAGCGGGTGTGGCCCGGCTTGCGTGCACCGTCGTCACGGCCATGGCCGCGCCTTGAGTGTTCCGTGGTATTGCCGATCCGATACGCGGCGCCCGCACCTTCCAGCCGAGTCTGCTGACCCGAACCGCTGTTGCTTGCAGAGCGCCCCCCGTTCTCACCGGATTTGTAGTGGGGCGCGCCGTTTCTCTGGCCGCGCTGCGGTCCACTGCGGCGCCCGCTCGGCCTGCCGCGTCCACCCGGACGGCCACGGCGCAAGGGGCGGCTGGGCTCCAAGCCTTCGATCACGTGCTCGTCGATCCGATATCCGGTGTAACGCTCGATACGGTCGAGATGCTGGACATCAGCATTCGACGCGAAGGAAATCGCTACGCCGCTGCGTCCGGCACGGCCGGTTCGGCCGATGCGGTGCACATAGTCTTCGGCCGCCTTCGGCAGGTCGAAGTTGATGACGTGCGTAATGCCCTGGACATCAATGCCCCGTGCGGCCACGTCCGTAGCGACAAGCAGACGAATCTGGCCGTTGCGCAGCCGCGCGATGGTGCGATTGCGCATCGTCTGATGCATATCGCCATGGAGCGCGGCGGCAGCGAAGCCGGAATCACGCAGCCGTTCGGCGAGCGCATCGGCATCACGTTTGGTGGCCGAAAAGATGATGGCACGATCAAGGCTGTCGTCACGCACCAGATGGTCCAGCAGCCGGTGCTTGTGCGGCAGGTCGTCGGCAACGTGCAGGCGCTGTTCGATGTTCTGGTGGCGATCGGCAGTGCCTTCGATTTCGATGCGCTGTGCATCCTGGGTCAGATCGGCTGCCAGGCGGGCCATGGCACCATCGAGCGTGGCCGTAAACAGCAGCGTCTGGCGTGTGGCCGGCGTCGCGGCGGCGATGCGGGCGACGTCGTCGGCGAAGCCGAGGTCCAGCATGCGGTCGGCTTCATCGAGGATCAGCAGTTCGACCTCTGACAGGTCCAGGCGGCCACGGTCGACGTGATCGAGCAGGCGGCCCGGGGTGGCGACGATCAGATCCAGGGGGCCGCCGAGCTGACGCAGTTGCGGGCCATACGGCATGCCGCCAAGCAGGCTGACTGTCGAAACCCGCAAGTACTTGCCGTACTTACGCGCAGCGTCCATGACCTGACTGGACAGCTCGCGGGTCGGTGTCAGTACCAGCACGCGAGCCTTGCGGCGGCGGTTGTGGGAGGCCTGAACAAAACGGTTCAGCGCGGGCAGCATGAACGCTGCGGTCTTCCCGGTGCCGGTCTGAGCCGAGGCAATCAGGTCCTTGCCCTCGAGCGCTGCCGGGATCGCCTGGGCCTGAATCGGGGTGGGGGCGGTATAACCCGATTCACGCAGGGCGCGCAGCAGGGCTTCATCAAGGGCGAGATCAGCAAATGACATCTACAACTCCGAAAGTGCTGGAGCAAAGGCGCACAGCGGCCTGAATTCCCGTTCCAGTGAGGGAATTCGGACCTGGGTTTCGGAGTAATACCGAATCACCGGCGCGCGGATACCATCGTCGCTAACCGGTAAGTCGTCACACGCCAGCAAGGGCGTCGAGGGAGGTCAGAGAGCGATGCAGAACGCTTCCAGTCGCGGCTGAAAGCGTTCTGCACTATACGTGAGCGAAGTCGTTTGCGCCATCATCGGGATTCAAGCCTCGCAGCAACGGACGACGCTCAATCGCTGGCCGCCGGCGGGTTTTCTTTACTGTCGCTTGGCGCGGTCAGCGGTTCGGCAGTGTTTGTCTGGCTGTCGATTTTACGGCGGCGTCCTTCCAAGCGCGCATAGGCCACGCAAGCGACAAAAGCGCTGGTTGCAAGCCCCAGGCCGATGGCACCGAGCGGGCGATCGCTGAGTCCGCCCGCGATGTCATCCACCGATAAAACGAAATACCAGAGAGCGAGAAAACTCGCCCAGGCATGTGTGTACGGCCGACCGTCCAACAGGCCGCGCAGGGGAAACAGCAGCGGGCCGACGTGAAAGACCAGCAGCAGGGCGCGTGGTACTTGCGGGGTCTGACCGAGGCCGACGGCACGGGCAAACCAGAAAGCGATCAGCCCGGCCCATGCAAGAAGGGCGAGCCAGCGGGCAATTCGAATCATGCGTGCTCCAGGCGACGGGCCGTTTGTGCGATGCGGCGACCAAGGGCGCGGCAGAGGGTTTTCTCTTCACTCGACAAAGCAGTCGTGTCTTCGCCGGCGAAATGGCTGGGGCCGTATGGCGTGCCCCCGGTGCGGGTGCTGCGCAGTGCGCTTTCTGTGTAGGGCACGCCGACCAGCAGCATGCCGTGGTGCAGCAACGGCAGCATCATCGACAGCAGGGTGGTTTCCTGACCGCCGTGCAGGCTGCCGGTCGAGGTGAAGACACCTGCCGGTTTGCCGGCCAGAGCACCGGCGAGCCAGAGGTCGCCAGTACCGTCAAGAAAGTATTTCAGAGGCGCTGCCATATTGCCGAAGCGGGTTGGGCTGCCGAGGGCAAGGCCTGCGCACTCAACGAGGTCGGTGGCGCTGGCGAACGGCGGGCCGTCTTCGGGGATGTCACCCGTGGTCGCTTCGCAAGTCGCGGATACGCCGGGCACCGTACGCAGCCGTGCCCGCATGTCCGGGATTTCTTCCACTCCGCGCGCCACGTGGCGCGCCATCGCTGCCGTCGAACCATGACGGCTGTAGTACACGACGAGGATGTCGCTCACGAGAACAGTTCCAGTACGCGTTCGGGAGGGCGTCCGATCACTGCGCGATTCCGATAAACGATGATCGGGCGTTCGATCAGCTTTGGGTGGGCCACCATGGCGTCGATCAGCTCGGCCTCGCTAAGCTGCGGATTGTTCAGGCCGAGCGTTTGGAATTCAGCTTCGTCGCTGCGTAACAGCGCGCGCGCGCTCAGACCAAGCAGGGCCAGCAGTCGTGCGAGTTCAGCCGCGGTGGGCGGGGTGTCGAGGTAGCGGATGACCTCGGGCTCGATGCCGCGGGAGTGCAGCAGTTCCAGTGCGCCGCGTGATTTCGAACAGCGCGGATTGTGAAAGATCGTGACGGTATCTGGCGCAGACATCGGCGGATTCCAGGGGGAATTTGAGTGTCAAGGCATGGCTTGACGCTCGTCGAAAGCGGGTGCTAGCTTGCCCCGGCATATCCGGCCGGGACTGCCGCGCGGCATCTTAAGTCAGTGAATCTCCATCGCACAGTCTTTGTCGTTTCTCTGCTCCTTGTAAGCGCGTGTGCGACGACACCGCCTGCTCAGGAAATGAGCGATGCACGCTTGGCCATTCGGGCGGCGGAGGCCGTACCGGGCGCCCAACTGACTGACGCGCGTGCTTTGCTCGATCGGGCCCAGTCGCGACTTGAAGAAGGGGCTTACCAGGAAGCGCGTCAGCTTGCTCTGGAAGCACGGGATCAGGCCGTGCGTGCCCGCGATGCCGCCGAAATTGCAGGAGCGCGTCGTTCCGTCGCGCCGTAATTCCACGCTCGTGACCGGAGGCCGATGGTGCTGCACCGACTGGGGCTGACCCTGCTGCTCGCTGTATGGGGGCAGATCGCCATTGCCGAGCCGATCGATATCAAGCTCCCTGGTGTCGACGGGAGCGAGTTTTCATTGGCGTCGCAGCGCGGCAAATGGGTGGTGCTCAACGTATGGGCGACTTGGTGCGGCCCTTGTGTCGAGGAACTCCCGGAGCTCGAAGCTTTCAACGAGCTGCACAAGGATCGCGACGCGGTGGTCATCGGCGTTAACTATGAGTCGATTTCGCGCACTGATCTGCAGCAGTTCGTCTCTCGTGCGGGGATCAGCTATACGGTGGTGATGGCCGACGCCAAGCCGATTCCCGGGCTGCCACGCCTGAAGGGCGTACCTACGACCTTCATCGTGACCCCCGATGGAGAACTGGCACGTACATATATCGGCCCGGTGACCGCTGCAGGTATCGAATTGCTCATCAATGACCTGCGCGGCACCTCCACGGGAGGGTGATGGGGCGTGGGGAGGCTCGGATGGTGGTATGCCGTCGTTTCCAGGTGTCTGGCCGGGTTCAGGGCGTAGCGTATCGAGCCTGTACCCGGATGCGGGCGACCGAGCTCGGCGTGAGTGGTTATGCGCGTAATTTGCCCGATGGTCGGGTCGAGGTGCTCGCCTGCGGTGCCACCGAGGCGGTTGCGTCCCTTGAGCAGTGGTTGTGGCAGGGGCCGCCGGCGGCACATGTCGAACAGGTGCATGCCACTGATGCGTTGTTCGAGCCACACGTTGGCTTTACCTGCGGCTGAATGAAAAAGGCGGGCTTTATTGCCTGCCTTTTCTTTTAGTACCGGCACGCGCAGTGTTGTTCAGGCCTTGTCCATGCGCTCGCGCAGAGCGCTGAGCAAGGCGTCACGCGGGATCTGCTCACTGGCATCGGCGCGGCGCGCCTTGTACTCCACGGTGCCGGCGTCCAGTCCCTTGTCACTGACGACGATGCGGTGCGGGATGCCGATCAGCTCCATGTCAGCGAACATCACGCCTGGCCGGGCATCGCGATCGTCGAGCAGCACATCGAAGCCCGCGGCCTTGAGTTCGGCGTAGAGAGTTTCGACGGCTTCACCGACGCGTGTCGATTTGCGACCGTTGATCGGCACCAGCGCGATCTGGAAGGGGGCCATCGCCTGCGGCCAGATGATGCCGCGCTCGTCGTTGTTCTGCTCGATGGCCGCGGCGACGACGCGGGATACGCCGATGCCGTAGCAGCCCATCAGCACGGTCTGGCTGCGTCCGCCTTCGTCCAGCACGCTGGCATTGAGCGCGGTGCTGTATTTCTGACCAAGCTGGAAGATGTGACCGACTTCGATGCCGCGACGGATCGACAGCGTACCCTGGCCGTCCGGGCTGGGATCTCCCGCGATGACCTTGCGCAGGTCGGCGACTTCAGGCTCGGGCAGGTCGCGGCCGAAGTTCACACCGGTGATGTGCCAGTCGTCCTGATTGGCACCGATGACGAAATCAGCCTGTGCCATGACGCTGCGGTCGGCGATGATCTTGCCGGGGAAGCCGATCGGGCCGAGCGAGCCGGGGGCGGCGCCGAAGGCCGCCTGAATCGACGCTTCGCTGGCCATCGCCAGCGGTGCTTTCACCGCCGGCAGTTTTTCCGCCTTGATCTCGTTGAGCTCGTGGTCGCCGCGCAGCAGCAGCAGCACCGGCGTGCCGTCCTCGCCGTCGACGACGATTGCCTTGACCGTCTGCTGCGCTGGCAGCTTGAGGAAGGCACACAGGTCGGCAATGGTTTTCACGCCCGGTGTGTGTACCCGGAGTATGTCCTGCGTCGGTGCCGGACGCCCTTCGACAGGCGCTATGGCCTCGGCCATCTCGACGTTGGCGGCGTAGTCGCTGCTGTTAGAGAAGGCGATGTCATCCTCGCCGGAGGCCGCGAGGACGTGGAATTCCTGCGAGCCGCTGCCACCAATCGACCCGTTGTCGGCGATGACCGGCCGGAAATCGAGCCCCAGGCGCGAGAATATGCGCATGTAGGCGCCGTACATCGCATCGTAGGTCGCCTGCAGCGATTCGCGATCCATGTGGAAGGAGTAGGCGTCCTTCATCAGAAACTCGCGTGCGCGCATGACGCCGAAGCGTGGCCTGACCTCGTCACGGAATTTGGTCTGAATCTGGTAGAACGCCACCGGCAGTTGCTTGTAGCTCTTGATTTCGCGACGGAACAGGTCGGTGACGACCTCCTCGTGCGTTGGCCCGAAGCAGAAGTCGCGATCATGGCGGTCCTTCAGGCGCAGCAGCTCGGGGCCGTACTGCTGCCAGCGCCCGGATTCCTGCCACAGCTCGGCCGGTTGTACGGCCGGCATCAGCATTTCCAGGCAGCCGATGCCATCCATCTCCTCGCGCACGATGGCTTCGACCTTGCGCAGCACGCGCAGGCCGAGCGGCATCCAGGTGTAAACACCGGCGGCGATCTTGCGGATCATGCCGGCGCGCAGCATGAGCTTGTGGCTGATGACCTCGGCGTCGGCCGGGGTTTCTTTGAGGGTGTAAAGGGGGAAGCGAGATACGCGCATGAGGGGTCGATGTCTCCGGGTAGGCCGGCCTAGGCGGTGAAGCGGCGCGCAGTGTAGCGCGCTGCTTCACGGGACGGGATCGATGACAGGCATCGGCCGTATTCGCTCGACGGCGTCGCTGGACGTGCGTCCTGCATCATGGATGGCAGAAGTACTCGACGCCCTTGCGTGCCCGCTCCAGTTCGCGTGCCCGTGCGGTGTCGTCAAGCAATACCGGCTTACCGTCCTGACCTTCGATCGTGACCGGCTGCGTGCTTTCGAGTATGCGCACGTTCTCGCGGGCTTTGGTGCAGGCATCCTGATTGCGCGGAGTGTCGGCGTCGGACTGGCCACCAGCATTGCTGCCTTCGTCTGTGGGCGTTGGCGGCGGCGTTTGTGCGGGTGGCTGAGCCTCGGGGGTGCCGGTGCCGGCGCGGACGTTGATCTCCTGCGCCTGCGAGTTGCGCGGCGGTGAAGATGAATAGTGGGTATGTCCTTCGGCATCCTGCCATTTGTACACACCAGCCTGTGCGGTGAGCGCGAAGGTCGCCGCCGTACACAGGATCGCTAGACGTTCAAGCATGCATGATCTCCCCTGATCACAAGGACGAGTGAGCTGTCGTTGTCGGCGCTGCGCCTTGACCTGCATCGGTCGAGCGGATAGTTTGCGCGGTCCGTACCGTGTGACCGAACCCGCCGACGATCCAGCCTTTCCCGCAGCGCGGAGCCTGACGGGCAATACCCGACGCCAGGCCAGGTCCTCACACCGACGAAGGCTAGTCTGCGCGGCCCGAGGCCGCCGTCAACCGCAATCTGTCATCTCGCATAGGAGACCTCAGCCGTGGAACTCACCGGTGCCGAGATCGTCGTCCGCTGCCTGAAAGAAGAGGGAGTCGAACTGGTGTTCGGCTACCCCGGTGGCTCAGTGCTGCATATATACGATGCCCTGCATGGGCAGAACGACGTCAAGCATGTACTGGTACGTCACGAGCAGGCGGCCGCACATGCCGCGGACGGCTACGCCCGTGCCAGCGGCAAGCCCGGTGTCGTACTGGTGACTTCAGGGCCTGGCGTGACCAACGCCGTGACCGGCATCGCGACGGCGTACATGGACTCGGTGCCGCTGGTGGTGCTGTCGGGGCAGGTGCCGACCAAGCTGATCGGTAACGATGCGTTCCAGGAAGTCGATTCAGTCGGCATCACGCGGCCGTGCGTCAAGCACAACTTCCTGGTCAAGGATGTCGCCGATCTCGCCGAGACGATCAAGAAGGCGTTCTACATCGCCACGACCGGTCGACCCGGTCCGGTGCTGGTCGATCTGCCGAAGGACGTGACCGGCGCCAAGGCGGCGTTCGAGTACCCGAAGAAGATCAAGATGCGCTCCTACAACCCGACGGTGAAGGGGCACGCCGGTCAGATTCGCAAGGCCGTCGAGCTGCTGGCGCAGGCACGCCGGCCGATGCTCTACACCGGTGGCGGCGTCATTCTCTCCGATGGCTCCAAGGAGCTGATCGAGCTGACGCGGGCGCTGAACTACCCGATCACCAACACGCTGATGGGGCTGGGCGCCTATCCGGCGACCGACCGTCAGTTCGTCGGCATGCTCGGCATGCACGGCACCTACGAAGCGAATATGGCGATGCACCAGTGCGACGTGCTGCTCGCCGTCGGTGCCCGCTTCGATGACCGCGTGACCGGCAACCTCGAAAAGTTCTGCCCGAACGCCCGCATCATTCACATCGACATCGACCCCTCGTCGATCTCGAAGAACGTGCCGGTCGAGCTGCCGATCGTCGGCGCGGTACCCAATGTCCTGCGGCAGATGATCACCGTGCTGCGTGAGGAAAACCTCAAGCCCGACGCCGAGGCCATCGGCCGCTGGTGGCAGCAGATCGATGAATGGCGCGCGATCAAGTCGCTGAGCTATCGCGGCAGCGACACGATCATCAAGCCGCAGTACGTCGTCGAGCAGCTCTACAAGGTGACCAACGGTCAGGCCATCGTCACTTCCGACGTCGGCCAGCACCAGATGTGGGCGGCGCAGTACTACCTGTTCGACCGGCCGCGGCAGTGGATCAACTCCGGCGGGCTGGGCACGATGGGCTTCGGCCTGCCGGCGGCGATGGGGGCGAAGTTCGCGTTTCCGGACATCGATGTCGCCTGCGTCACCGGTGAGGGCAGCATCCAGATGATGCTGCAGGAACTGTCGACGATGAAGCAGTACTCGACGCCGGTGAAGATCGTCAATCTGAACAATCGCTACCTGGGCATGGTGCGCCAGTGGCAGGAGTTCTTCTACGAGAAGCGTTATTCCATGTCCTACATGGAAGCGCTGCCCGACTTCGTGAAGCTGGCCGAAGCCTATGGCCACGTCGGCATGCAGATCGAAAAACCGGCGGACGTCGAAGGTGCCCTGCGTGAAGCGTTCGCGCTGAAGGACCGCACCGTGTTCCTCGACTTCCTGACCGATCCGGAAGAGAACGTGTACCCGATGATCCCCTCCGGTGGCGGCCAGAACGAGATGCTGCTCGCCGGGCGCGATGCGATGAAGAACGTGCACGAAGAAGGGATGATCCTGGTGTAATCATGCGACACATCATTTCGATCCTGCTGGAAAACGAATCCGGTGCCTTGTCCCGTGTCGCCGGTCTGTTCTCGGCCCGTGGCTACAACATCGAGTCCCTCACCGTCGCGCCGATCGAGGACGCTTCGCTGTCGCGGCTGACGCTGGTGACGCGCGGCAACGAGCAGATCGTCGAACAGATCGTCAAGCAGCTGAACAAGCTGATCGACGTGGTCAAGCTGGTCGATCTGACCGAAGGCGGTCACATCGAACGCGAGCTGATGCTGGTCAAGGTGCGTGCGGCCACGCACGAGCAGCGCGCCGAGATGTATCGCCTGACCGACATCTTCCGCGGCCGCATGCTCGACGTCAGCGACAGCACCTATACCGCCGAGATGACCGGTCCGAGCGACAAGCTCGACGCCTTCCTCGCCACCCTCGGCGCTGAGAACGTCGTCGAAGTCGTGCGCTCCGGCGTCACCGGCATCTCCCGTGGACCGAAGGGTCTGCACGTCTGAATTCATCCCCATTCCGGGGTCGACCGGCGTTGCCGGCACCCCGTTTTCCATAGGAAGACCCCATGAACGTTTACTACGACAAAGACGCCGACCTCTCTCTCATCCAAGGCAAGACCGTTGCCATCATCGGTTACGGTTCACAGGGACATGCCCACGCCAACAATCTGCACGAGTCGGGCGTCAACGTCGTCGTCGGCCTGCGCAAGAACGGTTCTTCGTGGAACAAGGCCGTCAACGCCGGCTTGACCGTCAAGGAAGTCGATGCCGCGGTCGATGGTGCCGACGTGGTCATGATCCTGCTGCCGGACGAGAACATCGCCGGCGTCTATGCGCAGATCGAAGGCAAGATCAAGCAGGGTGCGGCGCTGGCCTTCGCTCATGGCTTCAATGTCCATTACAGCCAGGTTGTGCCGCGTGCCGACCTCGACGTGATCATGATCGCGCCGAAGGCCCCGGGCCACACCGTGCGCTCGACCTACAAGCAGGGGGGCGGCGTGCCGCACCTGATCGCCGTCTATCAGGACAAGTCCGGCGCGGCCCGTGATCTGGCGCTGTCGTATGCCGTGGCCAACGGCGGCGGCAAGGCCGGCATCATCGAGACCACTTTCCGCGAAGAAACCGAGACTGACCTGTTCGGCGAGCAGGCCGTGCTCTGCGGCGGTGCCGTCGAGCTGATCAAAGCCGGTTTCGAGACGCTGGTCGAAGCCGGTTATGCGCCGGAGATGGCCTACTTCGAGTGCCTGCACGAGCTCAAGCTGATCGTCGACCTCATCTATGAGGGCGGCATCGCCAACATGAACTACTCGATCTCGAACAATGCCGAGTACGGCGAGTACGTCACCGGCCCGCGCGTGGTCGGCGCGCAGGCCAAGGACGCGATGCGCCAGTGCCTGAAGGACATCCAGACCGGCGAGTATGCCAAGAGCTTCATCCTGGAGAACCGGGCCGGTGCACCGGTGCTCAATTCGCGCCGTCGTCTGACTGCTGAACATCAGATCGAAATCGTCGGCGAGAAGCTGCGCGCGATGATGCCGTGGATCAAGGCCAACCGTCTGGTCGACACCAGCAAGAACTGATTCACGCGCCCGACAGGGTGCAATATCGTGCTGCGCGGGAATGCGCAGTCATGACGAAAGGGAAGGCGGCGAGCCTTCCCTTTTTTGTATTTTTGCTCGGTTCTGCCGAGGCTTGACGGTCTAGGCTGGCATGCAGCAGCCTGCGACGAACATTAGTTTTGTGATGAATTGATTCCGAGTTTGTGAGTGCGGGTGGAGGTTGTCCATCCGCGGCCATCCGGCTGGTCGGCCTGACGTTCAGTCGGGGCCGGCTGCCCAACGGAGATCAGTAATGGATGAGGCCTTGCTGCGCCGCCTGCAACTGTGCCCGGATCTGCCTACGCTGCCGACGGTCGCGATGAAGGTGGTTGAACTGGGGCGCGATCCGGAGGCCGGTGTGCCTGAGGTGGCGGAGGTCGTTGCTCTGGACCCGGCACTGGCGGCCAAGCTGTTGCGCATCGCCAACTCCCCGCTCTACGCCCAGCGGCGCAAGGTCGACAACCTGCGTCAGGCCCTGATGCTGCTTGGCTTGAATTCGGCGCTGACGCTCGCCTTGAGCTTCTCGCTGGTCGGGGCCTTCGGTGCACCGGCGGGCAGCGGCATGGATTATCGGCGTTACTGGCAGCGCTGCTTGCTGTGCGGTATGGCCAGCCGCGTCATCGGCCGGCGTGCCGGCGTGCGGCGTTATGACGACCTGTTCCTCGCGGGACTGCTGCAGGATATCGGCATGCTGGTGCTCGATGCCGTGGCCAGCGAGGCCTACACCCGCGTGATCGCCTGGGGGATGGAGCACGAGCTGCTCATCGCTTCGGAGCACGAGGAGTTCAACTGCGATCACGCCGAGGTCGGCGCCTGGATGTTGGAACAGTGGGGCATGCCGGATTCCCTGGTCCGTGCCGTGCGCCTGAGCCATGCCCGCACGCGGGATGACATCAGCGGCGCGCACGACGAAGTACTGGGCATCGCCTGCATCACACTGGCCGGCTGGCTCGCCGATATCTGGCTGAGCGATACCGACGATCCCGGGCTGACGTTTCGCATCGGCGAACTCGCGCAGCAGCTGCTCGGCTTCGATGCCGCCACCGTGCATGAGCTGATCGACGAGATTGGTGCGCAGACGCCGGAAATGTCAGCCCTGTTCGAGGTCGAGCTGGTCGATCCGCAGCGCGTGCGCGCCGTGCTCGACCATGCCCGCGAAGTGCTGCTGGTGCGCAATCTGCAGATCATCCATGAAGCCGCCGAGGCGCGTCTGCAGGCCGAGCAGATGGCCGTGCGCGCCCGTCTGCTGGAGGAGCGCACGCGGCGCGATGGCCTCACCGGCGCCTTCAACCGCGCCTACCTGGAAGAAACCCTGGCCCGTGAGTTCCGGCTGGCCGAAGACGGCGGCTGGCCCTTGTCGGTGGCGTTTATCGATCTCGATTACTTCAAGAAGGTCAACGACACCTGGGGGCATCAGGCCGGTGACGAAGTGCTGCGCGAGGTCGTCAATCGTCTGATGAGTCAGGCGCGTTATTCCGACGTCGTCGCCCGCTACGGCGGTGAGGAGTTCGTCATCGTACTGCCGGGCATCCGCCGCGATTCAGCGCGGATGATGCTTGAGCGCCTGCGCGCCGATGTCGCCAACCGGCCGATCAATCTGCCGAGTGGAGAAGCGATCAACGTCACCATTTCGGTGGGGCTGGCGACGCACAACGAAGGCGCCGTCTACGCCGACGCCGAAACGCTGGTGCGCAACGCCGACCGGGCGGTCTATGACGCCAAGCGCAACGGACGCAACCGCGTCGAGGTCTACGCCGACAGCTGAGCGCCCGGCGGTGTTGGCGAGCGTATCAGCCGGCGAACCACGACGCCGGGTCATGATGCAGTGCGACGCCGACGATGTAGGCAAAGCAGCCGACCGCAGCCATGAAGGCGGCGATGCGTGTGCGCCGGCTGCCGCCGCGCTTCAGCGCCACGCTGCCCAGGCCGATGTAGGCGAGCAGTGCCAGCACCTTGGCGGTCAGCCAGCCATGCGTCAGCGGGTACTGCTGGATGATCAGCGTCAGCGCAATCGCACTCAGCAGCAGCACCGTGTCGATGACGTGCGGCAGCACGCGCACCCAGCGTGCCTGCAGCTGTGGTGAGTCGAGCAGCATCCACATCCCGCGCAGCAGGAACAGGCCGCCGCTCAGGGTGACGGCGCCGATATGCAGGTGACGTAGGGCGAGATAGCCCGAGGCGAGATCGCTCATGGCTGGCGGTCTCCTGATTCTGTGCGGATAGGGCAGGTTGGTGCTGCATCGGTGCAACGTGCGCGCCGGTGCAGCAGCCGCGTGTGGTTGGGTCAGCCGAGGGCGACGCGGGCGTTGCGGAACATGCGCAGCCACGGGCTGGCTTCGTTCCAGTCGCGCGGTCGCCACGACAGCTGCACGCTGCGGAACACCCGCTCCGGGTGCGGCATCATGATCGTGAAGCGCCCGTCACGGCTGGTCAGCCCGGTGATGCCGGCGGCCGAACCGTTCGGGTTGTAGGGGTAGGTCTCGCTGGCGTGGCCGTGATGATCGACGAAGCGCAGCGCGGCGATTTCCGCCGACAGCACCTTCTTCGGCCCGGAGTCGGTGCGGTACTCGGTATAGCCCTCACCGTGGGCCACCGGCACCGGCAGCCGCGAGCCGTTCATGCCGCTGAAGAACAGCGAGGGCGACGGCAGCACCTCGACCAGCACCAGTCGTGCCTCGAACTGCTCGACCTGATTGCGCACGAAGCGCGGCCACAGCTCGGCGCCGGTGATCAGCTCGTGCAGGTTCGACATCATCTGGCAGCCGTTGCACACGCCGAGGCCGAAGCTGTCGGGGCGGGCGAAAAAGCCGGCGAACTCGTCACGGGCGCGGCTGTTGAACAGGATCGACTTGGCCCAGCCTTCGCCGGCACCGAGCACGTCGCCGTAGGAAAAACCGCCGCAGGCGACCAGCCCGTGGAAGTCCGCCAGTGTGGTGCGGCCGCTGAGGATGTCGCTCATGTGCACGTCGATGGCGGCGAAGCCGGCGCGATCGAAGGCTGCCGCCATTTCGATCTGGCCGTTGACGCCCTGCTCGCGCAGCACGGCCATGCGCGGCCGCGCGCCACGGGCGATCATCGGTGCGGCGATGTCCTCATCCGGGTCGAAGCTGAGCTGGGCGCTGAGGCCGGGATCACCGGCATCGCCGGCGACCGCATAGGCCTGGTCGGCGCACTGCGGATTGTCACGCAGGCGCTGCATGCGCCAGCTGGTCTCCGACCACATCCGCCGCAGTTCGCTGCGGCTGCGGTCGAGCACGGTTTCGCCGTCGTGCATCAGCGTCAGCCGATCACTGTCGTTCGGTGCGCCGATGCAGTGGCTGCAGGCGCCGAGGCCGGCGGCAGCGAGCGTCTGCAGCACGGCATTGCGCTCGCTGGCGCGCACCTGGATCACCGCGCCCAGCTCCTCGGCGTAGGCCGCTGCCAAGGCGTCGTCGCCGAGATCATCGAGCAGCACGCTGGCACCGCAGCCGCCGGCGAAGCACATCTCGGCGAGCGTGACCAGCAGGCCGCCATCGGAGCGGTCGTGGTAGGCCAGCAGGCGGCCGGCGGCGTTCAGGCTCTGGATGGCCTCGAAGAAGGCCTTGAGCGCCCGCGGTGCATCGACATCCGGCACTTCCTGACCGATCTGCCCGTACACCTGCGCCAGCGCCGAGCCGCCGAGGCGGTTGCGGCCGCCGCCGAGGTCGATGAGGATCAGGTCGGTGTCGCCGCAGTCGCTGCGCAGTTGCGGCGTCAGCGTCGCCCGCACCTCGCTGACCGGCGCGAACGCCGAGACGATCAGCGACAGTGGTGCCACCACGCGGCGCTGCTCACCGTCCTGCTGCCAGACGGTCTTCATCGACAGCGAATCCTTGCCGACCGGGATGGCGATGCCGAGCGCCGGGCACAGCTCCATGCCGACCGCGCGCACGGTGTCGAACAGGGCGGCATCCTCACCGCCATGGCCGGCGGCGGCCATCCAGTTCGCCGACAGGCGCACGTCGGCGAGGCGGTCGATGCGCGCCGCGGCGATATTGGTCAGCGCTTCGCCGATCGCCATGCGCCCGGAGGCCGGCGCGTTGAGCACCGCCAGCGGCGTGCGCTCGCCCATGCTCATCGCCTCGCCCGTCGTCGTGTTGAAGCTGGTGATGGTCACCGCGCAGTCGGCGACCGGCACCTGCCACGGGCCGACCATCTGGTCGCGGGCGATCAGGCCGGTGATGCTGCGATCCCCGATGGTGATGAGGAAGGTCTTGTCGGCGACCGTCGGCAGGCGCAGCACGCGTTCGGCCGCGTCGGCGACGCTGACGCCGTCGAGCGCGAGCGCCCGGCCGCTGACGGCGACATGGCACACGTCGCGCGTCATCTTTGGCGGTTTGCCGAGCAGCACGTTCATCGGCAGGTCGACCGGCACGTTGCCGAAGTGCTGGTCGTCGACGCGCAGGTGCTGCTCGGCGGTGGCTTCACCGAGCACCGCGTACGGACAGCGCTCACGCCGGGCCAGCGCCTCGAAGGCGGCCAGGCGCTCGGCATGCAGTGCGAGCACGTAGCGTTCCTGCGATTCGTTGCACCAGATTTCCAGCGGTGACAGGCCGGTGTCGTCGCAGGGCACGCGGCGCAGCTCGAAGCGGCCGCCGCGGCCGGCACCGTGGACGATTTCCGGTACCGCATTGGACAGGCCGCCGGCGCCGACGTCGTGGATCGACAGGATCGGATTGTCGTCGCCGAGCGCAACGCAGCGGTCGATGACCTCCTGCGCGCGGCGCTGCATCTCCGGGTTGCCGCGCTGCACCGAGGCGAAGTCCAGATCCTCGCTCGATGCGCCGGTGGCCATGCTCGATGCCGCGCCACCGCCGAGGCCGATCAGCATCGCCGGGCCGCCGAGGACCACCACCGGCGAGCCGGCGGGGACGTCGAGCTTGTCGATCAGCTGCTCGCGGATGTAGCCGAGGCCGCCGGCGATCATGATCGGCTTGTGATAGCCGCGGATCTCGCCGTCGGGGCCGAGCTCCTCGAAGCTGCGGAAATAGCCGCACAGGTTCGGCCGGCCGAATTCATTGTTGAACGCCGCTGCGCCGAGCGGACCGTCGAGCATGATCTCCAGCGCCGAGGCGATGCGTCCCGGCTGGCCGTGGTCGACCTCCCAGGGCTGCTCGGCGCCGGGAATGCGCAGGTTCGACACCGAGAAACCGCACAGCCCGGCCTTGGGCTTGGAGCCGCGGCCGGTGGCGCCTTCGTCGCGGATCTCGCCGCCGGAGCCGGTCGCCGCACCGGGGAACGGCGAGATCGCCGTCGGGTGGTTGTGCGTCTCGACCTTCATCAGGATGTGCAGCGGTTCCGGCGTGCCGACGTATTCGCCGCTGGCCGGGTCGGGGAAAAAGCGTCCGCCCTGATGGCCGCGGATGACCGAAGCGTTGTCGTGGTAGGCCGAAAGCACGCCGTCGGGGGCGTGGCGGTAGGTGTTCTTGATCATGCCGAACAGCGAGACGTCCTGCGCCTGGCCGTCGATGATCCAGTCGGCATTGAAGATCTTGTGCCGGCAGTGCTCGGAGTTGGCCTGCGCGAACATCATCAGCTCGACGTCGTGCGGATTGCGGCCGAGTTTGACGAAGTTATCGACGAGGTAGTCGATCTCGTCGGCCGACAGTGCGAGGCCGAGCTCGCCGTTGGCACGCTCCAGCGCGGCCCGCCCGCCGCCGAGCACGTCGACGTTGCCGAGCGGGCGCGGTTTGGCCTGGGTGAACAGCTGCGCCGGATCGTCCTGCGGCAGCAGTACGGCTTCGATCATGCGGTCGTGCAGCAGCGGCAGCAGTGCCTGCAGTTCGGCAGCCGACAGCTCGCCGTCGAGGCGGTAGGCGATGCCGCGCTCGATACGCTTGACGCCGCCGAGGCCGCAGTTGCGGGCGATGTCGGTGGCTTTCGATGACCACGGCGAGATCGTCCCCGGTCGCGGCACCACCAGGCAGGTCCAGTCGTCGAAGGCGGCGGTTTCAGCGCCGGGACCGTACTGCAGCAGCCGCTCCATGACCGGGACTTCCGCGGCGCTGAGTGCGCCGTCGACGAAATGCAGGTACTGCGCCTGCACGCGCTGCACGCCCGCCACCCGGCTTTGCAGGGCAGCGAGCAGCTTGTCGAGGCGGAAGGCGGAAAGAGCGGGGGAACCACGGAAACGCAGCATGACAGGCACTCGGGCAGCTGGGCCAGGGCGCGCAATTGTAACGGAAACGGCCCGTACCCGCCGGTGGGCGGGTACGGGCCGTCAGCGGGCTGTCAACCCTGCGGGATGACCAGGGGGGTGCCAGCCGGCACGCGCAGCTGGTTGCTCGGCAGCTGATTGGCGGCCAGCAGGCGGCCGAGCGGGGTACCGAGCTTGGCGGCGATCTGCTGCAGCGATTCGCCGCGCTGCACCACGTAGCGCTGCGGCTTGCGCGCCGTGCTGCCGCGCTCGACGGCGGGCGTCGGTTTGGCGCTGCTGCGCGTTGCCCGGGTCTCACGGGCGCTGGTGCGGCTGTGCAGCTCGATCGGGTCCACCATCGCCACCGGCTGGATGGCCGGCTGCGCCGCTGGCCGGCGGGCGTCGTCGGCATCGCGACGGCGGGCGCTGCGCGGCGGAGTGGCGGGCGCAGGAGCTTCGGCCTCGGCGCCGCTGTCAGCCACCATCACACTGTGCGGCAGGCGCTGGCGGAAATAGCCGCGGACGCCGTCCATGACGGCCTGCGCCAGATGCTGCTGGTGGTTGCCATCGCTGAGTTTGGTTTCCTCATCGGGATTCGACAGAAAGGCGGTCTCGACCAGGATCGATGGAATGTCCGGCGATTTGAGGACGACGAAGCCCGCACGCTCGACGTTCGAGTAATGCACCGGCCCGGCCTGCTTGAGGGAGCCGAGCACCTTGTTGGCGAGGAACAGGCTCGATTCGAGTGTTGCCTCCTGCGACAGGTCGAGCAGCACCGAGGCGAGCTGCGGGTCTTTGTCGCTGAGGTGCAGGCCGGCGACCAGGTCGGCGGCGTTCTCACGATCCGCCAGCCAGCGCGCGGCTTCGCTTGAGGCCCCCTTGGTCGACAGCGCGTACACCGAAGCGCCGCTGCCACCGCCGCCCGGTGCGGAGTCGGCATGCACCGAGATGAACAGATCCGCCTTGTACTTGCGGGCGAGGCGGATGCGCTCGCGCAGCGGCAGGAAGACGTCGCTACGCCGCGTCATCACCGCGCGCATGCCCGGCTCGCGGTTGATCAGCGCGGCGAGCTTGCGGCCGATCGCCAGCACCACGTCTTTTTCCAGCACGCCGTTGCCGCCGATCGCGCCGGTGTCCTTGCCGCCATGGCCTGGATCGACGATGACGACGACCTCCCGGCGCACGGCACGGGTGAGCTTTTTCGAGGCCGGGCGTACCGGCTTGGGGGCGGCCTGACCGGCATCGGACACCAGATTGATGTCGGGCAGCGGTGCCGCCTTCGTCTGACCCGCGGCACCATGGCTGATCTCGATCACCAGGCGGTTGCCCTGACGGTTGCCGCCGGGCACGAGGAAGCTCTGTGCCTGCGCCGCGGTCTTCAGGTCGATCTGGATGCGCAGGCCGCCGCCTTTGCGGGCACCGCCGCGCACACTGTTGATGACGGGGGAGCCCTGCTGGCGGACCTGCAGATCGCGCACCGCGGCGGCGGCGGTGGTTTGTGGCAGGTCGACAACAACACGCGGCGGCTGGTCGACGTAATACGTCGAGTAGCGCGCCGGTGCGGAGAGATCGAGGATCAGCTGGCTGCGGTCAGCCCCTTCCACCACGCGTGCACCGCGCAGTTCGGAGCCCGCAGCCAAAACAACAACGGTGCCGCAGCACAAAACGAGCGCGGCGAACAGGCGGATGAACGTGCGTTGCATCGGCATCATCCCATATGACGAAAACCAAACAGGTTGACGAAAGTATGCCACGTTGTTGTCAAACGGCCACTTTGGTGAGCAGGTGTGTGGCGCGCTCGCTACAGGCACGCAAGGTGGCGTGACGGCCGTGGCCGGCGTATTCGAGCGTGCAATCGAGGTCGGGCTCCGGCAGTACGCCGGCGCCGCGCTGCGGCCACTCGATCAGCAACAGCGCTGAGGGTTCCAGGAAGTCGCGAATGCCCATGAACTCTAGTTCCTCGGCATCGGCGAGGCGGTACAGATCGAAGTGGAAAATGTGCCGCGTACCGATCTCGTAGGGTTCGACCAGCGTGTAGGTCGGGCTTTTGACTTTGCCGCGGTGGCCGAGCGCGCGCAGCAGGCCGCGTACCAGGCAGGTTTTGCCGGCACCGAGTTCGCCATTGAGGTGAATGACCAGACCGCCGTCCAGCGCCTGCGCCAGGCGCGCACCGAGCGCTTCGGTGGCGTCGGCGTCGGGCAGCTCAAGGCTCAGCGTGTTCATCGGCGGTGGTCCAGCGGGGCGGAGGGGCGCGCAGCTTAACGTGTCGGCTCAGTCCGCGCTCAGGGATTGACCAGCCGGCGCAGCGGCGCGAACAGGTCGCTGGCGAGCAGGCCGCGTTCACCATCGGCGGCAGCGAGGTCGCCGGCACGACCGTGCAGCCAGACGCCGAGGCGGGCGGCGTCGAGCGGTGTCAGCCGCTGGGCGAGCAGGCCGGCGATCACCCCGCTCAGCACGTCGCCCATGCCGCCGCTGCCCATGCCCGGGTTGCCGGTGTTGACGACGAACACGGCCGCGCCACTGGCGATCAGCGTGCCGGCCCCCTTGAGCACCACGGTGCCGCCGTAGCGCGCAGCCAGTGCGCGGGCAGCGCTGAAGCGTTCGGCCTGCACCGTCGCGGTATCGCTGCCGAGCAGGCGCGCGGCCTCGCCCGGATGCGGTGTCAGCACCCAGTCATCACGCCGCTGCGGGTGGGTGGCGAGCAGGTTGAGGCCGTCGGCGTCGATCAGCAGCGGCCGCCCGGCGGCCAGCGCCGCGGCGAACAGCGCCTGGCTCCAGGCCGACTGGCCGAGTCCCGGACCGAGCGCCAGCACGCTGGCGCGTGCCAGCAGCGGCTGCAGTTCGGCGGCCTGTTCGACGCCACGGAACATCAGTTCGGGACGCGCTGCCGCCTGCACGCCAGCGTGCTCGGTGCGGGTGGCGACGCTGACCAGGCCGCTGCCGACGCGCGCCGCCGCCTCGGCGCACATGCGTGCCGCGCCGCCCATGCCGTGATCGCCGCCGATGACCAGCACGTGACCGTGATCGCCCTTGTGCTGATCGCGGCGCCGCGGCGCCAGCAGCGTGGCCAAGTCGTCGGCCTGATAGCGGCAGGCCAGCGCCGGCAGGGTGTGGGCGGCGGCGGTCGCGCCGAGATCATCGAAGCGTACCTGTCCGCAGCAGGCCGGCCCGGCGCCGGTGAACAGCCCGGCCTTGAGCGCGATGAAGCTGACGGTGACGTCGGCCTGCACCGCCAGACCGAGCTCGGCACCGCTGTCGGCGGCCAGGCCGGAGGGAATGTCGACGGCAAGCACGCCGCAGCCGCGGGCGTGGGCGGCGTTGGCGGCAGCGATCGCCGCCTGGAAGGCGCCGGCGACCGGGCGCTCCAGGCCGGTGCCGAGCAGGGCGTCGACCAGCAGTTCGCTGTGGGCGAAGGCATCGCCGCCGCGCCAGGCGACGCAGGACACGCCGGCACTGCGCGCATCGCTCCACGCCGTCGCCGCATCGCCGTGCAGACGCTGTGGCTCGACCAGATACAGCACGCGCACCTTGCGCCCGGCGAGGTGCAGCAGGCGGGCGACGACATAGCCGTCGCCGCCGTTGTTGCCACCGCCGCAGAGCACGTCGATGCGGCGGACCCGCGGCCAGCGCGCCTCGATCGCAGCGACGCAGGCGGCGGCGGCGCGGCACATCAGCGTGTAGCCGGGGACGCCGCCGGCGATCGTGCGCCGGTCCATCTCGCGCACGTTCGCGGCGCTGTGCAGATCCAGGGGGAGGGAAGCGTGTGCCATCGCGGGCTCCTGCTTGGGCGGGGCCGATGCCCCGCTTACTATGCCTGCCGGTCCCTGAATGATGCGTCGGATGCATGCCTGCGAACACCCTCGATCCTGCCGCCGCCGCGGCGCTGCTCGCCCGCATCCGTGACTGGGGGCGTGAGCTGGGCTTTCGTCAGATCGGCGTCGCCGGCATCGAACTGGCCGAGGCCGAGGCGCGGCTGTTCGACTGGCTGGCGCAGGGCTATCACGGCGAGATGAACTACATGGCGCGGCACGGTGCCCTGCGCGCGCGGCCGGCGGAGCTGGTGCCGGGCACGCTGCGGGTGCTCTCGGCACGCCTCGATTACTGGCCGGGCGCGGCGCGCGGGGCATGGTCGGTGCTCGCGGACGGACAGCTGGCCTACCTCTCGCGCTACGCCCTCGGCCGTGATTACCACAAGGTCGTGCGCCGGCGGCTGCAGCAGCTCGCCGAGCGCATCGCCGCCGCGATCGGCCCGTTCGGCTATCGCGTGTTCACCGACTCGGCGCCGGTGATGGAAAAACCGCTGGCCGCCCAGGCCGGGCTGGGTTGGGTCGGCAAGCATTCCAATCTGCTGGCGCGCGACGGTTCGTGGTTTTTTCTTGGCGAGATGCTGATCGATCTGCCGCTGCCGGTGGCTGCGCCGCCTGCGGCGCATTGCGGCCGCTGCCGTGCCTGCATCGATGTCTGCCCGACGCAGGCCATCGTCGCGCCATACGTGGTCGATGCACGGCGCTGCATTTCCTATCTGACCATCGAGCTGCACGGGCCGATTCCGCTGGAATTTCGCCGCGCGATCGGCAACCGCGTGGTCGGCTGCGATGACTGCCAGCTGGTCTGCCCGTGGAACCGCTTTGCGCAGCCGAGCACCGAGGCCGATTTCCTGCCGCGCCACGGCCTCGATGCGGCGACGCTGGTCGAGCTGTTCGCCTGGGATGAAGCCACCTATCTGGCGCGCAGCGAAGGCATGGCGCTGCGCCGCCTCGGCTACGCGCGCTGGAAGCGCAACCTCGCCGTGGCGCTGGGCAATGCGCCGGGTACGCCGGCGGTGCTCGCCGCCCTCGCGGCCCGGCGCGACGATGCCGATGCGGTGGTCCGCGAGCACGTCGCCTGGGCGCTGGCCGAGCAGGCGCAGCGGTGCGGGCGCCTGTAGTTCGGCCGTCGTGGACAGGCATGGTGCGCTGCGCAATCCTAGATCGTGTTCCCACCCCCGCTCATCCATCGGCACAGGCGATCCCATGCAAGAAAATGACGACAAGGAGCTGCGCGCCCGCGTCAAGCTGTTCGGCAATCTGCTCGGTAATGTGCTGAGCGATCAGGAGGACGGTCAGGTCCTCGAAGCCGTCGAGACCTTGCGCAAAGGCTTCATAGAACTGCGCGCCGCCGAGGACCCGCTGCGACGCGAGCAACTGATGCGCCTGATCGAAGCCCTCGATCCGGCGACGCTGACCCATGTGCTGCGCGCCTTCAGCACGTACTTCCTGCTCGCCAACATCGCCGAGGAGGACTACCAGCATCACGAGCGGCGCACCCGCGTCGCCCGCGGCGAGCCGCTGTGGCGCGGTTCGTTCGATGACACCGTGCGCGAGTTCCGCGCCAACGGCGTCAGCGCCGAGCAGATGCAGACGCTGCTCGACTCGCTGAGCTTCCAGCCGGTGTTCACCGCGCACCCGACCGAGGCCAAGCGGCGCACGCTGCTCGAAGCGCAGCGGCGCATCTTCCTGCTCGCCAAGCGTCTCAACGATCCGAACCTCGGCAGCTTCCAGCGCGGTGTCGTCGAGCAGCAGCTGCAGAACCAGATCCAGATCCTGTGGAAGACCGACGAGGTGCGTGTGCACAAGCCGGTCGTCGCCGACGAGATCAACAACGGCCTGCATTATTTTCGCGAGACGCTGTTCCAGGCCGTGCCCTACATCTACCGCAACCTGGAGCGTGCCCTCGGCAACAGCTATGGCAGCGAGGCCGCCTCGATCCGCGTGCCGAGCTTCATCCGCTACGGCTCGTGGATCGGCGGCGACCGCGACGGCAACCCCTTCGTCACGCATGAGGTCACGGCGATGGCGGTGCGTATGCAGTCGAAGGTCGTGTTGCGCGAATACGTGCGCCGCCTCGACGAGCTGTCGCATCTGCTGACGCATTCGAGTTCGCTGGTGCGCCCGTCACTGAGCTTCGCCGAGCGCCTCGCCGCCGATTCCAAGCTGGCGCAGGTGGCTTTTGCCGAGGAGCCGCGCCGCTACAGCCACGAGCCCTACCGGCGCAAGCTGGCGCTGATGAGCTATCGCCTGCAGCGCAACCTCGAAGCGCTCAAGGCCGCGCTCGACGGTCACGAGGAGCGCAGCCCCTGGTGTTATGCCAGCGAGCGCGATTTTCTCGACGATCTGTATTCGATCCGCGATTCGCTGCGTTCGCATGGCGACGGCAATCTCGCCGACGCCGACCTCAAGGACCTGATCCGCCTCGCCGAGAGCTTCGGCTTCTACCTCGCCGCGCTCGACATCCGCCAGGAATCGACCCGCCACACCGAGGCGGTCGCCGAGCTGTTCGCCTGCGCGCCGAACCTGCCGGATTACATGAGCCTGTCGGAAGAAGGGCGCCTGCAGGTGCTCGGCGAGATGCTCTCGCACGCCGGCACGCCGCTGCTGTATGCAGAGGATCTGTCGGAGAACACCCGCGAGATCCTGGCGGTGATGCGCACCGTCGCCAGCCTGCGCGAGGAGATCAGCCCGCGGACCTTCGGCGCCTACGTCATCTCGATGACGCATGCGGCCAGTCACGTCATGGAGGTGCTGTTCCTGGCGAGTTTCGCCGGCCTGTGCGGGCGGCGCAGCGACGGCAGCTGGTACTGCGATCTGCCGATTTCGCCGCTGTTCGAGACCATCGACGACCTGGCGCACATCGAGCCGGTGCTCAACCAGCTGCTCGACTGCGAGGCTTACCGCGCGCTGCTGGCGGCCAGCGGTGACGTGCAGGAGGTGATGCTCGGCTACTCCGATTCCTGCAAGGACGGCGGCATCCTCGCCTCGGCCTGGAACCTCTACCAGGCGCAGCGGCGCATCGTCACCATCGCCGGGCGGCGCGGCATCCAGTGCCGGCTGTTCCACGGCCGCGGCGGTACCGTCGGCCGTGGCGGCGGCCCGACGCACGACGCCATCCTGGCGCAGCCGGCCGGCACCGTGCAGGGGCAGATCAAGCTCACCGAGCAGGGCGAGGTGCTGTCCTCGAAATACAGCAACCCGGAAACCGCGGTCTATGAGCTGACGGTGGCGATCACCGGCCTGATCAAGGCCAGCCGCTGTGCGGTCAGCGAATGCACGCCGGACAACCCGGAATACGTCGGCATCATGAGCGAGCTGGCGACGCGCGGCGAGCACGCCTACCGCGAGCTGACCGACCGCACGCCGGGCTTCATCGACTACTTCTACGAAGCCACGCCGGTCAATGAGATCGGTCTGCTCAACCTCGGCTCGCGGCCCTCGCACCGCAAGAAGGCCGATCGCTCGAAGTATTCGGTGCGGGCGATTCCGTGGGTGTTCGGCTGGGGCCTGTCGCGGCAGATCATTCCCGGCTGGTACGGCATCGGCGCTGCGCTGCGTGACTGGCAGCACGGCGATGCGCAGCGTCTGGCCACGCTGCGGCGCATGTACGACGAATGGCCGTTCTTCCGCGCGCTGCTGTCCAATGCACAGATGTCGCTGGCCAAGTCCGACATGACCATCGCCGCCGAATACGCGACGCTGTGCGCCGACGTGACACTGGCGGAAACCGTCTACGAGGCGATCCACGGTGAGTACGCGACCACGGTGGCGCAGGCGCTGTGCGTGACGCAGAGCGACCATCTGCTCAACGACAATCCGCGTCTGCGCCTGTCGCTCGACCGGCGCACGCCGTATCTCGACCCGATGAACCACATCCAGCTGTGCCTGCTGCGCCGCTTCCGCGCGGCCGAGCAGGGGGCCGAGGCCGAGCGCGCGCTGTGGCTCAATCCGCTGCTGCGTTCGATCAACGCTCTGGCCAACGGCATGCGCAACACCGGCTGAGTGGCCGGCGTTCGGCTCGCCTTGCCATCGCCCCGGTCGCTGCCTGCGGCCGGGGCGATGTTCATAGCGCGGTCGGTAGATCGAACGGCAGGTCGAGGGCGAGGTACTGGCGGGCACGCAGCTCGCGTGCCTCGCAGCTCATCACATGGCGCACCAGCGTCTGCCGGTCGGCGGCCAGCAGGTGGGTGAATTCAGCGGCGATACGCCAGGGGTAGGTCTGGCCGCCGATGTCTTCGCAGCGGGCGACGCGCACGCCGGCGACGATGCCTTCCCGGCTGCCCGGCAGGATGAAGCGCAGTTCCAGCCAGGTATCGACGGACAACTCACGCTCGCATTCGAACTGGATGCCGCCGGCGCTGAGGCTGACGTGGCGCGGTGCGCGGTTGCCGCCGAGCTCATGCAGCAGCAGCGCACCCGCGATCAGCTCCAGGCGGTGTTCGAGGTTGCGCAGATAGGCGAGGGCGGGCGTCGGCAGTTCACCGAGCTGCAGCAGCAGCGGCTCGGCCTCGCGCAGCAGCACGTCGTAGACAGAACCGAGCCCGAGGCCGTTGTCGGCATCGGTCTGCAGGCGATCGAGCAGGGCGTCGAGTGCGGCGGCATCGCTCGGCCGATAGGCGAGCACGAGGCGGTCTTCGACGCGGAAGAACTGACGGCGCTCGTACCCTGCGGACGTATCGGCATGACTCATGGTGAAGGCTCCGCGGCGGATCGGGCCGGGACGCCAGAGCGGACGTTCCCGTCCGCGCACACTAAGACCGCGGAGGCTCGGCCGGCAATCAGGCGCGGATCAGCGTACGCAGATGCGCGCCGCCGGCACCGCTGCCGTAGTGTGCCTTGGCATCGGCGCCGTACAGGCAGGTGTTGGTGTCCTGCCCGCGCAGGATCGCCAGCGCGCGCTCGGTGGCCGAGCGGCTGGCGGCGATGATGCCGCCGTTGATGCCGTTCTGCTTCCAGGCCGTGCCAGCGGCATCCATCAGGTCGTGCCACAGCGCATTGAGACGAAAGCGCTCCTCGGTCGGCGCCGCGGCGATGCAGGCGGCAAGCCCTTCGGCGTTGCTCGGAAAGCCATGCCGGCCGAGGTGTTCCAGGCGGCGCGCGGCATCGGCCTGCAGGCGTGCGGTCGCTGCTTCCTTGGCGCTGACCACGGCGGCCAGCACCTCGGGCGGCTGGTGCTCGCGCAGGCAGTGGTATTCCTCGATCAGCACGGTGCCGAGGGCACGGGTGGCTTCCAGTTCACTGGCGAGCAGTTGCGCGAGCATGGCGGGGGTCCTCAGCGCGAGAGATCGTTTTCGAAGTCCAGCAGGCGGGCGGCGACGCGACGGCTGTCGACGCGATACTCGCCGCTGGCGACGGCCTGCTTGAGCGCCTCGACGCGCTTGGCGTCGAAGGCCGGCTCCTCCTGCGTCAGCTGCCGTTCGACGTCACGCAGCTGGCGTGTGCCGGCGGTGAGGCTGACGGCATCGTCGCCGGCGACGGCATCGGCCTGCGCACCGGCCGGGGTTGCCTGCTGCGCGGCGGTGGTTTCCTGGGGCTTGACGGTCGGCACGCTGCGGATCGGCGCCGCGCCCGGACCGCCCACATTGTTGATCGTCATGGGAACCGTCCTCTCGACTGGATAGCGAGTATACGGTTGGTATCGGCCGCTGCCGTGCGGACTTGAGGGCGCCGGCGAGAAATTTCCGTGCGCCGGCTCACTCGATGATCAGTCGCCGGTGCCCGTCGAGGCGGCCGCGGACTTCGCGGCCGGAGGAGGCATTGCGTGCCCGCAGCGGTTCGCCGGCGCGCGCCTCGTGCAGCGCGATGCCGCTGGAAACCACCTCGGCGGCGCCGATGCGCACCACCAGATCGATGCTCTCGCCGCGCTCCACCGCGCTCGGGTCGGACAGCGCCCGCGGCGTCAGCGGCCGCCCAGCCGCGAGCGGTGTCAGCAGCGTGCGGCCGATCACCGCCTGCAGTTGGGTTTCGAAGCCGCTGCTCAGTGACGAAACATCGACGCTGGCCAGTTCCACGTCGTCGCGGCCGAGCAGTTCACCGCGGCGCAGCGGACGGCTGGCGACGACCACCGGACGATTCGCGGCCACCGTCGCCGGCAGATAGAGCTTCCAGGCCGGGCTGGTGCAGCGCAGGCCGACGCTGACGCGGCCGAGCAGGCGTCCGCCGGGGCCGGGGAACGCCTCGACCGGCTCGCGGCAGGCGGTGAGACGCAGGCGGGCATCGGGCGGGCTGACCTCGATCGCCAGCTCGGCGCCGTCGGCCGGCGCGTGCTCGGCGAGAAAGCGGGCCGCCTGGGCGCGCAGCGCCTGCAGATCCTCCAGCTCACCGCTGGCGCGCGCCGGCAGGCTGGCGAGTGCGGCGGCCAGCAGCGTGACGGCGAGCCTGCAGCCCGCCGGACGATTGAAGCGAGACATGACGCGGACTCCTGTGGGGGTGTCGGAAATTCGTCGTCAGGGCTGTGCGTTCGCAGATTGCGTGCCAGAACGCCGGGATGGCCGCGTTGCGTATCGTGGCGGCGGTGTCAGCGCAGGCGCGCCGAGCCGGCACGGGGTCATGGCACGTGGCTTGCTGAATCCCGCTAAAGCCGTTTCCGGCGACGACAGTTTGACGCGACGGTCCCCGTGACCCGGCGTCGGGAGGATGACGCGATGGCCATCGGATTCGACAGCAGCCTCGGCGTGCACATCGCCGCGCTGCGGCTGCGGGCGCAGCGCGCCGAGGTGCTGGCCGCCAACATCGCCAATGCCGATACCCCGAACTACTCGGCACAGGACACCGATTTCTCGGCGGCGCTGCGCGCGGCGGCCGGGCAGGGGCGGCTGGCGGCCACCGCCAGCGGCCATATCCAGCCGGGCTCTGCCGGGGACGGCCGCGCCGAGCTGCTTTACCGGGAGCCGACACAGCCGAGCATCGACGGCAACACCGTCGAGCCGGAGCGCGAGAAGGCGCTGTTTTCCGAAAACAGCGTGCAGTACGCCGCCACGCTGCGCCTGCTCGGCTCGCGCATCGAAGGCCTGATGAGTGCAATCCGCGGGGAGTGAGCCGATGTCGCTGTTCAACATCTTCAACATCTCCGGCAGCGCGCTGCACGCGCAGAGCGTGCGGCTCAACACCACGGCAAGCAATCTCGCCAATGCCGACTCGGTGTCATCGAGCGTCAACGCGGTCTACCGCGCCCGCCAGCCGGTGTTCGAGACGCTGCTCGACGATTCGAGCGGCGGCAGCGGCGATGACGCGGTTGCCGGCGTCGGCGTTGCCGGCATCGTCGAGAGTCACACGCCGCTGGAGCGTGAGTACCGCCCCAACCACCCGCTGGCCGACCGCGATGGCTACGTCTGGGTGCCGAACGTCAATCCGGTCGAGGAAATGGCCAACATGATCGAAGCGTCGAAGTCCTATCAGACCAATGTCGAAGTCGCCGATGCCAGCAAGCAGATGCTGATGCGCACGCTGGCGCTGGGTGAGTAGGAGGCACGGCCATGAGCAGTACCAATATCGCTTCCGACGCCCTGATGAGCACGCTGAACGCGGGCTGGAACACCACCACCGAGGACTCGACGACCGACAACAACACGCTCGATCAGAACACCTTCATGACGCTGCTGCTGACCCAGCTGCAGAACCAGGACCCCACCAAGCCGATGGACAGTACCGAGTACCTGGCCCAGCTGGCGCAGTTCACCAACGTCACCGAGCTGCAGAACCTGCGCAGCACCGTCGAGGACCTGAGCAGCTCGCTGCAGGCCTCGCAGACGGTGGCGGCGTCGAACCTGGTCGGCCATCTGGTGATGGTCGAGGGCAAGCAGGGCTACCTGCTCAGCAACTACACCCTGGATGGCCAGGTCGAGCTGGGCAAGGCGGCGGATGCGGTCAACGTCAAGATCAGCGACAGCAGCGGGCAGCTGGTGCGCACGCTGAATCTCGGTGCCCAGAACGCCGGCACCATCGACTTCAGCTGGGACGGCAAGAACAGCTCCGGCACCGATCTCGCCGCCGGCCTGTATCGCTTCAGCGTCGAGACCGTCACCGACGGCACTACCGGCACGGCGACCACGGTGCTGCCGCTGCCGGTGCAGAGCGTGACGGTCGGCGATGCCAAGAAAGCCACTGAAATGACCCTCAATGTGCCCGGACTGAGCGAAGGGCTGACCCTCGGCGAGATTCGCCGGATCCTCTGAAGACCCCCGCAAGGAGATTGCTCCCATGTCCTTTCGTACCGCACTGACCGGCCTGAACGCCGCCACCACGGATCTGTCCGTGGTCGCCAACAACATCGCCAACAACAACACCACCGCTTTCAAGAGCTCGCGCGCCGAGTTTTCCGACATTTTCTCCGGCAGCTCGCTCGGCCAGGCGACGCGGCGCTCGGTGGGTTCCGGCGTGCAGGTCGCCGCCGTCACCCAGCAGTTCAAGCAGGGCAACATCAATTCGACCGGCAACCCGCTCGACATCGCCATCGACGGCGAGGGCTTCTTCCGTCTCAAGGACGAGAACGGTGCCATCTCCTACACCCGTTCCGGGGCCTTCGGCATCGATCGCGAGGGCTACGTCGTCAACAACATCGGCAAGAAGCTGCAGGCGTATGCGCTCGATGCCAATGAACAGCCCTTTGGTGCACCGACCGATCTGGTACTGACGACGTCCGACATCGACCCGCACCAGACCGAGAACGTCGTCTACGGCATCAACCTCGATTCCGCTGCGGCTGAAGTCGACCCGGCGACCCTGCCGTTCGATCCGACCAATCCCGATTCGTACAACTTCACGACCTCGCTCGACGTCTTCGACAGTCTGGGCGCGAGCCACACGCTGGCGGTGTTTTTCGCCAAGGAGCCGCTCGGTTCGTCGACGGCAACCTCATCGACCTGGCGCGTCTACAGCACGCTCGACGGGGTGTACTCGGCGCCCGACGTGACGGCGACCGGCACACCGGACACGCCGGTCGTCGACTTCGATCCGACCACCTCGACCGTCGAGCCGTACACCACGCTGACCTTCGATGAGAAGGGCCAGCTGGCCACGCCGTCGGTACCGAGCGTCGTCTCGGTCAATCTGCAGTCGGTGGCGTCAGCCAACGGCCAGCCGACCAGCGCCCTGCAGCCCCTGGTGATGAACCTCGATTTCACCGCGGCGACGCAGTTCGGTGGTGATTCGAGCACCAACAACCTGGTGCAGGACGGCTACGCCAGCGGCACGCTGGTCGGTGTCAACGTCGCCGACAGCGGCCTGATCTTCGGCAGCTACACCAACGGCCAGTCGAAGGCGCTCGGGCAGCTCGCGCTGTATCACTTCCGCAATGAGTCCGGTCTGACGCCGATCGGTGATACCGCCTGGGCGGAGAGCTTCGCCTCCGGCACCGCGGTCGCCGGCATCCCCGGCAGCTCGCGCCTGGGGCTGGTGCGTTCCGGCTCGCTGGAGGGCTCGAACGTCGAGCTGAGCGAGCAGCTGGTCAACATGATCAATGCGCAGCGTAACTTCCAGGCCAACGCGCAGGTGATCCAGACCTCCGATCAGCTGACGCAGACCTTGCTGCAGCTGCGCTGAAGCCAGGCCGGGGCGTGGCTGAGTCCACGCCCCGGAACAGGAGACGACCATGGACCGCATGCTGTACGTCGCGATGAGCGGAGCGCGTCAAATCCTCGACGCGCAGCGCGTCAACACCAACAACCTCGCCAATGCCTCGACCACGGGCTTTCGCCAGGATATCGCCGCGATGCGCAGCCAGCCGGTGATCGGCGACGGCCTGCCCAGCCGCGTCTACGCACAGACCGAGCGCGCCGGCGTCGACCTGAGCGCCGGGCCTTTGCTCGAAACCGGCCGTGATCTCGACGTGGCGGTGCGCGGCGAGGGCTTCATTGCGGTCCGCGATCTCGACGGACACGAGGCCTACACCCGCGCCGGCGACCTGCAGGTCGACGCCAGCGGGCGCCTGACCACCGCCAAGGGGTATGCGGTGCTCGGCGACAACGGCCCGATCGCCCTGCCGCCGTCCGAGAAGACCGACATCGCTGCTGACGGCACGATCAGCGTCAAACCGCTCGGCGAGGACAACACCGCCATCGCCGCCGTTGACCGCATCCGCCTGGTGCAGCCGGCGGCGCAGGATCTGATCAAGGGAGCCGACGGCCTGCTGCGGCGCAAGGATGGCGGCACCAGCCCGGCGGATGCGCGGGTGCATCTGGTCTCCGGCGCCTTGGAAGGCAGCAACGTCAACACCGCCGATGCGCTGGTGACGATGATCGACCTCGCACGGCGCTATGAGACGCAGGTCAAGCTGATGTCGACCGCCGCCGACAACGAGCGCGCCACCGACAAATTGCTCGGCCTCGGCTGAGTCCAGGAGATACCGCCATGAATCCGGCACTTTGGGTCGCCAAGACCGGCCTCGACGCGCAGCAGACGCAGCTCGATGTCGTTGCCAACAACCTCGCCAACGTCAATACCACTGGCTTCAAGAAAGGGCGGGCGAAGTTTGAGGATCTGCTCTATCAGAACGTGCGCCAGGTCGGCGGACAGACCTCGCAGAACACCACGCTGCCCTCGGGCCTGATGCTCGGCACCGGCGTGCGCGTCGTCGCTACCGAGAAACTGCACACGCAGGGCAACGCCATCAATACCGGCAACGCGCTCGACGTGGCCATCAACGGTCGCGGCTTTTTTCAGGTGGAGCTGCCGGACGGCACCATCGCCTACACCCGCGACGGGTCGTTCACGCTCAACGACCAGGGCCAGCTGGTGACCTCCGAGGGGTATCTGGTCTCGCCGCAGCTCACCGTGCCGTCCGACATGCAGAGCATCAGCATCGGCTCCGACGGTGTGGTGTCGGTGGTGCAGCCGGGGCAGACCGGTTCGCAGCAGCTCGGCAATCTGACGATCGCCGATTTCGTCAACCCGACCGGCCTGCAGCCGATCGGCGACAACCTCTATCTTGAGTCGAGTTCGAGCGGCACTGCGCAGACCGGTGATCCGGGCACCAACGGCCTTGGCACGCTGCAGCAGCACATGCTGGAAAGCTCCAACGTCAACATTGCCGAGGAGCTGGTCAACATGATCGAGACGCAGCGCGCCTACGAAGTCAATTCCAAGGCGATCCAGACCGCCGACCAGATGCTGCAGTACCTCAACCAGACCATTTGAGGCGCAGGTCATGAAACCGCTGCTCCTTCCCGTCGCCGGCATTGCGCTGCTCGCGCTGTCAGCCTGCACCACGCTGCCGCTGGATCACCAGTTCACGCCGGTGACGCCAAGCGTCATGGGTTCGCTCGCGCAGACGCAGCCGCGCCCCGCCAATGGCGCGATCTACCGCGCCGGCACCGACATGCGGCTGTTCGAGTCACGCACCGCACGCCGGATCGGCGACATCATCACCATCACGCTGGCGGAGAAGACCGCCGCAACGAAGAAGGCCGACACCAAGCTCGGCAAGAGTTCGGATTCCCAGCTGGCGACGCCGGCGGTGCTGTTCGGCCGCACCATCGACAAGGCGGCGGTCAGCCTGACCAATGACACCACTTTTGACGGCAAGGGCAGTGCGGATCAGTCCAACAGCCTGAGCGGCACGATCAGCGCCGTCGTCACCGATGTCTATCCGAACGGCAATCTGCAGATTCGCGGCGAGAAGGAAGTCACGCTGAATCAGGGGCAGGAGTTCGTCATCGTGCAGGGCGTCGTGCGCCCTGACGATATCGCGGCTGACAACTCGGTGGCATCGAGCAAGGTGGCCGATGCGCAGATCACCTATGCCGGCAAGGGCGCGCTGGCCGACAGCAACACCGCCGGCTGGCTGACGCGGCTGCTGATGCACGCCTTCTTCCCGATCTGACGGCGGCGCAGGCCGAGGATCGCCAGCCCGGTAAACAGCAGTCCCAGCGGCGCCGGCTCTGGGATTGCCACCTGCGCCAGCACGGCTTCGGCGATGTAGACATGCGCCGCGGCCGAGGGGTGGATGCCGTCCCAGAACAGGTATTCATCGGGTGACGCACAGACGCTGCCACCGCCGGTCAGCTCCTTGTAGTCGCCGGTGTAGCAGGCATCGGTGGTATTGGTCAGGCCGTAGTTCTGCGGGTTGGTTGCCATATCCGCGAACAGGGAATAGGCGTCGATGCGATAAAGCGTCGGACCGGACAGATGGTTGAGCATGTCGTCCAGCAGCGAGTTGAAGTTCTGCGTGAGCAGGTCGAGCAGCGGCAGCAGGGCGGGGTAGAGCTGGGCCTCTGGCGACAGCGCCAGACTGGGCTCGTTGAACACGACGATGTTCTGGGCGCCGGCATTGGCGAGGATGGTGATCTGACCGGTCAGGTCACTGGCGATGCCATACAGCAGCGCCGACAGGTCATCCGGGTTGACGGTGCCGTTGCCGAGTCCGATGGCGAGGTCCAGCAGATCGTTGGTGCCTCCCCAGACCAGGTACAGCCCGTCGGCATCGGCGCTGCCACCGTTGCTGCCGAGATAGAGCTGGATCTGCTCGTCGACACCATAAAAACCGGTACCCAGCGGGTGATAGGTCATCCGCGCTGCATTGTAGGCGTAGTTGGTGCCGCCGGCGGTCGAGGGGGTGGAGTCCAGGCCGAGCTCGGCGGCGAGGAGATCCACGTAGTTCGGACCGTTGCTCGAACGGCCGTCATAGTAGACACCGTCTGGATCGGGGTTGGCGCCGTAGGCGCGCAAGGTGTTGATCATATTGCCGGAGTCCGACAGGCTGTTGCCGAACACGTAGAGTCCGGAATAAGACACCGCGGATGCGTTTGCGCTAAGGCATAAGAAGAACAGGCCACAAGCCAGACGAAACAGCTTCATCGATACGACCTCCATGTCAGCGATACATCAGGAATCCATTGGTTGCCAAGGCCATCACCACCGCGGTGACATCCTGGCTGCGACACCGTGCCAAGGCTGGCGGTGACCGTCGTAAACGTAGAGTAAGCGGGGGGGCGCTGTGAATGCTGTGAGCCCCGTCAAGCGCATTAAAAGTGCGTTATATTTCTAATAGTTAATGACGAATCCAGGCTTGCAGATGGAGGGCGATGATGCTCGCCAGCAGCAGCTGCGGGATGTAGCGGCCGTTCCAGCGCTGAAAGGCGTACGGTGAAATGCCATAGCGGCCCTGCATCGCCAGGTGCAGGCCCGACAGCGGCCCGGCCGGCACGCCGATCGCCCAGCCCATCGTGAAGGTCGCGGCGAGCAGCGTCGGCTCCGGGTGCAGCGGTGCCAGCCAGGTGCCGCAGACGGTGACGGCGATCACCGGGTGCACGCCGACGAAGGCAGCGCCGACGATCACCAGCAACAGCATGCTCGCCTGCGCCGGCCCGAACTCGGTGAACGGCAGGTAGCCGGCGGCCAGTGACAGTACGCTGGCGATGCCGGCAGCGAGCACGCCGGCGGCGAGGAACAGCGTCAGCTCGCTGGCGCCATCGCCCAGCCGCTGGGTGATGTAGTGCCCGAACTGCACCGGGCCGCCGCGGCCCTTGCGCAGCAGCAGCAGCACCAGCAGCGTCAGCAGCGGCGCGCCGAGGCAGATCCAGGTCAGGATCGACCACTGCGGCAGCAGCGTATGGCCGACCAGCACCAGCGTCACCAGCAGGCAGGGCAGCCACAGTGTCGAGAAGCGCATCGGGTAGCCGATGAACGGCGCGCCCGGCGCGTTGCCGGCGCGTTGCTCGTCGACTTCGCGCGCGGTCAGCCACAGGCCGAAAGCCGCCAGCGGCAGTCCGGTGAGGACCACGATCGGCACCTGCGCGCCCGGCGCGTAAGTCACCGCCGCCGCCATCGCCGCAAAGAACGGCGACCAGAAGGCGCCGGTGGCGAAGCCGCGGGACAGCACCAGCGCCCGGCGCCGGCCGAGGCGGCGGCCGCCGCGGTTGACCATGCGGTCGCCGAGCAGGAATACCGAGGACATGTTGATCACCGCGCCGAACAGGTGCACGCCGAGCAGGGTGCGCCATACCGCGCCCTGGCCGCGCGGCGGCGGTTCCTCGCCCTCGCCGGGTACGGTCGCCACCAGTTTGAGGAAGGCCACGGCCGTCAGCAGGCCGATCAGCGACTGGTTGCCGGCGACCACCAGCGACAGGTTCGGCCGTGCGCCGCCGATGGCGCCGATCAGCATGCCGAGCACGCCGATGCCGGCCAGCCAGCGCGCCTGATGGCGCTGCTGGCGGCGCAGCCGCCGCCACAGCAGCGCCGCCGCCGCCCAGGCCAGCGCGCCGGCCCACAGCACGGAGACGTGCCGGTCGATGCCGGCGAGCACCGTCATCACGACCATTGCGGCGAGCAGGATACCGGCCACGGCATTGCGGTGAGGCATGGGTCGACGACCGTTTCGAAGGCGCCACGCGGGCAGGGCGGCGCAGCATAGCGCTGCGGCCGGCGCGGCGGAGTGCATGGCTGCGATGCACGGGCGGCGGGCCGCCGTCAGCGGGCTCCAGTCTGCCGACATCGTCAAATCGGCGGGCGCGCCGTCGAAATTCTGGCGCATTACCGAGTGTTTTGAATCAAAACAATAGCTTGTTGTGGTGGCCCGATTCCTGCTGAAACCATGGCATGTCCCGTTTCACCGCAGGCATTGCGCCATGAACCGTGCACCGAAACTCCTCAAACCGCTGCTGATCGCGCTGGCGCTGGGCCTGAGCGGGCCGGCGGCGGCCGATCGCGTCAAGGATTTGGCGACGGTCGGCGGCGTGCGCAGCAACCAGCTGGTCGGCTACGGCCTGGTGGTCGGCCTGGCCGGCACCGGTGACCAGACCTCGCAGACGCCGTTCACCGTGCAGTCGATGCGCAACATGCTGACCGGCCTCGGCGTGGTGCTGCCGGCCAACATCAATCTGCAGTTGAAGAACGTCGCCGCGGTGTCGGTGCACGCCGACCTGCCGGCGTTCGCCAAGCCCGGGCAGACCATCGACATCACCGTTTCCTCGCTCGGCAACGCCAAGAGCCTGCGCGGCGGCTCGCTGCTGCTGACGCCGCTGCGCGGCGCCGACGGCGAGGTCTATGCGATGGCGCAGGGCAACGTCGTCGTCGGCGGCCTCGGCGTCGAAGGCGAGGGCAGCAGCATCACCGTCAACGTGCCGAGCGCCGGGCGCATCGCCAACGGCGCGACCGTCGAGCGCGCGGTACCCGATGCCCTGAGCACCGGCAACGGCGCACTGACGCTGAACCTGCACCAGCCCGACTTCACCACCGCCGAGCGTCTGGCACAGGCGATCAACCGCAAGCTCGGCGGCCAGTTCGCCAGCGCGCTGGATGCGGCGACCGTGCAGATCGAAGGCCCGCGCGACCCGCGCTCGCGGGTGCCGTTCATCGCCGAGCTGGAGAACATCGACGTCAAGCCGGCCGAGGGCGCGGCGAAGGTCATCATCAATTCGCGGACCGGCACCGTCGTCGTCGGCAACAACGTGCGCCTGTTCCCGGCGGCGGTGACGCACGGCAAGATGACCGTGACGATCAGCGCCGATCCGGTGGTGTCGCAGCCGAATGCGCTGAGCAACGGCCAGACCGTCGTCGTGCCGCGCCAGAACATCGACGTCAAGGAAGAGAAGCGGCCGATGTTCCTGTTCAACCCCGGCACCAAGCTCGAAGACATCGTGCGCGCGGTCAACCAGGTCGGCGCCAGCCCCTCCGACCTGGCCGCCATCCTCGAAGCACTGAAAGCCGCCGGCGCGCTGCGCGCCGAGCTGATCGTGATTTGAGGTGGCGGCGATGAGCGCGACTTTCCCCGTCAGGCCGGCTCCTTCGATGCTGCGTCTGGGCTGGCCGCTGCTGCTGGCGCTGCCGGTCGTGCTGCTGCTGCAGGCAACCACGATGTGGGTGCTGGGCCAGCTGTCCGGCCCGGCTGCACTGCGTGAACCGGCCGCATTGCCGGCCGCGCCGATTGCGGCGACCCCGACCCCGACCCCGACCCCGACTTTGGCTTCGACTCCGGCTCCAGCCCCGACTGTGGCTCTGGCTTCGACCGCTACCGTCGAGGAAGAGGCGCCGGCGCTGCCCGTCGCCGCCCCGGCGGTTTCGCTGCCGGCCGAGGCGGTCGAACACACGGCAACGCCGGTCGTGAGCGAGGTGAGCCCTGTCACGGCCGCGCCGGTCGAGCCGGAGCCGGTCGAACCAGCGGCCGCCGCCGCGCCGTCACCGGATACGCAGGAATCGCCGGCGACCGCCGCGAACACCGCGCCAGTCGCCGCGCCCGCGGCAGCGGCCGTGGAAAGCCTGCCACCGGGACTGGTGGCGGTGCCGGCGCCCGCACCGACTCCGCCGCGCGCGCCGCAGGTGTCCTCACCCGAGCCGCCGGCGGCCGTTGTGCCGACGCCGCCGGCCGAGCCGCAGCCGGCCGCGGTTGCGGCCGTCAAGCCAGCCGCGCCGGCGCTTGCCGCTGTGCCGGCGCCGGTCGAACCGGCGAAGCCGGCAGCGCGGCCGGCCGCCCGCAACGAGGTCAAGGCGGACAGCAAAGCTACCGAACCGCCGCGCAGCTTCGCCCCGGAAAAACCTTATGGACCGGACTGGGTGATGGCGCAGCCGGCGCGCAACCAGACGCTGCAGCTGATGGCGGGCGGTTCCGAGCGCGCGCTGGTGGCGTTCGCCAGCAGCCACGGCACCGGCTATCCGCTGGCGGTGTTCGAGACCGTGCGCGGCGGCCAGCCGTTCTTCATGCTGCTCGCCGGCAGCTTCGCCAGCCCCGCCGAAGCGCGCGCCGCGCTGGCCGAGCTGCGCCAGCGCGTGCCCGGCGCGCAGCCGTGGATCCGCACCATCGGCTCGATTCAGCAGATGGCGGTGCGGCCCTGAGATGGTGACGACGACGCTCGGGGCCGACAGTGCCGCGCTCGGCGATTTCGCCGGGCTGGCACGTTTGCGCCGCGGCGCCGCCGCCGGCTCGCCGCAGGCCACCCGTGAAGTCGCCCAGCAGTTCGAGGCGGTGTTCATCGGCATGATGCTGAAGTCGATGCGCGCGGCCACGCCGGGCGACTCGCTGGTCGACAGCGACGCCAGCCGCATGGCCCGCGATCTCTACGATCAGCAGCTCGCCGCCGATCTGGCAAAGAAAGGCACGTTCGGCGTGGCGCGCATGCTGCTGCGCCAGCTCGATCCGCAGGCGGCCGGCGCCGAGCCGGTACCGAGTGGCGATGGCGTGGCGCCGGCGCTGGATGGCAACGCGCTGGCGGCGCTGCGCCGCATCGAGGGCATCCGCCGCGATGCCGGTCTCGATGCCGCGACGCCGGCCAGCAGCCTGCCGGCGGCGTTCAAGCCCGGTACGCCGGATGCGTTCGTGCGCGAGGTCTGGCCGCATGCGCAGGCGGCGGCGGGCGAGCTCGGTGTGCGTCCCGAGGTGCTGGTGGCGCAGGCGGCGCTGGAATCCGGCTGGGGTCGCTCGGTGCCGCGCCATGCCGACGGCCGCTCCAGCCACAATCTGTTCGGCATCAAGGCCGACCGCAGCTGGAACGGCGCGCGCGTCGAAAATTCGACGCTCGAATACGTCGACGGTGTGCCGCAACGCCAGGTCGACGGCTTCCGCGCCTACGCCTCGTGGGGCGAGAGCTTCCGCGACTACGCCCGCTTCATTCAGCAGAATCCTCGTTATAAACAAGCGCTTGAAAATGCTGCGGACAGCTCTGCGTACCTGCATGAACTGCACCGCGCGGGCTACGCCACCGATCCCGCCTACCCGGCGAAGATCCAGCGCATCCTCGGCAGCGACGCTCTGGCAGAGTTTCTGCAGACCGCTGCAGTCAAGTCCGCTCCGCGCGGCTGAACGCACGGGTGATCCCTGATGGTCGAAATCGCACGCACCGCACTCACCGGCCTGCAGGTCGCGCAGCAGGGCCTGGCGACCACCGGCCACAACATCGCCAATGCCAGCACTCCGGGCTACAGCCGGCAGACGGTCGATCAGGTCGCGCGCGCGCCGCAGTACACCGGCCCCGGCGGTTTCGTCGGCACCGGCGTCGAAGTGGCAACCATCAGCCGCACCTACGACAAATTCCTGACGCAGCAGGTGCGCAGCCACACCGCCACCCAGCAGCAGCTGTCGACACAGTCGGATCTGGTCGGGCAGGTCAACAGCCTGCTGACCGACAGCTCGGCCGGCGTTTCGCCGCTGCTGCAGAATCTGTTCGATGCGTTTCAGAGCCTGTCCGAGGCGCCGGCCTCGACGGCGACGCGCGAGGTCGTGCTCAACAGCGCGCAGGCGCTGGTCGACCGCCTGCATGAAGTCGACGACCAGCTGCAGACGCTGCGCGGCAACGTCAACACCGGCTTGCGCGATACCGTCACCTCGATCAATTCGCTGGCCAGCTCGCTGGCCAGCATCAACAAGCAGATCGTCATCGCCCAGCACGGCAGTTCCGACGAGCCGAACGATCTGCTCGATCAGCGCGACTATCTGATGCAGCAGCTCTCGGAGAAAGTGGGGGTGCAGACGGTGATCGCCGATGACGGCACCGCCAGCGTGTTCATCGGCAGCGGTCAGGCGCTGGTGACCGGCTTCAGCACCTATCAGCTGGAGGTGCGCACCTCGCAGTACGATCCCGCCGACGTGCAAATCGCCTACAGCGGCAGCGGCGCCGAAATCTCCAATTACCTCACCGGCGGTCAGCTCGGCGGCTATCTGGCGTTCCGCAGCCAGACGCTGGACCGGGCGCAGAGTGACCTCGGCCTGCTGGCGCAGGGGCTGGCGGACAGCGTCAACCAGGTGCAGACGCAGGGCATGGACCTCGAAGGGCAGCTCGGCACGGCCTTCTTCAGCAGCGGCTCGCCGACCGTGCTGGCGAGCACCCACAACGACGGCTCGGCGCAGGTCACCGCCACCCTCACCGACGTCGGCGCGCTGCAGCGCTCGGACTACGAGCTGAGCTACAACGGCGGTACCTACACGCTGCGGCGGCTGTCGGATTCGAGCGTGGTCGCCAGCGGCAGCAGCGGGCCGCTGAGCGCCGACGGCCTCAGCATCGACATCGACACCAGCGCCGGTGCGGCCGCCGACGGTGACCGCTTCCTGATCCAGCCGACGCGCAACGGCGCCCGCGACATCCAGCTCAACCTCACCGGCACCGAGCAGATCGCCGCGGCGCTGCCGATCCACACCGGTGCCGCCACCGGCAACATCGGCACCGGCGCGATCAGCAGCGGCAGCGTCAGTGACGTCAGCGATCCGGCGCTGCGCACGCCGGTGGAGATCCGCTTCACCAGCGAGACGACGTTCGACGTCGTCGACGTCAGCGATCCGAGCAGCCCAGTGATGCTGCAGTCGGCGGTCAGCTACGACCCGAGTTCCGGCGCGACGGTGCTGCAGAACGGCTGGGAGGTGCGCCTGTCCGGCAAGCCGCAGAACGGCGATGTGTTCAGCGTCAGCAACAACGCCGGCGGCGAGGGCGACAACCGCAACGCGCTGGCGCTCGCCGGGCTGGCCACCGCCGACACGCTGGTTGGCCACACCAGCGACCTCAACAGTTTCTACGGCGCGGTGCTGGCGGACATCGGTGCCCAGACCGATCGGCTGGGCACCGCGCTGTCGGCGCAGACCGCGCTGCTCGACAATGCCACCGCTGCGCGCGATGCGGTCTCCGGCGTCAATCTCGACGAGGAAGCCGCCAATCTGCTCAAGTACCAGCAGGCCTATCAGGCTTCGGCGCAGGTGATGCAGATCGCCAACGAGATGTTCCAGACCCTGCTTGCCATCGCCCAGCGCTGAGGGACCCCGCTATGACCGTGCGCATCTCCAGCAATCAGATTCACGAGTCCAACGTCCGCTACATGAACCAGGCGCAGAGCAAGGTCGCCGAGCTGCAGAGCCAGCTGGCGACCGGCAAGCGCGTGCTCAGCCCCGCCGACGATCCGGCCGGCTCCGCGCGCCTGGTCGAGCTGCAGCGCCAGATCCAGTCGACCGAGCAGTACCAGACCAACATCAGCTTCGCCGGCGGCCGGCTCGGCGCCGAGGAAGATGCGCTGAGCCAGGCCAACGACCTGATGGACCGCACCCGCCAGCTGCTGGTGCAGGCCAATACCACGACGCTGTCGAACGCCGACCGCGGCAGCATCGCCCAGGAAATCCGCCAGATCCGCGGCGAGCTGCTGCAGCTCGCCAACGGTCAGGACGGCAACGGCGAGTACCTGTTCGGCGGCTACCAGACCGCCTCGACGCCGTTCGTCGAGGCGCCGGCCGGGCAGGTCAGCTACACGGGCGACAGCGGCCAGCGCCTGGTCGGCATCGCGCCGACGCGCTCGGTGGCGGTCAGCGACGCCGGCGATGCGGTGTTCATGAACATCCCCACCGGCAACGGCATCTTCAGCGCCACGGCCGCCAGCACCAATACCGGCTCGGCGACGCTCGAACCGCTGGCGCAGACCGATCCCTCGGTGTACCAGCGTCACCGCTTCCAGATCGATTTCGTCAGCACCGACCAGTACACCATCACCGACCTCAGCGCGGTGCCGCCGCTGACCGGCGCGGCGCTGAATCTGCCGAACGACGGCGTCATCGCCTTCAACGGCGTCACGCTGCAGCTCGACGGGGCGGTGAGTCCGGGCGACAGCTTCACGGTCGAGCCGGCACCGAAGCAGGATGTGTTCACGACGCTCGATGACATTGCCAACGCGCTGGAAACCCCCTATGCCAGCACCGAGCAGCTCGATGCCTTCCATCGACAGATGGACTCGGCGATGGACAATATCGACCGCGTCAAGGACCGCTTCCTCGAAGTGCGCACCACCCTCGGCGCGCGCATGAACGGGCTCGACGCGCAGGAATCGATCAACAGCGAGTTCTCGCTGCGCATGCAGGAGATCGCTGGCGGCATCGAGGACGTCGACTACGCCGACGCCACCACCAAGCTCAACCAGTACCTGTTGACCCTGCAGGCGGCGCAGCAGTCCTACGCCAAGATCTCCCGCCTGTCCCTGTTCGATTACCTTGGCTGAGGCGCATGCCATGCTCAGCGGCAAGTCCATCCTGATCACCGGCGGCACCGGCTCCTTCGGCCATGCCTTCGTGCGCACCGTGCTGGCGCGCTACCGTCCGGCCCGCGTGGCGATCTATTCGCGCGACGAGCTCAAGCAGTACGAGATGGCGCAGGAATACCCGCAGCCGCAGCTGCGCTGGTTCATCGGCGACGTGCGCGACCGCGAGCGCCTGTGCCAGGCGATGCGCGGCATCGACGTGGTGATCCACGCCGCGGCGCTCAAGCACGTGCCGGTCGCCGAATACAACCCGATGGAGTGCATCAAGACCAACGTCTACGGCGCCGAGAACGTCATCGCCGCCGCGCTCGACAACGAGGTCGAGCGCGTCATCGCGCTGAGCACCGACAAGGCGGCCAATCCGGTCAATCTCTACGGCGCCTCCAAGCTCGCCTCGGACAAGCTGTTCATCGCCGCCAACAACATCGCCGGCCGTCACCGCACGCGCTTTTCGGTGGTGCGCTACGGCAACGTGGTCGGCTCGCGCGGCTCGGTGCTGCCGCTGTTCCGCCGCCTGCTCGCCGAGGGCGCGCGCGAGCTGCCGCTGACCGATGCGCGCATGACCCGCTTCTGGATCACCCTCGACGAGGGCGTCGACTTCGTGCTCGCCTCGCTGGCGCGCATGCAGGGCGGCGAGCTGTTCGTGCCCAAGCTGCCCTCGGCGCGCATGAGCGATCTGGTCAGCGCGCTCGACCCGGAGGTCGGCATCCGCATCATCGGCATCCGCCCCGGCGAGAAGCTGCACGAGATCATGTGCCCGCGCGACGACGCGCGGCTGACGCTGGAGTTCGCCGACCACTACGTGATCCGCCCGAGCATCACCTTCGTGCAGCCGGTCGACTACTGCTGCAACGCCCGTGGCGAGGCCGGCTGCGCGGTCGACGACGAGTTCGAGTACCACTCCGGCACCAACCCGCATTTCCTCAGCGTGCCGCAGCTGCGGGCGCTGATCGAACGCTGCATCTGAACGCCAGGGAGGCGCGGCATGATTCCCTATGGACGCCAGCAGATCGATGCCGATGACATCGCCGCGGTCAGCGCGGTGCTCGCCTCGGATTTCCTCACCCAGGGGCCGGCGGTGCCGCGCTTCGAGGCTGCCGTCGCCGCGCGCTGCGGCGCCGCGCACGCGGTCGCCGCGAGCAGCGCCACCGCTGCGCTGTGGCTGGCCTACCGCGCGCTCGGCCTCGGCCCCGGCGATGAGCTGTGGACCAGTCCGATCACCTTCGTCGCCACCGCCACCGCGGCCCACCACTGCGGCGCCAGCGTCGATTTCATCGACATCGACCCGGCCACCGGCAACCTCTGCCCGCAGCGCCTCGCCGAGCAGCTGGCGCGCGCCGAGCATGACGGCTGCCTGCCGCAGATCGTCGCGCCGGTGCACTTCGCCGGCCAGCCCTGCGACATGCCGGCGCTGGCTGCACTGGCCGCGCGCTACGGCTTTCGCCTCGTCGAGGACGCCGCGCACGCCATCGGTGCCCGCTGGGACGGCGTCCCGATCGGCGCCGGCCGCTGGTCCGACATCACCGTGTTCAGCTTCCATCCGGTCAAGCTGATCACCACCGGCGAGGGCGGCATGGCGCTGTGCAACGATGCCGCGCTGGCCGCGCGCATGCGTGCGCTGCGCAGCCACGGCGTCAGCCGCGAGCCGGCCGACTGGCAGGCGGGCGGCGAGGGCGCCTGGTACTACGAGCAGCTCGACGCCGGCTGGAATTTCCGCCTGACCGACCTGCAGGCCGCGCTCGGCAGCAGCCAGCTGCTCAAGCTCGATGACTTTCTCGGCCGCCGCCGAGCGCTTGCCGCGCGCTACGACCGCCTGCTCGCCGGCCTGCCGCTGCGCCGGCCGTGGCTCGATCCGCGGGCCGAGTCGGCCTGGCACCTGTACGTCGTGCAGCTGGCCGACGCGCCGACGCGGCGGCACGTGTTCGATGCGCTGCGCGCCGCCGGCATCGGCGTCAACGTGCATTACATCCCGGTCTACCGGCAGCCGCTGTGGCGCACGCTCGGCGGCCACGACGGCCTGTGCCCGCGCGCCGAGGCGTTCTACGCCGGCGCGCTCAGCCTGCCGCTGCACCCGGGGCTGAGCGAGGCCGAGCAGGATTACGTCGTCGCGCGGCTCGGTGCCGCGCTGGAGGAGGTGACGGCATGAGCGCGCGCTTCATCGCCGAGGTTTCGAGCAATCACCATCGTGATCTCGAACGCTGCCTGGCGTTCATCGACACCGCCGCCGCCATCGGCTGCGCGGCGGTCAAGTTCCAGCTGTTTCGCGTCGAGCGGCTGTTCGCGCCGGAAATCCTCGCGCGCAGCGCCGCCCACCGCGCCCGCGCCGACTGGGAGCTGCCGGTGGCCTTTCTGCCGGCGCTGGCCGAGCGCTGCCGCGCGCGCCGGGTCGAGTTCGCCTGCACGCCGTTCGATCTCGAAGCCGTCGGCCAGCTCGCCGACCACGTCGATTTCTACAAGATCGCCTCCTACGAGCTGCTGTGGGACGCGCTGCTGCTGGCCTGCGCCGCCACCGGCAAGCCGGTGGTGCTGTCGACCGGCATGGCCACGCTCGATGAAGTGGTGCGCGCGGTCGGCGTGCTGCGCGCCGGCGGCTGTGCGCAGCCGACGCTGCTGCACTGCGTTTCCGGCTATCCGACGCCGGCCGACGAATGCAACCTCGCGGCGATCGCCACGCTGCGCGAAGCCTGCGGCTGCGCCGTCGGCTGGTCCGATCACAGCGTCGATGCCGCGGTGATCGCGCGCGCGGTGCTGCGCTGGGGCGCCGAACTGGTCGAATTCCACCTCGACCTCGACGGCCACGGCGAGGAATACGCCGCCGGCCACTGCTGGCTGCCGGCGGCGATCGGCGCGCAGATCGCCGAGCTGGCGCGCGGCGAGCGGGCCGACGGCGACGGGCGCAAGGAGCCGGTGCGCTGCGAACTGGCGGACCGCAACTGGCGCGCCGATCCGCTCGACGGCCTGCGCCCGCTGCGCGCGATCCGCGCCGACTGGCAGCCGCAGCCATGAATCCGCGCGGGCGTGTGGTCGCCGTGATCCAGGCGCGCATGGGCTCCAGCCGCTTTCCCGGCAAGGTGCTGGCGCCGCTCGCCGGCCAGCCGCTGCTCTGGCATCTGCTGCAGCGCCTGCGCCGCTGCCGCACGCTGGATGCGATCGTCGTCGCCACCACCACCGCTGCGGCCGACGATGCGCTCGCCGCCTGGGCCGCGGCCCAGGGCGTGAGCGTGGTGCGCGGCCCTGAAGACGACGTGCTGGCGCGCTTTGCGCTCGCCGCCGAGGCCAGTCAGGCCGACATCGTGCTGCGCGTCACCGGCGATGCGCCGCTGATCGACCCCGGGCTGATCGATGCGCTGGTCGAGGCGCTGTGCACCAGCGGTGCCGAGCACGCGCTCGGCCGCGCCGGCTTTGCGACGCTGCACGAGGGCATCGACCCCTTCACCCGCGGCGCGCTGCAGCGCCTGCTCGATGAAGCCGGCGACGACCCGCTGGCCCGCGAGCACGTCAGCGCCTGGTTCAAGCAGCACCCGCAGCGCGTGCGCACCGCCTGGGTCGATATCGAGCCGCGCCACGCCAACCCGCTCGGCGCCCGGCTGTCGGTCGACACGCCGGCCGATCTGGCCTTTCTCGAAGCGGTCTACGCCGCGCTCGGCGTGGCGGCCGGCGAGGCCGATCTGGCCGCCGTCGGCAGGCTGCTGCAGGCGCACCCCGAGCTGCTGGCGCTGAATGCCCACGTGCGGCAGAAGGCGGCGAGCGCGCGCTCGCACCGCGTGCTGATCCGCTGCGACGGCGGCGGCGCGCTCGGCCTCGGTCACGTCGTGCGCTGCCTGGCGATCGCCGACGAGCTGCGCGAGCGCGAGGGCTGCGGCGTGCGCTTCGCGCTCGGCGGCACCGCGGTGGCCGCCGAGCAGGTGCGCGCTGCCGGCTTTCCGCTCGATCTCATCAGCGGCGAGGAGGCGGCCTGGCTCGACGGCCTGATCGCCCGCCAGCGCCCCGATGCGCTGCTGCTCGACGTGCGCAGCGCGCTGACGCCGGCGGCGCTGGCGCGCTGGCGCGCGCACTGCCGCATCGTGCTGCTCGACGATGCCAGCGCCCGCCGCCAGGCTGCCGACCTGTTGTTCTATCCGCTGCCGCCATCGTTCGACGGGCGCGAGCTGAGCGGCGCGTGCTGCAGCGGCTGGTCGTGGCTGCCACTGCGCCGGCAGTTCGCCGGCCAGCCGCCGGCGGCGACGCATACGTCGCCGCGGCTGCTGGTGACGATGGGCGGCAGCGATCCGGCCGGGCTGAGCCTGCTCGCCGTCGAGGCGCTGGAGCGACTGCCGGCGGACTGCCAGCCGCTGCTGGTGCTCGGCCGCGATTTCCAGCACGCCGAGGCGCTCGCTGCGCAGCTGGCTGGCAGCCGCCGGGCCTGGCAGGTCGAGCGCGACGTTGCCGACATGGCGACGCTGATGCGCTCGGCCGATCTGGCGCTGATCGCCTACGGCGGCACCGCGCATGAGCTGGCCGCGCTCGGCGTGCCGGCGCTGTACCTGTGCCTCGATGCCGATCACGCCGCGTCCGCCGCCGTCTGCGCGGCCGCCGGCTTCGGCGTCTCGCTCGGCCGCGCCGCGGCGCTGGATGCCGCGGCCATCGCCGCCGCCGTGGCCGCGCTGCTCGCCGACGGGCCGCGCCGGCAGCGCATGGCGCAGGCCGGCCGCGCGGCGATCGACGGTGGCGGTGCCGCGCGCATCGCCGCGCGCATCGTGCAGTGCATCGAACAGCCGCGCAGGGCCGCCGCATGAGCGCGCTGCCGTGGAGCCGGCCGGACCCGCTGAGTGCCTGGCACGACCCGCGCCACCTGCAGCTGCGCGACTGCCCGCTGTGCGGCAGCGCGCGCAGCCGTCCGGTGATGACGCTGGAGGACTTCCAGTTCTTCAGCGACGCCGCCATCGGCAAGCGCGTGCCGGTGCGCGAGGTGCGCTGCCTCGACTGCCAGACGCTGTATCTCAACCCGTGCTGGAGCAGCGCCGGCTTCGCCGCGCTGTTCGCCGAGGCCGGCTGCAGCTACGGCGCCAGCGCCGGCCGTGCCGAGGAGCAGGTCGACTGGCTGCGCGCGCGCGGCCTGCTCGATGCCGGCCTGAGTGTGCTCGATGCCGGCTGCTATGACGGCCGCTTCCTGTCGCGGCTGCCGGCGACGCTCGATCGCCTCGGCGTCGACATCGACGCGCCGGCGATCGAGCGCGGCCGCGCCCGCGATGCGCAGCTGACGCTGCTGCACGGCGATTTCGAAAACTTCGACTGCCCGCGCGCGCCGGACGTGATCACGCTGTTCCACGTGCTCGAACACCTGCCGCGTCCGCTGACGGTGCTGCGCCATCTGCACGCGCTGGCCAAGCCGACGACGCGGCTGGTGCTGGAAGTGCCGGTGCTGGAACACGCCGCGACCAACGACATCAACGGCTTTTTCTCGGTGCAGCACATGACCCACTTCAGCCACGCCAGCCTCGCCCATGCGCTGGCGCGCGGCGGCTGGCGGCTGCTGGAGCGGCAGACCATGGACGGCTACAACGGCTGCCGCGTGCTCGCCGAGCCGGCGCCCGTCAGCGAGCAGGTGCACGCCGATGCCGATGACGCCGCCCGCCTGCACGATTACCTCGGTGCCTGGCACGCGGCGATCGCCGCCGTCGAGCGCCGGCTGCTGGCGGCGCGCGACTGGCCGCGGCTGGTGCTGTGGGGCGCCGGCCTGCACAGCGAATTTCTCTGGCAGCTCACCAGCCTGTTCGACCGCGCCGAGCGCGAAGTCCTGCTGGTCGACAGCGATGCGCTCAAGCAGGGCCGGCGCTGGCGCGGCCTGCCGATCCTGCCGCCGGCGCTGCTCGCCGAGGTCGACTGGAGCGCGGCCGGGCTGGTGATTTCGAGCTATGCCGGCCAGCCGGCGATCGCCGCGGCGGCGGCCGAACTGGGTGTGCCGGCGGCGCGCTGCCTGTCACTGTATGCGTCGCTGCGCCGCTACTGAGCGCAGCCTTAACCCGCGCGCGCCTGCCGCGTCGCTCTGCTGAGGATTCACTTGCGGCCATGATCGGAGCCGAATTCATCGTCGACAGCTTTCTCGCCCACGGCCTGCGGCGCCTGTTCGTCTACCCGGGCGGCACCATCGCGCCGATCTTCGATGCCGCGCTCGCCCGCGGCGTCGAGCTGGTCACCGCGCGCCACGAGCAGGGCGCCGGCTACTGCGCGCTGGCGGCCGCGCGCCTGCTCGGCAGCGTGCAGGTGGCGATGGTCACCTCCGGGCCGGGCGTGACCAATATCGTCACGCCGGTCGCCGATGCCTGGTTCGACTCGGTGCCGCTGCTGGTGATCAGCGGCCAGGTCGGCACCGGCGACCTGCGCGGCCCGCGGCCGATCCGCCAGCGCGGCTTTCAGGAAGTCGACGCCGTCGGCCTGCTGCGGCCGCTGACCAAGGCGCAGTTCCAGCCGCACAGCGCCGACGAGCTGCCGGAGGTGCTGGCGACGGCGCTGCGCATCGCCGCCGAGGGCCGGCCCGGCCCGGTGCTGATCGATCTGCCGATGAACGTGCAGCGCAGTGCGCTGAGTGCCGCGGTGGCGCCGAGCGTGCAACCGCTGGCGCCGCGCCGCGCGCCACCGGCCGCGGCGGTGGCGCAGCTGGCCAACTGGCTGGCCGCCGCGCAGCGGCCGCTGATCCTCGCCGGCCACGGCGTGCTGCTGGCGCAGGCGGCGCCGGCGCTGCGCGCGCTGGCGCAGGCCGGGCAGATCCCGGTGACGCAGAGCCTGCCGGCGCTCGGCGCGTTTCCCACCGACGATGCGCTGGCGCTGGGGTTTCACGGCCACACCGGCAACCAGACCGCCGGCTGCGCGCTGCAGCACGCCGATCTGCTGCTGGTCTGCGGCTCGCGCCTCGACGTGCGCCAGACCGGCTCGCTGAGCGAGCGTTTCGCTGCGCACGCCCGCATCGTGCGCATCGAGGCCGATGCCGATGAGCTCGAACACGCGCGGGTGCGCTGCGACCTGGCGATCCAGGCCGACGTCGGCCTGACCCTGACGGCGCTGCAGGCGGCGCTGCAGGGGCGCACGCAGGCGGCGCGCACCGCCTGGCTGGCGCGCATCGCCGGCTGGCGCGCCGAATTCCCGCTGAGCTGGCCTGAGCGCGGCGCGCTGGCGCCGCAGCAGGTCATCGCCAGCGCCAACCGGCTGACGCGCGGCGAGCAGGTGGTCGCCGTCAGCGGCGTCGGTGCGCATCAGCAGTGGGCGGCGCGGCATTTCGACTTCGACGTGCCGCAGCGGGTGTGGTTGAGCTCCTGCGGCCACGGCGCGATGGGCTTCGACCTGCCGGTCGCCGCCGGTGCCCAGCTGGCGCGGCCGGCGGCACGGGTGCTGTGCTTCGTCGGCGACGGCTCGCTGCAGATCAATCTGCAGGAGCTGGGGCTGATCGCCGAGCGCCGGCTGCCGGTGAAGATCATCGTCCTCGACAACCACCGCCTCGGCATCGTCTCGCAGTTCCAGAAGTTCAACTGGCCGAGCGACCCGACCTGCGGCGACAAATGGAACCCGGACTTCGCGGCGATCGCCCGCGCCTACGGCATCGCCGCCTGGTGCGCCGACGATGTCGCCACGCTCGATGCCGCGCTCGCCGCCGCGCTCGCCGAGCCCGGACCGGCGCTGGTGCACTGCCTGGTCGATCCGGCGGCCGACGTCAGCCCGATGCTGCTCGCCGGCCAGGCGCTCGACGGCATGTGGCCGTACCGTGAGCCGGGCTGAGCGATGAAGGCGGTGATCCTGGCCGGCGGCTACGGCACGCGCCTCAGCGAGGAGACGGCGCTGCGGCCGAAGCCGATGGTGGAAATCGGCGGCCACCCGATCCTCTGGCACATCCTCAAGTGCTATTCCAGCCACGGCATCCACGACTTCGTGATCTGCTGCGGCTACCGCGGCTATCTGATCAAGGAGTATTTCGCCAATTACTTCCTGCACATGTCCGACGTCACCTTCGACATGAGCGAGCACCGCATGGAAGTCCATCACCGCTTCGCCGAGCCGTGGCGGGTGACGCTGGTCGACACCGGCGAGGCGACGATGACCGGCGGCCGGCTGCGCCGCGTGCGTGAGTACCTCGGCGACGAGGACTTCTGCTTCACCTACGGCGACGGCGTCAGCGACGTCGACCTCGGTGCGCTGATCGACTTCCACCGCCGCGAGCGGCGGCTGGCGACGCTGACCGCGGTGCGCCCGCCGGAGCGCTTCGGCGTGCTCGAACTCGACGGCGCGCGCGTCGCGCGCTTCCACGAAAAACCGCGCGGCGACGGCGCTTGGATCAACGGCGGCTACTTCGTGCTCTCGGCCGGCGTGTTCGACTACCTCGACGGCGACGACTGCGTCTGGGAGCGCGAGCCGCTCGAACGCCTGGCCGCCGCCGGCCAGCTCGGCGCCTGGCTGCACGAGGGCTTCTGGTATTGCATGGATACGCTGCGCGACCGCCAGCATCTGGAGACGCTGTGGCGCGAGGGGCGGGCACCGTGGCGCCACTGGGCGTGAATCCGGCGTTCTGGCGCGGCCGGCGGGTGCTGGTCACCGGCCACACCGGCTTCAAGGGCAGCTGGCTGTGCCTGTGGCTGCAGCGCCTCGGCGCCGAGCTCAGCGGCTTTGCGCTGCCGCCGGCCGACCCCGGCCTGTTCAGCGCCGCGGGCGTCGCCGAGGGCATGGCGTCGCACTGCGGCGACGTGCGCAGCGCCGAGGCGCTGACGGCGGTGCTGGCGGCGACGCAGCCGCAGATCGTCATCCACCTCGCCGCGCAGGCGCTGGTGCGGGCGTCCTATGCCGAGCCGCTGGCGACCTACGCCACCAACGTCATGGGGCTGGTGCACCTGTGCGAGGCGGTGCGGGCGACGCCCTCGGTGCGCGTGCTGCTCAGCGTCACCAGCGACAAGTGCTACGCCAATGCCGAGCACGGCCGCGCCTTTCGCGAGGACGATGCCCTCGGCGGCCACGACCCCTACAGCAGCAGCAAGGCCTGCGCCGAGCTGGTGACGGCGGCCTACCGCGACTCCTTTCTCGCCGCCCGCCCCGGCGGCGGGGTGGCGGTGGCGAGCGCGCGCGCCGGCAATGTCATCGGCGGCGGCGACTGGGCCGCCGACCGCCTGCTGCCGGACCTGATGCGCGCCTTCGCCGCCGGCCGCCCGGCGCGCATCCGCCAGCCGCAGGCGGTGCGGCCGTGGCAGCACGTGCTCGAACCGCTGGCCGGCTATCTGCAGCTCGCCGAAGCCCTCTGGCGGCAGCCGGCGGCCTTTGCCGGCGCCTGGAACTTCGGCCCGGCTGCCGACGATGCGCGGCCGGTCGGCTGGCTGGTGGAGCGCTGCGCCGCGCTGTGGGGCGCCGGCGCGTGCTGGCAGGCCGACAGCGGCCCGCAGCCGCACGAGGCCGGCCAGCTGCGCCTCGACAGCCGGCGCGCCGCCGAGCAGCTGGGCTGGCGGCCGCGCTGGGACCTGCAGACGGCGCTGGCGGCGAGCGTCGACTGGTACCGCGCCGTGCACGCCGGTGCCGCCGCGCGGGCGCTGTGCCTGGCGCAGATCGCGCGCTATGAAGGAGAAGCCGAATGAACGCCCGACAGCTCGAACTGCGCCAGCACATCGCCGCGCTGGTTGCCGAGTACGCCGCCGCCGCCGAGCCGGCGCCCTTCGTCGCCGGCCGCTCGCCGGTGCCGCCTTCGGGCAAGGTCATCGGCGCGCCGGAGATGCAGCTGATGGTCGAGGCGGCGCTCGACGGCTGGCTGACCAGCGGCCGCTTCAACGCCGAATTCGAGCGCCGCCTCGGCGCGTTCCTCGGTGTGCGCCACGTGCTGACCACCAATTCCGGCTCCTCGGCCAATCTGCTGGCGTTCTCGGCGCTGTGCTCGCCGCAGCTCGGCGCGCGCGCGCTGCGCCCGGGCGATGAGGTCATCAGCGTCGCCGCGGGGTTTCCGACCACGGTCAACCCGATCCTGCAGGCGGGCTGCGTGCCGGTGTTCGTCGACGTGCAGATCCCGACCTACAACATCGACCCGGCGCTGATCGAGGCGGCGATCGGGCCGCGCACGCGGGCGATCATGCTGGCGCACACGCTCGGCAACCCGTTCGCGCTGGATGCGGTGGTCGACATCGCCCGCCGCCACGGCCTGTGGCTGGTCGAGGACTGCTGCGATGCGCTCGGCTCGACCTACGCCGGGCGCAGGGTCGGCACCTTCGGCGACATCGCCACGCTGAGCTTTTACCCGGCGCACCACATCACCATGGGCGAGGGCGGCGCGGTGTTCACCGCCGACGCCGAGCTGGCGCGCATCGTCGAGTCGCTGCGCGACTGGGGCCGCGACTGCCACTGCGCGCCGGGCCATGACAACACCTGCGGCCGGCGCTTCGGCTGGCAGCTCGGCGAGCTGCCGTTCGGCTACGACCACAAGTACGTCTACTCGCACGCCGGCTACAACCTGAAGATCAGCGACATGCAGGCGGCCTGCGCGCTGGCGCAGCTCGACCGGCTGGACGGCTTCATCGCTGCGCGCAAGCGCAATTTCGCCCTGCTGCGGCAGTGCCTGCAGGACTGCGCCGAGTGGCTGATCCTGCCCGAGGCGACGCCGGGCGCCGATCCGGCCTGGTTCGGTTTTCCGCTGACATTGCGCGAGGACGTGGACTTCGAGCGCGTCGCGCTGCTGCGCTATCTCGACGAGCGGCGCATCGGCACGCGCCTGCTGTTCGCCGGCAATCTGACACGCCAGCCCTACATGGCCGGACGGCCGTACCGCGTCGCCGGGACGCTGCACGACACCGACATCGTCATGCAGCGCACCTTCTGGCTCGGCGTCTACCCGGGGCTCGATGCCGCCATGCTCGAATACGTCGCCGGCACGCTGGCGGCCTTCGGCGGCATGTTCTAGGCGATGAAGCTGCTGCTGACCGGCGGCACCGGCTTTCTCGGCCGCCGGCTGCTGCCGCGCCTGAGCGCCGCCGGCCACGCGGTGACGCTGCTGCTGCGCCGGGCGCCGGCACGTGCGCCGGAGGTCGACTGGCGCGTCTGGCAGCCGGGCGCGGCGCAGCCGCCGTTCAGCGCCGGCGAAGGCTTCGCCGGCGTGGTGCATCTGGCGACCTGCTACGGCCGCGCCGCCGACAGCGATGCCGCGGTGTTCGCCGCCAATCTCGCCCTGCCGGCGGCGCTGCTGGCGGCGCTCGGCGCGCAGGGCGGCGGCGTGTTCGTCAATGCCGACAGCTACTACGCCATCGATCCGCCGCCGGGCGGCGCCGGCAACCGCTATGCCGTCAGCAAGCGCTGCCTGCGCGACTGGGGGCGGACGCTGGCCGCTGCGCACGAGGGGCTGCGCTTCGTCAATCTGCGCCTGGAGCATGTCTACGGTGCCGGCGACGACCACGCCAAGTTCGTCAACTGGCTGGCGCGCGAGCTGCTCGCCGGGCCGCCGCGCATCGCGCTGAGCGCCGGCACGCAGCAGCGCGATTTCATCTATGTCGACGATGCCGCCGCCGCCTTCGCCTGCGTGCTGGCCCAGGCCGGGCAGCTGCCGGCGGGGGCCAGCGAGTTCGGCGTCGGCCGTGGCGAGGCGCTGCCGCTGCACCGGCTGGTGCAGTGCCTGCACCGTCTGGCCGGCAGCCGCAGTGAGCTGGCCTTCGGCGCGCTGGCGCCGCGCGCCGGCGAGATCGCGCATTCGGTCGCCGACTGCGGCGCGCTCAAGCAGCTGGGCTGGGCGGCCGATATCGATCTGGAGGAGGGCCTGCGCCGGGTGCTGGCCCATGAACGCGCCGCAGCCGGCGAGGTGGACAGCCGATGAACGTACTGATCATGACGCCGGTCGGGCGCACCGCGGATGGCGCGCAGATCGATTACTTCCCGCAGCGCTGGAGCGGGCGCAGCGGTGCCTACAAGGTCACGACCTTCTACCCGTTCAGCCTCGGCTACCTCAGCGCCTGCCTCAAGCAGCGCACGCCGTGCGCGGTGCGGCTGGTCGATGCCAATTACTACGGCGTCGATGTCGATGAATACGTCGAGCTGGTGGTCGATCTGCGCCCCGAGGTGCTGGTGGTCGAGATCGACGCCATCATCTTCGAGCGTCAGCTGGAGGTGTTCCGCCGCCTGCGCCAGCGCCTGCCGCACCTGTGCATCATCGCCTGCGGGCCGAGCCCGAGTGCCGAGCCGCAGCGCACGCTGCAGCACGGCGCTGATTTCGTCGCCATCGGCGAGTTCGAAGAGTCGATCACGCGCTTCATCGCTGGCGGCTGCCGCACACCGGTGCCGGGCATTTACCCGCTGCCGCGCGCCGAGCTGGTCGACATCGAGGCGCTGCCGCTGCCCGAGGACGAGGACATCCAGCGCCGCGACTACTGCCGGCTGTACGGCTCCGAGTACCGCGAGGTCGAGCTGTGGGCGACGCGCGGCTGCCCGGTGATGTGCAATTTCTGCGTCGTCACCAACGTCTACTACGGCCGCGCCAACTTCCGCACGCGCAGCGTCGAGTCGGTCATCGCCGAGATCCGCTACCTGCAGGCGCGCATCCCGCAGCTCGAAGGCATCTTCTTCAACGAGGAGGCGCACAACTTCAACCGCCGCTACGTCCATGCGCTGTGCCGGGGGCTGATCGACGCCGGCCTGCACCGCGAGCTGCGCTTCAACTGCATGGGCAACTACGACACGCTGGACGCCGAAACCCTCGAACTGATGCGCGCGGCCGGCTACTACAAGGTGCGCATGGGCCTCGAATCGCTCGAAGCCGACGTGATGAAGCAGATTTCGAAGAGCGGGCGGCTGAAGGCCGACCAGCGCAAGCTCGTCGAGGTGCTGCGGCTGTGCCGCGAGCTCGGCATCAAGGTCTACGCCACGCTGTCGGTCGGCACCATCGGCGCGAGCTACCAGCAGGACCTGCGCTCGCTGGAGGCGGTGCGCGCGCTGCACGACGAGGGCTACATCCAGGAGTTCTCGCTGTCGATCAACACGCCGTTGCCCGGCACGCCATTCCATGCCCGCGCCGAGCGCGAGGGCTGGCTGCGCGCCGGTGCCGGCTTCGACGGCGCCTACGGCGCGGTGCTCGACCTGCCGGGCTACCCGGCCGCTGACATCGAGCGCGCCTTCGCCTACGGCACGCAGCTGCGCGAGGCGATCAACCGCGACAATCTGGCGCGCGGCGTGCGCTATTCCTCCTACGACCGCGACTGGTGCGCGCCGGTGTACGCCACCACCGGGCGGCGGCCCGGCGAGGGGCTGCGCTGATGGCGGCGCGGGTGTCGGTCTGCATCCCGGTGCGCAACGACGCGGCCTTCGTCGGCGCGGCGATTGCCTCGGCGCTGGCGCAGCGCGACGTCGAGCTGCAGGTGCTGGTGTCGGACAACGCCTCCAGCGATGCCAGCTGGGCGCGCATCGGCGAGCACCCGGCGTGCATCGCCTACCGCCAGCCGCAGGCGCTGCTGATGGCGGCGCACTGGAACTGGTTCCGCGGCCGCGCCGAGGGCGACTGGCTGCTGTTCCTGTGCTCCGACGATGTGCTCCACCCGCAGGCGCTCGCCCGCTGCCTGGCGCTGGCGGCGGCGGCACCGCGGCCGCCGGCGGCGGTGTTCTTCGAGAGCGATGACCTGGTCGGTGACGAGGTGCGCCGCAAGACGGCGTTCTACGCGCAGGCGGCGCTGATTCCGGCACCGGCGCAGCATCGCGTGTTCATCATCGGCAACAACTATCCGCTCAGCATGGCGCTGCTGCGGCGCGAGGCGCTCGACGCCGTCGGCTGGTTCGACGAGGGCTATGCCTTCTGCACCGACTGGCAGCTGTGGCTCAAGCTCAGCGCGCTCGACGCCGACGGGCTGATCGGCTACCTGCCGGACAAGCTCGGGCTGTACCGCCAGCACGGCGGCAACGAGACCGGGCGCTGTGTGCGCGAGCGCATCGCCCTCGACGAGGTCATCCGCATGAAACAGTCCTTCCTCGAACGCCTCGGCGCTGATCGCTCCGCCGTCGCCGCGCGCGCCGCGCGCCAGGTCGGGCGGCTGGCGCTGCGTTATGCGCAGGCGCTGGCCGCCAGCGGCGATGCGGCGGGCGCCGCTTTCTACCGCGAGCATTACGCCGCCTACATCGCGCAGGCGGGCGCGCCGTCGCCGGATCTGCCGGCGCAGCCGCCGTACCCGCTGCCGGCCGGTGCCCGCGTCGTCACGCTCGATGAGGTCGGTTGCGATGTCTGAGCGCGTGGCTTTGGTGACCGGCGCCAGCCGCGGCATCGGCCGCGCCATTGCGCTGGAGCTGGCCGCCGCCGGCCATGTGCTCGCCGTCGGCTATCACGAGCGCAGCGGCACGGCGGCCGAGGTGGTCGCCGAGATCGAAGCCGCCGGCGGCCACGCGCTCGCCGTCGGCATGACGGTGGAGCGTCGCGACAGCGTCTGTGCGGCGCTGGCGACGGTCGAGGCCGCGCTCGGCCCGGTCGCGGTGCTGGTCAACAACGCCGCCATCGCGCAGGAAAAGCCCTTCGCCACGATCAGCGATGCCGACTGGGACCAGATGCTCGCGGTCAATCTGCGCGGGCCGTTCGCCCTCAGTCAGGAGGTGCTGCCGGGCATGGTCGCGCGCGGCTGGGGGCGCATCGTCAACATCGTCTCCATCGGCGGCCAGTGGGGCGGCATCAACCAGATCCACTACGCCAGTGCCAAGGCCGGGCTGATCGGCCTGACCCGCTCGCTGGCCAAGACCTACGGCGGCCGGGGCATCACCGTCAACGCCGTCTCGCCGGGGCTGGTGGCCACCGAGATGACGGCCGCCGAGCTGGCCAGCGCCGCCGGGCAGGCCAAGGTCGCGGCCATTCCCGCCGCCCGCCTGGGCACGGTGCAGGAGGTTGCCGCCGCGGTGCGCTACCTCGCCAGCGACGCCGCCGCCTACGTCAACGGCCAGACGCTCAACGTCAACGGCGGCATGTATTTCGGCTGAGCGCGCGCAGCCTGCGGCCCGCGCGCGAAAAAGACGCCCCCGGCAGCTGGCGGGGCGCGGCCGTGCCTGCCACTTTCTCCTGCGGGCTCGGCATTTACCGAGGTTCGCCATTCCCTGAAAACGATGCATGAGGCTGCCTCGGCCGGACGCCACGGCGAGGGAGGGGGCCGATGTGTATCCCGCGCCGTCGGGACCGGCCGGGGCGCAGCAGTCGCTGCCCGGTGTTTCCCGGGCGCTCGCGCCGCAGGAGCCGCACATGAGCACGACGATCAGCCTTATCGAAGTGATGGCCTCGCTGGAAGGCATCAGCCACTGGGATCTGCGCAATGCCGCCGACCGCCTCTGCCTGTTTGATGGTGACAGCACGGGCTGGCTCGACCACCTGGTGATCTACCGTCCCGGTAAAGGGGCCGTGGGCGTCTTCACGTTCCGCCAGCTGGCGAGCGGCGGGGTGTGGAATCCGCAGGCGGTGCATTTCGTCGGCGACCCGCCGGCCGCCGGTACGGCCAGCGGTATCGGTGGCTACGACCTGCGCTCGCCGGCCGACCGCCTGCTCGCCTTCGACTACGACGGCAGCGGCCGCCTGGATCATCTGCTCTGCTACCGGCCGGGGACGGGAACCGTCCACATCATCAGGAAGACGCCGGCGGGCTTCGTGCGGGTCTATGCCGTCGGCGATCCGCCGGCACCGGGCCAGGCGGCCGGCATTGGCGGCTTCGATCTGCGCTCGCCGGCCGACCGCCTGCTCGCCTTCGACTATGCCGGCAGCGGCAAACTGGACCACCTGCTGTGCTACCGCCCGGGCAGCGGGGTGGTGCATATCCTGCGCCGCGAGGGCAACGCCTTGCGTCCCGTCTTCACCAGCAGTACGGGGTTGCGCGGCGGGCATGTGCTGTCCGGGCCGGCGAGTCTCGACAATAGCGCCGACCGCCTGCTGGCCTTCGACTTCGCCGGCAGCGGCCGGCTCGATCATCTGCTCGCCTACCGGCCGGGCAGCCGGCAGTTCAGCATCATGCGGCCTCAGGAGCAGGGCTTTGCGTCGGTCACGCCGGATCTGATCCTCACCGATCTCGGCGGCTGGGCATTATCCGACCCGGCCGACCGCCTGCTGGCCTTCGATCTGGACGCCACCGGCCATCTCGATCACCTGGTCGGCTATCGGCCGGGGCCGGGCAAAGCCGTCATTCGCATTTTCAGAAGAAATGCCGATGCAGAGTACGCACACCCGGAACAGCTGTTCGAGACGGTATTCACGGGGCGCGGAGACGATGGGATTCCGCCTGCAGAGACGGGTATCGGTACCCTTGATTTACGACATCCGGCCGATCGCCTGATCGCCTTCGATTACAACCACAGCGGCAAGCTGAATACTCTTCTGGCATTTCGTCCGGGCGGTGGTCTCGCCTGCGTCGTGAAAAAGGACCCGGTGCCGGAGAAAGCGAGGGTCGATGACCAGTTCCTCGAAGGTTATCGTCTGAACAGAAGCCTGCGTATGGCGAGCGTGCTTTATGGTCAACAGCGGGCACTGGGTGTCGGTGCTGTGTATGACGGTCAATTATATTTGAAGAATTACGCGGCCGAGACCCTGGGGCTGTGGGTATTCGAGCCGGTTGATGGCACGCGTGGTGTGTTTCGTATCAGAGACTATCGGTATGGCAAATACCTGATTGCCAATAGCCGCGGCAAGGGGGCGGTACTGCACAGTGCCAATGCCGATGTGCCGGAAGCACAGTGGGTATTGGAACATGACGCCACCGTTGGGGTGGATGATGCATATATCCGGAATTATAAAACTCAGCTGTATCTGCATTGCGCCATCGGCAGTGAACATCCGGTGTACATGGGGTATTTGAATGGAAAACGGTCTGCCAGATGGGCACTGCTGGCGCTTAAAGCAGCCTGGGAAGAGCCGCGTCTGCGGCTCAAAGACAAGCTGTCATATGTCATCGCCAATTTCCCGTCTAATACGGATATGACACAGCAGGCAATAGCGAACACCCTGCAGCAGGGCATTGATAAATGGTGTGCCGTGTTCGTTGCACATGGCGTTAATGTCAGTTTCGCGCGGGTGCCGCTAGGGCAGGGAGCGGATTTGACGTTCAGTTGGGGCAAGGTTTCTTTGACCGTTGATGACCCAACTAAATTCGTCGGCGCGGTTACCAATCATAATTTCAGTGACGCTTCGACCATGGATTTTTCCAGCCCGGCCAGTGTGGTCTACAACGATGATCTGTTTTGGAAAAGCGGTGTGATGATCGGCGATAAACTGGGCGATCTGTTGCCGGTCACCGTGCATGAAATAGGGCATGTGCTGGGGCTCGGGCATAACCCGTCAAAAGATTCCATCATGTATTTCGAACTGGGGGCTGCAGGGGAATACGTGAAAACTCATTCGCTGAATCCAGTTGACGTGGAGAGTCTGAAAACTCGCTACAGCCTCAGCTGAGGTCACGCCGGACTGGCTCCAGGGGGTATCCGGCGTGGCGGTATTTTCCATGCGGAGCCGCTGACGCCCGCAGCGCTGGGCCGGTGCCACGGCAATCCGTGAACCGGGGGCGGTTGCACGGCAGCCGTTGGCGCAGACAGCACGGTGCCGGTCATCGCCCTTCATCGAGGGCGTGCGCTGCGCGCCGGAGGTCCGCACACCGGACGCCGCCGGCGTGGCGCACGGGCCGCCGGCGGGGGACATGCGGTCGATGTCGGCTGTAAGCGCGCCGGCGACGGCTCAGGCTAAAGTGACGGACCGTTCATCAACCCGAGACCAGCTTGTGACGGACGCCGTATCGAAACGACAGCGAACCCTGTGGATCGTCAGTGGCGGTGCCGAGGCGGTGCCGGGCATCGAGCGTGCCAAAGCGCTGGGCCTGCGCGTGGTGGTCAGCGATGGCAGCGCGCAGGCGCCGGGGCTGGCGCTGGCTGATCACGCGGTGGTCGCCAGCACCTACGACGCGGCGGCGACGCTGGCCGCCGCGCTCGATTACCGCACGCGCATCGGGCCGATCGACGGTGTCATCTGCATCGCCGCCGATGTGCCGCTGACGGTGGCGACGGTGGCCGCCGGACTCGGCCTGCCGGGCATTCCGCTGACGGCGGCGCAGCTGGCGATGGACAAGCTGGCGATGAAGCAGTGCTTCGTCGCCGCCGGCATCCCGGTGCCGTGGTTTGCGCCGGTGGCCTCGGCGGCGGCGCTGCGCGCGATCGTCGCCGCGCGCGGGCCGACGCTGGTGATCAAGCCGGTCGACAGCCGCGGCGCCCGCGGCGTGCTGCGGCTGCAGGCCGACACCGATCTCGACTGGGCTTTTGCCCATGCGCAGAGCGTGTCGCCGACGGCGCGGGTGATGGTCGAGGAATACCTCGCCGGGCCGCAGATCAGCACCGAGGCGCTGCTGCTCGACGGCGTCGGCTACACCGTCGGCTTTGCCGATCGTAACTACGAATACCTCGACCGCTTCGCGCCGTTCATCATCGAAAACGGCGGCGAGCAGCCGAGCGCGCTGGCGGCCGGGGCGCGCGCGGCGATCAGTGAGCTGGCGCTGCGCGCCGGGCGCGCGCTCGGCATCGACAGCGGCGTGGTCAAGGGCGACATGGTGCTGAGCGCCGGCGGGCCGAAAGTCATCGAGATCGCCGCGCGGCTGTCCGGCGGCTGGTTCAGCACCGAGCAGATTCCGCTGGCGAGCGGCGTCGACCTGATCGGCGCGGCGATCGGCGTCGCCCTCGGCGAACGCCCGCCGGCTGCCAGTCTGCAGGCGCAGTGGGGGCCGGGGGTGGCGATCCGTTATTTCTTCCCGCCGCCGGGGCGGGTGGTGGCGATCGACGGCGCCGAGGCGGCGCGGGCGCTGCCCTGGGTGCGGCGGCTGGGCTTTTTCGTGCAGCCGGGCGAGCGGCTGGCGGCGGTCACCGACCACACCCGCCGCGCCGGCTTTGTCATCACCACCGGCGCCGATCGTGCCGAGGCGGTGGCCCGCGCCCGCGAAATCGTCGAGCAGCGCGTGTGCATCCGCACGGAGCCGGCATGAAGCGTCTGCAGCTCTACTGCATCTTCCATCTCAATCTGGCGTATTCCTCGATCGATCAGCACCAGCATGCCGCGGTGCTGGAACGCTGCTACTGGCCGCTGCTGCGCCTGGCGCGCCGCCTGCGCCTACCGTTCGGCATCGAAGCGACGGCGGCGACGCTGGAGGCGATCGCCGCGCTCGATGCCGGCTGGCTCGCTGAGCTGCGTGCGCTGCTCGCCGAAGGCATCTGCGAGTTCGTCGGCAGCGGGGCGGTGCAGCTGATCGGGCCGCTGGTGCCGCCGGCGGTCAACGCCGCCAACCAGCGCCTCGGCCTCGCCGCCTACCAGCGCCTGCTCGGCTGCCGGCCGCGGCTGGCGCTGGTCAACGAGCAGGCCTATTCCGCCGGACTGGTGCGCCATTACCTCGACGCCGGTTATGCCGGCATCGTCATCGAATGGGACAACGCCGCCGCCGCCCACCCGGAGTGGCCGGGCGGGCTGCGCTACCTGCCGCAGCGCGCGCTCGGCTGCGACGGCGAGCAGATCCCGCTGCTGTGGAACCAGTCGATCGCCTTCCAGAAGTTCCAGCGCTACGCCCACGGCGAGCTGGAGCTCGACGAATACCTCGACTACCTGCGCGGCCACGCCGGACCGCCGCCGCGCGCCTGGTCGCTGTACGGCAACGATGTCGAGATCTTCGACTTCCGCCCCGGCCGCTATCACACCGAGGCGGCGCTCGGCAGCACCAGCGAGTGGACGCGCATCGAGGCGCTGTTCGCCGCGCTGCTGGCCGAGCCCGGCGTGCGCCTGATCGCGCCGGGTGCGCTGCTCGACTGGCTCGACGCACCGGGCGCCGGCCAGGTTCTCGCGCTCGCCAGCGCGGCGCGGCCGGTGCTGGTGAAAAAGCAGGAAAAGTACAACCTGACGCGCTGGGCGGTGACCGGGCGCGGGGATCTCGACCTCAACACGCGCTGCTGGCGGCTCTACCGCCGGTTGCGCGCGCAGCCGGGCGTGAGCGAGGCCGACTGGCGCACGCTGTGCGAGCTGTGGAGCAGCGACTACCGCACGCACATCACGCCGACGCGCTGGGCGGCGCTGCAGCGGCGGCTGGAGGCGCTGGCGCTGGAGCCGCCGGCCGAGCCGGCCGCGGGCGCGTCCGTGCTGGCGGCGCTGCCGGCCGAAACACCGGCACATCGCATCGAGCAGCATGGCCGCTGGCTCGACATCGACTCGGCGACGCTGCGCCTGCGCCTGAACCTGCGCCGCGGACTGGCGATCGACGCGCTGAGTTTTCGCCAGGTCGACGAGGCGCCGCTGCTCGGCACGCTGGCTCACGGCTACTACGACGACATCCGCCGCGGCGCCGATTTCTACAGCGGCCATCTGCTGCTGGAGCTGCCGGGGCACCCGAAGCTGACCGATCTCGAAGCGGTGCAGCCGCAGGTCCGCGCGTGCGCCGACGGTGTGTCGATCGAGGCCGCGATCGCCACGCCGCTCGGTCCGCTGCTGAAAACCCTGCACCTCGATCTGCGCCGCGGCCGCGTGCAGCTCGTTTACCGTCCGCAGTGGAGCGGCGTGCCCAAGGGCTCGCTGCGCCTGGGCTTCGTCACGCTGCGGCCGCAGGCGTTCGAGGCGGCGACGCTGTGGTATGCCACGCACAACGGCGGCGGCCGCGAGTGCTTTGCGCTCGCCGGTGCGGCTTTCGATCATGGCCGGCCGGTGTCGTTTCTGGTGTCGGCCGGGCACGCCTTTGGTGCCACCGAAGGCTGCGTCGAGCTCGGCGATGCCCGCCGCGCGCTGCGCGTCGAGTTCGACCCGGCGCAGGCGGCGTGCATCGGCATGCTCTGCTGCGAGCCGGTCGGTGCGAGCTGGTTCTGCCGGCTGATGTTCTCGGCGGGCGAGATCGACGACACCTGCCGCGACGGCCTGTGGCCAACGCCGCAGCTGGCCTTCACGCTGTCGGCACAGACGCTGCCGCCGGCAGCGGATCGATGAACGGGGATGGGATGAAGCAGATGGCGACGGGTGAAGAGCTGCTGCAGCGCGCCTACGCGGCGCATGTGCGTGGCGAACTGGACACGGCGATCGAACTGTATCGCCGCGTCCTGCCGGGCGCGGGCGGGCATGTCGAGGCCTTGTTCATGTACGGCACGGCGCTGCTGCAGCGCGGTGAGTTCGAGCAGGCGCGGGTGCAGCTCGAACGGGTGCTGAGCCTGCAGCCCGGCCACGCCGAGGCGCTCAACAATCTCGGTCTCGGTCTCGGCCATGCCGGCGAGCTGGCGGCCGGCCTCGAACGGCTCGAACGGGCGCTGGCGCTGCGGCCGCAGTACGGCGATGCCTGGAACAACTACGGCAACCTGCTCGAACGCAGCGGCCGGCTGGAAGACGCCGCCGCCGCCTATCGCCGCCTGATCGCGCTCGAACCGCAGCGCTTCGACGGCCATTACAACCTCGGTCTGATCCTCAGGCGCCTGCAGCATTACGACGACGCGCTGGCGGCGCTGCGCGGCGCGCTCGAACTCGACCCGGCGCGCCGTGCCCGGGTGCTCAACGATCTCGGTGCGCTGTGCCACGAGGCCGGCCGGCTGGAAGAGGCCGCGCAGTGGCTGCACGAAGCGCTGCAGCTCGAACCGGGCTTTTACGCCGCGCGCAACAACTACGCGGCCTGCCTGGAGGAGATGGGGCGCGAATACCTGCCGCAGGCGCTCGAACAGTACCGCGCCGCCGCCGCGCTGCAGCCGGACAATCCGCTGCCGCGCTGGAATGCCGCCTTCGTCGAGCTGGCTCTCGGCCGGCTGGCGAGCGGCTGGGAGGGCTACGAGCTGCGCTGGGCGCAGCACCCGGACACGCGCCACCCGGCGTTCCCGCAGTGGCAGGGCGAGTCGCTGGCCGGCCGCACCATCCTGGTCTACCCGGAGCAGGGGCTCGGCGATGAGATCCTGTTCGCCTCCTGCCTGCCGGAGCTGATGGCACAGGCGCTGCACGTCGGCATCCTCTGCGATCGCCGGCTGGCGCCGCTGTATGCGCGCAGCTTCCCCGATGCCACCGTCTATGGCGGCCGCGAGCCGGGCAGCGAGAACTGGTCGGCGCAGGTCGCCGGGGCCGACTGCTGCGTGGCGATCGGCAGCCTGCCGCGCTGGCTGCGGCGGCGGCTCGAAGATTTTCCGGCGCGCACCGGTTATCTGGTCGCCGATGCCGGGCGTACCTCGCACTGGCGCGCGTGGCTGCAGGCACAGGCCGCCGGGCGCCGCCTGGTCGGGCTGTGCTGGCGCAGCGGTCTGCGCAGCGGCGCCCGCCACCGCTACTACACGGCGATCGAGGACTGCGCACCGCTGTTCGCGCTCGATGAGGTGGTCTACGTCAACCTGCAGTACGACGACTGCGCCGCCGAGCTGGCGCTGGCGCGTGAGCGCTACGGCGCGCGCATCCTCGAATGCCCGGGCATCGATCTGCGCAACGATCAGGACGAACTGGCGGCGCTGATCTGCGCGCTGGATGCGGTGGTCTCGGCGCCGACCGCCGTCGCCGAGCTGGCGGCCGCGCTCGGCGTGCCGGTGCTGCGCCAGGGGCTCGGCTGGACCAGCCTCGGCAGCGAGCGCATGCCCTGGCATCCGACCATGCAGGTGTTCCTGCGGCCGACGGCGGTGGCGCCGTGGGCGCCGGTGATCGCGGCGATGGCGGCGGCTCTGCCGCAGACGCTGGCGCACGGCGGCGCGCGTGAAGTGGTCGCCCCGCTGCATACCGGCCCGGCGCGCTGCGTCGAGGCGGCGCTGCGCCTGCTCAAGCTCGGCCTGCCGGGCGAGGCGCTGCGTCTGTGCGGCAGTGCGCTGGCGCAGGATGAGGGCCATGCCGACGCTTGGTATCTGCAGGGCGTGCTGCAGTACCGCAACGGCGAGCGTGACGCGGCCATCGCCTCGCTCGATCGCGCCATCGCCGGCAATCCGCTGGAGGCGCTGATCTACCTCGCCCGCGCCCATGCCTTCGAGGACTGCGGCGATACGCTGGCCGCGCTGCGCGATTACCAGCTGGCACAGGCCTTCGACGCCGGCTGTGCCGAGGCGCGCCAGGCGCTGGCGCGGCTGGCTGCCGGCGAGGTGTGCCTGCCGGATGTCGACGCCGCCGTGCTCGCGGCCTATCGCGCGGCGCTGGCGCTGCACGGTCCGCGCGCCGAGCTGCTGGAGCGCTACGCCCGCGCCCTGCATGAACAGGGGCAACTGGCGGCGGCCGAGGCGGCGTTCGGCGAGGCGCTGCGTCAGCAGCCGCGCCTTGCCAGTGCCTGGAGCGGGCTGGAGGCGCTGCTGCTCGAACGCAGCCGCTTCGCCGATGCCCGGGCGGCCGGTACGCAGGCCTGCGCGCTGGCGCCGGGCGAGCCGCAGGTCAGCGTCACCCATGCCTTCACGCTGCTGATGCTCGGCGAGCTGGCCGCCGGCTGGGATGCCTACGAGGCGCGCTGGCAGGCCGGGGCGCAGCCGCCGCTGCCGGCCCGCCACCCGCAGTGGAACGGCGAGGATCTGAGCGGCCGTTCGCTGCTGCTGCTGCCGGAGCAGGGGCTCGGCGATGAGATCCTGTTCGCCTCCTGCATCGCCGACGTGCTGTGCCAGGCGCGTGAGGTGGTGCTGGTCTGTCAGCAGCGGCTGGAGTCGCTGTACCGGCGCGTTTTTGCACAGGCGCGGGTGATCGCGCTGCCGGCCGGCGAGGTGCAGCTGCCGGCCGATCTGCCGGCCTGCGACTACCAGTGCGGCATCGGCAGCCTGCCGCGCTGGCTGCGCCGCTCGCTGGCGAACTTCCCGGCGCACGATGCCTATCTGCAGGCCGACGCAGTGGCTGGCGCGCACTGGCGGCAGTGGCTCGACACCCTGGGCGACGGTCTCAAGGTCGGCATCTGCTGGCGCAGCGGGCTGCGCAGCGGCTACCGGCGGCGCCAGTACACCGAGCTCGACGAATGGGCGCCGCTGTTCGCCGTGCCCGGCGTGGTGTTCGTCAACCTGCAGTACGACGACTGCACGGCGGAGCTGGAGGCGCTGGCAGGCACCCGCGGCGTGCGGGTCGTGCCGCCGCCGGCGCTCGATCTGCGCAACGATCTGGACGGCGTGGCGGCCCTGCTCACGGCGCTCGATGCGGTGATTTCGGCGCCGACCGCCGTCGCCGAGCTGGCGGCTGCGCTCGGCCGGCCGGTGCTGCGCTACGGCCGCGGCTGGACCAGCCTCGGCACCGGCGACATGCCCTGGCATCCGAGCATGCGCGTGTTCGCCCGCGAGCCCGACGGCGGCTGGGGCACGGCGATCGCGGCGATGGCGCGGGTGCTGGCGGGCTGGGCGGCGCATGGCCGCGTCGATCTGGCTCAGGCGCCGGCGGATGTCCCGGCGCCGCCGGCGGGCATCGGTCTGGTGTCGACCGAGGCTGGGGTGCTGCTGGCGCTTGCCGGTGAGCACGCACCGCGCGACGGGGCGACGGCCAGCGGTTTTGGCTTCGTCGAGCGGCTGCTGCCGGCCGGCGGCACGGTGCTGCTGGCCGGCAGCGGTGACGGTCTGGCGGCGCTCAGCTGTGCCGCGGCGGTCGGTGCCGGCGGCATGGTGCTGGTGCTGGAAGGGCGTGCCGAAGCCGCCGCGCTGCTGGCGGCGAGTTTCGTGCTCAACGGCGTGCGCCATGCCTGGGTCGAATGCGCCGACGCCGCCGGCGTCGAGCCGAGCGGCCTGTCGTCACCGCTGGCGCGCTGGCGTGCCGAGACGCCGGCGCCGGCGCTGGAGCGGCTCGGGCGCTGCGATCTGTTGTGGATCGAGCATCCGCGCCCGCTGGTGGTGCTGGCGCGCCTGCACGCGCTGCTGGTGCGCTGCAAGCCGTTTGTCTACGTCGTCGGCGGCTGTGCGGCGGCTGCACTGGCCGACTGGGAAGCGGCGCACACCTACGCCCACATCAGCTGCACGGCGGCGGCGGCCGACGGCAGTCCCCGCGTCGATCTGCTGCTGCATCCGAGTGTCTGACACAGGCGGCCACAAAAAAAATCGCGCGACTGCTCAAGTTCCGCACCGGCATGCCGATACCTGTCTTCGAAGGCGCTCGGCGCAGCTCAGATTAAGGGGCGCCGGAACGCTGATGGATGGCGACGTCCATTCCGGAATCTGCTTCAGAGGAACGCAGTCATGCCCCAGTACATCAACACCAACATCCCCTCGCTGAACGCCCAGCGCAATCTGAATTCCTCGCAGAGCGCCCTGCAGACCTCCCTGCAGCGCTTGTCGTCCGGCATGCGCATCAACAGCGCCAAGGACGACGCGGCGGGACTGGCGATTTCCGACCGTTTCACTTCACAGATCAAGGGTCTCGATCAGGCCACGCGCAACGCCAACGACGGTATCTCGCTGTCGCAGACGGCTGAAGGCGCGCTCGGCGAGATCACCAACAACCTGCAGCGTCTGCGTGAGCTGGCGGTGCAGTCGGCGAACTCGACCAACAGCGATACCGACCGCGCCGCGCTGCAGCAGGAAGCCGGTCAGCTGCTGGCGGAAATCGACCGCTCGGCGACGCAGACCAACTTCAACGGCACCAAGCTGCTCGACGGTACTTTCAGCGGCGCGACCTTCCAGGTCGGTGCCAACGTCGGCGAGACCATCAGCTTCTCGATGAACGCCGCCACCACCGCCAAGCTCGGTGTCAGCGATGCCGTGTCGGTGAGCTCGCAGGCCACCAGCAATGCCATCGGCAATGGCGACCTGGTCATCAACGGCGTGCTGATCGGCCCGTCGGTGGCGTCCACGGATAACGCTTCGTTCAGCGGCCAGGCGGCGAGCGCGATCGCCAAGGCGGCTGCGATCAATGCCAAGAGCGGGGAGAGCGGTGTCACCGCGACGGTCGATGTCAACGTCGCCGAAGGCACCAACATGACCGCGGCCTCGCTGTCGGGCACGATCACCATTAATGGCGTGACCACTTCGACCTTCTCGACCACCGGCGATGCGGCGGTCAGCCGTGCGGCGGTGGTGCAGGCGATCAACGCGATTGCCGGCCAGACCGGCGTCACCGCGGTCGATACCGGCCTCGACAACGCCGGCGTGCAGCTGGTGGCGGCGGACGGTCGCAACATCACCGTCAGCTTCGGCACCCTGACGGCCGCGGCCACCGGCGTCCAGGCGGCAGGCACCAATTACGGTACGGTGTCGCTGAGCTCCGACAAGGCGATCACCATCCAGGGCGGTACCACCAACTCGCTGGGTACCAATGCCGGTTTCGCGGCCGGTACCTATGAGGCGCAGGTCGCCAAGGTGTCGACGGTCAGCAATAACGGCACCTCGCTGACCACCGGTGACTTCTCGATCAACGGCGTGCTGGTCGGTGCCTCCAAGTCCACCGACGATACCGCCTCGGTCAGCGGTCAGGCCGGCAGCGCCATCGCCAAGGCTGCCGCGATCAATCGCATCAGCGGGCAGACCGGCGTGACGGCGACGGTCAATACCAACCAGCTGGCCGGTACGTCGATGACCGCGGCGTCGCTGAGCGGCACCATCACCATCAACGGTGTGACCACGGCGACGATCACCACCAGTGGCACCGACAACTCGGCGTCGCGTACCGCGGTGATCTCGGCGATCAACGCCGTGCAGGGTCGTACCGGTGTCACCGCCATCGACGACGGCACCAACGGTGTCAAGCTGGTCGCGGCCGACGGGCGCAACATCACGGTCACGCTGAATACCGTCACCGCAGCGGCCACCGGCGTCACCGCGACCACGGCGTCGACCGGCTTCGGTACCTACACGCTGAGTTCGGCGAGCGCGATCGAGATTTCCGCCGGTACCACCGACGTCAATACCGGTGTCGCCAACAGCGGCCTGGGTGTCGGTACCTACGGCGAGACCAAGACCGGACAGGCCTTGTCCGAGCTCGACATCTCGACGGTGGACGGGGCGAACAAGGCGATCACCTCGATCGACAACGCGATCAAATCGGTGGACGCCACGCGTTCGACACTCGGTGCCGTGCAGAACCGCTTCGGCTCGACGCTGAACAGTCTGGCGACCAACTCCGAGAACCTGACCGCCGCCCGCTCGCGTATCCAGGACGCCGACTTCGCCTCGGAGACGGCCAGTCTGTCGAAGAACCAGATCCTGCAGCAGGCCGGTACCGCGATGCTTGCCCAGGCCAACCAGCTGTCGCAGAACGTGCTCAGTCTGCTGCGCTGATCCGCAAGGCGAACCGAGGCTAAGCTAAAGCCTCGCCACGAATGGCCCGGGGGCGCACGTCTGCTCCTCCGGGCTTTCGGCCATTCGGGAGGTGGGTCATGTCAGTCAGCATCACACCCGCGACGGGTGGATACGAGCACGCGGTACAGTCGGCCACGACTGCCGATTCGCGTACTCGGGCCGATGCGGTCGCGCCGGCTGACGCGGTCAAGGCCGCCGGCAGGCAGGTGGACGCCGGCAGCGGCACGTCGGCGGAGCAGGGTGCGGGCAGCGAGGACGAGCTGCAGGCGGCCATGCAGCTGGTCAACGAGCATCTGCAGGCGTCACACCGTTCACTGCAGTTCAGTCGCGACGATGGCAGCGGCTACGTCGTCATCAAAGTGATGGACACCGAGAAGAATGAGGTCATCCGTCAGATTCCCTCCGAAGAGCTGCTGGCGTTGGCGCGCCATTTGCGTGAGGGAGACGAGGGGTACCTCGTTCACGCCCAGGTGTGACGAAATTCCGTCACTCCACGCGGGAGAGCGCTCATGGCCAGCATCTCATCGATCGGCATCGGTTCGAATCTCGACGTCAGCAGCCTGCTCACGCAGCTGATGGCGGCCGAGCGCAAGGCACCGACGGCGCGTCTCGACAGTGCCAGCACGCTCAATGAGTCGCGCATTTCGGTGCTCGGCACCGTCAAGTCGGCGCTCGCCGACCTGCAGACGGCCTCGAAGACACTGAGTCGTACCACGACCTTCCAGACGCGCACCGCGAGCGTCGGCAACAGCGATGCGCTGGCGGTGACGGCTTCCCGACTCGCGCAGCCCGGCAGCTATGCGGTCAAGGTCGATCAGCTGGCGCAGACCGACAAGCTGGCGACGGCGAGCTTCTCCAACGCTTTCGAGAGCGTCGGCAGCGGCACGCTGACGATCTCCTTCGGCAGCTACGATGCGACCGGCAACACCTTCACCGCCAATGCCGATCAGCCGACCACCAGCATCACCATCGATTCGACCAACAACACGCTGGCCGGCATCCGCGATGCGATCAACGCCGCCGATGCCGGGGTGACGGCTTCGATCGTCGGCGATGCCAGCGGTCAGCGCCTGGTCATCGCCGGCGATGACAGCGGTGCGGCGAACGCCATCAAGATCGCCGTTGCCGACAGCGACGGAAATTCGACGGACGCCAGCGGCCTGTCGCAGCTGGCCTGGGACCCGACCGCCGCCGCCGGCAGCGGTGCCAACCTCAGTCACGTGGTCAGCGCGCAGGACGCCAAGTTCAGCGTCGACGGTCTGGCGCTGACCAGTGCCAGCAATGTCGTCGGCAGTGCCGTCACCGGCCTGACGCTGACGCTCAAGCAGACCACCAGCAGCGCGACGACGGTGACCATCGAGCGCGATGACAATCAGGTGGTCGATGCGCTCGGTGCCTTCGTCGATGCCTACAACTCGGTGGCCTCGGCGATCCAGTCGGCCTCCGGCTACGACTCCGAACAGGAAAAGGGTGCACCGCTGATCGGCGATTCGACGATCCTCGCGGTCAGTCACCGCTTGCGCGGCCTGCTGACGTCGACCCTCGCCAGCAGCAGCAACAGCAGTTACAACAGCCTGAAATCGGTCGGTATTTCACTGCAGAAAGACGGCACGCTGACGCTCGATACCGAGGCGCTGACCACGGCGCTCAACAGCAATGCCGACGCTGTCGCCGGCTTGTTCCTCGCCGCTGGCACGGCCACCGACAGCCGCGTCAACGTGGCGCTGTCGACCAGCGAGACCAAGGCCGGCACCTATGCCGTCAACGTCAGTGCCGAGGCCAGCCGCGGGCTGATGACGGGCAGTGCGCTGGGCAGTTCGGCACCGTTCACCATCGATTCGAGCAATGACAGCCTGACGCTCAGCGTCGACGGCGTCAGCAGCAATGCCATCACGCTGACCCAGGGCAGCTACGCCAGCGGCGCCGATCTGGCCGCGCAGCTGCAGACGCGCATCAACGGCGACGCCAAGTTCAAGGCCAGCGGCGTCGGCGTCAGCGTCAGCTGGGACAACGACCATCTGGTCATCACCTCCAACCGCTACGGCAGCGCCTCCAAGGTGACGGCGGCCAGCGGCACGGCGGCGAGTGCCTTCGGCCTGAGCGGTGCCAGTTCGACCACCGGCACCGACATCGCCGGCAGCATCGGCGGGGTTGCCGCCACCGGCAGCGGCCGGGCGCTGATCGGCACCGGTGATGCCGCCGGACTGCGGCTGGACATCTCCGGCAGCGGTACCGGCGATCGCGGCAGTGTGACCTTCACCCGCGGCTTCGGCGATCTGTTCAGCAGCCTGCTCGACGACATGCTCGCCAGCGACGGCGCGATCCAGCTCAAGAGCGATGCCCTCAGCGCCGAGGGCACCCGCATCGAGGATCAGCGCACGGCGCTCGAAGACCGCATGACCACGCTCGAAGAACGCTACCGCAAGCAGTTCGAGCGCCTCGACGTGGTCATGGCCCAGCTCCAGGCCACCAGTAACTACCTGACCCAGCAGCTCGATGCGTGGACCAGCTCGAGCAGTTCCAGCAGTTGAACGTCCCCCCGGGAGCCCATCGATCATGACCTCCGCCCAGCAAGCCCTAGCGCAGTACGCCCGCGTCAATACCGTCAGCTCCGTCGAGGACGCCTCACCGCACCGGCTGATCCAGCTGTTGCTCGACGGTGCGCTGGAGCGCATCGCCGTCGCCCGCCGCGCGCTCGAAAGCGGCCAGGTCGCCGCGCGTGGCACCGCCATCGGCAAGACCGTCGACATCGTCAGCGCGCTGCGCAGCAGCCTCAACTTCGAGGCCGGCGGCGAGGTCGCGGCAAACCTCGAAGCGCTCTACGACTACGTCGAGCGCCGCCTGCTGCAGGCCAATCTGGAGGCGAGCGAGGCGATGCTCGATGAGTGCGCGCGTCTGCTGCACGAGGTCAAGGAAGGCTGGGACGGCATCGGCCAGGCGGCATGAACGCGGCGGAATGGCACAGCGCCTGCGAGCGCGTGCGCGCGCTCGACCGCCGGCTCGACGAGCTGATGACGCAAACCGACGCCGAACCGGCGCTTGCCGCGATCGAAGCCGCGTGCAGCGAGCGCCGGCAGCTGCTGACCTCGCTGTTTCCGGTACCCGCGGGCGTGCCGGCCGAGGCGGTGCACCGTTTCATCGATACCGAACAGCAGGCCAGCGAGGCGCTGCAGGCTCGCATCGGCGGCGCGCGCGACGCCATCGGTGAACGCCTGCGCGGGCTGATGCGCGGGGCGCAGGCACGGCGGGCATACGCAGGACGCTGAACGATGGACGACGCAGACGCTGCCGGTGACGAATTCGAGCTGGAGCTCAGTCTGCCGCTGGCCTGGCAGAGCCTGCCGGCGCTGCCGGCTGACGAACAGCTGGCGCAGCAGGCGCAGGCCGCCTTCGAGCTGCTGCGCCGTCTGCGCCCGCTGACACTGGGGGCTGCCGAAACCGGCGAAGACCCGAGCGAACGACCGCTCGGCGACGGTGTGCGCCTGGAGCGCAAGCTCGACCTGGTGCTCGAACTGCTCGGCCGTCTGCTCGCTACCGGCGTCACGCTGCCTGCTGTCTGCCGCGTCTGGCTGTCGGCGGCGGCGCTGCGCTGGATGCCAGCCGCCGAGGCGCCTGCCGGCCCGCTGCAGATCTCGCTGTATCTCGATCCGCGTTACCCGGACCCGCTGTGTCTGTGCGGCTTCGCGCGGCCGGCGGCGCAGGGGGGCGTGCGCCTGGAATTTGCCGGTCTCGACGACGGTTTGCGCGATGAACTGCGGCGCCTGGTGTTCGTCTGGCACCGGCGGGCGGTGGCGCAGCGGCGGCGCAACGGGCGTTGACCGCATCGCCTGCGCTGTTATTGTCTTTTCATTGACCGCGCACATGGGACGTCGCGCTGGCGCTTTTGGTGGCTCCGCTGAGCCGTTTTCCCGCCAATGCCACAGGCAGTCCATGAATACCCATGCAGTCATCATTGATGATGAGCTGAGCCGCGCCCTGGCTACCAAGGGTGTGCTTGAGTTCTACGACGAGAACATGTCGGTCCTGATCGCCGAGCGCTCTGCTCTGCTCAACGGGACGCTCGATCTGCGCGGCGCAACAATTGTTTTCCTCGAACGCGACGATGATGAAAAGGCGCTGCTCGAATGCGCCTTCGAGCTGCGGGAACGCCATGCCCAGCTGCCGCTGGTGCTGATCGGTGAGCCGACGCGAATCCCCTCGGCGCTGGCCGAGCCCGGCGTGTTCGCGCTCGGCCGACCGCTGCGCCAGAGCGCGCTTGCCGCAGTGCTCAGCCAGCTCAGTGAACTGCGCAACGGTCCGGGGCGCAGCGCGCCGGCCGCGCGTTCCAATCCCGAGCTGTTCCGCGCGCTGGTCGGCAACAGCCACGGCATCGAAGGCGTGCGCCGGCTGATCGAGCGCGTCGCGCCCTCCGAGGCGACGGTGCTGATCCTCGGCGAATCGGGCACCGGCAAGGAAGTCGTCGCGCGCAACCTGCATTACTACTCGAAGCGGCAGAAAGGACCGTTCGTGCCGGTCAACTGCGGCGCGATCCCGGAAAATCTGCTCGAAAGCGAGCTGTTCGGCCACGAGAAGGGTGCCTTCACCGGCGCGATCACCGCGCGCCGCGGCCGCTTCGAACTCGCCGAGGGCGGCACCTTGTTTCTCGATGAAATCGGCGACATGCCGCTGCCGATGCAGGTCAAGCTGCTGCGCGTGCTGCAGGAGCGCACCTTCGAGCGCATCGGCGGCAGCCGGCCGCTGCAGGCCGACGTGCGCATCATCGCCGCCACCCATCGCAACCTCGAAACCCAGATCGCGCAGGGGCTGTTCCGTGAGGACCTGTTCTACCGGCTCAATGTCTTCCCGATCGACGTGCCGCCGCTGCGCGAGCGCATCAGTGATCTGCCGCTGCTGATCGACGAGCTGCTGCGCCGCCAGGAAGGGCAGTCCGGCATCTGCATGACGCTGGCGCCGGCGGCGCTGCGCTGCCTGTGCCGTTACGCCTGGCCGGGCAACGTGCGTGAGCTGGCCAATCTGGTCGAACGCCTGGCGATCCTGCATGGCAACGGCACGATCGACGTCGAGGATCTGCCCTGCAAGTTCCAGATCGACGCCGCCGAAGGTGAAGCCGATCCCGCCGATGCACTGATCGCATCCACCGCCGCGCTGCCGGCGCAGTCGATGGCCGGCGCCGCGCTGCCGCCGGCGGTCGACGAGCTGCACCTGCCGGCCGGCGGCCTCGACCTCAAGCAGTACCTCTCGGAACTCGAAACCCGCCTGATCCAGAGCGCGCTGGAAGAATCCAGCGGCGTCGTCGCCCACGCCGCCGGCCTGCTCAAGATGCGCCGCACCACGCTCGTTGAAAAAATCCGCAAGTACGGCTTGAAGGCCGGCGACTGCGACGGCGTCGACGCCTGAGCGGACCCGGCGGCGGGGGCAAGCGGTAGCGCATCCGCGTGCGCGCCGCCTCCGGGCCGTGACCGAAGCCATCCGCCTGCCACCCCGTCGGCCTCTGCGCTAAGGTGCGCGCTTTGCAAACCTGCGTGGAGTCCCGCCGATGTCTGCTTCGCCTGTGGCCGTGCTGTTTGATCTCGATGGCACGCTGATCGATTCCGCGCCGAGCATTCTCGAAAGTTATCGCCTGGCGTTCGCCGCCTGCGCAGTGCCGCCGCGGATGGCGCTGGATGCACATCTGATCGGGCCGCCGCTGCGACAGACGCTGGCGTTGATCGCCGGTAGCGACGAGGCGGCGACGCTGGATCGGCTGGCGGCGGCGTTCCGGCAGGCTTACGACAGTGCCGGCTACAAGGCGACGCGGCCTTATGCGGCCCTGCAGGCGACGCTGGCGGCCCTGCGCTCGGCGGGGCACCGCTTGTTCATCGTCACCAACAAGCGCATCGCGCCGACGCGGCTGATCCTCGAATACCTGGGCGTTGCGGCGTACTTCGAGGGTGTACATGCCGCCGACGCCTATCAGCCGCCGCTCGCCGACAAGGCGGCGGTGATCGGCGCGGTGCTCGCCGAGCACGGCTTGAATGCGCAGGACTGCCTCTACGTTGGCGATACCGCCGAGGACGGCCACGCCGCCGCGGCGCAGGGACTCGCCTTCGTTGGCGTGGCGTATGGCTACGGCACGCCGCAGGCGGCGGCGCCGTTGGCCGTGCTCGACTCGCTGGCGGCGCTGCCGCCGTGGCTGGCGAACGGCGCGCGGCAGGAGTCGAATGTTTGACACTGCCTGATCGCGGGTAGCGGGCAAGCGGGTGTCAAATTTTCGACTTTATGATTCATCTATTTGATTTTAATTGATAAAACAAGGGTGGTGCGGGTCTTGCTGTAGGCATGGCGGGAGCGAATCAACGCTCGGCAGGCGACCGCGGGGAGCACCGCCATGAATCCAGACAACCACATCGACCCGGTGCCGCTCGACGCAGCTGGCGAGTCGACGGACGCGGATGCGGCCGAACGTGCACGACGTCTGGAGCGCATCGAGAACCTCGGGCGGATGATGGCGCGGGTGGCCGAGATGGTCAGTTCGCCGGACCCGGCGCGTTTCGAGGAACTGCCGGCGTCCGAACCGCTGATGCAGGAAGAAGGCGCGCTGCTTGAGCGCCTGCAGCAGCTCGAAGCGATGATCCGCCAGCTGCTGATCTGCGTGCGCGGCGGTGATCTGGAGCGGCAGCCGCAGCCGCTGGCAGGGCTGGTGGCGCAGTTTGCGCGCAGCCTGGCGCCGCGGCTGGCGGCGACCGGCAGCACGCTGGCGATCAGTGCCGACGAGCCGGACACCGAGGTGCTGTGCCATCCGCAGGCGCTGACCACGATGCTGCAGGCAATCGCCGAATCCTGGCTGGCGCGCGGTGCGCGCATCGATATCCGCGTCGGCCGCGGGCGCGAGGGGTCTCTGCGCCTGGAATGCCGGCGTGTCGGCCCCGGCGGCTTTGCGCCGGCGCTGGTACTGCCGCTGGCCGAGCCGGTGGCGGCGATCGTCGCCCGCACGCACGAGGCCGAGCTGGAAGGCGATCTGGCCAGCGGCCAGGTGTGTCTGCGCGTGCCGACGGTGCTCGATCCGACCCGTGATGCCGCTTGAAGGGAGGCAGCTGCCATGAATCCGCTCAGCATGAACACCACACTGTCCGCTCTGCATGCCGCGGCCCGCTCCGCCGGCGCCGGCGAGGCGGGGGATGTCACTGTCGCCGGTGCGGCGGGCTCGGGCGGGGATTTCGCCGCCGCGCTCAAAGGGGCGCTCGACGCGGTCAGTGCCCGGCAGGACCACGCGGCGCAGCTGGCCAAGGGCTTCGAGCTCGGCGACGGCACCGACCTACCGGAAGTGATGATCAACATGCAGAAGGCACGGCTGGCGTTTCAGACCACAATGCAGGTACGCAACAAGCTGGTGGCGGCGTACCAGGACATCATGAACATGCCGCTGTAACTGAGCCGGAGACGCGGTCGTGAACGAGCCAACCCTGCCCGGCCCGGCAGAGGCGACCAGCGAGGTCCCCGCCCGGGGCTTCGATGCACGCGCGCTGCTGCAGCGCGTGCGCACCCCCGGGCCGCTGATGTACGGCGCGATCGCCGCCGCCATCGCCTTGTTTGCGCTGGTGGTGGCATTGGCGCTGTGGGCCAACCGCACCGAATACCAGACGCTGTATGCGGGCCTCGCCGAGGCCGATGCCGGACAGGTGATGGAGGCGCTGGCCAAGGCGCAGGTGCCGTATCGCGTCGATCGCGACAGCGGCGCGCTGATGGTGCCGGCCGAGCGCGTCCACGAGCTGCGCCTGAAGCTCGCCGCACAGGGCCTGCCGCGCGGCGCCACCGCCGGCTTCGAGGCGATGGAGCAGCACAACGGCTTCGGCACCAGCCAGTTCATGGAAAACGCCCGCTACCAGCACGCGCTGGAGGGCGAGCTGGCGCGCTCGATCATGAGCATCGGCGCGGTGGCCAATGCCCGCGTGCATCTGGCGATCCCCAAGGACACGGTGTTCGTGCGCAATCAGCAGGCGCCGTCGGCCTCGGTGATGGTGCAGCTGCAGCCGGGGCGGGTGCTCGACGCCGGCCAGGTCGCGGCGATCGTGCATCTGGTGTCGAGCAGCGTGCCGCGGCTGGCCGCCGAGCAGGTGTCGGTGGTCGATCAGGCCGGCAATCTGCTGACGCGCCCGGCCGGCAGCCAGCTCGGCCTGAACATGGACCAGATGGAGTACCAGAACCGGCTCGAAGGCAATTACGTGCGCCGCATCGAAGACCTGCTGATGCCGATCCTCGGTGCCGGCAAGGTGCGGGCGCAGGTGGCGCTGGACATGGACTTCAGCAGCCGCGAGGAAACCACCGAAGCCTACGACCCGCGCAACCCCGATCGCATGGTGCGCAGCGAGCAGACGCTCGATGAGAACAACGCCCGGCCGAATCCGGCCGGCATTCCCGGCGCGCTGTCGAACCAGCCGCCCGGCGTGGCGAGCGCCCCGCAGCAGGCGCCCGGCGCCCCGGCGGCGCAGCCGCAGGGCAACGCGCCGAACGCCCCGGCGCAGCCCGGTGGCGGGCAGAGCGCGAACGGCCAGCTGCCGGCGCAGGCCGCCGCCGCGGCCGCTGCCGGGGCCAATCAGACCGACGCGCAGGCCGCCGCCGACGGCAGCCGCCCGCAGCGCAGCCGCCGCGAGGTCACCCGCAACTATGAGCTCGACAAAACCATCAGCCATGTGCGCGCCGCACCGGGCCGCGTGCGCCGGGTTTCGGTCGCGGTGGTGCTCGACGATCGCATCGGTATCAATGAGTCGGGTACCGTGGCACGCATGCCGATCAGCCAGGAGGAACTGGATCGCCTGACGGCACTGGTCAAGGAAGCGGTTGGCTTCGACGCCCAGCGCGGCGATACGGTGAACGTCATGAACGCAACTTTTGCAACCACGCCCTTCGATCCGAACCTGCTGCCGTTCTGGCGTCAGGACTGGTTCATCGAGCTGGTCAAATGGGGTCTTGCGGCACTGGTCGCCATCGTCTTCATGCTGCTGGTGTTGCGTCCGCTGATGAAGCGCCTGCTGCCGCCACCGCCGGCGCCGGCGGCGCTGCCAACTCCCGCTGAAGCCGCGCCCGGCACCGCGCTGGCGGCGCCCGCCGAGGCGGCGGGCGGTGGCGAGGCCGCCGCCGAGAACGCCGTTGCCGTGCGCGATGGCGATGAGGATGAGGCCGCGGTGCAGCTGTCGGCCGCCGGTCAGGCGCTGGCCGCCGCGGCGCCGGCCGGGCCGGCGCCGGTGACGATCCCCAGGCCGGTCAATGCCGAGGCGATCGAGAAGCTCGAAGAGAACCTGCGCATCGCCCGCGCACTGGTCAGTGAAGACCCCAAGCGCGCCGTTTACCTGCTGCGCGGCTGGATGAACCGCGGTGCCTTGCCGGTGACGCCGGCCGCCGCGTCCGAGGAAGAAGAAGCCGCCGAGGCTTGAGCCGCCATGAGTGATTCCGCCGCCCTGACCGGAACTGACAGTGTCGCCGTGCTGCTGATGGCGCTCGGCGAGGAATACGCCGCCGAGGTGCTCAAGCAGCTCGACGCCCGCGAGATGCATCGCCTGGGCACGGCGATGGCCAGTCTGCACAGCGTCGATCGCGAGCAGGTCGCCGGCATCGTCGCGCAGTTCAACGACGAGCTGGTCAACCAGAACCAGATCCCGATCGACACGCATGACTTCATGAAGAACGTGCTCACCCGCGCCGTCGGTCGCGACAAGGCGAAGACGGTGATGGAGCGCATCCTCAACGAAGCCGGTGCCACCGGCGTCGAGGCGCTGAAGTGGATGGAGGCCGCGGCGGTCGCCGCCGGCCTCAAGCGTGAGCACCCGCAGATCATCGCGCTGGTGATGTCCTACCTCGAAGCCGGCCAGGCCGCCGAGGTGCTCAATCTGCTGCCCGAGGCATTGCGCCACGACGTGCTGCTGCGCGTGGCACGGCTCGATGCGGTGCCGACTGCGGCGATCGGCGAGCTCAACGAAGTCATCGAAAAGCAGGTGATGCGCAACATCAACGCCGCCGCCAGCTTCCGCGTCGGCGGACCCAAGCGCGCCGCGGAGATGCTCAACGGCCTCGACACCGGTGTCGGCGCCACTCTGCTGGATAAGATCAAGGGCGTCGACGAGGAGCTGGCGACGCGCATCGAGGATCTGATGGTGGTGTTCGACCACCTGCTCAACGTCGACGACCGCGGCATCCAGAACCTGCTGCGCGAGATCTCCTCGGAGAATCTGCTGGTGGCACTGCGCGGCGCCGACGACGCGGTCAAGGAAAAGATCCTCAAGAACATGTCCAAGCGCGCGGCGGAGATGATGCGCGACGATCTGGAGTCGATGGGCCCGGTGCGGCTGGCCGACGTCGAGGCGGCGCAGAAGGAAATCATGAACGTCGCCAAGCGCATGGCCGAGGCCGGCGATCTGAACCTGGGCCAGGGCGGTGGCGGCTATGTCTGAGCGCATCATCCCGCGCGACGACGTCGGCACGCCGTCGCGCTGGGAGCTGCCGGGCTTCGATGCGCCGCCGGCGCCGCAGCCGGCCCCCGAGCTGAACGAGCCGCTGCCGCGGCTGCCGACGCTCGAAGAGATCGAGGCGATCCAGCAGGCGGCACAGGCCGAGGGCTATCAGACCGGGCTGGAGCAGGGCCGTCAGGAGGGCGAGGCGGCCGGGCGCAGCGAAGGCTACGCGGCCGGCCATGCCGAAGGCCTGAGCACCGGCCACGCCGAGGGCCTGAGCGCCGGTCACGCCGAGGGCTTTGCCGCCGGTCACGCCGAGGGGCTGGCGCGTGGCGAGGCCGACGGTGCCGCCGCCGCGGCGGCGCGCGCCGAGGCCGAGCTGAACGGGCGGCTGGCGCTGCTCGATGAGCTGGCTCGTGAACTGGCGCGACCGCTGCAAACGCTCGATGCCGAGCTGGAGGCGGATCTGCTGACGCTGGTGGTGGCGATCGCCCGCCAGCTGGTGCGCCGCGAGCTGCGCACCGCGCCTGGCGAGATCGTCGCCGTGATCCGCGAGGCGGTGCCGCTGCTGCCGGTCGCCAATCGCAGCATCGAGATCCGCCTGCACCCGGAGGATGCCGCGCTGGTGCGCGAACTCGGCCTCGGCGGTGAGGACTGGCGGCTGCTCGAAGACCCGACGCTCAGCCGCGGCGGCTGCCAGCTCAATGCCGAGCATTCGCACATCGACGCCAGCGTCGAGACCCGTCTCGGCAAGGTCGTCGCCACGCTGCTCGGCAGCGCGCGCGGCGAGGAGGCGGGCGATGAACGCTGACACCGACGACACCGCGACGCCCGATCCCGCGGGCGCTGCGCCGGCGCCGGTCTGGCGCGAGGCGCTGCGTGCGCGCCTGCGCCAGCGCCGCGAGCGGCTCGACGAGGTGCCGCCGCTGGTGGTCGAAGGGCGGCTGACGCGCATCGTCGGCCTGACGCTGGAGGCGGTCGGCTGCGTGGCGCCGATCGGCGCGCACTGCCGCATCGTCAGCCCCGGCCGGGCGGCGGTCGATGCCGAGGTGGTCGGCTTTGCCGGCGAGCGCGTGTTCCTGATGCCGAGTGGCGAGATGCACGGCCTGGCGCCGCTGGCGCGGGTGGTGCCGAGCGGCGGCGTGGCGACGGTGCCGCTCGGCGACGAGCTGCTCGGTCGCGTGCTCGACGGCAACGGCCAGATGCTCGACGGCTATCCGCCGCCGCTCGGCGTGCGCCGTCAGCCGCTCAGCGGCCGACGTCTGCATCCGCTGCAGCGGCGGCCGATCCGCGAGCCGCTCGATGTCGGCGTGCGGGCGATCAACAGCCTGCTCACCGTCGGCCGCGGCCAGCGCATCGGCCTGTTCGCCGGCACCGGCGTCGGCAAATCGGTGCTGCTCGGCATGATGACGCGCTTCACCGAGGCGGAGGTCATCGTCGTCGGCCTGATCGGCGAGCGCGGCCGCGAGGTGCAGGAATTCATCCAGGACATCCTCGGTGCCGAAGGCATGGTGCGCGCCGTGGTCGTCGCCGCACCGGCCGACGATCCGCCGCTCAAGCGCCTGCACGGCGCCGCGCTGGCGACGCGCATCGCCGAGCATTTCCGCGACCAGGGGCGGCGGGTGCTGCTGCTGATGGATTCGCTGACGCGCTTTGCCCAGGCGCAGCGCGAGATCGCTCTGGCGATCGGTGAGCCGCCGGCGACCAAGGGCTATCCGCCGTCGGTGTTCGCGCTGCTGCCGGCGCTGGTCGAGCGCGCCGGCAACGACGAGCGCGGCGGCTCGATCACCGCGCTCTACACCGTGCTCACCGAGGGCGACGATACCAACGACCCGATCGCCGACGCCGCGCGCGGCATCCTCGACGGACACATCGTGCTGTCGCGGCGGCTGGCCGAGAGCGGCCAGTACCCGGCGGTCGACATCGAAGCCTCGATCTCGCGCGTGATGCCGCAGGTGACCACGCCGCGCCAGCTGGCGCTGGCCCGCCGCTTCAAGGACATCTACTCGAACTACATGCAGCACCGTGACCTGATCAACGTCGGCGCCTACGTCGCCGGCTCCAACCCGGCGGTCGACCGTGCGATCGCCTATTACCCGCGGCTGCGCGAGTTCCTGATGCAGGGCGTCGCCGAGTGCGTCGACTATGCCGGCGGACTGGCACAGCTCGAAGCGCTGCTCGGCAGCGAGGTGCCCGAATGAGCCGCGAACGCATCCGCCAGCTGAGCCCGGCGGTCGATCTGGCCCACGATCACGTCGACGAGGCGGCGCGCATGCTGCACAACGCCCAGTCGCGCCTGCAGACGCAGCGCGCGCGCGTCGGTCAGCTGCAGCAGTTTCGCAGCGAATACATCGAGCGCTTCTACAGCGACGGCCGCAACGGGCTGTCGGCACGCCGTGTGCAGGACTACCACGCATTCATCGCCGGACTCGACTCCAACATCGAACAGGCACGCAAACACGTCGAAATTCTGACGCTGGAGACCGAGAACCTGCGCAAGCGCTGGCTCGCCAGCCGCGCCCGCGCCCAGGCGCTCGATGGCGTCGTCGAGCAGTACCGCGATGAAGTGCGTCGTCAGGAAGGGCGGCGGGAACAGGCGGAGAACGATGAATTCGCCGCCAGTCGTCACCGCCAGCGCCGGCACGACGAACACGACTGAGCGAGTGCCGCCGGTTTGCCGGCGGCCCGACGCGGCAGCGTCACCCTTGGAGGAAAACCATGAACGCAAGCGTCGCTCTCGATCTACCGCTGGCCGCCACGCCGGCCGTCGCGCCTGCCAGTGCCTCGACGACACCGGCGCCGGCGGCGGGGTTCGAGCAGCTGATGGCCGACAGCCGCCCGGCGGCGCATGGGGCGCCGGCCGCCGGCGGCCGTCAGGAAGTCGACACCGCTGCCGCTGGCGACGCCGCCGGCACGGTCGACGTGCGCGCCCCGTCGGCGACCGCGGCGCGCCGGCCGCGCACGGATACTGCCGCCAGCCAGCCCGACCCGGCGCAACCGTCCGCGGACGCGGTCGATGATGACAGCCCGTCGGCGCGTGACGCGGCCACGATGCAGGCGCTGGTCGACCTCGGTCTGGTCGCTCCGCCGCCGGCGCCGCCGGCCGGCGAGCCGGCGGCCGCAGCGGCCACGCAATCGCTGCCCGCGCCGACGCCGGAGGCTGCAGCGAGCGCTGCGCTCAAGGCGGCGGGCAGACCGCAACCGGGCACGGCAGCGCCCGTCGATCCCAGCGAGATGGCGGACGAGCCCACTGCCGAGGCCTCGCCCGCGGAGTACGAGGCACCGATTCACGAACAGCCCGTTGCCGAGGCGACCACGACGGCCACGCCGCGCCGGCCGGCGGGTACCGCGCCGGGGACGTCGCCGACAGCGGCCCCGACGCCGGTGACCGCACAGGCTGCCGTCGAGGCGAGCACAACCCCTGCGCCGGCGGCAGCCGCTGAAGTGCGCTCGGCACCGGTCGGGCGGGCGGCCAGCGGCCGGCAAAGCGTCGAACGGACGCCAGCCGGGACGGCCGCTGTGACGACGCCGGCGGCGGATGCGCCGAAGGCAACAGCGCCCGCCGCAGAGGCATCGACAGCGGCGGCACAGCCAGCCGAGGCAAAGGCGCAGCCCGCGGCGGCTACGGCGACCCCTGCGACCCCAGCCGCGACTGCGGCCCCGGCCGCCGCCGTCGAGCAGGCCCGCAGCGAGCGGCTCGATGAGGCGGCGGTGCAGGCGACGCCGAGCGCGTCGCCGCCGACTGCACGGCCCGAGACGGTTCCCGCCGCCACGGCAACGACCGTTCGGGCAGCCGCCACGCGGACGCCGGACGCTGAGGCTGCATCGGCATCCGCTGAAACCGCGCTCCCCACGGGGCCGGCCGCGGACGCCGCCGTACACGCGGCTGCGCCGGGGGCTGGCGAGGCTGCGCGTCGCGCCAGCGGCAATAAGACCGCCGATGCCGATGCCGCGCGGCCGCGGGCCGCGCAAGAGGCGGCCGCGGTCGAGTCAAGCGATGATGTCGCTGCGGCGGCACCGGCGGGCACGCAGGCGATGGCCGATCCGCTGCTGCGCACGCAGGCGTTTGCCAGTGCGCTCGGCGCGGCGGCACCGGCCGCCGCTGAGACCGGCTCCGGCAGTCCGCGACTCGCTGCGCGCCTGCACGGCGTTGCCTCGGCCGCGGCGGGACGGGCGGCCACGCTCGCCGATGCCGCGCAGGCCACTGCGCCGGCGGGCGGGGAGGCGCAGAAGGTGACGGCCGCGCCGGCCGGTCAGAACGTCGCCGGGCACGGGGCGACGGCGCCTGAGCTCGGAGCGGATACCGGCGTGAACGGCGCGGCGCGGCTGGTGGCGGGCGCGGCGGAGTCGATTGTCGACGGTGGTGAATCCGCGAACGGCCACGGCACCCTGGCCGCAAGCACGGCCGGTCCGGCGGCTACGTCGGCGGTCACGGCGACGCAGCAGACTGCACAGACGCAGACTGCACAGACGACGCTGCCGGCGGCGAACGCGCGGGCCTGGGCGCCGCTGCTGGGCCAACATCTGATGCAGATGGTGCAGACCGGCGATCAGCAGGCCGCCATCCGCGTTTCGCCGGCACACCTCGGGCCGGTGGAAATCCATCTGGAAATGCACGACGCGCAGGCCAGCGTCAGCTTCTTCGCCCACGATCCGCAGGTGCGCGACACGCTGGAAGCGAGCCTGCCGCGTCTGCGCGATCTGCTCGGCGCGCAGGGCGTGCAGCTCGGCCAGACCCACGTCGGCGAACAGTCCTCGCAGTCGCGGCAGGGATTCTCGATGGCCGACGGCGGCGGTGCCGGTGGCGGCCAGCAGGGACAGGGCTGGCGCGGGCGCGGTACGCAGGGTGAAGCCGTGGCCGAGGTGTTGAACGTGCCGGTGCGCACGCTGCTGGGTGGCGTCGATCACTACGTCTGAGCGGGCAGTGCCGATACAGCCGGTGTCATGGCATAGCCAATGCCGGTGCCGAGCGGCTAAGGTGTCTGCCGCGTTGGCAGGGCGTATGCAATCGCCTGCCGGCGCGCAGTGGTGTGCGCTCGGCACAGGCAATTCAGGGCCCGGCATCCGTCGGTGGTGCGGCCAGTTTGCAGCGAAGGAATTCCTAATCCATGGCGAAGAAAGAAGAGGCCAAGGCCGAGGCCCCGGCCGGTGGTGGCAAGGGCAAACTGATCCTGATCATCGTGCTGGTGGTGGTGGTGGTGCTGGGCGGGACGCTGGGTGCACTGTTCTTCCTCGGCCTGCTGAAATTGCCGGGGGCGGCGGCCGGTGAAGGCGGTGAGGCACCGGCGGCGCACGGCGCGGCGGCGCATGCCCCGGTGGTGGTGGCGCGGCCGAGCGGGCCGGCGCAGTATCAGCCGCTCGATCCGCCGTTTGTCGTCAACTTCGACCAGGACGGGGTGTTGCGCTATGTGCAGATCAGCCTGTCGGTGATGGCGCGGGACAAGCACGCGCTCGATCTGGTCAAGGAAAACGATCCGCAGATCCGCCATCAGCTGATCATCCTTTTCGCCGGGCAGAGCTTCGCCGATCTGGAGTCGCCGACCGGCAAGGAATCGCTGCAGAAGAAGGTGCTGGAGACGATCCAGAAGATTCTGATCGAGGAATCCGGCTCGCCGGGCATCGAAGAGGTGTACTTCACCAACTTCGTGATGCAGTAGCGCCATGTCGAGTGAAGGCTTGCTGTCTCAGGACGAGCTGGAGGCGCTGATGGAGAGCGTCGCCGACGGCCGGCTGTCGGCGGCACGCGCGCATGCGGCGTTCGACGATGAAGTGCGCCCCTATGACCTGAGCAATCCGGACAACGTGCTGGCCGGCATTCTGCCGATCCTGCAGACGGTGCAGAGCCGGCTGGCGCACCAGCTCGGCGTGGCGATCTATGAACTGCTGCAGCGCGACGTCGAGCTGCAGCCGCTCGAAGTGCGCGCCGAGGCGTATCAGGATTTCGTCGCCCGGCTCAAGGCGCCGTGCGCGGTCAACGTCATCGGCCTGGCGCCGATGGCCGGGCCGGGGCTGCTGATTTTCGATCATCCGCTGGTGTTCGCGCTGGTCGGCGCTTACTTCGGTGGCCCCGGTACGCAGTTTTCTGAACTCAGCCGGCCGGATTTCACCGCCGCCGAGCTGCGCATGATCCAGCGCCTCGACGGCTTGTGCGCGCGGGCGCTGGCCAGCGCCTGGAAGCCGTATCTGCCGGTGCATTTCGAGCTGCTCGGCCACGAGGTCACGCCGCATTTCGTCACCGCGATCAACCTCGCCGAGACGCTGGCGGTGTCGGCGATCGAGCTGACCATCGACGGCACTCGCGGCACGCTGTGCCTGGCGCTGCCGGTGTCGATGTTCGAGCCGGTGCGCGGTCAGCTGATGGCGTCGCTGGCGCGCGAGCATCCGGTGCGCGACGAGGGCCTGCGGCGTCTGGTCGAGGCTGGTCTGCGCGATGCCCAGGTCGAGGCGCGCTGCGTGCTTGCCGGTTTCGAGCTGAGCATGCAGGAGCTGCTGGCACTGCGCGTCGGTGACGTGGTGCCGGTCGACATTCCGCCGCAGGCGGTGCTTGCGGTCGACGGCGTCAGCGTGCTCAACGGGGATTACGGCACCACGCAGGGCTGGCGCGCGCTGAAGGTGGATCGCTGGCTGGTGGACCTCAATGACGCGGCGCCGCGGAGGACAGAATCGTGAGTGACAACGAAGACAAGCCACAGGCCGACGCCGAGGCAGCCGTCGACGCGCCGCCACCCGAGGCCGTCGCCGAGGCGGCAGCGGCGGAAGCGCCGCCGCCTGTCGAGCCGCAGGCCGAGGCGCCGGGGCCGGCGTCGACGGCGGCGTTCGAGCGTGAATTCACCGAGCCGAAGCCGCGCGACAGCGGTGCGCCGCGCCGTGACGCCAATCTCGACATGATCCTCGACATTCCGGTGACGTTGTCGATGGAGCTTGGCCGCACCCGCCTGAGCGTGCGCGAACTGCTGCAGCTGACGCAGGGCAGTGTGGTGCGCCTCGATCGCCCGGCCGGTGAGCCGCTCGACATTCTGGTCAACGGCTGCCTGATCGCGCGCGGTGAGGTGGTGGTGGTCAATGAACGCTTCGGTGTGCGCATCACCGAGATATCCAGTCCCGAGGAACGTGTGAAGAGGCTGCGCTGATGAAAGCTGTCCCTGTCCTGCGGCCCGCCGCCGCGGCCATGCTGCTGCCGGCTGCGGCGGTGGCGGCCGATGCCCCGGCGATGCCGCCGGCCTTCGACCTCAATGCCCTGGTGCAGCTCGGCCTCGGTCTGCTCGGCGTCATCGTCGTCATCCTGCTGCTGGCCTGGCTGCTGCGCCAGCTGCCGACGCTGCGCCGCCAGTCCGGGCAGATCGCGATCGTCGGCGGGCTGGCGGTCGGCAACCGCGAACGCATCGTGCTGGTCGAGGTGCAGGGCACGCGCATCCTGCTCGGCGTGACGCAGGATTCGGTCAACGCGCTGCATGTGTTCCCGGCCGCGCCGGCCCACACGCCGCCGACCGATCACGCGGCGACACCTCGGCGCAGTGTCGTCGAGCCGGGGCTGGATTTTCGCCAGGCGATGCAGGCGCTGCGCGAGCAGGATCATGACGGCTCGACGGGTCGCGCTTAGCGCGCTGGGGCTCGCTGGGCTGGCGCTGGCGGGGCTGGCCGCCGCCGCGCCGCAGCTGCCGGCGCTGACGGTGACGCCGACCGCCGCCGGCGGTCAGGAGTGGTCGGTCAGCCTGCAGATCCTGGCGGTGATGACGGCGCTGACGCTGCTGCCGTCGATGCTGCTGATGATGACCGCGTTCACCCGCATCCTGGTGGTGCTGGCGCTGCTGCGCCAGGCGCTCGGCACCATGCAGACGCCGTCGAACCAGGTGCTGATCGGGCTGGCGCTGTTTCTGACTTTTTTCATCATGGCACCGGTGTTCGAGCGCATGAACGACGAGGCGCTGCAGCCGTACATGGCCGAGCAGATCACCTTCCAGCAGGCGGTGGAGAAGGCGCGCGTGCCGCTGCAGGCGTTCATGCTGGCGCAGACGCGCGAGCCGGATCTGGCGCTGTTCGCCAAGCTCTCCGGGCGCGATACGCTGGAATCGCCGGAGACGGTGCCGTTCTCGCTGCTGGTGCCGGCCTTCGTCACCAGCGAGCTGAAGACCGCGTTCCAGATCGGCTTCATGCTGTTCATCCCGTTTCTGGTGATCGACCTGGTGGTCGCCAGCGTGCTGATGGCGATGGGCATGATGATGCTGTCGCCGCTGGTCATTTCCTTTCCGTTCAAACTGATGCTGTTCGTGCTGGTGGACGGCTGGCCGCTGGTCATGGGAACGCTGGCAGCGAGTTTCCAGGGGCCGGCCGGCGCCGGCTGAGGAGGCTGCGATGACGCCCGAAACCGTGATCACGCTGGGGACGCGCACGCTCGAAGTCGCGGTGCTGCTGTCGGCGCCGCTGCTCGGTGCGGCGCTGGTAGTCGGTGTGCTGGTCGGCCTGTTCCAGGCGGCCACGCAGATCAACGAGGCGACGCTGTCGTTCGTGCCCAAGGTGCTGGTGCTGGTGGTGCTGCTGATCGCCATCGGCGGCTGGATGCTGGAAACGCTCACCGATTTCACCGTGCGCCTGTTCCACAGCATCCCGCAGCTGATCGGGTAGCGCACGGCCGTGCTGTTCACCAGTGCCGAGCTGGCCAGCTGGATCGGCGGTCTGCTGTGGCCGCTGACCCGCATCGGCGCGCTGCTGTCGGTGGCGCCGATGTTCAGCGCGCGCGTGCTGCCGCGGCGGGTGCGTGCGGCGCTGGCACTGGCGCTGACCGTCGCCGTGCTGCCGCTGCTGCCGCCGGCGCCGGCGATCGAGCCGTTTTCAGCGGATGGCGTCATCGTCCTCATCCAGCAGCTGCTGATCGGCCTGTTCATGGGCCTGGTGCTGCGTCTGGTGTTCGCGGCGCTGGAGACCGCCGGCCAGGTGGTCGCCACGCAGATGGGGCTCGGTTTCGCCTCGCTGGTCGATCCGGTCAACGGCGGGCAGATGCCGCTGCTGTCGCAGTTCTACAGCATGTTCGGCATGCTGATCTTCCTCGCCCTCGACGGTCATCTGGTGCTGATCCGCATGCTGGTCGACAGCTTCCGTGCGCTGCCGGTCGGTACCGACGGCTTGAGCCTGGTGCGCTACCGTGAGCTGGCCGAAGCCGGGGTGCGCATTTTCGCCGGCGCGCTGTCGGTCGGTCTGCCGGCGATCGCCTCGCTGATGGTGGTCAACCTGGCCTTCGGCGTGATGTCGCGTGCCGCGCCGCAGCTCAACATCTTTGCCGTCGGCCTGCCGATCACGCTGATCTTCGGCCTGCTGATCCTGCTGTTCTCACTGCCGGCGCTGGCGCCCGAGGTCGCGCGCATGCTCGACGAAGGTTACCGGCAGATCGCCGGCATGCTGCGCGCGGGAGGCTGAGATGGCCGAGCAGGGACAGGAACGTACCGAGGAGGCCACGCCCCGACGCCAGCAGCAGGCGCGTGAAAAAGGCCAGGTGCCGCGCTCGCGCGAGCTGACCACGGCCCTGCTGACGCTCGGCGGCGGTGCGGCGCTGATCGCGCTCGGGCCGTCGATCATCGAGGCGCTGCTCGGGCTGATGCGTGCCGGCTTCGCACAGGAGCTGCGCGATGCCTTCGATCCGACGCGCCCGGCGCAGGCCTTCGGCCATGCGCTGTGGGTGATGCTCAAGTTGCTGGCGCCGTTCCTGCTGCTGATGTGGGGGCTGGCGGTCGTCACGCCGGCGCTGATCGGCGGCTGGAATTTTTCCACCGAGGCGATGGGCTTCAAGTGGGACCGGCTCGATCCGCTGGCCGGCCTCAAGCGGGTGGTCTCGGTGCGCGGGCTGGTCGAGCTGCTCAAGGCGCTGGCCAAGTTCGCGCTGGTGGCGCTGGTGGCGGTGGTGGCGCTGCAGCACGCCGAGCCGGAACTGCTCGGTCTGTCGGCCGAGCCGCTGCCGCGGGCGATCGCCCATACCGGAGCCACGCTTGCCGATCTGTACCTGTGGATCGCCGCGCCGCTGCTGCTGATCGCCGCGATCGACGTGCCCTACCAGCTCTGGCAGAACGCCAAGGAGCTGAAAATGACGCTGCAGGAAGTCAAGGACGAGATGAAGGACACCGAGGGGCGTCCGGAGATCAAGGGCAAGCTGCGTCGCCTGCAGATGGAATTCGCCCAGCGGCGGATGATGGACAAAGTGCCGACGGCCGACGTCGTCATCATCAACCCGACGCATTACGCCGTGGCCCTGAAGTACGACGGCCTGCGCATGAGCGCGCCGCTGCTGGTCGCCGCCGGCCTCGACGAGGTGGCACTGCGCATCCGCGCGCTGGCGGCCAGTCACGGCGTGCCGCTGGTCGAATCGCCGCTGCTGGCGCGCGCGATCTACTACAACGCCAGGCTCGACCGGGCGATCCCGACGGCGCTGTATACCGCCGTTGCCCAGGTGCTGGCCTACGTCTTCCAGTTGCGCGCCGAGCGGGCGCTGCCGCTGACCCCGATCGGCATGCCTGAGGTGCCGGTACCGCCGGAACTGCGGACCGAATGATGAACAAGCTCACCGAAATTCTGATCAGCCTGGCGCGCAGCGGGCTCGGCGCCCCGGTGCTGCTGATCGTCGTGCTGATGATGATGGTGGTGCCGCTGCCACCGCTGCTGCTCGACCTGTTCTTCACCTTCAACATCGCGCTGGCGCTGGTGGTGCTGCTGGCGACGGTGTACGCGCGCCGGCCGCTCGACTTCGCGGCGTTTCCGACGGTGCTGCTGGTGACCACACTGCTGCGCCTCGGCCTCAACGTCGCCTCGACGCGTGTGGTGCTGCTCGAAGGCCACAAGGGCGGCGATGCTGCCGGCAAGGTCATCGAGGCCTTCGGCCATTTCGTCGTCGGCGGCAACTATGCGGTCGGCATCGTGGTGTTCGCGATCCTGATGATCATCAACTTCGCGGTGGTGACCAAGGGTGCCGGGCGCGTTTCGGAAGTCAGCGCGCGCTTCACTCTGGATGCGATGCCCGGCAAGCAGATGGCGATCGATGCCGACCTCAATGCCGGTGTCATCGATCAGGCCGAGGCCAAGCGCCGCCGCGGCGAGGTGGTGCAGGAGGCGGATTTCTACGGCTCGATGGATGGCGCCTCCAAGTTCGTGCGTGGCGATGCCATCGCCGGCATCCTGATCCTGTTCATCAACATCATCGGTGGCCTGCTGATCGGTGTGATCCAGCACGGCCTGCCGATCGGCGAGGCCGCCGAGACCTACGTGCTGCTGACCATCGGCGACGGTCTGGTGGCGCAGATCCCGGCGCTGTTTTTGTCGGTGGCGGCGGCGATCATGGTCACCCGCGCTTCGGGTGCCGCCGACATGGGCGAGCAGGTGGTCAGCCAGCTGTTCGGCTCGGCGCAGGCGCTGGCGGTGGCGGCCGGCATCGTCGGCCTGATGGGATTGATCCCCGGCATGCCCAACCTGATCTTCCTGACGCTGGCGGGGGGCGCCGGCTGGCTGGCCTGGCGCATCCATCAGCGCGAGAGCGGCGTCCGCCCGGCGCTGGCCGGTGCGGCGGCGGCCGGGCCCGGCGCCGTGCCGGCTCTGCCGGGGGCGACGGCCGAGGGCGGCGCGCCGGCGCCAGAAGTGCGCGACGTCAGCTGGGACGACGTGCCGGTGATCGACACCATCGGCATGGAGGTCGGCTACCGGTTGATCCCGCTGGTCGACAAGGCGCAGAACGGCCAGCTGCTGGCGCGCATCAAGGGCGTGCGGCGCAAGCTGTCGCAGGAGCTGGGCTTTCTGATCGCGCCGGTGCACATCCGCGACAACCTCGACCTGCCGCCGACCGCCTACCGCATCACGCTGCTCGGCGTCAGCGTCGCCGAGGCCGAGGTTTATCCCGACCGCGAGCTGGCGATCAATCCCGGCCAGGTGCAGGGCGAGCTGCCGGGCACGCCGGGCCGCGATCCGGCGTTCGGCCTGCCGGCGGTGTGGATCGAGAGCGGCCTGCGCGAGATGGCGCAGAGCCTCGGCTACACGGTCGTCGACGCCTCGACGGTGATCGCCACGCACCTCAACCACGTGCTGTCCTCGCATGCGCCCGAGCTGCTCGGTCACGAGGAAGTGCAGGAGCTGCTCGACCGCCTCGGCAAGGTTGCACCACGGGTGGTGCAGGATCTGGTGCCGAAAACGCTGCCGCTGCGCACCGTCGTGCGCGTGCTGCAGGGCCTGCTGGCCGAGCAGGTGCCGATCCGCGACATGCGCACGATCGCCGAAACTTTGGCGGAGCAGGGGCCGCGGAGTCAGGACGCTGACGCCTTGCTGGCGGCGGTGCGTGTTCGCCTCGGGCGCATGATCATTCAGCAGATCAATGGCTTAGTTGATGAATTGCCGGTCATCACCCTGGACCCGAAGTTGGAACAGATCCTGCAGAAAGCCGTGCAGGTAGGTGGGGATGGTCCGGCCCCGGTGGAACCGGGGCTCGCCGAGCGGCTGCATCAGTCGCTCAGCGAGTCGGCGAACCGTCAGGAACTCGCCGGACAGCCGGCGGTGCTGCTGGTGTCCGACGGCATCCGTCTGATGCTCGCGCGTTTCGTGCGGCACGGCATTCCCAACCTTCACGTGCTGGGCTTTGGCGAGATTGCCGAGGACCGCAAGCTGAAGGTCATCGCTACCGTGGGCAAGTAACAGGTATCCGGCGCGACGGCGGTGGTCCGGGAGGAAACGGCGATGAGACTGAAGCGCATCTATGCGGCAAATATCCGTGAAGGCATGAAGCGGGTGCGCGAGGAACTGGGTGCCGATGCGGTGATCCTGTCCAACCGCAAACTCGAAGACGGCATCGAGATCGTCGCCGCGACCGACTACGACGAGCGCGCCTATGCCGGACTGCAGCGTCAGGCGGTCGAGACGGCCGAGGCCGCAGCCCCGGCCGCAGCTGTGCCGGCCGCACCGGTGGTGGCCGCGGTCGAACCGGTCGCAGCGCCTGTCGCCGCGCGCAGCGGCCTGTTCGCCGCCGCCTCGCGGCCGGCTCCGGTAACCGCCGCGCCGCCGCCGCGCAAGCCAGCGCCGGCCGAATCGCGCGCCCCCAGCATCGATACCGTCGACACCCGCGCGCGGCCGAGCGTGGCCTGGGCGCAGGACCCGGTGCTGGTGCAGATGCAGCGTGAGATCAGTTCGCTGCGCGAGCTGCTCGAACAGCAGATGACTTCGATCGCCTGGGGCCGTGCCGGGCGCCAGCAGCCGCAGCGCTTCGAGCTGCTGGAGCGCCTGCTCAAGCTCGGCCTCGATGCCGAACTGGCCTATCAGCTGACCGACGCCGCGCTGGCGCAGCCCGATGGCGAACATGCCTGGCAGGCGGCGCTGGCCCAGCTCGGGGCCGGTCTGCTCACCGATGATGGCGATATTTTGGCGCAGGGCGGCGTGGTCGCGCTGGTCGGGCCGACCGGCGTCGGCAAAACGACGACGGTGGCCAAGCTCGCGGCGCGCTACACGCTGCGTCACGGCCCGCGCAAGGTCGGCCTGGTTACTACCGACAGCTACCGCATCGGCGCCTTCGACCAGCTGCGCACCTTCGCGATGATTCTCGACGTGCCGGTGCGCATCGCCAGTGATGCCGCCGAGCTGCGCCAGGCGCTGGCCGATTTCGCCGACAAGGAGCTGGTGCTGATCGATACCGCCGGCATGAGCCAGCGTGACGTGCGCCTGGCGCAGCAGCTGTCGATGCTGCAGACACTGCCGGCAGTGCGCACCTGGCTGGTGATGGCGGCCAACGCCCAGGGCAGTACGCTCGATGAGGCGGCCGATGCCTTTGCCGGTGCCAACCCGGCCGGTGCCATACTGACCAAGCTCGACGAGACCAGCTGTCTCGGCGGTGTGCTCGGCGTGCTGTATCGCCGCGGCCTGCGTCTGGCCTTCATCGCCAACGGCCAGCGTGTGCCCGAGGATCTGCAGACGGCGCGCACCGACGAACTGCTGCAGACCGCGATCGATCTGGCGAGCGCGCGTAATTTCAGCGTGGCCGAAGAAGCCATGCTGCTGACGTATGGAAGGAGAGTTGCGAATGCCAGCCTCTGACATGGCCGCCAGCGACCAGGCCGCGGGACTGCGCAGCCTCGCCCGCCCGAGTCCGGTACGGGTGATCTGCGTGGCCAGCGGCAAGGGCGGGGTCGGCAAGACCAATACCAGCATCAATCTGGCCGTGGCGATGGCGCAGGCACGCAAGCGCGTGCTGCTGCTCGACGCCGACCTCGGCCTCGCCAATATCGACGTGCTGCTCGGCCTGCACCCGGTGTGGAACCTGTCGCACGTGCTCGCTGGTGAGCGCACGCTCGAAGAGATCCTGCTGACCGGGCCGCACGATGTCCGCATCGTTCCGGCCAGCTCCGGCGTCAAGCGCATGGCGGAGTTGTCGCCGGCCGAGCACGCCGGTGTCATCAGCGCCTTTTCCGAGCTGTCGGATGCCTTCGATGTGCTGCTGGTCGACTGCGCGGCAGGTATTTCCGACAGCGTCATCACCTTTGCCCGCGCCTCGCAGGAGATCATCGTCGTCGTCTGCAACGAGCCGGCCTCGCTGACCGACGCCTACGCGCTGATCAAGCTGCTGTCGCGCGACTTCGGTGTCGACCGCTTCCATGTGCTGGCCAACCGTGTCGCCGGCCACCGTGAGGGACGTGAGCTGTTCGAGAAGCTGCTGAAGGTCACCGACCGCTTCCTCGACGTCACGCTGGACTACTTCGGCGGCGTGCCGGAGGACCCGCAGCTGAAGCGCGCGGTGCAGATGCAGCAGTCGGTGGTCGAGGCCTTCCCCGGCTCGCGGGCGGCGGTCGCCTTCCAGCGTCTGGCCGAGACCATCGAGCGCTGGCCGCTGCCGGCCGGGCCGAGTGGTCATCTGCAGTTCTTCCTTGAGCGCCTGCTCGGTAGCGGCGAGCGCTGAGTCGCGAGGTCGATCACGATGCGCGCGCGTTGTCCCTACGCTCCCGTCGCCGCTCCGTCGCTCGAAGAGCTGGTGACCGCGCATGCCGCCCAGGTCAAACGCATCGCCTGCCACCTGCTGGCGCGTCTGCCGGCCTCGGTGCAGATCGACGATCTGATCCAGGCCGGCATGCTCGGCCTGATCGAAGCGGCCCAGCGCTACGACGCCAGTCAGGGGGCGAGCTTCGCCACCTTCGCCGAGCTGCGCATCCGCGGCGCGATGCTCGATGAGATCCGCAAGGGCGACTGGGTGCCGCGCTCGGTGCACCGGCGCGCACGCGAGGTCGCCGCGGCGATCCAGTCGATCGAAACGCAGACCGGGCGCGACGCCCAGGATGCCGAGATCGCCGAGCAGCTCGGCCTGTCGCTCGCCGACTACCACGCTGCGCTGCAGGATATCCGCGGTCAGAAGCTGGTGTCGCTCGATGAAAGCACCGAGGAAGGCGAGGGCGACGATCTGCTGGCGCGGCTGCCGTCGCCGCAGGCCGGGCCGGAAGAGGACGTGGCACGCGAGCAGCTGATCGCGAGTGTTGCCGGCCTGATCGATGCCCTGCCCGAGCGCGAGCGTCTGGTGCTGTCGCTGTACTACGACGAGGGCCTGAACCTGAAGGAGATCGGCGCGGTGCTCGGTGTCAGCGAGTCACGCATCAGTCAGCTGCACAGCCAGGCCGTCTCGCGTTTGCGGGCGCGGCTGGCCGCCTGACGGGAGCGGCGCATGGATCTGCTCAGCGTCTTCGGCCTGCTGCTGGCGATCGCCGCCGTGCTCGGCGGGCATCTGCTCGAAGGCGGTCACATCGCGGCGCTGATCAATCCGCCGGCCTTCATCATCGTCGTCCTCGGTACGCTGGCGGCGAGTCTGCTCGGCAGTCCGCTGCCGGTGTTCCGCGGTGCCTTGCGGCGGCTGCGCTGGGTGTTCAGGCCACCGCAGCATTCCTTCGAGGCGACTATCACCAAGATCGTCGGCTGGAGCCATGTGGCGCGCCGCGGCGGCCTGCTCGGGCTGGAAGACCTGATCGAGCGTGAGGACGACCCGTTCACCGCCAAGGCACTGCAGATGCTGGTCGACGGCGGTGAGCCGGAGCTGATCCGCCAGACCATGGAGATGGAGCTGTCGGCGCGCGAGGATTTCGAATACCGCACCGCGCGCGTGTTCGAGAGCATGGGCGGTTATGCGCCGACCATCGGCATCCTCGGTGCGGTGCTCGGCCTGATCCACGTGATGGAAAACCTGGCCGATCCGTCGAAGCTCGGCGGCGGTATCGCGGCGGCCTTCGTGGCGACGGTCTACGGCGTCGGTCTGGCCAACCTGGTGTTCCTGCCGATCGCCAGCAAGCTCAAGCACATCATTCACGGCCAGTCGCAGCTCGGTGAAATGGTCATCGAAGGCATCATCGCCATCGCCAGCGGCGAGAATCCGCGCAACATCGAGCTGCGCCTGCGCGGCTTCATCCAGGAGTGACAAGGGATCGTGCCTGCTGCCCGCCGCCGCCACCTGCACCACGACGAGCCCGAGAATCACGAGCGCTGGCTGGTGTCGTACGCCGATTTCATCACGCTGCTGTTTGCGTTCTTCGTCGTCATGTACGCGATTTCCTCGGTCAATGCCGGCAAGTATCGCGTGCTGTCGGAGAACCTGATCGCCGCCTTCCGCTCGCCGTCGGCCACCGGCGGCACGCTGCCGATCGGCGAATCGCCGCGGGCGCTGTCCGATCCGCAGGACGGGCGCAAGGTCAATCTGATCGCGCCGGATCTGCGGCCGCTGCCGACACCACCGGTACGCCCGGACCTGCGACCGGTGCTCGACCGGCCGAGCGGTGAGGGCGACAAAACCACCACTGAACCGGCCGCGTCGGCCTCGGCCGCCGAGCCTCCCGCCACGCCTGCCGAGCGCAAGCCGCCGGTTGCTGATCCGCTGGCCCGCATCGAGGCGGGGCTGCGCAACGCGGTGGCCGAGATGATCCATTTCGATCAGATGGCGGTGCGCCGCGAGAAGAACTGGGTCGAGCTCGAAATCAAGGACAACCTGCTGTTTCAGAGCGGCAGTGCCCAGCTCAACGCGCAGGCGATCGAGCCGCTCAAGCGCATCGCCGGCGTGCTGGATGGCTTTCCGAACCGCGTGCAGGTCGAGGGCTTCACCGACAACGTGCCGATCCGCAATCCGGTGTATCCGTCGAACTGGGAACTGTCGGCGGCGCGCGCGGCGAGCGTCGTTGCCGTGCTCAGCGATGCCGGCGTGGCGCCCGGGCGCATGGCGGCCATCGGCTACGGCGAATTCCGGCCGATCGGTGACAACGCCACCCCCGAAGGGCGCTTGCGCAATCGCCGTGTGGTGCTCGTCGTGCTCAATCAGCAGGCTGATCCGCGGAGCGGTGTCGAGGTCGATCCGACGGCTGCCCAGGCGTCCGCCACGGAGCGTAATCCATGAATCTCCCTTTGCTTTATGTGATCGCCATCAGCGCCTTGCTGGTCAGCGACGTGCTGCTGGTGGTGATCGCGCTGGCGGTGTACCGGCGCTGGCGGGCGGCGCGTGACGTCGTGGCCGAACCGGTACCGCCGGCAGCCGATCCGGCCATCGAGGCGCTGCGTCAGGAGGTGCGCGGTATCGCCGCGGCGCTCGGTGTGCTCGGCCAGCGTCTGGCGCGTATCGAGGAGGGGCTTGAGCGGCAGGCCGAGTCGGCGTCGGCCGGCGGCTCGTCGACCGAGGTCGAGCGCAGAGCCTATGAGCTGGCCAGCAAGCTCGCCGCGCGCGGCGCCAGCCTTGAGGATCTGATGGAACTGTGCGGACTGCCGCGCGGCGAGGCCGAGCTGCTGTATCGCGTGCACTCGGGCAAGGACGCCGCAGCAGGTTGAATGCGCACAGATTGTGTCGTTTGCCGGCGCAGTGCTGGAGTCTGACCGAGTGCTGTCGCTACCATGCGCGCATGAACCGATCCAGATACCTTGCAAAGTCCCGTTTGCGGCGCCCGCGTGCTCTGTTCGCGGCGCTGGCGATTTCGCTGGCGGGCAGCGTACACGCAGGAGCGCCGTCGGTCGCCAGCCTCAGCGGGGCACCGACTTCGACGCAGTTGCAGTGGGCGGCGCGCTTCGAGCACGGCGAGGGCATTCCGCGCGATGTCGGCCGGGCCGTTCAGCTCTACTGTCTGGCCGCCAGTCGCGGCAGCAGCGAGGCCCAGTACCAGCTTGGCTGGATGTATGCCAACGGCCGCGGCGTGCCGCGTGACGATGCTCTCGCCGCGGCGTGGTTTCGCAAGGCGGCGGCCAAAGGGGATGCGATCTCGCAACGCCTGCTGATCGCCTTCGGCAAGGTCAAGATGAAATCGGCGAGCTGCGTCGGCCCGACGCGGGGTGCCGGGGCCGGTGTCGTGCAGGTGGCCTATCGGGCGGCACCGCGCGTTGACTTCGAGTCGACGCCGGAGCGGCGGCAGATCGTCGCCTGGGTGCGCGAGATGGCCCCCGAGTACCAGCTCGATCCCGACCTGGTGCTGGCCGTGCTGGCGATGGAGTCGGGCTTCAGTTCATCGGCGGTGTCACCGAAGAACGCTCAGGGGCTGATGCAGCTGATCCCGGAAACGGCGGACCGCTTCGGCGTGCAGGATGCCTTCGACCCGGTGCAGAACCTGCGTGGTGGCATGGCCTATCTGCGCTGGCTGCTGGCGTTCTTCGGCGGTGACGTACCGCTGGCGCTGGCCGGTTACAACGCTGGCGAGAAGGCTGTCGAGCGTTACGGCGGCGTGCCGCCTTACCCGGAAACCCAGGCCTACGTCAGCCGCATCGTGCAGCGTTACGGCAAGATCTGGCATCCGCCGGTCGCCGGTGTCGTCGAGCCCTCGGCGCTGATCAGTGCCGCAGCGGCCCGTGTGCAGGCCGAAAGCAAGCCGTAGATACAAGCACAGCGGCTCCCGCACGCGGCATCCACGGGTGTCGCGGTGGGGGACTCAGTTCTGGCGATTGGCGAGCCGCAGGAACAATGCACTGACGCGCTCGCGCTCCCTGGCCGGGAACGCCAGATGACGACCATCCCCCAGATCCAGCGCGATCGAACCGTCCGCAGCATCGATGACGCCGTGCATGCCCAGCCAGTCGCTCGGCACGCTGGCATCCTGTGCCTGCAGGGTCAGAACCAGATGTCCCGAGGGGAGCAGGCTGACGTCGACGAGTTCCACCGTGCCCGCGGTCTGTGTGCCGAACTCGGGGCAACTCCAGTCGCCGCTGCCCGGCAGCTCGATGAAAATGCCCAGCAGCGGTTTGGGATTGAAGAACTGGATGACACTTTTCATATGGGCATTCCCGTCGTGTCGGCGGGGGCCTCTGCGCCCGCGTGGCTGATGCGGCCCGGCTGCGAGTAGACTGCGCCGTCTTTTGTCCATGCCGTCAGCCAGAAGGTGCCAGCGAATATGGGGTCGAGCAAGCCAGCAGGGAACGCAGTCCGCAGGACGATGTGGTTGCTGGTGGGTACGGTGGTGGTGGCGGGGGCCGGTGTGGTGATGAATTCGCCGGATCTGCAACAGCGTGTGCGCTACGAGTTCGAAAGCTGGGTGCTGGGGCTGCAGGCCCGTTTCGGCATCGTGCCGGGGCGTACACCGAGCGCGAACAATGTCGAGTTGATCAAGCCGCCGATGGCTCTGCACCCCGGTTCGGCGCCGGTGGGCGTGGGCAGTGCGCCGGTGCCGGTCGATCTCGGGCGGCCACGCCAGGAGCCGGTGCCGCTGTCGGGCACGCCGCCGCTGACGACGATCGAGGCCCATGCCGCCCGCGGCACGGTCGGCGAGGCGATTGCCCTGGATCTGAACCTGCACGGCGGGCTGGATGCAGACAGTGAGCGCGTCATCATCGGTGGCCTGCCGATGGACGCGAGCCTGTCGTCGGGGGCGCGCGATGAGCTCGGCCGCTGGCAGCTCGATGCCTCTGCGCTTGCCGGGCTGACGCTGCACGCCAGCCGTCCGGGCCAGTTCACGCTGTTCGTGCGCACGCAGCCGCTGCGGCCGCTGCGCTTTCCGCGGGCGACGGCGGAAACGCCGGTGGAGGTGACGGTGCTGGCGCCAGCGACGGCCAGCGATACGCCGCCTGCGCCGCCGCCGGTGCCCAGCATCGACGAGTTGCTGGAGCGGGGGCGCAAGGCGCTCGAACTGGGTGATGGCGGTGCTGCACGCCTGTTCTTCGAGGCGGCGGCCGAGCGCGACAATGCAACGGCGATGCTGCTGCTGGCGCGCAGCTACGATCCGAGCCGCGGCACCGAACAGATCGGCGTCTCGGCGGACGTCATCCAGGCCGTGCAGTGGTATCAGCGCGCAGCGGCGGCCGGGCTGGCCGAAGCCGGCGCCGCGCTGGACAGCCTGCGCCAGTGGCTGCAGCAGCAGCCGAATCCGGACGAGGCTCAGCGCAAGGCGCTGGAAGCCCTGACGCCGGCGAAATCCTGACGCCCGGCCGCGCGCGCTCGGGAGCGGAGGCCGAATGTTTCCGGCTGCGAGGATGAGCCGCCGCAGGGCTGTCATCCACGCTCGGTGCGAGCCGGGCTAATTCCTGACTGTGCCAGTGTCGTCCACTGATGCTGGCTCAGCACCGGCATCGGGGGCAGGGGCCTGCGTCGGTTTCGGCTCCGCGGCGTGCTCGGCCGGCTTGTCCGCGGGCGTATCCGCCGGCTTGTCGTTGGCCGGTTTGTCGGCCGCCTTGCCTTCACCGGCCGGTTTGTCGGTGCCTTTGCTATCCGCTGGCTTGTCCGTGGTTTTGGTGTCCACCGGTTTGTCGGTGCCTTTGCCATCCGCGGGTTTATCGATGGGCTTACCTTCGGCTGGTTTGTCGCTCGCCTTGCTGTCCGTCGCTTTATCCGCAGCCTTGCCGCCCGGGTTCTCTGCCGGGGCCGGCGCATTGCCATGTTCTGCTGGCTTGCCAGCAGCTGCGGCATCCGGCTTCTTGTCGCCGGCGGGGGCGTTCGGTGCGGCTTCGACCGGCGGCTTGGGCGCGCTGGCTTCAGTCCTGGGCTCCTGGCCGTGTTCGCCGGTCGCGGGTTTTTCTTCATGCTTGGCTTCTGCAGCCGGGCTGCCTTCCGCTTTCGGCGATTGGGCTGCTGCTGCTTCGGGGATCTGCGGCCGGTTCTGCTCGTTGCCTTTGGCATCGCTCTGCGGTGCGGTGGGTGTCGCGGGTTTGGCCGGCTCAAGCTTGGCCGTCTCGGGTTTGCCGGCCTCGGCTTTAGTGGCGTCAGGCTTGCCCGCTTCGGGTTTGCTGGTGGCAGCCGTGTTGGCGGGCACTCCGCTGGTCTGGGCGTTTTGTCCGCTGCCGGCGGTGGCTTCGCTGCCTGCCGGCGGTGTTTCTGCCTTGGTGGCATTGTTCGCTTCGGCCTTGGCGGCCTGCCGGGCGATCGCGTCGGCATAGGCCTTCAGGCGATCCTGATTGGCGATCAGCCAGTCGCTGGCGGCCTGCATGCGCGGCCAGTCGGGCAGCTGGGCGCTGAGGCTGACCTCGCGCCATTTCGGGTGGCGGCCCGCCTGGCGAAAGCTGGCGAACTGCTCGAAGAAGTGCGTGGTGAAACGCTCGATCTTGAGCGCCTGCGCTTTCTGGCGCGGATTCAGGGCGACCAGCGCGCTGCCGACCGCAAGTGTCTTGACCTCGTCTCCGCCAACGATCAGGTTCGGGTAGTCGGCCTTGGTCAGCCGGGTCGGCAGGTAGCTGCCGACGAGTTCCGGTGGGTGGCCGATCGACAGAAAGTGCAGATCGTCCTCGGGGCGCACGCGCTGGAACAAGGGGGCGGGTTTGCCGGCGACGTAGGCGAGCGCGCTGATTTCGCCGCTGCGCAGTTTGTCGAGCGCCATGCTCTGGTCGTAATGGGTCATTTCCACCCGCAGGCCCAGCGCCGCAAAGATGATCCGGGCCGTCGTTGCCGTGCCGCTGTCCGGCAGGTCGACGTTGACCTTGAGTCCGGCAAGATCGGCGACGCGGTTGACGTGTCCGCGCACCAGCAGATGAAACTCTTCATTGTGCAGCTTGGCGATGAATTGTAGGCGTTTGGACAGCTTGTCCCACTGCGGATCCTTGCGCACGGTTTCCAGCACGTCGGTTTGCACCATTGCGATGTCGACGTTGTTCAAGGTCAGCAGATCACGCAGATTCTGTTCAGAACCATCCCCGAGGATCGGCAGGATGCGCAGGTCCGGCGCATCGAGCACGGCCGCCATGTCGGCAGCCAGATGCGCGGCAGTGCCCTGGATGCCGCCGGAAATCAGTCCAATGGCGAGCGGACGCTGCGCGGGCGCCGTCGGGCTGGTGTGCCGGGTGCGCGCCTCGCCGGGGACGATGGCATTCAGGATCAGCAGGCCTGCGAACAACAAGCACAGGCGGGCGATGCGGGGCATCAGGATGCTCCTCGGTTGAATGGGCGATGAGAGTGGGGTCAGTCGTGTTCGGGCGGTGCGGCCAGCCAGTCGAGCAGCGGCTGCCAGGCGTCCAGATCGCGGGCAACGCGGTGGGCGGGCAGGTCGAACAGCGTCGTGCCCGCGGCGGCGAGCTGCACGTAGATCTGAGTATCGCGCAGCGCACCGAGAACCGGCAGGCCGCTGGCCTGCAGGAAGGTGTCCAGCTCGCGCGCCGAGAGTGCACGCGGGTTGACACGGTTGGCGATCAGCGCTGGCGCGCAGCGTCCCTTGCGCACACGCTTAAGCTCGATCAGCAACGCGAGGAAATCATCGGTGGCGTCCATGTCGAACGGCGATGGCTGCACCGGCACGACGAGGTGGTCGGCCTGGCGCACGATTTCTTTGAGCCGGTCGCCGCGCAGCCCTGCCGGAGCGTCGACGACGGCGACGTCCAGATGTGGCGCTATATCGTCGATGGCGTCTTTGTCGCGGGCATCGAAGCCTTCGATGGCGGCGCATGTCTCAGGACGCCGGCGCAGCCATTTGAGCGCGGATTGCTGCCTGTCCAGATCGAACAGTCCGACACGCCAACCGGCATTGGCGTAATGCCCGGCGAGCTGGGTGGACACGGTTGTTTTGCCGCATCCGCCCTTCGGATTAGCGACCATGATGATGTGCATTGGCGAAGGGACCTCGGAGAATGCCTGGCGAGGGGAACGCAAAGCCTCGCGGGTATACGTCGGTGCTCGGTGGCTTGCAAGCTGCTTCGCGTGCGAGCCTCCAGGAATCCATTTTTTGCATGTGTAAAGAAGCACTCGTGCCAAGCTTGTCCAGAATGCTGGATTGAACGCTGTGCCGCTGCCCCCGTCGGGTTGTCGCGGGCGGGCGACTGGCGCGGGGAAGACTACAGTTGCCGATACCGCCCCGGTGGAGAAACCTGATGAAAAAGATGGCCCGGCAGCATGGGTGCAAACGGACCGCGGTGAGGGTGAGTATCGATGGATGATCTTGACGACATCGTCCGGGAGTTCCTGGGAGAAAGTAACGAGAACCTCGATCGGCTCGACAACGAGTTCGTGTCGCTGGAATCGAACCCGGATGACCGCGATACGCTGGCGAGCGTTTTCCGCACCATCCACACCATCAAGGGCACGTGCGGCTTTCTCGGTTATTCGCGCCTGGAGAAGGTCACGCACGCCGGTGAAAACCTGCTCTCGCGCCTGCGGGACGGCGAGATCCGCCTGAACCAGGAGCGTGCGACGGCGTTGTTGCAGATGGTCGATGCCGTGCGCGCGATGCTCGCGGCCATCGAATCGACAGGGCATGACGGCGACGAGGATTACCACGAGCTGGCCGAACGCCTGCAGGTCCTGCAGCGCAAGGACGACGCCCCGGTCGCTGCTGCGAAGCCGGCCGCACCGCCACCACCGCCACCGCCGCCACCGGTGCCGGATGAGGTGACGGACAGCATGGACGAGATCGTCGTCGAGTTTCTGGCGGAGAGTCAGGAGAACCTCGATCGTCTGGACAACGAGCTGGTCACGCTGGAAACCACGCCGGATGATCGCGACACACTGGCGAGCATCTTCCGCACGATCCACACCATCAAGGGCACGTGCGGGTTCCTCGGCTTCAGCCGCCTGGAGAAACTCACGCATGCCGGCGAGAACCTGCTGTCCAAGCTGCGTGACGGCCATCTGCGCCTGACGCCGGAGCGCACCACGGCGCTGCTGCAGATGGTCGATGGCGTGCGCAGCATGCTCGCCGCCATCGAGTCCAGCGGTCGCGATGGCGAGGATGACTTTGCGGCACTGATCGATCGACTCAAGGCGCTGCAGACGGACGATGCGCCGGCGGCGGCGCAGAGCCCGGTGAATGCACCGATCGGCGAGCTGCTGGTGCAGCAGGGCGCCGTCGAGCCGGACAAGGTGGTCGAGGCGCTCGAACGTCAGGATCAGGGCGATCCGCGGCACGTCGGCGAGATTCTGGTGCAGGAGACGGGCCTGCAGCCGACGGCGGTGGTCGAAGCGCTGAAGTCGCAGAAAGAAGTGGCGAAGGAAACCAAGGCGCCTGCGGTGGCAGAAACCTCCATCCGGGTGGACGTCGGTCTGCTCGATCACCTGATGAATCTGGTCGGCGAGCTGGTGCTGACGCGTAACCAGGTGCTGCAGTACGCCAAGGGTGTCGAGGATTCGCGCTTCACGACGACTTCGCAGCGGCTCAACCTGATCACCACGGAGCTGCAGGAAGGGGTCATGAAGACCCGCATGCAGCCCATCAACAACATCTGGAACAAGATCCCGCGCGTGGTGCGCGATCTGGCGATCGGGGTGCGCAAGCAGATCCGCGTCGAGATGGTCGGCAAGGAGACCGAGCTCGACAAGTCGCTGATCGAAGCCATGAAAGATCCGCTGACGCACCTGGTGCGCAACTGTGTCGATCACGGTATCGAGGCGCCGGAGCAGCGGGTGGCCGTCGGCAAGCCTGCCGAGGGCGTGCTGACGATGCGCGCCTATCACGAGGGCGGGCAGGTCATCGTCGAGATCGCCGATGACGGCGCCGGCATCGACCCGAACAAGCTCAAGGCTAAAGCGCAGCAGAAAGGGCTGATCAGTGCCGAGCAGGCCGAGAGCATGTCGGCGCGCGAGCTGATCAATCTGATTTTCCTGCCGGGATTCTCGACGGCGGAGAAAGTGACCAACATTTCCGGCCGCGGCGTCGGCATGGATGTGGTCAAGACCAACATCGAGAAGATCAGCGGCAACATCGAGCTGCGCAGCGAACTCGGCAAAGGCACGCTGTTCAAGATCAATCTGCCGCTGACCCTGGCGATCGTGCCGGCGCTGATCGTCACCAGCGGTGGCCAGCGTTTTGCGATCCCGCAGGGCAGCCTGCAGGAGCTGATCCGCCTGGACGAGGAGCAGGGCATCGAGCACATTCACGGTGCTCCGGTTTATCGCCTGCGCGGCAAGCTGCTGCCGCTGTGCTACCTCAACCGCGAATTGGGGCTGGAGAGCCACGGCGAGAACACCAACATCGTCGTGCTGCAGTCGGACAAGCGCCGCTTCGGCCTGGTCGTCGACGACATCAACGATACGCAGGAAATCGTCGTCAAGCCGCTCTCCAAACTGCTCAAGGGACTGACCGTGTTCGCCGGGGCGACGGTGATGGGCGACGGGCGTGTCGTGCTGATTCTCGACATCCTCGGTCTGGCGCAGCGTGCCCGCATCGTTGGCGAGGCACGTGATCACGGTGCCGGTGAAGCGCCGACCGCGGAACTGGCACACGACGAAGCGCGCAACATGTTGCTGGTGCGCTCGCCGGGTGACGGCCGTCTGGCGATCGAACTCAACAAGGTGGCACGACTGGAGGAATTCCCGTGTGAAGCCCTGGAGTTCGCCGGCATGCAGGAGGTGGTGCAGTACCGCAACCAGATCCTGCCGCTGGTGCGTCTGAGCGACGTGCTGGCGGAGCGCCGGCCGATCGAGCGGCTGGCCGCCGGCGCACCGACGGACCTGACGGTGGTGCAGGTCGTGGTTTACACCGTCAACGGGCGCAGTCTGGGACTGGTCGTCGACGAAATTCTCGACATCATTGAAGAAACACTGACGCTGACGGGAGAGGCTTCGCGTGCCGGCGTGCTCGGGACGACCGTCCTGCAGGGGCGCGTCACGGAGATCTTCGATGTGGAGAGCTTCCTTGAAAAAATGTTTGCCGCGCTGTTTCCCGCACGCGGTCAGACTCGTCAACTCAGGGTGAACGGATGAGCGAGGAATCGCAGTTCTGTACGTTCTATCTTGCCGGGCTGTTCTTCGGCGTGCAGGTGACCAAGGTGCAGGAAGTCATCCGCTACCAGGAAACCACGCCGATTCCACTGGCGCCGGCGACGGTCAGCGGCCTGATCAATCTGCGCGGGCAGATCGTCACTGCGATCGATCTGCGTCGGGTGCTTGGTCTGGAGGATCGGCCGGGCGACATGCGGCCGATGAACGTCGTCATCCATACCGACGAAGGGGCGGTCAGCCTGCTCGTCGACAAGATCGGCGACGTGCTGCACGCGGATGTCGATAGCTTCGAGCGCATTCCGGATACCGTCAGGGGGGTGGCCCGTGACCTGATTCTCGGGGCGTACAAACTGACGGACAAGCTGCTGCTCGTGCTCGATACCGATCGGATCGTCGAGCCTGAGAGTGCGATGTGAGCGTCCTGAAAATCAGCGTGCAATCTGCAACAGTGGTCGGCGCCACCGGCGCGAAAGCGGCCGAGGAATGATGAGCGATGGGGAAACGGGCTCTTGTCATTGACGACTCCCGCGCGATGCGCCGGGTGATCGCGAACATTCTCGTCGAACGGGGCTTCGAGGTGCTGGAGGCGGAGCACGGCCAGGCCGCGCTCGACGTGCTGGCGCAGGCCGGCCCCGTGGATGTCGCGCTCGTAGACTGGAACATGCCGGTGATGAACGGCTATGAATTCATCAAGAGCGTACGGGCCAGTCCGCAGTACACCCGCCTGACGCTGATGATGGTGACGACGGAAACCGAGATCAGTCAGGTCGTGCGGGCGCTGGCAGCGGGGGCCAACGAATACTTGATGAAACCTTTCACGGCCGACGATCTGGTGCAGAAGCTCGAATTGCTCGGACTCGTCTAGCGATGGCCGCACGTTCAGAGCCGATCAAAATACTGATCGTCGACGATGCCGTAGTGGTGCGGCGGATGTTGGCGAACCTGCTGGCGGAGGATGCCGATCTGCTGGTCGTCGGCACGGCGGTCAACGGCCGTGATGCCCTGCAGCGCATGCCGGATCTCAAGCCGGATCTGGTCATTCTCGACATCGATATGCCGGAAATGAATGGCTTGGACACACTGGCTGTGCTCAGCCGCGATTATCCGCGTGTCGCCGTCGTGATGTTCAGCACCAGCACGCGCAGAGGTGCGGCAGAGACGCTGGAAGCCCTCGCGCTTGGTGCAAAAGATTACGTCGCCAAACCGGAGCATGCGACGAATGCGGGTGAGGCACTGCAGCAGGTGCGCAGTGTGCTGGTGCCGAAGATCAAGGCTCTGTGCCCGGAACGTAGCAAGGAACCGCTGTCGCCGCTGGTGCGCACACCGCGGCCGACTTCTGCGTCCGGCGGCGCGTCGCAGCACGGCGATTCAGCCCCGGCCAATGTTTCGGTCACGCTACCGAGTCGGACGCCAGCGGCTGTTCCGGTGGTTCCGCCGCCCGCGGTGCGGCAGTCGGCCGCTCGGCGGGCGGGTATCGATCTGGTGGTGATCGGCAGTTCGACCGGCGGGCCGAATGCGCTTGCGGTGGTGTTTGCCAGTCTGCCAGCCGACCTGGCGGTGCCGGTGGTGATCGTGCAGCACATGCCGCCTGTCTTCACGCGCATGCTGGCCGAGCGCCTCGATGGCCTCTCACCGTTGAAAGTGCGGGAGGGGACGGACGGTGCGCGACTCGCCGCCGGAGAGGCGTGGATCGCCCCGGGAGATTTTCACATGACGGTCAAGCGAACGGGGGATGGCGTGGTCATTGGCCTCAATCAGCAGGCAGCGGAGAATTCCTGCCGGCCGGCGGTGGACGTACTGCTGCGTTCGGCGGTCGAGACGTTCGGGGCTCGTGTACTGGCCGTCATCCTCACCGGGATGGGACAGGACGGACTGCTCGCCGCCATGCGGCTGCACGAGCTCGGTGGTCAGGTCGTCGCGCAGGACGAAGCCAGCAGCGTGGTCTGGGGGATGCCCGGCAATGTCGTTCGGGCGGGTATCGCCGATGTCGTGCTGCCGATCGATCGTATCGCCGCGGAAATCAGCACCCGCGTACGCGCTGCGGCGAGTGGCCTGAAAGAGACCGGCTCATGGCGGATTTCGGATGTCGGTAAACGGCCATGCTGAGTCCGGGCGATTTCGATTACATCTGCCGATTGGTTCTCGAACGTTCCGCCATCGTGCTTGAACCTGGAAAGGAGTATCTGGTCGAGCTGCGCCTGAAGCCGCTGGTGAGGGCCTGCGGCCTGGCGGATATTGGTGGTCTGGTGCAGAAACTGCGTACGGATCGCAGTGGCGACCTGCAGCGCGAAGTCGTCGATGCCATGACGACCAACGAAACCTCGTTCTTTCGCGATGTCCATCCGTTCGACACGCTGCGCAAAATAATTCTGCCGGAAATGATCCGGCTGCGCTCCACCGAGCGTGCGCTTAACCTCTGGTGCGCCGCCGCTTCGAGCGGACAGGAGATCTATTCGATCTGCATGCTGATTCGCGAGCATTTTCCAGAGCTCGCCAGCTGGCGCATGAATATCGTGGCCACCGATATTTCCCGTGAAATGATTCAGCGCTGTCGCGAGGGGCGGTATTCGCAGCTGGAGGTGAACCGCGGTTTACCAGCGGCGCTGCTCGTCAAGCATTTCGAGCGTGTGGAAATGGACTGGCGCATCAAGGATGAATTACGTCGAATGGTCGATTTCCGGGAAATGAATCTGGCCAGCCTGTGGATGGGCGTGCCCGCCAGCGACGTGATATTCATGCGTAATGTGCTTATTTATTTCGATGATGCGATGAAGCGCCAGATACTGGGCAAGGTCTACAACTTACTGCGCCCGGGTGGTTACCTGTTTCTGGGCGGTTCGGAGACTACGCTGAATCTGGATTCCCGCTTCGAGCAGGTGAAATTCGATCGCACGCTCTGTTACCGAGCGCGAACCTGAAGAGTGATGCGGCTGCCATGCATATCGGTCTTGCGGAAATCAACGCCATTGTCGAAAACGTATGGGCGTCGACGCTCGGCTACGAGGCGATTCCTGTGGATGATCCGCTGGAAATTGCCGATGGCGTTACGGGGTCTGTCGGTATCAGCGAAGCCGGGGCTCTGCTGGGCAGGGTTTATCTGCATTGCAGTCGAGAGGTGGCCAGCAGCGCTGCCGCGGTCATGTTCCGCCTCGACCTCGATGCGGTGGGCGAACAGGATGCGGCCGACACCGTCGGTGAGCTCATCAATATGATTGGCGGCAACATCAAATCATTGCTCGCGGAGAACTCTCAGCTTGAAATTCCCACGGTGGTGATCGGCGGTGGTCTTGTTCCAGACGCCTGTGTAAACGTTTGCGATGCCTATTTCGTGGCCGAAGGGGGACCCTTTCGCGTGATGCTGTGCGGAATGCAGTAAACTCCGCAGCCGGTATGCATTGGTATAACGCGCGATGATCACACGGCGTGTGATGATGTAAGGCGCGAGACAAATACAGGAGCGTTTCATGAAGATTCTTGTCGCCGACGATAGCAAGGCCATGCGCAGCATCGTGATTCGGACGCTGCGCCAGGCTGGCTACAGTGGACACAAGATTATCGAAGCGGCGGATGGTGCCGAAGCGCTGGGTATCGCGAAGTCAGAAGAACCCGATCTGATCATTTCCGACTGGAACATGCCGGAGATGAACGGGCTGGATTTCCTGATCGCGCTGCGTGCTGCAGAGTTTGACACGCCATTCGGTTTCGTCACCACGGAAGCTAGCCCGGAGATGCGCGAGCTCGCCGAAAAGAATGGTGCAGCTTTCCTGATCACGAAGCCATTTACTGCTGAGGATTTCCAGCGGCACTTCGATCCATTCCTTGACTGATACTGGCAGGGGGCTCTGAATGCTTCGTCTACCGTCGGCAGATGCCGTTGTGCGCATGGTCTCCAATCTCGTGGGGACTAAACTGACTATCGTCCAGCAGACGGTAGACGATAGTGCCCTGACGATATGCGGGCTTTATTCATCCGGCGATACGCAGAATGCGGCGGCTTGTTTAATGGATGTTCCCTTTGGCGCGTATGCCGGTGCGGCGTTATCGATGATGCCGAGTGACGTGGCCAGCGAATACGTGAAAAAGGGCAAGCTCGAAGAGGATATTCTCGATAATTGCGCGGAGGTGCTGAACGTTGTGTCGCGTTTGTTCGCCTCTAGTGATGCACATCGAGTGACCCTGGCGACCAAAAGCTTCGGGCCTGACCCCTTGCCGGATGTCGCAGCAACGCTGCTCGCCAAAGGTTCGCGGCTTGCGCTCAAGCTCAATATCGAGCGCTATGGCGCTGGCAGCATTGTGCTCGTCGTACCCGCCTGAGCGCGTTACTGCCCAGACGGGCAGGTTGCGGTTTTGGGCAGGGAGCGTCGTGGAGAGAGCTTATTACGGGCTCCACGACGAAACTTTGTTCGGCGTGAGTCCTTGGACTGGCAGTCCGAGCCGGTATTCGAATACTGCTGTGTATTCCCAGACGCGCTTGACGTAATTGCGCGTTTCCACGAAGGGAATGGTTTCCACCCAGATATCGGCATCCACCGCATCGGTGGATGGCAGCCAGTCGCGGATCCTGTTTTCCCCGGCGTTGTAGGCCGCTGTTGCAGTGACCATATTGCCGTCGAAGCGGTCGAGCAGCTGGCGCAGATGAATACTGCCGAGCTTTAGATTGATGGACGGATCGTAGAGCGAGCTGCTGCCATTGAGGCGCATGCCGATGCCGCGGGCGACATCGGCAGCCGTGCTGGGCAGCAGTTGCATCAGTCCACGGGCATCGGCCGGTGAGCGGACCTCAGGCTGAAAAGTGCTTTCCTGGCGTGCGATCGCGTACAGCCAGGCCGGGGACAGGCGTGTGGTATGGGCCGCGCTTTCGACTTCATTGCGCCAGGGCAGTGGAAAACGCAGTGCGAGATCGTTCCAGTCGCCGGCCTTGGCGAGCCAGAGGATGGCCTGACCCGCCCAGCCCCAGTCCGCTACCAGTAATGCCGCTGCCCGCAGGCGCTGCGGGTCGGCGTTGTCCATGACCAGTGCCCATTCACTGCGCGCGTCATAGGGTCTGCCGAGCAGGAATAGTTCGCGCGCACGGTTGACCGCGGGCAGCGAGGCCAGTGTCTGCATGGCTGCCAGCGGTTTGGCGACCGGATGATCGGTCATTGCAGGTCGTTGGCTGGTGTGCGATGCCGCGAGAAAGCCATAGTAATCACGCAGGCTCGCGAGCTCGCGATAGGCGATGTCTGCCGCGCTGCGTTCCCCTATGCCTTCCAGCGCGCGCGCGCGCCAGTAGCGCCATGCCGGGCGCGCCAGCTGGGCCGGTGGCATGTGTTCGATGGCATCGATCGTGGCCCGCCAGTTGCCGCGCAGCAGGTACAGGCGTACCCGCCATTCGCGCAGGGTGTCGTTTTCATACGCGGTGGGAATGGCGTCGATGCGGCGCAGCGCATCCGGGTGCTGGCGGGCCGCCATGTAAATAGCCAGGGTGCGTTCGATCGGTAGCAGCTGCTCCTCGGTGACGGTACGGCGGCGACGGATTTCATCGACAGCCGGTGCTGCCGCCACAGAATCGCGATTCATCCAGCGCATCAGGCCGTGTGCGACGATCATCTCGACATGTTCGTCGCCGCTGGCCTGCAGGCGACTGTCCTGCAGGATGAGCGCGGGATTTTGATCCACGGCGAGCCAGAGCCGGGCCCAGTCCTGATCTTCTGGGTCCAGCCAGGGCAGTGCTTGCCTGGCGGCGCTGGTGCTTCCTGCCTGCATACCGATAGTGAAGCGCTGCCAGGCCATCGCCGGTGTCAGCCCGCCCTGGGTGGCCCATGCCTGCACGACTGGGTCGCAACGTCCAGGCAGCGTTTTTTCGCCGAGCCATGCAGCGTCGAAACCGGCCAGAGCCTGCGCGGTTCGCTGCTGCTGAAGCAGGGCCGTGCGCTGTATGCAGCTCAGTTCCAGATCGCCATCGGGGCGGTAATCCAGAACGATGTCGTCCCAGCGTGACTGATCGGCCAGCAGGCGCAGCCATTCACCACGCAAGCGTGGCGCCAGCGGCGTATCGGCGAAGTCGGCGAGGAAGCGGCGCACTGTCCGCGCATCGCTCGTCGCCAGGGAGCGACTGAGCTCCCGATAGCGCAGATAGGGATACAGCGGATAGTCGTGCAGCTGGACGGACAGGGCACGCAGACGCACCGTGTCGCCGCTGAGGAGGGCGCGTTCCGCATCGACGAAGGCCCGGCGCTGGCTGGCAAGCGCGCTTTCGGTGAGAGGCGCGGCCCACGTCGTCGGGGTGATCAAGCAAGGGGCGAATATCAGCCATCCGGCCAACGCCCAGCGGCCTAGCGGCAACGCCATCGAATCAGTACTCGTGCCGGTATCGGTTGTAGTAGTCGAGGACCCGGGCCACGTAGGTCTGGGTTTCCTGGAAGGGCGGAATCGCATAGCCGTTGCGAATGACCGAGTTCTCACCGGCATTGTAGGCGGCCACGGCGAGCGACAACTGCTGGAACTGGTCGAGCAGCCAGCGCAGGTAACGGGCTCCGCCCTGCAGATTCTGTGCGGGATCGAAAGCGTTGACGACGCCAAAGCGCGCAGCGGTATCAGGCATCAGCTGCATCAGCCCCATGGCACCGGCGCGGGATACGGCCAACGGTTCGTAGGCCGACTCAGCGCTGATGACGGCGTGCAGCAGCGCTGGTTCGAGGCCGTACTGCGCAGCCACCGCGCGGATGGCTGGTGTGTAGAGCGCCCGCTTCGCCGCGCTGATACCGCTGGCGGAGCTGGGCGGCATCGGGCCGAGGCTGATGCCGGGGGGCAGCTGCGTGGAGGCAGGTGTCATATCAGGGGATGCAGATTCCTGCTGATAATGCGGCGTTGCCATGACCACGCGAAAACGGGAATCACGATCACACACGTTGCTGATGTGCAGGACTCCCTGAGCATCGCGATACGAGCAGATGTCTGCGAGCGCGGGAGCCGCAGCCAACAGGCCGCAGCACAGGACTGTGGCGCGGTATCTCAACGGCTTGATTCGTCCTGTTGTCATGATTCGTTCCCGGTGTGACCAAGCCTGCTTGTCTTGACGGCGCTCAGTATGACGCCACCGGGCGAGCACCGCGACAGTATAGGATGAGCTTGTAATGAACAACCGCACAGGTTGACTCGAAACCTGTCATTCATTGGTCATGATTCACAGCGAGACTGCCATGTTCCGAACTGCAGAACTGAATCACACGCTCAGCAAGGAAGAGTACGCAGCCCGCGAGCAGGATCTTCGACAGGAGCTCCTGACCTTGCAGGGTGAACTGCGGGAGGCGGATTTCCCGGTCATTCTGGTGTTCGCAGGCGTTGATGGTGCTGGCAAGAGTGAGACGGTCAACAAGCTCAACGAATGGCTGGATACACGGCTGTTGTACACGCGAGCGTTCGATCAGCCCTCGGACGAGGAGCAGGAGCGTCCGCTGTTCTGGCGCTACTGGCGCGAGCTGCCGCCGCGCGGGCGCGTCGGCATGTATTTGAGTTCATGGTATTCGCCGCCTTTGCTGGATCACGTCTACGGCAAGATCACGGCTGAGGAATTCGATGAGCGCATGTCGCGCATCCGTGTCTTCGAAGAGGCGCTGGCAGCCGATGGTGCGCTGATCATCAAATTCTGGATGCACCTGTCGGAGTCGGCGCAGGAGCATCGGCTGAAGAAGCTCGAAAAAGATCCGCTGCAGAAATGGCGTGTCACCGCGAGAGACTGGGAACACTGGCGCATGTATGACCGCTTCGTCGCTGCCGCCGAGCGCACGCTGATGCACACCGGCACCGGCACCGCGCCGTGGAAGATCATCGAGGGTTCTGACCCGCGCTACCGCAGCATCGCGGTAGCGACGATTTTGCGTGATGGCATCCGCCGCCGGCTCGCCGAGCGGCGATTGCTGCACAGTGCGGTGGATCAGGCCGACAGCGATACGCTGCAGGCGATGGTCGAGAGCAGTGCGCTGCCGGGGCAGCCGACGATCCTGTCGGCGCTCGATCTGGGCAAAGCGCTGCCGAAAAAGGACTACGCCGAGCGGCTGCTGACCCTGCAGGGGCGTTTGAACAAGCTGCAGCGCAAAGCGCGGGAAAAAGGCGTCAGCAGCATCCTGGTTTTTGAGGGCTGGGACGCTGCCGGCAAGGGTGGCGCCATCCGGCGCATCACCAGCGCGATGGATGCGCGCAACTACCAGGTGGTGCAGATCGCCAAACCGACGGATGAGGAAGCCGCACGCCATTATCTGTGGCGTTTCTGGCGGCACATGAGTCGTGCCGGGCGCATGACGATTTTCGATCGCTCCTGGTACGGGCGCGTGCTGGTCGAGCGTGTGGAAGGCTTCGCCAGGCCGCAGGAATGGCGGCGGGCCTACGGTGAGATCAACGACTTCGAGGAGCACCTCGCCGAGCACGGCATCGTGCTGCTCAAGTTCTGGCTGCACATCAGCCGTGATGAGCAGGAGAAGCGTTTCCGCAATCGTGAATCGACGCCGTGGAAAGCCTGGAAACTGACCGATGAGGACTGGCGCAACCGCGAGCGCTGGGGCGATTACGAACTGGCTGTCAACGATATGGTCGAGCACACCAGCACGCGCCTGGCGCCGTGGGTGCTGGTCGAGGCCGAAGACAAGTACTACGCCAGGGCCAAAGTGCTGGAGTCGGTCTGCGAACACTTGGCGCGTGCGCTCAAGTAAGTTCGACGGCAGGCGCGATTCCTTCTATGACTGAAGTTTGGACGCAGAGACAGAGGAGAATCCGCACATGAGTAGCAGTCCCCCGATCGGCGTGAGTGCGGAGGCCGCGGGCAGCGCGCTTCCGGCGACGCGAGTGGAGGCGCCTCCGGTCATCGATCTGGATGCACCCGAGCTTTATCTCAATCGGGAACTCACCTGGCTCGCGTTCAATCGCCGTGTGTTGCATGAAGGGCAGGATTCGCGCAATCCACTGCTGGAGCGCATCAAGTTTCTGGCCATCGTCAGCTCCAATCTCGACGAATTCTTCATGAAGCGCATTGGCGGCCTCAAGCAGCAGATCGGGGCCGGCGTGCGCACGCCGACCGTCGACGGCCGCACGCCGCTGCAGCAGCTGATCGCCTGCTATGCCGAAGTCCGCGAGCTCAACGAACAGATGCGTTCGCTGGCGCTGGAGCTGCATGCGCTGCTGATCGAGCAGGGGATTCGCGTACGCAGCTACGGCAAGCTGGGCGATGAGCAGCAGGCGGAACTGCGTGATTTCTATATCCGCAATATCTTTCCGCTGGTCACGCCGCAGGCGATGGACCCGGCGCATCCGTTCCCGTTCATCTCCAATCTGTCGCTGAATCTGCTGGTCTCGGTGCGCTATCCGAATGACGACCAGGTGATGCTGGCACGCGTCAAGGTGCCGGTCGGCCCCGGTATTCCGCGGTTCCTGACGCTCGACGCCGGTTCGACCTTCGTACCGCTCGAAGACGTGATGGCGAACAATCTCGACCTGCTGTTCCCGGGCATGGAAATCGTCGCCGTCGAGTATTTCCGCGTGACGCGCAATGCTGTCGTCGAGCGCTCCGAAGAGCAGGCCGACGATCTGCTGGTGCTGATCGAGTCCGAGTTGCGCGAACGCAAGTTCGCCTCGATCGTGCGGCTCGAAGTCGTCAAGGACATGGACCCGGTGCATCGCGGCATGCTCGCGGCCGAGCTCGGTCTAGACGAAGCCAACGACGTCTTTGAAGTGTCCGGCATGCTCGGCCTGCGTGACCTGTTTCAGGTGGCCGTCGTCGACCGCTCCGATCTGCACGATCCGCCACATGCGCCGCTCGACCACCCTAAGCTGGCCGGCGCGCCCAACATCTTTCACACCATTCGCGACGCCGGCACGATCTTCCTGCAGCACCCCTACGAGTCGTTCGCGACCACGGTGGAGCGCTTCGTGCGTGAAGCGGCACGCGATCCGAAGGTGCTGGCGATCAAGATGACGCTGTATCGCACCTCGTCGGACTCGAAAATCATCGAGTATCTGGTCGAGGCGGCGCGCAATGGCAAGCAGGTTGCCGTCGTCGTCGAGCTCAAGGCGCGTTTCGACGAAGCCGCGAACATCCGCTGGGCGACACGGCTGGAAGAGGCCGGTATCCACGTCAATTACGGCGTCGTCGGCCTGAAGACGCACTCGAAGGTGATCTTTGTCGTGCGCCGCGACTACAGCGGTCTGCGCCGTTACGCGCATATCGGTACCGGTAACTACCATCCGGGGACGGCGCGTCTGTACACCGACCTCGGCATCCTCACCAGCGATCCGGTGATCGGCGAGGATCTGACCGAGCTGTTCAACTACCTGACGACCGGCTTCACGCCCAAGCGCAACTACCGCAAGCTGCTGCCGGCGCCGAAACTGCTCAAGCCGGCGCTGCTCGACAAGATCGAACGCGAGATCCGCCAGCATTCGGCGAAAACGCCCGGCCTGATCCAGTTCAAGATGAATGCGCTGGAAGACGTCGACATCACGCGCGCGCTTTACCGCGCCTCGCAGGCGGGCGTGCAGGTCGATCTGATCGTGCGTGATACCTGCCGCCTGCGCCCAGGACTCCCCGGCGTTTCGGAAACGGTGCGGGTGGTCAGCATCGTCGGCCGTTTCCTGGAGCACTCGCGGGTGTTCTATTTCCGCAACGGCGGCAGCGAGGAGTACTTCATCGGTTCCGCTGACTGCATGAAGCGCAATCTGGAAAGCCGGGTCGAGGTCGTCACCCCGGTGGAATCCGCCGACGCGCGTCAGGAACTGCGCAACCTGCTCGATCTGCAGCTGCTGCGTGACCGGCGCTCCGCATGGGACATGCAGTCTGACGGCAGTTATGTGCAGCGCCAGCCGGAGGAGGGTGGCGAACAGCGCGGTTCGCACGAACAGCTGATCGAGGCGGCGGAGCGTCGTCAGCGTGAAGCGACACGGCTCAAAAAGCGCCGCCCGCGCGCCGTGGCACGGCGTGGTGCGTACTGAGCGATAAAAACTGCAGCGCCTGCACATATGGCCGGCGCGCTTTGAGGCTTACACCCGCCGCCGCGGCAACCGGCCCGATGCTTTGCCATCGGGCCGGTTGCTCACCGGCACAGGCAGGGTGCCTACGGCTTAAAGCTCACGTGCATGATGCCCGGATCGTCAGCGCTGGCTTTGACGGTAAAACCGAGCGCGCGACAGAGCTTGAGCATGCCTTCATTTTCCCACAGCACTTCACCATAGATTTCGGTGATGCCGCGCAGGCGGGCGTAGTCGATGATGCGGCGCATCAGCATCGGGCCGAGGCCCATGCCGGTCATACCGTGATCGACAAGGATCGCGTATTCGGCGCGATCCATGTCCGGATCGCAGGTGATGCGCACGACACCGTAGATGTCGGCTTTTCCTGGTGTTTCACGGCCGGAGACGACCAGCGCCATTTCGCGGTAGTAGTCGAGCTGTGTCAGCCGCGCAGCCATGGCATGCGAGAGCTCGCGGATCGGCTGGAAGAAGCGCAGGCGAAGCTCCTCCGGCGGCATGCGCTTGACCAGATTCTGCAGCGGCGGCTCGTCTTCCGGCACGATCGGGCGCAGACGCAGGCCGCGGCCATCGGGCAGCGAGAAGTCCTGCTGCAGCTCGCTCGGATACGGGCGGATCGCCAGCCGGTCGCGCGCGCGTTTGCCGTGGTAGGGTGCGACACGGATCGTCGCGTCGAGGGCGATCACCCCCTTGCCGGATACGCGCAGCGGGTTGATGTCCAGGTCCCACAGCTCACCGAGTTCGACGGCCATCTGCGAAATCTTGATCAGCGTGAGTGCCACGGCATCGGTGTCGGCGGCACGGGCACGGCTGGACTTGAGCATGCCGGCGATGCGGGTGCGTGACATCAGCTCTTGAGCCAGTGCCATGTTCAGCGGTGGCAGCGCCCAAGCCTTGTCATTGATGGAGTCGGCCTCGGTACCGCCATGGCCGAAACGGATCAGCGGACCGAAGGTGTCACCGGTGCGCATGCCCAGCGCCAGCTCGTAGGCGCCTGCACGCGCCAGCATCGGTTGCACGACAAAGCCTTCGATGCGGGCATCGGGCTCGATCTCGCGCACGCGGGCGATCATCGCCTGGGCTTCTGTCTGTACGGCTGCGGCTGAATCCAGCCACATGGCAACGCCACCGACCTCGGATTTGCTGTCGATGTCAGGTGAAAGGATCTTCAGTGTGACCATACCGCCGAACACCGCATACAGCGCTGCGGCTTCGTCGGGTGTTGCGGCCGCGCGCGTGTCCACTGTGGGAATGCAGTAGGCATCGAGTACCTGCATGGCCTCATACAGGCTCAGGCGCGAGCGCCCTTCAGCCAGCGCCCGGGTCAGGATCGCCTGCGCGCGCTTGGTGTCAGCCGTGAAGGATTCCGGTATCGACGGCGGCGTTTCCATCAGCAGGTCGAGATTGCGACGGTGCTGAGCGATGCGGATGAACGCGGCGACGGCATCGCCGGGATGATCGTAAGTCGCGACCTGAGCTTTCTTGAACACATCGCGGGCCGTATGCGCGGAATCCGCGCCGAGCCAGCTGGTGATGACCAGGCGCCGGGCTTTGGCTGCCCGCGTAGCGACGGCGCGTGCGGCGGCGAGGTCGGCTTCCGGTGAGATGGGGGAATGCAGCATCAGCACGCAGTCGACGCCGGTGGCTTCGAGCAGCACGTCGAGCACGCCGACATAGCGCTCGCCGTTGGCGGCGTCGCCGAGGTCGAGCGGGTTTTCGATGCGGGTGCCGCGCGGCAGGATCTTGGCCAGTGCGGCCTGAGCATCTTCATTGAACTGAGCCAGCTGGCCGCCACCGGAGTCCAGGGTTTCCGTAGCGAGCAGGCTGATGGCGCGGCTGTTGCCGACCACCGCCAAACGGTTGTTGTAGACGGGCTTGGCGGTGCCGAGCGCCTCGACCGAGTTGAACAGCTGCTCGATCGAGCTGACGCGCAGGATACCGGCGCGGCGGAACGCCGAGTCGTACACCGCATCTTCGGCCGGATTGTTGCGGTACTTGCTCGGCCGCAGCACGATGACCGGCTTGACGCGGGCCGCGGCGCGCGCTGCCGACATGAACTTGCGCGCATCGTGAATCGATTCGAGGTACAGCAGGATCGACTTCACGTGTCCGTCGCGGGCGAGGTAGTCGAGCATGTCGCCGAAGTCGACATCGATTTTCGCACCGACCGACAGCACATGCGAAAAGCCGATATGGTGGCCTGCCGCCCAGTCCAGTACCGCCCGGGTGATGGCGCACGACTGCGACAGCAGGGCAAGGCTGCCGGGCAGGATTGGCGTGTGCCCGAGGGTGACGTTGAGACCGGCGCGCGGTGCGGCCAATCCAAATGAATCAGGACCGGCAATGCGGATCAGGTTCGGCTTGGCCGCGTCGAGCAGCGCCTGGCGCATCGCCGTGCCGCCGTCCTCGAAGCTCTTCAGCAATTCCTCGTTGAGCAACAGTACTGCCCGCGTGCCGAGTTCACCGAGGCCGCTGATCAGCGCCGGGGCACCGGCCATGGGGGTGGTGATCACGGCAAGGTCCGGAGCTATCGGCAGGCTGGCGAGATCCTTGTAACAAAGGATCCCGCGCAGCGCGGTGCGGTCCGGGTTGAGCGGCATGATGGGGCCGTTGAATCCCTGGCGCATCAGGTTCGATACCAGGTGGGCGTCAGGTGCGTCGTCCTTGCCGCCCTTGCCGATAATCGCGACCGATCGCGGCTTGAACAGGAAGTCGAGATTGCGGATGGTCATGGGCTGTTACGTCCGTGAATTTGGAAAGGGCTGTGCGACGGGGGAAATGACGCACATATCTTTAAAAGTGTAGTCGAGCGTCTCGCCAGACCTGTTGACAGGCGTCAACGTGTCTCTTGTGCTCGCCCGGCAGCATCTTCGAGTTTGCGGCGCCTATCATTTTTCGCTACCTGCCACCGTTTCGGAGTTTCGGATGACGCAGACCATCATCGACAAGCATGCCAGCACGCCATGGAATCTGCCCGACTATGCGTCGGCGCGGGTGCATTTCGACTGGCCGCAGGCACGGGCGACGCTCGCCGGGCTGCCGGGCGGCGGGCTCAACATCGCCCATGAAGCGGTTGATCGTCATGTGGCGCAGGGGCATGGCGAGCGGGTGGCAATACGCTGGCTCGGCAAAAGCGGTGAACGCATCGATTACAGCTACGCCCGTTTGTCCGCCGACATTGCCCGTTTCGCCTGCGTGCTCGAACGTCTAGGCATCCGGCAGGGTGATTGTATTGCCGTACTCGCCGGCCGGGTGCCGGCCTTGTACATCGCGGCGCTGGGCGCACTCAAGGCGGGGGTGGTGTTCTGTCCGCTGTTTTCCGCGTTCGGTCCCGAACCCATCCAGACCCGCCTGGAAAAAAGCGGTGCGCGCTTGCTCGTCACCACACCGCAGTTGTACACGCGCAAGGTTGCTGCACTGCTGCCGCAGCTGCCGCGCCTTGAGCATGTGCTGACGGTCGGTGATGACGTCGAAGGGACTTATCACCTCGAAGCCTTGCTGGAACAGGGCGAGCCTGATTTTCCGACCGCTGCGACCGCGCCGGACGCCCCGGCATTGCTGCATTTCACCAGTGGCACTACCGGAGCGCCCAAAGGTGCACTGCATGTGCATGAGGCCGTGGTGGCTCATGCTTACAGCGGGCGCGCGGTACTGGATCTGCGTGCGGGCGACGTCTACTGGTGTACGGCCGATCCCGGTTGGGTGACCGGCATTTCCTACGGCCTGATCGCGCCACTGGTCAATGGCGTGACGATGGTCGTCGATGAGGCCGAATTCGATGCCGCACGCTGGTATCAGATCCTCGAAGAGCAACGCGTCAATGTCTGGTACACCGCGCCGACGGCGATTCGCATGCTGATGAAAATCGGTGCCACGGCGATCGCCGGTCGTGACCTCTCCGCCCTACGTCTGATGGCGAGCGTCGGCGAGCCGCTGAATCCGGAAGGCGTGATCTGGGGGAACAACACCTTCGGCAAGCCGTTTCACGATACCTGGTGGCAGACCGAGACCGGCGCGATCATGGTCGCCAATTACGGTTGCCAGCCGGTACGCCCGGGCTCGATGGGTTGCCCTCTCCCGGGGATCGAAGCCGCGGTCGTACGCCGGCGTCGCGAAGGCGGGCTGGAGTTTCTCGGGGTCGGTGAAGAAGGAGAGCTGGCCCTGCGCGCCGGCTGGCCGTCGATGTTTCGCACCTATCTGCATGAGCCGGAACGCTACGCCGCCTGTTTCGTCGATGGCTGGTATCTGTCCGGTGATCTCGTCAGTCGGGATGCCGACGGTTACTACTGGTTCGTCGGTCGCAGTGACGATGTCATCAAGACTTCGGGGCATCTGATCGGTCCGTTCGAAGTCGAAAGCGTACTGATGGAACATCCGGCAGTGGCCGAGGCGGGTGTCATCGGCAAGCCCGATCCCTTCGCAGGAGAAACCATCAAGGCATTCGTGGCGCTCAAGCCCGGTTATGCGGGGGACGATGCCCTGCGCAAGACGCTGATCGGGCATGCGCGTCTGCGTCTGGGGCCCGCCGTCGCGCCACGCGAACTGGAGTTCGTCGCCAACCTGCCGCGCAACCGTAGCGGCAAAATCATGCGGCGCCTGCTGCGTGCCCGCGAACTCGGCCTGCCGGAAGGTGATCTTTCCACGCTGGAGTCGTCCGATGGTGCGTGACAGGCATTTACAAAGTTGTATCAAAAAGATTGGACAGACCAATTTTGCTGTATGTAATACTTTGTTTTTGAATGGATGATTGCGCAATCATCATGTTGAATATTTTATACTGCAATGCAGCAAAAATGCCTGTATGGCATATAATGCCCAGCACAAGACAAGGAACGCCCCTTACGACCACTTACTAAAATACCGCTGAGGTACACCACCATGTCCGCTGAACAAGTCCGTGAAACCATCCTGCGCTTGCTCGGAGAGATTGCTCCCGAATCCAGCGCCGCTGACATCGACCCGAATGTCAGCTTCCATGACCAATTTGAAATCGATTCAATCGACTTTCTGCGCCTGATGATGGGCTTGGAAAAGGAGCTGAAAGTCACGATCTTCGATTTTGATTACCCGAAACTGTCGACGCTGAAGGGCTGTGAGGCGTATCTCTGCGAGCGCGTCGCAGCCGCCTGAACCGCCGCCGTTATGCAGCGGCCGCATCGAAGGTCTGTGCGATACAGTTGCAGGATGGCTATGGTCCGGCGACGAAGATGTCTGACGCCACCGGTGCGCGGGTGAGGTGTCTGGTGCGTGGCCGTTTCGGCGTTGCATCGTGGCTGTGTGTTGCGTAGCAGCAGATCTGACTTGACAATATCTGCATGGGCAGATAATTTCTGCCCATGCACGCGAAATCCCGTATGGATCACGATACCAGGCAAGATCGGCAGAGCGGCGAGCTGTATACCGTGGCTAATTACACGCTTGATGACAGTGTCGGCTACCTGCTGGGCCAGGCTAAAAGTCGGCTGACCGCAATGGTCGATGCCGAGATGGCGCCACATGGCATCACCGGTGCGCAGTGGGCGACGCTACTCCATCTCGCCAACGGTAAAGGGGATACGGCAGGCGAACTCTGCCGCAGTATCGGCACCGATACCGGCGCGATGACGCGCATGCTCGACCGTCTGGAAGCCAAGGGGCTGGTGCGTCGTGTGCGCTGCTGTGATGACCGTCGCGTCGTGCGGCTGAGCATCACGCCGGAAGGGCATGCCCTCTGTGATTTGCTGCCGGCCATTGCCGTCAAGGTCTTGAACAAGCATCTGCGCGGCTTTTCGACCGATGAGCTGGCTGATCTCAAAGACTATCTGCGTCGCATCATCGCCAATGCAGACAATTGAAAGCTGCTCAAGAGCGCCTTTATTACGTCCATTAAACTGCTTAGGCAGAAAATTGATAGGCAGTAACAGACTTATCAGCTATATGTGCGAGCCATGCAGTTTGGTGCATCGAGCTGCGGCGTGAGCCGCCTGCCGCCAGGCGCACCCCGCAAACAGGCCGCCAAAGTCAGGAGAACAACGATGAACAAGCCATCCGCTGCTGAAACACCGATTCATCCATCCCGCCGCCGTCCCCTGCTGCTGGGCCTGGCCGTGGCCGTCGCGCTGGCGGCGGCGGGGGCCGGTGGCTGGTGGTGGACCAGCGCCCGTCATTTCGAGGGCACCGACGATGCGTATGTCGCGGGCGATGTCGTCACCGTCAGCCCGCGCATCAGTGGCTCCGTGCTGAGCGTGCGCGCCGACGACACCGAAATGGTGCGCGCCGGCGATACGCTGGTTGATCTCGATCCGGCTGACGCCCGGGTCGCGCTCGATGCCGCCGAGGCCGAACTGGCGCGTGCCGTCCGCAATGTCCGCCAGCTGTTCGCAACACGCGATGCGCTGCAGGCCAGCGTGCAGACGCGGGAGGCGGATCTGAGCAAGGCACGTGAGGATCTTGCCCGTCGGCAGAAACTCGCCGGCAATGGCGCGGTGTCAGCGGAGGAGGTCGAACATGCACGCAGTGCCGTCCGTGCCGCCGAGGCGCAGCTGGCCAACGTCAATCAGCAGCTGGCGGCGACCAGCGTGCTGATCGAAGGCACGAGCGTCGATTCCCATCCGGATGTGAAGCGTGCTGCCGCCAGTGTCGAGGCGGCGGCGCTGGCGCTGGCCCGTACCTCCATCGTTGCGCCGGTCGACGGTCAGATCGCCAAGCGCACGGTGCAGGTCGGCGTGCATGTCGAAGCAGGCACACCGCTGCTGGCCGTCATTCCGCTGGCACACCTGTGGGTCGACGCCAACTTCAAGGAAAGTCAGCTCGATCGTCTGCGCATCGGTCAGCCGGTGACGCTGAGCGCCGATCTCTGGGGCAGCAAGGTGGAATATCACGGCCGTGTGGTCGGCCTCGGTGCCGGTACCGGCGGCGCGTTCGCCCTGCTGCCGGCGCAGAATGCCAGCGGTAACTGGATCAAGGTCGTGCAGCGTGTGCCGGTGCGCGTTTCGCTCGATCCGCAGCAGCTGGCCGAGCATCCGCTGCGCGTGGGCCTGTCGATGCAGGTCGATGTCGATGTCAGCGATCAGAGCGGCGCACAACTGGCCAGTGTGGGGCAGCGTGACGAGCCTGCGCTGCAGGCGCCCGGCGATGCGCAGGCCCTGGTCGGTATCCGTGAGCGCATCCACGCCATCATCGCCGCCAATGATGGTCGTGATGCCCTGGCGCCGGTGGCGGTGGTGCCGACGGCACCGCGCGGTTCGCGTGGCTGAGGCGGGCTGAAATGGCTGCTGCTCCGTCCGCGCCGATGACGGCACCGCCTCCGCTGCAGGGGGCCCGGCTGGTCGTTGCCACGATCGCGCTGTCGACGGCGACGTTCATGAACGTGCTCGACACGACGATCGCCAACGTCTCACTGCCGTCGATCGCGGGTGATCTCGGCGTCAGCCCGTCGCAGGGCACCTGGGTCATCACCTCGTTTGCCGTTGCCAACGCCATCGCCGTACCGCTGACCGGCTGGGCGACGCAGCGCTTCGGTCAACTGCGGCTGTTCGTCGCCTCGGTCGTCGCCTTCGTACTGGCCTCGCTTGCCTGCGGTTTTGCGCCGACGCTGGAATCGCTGATCCTGTTCCGGGTCATACAGGGCTTCGTCGCCGGGCCGATGATCCCGCTGTCGCAGGCCTTGCTGCTGGCTTCGTTTCCACGTCAGCGGGCCCCGATGGCGCTGGCGGCGTGGTCGATGACGACACTGGTGGCGCCGGTGGCTGGCCCGATCCTCGGCGGCTGGCTGACCGACAACATGAGCTGGCCGTGGATCTTCTGGATCAATGTCCCCGTCGGCCTGCTGGCAGCGCTGTTTGCTGCCCGCGCGCTGGCCGGACGCGAGAGCGCCACGCGCCGGCTGCCGATCGACACGGTCGGTCTGGCCCTGCTGGTGATCTGGGTCGGTTCACTGCAGCTGATGCTGGATAAAGGTCAGGAGCTCGACTGGTTTGCCTCGCCGCTGATCATCTCGCTGGCGGTCGTGGCGGGTGTCGGTTTTCTGGTGTTCCTGGTCTGGGAGCTGACGCAGCGGCATCCGATCGTGGATCTGTCCCTGTTCGCGAGCCGCAATTTCAGCGTCGGCGTGGTCGCCATCGCCTGCGCTTACGCGCTGTTCTTCGGCAACATCGTGCTGATGCCCTTATGGCTGCAGCAGTACATGGGCTATACCGCGACCTGGGCCGGGCTGGTCACCGCGCCGACCGGTGCGCTGGCGCTGCTGTTCACACCGGCGGTCGCGCGCATCCTGCCGCGCAGCGATCCGCGGCATCTGGCCAGCTTCGCCTTCGTGGTGTTCGCCGTGGTCGCTTTCATGCGTGCCGACTTCACCACCGGCGCCGATGCCTGGACGCTGGCGATGCCGCAATTCGTGCAGGGGTTGGCGGTATCGTGCTTTTTCGTGCCGCTGACCTCGCTGATCCTCGCCGGGCTGCCGCCGGAGCGCATGGCCTCGGCCGCGGGCCTGTCGAACTTCGCCCGCATCACGGCCGGTGCCGTGGGCGCATCGGTCTTCAGCACGCAATGGGACGATCGCGCGGCCTTGCATCACGCCCAGCTGGTCGAACATCTGACGCCGTTTTCCGCCGCCACGCAGCAGACGCTGGATCGCTATGCCCAGGCCGGTCTCGATAGCGGTCAGGCTTTCGCGGCGCTGGAACGGCAGGTCGCGGGGCAGGCGCACCTGCTGGCCGCCGATGACCTGTTCTGGCTGTCGGGCGTGGTGTTCCTGGCGCTGGTGGCCGTCGTGGCGCTGGCCAGACCGCCAAGAGCGCGCGAAGCGGCACCAGCGGACGCCGCGGCCGCTCATTAGTCCGCGGTGCCGCCGGCCGCGCGTTAGCGCGGACGATTACGTGTCGTTTGTATCGCTTACCGCCCCGCCCGGGAACTCGTCCCGAGCGGGTTTGTGGCGTTCATCGACGGGCGTTCATTCCCCTGCGGAGGGTGTCGTCTGCGGTCGCGGAGCCTGAGCCTCGCCGGCATTCGCGCCGCCGCGCTGATTGCGCGGTTTGCGCGGGGGGCGCCGGCGCTTGTTGTTGCCATTGCCGCCCGTGTCACCGGGCGTGGCCGATTCAGCCTGCGGCCCGGCCATCTGGCTGCGCTCGCGATTGCCCTGCTGTGGCGGTTTTTTCTTGTTGCGCGGCGGTCTGGACGGCTTGTTGCCGCCGCCGCCGCTATTGCCCGGTGCCGCGACGTTGCCATTGGCTTCACCGCCCTGCGGGCGGCGCGTGCGCTGGCTGGTGCGGGCAACGTTGCCGTTACGCTGGTGCTGGGCGTGGCTGGCCGGCTCGAAGATATTGCCGTTGACGAAACTGACGTCGTAGCGCGGCCGCGATTCGAAGTCGCTGGCCCGCGCCTGCGCCACGGCGAGCTGCGCGGCGAGCTGGTCGAAGGCGTCTTCGAGCTGCGCGAATTCCTCGCTGAGGCGTTCGAGTTCGAGTTCGCGCTGGATGACGCGGCCCTGCAGGGTCTTGACGTCGTTCGGCAGCGGCGCATAGCGGCTTTCCGCTGCACTGTCGGCATCGCTGAAGGGCGCAACCTTGTCGAGTGCAGCGCGCAGGCGGGCGACTTCGTCCCGCGCATGCTGCAGTTCCGCGCGTGTCGCCTCGCAGCGCGCTTCGGCAGCGCTCAGTTCCCCGGCATGGCGGGTCTGCTCGACGCTCAGCCGCTGCTGCAGCTCTTCGAAGTACTGATCGTCGGCGGGGGTGTCGGTCGATGGCAGCGGCGCCGGGCGCAGATCGATTTGAGTTTCGAGGGCGGCGATGTGCATATCGCGTTCTTCGAGTGTGGCCAGGGCCGCGGCCAGCGCGGTCTGCGTCTCGTTGAGGCGCAGCTGAAGGGCCTGACTTGCCTGTTCGCAGTCGTGCATATGTTCCTGAGCTTCGTTACGTGCGGCGTCCACTGCATGCAGCAACCGTTCGCGATCCTCTTCGAAGGCGGAGCCGGCGACATCGAGCATGCGATTGCGCAGCGTCAGCACCAGCTCGACGACATCGTCGGGGAACTCCGGTGCGCTGCGTTCACGGCTGAGGCGGGCGCCCAGCTGTTCCCAGCAATTATCGAGGGCCGAACCGATCGTGTTGTTGTTGCGGCGGGTCAGGCCGCGCGCGAGCAGCCATTCCTGCACAGCCTGGATCGTGGGCTTGCGGGCCGCCGACAGCAGCTCCCAGAAAGCCTGCTCGGTCAGCGCACGCGTGTCAGTGGTGCGAGCCATGAGTGATCCCGATGGACGGATGTGGAACGGCGGTAATGTATCACTGCTTAACGTGTCGTCTATATCGCTTACCGCTGCTTTACTCTCCATGCAGCAGCGGATCGGCAGCGAACAGTTCCGCCAGCCAGTCGGCGAAAGCGCGCAGCCGGCGCGACAGGTGGCGCTGCGGCGGGTATTGCAGCGTCACCGGCAGCGGAGCCGGCCGCCAGTCGTCGAGTACGCTGCGCAGGCGTCCGGCATCGCGCTCGGCGGTCAGATCGTAGACCGGCATCTGCACCAGGCCGAGGCCGGCAAGTCCGGCGGCAAGGTAGGCGTCGGCGTTGTCGACCGTCAACAGGCTGTTCATCGGCAGACTGCGCTCGATGCCGTCCTCGTCGTAGATCCAGTCCTGCGCGGCATCGCCGGGCGCGGCGCGATAACCGACGACGTAATGCTGCGCCAGATCGGCCAGGCTGCGCGGCTCGCTGAAGCGCGCCAGATAGCTCGGCGCCGCCCAGTTGGCCTGCGGCAGCGCACCGAGGCGGCGGGCGACCAGGCGCTCGTCGAGCCATTCGCCGCCGCGCACCACGCCGTCGAGCCCGTCACGCAGCGGATCGACGTAGCGGTCGTTGGCGCCGAGCTGCAGGCGGATCTGCGGATGGCGGGCGAAGAACTGCGGCAGCGCCGGGATGATCACGCGCCGAGCCAATCGCCCCGGCACCTCAAGCTTCAGCGTGCCGCGGATCGCCGTACCTTCCTGCGCGAACAGGCTGTCGGTTTCCTCGAAATCGGCGAGCAGGCGCACGCAGCGCTCGAAATACGCCGCGCCATCGACGGTGAGTTCGACGCGCCGGGTCGTGCGATGCAGCAGGCGCACGCCGAGGTGGCGTTCCAGCTGCTGCACGGCAGCGGAGACGCTGGCCCGCGGCAGTTCGAGTGCCGTGGCGGCATGGCTGAAGCCGCCGGTCTCGACGACCTTGACGAAGGCTTCCATCGCTTGAAGTCGATCCATATCGATCCCGCTTGCTGCGCTATTGGCACGTTTTTTTGAACGGTGATGGCAAATATTGCCGGTTTATGCCGGAAAGTCGCGCACTGATACTGCGCTCCCACGGTCGCCGTGCCGGCGGCCGCACGCTTCGGGAGTGACGGTGATGACGATGAAGATGCGCAGACTGGGCGCCAGCGGCCCGCAGGTTTCGGCACTCGGCCTCGGCTGCATGGGCATGAGCGACTTCTACGCCGGCCACGACGAAGCCAGCGCGCTTGCCACGCTGGATGCGGCGCTCGACGCCGGTGTGACGCTGTTCGATACCGCCGATGCCTACGGTCCGCACAGCAATGAAGCGCTGCTCGGTCGCTGGCTGCGCGGCAAGCGCGAGCGGGTGTTCCTCGCCACCAAGTTCGGCCTGGTCCGTGACCCGGCCGACCCGCACGCGCGCGGCATCAACGGTCGGCCGGAGTATGTGCGCCAGGCGGTCGACGGCAGTCTGCGCCGCCTCGGGGTGGAGACCATCGATCTCTACTATCAGCACCGCATCGATCCGCAGGTGCCGGTCGAGGAAACCGTCGGCGCACTCGCCGAGCTGGTGGCCGCCGGCAAGGTGCGCTATCTCGGCCTGAGCGAAGTCTCGGCAGCGACGCTCGAACGGGCCTGCACCGTGCACCCGATCACCGCGGTACAGAGCGAGTATTCGCTGTGGACCCGCGATCCGGAGGACGGCGTGCTGGCCGCCTGCGCCCGGCTCGGCGTCGGCTTTGTGCCCTACAGTCCGCTCGGCCGTGGTTTTCTGACCGGCGCGATCCGCTCGCCGGAGGACTTCGCCGCCGATGACTACCGCCGCACCAGCCCGCGCTTCCAGGGCGAGAACTTCGCACGCAACCTCGCGCTGGTCGAGCAGGTGCGCGCGCTGGCCGAACACAAGGGCGTGACGGCGGCGCAGCTGGCGCTGGCCTGGGTGCTGGCGCAGGGCGAATACATCGTGCCGATCTTCGGCACCACCCGCCCGGCCAATCTGCGCGCCAATCTGGCCGCGCTCGATGTCGAGCTGACGACGGCGGAGCTTGCTGCGATCGAGGCGGTGTTCCCGCGCGATGCCGCGGCCGGCGCGCGTTATCCGCAGGCGATGATGACGCTGGTCAACGCTTGAGCGATCGCGCCTGTCGCGACGGCGGCGTGCGGCGGCCGGCTCGGTTAAAGTGCAAGGCCGTTTGCCGCCGACCGTCCGCCGATGTCCGTGGGTTCGTATCTGCGCCGCCTGCTTCTGTTCAACTGCCTGTGGCTGGCGCCGGCACAGGCCGATGAGCTGCGTATCGGTGTGCTGGCGCCCTTCGGCGACGAGGCGGTGCCGGCGGACTGGGGCTATGTGCGCGATGCGCTCGCCCGGGAGCTGCCGCAGCATCATTTCATCCTGCGCCCGTATGACATCTCCGGCCTGCACGCCGCCGCCGCCGCCGCCGCCATCGACTTCGTGCTGACGTCGAGCGGCGATTACGTCGCGCTCGAATTCGACGACCGTGCCAGCCGCATCGCCACGCTGGAATCGCCGCAGGCGAGCGCGCCGACGGCGGCGATCGCCTCCACCGTGGTCGTGCTCGATGTGCGCCAGGATCTGCAGCGGCTCGCCGACCTGCGCGGCCAGCGCATCGCCGCCACCGCGCCGCAGGCGTTCGGCGGCTGGCTGATCGTCGCCCGTGAGCTGCTGCACGCCGGGCTCGACGTCGGCCACGGCGACGTGCAGCCGCTGTGGCTCGGGTTTCCGATGAGCGGCATCCTCGCCGCCGTGCAGCAGGGGCGGGCGGATGCTGGCGTCATCCGCGCCTGCCTGCTCGAAGACCTGATCGCCCGTCATGATCCGCTGGCGCGCGGCCTGCGCGTGCTGGCAGCGCAGCCGACCGAGCAGCTGCACTGCGCGCACTCGACACCGCTGTATCCGGACTGGCCGTTCGCGGTGCTGCCGCATGTGCCGCACGCAGTCGCCAAGCAGGTCGCCACCGCGCTGCTGTCGATGCCGCGCTCGCCCGAGGGCTACGCCTGGACCGTGCCGACCGACTACCAGTCGGTGCACGCGCTTTACCGCGAGCTGCGCAGCGGACCGTATGCCTACCTGCGCGAATGGCGCTTCGAGGACTTCGCGCGCCGCTACTGGGGCTGGCTGCTGGCGGCGTTCGTTGCGCTGCTCGGGCTGATCGTGCATGCGGTGCGCGTCGAATATCTGGTGCAGCAGCGCACGCAGGCATTGCGCGAGGCCGCCTCGCGGGCGCGCAGTGCGCGGGAACAGCTCGATCACCTCGGCCGTCTCGGCCTGCTCGGCGAGATGGCCGGCACGCTGGCGCATGAGCTCAACCAGCCGCTGGCGGCGATCGCCAACTTCGCGCGCGGCATGATCCGCCGCATCGATGCCGGCCGCCTGGCGCCGCAGCCGCTGCGCGAAGGCGCCGAGGAGATCGCCGAGCAGGCCGAGCGTGCCGCCGACATCATCCGCCGCATCCGCCTGTTCGCCCGCAAGCGCGCCAGCGAGCGCCAGCCGCTGGCCGTCGACGACCTGCTCGACGACGCCCTGCACCTGTTCACCGGCATGCTGGTCGAGCCGCCGCCGCTGACCCGGCAGGGGCTGCCCGGTGCGGTGGTCTGCGCCGATCGCCTGCAGCTGCAGCAGGTGCTGGTCAATCTGCTGAAAAACGCCCTCGACGCACTGCAGACGATACCGTCCACCGAACGCATGATGGCGCTGCGCGCGCGGCGGGTCGGCGATGATGTCTGCATCGAAGTGCGGGACGATGGCTGCGGGCTCGATGCCGCCAGCCGCGAGCATCTGTTCGAGCCATTCTTCACCACCAAGAGCGACGGCGTCGGTCTCGGTCTATCCCTGTGCAAGACGCTGATCGAAGCGCACGGCGGCCACATGTATGCGCTGCCCAATCCCGCCGGCCGCGGCCTGGTGGTCGGTTTCACCCTGCCGCTCATGGAGATCGCCGATGCCGCCGAGCGTTCCAGCGACTGATCCCATCGTCTGCATCGTCGATGACGACGCCGCGCTGCGCCGTTCGCTGCTCTATCTCGGCGATTCGGTCGGCTGGGCCATGCAGGCGTATGCCTGCGCGGAAGATTTTTTGCGCGAAGGATTGCCGCTGCGCCCGGACTGCCTGGTGGTCGACGTGCGCATGCCGGGCATGAGCGGGCTGGAGCTGCAGCGTGAGCTGCAGCTGCGCCGTGTCGAGCTGCCGCTGATCTTCATCAGCGGCCACGGCGACATCGCCATGGCGGTCGATGCGATGAAGCACGGCGCGGTCGATTTCCTCGAAAAACCGTTCCGCGACCAGGCCCTGCTCGATGCCGTCGAACGCGCGCTGCGGGCGCGCCGGCAGGCCGCCGTCGCCGCCGCGCAGCAGCGCGCCTGTGCCGAGCGGCTCGATGCGCTGACGCCGCGCGAGCGCGAGGTCGCCGAATACGTCGCCTGCGGCCTGGCCAACAAGCGCATCGCCCGCCTGCTCGAAATCAGCGAAAAAACCGTGCACGTGCACCGCCAGCACGTGTTCGAAAAGACCGGCTGCGGCTCGGCCGCCGAGCTGGCGCGGCTGTTCGCGCAGGCCGATCCCGAATTCCTGGCGCGGGCGCAGGCGCTGGCGCCCGGTGAGGATTGACGCGGAGCTTACGGCACCACCAGCACGTCGCCCTGCGCGGCAAACAGCACGTCGCGGGTGACGCTGCCGAGCCAGATGCGTTCGAGCAGCGGCTCGCCATGCTTGCCGAGCACCAGCAGATCGCAGTCCTGCGCTGTTTCCTGATCGAGGATGCGCTGCACGGCGTCACCGTGCAGGACCAGCTGGCTGCTGCGCGCGGCGGGCAGATCGGCCGCCGCGGCCAGCGCGGCCAGTTGCTGGTGGGCCTGCTCCTGCAGCCGTGCGCGGTAGTGCGTCAGCGTCACCGTGTCGACGCCGCTGCCGATCAGCGCGCCCTCGAAGGGCACGCGAAAGGCGTGCAGCAGCAGCAGTTCGGCCGCTGGCGCCAGCGCCCGGGCCGCGGCGATCACCGCCGGCGACACGCGGGAAAAATCCACCGCGACCAGCACCCGCCGGTAGCCGGCGCCGGGCTCGCGGCGGACCACCAGCATCGGTTGTTCGAGGTGCGCGAGCAGGCGCTCGGCGGTGGTGCCGAGCAGGCTCTGGCGCAGCGTATTGCCGCCGCGGGCGCCGCAGACCACCAGGTCGGCCTCCAGCCGCCCGCTCTGCGCCACCAGCTCCGGCAGCAGATCGCCCTCGGCGAGGTGGCAGCCGGCGGACAGTGCATGGCGCTGGTGCAGCTCAGCGCTCAGCGTGTGCAGCGCCTGCCGCGCCTGCTCGCGCAGCCGCTCGGCCAGATCGGGCGAGGCGGTTTCGAGCAGCGCGCGCAGCCGGCTCAGCGGATCGCGTTCGAGCACATGCAACAGCTCAAGCCGCGCGTCGTGCCCGGCGGCGATGAGGGCGGCACGTGCTGCCGCACGGTGGGCCGCAGCGGAAAGATCGGTGGCAGCAAGCACTCGGCGCAGGCGCATCGTATGTTCCTCCTTAACAATGACCGTAGACCAAACCGGCCGGCGTGCTGCCGTGGCCGGTACGTCGCGGCTTAGACATGACGACAGGAGAGTCGCCGGTGATGGGCGAGTTGCTGGTTCAGACCTTGTGGTTGCTCGGCAGTGCGGTGGTGGTGCTGGCGGCCTGCCAGCGCCTGCGCATTCCGTCGAGTCTGGGATATCTGCTGGTCGGCATCATGCTCGGCCCGCACACCGCCGGCCCGGTGGTGGAGGCGCCGCAGATCCACGGGCTCGCCGAGTTCGGCATCGTCTTCCTGCTGTTCACCATCGGTCTGAGCTTTTCACCGCCGCAGCTCAGCGCGCTCGGCGCGCAGGTGCTGCGCCTCGGCGTCGGCCAGGTGGTGCTGAGCACGCTGGTGGTCGCGCTGCTGGCCTGGCTGGCCGGGCAGGCGCCGGCGGCGGCGTTCATCATCGGGGCGGTGTTCGCGCAGTCGTCGACCACGATCATCAGCCGCCAGCTCGCCGAGCAGGGCGAGGAGCAGGAGCGTCACGCCCGCCTGGGCACCGCGCTGTCGGTATTTCAGGACGTCACTTCAGTGCCCTTCATCGTGGTCATCCCGGTGCTCGGCAGCGCGCTCGGCCTGTTCGAGCTCGGCACGGCGCTGCTCTGGGCGATGGCCAAGGCGGCGCTGGCGCTGGTGCTGGTGTTCGTCTGCGGCCGCTGGCTGCTCGGGCCGCTGTTCCGGCTGGTGGCGGCACGGCGCTCGGCGGAGCTGTTCACGCTGGCAGTGCTGTTCGTGTCGCTGATCGCCGCCTGGACCACCGCGAGCTTCGGCCTGTCGATGGCCTTCGGCGCCTTTCTCGCCGGCATGATGCTGGGCGAGACCGAGTTCCGGCACCAGATCGAGGCCAGCATCCGCCCGTTTCGCGACGTGCTGCTCGGCCTGTTCTTCGTCGGCGTCGGCATGCTGTTCGAGCCGGCGGTGCTGCCGGCGATCTGGCCCGAGGCGCTGCTCGGCGCGCTGCTGCTGCTCACCAGCAAGAGCCTGCTGGTGGCGCTGCTGGTGCACCGTGACGGCGGCGATGCGCTGCTGGCCTGGCGCACCGGCCTGCTGCTCGCGGTCGGCGGCGAGTTCGGCTTTGCTCTGCTCGCACTCGGTCTGGAAGGGCAGGCGATCGACCCGCGCAGCGGCCAGATCGTGCTCGCCGCGGTGCTGTTCTCGATGTTCGTCGCGCCGCTGCTGATCCGTTACAACGCGGCACTCGCGCGCCTGCTGACCCGGCGGCGCTCGCCGCCGGTCGCCGCGCCCGGCCTGCCGCACGTCGACGACGCCTGTGCCGCCGCCTGCCGCGAGCACGTCATCCTCTGCGGCTACGGCCGCGTCGGTCAGAGCATCGGCCGCTTCCTCGAAGAAGAAGGCATCGCCTACGTCGCGCTTGACCTCGACCCGCTGAAGGTGCGCGAGGCGCACCTCGCCGGTGAGCCGGTGTTCTACGGCGATGCCAGCGAGCGCAGCGTGCTGGAAGCGGTCGGCGTCGATGCCGCACGCCTGCTGGTGGTCAGCTGCGCCGACGCCGACACCGCCCACAAAGTGCTGCTGCATGCGCGGGCGCTGCGTCCCGGGCTGCCGGTGATGGTGCGCACCCGCGACGAAAGCCACGTCGATGCGCTGCGCAGCGCCGGCGCCACCGAGGTGGTGCCGGAAACCTTCGAGGCGACGCTGATGATCGCCGCGCACGTGCTGGTGTTGCTCAGCGTGCCACTCGGTCGGGTGCTGCGCCGCGTGCAGGCCGAGCGCGCCTGCCATTACCGCCTGCTGCGCGAGTTTTTCGACGGCGGCGACTGGGTCGGCGAGGCCGGCGAGGCGCGCACCGACCGCCTGCGCGCGGTGCTGCTGCCAGCCGACAGCCCGGTGCTCGGCCAGCCGCTCGGCGGCTGCGGCCTGGAGGATGTGACCATCACCGCGCTGGTGCGCGCCGGCGAGCGGCAACTGGCGCCGTCGCTCGACACCTGCCTGTGCGCCGGCGACACGCTGGTGCTGTTCGGCTCGCCGGAGTCGCTGCAGCGCGCCGAACGCCTGCTGCTGCCCTGAGCGCGGCAAGCGGGCGCAACGGCGGGAGACAGCGGTCGGGATTGATCGATTGTGTGCACATTATTAGCTAGCTAATAATGTGCTTATGAACGAATTCCCATTGACACGACACAACTTCGGCTTTCGTCTGGGTCTGCTCGCCCGCCGCTGGCGGCGCGAGGTCGATGCCGCGATCGCCGTCACCGGGCTGACCGCGGCGACCTGGCGGCCGCTGATGCATCTCGCCCATCGCGGCGACGGTCTTCACCAGACCGCGCTGGCCGCATCGCTCGGCATCGAAGGCTCGACGCTGGTGCGCCTGCTCGACGGCCTCGAACGCCAGCGGCTGATCGAGCGGCGCAGCGATCCGCAGGACCGGCGGGCGAAGATCATCGCCCTGACGGCCGCCGGCCATGACACCGTCAACGCGCTGCGCGTGCGCATCGAAGCGCTGGAAAGCGAGCTGCTGACCGATGTCGACGATGCCGAACTGGCACTGTTCGGCCGCGTGTTCGCCCGCGTCGATGCGGTGCTGGCGGCGCGCCGTGGCAGTGCCGAGGACGAAGGGCCATGAGCGTGCTGCGCGCCTGCCGCAACGCGCTGCTGCAGCCGACCCGGCCGGCGCTGCTGTTCGCACTGCGCACCAGCCTCGCCATGCTGGCGGCACTGGCGCTGGCTGCCGCACTCGGCCTCGACAGTCCGCAGTGGGCGGCGATGACCGTCGGTCTGGTGGCGCAGCCGACCCGCGGCCTGCAGCTGGCGAAAGGCTTCTACCGTCTGCTCGGCACGCTGCTCGGCGCGCTGGTCGTCGAGCTGCTGCTGCGTCTGGCGCAACAGCCGGCGCTGGCGCTGGCCGGCCTGGCGCTGTGGCTCGGTCTGTGCGCCGGCGCGGCGCAGTGGCTGCGCGGTATTCGTGCCTACGCCGCGGTGCTCGCTGGCTACACGCCGGTGATCGTCGCGCTGCCAGCTTTCGCCGAGCCGGGGCGGCTCGATGAATTCGCGCTGGCGCGGGTCGGCTGCATCGCCATCGGCGTGGTCGTGTCGACGCTGCTCAGCTCGGGGTTCACACCGGGGGCCGATGTCCGCGAGTTCCGGGCGCGGGTGCGTGACCTCGGCCGGGCCACGCTGGCCTGGACCGCCGGCGCGCTGCGTGGCGGTGATGAGTCCGCGCTGGCGGCGCGCGAGCGCGAGCTGCTCGCCGAGCTGGCCGCGCTCGATGCCCGCTGCGATCAGGTCGGTGCCGGGTCGGACGGCCGGCGCACGCGGGTGCGGGCCGCGCGCGAGCTGATCGTCGCCGCGCTGCTGCTGGTCGCCCGCACCCGCGCGCTGCAGCCGCTGCTGGCGGCGCAGCCCGGCGGGCCGGCGCTGGCCGCACGTCTGGCCGAGGTGCTCGACGGCGGCCGCGCGGCACCGGCGGCGAGCGCCACGGCGCTGCTCGCCGGCGAGCTGGCGGCGGGGCCGCTGCGCACGCGGTTGGATGAATTCGCCGAAGCGCTCGCTGCCGCGGCCGATGCCCGCCGCGCCGGCGAGCAGGCGACGGCGGTCGGGCTGGCACCGCGGCCGCATCCGCACTTTCACCGTGACCGCGCCCTGGCCTGGCACGCGGCCCGGCGCGCCGGGCTGGCGGTCGCTGCCGTCGCCGCTTTCTGGCAGCTCAGCGGCTGGGCCGGTGGCCTGACGATGCTGATGTCGTGCGCGGTGATGTGCTCGATCTTCGCCGCCAGCGACCGCGCCTTCGCCGGTCTGCTGGCGGTGCTGCGCGGCTCGGTGGCTGGAGTGGCCTGTGCGCTGCTCGGCAAGCTCTGGCTGCTCGCCGGCGTCGACAGCTTCGCGTGGCAGCTGCTCGGCATCGTGCCGGTGCTGTTCGCCGGCTGCCTGCTGATCGCCAGCCCGCCGACCGCGATCACCGGCACCGACTTCACAATGCTGTTCCTGCTGATGTTCAACCCGGTGCCGGGTGCTGCACCGGCGAGTCTCGACCATCTGCTGCCGGCGGGGCTCGGCGCGATTGCCGGTGTCGCCTGGGTGGCGCTGGTCTACCGCTGGCTGCTGCCGAGCGATCCGCCGGCACAGCTGCGCCGGCTGGTGCGCGAATGCGTCCACGATCTGCGCCGGCTGGCGATGGCGCGGCGCCCGCCGAACGCCGCGCTGTGGCGGGCCCGCACCCTCGGGCGGGTGCTGCGGCTGGTGGCGCGGTCGGCGGTGGCCGGCGAGGCGGCGGCAGCGACTTTGGCCGGCGGCATCGCCGCGCTCACCGCCGGTCTGGCGCTGCTGCGCCTGCACCAGTGTTTGCCGGCGCTCGACGCCGTCGATGTTCAGGCGGTGCGCGCGTTGTTCGCCGCCTGCCGCGACGGGCTGAATACCGATCCCGCCGCGCTGGCGGCACTGGCGCGGCGGTTGGCGGCCTCGCTCAGCGATGCCGACGGCGCGGCGTCGCTTGCTGAGTTTGCCGATGCGCTGGAGCGTCAGCCGGCGTTCTTCCGCTCCGGCGGCTGAGCCGCGGCGGCGGCCTCGGGCGGTTCGCAGTGCACGCAGTCGCGCCGCTCCTTGGCGACATAGAGCGCATCGTCGGCGGCCTTGACCAGCGCGTCGATGGAACGTCCCGGCCAGTGCCCGGCGACGCCGAAGGAGGCCGTGACCTGCTCCGGCGCGCCGAAGCGGTTGCCCGCCAGCCGTGCGCGCAGCAGCTCGGCGAGCTGCGCCGCGGCTCTGGCGCTGGTGCCCGGACAGATGACGAGGAATTCCTCGCCGCCCCAGCGTCCGACCAGATCACTGCGGCGCAGATTGGCGGCGAGGATGCCGGCGGTGGCGCGCAGCACGCGGTCACCGGCGGCATGGCCGTAGTGGTCGTTGACCGCCTTGAAGTGGTCGAGGTCGAGCAGGATCAGCGCGAATGGCTGGTGGTAGCGGTTGGCGCGGCTGATTTCGACGTCGAGCGCTTCGAGCAGGCGGCGGCGGTTGGCCAGGCCGGTGAGCTGATCGGTGGCGGCCAGCGTCGCCAGTTCGGCGTTGGCGCGCTGCAGCGCCTGTTCGGCCTGCTTGCGATCGTCGATGTCGCTGACGACGAAGAGGATGCCGGCGGTGAGCGTCGACGGGTCGATGGCTTTGCCGTGCAGCGTGCACCAGCGCACGCTGCCGTCGCGGTGGCGCATGCGGTGTTCGGCCTCATAGGCGCGGCCGGTGGCCAGCAGCAACGGGCTGTCGTGGCCGACGCGGCGGTAGTCGGCGGCGTCGGCATAGAGGAATTCCGTCGAGCGCCCGAGCATCTCCGCCATCGAGTAGCCGCACAGCTGCGTCATGTACTCGCTGACCCAGACGATGCGCCGCTTGCGGATCAGCATGATGCCGACCAGCGCATTGGCCAGCAGCACATCGCGCGCGCCGAGCGCCTCGGCCAGCTCCGCCTGCTTGTTGCCGAGTTCACGGGTGCGCTCGGCGACGCGGCTTTCCAGACGGTCGCGTTCTCCCTGCAGCTCGGCCAGCGCGCGCCGGCGCTGACGCATCACGTGCAGCAGGGCGATGATCAGCAGGGCCTGCAGCGCGATCAGCAGCAGCACCGGCACGAGCTGCCAGCGGTAGCGTGACCACAGACCGTCGGCACGGTTGATGATCGTTGCACCGGCGGGCAGTGCGGCATCGCGGATGCCGAAGCGGCGCAGCACCCGCTCATCGAACAGCAGCGCCGTCGGCGAGGTCATCAGCACCGGAATGTCGCTGGCGCGACGGCCGTCGAGGATCTGCAGTACCCGCTCGGCGGCAGCCTGGCCCTGATCGCTGCCGCGCAGCAGCCGGCCGCCGACGATGCCGCTGCCGAGCATGAACTCCCAGAAGGCATACACCGGCACCGGGCTGGCGGCGGCGATCAGCCGGGCGTTTTCGAGCGGACTCCGCGGGCGGCCGTCGCGCGACTCACCGAGCAGGCCGGCCATGAACACCAGCGCATCGGCCGGCAGCATCGCCAGGCGGGCGTTCAGCTCGTCGAGGCGGGTGTCCTTGAGTTCGATCAGGCGGTAGCGGTCGCGGTAATGCGGCATCGCCACCTGCTCGACGGCCTCGGTCTGACGCACACCGGAGGCGTCCTTGGAGGAGACGATGAACACCAGCGTGTCGGTGTGCGGATGGATGGCCAGCGCCGTTTCCACCGTGGCGACGATGTCGACCTCCTCGTTGACGCCGGTGATGTCATCGACGCCGGCGATGGCGTCGGCGCGAAAGTTGTTGTAGCCGCAAAAAACGATCGGCAGACCTGCAAACAGCTGCGCGCGGTGCTGCAGCGCGAAGTTGAAGGCCGCGTTGTCGGCCACTACCAGCAAGTCCTGCGGCAGGCGCCGGTACTTGGCCGCCAGCACCGGCAGCAGCGCCTCGCGCAGCTGCGGATCGGGAAAGCGGCGGCTGTCGAGGTATTCGACCGACAACTCGTAGGGACGGCCGTCGGCGTCCAGGCGGGCGCGCAGGCCGGCTTCGATGCCGTCGCTCCAGCGGTAGCCCGGGGCGTAGCTGTTGAGCAGCAGGATGCGCGCCGGAGGCGGTTCGCTCGCCGGCTGCGCCGACACCCCCGCACTCAGCATCCACAGGACCAGCACCAGCAGTTTGCTCATCGGAATCCCTTGCTGAAGCTCGCGACTGCACCGAGAGCTGGAAATAACACCACTGACGCCGGTGTGCTGCCCGTGCTGCCGTGTCTGCGAATCGTCCCCCGCGGCGGGCAGGCCCTCGGCCGGTGCCCGCAAGCATAGCCAGCGTGCATCGCTTGTCGCCGCTCATGAGCGCCGCTCAAACACGGTGTTTATCACCCAGCGACAGCGCTTTCCGTGGCCGATCGCACATCTCGCAATCTGCAGCGGTCAGACCGGACGCGCCGAGCGGGCAATGACGATCTACGGTTACAGCGTGTGACGGGGTTGAGGCGCGTGGTGACATGACGATCCGGTTTGACCGCTGGTCTGGGAATGGGGCAGGGAGGCGGGCCGGCGCCGCGTGGCCGATGTCGCGCCGTCGGGCGGACAGTCGGTATGCACGGTGTGGCAGGGAGACGGCGCGATGCTGGTGAGCGGACTGATCATGGCGGCCGCGGCCGTGGCTGTGTTGACGCTGCCGCCGCTGCGCCGGCCTGTGCTCAGCCGCGCGCTGCTGGCAGTGTTTCGCCGGGCGCTGCCACGGATGTCGGTGACCGAGCGCGAGGCGCTCGAAGCCGGCAGTGTCTGGTGGGAGGGGGAGCTGTTCAGCGGGCGTCCGCGCTGGCAGCGGCTGGCCGCGCTGCCGGTGCCGCGGCTCAACGTGGTGGAACAGCGTTTTCTCGACGAGCAGGTCGAGGAAGCCTGCCGGCTGTGTGACGACTGGCAGGTGACACAGACGCTGCACGACCTGCCGCCGTCCCTGTGGCGCTACCTGCGGGAGCAGGGGTTCTTCGGTCTGATCATCCCCGAGCGCTTCGGCGGACTGGGCTTTTCGGCACTGGCGCATTCGACGGTCATCGCCAAGCTGTCGACGCGCTGCTCGGCACTGGCAGTCTCGGTGATGGTGCCGAACTCGCTCGGCCCAGCCGAGCTGCTGCTGCGCTACGGCACCGACAGCCAGCAGCGCTACTACCTGCCGCGGCTGGCGCGCGGCGAGGAGATCCCGGCCTTCGCGCTGACCAGCCCGTGGGCCGGCTCCGATGCCGCCGCGATCCCCGATGCCGGCATCGTCTGCCGCGGCTACTGGGACGGTCACGAGACGCTCGGCATGCGCGTCAGCTGGGACAAGCGCTACATCACGCTGGCGCCGGTCTGCACGCTGCTCGGCCTGGCGTTTCGCCTCTATGACCCGGAACACCTGCTCGGCGATGTCGAAGACCTCGGCATCACCTGCGCGCTGGTGCCGCGCGATCACCCCGGCGTCGAGATCGGCCACCGTCACCGGCCGCTGGATGCGATGTTCATGAACGGGCCGACGCGCGGGCACGACGTGTTCATGCCGCTGGAGTTCATCATCGGCGGCCCGGCGATGGCCGGGCAGGGCTGGCGCATGCTGATGGAGTGCCTGGCCGCCGGGCGCTCGATCTCGCTGCCGTCGAGCTACACCGGCATGAGCTGGCTGACGGCGCGCGCCGTCGGCGGCTACGCTCGCGTGCGCCAGCAGTTCCGTGCCCCGATCGCCCGCTTCGAAGGCGTCGCCGAGGCGCTGGCGCGCATCGCCGGGCACACCTACGTCATCGACGCGGCGCGGCGGCTGACCGCCGGCGCGCTCGATCTCGGCGAGAAGCCGGCGGTGGTCTCGGCTATCGTCAAGCTCCACATTACCGAGCGTGCAAGACAGGTGGTCAACGACGGCATGGACGTCATTGGTGGCAAGGGCATCTGTCTGGGCCCGGCGAACTTCCTCGGCAGGGCCTATCAGCAGGTGCCGATCGGCATCACCGTCGAGGGCGCGAACATCCTCACCCGCAGCCTGGTGCTGTTCGGTCAGGGGGCGATCCGCTGCCATCCCTGGCTGCTGACCGAGATGCGCGCGGCGCAGGATGGCGACCGCGCGCGCGGTCTGCGCACCTTCGACCAGGCGCTGTTCGCGCACCTGCGCCATATCGCCGGCAACGGCCTGCGCGCACTGGGGCACGGCCTGAGCGGTGCCCGCCTGGCACGCGTCGATGCGGACGTCGATGCCGCTGCCCGCGGGCATTACCGCCAGCTGACGCGGGTCGCGGCGGCGTTTGCCTTCAGCGCCGATGTCGCGCTGCTGCTGCTCGGCGGCTCGCTCAAGCGCCGTGAGCTGCTCTCGGCCCGGCTCGGCGACGTGCTGGCGCAGCTGTACCTGGCCAGCGCCACACTCAAGCGCTTCGAGGACGACGGTCGTCCCGCGGCCGACCGGCCGCTGCTCGACTGGGGCGTGCAGGATGCGCTGTATCGCGCCCAGCAGGCGCTCGACGGCCTGATCGACAACTTCCCGTATCGGCCGGTGCGCTGGCTGCTGCGCGGGCTGTTATTCCCGCTCGGGCGGGCGTACCGGCCGCCGCACGACCGCCTGCTGCGGGCGCTGGCGCAGGCGCTCAGCGAGCCCTCGCCGACGCGCGAGCGGCTGTGCGGCGCCGGCTTCGTGCCGCGTGACGAGCGCGAGCCGCTGGCGGCGATCGAAGCGGCGCTGGTGGCGACGCTGGTCGCCGAGCCGGCCGAGGCCAAAGTCCGCGCTGCGGAAAAGGCCGGGCGCTTCGCCGGTGATCCGCGCGCCAATGTCCGCGACCTCTACCGTCTGGCGTTCGAATACGGCGTGGTCGACGCCGAGGAATACGCCCTGCTCGAACGTCGCGACCGCCTGCGCGACTGCGTCGTGCACGTCGATGAGTTTCCTTTCGACCTGAGTGCGGCCCGCGCCGCGCCAGGTCCTTGCGCGGATACGGCCTGAAGCCGCGCCCGCACGGACAGTGCCGGCGGCTGCGCCGGCGCGATGCAAGCATAAAGACACTGACCCGCCAGACCGGGATTTGGAGAGACAACATGAACCGCCGCCCACCGTTGAAACTGCTGCCCGTCGTTCTCGGTCTGTGCTCGACCCAGGCCGGCGCCGCCGGCTTCCAGCTGCTGGAACAGAACGCCAGCGGCCTCGGCAATGCCTACGCCGGTTCCGCGGCGCTCGGCGAGAACGCCTCGACGGTGTTCTACAACCCGGCGGCGATGACGCTGCTGGCGCCGCGTGCGGTGTCCGGCGGTCTGGCCGCGATCCGCCCGAGCTTCAAGTTCAGCGACGACGGCTCCAGCGCCGGCGCACTGGCCGGTAGCGGCGACGGTGGTGATGCCGGCAACTGGGGCTACGTGCCCAACGGTTACCTGAGCTGGCAGCTGCAGCCCGATCTGTGGATCGGCCTCGGCCTCGGCGCGCCGTTCGGCCTGCGCACCGACTACCAGCGCCCGTGGCTCGGCTCGGCGCATTCGGATTACTTCGAGATCAAGACGCTCAACATCAATCCGTCGATCGCCTGGAAGATCAACGATTTCGTCTCGCTCGGCGCCGGTCTCAACTGGCAGCGCTTCGAGGCCGAGTACAAACGCGCCGCCGGCATCCTCAGCCCGGTGCTGGCCAACACCGAGCTGACGCTCAAGCTCGATGACGACAGCTGGGGCTGGAACGCCGGCGCGCTGTTCACGCTCTCGCCGCAGACCCGCGTCGGCCTGTCGTACCGCTCGCGCATCGGCTACGACCTCAGCGGTGACATCAAGGCCGACGGGCCGAGTGCCGCGCTCAACGCCGCGGCGAGCAGCGATGCCAAGGCCCGGCTGATGCTGCCCGACACCTGGATCCTCAGCCTGGTGCATGACTTCGATGCGCGCTGGACGCTGCTCGCCGACGTTTCGCGCACCGGTTGGGGCAGCATCCAGCGCATCGACATCAAGCGCGATTCCGGCCCGCTGGCGGGCAGCACGGCGCAGACGCTGGCGACCGATTTCCGCGACGCCTGGCGGGTGGCGCTCGGCGTCAATTACCGCTACGCCGAGGATCTGACGCTGAAGTTCGGCACCGCCTGGGATCAGACGCCGGTGCGCGGTGCCAGCGAGCGGCTGGTCTCGCTGCCCGACAACAACCGCCTGTGGCTGTCCGCCGGCGTGCAGTGGAAGCCGAACCCCGACAGCGCCGTCGACTTCGGCGTCGCCCACCTGTTCGTCAACGACGCCCGCATCGACAACGACCAGAGCAGCGGTCAGGGCGTCGCCGCGAAGGGGCGGATCAAGGGTGACTACGAGGACGATGCCTGGGTCCTCGGTGTCCAGTACAGCATGAACTTCTGAGCCGAGACGCCGGGAACTGCCATGAACAAACCTCGCCGACTCAGCATCCGCCGCGCCGCCGTGCTCGGCGCCGGCGTCATGGGCGCGCAGATCGCCGCGCTGCTCGCCGCCGCCCGCATCGAGGTGCTGCTCTACGATCTGCCGGCCGATGCCGATGATTCGCGCGCGATCGCCAGAGGCGCCATCGGCGGACTCGCCCGGCTGGAGCCGGCGCCGCTGGCCAGCCCGGAGCTGGCGGCCGCCATCGAAGCCGCCGACTACGAGCACGACCTGTCGCGTCTCGCCGACTGCGAGCTGGTGATCGAGGCGATCGCCGAGCGCCTCGACCTGAAAGAAGCGCTGTACCGGCGCATCGAGCCGGCGCTGGCGCCGACGGCGATCCTGGTGTCGAACACCTCGGGGCTGTCACTGGCGGCGCTGGCGGCGGCGCTGCCGCCGGCGCGGCGGGCGCGCTTCTGCGGTGTGCATTTCTTCAACCCGCCGCGCTACATGACGCTGGTCGAGCTGATCGCCACCGAGCACAGCGACGCGGCCCTGCTCGATGCGCTGGAGACCTGGCTGGTCAGCCAGCTCGGCAAAGGCGTGGTGCGGGCGCTGGATACGCCGAACTTCCTCGCCAACCGCATCGGCGTGTTCTCGCTGCTGGCGGTGATGCACCACGGCGCGGCCTGCGGCCTCGGCTTCGATGAGGTCGATGCGCTGACCGGGCCGCTGATCGGCCGGCCGAAGAGCGCGAGCTACCGCACCGCCGACGTGGTCGGCCTCGACACGCTGGTGCACGTCATCGACACCCTGCGCGCGACGCTGCCCGACGATCCCTGGCGGGCACTGTTTCAGACGCCGGACTGGCTGGCGGCGCTGGTCGCCCGCGGTGCGCTCGGCCAGAAGACGCGCCTCGGCATCTACCGCAAGCAGGGACGCACGATCGAAGTGCTCGATCCGGCCAGCGGCGACTACCGGCCGGCGGCCGGTCAGGTCGACGCCGGGATCATCGCGCTGCTGCGCCAGGCCGCGCCCGAGCGCTTCGCCGCGCTGCGCGCCAGCGAGCATCCGCAGGCGCGTTTCCTGTGGGCGATCTTTCGCGACGTGTTCCATTACTGCGCGGTGCAGCTCGAACACATCGCCGACAACGCCCGCGATGTCGACCTGGCGCTGCGCTGGGGCTTCGGCTGGACGCAGGGGCCGTTCGAGATCTGGCAGGCCGCCGGCTGGGCGGCGGTGACGGCGGCGATCGAGGCCGACATCGCCGCCGGCCGCACGCTGTGCGCGGCGCCGCTGCCGGCCTGGGTGCACACGCCCGGCCGCGACGGCGTGCACCATGCCGGCGGCTCCTGGTCGGCCCGCACGCAGCGCGAGCGGCCGCGTTCGACGCTGCCGGTCTACGCCCGCCAGCTGTTCCCCGACCGTGTCCTCGGTGAAGCCGCGGCCGACATCGGCGAGACGCTGCTCGAACAGCCGGGCGTGCGCCTGTGGCGGCTGCCGCGGCTGGATGCCGGCATCGGCATCGTCTCGTTGCAGTCGAAGATGCATGCGATCGGCGAAGAAGTGCTCGACGGCGTGCTGGCGGCGCTCGAAGTCGCCGAGGCCGAGCTCGACGGTCTGGTGATCTGGCACGAGGCGCCGTTCGCCGTCGGTGCCAATCTCAAGCAGGTGGCCGAGGCCTGCGCCGCCGGCGAGTTCGCGCGCCTGGCCGCGCTGGCCGACAAGTTCCAGCGCACCACGCAGGCCCTGCGCTACGCCCGCGTGCCGAGCGTGGCCGCCGTGCAGGGGCTGGCGCTCGGTGGCGGCTGCGAGTTGCTGATGCACTGCACGCAGCGCGTGCTGGCGCTGGAGAGCTACATCGGCCTGGTCGAGTTCGGCGTCGGCCTGATCCCGGCCGGCGGCGGCTGTACCCGGCTCGCCGTGCAGGCCGCCGAGCGGGCGGCGGCGACGGCGACGCCGGAGGAGGTGTTTGCCTTCGTGCAGCCGGCGTTCATGCAGGTGGCGCAGGGGCGGGTGGCCAACAGCGCGCTCGACGCCGTGCGCATGGGCTATGCGCAGCCCGGCGACATCGTCGCCTTCAATCCGCACGAACGCCTGTATCTGGCGCTGAAGGCCGCGCGCGCCCTGAGCGAGAACGGCTACAGGCCGCCGCTGCCGGTCCGCGCCATCCCGGTCGCCGGCATCACCGGCATCGCCAACATCGAGATGGTGCTGACCAATCTGCAGCTCGGCGGCCAGATTTCGGCGCACGACTACCGTGTCGCCAAAGCCGCCGCCAGCGCGCTGTGCGGCGGCGAGCTCGATCCCGGCAGCCGCGTCGATGAAGCCTGGCTGCTGGCGCTCGAACGCTGCCTGTTCCTCGAACTGGTGCAAACCGCCGAAACCCAGGCCCGCATCCGCCACATGCTCGAAACCGGCAAACCGCTGCGCAACTGAAGGCCGGCAGCCCGTCCGGCGGCGGGGCAAACCGGCCCCGTGCCGTCCGGGCCACGGCCGGCAAACGCTTTTTCGCGTGCCCTTCGCCCGCAGGGCGCGGGGTCGGGGGCGGGAAGCCACCCATATGCAGGAGTCCGCCATGTCCCGTCAGCTTCAGGATGCCTACATCGTCGCCGCGACACGCACGCCGGTCGGCAAGCGCAAGGGGGCGTTTGCCCATACCCGCCCGGATGATCTGCTGGCGCATGTGCTGGCGCGCGTCCTCGCTCAGGTGCCGCAGCTCGACCCGGCACGCATCGGCGATGTCATCGTCGGCTGCGCGATGCCGGAGGCCGAGCAGGGCATGAACGTCGCCCGCATCGCTGCTTTGCTCGCCGGGCTGCCGGACAGCGTGCCCGGCGTCACCGTCAACCGCTTCTGCGCCTCGGGGCTGCAGGCGGTGGCCGATGCCGCGGCGCGTATCCAGCTCGGTGCCGCCGAGGTGATGCTCGCTGCCGGCACCGAATCGATGAGCTGCATGCCGCAGATCACCGGCAACAAGCTGGCGTTCAATCCGGCGGTGTTCGGCAGCGAGCACCTCGATATCGCCTACGGCATGGGCCTGACCGCGGAGAAGGTCGCCGGGCGCTGGCAGGTTGCGCGCGAGGATCAGGACGCGTTCGCCGCCGAATCGCACCGCCGCGCCATCGCCGCACAGAGCAGCGGCGCGTTCGCGGCGGAGATCAGCCCGTATTGCGTGCGCACGCGCGCCGCCGACGCGGCGAGCGGGGTGGTGCGCCTCGGTGAGCGCTGGGTCGACAGCGACGAGGGGCCGCGTGCCGACAGCCGCATCGAGGCACTGGCCAGGCTCAAGCCGGTGTTTGCCGCCGGCGGTTCGGTGACCGCCGGCAACAGCTCGCAGATGTCCGACGGCGCCGCCGCGGTGCTGCTGGTCAGCGAGCGCGTGCTGCGCGCGGAAAACCTGACGCCGCTGGCGCGCTTCGTCGATTACACGGTCGCCGGTGTGGCGCCGGAGGTGATGGGCATCGGCCCGCTGGTGGCGATTCCGCCGCTGCTCGGCCGCAGCGGCGTGCGCCTCGATGACATCGACTGGATCGAGCTCAACGAAGCCTTCGCCGCGCAGGCGCTGGCGGTGATCCGCGAGCTCGGCCTCGATCCGGCGCGCGTCAATCCGCACGGCGGCGCCATCGCCCTCGGCCACCCGCTCGGTGCCACCGGCGCCATCCGCACGGCGACGCTGCTGCACGGCCTGCAGCGCACGCAGGGTCGTTACGGTCTGGTCAGCATGTGCGTCGGCACCGGCATGGGCGCCGCCGGCCTGTTCGAGCGGCTGTGAGCGCCATGCGTCCGTGCAGGCTGCGCAGTCTGCTGCTGGGCGCGCTGCTGGCCGTCGCGCTGCCCTCGGCCCTGCCCGCCGAGCTGGCCGGAGTGACGCTGGCGCCGACCGTGTCGCTCGACGGCCGCACGCTGATCCTCAACGGCGCCGGCATACGCACGCGCTTTCTGTTCAAGGTCTACGTCGCCGGCCTCTACCTGTCGCAGCCGAGCGACGAGGCCGTGCGCGTGCTCGACAGCCGCGAGCCGCGGCGCATCGAGTTGCGCATGCTGCGCGAACTCGATGCCGACACGTTGTTTGCGGCGCTGGAAAGCGGGCTGCGCGCCAATCTGACGGCCGCCGAGCTGGCCGGATTCGCGCCGCGCATCGCCGAGCTCGACGAGATCTTCCGCCGCGTCGGCAAAGCCGCCAGCGGCGATCGCATCACGCTCGATGTCGATGCCCGCGGCGTGACCATCAGCGTCAACGAACAGCGCCAGGGCCGTCTCGACGACGCCGCCTTCGCCCGCGCGCTGCTGTCGATCTGGCTCGGCGCACACCCGGTCGACAGCGCGCTCAAACGCGCGCTGCTCGGTGGCAAAGGAGAGTGAGGATGGAACCGATCTGGTTGCAGCGTTATCCCGCCGGCGTACCGGCGACGGTCGACCTGAGCGAGCCGCCGACGCTGGTGGCGTTGTTCGAGGCGGCCGTGCGCCGCTACGCCGAACAGACCGCCTACCGGAGCTTCGGCGCGCGGCTGAGTTATCGCGAACTCGACGTGTTGTCGGCGCGCTTCGCCGCCTGGCTGCAGGCTCAGGGCGTGGCGCGCGGTGCGCGGGTGGCGCTGATGCTGCCGAACCTGCTGCAGTATCCGGTGTGCCTGTTCGGTGCGCTGCGCGCCGGCTGCTGCGTGGTCAACTGCAATCCGCTGTACACGCCGCGCGAGCTGGAACATCAGCTCAGCGATGCCGGTGCCGAGGTCATCGTCCTCGTCGAGCACTGCGCACACACGCTGCAGCAGGTGGCCGCCGCCGCGCGGCCGCGGTGGGTGGTCGTCAGCGCGCTCGGTGATCTGCTCGGCCCGCTGCGGGGCACGCTGACCAACGTCGCCACCCGCTACCTGCAAAAGCAGGTGCCGGCCTGGTCGCTGCCGCAGGCGCAGCGCCTGTCGACGCTGCTGGCGGCGCGCGGGCCGCGCTTTACGCCGGTAGCGGTGGCGCCGCAGCATCTGGCCTTTCTGCAGTACACCGGCGGCACCACCGGCATCGCCAAGGGGGCGATGCTGACGCACCGCAATATGATCGCCAACGTGCTGCAGGCGCAGGCCTGGGTCGGCTCGCAGCTGCAGCCGGGCGGCGAGCGGGTCGTCACCGCGCTGCCGCTTTATCACGTGTTCGCGCTGATGGCGAACTGCCTGCTGTTCCTGCACCTGGGCGCGCAGAACCTGCTGATCGCCAATCCGCGCGACCTCGACGGTCTGGTGCGGGCGCTGGCGCGCGAGCGCTTCACGGCGATCAGCGGCGTCAACACGCTGTTCAACGCGCTGCTGAACCACCCGGGTTTTGCGCAGCTCGATTTTTCCACGCTGCGGCTGACGCTCGGCGGCGGCATGGCGGTGCAGGGGCCGGTCGCCGAGCGCTGGCAGCAGCTCACCGGCTGTGCGCTGACGCAGGCCTACGGGCTGACCGAGGCTTCGCCGGCGGTGGCGATCAACCTGCCGCAGGCGCCGCGCGCCGCGTCGATCGGCCTGCCGCTGCCGTCGACCGAGATCTCGATCCGTGACGAGCAGGGCGACGAACTCGGCGTCGGCGCCGCCGGTGAGCTGTGCGTGCGTGGTCCGCAGGTGATGGCCGGCTACTGGCAGCGGCTGACGGAGACCGCGCAGGTGATGTACGCCGATGGTTTTCTGCGCACCGGCGACGTCGGCTATGTCGATGCCGAGGGCTTCCTCTATCTGGTCGACCGCAAGAAGGACCTGATCCTGGTGTCCGGCTTCAACGTCTACCCGAACGAGGTCGAGGAGGTGGTGATGTCGCATCCCGGGGTGGCCGAGGTCGCCGCGGTCGGCGTCGCCGATGAGCGCTGCGGCGAGGCGGTGAAGATCTTCGTCGTGCGCCGCGATCCGCAGCTCAGCGCCGAGGCCCTGCTGCAGCACTGCCGCGAGCGGCTGACCGCCTACAAGGTGCCGCGGCATATCGAGTTCCGCGACGCGCTGCCGCGCAGCAACGTCGGCAAGATCCTGCGCCGCGCCCTGAAGGAGGAACGCTGAAGCATGCCCGCCCCCCGCACACCCGCCGGACGCCTGCCGTCCGTGCTGCGCGAGAACCTGCGCCTGCCGGCGATCTGCGCGCCGATGTTCATCGTCTCCAACCCGCAGCTGGTGATCGCGCAATGCCTCGGCGGCCTGGTCGGTGCCTTTCCGGCGCTGAACGCACGGCCGCAGGAACAGTTGGAAGCCTGGATCGAGACCATCCAGCGGGCGCTGGCCGCCGCCCGCGCCGCCGACCCGGCACGGCCGATCGCGCCGTTCGCCGTCAATCAGATCATCCACGCCAGCAACACCCGGCTCGATCACGACCTCGACGTCTGCATCCGCGCCCGCGTGCCGCTGATCATCACCAGCCTGCGCGCGCCCGACGAGATCGTGCCGGCGGTGCACGCCTACGGCGGGCTGGTGTTCCACGACGTCATCAGCGTGCGCCACGCCGAGCGCGCGCTTGCCGCCGGCGTCGACGGCCTGATCCTGGTCTGCGCCGGTGCCGGCGGCCATGCCGGCACGCTCAGCCCGTTCGCGCTGGTCGCCGAGGTGCGCCGCTTCTGGGACGGGCCGATCGCCCTGTCCGGCGCCATCAGCCGCGGCGAACACATCCTCGCCGCCCAGGCACTGGGCGCCGATCTCGCCTACATCGGCACCCGCTTCATCGCCACCGCCGAAGCCAACGCCAGCGCCGCCTACAAACAGGCGCTGGTCGACGCCACGGCGAGCGAGGTGGTCTACACCGACTACTTCACCGGCGTGCTCGGCAACTACCTCGCCGCCAGCATCCGCGCCGCCGGCCTCGACCCGGCCGCACTGCCCGCACGCGACAAAAGCACCATGAACTTCGACAGCAGCGCCGCCAAAGCCTGGCGCGACATCTGGGGCGCCGGCCAGGGCGTCGGCAGCATCGACACGGTCCTGCCCTGCGCCGAACTGATCGAGCAGCTGGCCGGCGAGTACGCAGCGGCGCGGCGGCGTTTGTGTGAGGAGTGAAGGGTAATGCCGTTTGGTTAAGTCACCTGGTACGTTGGATGAAATTCGGCAAGGCGCATGTCTGGTGCCGGACCTGTCTTGACGGAGCGCGCTTTTGCCGGGCGCGCGTACTGTGAACTGGAAAGTGACCCGCCGTGCTGGCAGCAGACAACGGTTGCGGGTAAAAGCCGTGGGCTTCAGCGGTGCCTGGTTGGTATGTGATTTCTGATAACTAAATAGCGCTTGACGTTAGGGTAATTGTTTTTTGAGGAAATATGTTCTCTTATGAGATGGAAGGTATGATTACTCTTATAATTTAAAAATCTGTTTATGGGTTAATGGCCGAATTGTCGGCGTCCAGCATGTATTGTGTCACGAGGCAAACGCCAAGGAAATTTTGAGGTCGGGGTGAGGGAGAAAAGCACACCATTCTGGCTCGAATGGCATGAGCGCTGAAGAACGCGATTGTCGTGTGTCCGGTCTATTCACCCAGCTTGAAAAAAAGCTGGGTGCCATCAACAACGCTGCTGATGTTTCTGCCAAGCGAACATTTGTCTTCGTACCAGACCCGTCACCCCTGACATTCGAGGCGCAAACCGCGGGCTTCGAGATACATCGAATTTCCTGGGGGCGTGCAGGACGAGCCGCAGCCACTGAGTCTGTGCAGATCGCTGCAGCGCTGGCTCCAATTATGTTCGATCTCTGGTCTGATTCATTATATGTCCTCGCTTTTGAGGCAGAGCTTCCTGATGACACGGTACTGGGGCGATGGCTTGCTGAAGTACTTCGATCCGAGTTCGAGGCCGCGCCCGGTGACAAAGCTCAGGCGATACCAGTGCTTAATTATGCTCTAATGGTTTTCGGCTGGGGTGATCTGCTTGGTGAACCGCTAAGTGAAAAATAGTCTAATGAGGCGCATTTCCTCAGACGGAGAAAGCGTCGCTCCTTTGTCGCTTTGCTTTTGCCGCCGGTGGCTTTCGGTTTGGACATTCCGTCAGCTGGAAAAGCTTGCCGGTGGAATCTCCATTGAGCTGAACGTCGGGCCTAAATGAAGCTTGCGTTCCGTTTTACGTACGAGAAGGACTGGCGAACTGCGCCGATGGCGTTTTGGGTGCACGTGTCTGTCCCGGGGACAACGGGCTTATGCGATCCGCCAGCTCCCGTCGCTATTCCGCATCTCGGTTATGCCTTCCTCCGCGTGGAGTTCGAATCGCATGAGCTTCAGTTCAGTGCCTTGGCCCAGCTGGATCATTTCATCGAGGTCTTGTCACGTAAGCCACTTCCCACTTCACGGCAGCTGTCATCCCGTCGCGGCCTGCCGGTTGGGCCCAATGGCCATTGGCTCAGTCGCCTGCCTGCCGAGCTCAAGTCGCCGCGTAAGCGCGGGAAGCTGGTACAAGCGCTCAGTGTCATTCGCTCGCAGCTGGCTGGTCGCTGGTCTGGCTAATAGCCGTTGCTGACCGCTTGTGGCGGCAGCTGAGCTCAATGCGCTGAACTTACAATCGGTGCAGCGGTTGGAGGTCTGGAGAGCGGTTTGCTGCTTGGGTGGAATACCCATCCTTCGATTTGCTGTTGCGCGGCAGCGTTGGAATAGAGCCCACCATGGCTGTCTACCCAATCGCAGAGGAAGCCAATGCAGTTACTTGAACACTCATGGCGAAGGGCATGGTCGGCGCTGCATACGGAGCCGGCACATGGTTTGTTCAAGCAACTGGTCGCCTGTTACAGAGAGGCGCATCGCCGGTATCACACGCTCCAGCATTTGAGTGAATGCCTTGAAAAGCTGGAACCGGTTCTCGGGCGAGCCGAGCATCCTGGTGAAGTGGAAGTGGCGTTGTGGTTTCACGACGCGATCTACGCCGTCAAGCGCCAGGACAACGAGCAGCAAAGTGCGCTCTGGGCCAAAAGGGCGCTGGCGTCAGCCGGCTATTCGGCGGAAGGTTTGGCGCGTGTCTACTCGCTCATCATGGCCACACGGCATTCGGCCCTGCCGCAAACGGCAGATGAGCGTTTGCTCGTGGATATTGACCTGTCCATTCTTGGCGCCACTGCGGAAAGGTTTGCCGAGTATGGACGGCAGGTGCGTCAGGAGTACGCATGGGTGCCGGATTGGCTGTTTTGGCGTAAACGCAAGGCTATCCTTCAGGAATTCATGGCCCGCCAGTCCATTTATGGCACCGAGCATTTTTACCGCCAGTACGAAGCGCAGGCCCGGCAGAACCTTGAGCATGCCCTTGCATCAGCGCGGAATACCTGACTGACGTCTGCAGGCGATGCCGTTGTGCGGTTGCCGATCTCCTCGGCGGGGCGAGTCCTTACTCATTAGGCGAGGAGTTCTCTATGCCTGCTGCCTCCGCATACGCATTGACCTGCCCGGCATGTGGTTTCATCGTTTTCACTCGCGCTTATGGCTCCGCGGATACATGCCCGGTATGTCACTGGGTCGACGATCTTTTGCAGCTGGCGCAACCCGACTTCGCCATCGGTCTGAATGCGGGGCTTTCTCTCCGTCAGGCCCAGCGGGATGTGCTGGCGGACTATCCCGTTTCCCTTAAGGAGATACACGGCTTCAGGCGAGACCCGGCATGGCGCCCTCTGGGCCCGGATGAACACCCGCGTAACGGCGGCAGCACTCTGGCGTCTCCAGTCTGCTACCTGCTCGCCCCCGACCCGGATACCTTCGAGCCTTACTGGCTTACGGCCGATTCTTCGGTAACGCCCAATCGCTGAGCCGCCAATCAGTCTTCTTTGGCTGTGGCATCCGATATCCTGAACGCTGGCATTCATATCGTCGTGGATTTTTGCAATCCAGCTGAACTGAGCCGGCGCGAATCGGAACAGGTGGCTTAAGTCACTGGCAGACGGTATATGAGCGTTAAAATTATCTGCTCAGGTATGGAAGATCTTCGCAGAAGATTGGAAACAAGGAGAAAAAATTGTCAGGCCCTGATCCACATAATAAGCATCCAATGGAAGGTTTTCCGCAGGTTTGCTTTATCAAGAATACTGTACGTAATCCGAACATCATTGTCGGGGACTACACCTATTACGACGATCCCGATGACTCCGAGGGCTTCGAACGTAATGTGCTTTACCACTTCCCCTTCATCGGCGACAAGCTGATTATCGGTAAGTTCTGTGCAATTGCACGTGGTGTCAAATTCATAATGAATGGCGCCAACCATAAACTTTCCGGTATCTCGACTTATCCGTTTCAGATCTTTGGTAACGGTTGGGAAAAGGTCATGCCCAAGCCGGGTGAGCTGTCTTATAAAGGTGACACCGTCATTGGCAATGACGTCTGGATAGGCTACGACGTACTCATCATGCCCGGTGTGAGTATTGGCAATGGCGCTATCGTATCTTCCCGCTCGGTGGTGGTCGCAGATGTCCCTGCCTACACCATCGTCGGTGGCAACCCTGCCAAACCAGTCAGGCAGCGTTTTGATCCTGACACCATTGCCCGTCTGGAGTCGCTGGCATGGTGGAATTGGCCAATCGAGACGATCACGCAGCATCTCGAATTGGTCGTCTCCGGGGATATCAATGCCTTGGCGAGCGTTGCAGCTGTTGTCTAAACATTCATCCGAGTTGATGCTGTTTCGCAGCGCGCTTTAACTCATGTCTTGGTCCTTGGATGTACAAGAGGAGACAGCACGATGAGCAATGAAGAGGTGGCCCCTGAGACGAAAGGCGTGACCGTGGAATTGCTTTCAACGCTTGATCTTGGCCCGGAAATCGAGGGTATGGCCGGGCGTCAGCTGCGCATGCGCATGGTGACGATTGAGCTTGGCGGTGTCTTTGGCCCGGTTCACGATCATAAAGATCGGCCGGGCACCGTCTACATACTGCAAGGCACGATTACCGATCATCGAAATGGCGTTGCTACGGACTACGGGCCGGGAGTGGGTTGGCCCGAAGACAGGAATACCGTGCACTGGCTTGAAAACAGGGGCGCGATTCCGGCGGTGGAGATTTCGGTCGATATCGTCAGGCAAATGTGAGTTTAAATCCTGTTATATCGGCTCCCGGCTGATTCCGGCCTCATTCCTCGAATCGGCTCGTGGCATTCCGATCGCGTTCGTATCGCCGCGTGAGCGGAAAGGGCGGCAACCAGGATTCACGGCGAATGGTCCACAGCTCGTAGCTGGGGACCAGTTGGTCAGGGGCGTCCAGCGATCCCAGGTGCACTTCGATTTCGTCCTCGCTGCGTGAAAAAACGGATGAGCCGCAGCGGGGACAGAAAAACCGTCCGGCGTAGTCGCGTGTTTCGCCTTCGATCGTCACCGCGTCCTCAGGGAATATCGCGGAAGCGTGAAATAGCGCCCCGTGATGTTTGCGGCAGTCGAGGCAATGGCAAATGCCGACCCGATAGGGTCGACCCGAGGCCACGAATCGGACACTGCCGCACAGGCAACCGCCAGTGAATTGCTCCATGCGAAGTCTCCTCGCAAGCAAACGGGTGCACGGCTGATAACGGACAGCGCTGTCCTTGTAAACGCCTGTCCCGATGACGGCCGCTTCCGCCCAAGGTGTTTGCAGCGGCGGATTTCGCAAGATGACCGGCTGATCGTTTATTCAAGCAGATGAAGCTTTGCGGTCCGGCCTGATTTCGGCCTGCTCATTCCTTGGGCGCTCGCGGCACCGTCTGTTCGATGCTTGCCGCCGAGCCGCCGAGCCGCCGAGGGGCGCGGCCGTCGCTGCGGTACTCGCCCTGCGCAAAACTCCGCCCGTTGTCGCGCAGTGCTGTCGTCGGTGGTTTTTCCGCACTCGTCCCCAGAGTTGCCCACAGCTTCTGTGGATAAACTGCGGTCGCCGCGTCAGGTGAGCGGTGCGGCGTAGAGGTGGTTGTCCCAGCGTGTGCCGGTGGCGATGCGGCTGGCGGCGTCGGGCCGCTGCGGGTCGAGCAGCAGCAGGTCGCCGCGTTCGCCGCTGGCGATGAAGTGGCCAGCGCTGAAGCAGACGCCGGAGGCGCTGGCGAGTGCATGGGCGCTGAGCCAGCGGCCGTCGGCGGCGAACAGCAGCACGCGGTCGCCGCGTGTGCAGCTGATCGCCAGCTGGCCGCTGCGCGGATCGGCGGCGAGGCTGGCGCAATAGGCGGCGAGCGTGCTCTGTACCGCCGCGGGCGTCGCGCATTCGCTGAGCCGGCCGCTGCGCTCAAGGCGGGCGAGGACGGCGACATCATTGTCGGCGCTCTGATGCTGCAGGCCGATCCACAGCGTGCCATCGGCGCCGACGGTGAGATGGCGCAGGCTCTGTTCGCGGTCGGCCAGCTGCCAGCGGTCGAGCAGGCGGCCGTCGCGGCCGTCGAGCCGGACCAGGCTGGAGTCGGTGGCACCGCGGTTGAGCACGCGGCGGCCGGTCGCCGGGTCGAGCTGCAGGCCGCCGTTGGCGACGATCAGGCTGCCGTCGGCGAGTACGCACAGCTCATGCGGTTCGACGCCGTGGGCATCCCATTCGGCGCGCGGCGCCAGCGTCAGCGGATCGCGGACGACGATGACGCCGCGGCCGCGATCAGCGTCGGTCTCGCCGCTGTAGAGCAGGTCGCCGGCTGCTGAAAACGCAGCGTGGCCGCCGCCGTGGCGACCGTCTTCGGTGTCGATGAAGCAGGCGACGCGGCCGGCCACCAGGTCGATGCGCGCCAGACGCTGACCGGGGCGGCGCGCGCAGGCGATCAGCTGGCCGGGATGGCGCGGGTGAAAGGCCAGACCGTGACCGCGATACGGCAGCTCGACGCCGCGCAGCGTGTCGTCGGCGCCGCGCTGACCGCCGGCCCAGTGACGGCCGCTGCTGTCGCCCCAGGCCGACAGCAGCCAGTCGGCGGTTGCCGTGCCTGCGGCCTGCGCGCGTCGTGCCGTGCCCGGCAAAGCACCCAGCAGGCCGGCGGCGGCGAGGGCGCCGAGCAGGTGGCGGCGGCCGGGGTCCGGGATGTGTCGTTCAGTCACCGTCGTTCTCGTTGAAATCCAGCGTGATGCCGAGGCTCGGGGCCAGCTCGGTCTGTATCGCCTTGAGCAGCGAGCGCAGCGCCAGATGCGCGGCTTCGAACTGCGGACGCTGCGTGCCGACGCCCTGATCGAGCGCTGCCGGCAGGGCCTGCAGGCTGCGTTCGGCGTGATCGAGCAGGCCGCGCACGGTGTCGGCGGCTTCGATGCCGGCGTCGCCGCTGGCGCGCAGCACGCCATCGACACCCGGCGCCAAGCCGTTTTCACCGAGCAGCACGCGGCGCAGCGCGGCCAGCTGCGCCAGCAGGCCGTCACGGCTGCTGGCGCTGCGTACCGCCTCGAAGCGTTCCGGCTGCGGCGCGCCGTTGGCCCCGAGGCCGGCCGGACGCGCCAGACGCTGCTGCAGGCTGACTTCGAGCCCGGCGACGATGCGGTTGACCAGCTCGCCGAGGGCAGCGCGCTCGGTGGGGAAGGGGTGATGCCGGCCGTCCTGCGGCGAATGGCCGGCGAGCGCCAGTTCGCGCACGTAGCGGCCGCCCTGTGGCGACCAGCGCAGCGCCAGCATCTGCGCCTCGCGCGCCAGTTCGCGCGTGGCGCCCTGCAGATAGCTACAGCGGGCACCGGTGAGTTCGCCGAGGGTGGTGTCTGCCGCCGGCGTCGACGGCCACAGCAGATGCTCGATCGCCGGCAGACCCTTGGCCTGCGCGCCGACTTCACGAAAATCGGTGTGCGCATCGACTTTGGCGAGCTGGCGCTGGAACAGCGATTCGCGCAGCGGCCAGGCGTCGAGCGCGCGGCCGACGCGCAGATCGAGCGCCGGGCCGAACTGGATGGCATCGAGACCGCGCCAGCGCAGGTAGACCGCGCGCCATTGCGCGCGTGCCAGCTGCAGTTTTTCCGCGTCCGCCCGGGTACACAGCGCTGCGCTGGTTTTGGCGAGGGCGGCGCTGTCGGCAGCGAAGCCCTGGTAGGCCGGCAGGAATTCGTGCTCGGCCAGCGCCTGCAGAAAGCGCTGCGCCGGCGTCGCCGCCTGCGCCGCGGAGCTGAGCAGGGCGAGGCCGGCCAGCAGCCAGGCGGCGTGGCGGGTGGCGGGCGATGTGGGCGGTAGGGGCATGCTCATAGCGCTTTGAGAAAGGCGATCAGGTCTGCGCGTGCGGTCTTGTCGAGCGTCAGCACGCGCTGCTTGGCGGCTTCGGCCTCGCCACCGTGCCAGAGCACGGCTTCGAGCAGGCTGCGGGCGCGACCGTCATGCAGATAGTTCGAATGGCGGTTGACGGCCGGGAACAGGCCGATGCCCCACAGCGGCGGTGTGCGCCACTCGCCGCCGCCGGCGGCGAAGTCCGGGCGACCGTCGGCCAGCGCCGGGCCCATGTCGTGCAGCAGAAAGTCGCTGTACGGACGGATGGTCTGCTGCGACAGCTCGGGGAAGCCGGCGAGCGTGCCGGTGCGGTATTCCGGCACGTGGCAGCTGGCGCAGCCGAGCGCGCTGAACTGCACCCGGCCGCGCTGCACCGCCGGATCATCCCAGCGGCGGAAGGCCGGCGGCGCCAGCTGCATGGTGTAGAACACCACCTTGCGCAGCAGCTCGGCGTCGATCTCCGGTTCGCCGCCGTTCGGCGCCGCCGCGCAGTCGTGCTGCGCCGGCGTGCAGGCCTGCTGCGGGAACAGTGCCGAGGTGATGCCGATGTCGCCGTTGAAGGCGGCGGCGACCTGATGGGCGACCGACGCCGAATTGGCCTTCCAGTCGAAGCGGCCCAGCTCGGTGCGCTGGCTGGCGGCGTTCCAGACGTAATTCGCCCGCCCGGAGATGCCGTCGCCGTCACGGTCGTCCGGGTCGGCGCGGGCGAGGATCACTTCGGCCGGAATCGCTTCGATCAGGCCGAGGCCGATCAGCTGCGGCGCGATGCGCGGTGACAGCAGTGTCTGCGGATGCAGCGGGCCGTAGCCGAGATCGCTCAGCTCATAGTGCGGCTGGCGCAGCGAGTAGGGCTCGCCGTCGGCGAACTGGCCGGGGTGTTCTTCGTAGCGGATGCGCACCTTGCCCTCGGCGCGCACGCCGGGAATGGCGTCGTTGTTGAACTGGTCGCCGTAGGTCGGTTCCGGCACCACGCCGAGCTGCGGGCTGGCCTCGCCGGGGATCGACAGGCGGATCAGCAGCGACACCGGCTGTTCTGCAGGGCTTTGCGGCGGCTGGCCGCGGCCGTCGAGCACGTGGCAGGCCGAGCAGGAGCGGCCGATGAACTGCGGGCCGAGGCCGTCGCGCGCGGTGGTCGAGGCCGGGGCGGCGACCCAGTTCTTCTTGAAGAAGGAATTGCCGACGAAGAAATCGCTGCGCCGGTCCTCGTCGAGATTGCGCGAGGACAGCGAGAAGGCATCGCGGCCGTCTTCGAACACCGTGGTGTCACCGCCGGACAGCGTCTGCGGGTCGGGCGTGGCCTGCGCGAGCGGGCCCGCTGCCAGCAGCAGCGGGAGCAGGAAAGGCTTGTGCATGGTCGCTCAGCCGTTGACGTTGAGGCTGCTGATGCCGAGCTTCTTCGCCGCCTGGACGATGTCGGTGGTCTGCGCCTTGAGCGCATCGACCGTCGCCTTGACGCGGGCGCGGCCGGCATCGTCGACGATCTCGCGGTCGAACGGTGCATGGATCGCCGCGGCGCGGCCGACGGAATGATCGAGCGCCTTGCCGAGTCTGGTGGCGAGCTTGGCGTCTTTGGCGGCCAGCAGTGCATTGACCGACGGCCCCTCGATCACCTGGCCGTCGGCGCGCACGTAGCGGCCGAAGTAGACGTTACGGATGCCGAGCGCGTTGCTGACGATGTCGCGGTGGGTGTTGTCGCTGAAGCAGGAGTGCTCGTCTTCCTGATCGCGGTTGTCGAGCGCGACCTCCATGCGCTCGCCGGCCAGCTCGGCGCGCGACAGCGAACCGAGGCCGACGAGGATTTTCTTCAGCGCATCGCGCGGCGGCTCGGCGACGAAGGCGGCGCGGTAGTTCTTGGCGTGCGGCGCCCAGGCTTCGGTGACGGTGGCCAGATCGCGCACCAGCAGATCGGTGACGGTGCTCAGGTACTGGCGGCGGCGCTCGGCGTTCGGCGCGTCGACGAAATCCTTGTAGCTGCGCGAGCCGGGACCGTTCGGGTCGAAGTCCTGCCCCCACAGCAGGAACTCGATCGCATGCCAGCCGGTGGCGATGTTTTCCTCGCCGTCCTTTTCGTTGAGCGCCGACAGCGACTCGGCGCTGATCGTCACCTGCGGGTCGTTGATGATGCCGGACTGCGGCTGGCCCTTGACCGCATCGATGTAGGACTCATCGAGCGGCCAGGCATTGATGCGGCCCTCGGGGCCGTTTTCGTCGTCGATCGGGCCGGCGTAGAAGCGGAACGCCTCGGTCTGGCCGTAGATCTCGCGCGCCGCCAGCCAGCTCTTGCGCGCGGCGATCAGCCCGGCCTCGCTCGGCGCGGTGACGAAGGACTGCACCGCCTGCTGCAGTTCACGCGCCGCGTTCAGGGCATCGCTGTAGTTGGCGTAGACCAGCTCGGCGTAATGGGCGACGACGGCTTGCTCGCTGACCGGCGCAGCGGCGTGCAGGGCGAGTGGCGAGGTCGCCAGAGCGACGGCGAGCAGCAGGGGACGGGCGACAGACACGCGAAACCTCCGGGCAGATGAGCTGGTCAAATACAGTGATGTCTTAAATAAGAACATTTTGCATTTGTAATAACAAGCTGCATGCGTGTGGGTGTCAACACCATCTGTCGATTTGGGCTTGACGCACAGCACAAATCGTTGCTGGATGCAGCTTTTTTTAGAGCCTGCGCGGCGCGGCCGCGGCACTTTGCCGACGGCGGTTGTCACAGCCGGTCGCAAGAACGCGGGTGGACACACTCCGCCACCGTTTGATGCAGCGATCGACACGCGCGGGCAGTAAACTCCGGCGCCCTGCTCAGCAGGAACCGCCAGCGCCGGGGTCGACACGACTTGATGAGGATCACCGTATGACGTCGCATTCATCCGCCGACCTGATCGACGCCGGAGCCGGCGCCACCGTTTTGCGCGAAGCCTGGGACGCTCTGCGCGCCGCCACGCCGGGCCTGCGCATCCGGGACGCGGCCGCGCGCCTCGGCAGCACCGAAATGCAGCTGCTCGCCACCCGCTGTGGCGACGGTGTCACCCGCCTGAGCGGGCCGTGGCATCGGCGCCTGCGCGAACTGCCGCGCCTGGGGCGGGTGATGGTGCTGAGCCGCAACGAAGTCGTCGTCCACGAAAAGACCGGCTGCTACGAGCGCCTCGACATCGGTGACCAGATGGGCATCGCCCGCGGTGAGGACATCGACCTGCGCCTGTTCATGTCGCAGTGGGCGCATGGCTTCGCCGTCGCCGAGGGCGACCGTCACAGCCTGCAGTTCTTCGCCGCCGATGGCCGCGCGCTGCACAAGGTCTATGTCACCGAGCCGGCCGGCCTCAGCGCCTGGGAAGACTTCGCCTGTGACTGGGCGGCTGAGGACCAGTCGCCGGAACAGACGGTGGAGCCGCCGGAAGCGCCGGCACCGGAGCGCCCGGATGCCGACGTCGACGTCGAAACCCTGCGCCGTCACTGGGACGGGCTGCACGACGTGCACGCCTTCGCCCCGATGCTCGCGCACCACGTGCTCGGCCGTCAGCAGGCGCTGCGCCTGGCCGGTCCGCACTACGCCGTGCCGCTGCCGCTGGATGCGCCGCAGCGGCTGCTGCAGGCCGCCGCGCAGAGTGGCCAGCCGATCATGGTGCTGGCGATGAACCCCGGCATCGTGCAGGTGCACACCGGGCTGGTGCAGCACGTCGAGATGCGCGGGCCGTGGCTCAACGTACTCGATGAGAACTTCAGCCTGCACCTGCGCACCGACTTGGTCGCCAGCGCCTGGTGCGTGCGCAAGCCGAGCTATGACGGCGACATCACCTCGATCGAGCTGTTCGATGCCGCCGGCGAAAACGTCGCGCTGTTCTTCGGTGCACGCAAGCCGGGGTTGCCGGAGCGCGAGGACTGGCGCCAGCTGACGACCAGTCTCGGCGGCCAGTTCGCCGTGCGCTGAGGGCGGGCGACTGAATTTTCGTATCTGCGAAGATTAGAAAATGCTGGATCGTTCCGTTACCATCGCCGCTCCCGCGACATCGTTAGGAGGACAGCCGATGAAAACAGCGCTCGATCTGGTTGCCGCTGCCAAGGCGCAAATCGACGAAGTGGACGTGGCGCACGCCGATGGCGCCGTGCGCGAGGCCGACGTGCTGATCGACGTGCGCGAGCCGGAGGAATACGCCGCCGGCCACGTGCCCGGCGCGATCAACATTCCGCGCGGCGTGCTGGAATTCCAGCTCTCCAGCAACCCGGCGCTGGAGCCGCGCAACCTCAAGCTGGTGATCTACTGCAAGACCAGCGGTCGTGCGGCGCTGGCGGCACTGTCGCTGAAGGCGATGGGCTATCTCGATGTCTGCTCGATCACCGGCGGCTTCGATGCCTGGGCCGCCGCCGGCAAGCCGGTGGCCAAGCCGGTGCAGCCGGACTTCAGCTGAGCCGGCGAGCCGGCCCGATCCACGCAAAAGGCGGCCGCGAGCCGCCTTTTCTGCGTTCAGTCCACGCTGCCGTTGAGCACGCCGTATTCGACCGGCTCGCGCACATAAAACAGCGACACGCCCTCGGCTTCGAGCAGCGCCCACAGCCGGGTTTCCTCGTCCGCGTTGACGACGAAGTTCACCGCCACCGGCGTATCGCCGGCGAGTTCGAAGAAGGCTGCTTCGTGCAGGCGGTGGGCGCGGCCGAAGCCGGCCAGCGCGTGAAACGCCGAGCCGCCGTGCAAGCCGGCCTTGAGGGCCTGTTCGAGCAGCCATTCGTAGGCCAGGCGGCCGTGCAGGCGGCGGCTTTCGGGGACGTAGAAGGTCAGGCTGATGCCTGTGCTGCGCCGATCGCTCATCGGTGGGGCTTCCTCGCGTAGAAGATTCGCGCCTCAGTGGTCGCGCCGACCATACAGCAGCAGCACGACGCCGGTGAGGATGATGCCGGCGGCGAACCATTCATAGTGCGTGATCGTCTCGCCGCCGAGGGCGACGCCGAGCAGCATCGCGATCAGCGGATTGACGAAGGTATAGCTCGACGCCAGTCCGGCCGGTGCCAGCGCCAGCAGCATCATGTAGGCGTTGAAGGCGATCAGCGAGCCGAACACCACCAGGTACAGCCAGGCGCCGGCGGCCAGCGGCGTCGGCCACTGCGGCTGCTCGCCGCTGAGCGCCGCCAGCACCAGCAGCACCGCGCCGCCGCCGAGCATCTCGCTGGCAAAGCCCATCGCCCCGGCCGCCAGGGGCAGCCGGCGCTGGCTGAGCACGCTGCCGAGCGACCAGGTGAGGCAGGCGATGACGATCGCCAGCAGCCCGACCGGCGAGGCTGCAAAGCCGGCGCCGCGGGTCAGCAGCAGCACGCCGCACAGGCCGACGGCGATGCCGGCCAGCTCGCCCGGCGCCGGGCGCACGCCCCACAGCCGGTTGAGCAGCGTGATCATCAGCGGAATGATGGCGATGAACGCTACCACCAGGCCGGAGCCGACGCTCTGCTCGGCATAGGCGGTGCCGCCCATGCCGCCGCCGACCATCAGCGCGCCGACGATCAGCGCATGCCACCACTGCCGGCGCTCGGGCCAGGCCGCGCCGCGCCAGCGCGCCCAGCCGAGCAGCAGTGCGCCGGCGAGCAGAAAGCGCGTGCCCATGCCGAAGAACGGCGGAAAGCTCTCCAGCGCGAAACGGATCGCCAGATAGGTCGAGCCCCAGATGATCCAGGTCGCGGCCAGGCAGGCGATCAGCAGCGGGCTCAGGGCAACGGCGGGGGCGGGAGCGGAGGCGGTGGACATGACGACGGCCGGCAATGACGGGGGCGGCATGATAGCGCCGCCCGCGCAGCGGCTTCAGTCGCCGCAGGCGCTCACCGTGGCCGGTGTGGCGAGTTCCTGACGGGCATGGCGCAGCACCTGAATGCAGGCCGACAGCGCCAGCGAGGCGATGATCGTCGCCACCAGCAGGTCCGGCCAGGCGCTGCCGGTACCGAACACGCCGGCGGCGGCGGCGATGACCGCGAGGTTGCCGAAGGCGTCGTTGCGTGAGCACAGCCAGACGCTGCGCATATTGCTGTCGCCCTCGCGCCAGGCGTAGAGCAGCGCGGCGACGCCGACGTTGGTGGCGAGCGCGAGCAGGCCGACCACGCCCATGGTCTCGGCCTGCGGCACGCCGCCGGCGAGCAGATGCCACAGCGTTGAGCCGAGCACGCCGAGGCCGAAGGCCCCCATCGTCAGCGCCTTGGCGATCGAGGCCCGCGCGCGCCAGAGCAGACTGGCGCCGAGCACCCACAGGCTGACGCCGTAATTGGCGGCATCGCCGAAGAAATCGAGCGCATCGGCGAGCAGAGAGGTCGAGCCGGCGCGGGCGCCGGCGATCAGCTCGACGACGAACATCGCGGCATTGGCGAACAGCGCGATCCACAGCACGCGGCGGTAGCGTGGCGACGGGCCCTGCGCGTTCGGGCTCGGAGTGTTGCAGCAACAGGCGGACATGGCGTGGTCCTCATCGGGTCGATGGGTGCATGCTGCAGTCTGGAGTCGCTACGGGGTCAAGCCCGCGGGAGGATGTGATGCGCATCGGCGAACTGGCGCGCCACGCCGGCACGGAGGTCGAGACCGTGCGCTACTACGAGCGTGAGGGCCTGCTGCCGCCGCCGCCGCGCGACGCCAGCGGCTATCGCCGCTACGGTCCGGCGCAGCTGCAGCGCCTGGCCTTCATCCGTCACTGCCGCGCGTTCGACATGCCGCTCGCCGAAATCCGCGAGCTGCTCGATTTTCTCGCCGCGCCGGAGCGCAGCTGCCAGCACATCAATGACCTGATCGACCAGCACCTGGCGCGCGTGCGCACCCGCATCGCCGGCCTGCAGGCGCTCGAACGCCAGCTCAGCGAGCTGCGCAGCCACTGCGCCAGCGGCCAGCGCGCCGCTGACTGCGGCATCCTGCAGGAACTGCTCGCCGCGCTGCCGGCCGACGACGCGCCGGGCTGAAAGCTGAGGCCGGTGAAGCGCCGCGGCTGGCTCAGTCCAGCGCGCTCAGCGCCGCGTCGAGGGTGTCGAGCAGCAGGTCCGCGTGCTCCTGCTCGAAGACCAGCAGCGGCCGGATCTTGAGGATGTTCTCCTGCGGGCCGGCGGCGCTGATCAGCACGCCGCGCTCGCGCATGGCGTTGACCACCCGGCGCGTCTGCAGCGCTGCCGGCGTCTTGCCGGTGCGCTCGCCGACCAGCTCGACGCCGAGAAACAGTCCGGCGCCGCGCACGTCGCCAATCAGCGCATGGCGCGCGGCCAGCGCGCGCAAGCCCGCCAGCAGATAGGCGCCGGTCTGCGCCGAGCGCTGCTGCAGGCCCTCGTCGCGGATCACGTCGAGCACCGCCTGGCCGGCGGCGCAGCTCACCGGGTTGCCGCCGAAGGTGTTGAAGTAGCGCACGCTGTGGCCAAAGCGGGCGAGCACCTCGGCGCGCGCCACCACGCCGGCGAGCGGCTGGCCGTTGCCCATCGGCTTGCCCAGCGTCACCAGATCCGGCTGCACGCCGTGACGCTGGAAGCCCCACATCCGCTCGCCGGTGCGGGCGAAGCCGCTTTGCACCTCGTCGGCGATGTAGAGCAGGCCCTCGGCACGGGCCGCGGCCACGGCCTCGGCCAGGAAACCGGCCGGCTCGGGGAACACGCCGTCGCTGGCGAAGATGCCGTCGAGCAGCAGCGCGGCGGGCTGGATGCCGTGGGCGCGCAGATCGGCGATGGCGGTGCGCACGTCGGCGGCCAGCGTGGCGGCGACCTGTGCGGCGCCGAGGCGGTAGGCGTCCGGCGCGCGCACGGTGCGCGCATGCGCCGGCAGCGTGATGCCGCTGCCGAGCGCCGGCGAAAGCTCGGCGATGTCGCCGGTGACGCCGTGGTAGGCGAAGCGGGTGACGATCACGCCGCTGCCGCCGGTGTAGTGGCGGGCGATGCGCAGTGCCAGGTCGTTGGCCTCGCTGCCGGTGCAGGTGAACATCACCTGACCGAGCTCGGCGGGGAAGGTGCTCAGCAGGTCTTCGGCGTAGTCGAGGATGCCGTCCTGCAGATAGCGGGTGTGGGTGTTCAGCACCGCCGCCTGGCGGGCGATGGCTTCGACCACGCGCGGATGGCAGTGGCCGACCGAGGCGACGTTGTTGTAGGCGTCGAGGTAGCGGCGGCCCGCGGCGTCGTAGAGCCACACGCCTTCGCCGCGCACGGTGTGCAGCGGGTGTTCGTAGAACAGCCGGTAGGCCGGGCCGAGCAGGCGCTCGCGGCGCTCGATCAGCTGGCGCTCGCGCGCGTCCAGGCGCGCGGCATCGGCCGGGCTGAAGCCGTTGATCATGGTCATGCGGGCGATTCCTCGTGGCAGGCGCAGAGGATGCGCGCCTGCACTTCGGCGCGCGGCAGCGCAGCCAGCCCCTGCAGGCTGGCGCGGGCCTGACCGGCGTTGCGCAGGATGTAGTCGCGGTTTTCCGGGTACAGGCTGGCGCGCCAGGCGGTGATGCTCAGCGTCAGCAGCAGACGGGTGGCGATCAGCTCGGCGAGGATCTCCAGCTCGGCGGCCTGCAGCGGATTGCCGCGGTGATAGGCGGCGATGAAGGTCAGCGCCGGCGCGAGCACGTCGCCGTCCGTGTCGAGCTGGTAGGCGGCGGCCACGGCGACGTCGTTGATCAGCGGCGCGTGCACCATGTCGCCGAAGTCGATGATGTTGCGCAGCTGCTCGGGCGGTTCGGCGGCGACGATGACGTTGTGCGGATTGAGGTCGTTGTGGATGACCTGCGCGCGCAGCTGCGCTAGGCGCGGCTGCGCGTGCAGCTCGAAGGCATCGAGGGCGCGCTCGACCAGCGCCCGCTGCCCGCGCTCGGTGATGTGCGCCAGCAATGGCCGCAGGCGCGGCGCCAGCTGCAGATCCCACAGCAGTTCGCGGCGGGCGGCCGGATGCTCGTAGTCGTGCAGCGCGCGGTCGAGCCGCGCCAGCGCTGTGCCGAGCGCGCGCTGCAGTGCCGGCGTGCGCCGCTCCACGCGATGCAGCGGCAGGCCGTCGACGAAGGACAGCAGCCGCGCCAGCATGCGCTGGCCGTCGACCTCGACCCAGACGCGGCAGGCGCCGTCGGCGGCGGGGTAGACGCGCTGCACCGGCAGCTCGGGGTCGAGCCGCTGCAGCTGCAGCAGGGCGCCGTTCTGGAAGTCCACCACCTGCGGGTCTTCGAGCGGGTGGGAGAGCTTGAGCAGGCGGCTGCCAGCGGGCGCATCGATGCGGAAATTCAGGTCGCGCTCGCCGGCCAGGCGCTGCAGCGAGCCGTCGAGGCCGAAGTATTCGCGGGCGATGGCGGCGGCCTGTTGCACTGATACCTGCGCCGGGGCGGTCTGCAGCAGAGGATCGTGGATCGGGGGCGGGGTGCTGGGCACTGCGTGGGCTCCAAGAGGATCTGCGGGGAGCCGGCGGGCGTCGGCGAGTTGCCGGGCGTGGGGGCCGGCGAGCTGCGCTCAGGTTGCGCGGTTCGTGGCGGCCATTTAAGCATGCGATAAAATATGATGCATCATGTTTTGTCATGCATCATCATCACTGCAACGCTTTACTTGCGCACTGTGTGGACGGCATCGATGAGCGAACAGAAGACTCTGTTACTGACGGGCGCCAGCCGCGGCATCGGCCACGCCACGGTCAAGCACTTTCACGCCGCCGGCTGGCGGATCTTCACCGCCTCGCGCCATGACTGGGCGAGCGAATGCCCGTGGGCCGAGGGCCAGTTCAACCACATCCACCTCGATCTCGGCGACATCGACGGTGTCGAGCGCAGCCTGCCGCTGATCCGCGCCAAGCTCGGCGGCCGGCTGGATGCGCTGGTCAACAACGCCGGCATTTCGCCGAAAGGTCCGCAGGGGCAGCGCCTCGGCGTGCTGGAAAGCGACTACGCCACCTGGCTGCAGGTGTTCAACGTCAACTTGTTCGCCACCGCGCTGCTGGCCCGCGGCCTGTTCCCCGAGCTGCAGGCGGCGGGCGGCAGCGTCATCAACGTCACCTCGATCGCCGGTTCGCGCGTGCACCCGTTCGCCGGCGTGGCCTATGCCGCGTCGAAGGCGGCGCTGCTGGCGCTGACCCGCGAGATGGCGCATGACTTCGGCCGGTTCGGCGTGCGCGCCAACGCCATCTCACCGGGCGAGATCGACACCTCGATCCTGTCGTCCGGCACCGAACAGATCGTCGAGCGCGACATCCCGCTGCACCGGCTGGGCCAGCCGGAAGAAGTCGCGGCACTGATCCATTTCCTCTGCACCAGAGGCGCGTCTTACGTCAACGGTGCCGAGATCCACGTCAACGGCGGCCAGCACGTCTAGCCGCGCCTGTCTCTGCCGGAACCCCTCTGCATGAACTACCCGATTGCTGCTCTGCAGCACGCCGGCCTCGGCAGCAGCGTCTACGCGCTGCTGCGCGAGTCGCTGATCACCGGCCGCTTCAGGCCCAACGACCGTCTGCGCATCCGCGAGCTGGCGCAGCAGCTCGGCACCAGCGTCACGCCGGTACGCGACGCCATCCTGCAGCTGGCGAAGGAACAGGCGCTGGAGCTGCGCACCGCGCGTGACATCCGCGTGCCGGTGCTCGACCGCGCGCAGTATCTGGAAATCCGCAGCATCCGCCTGGCGCTGGAAGGTCTGGCCGCCGAAACCGCCGCCAGCCGCGTCAGCACCGCCCAGCTCCAGCAGCTCGAAGCGAACATCCACGCCAACCTCGACGCCATCCACGGCAACGATCTGGCCACGGCGCTGAGCCTCAACCAGAGCTTCCACTTCGCCCTCGCCGACATCGCCGGGATGCCGCTGCTGCGCAGCTTCCTCGATACGCTGTGGATGCGCACCGGTCCGCTGATCGCCCGCGCCTACGGCGAATTCAACGAGCGCATGGCCATCGAACATCACTGGGAAGTGCTGCGCGCCCTGCAGGCCCACGACAGCAGCGCAGCCCGCCAGGCGATCTGCACCGACATCCTCGACGGCAACGAAAAGATGCTGGAATTCATCGCCGGCGGCGCCGCCGCGCCGGTGTAGTCCGGGTGCATGACGGCGGGTGCCGGCCCGCCAGCCATGCACACCGTTGTCGACCTTACGCCGCTGCCTTGCGCGCCCGTGCCGGGATGCCCTGGCGCACGGCGGTGCCGGCGATCGGGTCCATCCATACCGAGTAGCCGGCGCGGGTCGGGTCGCGCAGGCCGAGGTCGTTGAGGTTGATGCCGGCGGCGAGGCGAGCGTCCTCGGGCTGGCTGTGCTCACCGATGCGGTGGGCGCGGGCGCCGAGTTCGCGGTGGCCGTAGCCGTGTTCGATCGCCAGCACGCCGCGCTGCACGCCGTAGCGCACGGCGACGCGGCTGCGGGCGTGGCCGTCCGGGGTCTCGATCTCGATGAAGTCGCCGTGGGCGATGCCGAGGCGGGCGGCGTCGTCCGGGTGCATTGCCACCGGGTTTTCCGGGTGCAGGCCGCGCAGGCGGCTGGCGCCGATGGCGTAGGAGTTGAGCAGCGGCGACTTGTAGCTGATCAGCTGCAGCGGCCAGTCCTGTTCGGTGTAGCGGGCGCGCAGCGGCGTGCCGTCGGCGAAGTGCGGCGCGCTCCAGCACGGCACGCCGCGCAGGCGCTGGCCGGTCATCGAGTCGCGGGCGCAGCCGATGGTCTCGTTGTAGACCTGCAGCGGGCGGGTGAAGCGATTGCTGTTCCACTCGCCGCTGTAGGCTTCGGACTGCGGCTGGTAGCGGCCGCCGCGACTGTAGATGCAGGCGACCTTGCGCCATTCGTCGGGCTTGAGCGTGGCTTCGAGCTGCGGGCGCAGGCGTTCGACACCGCTCAGCTGCAGGTCATCGTCGCTGGCATCGGGCGCGGCCTGCTTGCCGGCGAAGGCGACGTTGGCGCCGGCGCGCAGGTACCAGTCCTCGGCGCGGTCGAGCGGGTAGGGGTTGCCGTCGGTATCGCGCAACGCCGCGGCTCCGAAGCCGGGCAGGCCGAGGGTTTTCGCCAGCGTGATCAGGAAGCTTTCCATGCCGATCGGCTGGCCGTCGGCCATCTTGTCGGCACGCGGTTCGACCACCGGCCAGCGGGCGGTGGTGGCCTTGGTCGGCACGCCGCCCCAGGGCGCGGCCCAGCCCCAGCTCTCGTAGAGCAGTGCGTCGGGCACGATGTAGTCGGCGTAGGCCGAAGTCTCGTTGATGAACGGGTCGATGGCGATCAGCAGCGGCAGGCGCTTGGGATCGGCGATCGCCGCGTGCACTTGGCCGGCAAGGCCGGGCACGCCGTAGAGCGGGTTGGCGCTCCACAGGATCAGCGCCTTCAGCGGATACGGATAGCCGTTGAACATCGCCGGCAGCCATTCGCTGCCGAGGCCGGGCGCGTTCGGGTACCACGGGGCCTGCGCCGGGTAGGGCTGGCCGGCCGCCTGCTTGCTGCGGAACTCGCTGCTCTTTTCGTAGGGGACGTTGCGCGCCAGCGGAATGCCCTTGGGCTTGAGCGCGCCGTCGAAGCTTTCCAGGTCATAGCGCGGGCCGGGACCGTCATAGCGGAAGGCGCCGCCGTTGACGAAGGTGCCGCCCTTGACGTTGAGGTTGCCGAGCAGGGTGTTGAGCGTCAGCACCGACCAGGCGTTGTAGAAGCCGTTGCCGGCCATCATGCCGCCCTGCGCGCTGACCGCCGCGTGCTTGCCGTGGTTGCTCAGCTCGTGGGCCAGGCCGGCGAGGGTCTCGACCGGAATGCCGCAGATCGCCGAGTACTGCTCGATGCTCTGCTCGAAGGCCGCCTCGCGCAGCAGTTGCAGGCTGCTGGCGAGCTTGAGCGGCTGGCCGTTGACCTCGAAGCTGGCGTCGACGAACAGCTGCGCGGCCTCGCTCGCCGCGTCATGCGCGAGCAGCGTGCCGTCGGCGGCGGCAACGACGAAGGCATCCTGCTCGCCATAGCGCTCGGCGCCGTCGGGCAGGGCCAGGCCGAGGTCGGACGCGCGCAGGAAGCGGCCCTGGCGCGGATGCTTCGGCTCGGTGACGATCAGATGCGTGGCGTTGCACCAGGCGGCCTCGCCGCTGGCCTCGGCGACGTTCTGGTTCGGCTGTTCGAGGAAGTGACGGTCGAAGCGCTGGTGATCGAACAGCCAGCGCATCAGCGCCATCGCCAGCGCGCCGTCGGTGCCGGGCTTGATCGGCACCCAGCGGCCGCGGTCGCGTGCCGCCAGATTGTCGGCGTGGGTCAGCACCGGGTCGACGACGACGTAATTGAGCCCGCCGTCGGTGCGCGCGCGGGCGATCTGCGTGCCCTGCTGCTTGAACGGGTTGCCGGCGTTGCCCGGCGCGGTGCCGATGAACAGGATGAACTCGGCGTGCGTGTAGTCGGGCTTGGCGTGCGGCATCTTCTTCAGATCGCCGAACACGGCGCCGGAGCCGGAGCGGTAGGCGCCGCCGCAGTAGGCACCGTGGTTGACGATGTTGATCGAACCGTAGGCCTGCTGGATGAAGCGCCGCGCCAGCGACTCGCGCCCGTCCTGCACGCTGAAGAACAGGCCGACCTGATTGACGCGCGCACCAAGCTCCGGGCGCTCGGCATCGATCGGTGTCTTCAGGTCGCGCAGCGCGGCGAGGCCGTCGACGTGGCCTTCGCCGAACAGGTCGCCACCCTCGCAGACTTCACGGATCAGCTGCTCGATCGAGATCGGCTGCCACTGGCCGGAATGGCGCGGGCCGACGCGCTTCATCGGCGTGAGCACGCGGTACGGCGAGTACATCTGCTCGATGACGGCATTGCCGCGGCCGCAGGCGGTCGAGCGGCCGGCCAGCCCGCGCTCGCCGGCGCGCGACAGCGACACGTAGCTGTCGCGCACCGAGGTCTTCATCGGCAGCGGCGCCTGCGCCGACAGCGGGCTGTACGGGTTGCCGGCGACGCGCAGCACGCGGCCGCTGGCCTTGTCGATGCGCACGCGCACGCCGCACAGCGTGGTGCAGCCGATGCAGGCGGTGTAGCTGATTTGCTGCTCGGGGTTGACGTGCAGCTCACCGCTTTGCGGATCGACGTGGAATTCCGGCTGCAGCGAGCGGCCGCTGAGCGCGTCCTGCGCCGGCTCGCGACCGAGGACGTGGTCGGCGATGCGCTCGGCGGTGTGGCTGAAACCGGCGCCGAAGGCGGCCAGGCCGCCACCGGCGGCGGCGACCTTGAGGATCTGGCGGCGGGTGTTGTCGGTCATGACGGCGTACTCCGGGAATTCAGTGGGCGGCACGGTCGTGACGCGGCGGCACGACGAAGCTCGCGATCACGATCAGCAGGAACAGCCACAGGCCGGCGGTGCCGAGCAGGCCGAGCAGGCCGTCGTGACCGAGCGGCAGGTGATAGTCGTAGAAACCGGCGCCGGTCTTGGGGATGTCCTGGCCGCCGATGAACACGGTCCAGCGGATCATCCAGGCGCTGTGCAGCGCGATCAGGCCGGTGATCCAGCCGCTGCCGACCGGGCGCCAGACGATCAGCGCCACCGGCGCCACCGCCGCCAGCGCCGCCCACACCGCGGTCAGCTGCCAGCGCGGACTGTCGGCGACCTCGGCCAGCGCGCGGGCGTGGGTGGCGTTGAGCCCGGAACTGGCCAGCGCGAACCAGCCCAGACCGAGCGCGATCACCGCGCACTGCAGCCACAGCAGCAGCCGGTTCAGGCGTGCTTCGGTTTCGACCGAGTAGCCGGTGAAGCTGCGGTTGAACACCAGCGCCAGGCCGACGGCGCCGGCCAGCGCGGTCAGCAGGAACTGCGGCGGCAGGAACGGCGTGTGCCACAGCGCCCGCGCCCGCACCACCTCGACCTCCATGCCGGTGTAGAGCGCGACCAGCAGCGCGGCGACGGTGGTGATGCCAGCCGCCAGCCGCCGTGCCCCCAGGCTCTCGAAACCGCCGTAGGCCAGCAGCCGCCACAGCGCCGCCAGCCGTCCGCCGGCGGCGGCGCGCGCGGCGAAGTCCGGGCGCAGCGCCAGCCAGGCGTAGACCAGCAGGCCGGTGACATACGCCGGGATGAAGAACGCCCCCCAGCTCATCCATGAGTTCGGCGTGAAGAACAGATAGAAGTGATAGAAGCGCCCCGGCTGGTGCAGGTCGGAGAGCAGCGCCACCGGCGCCGGCAGCCCGCAGACCAGGGCACCGAGCAGCGCCAGCCGCGCCAGGCGGACATCACCGCGGGCGAACACGTAGTGGCGCAGGCTGAGCAGGAAGCTGCCGACCGACAGCCCGATCAGGAAGAAGTACTGCACCGCCCACGGCAGCCAGGCGGTGTCGCGGGTGACGTTGACCAGCTCGACGATGTGCGTGTCCATGGCTCACGCCTCCTGATGACTGGGCCGCCAGAGCGCGGCTTCGCCGTCGACCTTGCCAGCGAAGCGCGGGTCGAGGCCGAGGTAGAACACCTGCGGCACGGTGCCCTGTTCGGGCTTGAGCACCTTGATCTCGCCCTGATGCTCGGCGAGCAGGCGGCGCACGCTGCTCTGCGGATCGCGCAGGTCACCGAAGATGCGTGCGCCGCCGACGCAGGTCTCGACACAGGCCGGCAGCAGGCCGGCATCCAGCCGGTGTGCGCAGAAGGTGCATTTATCGGCCTTGTTGGTCACCGGGTTGATGAAGCGCGCATCGTAGGGACAGGCCTGCACGCAGTAGGCGCAGCCGACGCAGCGCTCACCATCGACCAGCACCACGCCGTCGGCGCGCTGGAAGGTCGCGCCCACCGGGCAGACCGGGATGCAGGCGGGTTTTTCACAGTGATTGCACAGCCGCGCCAGCATGTAGGCATCGGTGCGCTCGCCCTCGTGCACCTCGTAGGTGGAGACGATGGTGCGGAAGTTGTCTTCCGGCACGGCGTTCTCATGGATGCAGGCGACGGTGCAGGCCTGGCAGCCGATGCATTTGGCGACATCGACGACCATGCCCCAGCGATGCGTGGACGGTGCCGTGCGCGCGGCCTGTGTATCGGCCTGCGCCGGTGTATCGAAGGCCAGGGCGATGGCCCCGGCGCTGATCGACACCAGTCCGCGCAGGAAATCCCGGCGGTTTTGCAGCATCTCGGCTCTCCGGAAAGGGGGCATTCCCGATGCCGCACAGCCTGCGCCGTCGGTGGCAGCGGCGGTATCGGCCTGAAAGTCGAGGCGCCTAGACCAAATTACCTAGGCCATATGGCGTTACCCTGTGCGGCGGAAACGCCGCCCCCTTCCGGCGGCGCGAGCAGCGAGGTATCACGATGATTGCCAGTGCGATTCCCGGGCGTATCCGGGTGCGGGACGGACGGCTGAAACAGGCCGGCTTCGCGCAGCAGGTGGCGGAGGCGGCGCAGGCGCTGGCCGGGGTCAGCGCGGTGCGCAGCAATCCTGCGGCCGGCAGCCTGGTCGTGCATTACGACACGGCGGTGACGGCCGAGGAGGAAATGGAAGAACGCGTCGAGGCGCTGTGTCTGGCGCCGTATGCCGGGCCGCGTTCGCTGCGCGCGCGCGTCGCCCAGGCGAGCAAGATCGGCATGCTCGCCACGCTGGTGCCGTCGCTGGCCTTTGCCGTCAGCGGCTACAAGAAGCTGCACGTACTCACCGGCGCCGGCTTCCTGCTGTTTGCCGGCATGCACATGGCCGGCTATTCCGAGCGCCTGCTGAAGTAGGTGAACAAAAAAGCCGCCTCGCCGGCTGTGGCGGGGCGGCCCCGGGTGCGCTGCCGGGTATCGGCCGGCAGCGGCCCTCAATCGGCGCTGTCTGCGGGCGGCGCCTTTTTCGCAGCGGCGGATTCGACCACCGGCTCGCTCGGCTCGGCGGTGGCGGTTTGCGCGGTTTCTGCCGCTTTGGGTTTGCGGCGGGCGGCCACACCCTCGCGCACGCTGCGCACGCCGGCGGCGACCTTGTCGCCGGCCTGATCGACACCGCGCTTCAGTGCCGCCTGCGTCGGCGGGTCTTTGCACAGCCAGGTGACGAAGGCACCGAGGCTGGCGCCGGCGATGAAGGGAATCAGCGGAAAGCCCATGATCGTGCTCCTGTGATCGTTGGAGGGGGCGCTTGCGTAGGCCGCCGCGCAGGCGCGAAAAGCCGGCAGGTGGCGATCGTGCGAGGCGCTGCGCAGCGCCGCGAACACCGCGCGCACGTCGGCCTGCGCGGTCTGCGCCAGCATCGCGTCGTACATCCGGTAGTTGGCGATCTCACCGGCGACGCCGCCGGCGCAGGCCGCCGCCAGACTCGGCGGCGCGCTGAGCCGGCCGGCCCAGCGGTCGGCCGGTACCGGCAGGCGATAGCGGGCGTAGAGCCCGAGCAGGGCGTCGATGTGGTTCTGCTCGGAACGCAGGATCGAGGTGAAGGGGCGCACGGCGCCGAAGCGTTCGATGACGCTGCGATACGTCGCCCGCGCGCGGTACTCGTCGTTCAAGGCCCGATCGAGCATGGCCTGCAACATGGCAGTCTCCCTGTGCGTGGCGGTGCTCAGTCCCGGGTGGTGCAGGCTTTCGGCGCGCTCAGCATGTAGGCGACGGCGGTGGCGGTGGTGAAGGCGGCCAGCGCGCCGAGCAGTGGCCGCCGGCGGGCGCCGAACATCTGCGCTACCGAGGTGGCGGCGACGTTGGCGACGCCGGCCGCCGCCGCCGCGCCGAGCACGCTGCGCAGTGCCGCCTCGCGGCTCAGCGTGTCCTGGCTGAGGCCGTGCAGCGCGACCGCCGTCGCGCCGCTGGCGCCGATCAGCGCGCCGTCGCGCAGCGCCGTCCACAGCAGGCGGTGTTCGTCGTAGGGCAGTGGTTGCGGCTGCAGGCAGCCGTAGTTCATCAGCGGATGGCTCATGGCAAGGTCTCCGGGCGTTGGGCCGTGGGTGGATCGGTGCTGCGCGAGCCGGGCTCGCACCATTCGTACAGTTCCAGGCTGGCCGGATCGCACTGGCAGCAGCCGTGCGTGCAGCGCGGCGCGGTGGCGAGCCGGCGCACGCGGCCCTTGGCGATCCAGCGCCCGAGCATGCCGCGGGCGGCATCGAGCTCGACGGCGAAGTGGCGGGCGAGTTCGAGCAGGCTGACCCGCTGCCGCTGCTGCAGGTAATCACGCATCTCGGCAAGAATCATCGGTCGCTCCTCGGGCGGCGTGCGTGCCGCCGCTCCGGCGTGGATTTCAGGCGCGTTCGGGGCTCAGGCGGCTGAGTGCCGGCGCCCGCCGGCGCGCGGCGTAGCGCAGTAGCAGGCAGACGGCGACGAAACTCGCTGCCATGCCGCCGATCCACGCCGCCGAGGACAGCGGATGGGCGCTGAAGCGCGCCGCCTGGTAGAACACCGTCGCCGCCAGATAGGCCAGCCCGGTGGTCCACAGCGCGACGAAGGCCGCCCAGCGCAGGCCGGTTTCACGGAACACCGCCGCCGTCGCCGCCGCGCAGGGGAAATACAGCAGGATGTAGAGCAGGTAGGCGAAGGCGCCGGCCTGGCCGTCGAAGCGCGCCTGCATGGCGCCGAAGGCGCCGGCCGATTCGCTGGCGTCGGCGGTGGCGTCGGCATAGCCGAGCGGGTCGGTGAGTTTGGCCAGCAGTTCACCGAGGTTGGCCGGTACGCTGGCGAAGGCCTCGCCGAGCGCGCTGCCGAGATCGAAGTCATCGGCGGTGGCACTGCCGTCCTCGGCCTGTGCGCTGTAGAGCGCGTTGAGCGTGCCGACCACCGCTTCCTTGGCGAGCACGCCGGTGAAGATGCCGACGGTCGCCGGCCAGTTGTCCTCGCGGATGCCCATCGGCGCGAACACCGGCGACAGCGTGCGTCCGATCGAGCTCAGCACCGAGTCCTCGCTGTCTTCATGGCCGAGGCTGCCGTCGGTGCCGATGGCATTGAGGAAGTTCAGCACCAGCACCATCGGCACGATGACCATGCCGGCCTTGGTGACGAAGTTCTTCAGCCGCTCCCAGGTGCGCAGCAGCACGCCGCGCAGGGTCGGCAGGTGATAGGGCGGCAGCTCCATGACGAAGGGCGCGCTCTGCCCGTGCATGATGGTGTGCTTCATCACCAGGCCGGTGGCGACCGCAGCGAGCACGCCGAGCAGATAAAGCCCGAACACCAGATTCTGGCCGTTGTCGGGGAAGAAGGCTGCGGCGAACAGCACGTACACCGGCAACCGCGCACCGCAGGACATGAACGGGTTCATCAGCACCGTCAGCTTGCGGTCGCGTTCGTTTTCCAGCGTGCGCGTGGCCATGATCGCCGGCACGTTGCAGCCGAAGCCGACCAGCATCGGCACGAAGGCTTTGCCCGGCAGGCCGATGAAGCGCATGAAGCGGTCCATGACGAAGGCCGCGCGCGCCATGTAGCCGGAATCCTCCAGCCACGACAGGAACAGGAACAGGCAGGCGATCACCGGGATGAAGGTCGCCACCGTCTGGATGCCGCCGCCGATGCCGCTGGCGAAGGCGATGGTCATCCAGTCCGGCGCGCCGACGCTGCTCAGCCAGTGACCGAAGCCGTCGACCAGCAGCGCACCGAACAGCAGGTCGAAGAAGTCGATGAAGGCGCCGCCGACGTTCATCGTGAAGGTGAACATCAGGTACATGACGATCAGGAAGATCGGGATGCCGAGCGCGCGGTTGAGCACGATGCGGTCGATGGCATCCGAGGTGCTGCGCCGTGCCTCGCCGCTGCGCTTGAGCGTGGCGGCGGCGATGGCGTTGATCTGGCCGTAGCGGGCGTCGGCGAGGGCGATGTCGACTTCCTCGCCGACGTCGTCCTCGATCTGCGAGCGCAGGCGCTGCAGAGTTTCCGCTGCCGGCACGCTGGCGAGCGCGGCGGCGTCGCCGGTTTCGAGCAGGTGCAGCGCCAGCCAGCGGCTGTCGCCGTGGCGCGTGCTGCCGAGCTGCGGCTGCAATTCGCTGACCGCCCGTTCGATCGCCGCCGGGTAGGCGACGCGAAACGCCGGCTGCGGCCGTTCGCGGGCGCTCGCCAGCAGGCGGTCGCGCAGCGCGGCGAGGCCTTCGCCGCGCGCCGCGACCAGCGGCAGCACCGGGCAGCCGAGCGTGCGGGCCAGCGCCTCGACATCGATGCTGATGCCGCGCTCGGTCGCCACGTCGACCATGTTCAGCGCCACCACCGTCGGCACGCGCATCTCCAGCAGTTGCGCACTGAGGTAGAGGTTACGTTCGAGGTTGGAGGCGTCGACGATGTTGAGGATGACGTCGGCCTCGCCGCCGGCGACGAAGTCGCGGGCGATCTTTTCATCGAGCGAGACTTCGCTGTCGCTGACGTCGAGCGAATAGGTGCCGGGCAGGTCGACCAGCTCGAAGTCGACGCCGGCGTGACGAAAGCCGCCGACCTTGCGCTCGACGGTGACGCCGGGCCAGTTGCCGACGCGCTGGCGGGTGCCGGTGAGGGCGTTGAACAGCGTGGTCTTGCCGCAATTGGGGTTGCCGACGACGCCGATGACGTATCTGTCCATCGCTCAGATCCTCTCCACCTGCAGACCCTGGGCTTCTTCCTGACGCAGCGTCAGCGCGAAGCCGCGCACGCGGATTTCCACCGGGTCGCCCATCGGCGCATAGCGCGTCAGTTCGAACTCGACACCGGGCGTGAGGCCCATCGACAGCAGCTTCTTGCGGTAGGGCGTGGCGCCCTTGTCGAAGCCGGTGACGCGACCGCGGTCGCCGATGCTCAGGTCTTTCAATCGTTCACTCATGCTCGCGTCCTCCGCGGCATGCCGCTCAGAGCGGGATGACCAGAATCTTCTGGGCCATCCCGGCACCGAGGGCCAGGCGGGTTTCACCGCGCAGCAGCACCACGCCGCCGCCCGTGCGGTTGAGCACCTCGATGACGCTGCCGGTGTTCAGGCCGAGGGCGATCAGGCGCGTTTCCAGCTGCCGGCCGCCGCGGAACAGGAGAATGCGTGCGCGTTCTCCTTCCGCCAGCAGGCTCAGCGGCAGGGCGCGCTCGTGGTTTGCTTCATTCATGCGCAGCACCTTGATGAGAATCCGTCTCGTTAGAGACTGCGAACAAGTGTGATCCGTGAATCACAGCCCGGACATGACGATCGTCAACGCCGTGCCCGGGTGCCGGCCTCAGCGTCGGCCGACCAGGCCGCCGACGACCGAGCCGGCGGCGCGTTCGATGCCCTTGCTCCATACCGCCTTGACCAGCGCCGAACCGATCGCCGTGCCCAGCGTGTGCACCAGGCCGCTGCCACCGCTGCGACGTGCCGGCGCGTGGTGGGCCGGTTCGAGCAGGCCGGCATCGGCCAGCGCCGCGACCAGCGTTTCACTGCGCAGCTGCGCCGGGTCGTAGCGCAGCACCAGGCTGCGCGCGCGCAGATTGAGCTGCTCGATGCGCGCACCGGCGGCGGCGACGGCCTCGTGCAGCAGATCGAGCAGCTGCGGGTCGGTGACTTCGTGGGCGCGCAGGCGCAGACGACCGGGAATGCTATGGATGATCGTGGCCATCGTGGGTCGGACTCCGGGGCAGGTGGCGGGACGGATAAGCAGCGGCGGCGAGGGCGCGCAGCAGCAGCGCGATCGTGGTGCCGTTGTGCAGCGCCGAGGCGGCCACCGGTGACAGGCGGCCGAACGCGGCGGCAATCAGGATCAGCGCGTTGGCGCCGACGGCGATGCGGAAGTTCGACTCGATCAGCGCCAGCGTCGCGCGCGAGCGGGCATGCAGCCGCGCCAGCCCGTCGAGGCGGTCTTCGAGCAGCACGATGCCGGCGGTGGCGCGGGCGATGTCGGCGGCGCGCGGCATGGCGATGCCGACGTCGGCACTCATCAGCGCCGGGCCGTCGTTGACACCGTCGCCGACGAAGGCGACGCGCCGGCCCTGCGCGCGCAGCTCGTTGATCAGCGCGGCCTTGTCCTCGGGCTGGCAGTCGTGCACCACGCGATCGAGGCGCAGCTGGGTGGCGATGGCCCGCGCCCGCTCGCCGTGATCGCCGGTGAGCATGACGATCTCGCGCACGCCCTGGCGGCGCAGCTGGCGGATCACCGTGCGCGCCTCGCGGCGCACGCGGTCGCGCAGCGCGAACACGCCGATCGGCTCCTCGCCGCGGCTGACGTAGAGCAGCGATTTGCCTTCGGCGGCGAAGCGCTGCACCTGCTCGCGCAGCGGCGCCAGCGAAATGCCCTCATCGGTTTCCAGATAGTGCCGGCTGCCGATGCGCACCGGCGCGCAGTCGACGTCGGCGTGCAGGCCGTGGCCGACGATGAAATCCACCGCCTCGTGGTCGATGTGCGGCACGCCGCGATGCTGCGCCAGCGCCACCACGGCTTCCGCCACCGGGTGCGTGCTGTGTTCGGCGATCGAAGCGGTCAGCGCCAGCAGCTGGTCTTCATCGAAGGCGCCGAGCGGCAGCACGTCGGTGACTTCGAGCGTGGCGTGGGTCAGCGTGCCGGTCTTGTCGAAGACCACGGTGTCGACGCCGGCCAGGCGTTCGAGCATTTCGCCGCCGCGGATCAGGCAGCCTTCGCGCGCCGCCTGCAGCATCGCCGCCTTCAGCGCCAGCGGCGTGCCGAGCTTGACCGCGCAGGCGAAGTCGACGAGGAACACCGATTCCACCCGGCGCAGATTGCGCGTGGTAAGGAACACCAGCGCCGCCGCGCCGAGCGTGATCGACACCCGCCGGTCGGCGAGGGCGTTGGCGACGGTCTGCACTTCGGCCGGGCGGTCGAGGGCGTCGAGCAGGTAGCGCGAGATGCGCGCCGTGGTCGTCGCATCGCCGACGCGCTCGGCGCGGATCACCAGCCGGCCGCTGTCGACGTGGGTGCCGGCGAGCACCGTCATGCCCGCATTGCGCGGCAGCGGCAGGCTCTCGCCGGTGACGCTGGCCTGATTGACCAGCGCCTCGCCGGCGACGACGCTGCCGTCGACCGGGATCGACTCGCCGGTGCCGACGACGACGAGCTCACCGCCCTGCAGCGTGTCGTAGTCGACGGCGACGGTGACGCCGTCGCGTTCGATCCACACCCGCTGCGGACGCACGTGCAGCAGACGGCGCAGCGAATCATCGGCGCGGCGCACGGTGCGCGCTTCCAGATAGTTCGACAGTTCGATCAAAAAGCGCGTCAGGCCGGCCGAACCGTGCTCGCCGCGCAGGGCGGCGATGGTCAGCGCGGTGGCGTCGAGTGCCTCGACGCAGACGCCGCGCTCGGCGAGCGCGCGCAGGCCGCGGCTGATGGTGCCGGACAGGCTGAACCAGCTGAGCAGCGTGCGCAGCGGCCACGGCAGCAGCGGTCGCAGCAGCAGCCAGGCACCGGCGCTGATCAGGCCGCTGGCATCGTCCGGGGCTTCGCTCAGCACTGCCGGCAGCGTCGTGCCGTGCGTCGCATCGGCTGCCTGCAGGCGGGCGAACAGACGCTCACGCGTCGCCGGCTGGCCGTCGAACTCGACGACCAGTGCGCCGCAGGCGGCGTTGACGCGCACCGTGCTGACGCCGGGCAGCGTCTCCAGCGCCAGCGCGCCGGCCGCCGTGCTGGCGGCGGGCAGGCGCAGGCGCAGGCGGCCGCGGGTTTCGTGGACGATCTGCCACATCGTGGATCGCGCTCAGGCTTTGGCTTCGGTGGTGTCGCCATGCGCTGCGGCTTCGGCCTCGGCGTCGCGGAAGCGCTCCTTGAGCTCCTCGACGCCACCCTGCAGCGTTGACCACACGCGCACCAGCGAGCCGATCAGGCTGCGCTGCACGCTGTCGTTGGTGAACAGCAGCGTCGCCCCGGCGCCGAGCAGCAGACCTTTGACGAACACCGGGTTCTGCAGGCTGATGCCCTGCATCGACAGCATCGATTCATAGAAGGACTGCGCCGGAACCTGCGGCGGCGCGCCGGCACCCATGTTCATCCCGGCGTTCATGCCCATGCCGGGGGCGTAGCCGGGGCCATAGAGCGGTGCGCCGGTGACCGGGTCGAAACCGTAGGCCGGGCCGTAGCCGCCCTGCGGGAAGGGGTAGGGCGGCTGCTGGGCGTAGGCCGGATGCTGGTGATGATGCGAGCCGTGCTGCGCGGCGTAGGCCGGGGCGTAACCCCCCTGAGCTGCCTGACCGTAATACGCGGCATGGCCGCCGCAGCCGCCCTGCGCGTCACCATAACCGCCACGGCTGTAGCCGCCCTGGTGACCGCCCTGAGCCTGGCCATAGCCCTGAGCACCCTGGCCCTGACCGGGACCGTAGCCGCCCTGACCACCCATCTGGCCCTGACCGTACATCGCCGCCTGCTCGGCCCACGGTGGCAGCGGACCGCTGCCCTGCTGCGGTCCCTGGCCCATCTGGCCCTGGCCAGCCTGCGGATTACCGGTTTCGAAGAGGGGCTTATCCATTTCCGTTGCTCCTGCTCAGTGGGGAAAAAAGTTCAAGGCGCCAGGTGCTGCTGCAGCAGTGCCAGCGCCTGGTCAGCCGGTGCCTGCAGCAGCTGCGGCCAGAAACTGTCGGGCAACCGCTGTGGGTCGTATTCGATGAGCACCGAACGCGCGGCGGCGTTGACGCTGATCTGACGGATCGCCGCCGGCATGGCGAGCTGCGTGCCGAGTGCGCGCACCGTGGCCAGTGCCTGTGACTGACCGAGCGCGCTGGCGGCGAGGCGCAGGCGCACGCGGCCGTGGATGTGGTGAACGATGCTCAGATGGCCGCGCAGCTGCAGCAGCGCGCTGTGCAGGGCGGTATCGGCGAGCCGGATCGACGGGGGGGCGTGCGGGGTTTGCGGTGTGCGTTGATCGTCCATGGCCTGAACAATGCTCTCAAATGAGAATGCATGTCAAACGCGTAAGAGAAGATACATATTAACGAATGTAAAGATCAGCGCTTTGCCCGGCTCATCCGCCGGCCTCCTGCAGACTGGGCGGCTCAGCGACGACGCCCATGAAAAAGCCCGGACGCTCCGTGAGGAGCGCCCGGGCCGGGCGGTGGTGGCAGAGCCGCTTCAGGCGGCCGGTTTTTTCAACAGACGCAGGGCGATGGCGGTGAGCACGGTGCCGGCGACCAGCGCGACGACGTAGCCGCCGAGGTGGGTGACGGCATTGGGGATCGGCAGCACGAACACGCCGCCGTGCGGCACTTTCAGCTCGGCGCCGATCGCCATCGAGATTGCACCGGCGAGCGCCGAGCCGAGCATCAGCGCCGGGATCACCCGCAGCGGGTCGCGTGCGGCGAACGGAATCGCCCCTTCGGTGACGAAGGCCAGGCCGAGCACGGCGGCGGCATTGCCGGCCTCGCGCTCCTCGACGGTGAAGCGGTCGCGGAACAGCTTGGTGGCCAGCGCTACACCGAGCGGCGCGGTCATGCCGGCGACCATCGCCGCGGCCATCGGCGTGTAGACCGCGCTGGCGAGCAGGCCGGTGGAGAAGGCATAGGCCGCCTTGTTGACAGGGCCGCCCATGTCGAAGGCCATCATCGCGCCGATCAGCAGGCCGAGCAGGATCGAACTCGAACCCTGCATGCCGCGCAGCCAGCCGGTCAGCGCTGCGAGCAGCTCGGCGACCGGTCCGCCGACGACGAAAATCAGCGCCAGACCGACCAGCAGCGTGCCCAGCACCGGCAGGATCAGCACCGGCTTGAGGCCTTCGAGATTGCGCGGCAGGCGGATCGCGCGGTTGAGCCAGTCGACGCCGTAGCCGGCGATGAAACCGGCAACGATGCCGCCGAGGAAGCCGGCACCGAGGTTGGCGGCGACCAGGCCGCCGATCATGCCCGGCGCGATGCCGGGGCGGTCGGCGATCGAGTAGGCGATATAGCCGGCCAGCGCCGGCACCATCAGCGTGAAGCCGCCCTTGGCGCCGATCTGGAACAGCGCCCAGGCCAGCGAACCCTTGTGCGCATCGTCGTAGGCGTAGATGCCGCCGAGGGCGAAAGCGAGCGCGATCAGCAGGCCGCCGGCGGTGACGAACGGCAGCATGAAGGACACGCCGGTCATCAGGTGTTTGTAGGCGCCACTGCCCTTGCCCTTGCCCTTGCCTTTGCTCTGCGCGGGCTGGGCCGCGGGCGTATTGGCTGGTGCGTGGACGCTGGCTTCGGCCAGCGCGCGGCGGATCAGGGCCTGGCCGTCGTTGATCGCCGGCTTGGTCGCCGAGCGATACAGGAGCTTGCCGGCGAAGCGCGACAGGTCGACCTCGCGGTCGGCGGCGATCAGCACCAGATCGGCGGCGGCGATTTCCTCGGCGCTGAGCGCGTCCTGCGCGCCGACCGAGCCCTGCGTCTCCACGCGCAGCGCACAGCCGAGTGCCTGCGCCGCCTGCTGCAAGCCTTCGGCAGCCATGAAGGTGTGCGCGATGCCGGTCGGGCAGGAGGTGATGGCGACGATGCGCGGCGCGGCGGCGGCCGCTGCCGGTGCGGCGGCAGCGGCCTGCGTATCCGCCGCGTCGTTGGCCGCGGCGCGGCCGAGCACGGCGGCGGCATCGGCCAGCACGTCGTCGAGGCTGGCGTGCGTCGGCCGGGTGACGGCGAAGCGGGTGGCGTCGAGATCGGCAGCGGCCTCACCGCTGTCGATCAGCAGCACGTGGCTGCCGGCGTCGAGCGTGAAGGCGCCGAGCGGGCTGATCGTGCCCTGCGCGGTGCGCACTTCGACGTCGATTGCACAGTTCGCGGCCTGTGCGGCGCGGCGCAGTGCCGCGGCGGCGAGCACGGCTTCAGTGTTGCGCTCGGCGGCCGCGACCACGGCGATGATGTGGTTCATGGATGACTCTCCCCAATCCCGGTCGGGACTGCGTCGGCGCTCAGCGCCAGGCTTCGATGACGGTGGTGGCGGCCAGCCGGCGGACTTCCGCGGCCGCTGGCAGCTGCGCGCCGGGCCGGCTGAGCTTGGCGGCGGCGAAGCCGGTGGCGAGGCGGGCGCTGGTTTCCAGATCGGCTTCTTCGAGCAGCGCGGCGCAGAGGCCGGCGACCATCGCGTCGCCGGCGCCGACCGAGCTGCCGACGCTGAGGTGTGGCGGCCGTGCCAGCAGCGCCCGCGCGGCGTCGACGAACAGTGCGCCATCGGCGCCGAGCGAGACGACGACGCGGGCGATGCCGCGCGCCTGCAGGGCACAGGCGGCGTCGAGCAGCGCGCCGCGCTCGCCGAGCGGCCGCCCGGCCCAGGTTTCCAGCTCGTGGCGGTTGGGTTTGACGGCATACGGCAGCTGCGGCGCCGGCAGTGCCAGCGCCGCTGCGAGCGGCGCCTCGCTGGTGTCGAGCACGCAGCGCACGCCGTGAGCGGCGGCGAGCGTCAGCAGCCGTGCCCAGCTGTTGTCCGCCAGCCCGCGTGGCAGGCTGCCGCAGAGCACCAGCAGCGGTTGCGGCGCGAACAGCGCCTGCACGGTGGCACTGACGGCATCGAGCGTGTCCGGCGCGAGTGTCAGGCCGGGCAGGTTGATGTCTGTGGTGTCGCCGCGGTCGTCGGCCAGCAGCTTGATGTTGGTGCGGGTGCTGCCGGGCACGCGCAGGCAGTGGTCCTGCAGGTGCTTGGCGTTGAACAGCGCTTCGAACAGCTCGGCGTTGCCGCGCCCGAGCACGCCGGCGACCGCCGTCGGCACCCCCCAGTCGGCGAGGCAGGCGGCGACGTTGATGCCCTTGCCGCCGGCATCGAAGCGCACGCCGAGCGCGCGGTGCACCGCACCGGGGATCAAGTGTTCGAGCTCGACGGTTTCGTCGATCGCCGGATTGAGGGTGACGGTGATGACGCGCGGGTTCATGCCGCGGCTCCTTCGAGCAGGGCTTCGGGGAGGTCGAGGGCACGCACTTCGGCGGCGGTTTCGCAGTCGAGCGCGCGCGCGGCGAGCTGCTGCAGCGTGGCGTAGTCGCTGGCGCGCAGCCGCGCCTTCACCGCTGGGATATCGCGTGGCGTCATCGACAGCTCATCGACGCCGAGCCCGGCGAGCAGCGTCGCGCCGAAGGCTTCGCCGGCCAGGCCGCCGCAGACGCCGACCCAGCGGCCGTGACGGCGGGCGCCGTCGACGGTGGCGCGGATCAGGCGCAGCACCGCCGGGTGCAGGCTGTCGGCCTCGGCGGCCAGTTCCGGGTTCTGGCGGTCGATCGCCAGCGTGTACTGCGTCAGGTCGTTGGTGCCGATCGAGAAGAAGTCGGCATGGCGCGCCAGCACGTCGGCCTGCACCGCCGCCGCCGGCACTTCGATCATGATGCCGAGCTCGATCTGCGGCGCCGCCAGCTCGCTGCGGATGCGCTCGCAGATGTCGCGCAGGCGCAGGATCTCCGGCACCGAGGTGATCATCGGAAACATGATCGACAGCCGCGCGCCGTCGCGGGCGGCGCGGTAGAGCGCGCGCAGCTGCGGTTCGAGCAGATCGGCGCGGCGCAGCAGCAGGCGCGCGCCGCGCACGCCGAGGAAGGGATTGTCCTCGCGCGGCAGTTCGAGGTGGGCGACCTGCTTGTCGCCGCCGATGTCGAGCGCGCGCACTACCAGCGGCCGGCCGCCGAGCGCCTGCGCCATCGCCCGGTAGATCGCGTACTGCTCGTCCTCGCTTGGTGTGCTGCCGCGTTCGAGGAACAGGAATTCGGTGCGCATCAGGCCGACGCCCTCAGCCCCTTGACTGAGCGCCAGCGCCACCTGCTCGGGCAGATTGACGTTGGCGCCGATGTCGAGCGTGTGGCCGTCACGGGTGCGCGCCGGCTGGCTGCGCTGCTCGGCCTCGCGCTGGCGGATGCGCTGCTGCGCGACGAGGTAGTCGCGCGCCGCGGCGAGGTCGGCAGCGGAGGGGTCGAGATACAGGCGGCCACTGGCGCCGTCGACGATGGCGGTGCTGCCTTCGGCCAGTTCGAGCAGCGCCGCGCCACCGGCGACCAGCGCCGGCAGGCCGAGGGTGCGCGCGAGGATCGCGGTGTGCGAGGTCGGCCCGCCCTGCGCGGTGGCCAGGCCGACCACCCGCGCCGGGTCGAGGTTGGCGGTGTCCGACGGCGACAGATCGCTGGCGAGCAGGATGCACGCCTGCTCGGGCAGGTCTGCCAGCGAGCCGCCGGCCAGCGCCGGGTCGATCTGCGCCAGCACGCGGCGGCCGACGTCGCGCAGATCGGCGGCGCGCGCGGCGAGCACGGTGTTGCCGAGCGCCGAGAGTTTGGCCGCCATGCGCTCGACCGCCTGCTGCCAGGCCCAGGCGACGCCGTGGCCCTCGACCATCAGCTGGCAGGCCAGCGTGATCAGGTCGGTATCGTTGAGCAGCTCGGCCTGCGCCTTGAAGATCGCCGCATCGGCCTCGCCGAGCCGGCGCGCGGTGTCGTCGGCGACAGCCTTGAGCTGCAGCCGCGTCGCCGTCAGTGCCGCGTGCAGCCGCGCACCGCCATCGGCCAGCGCCTGCGGCTGGTCCGGCACCGGCGCGTCGGCACTGGCGAGGCGGTGAATGACGCCGATCGCCAGCCCCGGACTGGCGCCGATGCCGATGATCGCCGCCTGTGCCTGCGGCGGCGTCCAGCCCTGCACCGGCGTCGCGGCGCGGCGGGCGGCCTGTTCGGCATCGGCGTGCTCTTGCGCGCTCAGGCCATCGATGACGCTGATGAAGCGCGCCAGCGCCGCCGCCGCCTGCGGCCCTTCGGCGGAGACCACCACGCGCTCGCCGGCATGCAGGCCGAGCTGCAGCAGCGCGACCATATTGCGGGCATCGGCCACCTGATCGCCGCTGCGCACCTGCAGCCGCGCGGCACAGCCGCGGGCGGTCTCCGCCCAGCGCGTCGCCGGGCGTGCGTGCAGACCGGCGGGGTAGGCGACGGTCCACTCGGCGCATTCGGCGAGATCGGCAACCGCGGCGGCGGGCTCCGGCGCGCTGTCCTGCGCCAGCGCCTCGATGATGTCCTGCGCCTGCGTCGTCGTCGCCAGTGCGGCCAGCCGCGCCTCGTCCTGCATCAGCCGCGTCAGCCGGCGCAGGATCGCGATGTGTGCATCGGACTGCGCGGCGATCGCCACCACCAGTTGCGCGCGCTGGCCGGGGTTCCACTCGACGCCGCCCGGCACCTGCAGCACCGCGATGCCGTTGCTGCGCACCCGATGGCGATCCTCGCCAAGGCCGTGCGGGATCGCCACGCCGTGACCGAGGAAGGTGTTCGCCACTGCTTCGCGGCGCTGCATGCTCTCGGCATAGGCGGCGTCGACACAGCCGGCCGCGATCAGCAGTTGCGCCGCTTCACGGATCGCCGCCGCCTTATCGGCCGGCGCCGCCGCCAGCCGCACCAGCCCGCTGGACAGCAGGGCTGCCGGGGATTCGCTGGACATGGATGATTCCTCCTCAGTGTTCGCGCTGTACGCGTCGTTTTCTGGGTGCGTAATGAAAACGTTTTCAGTTACGGCGTCAACAGCAATCTGTATTGAAGACAGGCATAGCAGAGGAAGAGAGGGGTTGCCGGACGCTTGTTGCCGCAACTGCTGCATCCAAGTGCAAGCGAAAAAGAGAAAACGATTTCATGTTCCGCGCCAAGAGCGGCAAAGGATGGCGGGGCAGTGCAGGGGCTTCAGGCGCGGGCGCCGCACGCGGCTGGTAACGAGTGCGGCGTCGGTTGCTGCGCGGATGGGTGATGGTCGCTCTCGCGGTAAACGCCGTGATCGAGGCGAACGCTCACGCCTGCCGCGTATCGCTCACGCCGACGGGCCGTGTGCGACGGTGCCCGGCGGACGCCGCCGGGCTCGATGCCGCGGGCTGGCGGGTGTGGCTCAATCGCGCGCGCTCCTCGAAGAGCTTGCGTCACTATCGGCCCCGCCTCCTACCCGCGCTCGATCTGGCCACCGTCGTCGACCGCCTGATCGAGCGCAGGTGTCCAGATCGCAGTGCCCTGCAGCGTAAGGGCGTGCGCATCGCAGATTTCTCTTGTGTGTACAAAATTGTGGGTACAAAGCGGCTTAACTTAATAACACCTAACTTAATGGCATCAGATAACCATATAGTATCTGCCGTGCTTAAAGTTACCCTCTCTTTCCGGTAGGTCTTCGAAGGATTCGATTATGGAAATAATGAAATGGGTTTTGAGTATTTTATTGAAGGTGGTGCAGATAAAAACGACAGTTTCGCAAAAACTTTCGGGTCGTCTGGAGTAATGGGGCGAGTGTGATGTCTTCTGGCAGCAGTGCGTTCAGACATGCTTCTCGTTTTACCGAGGGCATGAAGATGCTCTTGTTTTTAAAATCAAGAAGAAAGTAATCAGCGGGGAAATTTCCTCATTGAATGTGACGGGGCATTGCTGGGGAGGTCAGTCAGTGATGAATCTAACTACTCGGCTGGCGAAGAGTTTCGTGGTCGTCAATGAGTTAACTACTCTCGCTCCTGTGTGCGGGCGTTGTCTGTTTTTACGGGTCGAGGATAAGGGCTCCGTTGCTGCGGGTTTTGCTTTTGCTGGAGCAGGTCGTTTCTTGGGCACGAGAGGTTTATATTGGCTGTCTATTCAAAATAATCGACAGTATGTAAAACTTTCTGGCGCAAAATAAGTGCTGATACGATCACCTGCTGAACCGAGTGCAGCCAGGAATAAAAATACCAGGGGCCGTCCCCGTCCTCGAAGCCGTTTATTTGGTCAATGTTGGATACGATTTCCACAGCGCCGGAGGATGAATGGCTTAGTTATTTGAAAAATAATGGGATTGTTGATCGCTGCGGCAATGTCATCTTTATAAGCGAAATATCCCATGAGTTCATCGGATGCCAGTATGTCAATGTTTGATACAGACCACTCGAAGAAACTGGCAATGTTTTCCACGGTCTTGTGCATGGCTGGTTCATTCAGAATAAAACCGTGCTCGGAGATGTAGGTAGCGCCATCATCCTCATCTTCGGCAAGAATCGCGATTGCCTTGGTCAAGGATGATGTGGTGTCTCCGCTGAGGAACAGCAGTTCATCCTGATTCGCCATCCTGCACAGCCGATAAAGCATATCCATTGCCCAGGCGCCCCGACTTTTCATGCGGACCGTTGAGCTGATCGACTCCTGCTGATGCGCGGGCAATGATCTGTAAACCTCCAGGTTGACCCGGGGGTTGGGGAGTTCTTGCTTGCGCAACTGCTCCGCGTGCAGCTCAAAAGAATCGTCAATCAATGCTGTTGTCGCGTAGAAAGTGGTTGACATGACTTATCTGGCGCCCTCGCTAGGTGTATTCGGCTGCTTGGTTGCAGGCCTTTTTCATGTAAGGGCGTGTTGCTCTGGCGTGAACGATATTGTCAATCGCAACCTGTCCAGCAGTTGGATGCCGTCTTCGATAATCGGGTCGGCATAATTTCTGACGAAAAAATCTTTGTCGATGCTCGTAACTCTGAAGCCTTGTCGCTGATAAAAAGACAGCTGATAACCGAAACTTCCAGTGCCGACCTCGATGTGCTCGGCACCGTGACTTCTGAGCGCAGTGATGACGTGCTGCAGCAATTGGGTACCGACGCCAAGCTTTTGATGGCCGGGCATGACCGCGATGTTCATCAGTTCGTAAATGCATGCCGAGCGGGCTTGTACCGCGCAAGCGCCGACGACGGTGGCATCGATAAAGGCGGCGAAGCATGTCGAAAGGGGGAGATAGGCGGCGATTTTCTCCGGTGAGGGATCGGCCAGTAACCACAATGCCCTTGGTACGATATCGGGATGGAGTTCGTTGATCTGTAACGACTTGATTTGTAAAGGTGCGGCTTCTTGCTGCATGACAAACTCCAGGCAATTCCACGACGAAAAAGCCAGCGCGGCGCTGGCGATCGGCTTCCGCATTCATCCCGGTGATGGCGCTGGCGGCGAGCATGCGTCGGCTTTGCTGCCTGATCATGGGGATTATGCCGCTGGGCGCCTATTCCCCTTGAATGGTGGAGTAAGGTTGAAAACGTTTACATTCCCGCTGCAGATATTTTACTGATCTGGACAGCACACTGAGCGATGCGGCATCGTGTCAGCGCGCTCAACGGCGCGCGCTACGCTGATGGCAGCGATGGAAAAGAAGCAGAAAACGATTTCAGTGACAGGGGTCGGTATCAAAGACGTTGCGCGGCTGGCCGGCGTGTCGCCGGCGACGGTGTCGCGGGCGCTCAGCGGCGGGCCGGTCAGTGAGGCGCTGCGGGCGCAGGTCGAGGCGGCGGTGCGCGCCAGCGGCTACCGGCCGAATCTCGCCGCGCGGCGGCTGCGTTCGCAGCACAGCGGCACGGTCGGTCTGGTGGTCGCCGATATTCGCAACCCGTTCTTCACCGGGCTCAGCCGCGCCGTCGAGGACAGTGCCTATCAGGCCGGCATGCGCGTGATCCTGTGCAATACCGACGAGGACCCGCAGCGCGAGGCGCTGTACCTGCGGCTGATGCAGGAGGAGCGGGTCAGCGGGCTGATCTTTGCGCCGACCCGCGCCAGCATGAGCACGCTCGATCAGTCGAGCTTCGAGTTCCCGGTGGTGCTGGTCGACCGCGCTGCCACTGGCGTGCCCTTTGATGCGGTGGTGCTCGACAACCGTGCGGCGGCGGCGCAGCTGGTCAATCATCTGGTGGCGCGCGGCTACCGGCGCATCGGCGGCCTGTTCGGCAAGACCAGCATCACCGGTGCCGAGCGGCGCGACGGCTATGTCGGTGCGATGCAGCGGCACGGTCTGGAGTCGGCGTACCGCCTGGTTGCGCCGACCGCCGAAGCGGCATACGCCGAGGCCGCCGCCTGGTTCGCCGAGGCGACGCGGCCGCAGGCACTGGTGGTCAGCAACAGCCTGCTGCTGGTCGGCGTGCTCAAGGCGGCGCGCGCCGCCGGGCTGTGCATGCCGGCTGATCTGGCGCTGGCCGGCTTCGATAACGACAACTGGACCGAGCTGGTCGAGCCCGGCATCACCGTCATCGAGCAGCCGGTCGACGACATCGGCCGCAGCGCGATGGGTCTGCTGTTCGAACGGCTGCAGGAGCCGCAGCGGCCGCTGCGGCGGGTGGTGCTGAGCGGGCGCTGCATCGTGCGCGGCTCGACCGCGGTGCTCGAAACCGCAGTAACCGGCGCCGTGCCACAGGAGGCTGAACGATGAATACCATCAGTCGGGACACCCGGCTGTGCATGTCGCTGTCAGCTCGGCCGGGCAACTTCGGCACGCGCTTTCACAACCACCTGTACGCTGCGCTCGGTCTCGATTACGTCTACAAGGCGTTCACCACCACCGATCTGCCGGCGGCGATCGGCGGCATCCGCGCGCTTGGCATTCGCGGCTGCGCGATCTCAATGCCGTTCAAGGAAGCCTGCATACCGCTGCTCGACGCGCTCGATGCTTCGGCCGCGGCGATCGACGCCGTCAACACCATCGTCAACGACGATGGCTTGCTGCGGGGCTACAACACCGATTACCGCGCCGTGCGCGAGCTGCTCGAACAGCGCGTGCCGCCGTCGACGCCGTTCGTGCTGCTCGGCAGCGGCGGCATGGCCAAAGCTGTCGCCAGCGCGCTGCGCGATGCCGGCTTTGCTGACGGCACCATCGTCGCCCGCAATGCAGCGAGCGGTCGAGCGCTCGCCGCGCGCTGCGGCTGTGCCTGGCAGCCGCAGCTCGGCGAGGTGGACGGGGCGCTGCTGATCAACACCACGCCGATCGGCATGAGTGGTGCTGCCGAGGCCGAGGCGCTGGCCTTTCCGCCCTCGGCGGTTGCTGTCGCGCACAGCGTGTTCGACGTCGTCGCGCTGCCCGAGCACACGCCGCTGCTGCGCCTGGCGCGCGCGCTCGGCAAGCCGGTGATCAGCGGCGCCGAAGTCATCGTGCTGCAGGCGCTCGAACAGTTCGTGCTCTATACCGGGGTGCGCCCCGGCGCGGAGCAGGTTGCCGCTGCCGCGCGTTTCGCCCGCGGATAAAGCCATCTCCTCACGTATACCCGATCTGTCGCGCTCGGCTAGCGGACGGCGGGCACTGTCACGCTACGATGCGGGCAACGTACAGCAGTGCCGCCAGCAGGCGGCCAGCGGAGGAGAGGATGGAGCAGCAGGGCTATCTGCAGATCGATGAGGCGCGTCTCGAATACGGCTGGAGCGGACCGGGGCCGACGCAGGCGCCAACGCTGGTGCTGCTGCACGAAGGGCTCGGCTGCCTGGCGCAGTGGCGCGATTTCCCCGAGCGCCTGGTCGCGGCCACCGGCTGCGGCGTGTTCGCCTACACCCGCGCCGGCTACGGCGGTTCCAGCCCGGTGACGCTGCCGCGGCCGAAAGACTACGTGCACCGCGAGGCGCTCGGCGTGCTGCCGCAGGTGCTCGACGCCGTCGGCATCGAGACGGCGGTGCTGATCGGCCACAGCGACGGCGGTTCGATCGCGCTGATTCATGCCGGTGGCGTCTACGACCCGCGCGTGCGCGGTGCGGTGACGATGGCCGCCCATGTCTTCGTCGAGGACGTCACCCTTGCCGGCATCCGCGCCGCGCGGGTTGCCTGGGAGCAGCGCGGTCTGCGCGAGCGCTTGGCCAAATACCACGGTGACAACGTCGACTGCGCCTTCTTCGGCTGGAACGACACCTGGCTGCGTGCCGATTTCGCCGACTGGAACCTCGAACACTACCTGCCGGCGATCCACGTGCCGCTGCTGGTGATGCAGGGCATCGACGACGAGTACGGCACGCCGCGCCAGGTCGAGGCCATCGCCGCGCAGACCGGCGGCCCGGTCGACGCCCGCCTGCTGGAGAACTGCGCGCACAACCCGGTGCGCGAGCAGCCGGAGCAGGTTCTGGGCCTGATCGCTGATTTCGTGCACGAGGTGACCGGCCGCGCGGCGTGAGGTTGCCCCCGGTCATTCGCGCGACAGGGATGCGCGCGCCAGCCAATGGAAGGCAAGACATGGATCGTTTGGCTTTGGCTCATTCCGACCGGCAGCGCTGGTCGGTGCTGGCCCGTATCAACACACTCTCGGGGCTGTCGCAGATCGTGCAGATCGGCACCGTGACTCCGCTGCTGTCGCTGTCATTGGAACGTCAGGGCGTGGCCTCGACGGCGATCGGCGGCGTCGTCAGCGCCTCGTGGATCGCCATCCTGCTGCTGCACACGCTGGTGCCGCGCCTGCTGGCCCGCAGCGGGCTGCTCAGCGCCAACCTGCTGGGGGCCGCGCTGAGCATCGCCGCCCTGTTCGGCATGAGTCAGAGCCGCGACCTGCGCAGCCTGTTCGCGTTCAACTTCCTGCTCGGCGCCGGCCTGATCCTGCGCTGGATCGCCTGTGATACCTGGATCGTTGCCGTCGCGCCCCGGAGCAGCCGCGGGCGCGCCATCGGCGTGCACGAAACACTGATGGGGCTGGGCATCGCGGTCGGCCCCCTGCTGCTGCTGGTGTCCGGCGTCGACAGCGCCCTGCCGTATTACGCCTGCGCAGCGCTGGTCTGCCTGTCCGCCGGCATCACGCTGACGCTGGGCAAATACGACGCCCGCCCGCTGACCCCCGTCGAGAAGCATCGCAGCCAGTTGTTCGGCGTGATTCCGATCGCCCTGTGCGGCGCCTTCGTCGCGGGCTTCGCGGAAACCTCGTCGATTTCCTTCCTCGCCAGTTACAGCCTGTCGGCCGGGTATCTGCTGGCAGCGGCGACCGTGCTGGTGTCGGTGTTCGGCGTCGGCGGCACCGTGCTGCAGCTGCCGATCGGCTGGCTGGCCGACAAAAGCTCCTACACGAGCAGCCAGCTGCTGTGCGGCACGATCCTCTGCCTCGGTGCCTGGCTGATCCCGCTCAGCCAGCCGTTGCCGTGGCTGATGAGTGGCCTGGTGTTCCTGTGGGGCGGCGCCATCGGCGGCATGAACACGCTGGCGGTGATCGAAGCCGGCGCGCGCGTCGAGGAGCGGCAGGTGTCGACGGCGATGGCGGCGATCGCCATGGCCTACACGCTGGGCAGCGTGCTCGGGCCGATCGTGACCGGAACGCTGGTCGCCCGGCTCGGCGCGCCCGGGCTGATGGTGTCCGCCGGCCTGGCCGGCGCGCTGTTTGTGGCGCTGCTGAGCGTGCGGCAGGCCCGGGCCGGCGGCTGACGCCGGCTGCGCCCGCCGGGCCGCTCAGCCGCGGCGGGCGAAGACGGTGCGCAGCACCGGCAGTGCCCGCGGCGGTGATCCTCGATCGCCGCGCGCTGGCGTCGCTGCCTGCAGGTGGTCGACATGCCGGTGATGAAGACCACCGGCTCATGGCTCTCGCGCTTGCCGCCATATCAGCAAAGCCCGCACTGCTGCCAGGCCCACGGCCAGGCTGTACGGTGCGCCGTCAGCCGGTTCAGGCTTATGTGTCGGCGGCGCTGTGCTCAGGCTCAGGCTCGACCTGCGACTGGGTTGCCAATATCCTCGCACCGGGTCGTGCGGCTGACGGATGCCTGCGCCGCGGCGCCCGCGGTAAAACCGCTGCGCCGCCAAGATCCTGATCCACCCCCCGTTGGCCGTAAACTGCGGATGCGCATGACCCGCGCCGCGGGCGTATCACGGCGTATCCACCGCGATTCAGTGAGACACGTATGGCATTGCTACCGGGCGTTGCCCATGAGCCCGCTGCTGCCGCGGCATGCCCGCTCAAGGCGGCCACCGAAGGGCTGGCGACCGGCGGCGGGCTGGAAGCCCGCGGGGCTGTTTTCACGCGCCCCGAAGTGGTGGATTTCATCCTCGATCTGGCCGGCTACACGGCGGATCGGGCACTGCATGAACAGCGGCTTCTGGAGCCGTCCTGCGGTGGCGGGGATTTCCTGCTGCCGAGCATCGACCGGCTGCTGCGCGCCTGGCGGGCCGCGAGGCCGGATGCTTCCGCGGCCGATACCCTCGATGCACTGGGTGATGCGATCCGGGCGGTCGAGCTGCACCACGACACGTTTCTCGGCACTCATGCCGCCGTCGTCGCGCGGCTCATGCACGAGGGCATGACGGCGCCCGTCGCTACGCTCCTGGCCCGGCGCTGGCTGGCGCAGGGGGATTTCCTGCTGACGCCGCTGCAGGGCACCTTCGACTTCGTCGTCGGTAATCCGCCCTATGTCCGTCAGGAACTGATTCCGGCGCCGCTGCTGGCCGAGTACCGCCGCCGCTACCAGACGATGTACGACCGGGCCGATCTTTATGTGCCCTTCATCGAGCGTTCGCTGTCACTGCTGTCGGAGGGTGGGAGTCTGGGCTTCATCTGTGCCGATCGCTGGATGAAGAACCGCTATGGCGGACCTCTGCGCCGGCTCGTGGCCGAGCGTTTTCACCTGAAGATCTATGTCGACATGGTGGATACGCCGGCTTTTCATGCGGCTGTGGTGGCTTACCCGGCGATTACCATCATCAGCCGCGAAGCCGCGGGGGAAACCCGCATCGCGCAGCGTCCGGCCATCGAACGGACAGCGCTGAGCACACTGGCTGGCCTGCTGCGCGCACCGGCGCTGCCGAAGACCGGCAGCCCGGTGGGCGTGCTCGAACGTGTCACTCAGGGCGCGGAGCCGTGGCTGCTGGAGTCCTCCGTACAGATGAGGCTGATGCGCCGGCTGGAAGCGCGCCTGCCCGTGCTGGAGGCCGCGGGCTGCAAGGTCGGGATCGGTGTCGCTACCGGGGCGGACGAGGCCTTCATCGGCGACTTCGAGACGCTCGATGTCGAAGCCGGGCGCAAGCTGCCGCTGGTGACGACGCGGGACATTCTGTCCGGTGAGGTGAGGTGGCGCGGTCAGGGCGTCATCAATCCGTTTGCCGAAGCGGGCGGGCTGGTCGATCTCGACGCCTATCCGCGCCTGCGCCGCTACCTGGAGGCGCGGCGGCAAGTGATCGCCGGGCGCCACTGCGCGCGCAAGGCTCCGGCCAGCTGGTATCGCACGATCGACCGCATCACGCCGGCACTGGCCGCGCGGCCGAAGTTGCTGATCCCGGACATCAAGGGTGAGGCGCATGTCGTCTTTGAAGGCGGTGCGCTGTATCCCCACCACAATCTTTACTACGTCACGTCCAGCGACTGGGATCTGCGGGCATTGCAGGCGGTGCTGCTGTCCGCGGTCGCGCGCCTGTTCGTGGCAACGTATTCAACGAAAATGCGTGGTGGATTTTTGCGTTTCCAGGCGCAGTACCTGCGCCGCATCCGTATTCCGTGCTGGGTCGATGTGCCTGCACCGCTGCGCAGCGCCCTGGTCGCGGCGGCCATCGAACGAGACGTGCCCGCCTGCAACCGGGCGGTATTCGAGCTCTATGGCCTGAACCGCGAAGAACGCGCCGCCCTCGGCGGCAATGGAGCATGAATGCCACTCGATCTCGTCGACTACGAACGCAAAGCCCGCGCCGCCGTGCAGACGTTCTGGGGCCATCGCGACGCGGCGAGGCAAAAGCAGATCGAGTCGGGTAAAGCCGATCAGGGTGAGCGCGCCGGCGTGACCGCGGGTAAAAACATGGACGGTTTTCTGGCTCTGATGCTCGACATCATCAGGGCCAATGGGCTGGCCGATGCCAAGATTCACCAGCAGCGGGCGATGCTGAGCCTGCCCGGTTACTTCCGCCCGACGAAGTTGTGGGATCTGCTGGTGATCCACCAGGGCCAGCTGATTGCTGCCATCGAGCTGAAAAGTCAGGTGGGTCCATCGTTCGGAAACAACTTCAACAACCGCGCCGAGGAAGCCATCGGCACGGCGCATGACCTGTGGACGGCCTACCGGGAAGGGGCCTTCGGTCAGCAGCCGCGTCCCTTCGTCGGCTGGCTGATGCTGGTCGAGGATGCGCCGGCGTCGCGCAGCGCGGTGCGGGATACATCGCCGCACTTTCCGGTGGCCGCGGCATTCAAGGGCGCGTCGTACCTCGAACGCTATGAGCTGCTGTGTCAGCGTCTGGTGCAGGAGCAGCTCTACACCACGGCGGCGCTGATCGCCACGCCGCGCCGCGCGGTGGATACCGGCGATTTCGCCGAGTTGTCGGCGATGAGCAGTCTGCGGACGTTTGTCAGCAGCCTGGCTGGTCACATCGCCGCGCAGGCCGCGCGCCTGACGCCGTGATCGTCAGACATGCGCTGGCCGTGCGCTGCCTGAAAACCGGCGTCGACGCCGGTGTGCTCAAGCCTGCGCCGCGGGCGCGTGTGCGGCGCAGCAGTACACCTCGTCGCCGCTGATCACCGGCTGCAGCGGCTGGCCTTTCTTGTCGCGGGCGCCGCTGCTGATGGTCTGGCCGCAGGTCGGGCAGACGAATTCGCAGCCCTGTTCGAGCAGTGCGGCGAGGGGGACGGGGCCGGGGGCGTAGCGGTCGAATTCGGGCATGCGCAGGGCGCACTCGATGGTGTCGACGGCGATGTCGAGTTCGGCGGCACCCTGGGTGATGGCCGCCTCGTGCGAGGCGGCAAAGACGAAGCAGCCCTGCTCGCCGGTCTGGGCGTAGACCTCGTAGGCGAGCAGTGCGGGGGATGTGCTCATCGGGGCGATGACCTCGGAAGCTGCAGGAAGCGGCGCCGCCATGGAGCTGCGGCGCCGGGGCGGGTCAGGAGTTTGCCAGCTCGCGCGCCGGCGGGGCCATGAATTCCGCACCGATCGGGTCGGTGACGTGGCGGGCGATGATCTGGTCGATTTCGGTCATGGTTTCGGCATCGAGCCGCCAGCCCAGCGCATCGGCGAGCGGAGCCAGCTGGCCGGGCCGCCGCGCGCCCCACAGCGCGATCACCGGTCCCTGATCGAGCAGCCAGCGCAGCGCCAGCGCCAGCACGTTCTTGCCGAAGCGCTGCTGCGCCAGCCGTTCCAGCTCGTCGACCACGGCGAGGTACTGGCTGCGGCGCGGTTCGTTGAACTTCGGGTCGAACTGGCGCAGGTCGTCGCCGCTGAAGCGCCGCGAGCGCGTCACCGCGCCGCTGAGCAGGCCGCGGCACAGCGCGCCATAGGCAAGCACGGTCAGGCCGTGGCTGCGGGCGTAGGGCAGCACGTCGGCCTCGATGCCGCGTTCGAACAGGTTGTACGGCGGCTGCACGGTGTGCAGCGGGGCGACGGCGGCGAAGGCGGCCATCTGCTCGGGATTGAAGTTGCTGACGCCGATGGCGCGGATGTGGCCTTCGCGCAGGAATTCGGCCATCACCGCGGCGGTTTCCTCGATCGGCGTCTGCGGGTCGGGCCAGTGGATCTGGTAGAGGTCGATGCGGTCGGTGCGCAGCCGCTGCAGTGAGTCTTCCAGTTCGCGGCGCAGGCGTCGGGCCGAGGCATTGCGCACGACCTTGCCGTCGTTGCTCCATTCCAGACCGGCCTTGGTGGCGATCAGCACCTTGGCACGGCGGCCGCCGCTCAGGGCCTTGCCGACGATTTCCTCGGCGCGTCCGAAGCCGTAGACCGGCGCGGTATCGATCAGCGTAATGCCTTCCTCGATGGCATTCTGCAATGTGGCGATCGCTTCGCGTTCGTCGCTACCGCCCCACATCCAGCCGCCGATCGCCCAGGTGCCGAGTGCGATGCGGGAGGTGGTCAGGCCGGTGTTCGCGATCTGTATGGTTTCCATCTCGATCCCCTGTCTGCCAGCAGCGTCCGGCGTAGCGGAGCGGTGCGACCGCCGTGTGCCGGACGGAGCACGGCGGTGCCCGGTCGCGGGGCGGCTGTCGGGAGGCGTCAGCGGCAAACCGCGGCACGGAGTCGGGTTGTCAAGGCACCGACGCGTAGCCCGGGGGGAAGCCCGCAGCGGTGAAGGCAGATGAAACGATCCTCTCGGATATCGTTTCGCTGCCACCATATCGCAAAACATCACCATGCCCGCGGCACAGGGAGCCCGCCATGCCTGACTGGAACGCCTACCTTACATCGCTGACCGACGGCTGGAGCGCGCTGCGCGAGGCGCTGCTCAAGCCGCGCGTCGATCCGGCCGAACTCGATGCCCTGCTGCGCCAGGCCCGCACACAGCAGCCGGTGCCGGTGATCTGGCTGTTCGGCAAGGCGCAGTCGGGCAAGACCTCGATCGTGCGCGCGCTCACCGGCAGCGCCGACGCCGACATCGGCAACGGCTTTCGCCCGTGCACGCGCAGCGCCCGGCTCTACGACTATCCGGCGGGCATGCCACTGGTGCGGTTTCTCGATACCCGCGGCCTCGGCGAGGTGGCCTACGATCCGGCCGAGGACATCGCCTTCTGCGAGGGCCAGGCACACCTGCTGCTGGCGGTGATGCGTGCGCTCGATCCGCCGCAGGGCGCTGCGTTCGAGGCGCTGCGCGCGGTGCGCGCGCGTCACCCGGAATGGGCGCTGGTGGTGGCGCAGACCTGTCTGCACGAGGGCTACGCGCCGGGCATGGCGCACGGCATGCCGTATCCGTATGCCGAGCCGCTGCTGCCCGACAGCGTACCGGTCGAGTTGCGCCGGGCGCTGGCGGCGCAGCGCATCGCCCTGCGTGATCTGCCGGGCGAGCCGCCACGCTGTGTGCCGATCGACCTGACGCTGGCCGAGGACGGCTATCCGCCGACCGACTACGGCCTCGATGCGCTGTGGAACGCCATCGAAAGCGCGCTGCCGCTCGGCCTGCGCGCGCTGCTCGGCGCCGATGCCGCGGTGCAGGATCTGTTCAGCCGCACGGCCGAGACGCACATCCGCGGCTACGCCCTGGCGGCGACCGCACTCGGCGCGCTGCCGGCGGCCGGTGCTTTCGGCGTGCCGGCGGTGCAGGCCAAGCTGCTGCACACGCTGGCCGCGCTGTACGGCTTCGAGCTCGATGCCCGCCTCGGCGGCGAATTCCTCGCCGCGCTCGGGCTCGGCATCAGCGCTGGTTATCTGGCGCGCTACGCCGGGCGCGAGCTGGCCAAGCTGGTGCCGGGCATCGGCCAGAGCGTCGGCGCGGTGTGGGGCGCGAGTACCAGCGGCGCGACCACCTATGCCCTCGGCCGCGCCGCCTGCGCGTACTTCGCCGCGCTGCGCGGAGGCGGTCAGGTCGATGCCGAGGCGGTGCGCCGGGCCTACGGTGAAGCCTTCAGCAGCGCGCCGAAGCCGCTTGCTGCCCCGCTCGATACGGAGACGCCGCGATGAAACGCCTGCTCGACCGCTTCGATGCGCTGCGCCTGCTGGCGCTTGGCTGCGGCCTGCTGCCGCTGGCGCTGCTGCCGGCGCTCGGCCTGCTGTGGCTGTGGCAGAACCAGCAGATGCTGCCCTGGCTCGGTGGCATGGCCGGCTGCGCGGCGGCGGGTTTCGTGCTCGACCGCTGGCTCGACCGGCGCGCCCGTGCCCGCCTCAAGCTCAACGCCAGCGGTCCGCAGCCGCACTGGCCGCCGAGCGAGCAGGCTGCCTGGACGCAGGTCGAGGCGCTGGCCGACGGCCTCGATCCGGCCGACTGGCCGCTCGGCGACAGCGAGCGCCTGCTGCAGCTCGGCCGCCAGACCATCGACGGCGTTGCCCGCCACTACCACGCCGAGGCCGAGCATCCGCTGTGGGAGATCAGCGTGCCGCACCTGCTGCGCATCATCGAACTGGCCGCCCGCGACCTCGGCCGTGAAGTGCGCGAGCAGGTGCCGTTCAGTGAGCGGGTGACGATCGGCGATCTGCTGACGGCCAACCGCTGGCGCGAGCGCCTGCAGGGCGTTTTTCAGCTCTGGCGCGCCGGCCGCCTGGTGTTCAATCCGGCGCAGGCGCTGCTGCGCGAGGCCAGCGAGCATCTGCAGGGGCAGGCGCTCGGCGCCGTGCAGCAGGATCTGCAGCGCTGGCTGCTGCGCGAATACGTGCGCCGCACCGGCCGCTACGCGATCGAGGTCTACAGCGGCCGGCTGCGCTTCGGCGACGACGATCCGCTGGCGCAGCTGAGTGAGCAGAGCGCCGAGGATCTGGCCGCCGAGCCGGCGCCGGCCGAGCCGCTGCGCATCCTCATCATCGGCCAGACCAACGCCGGCAAATCGAGCCTGGTCAACGCGCTGTGCGGCGGCCTGCAGGCCGCGGTCGACGCGCTGCCGGCGACCGGCGCACTGCGGGCTTACCGCCTGGAGCGCGAGGGCTTTACCGCCGCGCTGCTCAGCGACACGCCGGGGCTCGACGATTTTCCGCCCGCCGAGCGGCTTGCCGCGGCGCGCACGGCCGATCTGATCCTCTGGGTCTGCGCCGCGCACCGCGCCGATCGCGCCGCCGAGCGCCAGGCGCTCGATGCGCTGCGCGCCGAGTTCGCCGCGCACCCCGAGCGCCATCCGCCGCCGATTCTGCTGGTGCTGGCGCACATCGACCGCCTGCGTCCGCGCGAGGAATGGGCGCCGCCGTATGACCTGCGCGAGACGACGCGGCCGAAGGCGCGCAACATCGCCGAGGCCGTTGCCGCCGTGGCCGAGGATCTGGCGCTGGCGCCGGCCGAGGTGATCCCGGTGTGTCTGGCCGAGGGGCGGCGCTACAACGTCGACGACGCGCTGTGGGCGGCGATCCTCGAACGCCAGTCGGCGGCCGATCGCGTGCGCACGCTGCGCTGCCTGGATACGGCCCGGCAGGGGGAACAGCGCGAGCTGTTATGGAAACAGCTGCGTAACGCCGGGCGTGTATTGGTCGAATGGCCACAGCGCTGGCACTGAAGCGGCGCCGCGGGCAGTGTCAACGACTGTGATGACAATCACAAGATCGTGCACGGCATGGTAGATTCGGTGTAGGCAAGGGAGCAGCCCGCCTAAGCGCGACAACAAGAACAGGAACCGGCATTCCCCCCAAAAGCCGAGAGCGCCCTGGATGCTGCCCGAGCGTTTCGATCTTTCCCGCCTGCCTTCGCTGCCGCCCGTGCTGCTGCGCCTGCTGTGCGCCTTCAATGATGAGCATGTCTCGCCGCGCCAGGTCGCGGCGCTGATCGACGCCGACATCGGCCTGAGCGCCCGCGTGGTGGCGGCCGCCAACGCCTCCTGCTTCGGCCCGCCGCGCCAGTACCGCGGCGTCGAGCAGACCGTCGTCCACCTCGGCTTGCGGGCGATCCGCGCCATCGCCGTCACCGCCAGCGTGCAATCGGTGTTCGAAAGCCGCCCCGATGCGCCGGCGGCGGCCTTCCTGCGCGCCTGCTGGCTGCGCAGCCTGCGCGCGGCGTTTGCCGCCCGCCAGCTGGCGCGGCTGATCGGCCAACCGGAGACGGAAGAAGCCTACGTCGTCGCGCTGCTGCAGGATCTCGGCCGATTGCTGATGACCCTGCAGGACCCGGCTTATCCGCAGTGGCAGCAGGACACCCAGGACCTCGATGGCCTGCTCGCCGCCGAGCGGGCGGCCTTCGGCATCGCCCATCACGAACTCGTCGCCCGCCTGCTGCAGGAATGGCGTTTTCCGACCCTGGCCGCCGCCGCGCCGCTGCAGCGTTATCGCGCACCCGCCGAGCTGGTCGGCGCGCAGCCGCTGAGCGGCATTCTGCGCCTGGCCAATCTGCTCGCCGACGGCGGCCCGGCCGATGAAGCCGCCGGCGCCGGCCAGCAGCTGTTCGGGCTGGCGCGTGAGCTGCTGCAGCAGGTACAGGGGCAGGCGATCCGCGAGGCCGCAGCGCTGGCGCAGACGCTGCGCCCCGCCGGCCGCGGCGAGGAGGCCGATGCCGCGCTCAGCGCCCGCATCGGCGCCGAGCTCGGTCGCCTGGCGTTGTTCGACCAGGCCCGGCTGGAACTGGCCGAGGCCGCGGAGCTGCCGGCGCTGCAGGCGGCACTGGTGCAGGCGGCCTGCCGCCTGTTCGACGTGCCGGCGGCGGCGCTGCTGCTGCGCTGCGATGAACAGACGCTGGCGAGCGTGGCGGCGTGGCCGCCGTTTCGCACCGAGGACTGCGCCGGGTTGCCGGTGCCGCTGGCAAGCGCCGCGGCGCTCAGCGCGGCGGCGCGGCGCGGCGAAGTCATCGACAGCGCCACCACGCATGCGCTGCTCGATGAGCAGTTCGCCAGCCTGCTGGCGCAGCCGCAGCTGCTGTGCGTGCCGCTGGCGGCGACGCCGCCGGTGCCGGGCCTGCTGGCGCTCGCCGTCGATGCGCCGGCCGCGGCGCGGCTGCAGCCGCGGCACGCGGCGCTGCAGCTGTTCGCCGAAGAAGCAGCCGCCGCGATCGAGCGCCTGCAGCGCACGCAGGCGCTCGCCGAACAGGCGCGGCGCGAGGCCGCCGAGCTGCCGCACGCGCGGGCGCGGGTGATGGTGCACGAGGCGGCGAACCCGCTCGGCATCATGCGCAACTACCTGGCGATCCTCGGCTTGCGGCTGGGTGAAGAACACGCGGTGCAGGGCGACCTGCGCATCATCGGCGAGGAGATCGACCGCGTCGCGGCGATCCTGCGCCAGTACGCCGACAGCTCGGCGCCGGTGGCCGATGACGGCACGCCGGTCGAGGTCGACCGCCTGCTGCGCGAGCAGGCCGGGCTGTTGCGCCTGGCCTTGTTCGAGCCGCACGACTGCCGTCTGGAGACCGACCTGAGCGCCGGCCTGAATGCCGCACCGGGCAGCGGCCCGGCGCTCAAGCAGATCGTGCTCAACCTGCTGCGCAATGCCGTCGAAGCGCTCGGCAGCGGCGGCACGGTGCAGCTGAGCAGTGCTGGTCCGGTGTGGGCGGACGGCGGCGAGTTCATCGAGATCAGCGTCAGCGACGACGGCCCCGGCCTGCCGCCGGAGGTGCAGCGCCGGCTGTTCCAGCCGCTCACCAGCCACAAGGGTGATGGCCACGCCGGCCTCGGGCTGTCGATCGTCGCCAATCTGGTGCGCGAGCTTGGCGGGCGCATCGACTGCCGCTCGCGGCCGCAGCGCGGCTGTGAATTCCATGTACGGGTACCGCGACATGCCGTCGCGGACGAAGTATGAGCGCGCCGGACGCAGGCGTGGCGAGCGTCGCCGCGCCGCCCGCCGTGCTGGTGGTCGATGACGATGCGCGCATGCTGGCCAGCGTGCGCGACCTGCTGGCGCTGCGCGGCTACCGCGTCGAAACCGCCGACAACGGCGAAGCGGCGATCGAGCGCCTGACGCACAACGGCATCGACCTGGCGCTGCTCGACGTGCGCCTCGGCGCGGTCGATGGCCTCGACGTGCTCGACCACGTGCGCCGGCAGGGCAGCGCGCCGCCGGTGATCATGCTCAGCGGCGATGCCTCGATCGATACCGCGATCCGTGCGCTGCGCCGCGGCGCCTACGACTTCGTGCGCAAGCCCTACGCGCCGGAGGAGTTGCTGCGCACCGTCGACAATGCGCTGCGCAAGCACGGCCTGGAGCGCGAGAACGCGCAGCTGGCGGCGCAGCTCGACCGCTCCGAGCGCCTGCATCGCTACATGGTCGACCACTCGCCGGACCTGATCTTCATCGTCGCCGCCGACGGCCACATCGTCTTCGTCAATCCGAGTGCGCGGCTGCTCGGCTACGAACCGGCGCAGCTGCTCGGCCAGCATTACCTGAGCCTGGTACACGCCGCCGATCGCGAGCTGGCGCGCACGCTGTTCGCCGACAGCCCCGAGGCCGCGGCCGGACGTGCCGTCGAGCTGCGCCTGAGCGACCGCGATGCCGCGCGCGACGCCCATCACTTCGAGCTGCATGCGCGGGCGCTGGCGCTCGATGAGGCCGGCAACGGCGTGCAGGGCATGTACTGCGTCGCCCGCGACATCACCGAACGCAAGCGCGCCGAGGAAACCATCGCCTTTCAGGCCTATCACGATCCGCTGACCGGCCTCGCCAACCGCCTGATGCTGCGCGAGCAGCTGGCCACCGCACTGAATCAGGCGCGGCTGCGACAGAGTCGGCTGGCGCTGATGTTTCTCGACCTCAACCGCTTCAAGTACGTCAACGACACGCTCGGCCATGCCGTCGGCGACGAGCTGCTGCGCCGCGTCGCCAACCGCCTGCGCGAATGCCTGCGCGGCGGCGACCTGCTGGCGCGCATCGGCGGTGATGAGTTCGTGCTGCTGCTGCCGGACATCCGCGCCAGTCAGGACGCCGCCGTCGTCGCCGGCAAGATTCACGATGCGCTGGCCCAGGCCTTCGTCATCGACGGTCAGGAGCTCTACATCGGCACCAGCATCGGCGTGGCCTTCCATCCCGGTGACGGCAACAGCGTCGAGGCGCTGATCAAGGCCGCCGACATCGCCATGTACCACTGCAAGAGCCGGCACAGCGGGGGTGGCTGCGACTTCTACAGCGCGGAGATGGATGCCGGCTTCAGCGGCCGCTTCTCGCTGGAAACGGCGATCCGCAAGGGCATCGACGCCCACCAGTTCGAGGTGCACTACCAGCCGCAGGTCGACGGCCAGAGCGGCGAGGTCGACGGCGTCGAGGCGCTGGTGCGCTGGAACCACCCCAGCCGCGGCCTGCTGCTGCCGGCGGAGTTCGTGCAGGTCGCCGAGGATACCGGCCAGATCGTGCCGCTCGGCCGCCTGGTGCTGGAGCAGGCGCTGCGCACCTTCGCCGACTGGCGCACGCGCGGCATCGCGCCGGGGCGGCTCGCCGTCAACATCTCCAGTCAGCAGATCGAGCAGGCCGACTTCGTTCCCGAGATTGCCGGCTTGCTGAAGCAGACCGGCGTGCCGGCGACGATGCTCGAACTGGAACTCACCGAACACACGGTGATGCGCGACGTCGACCGCACCGTCGCCCGCCTGCGCGCGCTGTGCGAGCTCGGCGTGCGCGTCGCCATCGACGATTTCGGCACCGGCTATTCCTCGCTGAGTTACCTGGAGCGCCTGCCGCTCGACACCATCAAGATCGACCGCGAGTTCGTGCGCAACGTCTGCGCCGACAAGCCCGACAGCCCGATCGTCGTCGCCATCGTCGCCATGGCGCGCGGCCTCGGCCGCAAGGTCGTCGCCGAGGGCGTCGAGAGCGAGACCCAGCGTCATTACCTCGATGCCCTCGGCTGTCGCAGCATGCAGGGCTTTCTGTTCAGCCGGCCGCTGGCGTCGGCGGCGATGGAGCGCTTCCTCGGCGAGCATCTGGGCGCGGTGCTGTAAGTGGCCGCGTGGCGGACGACGGCTTTCAGAGCATCGCCAGCGGACTGGCGCGGCGCGGCGGCGGGAACAGGCGGTCGAGCTCGGCGAGCGTGTCGGCCGTCAGCGTGACGTCGAGCGCGGCACGGTTGTCGTCGAGGTGGCGCAGGGCGCCGGCCTTGGGGATGGCGATCACCTGTTCGCGGCTGAGCAGCCAGGCCAGCGCCAGCTGTGCCGGGCTCATGCCGAGGCCGCGGGCGAGCTTCTGCAGCGGCGCATGCTCCAGCAACCGCGCCTGCTCGACCGGCGAGTAGGCCATCAGCGGCATGCCGTGTTCGCGGCACCACGGCAGCAGATCCCACTCGACGCCGCGGCGGCTGAGGTTGTAGAGCACCTGATCGGTGGCGCAGCGCGCGCCGCCGGCCACCGTCGCCAGCTCCGCCATCTCGCCGATGTCGAGATTGCTGACGCCCCAGTGGCGGATGCTGCCGTCGCGCTGCAATTGCTCGAAGGCGGTGACGGTTTCGGCGAGCGGCGTCGCGCCGGGCCAGTGCAGCAGATAGAGATCGATGCAGTCGACGCCGAGCCGGCGCAGGCTGTGCTCGCAGGCGGTGATCGTGCCGTGGCGCGTGGCGTTGTGCGGATAGACCTTGCTGACCAGGAACACCTGTCCGCGCCGCCCGCGCAGCGCCGCGCCGACGACTTCCTCGGCACCGCCGTCGCCGTACATTTCGGCGGTGTCGATCAGCGTCAGGCCGAGATCGATGCCGTATTGCAGCGCCGCGATCTCGGCTTCCCGGCTGGTGTGCCGTTCACCCATGCGCCAGGTGCCCATGCCGAGCGCCGGCACGTGTTCGCCATCGGGGAGGGTGACGTATTTCATCGTGCTACCTCGTTGCCATCATCTGAAAACGACACCGGCGCGTGGCGGAAGCGTCCGGCCCCGCCGTTAGGTGTAGTCGGTCAGCGGGACCGGGCAGGTACCGCCGGCAAGCTCGCTGGACAGTGCGCTAATCCGCCGTGCCGGCGATGCCGCTGGGGACTTGGCAAGTGCCTGTCCATGCAGCTGATTCACGGCGCCGGCCGCCGCTGATAGTCGACGGCGCCGCTGTCATCGACGCCGCCGCCGCCGTGCTCCGCGCAGCGCTGGGGGGCCGGCACGGCCGATCGAGCCCCTGTGTCAGCGGTGCCGACCACCGCGCGGGGCGTTCAGGCGGCAGCGCCCGGCCATCGGCGGCGGTGCCGGCGTCGAGGCGGTCGCGCAGCCGGACTGCGCCGCCGTCCAGCGGATGCCGCTCGACGGGGTTGTGGGCGATGAAGGGTGCAATCCGGTCGCGGGCGAGGGGGCCGACGTTTATCGGCGCGGCTCCGGGCACGGGGGCGCGCAATGCAGCCGCGGGCGTCGGCGGCAGGCAGGTCGGCAAACGATGTTTGCAACGTTTCCTGCCGCGCGCCGCCGATGAGCCGCGCGCCGTGTCCGGCCGTGCGGCGCCGGGCCTTCAGGCGCCGATGAAGATCGCGCGAAAGTCGTTGACGTTGGTCTGCGTCGGCCCGCTGATCAGCGCATCGTCGAGCTCGCCGAAAAAGCCGTGGCCGTCGTTGTCGGCGAGGCGGGCGCGCGGATCGAGGCCGAGCGCGCGGGCGCGGGCCAGGGTGTCGGGGCCGCACAGTGCGCCGGCGACTTCCGCGGCACCGTCGACGCCGTCGGTATCGGCGGCGAGGGCGTGGATGCGCGGATGGCCGTCGAGCGCGATCGCCAGCGCCAGCAGGTATTCGACGTTGCGCCCGCCGCAGCCGTGGCCGCGCACGGTGACGGTGGTTTCGCCGCCGCTGAGCAGCACGCACGGCGCCGGCAGCGGCTGGCCGTGGGTGGCGACCGAGCGGGCGATGCCGGCCAGCACTTTGGCGACTTCGCGCGCCTCGCCCTCCAGCGCATCGCCGAGGATCAGCGGCGTGACGCCGGCGGCGCGGGCGACGGCGGCCGCGGCGGCGAGCGAGCGCATCGGCGTGGCGATCAGCCGGTATTCGGCCCGCGCAAAGCAGGCATCGCCCGGCTTCGGCGTTTCCAGCGCACCGCTGTGCAGGCCGGCGCGCACGGCCTGCGGCAGCGTGATGCGGTAGCGGTCGAGGACGGCGAGCGCATCGGCGCAATACGTCGGGTCGGCGACGGTCGGCCCGGAGGCGATGACCGCCGGATCGTCGCCGGGCACGTCGGAGATCGCCAGCGTCAGCAGTCGCGCCGGCGCGCAGGCCGCCGCCAGGCGTCCGCCCTTGATCGCCGACAGGTGCTTGCGCAGGCAGTTCATCGCCGCGATGTCGGCGCCGCTGGTGAGCAGCGCGCGGTTGATCGCCTGCTTGTCGGCGAGCGTCAGCCCCGCCGCCGGCAGCGCCAGCAGCGCCGAGCCGCCACCGGAGATCAGGCAGATGACCAGATCATCGGCACTGAGCCCGCGCACCGCCGCCAGCACGCGCTCGGCCGCCCGCACGCTGTGCTGGTCCGGCAGCGGGTGCGCGGCTTCCAGCACCTCGATGCGCCGGCACGGCAGCGCCTGGCCGTGGCGGGTGACGACCACGCCCGACAGCTCGCCCGGCCACGCCGCTTCCAGCGCCTGCGCCATGCTCGCCGCCGCCTTGCCGGCGCCGACCACCACCGTGCGCCCGCGCGGCGGCGGCGGCAGCTGCGCCGCCAGCGTATGCGCCGGCTGCGCCGCCTCGACCGCCGCCGCGAACAGCGCCCGCAGCAATGCCTGCGGTGCGGGCCGGCTCATGCTCCGCCCTCCGGCTGATCCGCCGGTCGCACGGCCTGCAGCCGCTCGAATAAAGTCTGCGCCGCCGAGCGCAACTCCGGCTCCACCTTCTCCAGCCCCGCCGCGTTGTCAGTGACCGCCGCCGCCAGCGCCAGCAGCAACGGCGCGGCATAGCGCTCGAAGCCCAGCTCGCGCAGCAGCGCCAGCAGCTGCGGCCCGCGACCACTGTGCAGCGCGTGGCCGGTAAGGATTTCGACGAAGAGCGGACTGGCTAAATAGGCTTCCACATCGGGCACGTCGGCGAGCAGGGCGCCCAGATGCTGACGTGCCGCGCACTCATCGCCCGCGCTGAGCGCATTCCGGGCCTGCAGACAGAGCAGCGCTGCGCGGACGTTACGACTCTCGGGGGAAAGCTCAGCCGCTTTGCGAAAAGCGGTTTCGGCTTCGTCGTAGCGCTGCAGGCGAGCGGCGAGCAGGTTGCCAAGGTTATTCCACGGCCAGGCATCTTGGGGGTCGAGGTCGATGGCTTTGCGATAAGCGGCTTCGGCTTCGTCGTAGCGCTGCAGGTGGTCGGAGAGCAGGAGACCGAGATCCTTCCACGGCCAGGCAGATCGAGGATTGAGGTCGATGGCTTTGCGATAAGCGGCTTCGGCTTCGTCGTAGCGTTGCAGGTGATCCGCGAGCAGGATGCCGAGGCTAACCCACGGCCAGGCAGATCGAGGATCGAGGTCGATGGCTTTGCGATAAGCGGCTTCGGCCTCGTCGTAGCGCTGCAGGCGAGCGGCGAGCAGGAAGCCGAGGTTATGCCAGGGCCAGGCATCTTGAGGATCGAGGTTGATGGCTTTGCGGAAAGCGACCTCCGCAGCGGCGGGATCGGCGTCATGCAACAACGCGGCTTGCTGGAACCAGGCCTCTGCCGATTCCCCGCGCACCAGCGCTGTGTCAACCGCCGCTTGCGCCGCAGCGGTTTGTCCGGCCTTTCGCAGCCTGTCTGCGAAGGCCGCCCATTCCTCGCTGCTGGCATCGGCGAACTGCTCTTTGCTCCAGGCCAGCCAGGCTTCGGCCTGTGCCGCTGTGGCGATGGGGATGCCACCCGCTCCGAGCAGGGTCCACGCCAGTTCGCGCCGCTGTGCATCGTCGCGCAGCTCGCGGTCGTCGGGGCTCAGGCTCTCCAGCAGCAGGCGGCCGCAGCTGCGTTCGTGGTGCAGAAAGCAGATGTCACTGTCACTGAGGCCGAAGTCCCGCAGTAACTGGCTTTCGTCTCCGAGCTGTAGCTTGAGGCGGGTGAGTTCTTCAGCGGCGGTGGCGGGGTCGAGCAGGCGGGCGACGTGGGTGCGTTTGCTGTCCTCATCCAGTGTCAGCGCGCCGAGCAGGGCTTCGAGGTGCTGTTCGCTGAAGCTGAGTGATTGCAGGCGCGGCAGGGCCGCGAGCAACTGCTGGCGGGCCTGTGCCAGCCATTCGAGTTCGACCGGCAGGTCGCCGGGGGCGAGGATGGCGTCGAACCGCGTGCGGTGTTCGGCACTGGCGAGCAGGGTGTCGGTGGCGTAGCTCTGCAGGCAGCGGCGATCGGCGACGCTGGGCTGCAGCTCGCCGAGGGCCCATTGCAGCTTGGCGCGGCTGTCGTGGCTGGCAGTGAGCCGGTCATAGGTGCTGCGCAGCAGGGCTTCGCGTTCCTCGCTGTCGTACAGCGCTTCGATGAACTCGGTCAGCGTGATCACCTGCTGGCGGATGCGCCGGCTGCCGCGCATCTGCAGCCACAGGCGGAACAGCTGCTCGGCGATGCGGTAGCGCATGCGGCCGCTGGCAGGGCTGTCTTTCTCGACGAGGCCGGCGTTGATCAGCACGTCGAGCTGGGCGGAGACGGTGCGGGTGTCCAGCCCGCAGTGCTCGGCGAGTGCCGCGGCGGTGTGACCGAAGTCCAGCGCGCTGCGGTCGCGGCGGGCGGTGGCGAGGGCGTGCATCACCAGCTGCGCCTGTTCCGGCAGCTCCTCGAAGCGCGCCTTGTAGTAGGGCGTGGTCTGGTCCATCAGCCGCTCGAAGTCGTCGACGGCGCGGGCGTGCGTGCCCTGGCGCAGCAGCTCGAACAGCAGGCCGAGCGCGCGCGGGTTGCCGCCGGTCAGCTCGTAGAGCGCGCGCACGCGGCCGGGGCGGGCGCGGATGCGCTCGCGCAGCGCCGCACCGCCGTGGCCTTCGGCGAGGCGGTCGAACACCGCCTGCACTTCATCGAGGCTGAGCCTGTCCAGGCGCTGCGGCACGAAGAAGTCGTAGAACGCCTTGTCGTAGTCGGTGAACGGCTCGCTCAGGCGCACCGAAGCGCCGATCAGCAGCGGCGCATCGGCACTCGACAGTGCTTCGCGCAGCGCCCAGTAGGCCGGCGTCAGCAGGTCTTTCTTGCGGCCGCTTTTGGCGAGGCGCTCCAGCAGCTGATCGAGGTTGTCGAGCAGCAGCACCGGCCGTAGCTGCAGCGTGTCGCAGACCTGCTTGAGCAGGCGCAGGCCGCTGTCATCGTGCAGCCCGGCCGTGCGCTGCTGCGCGCGCCGGCCTTCGATCTGCGCATCGAGCGCGTCGGCCTCGGCGCGCCGGCCGCGGCGTTCGAGGGCATCGACCAGCGCTTCGCAGGCGGCCCACCAGAAATCGGCAAGGCCCTTGATCGCATACAGCTCCTCGGGGAAGGACAGCCCGAGCAGGTGGTCGGCGAGGTCGGTGTCCTGACGGATCGCCACGGCGAGGCGCTGCAGCAGCGTGGTCTTGCCGGCGCCGCGCACGCCGACCAGCAGGTAGTGCTGCACGGTGCCCTGCCGCGGCGCGCGGCGTAGCTCGTCGCGCAGGAATTCGAACAGCGCCTGACGGGCGGTGAAGCTGGCGATCAGCGCCTCGTCGCTGAGCCAGCCGGGGTTGTAGAAGCGCAACTCGGTGGGTTCGTTCATAAGCTGTTCCGGCGCAGCCACCAGCGGCGCAGTGGCTCCAGGCAAAAACGGTAGCGGCGCGTGCCGCTGCTTTCATCGGCATACCAGTAGGCATCGCGCAGCAGGATGTCGCGCAGCGTGATGAACTTGTGCCGGGCGGCGTCATTGCTCAGCTCGGGCAGGCGCGTCTGCAGCAGCGGCAGCAGGGTGGTTTCGGCACGCGCGCCCGCGGCCGTCTGGGCGGCGGCGCCGAGCAGCGCGAGTGCCAGCTCGGTGTCGGTGGTATCGAGCTGCTGGTGCAGACGCTGTTCCCAGTGGTGGAAGTCGTTGTCCTCACCGGGTTGCAGCAGGGCATCGACGGCTGCCTCGATCAGCTCGGCGGGCGGCAGGCCGCGTTCGCTGAGCAGCCGGCGCAAGGTGTTGAAGACGCGCTGCAGGTAATACGGCTGCGGCCACTGCACGGCGCTGACCAGCGCGCGGGCGGTGGCGGCATCGAGGGTGATGGCGTAGTGCCCGGCGAGCGCCTGCAGCATGTCGACGGCGACAGCCTCGCTGAACGGTTCGAGGCGTTCGAGCTTGAGCGTGTTGATGGTGTCGGCCATGCCGTGCCGCTGCACCAGCGTATCGAGGCCGACCGAGCCGCTGATCAGCCAGCGCATCTGTGCGCAGGCGGCGAGGGCGCGCACGTCGTTGCGAAACCAGTCGAGGAAGCGGCGCACCCGCGCCACGCCCTGCTGCGGGTCGTTGTTGATCAGCGTGTAGAGAAAGATCGGCAGCTCGTCGACGTAGAGCAGCCAGCGCTGCTGCTGCGCCGCCATCAGCTGCAGCAGCGCCGAGGCGGTGGCAGTCCAGTCTTCGGCCTTGCCTGCACCGATGCGCACGCTCGCTTTGGCGACGCCGGGCACGGCGGCTTCGATGCCCTCGATGCGTTGCAGCAGCTTGCTGAGCGCCTTGCGGGTTTGATCGAGGAATTGTCGCGGTCGGGATGTCGCCGCATCCTCAAAGGCCTTGGCCAGCTTGCTGACAAAGCCGGCCTCGCTGTCACAGCTGGCGACGTTGACCTCGACCACCTGCCAGCCCTGTGCGGCGGCGTTCTTCATCAGGGCGCGGCCGAACGAGGTCTTGCCGATGCGCCGCGGACCGAGCAGCAGGATGTCGTGCTGCTGCAGCGTGTCGAGAAAACGGGCGAGCTCGGTTTCGCGGCCGAAGAAGTTGTCACCCTCGACGGGCGGTCCGGCGATGTTGTCCATGCGTGTCCCTGCGCGCAGCGCGCCCGGCGAGTGAATGCAAAGAATCTATAGCGCAAAAAATCTTTTGCACAAAAGTTTCTTTGCAAAATACCGGGCGACTACCAGGCGGCGACCACCCCGTCGCTGCGCGGATCGCTGGCGCCTTCGAGCAGGCCGTCGGCGTGACGCACCAGCGCACCGGCATGGCCCATGGTGCTGGTGAAGGCGGGGAGGATTTCCAGCGCATGGCCGGCGGCGCGCAGCGCGCTGACGAGTTCCGGCGCGAAGCGGTCTTCGAGCTTCAGCGTCACGCTGGCCTCGCCCCAGGTGCGCCCGAGCAGCCAGCGCGGTGCGCTCACTGCCTGCTGCAGCGGCTGGCCGAACAGCGCGTAGCGGCTGAACACCGCCGCCTGCGTCTGCGGCTGGCCTTCGCCGCCCATCGTGCCGTAGCTCATCAGGCGGCCGTCGCGGAAGCGGGCGAGCGCCGGATTGAGGGTGTGGAAGGGCTTGCGGCCGGGGGCCAGCGGGTTCAGTGCGCCGGGCGCGAGCGACAGGCTGGCGCCGCGGTTCTGCCAGCACAGGCCGCTCTGCGGCAGCACCACGCCGGAGCCGAACTCGAAGAACACGCTCTGGATGAAGCTCACCGCGCGCCCGGCGGCGTCGATGGCGCCGAGCCAGACGGTGTCGCCGCCGCCCGGCGGCGCCGGCCACGGCAGCGCCCGCGCCGGGTCGATGTCGGCGGCGAGGCTTTCGAGGACGTCAGCGTGCAGCCAGGTCGCCGGCTCGCCCGGCAGGTGCTGCGGATCGCAGACCGCGCGATCGCGTACCCGAAAGGCCTGCTTGGTGGCTTCGACCAGGCCGTGCACGTGGGCAAAGCCTTCGGCCTCGCTGACGCCGAGGCGGCGGAACAGCGCCAGGATCAGCAGCGAGGCCAGCCCCTGCGTCGGCGGCGGCAGGTTGTAGAGCGTGGCTTCCGGCAGCTCGACGCTGAGCGGCTGCGTCAGCAGGGCCTGCTGGGCGTTGAGGTCGTCGAGGCGCAGCGGCGAGCCGGCGGCGGCGAGGTCGGCGGCGATGTCGCGGGCCAGCGCGCCGCGATAGAAGTCATCGAGGCCGGCCTCGGCCAGCCGGCGCAGCGTGGCGGCCAGCGCCGGCTGCGTCAGCCGCTGGCCGCAGTGCGGCGCGGCACCGTCCGGCAGGTAATGCGCGGCGAATCCCGGCTGCGGCGCCAGCTCGGCGAATTTTCCGGCGCTCAGTTCGGCCTGACTGGCACTGACGGCGATGCCGTGCTCAGCGTGGAAGATCGCCTCTTCGAGCAGGCGCACCAGCGGCAGCGGCGGGCCCCAGGGCGCGGCGGCGCGCAGCGCGGCATCCCAGCCGGAGACGGTGCCGGCGACGGTGATCGCCGCCAGCGGGCCGCGCCAGGGCACGGCGTCGAGACCGCGCCCGGCATAGAGCGCCGGCGTCACCGCCGCGCCGCTGCGGCCGCAGGCATCGATCGCCAGTGGCGGCTGGCCGGGTTCGGCGATCAGCCAGAAGCCGTCGCCGCCGAGCCCGGTCATGTGCGGGTAGACCACGGCGAGCGCGGCGGCGGTGGCGACGGCGGCTTCGACCGCGTTGCCGCCGTCGCGCAGCACCGCCAGTCCGGCCTGCGCGGCGAGGTGGTGCGGGGCGGTGACCATGCCGCGGTAACTGCGGGGGGTGTTGAGCATCGGTGCGCTTCCTGGCTGCTGCCCGCGGCGGCGGGCGGTGGTGCTGCGCCTGAGGTTTGCGTAGCGGTCTTTCGGGCACTGTAGTTCGCCGCCGGTGGCGGCGTGCGGCGGCCGGCCTGTCCGTGGCGTCCACGGTTTTTGCCAGCCGCTGCACGACGGTTCACCAAAGCCGATGCAAGGCGATACGCTGCGGTCGACCGGCGTCCGTGTGCAGGCTGTACACCCTGCTTGGCAGGTGCGCCCGGTGGGCGGAACAACAGCAACAAATCCGCCCGTACCGCGCCGGTTACTGTCGCCACATCAAGCGAGGACCCGCTCATCCATGGACAGTGTTCTGCAGTTTCTCTCCGGGCAGGAAATCCTGCTGCTGTTCATCCTTATCAGCATCGGATCGCTGTTCGGCCGCGTGCGCCTGAGCGGGGTGTCGCTCGGCGCCTCGGCAGTGCTGTTCGTGGCGATCGGCATCAGTGCCTATGCCAATGCACAGGGCTTCAAGCTGCAGGTGCCGGAAACGCTGGGCACGCTCGGTCTGACGCTGTTCACCTTCAGCGTCGGTCTGGTTTCCGGCGCAAGCTTTTTCGCCTCGCTGCGCCGCGGGCTCGGCCCGATCGTGGCGATGGTGCTCGTGGTGCTGCTCGGCGCGCTGGTCGCGGTGGTCGTCGGCCGTCTGCTCGGCCTCGACAGCGCGACCATCGCCGGCAGCTTCGCCGGTGCGCTGACCAATACGCCGGCGCTGGCGGCGGCGCGCGAGGCGGCGCACAACAACACGCTGCCGACGGTCGGTTATGCCGTCACCTACATCTTCGGCGTCATCGGCATGCTGGTGGCGACCACGCTGGCGCTGCGTCACCGGGCGCAGGACACCGACGCGCCACCGCCGCTGGTCAACTGCACGGTGCGCGTGGAAACCACCGCGCAGCCGAGCATCCGCGAGATCGAAAAACGTCACGGCTCGCAGATCCGCTTTTCGCGCGTGCGCCATGACGGCGAAGGCCATGTGCACGCGGCGACGCTTTCCGAAGTCCTCGAACGCAACGATCTGGTGACCGTCGTCGGTCCGGCCGATCAGGTCGAATCGGTCACTCACGAGCTCGGCCATCATTCTTCGCACGCGCTGGAAATCGACCGCAGCGAGCTCGATTTCCGCCGCATCACGCTTTCCAACGGCAAGCTCGCCGGGCGCACCATCACCGAGCTCGGCCTGCTGCCGCGTTTCGGTGCGACCATCTCGCGTGTGCGTCGCGGTGATGTCGACATGCTGGCGACCGATCATTTCGTGCTGCAGCTCGGCGACCGCCTGCGCGTGATCGCGCCGCGCGAGCAGATCCACGCCGTCAGCGAATACCTCGGCGACTCGGCGCGCGGACTGTCCGACATCAATCCGATCGCGCTTGGCCTGGGCATGGTGCTCGGCATCCTGCTCGGTCACGTGGCGTTCCCGGTGCCGGGCACGGTGTTCTCGATCGGCTCGGCCGCCGGCACGCTGGTGGTCGGGCTGATCCTCGGCAACATCGGCCGCATCGGCCCGCTGGTGACGACCATTCCCTACACCGCGGCGCAGGCGCTGTCCGAGCTCGGCATGCTGGTGTTCCTGGCGCAGGCCGGCAGCAAGGCCGGCGGCGAGATCGGCCACGCCTTTACCTCCGGTGCCTGGATCGACATCCTGCTCCTCGGCATCGCCGTCACCAGCACCGTCGGCGCCGGGCTGTACTTCGTCATGCGCCGGCTGTTCGGCATGGGCGGCACGCAGCTCGCCGGCGTCATGGGTGGCACGCAGACGCAGCCGGCGGTGCTCGCCTTCGCCAACAGCCGCACCGACCACGACAGCCGCGTCGCGCTCGGCTACGCGCTGGTCTACCCGGCGGCGATGATCACCAAGATCCTGCTCGGTCAGGTGCTGGGACGCCTGTGAGGGCGGGGCGGGCGAGCCCGCTCAGTCCATCTGCTCGGCCAGCCGGCGCGCCTTGGCGTGGTAGAAGTGCGCCGAGGCGGCGTTGCCGGCTTGGCTGAAGCGCTGGCTGGCGGCTTCCGCGGCCGCGCTCGCCGTGGTGAAGGCAAGTACGTAGTCCTCCCGCGCATCGCTGGGCAGCAGCACGCCGTGTTCGAAGCGGCCGGCCACGTAGCCGTCCGCCTGTTCGACGACGCCGATCTGCGGCTGCCCGGCCTGCATGCGGCCGAAATACAGGCGCACGACCTTGCCCTGTGCCAGACCGCGCAGCACCCCCAGCCCCTCGGCGCGGCCATCCGGACACTCGCCGACCCAGCGCACCGACAAAGGCTGCCAGTCGGCCGGGCCGACGGCGTGGCAGGGCGGTTCTGCAGGACCGGCGGCAGCCGTGGCGGCGAGCACAAGGCCCGCGACGCAGCCCGGCAGGCGTTTGGTGAGGCATTCAGATAGAGAGGACATGGTGGCGAAAGGCTCTGGCGGGTGGGTTCAGCCCAGCTGCTCGGCCCAAGTGTCTACCAGGCTGCGGCTGGCCTCGAAATGCATGCCGTCCTCGGTCCGAAACTGTGCGCCCCAGTACCAGCCGAACTGGTTGAAGATCGGCGCGATCAGAGTCAGCCCATACTGCACGCGACCATTGCCGCGCGCATCGAGGACGTTGTTGATTTTTATATCGACGGCCGTGCCCCAGGAGTGATTGGAAATCGAGGTGCTGGAGCCGCGCACATAGCGACAGCACAGCATGCCGGCGGTGCCCAGCACGCTGTAGACCTCCGGCTGCATGCGCTGGATTTCGGCGCATACCGTCTGCAGGCTCAGGACGGCCGGCTGCAGCCCGCGCACGCGGAACGGGCCGACCGAGGCCGTCAGCAGGTTGCGGGCCAGGCGCGCATCGGTGACCGGCTGGCATTGCGTGGAATAGTCAGCACGGGGCACGCCCAGCTTCGTGTTCATGAAATGGTTGTTGACCGGACGCAGGTCGCGATTGACCCAGGCCAGATCGGGAATCTGCACGAGGCGCGTCAATGAATCACCGGCACTCGCGATCGCCGCCGGCTCGCTGCTCAGCTGTCGCCAGCTGCGGCCGCCGGGATCGATACGCCCGTCCGGCCGGCGCATGAATCCGGACTGGAAGGTAATGATCGCGGTGCGCAGGCGCTGATCGCAGCGCCCGTTCGGCTCACCGACATCAAAGCCCCGGTCTTTCAGACGTTGCTGCACCAGGCTGACGTCCTCCGGCTGGTTCAAACCGTCGAGGCCCACCGAGCCGCTCAATCCATCTGCCATCGTGTTGCCCTCCGGGTAATGCGCCAGGCCAGTATGTCGAGTCGATGATTCCCGTGTGTGTCATTAGGCCATTCGGGCGTGGGTCGCATGCACGGGGTGCGCTCGTATTTTTCATGATCAAGCGGTTTATTTAATTAATTGATTTAAATGATTTTAAGCCTTGTACTTTGCTAGAACGCTTTAGAATCGTTGTGGGTAATGCGCGGACTGATTCGGCAAACCATGCCCGATATGACAGCCACGTCGTACCAGGGTTGATCTGCCCGGCAATGCAGGCAGCTCACCAGGACCCCGCTCGCTTGGCTCTGCGTTGTAAGCGGCAGCTTGCTGCATGGCGGTGTGTTGACTGTCGCACTACGCTGCACGCGCGATTCGAAGTTCTGATCCCGCTGCTCGGGAATGATTTCGCCCTTTGCCCAGAGGGCTTTCCAAGCTGTCGAATCGTTCATTGGATGTGATGAACATCACATCGTCATGCATCAGTCCTTTGTTAGACGTAAGCAAACGTTATCGAAATTTCATGTCGTCGAAACGTCTGCTCGCATGGCTGCGTATCGAATCCGGTATCGACCTGTTACTGATGTGAAGCCAAATGACTCGGACCTGCACGCACTTCATGGCGTATCGGTTCCGACATTCGGCAGGTGATGGTGGCTCTTGCGATGGACTGATGCAGCGGCGGAGTGGCGGTATCCGGGGCCGGCACTTTGCGGCTGCGCTCGCTTCGGAGATCGCTCGCTTGAACCTGCATCCGCCTGTGTTCCGCTTCGACCGTCGCCTGCTGCCGCTCGCCGTCAGCGCCACTCTGCTGACTTCATCGCCATCACTCGCAGAGACCTACATGTGGATCGGCGCGGATGGGGCTGGCTGGAGCGATCCCACGGCCTGGAGCCCGGCCGGTCTGCCGGGCGAGGGTGATGATGTTCAGTTGGAAGGAACAGGTCCTGCACTGTCGGCGCAGACAATCGTCTATGCGGGAGTTGATGATCCATATCTCTATAGCTTGCAGATTAACGGCTGCTGTCACGAACTTGGCGGCGTACTTTCAGGCCATTACACAACCTTGCTGCTAAATGCGGGAGACACGTTAACAGTTAATCATTTATTTGGTGAAGGCACTTTGAAGTTGAGTTACGGTCAAGTGCATGTCACTGGTTGGGCTGATATTTATGGCTATTTTAATCAAAATAATAGTATTGGTGATTCTGTCGTTACAGCAGGCAGGTTGGTTGTTAGCGGATCATATGCTCTCAACAGTGTTGGCAATAGTGCATTGAACCTTAATGTCGAGACAGAGACGATTGTCGTCCGTGACGTATCATTTTCTGATGGAGAGGCGGTTTTTGCTGATTTCATGCAAACTGGAGGAGTTTTTAACACCTATAGTCTGTTGGTAGGGCGTGTGCCGGAAATAGCTTTGTCTGGAGCTCCGTTTGTTGGATCGTTTGATCAAAGTGGTGGTGAAGTTTTCGCAACAGACCTTTTTATTGGGTATTTTCATTGCGATTGGTATGACGGTGACGCTTGTTACTCCACTGGCGATAATAACTCTATAGGCCGTTATCTGCTTTCTGGAGGCACGCTTACTGTCGGCAGAACCACTGAACTTGAGGGTTCTTATTATGGCTCCTCGCTTGTCAGTACCTTTATGCAAAGTGGCGGAACATTTCGCACCAATGATCTATTGATCGCCGGCTCCGGGGGAGATGGTATCTATATCCTGATAGGGGGTGATGTTATCGCGTACAGTATTTTCGTCGGTAGCAGCGGGGTATTTAAACAGTCCGGAGGAAACGTACAGAGTGGTTATCTGGATATTTATGGGAGTTACCAGCTCAGTGATATCGACGGTCCTGCCAGCCTAACCGTCGGTGGTAACGAATACATCAATGGTTCTGCAGGCAGTTTCACCCAAACGGGCGGTGCGCACACGATTGGCGGTGATCTGTTCGTCAGTTGGTCGAGTGGCGGCAGTTTTACGCTGAATGGCGGCAGTTTTACGCTGAATGGCGGCAGTGTGGAGGTGGCCGGCTCGGCCGTGGTAGGTAGATCGGCAGTCGGCAGTATGACGCTGTCGGGGGGAAGCCTCACTGTAGGCGGTTCATTGATCGTCAGCGATACGGCCGCGGCCGGTGGTGGCACGGGGAGTGTGCTGCAGCAAAGCGGCGGTGAAGTGCATGTCGGCGGTGAGCTGGTGCTGGGCAACCAGGCTGGTGCACTCGGTTATTACCTGCTCAGCGCCGGCAGCCTGAGCGTCCAGGGGGCCGATGCCGCGAGCCAGTTCGTCGTCGGCAATGCAGGGACCGGCCATTTCGTCTTCGATAGTGGCGCAGTAACCGTCGATGGTCTGCAGATCGCCGTAGCCACGGACAGTTATGGCGTACTGACGATGAACGGAGGCTCACTGACAGTCACCGGCAATTCAGGGGACGTGATCGGCTCACTGGGCATTGGTGTTTTTCTGCAGCAGGGCGGTATGCACAGCACGCCCGATCTTGTTCTCGGCAGTGAAAGCGGCGGTGCCGGCGGGGTCTACGGCCTGAGTGGCGGGACCCTTCGGTTACCGACAACACGACTGTCGGCCTTAATACCGGTGGTCAGTTCGAGCAGGAGGGCGGCACGTTCGAGACCGGCGCCCTGTTGCTTGGCCTGAACAGCGGAGGCTCTGGTTATTACTTCCTGAACGACGGCAGTCTGAGCAGCCGCACGCAGACGGTGGTCTGCTATGCCGGCGAGGGGGAGTTCTATCAGAGCGGCGGGACGCACACGGTCGCTGAATTGGTCCTCGCGCAGGAGGCCGGCAGCAGCGGCCTGTATGAGCTCGACGGTGGCACGCTGACCGTCACCGGTACGGCGATGGTCGGGCGCAGCGGCAGCGGCGAGTTCGTACAAAGCGGCGGCGTGGTCGCCATCGGCGGGGATCTGCTGCTCGGGGTGCTGCCGGGCTCCAATGGTCATTACCAGCTCGACGGCGGCACCTTGACCATCGGCGGCATGCTGGTGCTCGGCGGTAGTGGCAGTGCCAACGGTGGCAGCGGCCGCTTCGATCTGGGCAGCAGCGCGAGTCTGCAACTGCGTGATCTCGATCTGCGTCCGGGCGGCGAGCTGTCCAGCCTGGGCGGCGGCGTCACGCTCGGCGATGCGACGGCAGGGCTGGCGGACGTCGGCACGCTGCGCGTCAATAACGGCGGCATGCTCGCCGGCAACGGCACGATACCCGGCTCAGCCTGGATCTATGCGGGCGGCGTCGTGCGGCCGGGCAACTCGATTGGCACGCTGAATTTCGCCGGTGACCTCACCTTTCTGCCCGGCTCGACGCTCAACGCTGAAATCGACAGCAGCGGCCACAGCGACCTGATCACTACCACCGGCACGATCACGCTCACCGGTGTGACCCTGCGGGTCGATTCGACCGACGGCAGTTTTGATGCCGGCAGCACCTACACCCTGCTGTCCGCCGGCGGCGGCATTCACGGCAGCTTTGCCAGCGTGATTTCCGGTCTGCCGTTCTTCAACCTCGTCGCCGACTACAGCTCAGCCAGCGCAGTGAGCCTGTCCGCAGTGCCGACCACGACCAGCGCCACGGAGACCAGCACTACGACAGGCACTGTGGCTGTCGTCAGCGGTGCCGCGAGCGTGCCGACCGTTGCCACGTTGCACATTCCCACCCCGGATGAGCATGCGGCAGACTCGCCGCTCGATCTGATCGGCGGCAGCCCGACCAGCCTGCTCGGGCGCATGACGCTCGCCGACGCCGAAGCGGGCTTTCTGCTCGATCCGCTGACGGCCGGCTTCGACGAAGGCCAGGCCGCAATCGGCCTCAAGCTCGGCAACTTCTACGCCGACGGCTATCACCAACACTACGAAACCGTGCCGCTGCGCTACGGCTGGAAGCTCGGTAATGGCATGACGGCCCTCGTTGAACTGCCGATCAGCTCGATCACCACCCGTGGCCATGGCATCAACCGTGATGATCGCAGTTACGGCCTCGGCACGGGCTTGCGCATGCCGATCAGCGCAGGCTGGGAGCTCAAGCCGATGCTGCGTTATGGCACCGTGCTCGATAACGACCAGCGCCACATCGGCTCGCTGGCCTCGACCTCACTGACCAGCCACTATCGCCACGGCTTCGGCGATGGTTACGAGATCGGACTCGACAACCTCGTCGGCGCCGTTCGCTCGGTCGGCGGTAACGTCACCGGGCTCGATGCCGGCTACGATCTGCACGAAACCACCACGCACAACGCGGTGCGCCTGAGCGGCCCGCTGCAGGACACCGTCCTCGGTCACGGCGCGCGCTGGACGGCCTGGGCCTCGGACACGCGCTACTTTGGCTCCAAGCTGGCCGTCGACAACTTCCAGCGCGTCGGCATTGCCGCGACCACGCGGCTGTCGGTCGGCGATCGCTACTCCGATACTGCGAGCCTCGGTCTGACCTACACGCATACCGCCAGCGGTAATCATGGCCTGGAGCTCAACTTCGGCTATCGCTTTTGAGCCACCGTTCAGGCGCAGGGTGCTGATTGCGACAGCTCGTCCGGCGCGCATCAGAGACTAGGGTTAAGGCATCTTCCGCTGCCTGCGTGGGGGCATGATGCAAACGCTCGATTTGTCCAAAGCGTTTCAGTGGCTGGAGCCCGGTCCGGTGGTGCTGCTGACCACCGCCGATCGCGGCAGGGCCAATGTGATGACGCTGAGCTGGCACATGGTGGTCGACTTCGTGCCGCAGATCGCCTGTGTGGTCAGCGCCGGGGATTACAGCTTTGCGGCGTTGCGCCGCAGCGGCGAGTGCGTCATCGCCGTGCCGGGCGTCGATCTGGCGGAGACGGTGGTCGACATCGGCAACTGCTCGGGGCAGGACATCGACAAGTTCGCGCGCTTCGGCCTGACGCCGCTGCCGGCGGCCGAGGTCGGCGCGCCGCTGATCGCCGAGTGCCTGGCGCAGATCGAATGCCGGGTCATCGACGACCGTCTGGTCGAGCCCTACAACCTGTTCATCCTCGAAGGCGTGCACGCCTGGATCGACGAGGCGCGCAGCGAGCGGCGCACGCTGCACGCGGTCGGTAACGGCACCTTCCGTGTCGACGGCGAAACCCTCGACCTGCGCGCGCGCATGACCAAGTGGCCGGACATGCTCTGAACGCACGGCCGCGCCGGCGGCGTACTGCACCGGCGCGGCCGGTCGGGCTCAGTGCTTGATCATGACGTGGCGCACCGCGGTGTAGTCCTCGACCGCGTAGACCGACATGTCCTTGCCGTAGCCGGACTTCTTCATGCCGCCGTGCGGCATTTCGGAAACCAGCATGAAGTGCGTGTTGACCCAGGTGCAGCCGTACTGCAGCTCGGCGGCGACGCGGGCGGCGCGGCCGACGTCCTGTGTCCACACGCTGGAGGCCAGACCGTAGTCGGAATCGTTGGCCCAGCGGATCGCTTCCTCGGTGTCGCTGAAGCGCGTCACCGACACCACCGGCCCGAACACCTCGCGGCGCACGATCTCATCGTTCTGCGTGGCGCCGGCGATCACCGTCGGCTCGTAGAAAAAGCCGCTGCCGCTGCCGTGGCGGCCGCCGGTGACGACTTCGATGTGCGACTGCGAGGAGGCGCGCTCGACGAAGCTCGCCACGCGCTGGCGCTGGCGCTCGGAGATCAGCGGCCCCATCTCCACGCCGTCCATCTGCTGCGTGCCGTAGCGGATGCCGGAGACCGCGCTGGCCAGATCGGCGACGAAGCGCTCGTAGATCTTCGGCCCGGCGTAGATGCGGCAGGCGGCGGTGCAGTCCTGGCCGGCGTTGTAGTAGCCGAAGGTGCGGATGCCTTCGACCACCGCGTCGAGGTCGGCGTCGTCGAAAATGATCACCGGTGCCTTGCCGCCGAGCTCCAGGTGCGTGCGCTTGAGCGTCTTCGCTGCGCTTTCCAGCACCTTCTGGCCGGTGGCGACGTCGCCGGTCAGCGAGATCATGCGCACCGCCGGCTGCGAGATCAGCGGCTGGCCGACGCTGTCGCCGCGGCCGGGGACGATGTTGAGCACACCGGCCGGGAACAGGTCGGCGGCCAGCTCGGCGAGGCGGATCGCCGTCAGCGGCGTCTGCTCGGAGGGCTTGAGCACCACGGTGTTGCCGGCGGCCAGCGCCGGGCCGAGCTTCCATGCCGCCATCATCAGCGGGTAGTTCCACGGTGCGATCGAGGCGACGACGCCGAGCGGGTCGCGGCGGATCAGGCTGGTGTGGCCGGGCAGGTATTCGCCGGCGGCCGAACCCTGCAGCAGCCGCGCCGCACCGGCAAAGAAGCGGAAGACGTCGGCGATCGCCGGGATTTCATCGTTGAGCGCGGCCAGGTACGGCTTGCCGCAGTTCAGCGACTCCAGCCGGGCCAGCTCCTCGCCGTGCTGCTCGATGCGATCGGCCAGGCGCAGCAGCGCCAGCGCCCGATCCTTCGGCGGCGTGCGCGCCCACTGCGGGAAGGCCGCTTCGGCAGCCTGCACCGCGGCGACGATCTGCTCGGCCGAGGCTTCGGCGACCTGCGCCAGCGTCTCGCCGGTCGCCGGATTGAGCACGTTTTCGATCTCGCCTTCGCCGGCGACGAATTGGCCGTTGATGAACGCGCGGGTGTTCATGCGCAATCTCCTTGCAGGGGCGGCGGGCGCCCGTTCGGGGGGAACAGCGGGGAAGTGCGCGGCGCCGGCTGGCGCCGCGGGAAAGGGTTCAGCGGGATTCGCCGGTTTCGTCGCTGCGCGTCAGCCAGTAGGCGGCGAGGATCGGCAGCGCGGTCACCAGGATCACGGCGACGGCGACGACGTTGGTCACCGGGCGGTCGCGCGGGCGGAACAGCTCGTTCATGAACCAGATCGGCAGCGTGCGCTCGTGACCGGCGGTGAAGGTGGTGACGATGATCTCGTCGAAGCTCAGCGCGAAGGCGAGCATGCCACCGGCCAGCAGCGCGCTGCCGAGCTGCGGCAGGATCACGTGGCGGAAGGTCTGCAGGCCGTCGGCGCCGAGGTCCATCGAAGCCTCGATCAGATTGCCGGCGGTGCGGCGAAAGCGCGCCAGCGCGTTGTTGTAGACGACGACGATGCAGAAGGTGGCGTGGCCGGTGACGATGGTCCACAGCGCCGGCTCGAAGCCCGCCAGGCGGATCGCCGAGAGCAGCGCGATGCCGGTGACGATGCCGGGCAGGGCGATCGGCAGCACCATCAGCAGCGTGAACACCTCGCGGCCGAAGAAGCTCGCACGCCACATCGCCGCCGCCGCCATCGTGCCGAGCAGCAGCGCCAGCGCGGTGGCCATGCCGGCCACCTGCAGCGACAGCAGCAGCGCCTCGCGGATGTCGGCGCGCTGCCAGGCCACCTCGAACCAGTGCAGCGTCAGCCCCGGCGGCGGGAACTGGTAGGTGCGGTCCTCGGTGGTGAAGGCGTAGAGCACGATGATCGCCAGCGGCAGGTGCAGGAACAGCAGGCCGGCGCCGGTGGCGAGGCGCAGCCGCCAGCTTGGATGATCAGAGCGCATCGAAGGCCCCCAGTCGCCGGGCGACGGCGAGGTACAGGCCGATCAGCACGATCGGCACCACGGAAAAGGCGGCGGCGAGCGGGATGTTGCCGGCGGTGCCCTGCTGCACGTAGACCATCTGGCCGATGAAGTAGCCGGGCGCGCCGACCACGCCGGGGATGATGAAATCGCCGAGCGTCAGCGAGAAGGTGAAGATCGAGCCGGCGACCACGCCGGGGAAGGCCAGCGGCAGCACCACGTGGCGCAGCGTCTGTCCGGGGCGTGCGCCGAGGTCGCCGGAAGCCTGCAGCAGCGAGCGCGGCACGCGCTCCAGCGCCGCCTGGATCGGCAGGATCATGAACGGCAGCCAGACGTAGAGAAACACCAGAAACATGCCGAAGTACGAGCTGCTCAGCGTCGGCCCGCCGACCACCGGCGTCGCCAGCAGCGCATCCAGCGCGCCGGACAGACCGAGCTGTTCGGCCAGCCAGGCGATCACGCCTTCCTTGGCCAGCATCAGCCGCCAGGCGTAGACGCGCACCAGATAGCTCGACCACAGCGGCAGCATCACCGCCAGATAGAGCAGGGCGCGGCTGCGGCCGCGGGCGTGAAAAGCCATGTACTGCGCGATCGGGAAGGCGATCAGCGCCGCGGCGACGGTCACCGCCAGCGCCATTCCCAGCGTGCGCAGGATGATGTCGAGATTGGCCGGCGAGGCGAACAGCGCGCGGTAGGTGTCGAGCGTCAGCTCGTAGCGCACCTGGCCGGTGAAGTCATCGAGCGCGAAGAAGCTCTGTGCCAGCAGCGCGAACAGCGAGCCCAGGTAGATGATGCCGAGCCACAGCAGCGGCGGCAGCAGCAGCGCCGTCAGCCACAGGCCGCGGCGGCTGTAGAGCAGGTTCGCCAGGCGTCGGCGCAGGCCCGGCGCCGGCCGCGCGGGAGACATCGCCAGCGCGTTCATGCGGCGTCTCGCAGCGCGTGCATCGCCGCCCGCGGCCAGCTCAGCGCCACCTCGGCGCCGGTCTGCGGCAGCCCGGCGCCCTGCGTCGCCGGCACCGTGACCACCAGGCGCAGGCCGCCGGCGGTTTCGACTTCACAGCGGTGATGTGCGCCGTGGTACTGCACTTCGACCAGGCGGCCGCCGATGCGCACCGCGTCGGCAGCAACCTCGCTGCCGGCGGCCTGCAGCGCGATGCGCTCGGGGCGGATGGTGAAGGCGCCGGCGCTGCCGAGCAGGCTTGTCGCCGCGGCGCCGTCGATGACGTTGGCGGTGCCGACGAAGTTGGCGACGAAGGCCGTTGCCGGGCGCTCGTAGAGTTCTTCCGGGCTGGCGATCTGCTCGATGCGGCCGTGGTTGAACACGGCGACGCGGTCGGACATCGACAGCGCCTCGCCCTGATCGTGGGTGACGAAGACGAAGGTGATGCCGAGCCGCCGCTGCAGTGCTTTCAGCTCGCTCTGCATCGCCTCGCGCAGCTTCAGATCGAGCGCGCCGAGCGGCTCGTCGAGCAGCAGCACGCGCGGCTCGTTGATCAGCGCCCGTGCCAGCGCCACGCGCTGGCGCTGGCCGCCGGAGAGCTGCGCCGGGCGGCGCGCGCCGAAGCCGTCGAGCTTGACCAGCGCCAGCATTTCCTCGGCACGGCGCGTGCGCTGGGCGCGCGGCACGCCGCGCATCATCGGTCCGTAGGCGACGTTGTCGAGCACGCTCATGTGCGGGAACAGCGCGTAGTCCTGGAACACGGTGTTGACGTCGCGCTCGTAGGGCGGCACACCGGCGGCCTCGCGGCCGTGGATCAGCAGGCTGCCGGCGCTCGGCTGCTCGAAGCCGGCGATCAGCCGCAGACTGGTGGTCTTGCCCGAGCCCGACGGCCCGAGCAGTGAAAAGAATTCGCCCTCGGCGATGCTGAAACTCAGGTCATCGACCGCGCGCACGGTGCCGAACACGCGACTGACCTGGATGAATTCGACGGCAGCGCTCATCGGCGGCGTCTCCTGAAACGATGCGTGAACCTGAAATCTCTGTTTTCCAGCCTTCTTGCGCTGGAAGACGGGGGCCGGGTCGCCGTGTGGCGATGACCCGGCTGGCGCGGCACCGGCCCCGCGGAGAAGGGCCGGGGAGGCGGATGCGCAACCCGCTGCGCACCCGGCGCCCGACGCCGTCAGTGCCGCGCAGCGCCCTCAGCCCACGGGGGGCCGGGCCGGGGAGGCGCGGTGGCCCCGCGCGGCTTGCTCAGCGCCCGCCCATGATGGCGATGTAGTCGCTGGTCCAGCGGCTGTAGGGCACGCAGCTGCCCTGGGCGCACTTGCTGATCGGCGTCTTCCAGAAGTGAACCTGCTGCATCTTGTCGATGCCGTTGGTCTTGCAGCCTTCGGCGCCGAGCAGTTCGTTGCCGTCGCAGGCGGTCGGTACCGCCGGCACCGAGCCGAACCAGGCGGCGACGTCGCCCTGCACCTTCGGCTGCAGCGAATGCTCCATCCACAGGTAGGCGCAGTCCGGGTGCTTGGCCTCGGCGTGCAGCATCGTGGTGTCGGCCCAGCCGGTGGCGCCCTCGACCGGGATGGTGCTGGCGACCGCCTGCTTGGCGGCGAGCAGGGTGTTGACCTGGAACGGCCAGGAACCGGAGGCGGCGATGCCTTCGGAGGTGAAGTCCTGCACCTGCACGTTGGCGTCATGCCAGTAGCGCTGTATCAGCGCGTGCTGCTGGCGCAGCACTTCGAGCACCGCGGCGTACTGGGTTTCGTTGAGTTCGTAGGGGTCCTTGATGCCGAGCTCGGGGCGCTTGTGCATCAGGTAGAGCGCGGCATCGGCGATATAGATGGCGCCGTCATACGCCTGCACGCGGCCCTTGTTCGGCTGGCCGTCGGGCAGCGTCTGCGGCTCGAACACCACGCTCCAGCTGCTTGGTGCTTCCTTGAACACCTGCGTGCTGTAGAGCAGCACGTTCGGCCCCCACTGGTACGGTGTGCCGTAGTGCTTGCCGTCGACGGTGTGCCAGGGGGCGCTCTTCAGGCGCTCGTCGATCTTGCTCCAGCTGGGGATGCGCGATACGTCGATCGGCTGCACCTTCTTGCCGTAGATCAGGCGCAGCGAGGCATCGCCCGAGGCGGTCACCAGGTCGTAGCCGCCCTGGTTCATCAGCGAGACCATCTCGTCGGAGGTCGCGGCGGTCTTGACGCGGACTTTGCAGCCGGTGGCCTGCTCGAAGCCGCTGACCCAGTCATAGGCTTTGTCGCTCTCGCCGCGCTCGATGTAGCCAGGCCAGGCGACGATGTCGAGCGCGCCTTCGGCGGCCAGCGCCGGGGCGGCACCGGCCGCCAGCGCCAGCGCTAAAGCAACGGACAGCTTGCGATTCATGGGGCGTCTCCTCTGTCTCGGTCGGGGGAGTGGCCGATCACCGCCGCAGGCGCCGAATCGGTCTGCGATTCAGTCTTGACGCCATCGGCGCAGCCGACCAGCACGATTTTCGGATATAAGCGATCGGTTTTGCCGATGGGCTGTGCGGCCATGCCCGCGTCGCGGGCAGCTGCCGCATCATGGGGCGGTACACGCACCGTCTGACGGCAGTGTTTGCCCACTGTCATGAGCTGTTGGGGCGAAAGCCGGGTATCGGTGTCGTTTTTACCGATGACTTGCGTCTATCTATCGATAAAAAAGAACGCTTGAACGCATCTCAGCGGGCGTGGCGACGGCCGAATTCACGCGCCAGCATGACGAACTGGCGGGCGGCATCGCTCAGCGGCGAGCCGCGGCGCCAGGCGAGGCCGACTTCGAGCCGAGGCATCTCTTCTGCCAATGGCCGCGCTTCCAGGCGGTCGCCTTCGAGTGACCACGGCCGGTAGATCATGTCCGGCATCAGCGAGACGCCGGCGCCGGTGGCGACCAGGCTGCGGATCGCCTCGACCGAGGCGGTGCGCAGTTTCGGCGGCTCGCGGCGGCCGGCGGCGCGCAGTGCGGCGGTCGACAGCGCTTCGAGCTCATCGACGTTGAGGGTGATCAGCGCGTCATCGGCGAGGTCGGCCAGCGCCACGCTGGCCTGCGCCAGCCGCGGGTGGTTCGGCGGCAGCCACACGCTCCACGGCGAGCGCACCAGCGCTTCGGTCTCGAAGGCCTGGGCGTTGGCCAGGTTGGTGATGACGATGACGGCGACGTCGAGCTCACCGTTGAGCAGCAGATGCTCGACGTAGTCGCGCGAGTCCTCGTGCACGCGCACCTCGACCTGCGGGAACACGCGGTGGTAGCGGTCGAGCAGATAGGGCAGGAAGTAGCCGGTGACCAGCGCGGTGACGCCGACGTGCAGCGCGCCGCTCATGGTGTCCGGCCGCGCCGCCAGCGCCTCGCGGGCATTGCGCACCGCGGCGAGGATTTCATAGGCGTGGCGCAGGAACTGGTTGCCGGCGTGGGTCAGCACCATGCCGCGGGCGTGGCGCTGGAACAGCGCGGCGCCGACCTCATGCTCCAGCGCCTTGATCGCCTCGGTGACCGCTGACTGCGAGATGTGCAGGCTCTGCACGGCCGCGCTGATCGAGCCGACCTCGGCGACTGCGATGAAATAGCGCAGGCTTTTCAGGGACAGGCTCATCGGCGGGGGGCCTCCACGGACGGTCGCAAGCGGCCAAGCCTAACAGCCCGCCGCCCGGGTGCGGGCGCTTCACGGCTGGGCAGGCTGCACGCCGCTGGTGCAGAAACGGCATGCGGACTCCGGCCGGGCGGGCCGCCCGGAGTGTGCGCCACGACACAGCGGGCGCGGTTTTGCGGTGTTTTGTCGCACGGGTGGCACCAGAATTGCTCAAAGCCGTCGAGACACGGGATGAGCAGCGGCAGCCTTGCCCGCTCATGACGCAGACAACAAGAGGATAGGATTCAGGCGCGCTAGGGTTCCGGTCCACCACGGTGGACGCTGGTCCGAGAGCACGCCGGCCTCCGGGACGGGGGTTACACGGCGGGACAAAAGCCCGGGAGATGCAACTGCGGTTGCCATCCCGTGAGCCATGTCCCAAACCGTGCAGGAGTGCCCCGTCCATGTCCGTCCCGACTCTCCGCCTGATACGAAAACTCGCCCTCGGTGCCGGCCTGCTCGCCGCCGCCGCCGTGCCCTTTGCCGCACGCGCCGCCGAATCGCTGAAGATCGGCACCGTCGTCTGGGTCGGCTACGGCCCGTTCTACGTCGCCGACAAGCTCGATCTGTATAAAAAGCACGGCCTCAAGGTGTCGCTGCAGTTCTTCAGCGATCCGGCGCTGATTCCACCGGCGCTTGCCGGCGGCTCGATCGACGGCGCGATGCTGACCTACGACCAGGTGGTCGCCTCCGATGCCAAGGGGCTCAAGCACCGCGTAGTGATGCCGATCGACTTCTCCAACGGCGGTGATGCGATCGTCGCTGAAGCCGCGGTGAAGTCGGTCGCCGACTTCAAGGGCAAGAAGGTCGGCTTCAACCCGCTGTCGCCGTCAGACTTCCTGCTCGCCTACGCGCTGCAGAAGAACGGCATGGGCGCCAAGGACATCGAGTCGATCAACATGACGCCGGAAGGCATCCCCGGCGCGATGGCCTCCGGCAGCCTGCCGGTCGGCGTCACCTACGAGCCCAACGTCTCGCAGATCCTCGCGCTCGGCGGCGGCGGCAAGTTCCACGTGGTGTTCTCCTCGAAGGATGCGCCGGGCCTGATCACCGACGTGCTGGTGTTCGACGAGAAAGTCATCGCCAAGCGCGGCAAGGCGATCCAGGCGCTGATCCAGGGCTACGTCGACGGCATGGCCTACATGAAGGCGCACCCGGAGGAGTCCGCCGAGATCATCGGCAAGGTGCTCGGTGTCAGCGCCGCCGAGGCCAAGGAGCAGATGAGCGGCGTCTACAACATCCCGCTCGCTGAGATGATGACCAACTTCACGCCCTCCGAGCAGACCACCTCGTTCCACGGCAGCGGCGCGGTGATCGGCAAGATCCTCGTCGACAACGGTCAGATCCCGGCAGTGCCGGACTTCGCCAAGACCTACGACGCTCAGTTCGTCAAGGCGCTGGCGCCGTAAGTCACTGAGTCCACGGCGGCGTCCGCGGCGCCGCGGATGCCGCCGCCACAGGAGATTCACCATGTCGAAGCCGATCTTCCGCTACGCCGACGGCGCCTGGCCGAACACGCTCGCCATCGCCTACGCCGTGCTCGGTTACGCCGGCGGCATCGCCCTGCTGTTCGCCGACGGCGTGGCGGCGAAACTCGGCGGCACGCTGCTGCTGGCGCACGCGCTGGTGATCGCCGCCTACCTGATCCACGAATTCGCCCACGGCACGATCTTCCGCGAGCCGAAGTGGAACCTGCGCACCGGCGAGCTGATGAGCTGGCTGACCGGCAGCTGCTACGCCGATTTCCAGGACCTGCGGCGCAAGCACATGCGCCATCACGTCGACCGTGCCGACGTCATCACCTTCGACAGCAAGGCTTTTCTGCAGCGCTCGCCGGCCTGGTTCCGCCGCCTGGTGCTGGCGCTGGAGTGGGCGTGGATTCCGGCGGTCGAGCTGATCATGCACGCCTACGTGGTGCTGCTGCCGTTCATTACCGACAGCGCCAAGCACCGTGCCCGCCGCGGCCGCGTCGCCGCGATCATCGCCGTGCGCGCGCTGGCCTTCGCCACGCTCGGCATGCTCTCGCCGCTGGCGCTCGCGCTCTACGTCGTGGCCTGGATGATCATGCTGACGGTGCTGCGCTTTGCCGACGCCTACCAGCACACCTACGACGCCTACGCCGTGCTCGAAGGCGGCGAGATTCCCGCCGACAAGGTGCGCGACCGCGTCTACGAGCAGCACAACACCTATACCAACGTCGTCTCGCTGCGCTGGCCGTGGCTCAACCTGCTGCTGCTCAACTTCAGTTTCCACAACGCCCATCACGAGAAGTCCGGCGTGCCGTGGTACCGCCTGCCGGCGCTGCATCGCGAGCTCTACGGCGAGGGCTACGTGCAGGTGCTGCCGATGGCGCTGCTATTGAAAAGCTTCAGCCGCTACCGCCTGCGCCGCGTGCTCGACGACGACTACGGCCACGTCGAGGCCAGCGGCGCGCAGCGGGCCGGGCAGTTCTACGGCGCGGTCGGCGTCTCCTTCCTGACGGCGGTGTGAGATGAACGATCCCCTCGACTATCGCGGCCGCTGCGTGGTGCTGAGCGGTGCGGCGAGCGGCATCGGTCGCGGCCTGGCGCGCGCCTTTGCCGAGCGCGGCGCAACGCTGTGGCTGCTCGATCGCGATGTCGCCGCGCTCGATGCGGTGTGCGCCGAACTGGCCGGGCTGGCGCCGCTGCAGGCCGAGGCGCTCGATCTGTGCGACACGGCGGCGCTGCAGACCTTCGCCGCCCGCCTGGCGGACGCGCAGCCGCGGGTCGACGTGCTGATCAACAACGCCGGCGTCGAGTATCCGACGCCGCTCGCCGACACCGCCGCGAGCGCCGATGCGCGCTGGCAGGCACTGCTCGACAACAACGTGGTGTCGATGCAGCGCCTGAGCCGCGCGCTGCTGCCGCTGCTCGCGGCCGGCGCCAGCATCATCAACCAGTCCTCGATCTGGGGGCTGGTGGGGGTGGCCGGCTTTTCCGCCTACGTCACCAGCAAGCACGCGGTGATCGGCCTGACGCGGGCGCTGGCACGCGAGCTGGGGCCGCGGCGCATCCGCGTCAACGCCGTGTGCCCGGGCTGGATCGCCACCGAGGCGGCAATGCGCTCGCTGCGGGCGATGGCCGCCGAGCACGGCCGCAGCGAGGCCGAGGAGCTGGCCGCGGTGCTCGCCGGGCAGGCGGTGCCGGAGCTGCTGCAGCCGGCCGATCTGGCCGGCACTTTCCTGTTCCTCGGCTCGCCGCTGGCGGCCGCGATCACCGGGCAGGCACTCTCGGTCAGCCACGGCGAGGTGATGCACTGATGCGCCCGAGTTCCGTTCCGCCGCTGGCCGGCCGCCGCGCGCTGGTCACCGGCGCCGCCAGCGGCATCGGCCGCGCCACCGCGCTGGCACTGGCCACCGCCGGCGCCGAGGTCTGGATCAACCACCTGCCGGCCGACAAGGCCGCTGCGGCCGACGTCGCCGCGACGATTCGCAGCGCCGGCGGCAACGCGCGGCCGATCGCCGCCGATGTCGGCGATGCCGCGGCGGTGGCGGCGATGTTCGCCGCGCTGCACGCCGCCGGCGGGCTCGACATCCTCGTCAACAACGCCGGCGTGATCCTGGAAAAACCCTTTCTGGAGACCAGCGAGGACGACTGGGCGCGGGTCATCGGCATCGACCTGACGGCGGTCTACCGCTGCTGCCGTCAGGCGCTGGCGCAGATGCAGCCGCGTGGCAGCGGCTGCATCGTCAACGTCGCCTCCGACCTCGGCTATCTCGGCCGCGAGCGCTACGCGCCGTACTGCGCGGCTAAGGCCGGCGTCATCGCGCTGACCCGCTCGCTGGCGCGCGAGTTCGCGCCGGCGATCCGCATCAACGCCGTCGCGCCGGGGCCGATCGCCACGCCGATGGTCTCGCCCGAGCACATGAGCGCGGAGTGGATCGCTAAAGAGACGGCGATTCCGGCGGCGCGCCTCGGTGAGCCGGAGGAGGTCGCCGCGGCGATCGTCTTCCTCGCCTCGCCGGCGGCGAGTTATTTCCACGGTCAGGTGCTCGGGCCGAACGGCGGTTCATGGATGGGCTGAGACGATGCAGACGCCGATGGTTTCCCGTGCCTGGCTGCGCCCCGAGGCGGTGCTGATCCTCGCCACGCTGATGTGGGGCACCAGCTGGCTGCCGCTGCGCCATTTCGCCGAGGCCGGCCTCAGCGGCATGCCGATGGTCGCCGTCAGCTACAGCCTGATCGCCGTGCTGCTGCTGCCGGTGCTGTGGCGCGAGCGCCGGGCCTGCGCCGGCCAGCCGGCGCGGCTGCTGGCGATCCTGCTGTTCGGCGGCTGGTCGAACGCGGCGCTGATCTGTGCGCTGTCGCTGGGCGATGACATCGTGCGGGTGATGCTGCTGTTTTACCTGGCGCCGGTGTGGGGGGTGCTCGGCGGCTGGCTGCTGCTCGGCGAGCGCCTCGGCGGCCTGCGCCTGCTGGCGCTGGCACTGGCGGTGCTCGGCGCGGCGCTGACGCTCGGTGTCGATGCCAGCACCTTCCGCCCGCTGGCCGGCGTCGACTGGCTGGCCTTCAGCGCCGGACTGAGCTTTGCCCTCAACAACCTCGCCACCCGCGCTGCCGACCGCGTGCCGCTGGCGAGCAAGACCGCGGTGCCGCTGCTCGGCTGCGCGCTGTTCGCCAGCGCCGCCAGCCTGCTGCTGGAGCAGGGCGTGGCCGCGCTGCCCGGCGAGGTCTGGGCGCAGCTGTGCGCGTTTGCGATTTTGTGGATCGGCCTGGCGACCGTCGCCGCGCAGGACGGCGTCAGTCGCCTCGAAGCCGGCCGCGCCTCGGTGCTGCTGGTGTTCGAGCTGATCGCCGCGGTCGGCTCGGCGGCGCTGTTCGGCCACAAGCCGCTGGCCGCGCACGAATGGGCCGGCGGCGCGCTGGTCTGCCTGGCGGCCCTGATTGCCGCCCGCGGCGAGGCCGCGCCGGCCGGCCCTGCACACTCTTCAACCCTGAGCGGAGATTAAGTCGATGTCCGAAGTCCGCATGGACCAGATCAGCTGGGTCGATTACGAGCGCCGCGTGCGCGAGGACGGCGCCGTCGTCTTCCTGCCTTGCGGTGCCACCGAGCAGCACGGCCCGCACCTGCCGCTGGGGACCGATGCGCTGCTGTCGGCGGCGGTTAGCCGCGACGTCGCCGCGCGCCTCGGCGGGCTGGTCGCCCCGGCGCTGAGCTACGGCTACAAGTCGCAGCCGAAGAGCGGCGGCGGCCAGCACTTCTGCGGCACCACCAGCCTCGACGGCGCCACGCTGAGCGCGCTGGTGCGCGATGCGGTGCGCGAGTTCGCCCGCCACGGCGTGCGCCGGCTGGTGCTGGTCAACGGCCATTACGAAAACCAGTGGTTCGTCACCGAGGGCATCCAGCTGGCGCTGCGCGAACCGGCGGTGGCGGCCAGCGGACTGGAGGTGATGCGCCTGGAGTACTGGGACTTCTGCACCGAGCAGACGCTGGCCGCGGTGTTCCCCGACGGCTTCCCCGGCTTTGCGCTGGAGCATGCCGCGGTGATCGAGACCTCGCTGATGCTGCACTACCACCCCGAGCTGGTGGCGATGGAGCGGCTGCCGAACGATCCGCCGGCGGATTTCCCGCCCTATGACATGTACCCGACGCGCACCGAGTGGGTGCCGCCGGCCGGCGCGCTGGCCTCGGCCAAGGGCGCCAGCGCGGAGAAGGGCGCGCTGATGGCCGCCGAGGTCGGCGAGCGCATCGCCGCCGCGGTGCGCCACGAATTCGGGCTGGAACAATGGTGCTGAGCCTCGATCCGCGCCGCTGCGCGCTGCTGCTGATCGACATGCAGCGCGACTTCTGCACGCCCGGTGGCTATGCCGCCAGCGCCGGCCTCGACGTTGCGCGCCTGCGTGCCGTGGTGCCGGCGCAGCAGCGTCTGCTCGCCGCCGCGCGCCGCGCCGGGCTGCTGGTGGTGCACACCCGCGAAGGCCATCGCGCCGATCTCAGCGACCTGCTGCCGGCCAAGCGCCGCCGCGCCGAGCGCGCCGGTGCGCCGATCGGTGCCCGCGGTCCGCTCGGCCGGCTGCTGCTGCGCGGCGAGTACGGGCACGACTTCATCGACGAGCTGCAGCCGCAAGCCGGCGAGCCGGTGATCGACAAACCCGGCTACAGCGCCTTCCACGCCACCGACCTCGAACTGATCCTGCGCGCGCGCGGCATCGACACGCTGCTGCTCACTGGCGTGACCACCGAGGTCTGCGTCAGCTCGACGCTGCGCAGCGCCGTCGAGCGCGGTTTCGAGTGCATCACCCTCGCCGATGCCTGCGCCAGCGCCGATCCGGCGCTGCACGCCGCGGCGCTGGCGATGATCGGCGTCGAGGGCGGCCTGTTTGGTCGGGTTGCCGACACGGCCGGCGTGCTGGCGGCACTGGCGGAGGACACACGATGAGTCAGGTTCGCCGCCTGTGGCCGCTGCTGACCGCCACCCACCGCTATGACAAATCGCTGTCGACCCGCCATCGCGGCAGCGGCACGATCATCCAGGCGCCGATTCTCGCCTACCTGATCGAGACGGCGAACGGCCGCATCCTCTACGACGTCGGCTGCGACTACACCAAGCTCGCCGACCCGCAGCAGCGCGCGCGCTGGTACGACGCCGAGAGCTTCCCCTTCGGCCCGCCGGAAATGCATGAAGATCAGCGCCTGCCGGCGCATTTCGCCCGCCTCGGGCTGACGCCGGCCGACATCGATCTGGTGTTCCTCGGCCACCTGCATTTCGACCACGCCGGCGGCCTGTGCGAGGTCTGCGGCGCTGAGGTGCACGTGCATGCTGACGAGCTCGCCGCGGCGCGGGCGCAGGCCGATGTCGCCTATTTCGCCGATGACTTCGCCGGTGATTACCGCTGGAAGGTGCAGCGCGGTGAGTACGAATTGGCACCCGGTGTGCATGCGATCGCCAGTCCCGGCCACACGGCCGGGCACATGTCGCTGCTGATCGAGCTGCCGCACGGGGCGCCGGTGATCCTCGCCGGAGATGCGGCCGATCTGGAAGAAAACCTGCGCGACGAAGTCGCCCCCGGCCTGTGCTGGCAGGAGCGTGAGGACCTCGCGCTCGCCAGTATCCGCAAGCTCAAGCGACTCGCCGCCGAAACCGGAGCCGAGTTGTGGCCGAATCACGATATCGGGTTCTGGGAGCGCCTGCGCCGCTTCCCGGAATTTCACTCATGAAAGAAGTCCCGTCGTCCTATCTCGGCGTCTGGCGCCGGGCGCGGCTGGAAACCGCCGACGGTGCCATCGATACCAGTACGCGTGTCTACTGGCTGCAGACCGCCCGCCTGCATGCCGACCTGCGCATTCCTCTGCCGCAGCCGGCGAGTGCGCGGCGTTCGCTGGCGGAGTGCAGGGGGCGCGAGCTGCTGGCGCTGTCGGCGCAGGCTGGCTTTGCCGGCGTCACCGAGGTCGAAGGCGACCGCTGCCAGTGGTTTCGCGAGATCGACTACCAGCCGGTGCGCAACGAACCCGACGCCGGGCTGATGCGTTTCATCGGTCGTGACCGCCTGATCGAGGACGGCCTCGATGGCAGCTACCTGGAAGTCTGGGAGCGGCTGCCGGAGTCGCGCGGCGTCAACTGGGGCCAGCGTCTGATCGCTGCCGATGGCAGCGGCCGCCATGCCTATCTGCTGGTCGCCGGCGACTGCTTCCTGTTCGCTGCCGATCGCGCTGAGCCGCTGCCGGCCGGCGGCACGCTGGCCGATCAGCTCGCCTATCCCGGCCTCGACGACGCCCGTCGCCGCGAGCGGCTCGGCTTCGAGCTGTCCTTCGGCCGCCATCACGCCGGGCGCACGCCGTGGATGATCGAGCTGTCGACGTTGCCCGGGCGCGCCGGCGCCGAGCTGCTGCCGGTCGGGCGCAGCTGGCAGTCGCCGCGCCTGGCGCTCGGCGGCGGCCACACGCTGATGATCGGCGCGCTGCCGCCGCCGGGCGGCTGGCTGCCGCTGCTGCCCAAAGAAAATCCCCTGGCCCCCGAGGACATTCCGTCATGGCCACGCTAAATCCCGTTGCTCCGAGCATCGCCGCGCCGCCGTCCCCCGCGGCGGCGCCCGCCGCCGTCCGGCCGCGCGTGCGCTGGTGGGTGATCCGCGGCACGCTGCCGCGGCCTGTGTTCCTGATGCTCGCCGTCGCCGGCATGCTGCTGCCGCTGCTGCTGTGGTGGGCGTGGACCACCTTCGGCGATCCCGATCCGGTGTTCATGCCCAGCCCCGGTGCGGTGTTCGCCCGCATCCTGCGCTGGTGGTCGGAGGAGGGGCTGATCGGTGACATCTGGATCAGCGTCTATCGGGTGATGGCGGGCTTTTTCGCCTCGGCGCTGATCGCGCTGCCGCTCGGCCTCTACATCGGCAGCTATCGCCCGGTGCAGGCGGCGCTGGAGCCGCTGACCGATTTCATCCGCTACATGCCGGCGGTCGCCTTCATCCCGCTGGTGATGTTGTGGGTCGGCATCGACGAGAGCGCCAAGGTGCTGATCATCTTCATCGGCACGTTCTTCCAGATGGTGCTGATGGTCGCCGAGGACGTGCGCCGCGTGCCGATGGCGCAGATCGAGGCGGCGCAGACCATGGGCGCCAACCGCGGCGAGATCCTCAAGCTGGTGATCCTGCCGTCGGCCCGCCCGGCGCTGCTCGACACGCTGCGCATCACCTGCGGCTGGGCCTGGACCTATCTGGTGGTGGCCGAGCTGGTCGCCGCCAATTCCGGGCTCGGCTACGCCATCCTCAAGGCGCAGCGCTACATGCACACCGACAAGATCTTCGCCGGCATCCTGCTGATCAGCCTGATCGGTCTGCTCACCGACCAGAGCTTCCGCTGGCTGCACCGGCGTGCCTTCCCCTGGCTGCACAAGAGGTGAGTGCGATGAGCCCGAGCAAGATCCGCATCCGCCACGTCGGCAAACGGTTCGAGCGCGACGGCGCGGCGGTCGAAGCGCTGCACGACGTCAGCCTCGAACTGTGCGCCAACGAGTTCGTCACCTTCGTCGGCGCCTCCGGCTGCGGCAAGTCGACGCTGCTGCGCATCATCGGCGGTCTGGAGACGCTGAGCAGCGGTGAGATCAGCGTCGACGGCCGCTGCATCGACGGCCCCGGCATCGACCGCGCGATGGTGTTCCAGCACTACAGCCTCTACCCGTGGCTAACGGTGATGCAGAACATCAAGTTCTGCCGCCAGCTCAAGGCCATCGCCGACACCGTGCGCAGCGACTCCGACGTCGAGATCGCCAGCGGCCGCGCCGATGCGCTGCTCAACCTGATGGGGTTGTCGGCCTTCGAAAAGGCCTGGCCGAACCAGCTCTCCGGCGGCATGCAGCAGCGCGTGGCGATCGCCCGCGCGCTGATGCCGCGCCCGGAGATCCTGCTGATGGACGAGCCCTTCGGCGCGCTCGATGCGCAGACCCGCGAGGTCATGCACGACCTGATTCGCCACGTCCACCAGCTGGAGAAGTCGACGATCCTGTTCGTCACCCACGACGTCGAGGAAGCCATCTACCTCGGCAGCCGCGTGGTGCTGATGGCGCCGCGCCCGGGCCGCATCGACACCGTCTACGAGGTGCCGCTGCCGGCCGAGCGTGACCAGGACATGAAGCTCGCGCCGGAATTCATCGCCCTCAAGCGCGAGATCCTCGCCCGCATCCGTGAAACCTCGGGCATGCGCACCGACTTCGAGCTGCTCGAACAGCTGACCCGCCAGGCGCCCGCCGAGGCCTGAGCCTAGCGGCGCAGCACCAGCACGTTGCCGGCGAGCACGGCGGCGGCGCCGAGGGCGATGTGGGCGTCGAGGCGCAGGCCCTCGAACAGCGCCGACAGCAGCAGCGCCAGCAGCGGCACGCTGGCCAGCGTGTAGGCGGCGCGGCCGGGGCCGACGCGGCGTACCAGCTCGAAATAGAGCATGAAGGTCACGCAGGAGGCGGCGACCGCCAGGTAGAGCAGGCTGGCGAGGTAGCGCAGCGAGGGCTCGAAGGCCCAGTGCTCGCCGCTGGCCAGCGCCCAGCCGGCACTGCTCAGCGCACCGACCAGCGCGCCCCAGCCGAGGATGGCGAGGGTCGGCAGGCCGGCGGCCTGATTGCGCGCGCCGACGACGGTGCCGGCGGCGGTGGCCACCGCCGCCGCCAGTGCCCACAGGCAGCCGGCGAGCGTCTCGCTGCCGAGCTGGTCGATGCCGGGGCCGAAGATGATGCCGACGCCGAGGCAGCCGCAGAGCATGCCGGCCAGCAGTGCCCGGCTCAGGCGGGTGCCGAACAGCAGGCGGCCGAGCAGCGCGGCGAATAGCGAGGAGGTCGACAGCACCAGCGCGGCCAGCCCGCTGGGAATGCGCCGCGTCGCCTCATAGAAGGCGATGAAGGCGCCGGCGAAGAACAGCACCCCCTGCAGCACGATGAACGGCCGCTCGCGCGGCGGGATGTACAGCCGCTCGCCACGCCAGCGGCCGTAGCCGAGCAGCAGCACGCCGGCCAGCGCCATGCGCAGCGCCACCGACCAGGCCGCTGGCGTCACCCCGGCCTGCAGCGCGGTCGCCAGCGCGCCGCCGCCCCACAGCAGCGCCGTCAGTGCAAACAGCAGCGCGTTCATCGTCCGGCCTGCGGCAGCAGTGCCGGCCAGCCGCCGGCCTCGATCTGCGCGCTCGCGGCATCGAGCCGCTGCAGCAGCGTATCGAGCACGGCGCGCTGTGCGGCGTCGACCTCGGCGAGCAGCGCGTCTTCGATGGCGCGACCGAGGCGGGCGATGTCATCGAACACCTGGCGGCCGGCAGCGGTGATGCTGACGGCGGCACGGCGGCGGTCGGCGCGCGCCCGGCCGCGCACGGCGTAGCCGCGCTGCACCAGCTGGGCGATGCCGCGGCTGACGCTGAAGGCATCGAGCGCGCAGGCATGAGCGATTTCACTGGCGCTGGCCTCGGCCCGTTCGGCGATCGTCGCCAGGATGCGCCAGGCCGGCTGGCTGAGCTCGAAGCGTTCGCCGTAGTAGCTCTGCAGCGGTCGGGCGATGCGGGCGGCGACGATGAACAGGCGGTACGGCAGCCAGCGACTGAGCTGCAGGGCCGGCGGGTCGGCGGGAGCGGCGTGGGGCATGGGCGTGCACCTCGGGCGGTCGATTGCTTGCAATATGCAAGCATTGAACGCTGATCAACGGCTTAAGGCCGCCGGGTGCGCCGCTCAGCGCCGCCAGCACGGCTTGCGCGCTTCTTCGAGCGCCTCGCTGCGGCTCAGGCCGATGTCCTTGAGCATCGGGTCGGACAGCACGGCGAGCTGCTGGCGCTGGCGACGGCGGCGCAGCGCGGCACGCAGGGCCAGCCAGCCGCGGACGAGGATGGGCAGACGGTGTTCGGCATCGGGCTTCATGTTCGCGGTCTCCGGTATGCGTGAGGGAAACCGCCGCGGCGTGCAGGCAGCGTAGAAAAAGCATAAGTTGCTCACAACCGAGGATTTCCGCCCCTCTGACCTAGAAATTCCTAGCCAGCGATGCGTCGCCAACTGCCACCCCTGAACGCCGTGCGCGCTTTCGAAGCCGCCGCCCGCCACCAGAGCTTCGCGCTCGCCGCCGAGGAGCTGAGCGTGACGCCGGCGGCGATCAGCCAGCAGGTGCGCCTGCTCGAAGCCCGCCTCGACATCGCGCTGTTCCAGCGCCTGAACAACGGTCTGCGCCTGACCGAGGCCGGTCGCGCCTACCTGCCGGCGCTGAGCGCGGCGCTCGATGAGCTGGCGCGCGCCAGCGCGCGGGTGCAGGCCAGCGGCCTGCGCGGCACCGTCACCGTCAGCGCGCTCGGTTCCTTCGCCGTGCACTGGCTGGCACCGCGCGTCGCCGAGTTCAGCGCGCTGTACCCGGAGCTCGATCTGTACCTGCACACCGACAGCCGGGTCATCGACTTCGCCCGCGAGGACGTCGACCTCGCCATCCGCTACGGCGACGGCCACTACGACGGCCTCGAAGTGCGGCTGCTGATGGGGGAGGACGTGTTCCCGGTGTGCAGCCCGACGCTGCTCAACGGTCCGCAGCGGCTGGAGAGCGCCGCCGACCTGCGTCACTTCACGCTGCTGCACGATCGCGATGCCGAGCCCTACCAGGCCTGGATCAGCTGGCCGGCCTGGTTCGCGCGCGAGGGCATCAGCGGCGTCGACACCTCGCGCGGCCCTCGCTTCAGCTCCTCCGGTGTGCTGATCGCCGCGGCCGTCGCCGGCCAGGGGGTGGCGCTCGGGCGCAGCGCGCTGGTCGGCCATCGCCTCGACAGCGGCCAGCTGGTGCGGCCGCTGCCGCAGCTGCGCCGCGCCGACTGGAGCTACTGGCTGGTGGCACCACCGGCGCACTTCGAGCGGCCGAAGGTGCGCGCCTTCGTCGACTGGCTGCTGCAGCTCGGCGGGCAGTCGCGGCGTTGAGGCGGCGGCGCCGGGCGCGACTGTCAACGGCGGTGGACTGACCAAGATCAAGGAGTTGGCAGCGGCTCTTGATTGACGCTATTTGTGAGCTGCGTCACATGCAGCGTGCGATCGTGCCGCAGGCCCGGCGGTCTGCAGGTGCGCTTGATGCGTTCGATCGTTGCCGCGGGCGCTGGCTCGCGGGCACCCCTGGCTACCGTGGCCGAGGGCATCGGTGCATGCCCCTGCCGCTGGCGGCCGTCCCCCCGATGGTTGCGAAAGTCCCCTGGATGGAGGCCCTGCGATGAGCGCTGCGGCAGAGATGCTGACAATCGACCTGACCGGCCGTGAAGCCGCGTCCGGCATCACCGGCAGGTTGCGCAACCTGCCCCTGCGCTGGCAGTTCTCACTGCTGGTCGCGATCGTGGTGGCGGCCCTGGCCGTGCTGGTGAGCGTCACCAGCTGGCAGCTGCGCGGCATGGTCGACGAGCAGAACGCAGAAAGCCTGCATCAGTCGGTGGAGATGGCGGTCGGCATCCTGGAGCATTTCCACGCCGAGGAGCTTGCCGGCCGGCTCGACCGCGACACCGCGCAGGCGCGCGCCCGCGAGGCGCTCGATGCCTTGCACCACGATGACGCGTATTACTTTGCCTACGACCGCGACGGCCGTTTCGTGCAGCACGGCGGTAATCCGCAGATGGTCGGACAGTCGGTGTCGCAGCTGCGTGATGCTGAAGGTCACAACATGCTCGACGCCTTCCAGCGCGCCGTCGGCGGTTCGGTGCTCGGCGTGCAGCACGCCGGCTTCGTCGAGTATGACGCTGCGCGGCCTGGCTCCACCGCTGCCGAACCGAAGCAGTCTTACGTGCGTCTGTTCGCGCCCTGGGGCTGGGTGCTCGGTGCCGGCGATTACCTGACCGACATCGACGCCCGCTTCCTGCGCCAGCAGTTGATGATGATCGGCGCCGCGACGCTGGTCGCCGTCGTGCTCGCCCTGATGCTGGCCTGGCAGAGCCGGCGCATCGTCGGCAACGTCCACGCCGTACTCGGCTTTGCCCAGCGCCTCGCCGCGCACGATCTGCAGGCGCACATGAGCCTGAACACGCGCGAGGAATTCGGCCAGATGGCGTCGGCACTGAACCGGGCCGTCGATGCGCTGCGGGCCTCGGCGCTGCGTGATCAGGAGCAGGTCGAGCAGCTGCGTGCGGCCGAGGCCGAGCAGGAGGCACAGTCGCGCGAGATCGCCGGGCAGTCGGAACGCATCCAGCAGGCGGCGCAGCGTGAGCACGCGCTGGCCGAGCAGCTGCGCGCCAAGGTCGATCGCATCGTTGTCGCCGTCGAGACGGCCGCACAGGGTGATCTGACGGTGGTCAGCGACGTCAGCGGTGAAGACGCCATCGGCCGCGTCGGCGAGGCGCTGGCGCGCCTGCTCAAGGATCTGCGCGCAAGCATCGCCGGCATCGCCCGCAACGCCGAGCAGCTGGCGCGTTCGGTCAGCACCTCGCGCGAGGTCAGCCGGCGCCTGAGCACGGTGGCGCAGGACAGTTCCGACAATGCCGAGCAGCTCGCCAGTGCCACCGAAGGCGTCGACCGCAGTCTGCACGCGGTCGCCGCGGCGACCGAGCAGATGAATTCGGCGGTGCACGAGATCGCCCGCAACGTCCACCGTTCGGTGGAGATCGCTGCGGTGGCCGGTTCGGCGGCCGACAAGGCCGCGCAGCTGGTCGACAAGCTCAGCGGCAGCAGCGAGCAGATCGGCTCGGTCAGCCGCGTCATCACCCGCATTGCCGAGCAGACCAATCTGCTGGCGCTCAACGCCACCATCGAGGCGGCGCGCGCCGGCGAGGCCGGCAAGGGCTTCGCCGTGGTCGCTCAGGAGGTCAAGGAGCTGGCGCGCAACACCGCGCAGGCCACCGGCGACATCGAGCAGCGCATCGAGGCGATCCAGGCCGATACCGGCGAGGTGGTGCGGGCGATCGGCGAGATCCGCCGCACCATCGACGAGGTCAACGCACTGTCGAACATGATCGCCGCCGCCGTCGAGGAGCAGAGCGCGACCACCGGGGAGATCAGCCGCAGCGTGGCGGCGGCGGCGCAGGGCAGCGCGGCGATCAGCAGCGGCGTGCAGCAGCTTGCCGGCAGCGCCCACACGGTCCGCGACGGCGCCACCGAAACCGCCACGGCGGCCGAGCGCCTGGCAGAACTGGCCGGTGAGCAGAGCGGGCTGATCCGGCGCTTCCGCTGCTGAACTCTGCCGCTAGGGCGCTGGCGCGTCGGCCTCGGCCAGATTGCTCAGGCCGAGGCGGCCGAGCGAGGGCAGGCGCAGTGCCGGCCGGGCGAAGTCGATGCCGAAGTTCAGGCCGAGCAGATTGAGCTCGATGCCTTCCTCCAACCCCAGCGTGACGCCGAGCAGGCCGAGCAGCGAGGCCTGCACGCCGACGCCGGACGGCGACAGGCCGAGCGGGTGCGTCAGCGGGCGGTAGTCCTTGCCGATGGCGTTGGCCGGCAGGTCGAGGCGCAGCTCGGGCACTTCGCGGCCGATGTGAGCGAGGAAGGTGTTGCTGTTGGGGCCGGGGTAAATGCGGTATTCGCGCGGGTAGGGATAGCTGGCGACGGCCGCCTCGATGCGCGCGATGACGGCATCGAGTTCGGCGCCACCGCGCAGGTCGACCAGCCGCTCGGGGCGGGCGCCGAACCACAGGCCGTCGGGCACCGCGCGGTTGCGGCGGATGACGTCGCCACCGCCCCAGCCGATCACTTCGTAGCGGGTGTAGGCGGTCTGTCCGCTGCGCTTGTAGATGATCCACGGGTGCACCGCGAAGTAGCGGCGCCAGCCGTAGGTCGGCGCGGCGTAGACCTGCACGATCGCCTCGGCGGCATGGCGGCGCGGGTCCGGTGCCAGGCCGGCGGAATGGCTTGGTGCGGTGCGCCAGCTCTGCCGGGCGTGGTCCGGCGGCTCCTTGGCCAGACTGGCGAGGAACGGCAGGGTGAGTACGGCCAGCAGGCCGAACCAGCGGGCGGAACGTTTACTCACGTCGGCTACTCGCGATATCGAAGGGATCGGGCGGGGCGGGCATGCGCGCGCCTGCCGGTTACCTGCTACAGACCGTCAGCCGGCATTGATGTTCGCGCCGTGTGCCGCGGCTTCAGTCGAGGCGCTTCCAGGCTTCGAACACCGTCTCGCGGGCGATCTTGCCGTTGCGCATCGCGAACACGTGCAGCAACCGCACTTCGACGCGACTGCCGACCGGGAACGGTGCGTTGCTGAAACCGGAACCGATCAGACGAAAGCGCACGATCATGTCATCGACGGCGCGCTCGGCGGTGGCGAAGCGCTCCAGCGGCTCGATTTCGACACGGCCCATCGAGGCGAACATGGCGATGTAGTTGGCGCGGATCGCCGCCCGGCCTTCGAAGCGCAGGCCGCGCCCCGGCACTTCGAGGACGATATCGTCAGTGTAAAGCGGCATGACAGCGTCCGGGTTGCCGGCTTCTTCACGGATGTGCTGGTCGATGATGCGCAGGTTTTCGGCGACCGGGTCGGGCAGGGTGGCGGACATGGTGGAGACTCCTCGTGGCTGACGATGAATAAAAGCCAGAATACCTGTCTAAAATAGACAGTCATTCTGTCTATATGTCAAGCTGCCACCATGAAAACCACCGCCATCCCCGATGCCCGGCTGACACTGGGTGCCCTGCTGCGCCGTCCCTACGAACGCATGGCCGAACGCATCTATGCCGAACTGCCGGCGCGCGGCTTTCCCGAGCTGCGACAGTCGCATTCGGTGGTGCTGCGCAATCTGCCGGCGCAGGGCGCGAGCGTCGCCGAACTGGCGCGCGCCGCCGGCATGACCAAACAGAGCATGGCCTACCTGGTCGATGCCCTGGCGCGTGCCGCTTATGTCGATCTGGTGCCTGACCCGCACGACGGTCGCGCCAAACGCGTGTGCTTCAGTGCACGCGGCGAGGCAGCGGTCGCCGAACTGGTCGCGCTGTCCGCCGAGTACGAGCGGCGTGTCGAAGCGCTGCTCGGCGCCGAGCGCGCCGGCCAGCTGCGCAGCCTGCTCGAAACGCTTTACACACGCCTCGATGAGGATGATCTCGGCGCAGCGGGCAATCCTTGAGCGCCGCCGGCCTCGGCTGCGGCGATGCCGGATCGGGATGACCGTGAACGCCGATGATGGAGTGTCAGAAAAATTAACAAGCAGTAATGTTTGACGTTTCCACAGATTTCTAACTGATTGTGATCTAAACGAAAGTTAACATTGGCCTGCCGTTTGCTCGGTCTGACCACAAGGTTCCGCTTTTCTTCTGGTAGAGAGGGAATCCTTGGACCGACAGGTGTTTACGTGGGGGAGCGCACGTGGGTGCCGTCTGGACGTTTTAATTGAGTTTCAGAGGGTTACATCATGTTTCATCGCAAGCTTGCGTGCTTTTCGGCCGCGGCGTTCGCGCTGACGGCAGGTGCCAGCGCGTATGCGTTCGATCTGCCGGATCCGACCTATAACGCCTATCAGTACGGCGATTTCTATTCGTATTCTTTACCGATCCTTGCCTACAAGTACGACTTGGAAAACGGTGGCGGCGTCGGCCCCGGTAATCCGTATTACGTGGCTTCCAGTTCCGGCCAGATCAAGGATCTGCCGGTGATCGGCACCGGTACAAGCAGTACCCCGGCGACTACGAACGTCACCGGCATGGATGACGCCTACCCGACGCCGGACGGCGTCGCTTCGGGCACGACGGCGATGTTCCAGACGACCACCAGCAATCCGGGTGGCGTTGCCGACCCGGGCGGCGCCAATGAGTTCACCGGCGATACCGAGAACACCTGGGACTCGCGCGTCAGCGCGATGACCGACTTCCTCGGTGCCGGCAATGACCTGGTGTTCTTCTTCAATAACAACCAGGTGAACTCGGGCAGCGCCGAAAACCAGAACCTGATGGCCTGGGCGCAGGTGATCCTGCGCAGTGATGACGGCACGCAGGTCGCGTATTTCGACTTCACCAACAACGGTGGCGCGGGCGGTACACCGGGCGGTGATGTGACCTCGTATACGTCGAGCGGCGCCGCTCCGGGGGCCAATGACGCACCGACGACGATCACCACCACCGATCCGTACTACGTCAAGTCCGGTGGTCAGGTGACGCTGAGCGGTGTCGAGACCTGCATCGGCCTCGACGGCACCTACGTCGCCGGCTGCACGCCGACGACCCAGACCTTCAATCACAACCTCGGTGCCAACCAGGCCGCGTATGCGTTGTGGTCGCCCGAGCTGAATGCCGCGCTGCGCAGCGGTCTGTACGACGTCATCCAGGTCGACATCCGCATGTCGATGCTCAACAACGGCTACGAGCAGATCTTCGTCGGCGCGGTGACCACGCCCGGTACCACGCAGGTTGCCGAACCCGGCATGCTGGCGCTGTTCGGTCTGACCCTGCCCTGGCTGATGCGTCGTCGCGTTCGCGCCTGAGGCCGGCTGACCCCGCCCTTGCGGCGGGAAGGCTCTTCGGATATGCCCTGTCGCGTAACGACAGGGCATTTTCATTTGCGGCGCCGGCACCGGCGTGCCGGCGGGCGGAGCGATTCGATCATGGATTCCACTGAGTTTCGTTGCGGCGCGCGTGCGCTGTGGCTGGCGCTGCTGCTGGCGGCGGTGCCCGCGGCCGATGCGGCCGACGGTGACGGCCTCGATCAGGCGCGTGCCTACCTGCAGGCCGGCAACCCGGCTTCGGCCGAAATCACACTGAAGAACCTGCTGCAACAGGCGCCGCAGACCATTGACGCGCAGTTGCTGCTGGCGCGGGTGCAACTGCTGCGCGGCGAGCCGACGCAGGCGGCGGCGACACTGGAGCAGGCCGAGCGCGCCGGGGCGCCGTGGAGCGGACTGGCGCCGTTGCGGGCGCGGCAATATCTGCAGCAGGGCGAGTACCGCCGGCTGTTTGAGGATGTACCGCTGGAGGGACTCAGCGGCGAGCCGCTGGCCGAAGTGCTGTACTGCCGCGGCCGCGGGCAGCTTGCGCGCCGGGATCTCGATGCGGCGATGCAGGCGTTCTCGGCGGCCCGCGAGGCGGCCCCCGATGCCGCTTTTGCTGCAATCGGCAGCGCCGACGTGCTGGTGCGCCGCGGCACCCTCAATGCGGCGCTGACGGCGGCGCAGCGCGCGGTGGAGCTGGCGCCCGGCGATGCCGAAGCCTGGGATGCGCGGGCGCTGGTGCATGAGGCGATGGGCGACGGCGACGCTGCGCTGGCCGATTACACCGAGGCGCTGCGCCGCAATCCCGAGCGGCTGGCGTCGCGGATGGCGCGCCTGCAGCTGCTGGCCAGTCTCGGGCGCCGCGATGCGATGCAGGCCGATTTCGATGCGCTGGAAGCCCGCCATCAGCCGCTGCCGCCCTATGCCGCCCTGCTCAAAGCGCAGTGGCTGCGTCAGCGTGGCGACACGGCGCGGGCGCGCAGCGTGCTGGAGCAGACCGCCGACGGGTTGTCGCGGTTGCCGCGCGATGCCGCCGACCGTGATCCGGAAATCCTGCTGCTGTCGGCCAACGTCAATTACGCGCTGGATCGTTTACAGAATGCGCGTGGCGATCTTGAGGGCTTTCTGCAGCGCCAGCCGCAGCACGCCGGCGCCCGCCGCCTGCTCGGCGCCGTGCTGATGCGCCTGAACGAGCCGGCCGCCGCGGTCAAAGTGCTGGAACCGGCGGGCGCGCAGCTCGCCGACGATGCGCCCTTTGCGTTGCAGCTCGGTCTGGCCTACCTCGGCGCCGGCGAGGCGCAGAAGGCGACGGCCGAACTCGAACGCGCGCTCAGCCTGAGCAACAACAATCCGGCGATCGCCAGCGAGCTGGCCGGTGCGCGTTTTCAGTCCGGGCAGGTCGATCAGGCGCTCAGTGATCTGAGCACGCTGTTCGCCAGCGAAGCCAGCAGTGCCGACAGCGGCGTGCCGCTGCTGATGATGCAGCTGCGTGCCGGGCGGGCGCAGGACGCCATCGCTACCGCCGACAAACTGGTGGCGATGAAACCGGACGACACCGCGCTGCTCAACCTCAGCGCAATGGCGCACGCGGCGGCCGGCGATCTCGACGGCGCCCACGCCGCCTTCGAGCGCGCGCTGGCCCTCGATCCGAGCCTGCGCGTCGTCCACGTCAATCTGACACGGCTGGAGCTGCGCCAGGGGCGGGCGGCGCAAGCGCGCGATCGCCTGCAGGCGGTGTTGCGCGAGCACCCGGACGATACCGCGCTGCGTCAGGAGCTTGGTCGCGTGCTGATGGCGCTCGATCAGCATGCCGAGGCACGCCAGCAGTGGGAGCAGGTGCGTGCTGCTGATTCCACCGCGCTCGATGCTCGTCTCGGCCTGGCCGAGATCTATCTGGCGCAGGGCAACCCCGCGCGAGCGCTGGAGGTGGCGACCGAGGCCGAGCGCATCGCACCGCGCTCGGTGGCGGCGCTCAGTGCGCTGGGCATGGCGCAACTGGCCAATGGTCTGCGCGATCTCGCCAGCACCAGTTTCCGCCGCGCGGCAGTGCTGACCAACGACCCGGCGCAGCTGGCGGTGCTCGGCCGGCGGCAGATTCTGGCGCAGGCGCCGGGGGAGGCGGTGCAGACCCTGCAGCGGGCCATGCAGCTGGCACCGCAGCGGGCAGCTGATCTGCGGCCGACGCTGATCGAGGCGCTGGTGTTCGCCAACCGTCTCGACGATGCCGAGCGCGAAGCGCGCATTCTGCGTGAACAGCCGCAGCGGGCTGCCGTCGGCGACGGTCTGCTCGGCGAGGTACTGCTGCGGCGCGGTCGCGTCACCGAGGCCGTACAGGTGTATCGCACCGCGCTTGAGCAGCATCCGACGCCGGGCCTGGCGAGCGGGGCGTACCGCGCCTTGCGCCAGCTCGGGGATCAGGCCGCAGCGCTGGCCGTGATCGAGCAGTGGGCGCCGCGCTTCGCCAATGACCCGCAGGTGCGGTCGGCTCTCGCCGATGCCTATCTGCGCCAGCACGACTGGGCCAGGGCGCGACCGTTGTGGGAGCGCCTGGTCACTGAGCGTCCGCGCGATGCCGATGTGCGCGTGGCGCTGGCGCGCATTTACCTGCAGCTCGACGATCCGCGGGCGCTGGAGCTTGCCCGTTCGGCCGTGGCGCTGGCACCGAACAACGCCGCTGCGCTCGATGCGCTCGGCTGGGTGCTGGTGCGGCGCGGCGAGATCGAGGCCGGGCTCGCCCAGCTGCGTGCCGCCCAGCAGTTCGCCGTCGACGACCCGGAGGTGCGCTATCACCTGGCCGTCGCCCTGCACCAGCTCGGTCGTAACGACGAGGCCCGTGTCGAGCTGAACCGGGCGCTGAGCGGAACGCCCGGTTTTAGCGGCGCCGATGAGGCGCGTGCCTTGCTCGAAACGCTGCGCAAGGTGCGCTGAGCCCTCCTCATCGAGGCTACGTGTCTGTAAATTTTACATTACGCGTGCTTGGCAATAAGTCATTGATTCATCAACTTCATGAAATTCATGTTCTTTTGAATTCATGGTCCGCACCTTGCTGCGATTTGCGCAGGCAGCTGTGTTCGCCCGTTTACCACAGGCATTGCACGGGCAGGCCGCGAGCCGTCGGCCAGCGCGATCCGGGCGCGCCGATGTGCTGCCAGCGCGTGTGCTGCACGACGGTTCCTTGAGCTGGTAGGTGCCGTCGGTTTGAGCGTCCTGCCACTGGGGCGGGACGCTCCATTTTGTGCCTGCCATCCTGCGCAGGCAGACTCCTCATCCTGTGTGGGCGGCACGATCGCTGGCGCTCAGCCATCGTCCTGCAGCGTGTGCCGCACACAGCGCCGCTGCGCCGCCAGCAGCGGATCACGGCTACCGCCCCGGGAGATCACCGATGAGCAATCTGCAACACGACTGCGCCGCTTCTCTGTCCAGTGACTGCGAGCGCGTGCTGCGCACCAGCCCGGCCCAGCGCATCACCACCCACGACGCCGAACTCGGCGAAGGCATGATGATTCGCCGTGCTCTGCCGAGCCGGCAGCGGCGCATGGTCGGTGCCTGGTGCTTCCTCGACCATTTCGGGCCGGTCGATGTCGGCACGGGCGACGGTCTGCGCGTCGGCCCGCATCCGCACATCGGCCTGCAGACGGTGACCTGGCCGCTGGCCGGCGAGATCCTGCACCGCGACAGCCTCGGCTGCGAGCAGCTGATCCGCCCCGGCGAGCTGAACCTGATGACCGCCGGCTGCGGCATCGCCCATTCCGAGGAGTCGCCGGCGGTGCGTTCGCCGCTGCTGCATGGCGCACAGCTGTGGATCGCGCTGCCGGAGGCCGAGCGCCGGCGCGAACCGTCCTTCGTCCATCACCCGCAGCTGCCACGGCTTACGCTTGGCGATGCCCGGCTGACGCTGCTGGCCGGCGAGTTCGGCGGCGAGCGCTCGCCGGCGCAGGTGTATTCACCGCTACTCGGCCTCGATGTCGCCTGCGCTGCCGGCGGTACGGCCTGCCTGCCGCTGCGCGCGGATTTCGAGCACGGTGCGCTGGTGCTGGAGGGGGAGGTCGAGCTCGAAGGGACGGCGCTCGGCATCGGCACTTTTCTCTATCTGCCGCCGGGACGCGACCGCCTCGAACTGCGCAGCCGCGGACCGCTGCGCCTGCTGCTGCTCGGTGGCGAGCCCTTTGCCGAGACCATCCTGATGTGGTGGAACTTCGTCGCTCGCACGCCGCAGGAGATCGTCGAGGCCGGCAACGACTGGAACGCCGGCCGCCATTTCGGCGAAGTGCACGGTTATCCCGGTGCGCGCCTGGTGGCGCCGGCCACGCCCTGGGGCGCGGCCGGCTGAGTTGTCAGCCCATGAACACCGGGTCGGAGAACACCAGCGTGCCGTCGCGCCGCATCATCAGGTTGTCGGCCTTGATCAGGTCGGGCAGGGCGCTGTATTCGTTGATGAAATTCTGCAGTGCCTGCAGCGACTCCAGCATCGCGTCGGTCCAGCCCATCGGCGTGACGGTGAGGTGGTAGAGCGCGATGCGGCCCATGTCCTGGGCGAAGGTGTGCCACATCTTGCACGCCGCCAGATACGAGGTGCACAGCTTGCTCGCCAGCTCGGCGGTGTCGCCGTACAGCGGCAGCGGATAGAGCTTTTCGACCTCGACGATGTGGAAGGGGTAGCCGCGGCTCGAACGCCCGGCTTCACCGAGATCGGCGTAGACCACCGGAAAGTGCGCGCCGGTCGGCCGGTCCGCTGCCGTGTAATAGGCATAGTCGGTGGGCGATGACAGCACTTTGAGCACGTGCGGCTGGCCGTTGATGACATCACCTTCGAGCACGATGGTGTGCTCGCCCCGGCCGATTTCGGCGCGTCCATCGAGCTTCGGGTGGACAGGTACGGGATCGGGGAGAATCAGGCGAGGGTCGTCGGCCATGATCGTCAGCTCTGGCTTGGGCGTGGTGAAGCCGGCACCTCGCCGCGGCCCGGCGCCATCCTGGCGAGTCCGGCGCCCGTGGCCGCCACGGGGCATTACTCCACAAACTTAGTCTGGAATAAGCGCTGTCACCACGTCCGTGTGCTCGGGCGTGCACGCGCCATAGCCACCCCCTCCCGGCGTCTCGATGACAAAGCTATCGCCTGCCTCGACCTCGATGGTGTGGCAGCCGCCGAAATGCTCGCGGTGTCCATTGCTGCGAATCACATAGTTGCGACCGCAGGCACCGGCTTCGCCTCCGGCCATGCCGTAGGGCGGTACACGGCGATGACCGGAAAGAATGTTGGCCGTCATCGATTCGAGGAAGTGAATGCGGCGCAGCGCACCGTCGCCGCCGCGCTGGCGGCCGCCGCCACCGCTGCCGCGGCGCACGGCGTGCTCTTCGACGCGCACCGGGAAGCGCCATTCGAGCACCTCGGGGTCGGTCATGCGCGAATTGGTCATGTGCGTCTGCACTGGCCCGCAGCCGTCGAAATCCGGCCCGGCGCCGCTGCCGCCGGCGATGGTCTCGTAGTACTGGTGCAGGGCGTTGCCGAAGGTGAAGTTGTTCATCGTGCCCTGTGCCGCGCCCATCACGCCGAGCGCGCCGTAGAGCGCGTCGGTGACGTACTGCGAGGTTTCGACATTGCCGGCGACCACCGCCGCCGGATAGCGCGGATTGAGCATCGAGCCTTCGGGAATGACGATCTCCAGCGGCGCCAGCACGCCCTCGTTCATCGGTATCGCGGCATCGACCAGCGTGCGGAACACATATAGCACCGCGGCCTTGCACACCGCCGCCGGCGCGTTGAAGTTGTTCGGCCGCTGCGCGCTGGTGCCGCTGAAGTCGATGCGCGCACTGCGCCGCGTGCGGTCGATGTGCACGCTGACCGCGACCACGGCGCCGTCGTCCATCTCGTAGCGGAAGGCGCCGTCGTGCAGACGGCCGATGATGCGGCGCACGGCTTCTTCGGCGTTGGCGCGCACGTGGTCCATGTAGGCGAGCACTACGTCGAGGCCGAAATGCTCGACCAGGCGCAGCAGCTCGTGACGGCCGGTGGCGCAGGCGGCGATCTGCGCGCTCAGGTCGGCGAGGTTCTGCTCGATGCGCCGCGCCGGATGCGGGCCGCTGGCGAACAGCGCGCGGATTTCATCTTCGAGCAGGTGGCCGCGCTCGACGATGCGCAGGTTGTCGAGCAGCACGCCCTCGTCGTCGATCGTCGTGCTGTGCGGTGGCATCGAGCCCGGTGTCAGGCCGCCGACGTCGGCGTGATGGCCGCGGGCGGCGACGAAGAACAGCAGCTCGCGGCCGCCGGCATCGAACACCGGGCGGATCACCGTGATGTCCGGCAGGTGGGTGCCGCCGTTGTAGGGCACGTTGAGCATGAACACGTCGCCGTCGGCCGGCTGGTGCTGGCGCAGCACCGAACGCACGGCGTCACTCATCGAGCCCAGGTGCACCGGCATGTGCGGCGCGTTGGCGATCAGATTGCCGGTGCGGTCGAACAGTGCGCAGGAAAAGTCCAGCCGCTCCTTGATGTTGACCGAGGTCGCGGTGTTTTCGAGCGTCGCCCCCATCTGCTCGGCGATGGCCATGAAGCGCTGGTTGAACACTTCCAGCATCACCGGGTCGACCGCGGTGCCGATCGCCACCTGCGCCGGCAGCGCCACCACCCGCGTCAGTAGCAGATCGCCGCGCGCCGTCAGCTCGGCACGCCAGCCGGCCTCGACGCGGGTGGTCGCCACCGCCTCGCGGATGATCGCCGGGCCGTCGATGCGGTCGCCGGCGCACAGCGCCGCGCGCTCGTAGAGCGGTGCCGTGCACCAGGCGCCGTCGACATAGAGTTCGACCTCGGCAAGCGGCGCCAGCGGCTGCCCGCTGCGCGCCGGCGGTGGCGGCGGGCACAGTTCGCCGTCGCTGCTGGCGCCGATCGCCTCGACCGAGATCGACTCGATGACCAGCGCGCGCTCGGGCATCGCGAAGCCGAAGCGGCGGCGGTACAGCGCTTCAAAGGCCTGTGCCAGCGCGGCGGCGTCGCTGCCGGCCGGCAGCGCCAGGGCGCTGTCGGTGCCGTGGTATTTCAGGTGCAGGCGCTGCTGCAGCTCGATGTGCGCGGCGTCGACGCCCTGCAGGCGCACCTGCTCGTGGGCCGCCGCGGCGAGCGTGGCCAGATCCGCCTGCAGCGCGGTGAGCGCGGCCGGCGTCAGCGTCGCTTCGAGCGCCTGTTCGCGCAGCGCACGGATGTCGGCCAGGCCCATGCCGAAGGCCGAGAGCACGCCGGCGTAGGGGTGGATCAGCACCGTGCGCATGCCCAGCGCATCGGCAACGCGGCAGGCGTGCTGGCCGCCGGCACCGCCGAAGCAGCACAGCGCGTAATGGCTGACGTCGTAGCCGCGCTGCACCGAGATGTGCTTGATGGCGTTGGCCATGTTCTCGACGGCGATGCGCAGGAAGCCCTCAGCCAGCGCCTCGGCGGTGGTCGACGTGCCGGTGTCGGTGCTGACCGTGTGTGCCAGCGCCGCGAAGGCGGCGACCACCGCCGCGCGGTCCAGCGGTTGGTCGCCCTGCGCGCCGAACAGCGCCGGAAAGTGCGCCGGCTGCAGCGTGCCGAGCATGACGTTGCAGTCGGTGACGGTCAGCGGGCCGCCGCGGCGATAGCTCGCCGGGCCGGGATCGGCACCGGCCGAGGCCGGGCCGACCTGCAGGCGGCCGTCGGCATAGCGGCAGATCGAGCCGCCGCCGGCGGCGACGGTGTGGATGTGCATCATCGGTGCGCGCACGCGCACGCCGGCGACCTGGGTCTCGAAGACGCGCTCGAACTCGCCGTCGTAGTGGGTGACGTCGGTCGAGGTGCCGCCCATGTCAAAGCCGATGAGGCGCGCAAAGCCGGCCTGCGCACTGACGCGCACCGCGCCGACGATGCCGCCGGCCGGGCCGGAGAGGATCGCGTCCTTGCCCTGGAACAGCCGCGCGTCGGTCAGGCCGCCGTTGGACTGCATGAACATCAGCCGGGCGCCGCCGAGCTCGGCTTCGACCTGCTCGACGTAGTGGCGCAGGATCGGCGAGAGGTAGGCATCGACCACCGTGGTGTCGCCGCGGCCGACCAGCTTCATCAGCGGGTTGACGCGGTGGCTGACGGAAATCTGCGTAAAGCCGACATCGGCGGCGATTTCAGCCAGACGCGCTTCGTGCCGCGGGTAGCGGTAGCCGTGCAGCAGGACGATGGCGATGGCGCGGATGCCGGTATCGAAGGCTGCCTGCAGCGCGGCGCGGGCGGCCGCTGCGTCGAGGGCGCGCACGGTTTCGCCGTGGGCGCCGAGGCGTTCGTCGATCTCGGCGACCTGCTCGTAGAGCTGGCTCGGCAGTTCGATGCGACGGGCGAACAGCTCCGGGCGGTTCTGGTAGCCGATGCGCAGCTGGTCGCCGAAACCGCGGGTGATCGCCAGCAGCGTGCGTGCGCCGCGGCGTTCGAGCAGCGCGTTGGTCGCCACCGTGGTGCCCATCTTCACCACGCCGATGCGCTCGGCCGGCAGCGGCGCGCCGGCGGCCACGCCGAGCAGCTCGCGGATGCCCTGGATCGCGGCGTCGCGGTAGCGCTCGGGATTCTCCGAGAGCAGCTTGTGCGTCAGCAGTGTGCCGTCCGGGCGCCGGGCGACGATGTCGGTGAAGGTGCCGCCGCGATCGATCCAGAACTGCCAGAGGGCGGGGGAGGCGCAAGACATGGGCGGGAATACTCCAGGGGCTCGGGGGCGGACAGGCGGCCGTCCGTGGTGACAGAGGGCAGCGCCCGGTGCAGACGCCGGGCGGCGTTCAGGCTAACGCCCGGGCGCTGAGTGCGCCGCTCATACGATCGTGCAGGGCCAGTACCGGCTGCACCTGCGGATGCGTGCACTCGCTGCCGAGCGTTTTCAGGTATCGGCAGGCGGCATAGTCGCGGGCGCGGCGCTCGTAGTCTTCGATCCAGGCGGCGCGCTGTGGCAGGTGTTCCGCCGCCACCGGCCACACGCCGGGGCGCGGACGCAGATGCCGGCCGATGCCGATGCGCCACGGCTTGGCACTGAGGCGGGCGCGAAAGCAGCGCTGGCGCAGGCACATGCGCACATACAGCGGGTCGCTGCCGATCGCCTCGAAGAAGGCGGCGACCTGCGGATCGTCGGCGGCAAAGGTCTGCTGCGTCGCCAGCACGCGCAGGCCGGCCGGCGTGCGGTACAGGCGCAGGCTCCACTGCGGATGGCGGGCAAGGAAGCGGCGCAGACGGCGCTCAGCGAGGCCCTGCGCGCCGCCGCACAGACGCCGATAGCCAAGCCACAGCCCTCTGGCGCAGGGCTGCGCCAGCACTGCGGCGGCGAACAGGCCGAGCGCGAACGAGCCCGGGGAATGCCGCGACAGGTCATGGCTCGCAGCCAGCAGCGCCAGCAGCACGAAGCAGATCAGGCTGAGGCGCCAGCCGGGCGCGTCGCTGAAATCGATGTCGGCGAACAGGACATCCGGCGTGTTCAGGCAGCGCGCGCCGTAGGCGTTGCGGGTGATGATGCTGGCGCCGTGGCGTTCGACGATCTCCTCGCGGATCGGTACGCCCTCGGCGCCGTTGTAGGCGCGCTTGGCTTCGCGGCGTTCGAGCTTTTCGCCGGCCAGCAGGCGCTTGAGTGCTTCGGCGGCACGTGACTCGGCATGCGCCTGGGCGGCGGCCTGGCTGGTATCGGACCAGCCGTAGCGGTGCACGCTGATCTGCCGGCCGGGCTCGCGCTGGCGCAGGCGGGCTTCGGCCCAGAACTGGGGAACGATCATCGATGCGGGGCTCCGCGAGGCTGGAGGGATCAGGGCGCTTGTAGCGCAGCCGCGGCGGCGCGGCCAGTGCAGCCGCTGGCATCTGTTCGCAATATGCCTTGCCGATACTGGACGACCCCCATGGTCCGCCTGCCGAGGAGCACCGCGATGTCCGTTCTGCCCGATGATCACAGCGAGCTGCTGTATCGCATTCACCGCGACCTCGTCGATGGCTACGACGAAGAGCTGGAGATGGAGATTGAGGATCGCCATCCCGACGAGGCGCTGGTGACCGATCCCGAACAGCTGGAGGCCGAACGCAGCCAGCGTCTGCATTACTTCAAGAACCTGTTCCACCTGCAGGGCGAGCTGGTCAAGCTGCAGGACTGGGTGGCGGCGACCCGGCAGAAGGTGGTCATCGTCTTCGAGGGCCGCGACGCCGCCGGCAAGGGCGGCGTCATCAAGCGCATCACCCAGCGCCTGAATCCGCGCGTGTGCCGCACCGTGGCGCTGCCGGCGCCGAACGACCGCGAGCGCACGCAGTGGTATTTCCAGCGCTACGTGCCGCATCTGCCGGCCGGCGGTGAAATGGTGCTGTTCGACCGCAGCTGGTACAACCGCGCCGGCGTCGAGCGCGTCATGGGCTTTTGCAGCGAGGATGAGGTCGAGGAGTTCTTCCGCTCGGTGCCGGAGTTCGAGCGCATGCTGGTGCGTTCCGGCATCAAGCTGATCAAGTACTGGTTCTCGATCACCGACGAGGAGCAGCACCTGCGCTTTCTGGCGCGCATCCATGACCCGCTCAAGCAGTGGAAGCTCAGCCCGATGGATCTGGAATCGCGCCGGCGCTGGGAGGAATACACCAAGGCCAAGGAATCGATGCTCGAACGCACGCATATTCCCGAGGCGCCGTGGTGGGTGGTGCAGGCAGTCGACAAGAAGCGCGCCCGCCTCAACTGCATCGCGCATCTGCTGAGCCAGTTCGACTACCACGAAATCGAACGCCCGCAGATCCATCTGCCCGAACGCGAGCGCCACGACGACTACATCCGCCAGCCGGTGTCGGATTCGATCGTCGTGCCGGAACGCTACTGAGCCGAATGCAGCTGCCGGTGCGCGTCGGCGCTCGGCCATTCGCCGCCGCGGTCGTCACCGCAAACGCGGTTGCGGCCTTCACGCTTGGCGGCATAGAGCTGATCGTCGGCTTCGCGCACCGCCTGTTTGTCGTGCTCGTGCCGACCGTCGGCGACGGCGAAACCGATGCTCAGCGTGACGCGTCCGGCGAGCGGATGCGGATGGGTTTCGACAGAGCGGCGCAGTTTGTCGGCGACGTGTCGCGCCTCCTCGGCGCTGGTCGCCGGCAGCAGGGCGATGAATTCCTCGCCACCGTAACGGGCGATGAAGTCGCTTTCACGCAGTGAGCGTTGCAGCGTCCGGGCGACGTGACAGAGCACTTCGTCGCCGAGGGCATGGCCGTAGGTGTCGTTGATGCGTTTGAAGTGATCGATGTCGCACAGCAGGACGGCGAGCGGCCGGCGCATGCGCCGCATGCGGATGAATTCCTCATGCAGCCGTTCATCGACAGCGCGACGGTTGGGCAGGCTGGTCAGCGCGTCATGGCGGGCTATGCGCTGCAGTTCCTCGTTGGCAATTTCGAGTTCGGCGGTGCGCGCGGCCACCGTGTGTTCGAGGCGGGCATTGCTGTCGCGCAGGGCTTCGCGCCGTTCGATCAGCCGGCTGGCCATGCTGCGCAGCGCCTCGATCAGATGACGCACCTCGACGCTGCGGGCCTCGACCTCCAGCGGCGTGTTTTCCTCGCCGTTTTCGATGCGCATCGCCAGACCGGCGAGCTGCTCCAGCGGTCGGCTGATGCGTGTCGCGCTCCACCAGATCAGCGCCAGGAACACCGTGATGATCGCCAGGGCGAATACCGCCAGCACCCGCTGCAGTGCGACGACATCCTGCAGCGCGACGTGCAGCGGCTGACGGACGACGATGCGCCAGCCCAGGGCACTGGTGAACTCCGCGGGCAGGGCCACGGCGGCGCTGACGTATTCGGCGTCCGGCTCCCAGAGCGCCGCCGTGAAGCGTGACTGGGTGTCGAGAACGGCCGTGGTCAGCGGCGGCAGGGTGGCGGCGCGAGCTCCCGCGCTCGGGTAGATCACCTGACCGTTGTGATCAGCGATGAACAGCTCGCGTTGCTTTTGTACAGCCAGCAACGGATTAAGTACGCCGACCACGTCGCTGGCCCAGTTCCAGTGAATGTGCGCACCCAGCACACCGCGCAGTGCACCGCGTTCATCGCGGATCGGGGCGGCGATGTCGAGAAAGCGCGGTGGTGCCTTGTCGCCGGTATCGGGCAGCACTTTCGCCAGCAGCATCGCGTCGTGCAGATCGCCCATGAAGGGGGCGTCACGGCCGTTGATGAACCAGGGGCGCTGGCTGACATCCACGCCGGCCAGCAAGCCGCCGGTGGCCGAGCGCACCACGCCGCCGGCATCGGTGACACCGATCCACGAGTATGCGGGATAGGCGTGTTGCAGGCGTTCCAGCGAGCGGCGCAGATCCGGGCTGTCGAGCGCGCTGCGCCGGTACAGCGGGGTTGCCGCGAGCAGCTCGATTTCGCGCTGGCGCTCGTGCAGGTTTTCTGCAAGGACCGTGGCGGCCGCGGTGGCGAGATCGTGCAGGGCTTCGCCACGGTCGACGAGCAGCTGGGCGCGGTAGACATGGCCGACGTATCCGTAGACCAGGATGCCGAGCACCAGCGTCATCGTGCCGAAGGACAGTGCCAGCCGGCCGCGAAAACTGATTGGGAGGAGTTTTGCCAAGCGCTCACGCAACGTCCTTGCCTCGCTAGCTCGTGGTGTGGTTTCTGCCAGAAATGACACAGAGTTTAACGTTGATTATTGGTCATGGCGTTTGACGATGCGCTTTCTGCCAGTGCGACGAAATTGGCGACGCTGGCGCGGCGCGGGCCCTCACGGGTGGCCAGCGTCAGGCTGGTGAAAAAGTCCGGGTCGCTGAGCGGCAGATAGCGCACGCCTTCGACACGCACACATTCCATGGGGGCCGGCAGGATCGACAGGCCGAGGCCGGCGGCCACCAGGCCGATGATCGTCGAGCTTTCGCGCGCTTCCTGCGCAACGCGCGGGGTGAAGTGGCGCTCGCGGCACAGCCGGCGAAACTGGCCGAGCAGACCGGTACCGGCTTCGTCGCTGAACATCACGAAAGGTTCATCGGCCAGCTCGATCAGCGCGACGCGATCGCGCTTGGCCAGTGGATGATCGACGTGCACGACCAGGCGCAGCGGGTCGCGGCTGAGCTCATGCAGGCACAGTCCCTCCGGCAGCTCGCTGAAATCCGGGCCGCGCACGAAGCCGATGTCGAGCTCGCCGGCCGCGAGTGCCTCCAGCTGCAGGCGGGTGTTGAGGTCGCGCAGGTTCAGACGCACGTCCGGGTAGCGACGGCGGAAGCGGTAGATCAGGCGTGGCAGCAACGTGGTGAACGGCAGCGAGTTGGTAAAGGCGATGCGCAGTTCGCCGCTTTCGCCGTGACCGACACGGCGCGTCTCCTGCTTGATCTGTTCGACTTCGACGAGCAGTGCGCGGGCGCGTTCGAACAGGCACTGACCGGCCTCGGTCAGTGCCACACGCCGGCGGCTGCGTTCGAACAGGAGGACGCCGAGTTCGGCCTCCAGTGCCTGGATCTGCTGGCTCAGCGGTGGCTGGCCGATGTGCAGGCGTTCGGCGGCGCGGGTGAAGTGCAGTTCCTCAGCGACGGCGATGAAGTAGCGTAGGTGCCGCAGTTCCATCTCAATGTCTCCGCAATTGATATGTCACATATATCAATACTGCTTGAAACATATATTTCACTGGCGGTTTTGCCAGGCATAAGCTCGCGGCCTGTTTCAGGAGGTCTGTCCAGATGTCCACTCAAGTCCTCGCCGCCGAGCCCGTCGCCACAGGCATCGTCGTCGGCACGCCCGCGTATCGCCGCCTGCGCTGGTCGCTGTTTATCGGCGGCTTTTCGACCTTTGCGCTGCTGCATTGTGTACAGCCGCTGCTGCCGCTGTTGTCACATGCCTTCGCACTGTCGCCGGCACAGGCCAGCGTTGCACTGTCGGCGGCGACGGCGAGTCTGGCGCTGTCGCTGGTGATCGCCAGCGCCTTGTCCGACCGCTTCGGCCGGCGGCCGCTGATGATCGGCGCGCTGCTGCTGTCGGCGGCGCTGGCGATCGCCAGCGGTTTCGCCAGCGGCTTTTCGCAGCTGGTGCTGCTGCGGGCGCTGGAAGGCATCGCGCTGGCCGGCCTGCCGGCGGTGGCGATGGCCTACCTCAGCGAAGAGATGGAACCGAGTAGTCTGGCGCACGCGATGGGCGTCTACATCGCCGGCAGTGCCGTCGGCGGCATGAGCGGACGCATGATCGCCGCCTGGCTTGCCGAGTGGTGGAGCTGGCAGGTGGCGCTGGGCACGCTCGGTGTGGTGTCGCTGCTGGCGGCGCTGGCGTTCTGGTGGTGTTTGCCGGCGTCGCGCGGTTTTCGGGCGCGCTCGCTGCATCCGCGCGTGCTCTATGCCGGCGCCCGTGCGCATCTGACCGATGCCGGCCTGCCGTGGCTGTACGCGCTGGCCTTCCTGCTGATGGGCTGCTTCGTCAGCGCCTACAACTACCTCGGTTATCGCCTGCAGGCGCCGCCGTTTGCGCTCGGCCCCGGTGTGACCGGTCTGATCTTTGCGCTGTACATGGTCGGCAGTGTCGCCTCGACCGGCTCGGCGCGTCTTTCCGCCCGGCTCGGCCGCGCTCGTGCGCTGTTGCTGCTGATCGGCGCCGGGCTCAGCGGGTTGCTGCTGATGCTGTCGGAGAGCGTGGCGGCCATCGTGCTCGGCCTGGCACTGTTCAATATCGGCTTTTTCGGCGCGCATGCCACGGCGAGCAGCTGGGTAGGACGGCGCGCGCAGCAGGCGAGGGGGCTCGCTGCCGCGCTCTATCTGACCGCCTATTACGCCGGAGCCAGTCTGCTCGGCACGTTTTCAGGGCTGCTGTGGCATCGCGGCGGCTGGGCAGCGGTGGTCGGCGTGCTGGCCTTCTGCCTGTTGCTCGCAGCCGGCATCGCCGTGCGGCTGTGGCGACTGGAGTCCGCCGCAGTCCGCGGAGCGGCGGCGGACGTCGAGCGGGCGGCGGCAGGCGTGAGTGCGGCGTAATCGGCAGACAGCGGACGGACATGGTCCCGGTGTTCGCCACACTTGGCTCAAAAAGCCAACAGGCTTTTGCACACTTGCATTTAGGTGCAGCTGGCCTTAGCGTTCGCCCGTCTAGTGGATGTCTATCCAGCGTTTTGTCGGGAGCCGTATCGTGCAAGGGACTGCAGCCGCGTGTGCAGGCGTTTCAGCGCCTTTTTTGAGACTGGATCGGTATCAGCGGCCGATAGCATCGAGTGGCTGTGGCGGCTGGAAAATCTCCATCCAGAGTGCTGCTGCTTGGAAGACGGCTCCATGCCGTAATCGGCATCCATCGTCTATGAGGCCAGGCGGCAATGGCACCCGAGTGCTGCCGTCATGAATCGGGCGGTCGAAGCTTTGCCTGGACCGGTTACGGCAGCCGTCCATAGCAGCCTCGAACAGCTTTCAGAGCACTTCTGCTGGCGCCTCGCCTGCACACCGGCAGAGCGCGATGAAGTTTTCGCACTGCGCTATCGGGTCTACTGCGCTGAGCTTGGCTGGGAGGACGACAGCCACTGCCCAATGGGCATGGAGCGTGACGAGTTCGATGCGCAGGCGAGCCAGGCGCTGATGGTGCATCGCGGCAGCGGTCACATCGTTGGCTGTGTCCGTGTGGTGTTTGCCGGTGACCACGATGTGGCGCATGGGTTACCGTTTGCCCAGATCTTCGGTGACCGGCTGGCTGCACTGACCACGGCCGATGCCGAGCTGGCGCACATATTCGATCAGCCGCAGGCGCTGTGTGAGTTTTCGCGTTTTGCCGTGGCCAGCGAGTTTAGGCGTCGGCGCATCGATGGACCGGCGCCTGAAGGTCTGCCTTTGCACCGGCTGAAGGTGCATGACGAGGACCAGCGGATGGTTGCGGACGCACGCAGTGGCGTGCCGGCGCTGGCGATGGGTCTGGTGTTCGCCGCCGCCGCGATCTTCCTGCATTCGGATGCGCGTTATGCGTTTGCATTGATGGCTCCCGCGCTGGCCAGGCTGCTGGCGCACGGCGGCTTCAGACTGCATGCGGTCAGTCCGCCGGTCGAGCACCGGGGTCGGCGTCGCCTGTATCTGATCGAGCGTGGCGAGGGGCTGAGTCGTACCTCTCCGGCTGCACTCACAGCCATTGCGACGGCACACTGGCATTTATATGGCAGGCTGCCCGAGGACTTGCCGCTGCCAGAGGGGTTTTCCGTGATTCCGGACGGTGTGTCGCGGTGTGTGCCGGGGCATTGTGCTGCAGAGCTGATCGACGGTCGTTGCTGGTGCAATTTCAGAGGGGCCGGCGATCCCAGAGGGCAGCATTGATGCGGCTCGCAATCTGCTGGAGTGCTGCTTACCTGCAAGGGTGGCTTTAGCCGTTTGAATCAGGACGTCGAGAATGCGAAGGAGCGCATTGATGCCCGTCGGAATGATCGATCATCGGCTTGAGCTGTCCGTTCTTCAGCCAGCAGGGCACCTGCGCCTGTGGTGGCGGTACAGTCGCCCGCAGCGGCGAAACAGCAAGTCCATGTATCACGTTACCGATCGACTCAGCCGACTGCGTGATGCCGATGTTTGCTCATATGCTCGCGGCCTGCCTGGCATGGCGTGGGGGACTTCGGAATGATGCCTCTACGTTTTCGGGCGTTTGCCAGAGGCAGCGTTTACAGCCAGTTGCAGACCTATTTCGTGTGGCGGCTGGCGACGACACCCCAGTCTCAGGTACAGGCTTATGCGCTGCGCCATCGCGTGTATTGCGAGGAGCTTGGCTGGGAGCTCAGCGGGGCTGCAGAAGAAGCGCTGGAATCCGATGTGTTTGACGCGCGTTCCGAGCATGCATTGCTGGTGCACCGTAGCAGCAGTCAGGTCGTTGGCTGCATACGCCTGGTATCGAGCGGTGCAGCGGATGCACACACGACGCTGCCCTGTCTGAATGTTCTCGGGACGCTGGTTGGGGCGGCGGCGGCAGCCAGTCCGCAGCTGGCGGCTGCACTGACACAGCCGAGCCTCGGCTGTGAATTATCCCGCTGTACCATCGCCAGCGAATTTCGCCGTCGCCGTGCTGACGGTCCGGCACCGCTTGGACTGGATTCAGGCGGGCAGCTTCCAGCGACAGGCATCCATGACCCGCGTGATCGGGGACCTCTGCCGGCTATCGGCCTGGTATTGGCTGCTGCGGCCATGTTCGTTCGCTCACCGGCACAATATGCATTCGCTCTGATGGCCCCGGCGTTGGCGCGCTTGCTGGCTGGGCTGGGGTTTTGTCTGCGGCCGGTATCCTCTGCAATCGAGTACCACGGCGTGCGTCAGCTTTACCTGTTCGACCGCCATGAAGTCATGCGCTACACCGAGCCATCGATGCTGGCTTCGATTGCGGCAGTACATCGACAGCTCTACGGCAATGGACCAGACGGCTGGTGCATGCCAGTCGCACCGTTCGGCCCTGTGGTGCCGTCGTGCTATTCGGCGCGCTGTGATCCGGACGCGGTGGGAAAGCTCGGTTGTACCTGGTTGACCTGCTGAATAAGGACTGTTAGCGGCTGTTCGACACAAATCACGGACGTTGGTGAACGATCCAGGATGGAGAAAGTGATATGGAAAAGTTGAGTAAATATCGGAAAGCATGCCGTAATCATGTAGCGGGCCTGGCGCTCGCGATGCTCACATCTTTCGGCGCACCGGTGGCTTCGGCACTGACGATCGACGAGTCGTCGTTGACGGCCGGTGGCGGTCTGGTCAGTGGTGACAGCCTGGAGCTGGTGTCCAACAGTGTGCTGGCGAGTCTGCCGGATGGCACGTTCTTCGAGTGGGGCGTGTCGGAAGTGCAAAGCTTGACGGCGGCCGGTGTGTCGATATCGACCGGTATCGGCAGCGCATATGGCCTTTACGCGCTGTTCACCGTGTCCGGCGATTCCGTTTACGATCCGCTCAGTGGTTCGATCAATGCGGCAATCACCAACGGTACTTTCATGCTGTATCTCGACCCGCAGCTCGATTCGAATCTCACACCGGCCGGCGTGGTGGGGAGCTTCGACGGCACCGGCACAGCAGACGACATCCTGCTCGGCTCAGCGTCCAATGCTCAGGCTGACGGCGCGATCTCGGTATCGGCAACACTTGCTGCCGAATTTTTAGTCATGATCGAAGACTTCGTGCTCAGTGCAGAGGGAGAGGCTTTACTGGGCGCGCAGGCTCTGGACGGTACGGTAACGCTGAATGGCAGTGGCCACATCATGACCCTGCCTACCGGCGCGTTCTGGGCACATGACCAGTACGGTGCGAGTTTTGGTGTTCTGTCGGTGCCGGCCCCGTCTTCATTAGCAGCAATCGCCGGCGGTTTACCGCTGTTGCTGACGGCCTTGTCGCGGCAGCGTCGTAGACAGGCAGACTTGCATTGAGTCCCTTACCCGCAGCCGTATATCGGCTGCGGTAGTTTTTGGCATGCTGATCTGCACATTGCCAAAATATCTTTTAAAAATAGTTGGTTGTATGATTTTTCCGCTACCGCGCAATTGCCAGAGTGCCGGTATTTACGCGGTAGATTTTTTATGCGTGTTTTTTTATATGTTTTTCATATAGATAGCTGAAGAGCGTTCCCCGCAGGCGCGGGGATGAACCGGTGTTCGTTTGCGGAGTGGTGCTCGTAGGCGGGCGTTCCCCGCAGGCGCGGGGATGAACCGGATACTTGGCGTGGTCAAAACCAAATCCCAGCGCGTTCCCCGCAGGCGCGGGGATGAACCGATGTGGATCACGTCCGTGAGGTAATGATTGACGCGTTCCCCGCAGGCGCGGGGATGAACCGGAACAGGCACGTTCTCAATAACAGTAGCAGCCGCGTTCCCCGCAGGCGCGGGGATGAACCGCCGCGATCGATCGAACGCAGACACCGCCTAGCGCGTTCCCCGCAGGCGCGGGGATGAACCGTTAATGTTTTAGTTGGTGTTTTGGATCGTACTGCGTTCCCCGCAGGCGCGGGGATGAACCGCCTTGTCTGAAATGTTTTCCGATACCGACGATGCGTTCCCCGCAGGCGCGGGGATGAACCGCAGAGCAAAGCTGCCCTATTATCAGCGACTCAGCGTTCCCCGCAGGCGCGGGGATGAACCGAATGGAGCTGCGCGCTGATGCGCCGGCCGGCGGCGTTCCCCGCAGGCGCGGGGATGAACCGTGCTGGTGTGGGACATAGTATTTCCTTTAATTGCGTTCCCCGCAGGCGCGGGGATGAACCGGCCTCCTCGTCCGGGGTGCGCGTGCCGGCCCCGCGTTCCCCGCAGGCGCGGGGATGAACCGGTGGTCATTTTCAACTCCTACCCCTGACTCCCGCGTTCCCCGCAGGCGCGGGGATGAACCGGCCGACATAGCGGAACAAAGCCCCCTCAATAAGCGTTCCCCGCAGGCGCGGGGATGAACCGGCTGGCAGCAAGCGTGAGCGACTCCTGACCGAGGCGTTCCCCGCAGGCGCGGGGATGAACCGACACCGCCGCCCAGCATGGATTGCTTTACGCAGCGTTCCCCGCAGGCGCGGGGATGAACCGCTCATTGATAGTGCCGTTCAGCACGGTCACCAGCGTTCCCCGCAGGCGCGGGGATGAACCGACCCGCACGTAACTGGTACGGGCGACCTCGAAGCGTTCCCCGCAGGCGCGGGGATGAACCGCCGATCACCTGGTCGGCCAGGCGTATCGGCTGGCGTTCCCCGCAGGCGCGGGGATGAACCGTCCACCGGCGCCACGGCGATAACTCCGTGCCCGCGTTCCCCGCAGGCGCGGGGATGAACCGCCGATGCATATCAAACGCCTGCCAATGATCCGGCGTTCCCCGCAGGCGCGGGGATGAACCGGCGAATTTCCGTAATTTGATGACAATTCATATGCGTTCCCCGCAGGCGCGGGGATGAACCGCGACCGCGCGCCGCGAGACTGGCAGCGACCAGGCGTTCCCCGCAGGCGCGGGGATGAACCGCAGATTTTATATCCGCAGTATGAGGCATATATGCGTTCCCCGCAGGCGCGGGGATGAACCGTGTCCACAGAAACAGAACTTTCCGCTTCCAATGCGTTCCCCGCAGGCGCGGGGATGAACCGCCGACGTAAATCCTTTTTTGGCGGTTCCCATTGCGTTCCCCGCAGGCGCGGGGATGAACCGACTGTCGCCCGCAGCAGGCGATGCGGCGTGGGGCGTTCCCCGCAGGCGCGGGGATGAACCGTGTCGCTGCGCGACGTGCAGGTGCCCGTCACGGCGTTCCCCGCAGGCGCGGGGATGAACCGCCGTTCGCGCGGGAACCAGTTACCTACGACATGCGTTCCCCGCAGGCGCGGGGATGAACCGGTGCAGGCGGTTGGTTATCGGATGATGGCCTGGCGTTCCCCGCAGGCGCGGGGATGAACCGACGGTACAATGTGAGAGTCGGCACGGTGTGTCGCGTTCCCCGCAGGCGCGGGGATGAACCGACACGCACAGCGTCTGGAGATTCTCCGCATCGGCGTTCCCCGCAGGCGCGGGGATGAACTGACTTCTTGTGCCCGGATATTGTCCTGTTCCAGGCGTTCCCCGCAGGCGCGGGGATGAACCGATCATGGCCGCGCACGCGAAATTGCAGCCGGAGCGTTCCCCGCAGGCGCGGGGATGAACCGATCTGCATGGAATGCCGCTGCTGCAGGGACATTCTCGCGGTGTCACTTGGCATGTCAGCATGACAGTCGTCTTGCTGCCGGGTGCATCACAGTTGGGCTGCGCTGCTAGCCTGTACGGCTTTTCGCTTGGCCTGCTGCAGGAATCGCCTATGCGTTTGCTCAAGGATTTCTCCGTCTCCGCTGTTGTGGCGGGGTTCGTGACCGTGCTGGTCGGTTTTACCAGTTCTGCCGTCATCGTCTTTCAGGCCGCGGCCGCGCTCGGTGCGACGCCGGCGCAGATCGCCTCGTGGATGTGGGCGCTGGGTATCGGCATGTGCCTGACCTGCGTCGGTCTGTCGCTGTATTACCGGGTGCCGGTGGTCACCGCCTGGTCGACGCCGGGAGCGGCGATGCTGATCACCGGGGCGGCCGGTGTGTCGCTGGCCGAGGCGACCGGTGCGTTTCTGGTGTCGGCCGTGCTGATCGTCGTCGCCGGTTTCAGCGGCGGTTTCGAGCGGGCGATGCGGCGTATCCCGCTGTCGCTCGCCTCGGGCATGCTTGCTGGCGTGCTGTTGCGCTTCGGGCTGGATGTGTTCGTGGCGATGCAGGCGCAGCTGGCGCTGGTGCTGCCGATGTTCGCTGCTTATCTGCTGTTGCGCCGGCTGTCGCCGCGCTATGCGATCGTCGTCACCCTGCTGCTCGGTATCGGGCTGGCCGCGGCGCTCGGTCTGCTACATGCCGATGGGCTGCAGCTGCAACTGGCAACTCCGGAGTGGGTGAGGCCGGAATTTTCGCTGCAGGCAATGATCGGCATCGCCTTGCCGCTGTTCGTGGTGACGATGGCCTCGCAGAACGTGCCGGGTGTCGCCGTGATCCGCGCGGCCGGCTACACCACACCGGTGTCGCCGCTGATTGGCTGGACCGGTCTTGCGACCCTGCTGCTGGCGCCGTTCGGCGCGTTCGCGATCAATCTGGCAGCGATCTCGGCGGCGATCTGCATGGGACGCGAAGCCCATGAGGATATCAATCGGCGCTACACCGCGGCGGTCGCCGCCGGCCTGTTCTACCTGCTGGTCGGTTTGTTCGGTGCCACCGTCGGGGCTCTGTTCGCGGCGCTGCCACGGGAGCTGGTGCTGGCGATCGCCGGACTGGCGCTGCTCGGCACCATCGGCAGCGGCCTGGCCGCCGCCGTGCGCGACGAGCACGAACGCGAGCCGGCGCTGATCACCTTTCTGGTGACCGCGTCGGGTCTGAGCCTGTTCGGTATCGGTTCGGCGTTCTGGGGCATCGTCGCCGGTGGCATCGCACTGCTGGTGCTGCGCCGGCGTTGATGCAAAGCCCGGCCCGAATTTCCGGGCCGGGCTGGGTGTTTACAGCGTGCCGGCGCGCACGGCGTGGAAGGCGCCGCTCTGGTAGTCGGCCGCCGCCTGGTAGAGCTGCTCGCGCGTGTTCATGACGAACGGGCCATGCTGGGCGATCGGCTCGCGCAGTGGCTGGCCGGCGACCAGAATCGCGCGGACGCTGCCCTCGGCGTCGGCGGCAACGCTCAGTTCGAGGCCGTCGCTCCCGGCGCTGTTGGCGAACAGGCCGAGGTAGCCGGCCGAAACCGTGCGCCCGCCGGCATGCAGCTCGCCGCGATAGACGTAGATGAACACGTTGCGCTCAGCCGGCAGAGGCTGCGCGAAGCGGCCACCGGGCTCGATGGTCATGTCGAGGTACAGCGGCTCGGTGACCGGGCGCTGCATCGCGCCCTGCACACCGTGGCTGCTGCCGGCGATGACGCTGACCTCGGCGCCGGCATCGGTGACGAAGCGCGGAATCGCCGCCGCCGGGATGTCACGCCAGGCCGGCGCGGTCATCTTGTCGGCGGCCGGCAGGTTCAGCCACAGCTGGAAGCCTTCCATGCGACCGTCTTCCTGCTCGGGCATTTCCGAGTGCACCAGACCGCTGCCGGCGACCATCCACTGCACATCGCCGTTCTGCAGCAGGCCCTCATGGCCGGCGCTGTCACGGTGGCGCATGCGCCCGGCGATCATGTAGGTGATCGCCTCGAAGCCGCGGTGCGGGTGATCCGGAAAACCGCCGATGTAGTCGCGCGGCTCGTCGGTACCGAAGGCATCGAGCATCAGATAGGGATCAAGCCGCTGCTGCAGACCATGGCCGATGACGCGGGTCAGGCGCACGCCGTCACCGTCGGTGGTGACCTGGCCGCGGACCAGACCTTCAAGCGCACGTGGCCGTTGCACCTGTTCGCTGCGCACACCGGGGCGGGAAAGGGTGGTGGTCGTCATTGTTATGGTCTCCTGTGGTGTTGCAGCCCGCCGTGGCGGCGGCGGGCGGATGAATCCGGGTACCTCAGGCGGCGGCGAACAGCCGGTCGATCTCGCCTTCGGCTGCCTGCAGGGCCGCTTTTTCGGCCTCGGGGCCGAGGTTGAGGCCTTCGGCGTAAACGAAATGCACATCGGTGATGCCGAGGAAGCCAAGCACCGTCTTCAGATACGGTGTCTGCTGATCGCTCGGCGTGCCGCGGTGCACACCGCCACGCGCCATCGCCAGATAAACGCGCTTGCCCTTGAGCAGGCCCTCGACGCCGTGTTCGGTGTAGCGGAAGGTGACGCGGGCACGGCAGATCGCATCGATCCAGGCCTTGAGCTGCGCCGGCACGCCGAAGTTGTACATCGGCACACCGATGACGATGACGTCGGCTTCCTGCACTTCATGGATGCGGGCATCGTCGAGGGCGACACGGGCCGCCTGCTCCGGCGTGCGTGCTTCGGCCGGCGTGAACAGCGCACCGAGCGCGGCGCCGTCGAGTACCGGCTGCGGATTCGTGGCGAGATCAAGCAGTGTCAGCGAGGCGTCGGGGTTCTGCGTGCGCAGACGGGCGACGATGTCGTTGGCGAGGCGGGTGGAATGCGAGCCGCTGGTCTTGGCGCTGCCATTGATTTGCAGAATGTTCATCGACCGTCTCCTGAGGGCTGTGGTTGGCGTGAGGCGTACTGTATTGCTCCATTCATGCGCTCAGAAGCCCATAAAATAGATAACACTGTTCCATATTCGGGATAATTGTGATGCCGACCGATGCCAACGACCTGCTGCTGTTCGCCCAGGTCATCGACTGCGGCAGCTTCAGCCGCGCGGCTGAACGCAGCGGACTGCCGAAGTCCACGGTGTCGCGACGCATCGCCGCGCTGGAGACCCGGCTCGGCGCGCTGTTGCTGACGCGCACCACGCGGCGGTTGCAGCTGACCGAGTTCGGCGAGCTGCTGCTCGAACATGCCCGGCGCATCGGCGAGGAGGTCGAGGCCGCCGATGCGCTCGCCGAACAGTGTCAGGTCGAGCCGGCCGGACGGCTGCGGGTGACGATGACGCCGGATTTCGCCGAGCGCCTGCTCGGGCCGATGCTCGCCGCCTTCAGTGCGCGTTATCCGCGCGTGCAGCTCGAACTCGACCTGACGCCGCGCGTCGTCGACCTGATCGGCGAACAGGTCGATGTCGGCGTGCGCCTCGGTTCGCTCGGCGACGACAGCGGTCTGGTCGCCCGCCGCCTGTGCCTGCTGTCGACCCGGCTCTATGCCAGTCCCGCCTACCTCGCCGAGCATGGCGAGCCGCAAACGCCCGCCGAACTGGGCACCCATCGCGCCGTGCATCTGGCCGGGCGGCTCGGTGATCCGCAGCCGTGGCGGCTGCAGTACGGCACGCAGCGCTGGGAGGGGCTGCCGGCGGGTCGCATCCGTGCCAATTCGATGGCGATGCTGACCGAACTGGCGCTGGCCGATGCCGGCATTGCCGCGCTCAGCGATGCCTATCTGCAGCAGCAGGTCGCCGCCGGCCAGTTGCGCCGGGTGCTGCCGCAATGGGAGCTGCCGGCCGAGGCGGTGTGGGCGGTGATGCCGGGGCGCCGACTGGTACCGGCGAAGACCCGGGCCTTTCTCAGCGCGCTGGAAGCGACGCTGGCGCAGCGTTTGGCGCCGACACCCTGATTCACCGTTGGATGCTTGTTTGTTCTCATTTTGTTCTCTATGCTTGCCCGTAATGAGAACAAAGCGAGAACAAACCGTGAATGCCGCCATCACGCCGACCCAGCAGCGCCTGCTCGACATCCTGCACACGCATCAGCGCGAGTACGGCGAGGCGCCGCTGCTCGAAGAAATCGCGCAGGCACTCGGCATCCGTTCCCGCGGCGTCGTGCACCGGCATCTGCAGGCGCTGCAGGCTGCCGGCCTGATCGAGATCGAACCCCGTCGCCGGCGCGGCATCCGCCTGTGCGGCGATGACACGGCAGCGGAGGGTGACGACGCGGCGCTGCCGCTGCTCGGCCGTATCGCCGCCGGCCGGCCGATCGAGGCGGTGGCCGACCAGCAGACGCTCGATCTGCGCTGCCTGGCCGGGCCGAACCGCTACGCCCTGCGCGTGCAGGGGGAATCGATGATCGAGGCCGGCATCCTCGATGGTGACACGGTGATCATCGAGGCCGCGGAAAGCGCGCGCGCCGGCGAGATCGTCGTCGCGCTGCTCAACGGCGGTGAGGTCACGCTGAAGTACTACTACCCGCGCCCGGACGGCAGCGTGGTACTGGCCCCGGCCAACAGCCGGATGGAGCCGATGCGTTTCGCGGCTGATCAAGTGTCGATCCAGGGACGGCTGGTCGGCCAGGTGCGGATCTATTGAATCCGCCGTCGTAACGCTCACGTAAGTGAGAGCAAAGAGGATGGCGGCCATGACGGCGCGGTTTCATCCTCACCGTCATTGTGCAGCCGAGGGCATCACCGAGAGTCCCGATGGCAGCCGTTTTTTAGAGGAGACAACGCTATGCGCTTCCTGCCCCGTCCGGTCCGCCATCGCCTGCGGCGCATGACCGTCCATGCCTGGCGCTGCGGTCTGCTGACACCCCGCCAGTTCGCCCGCACGCTCGCCCGCCTGCACTGAGCATGCCGACGACACCGCCAGCGCCGCTGTTCAGCGCAGCCACATGGCCAGCAGCGGCGCCACCAGCACATTGAATACGCCGGCCAGAATCATCACCAGACCGGCAACCGAACCTTCCTCCTCACCGACTTCCCGCGCGCGGGCCACGCCGGCACCGTGCGCCCCCATGCCGAACAGCGCGCCGCGCGCCAGCGAGGAGCGCAGCGGCAGCAGGCGCGCCAGCCAGCTGCCGAGCGAAGCGCCGAGGATGCCGGTGATCATCACGAACACCGCCGTCAGTTCGGGAACGCCGCCGATGTCACTGGCGACGACCACCGCGAACGGCGTCGTCACCGAGCGCGGCACCAGGCTCGCACGCAGGCTGGCATCGAGGTGCAGCGCGCTGGCCAGCGCCCAGGAACTGGCGATTGCCAGCGCGCTGCCGGCGATCACACCGATCAGCAGTGCCGCCCAGTGACGGCGGATCAGCGCGCGCTGGTCCCAGATCGGCAGCGCGAAGGCCACCGTCGCCGGACCCAGCATCATCAGCAGCCAGTGTGAACCACGCATGTAGTCGCGGTAGCCGGCGTGCAGCGCGATGGCCAGCCCGATCAGCGCCAGCGGCGTGACCAGCAGCGGCGAGGTCCAGGCGCTCGGATAGTGGCGGTACAGCACGCGCGACAGCGCGTACAGCGCGATCGTCACCAGCGGCCAGAACAGCAGGGCGATTTCAGCCGGCACGACGCTCGCTCCAGCGGCAGCAGGCTTCCACCGTCAGCGCGGTACCGGTCATGACGATGACGGTACCGAAGACGATGACGGCGACCAGCTGCAGGCCCTCGCTGCGCAGCAGTGCACCATGGTCGAGCAACGCCATCACCGCCGGCACGAAAAACAGCAGCATTTCAGCGAGCAGCCAGCCGGCGCCACGGCGCAGGCTGTGGCCGGAGACCTGGCCGCTGGCGAGCAGGGCCAGCAGCAGCAGCATGCCGAGCACTCCGCCGGGCAGCGGCAGCGCGTAGCGGCGCACCAGCGCATCGGCTCCCCACCACAGCGCAGCCAGCAGGACGACCTGCAGCACGCGACTGCGGCGCAGGCCGTAACGCAGGCGGGTGGATAAACGATCGATGGACATGGGCGGCTACCTCCTGAAACTTCCGCCAGCGTACGTCCGTCATATTCATGTTAAAAATGAATTGTCTGAATCAGATTAATTCATGGAAGGCATGGAACATGGACTTGCGGGCTCTGCGTTATTTCGTCGAAGTCGTGCGTGAGGGGGGCTTTTCAGCCGCCGCGAAAACGGCCTTCGCCACTCAGCCGACGCTGAGCAAGGCGGTACGCCAGCTTGAGGATGAACTCGGTCTGCCGCTGCTCGAACGCATCGGTCATCGCATCCTGCCGACACCGGCCGGCGAGATCGTCTATCGCCGTGCGCTCGGCCTGCTCGCCGCGCGCCAGGATCTGCTCGCCGAACTCGACGATCTGCGCGGCCTGCGCCGCGGCGTGCTGCGCCTGGGCCTGCCGGTGCTCGGCAGCCATCTGCTGTTTGCGCCACTGTTCGCCACCTACCGCCAGCGCTATCCGGGCGTCGAGATCCAGCTGCTCGAACGCGGCAGCCAGTTCATGGAGGAGGCGGTACTCGCCGGCCAGATCGAACTTGCCGGCAGCCTGCTGCCGATCCCGGAGACCTTCGACTGGCAGATGGTCTGCGAGGAACCGATGGTGGCGCTGCTGCCGCGCGCGCATCCGCTGGCCGGCACGCCGGCGGTGACGCTCGCCGAGCTGGCCGACAGTGCGTTCATTTTGTTCGAGGGCGGTTTTGCCCTGAACCGCATCATCATCAATGCCTGCCAGCAGCTCGGCTTTACGCCGCGCGAGGCGGCGCGCAGTGCACAGCCGGATTTCATCGTCGCTCTGGTCGCCGCCGGGCTCGGCATCGGCCTGCTGCCGCGGCTGATCGCCGAGCAGCGACCGCATCCGCAGGTGTGCTACGCACCGCTCGCCGGTGAGCAGGCGCCGCGCTGGCAGCTGGCGCTGAGCTGGCGCCGCGGTTCGTATCTGTCGCCAGCGGCCCGAGCCTGGCTCAATCTGGCGCGCACGATTGGAGGAACAAGCTCATGACGTGCAGTAATGCTCGGAAAATCCAGTCTTTTGCAATAGATGGGCGTAAGAATTGCGTCAGACGGTTGCGCGTGGGATTGGCCGCAGGTAACGCTCACGGCAGACTGCGGAGGCGGCGGTACAGTGGATCGAGCAGCATCAGCCAGGGCTGGCCGCAAGCGCGTTGTCTGCCGGAGCCATTACGCATGACAAGTCACGATCTTCAGCGTCGTACCCCATCTTTCGGTGCCCTTGCCGGTGCGCCGCGTGTGCTCGTGCCGCGCGCCGACATGGTCTGTGACGGGTGACTGACATGTCGTTCGCCCCGCTGCGCCGCGTGCCCTTTCTGTCGCTGCTTCGCGTCGGTGTCGTGCTGATACTGAGCGTGGGGCTGGGCGCACAACTGTGGTCTTTGCGCCGCAGTGGCGACGCCGTTGCGGGCAGCGGCGATGATGCGCTGGTGGCCACCGTCCGCCTCGGACGTGAGCTGCCGGAACTGGCCCGTGCCGTGGATGCCCGTCTGCGCGGGCGCGCGGACGTCGACCGCGAGGCCCTGGATGCGCGGCTGGCGACGCTCGACGCGCTGCAGGCGAGCGAGGCGGTGCGGAGCGCGTCGAGCCTCGGGGCGGCTTTGGCGCAAACCCGCCAGGTACTGGGTGAGGTGCGTTCCGCACTGGCCAGCGAACCGGCCGATGAGGAGCGTCTGACGGCGGTGCTGCCGAACCTGCAGCTGCTGTCCGCCGCACTCGATATGGCGGCGCTCAACGCCATGGCCGACCGCGGTCCGTCCGAGCTTGCCGGTCCGCATGTGTCGATGTCCTGGGTGGCGTGGCTGGCGCCGCTGGGCATCGGCTTGCTGCTGTGGCGGCCGCCCCGGCAGCGCGGCGGGCGGTTGCAGCGGATTCTGCACCGGCGCCTGGCCAGCCGTGATGCACGCCTGCAGCGCATGCGCAGCGCGCTCGCGCGGATGTCGTTGATCGTGCAGCGCAGCCCCGTTGCTGTGGTGCTCACCGACGCCCAGGGCGTCATCGAGTATGTCAATCCGGCCTTCGAGCGCAGCTCGGGGTACGGCGCCGAGTCGTTGCTCGGTCACAGCAATGCGGTGCTGCGCTCGACGGTGATGCCGAGCGGCGTGTTCGACGATATGTGGCGGGATCTGCAGGCCGGGCACGAGTGGCAGGGTGAACTGTGCAACCGGCGCCGCAACGGCGAGTTCTATTGGGAACAGGTGTGGATCGCGCCGCTGTATGAGCGCGGGGTGCTGGGCGGCTACGTCGCCGTCAAGGAGGACATCACCCAGCGCAAGGCCGATCAGTCGCTGCTCTGGCAGCAGGCGCACCTGGACGAGCTCACCGGCCTGCCGAACCGTGCGCAGTGTCTGCAGCGCCTCGACGAGGATCTGCTGCGGGCGCTGGAGCGCGGGTTGTGCCTGGGCGTGCTGCTGGTCGATGTCGATCATTTCCGCCGCATCAACGACGGTTTTGGCCATGCCGCCGGCGATGCCGTGCTGCGTGAGCTGGCGCAGCGCCTGGGACGGATCGGTGTCAGCGGCGACAGCGCCGGGCGCCTGGGGGCCGATGAATTCCTGGTACTGGCGACGCGCCATGATCAGGCGGCGCTCGAAAGCCTGGCGCAGACCTTGAGCGATGCCATCGCCGCGCCGTTTTTCGTCGACGGTAAACCGCTGCACGTCAGCTGCAGCATCGGCTATGCCAGTGCGCCGGGCGATGCCGGTGAGCCGGCGCGGCTGCTGCAGTGCGCCGACATGGCTCTGTCGGCGGTCAAGGCGTGCGGACGCGGCGTCTGGGGCCGCTTCGAAGCGGCGATGGCGCAGAACCTGCGGCAACACCTGCTGATCGAGCAACGCCTGCGCGATGCCCTGCGGCTGAATGCGCTGAGCCTGCATTATCAGCCGGTGATCGCGCTGGAGGATGGGCGCATCGTCGGTGCCGAGGCGCTGCTGCGCTGGAACGACGCCGAGCTTGGCGAAGTGCCGCCGGACGTGTTCATTCCGGTGGCCGAGGACAGCAGCCTGATCGTGACGATCGGCGAATGGGTGCTCGATACCGCCTGTGCGGAGCTTGCGCACTGGCGCGCCATCGATCCCGGCAGTGAGCTGCACATGGCGGTCAATGTGTCGGTGCGCCAGTTCGCCGAGCCGTTTTTCGCCATGCAGGTTGCCGCAGTGCTGGCCCGCCACGGCCTGCCGGCGCAGGCACTGACGCTGGAAATCACTGAAACCCTGCTGCTCGATGGTGACGCGCGCACCCTCGCCGCGATCGAGGAGTGCGCCGCGCTCGGCGTGCGCATCGCCGTAGACGATTTCGGTACCGGTTACGCCTCGCTGGCCTACCTCAAGCGCATTCCGGTGCATGCGCTGAAGATCGACCGTTCGTTCATCGCCGACCTGCCGGGCGATCGTGGCAGCGCGGCGCTGGTCAGTGCCATCGTGGCGATGGCGACTGCGCTCGATCTGGAAGTCGTTGCTGAAGGCATCGAGAGTCTGGCGCAGGCCGACTTCGCCTTCGCCCGCGGTGCGCATGCCGCGCAGGGCTATTTCTACGGTCGTCCGGCCAGCGCGCTCAGCGTGCGCGCCCGCTTGTCTGCCGCCAGCTGATTCGCCGCAACCCGCGGGATTTACGCTGCGACGCAGCAGACGCGGCCGGGGTTTTTTTGCCATGATCGCCGGCGGCGCCGGTCGTCGCCGTACGCAACCGGCCGTGCCGGGCGCCCCATTGGCAGGCAACGCAGGTGCACAGTGCATGACGACTCGTCGCAAGGTCTTGAAACTCGGGGCCGGCCTGGCCGTGCTGGCAACGCTCGGGCTCCCTGGTGCCCACGCCGCCGACGCGATCAAGGTCGCCGCGATCTATACCGTCCCGGTCGAGCAGCAGTGGGTCAGCCGCATCCACAAAGCGCTGAAGGCCGCCGAGGGGCGCGGTGAAATCACCTATGTGTTTTCCGAGAGTGTCGGCAATGCCGATTACGAGCGGGTGATGCGCCAGTACGCCGAGCAGGGGGTGCAGCTGATCGTCGGTGAGGCGTTTGCCGTCGAAGCAGCGGCGCGCAAGGTGGCGAAGGATTATCCGCAGACGGCCTTCCTGCTCGGTTCGAGCGGCAAGCCGCAGGCGCCGAACTTCTCGGTGTTCGACAACTACATCCAGGAACCCTCGTACCTGACCGGCATGATTGCCGGTGGCATGACCAAGAGCAATGTCATCGGCCTGGTCGGCGGCTTCCCGATCCCCGAGGTCAACCGCCTGATGCAGGCGTTCATGGCCGGCGCGCGCGAGGTCAACCCGCAGGTCAAGTTCAAAGTCAGCTTCATCGGCTCCTGGTTCGACCCGCCGAAGGCCAAGGAAGCCGCGCTGGCGCAGATCGATCAGGGTGCCGACGTGCTTTACGCCGAGCGTTTCGGTGTCTCCGATGCCGCCAAGGAGCGCGGCAAGCTGGCGATCGGCAACGTTATCGACACCCAGGAGCAGTATCCGAAGACCGTCGTCGCTTCGGCGCTGTGGTTCATGGAGCCGACCATCGCCCGCGCGCTCTATCAGATCGAGCTGGGACGTTTCAAAGCCGAGGACTACGGTCAGTACTCGATGATGAAATACCTTGGCTCGGATCTGGCGCCACTCGGTACCTTTGCCGACAAGGTGCCGGCTGAGCTGCAGGAGAAGGTGCGTATCAAGCGGGCGGCGATTTTCGATGGCGGATTCGTCGTGCCGGTGATCGATACCGAACCGAAGTCGACGCCATGACGGCCACCGGCGCACCGGTGCTGCGCCTGCGTGGCATCGGCAAGCGCTTTGGCCCGGTGATCGCCAACGCCGACATCTCGCTCGAACTCGCACGCGGCGAGGTGCTGGCGCTGCTCGGTGAGAACGGCGCCGGCAAGAGCACGCTGGTCAGCATCCTGTTCGGCCACTATCGCGCCGACAGCGGCTCGATCGAAGCCTTCGGTCAGCCGCTGCCGCCGGGCGATCCGGCAGCAGCGCTCGCCGCCGGCATCGGCATGGTGCATCAGCACTTCACGCTGGCCGACAACCTGACGGTGCTGGAGAACATCCTGATCGGCACCGAGCCGCTGTGGCAGCCGTTCTCGCGCCGTCGCGCTGCGCTGGCGCGCATCCACGACACCGCCGCGCGCTTCGGCCTCGCCGTCGATCCGGCGGCGCGCGTCGCGCGCCTGTCGGTCGGCGAGAAACAGCGCGTCGAGATCCTCAAGGCGCTGTACCGCGGCGCCCGCGTGCTGATCCTCGACGAGCCGACCGCGGTGCTGACGCCGCAGGAAAGCAGCGCGCTGTTCGCCACGCTCAAGGAGCTGGTCGCCGAGGGGCTGTCGATCATCTTCATCAGCCACAAGCTCGACGAGGTGCTGGCGGTCAGTGACCGCGTCGCCGTGCTGCGCGGCGGGCGTCTGGTGGCCGAGCGCGCGGTCGCTGAGACCAGCAAGGCCGAGCTGGCGACGCTGATGGTCGGCCGCGAAGTCAAACTGCCGCAGCGTGCCCTCAGTGTGCCCGGGCCGCTGCGCCTGCGGCTGCGGGGCGTGCGCGTCGATGGCCACGGTGCGCAGCCGCGCCTTGATGGCGTCGATCTCGAAGTGCACGGTGGCGAGATCGTCGCCATTGCCGGCGTGTCCGGCAACGGTCAGGCGGCGCTGGCCGAGCTGCTGTGCGGGCTGTGTGCGGCGAGTGCCGGGCGGGTCGAGCTCGATGGCCGGCCGTTGCCGGCGGACCCGGCGGCGCTGCTCGCGCTCGGTGTCGGCCGCATTCCCGAGGATCGCACCGGCATCGGCACCATCGGTGATCTGCCGGTATGGCAGAACGCCATCCTCGAACGCTGGCGTTCGCCGCGCTTCAGTCGCTGGGGCCTGCTGCGTCGCGGTGCCGCGCGCGCCTTCACGCAGCAGCTGGTGGCTGCGGGCGACGTGCGGCTGGGCAGCATCGAGCAGCCGGCGCGCGGCCTGTCCGGCGGCAATCTGCAGAAGCTGGTGCTCGGTCGCGCACTCGACGGTGAGCCGGGGCTGATCATCGCCCAGCAGCCGAGCTGGGGCCTGGACATCGGCGCCGTCGCCGCCGTGCACGAGCGCCTGCTGGCGGCGCGTGCGCGCGGCGCGGCGCTGCTGCTGATTTCTGAAGACCTCGATGAAGTCTTCGCCCTGGCCGATCGCATCGCCGTGATGTCGCACGGTCAGCTCGGGCCGGCTCGGCCGGGCGCCGAGTGGACGCTGGCGAGCCTCGGTCTGGCGATGGCGGGAGCACGACACGATGCGGCTTGAAGCTCGCGAACAGACCTCGGCCGGCTGGGCGCTGGCGGCACCGCTGCTGGCGGTGGCGCTGACCCTGCTGGCCTGCGCCGGTCTGCTGGTCTGGGCCGGGGCACCGGTCGGCCGCGCCTACGCGCTGCTGTTCGATGGCGCCTTCGGCAGCCGTCTGGCCCTGACCGAAACCCTGACCCGCGCCACGCCTTTGATCCTCACCGGGCTGGCGGTCGCCGTTGCCTTCCGTGCGCGGCTCTACAACATCGGCGCCGAAGGCCAGCTCTATCTCGGCGCGCTGGCGGCGGTCGCCGTCGGCGGCCTGCATGGCGGCAGCGGCTGGGATCTGCCGCCGGCCGTGCTCTATCCGCTGATGCTGCTCGCCGGCATGGCCGCCGGTGCGGCGCTGCTGCTCGGCCCGGCCTGGCTCAAGCTGCGCTTCGGCGTTGACGAGGTGGTGACCACACTGCTGCTCAATTTCATCGCACTGCTGCTGGTGTCGATGCTGCTCGACGGCGTGATGAAAGACCCGCTGGCGATGGGCTGGCCGCAGTCGGTGGCGATCCGCGACGAGCTGGTGTTCGCGCAGCTGCTGGAGCGTTCGCGCGTGCACAGCGGCCTGCTGTGGGCGCTCGGTGCGGCGCTGGCGCTGTGGGCGCTGGAGCGCTACACGCGCTTTGGCTTGGCGATGCGTGCCGTCGGTGCCAATGCCCGCGCCGCGCGCTTCGCCGGCCTGCCGGTCAAACGTGTGATGCTGGCGACCGCCGCCTTGTCCGGGGCGCTGGCCGGGCTGGCCGGCGTCGGCGAGGTCGCCGGCCGCGCCGGCTATGTCACGCTGGATATGTCACCGGGCTACGGCTACAGCGGCATCGTCATCGCCATGCTGGCGCAGCTGCATCCGCTCGGTGTGGTGCTGGCGGCGCTGTTCGTCGCCGGCACGCTGGTCGGTGCCGACAGCATGAGCCGCGCGCTCGGCGTACCCAGTTATCTGGCCGATGTCATCGTCGCCGTCTCGCTGCTGGCGATGCTCGTCACCGGGCTGGCCGCCCGCTACCGCCTGCGCTGGAGCTGAGGCATGTGGATCGAACTGCTCGGCTGGCTGGGCCAGCCCGACTACTGGGTCGCGGTGCTGCGCATTGCCACGCCGCTGATCTTCGGCACGCTCGGCGTGCTGCTGTGCGAGCGCGCGGGCGTCCTCAACCTCGGCATCGAGGGCATCATGGTGATCGGCGCTTTTACCGGCTGGCTGGCGGTGCACGCCGGGGCCGGCCTGTGGACGGGGGTGCTGATCGCGGCGCTGTGCGGGGCTGCGTTCGGCGCGCTGCATGCACTGCTGACGGTGCTGCTCGGGCTGTCGCAGCACGTCTCCGGCCTGGGAGTGACGCTGCTCGGCATCAGCCTGTCGAGCTACGCTTACCGACTGAGTTTTCCGCAGGTGTCGACACCGCCGACGATCGTGCCGTTCGCGCCGATGGACGGGCTCGGCATTCCGGTGCTGGCACAGCAGACGCCGCTGACGCTGCTGGCGCTGCTCGCCGTGCCGTTGCTCGCCTATCTGCTGCAGCGCACGCCGCTCGGTCTGGCGCTGCGCATGGTCGGTGAGAGTCCGGCCAGCGCCGAAGGGCAGGGGCTGTCGGTGCTCGGGCTGCGCTGCGGCGCGGTCATCGCCGGTTCGGCCCTGATGGGGGTGGCCGGCAGCTTCCTGACGCTGTCGGCCTTCAATGCTTTCTATTTCAACATGGTCAACGGCCGCGGCTGGATCTGCGTGGCGCTGGTGGTGTTCGCCGGCTGGCGGCCGGGCAAGGCGCTGCTCGGTGCGCTGCTGTTCGCTTTCTGCGACACGCTGCAGCTGCGGCTGCAGCAGGGCGGGCATGCGGCGGTGCCGTATCAGGTCTACCTGATGCTGCCGTACCTGCTGTCGATTCTGGCGCTGGTGGTGATGGCGCGCCGCGCGCAGTACCCGCAGGCACTGATGCAGCCCTACCGCCGCGGCGAGCGCTGAGGCTGAGGAGTTCTGTCGATGGATCTGATCGTGCGTCACGTGACGCTGCCCGACGGGCGGCGTGATATCGATGTCGGCGTCGAGGCCGGCCGCATCCGTGCCGTCGAACCGCGGCTGGCGGCGAGTGCCGCCGAGGAATTCGACGGCGGCGGCCTGCTGCTGTCCCCGCCGTTCGTCGATGCGCACTTCCACATGGACTCGACGCTGAGCTACGGCCTGCCGCGGGTCAACGCCTCCGGCACGCTGCTGGAAGGTATCGCGCTGTGGGGCGAGCTCAAGCCGCTGCTGACGCAGGAGGTGCTGATCGAGCGTGCGCTTGCCTACTGCGACTGGGCGGTGGCCCGCGGCCTGCTGGCGATCCGCTCGCATGTCGATGTCTGCGATCCGCGCCTGCTCGCGGTCGAGGCGCTGCTGGAGGTCAAGCGCCAGGTCGCGCCGTATCTCGACCTGCAGCTGGTCGCTTTTCCGCAGGACGGCGTGCTGCGCGCGCCGGGAGCGCTCGAACACCTCAAGCGTGCGCTCGATCTCGGCGTCGAGGTGGTCGGCGGCATCCCGCATTTCGAGCGCACGATGGCCGATGGCGCGGCAAGCGTGCGCCTGCTCTGCGAGCTGGCCGCCGAGCGCGGCCTGCGCGTCGACATGCATTGCGACGAATCCGACGATCCGCTGTCGCGCCACGTTGAAACCCTCACCGCCGAGACCCAGCGCCTCGGTCTGCACGGACGCGTCACCGCCTCGCATCTGACCTCGATGCACTCGATGGACAACTACTACGTCTCCAAGCTGCTGCCGCTGATGGCCGAGGCGCAGCTCGGCGTGGTCGCCAATCCGCTGATCAACATCACACTGCAGGGCCGTCACGACAGTTACCCCAGGCGCCGTGGCATGACCCGCGTGCCTGAACAGCTCGCCGCCGGCCTGGTTGTCGCCTTCGGCCACGACTGCGTGATGGACCCCTGGTATGCGCTCGGTAGCGCCGACATGCTGGAGGTCGCGGCGATGGGGCTGCATGTCGCGCAGATGACCTCGCAGGCCGGTATGCGCGATGCTTACGCCGCCGTGACCACGGCACCGGCACATTTGCTCGGCCTGCAGGATTACGGCATCGCGCCCGGCTGCCATGCTGATTTCGTGTTGCTGCAGGCGCGTGATCCGGTCGAGGCGATCCGTCTGCGTGCCACCCGGCTGCACGTCTGGCGCCGTGGCCGGCTGCTCGCCAGCACACCGGCGGCGAGCGCTGCGCTGACGCTGCCCGGTCGACCACCACAGGTGGATTTTCTGGCTCCGCAGCGGGTCTGACGGGGCAGACGTGCATTCCTGCAAGGAGGCGATGCGTATTCGCCGCTGGTGTCGCGGCGGTTTCGGTGCGATGGTGCGCCAGTCGGGTGCACAGCGCCCTGGTTTCATCGACGGACAATGCTCATGCAAGCCCAAGCGATTGATGATCTGCTGCCTGCAGCGCGAGTGCGCCGGCGGGTGACAGTCCCGCTGGCGGACGGTACTCCCGCCCTGTTTCACAGCTTCGACGGTCTGGTCGACGGCCGCGAGCACCTTGCGCTCGGCCTCGGCCCGCAGCCGGCCGACGACATTCCGCTGGTGCGGCTGCATTCGGAATGTCTGACCGGCGACGTGTTCGGTTCACAGCGCTGCGATTGCGGCCCGCAGCTGCAGGAGGCGTTGCGTCGGGTCGGTGAGGCCGGCGGCTACGTGCTGTATCTGCGTCAGGAAGGGCGCGGCATCGGCCTGTACGCCAAGCTTGATGCCTACGGTCTGCAGGACCGCGGGCTCGATACCTTCGCCGCCAACCGCCAGCTGCATCACCCGGAAGACGCCCGCGATTACCGCTGCGCCGCGCAGATGCTGTTCGCGCTCGGGATCAAGCGTATCCGCCTGCTGTCGAACAATCCGGATAAAGTCGACCAGCTTGCCGCCTGGGGCATCGAGGTGGTTGAACGCCTGTCGACCGGCGTCTACCTGACGGCACACAACCATGCCTATCTGAGCGCCAAGGTGCGCCTGGCCCGCCACGATCTGGAGCTCGGCGACGCGCAGTGCTGAGCCTCTTGGCTCAATGGCAGCGCGCAAAAATGAACACGCCGCCCGCAGGCGGCGTGTTGGATGCAGCGGCAGGCGGGTGAGCCGCCTCCGTCATCGAGCTCAGTGACGATAATCAGACGAACGCCGGGAGCTGGTGCGGGGCATGCGTTCCGTGTCCAGAGACAGCGCGCGACGATAGGCTTCCTGCAGATAGGCGAAAGCCTGCACCGTCGCAGCGTTGCGCTGTGACCAGTCGAGCCCGCGCGCGCGCTCGAACCAGCCCTGGAAGATCCGCGTACGGTCGGTCTGTATCGTGTCGGGCGGCGTGCTCCAATCGATGGATATCATATTGTTTCTCCTCGACCCGACGCGCTGGCACGCGACGGGTCTCCTCCTCGTGGTGCTGCATATATCGGGGATCTGTTCCATGGAGCAGTCCCCAGTTCCCGGCTCTATGGCCGGGTCAATGCCGGTGATATCTCATCCTCGGATGGCGGAAAACCGAAGATGTTCCGGCGATAACGTGAAAAATCCGTCAGACAGGCCAACCCTACCCAGCATGTATGACTATCCGCAGCATAGGGCGGATGCGGGCGCCGCGCCAGCCGGCCAAAGCGTAAGCCGGCTGCGGGTTTTCCCGTAAATGCTGGGCTCAGTTGCTGCCATTACAGGCGGCGTGGCCGAGGAGTACGGCGAGGCGCTGACGGAAGTCTTCGCTGTGTCCGGCGATGCGCTGGAAGTCGCGTTCGAGATCGAGCTGCTGGTCCAGGCTGTGCGCCGCGCCGGCGTGCAGCGCGCGTTTGCCGAGCGCGAGTGTCTTCGGCGCCTGCCGGGTCAGCCGGATGGCGACTTCCAGCGCCGCGGTCGACAGTTCGGCGTCGGCGACGCAGCACCAGATCATGCCCCAGTCGGCGGCCTGTACCGCTGAGACCGGCTCGGCGAGCATCACCAGCGCCGTTGCCCGTGCCATGCCGATCAGCCGCGGCAGAACCCAGGTGGCGCCAGCTTCAGGGATCAGGCCGAGCGCACTGCCATCGAACACGAATTCGGCCGACTGCCCGGCAATGACGATGTCGCAGGCCAGCGCCAGGCTGGCCCCGGCCCCGGCCGCCAGGCCGTTGACCGCCGCGACCACTGGCAATTCGAGCGCGTGTAGCGCACGCACCAGCGGGTTGTAGCCATCGTCGATCAGGCGGCCGAGGTCGGTCAGCGCACCGCCAGCCTCGTGCTCGGCTTCGGCGTAGTCCTGGCCGGCGCAGAAGGCTTCGCCGGCGGCGATGAGCAGCAGCACGCGCGCCGGCGTGGCCTGCAGCTGACGCAGCACTTCATGCAGCTCAGTCTGCATGCGGGCATTGAAGCGGTTGAGTCGCTGTGGCCGGTCGAGGGTCAGCAGGGCGATGCCGTCATCGCGCCGTTCGAAGCGGATCGTCTCGAAATTCATGGGCAGGCGTCCGTCAGGTGAATGTCCGGGGGAAGCTCAGGGGCGTGGGTGACGCGTCCGGCGCCGGCGCAGCGCTTACAGGCCGAGCGCGGAAAGCATCAGGAAGGCGGCGAACAGCACGAAGTGCGTGGTGCCTTCGATGGCGTTGGTTTCGCCATCGTGCAGATTGATCGCCGCCGCGAACAGCGTGATCAGCACCATCGCGGTTTGTACCGGGGTCAGCGCCATCTCGATCGGATGGCCGGTGACGAGCGCCAGGCCCTCGATCACCGGCACCGTCAGGATCACCGTCGACAGCGAGGCGCCGAGTGCGATGTTGACCACCGGCTGCATGCGGTTGGCGAGCGCGGCGCGCAGCGCGGTGAGGATTTCGGGGCTGGCCGAAATCAGTGCCACCACCAGTGCAGCGGTGATCGGCGGCAGGCCGCTGCCTTCGAGTGCGACGCCGAGGCTCTGCGCCATCACTTCGGACAGTGCGCCGATCAGCACGATACCGACCACCAGCAGTCCTGCAGCCAGACGTGCGTCACCCTGTGCGTGGACCGCGGTGCTGGCTGCAGGGGCGCGCGGCTGGGCGTAGCTGTAGCTGAAGAAGTAGCTGTGCTGGCCGGTCTGCAGGCGCAGGAACATCGCATACAGCGTCAGCATCGCGACGATGGTGAACAGCGACCACTTCTGCCAGTGCGGCTCCGGGATGAACTCGGGGACGATCATCGACACGCCGATGGCGGTCAGGATCATCACTACGTAGGAATTGCCGGAATCGACGTTGTACGGCTGCTCGCCGTGACGCAGGCCGCCGAGCAGCGCGGCGATGCCGAGGATGCCGTTGAGGTCGAGCATCAGCGCCGAATAAATGGTGTCGCGGGCCAGTGTCGGCGATGACGAATGGCCGAGCATCATCGCCAGGATCACCACTTCGACCAGCACTGCGCTGAGCGTGAGGATCATCGTGCCGTAGGGCTCGCCGAAGCGTTCGGCCAGCACCTCGGCATGGTGGGCGACGCGCAGCGCGGCGCCGAGGATCGCCACGATCAGCAGCGCCGAGGCGAGCAGGGCGACACCCTGACTGGCGAGCAGCGCGTGCTCGAAGGGCAGCGCGGCGGCAGCCACCAGCAGGGCGACGAGCAGCAGGCGTTCCTGGCTCAGCAGGTTCGACATCGGGAACTCCGCGGGATCGGGCCGCAAGGGCGGAGTCACAGCATAGCGCCGGCTTGCGGCCCGGCGTCAGTGCGCACCGGCGCAGCGCCGGGCGCGGTCCGTCTGCGTGTGCGGGTAGTGGCTGCCGATCCAGTCGAGCAGATCCGCGGCCGGCATTGGCCGGGCGACGCCGAAGCCCTGTACCAGATGGCAGCCGAGTGCCAGCAGGCGCTGACCGTGTGCTGCGCTTTCCACGCCCTCGGCGATGACCTCGCGGCGAAAGGCCCGCGCCAGGCCGATGACGCCTTCGACGATCGCCAGCGCCTCGGGGTCGTCGAGCATGTCGCAGACGAAGGAGCGGTCGATCTTCAGTGTGCGTACCGGCAGATGGCGCAGATACAGCAGCGAGCTGAAGCCGGTGCCGAAGTCATCGAGCGCAAATTCCACACCGAAGGCGCGGCAGCCTTCGAGGATGCGCGCGACCTGGTCGAGATCGTGCAGCGCCGCGGTTTCCAGCACCTCGATTTCGAGTGCCGGCGTGCGGTTCGCTCCGTGGCGGCCGATCAGGTTGGCGAGGCGCTCGACGAAATCCGGGTGCAGCAGGTGCGTGGCGTGGATGTTGACACTGACCGACAGCGTGACGCCGCAGCGCTGCCAGTCGGCGATCTGGTGCAGCGCCTGTTCCATCACCCAGTCGCCGAGTTCGAGCTGCAGCTCGCTGCCTTCGATCGCCGGCAGGAAGGCGCCGGGCAGCAACAGGCCGCGTTCGGGGTGCTGCCAGCGGATCAGTGCTTCGGCGCCGGCGACGCAGCCGCGGGTGAGGTCGACCTTGGGCTGGTAGTACAGACAGAACTCGCCGCGCCGCAGCCCGCCGGCGACGCTGCCGAGCAGATCCTGGCGGCTGCGCTTGCGGCGGTCGGATTCCGGGTCGAACAGCACGTAGCGGTTACGTCCTGACTGCTTGGCCTGATACATCGCGCGGTCGGCGTGGCGCAGCAGTGTGTCGGCATCGGCGTCGTCATCCGGGAACAGCGTCACGCCGATGCTGGCTGACATCGTCACGCGGTCGCCGACATTGATCGTATACACCTGTGCCACGTGTTCGAGGATGCGCTTCAGCACCGCCTCGCAAGTGGCGAAGTTCGGGTGCGGGCCGATCAGCAGCGCGAATTCGTCACCGCCGAAGCGGGCGACGGTGTCGTGTTCGCCGACCGATTCCTGCAGCCGGCAGGCCACTTCGACCAGCAGGCGATCACCGGCGGCATGGCCGAAGCGGTCGTTGACCGGCTTGAAGCCGTCGAGGTCGAGATAGCACACGGCGAGCAGACCGTCGCCGGCCTGCAGCGCGCCGATGCCCTGCTGCAGGCGTTCGGCGAACAGCGTGCGGTTGGCCAGTTGCGTCAGCGGATCATGACGGGCGAGGTGTTCCAGGCGCGCCTGATGGTTCTTCAGCTCGGTGATGTCGGTGGACAGGCCGACGTAATGGCTGATTTCGCCGTCATCGCCGCGCACGGCAGAAATCGCCAGCAGCTGCGCGTAGCGCCGGCCGTTTTTGCGCCGGCTCCACAATTCGCCCTGCCAGAAACCGTCGCGTGCCAGCGCCGCCGCCAGCGCCGTGTAGAAGGTCTCGTCGTGCAGGCCGGAGCGCATCAGGCTCGGCGTCTGCTGCAGCAGTTCCTCGCGGGCATAGCCGGTCTGTGCGCAGTAGGTCTCGTTGGCATCGAGAATGATGCCTTCGGCATTGGTGATGACGACGCCTTCGCGCGCGTGCTCGAAGACGCTGGCGGCGAGCCGCAGTTCGAGCGCCGTGCGTTTCTGCTGGTCGATGTCGACGACCGAGCCGATCAGCCCGCTGCAGCACCCCGCCTCATCGCTGCGCGGTGCGCCGTTTTCCAGCACCCAGCGCCAGCCGCCGTCGCGGTGGCGGATGCGGTATTCGATGCGGTAAGGCCGTCCTTCGGTCAGGCTTTCGTGCAGGCAGGCGCTGCAGCGCGCGATGTCCTCGGGATGGACGCCGCTGCGCCAGCCGTCGCCGGTTTCTTCGGCCAGCGTCCGCCCGCGAAACTGCAGCCAGGTGCGGTTGAACCACTGCCGCGCGCCCTGCGCATCGGCCAGCCAGATGGCGACCGGCGCGGCATCGGCGTTGTCACGAAAACGCGCCTCGCTTTCCAGCAGCCGCGCGCGTTCGGCGGCCAGCCGGCGGTAGGGTTCATCGATCGAGCGCACCACCAGTGCCCGGTAGATGCAGGCACAGCCGAGCACCTTGAGGATATGACCGAGCAGGTTGCTGGCGTCGTGCGGCTGCTGGTAGAGCGTGACGCAGATCGTACACAGGACCTGCAGCCAGGCGCCGCAGGCCAGCCAGGCCAGGTGTTGTGCACCGTTGCGGTATGCCCGCCAGGCGAACAGCGCCGTGGCCGTGGCAAAAGCCAGCGCCAGCACGTATTCGACGGCGATTTTGTACGGACTCAAGCCGCCGTCCGCGTCGAACCAGACCGGCAGCCAGCGCTCGCCGAGCAGGGCGAGGGTGAAGCCGCACAGTACCAGCAGCAGCGCGAGCAATGGCAGCATCTGTGCCGGCGCCGGCTGCCCGCGTCCGGCACGCAAGGCCGCCAGCAGCAGGCCGGCGGCAGTCAGCGTGCGGCCGTAGAGCCAGAAGTGAATGGCTTTGGTCGGGCTGTTCGGCGTCAGCAGCTCGGGCATGCCGGCGTAGGACAGCAGGTGGCCGATGTCGAGCAGGCCGGCGGCGAGAAAGGTTGCACCGAGCAGCATCTCGCTGCCGTGCGGACGATACTGGCGCGCGCTCCACAGCACCGCGAACACCATCAGCGAGGCGGTGACGGCGAGCACTTCGAGCAGCGAATGCACGGCAAGGAACATATCGGCCGGCAGCGGCCGGCCGTAGATCAACGGCAGCAGCAACAGCGTGGCTGCGCTGGCGCCGACTCCCCAGCGCAGCGCGATCTGGCGTCCGTCGGTCTGGCGGCTGGTGGGCTTCAAGGCATCTCCGTGTATATCCGCGGGCAGCATGTCCAGCGGCTGGGATGTGAAGTCGTCCACTGATCCGCCCGCTCCGCGTCTCTGGTCTGGACGCGCCAAAATCCACGTGAGCTGCAAGCTTTGTCAAGCTTGAACGCCGCGCTGCCTGAGCTGGATCGGTCGATTGCGTTAAACGGGCAGACTCTCGATGCGCCGCGGCTGCGCGAGCAGGCGTTCTTCGCAGTTGTCGCCGGGGCCGCCGCGGTCGACGACCAGGAAATCACCGCGCGCCGCCAGCGTCAGCAGCGGGTGATGCCAGGTGCCGGTGGCGTAGTTCACACCCTGCCACGGCGTGCTGATGAAAGCGCGGATGGCGCTCTCGTCGAGCTCGCCGGGCGGCGCGACGACGATCAGCATGCGCTGGCCGTCGATCGGCACGAAGGCCTGCGAGCCGAGCGGATGGCGTTCGAGCAGGCGCACCTCGACCGGCAGGTGAAACGGCTGGCCGCGGAAGATGTTGATCAGCGTGCGGCCGCCAACGACATCGACGCGCGCCAGATCGTGGAAGCGCTCGGTCGAGCCCTGGTTGATCGGGTAATGCGTGGCGCCGGCGGTCTCGATGACCTCGCCGAACGGTGCAAAGGCCTCGCGGCTCAGCGGTTCCACCATCAGCGCCCGCAGCGCAATCGTCGTCTCCATGGTCTCAGCCCTGCGCCCGGTGGCCGAACACGCGCAGCCGGCTGACGCCGCCGTCCGGGTGGATGTTGAGCCGCACGTGCGTCACCGGGCCGATGTCGTTGAGTTGTGCCGCATAGGTGTGGATTGCATCCGGGCCGAGCTTCTGCAGCGGCAGCAGTTCGCGCCAGAACATCGACTGGGTGACGATCGACTGATCGGTGCCGCCGTGCATGCAGGCGGCCTGGATCGAGCAGGCGTCCGGGTAGTTGCCCTTGAAGTGCGCGGTGTCGACCTCGATGCGCTCGACGATGCCGGCGCAGCCGAGCTCGACGATGATCCAGTCGTTACCCGGCTCGCGGCGGCGGCGCGTCTCCCAGCCGTCACCCATGTTGACGCCGCGACCCGGCGCGATCAGCGCATGCGGCGAGCCGTAATGGCTGTCGTTGTAGGCGACGATGCGCGCACCGGTGAGGATCGACGACAGCTCCAGATCGGCGCCCGGCGACAGGCTGGCGGCGTCGAACCAGATCTCGCCCCAGACGCGCAGGCGGGCGACGCCGCCGTCCGGGTAGATGTTGAGGCGCACGTGGCTGACCGGGCGCTCGCCGCCGAGCAGCGTCCAGTCGATGGCGTGGTAGTGGTGGGCATTGCCCTGCAGCGACACCGAGGGCAGCAGCTCGAACCATGCGCTGTCGGCGTCGGGTTCGCCGGCGGCGACGAAGCAGCCTTCCAGCGAGGCGGCCGGCGGGTAGTTGCCGGTAAAGAACGAGGTATCGATGTCGACGCCGCGGATGATGCCGGCCAGTGCCAGACGCACCACGCAGTGGTCGTAGCCCTCGACGCGCTTGCGCCGGGTTTCCCAGCCGTCCATCCACTTGCCGTGCGCGTCGTACTCGTCGGGCAGGAACACCGCCGGCGCGTCGCTGAGCATGCGCGTGGCCGGTGCGAACCACTCATCGGTGGCGGCGATCGGTTTGGCGCCGAGTTTGGTGCTGGCGAGGTTGGGCAGGCGGCGGGCGTAGGCGGGCAGATCGGCGGGGGCGGTGCTCATGAGGTCTCCTGCGGCGCGGGCAGCGCCGGAATGGGGGCGGGCGGGTCTTCAGGCCGCGGAACAGGGGTGGCGCGCGCGCCAGTGGCGGGCGATGTCGACGCGCCGGCAGATCCACACGCGTTCGTGGGCCTGGATGTGATCGAGGAAGCGCTGCAGCGCGCGAAAACGCGCCGGGCGGCCGAGCAGCCGGCAGTGCATGCCGATGTTGAGCATCGCCGGCCGCTCCTCGCCCTCGGCGTAGAGCACGTCGAAGGCGTCGCGCAGGTAGGCAAAGAACTCTTCACCGTGGGAAAAGCCCTGCGGCAGGCTGAAGCGCATGTCGTTGGTGTCGAGCGTGTAGGGCACGATCAGCTGCTGCACCGTGCTGCCGTCGGTCTTCCTGACCGGCATCCAGAACGGCAGGTCGTCGCCGTAGTAATCCGAGTCGTAGAGAAAGCCGCCGTAGTCGGCGACCAGGCGGTGCGTGTTCGGCGAGTCGCGGCCGGTGTACCAGCCGAGCGGCCGTTCGCCGGTCAGCTGTTCGAGGATCTGCATGCCCAGGCGCATGTGTTCGCGCTCGGTGTCTTCCGGCAGCGTCTGGTAGTGGATCCAGCGCCAGCCGTGGCAGGCGATCTCATGATCGAGCTCGCGCAGCGCCGCGGTCAGTTCGGGGTGGCGCTGCAGCGCCATCGCCACGCCGAACACCGTCAGCGGCAGGCCGCGGCGCTCGAATTCGCGCAGGATGCGCCAGACGCCGACACGCGAGCCGTACTCGTAGATCGACTCCATCGACATGTGCCGGTCCGGGTAGGCGGCCGGCGCGAACATCTCCGAGAGGAACTGCTCGCTGCCGGCATCACCGTGCAGCACGCAGTTCTCGCCGCCTTCCTCGTAGTTGAGCACGAACTGCACGGCGACGCGGGCGCCGCCCGGCCAGTCGGCATGCGGGGGCTTGCGGCCGTAGCCGATCAGGTCGCGTGGATAGTCGGCGGACATCGTCATCGATCACTCTCCGTCTCAGGCCGAATAGCCGGCGAAGGCGCCGGTAAACCGCTTGGCCGGCGGCCAGGCGAGGTCGCCGAATTTGCTGGTGCCGAGGCCGAGGCCAGCCACCGCCTCGACCAGCTTGACCGCCGCGGTGACGCCTTCGACCACCGGCAGGCCGATGTCGCGGCTGATCGCCTGCGCCAGATCGGCCATGCCGCCGCAGCCGAGCACGATCGCGCCGATGCCGTCGGCATCGCGCGCGCGCAGGCATTCCTCGACGATACGGGCGTAGGCGGCGCTGCCGCTGTCTTCGAGGTCGAGCACCGGGATGTCGGCGGCGCGCACGCGCCGGCAGTGCTGGGCGTAGCCGTACTGCGCCAGCAGGTGCTCGGCGATGATCGCGGTGCGCGGCAGCGTGGTGACGATGGAAAAGCGGGTGGCGATCAGCGCGGCGACATGGAACGCCGCTTCGGCGATGCCGACCACCGGCCCGCGCGCCAGCTCGCGCGCGGCGAGCAGCCCCGGGTCACCGAAGCAGGCGAGCACGTAGCCTTCAGCGCCTTCGGCCTCGCCGCGGCGCACTTCCTCGGCGACGCCGAGCGCGGCCACCGCCTCGTCGAAATGACTTTCGATCGACACCGGGCCGCTGGCTGGCGTCACCGCCTCGATCAGCGTGCCCGGCGCGGCGACGGCACGCGCGGCGACGGCCATCTTCTCGGTCATCGCTGCGCTGGTGTTGGGATTGATCAGGCGGATGCGCATGCAGGTTCCTCGGCGGATCAGAGTTCGCGCAGTGGGCGCTGCGCCAGCTCGGTGAACAGGCGTTTGAGATCGGGTTCGTCGTCGATCGGCTCGACCAGCGCCAGACCGTGCTCGATTTCCAGCAGGTGCTGCTCCATCCAGCGCTCAGCGGCGTCGGCCTCGCCGCGGGCGAGCAGAGCAAGCAGTTCCTCGTGCTCGCTGTGGCCGCAGCCGCTGGTGGCCGGTGAGCCGTACAGCGCGATGATCAGCGAGGTGCGCGAGACCAGCTGGGCGAGGAAGTCGACCAGCGGTTCATTGCCGGTCAGCGCCAGCAGCTGCACGTGGAACTGGCCGGAAAGCACGATCGCCACAGCGCGTTCGCCGGCGGCCAGCGCCGCGTGCTCACGTGTCACCAGCTCGCACAGCACGTCGAGTCTGGCCGGCGTGGTGGCGGCGGTGATCAGCGGCATCGCGGCACATTCGATGACCCGGCGGGCAGCGAACACCTCACGCGCCTCCTGCACGCTCGGTTGTGCCACCGAGGCGCCGCGATTGGGCTGCACCTCGATCAGCCGCTCGTGCGCCAGACGCTGCAGCACCTTGCGGATGCCGGTGCGGCTGACGCCGAAGGCCTCGGCCAGCGTGTCTTCCGGCAGGCGGGTGCCGGGCAGCAGCTGCTGTTCGACGATCGCGGCGTACAGGCGCTGATAGATGGCGTCGTCCTGCCCGGCGCGCCGACTGCCAACGGCTGAAAACGGGGTGATCGAAGCACTCATGCGATGGATTCCTGAACAGCGACGAACGGTGTGTGCAGCATAGCGGATCTTGGTTAGTACACAAAATATGTTTTTATTGTATCCGATTGTGTGCGTAAAAAAGTGCGATGCACCTGCTTGATGCACTGCAAGGTGCCGTCATGCTGCTTCTGATCGGTGCAGAGGCTTCAATAAAGCGCACGGGAATGCCCGTAGGTTGTGCACACAACATGATGAATAATAAGCGCTTTACTTGGATACAATTATATGACTTTATGTATCCACGTTGACGGTGCCGATCCCCGCTCCTGCCGTCGACGGGTGGCCCGGCCACCGCTTCATCGCCCGCCAGCGATATCCCAGAGCCGAATCACGGAGTTGACTGTCATGAGTGAACACTTGCCCGAGGGCTACAGCGATCGCCTGTACAACGAAGACCTCGGCCCGCTGCGCGAGCGGCAGGACTGGAACTGGTACAACATCTTTGCCTTCTGGATGTCCGACGTGCACAGCGTCGGCGGCTACATCTTCGCCGGCAGTCTGTTCGCGCTCGGCCTGTCGAGCTGGCAGGTGCTGGTCTCGCTGCTGGTCGGTATCTGGCTGGTCAACGGCCTGTGCAATGCCGTCGCCCGCCCCAGCCAGCAGGCCGGCGTGCCGTATCCGGTGGCCTGCCGCATGTCGTTCGGTGTCTGGGGGGCCAACATCCCGGCGATCATCCGCGGCCTGATCGCCGTCGCCTGGTACGGCATCCAGACCTTCCTGGCGTCCTCGGCGCTGACCATCGTGCTGCTGCGCTTCTTCCCCGGCCTGGAGAGCCTCGGCCAGGCGCACTTTCTCGGCCTGTCGCACCTCGGCTGGCTCGGCTTCATGACCATGTGGGTGCTGCAGGCGCTGGTGTTCTGGCACGGCATGGAAGCGATCAAGCGCTTCATCGACTGGGCCGGCCCGGCGGTCTACGTGGTGATGTTCCTGCTCGCCGGCTGGATCGTGTGGAAGGCCGGGCCGGACAACATCAGCCTCAACCTCGGCGAGGTGAAGTACAGCGGCTGGGAGTCGCTCGGCATGATGATCACCGCGGTGGCGCTGGTGGTGTCGTACTTCTCCGGGCCGATGCTCAACTTCGGTGACTTCTCGCGCTACGGCAAGACCATGGGCGAGGTGAAGAAGGGCAACTTCTGGGGCCTGCCGGTCAACTTCCTGGCCTTCTCACTGGTCACCGTCATCACCGTGTCCGGCACCATCCCGGTGTTCGGCCACATGATCACCGACCCGATCGAGACGGTGAGCAAGATCGACAACACGCTGGCCGCCGTGCTCGGTGCCTTCACCTTCGTCACCGCCACTATCGGCATCAACATCGTCGCCAACTTCGTCTCGCCGGCGTTCGACTTCTCCAACGTCGCACCCAAGCACATCAGCTTCCGCACCGGCGGCTTCATCGCCGCGGTCGGTTCGGTGTTCATCACGCCGTGGAACCTGTTCAACTCGCCGGACGTGATCCATTACACGCTGGACATGCTTGCCGCCTTCATCGGCCCGCTGTTCGGCATCTTGCTGGTCGACTTCTACGTCGTGCGCAAGTGCCAGATCGATGTCGACGCGCTCTACAGCGAACGCCCGGGCAACACCTACTGGTATGACAACGGCGTCAACCGCCGGGCGGTGTACGCGCTGCTGCCGGCAGTGCTGGTCGGCGTGGTGATCACGCTGTCCGGGGTCAAGGGGCTCGCCGACTTCAACTGGTTCATCGGCTGTGCACTGGGCGCGGTGTTCTACCGCATCGCGATGAAGCCGGTGACGCTGCCGAACGTGGCCGAGGCCACCGCCGGCTGAAGCGCCTGCCTGAAACGCCAAGCCCCCGCGGCCATGACGGCTGCGGGGGCTTTGGCATTAAGCGGTATCCCGGGGAATTGACGCAGCGCGCGACGGACCCGGCTTATGACTCCGCCGCCGGCGCGCGGCCGCCGAGGCGTTCGCTGATCTGCGCGGCGCAGCGCGCCACCCGGGCGCCGAGTTCACCGAGGCGGGCATCCGCCAGCCGCGCCTTCGGCCCGGACACCGAAATCGCCGCCAGTGCCCGTCCGTCCGGGCCGTGGATGGTCGCCGCCACGCAGCGCAGGCCGATGGCGTGCTCCTCGTCGTCGACGGCGTAGCCCTGGCGGCGGATCGTCGCCAGCGCCGCCCGCAGCGCGGTCGGTGAACTCAGCGTGCCGGCAGTGAAGCCGGCGAGACCGCGCCGGTGCAGGATCGCCGCGACCTGCGCTTCGTCCATGCGTGCCAGCAGCGCCTTGCCGACGCCGGAGGCGTGCAGCGGCGCGCGGCTGCCCAGGCGCACCACCATGCGCATCATCGCCTGGCTTTCGACCTGGGCGATGAACACCGCTTCGCCATCGTCGACGACGCCGAGGTTGACGGTCTCACCGCTGTCCTCGGCGAGCTGGTGCATCAGCGGTCGCGCCTCGGCGACGAAATCACGGCTGTCGGTGAAGGCGTTGCCGATGCAGAAGGTCTTCAGCCCGATCGACCACAGCCCGAGCCGTTCATCGTGGCGCACGAAGTCGAGCGCCTGCAGCGTGCCGAGCAGGCGGTGCGTGGTCGAAGTCGCCAGGCCGGCGGCCTGCGCCACATCGCTCAGCGACATGCCGTGCGGCTCGCCGGCCAGGCATTCGAGCAACTGCAGGCCGCGAGTCAGCGACTGACTGGGGGCGGCCGTTCCCTTGGCCGTGCTGCCGGCCGGCGAGCGGGGGCGGCCGACGCTCCTGTTCTTCTCGTTCACGGTGCTGCGCGGTCCCGGAGTCGGTGAAAGCGGCGCGCACGATAGCAGTCCGCCCGCGGCCGTGCCACGGCCGGCGCGCGGCGCGGCCGGCCTGTGCCATGCCGGCGCCGGCCGGGCGCATCGCTCCGCCAGCACTCTGCCGCCCGGCGTACCGATCCGTGCACCCGCGGTACGTGCACGAACAAGACCGCCCGCGGGCTGGGGGCCGGCCGGGAGCGGCGAGATGACCGGATGGTAACAACGTGCCACTGCGTACCGTCGGGTGCGCTTTTCGCCGCGGGCGGCGGCTGGCATGCGGATTGTGATGGGCCTCGGGTGGCCGTTTCGGCCCGATCACGATCCACGGTGGCACAGGAAGACCCATGACCCAGCAAGAGACCGCCTGCTTATCGCTCGTGACGCTGTTTTTGCCGCTGCAGGCCGGCCTGGCCGCCGAAACCGTCGGCGAGCTCGCGCCGGTGGTGGTCGAGGACGCCCGCGACGAGGTGCCGGCCTACAGCCGTTTCGCCGTGCCGCGCAGCGTCGAGGCCAGCCAGACCATGACTCGCGAGGACATCGAGGCGATCCGCCCGCGCGACGTCAGCGACCTGATCGAAACCGCGCTCGGCATGAGCATCGGCCGCCAGGGCGCGCGGGTGCACAACTTCTCCTACAACCGCGGTGACAACGTCAGCATCATCCTCGACGGTGTCTACCTGACGCAGACCGAGGCGCAGCGCGTGCTCGGTGACCTGCCGGTGGAGATGATCGACTCGATCCGCTTTCTGCGCGACTCGACGGTGATCACCATCGGCCCACTGATGTCCTTCGGTTCGGCCAACGCCGGTTCGCCGAACCAGGGCTTCATCGTCATCACCACGCGCAAGGCGATGCCCGGCGGCGAGAGCGGCGGCGAGGCGCACGTCAGCTACGGCCGCTACGACACGCGCAAGGCCAGCGGTTTTCTCAGTTACTCGGGGCTCGACGGCCGCGCCAGCGTCGGCCTCGGCTACCAGCGCAGCCAGACCGATGGCCGCGATGACTGGAACAACGCCTATGAAGGCGACACCTTTCTGCTCAACGGCGCCTACAAGGATGCCGATCTCAACGCCTCGGCCTCGCTGTTCATCAACCGCGCCGAGCGCGACATCCAGCGCGCCACCGGCACCTACAGCGGCGTCACCAAGTATCCGGTCAGCGGGCCGACGCCGGACGGCGTGCTCGACAAGAACATCTGGCGCTACGACCCGATGAACACCATGGTCTTCGCCGTCAATCTGGCGCGGACCTGGAACGAGCACAACACCACGGCGCTGACCTACGGCTGGAGCCAGACCGAAGGCACGCAGTACGCCTACACGACGATCAAGCCGAAGTCCTCGGTCAGCGGCAGCGACGCCAAGGACCAGGCGATCGAGTGGAATCTCTCGCACACCCTCAGCGGTGAGCAGAACATCTTCAAGATCGGCGCGCAGAGCGTGCGCTGGTATCAGCAGAGTGAAGGCAGCGACACGCCGCGCCGTGAGCAGGTGTTCGGCGCCTACGTCACCGACGAATACCGCATCACCCCGGCCTGGTCGATCGACGGGGCGCTGCGCATGGACAAGAAGCACATCATCGAAGGCGGCGACAAATACCTGTCGAGCGGCAATCAGGTGCAGCTGTCCAATGATGAGTGGACCGACAAGGCGACGCTGGTCTCGATCGGCAGCGCCTGGCAGATCGATCCGACCTGGCGGCTGTCGGCGCGCTATTCCTTCAATCACACGCCGACGCCGGATGTGCTGACCACGCGCGATGACGCCGAGCTCGACGCCGAGGATCGCAGCCGCTACGAGCTGGGCATCGAGGCCGACTTCAGCCCGGCGCTGCAGGCCAGCCTGACGCCGTTCTACTACAACATCAAAAACGCCAAGGTCTCCGACGGCAGCATCAGCGAGGACGCCGACGGCAATCCGCTGATCGACGAGGCCAGCGGTGAGGCGACCAGCATCACCGTCTACAAGGCCGCCGACCGCATCCGCCACGGCTTCGAGCTGAGCCTGCGCGGACGCTTTGCCGATGATGCCCTCGGCTACGAGCTGGGCTGGACGCACTTCAACGACAGCGAGGAAGACGGCGAAAACGGCAGCGAATTCCCCGACAACAAGTACACGGCCCGCCTCAACTGGCGCCAGGGGCCGTGGAACAGCAACGTCACGCTGCTGCGCGTCGATCCCTACCTCAGCTACGGCTACACCGTCGGCGATTTCACCACCGTCAACCTCAGCGTCGCCCGCCAGTTCGGCAAGGACGTGACGGTGACGCTGTACGGCCAGAACCTCACCGACGAGCACTACGGCACCAACAACAAGGGTTATCCGGCCACTGCCAACTGGGGCGTGCTGCGGGATGTCGGCGCCACCTACGGCGTCGAAGTCGCGGTGAAATTCTGATGGGCGCCCGTCGGTTTTACCTGCTGACACTGCTGCTGGCGGCGCTGCTGGGCAGCGCGCCGGCGCTGGCCGAACGCCAGCTCGCCGACATGAGCGGGCGGCTGCTGACGCTGCCCGACACGGTGCAGCGCGTCTACGCCATCGGCCACTGCATCCCGGTGGTCGCCGCCGTCGCCCCGCACAAGCTGGCCAACAACTACCGCCTCGGCGAGCGGGCGCTGGCACTGCTGGCGCCGGCCCTGCGTGAGGGCAAGGTGATGCCGGCGCAGGGCATGCGCTTCTCCGATGAGGAGATCGTGACGATGGCGCCGGATCTGATCGTCATGGAGGCGATGCCCGGTGCCGGGGAGCGCGCCGATCGCCTGCAGGAAAAGCTCAAGATTCCGGTGCTGCTGATCGAGCAGGATCTGCGCGACTTCAAGCGCACCTTCCACCTGCTCGGCGAGGTGCTCGGCGAACCGGCGCAGGCGCAGGTGCTGGCCGATTTCGTCGCCACCTACCTCGATCCGATTCCGCAGCTGGCCAAGCGCATCGCGCCGGCCCAGCGCAAGCGCGTCTACTACGCCGAGGGCCCGGACGGGCTGTCGACCAATCCGGCCGGCTCCAGCCATACCCAGGTGCTCGACTTCGTTGGTGGCGTCAACGTCGCGCAGGTCGCCAACCTGCCCGACGAGGGCATGAGCAGTGTGTCGCTGGAGCAGATCTACGTCTGGCAGCCGGACCTGATCCTGGTGTGGACGCCGGCGGCCGAGCAGGCGACGACCTGGACGGCGATCGTCGACAACCCGCTGTGGCAGCGGGTCGAGGCGGTGCGCAGCGGGCGCGTGGTGCAGATTCCGTGGCTGCCGTACAGCTGGTTCGACCGGCCGCCGGGCAGCAACCGCATCCTCGGCGTGATCTGGCTCGCCGAGCTGCTCTACCCGGAGGTCTATCACTTCGATCTCGAAGCCGTCACCCGCGAGTACTTCAGCACGTTCTATCACCGCGAGCCGAGCGCCGAGGAAGTGCGCGCGCTGCTGGCGCTGAGCCGGCCGCAGGCGGGGAGGGCGACACCATGAACGAGGTCGACCTGTCGCCGCTCGGCCTGTTCATGCAGGCCTCGCCGGTGGTCAAGGGCGTGTTCTGCGTGCTGATCGGCTACTCGCTGCTGTGCTGGAGCGTGATCCTGGAAAAAGTCTTCGTGCTGCGCCGCCTGCGTGCCCAGGCCGCGCGCCTGGAGCGTGCGCCCGCGGCGGCGGCGGGCGAGGGGCTGGCGGCGACGCTGCACGCGCTCGGCCGCCGCGAAGCCGGGCAGAGGCCCGCCGGTGAGGATCAGGAGGCCGCGCGCGAGCGCATCGAGCGCACGCTGCAGGATCATCTGGCGGCGGTGCTGCTGCGCGCCGAGCAGCGCCTCGGTTACCTGGCGACGATCAGCTCGACGGCGCCGTTCGTCGGCCTGTTCGGCACCGTCTGGGGGGTGATGAACGCTTTTGCCGGCATCGCCCGCCTGCAGAACACCAGCCTCGCCGCCGTCGCGCCGGGCATCGCCGAGGCGCTGGCGGCGACCGCGATCGGCCTGCTCGCGGCGATCCCGGCGGCGATCGCCTACAACGAGTTCGCCGGCGAACTGGGCCATTGCGCACGGCGCATCCGCCTCGGCATCGCCCGTCTGGCCGTCCACTTCAGCACGGAGGCGCCGCCATGTCCCTGCTGATGTCGACGCGCGCGGACGACGGTCTGCCGCAGCAGAACGCCGAGATCAACATCACGCCGTTCATCGACGTGGTGCTGGTGCTGCTGATCATCTTCATGGTCACGGCACCGCTGGCGCTCAATGAAATCCCGCTGCGCCTGCCACCGTCGGCGGCGCAGCCGGTGCAGCTGCCGCAGTCGCCGCTGGTGCTGAGCCTGGACCGCGACGGCCAGCTCGCGCTCGACGGCGAAGCGATCACACGCGAGGCGCTCGGTGCGCTGCTTGAAGCGCAGCTGAGCGCCGACCCGCAGCGCGTGGTGTACCTGCGGGCCGACACCGCGCTCGCCTATGGCGAGGTCAGTGCGCTGCTCGCCGAGCTCGGCGTGCACGGCGTGGTGCGCATCGCCCTGCTGACGGAGCCGACCCCGCCATGAACCCGCCCTCTGCCCGTCTGGCTCCACATCTACTGCTGCGTCCGTTCGGTCTGTGCCTGCTGCTGGCCCTGGTGTTTGCCGCGTCGTTCGCGATCGGTCGCTACCCGGTGCCGCCGCTGACCGCGCTGCAGGTGCTCGCCGCGGAGATTCTGCCGCTCGATGCGCACTGGTCGCAGGAGGTCGAGGCGGTGGTGCTCGGCATCCGCCTGCCGCGCATCCTCGCCGCGCTGCTGGTCGGCGCGGCGCTGTCGATCTCCGGCACTGCTTATCAGGGGCTGTTCCGCAACCCAATGGTGTCGCCGGGCATCCTCGGCGTGTCCGCCGGCGCGAGCTTCGGCGCGGCGCTGGCGATCCTGCTCGGCTACGGCATGGCCGGCATCCAGGCCTTCGCCTTCGCCGGCGGCCTGCTCGCCGTCGGCGCCAGTGCGGCGATCGGTGCCGGCCTCGGCCGCCATGGTGATCCGCTGCTGGTGATGGTGCTCGCCGGCATCATCGTCGGCACGCTGTTCACGGCCTTCGTCTCGCTGGTGAAGTTCGTCGCCGATCCGTACAACACGCTGCCGACCATCACCTTCTGGCTGATGGGCAGCCTGGATACGGTGGAAATGGCCGATCTGGCGCTGGCCGCCTGGCCGATTCTGCTCGGCGGTGCTGTGCTGCAGGCGCTGGGCTGGACGCTCAACGTGCTCTGCTTCGGTGACGAGGAGGCACGCGCGCTCGGTCTGGAGACGACGCGGCTGCGCCTGCTGGTGATCGTCTGCGCGACGCTGGTCACCGCCGCCGCGGTGGCGATCAGTGGCATCATCGGCCTGGTCGGACTGATCGTGCCGCATCTGGCGCGCATGCTGGTCGGCCCGGATCATCGCCTGCTGCTGCCGGTGGCGGCGGCGCTCGGCGCCGGGTTTCTGCTGCTGGTCGATGACCTGGCGCGTTCGCTGTTCGCCGTCGAGGTGCCGCTCGGCATCCTCACCTCGGTGATCGGCGCTCCATTCTTCCTGTATCTGCTGGGCCGCAGCCGGCGTGGCTGGGCCTGAGAGCACGGACATGCTCGAACTACGCAATCTCAGCTGCGGCTACGGCCGCCGGCCGCTGCTGGAGGCGGTTTCCGTGGCGCTGCAGGGCGGTGAGCTGCTCTGCCTGCTCGGTCCCAACGGCGTCGGCAAGACCACGCTGTTCAAGACCATCCTCGGCCTGCTGCCGGCGCTCGGCGGCGAGATCCGCCTCGACGGCCGCTCGGCGGCGCGCTGGTCGCGGCGCGACTTCGCCCGCCGTGTCGGCTACGTGCCGCAGACGCATGCACCGCCGTTTCCGTTCACCGTGCGCGATGTGGTGGCGATGGGGCGGGCGGCGCACCGCAGCGTGTTCGCCGCGCCCGGGACGCACGATCGCGAGCTGGCGGCGGCGGCGCTGGATACGCTCGGCATCAGCGCGCTGGCCGAGGCGCGCTACACCGAGATCAGCGGCGGCGAGCGCCAGCTGGTGCTGATCGCCCGTGCGCTGGCCCAGGCGCCGCGCGTGCTGGTGATGGACGAGCCGACCTCCAACCTCGATTACGGTAATCAGCTCAAGGTGATGGCACACGTGCGCCGCATCGCCGCGCGCGAGGACATCGGCGTCATCCTCACCACGCACCATCCGAACCATGCCTTGCTCTACGCCTCGCGCGTGCTGCTGATCGACCGCGAACGCCGCTGCCACGTCGGCGCGCCGCAGGCGCTGATCACCGAGGATTACCTGCGCAGCACCTACGGCGTCGAGACCGAGATCCACGACATTCACCAGCGCGACGGCCATCTCGCCCGCCTGTGCGTGCCGCGTCTGGGCGGAGTGCTGTCATGCGCGACGTGAAGCTGCGGCCGTTCACCGGCGCCACGCTGCTGTCGCTGCTGCTGCATGCGCTGACCCTGGCGGCGCTGCTGCAGGTCGAGCCGGCACCGGCACCGACCCTGAAGCTGCTGCCGATCGAGGTCACGCTCGGCCTCGGCCCGGCCGCCGGTGATGGCGGGGCGGCCGGCGCGGCGGCAGCGGCTGAGTCGATCACGCCGGAGCCGGTCACACCAGCGGAGTCGGTTGCGGCGGCCGAGCCGGTCGTCGAACCCGAGCCGCAGCCCGTCGTCGAGCCCGAGCCTGAACCGACGCCGCCGCTGATCAGCAGCCGGGCGCCGGCGCCGGTGGCCCCAGCGCTCAGCGCGCCGGCGCCGAAGAAAGTCGTGCGCAAGCCAGCCAGACCCGCGCCCAAGCCGCAGCCGGTGAAGAAAAAAGCGGCACCGCCGCCGACACCGCCGAGCGTCGCGCAGAACGCTGGTGCTTCAGCGTCGGCCGCGGCGGCGGCCGGCGGTAACGGCGGCGGCAGCAGCGGCACGCCGGGGGGCGGTGGTGGAGGCGGCGATGGCAGCAGTCTGCCTTATGTGATCAGCGGTCCGCCGCCGGGCTATCCGCCGGCCGCGCGCGCCGAAGGCCGCGAGGGGCGGGTGCGGGTGCGGGTGCTGATCACCGAGGCCGGCCGGGTCGGCGAAGTGCAGCTGGCGAAAGGCTCAGGCGACCAGCGGCTCGATGCCGCGGCGCTGGCAGCCCTGCAGCGCTGGCGGTTTCGCCCGGCCTATCGCGACGGCCGGGCGCTGGCGGCCTGGGTGGTGGTGCCGGTGGTGTTCGCGCTGCGCTAGCGGAAGTCCTTGTAGGTCAGACCGTAGCGCTCCATGCGCAGGCCGAGCACGCGGCGGCTGAGTTTGAGGTGGTGGGCGGCCTCGGTCATGTTGCCGTGATGCAGCTGCAGCGCCTCGGCGATCATCTCGTACTCGACGGCGCCGAGGCGCGCTTCGAGGCGGCCGCCGGTGCCGCTGGCGAGCTCGCTGGCCACCGGCGTCTGCAGCGAGGGTGGCAGGTGCGCCGCTTCGATGGTGCCGCCTTCGGCGAGGATCACCGCGCGTTCGATGACGTTCTCCAGCTCGCGCACGTTGCCCGGCCAGTGGTAGCAGAGCAGCATGTTCTGCGCGCCGGCGGCGATGCCGTGGATCTCGACGCCCATGTCGCTGGCGAAGCGGGCGACGAAGTGCTCGGCCAGCGCCATAATGTCGTGGCCGCGCTCGCGCAGTGACGGGATGGCGATCGGGAAGACGTTGAGGCGGTAGTACAGATCCTCGCGGAAAGTGCCCTGGCGCACCATCGCCTGCAGGTCGCGGTTGGTAGCGGCGAGCACGCGCAGATCGACCTGGATCGTGGTGTTGCCGCCGACACGCTCGAAGTCGCGCTCCTGCAGGATGCGCAGCAGCTTGGCCTGCATCGCCAGCGACAGCTCGCCGACCTCGTCGATGAAGATGGTGCCGCCGTCGGCCTCCTCGAAGCGGCCGCGGCGGGTGCTGTGTGCGCCGGTGAAGGCGCCGCGTTCGTGGCCGAACAGTTCGCTCTCGATGATGCTCTCGGGCAGCGCCGCGCAGTTGAACTTGATGAACGGGCCGTCGGCATCGGGGCCGTTATAGTGGATGGCACTGGCCACCAGCTCCTTGCCGACGCCGCTTTCACCAAGGATCAGCACCGTAGTCTTCGAGCGGGTGACGCGCTCGATCAGCGCATAGACGCCCTGCATCGCCTGCGAGCTGCCGATGATGTTCGAGGGCTTGAAGCGTTCGCGCACGGCGTCGCGCAGGCGGCGGTTTTCGTCTTCCAGCGAGGTGCGGCGTACCGTCTCGCGCAGGTAAAGGTCGACCGCCGGGGCGATGTGCATCGCCAGGATCGAGAGGATTTCCAGGTCGAGGTTGAGCAGGCGGCGGTTGAGGTAGACGCGCTGCGCGCTCAGCGTGCCGATCACCCGGCTGTTGCGCATGATCGGCGCGCACAGCGTCGAGTGCGACGGTGCCAGCGGATTGCCCTGAAAATCCGGCTCGCCGGGGATGTGGGCGATGACGCCGGCTTCGCCGCGGGCGATCGCTCGCTGGCTGAGGGCGTGCAGGCCCGGTTCGTGCTCGTCCCAGGCGCCGAAGCTGTCATGCACGCTGACTTCGCCGCCGTCGGGGTCGCGCAGGCTGATGCTGCCGCGCTCGGCCTTCAGGTACTGGCGCAGCAGGCGCATCAGGATGCGCAGGATGCGTGGCAGGTCGGCGGTTTCGGTGGAGACGCGGCTCATCTCATAGAGCAGCGGCATGAAGCTGGTGCGGCACTCGCCCATGTCGAATTCGCAGAACATGCTCTGCGAGACCGCCAATTGTACCTGCGAGCGCTCCGTCACCCGCGGGCTGCGGCCGTCGCCGCCCGCTGCGCTCACGATGCCGCTCCGCTGCGCGGCTGCGCCGTGCGCTCATGCCGCCAGCGCGCCGCCGCCTCGCTGGCGGCATGGCGCGGCGTCGGCGGCAGCACCGAGGGCGGCAGCGGACCGCGCAGGCGTGCCTGCAGAATGTCTTCCATCCACTGACGCACGCGATCGACATCGGCGTCGACCGCCGGAATGAAGCCCTGGGCGCGGTAGGGACGCAGCGCCGCCGGTGTCAGCAGCTCGATGAACGCCTCGCGCAGGGCCTCGCGCAGCGCCGTCGGCAGGCCGGCGCGGAAGGTCCACATGTACTCCGGGATCGGTGCCGATTCGGCGAGCACGCGCACCGCGCCGGCACCGATGCGGCCTTCGGCGAGCAGGCGTTCGAACACCGGCAGCGACAGCGCGCCGGCGGTCGCGCGGCGCGCGGCGACCGCGCTGACCACCGCGTCGTGGGCGCCGAGGTGGCGGCGCACGTAGTCGCGGTCGGCTGCCAGCCCGGCCTGCAGCAGCATGTGCCGCGGCACCCAGGAGCCGGAGGTCGAAGCCAGGTCGCCGAAGGCGATCTCGCCGCCGCGCAGCTGCGCCAGTGACTGCAGCGGGCTGTCCAGCGGCACGATGATCGCCGCGCGGAAGGTCGGTCCGCAGCTGCCGCCGTGGGTCGGCCGGGCGAAGGGTTCGAGCGCCGCGCTGCGGCTCTGCAGCACGTAGGTGACCGGGCCGAGGTAGGCGATGTCGAGCCGGCCCTGGCGCAGCGCCTCGCCGGTGGCCACGTAGTTTTCGCCGACCACCAGCTGCACCGGCCGCCCCAGGCAGCGTTGCAGGCAGGCACGCAGCGGCTCGTTGAGCCGCTCGACGACCGGCTTCGATTCACCGGGCAGCAATCCGCACTTGATGGGTTCCATGGGGGGCGCCTTCCTCTGTTGGGCGCCGGACGATGCGGCCGTTCGCCGGCGCGAAGCAGTACGCAGCGCTACAGCAAGGCGCGCGCCAGCCACCGCCGTCGCGGTGCCGGCCCGCGTCGCGGCTGGCCGCAGCGCCGCCGGCGGCGGCCAGCCGGCGTACCCGCCGGTACGCTTGCGGGCGCCGTTGGACATTCCCGTACAGCCGTACCTGCCGGCGCCGGGGGCAGGGTGGTTCCCTGATGAACGATCGGTGAGCTTTGCACGCCGGGGTGCGCTCTCGGTTGTCGGCCGGCGCTGGCATGTCGCTTGCGCCGGGGCTGTGCATCCCGCATGGCCGAACCGACCCAAGGAGCTTCCCCGTGATGACCGTCCATCGCCACCGTCGTGCCCCGCTGGCCCTGGGCCTGCTCGGTCTGCCGAGCGCTGTATTTGCCGCCGGGGCCGATACCGCCGTCGAGCTCGAACCCGTCGTCGTCACCGCGCAGTCGCCGGACGACGGCAGCGCCGCCAGCGGCTACCGCGTGGAGCGTGTCGATCTCGGCCCGCTCGGCGCCGGCAGCCGCCGCGACAGTCCGCTGTCGGTCAGCACGGTGCCCGCCGAGTTGATCCGCAACACCCAGGCCAGCAACACCACCGAAGCGCTGAAGTACGTACCGACGGTCTACGCCAGCACCGGCGCCAGCCAGATCACGCCGTATTTCTCGATGCGCGGTTTCAGCGCCTCGACCTGGAGCTACAACATGGCGCTCGACGGCCTGCGCTCCTTCGACATCTACGAGCCGCTGGAGGACAAGCAGGGCATCGAGGTGCTGAGCGGTGCGGCGGGCTTTCTGTACGGCATCACCTCGCCGGCCGGCATCGTCAACTACCTCAGCAAGCGCCCGCTGGCCGAGCCGCTGGCCGCACTGACCGTCGGCAGCTACGACCATCAGCTCTACAGCCAGCTCGATCTCGGCGGGCCGCTGGCCGCCAATCCGGATCTGCTCTACCGCCTCAATCTGGGCTACGCCAATGCCGGTACCACCGGCGCTGAACAGCAGAGCCAGCAGCGCTATGTCGGCTCCGGTGCGCTGAGCTGGCGGCTGTCGGCGGATACGCGCATCGATCTGGAAGCCGCGGCCGCGCGTCGCGAACTCGACCACGCCCAGGCGCTGTTCATGACCACGGCCAAGATCGGCATCCCTGATGCGCCCGATGCCAGCGACAACTGGGGCGCGCCGTATACCGGTGCCAGCGACGAGACCCGCCGCCTCGGCGGTGCCTTCGAAACCCGGCTCAACGACACCTTCACGCTGCGCGGGCGCGTGCGTCACAGTGAGATCGAGCGCGAGTACTTCCTCAACCGCATCGTCTGGCAGAACCGCGATCTCGATTACCGCTGGCGTGTCGATTCGCAGCAGCGCTTCACCACCACCGTTGATCAGTACAGCCTGTTCCTCGATGCCGACTTCACGACCGGCACGCTGCATCACCATATGAGCTTCGGCGCCACGCGCGATGAGTTCGATGCCGGCGACAACGGCTATCGCGGCACCACCTACAGCACGGTCTATGCGTGGGACTCGCGGGCGCATCCGGCCTGGCAGCTGCCGCCGGCCGGCACCTCGACCGCGCAGGACACTACGTACACCACGCTGCTGCTGGCCGACCGTATCGACATCGGCGAACAGTGGTCGCTGCTGCTCGGCGTCAACCGCGCCGGCATCGATGATGAACAGACCGCGACCAGCGCCAGCGGCAAACGCAGCGTCAGCCGCTACGACGCCGACAAGGCGACGCCGATCGCCTCGCTGTCGTTTCGTCCGCTGGAGACGCTGACGACCTATTTCACCTATGCCGAGGCGCTGCAGCAGGGCTTCGTCGCCGGCAGCACCACGGCCAACGCCGGCGAGACCTTCTCGCCCTTCGTCAGCAAGCAGTCCGAGCTCGGCGCGCGGCTGGCGCTCGGCGGCGTCGACCTGAACCTGGCGTGGTTCCGCATCCGCCAGGCCAATCAGTACGTCGACCCGGGCACCAACCTCGCCTCGCAGGACGGCCGCGTCGTGCATCAGGGCTGGGAGTTCTCGCTGAGCGGCAAGCCGAGCGAGCGGCTGACGCTGGTCGGCGGTTTCACGCTGCTCGATGCGCGCATCGACAAGGCGACCGCCAACGTCGGCAAGGTGCCGCAGGGCGTGGCCGAGAACATGGCGCGGCTGTATGCCGAATACGAGCTGCCGGGTGTGCCCGGGCTGACGCTGACCGGCGGTGTGTCCTACGTCGGCAAGGTGCCGTGGGACGCGGCCAATACGCTCTACGTCGATCCGGTGACGCTGTTCGACGCCGGCCTGCGCTATCGCAGCAAGCTCTACGGCAAGGAGACCACCTGGCGGCTCAACATCGCCAACCTGACCGGCGAGGACTACTGGAGCACGCGCTCGGGCATCCTCTATCTGGGCAGTCCGCGCACCGTGTCGCTGTCCGCGACCGTGGCGTTCTGAGCGCATGCGCCGGGCGCTCGTTGGTGGACGCTGGGGCTGGCTGCTGGTGCTGCTGTTCGGCGCGCAGACGGTGCAGGGTGGCGGTGTCGAACTGGTCGACCAGGCCGGTCACATGCTGCGCCTGTCGCGGCCGGTGATGCGGGTCGGTACGCCGGGTATTTCGATGGCCTCGCTGATCGTCGCCCTCGGCGGCGCGGCGCAGCTCGACAGCGTCACCCCCGAGGTGCGCGACAATCCCTGGCTGCGCCGGGTGCTGCCGGGCACGGCGGCGCTGGCGACGCCGTTCAGCCGTCCGGCCGGCGTCGATCTGGAGGCGCTGCTGGCGCGGCGTCCGGATCTGGTGACGCTGTGGCTCAGCAATACCGCGCTCGGCCGGCGGCTGGAGCGCGTCGGCCTGCCGGTGCTGTATCTGGGCTACAGCACACCGGAGGAATTCGTGCAGGCGGTGCGGCTGCTCGCCACCGCGCTCGGCCCGGCCGCCGCGGTGCAGGCCGACGCCTTGCTCACCGAATATGCCGCCAATCTGCAGCGGGTGGCCGCAGCGCTCGCGGACCTCGACCCGGCGCAGCGCCCGCGTGTGTATTACGCCTCGGTGGCGCCGCTGCGCAGCGAGGGCCTGGAGTCGATGGTCGATGCCTGGATCGGCGCGGCCGGCGGCATCAACGTCGTCGCCCGGGCCGGCTTGCACGGTGACGTACACGTGCATCTGGAAGATGTACTGGACTGGGACCCGCAGGTCATCGTCACCCTTGATGCCGCGCAGCGCCGCGCGATCCTCGATGACCCGCGCTGGCAGGGCGTCAGCGCGGTGCGCACCGGCCGCGTGCTGGTCAATCCGCGCGGTATCAACGCCTGGTGCACGCGCGCCGCGGAGACGGTGCTGCAGGTGCTGTGGGCAGCACAGCTGTTCCATCCGCAGCGTCTGGCCGATGTCGACGTCGGCGCCGCCGCACGCGCCTTCTACCAGCGCTTCTATGGCTACCGGCTCAGTGATGCCGAGCTGGCCCATGTCTTGCTCGGCCTGGCGCCGCCGGAGGCGGATGCCGTCGCCGCGCACAGCGGGCCGCCGTGAATCGCGAACGAGCCGCCCGCGGCGCCGGCGGCAGGGGAGGGAGGCCGCTTGCGGCCGCCGGCATGACGACACTGCCAGCCCGCCGCGGTGTGCATCCGTCCCCGCTCGTCTGCTGTGCATGCGCCGCTGCTGCGGCGTGGAGGGGCCGTCCTGCACGGCCCGAGGGAATGCGACTGGCACATGCCGGTCGCGCGTGCCTGGGAGCGGCGCGTCGCGCCGCCCGACTGACTGGAGAAGTCGAACGTGTCTGAAACCATCGAGCCCAGCGCGGCGAGCACGCGCCGCAGCGCCCGCATCTACAGCCTGGAGCGTTACCACTTCGCCAACAACGTACCGCCGGAGACCCGTGAGACGCTGCGCGAGATCTTCGCCAACTGGGCGGATTCGGCAAAGACCGAGGCGATGGTGCGCGAGCTGATCGACGCCTCGCCGGACACGCTCGGCATCCGCATCGTCGCCTACCGCTTTTACTTCTATCGCCGCCGCTCGCTGGAAGCCGCGCACTGGGCGCTGTCGTGCATCGACTGGCTGTCGGCGCGGCTCGGCCTGCCGGCCGACTGGCGCGAGGTCACGCCGCAGATGGCCGATTTCGCGGAATGGCACGCCTACACCCGCTTGTGGCTGCAGTCGCTGACCGCCTACGCCTACAACATGGCGCGTCTCGGTCGCGAGGCGGAGGCGCTGAGCGCGCTCGACAAGCTTGAAGAGCTCGATCCCAGCGGCAAGCTCGGCGCGCCGCGCCTGCGCCGGGTGTTCACCGGCGATCGCGGTGATGCCGGCATGCTGTTCCCGAAGACCTTCGAAACCTGGCGCTTCCCCTACGACGCTGCCGCGCAGGCTGAAGCCGTCGACTGAGCGCGTCCGGCGGCACTGCCGTCAGCGCATTTCCCAGCGGCTGAGTCCTGCACTGCGCGCGGCCGCGCCGCGCGTCGAGGTCTTTTGATCGATCGTTATATTTGCACCGATATAACGCAGTGCAGGCTTTTCCTGGCGCATTGCACACACGCGGTCAGTTGTACGCAGACGTCACGATCCGGTCCCAGCCGTTCAAAAATGTTCACGATTCGGCACCATTCCGCGTTTTGCGTATGGATTTTCACCCAGACACTGCGGTTGGCCCGAGACCTGCTTGAACGCGGTTGTGACAGATACGCGTCGCTGCGGGCGCCGGCTGCGGCGGGCGGTGCAACGGATTCGCCGGCGGGAGCAAGACAGCCATGAGCAATCGAGCATTGGATGCCGCCGCAGGTGCGGCCCCGGACCTCGCCGAGGCCATCGGGGAAGAGATCGTGCTGCCACAGGCCGCCGCTGCGGAAACCTGCCTGGAACTGGTGGCGGAGACGATCGAGCGTCTGCGTCCGCGGGTGCAGGCCGACGGCGGTGACATGGCGCTGGTAGACGTGCGCGGCAACATCGTGCGCGTGCGCCTGAGCGGCGCCTGCGTGGCCTGCGCGCTGGCCGGACAGACGCTCGGCGGCGTGCGTCGCGAGCTGGTACGTGTGCTCGGCAACCCGGCGGTGCGGGTACTGCCCGCTGCGGAGCTTTGATGACAGCGCTGCCAGTACTGCAGCCTCGGCAACTCGTGGCCAAGGGGACGGGCCCGTTCGAGCGCGAGTTTTCCAGTCGTCCCGAGAGCCGTAGCCAGGAGGGGCGAAAGCAGGTGACATCCCTTCCTCACTACTGTGAATGCGATCTCGGCGAGTGCCGCACCGATCTGCTGCCGCTGCTCTACGAGATGAGCCGCATCGCCTCGCAGAGCGCGGATCTGTCAGCGATTCTCGGCATCCTGCTGCGGCTGATGAAGCGGCACATGAAGGTCGTGCGCGGCATGGTCAGCCTGTTCGACAAGGACTCCGGCCACATCATCATCCATGAGAGCTTCGGGCTGACGGCGGAGGAGGCGGCCAAGGGCATCTACCTGCTCGGTGAGGGCATCATCGGCCGCGTCGTCGAAACCGGGCAGACCACCGTGGTGCCGAGCATCCGCGACGAACCGGCGTTCCTCAACCGCACCGGCAGCCGCAGTGCCGATGCCGACCTGTCGTTCCTGTGCGTGCCGATCATGCGCGGGCGCAAGGTCATGGGCACGATCAGCGCCGAGCGCCTCTACGACAACGTCGAACTGCTCAAGCTCGACATCGAGGTGCTGTCGATCCTGGCGGCGACCACCGCGCAGGCCGTCGAGCTCTACCTGCTCGAAAACATCGAGCATGTCGCTCTCGAAGCCGAGAACCGCCGCCTGCGCAGCGAGCTCAAGGCCAAGTTCAAGCCCTCCAACATCATCGGCCACTCCAAGCCGATGCAGGAGATCTACCGGCTGATCGAGCGGGTGGTGCGCACCAAGACCACGGTGCTGATCCTCGGTGAAAGCGGCGTCGGCAAGGAGCTGGTGGCCAGCGCCATCCACCACAACAGCCCGATGGCCAACGGCCCCTTCGTCAAGTTCAACTGCGCCTCGCTGCCGGAGTCGGTGATCGAGAGCGAGCTGTTCGGTCACGAGAAGGGCTCGTTCACCGGCGCCACCGGACTGCGTAAAGGCCGTTTCGAGGAAGCCGACGGCGGCACCATCTTTCTCGATGAAGTCGGCGAGATGTCGCTGACCATGCAGGCCAAGCTGCTGCGCGTGCTGCAGGAGCGCAGCTTCGAGCGCGTCGGCGGCAACACCACGATCCGCGTCGATCTGCGCGTGATCGCGGCGACCAACCGCAACCTCGGCGAGATGGTCGCCGACGGCGGCTTTCGTGAGGATCTGTTCTACCGCCTCAACGTCTTCCCGATCACCATTCCGCCGCTGCGCGAGCGCGGCGCCGACATCATCACGCTCGCCGACTACTTCGTCGCCCGCTTCTCGCGGGAGATGGGCATCGCCGTCAAGCGCATCTCCACGCCGGCGCTGAACATGCTGCAGTCCTACCCCTGGCCGGGCAACGTGCGCGAACTCGAAAACGTCATCGAGCGCGCGATGCTGCTGTGCGAGGACGGTGTGATCCACGGCTACAACCTGCCGCCGTCGCTGCAGGCGCCGGTGGTCGGCGAGGCCGAGGCCTCGGCCGGCGGCCTTGAGGCGCGGCTCAATGCCATCGAGTACGAGTGGATCGTCGATGCACTCAAGCTGTATCGCGGCAATATGACCGAAGCCGCCGATCATCTCGGCCTGACCCGTCGCGTGCTCGGCTTGCGCATGAGCAAATACAATCTCAACCACAAGGATTTTCGTTGAGATGAAAAAGGCCGCGACGAATCACGTGCAATGCGTGCGTTCGTCGCGGTACTCCGTTGGCGTAATTCGTTCCGCCCGGTACGGCGAATTACCGCGGCCCGGGTGCGAAATCACGCATTAATCGCCATTAAGCACCTTGGCGTACTGATTGCTAATTCAGCAGCAGGGGTGAAAAGCGTCGGCAGTATTTTCATTGCTGAAATATTCGGCCGTTTTTAAATGGCGTTGCCGAAATGTTTTAGCGTGCCGAATGCCATCGCCCTACCGCGTGATGCGCTCATCCGTGAGCTTCGGCTCGCTGCATACCGCCTGCGATCCCGTTCGGGTGCAGCGCTTCGCGCCGGTCCGTGTTTTGACCCTGACCGCATGCGACGGTGCTGGCCGTCCGGAGAGGCACGATGAATCAGAACGATATCCAGAACCTGCTCGACGAACCGGCCTGCGCGCACAACGACACGGGTCGCAAGACCGGTTGCGCCCGGCCCAAGCCCGGTGCCACGCAGGGCGGCTGCGCCTTCGACGGCGCACAGATCGCGCTGCTGCCGATCGCCGACGCCGCGCACATCGTGCACGGCCCGATCGGCTGCGCCGGCAGCTCGTGGGATGCACGCGGCAGCGTGTCCTCCGGGCCGCAGCTGCACCGGCTGGGCATGACCACCGACCTGTCCGACGTCGACGTGATCATGGGCCGCGGCGAGAAAAAGCTGTTCCACGCCATCCGCAGCGCCGTCGAGCGCTACCGGCCGCAGGCGGTGTTCGTCTACGCCACCTGCGTGCCGGCGCTGCACGGCGATGACATCGAGGCGGTGGCGCGCGATGCCAGCCAGCGCTGGGGGGTGCCGGTGATCCCGGTCGACGGTGCCGGTTTCTACGGCACCAAGAGCCTCGGCAACCGCATCGCCGGCGAGACGCTGTACCGCCATGTCATCGGTACCCGCGAGCCGGCGCCGCTGCCGGCAGGCTTCGCCGCCCCCGGCATCCAGGTGCACGACGTCAACCTGATCGGTGAATACAACATCGCCGGCGAGTTCTGGCGCGTGGCGCCGCTGTTCGACGAGCTCGGCCTGCGCATTCTCTGCACGCTGTCGGGCGATGCGCGGTTTCGCGAGGTGCAGACCATGCACCGCGCCGAGGTCAACATGGTGGTGTGCTCGAAGGCGATGCTCAACGTCGCACGCCGCCTGCAGCAGGACTACGGCGCGCCGTACTTCGAAGGCAGCTTCTACGGCATTCACGACACCTCGCAGGCGCTGCGCGACTTCGCCAGTCTGCTCGGCGACACCTCGCTCAGTGTGCGCACCGAGCTGCTGATCCTGCGCGAGGCGGCGCGCGCACGCGCCGCGCTGGAGCCCTGGCGCGAACGCCTGAGCGGCAAGCGGGCGCTGATCTTCTCCGGCGGCGTCAAGAGCTGGTCGGTGGTGTCGGCGCTGCAGGATCTGGGCATGGAGGTGGTTGCCACCGGCACTGAAAAGTCCACCGCCGAGGACCGTGCGCGCATCCAGGAGCTGATGGGCGAGCGCACGCGCATGATCGACGACAACGATCAGTCGGCGCTGATCGCCACCTGCCGCGACAGCGGCGCCGACATCCTCATCGCCGGCGGCCGCTACCTCTACGCGGCGCTGAAGGCGCGCCTGGCCTTCCTCGACATCAATCACGAACGCGACTTCGGCTACGCCGGCTACGACGGCCTGATCGAACTGGCGCGCCAGCTGTCGCTGGCCATCGACAGTCCGGTGTGGCAGCGCGCACGCCAGCAGCCGCGCTGGCTGAACGGCGTGACGGCGACAGCGCCGGCACTGGAGGAGGTGTGAAATGGCCTGCATCGTCCAGACCGGCAAACCGCTGACCGTCAACCCGCTGCGCGTCAGCCAGCCGATGGGGGCGGCGCTCGCCTTCCTCGGCATCCGCCAGTGCGTGCCGCTGGAGCACGGCGCGCAGGGCTGCACCGCGTTCAGCAAAGTGTTCTTCACCCGGCACTTTCGCGAACCGATCCCGCTGCAGACCACAGCGATGGACATGGTCAGCACCGTCATGGGCGCCGACGAGCGCATCCAGGAGGCACTGGCCACGGTGATCAGCGGCCATCACCCGGAAGTCGTCGGCCTGATCACCACCGGGCTCGCCGAGACCCAGGGCGTCGATATCGGCCGCGCGCTGCGCACGTTCCGCCAGGGCGGCGAGCACGCGGCGAGCGTGGTCGCCGTCAACACGCCGGACACGCTCGGCGGCCTGGAGAGCGGCTTTGCGCTGGCGGTGCGCGCGATCATCGATGCGCTGGTGCCGCCGTCGGCGGTGCCGGTGGCGCGGCGGGCACGTCAGGTCAACGTGCTGGCCTCGCCGATGCTGACGCCGGCCGACATCGAGGCGATCCGCGAATGGATCGAGAGCTTCGGCCTGCAGGCGCTGTTCCTGCCCGATCTGGGGGATGCCCTCGACGGCCACCTCGATGCGCAGGGCTACACCACGCTGAGCAGCGGCGGCATCAGCCGTGCGCAGATCGCCTCGATGGGCGCCTCGGTGCTGACGCTGGTGATCGGCGCCTCACTCGGCGCCGCCGCCGATCTGCTGCGTGCGCGCACCGGCGTGCCGGACGTGCGCTTCACCGGCCTCAGCTGCCTGGCCGACTGTGATGCCTTCGTGCAGGCGCTGGCCGATGTCTCCGGGCGGCCGGTGCCGGCGCGCATCGTGCGCCAGCGCGAGCAGCTGCTCGATGCGATGGTCGACACCTACGTGGTGTTCGGCGACGCCCGCATCGCCATCGGCGCCGATGCCGATCAGCTGATCGCGCTCGGTCAGCTGCTCGACGACGTCGGTGCCCAGCTGGTCGCCGCGGTCAGCCCGTACCGCACGCCGGCGCTGGAAGCGCTCAATACCGAGGAGGTGCTGGTTGGCGACTTCGAGGATCTCGAAGAGCGCGCGCGCGCCCACGGCGCGCAGCTGCTGATCGGCAATTCACACGCACTGCAGAGCGCCGAGCGGCTCGGCGTGCCGCTGCTGCGCGCGGGCTTCCCGCAGTACGACCACTACGGCGCCGCGGCGCGGCAGTGGGTCGGCTACCGCGGTGCCCGCCAGCTGCTGTTCGATCTCGCCAACCTGCTGTCGACGCACCGCGCCGGCATCGAACCCTATCAGTCGCCGCTGCGCCAGCGCTTCGCCTGCTGCGCGGCTCATGCCGGTATGCCGGCCGGGAGTATCCAGTCATGATCAAAGTGGCCTTTGCCTCCAATGACCAGGTCAACGTCAACCTGCATTTCGGTGCTGCCGACACGCTGGTGATCTACGAAGTCTCGCCGGGCTACGCCGAGCTGCTCGGCGTCGGCGAGTTCATCAAGGTCGAGATGAAGGGCGAGAACCGCTTCAAGTCGCTGTCGACCGACGCCGAGAGCAATGTCGTCGAGCTCGAACTCGGCGCTGAGGAACTCGAACGCCTTGCTGCCAAGCCGCCTGAGGACAAGGTGATCGCCAAGCTCGACTTCCTGCAGGACTGCGCCGCGGTCTACGCCGCTTCGATCGGCACTTCATCGATCAAGCGCCTGATCGCCGCCGGCATCCAGCCGATCATCGTCGGCACCGGCCAGACCATCGAAGACCTGCTCAATGAGGTCAGCCTGGCGCTGCACTGCGGCGGTCTGAGCTGGGTCGAGCGGGCCAAGCGCCAGGCCGAGCGCCGTCAGGCGGCGCAGAGCGCGGCACCGACGAGCGCCGCCGCGCCCGGCCTGCGCCTGATCACTTCGATCGACGAGCTCGACTGAGCGCTGCATCGACCCTGCCGCGCGCCGGCCGCGCGGCGTCCCCCCAGGACTGCGGAGTAGCAGTAGATGAAGTTCAGTGCCTGCAACCAGTTTCGCGGCCGCATCGAAGCCTTGATGCCGGCCTTTGATCGCATCGAGGTTGCGATCGCCCTCAATGCCGAGGATCGGCTGATCGCCTCGGTCTCGCGCCGCTCCAGCGAAGCGCTGGAACTGCGCCCCGGCGCGGACATCGACGTACTGTTCACGGCGAACGATGTACTCGTCGGTACAGGAACGCCGGTGCAGATCGGCGCCAGCAATGTCTTCTGCGGCCGCATCGCGGCCATCAGCGAATACCCGGCCTGCGTCGAGGTGATGATGAGCACCCGCAGCGGACTGACGCTGCATGCGCAGGTCGCCGCTGCCGCGCTGCATCACCTCGATCTGTGCCTCGGCGCGCCGGTGTATTTCGTCGTGCGCAGCGTACAGCTGCTGCTCGCCACGCCGGTGAAGGCGTACCGGCAGGAACGCCCGGCAGCGCTTTGCGTACCGCCGCGTACTCGAATTCACAGCTCCTGAATTCGCACTCGACCGGCTCTGGCCGCTGCTTCGTGAAAATGAGGGCGTGAGTCGTCTGGAAATGGCGGATTAATGGCCTGGCACGGCATGATTCAGTGATTTTGCGCAGAAATTTGAGTATTTCAGGTGAATGTCGGCGGCGCTCCAAGTCGTTTTTAAAAAGTGGCATACGAGTTGCTTTACTGTAATTGGCAATTAATGACCGCCACTGAATTTCTAATGGAGGCTTCATCATGGCATTACGTCAGTGCGCTATTTACGGTAAGGGTGGTATCGGCAAGTCCACCACCACGCAGAACCTCGTTGCCGCCCTCGCCGAAGCCGGCAAGAAGGTGATGATCATCGGCTGCGATCCGAAGGCCGACTCCACCCGCCTGATCCTGCACTCCAAGGCGCAAACCACCGTCATGCACCTGGCCGCGGAAGCCGGCTCGGTCGAAGACCTCGAACTCGATGATGTGCTCTCCGTCGGTTACGGTGGCGTCAAGTGTGTCGAGTCGGGCGGCCCGGAGCCGGGCGTCGGCTGCGCCGGCCGTGGCGTCATCACCGCCATCAACTTCCTCGAAGAGGAAGGCGCCTATGACGA
>NZ_QGTJ01000002.1:609858-613814 GCF_003182095.1 Plasticicumulans acidivorans | reverse complement strand
ATGCGCTGGCGGCGGGGGAGGCCGAGGCGACGATCGCGCGGGTGCGCGGGGAAGTGGCGGCGCTGTGCGCGCGCTTCCCGGTGTACGCGGACTGAAAGCCTGAGCCGGGTCCCGCGGTCTGCGGGACCGCCCCCTGAACACTGAGGCGTCGCGGGCGCGCGGCCCGCACGCCGGGAGCCGCCCATGGCCATCAGCGTTTTCGACATTTTCAAGATTGGTATCGGACCGTCCAGCTCGCACACCGTCGGTCCGATGCGCGCCGCCTGGCGTTTCGTCAGCCAGTTGCAGGAACAGGGTCTGCTCGACAGTGTCGCCAGCGTGCGCGCCGAGCTGTACGGCTCGCTCGGCGCCACCGGCAAAGGCCACGGCAGCGACAAGGCGGTGCTGCTCGGCCTTGGTGGTGACCTGCCGGATCTGGTCGACACCGACACCATCGACGCCAAGCTGACGCGCATCCGCAGCGAGGGCAGCATCGCGCTGATGGGCACACACAGCGTGCGCTTCATCGAAAAAGAGCACCTGATCCTGCACAAACGGCAGACGCTGCCCTATCACCCGAACGGCATGCGCTTCATCGCCTGCGATGCCGCCGGGCAGGAAATCCGCAATAAGGTCTATTACTCGGTCGGCGGCGGCTTCGTCGTCAACGAGGAAAATGCCGGCGCCGACCGCATCGTCGCCGACACCACGCCGCTGCCGTACGCCTTTCGCACCGGCGACGACCTGCTGCGCCTGAGTCACCAGCACGGTCTGCGCATCAGCGATCTGATGCTGGCCAACGAGCGCGTCTGGCGCAGCGACGAGGAAATCCGCAGCGGCCTGCTGCACATCTGGAACGTCATGCAGGCCTGTGTCGAACGTGGCTGCCACCATGAAGGCACGATGCCGGGCGGGCTGAAGGTACGCCGCCGCGCCGCCGAGCTTTACGCCAAGCTGTCGGCCCGCCCGGAAACCTCGCTGCGCGACCCGCTCGGCGTGCTCGACTGGGTCAACCTCTACGCCCTCGCCGTCAACGAGGAAAACGCCACCGGCGGCCGCGTCGTCACCGCACCGACCAACGGTGCCGCCGGCATCGTGCCGGCCGTGCTGCATTACTACGAACGCTTCGTCCCCGGCGCCAGCGATGACGGCATCATCCGCTTCCTGCTCACCGCCGGCGCCATCGCCATTCTCTATAAAGAGAACGCCAGCATCTCCGGCGCCGAAGTCGGCTGCCAGGGCGAGGTCGGCGTGGCCTGCTCGATGGCGGCCGGCGCGCTCGCCGAAGTCATGGGCGGTAACGTCGAACAGGTCGAGAACGCCGCCGAGATCGGCATGGAACACAACCTCGGCCTGACCTGCGACCCGGTCGGCGGGCTGGTGCAGGTGCCGTGCATCGAGCGCAACGCGATGGGTTCGATCAAGGCGATCAATGCTGCGCGCATGGCACTGAAGGGGGACGGCAAGCACTTCGTCTCGCTCGACCGCGTCATCAAGACCATGCGTGACACCGGTGCCGACATGAAGACCAAGTACAAGGAAACCGCGCGCGGCGGACTCGCCGTCAACGTCATCGAGTGCTGAAAATGTGAGCGGCAACGCTCCGGTAAAATAAAAAAACCGCTTTTAGCGGTTTTTTTATTGATCATCTGCCGAAGAAATTTCATATCCAGTCGCGCCAGGCGGTTCCGGAGCCAACGGTCGGCAAAGCGTGCCTACCGGCGCGCCGCAACGGCGACCGGGATACGCACGGCATCGCCATCACGGCGTACCGGAGAAACAGGGGTGAGTGGAAACCTTCAGCCGCCGCAGGTCGAAGCGGCCAGCATCGAACTGCCCGTGCTGCCGCCCATGGCGTCAGTGGCTCCGAGCGGTGCGTCAGGGGTGACCGGCATGCCGCCACGGCCGCCGAGGATCAGGCTGCCGCTGCGCCGCGCCAGGCGTTGCGCGCAGGGTTCGCCGAGCAGACTGGCGCGATCGAGAAAATCACTGCGCAGCTCTTCCGGCCGCTCGACCAGTTCGCGCTCCGGCCCGACGACCTGCACCGTGCCCTGCACGCCAAACGCCGACGAGGCGCTGATCTCGCTGTCGGCCGACAGCAGATAACTGCCACCGGGCGCCACGATGATGCGGATATTGCCGCCGCGGCCGTTCTCGGCCTGCGCCAGCACCTGGCTGCGATTGATGACGACGTGGCGCGGATCGATGGTGATATTGCCGCCATCGCCACCGGCACCGACCGAGGCGCTGACCAGACTGTCACGCAGATCGAAGCGCTGACCGACCTGAAACGTGATGTTGCCGCCATCGGAACCGGGCGCCCGCGTCTCGACGCTCGAATTACGGCTGGTGAAACGATCGCTGGCGTTGATGTCGATGTTGCCGGCGCGGCCGCTGCCAAAACTGCTCGCCGAGACCGAAGCGGCATTGACCAGCTCGACCTGCCGCGCATCGATGCGCACGTTGCCGCCGTCACTGCTGCCAAACGCCGTGCTGCTGATCGAGGCGCCATCGAGGCGCACCGTATCGGCGCTGATACCGATGCTGCCAGCCGTGCCACTGCCCAGACTGGTCGTCGCGATCGACGAGCCGCCATCCAGCGCGAACGCGTTCGCCTGCACGTCGATGGCTCCGGCATTACCACTGCCGCTGGTGCCCGCCACGATCAGGCTGGAGCCGGTGAGAGCGACACGCCCGGCCGACAGTGAAATCGCTCCGGCATCGCCACTGCCAAAGCTGGCGGCAGCGATGTAGGCATCGTGATCGAGCGTGATCGACTGCGCGGCAAGGTGGACATTACCGCCGGCGCCCGCGGCAAAGGTACCGCTGGCGATCGCCGAACGGTCGAGGTGGATCGCATCGGTCGCGCTGACGTCGATACTGCCGGCCTTGCCACTGCCGCTGGTGCTGGTGGTGATCTGCGAATCGTCGGCCAGCGTGAGCGTGCCGGCGTTGACACCGATGGCACCGGCGTTACCGGAACCGCTGCTCTCGGCGACGATGCTGCTGCCGGCGAGCGTCAGCCGGCCGGCCGTGACCGCAATCGTGCCGGCATGGCCGCTGCCGCTGGTACTGGCGGCCACGCTCGCCGCGTGATCGAGCGCGATCGTGTCGGCCGTCATGCGCACGTCGCCACCGCGCCCGCTCTGCGTGGTACCGCTGCTGATCTGTCCGCCATCGACTTGCACCTCATGTGCCTGAATGTCGATGCTGCCGGCATTGCCGCTGCCGGAACTGGTGGCACTGACCGCCGCGCCGCCGGCCAGATCGAGCCGCTCAGCCTGCAGATGCACCGAACCGGCGTGCCCCTGAGCACGTGTCTGTGTCGACACGCTGGCGCCGTCGCGCAGCGTCAGCGTGCTGGCGTAAATGCTGACGTTGCCGCCGGCACCGACACTGTCGGTGGTGCTGGCGATCTCGCTGCCCGCCCCGCTCAGCGTCAGCGTGCCGGCGTTGATGCTGACGCTGCCGGCCGCGCCGCTGCCTATGACGCCATCGATGCGGTTGCTGCTGCCGAGGCTTGAACCGCCGCGCACGCTGAGCGTGTCGGCGTAGACGTCGACGGCGCCGCCAGCACCCGCCCCGGCGGTGCGTGCCTGCACGCTGGAAGCGCCATCGAGCGTGATCGCAGAGAAGTCCAGGCGCACGACACCCGCCGCGCCGAGGTCGTAGGTCGAGGCGCTGATGCGCGCACCGTCGCTGAGGCTGAGCGTCGTGCCCTGCAGATTGATGTTGCCGCCGGCGCCGCTGCTTTCGGTGGTGCTGGCGATCTCGCTGCTCGCCCCGCTCAGCGTCAGCGTACCGGCGTTGATGCTGACGCTGCCGGCCGCGCCGCTGCCGATGACATCGTCGATGCGGTTGCTGCTGCCGAGGCTTGAGCCGCCGCGCACGCTGAGCGTGTCGGCGTAGACGTCGACGGCGCCGCCGGCGCCGGCGCCGGCGGTGCGTGCCTGCACGCTGGAAGCGCCATCGAGCGT
>NZ_QGTJ01000002.1:92434-609761 GCF_003182095.1 Plasticicumulans acidivorans | reverse complement strand
CCGCCGCGCACGCTGAGCGTGTCGGCGTAGACGTCGACGGCGCCGCCGGCGCCGGCGCCGGCGGTGCGTGCCTGCACGCTGGAAGCGCCATCGAGCGTGATCGACGCAAAGTCTAGGCGCACGACGCCCGCCGCGCCGAGGTCGTAGGTCGAGGCGCTGATGCGCGCGCCGTCGCTGAGGCTGAGCGTCGTGCCCTGCAGATTGATGTTGCCGCCGGCGCCGCTGCTTTCGGTGGTGCTGGCGATCTCGCTGCCCGCCCCGCTCAGCGTCAGCGTGCCGGCGTGGATGCTGACGCTGCCGGCCGCGCCGCTGCCGATGACATCGTCGATGCGGTTGCTGCTGCCGAGGCTTGAACCGCCGCGCACGCTGAGCGTGTCGGCGTAGACGTCGACGGCGCCGCCGGCGCCGGCGCCGGCGGTGCGTGCCTGCACGCTGGAAGCGCCATCGAGCGTGATCGACGCAAAGTCTAGGCGCACGACGCCCGCCGCGCCGAGGTCGTAGGTCGAGGCGCTGATGCGCGCGCCGTCGCTGAGGCTGAGCGTCGTGCCCTGCAGATTGATGTTGCCGCCGGCGCCGCTGCTTTCGGTGGTGCTGGCGATCTCGCTGCCCGCCCCGCTCAGCGTCAGCGTGCCGGCGTGGATGCTGACGCTGCCGGCCGCGCCGCTGCCGATGACGCCATCGATGCGGTTGCTGCTGCCGAGGCTTGAGCCGCCGCGCACGCTGAGCGTGTCGGCGTAGACGTCGACGGCGCCGCCGGCGCCGGCGCCGGCGCCGGCGGTACGTGCCTGCACGCTGGAAGCGCCATCGAGCGTGATCGCAGAGAACTCCAGGCGCACGACGCCCGCCGCGCCGAGGTCGTAGGTCGAGGCGCTGATGCGCGCGCCGTCGCTGAGGCTGAGCGTCGTGCCCTGCAGATTGACGTTGCCGCTGGCGCCGTGCGCGACGGTGTCGGTGGCGATCGCCGTTCCTTCGCCATCGAGGGTGATGCGCTCGGACTGCACATCGATGCTGCCGGCTGCGCCGGCGGCACGCGTCGAAGCACTGATCTGTGCGCCTCCGCTCAGGCTCAGTTGCGGCGCCGTGATGTCGATGCGACCGCCATCGCCAGTGGCGTAGGCCTGACTGAAGATGCCGCCACTGTCGATGCTGAGCGACTCACTGGCGACGATGCGGGTGCGTGTCGTCGAACTGCCGCTGGTAGCATAGCTGGAGCTCTCGATGCGCCCGCCATCGTGCACGCTTATCTGCCGTGCCTCGATGTCGACGTCGGTTTCGCCCTCACCGCCATAACTGCCGTAGGTATTCGCCAGGATCGAGCTGTGCTCGCCGATATCGACGGAATCGGCGCGGATGACGATGCCGCCACCGCCATCACCACCACCGAGCTTGGTGGTCGACAGGCTGCTGCTGCCATTCAGCGCCAAGCGTCCGGCGGCAATGTCGATCGTGCCGCCCGCCGTCGTTCCGGTACTGAGGCTCTGCACCAGGCTGTAATTGTTCAGCTGGAGGTCGCCGCTGGCATGCAACCGGATATCACCGCTGGTCGATGACGGCGACGATGACCCCGACGCCAGCAGGTAGCCTTGATCCAGCGTGATGCTGCCGGCATCAACGGCAATATGGCCAGCGCCACGCGTGTCGTTGGTGGCGGTGGCGTCGATCAGGGAGCCGATCGACACCTGCCCGGCGTGCATCTCGACCGAACCACCAGCGTTGGTGGTAATCACCGAACGACTGCCGCTGGTGACGATCTCGCCGTCCCCCGCATCAAAGCGCACGTTACCACCGCGGCCGTCGATCAGCAGGCCATGGCCGCTGGCGATGCGCGAGCGCGCCGCGCTGGGACTGAGCGCCGGCGGACAGCTGACGGGCGAACACACCCAATCGTCGAACAGCGCACTGTAGCTGAGCAACGAGCGAGCATCGACGTACGTATCGTCACCGAGTCGAATCGACGGCGCCGTGACGTCGATGGTGCCGCCATTGCCGTGCAGCACGAAGGTGCCATCCGTGTCGGTAAAGCCGAAGGACTCGGCGAACAGGCCGCTGTAGCTGTCACTCAGCGTGAAACTCTCGCTCGCGCGCACGCGGATCGTGCCGGCATCCCCCGCGACGCGACCGGCATCGAGATAGGCGCCACCGGCAACACTGACGCGCGTACCGGCGATGTCGACCAGACCGCCGGTGTAGCTCGGGCCGGGGCCGTCACCGCGATTGCCGACATGGCTGCCCTCGTCGATGCGGATCTCGCCGCCGCGCAGATAGGCCGCGCCCTCGGGTCCGCCGGCGTTGACCGAGGCCGCACCGAGCAGGCTGATGCCGCCGCCCGCACCGCTCAGGGCGGGCGCGGTGGTACTGAAGGTGAATTCGCCGACGCCGTCGAGACTGCCGAGCTGCACCCGGCCGTCGTCGGCCAGCAGATGGGCGGCGTTGAGCACGACGCCGGCACCGCCGCCGGCTTCATCGGCGCCGACCACGCTCAGCGTCGCGCCGCTGCCCACTTCTAAACGACTGCCGTTGAGCACGACGGCATGCGTCGCCCTGCCGGCAAGGAAACCGAAAGCAGCCGGCTCGGCGCTGCTCAGCACCGGCGCCGTGTCGCTGCCGGCATCGAGGACCGAACCATCGGCGAAGCGCAGCGTATGCGCGCTTGAAGCATGAAACGAACCCTGCACGTCGAGGGCCGCGTTAGGCCCGAAGATGACGCCGGCCGGATTGAGGAAATACAGCGCCGCGCCGGGAATCGACGACGCCAGCGTGCCGTCGATCGACGAGGCGCTGCCACCGGTGACGCGGGCGATGACGTTGCGCACCGAATCCGGCCCGCTGAACTGCGCCCGCTCACCGCTGAGCAGATTGAAGCGGCTGAAGCTGTGAAACAGGTTGCCGCCACGCTGTGCACCGAGACCGGCATTGATGTCGTAGACACCGCCGGACGGCGCCATGGCGCCGCCGGACGGCCCGATGCTGCCGTCGCGCACGACATCAGCCAGTGCCGGCAACGGCAGCAGCAGCAGCACCCAGCACCATGCACGCGGCGAGCGCTCATTCAGGACGGTCCCGTCGGACGGCCGATGCCGCACCGCCCCACGCGTGTCGCCCGTCTGTTGCGCCCGCCCGTGCATGACCCGCCTCCGAATCAGACCGTGACCCTTAGCGGGCTGCCGTCCAGTTTCAGTGTGACGTAACAGGCGGTGTTAGCCGGAATGGTTTCAAGCTTCACACCGGTGTAAGTCGTCACGACACCATTAAGGGTGATGGTGTAGATGCTGGTCGGATTCGGAAACGGCTCGACCTCCACGTAATGCACGCGATTGGCATTCGGCACCGGGAAGGGTGAATCCACTACCTCAATATAAATGGTAGCCATGAGCTCCTCGTCAGTATGGCCATTCGGCCATGTGTCAGCGATTGTCGATGCCAGCGTGTCTATCCCCGCATGCCGGCAGGGACTTATTGCAAATTGCCGCGGAGCCCTCAAGTACGTGGCAGTGCACCGCGTGATGGCCGTCACCCATTTGTCGGGGAACACTCGCCCCGGCGCACGGTCGCTGTCAGGTGCAGCGCACCCTCGCATGCCGTTGCACCGGCACCAACGGCTTTGGCCGTACGCCCACGGCGGGCGCCCGCCCCAAGCCGCAGTGGTGCATCTCCCCCGCTGATACGGAGCCATGCCCCATGGATAAAACCCCCTCGACTGACACCCTCAGTGCCAGTGAAAACAGCCTGCCGCTGTTCTGGCCACTGGCCGGCGTTGCCGCCGCCATCGAAGCCGGTGAAGACCTGGTCGCGCGCAACGCGGCCTTCGCCCTCGAAGCCGAAAAAATCGACTACGACCTGCGGGCCGAATTCGCCACGCCCAACCAGATCCGCCTCGACCTGCACACGCTGCGCCTGCGCGACTTCACCGTGAACGCCGCCGCCGGCGAAATCCCGACGCTGGTCGATGCGCCCTTCGCCGGCCACACCGCGGTGATCGCCGACTACCACCGCGGCCAGAGCCTGGTCGAGACGCTGCTCGGCAACGGCCTGACGCAGGTCTGCGTCACCGACTGGAAGAGCGCGACGCCGGAGATGAAGGACTACGACATCGACCACTACCTGGCCGAGCTCAACGTCTGCATCGACGATCTCGGCGGCAAGGTCAATCTGGTCGGCCTGTGCCAGGGCGGCTGGATGTCGGCGATGCTCGCCGCGCGCTTCCCGCACAAGGTCAACACGCTGGTGCTCGCCGGCGCGCCGATCGACACCGCCGCCGGCGACGGCCCGATCAAGCGCATGGCGCTGGAAACCCCGACCGAGGTCTACGCGCAGCTGGTCGAACTCGGCGGCGGCGTGATGAAGGGCCGCTTCATGCTGCAGGGCTGGAAGAACATGCACCCCGAGCAGCAGTACCTGCGCAAGTACATCGATCTGTGGGAGCACGTCGACGACCCGGCCTACCTGAGCAAGACCGAAACGTTCGAGCGCTGGTACGAGAGCACCGTCGATCTGCCGGGGCGCTGGTACATGCAGGCGATCGTGCAGCTGTTCAAGGAAAACCGCTTCGCCCGCGGCGAGTTCGTCGGCCTCGGCCGCAAGCTCGATCTGCACGACGTGCGCTGCCCGGTCTACCTGCTGGCCGGCGAGAGCGACGACATCACCACCAAGGAGCAGGTATTCGACGCCCGTAAGTACCTCGGCACGCCGCCGGCGCAGATCAGCAGCCAGCTGGTGCCGGGTGGCCACATCGGCCTGTTCATGGGCTCGCACACGCTGCGCGACTACTGGCCGGGCATCGCCCGCTGGATCGCCAGCGGCGGCCAGCCGGCGGCTTGAGCGCCACGCGCGCAGGCACGTCGCATTTCGCTCCTGCGGCGGCGGCCACGGACAGCACCGCGGGTCGCCGCCGGCCTCGATGACGCGCCCCGGCCCGGCCCGGGAGACTCAGCCAAACCGCATGGCAACTGCATCGTGCGACAGCCGCAAGCGCTGGCTGTCGCCCTGCTGCACTGCGCCAGGCCGCCCGCGCGGGCGGGTCGCTCCGGAGCAACCCGGTGTCGTGAATGCACAAGTCCGAAAGGCTTCGCGGCGTAAGCTGGAATCACGGTTTCGCGGTGGACAGCGGCCCGTGTTCCCGCATCGAAGCGATCTCCCCCGAGGACGTCATGAAATTCTCGATCTTCAGCATCGCGCGCAACGCGATGAGCTATCACGAAAACTGGCAGGCGCACTGGCGCAACCCGGAGCCCAAATCCGAGTATGAGGTGATCATCATCGGCGGTGGCGGCCACGGTCTGGCGACTGCCTATTACCTCGCCAAGGAGTGCGGCGTGCGCAGTATCGCCGTGCTCGAACGCAACCGCATCGGCGGCGGCAACTCCTGCCGCAACACCACGATCGTGCGCTCGAACTACCTGTGGGACGAAGCGGCGAACCTGTTCGAGAAGTCCATGCAGCTGTGGGAAGGCCTGTCGCAGGACATCAATTACAACGTGATGTTCAGCCAGCGCGGCGTGCTCAACCTCTGCCACACCCTGCAGGACATGCGTGACGCCGCCCGGCGCGTCAACGCCAACCGCCTCAACGGCATCGACGCCCTGCTGCTCGACGCCCAGCAGGTCAAGGCGCTGGAGCCGCTGATCGACATCTCGCCGAGCGCCCGCTACCCGATCGTCGGCGCGACCTTCCAGCCGCGCGGCGGCAACGCCCGCCATGACGGCGTGGCCTGGGGCTTTGCCCGCGCCGCCGACAGCCGCGGCGTCGACATCATCCAGAACTGCGAAGTCACCGGCATCCGCATCGAAAACGGCATGGTAATCGGCGTCGACACCTCGCGCGGCTTCATCAAGGGGAAGAAGGTCGGCATGGTCGCCGCCGGTCACTCCGGCGTGGTTGCGGCAATGGCCGGCCTGCGCCTGCCGGTGGAAAGCCACCCGCTGCAGGCGCTGGTCTCCGAGCCGCTCAAGCCGTGCATCAACACGGTGGTGATGTCCAACGCCGTGCACGGCTACATCAGCCAGTCCGACAAGGGCGACCTGGTGATCGGCGCCGGCATCGACCAGTACTGCGGCTACGGCCAGCGCGGCAGCTACAACGTCATCGAAGGCACGCTGTCGCCGATCGTCGAGCTGTTCCCGAGCCTGTCGCGCGTGCGCATGAACCGCCAGTGGGGCGGCATCGTCGACGTCACCCCCGACGCCTGCCCGATCGTCGGCACCACGCCGGTGAAGAATCTGTTCATCAACTGCGGCTGGGGCACCGGCGGCTTCAAGGCCACGCCGGGTTCGGGCTGGGTGTTCGCCCACACCATCGCCAAGGGCGAGCCGCACCCGCTGGCCGCACCGTTCGCGCTCGATCGCCACATCAGCGGTGCGCTGATCGACGAGCACGGCGCCTCGGCCGTCGCCCACTGAAACCCTTATCTGTCGCGATCCTTCCTGCATTGCCCGGTCCCGCGCCGGCGGGGCCACGGCAAGGAGTCGAAACATGCTGCTGATCACCTGCCCCTGGTGCGGGCCGCGCGCGGAGAGCGAGTTCTCCTGCGGTGGCGAGGCCCACATCGTCCGCCCGAAGGACCCCGACGCCCTCAGCGACGCCGAGTGGGCCGATTACGTCTTCTACCGCACCAACACCAAGGGCGATCACGCCGAGCAGTGGGTGCACACCTATGGCTGCCGCCGCTGGTTCAACGTCATTCGCAATACCGTGACCTACGAGATCAAAGCTGTTTACAAGCCGGGCGAAACCCCGGCCGGAGGTGAGGCATGAGCGCCCAGGCCAAACGCCTCGACCGGGGCGGGCGCATCGACCGCGCCACGCCGGTCAACTTCACGTTCAACGGCAAGACCTATCAGGGCTGCGCCGGTGACACCGTCGCCTCGGCCCTGCTCGCCAACGGCGTGCACCTGCTGGCGCGCTCCTGGAAGTACCACCGGCCGCGCGGCGTCATCGCCGCCGGTGCCGAGGAGCCGAACGCGCTGCTGCAGCTCGAAACCGGCGCCTACGCGGTGCCCAACGCCCGCGCCACGCAGATCGAGCTCTACGAAGACCTCAAGGCCAGCAGCGTCAACGCCTGGCCGAGCGTCGAGTTCGACGCCATGGCGATCAACGGCTGGTTCGCGCGCATGATCCCGGCCGGCTTCTACTACAAGACCTTCATGTGGCCGAAGTCCTTCTGGACCAAGCACTACGAGCACTACATCCGCAAGGCGGCCGGCTTCGGTGTCGCCCCGGTCGATCACGATCCGAACCGCTATGAAAAGACCAACGCCCACTGCGACGTGCTGGTGGTCGGTGCCGGTCCGGCCGGTCTGGCCGCGGCGCTGGCGGCCGGGCGCAGCGGGGCGCGCGTGATCCTCGCCGACGAGCAGGCGGAGATGGGCGGCAGCCTGCTGGCGAGCACGCAGACCATCGACGGCCAGCCCGCCGCCGAGTGGGTCAGCGCCGCGCTGGCCGAGCTGGCGACGCTGCCGGAAGTGCGCGTGCTGCCGCGTGCCACCGTCTACGGCTACCTCGACCACAATTTCCTGACCATCGCCGAGCGCCTCAACGACCACCTGCCGCTGCGGGCCCGCAGCGCCAACCGCGAGCGGCTGTGGCGGGTGCGTGCCAAGCGCGTGGTGCTCGCCACCGGCGCCCACGAGCGGCCGCTGGTGTTCGGCAACAACGACCTGCCGGGCGTGATGCTGGCCGGCGCGGTGTCGACCTACACCAACCGCTACGCCGTGCGCCTCGGTGACAAGGCGGTGGTGTTCACCAACAACGACAGCGCCTACCAGAGCGCGCTGGATCTGCACGCCGCCGGTGTCAACGTCGTCGCCGTGGTCGATCCGCGCAGCAATCCGCAGGGCGAGCTGCCGCTGGCTGCGCGTGCCGCCGGCATCCGCATCATCGACGCCTCGGTGGTCACCGAAGCGCGCGGCGGCAAGCGCATCAGCGGCGTGCAGGTGATGGGCTTGACCGCCAACGGCGAAGTCGGCGGCAGCGCCCAGGCGCTCGACTGCGACCTGCTGGCGATCTCCGGCGGCTGGAGCCCGGTCATCCACCTGTCCTCGCAGTCCTGCGCCAAGGCGATCTGGAGCGACGAGAAAGCCTGCTTCCTGCCCGGCAAGCCGGTGCAGGCGGAAGTCTCAGTCGGCGCCTGCGCCGGTGAGTTCACGCTCAATGCCGCGCTCGCCGGCGGCCTTGCCGCCGGTGCCCAGGCCGCGCAACTCGCCGACTTCGAGACCGGCGTGCCGGCCACCCCCGAGGTGCGCGACCCGCTCGAACAACCGATGCTGGCGCTGTGGCGCGTGCCCTCGCCGGCCAAGCCGGGCCGCGGCAGCAAGGCCTTCATCGACTTCCAGAACGACGTCGGCGTCTCCGACATCCGCCTGGCCGCGCGCGAGGGCTATCAGTCGATTGAGCACACCAAGCGCTACACCGCGCTCGGCTTCGGCACCGATCAGGGCAAGCTCGGCAACATCAACGGCATGGCGGTGCTCGCCGAGGCGCTGGCACAGACGCTGCCGGAAACCGGCACCACCACCTTCCGCCCGAACTACACGCCGGTGACCTTCGGCACCATCGCCGGCCGCGATCTCGGCGAGCTGTTCGACCCGATCCGCAAGACCGCGCTGCACGGCTGGCACGTCGAGCACGGCGCCAAGTTCGAAGACGTCGGTCAGTGGAAGCGCCCCTGGTACTACCCGCGCCCCGGCGAGGACATGCACGCCGCGGTCAACCGCGAGTGCCTGGCCGCGCGCAACGGCGTGGCGCTGATGGACGCCTCCACCCTCGGCAAGGTCGACATCCAGGGCGAGGACGCCGCCGAGTTCCTCAACCTGATCTACACCAACGCCTGGAAGAAGCTCGGCATCGGCATGGCCCGTTACGGCCTGATGCTCAAGGAAGACGGCATGATCTTCGACGACGGCGTCACCGTGCGCCTCGCCGAGAATCACTTCGTGATGACCACCACCACCGGCGGCGCCGCGCGGGTGATGACCTGGCTGGAGCGCTGGCTGCAGACCGAGTGGCCGCACATGAAGGTGCGTCTGACCTCGGTCACCGACCACTGGGCGACCATCGCCGTGGTCGGCCCGAAGAGCCGCGAAGTGGTCAGCCGCGTCTGCCCGGACATCGACTTCTCCAAGGAAGCCTTCCCGTTCATGGCGCTGCGTGAAGGCACCGCCGCCGGCGTGGCGGCGCGCGTGGTGCGCATCAGCTTCTCCGGTGAGCTGTCCTACGAGATCAACGTCAACGCCAACGCCGCCCGCCAGGTCTGGGACGCGGTGATGGCCGCCGGCGCCGAGTTCGACATCACCCCCTACGGCACCGAGACCATGCACGTGCTGCGTGCCGAAAAGGGCTTCATCATCGTCGGCCAGGACACCGACGGCTCGGTGACGCCGCAGGACTGCGGCATGGGCTGGGCGATCAAGAAGACCGGCGACTTCATCGGCCGCCGTTCCTTCAGCCGCCCCGACACCGCGCGCAGCGACCGCAAGCAGCTGGTCGGCCTGCTCACCAGCGACCCCAACGTGGTGCTGCCGGAAGGCGCGCAGCTGGTTAAAAACCCCAACGCGCCGATCCCCAACCCGATGGAAGGCCACGTCAGCTCCAGCTACTGGTCGGCCAACTGCGGGCGCTCGATCGCCATGGCGCTGGTCAAAGACGGCTTCAAGCGCATGGGCGAAACCCTGCACGCGCCGCTCGGCGACGGCCGCGTCGTCAGCGCGACGATCTGCAAGCCCGTGTTCATCGATCCCGAAGGAGCCCACCAGAATGTCTGAGGCCGTCCGTCTTCAAAGTCCGCTCGTCGGCTTCCAGCTCGACGCCCGTGCCGATGCCGGTGTGATCCTGCGTGAGCGCGCCTTCTGCAGCCACCTCAACCTGCGCGGCGAGCAGAGCGATCCGGCCTTCGCTGCCGCGATCAAACAGGTGCTCGGGCTGGAGGTGCCGTTCACGCCAAACACCACCACCAGCGCCGGCGACCAGACGCTGTACTGGCTCGGCCCCGACGAATGGCTGCTGGTCGCCGCACCGGAGCAGGCCGCGACGCTCGAAGCCGCGCTGCGCAAGGCGCTGGCCGGCCAGTTCGCCTCGGTGGTCGACATCAGCGGCGGCCAGACCGTGGTCGAACTGCGCGGCGGCAACGCCCGCGACGTGCTGGCCAAGGGCTGCCCGCTCGATCTGCACCCGCGCGCCTTCGGCGTCGGCCAGTGCGCACAGAGCCACCTCGCCAAGTGCCCGCTGCTGCTGCGCCCGCTCGCCGACGGCTTCGAAGTCGTCGTCCGCCGCAGCTTCTCGGACTACTTCTTCAGCTGGATCGAAGACGCCGCGCAGGAATACGGCTTCAGCGTTGTGAGCTGACGCACGGCAAGCCCCCCGCGCGCCCGGCACACTGGGCGCGCATCACTTCTGGGATTGCAGCCGGCCGCAAGGCCGGCTTTTTTTATGGCCGCCAGCCGGTTGCGGCAGGCGGGCCGGATGACGAGAGCCAGCCAGCCGCGCAGGGTGCTCCGCCCTCTGCACGGACACCGCAAATTTCCGCTCATCGCCAGGCCGCCAACACCGGGCGCCGCCGCATGCGGTGTCGACACGCGGCACGCATGGGCATCCCGCCCGGCCCGCCATGCGGCCTGCAAACGCCGGCCGGGCGCGGTACATTCCAGCGGCCTCCTCGACAGCGCCACTGACCGGCACGCACCCGAGCCGCAGCCAACCCGTGACCGACGCTCCGCCCAAGCCGATCCGCAAAATCATCCATGTCGATATTGTATGAACTATCGTCCGAGGCCATCCGAGAGCGTCCGTCGATAGTCAGAATTAACCGCTCAAATCGCTGATTCATTGGAAAATAACACGGCGTACCGTCCAGAACCGTCCGAGAAAGGCCGAGGCCAGCCGGCGCGCAAACGGTACATCTGACGGTACATCTACCGGCGCATGTACCGCGATGGAATGAACAAACCGGGCAGCGCGAGGGGGCGCGGAATGGCAGCGAAGCGATTGACCGATGCCGCGGTGCGCGCCTTGAAGCCGAAGGCCGAGCGCTACACGGTCGCCGAGGGCGCAGGCTTCGGGCTGATGGTCTACCCGAACGGGGCGAAGTCCTGGCTGTTGCGCTACACGGCTGCGGACGGCCGGCGCCGGCCGATGATCCTGGGCAGCTATCCGGATATGAGTCTGACCGATGCCCGCGCCGCTGCGGCTGCGGCCCGCGCGCAGCTCGCCGCCGGTGCCGATCCGCTCGACCAACGCCGCGAGACACGCGACGCCACGCGCGCGCAGGCGATCGAACAGCGCCGTGCACCGACGCTCGCCGAGGCCTTCGCCGATTACATGGCCCTGAACGTGCGCCCGCGGCTGCGCCGGCCACAGGCCATCGAGCGCGACATCGGCGCTTACGTGCTGCCCGAACTCGGCACGCTGAAACTGGCCGACCTGCGCCGCGTCGACGTGCTCGTCGTGCTCGATGGCATCCGCGCGCGCGGCGCACTGCATCAAGCCGAGATGGTCCGCTCCCGATTCGCGACCTTCCTCAACTGGTGCGCGGAGCGCGACCTGATCGAAGCGAGTCCGATCGCCGGGCTGAAGCCCTTGCACCGTGCGCCGCCGCGCGAACGAGCGCTGTGCGATGACGAACTGCACACGTTGTGGGGCTGGCTGGCATCCGGTGCCACGTCCGGCAACGTGCGCGACGCGCTGCGCCTTATCCTGCTGACCGGGCAGCGGCCCGGCGAAGTGCTCGGCCTGCCGTGGTCGGAACTCGACCTGCCCGCCCGGCTCTGGTACCTGCCGGCCGCGCGCACCAAGAACGGTCGCGCGCATACCGTGCCGCTCGGCCGGCTCGCGCTCGACATCCTCGAAGCGCGGCGTGCGACGGCACACGGCCCGTTCGTATTCCCCGGTCGCGGCACCGACGGCACCCTGCATGGACAGTCCCTGGCGAACCTGCTGCGCCGCTCGCTGGCCGGATCACCGGCCGCAGGCCTCGCACCGTTCCGGCCGCACGACCTGCGCCGCACCTGCCGCACCGGCCTTGCCCGCCTGGGCGTGGCCGATGAGGTGGGCGAGCGCGTGCTGAACCACCACCGCGGGGGCTTGGTCGCCGTCTACAACCGCCACCGCTACGAGGCCGAAATGCGCGCCGCGCTCGATGCCTGGGACCGGCACCTGTGCCGGCTGATCGGACAGGCGAGCGGGGCGAACGTGGTGCCGCTACACGCATGAACAGCGACCGGGCATCGGTCAGCCATCACGACCGGCTGATGAAAGAACTTCGGAACGATCCCGCGTTTGCTAGCGCATCCCTCGCTGCCGCGCTCGCCGAAGCCGACGAACCCCGCGGGCGTGAAGCCCTGCTACTGGTGCTGCGTCCGCTCGCCGAGGCGCACGGACGGATGCCCACATGAAGCGCCCCTGCCCCGTCTGCCAGTTCGGCACGCTGAATCCCGGCACCGCATCCGCGCTGTTCGAGCGCGGCGGCATGACCCCCGTCATCGAGGCAGCGCCGGCGCTGATCTGCGATACCTGCGGGGAAGTCTGGTGCGACGAGGCCGCGGCCGCTCGGCTGACCGACCAGGCCGAAGCCGCGCTGCAAACCCGTGAGCGCATCGCTCAAGGCGAGGAAGGCACGGTGTCGCTGGCCGAGCTGGAACGCCGTCTTGGTCTGGACGGTTGAGCTGTCCGGCACCGGCGCGACCTGTACCGCTGAACCCTGCCCCGCGCTCTGGCACCGGTGCACCAGCGCCAGCCATGCACACGCGCATCGCCCGCCCCACCCTTGCGGCTCCCGATCGGCCCAGCACGGCGCAGGCTTCGCCGGCGAGCACCGGCACGGGCCGCAAGCCGACCAGGCACAACCCGTCACCGTCCGGGCGCAGCCGCTGCCGTCCATCAGCATCCGGCGCTACCATCATCCGCGCCGGGCCTAGGCTGGCCCCCGAATCCCCGGACCCCTTCACCGGGCCGGCCCGGCGATCCTTGATGAAGGGGATGCTCGAAGGGGCGCGGATGGACTGGACTGACTGCTTGACGTTGCCGGAGCGCGCGCGCGCCGGCCTGCTTGCTGACGTGGATGCGCTGCCCTTGGCTGGCGTTATCGAACTCGCCGAACTGCCAGACCGCGCCAAAACCGAGCGCGTGCTCGCTGTCTTACTCGACGCGCTCTACCGTCCCGATGCCGGCGGCATCGTGTCGGAGGGCGCCTGTTGCGATCTGCTCGAACGCGATCGGTGCGTGACCTGGCTTCCGGCCTATTCCCTCGCCGAGGCCTGCGCCGGTGCGACTCCGGATCATGAGCCTCTGTCCAGCCTTCCGTGTGCGGATCGCGCCATGTACGCGGAACACCTGCTTCGCTGGCTGCAGAATTTGCGTGTTCCGCCGAAGGTCTGGATTGCTCGCAGCACAACCGTCCCCGGCAGTCTGCTGGACGTGGTTGCTATGGCACGGCGCATCGTCGGCTTCGATCCGCACCACATCACGGCGGCAAGCGTGTTCATCGCGCATCCGGCGAAGCCCGGCCCGATCTTCCGCGACAGCCTGCACGCCTGGCTTGATGCGCAGCGCCCGGAAGTGCGCGCTGTGGTTTTTCCGGAAACGGCAGCGATTTGGCAGTGGTTCAGCTCGACGCCATCACGGGAAATTGACGAAAGATCAGAAGTGGCCGCCGAACGCGGCAGGCTTGGAGCCAAAGTAACAAATGCAAAAAATGATTCGCTGCGGGCATTTGCGGAAGAAATCGCGCGGGACTTATGGGGCAACAATTCAGAGACCGACATTCTTAAATTAGGGCAAGTATCAGAAATAATCGTCAGCCGAATTCGCAACGAACGCAAAAGCCACAAACCGCCCGCTGTAAGCACCGTGCGGGAGTGGATCAAGCATCTTGCCCCACTGGCAGCGACCACACCGGGGCGCCCGAAGAACCCGCAGTAATCGCCCGGATTCCTGCCGAAATCCGGGTTTCGGCAGAAACCATAGTTTTTTGCGGGGGCAGGCAATCAAATAATCCGTATCCGTCCAGACGGCGCGCACCTCGCCGCCGTCTACAACCGGAGACGGCCCATGCCCGCATCAGCAGAACGTCATGCCCCACCCGCAAAGCCTGCCGGCAAACGCAAGCCCAAGGCTGCGGGCAAACCAAAGCCCGATGCGCAGGAGCACAAGCGCAGCGCGGCCCCGTCCGGCCTCAAGACCGCCGGCTTCTACCGAATCACCGACCTTGCCAAACCGGACGGCTTGACCGGACTCGGCCGCTCGACGCTTTACGACATGTCGAACGCTGGCACCTTCCCTGCGCCCGTGAAGCTATCGACGCAGGTTTCCGGCTGGCCGGTGCCGGCTGTCAATGCGTGGCTAGCGGCGCGTGGCGCATTGCCGGCAACGTCGGATGCGAGGGTCTGAACATGGCCCGTATTTCGTCCATCGAGCTATTGCCGGATCACCAGCGCGCGCAACTCGAAGCGGAGGCCGCGCGCATGAATTACTGCCAGATTGATCGTTTGGCAGACTGGGCAAAACAACAAGGCATCAAGGTTTCCGGTTCGTCACTGGCTCGCTATTTCAAGAAAAACCGCGCCGTAATAGAGCGAGTTATGCAGGCCTATCCGCAATCTCGGAATTTGCCACGGTCGCCGGAAGTCGTGGCAGCGCTCGCGGAGCTTGGTGTAATGGAATTAAGGCGCGCGGAATTGCTGGCGTTTTTGGCGCAGGCTGTAACTTCTTATTCGGAGTAACCCAATGCACACCACCATCGAACGCATGACCGCCGCTCTCAAGCCGCTGATCTGCACCTTCGCTGCCGGCAACGAACAGGCGCCCGAACAGCGCAGCTACTTCGCACTGCGCGAATCGGTCGCCAAGCTGCGTGCGGCCCTCGCCGGCGAGGCGCTGCGCCGCCAGCAGCTTGAAACACGCATTCAGGAACTCGACGCGCTGCGCATCGAGGCACTGACCGAGCACCGTCTAAGTGCCGAGGACAGCGCCGCGCAGCGTGCGGCCGGGCTCGCCGCCGAACTCGAACCGCTGCGCAGTGCTGCAGCGGATGCCGGCGCAATCGCGGCCGGCATCAATGCCCGCATCACCGCGATGCTGCCCGCACTCGACCAGGCTGCGATGCACGCGCGGCAGGAACTCGGCCGCCACCTCGAACAGCAGTTCGCCGAGTTGGCCGCGCGCTACCAGGCGCAGGCGCCTGAGGTGGCCGACCTTGCGGCGCAGCTCGCCGCCGTGCAGGCGCTGATGGTGCGGTTTCGCTGCGGCAACTCGAACGGCTTCGGCCGCGACATCCGCCTGCCGACGATCACGCCGGACGATGCGCGCGAAGTCCCGCCGCTGGTCGACGGCCGCAGCGCTGAGTTTGACCGCCTCGCCGGCGCCATCGCGAACGAACTCGCCGGCGAGCTGATCGCGGCCGGCTACTCGGCGCGTTGAGCGTTTTCCGTCACTGCAAACGCCTTGCAAGGGAATCCCATGTCCTACGTCCCCGGCACCTATGAAAACCGCCTGAGCGCACGCATGAAGCGCATCACCACCAGTGTTGATGCCGCCGAGAAGGCCGCGCCGATGCTGGCGGCACTGTTCGATCCGAACGACCGCGCCGTGACTTCGCTGCGGGAGTGCTACATCACCCTGACCGGCGATCGGGGGGTGACGGGCCGCGTTGATTGCAGCGACCCGCCCCGGCTGCGTGCGCTGCTGCGCAACCAGGAAGCCGACGGCCGACTGCGCGAAGCCATCGACAGCAGCGCCTGGGCGAACGTGCTCGGCGCTGCCCTGGGCCGGCAACTGGTGCGCGAGTACACCGATGCGCGGCTGGCACGCTTCACCGTCTGGCGTGACCTGGCAACCGTCGTGCCCGTGGACAGCTTCCGCACACAGGAGCGCGTGCGCTGGGGCGGTTACGGAGAACTGCCCGTCGTTTTCGAGGGCGGGGCCTACGCGGCCCTGACCACGCCACCGACCGAAACCGCGACCTACAGTGTCACCAAGCGCGGCGGGCTGGAATCCGTCACGCTGGAGATGGTGCAGAACGACGACGTACACGCGCTGCGCCTGATCCCGAAGCGGCTTGCCGAAGCCGCGGCGCGCACGCTCGGGCATTTCGTGCTCGACTTCCTGCGCCTCAATCTGCCGATCTACGACGGGCAGCCGCTGTTCCACGCGAGCCGCGGCAACCTCGCGAGTGCGCCCCTGTCGGCCGCCGCGATGGCGGCAGCGATCGCCGCCATGCAGAAGCGCACCGCGCCCGGCAACAGCGATGGCGATCCGCTCGGCATCCGCCCGCGCGTGCTGTGGGTGCCGTTCGAGATGGAGGAGGCCGGTTACAACCTGTTCGTGCGCCAGCAGCAGACCGTCGCGCAGTGGCTACACCGGCAGCGGCTCGACGTGCGTGCGGTCTGGTACTGGAACGATGCGAACGACTGGTGCGTGTCGGCCAATCCCGAGCAGTGTCCGACGATCGAAGTCGGCTTCCTGCACGGCGTCGAGGAGCCGGAACTGTTCGTGCAGGACTTGCCAACCGCCGGCAGCCTGTTCGCCTTCGACAAGCTCACGTACAAGATTCGGCACATCTACGGCGGCGCGGTGCTCGACTGGCGCGGGCTGTACAAGTCCATCGCCCCCTGATCCTGCTGCGCGCCGGCGGTCGCGCGCTGGCCGGCGCGTGCCTGCCGAGTGCCGCCTGATGCCTGAATCAAGACCGCACCACCAATTCACCGTTTCCTATCGCAAAGCGATATTGGATAGCCTCATTCAACTGGCCGGCCGCCGCCGCGCCGGGCAGGCTTTCGCCCCGGAGTCTGAAAGCTCCCCAACAGCGGAACCCCGCCCCGACATGGCGGTTTTTTCATGCCCGGTCCACGGGCGCCCGGCACCTTGCCGGGCGTCGCCAGTCATGCCGGGAGGGCGCGCCGATACGACACCCGCGAGGGGAAAAGCGCGCGCCGTTCTGTTGACGGCTTTCAGCCTCCCGGCGCCCCTGCCGTTCAGGGGTCGCTCTGAAAGCGATCAACAGGAAGGCACCATGCCCGCAACCGTTCCCGTCCTGCACGGCAAAACCGTGCTGCTCACCGTCGCCATTCCGCGCGACACCTTCGCCACGCTGCAAGGCATCGCCAGTGCCGACGCGACCTGCTCGGTCGACTGGCTCGCGCGCTTCGCGCTGGTGGACTTCGCCCGCCACTACGCCGCGGCCTACCTGTTCGACTTCGACCAGGACGGCACCGCCGTCGAGGGCGCGCGCCGTGGCTGATCCCGTCTGCATCACCGTGCCCGTCACCTGCCGGGAGGGCAGCGCCTCGCAGATCCTCGCGCCGCGCCTCGATGCCGCCGGCCGTGTCACGCTCGGGCCGTTCACGTTGAGCCCGCACGCCGCGGCACAGCTCGCCCTGGCGCTGTACGCCGTCGCCGCGCCGCTGGTGGACGCCGAGGCCGGCGCCGGTGTGGCCGATGCCGAACTGTTCACCAGCCTGGGCGACGGGGAGGCCGCATGACGCACGCCATCACGCCGGAACTGGCTCAACAGATCGCAGATGCCGTCAGTACCGGCACCGGTGCGGTCGACAAGCTCGACCTGATTCTGTCGCGCGCCACCCGCAGCGCCGCGTTTCTCGCAGCGACCGCGGATGCTGCGCACACGCACGACTTCCCGCTAATGGCGGTGGACCTCGCCGGCGCCCTCGAAGCGCTCGCGGCCGATCTGGAAACGGCACGCACGCTGTGGGCGCACGTTGGCGGGAATCCCGGCCGCAAGGGAGGCGCAGCTGCATGAGCAAGGTCATTCCGTTCCCGCAGTGCCCGCGCCCGTGCTCGCCTGCTGCCGATGCCGAAAATTGCCTGCGGGCGGCACTTGCCCACGCGCAGCCGATGCGCCCGCCGGCGCCGTGGCTCGACCGGTTCGACGCGCTGACGGCGCGCGTCGAACGGCTCGAAGCCGTCCTGCAGCCGATGACGAAGCCGCGCCCATGAGCCGCCTTTCTGCAGACGTGCTCAAGGCCGCGATCGACCCGGCCGCCTACTACGCAGAAGCCCTGCCCGGCATGCCCGCACCCCGGCGCGCCGCCGGCTGGGTGGATGGGGGCTTATGCCCGTTCCACGATGACCACCGGAGCGGATCGTTCCGGGTCAATCTCGACAGCGGCGCGTACCTTTGCTTTGCCTGCGGCGCGAAGGGCGGGGACGTACTCGCCTTCCACCAGGCGCAGCACGGGCTCGACTTCCGCACGACGGTCGACGAGCTGGCCGCGTGCTGGCTGGCCGGGAGGACACGCTCATGAGCCGCCCCGAGTGCATCCCCGCCACCTGGCGCGACCAAGGCGACACCGAACCTGCCGCCTTCCGCCATTGCTGGACCTACCGCCCAGCGCCCGGTGCCGAACCGCTCGGCTACGTCGCGCGCTTCGAGCGTGCCGACGGCGGCAAGCTGGTCGTGCCGTTCTTCAGGCTCAACGGCACGCCCGGCCGCTTCAAGGCCGGCGCCGCCGCCGAGCCGCGCCCGCTGTTCGGGCTCGACTGGCTCGACGCCGCCGGGCCGCTGTTCGTGGTCGAGGGTGAGAAGGACGCCAGCGCCCTGCACCGGCTCGGGCTCGCTGCCGTCACCGCGCCGGGGGGCTCGAAGGCTGCCGACCGCGCCGACTGGCAGCCACTGCGCGAGGCCATCGCCGCTGGCCGGCGTGTGCTGATCTGGCCCGATGCCGACGCGCCCGGCCGCGCCTACGCCGTCAGCGTCGCCGACCAGCTCGCCGGCGTCTGCGACTGCGTGGGCGCGCCGCCGGTCGGCCTGCCGGAAGTCGAGGGTGCCGGCGCCGCCGACTGGCTCGCCGCCGCGCTCGCCGGCGCCGGCTTCACCTGGGACGGCTTCGGCGAACTGCCGGACGGTGCCGCGGCCGAGGCCTTCGCCGCGCGCCTGAGCGCCGCCGTCGAGACCGTCGCCGGGCCGGTGCCGGATGCCTGGCTCGCCGAGTGCGCGACCGCGCCGACGCGCGCCGTGAAGCGCGACCAGCAGGCGCCGCCGCCCTACGTCGTCACCGAGCGCGGGACGTTTCGTATCGTCCGACGCACGCGGGGCGAGGATGAGGAAGTGCAGGAGTGCATGCTCGCCAACTTCTCGGCCCGGATCGTCGCCGAGATCGTGCGCGACGACGGACAGGGCCGCGCCCGCGCCATCGTCATTGCCGGGCGCTGCGCCGGTGCCGAGCTTGCTCCGGTAACGCTGAGCGCCGAGCAGTTCGCCGCGATGAACTGGCCGCTGAAGGAATGGGGCTCGCGCTGCAACGTCAGTGCCGAGCGCTCTGCTGGGCCGCGACTGCGCGAGGCGATCCAGCTCCTTTCCCATGCCGAGGGCGCACCGCCCGAGCGCGTCATCTACACGCATACCGGCTGGCGCGAAGTGCCCGGCACTGGCTGGTGTTACCTGTCTGCCGGTTCCGTCATCGGCGCTGCCGGTGCGGTCGAGGGCGTGACGGTCGAACTCGACCGGCTCGGCAGCCTGTACGCGCTGCCGGCCCCGAGTACGACCGCTGCCGAGCGGCTCGAAGCCGCCCGCGCCAGCCTGGCAACGGCGCTGATCGCGCCGGATACCGTCTGTGTGCCGCAGCTCGCTGCCGTCTACCTGGCACCGCTGTTCCGCACGCTGCAACCCGACCTGCTGCTGTGGCTACAGGCACCGTCGGGCGCGATGAAGTCGAGCCTGTGCGCGGTCATGGCCGCGCACTACGGCGCCGGCATCGACCTGCACCACCTGCCGGCGCAGTGGTCGGACACCGCCGTCACACTCGAAGGCAAGCTGTTCACGCTCGCCGACGCACTCGCCGTCATCGACGACTATGCGCCGCAGCGCACCGCGGCCGATCAGGCGAAGCTCGACCAGACCGCCGAGCGCGTCATCCGCAGCGCCGGCAACCTGTCGGCCCGCGGGCGCAGCAACGCCGATCTGAGCCGGCGCGCCGATCGCCCGCCGCGGGGCTTGTGCCTGTCCACCGCCGAACAGTGGCCGACCGGCGAAAGCGCCACGCGCCGCCTGTTCGGCCTGAGCATGCACAAGGGCGACGTACAGGTGGACGCGCTCGACCAGGCACAACAGGCCGCCGCCGCCGGCCTGCTGGCGCGCACGCTCGCCGACTACGTGCAAGGCCTCGCCGCCGACTACCCGGCGCGCACGGCCGCCGCGCTCGAACGCTGGCGCGAACTGCGCCGCGCCGCGCTCGATGCCGGATTCACCGATCGCATGCCGGCGCAGCTCGCGTTCCTGATGCTCGGCTACGAAGCCGCCGTGTCGCACTGGCAGGCCGTCGGCGCCCTCGATGCCGACACTGGCGACGCGCTGCTGGCCGACGGCTGGCAGACCCTGCAGGAAGTCGGCCGCGCCCATGCCCGGCGCGTGCTCGCCGCGCAGCCAGCCGAAGCCTTCCGCGCCACGCTCGCCGACCTGCTCGCCGCCGGCGAAGCGCACCTGCTCGACAAGGACAGCGCCGCCAGCCCCGGCACCGACGCAGCCGCTTACGGCTGGCGCGGAACCTTCGTGCTCGGCCGTCACGTCGGCTGGGTGTCGGAAACCGACGGCAACGCCTACCTGATCCCGAAGGCCGCCTTCGCCATCGTCGCCGAAGCCCTGCATCGCATGGGCGCACCGCTGGCGCTGCGCGAAGCCGCGCTGTGGCAGCAGCTGCGCGACCGCGGATGGCTGCTGCCGGGCAACGACGAAGCCGGCGACAACGGCGCCCTGCGCAGCCGCGACACCCGTCGCATATCGGTGTACGGGCAGACCTCCCGGCCGCGGCTGCTGGTCATGCCGCTGTCCGCGCTGCGCGGCAGTTGAGCAGCGCACACGCGAGCCACCGGCGCAGCCTCCCCGACGCCAGCCACCAGACCCGAGCCCAGAACCGATCCGATCAGCGCCCGCCGGTGCAATCTGCCCCGGCGGGTTTTTTACATCCCGGCAACAGAAATTGCAGAAAGCCCCCTATGTTCCAGAATTGGGGACTTTGGGGACTCGCAAAAAAAGTGCTGTTTATTCATTTGCTTGTGAAGGCACTTTGCCGAAATCGTGGGGACTTTACGGGGACTTTCGGGGACTCTGCCGGGGACACCTCCCAGAAGCCAGCCGTCGTGTCCCCGGAAATGTCCCCGGCGTGTCCCCGGAATTTCGGGTGCTCGCATTTGTAAGCCGATGATCTGGAAGGCGGTTTTCATCGAGTCCCCAAAGTCCCCACTTTGGAGACATAGGGGGCTTACACAAACGCGCGCGCACCGCCGCACGGCTTCACAGCCTGTCCCGCACCTTGCGGCCTGCTTCGGATGAAAGTTGATTAAATTCGACGACTTGACGTGAATATGTCAAAAAACCATAGAATGCAGACTTGTTTTATAAAGTTATTATAAATCAGTCATTTTCTGGTTATTCATGAGCAGAAGAAAAGCCGGAAACGAATTCATGGAGCATCTTGAAGCCATTTCGGAATTGATGGCTTTGAGGATTCTTGGCGCTTCGGCGGACGAAGCACGCACACTCGCGCTGCGCATCGTCGAGGAAGTCAGCCAGTCATGGGGCGGCACCGCGCCTTACATCACGTCCGGCACTTATCGGGAACGCCGCGACCGGCTGATTGCCGAGTGCTTCGACGGAACAAACTTCATCGAGCTGGCGCGCCGCTTCGGAATCTCGGAACGGCGTGTGCGCTACATCCTGGCCGAAGCTCGCAAGCGCCCAGATGGCGCTGCCGCCGCTGTGACACCTCCCGCCAGCGCGCACACCGGCCCGCCGGCGACGGCGCCTGATACGGCTGAGGAAAGGGCCGCGCAGCCGTGCTGTTCGCCGAAATAAAGCGGGATATTCCGACCTCAATCGGGAAATAGCGGGAACCTCACAGGCTGCGCCCGCGCGCCGGGTCTGCGAACATCAGCCCCGGCGCGGCGCGATCAGCCGCGCGCCGGAGTCTCGCTGTCATGAACCCGAACCCGACCAGCAAGCGCGCGCGTACCGCTGCCGCGCTCGACTACCTCGCCCGCCGCTTCCCGGCCGCCTTCGGCACCGATCCGGGTGCCGTCGCACCGCTCGCAATCGGCATCCGCGAACCGCTCGCCGCGCACATCGCGACCGATCCGGCCGCCGATGCACCGGCCGTGCTGTGGGCGCTGCGCCGCTGGTGCCTGTCGCGCACCTACGTCGCGGCCGTCGCCGCCGGCCGGCCGCGCGTGAACCTCGACGGGCAGCCAGTCGAGGCGCCAGCCACCGAACACCAGGCGCAGGCCTGCGCCCGGCTCGAAGTCGAAGGCAACGCGACAGCAGCCCGTGCCGAGCGACGCAGGAAGGCCGAGCAGGCGAAGGCGAAGGCGCAGGAACAGGCCACCACCCGCGCCCGCCAACGCGCTGCCGCCAAGGCCACAGGCAAGCCGACGCCCGCCACCAGCCGCCCGGCCACCGCTGCCGTGATTACACGCGCCCGCGCTGGCCGTCTGACGAAGCCCGCACCGGACCAGAGCCCGCCACCAGCGCCCGCCCCCGGCACCACCGACACCCCGTCACCGCGCCCCGTGCTCAGCCTGCGCAAGCGCCCGCAGCCACCGCAGTAAGCGTGTGCAGGTCCGTAATCGTCCGAGGCTGTCCGAGGTCAGCCAGTGAAAAAACGGTACATCTAACGGTACATATAGGCGAAAAGGCACTCAAAACTACAAAGTAACTATTTGTCATGAATGACAAAATTCAACGCAAGATCATCCATGTCGATATGGACGCCTTCTACGCCGCCGTCGAGCAGCGTGACGATCCGCGGCTGCGCGGGCGGCCGCTGGTGGTCGGCGGCGATCCGCAGGGGCGCGGGGTGGTGGCGACGGCGAGTTACGAGGCGCGGCGCTATGGCATCCGCTCGGCGATGCCCTGTGCGCAGGCCTACCGGCTGTGTCCGCAGGCGGTGTTCGTGCGCCCGCGCTTCGAGGCGTATCGCGAGGTCTCGCGGCAGATCCACGGCGTGCTGGCGCGCTACACCGATATCATCGAGCCGGTCGGGCTCGACGAGGCCTATCTCGACGTCAGCGGCGTCAGCACCTGCCGCGGCTCGGCGACGCTGATCGCCCGCGATCTGCGCCAGGCGATCCGGGCGACGACGCAGCTCAGCGCCTCGGCCGGAGTCTCCTACAACAAGTTCCTCGCCAAGCTCGCCTCCGATCTCGACAAGCCGGACGGGCTGACGGTGATCACGCCCGAGCAGGGCGCGGCGTTCATCGCGCGGCTGCCGATCGGCCGCTTCCACGGCATCGGCCGCGCCACCGAGGCGCGCATGCTCGCGCTCGGCATCGCCACCGGCGCCGACCTGAAGCTGCGCAGCGTCGATGAGCTGGTCGCGCATTTCGGCAAGGCCGGGCGCTGGTACGCGCAGCTCGCGCTGGGCGAGGACGAGCGCCCGGTGCAGTCGAGCCGCGAGCGCAAGTCGCTCGGCGCGGAAACCACCTTCGCCCGCGACCTCGACGACCCGCTGCGCATCCGCGACGAACTCGACGCCATCGCCGGGGAAGTCGCCGGCGACCTGCAGCACCGCGGCCTGCGCGGGCGCACGCTGACGCTGAAGGTGCGCTACGCCGGCTTCGAGACGCACACGCGCAGCCAGACCGTCGCCGATGCCAGCCTCGGCAGCCGCGAGGCGATCGTCGCGCTGCTGCCGGCGCTGCTGGCGCGCACCGAGGTGGCGAGCCGGCCGGTGCGCCTGCTCGGGCTGACGGTGTCGGGCTTCGAAACGCCGCAGCCCGAGTCGCGCATGGTGCAGCTCGAACTGTTCTGAGGCCGCTTCAGTCGAGGCGCACGCGATCGCGCCAGACGCAGCGGTCCATCACCGTGAAGATGCCGGCGGCGCGGGCGCGGGCGGCGGCCACGGCATCGATGACGCCGTCCTGCAGCCACAGCGCCGGCAGCCGCAGGCGGATGCAGTCATCGACGATCGCGGCGACGTGCTCCGGGGCGCGGAACACCTCGACCAGATCCGGCACCAGCGGCAGCGCGGCGAGATCGGCATAGGCGGTTTCGCCGAGCGCCGCGCTGATCGCCGGGTTGACCGGCAGGATGCGGTAGCCCATGCGCTGCAGCGCGGCGGCGACGTCGTGGCTCGGCCGGCCGGGGTGCGCCGACAGACCGACCACGGCGATGGTGCGCACGCGGCGCAGGCACTCGGCGATGGCCGCCGCCGGCGGGTTGACGAAGACCGGCGTGTCCATGCCCGGCCTCAGGGCAGGCGCTGCTCGCCGGCGAACAGGCTGGTGACGCTCTCGCGTTCGCGCACCAGGTGCACCTGTTCCCCGTCGACCATCACCTCGGCGGCGCGCGGGCGGCTGTTGTAGTTGCTCGCCATCGAAAAGCCGTAGGCCCCGGCCGAGCGCACCGCCAGCAGGTCGCCGGCCTCGACGCCGAGCGTGCGCTGCTTGCCGAGGAAGTCGCCGGTCTCGCAGATCGGACCGACCACGTCGTAGCAGCGGCGCGGGCGCTCCAGGCGGGCGTCGACCGGGACGATGTCCATCCACGCCGAATACAGCGAGGGACGGATCAGGTCGTTCATCGCCGCATCGACGACGACGAAGTTCTTGTCGGCGGTGAGCTTGAGCAGCTCGACGCGGGTGACCAGCAGACCGGCGTTGCCGACGATCGCGCGCCCCGGCTCGATGCAGATTTCGTAGGGCAGCTCGGCGAGCTTGGCGAGCACGGCGGCGGCGTATTCGTCCGGGTGCGGCGGCGTCTCGTCGCTGTAGCGGATGCCGATGCCACCACCGAGGTCGATATGACGCAGGTGGATGCCCTGCGCTTCGAGGCGGGCGATCAGCGCCAGCAGGCGGTCGAGCGCGTCGGTGAACGGCGTGAGCTGGGTCAGCTGCGAGCCGATGTGGCAGTCGACGCCGACGATCTCCAGGTTCGGCATGGCCGCGGCGCGGCTGTAGACCGCCAGCGCATCGGCGATGGCGATGCCGAACTTGTTCTCCTTGAGGCCGGTGGAGATGTACGGGTGCGTCTTGGCGTCGACGTCGGGGTTGACGCGCAGGCTGATCGGCGCGCGCTTGCCCAGGCGCGCGGCAACCGCCTGCAGGCGCTCCAGCTCGGCCTCGCTCTCAGCGTTGAAGCAGCGGATGCCGACGTCGAGCGCGCGCACCATTTCGTCTTCACGCTTGCCGACGCCGGAGAACACCACCTTGCCGGGTTCGCCGCCGGCGGCGAGCACACGCTCCAGCTCACCGACCGAGACGATGTCGAAGCCGGAACCGAGCCTGGCCAGCGCACTGAGCACGCCGAGATTACTGTTGGCCTTGACAGAGTAGCAGACCAGGTGCGGATGGCTGCCGAAGGCGGCGTCGAAGACGCGGAAATGGCGCTCCAGCGTGGCGCGCGAATAGATGTAGAGCGGCGTGCCGAAGCGCGCGGCGAGCTCGGCGACGGCGACATCCTCGGCGTAAAGCGCGCCGTCGCGATATTCGAAGTGATCCATGCGGGTGAACTCGGGCGTTGAGGGGGATCGGCGGAAAAAGTCGGCCTCAGCCGCTCTTTTTCGCGGTCTGCTTGGCCGGCTGCTGCTCGGGCAGGTACAGCGGCCCCTTCTGGCCGCAGGCGGCCGCGAGGCCGACCAGCACCAGCGCGACGAACAGGATGGAGGCGAGGCGCTTCATGGCGGCGGCTCCGAAAAACAGGGGTGGCGAGTATAGCGCGGCGGGTACACTCGGCCGCGTCCGCCCTTTCGCCCCAAGGACCCGCGCCATGAGCGACCTGCTGCCGACCGTCGAAATCGAACCCGCCTCCCCGGCCACCGCCAGCGTCATCTGGCTGCACGGACTCGGCGCCGACGGCCATGATTTCGAACCGATCGTCCCCGAGCTGCGCCTGCCGCGGGCGCTGGCGGTGCGCTTCGTGTTTCCGCACGCGCCGATGCGCGCGGTCACCATCAACGGCGGCTTCGTCATGCGCGCCTGGTACGACATCCTCGGTGTGGAGATTCCGCGCGCCGAGGACGCCAGCGGCGTGCGCGACTCCGCGACCCGCATCCGCGCGCTGATCGCGCGCGAAAACGCCCGCGGCATCCCCAGCGAACGCATCATCCTCGCCGGCTTTTCGCAGGGCTCGGCGATGACGCTGCACGTCGGCCTGCGCTATCCAGAACGGCTGGCCGGGCTGATCGCGCTGTCGGGCTACGTGCCGCTCGCCGCCACGCTCGCCGCGGAACGCTCGCCCGCCAATGCCGCCACGCCGCTGTTCATGGCGCACGGCGAGATCGACGCCGTGGTGCGTTATCCCTGGGGCGAGCAGGCACGCCGGCAGCTCGAACAGCTCGGCTACGCGCCCGAGTGGCACAGCTATCCGATGGGCCACGAGGTCTGCTACGAGGAAATCACCGCCATCGGCGAGTTCATCACCCGCGTGCTCGGCGACTGAGGCCACCGCTGTCGCGGTCTATGCTCGGCACACGCCGCCGGCCCCGCACCGGGCTGACTGCGTGCGTTTTTCTTCCACCCCCGCTTGAAGAGGACTTCACATGACCCGCAAGAAGCATCTGCTCGCGACCTCCGGCCTGATCGTTGCGCTCGCCGTCGCCGGCTGCGCCCAGCAGGGCGGCAGCACGGGCGGCTCGGCCGGCATGAGCAAGACCACCACCGGCGCACTGGCCGGCGCCGCCCTCGGCGCGCTGGCCGGTGGCCTGACGCAGGGACACGACAAGGCCAAGCGCGCACTGATCGGCGCCGGCATCGGCGCGCTGGCCGGTGCCGCGGTCGGCAACTACATGGACAAGCAGGAACAGCAGCTCAAGAGCCAGCTCGCCGGCAGCGGCGTCGACGTTTCACGCAACGGCGACAGCATCGTGCTCAACCTGCCCGAGGCAATCACCTTCGACGTCGGCTCGGCCAAGCTCAAACCCGAGGCGCAGGAGCAGCTCGGCAAGATCGGCGGCGTCATCAAGGAATACCCGCAGACCATCATCGACATCGCCGGCCACACCGACAGCACCGGCTCGCCGGAGACCAATATGGCGCTGTCGCAGAAACGCGCCGGCACTGTCGCCGCCTACCTCGCCCGCAGCGGCGGCCTCGACTTCAAGCGCATGGTGGTCAACGGCTACGGCGAATCACGACCGATCGCCGACAACGGCAGCGAGGCCGGCCGCGCGCAGAACCGCCGCGTCGAGATCACGCTGCTGCCGCTGACGCAGGGCTGAGCCGGCGGGCAAAAGAAAACGGGCCGCCCGCGAACGGACGGCCCGTCGTATCTGCGTACTGCGGTTGCAGGCTTACTGAGCGGTCCCCATGCGCATGCGCCGCACGGCGCTCAGCCAGTTGCGCTCCAGCTGCTTGCACTCGGCCCGCGGGGCCTGGCGGCTGCGGGCCTCGAAGTACGCCTGCATCGCCTCGATCGCGGCGCGGGTGCGGGCGCTGAGGGCGGCATCGTTCGGGGCTGGACCGTTGTAGCTCATTTCGATTTACCTCCAACTCTCTTAAGTTCAAACAACGACTTCCTGAAAATCACCGTGGCGCTTCTCCCACGGCGGGAACGACGGTCTCTGCCGGACCGCTTGTATCGATACCTGCTTCAGCTGGGCGTAGCGTTGCCCGGCGCTTCACCGTCCGCCGTATCGGCGACGGGCTGTGCGGGTTCCTCGACGGCCTTGGCGGCGATGTCGAGCACCGGCGCCTCGGCCACCGGCTCGGCTTCGGCCACCGGCTCGGCTTCGACCAGCGTATCGACGGCGACCACACTGGCCGTCTGCCGGGCGAGGAACTCGCGGATGAAACGTCTGACTTCGCGCGACGCGGTGGTGTCGAGATCGCGGCAGACGTCGACGAACTCATCGCGCAGGGCCTTTTCGATGCGAATGACGAACTTGGCTTCCTCGTCCTTCGACTTCTTTTTGTCCTTCTTACCCATGACTGCACCTTGTCTATACATGGTTAGCACAGTATTACTACAGAGTGATGACATCTGCAAGCACAAAACGGTTCCTGTTTGCAATGCCTAACATCAGACGCCCACCCAGCACCGGCCGGCGCCATCCGTAGAATGGCCGCATGAGCCCGAACATCCTGCGCATCGCGGTGCCCACACCGCTCGCCCGCACTTTCGACTACCTGGCACCGAGCGATGCGGCGGCGCTGGTGCCGGGGCTGCGCGTCAGCGTCGACTTCGCCGGCCGCCGCCTGACCGGCGTGATCGATGCGCTGGCCAGCGATTCGGCCTGCCCGCCGGAGGCGCTCAAGCCGGTGCTGGCGGTGCTCGATGACACGCCGCTGCTGCCGCCGGCGCTGCTCGAACTGGCCCGCTGGGCGGCGCGCTACTACCAGCACCCGCTCGGCGAGGTCTATGCGGCGATGCTGCCCGGTGCGCTGCGCCACGGCCGCGCCGCGCAGGACTGCATCACGCCCGGCTGGCGCATCAGCGCGGCCGGTGCGCAGGCGCTGGCCGGCGGCCAGCTGCGCGCCAGCCGCCAGCTCACGCTGCTGCAGACGCTGGCGCAGGCCGCCGGCGCGCTCGACCGGGCGACGCTGCGCGCGCTGCACGCCGACTACTCCGCGCCGCTGAACGCACTGCTCAAGCGCGGCTGGGTCGAGGAAGTCGCCGCCGCCGGCCCGCTGCGCGCGGTGCAGGCCGGCCCCGAGACCAATGCCGAGCAGCAGGCGGCGATCGATGCCGTCGCCGCCGCGGACGGCTTTGGCGCCTTCCTGCTTGATGGCGTCACCGGCAGCGGCAAGACCGAGGTTTACCTGCGGCTGATCGAAGCCACGCTGGCGCGCGGCCGTCAGGCGCTGGTGCTGGTGCCGGAAATCGGCCTGACGCCGCAGCTGCTGGCGCGCTTTCGCGTGCGCCTGAGCGGGCGCATCGCCGTGCTGCACTCGCGCCTGGCCGCCGGCGAGCGCGCCGACGACTGGCTGGCCGCCGCCGAGGGCCGTGCCGAGGTGGTGATCGGCACGCGCTCGGCGGTGTTCGCGCCGCTGGCGCGGCCCGGGCTGATCGTCGTCGACGAGGAACACGACGCCTCCTACAAGCAGCAGGAAGGCTGGCGCTATTCGGCGCGCGATCTCGCCGTGGTGCGAGCCCGGCTGGAGCGGGTGCCGGTGCTGCTCGGCTCGGCGACGCCATCGCTGGAAACCCTCGCCAACGCGCAGCGCGGGCGTTACGGCTGGCTCAAGCTCACCCGCCGCGCCACCGGCGCGCGCGCGCCGCAGATGGAACTGATCGATCTGCGCCGTCAGCTGCTCGACGAGGGCCTGTCCAGGCCGCTGCTGCAGCGCGTGCGCACGCACCTCGACGCCGGCGGCCAGGTGATGCTGTTCCTCAATCGCCGCGGCTTTGCCCCGGCGCTGTTCTGCCACGCCTGCGGCTGGCTCGCCGAGTGCCCGCACTGCGCCGCGCGACTGACCGTGCACCAGCGCCGCCGGCAGCTGATCTGCCACCACTGCGGCCACACCCAGCGACTGCCGCACGCCTGCCCGCAGTGCGGCGCCGAGGAGCTGCTCGGCCTCGGCCACGGCACCGAACGTCTGGAGCAGGCGCTGGTGCGGCACTTTCCGGACGTCGGCATCGCCCGCATCGACCGCGACAGCACGCAGCGCAAGGGCAGCCTGGAGCGGCTCCTCGATGCAGTGCAGTGCGGCGACAAGCGCCTGCTGCTCGGTACGCAGATGCTGGCCAAGGGGCATCATTTTCCTGCGGTGACGCTGGTCGGCATCGTCGATGCCGACCAGGGCCTGCACAGCGTCGACTTTCGCGCCGCCGAACGCCTAGCGCAGCTGGTGGTGCAGGTCGCCGGCCGCGCCGGCCGCGCCGAACGCCCCGGCAGCGTGGTGATCCAGACGCATCACCCGGAACATCCGCTGTTCGCCACGCTGCTGCACGCCGACTACGCCCGCCTCGCCGAGGCGCTGCTCGCCGAGCGCCGCGCCGCACAGCTGCCGCCGTTCGCCCATCAGGCCCTGCTGCGCGCCGAGGACGCCGACGCCGAGGCGGCACAGGCCCTGCTCGACCAGGCCGCGGCGCTGGCCGATGCGCTGGCCGCGGACGGCGCGGTGCAGTGCCTCGGTCCGGTGCCGGCGCCGATGGAGCGGCGCGGCGGCCGCTGGCGTATGCAGCTGCTGTTCGAGGCGGCCCAGCGCAGCGCCCTGCATACGCTGCTCGAACGTTTGTTGCCGGAATTCACCGCACTGCCGGCGGCGCGCCGGGTACGCTGGTCACTGGACGTCGATCCGCTGGATCTTTACTAGTCACCCTTGCTGGCAGCACCCCGGAAACGTGACAGACTCGCGTCTTAGCGATCCTTAAATTTCTTTACAGGGACTTTGTTCATCGTGCAGACATTGGCCGTCGTCGAAGAGCTGCTGTTGCTCGTGGAGCGCACCTGCGCACCTTGCGGCGCACTGCTCTGCGACACGCGCCTGTCCGGCGACCCGGTGATCTGGAGCACACCCGGCTTCACCCGGCTGACCGGCTACAACGCCGCGCAGATCGCCGGCCGCGGCCTGCACACGCTGCTCGCCGACCCAGCCGATGCCGATGCGCTGGAAACCATGCGCCGCGCCATCCGCAGCGGCCAGGCCAGCAGCCGCACGCTGAACCTCAAACGCCAGCACGGCACGCCGCTGCGCGGCGAACTGAGCACGCTGCCGCTGCGCGACCGCAACGGCGGCATCACCCGCTATGCCTGCCTGCTGCGCGCTCCGGAACTGGCCACCAGCATCGCCAAGGCACCGCCGCTCGATTACCACTCGCTGTTCGCCAATGCCGTCGAGGGCGTGTTCCGCGCCACCCCCGACGGCCGCTACCTCGACGTCAATCAGGCGCTGGCGCGCATCTGCGGCTATGCCTCGCCGGCGGCGCTGCTGGCGCTGCCCGAATCACTGCACGCCGATCCCGAGCGGCGGGCGCAGTTCTGGGCAACGCTCGAACGCGAGGGCACGGTGCACGGCTTCGAGGCACCGCTGCGCCGCGCTGACGGCTCGATCGTGTGGATCTCGGAGAGCGCGCGGGCGGTACGTGACGAAACCGGCGCGCTGGTGTGCATCGAAGGCAGCGTCATCGACATCACCGAACGCAAGGCTGCCGAGGAGGCGCTGGCCAGCAGCGAGCGGCGCTTTCGCCAGCTGGTCGAGCAGGCGATGGACGCCTTCATCGTCATCGACCTCGACTGGACCGTCGTCGACGTCAATGAACAGGCCTGCCGCAGCCTCGGCTACAGCCGCGAGGAGCTGGTCGGCGCCAGCTTCGAGCGCTTCGAGACCAGTCTGCTGAAGAGCGATCTGGCCGATCTCGCCGAACGCCTCGACCACGGCTCGCTGACCATCGACGGCGTACACCAGCGCAAGGATGGCAGCCGCTTCCCGGTGGAAACCCAGCTGAGCCGCTTCGAGAGCGGCGACGGCGTGCGCCTGCTGGCGCTGTGCCGCGACATCAGCGACCGCCGCCGCTACGAGGCGCAGCTGCGCCACCACGCCACCCACGATCCGCTCACCGGCCTGCCCAACCGTCACCTGCTCGAAGACCGCCTGCAGCAGTCGATCGCCCACGCCCGCCGCCGCGGCCGCCTGGTCGGCGTGCTCTGCCTCGATCTCAACCGCTTCAGCAGCCTGGTCGACAGCTTCGGCCACGCCGCCACCGATCAGGTGCTGCGCGAAACCGCCGAGCGCCTCGGGCGCGCGCTGCGCCCCGGCGACACCGTCGCCCGCCACGGCAGCGACAGCTTCATGATCGTGCTCGACGACCTGGTCGGCGAGGAGCGCGCCAGCCAGATCGCCGGCCGCCTCGGCCAGGTGCTGACGACCCCGTTCACCGTCGCCGGCCAGGAAGTGTTCATCGACGCCAGCATCGGCATCTCGCTGTTCCCGCGCGACGGCAACGAGGTCGACGCGCTGCTGCGCCACGCCACCAGCGCGATGCAGCGCGCGCGCCAGCATCCGGGCGCGCCGCCGCAGTTCTTCGCCGCCGAGATGAACCTGTGGACGCGCGAGCGCCTCGATCTGGAAACCCGCCTGCGCCGCGCCCTCGAAGCCGGTCAGCTGGAGCTTTACTACCAGCCGCAGATCGACCTCAAGAGCGGCCAGATCGCCGGCGTCGAGGCGCTGCTGCGCTGGCATCATCCGCAGCTCGGCACGATTTCGCCGGCCGAATTCATCCCGCTCGCCGAGGAAACCGGGCTGATCCTGCCGATCGGCGACTGGGTGCTGCGCACCGCCTGCGAACAGGCGCGCGCCTGGCGTCTGGCCGGGCTGCCGCCACTGCGTATCGCCGTCAACCTCTCGGCGCTGCAGTTCGCTCAGGCCGGTCTGGTGCAGCGCGTCGAGGAAATCCTCGCCGACACCGAACTGTCTCCCGGCGAACTCGAACTGGAAATCACCGAATCGGTGCTGATGCGCGACATCGAAGGCGCCGCGCAGACGCTGCGCACGCTGCACGCACGCGGCGTCAGCATCGCGCTCGATGACTTCGGCACCGGCTATTCCTCGCTCGCCTACCTCAAGCGCTTCCAGATCGACCGGCTGAAGATCGACCGCAGCTTCGTGCGCGACATCTGTGCCGACCCGGACGATGCCGCGCTGACGCAGGCAATCGTGGCGATGGCGCGCAACCTGCACCTGAGCGTCATCGCCGAAGGCGTCGAGACCAGCACGCAGCAGCGCTTTCTCTGCGAGCACGGCTGCGACGAGGCGCAGGGCTACCTGTTCAGCCACCCGCTACCGGCCGCCGAGGTCACCGAGCTGATCGCCGCCGGCCATCCGCTGGCCCGCACGCAGGAAACGCTCGCCGCCGAGCCGTTCACGCTGCTGCTGGTCGACGACGATGCTTCGTTCATCGCCTTTTTCTGCGCCTGCCTGCACGGCGAGTCCTGGCGCATCCTCTGCGCCGACAGCGGCCGCCAGGGCCTCGACCTGCTTGCCCACAACCGCGTCGACGTGGTCGTCGCCGATCAGGTGATGCCGACGATGAGCGGGAATGAATTCATGGCCCGCGTGCACGCCCTCTACCCCAAACCCTACCGCGTCATGCTCAGCGGCGGCTCGACGCTGCAGACGCTGATCGACAGCATCAACGTCGGCAGCATCCAGAAATTCCTCACCAAGCCGATCACGCCGCAGGAATTGCGCAAGGCGCTGCACGACATCGTCGACCACCTCAACGGCTGAACACCGCCCGTGACGCCCGCAAGACCCGTGATGCACGCGATCGATCCGCGCCTCCACCCCATCGACCCCGCCGTCCGCCGCGACATCGAGGCCCGTCTGGCCGCGCTCGAAGCCCAGCACGGCGTGCGCATCCTCTTTGCCTGCGAATCCGGCAGCCGCGGCTGGGGCTTCGCCTCGACCGACAGCGATTACGACGTGCGCTTCGTCTACGTGCAGCCACCGGCCTGGTATCTGCGCATCGAGCCCGGCCGCGATGTCATCGAGGAACCGATATCCGCACTGCTCGACATCAACGGCTGGGAACTGCGCAAGGCGCTGCGCCTGCTCGCCCGCGGTAACACGACGCTCGGCGAGTGGCTGGATTCGCCGGTGCACTACCGCGCCGACGCGGCGTTCATCACCCGCCTGCAGGCGGCGCGCGCGCAGGTGTATCGCCCGCAGCAGGCGTTCCATCACTACCTGCACATGGCCCGCGGCAATGACCGCGGCTACCTGCACGGCACCACGGTACGGCTGAAGAAATACCTCTACGTGCTGCGCCCGCTGCTCGCCGCGCAGTGGGTGCTGCGGCACGCCGGGCCGCCGCCGATGCGCTTCGCCGCGCTGGTCGAGGCGCTGATCGAAGATCCGGCGCTGCGCACCGCCATCGATGCGCTGCTGGCGCGCAAGCGCCAGGGCGGCGAAGCCCTCTACGGCCCGCCCGAGCCGCTGATCCAGACCTTCATCGACACCACGCTGCAGGCGCTCGACGGCGCTCAGCCGCCCGCGCACAGCGTCGACAGCGGCGTACTCGATGCGCTGCTGTTCGACTGCGTGATGCAGGTCTGAGCCCGCGCACCGCCGGCTGTGGCAGCATGCGCCACCTTGCCGCCAGCCACCGGGCCGCCACCATGCCTTCGATGCTCCCCCCGTCCGCCGACCTCACGCCTCTCAACAGCTTCGGCCTGCCGGGCCGGGCGCAGCACCTGCTGCGCGTGGAATCGGTCGGGCAGCTCAGTGCGGCGCTGGCCGCGCCCGAACTGGCGGCGCTGCCGCGCACGCTGCTCGGCGGTGGCAGCAACGTCATCGTCAGCGGCGACATCGAAGGTCTGGTGCTGCAGGTGGCCATCCGCGGCCGCGAGGTGCTGGCGCGCGAAGGCCGCTCGATCCTGGTGCGCGCCGGAGCCGGTGAGTCCTGGCACGCCTTCGTCGAATGGACGCTGGCGCAGCAGGCCTACGGCCTGGAGAACCTGGCGCTGATTCCCGGCAGCGTCGGCGCCAGCCCGATCCAGAACATCGGCGCCTACGGCGTCGAGGCCGGCGAGCGCATCGAGACAGTCGAGTGCTTCGATTTCGCCACGCGCGCAAGCTTCAGCCTCAGCGGCCGCGAGTGCGCGTTCGGCTATCGCGACAGCTGCTTCAAGCACCGGCTGGCCGGCCGCGTGCTGGTGACGGCGGTGACCTTCCGCCTCGATGCCGAGCCGGCGCCGCGCTATGCCTACGCCGATCTGCGTCACGAGCTGGAGCAGCGCGGCTGCACCACGCCGACGCCACAGGATGTCTTCGATGCCGTGTGCACGGTACGCCAGCGCAAGCTGCCGGACCCGGCCCGCATCGGCAACGCCGGCAGCTTCTTCAAGAATCCGCTGGTCGACGCCGCACTGGCGGCGCGACTGCGCGACGAATATCCCGAACTGGTCGCCTACGCGCAGGCCGATGGCCGGGTCAAGCTCGCCGCCGGCTGGCTGATCGAGCGCTGCGGCTGGAAGGGCCGCCGCCTCGGGCCGGTCGGCGTCTACGACCGCCAGGCACTGGTACTGGTCAATCACGGTGGCGCCACCGGCGCCGAGGTGCTGGCGCTGGCGGCGGCGATCCGCGCCGATGTCGAGGCACGCTTCGGCGTGACGCTGGAACAGGAGCCGGTGGTGCTGTGAACGCCGGCGGCACGTGCCGCCGGCCGTGATGCCTCAGTGACGGCGGCGGGCGCGACCGCCCCAGCCGAGCAGGCCGAGACCGGCACCCCACAGAGCCAGTGTCGCCGGCTCGGGCACATCGACCGTCAGCGGCGTACCGGTGATGGTCAGGCCGAACTGGAAGGTGTTGGCCTGGCCTTCGACCGTGGTGAAGCCGAGGCAGCCGCTCCCTGCACCGGCGGCGGCGCAGACGGCATCGGGCAGCGGGCTCAGCGCGGTCAGGCCGCCGCCGGTGATGTTGAGGATGTTGAGGTAGTAGTCGTAGCCGTTGTAGCTGAACGGGTAGTTCAGCAGGCCGCTGCTCAGCACGAAGATGTCGTTGCACGGCGTCGGACTGGAGGCCACGCACGGCGTCGAGTTCGGCGTCTCGGCAAACAGGATCGAGAAAGCGATGGTCTGCGCGTCGATCACCGCGGTCGGGTCATTCGGGTCGCTGGCGTACAGCGTCAGCTCGCTGTCGATGACCGTCGAGGTCAGGGTCGCGCCGGTGACCGGCTCATTGTTGTGAGTGACCGTCAGCGTTGCAGCGCCGGCCAGATCATTGGTGACGATGGTGCCGCTGGACGGATCATTGCCGATGACCAGCGAGCTCTGCCCGAAGCCGGTGCTGTCGCCCCAGCTCAAGGACTGAGCCGTCACATGATTCGACACGGACGGCGATGAGAAATAGGTCATCGCGCTGTTGAAGTCCGCGTCGATCTCGAAATGCCAGCTGTTGACGAAGGTATCGGCCCGCGCTGCGCCGCTGGCACAGATCAGGGCGATGCCGGCCAGCCGTGTGAGTCGATGCCAGAAGCCAGAACCACGTGTGGTTTCCATGATGCACTCCACTGTACTTAACACACCGGGAAATGTGGCTGCCCTGCCATCGCATCCTTCCATGTTGATTTAATTAATAAAAACATCACTTCTGGAGCACTTACATGTAAGGCATTCGCCGTGCCACTCACAGCTGATCTTGAAAATCAATTAATTACCGATCGTTAATAAATCGGACTGTAAAATTTATCTGACATACCGGCGCAGGCAGTCGGAAGACAGGACTCACAGACGGCCCGTACAGAACGGCAACTGTCCTGAACGTGCCTTCATCCTCCCCCGGCGCGTCGTTACAATGGCGGCTTGCATTTGCCTCACCGTCTCCGGAGTCACCGTTGAAAACCCATCTCCTCCAGCTCATCCGCCAGGCGCTCAGCGCGCTGCAGGCGGCCGGCACGCTGCCCGCGGATCTCGATGTCGACGTGCGCCTGGAGCGCACGCGCGAGCGCAGCCACGGCGATTTCGCGAGCAATCTCGCGATGGCGCTGGCCAAGGCGGCGCGACGCAAGCCGCGCGAGCTGGCCGAAGCGCTGGTGGCGGCGCTGCCGCCCTCGGATCGCCTCGCGAAGGTGGAAATCGCCGGGCCGGGGTTCATCAATTTCTTCCTGGCGCCGGCGGCGTTTCATGCCGTGATCGAAGCCGCCCTCGACGAGGGTGAGGCCTTCGGCCGCTCCGGCAGCGGCAGCGGACGCAAGGTGCAGGTGGAGTTCGTCTCCGCCAACCCGACCGGCCCGCTGCATGTCGGCCATGGTCGCGGCGCGGCGATCGGCGACACCATCTGCCGGCTGCTGGCGGCCACCGGCTGGGATGTGACCCGCGAGTTCTATTACAACGATGCCGGCCAGCAGATCGGCAACCTGACGCTGTCGGTGCAGGCGCGCGCGCTCGGCATCGACACCGACGACCCGCGCTGGCCGGCCGACGGCTACCGCGGCGACTACATCCGCGAGGTCGCCCGCGCCTATCTGGCCGGTGAGAGCGTGCATGCCGACGACCGCGAGGTCACCGCCAAGGGCGACCCGCAGGATCTCGACGCGATCCGCGAATTCGCCGTCGCCTGGCTGCGCCGCGAGCAGGATCTGGACCTGCGCGCCTTCTGCGTCGGCTTCGACGTCTATTACCTCGAATCGAGCCTGTACACCGACGGCAAGGTCGAGCAGACGGTGCAGACGCTGATCGACAACGGCCACACCTACGAGGCCGACGGCGCGCTGTGGCTGCGCACCACCGATTTCGGCGACGACAAGGACCGGGTGATGCGCAAGAAGGACGGTGGCTACACCTACTTCGTGCCCGACGTCGCCTACCACCGCAACAAGTGGGAGCGCGGCTTCACCCGCGTCATCGACGAGCAGGGCGCCGACCATCACAGCACCATCACCCGCGTGCGCGCCGGTCTGCAGGCGCTCGGCGCCGGCATCCCGCAGGGCTGGCCGGAATACGTGCTGCACCAGATGGTGACGGTGATGCGCGGCGGCGAGGAGGTGAAGATCTCCAAGCGCGCCGGCAGCTACGTGACGCTGCGCGACCTGATCGACGAGGTCGGCCGCGACGCGACGCGGTTTTTCTTCGTCATGCGCAAGCCCGATTCGCAGCTGGTGTTCGACATCGACCTGGCGCGCTCGCAGTCGCTCGACAACCCGGTCTACTACATCCAGTACGCGCACGCCCGCGTCTGCAGCGTGCTGCGCCAGGCCGAGGAAAAGGGTCTGCGCTGGGATGCGCGGGCCGGGCGCGATGCCCTCGGCCTGCTGGTCGAGCCGCACGAGGACGCGCTGTTCAACCAGTTGTCACGTTATGGCGAGATGGTCGAGGCGGCGGCGGCGAATCACGAGGCGCACCTGCTCGCGCAGTACCTGCGGGATCTTGCCGGCGACCTGCACACGTACTACAACGCCGTACCATTCCTCGTCGATGATGCACCCCTGCGCAATGCCCGTCTGACGCTGCTCGCAGCCGTCCGCCAGACCTTGCGCAACGGCCTTGACCTGCTCGGCGTTTCGGCGCCGGATACGATGTAACCAAGCACGAAGTGAAACCTGCCGGCGGCCTCCCCGCCGGCGCCGCCCGGAGTACGCAGCATGCCTGTGCGTCGCGACTACAAGCCCGTTCCGCGCAAAAAATCCGCCCCGACCGGCGTGCGCATCCTCGGCTGGAGCGTCGTCTCACTGACGCTGGTGGGCGCAGGCGCCATCGGCTGGAGCTGGTGGCAGAGCCGGCATCCGCTCACGGCACAGACACCGGTCGCCGCCACTCCGGTGGTCAGTGCCCCGGCGGTCGCCAGCGCGCCGGGGCAGGATACGCGCAGCGTGCGTCACACCACGGCGCCGACGCCGCAGCCGGCGGAGAAGTCACGCTTCAGCTTCTATCAGGATCTGCAGAATCGTCAGGTGACGATCCCCGAGGACGAGATCGGCCCGACCGGCAACAAACCACCGAATTCGACGCTGGCGGCGCAGACCATCCGCATCGCGCCACAGACTGCACCGACACCCACCGCTACCGCGCAGCGGGTCAGCATCAACACCAGCTCCAACGGCGGCAACGGTTTCGCGGTGCAGGCCGGCTCGTTTTCGACGCAGGCGCAGGCGGAACGGGTGCGCGCCAACCTGGCGCTGCTCGGCATCAGTGCTCACACCGAAAAGGGTCGCGATGCCAGCGGCAACCCGATCTACCGCGTGCGCACCGGGCCGATCCGCGACGAGCAGGCCATCCAGTCGGTGCGCCAGCGGCTGAGCGCCAACGGCTTCGACTCCTCGAAGGTGCGCCTCGACTGAGTCACTGCCGCCGGCGCCTCAGGGCGCCGTCTGCGGCGTGCGGATCAGCGCGTCGAGCGTAAAACCCAGCTCGCGTGCCCGCGCCAGCAGGCGCTCGACGGTTGCCTCGTCGAGCGTCGGCGTGCGCGACAGCAGCCACAGGTATTCGCGCGAAGGCTGGCCGACCAGCGCCCAGCGGTACTGCGCGTCGAGCTCGATCAGCTGGTAATCGGCCCACACCCACGGCAGCCAGGCCAGCCAGTCCGGCGCAAAGCGCACCTGCAAGCGCCCCGGCGCCAGCAGCCGGGCCACGCCGCGGGCGCTGATCTCACCTGCCACGGTGCGGCAGCGATTGAGCACGTCGAGGCCGCCATCGGCGCGTAGGCTGTAATCGGCGCGGACATCGGCGATGCAGTCGCGCTGGTACACCAGCGGCAGGCGTGCGATCTCGTACCAGCGTCCGGCGTAGCGCCCGGCATCGAAGCTCGCCACCACCGGCAGCGGCGTTTCAGCCGCGGCGGCCGTGGCCGCGCTCAGGCCGACGGCAAGCCAGGCCGCCCGCCAGACCGATCGACGGCTCATTCCAACTCCGGAAACAGGCGGCGCTTGATCCGGTACAGCGCCGAGTGGTCTTCGTCGCCGTGGCCCCGCTCGATCAGCTCGCGGTATTGCGGCAGCAGGCCCTCGATGGTCGGCAGGCTGCCGCCAACGGCGCGCGCCATGTCGACGCAGATGTCGAGATCCTTGACCAGCAGCCGGGTCTTGAAACCGATGGTGTTCTCGTCGCGGATCATGGTGTGGCCGCGATGATCGAGGAACCAGTTACCGGCGGCGCCGGCACGCACCACGTCGACGACCTGGTCGAGACCGAGCCCCATCGCCCGGCCGAAGGCCAGCGCCTCGCTCACCGCCTGGCCGATGCCGGCGCACATGATCTGATTGACGGCCTTGGTCGCCTGACCGCTGCCGACCGGGCCGAGCAGGCCGATGCGTGCGGAAATCGCCTCCAGCGCCGGGCAGGCCCGCTCCAGCAGCGCCGCCTCGCCGCCGGCCATCACCGACAGCGTACCCTTGCGCGCGCCTTCGACGCCGCCCGACACCGGCGTGTCGAGAAAACCCGCGCCGGCGTGCCTGAGCCGCTGCGCCGCCTCACGCGCGGTGCCGGCGGCTACCGTCGAGCAGTCGCAGACGATCAGCCCGGCGTGCGCACCCGGCAGCAGCGCGTCGATCACTTCGAGCAGATCGGCGTCGGCCGACACGCAGGTGATCAGCACCTCGCAGGCCGCCGCCACCGCCGCCGGATCGGACGCGGCAGCGACGCCGGTCTCCGCCGCCAGCGCCTCGGCGCGCGCCGGTGTGCGGTTCCAGAACGACGCCAGCAACCCGGCCCGATGCAGATTGAGCGCCATGGGGTAGCCCATCGCGCCGAGTCCGATGACTCCGGCTTTCATGCAGTGCACCTCGGCAATGGAGAAAATCGCCGCGCAGCGTAGCGCCCGCCCGCGGCCACGGCGAGTCGGCAGGGTGTTCACAGGGCTGTTGTAGAATGCGCCGCTTCGCGCGCCGCCAGCGCCGGCCGCCCATCGCACCCGCAGGAGAATGCCCGCATGGCCCTGGATTCGAGCTGGTTTTCCGACGTCTTCGAAGATGCCCCGTCCGCCTTCTCGCTGAAGGTCACCAGCAAGCTGCACGAGGAACAGAGCCCGTTCCAGAAGATCGAGGTCTACCAGACCCGGGGCTGGGGGCGGATGCTGGCGATCGACGGCATCATCATGCTCACCGAGCGCGAAAACTTCCTCTACCACGAGATGCTCGCCCACCCGGCGCTGTACGCGCACCCGCAGCCCCGGCGCGTGCTGATCATCGGCGGCGGTGACTGCGGCACGCTGCACGAAGTGCTCAAGCACCCGGGCGTGGAGCGCGTCGTGCAGTGCGACATCGACGAGGCGGTGACCCGCGCCGCCGTGCAGTTCTTCCCGGCGCTGACCGAATCCAACGCCGATGCGCGTGCCGAGCTGGTGTTCGAGGACGGCGTGAAATACGTCGAGGACTCCGCCGACGGCAGCTGGGATCTGGTCATCGTCGATTCCACCGATCCTTTCGGCCCGTCGACCGGGCTGTTCGCCGAACCGTTCCTGCGCCAGGTGGTGCGCGTGCTCGCCGCCGACGGTCTCTACGTGCAGCAGTCGGAATCGCCGATGTTCCAGCTCGAAGACTGCATCGTGCCGATGCACCGCAACCTCAGGGCCGCCGGTTTCGCCGAGGCCACCGAGCTGCACTTCCCGCAGCCGGTGTACCAGTCCGGCTGGTGGTCGGCGGCTTTCGCCGCCAAGCGCGCCGGCGGCACGCACGCCTTCGATGCCGCGCGCGAGTCGGCACAGCCCTTCGTCACCGACTACTACAACGCCGACATCCACCGCGCGGCGCTGGCGCAGCCGAACTTCGTGCGCCGCGCGCTGGCCGCGGTCTGGGGCTGACACGACGTCACGCGGGCGGCGCAGGCTGTCACGCCGCGTCGTCCAGGTTACGATAAAAATATCATTCGATCAGCCAGTTACGGCGCTGGCCCGGTTCCTGCTGAAGATCCCGACCGGGTTCCCCTCAGCGAAAGCACCGTCATGCGCCAAGCCGTCCTCGCCCCGCTGCCCAGCCGCGCGCCGCGCGTACTGCTGATCGATGACCACGCCGTCGTCCGCGCCGGCATCCGCCGCCTGCTGGAAGCCTGCGGCGCGGCACGCGTCTGTGTCGAGGCCGACAGTGGCGAGCGTGGCTACGCGCTGTTCGTCGAACAGCCCTGCGAGCTGGTGATCCTCGACCTGAACATGGGCGGACGCGGCGGGCTGGAGACGCTGCGCCGGCTGCTGCAGCGCGATGCCCGCGTGCGCGTGCTGGTGTTCAGCATGCACGACGAGCCGGCCTTCGCCACCCAGGCGCTGGAGGCCGGTGCGCTCGGCTACGTCACCAAGGCGGCGCCGTCGGAGGAGCTGGTCGAAGCGGTCGCCGCGGTCAGCGCCGGCCGGCGCTACCTGTCGGCCGACATCGCCCGGCGCCTGGCACTGGCGGCGCACGACGCGGCCGACTCGCCGCTCGAAGCGCTGTCGCCGCGCGAATTCGAGATCTTCCGCCTGCTCGCCGACGGCCTGACACCGCACGCGATCGCGCAGCGCCTGAGCCTGTCGGCGAAGACCGTCGCCAACTACGGCAGCCTGATCCGCGCCAAGCTCGGCGTCGCCAGCAGCGCGGAACTGGCGCGGCTGGCGATCCGCCTCGGCGTGGCGGCGGTCTGAGGCGGTCGATGCCGGTACGCGGCTGGCTGGCTCGGCTGAGCCTGCGCGCGCGGCTGTCGGCTTCGCTGGCGGCGCTGACGCTGTGTGCGCTCGGCGGCGCGCTGCTGATCGCCGTCGACAACACCCGCGAGGCGGTGCGCGCGGAGCTCGATTCCAGCGCCGGCCTGGCGCTGGCGCTGATCGACGACTGGAGCGCGCAGGCCCTCAGCGCGCCGCTGAATCACATCGAGCGCCTGCGTGCGCTCGGCCGCCACCGCCATCTGCACATCGAGCTCGCCGATGGCCCGCCGGCCGCACCGGCCACGCTACGCCCCGCCACGGTGCCGGCGTGGTTCGCGCACGCGGTGGCCGCGGAAACGCCGCACTTCGAGCGCACGCTGCAGCAGGCCGGCGGCCCGCCGCTGACGCTGCGCATCTACGCCGATCCGGCCGACGAGCTGGCCGAGGCCTGGAACGACTTCCACGCGCTGCTGCTGCTGCTCGGCGGCTTCGCGCTGCTGGTCAACCTCGCCGCCTGGTGGCTGGCCGGCACCATCCTCGCGCCGGTCGGCCGGCTGACGGCGCGGCTCGATGCGCTGGCCGGCGGCGATTACGGCGCCGCCACGCCGGCCAGCGGCCTGCCGGAATTCGACCGCATCGGTCGCCACATCGACGCGCTGGCGGCACGGCTGGCGGCGAGCCGCGCTGACAACCGCCGCCTCGCCGCGCACGCGCTGCAGGCCCGCGAGGAAGAGCGGCGCGCGCTGGCCGCGGAGATGCACGATGAGCTCGGCCAGTCGCTGACGGCGATCCGCGCCGATGCGGCACTGATCCGCCGCGTCGCCAGCGCACCGGCGGTGCTCGACAGCGCCGAGGCGATCAGCGTCAACGCCGGCGCGATCCAGGACGGCGTGCGCCAGCTGATCCGCCGCCTGCATCCGGTGATGCTCGATGCGCTCGGTCTGCGCGCGGCGCTGGAACAGATGTGCGCGGACTGGCGCGCCCGGCTGCCGCAGCTGGACCTGCAGCTGCACTGGGACGCGCAGCTGCCGCAGCACCCGGGCGCCGACATTCACGTCTACCGCATCGTGCAGGAGGGGCTGACCAACATCGCCCGCCACGCCGCCGCGCAGCACGCCTGCGTGCGCCTGCACGCCCGCGGCGCGCAGCTCGAACTGAGCATCGAGGACGACGGCTGCGGCTTCGAGCTGCAGCCGTGCAGCGCCGGCTTCGGCCTGCTCGGCCTGCGCGAGCGCATCGAGTCGCTCGGCGGCGAGCTCTGCATCGACACCGCACCCGGCGCCGGTACGCGGCTGCGCGCGCGCCTGCCGCTCGCGGGCTGAACGCCCGCACCGCGTCGGGACGGATTCCCGAGCGCGGCGACACCCGCCGCACCTAAGCTGCACACGCGTTGCCGGCCGCCCAGCGGAGCGGCAGCACACTCCCGTGACACCCTGGGGACCGGGGCATTGGCAGGGTCGACCAAGCCTTGGTCGACCCTTTCTTTTTGCCCGCGCCGCCCGCCGCCGGGTGTTGCGCCCGCCGGCCGCCGGGAACAGTTCCCGCACCGCCGCCGGGGTCTGGCCGCTGCCCGGCGGGCTTTGCCAAGGTCGCCTCACGGCCGCCCGCCGGCCATCGACCCGCGCAACAGGAGACTCCCGCATGAGCAGCCCCGTCTGGCAGCCGCCGTATTTCGAGGCACTGCGTCTCGGCTTCGAAGTGACGCTGTACGTCGCCACCCGCTGAACGCCCCCACACACAGAGCCGTACAGGCCAAGCCCTGGAGAGACATCCGATGAACCATCCGCAGCCCCTGACGCGCGCCCGCTTTGCGGCCGCCCCGCTCGCCCTCGCCCTGCTCGCCGCCCTGCCCGCGGCCGTCGCCAGGGACGTGAGCTGGGACGACATCCTCCACGACGCCGACACCCCCGGTGATGTGCTGATGTACGGCATGGGCCCGAAGGCGCAGCGCTACAGCCCGCTCAAGCAGATCAACACCAGCAACGTCGCCCAGCTGCTGCCGGCCTGGTCACTGTCCTACGGCGATGAGAAACAGCGCGGGCAGGAAGCGCAGGCGCTGGTGCACGACGGCGTGGTCTACGTCACCGCCTCGTACTCGCGGCTGTTCGCCATCGATGCGCGCACCGGCAAGCGGCTGTGGACCTACCAGCACCGCCTGCCCGACGACATCCGCCCGTGCTGCGACGTGATCAACCGCGGTGCGGCGATCTACGGCAACAAGGTGTTCTTCGGTACGCTCGACGCCGCGATCGTGGCGCTCGACAAGGACACTGGCAAAGTCGTCTGGCGCAAGAAGTTCGCCGATCACAAGGCCGGCTACACGATGACCGGCGCGCCGACGCTGGTGAAGGACCGCCAGTCCGGCCGCGTGCTGCTGATCCACGGCAATTCCGGCGACGAGTTCGGTGCCGTCGGCGGCCTCTACGCCCGCGACCCGGACAGCGGCGAGGAAGTCTGGTACCGGCCGATGGTCGAGGGCCACATGGGCCGCCTCCACGGCAAGGAGTCGACGCCGACCGGCGACGCCAATGCGCCGTCGTGGCCGCGCGACAAGGACGGCAAGCTGGTCGAGCCCTGGCATCACGGCGGCGGCGCGCCGTGGCAGTCGGCGAGCTTCGATGCCGAGACCAACACCATCGTCATCGGCGCCGGCAACCCGGCACCGTGGAACGGCTGGGCGCGCACACCGGGCGACTCGCTGTTCACCTCCGGGCAGGCTTACGTCGATGCCGCCACCGGCGAGCTCAAGGGCTTTTACCAGCACACGCCGAACGACACCTGGGACTTTTCCGGCAACAACGAGATCATCCTCTTCGACTACAAGGACCCGCGGACTGGCAGGACGCTCAAGGCCGGTGCACACGCCGACCGCAACGGTTTTTTCTACATCACCGACACGGCAAAGCTCGCCGCGCCGGCCGATGGCCAGCCGAACCGGCCGACGGCGCTGCTCAACGCCTTCCCCTTCGTCGACGGCATCACCTGGGCCAGGGGCATCGACCTCACCAGCGGACGGCCGCTCGAAGTCGCCGGCCAGCGCCCCCCCAAACCCAAGGACGGCGAGAGCAAGGGGCCGGTGGTGGAAGTCTCGCCGCCGTTCCTCGGTGGCAAGAACTGGAATCCGATGGCCTACAGCCCGGACACCGGCCTGTTCTACGTGCCGGCCAATCACTGGAAGGAGGATTACTGGTCGGAGACGCCGATCTACAGCGCCGGCGCGGCGTACCTCGGCATGGGCTTTCGCATCCGCAAGATGTACGAGGACCACGTCGGCAGCCTGCGTGCGATCGATCCGGGCAGCGGCAAAATCGTCTGGGAGCACAAGGAGGAGCTGCCGCTGTGGGCGGGCACCTTCACCACCGCCGGCGGGCTGGTTTTTACCGGCACCTCTGACGGGTACCTGAAGGCCTTCGACGCCAGCAGCGGCCGGGAGCTGTGGAAGTTCCAGACCGGCAGCGGCATCGTCAGCGTGCCGATCACCTGGGAGATGGACGGCGAGCAGTACGTCGGCGTCAGCTCCGGCTACGGTGGCGCGGTGCCGCTGTGGGGCGGTGACATGGCCGATCTGACCACCCGCGTCACGCAGGGCGGTTCGTTCTGGGTGTTCAAGCTGCCCAAGGCCGTGCAGAGCGCCAGCCGCTGACCCGCCCGCGCCGGGCGCCGCCGCAGGCGCCCGGCCCGCACCGAGGAACTCCCCCGATGAAGCGCTTCCTGGCCCTGGGCTTCGCTCTGGCCGCTGCCCTGCCGAGCCTGGCCGCCTCGCCCGACGATGCCGCCGGCACGACGATCCCCGCTGAAACGCCGCTCGACACCGCACCGCTCGAATGGCGCGGCTGCCGGCTGCAGCCCGGAGCCGACTGCCCCGGCGCCGACCTGCGTCATGCCCCGCTGAAAAACATCGACCTGCACGGCGCCCGGCTGCGCGGCGCCAAACTGGCGCGCGCCGACCTGCGTCACGCCAATCTGCAGGGAGCCGACCTGCGCGAGGCCGAGCTCGACGCGGCCGATCTGTCGCTTGCGTTCCTGCAGGGCGCGCGGCTCGACGGTGCCCGCCTGCGCGGTGCCAACCTCGCCTTCGCCCGCCTCAGCGGCGCCAGCCTCAGCGGTGCCGACCTGAGCGCGGCGAGCCTGGAAATGGCCTGGGCCAACAAGGTCAATCTGCAGGGCGCACGGCTGAACAACGCCAATCTGCAGGAAACCAAGCTCAGCCACGCCAATCTGCGCGAGGCCGAGCTCGACGGTGCGCTGCTGCGTTACACGATTTTGCAGGACACGGTGATGGACGGCTGCCACGGCTGTCCGCACGATTGGTAAAGGCTCGCGGCTTCGATGGATCGCATGGGCATGCGCCTATCGCTTGCATTCGAGAATTAGTTTCATCAAAGTAGACGCATCGGGTCGGACACCGGCCCCTGAAGCCATGCAGGACCTTGCCATGAGCTACATGACGCGCAACCAGATCGATCACATGCGCCAGCGCAACGGCGCTTCGCAGCGTGGTTTCTGGCAGACGCTGCGCCGCTGCTGGCGCTGGCTATACCGCTGACGCCATTGCGAATTCGCAAAGCGGACGGCGGCCGCTCGGCGAATACTGGGAGCGTCGTTCCCAGCCCCCGCAGGTGCTCCGCCGATGGATGTGCTCAAGCTGCTGTTTTCCGACTGGACCGGCGTGCTCACCGCGCTCGTCATCCTGTTCATGCTCGGCATGGGAGCCTATTTCGGCTGGCTGTTCATCGGCCAGTCGAAGGACGATCAGGCCAAGAAATGAACGCCTGACGATCATCCCTCCAATGAAAAAGGCCGCTGTCGCGGCCTTTTTTGTTCCCGCCGAGCGTTCGCCGGCGGGCGGATTCAGCCCAGCTGCCAGGGATCGGCACGGTGGGCGAGCAGCAGGCGGCGGTACTCATCGGGGTCTTTGATGTAGGTGAGCTCGCCCGGCATCGGGAACAGCTTGTCGACCAGCCGCGACAGCCAGAAGCGCAGCGCCGCGGCGCGCAGCAGCCGCGGCCAGGCCTCGCGCTCGTCGGCGGCGAAGGGGCGCACGGCAAGGTAGGCGGTGACCATCGCCTCGGCGCGTTCATGATCGATCGTGCCGTCGGCCAGCTTGCACCAGTCGTTGAGCGTGATGGCGAGGTCGTAGGCCAGCGCATCGGTGCAGGCGTAGTAGAAATCGATCAGCCCGCACAGGCGATCGCCGTCGAACAGCGCATTGTCGACGAACAGATCGGCGTGGATCACCCCTTGCGGCAGCAGGGCGCGCGGGTGCGCCGCCTGCGCGTCGAGTTCCTCGCGCAGCAGGGCGGCATCGCTGGCGTCGAGCTTCGGCAGCACGCGCGCCGCCGCCGCCGACGCCCAGGCCGGGCCGCGATCGTTGGCGCGAAACTGCGGAAAGTCACGCCCGGCGAGGTGCAGCTGCGCCAGCGTCGCGCCGATGGCACGGCACTGCGCGACGCTCGGCTGGCTGCTCACGCCACGCCCTTCGAGCTTGTAGACCAGCGCCGCCGGCTTGCCGGCCAGCGGTTTCATGAAACTGCCGGCACGATCGGCCACCGGGTGTGCGCCGGGCACACCACGGGCGGCGAGGTAGGCCATCAGTTCCAGGTAATAGGGCACGTCGTCGAAGCCGATCAGCTCGAACAGCGTCAGCACGTATTCGTCGCGCTCGGTGACGAGGAAATAGTTGGTGTTGGAAATGCCTTCGCTGATGCCCCGGTGCGAGACGTAGGCACCGATATCGTAATCGGCGACGAAGGCGGCGAGTTCGGTGCGCTCGACGGTGGTGTAGACGGACATGAGAGCCTGAGGCCGACAGCAAGAGGCCCCGTCGCGACGGGGCCTCGGGGAACGGGAGAACGGATCTTACCAGCGCAGCAGCACCCAGCTCGGCACGGCGATGCCGGGGTCCATGTCGTTGCGGCGGGTTTCGAGGTTGCCGTCGCCGTCGGTATCGATCAGGTAGTACGGGTAACCCTTGCTCGGAGTCACTTTGACCATGTACAGCTTGCCGTTGACGCGGTACTCCTCGATCGTGCCCTCGTCACGGCGAATGACGGTGACCTCCGGTTGTAACTCCTGCTGGGCATCATCGGCCCCCTCGGGCAGCGGCTGCAGGTCCGGCGGCTTCGGGGCATCCTGAGCGACGGCGACGGACGCTGCAACGAGCAGGGCGCACAGTGGAAGAAGGCGCTTCATCACGAAATCCTTGCGACTGGCTGGGAGGAAACGTCAGAGATCGAGCAGGATTTCCTGCTCTTCGGCCGAGGGCTCAAAGCCCCGACTCTCGTAATGGGAGAAAATAGCATCCACGACCTCCTGAGGCTTGTCCAGCAAGCGAAACAGTTCGAGATCACGCTCGTCGATCATGCCTTCGGCGACCATCGAGCCGCGGAACCAGTTGACCAGCGGCTCCCAGAACGGACGGTGGACGAGGATGATCGGGATGCGCCGCGTCTTGCCGGTCTGCACCAGCGTCAGGATCTCGGCCATCTCGTCGAGCGTGCCGAAACCGCCCGGCAGCACCACGTAGGCCGAGGCGTACTTCACGAACATCACCTTGCGCGAGAAGAAATGGCGGAAGGTCAGCGCGATGTTCTGGTACGGGTTGCCGACCTGCTCGTGCGGCAGCTGGATGTTGAGGCCGATCGACGGCGACTGCCCGGCATAGGCGCCCTTGTTGCCGGCCTCCATGATGCCCGGCCCGCCGCCGGTGACGACCGAAAAACCGGCATCGGAGAGCAGGCGCGCGATCTCCTCGGCGGTCTGGTAGTACGGATGATCGGGTTTGATGCGTGCGGAGCCGAAGATGCTGACCGAGGGCTTGATGCGCGCCAGGCGCTCGAAGCCTTCGACGAACTCGGCCATGATCTGGAAGATCTTCCACGACTCGCGGGTGAGGATGGCGTCATTGATCGGTGCCATGCCCGGGTGGTTGTGCTTGTTGTCGGGTGACATGCGGCTTGCCCCTTGCCCGTCGGTGTTCATTCGATGGTCGCCCGTCCCTGCTGGTCGGCGACCGTCCTACTCCAGCACATTGGATTGCGCCTCGCCATGAATGCTCCTGTCCTGCTCGTCGACGGTTCGTCGTATCTCTACCGTGCTTTTCACGCCCTGCCGCCGCTGGCGACCGCCGACGGCCGCCCGACCGGCGCCGTGCGCGGCGTCATCGCCATGCTGCGCGGGCTGCTCGAACGCCTGCAGCCGACGCACGTCGCCGTGGTCTTCGATGCCAGCGGCCCGACCTTTCGCGATGAGCTCTACGCCGAATACAAGGCGCAGCGCCCGCCGATGCCGGACGAGCTGCGGGCGCAGATCGAACCGCTGCACGCGCTGGTGCGCGCGCTCGGCCTGCCGCTGCTGGTCGAGTCCGGCGTCGAGGCCGACGATGTCATCGGCACGCTGAGCTGCGCGGCGGTGGCGCGCGGACTCGACGTGGTCATCGCCAGCGGCGACAAGGACCTCACCCAGCTGGTCGGCCCGCACGTGCAGATCCTCGACACCATGAAGCGCGAAGGCCAGGAGTCCATCTACGATGAGTCCGGCGTGCAGGCGAAGTTCGGCGTGCCGCCGGCGCGCATCGTCGATCTGCTGGCACTGATGGGCGATACGGTCGACAACATCCCCGGCATTCCCGGCGTCGGCCCGAAGACCGCGGCCAAATGGCTCGGCGAGCACGGCTCGCTCGATGCGCTGATCGCCGCCGCCGGCGACATCAAGGGCAAGGCCGGCGAAGCACTGCGCGTGCACCTCGAACAGCTGCCGCTGGCGCGCGCGCTGGCCACGGTCAAGTGCGACTGCACACTGCCGGTCGGCCTCGATGACCTGGTGCCGGCCGCGCCCGATCGCGACGCGCTGGCCCGCCTCTACCGCGAACTCGAATTCAAGAGCTGGCTGCGTGAAGTCGAACAGGGCGCCGCCCCCGCCCCGGCCGAGCCGCCGCCCGACGCCACGCCGGCGCTCGAACGCGATTACCAGCTGATCCTCGATCAGGCCGCCCTCGACGACTGGCTCGCCCGCCTGCGCGCCGCGCCGCTGTTCGCCTTCGATACCGAGACCGACGCGCTCGACTACATGCGTGCGCGCATCGTCGGCGTCTCCTTCGCCTGTGCAGCCGGCCACGCCGCCTACGTGCCGCTCGCCCACACCTACGCCGGGGTGCCGGAGCAACTCGATCGTGACGCCGTGCTCGCCGCGCTCAAGCCGCTGCTCGAAGACGCCACCCGCGCCAAGGTCGGCCAGCACGCCAAGTTCGACATGAACGTGCTCGCCAACCACGGCATCACGCTGCGCGGCGTCGCCCACGACACCATGCTGGAAAGCTACGTGTGGAATTCCACGGCGACCCGCCATGACATGGACAGCCTGGCGCTGGCCTACCTCGGCGAGAGCACGATCAAGTACGAGGACGTCGCCGGCAAGGGCGCCAAGCAGATCGGCTTCGAGCAGGTGCCGCTCGAAACCGCCGCGCCCTACGCCGCCGAGGACGCCGACGTCACGCTGCGCCTGCACCATGCGCTGTGGGCCAAGCTGGCCTCGGAGCCACGCCTCGCCGAGCTGTATCAGACGCTGGAGATTCCGCTGATCCCGGTGCTGTCGCGCATCGAACGCCACGGCGTGCGCCTCGACACCGCCGAGCTCAAGCGCCAGAGCGCGGAGTTCGCCAGGCGCCTGATCGAGCTCGAACGCCAGGCCCACGAACTGGCCGGACAGCCGTTCAACCTCGGCTCGCCGAAGCAGCTGCAGGTGATCCTGTTCGAGCAGCGCGGCCTGCCGGTGAAGAAAAAAACCCCGACCGGCCAGCCCTCGACCGACGAGGAAGTCCTGCAGGAGCTCGCCGACGAGGGCCACGCGCTGCCGGCGACGATCCTCGAATACCGCGCGCTGGCCAAGCTCAAGTCGACCTACACCGACAAGCTGCCGGAACTGGTCGACGCCGACAGCCGCGTGCACACCAGCTACCACCAGGCGGTGGCCAGCACCGGGCGGCTGTCGTCGAGCGACCCCAATCTGCAGAACATCCCGGTGCGCACCGATGCCGGCCGGCGTATCCGCCGGGCCTTCATCGCCGCGCCGGGCTATCGCATCGTCGCCGCCGACTACTCGCAGATCGAGCTGCGCATCATGGCGCACCTGTCGGGCGACGCCGCGCTGTTGCGCGCGTTCGCCGCCGGCCAGGACATCCACCGCGCCACCGCCGCCGAAGTGTTCGGCGTGCCGCTGGAGCTGGTCGGCCCGGAGCAGCGCCGTGCCGCCAAGGCGATCAACTTCGGCCTGATCTACGGCATGAGCGCCTTCGGCCTGGCACGCAACCTCGGCATCGAGCGCAGCGCAGCGCAGGACTACGTCAACCTCTACTTCACCCGCTACCCCGGCGTGAAGGCGTTCATGGAGGCCACGCGCAAGAGCGCCGCCGAGCGCGGCTACGTCGAAACCGTGTTCGGCCGGCGCCTGTATCTGCCGGAGATCCGCTCACGCAATCCGGCCCGCCGCACCGCTGCGGAGCGCACCGCGATCAACGCACCGATGCAGGGCACCGCGGCCGACATCATCAAGCGCGCGATGCTCGCCGTGGACGCCTGGCTGCAACAGGGCGGCAGCGATGCCCGCATGATCATGCAGGTCCATGACGAGCTGGTGTTCGAGGTCGCCGAGCAGGCCGTCGATGCTTTCTGCAGCGAAGTCGCGCAGCACATGAGTGCCGCCGCCAAGCTGAGCGTGCCGCTGATCGTCGGCGTCGGCGTCGGCGACAACTGGGACGAGGCGCACTGAATACGCGGGGCGCGGATTGGAAGAGCGCTATCATTTACGCTTCGCCCCAATGCACTCGGGAAAGGCGTCATTGCTATCGCGGCATTCAATCCGCCCCAATCATATTGAAAGGCCTTTATTTACCACGCTCAGATTACGACTTTTACCGCCGCCCCTGCCCGGCAGACCGCCGCGTAAAACCGACCATGTAAATCATCACCTCTTGATTTCCGGCCATTTTCAGCGCCATGAACAAGCGGCACTGACACAGATGCCTATCAACCACCGCTCAATTACAATATACTTTCAAGCTTTTATACGAGCTCATTCACGGAGCAGTCCGAGTTGAAAAACATAGCGCTAGACGACATCGCGAATGCACTGGAGCGCTCTTCTCTTGCCGGCATGCTGGGTTGGCAGGACGTTCGCCAGAGATATAGGCGTTCTGCACTGGGCCCATTCTGGCTGACGATCAGCATGGGCGTCATGATCGGTACGATCGGTATCGTATTCGGTCAGATTTTCAAATCTCCGATGACAGAGTTTCTCCCCTTTCTCTCCGCCGGCATGATTCTGTGGGGACTGATTTCTTCAGTGGTCACTGAAGGCTGTGTCGGTTTCATCGGGGCAGAAAACATCATCAAGCAACTGCCGATTCCGCTTTTCGTACACATCATGCGACTGATGTGGCGCAATTTGATCATTTTTGCCCACAATCTGGCCATTCTGCCAATCGTGTTTCTTGCCGTCGGCAAGCCATTGGAAGTGACGGCTTTATTGAGCATTCCAGGGTTTATTCTGGTTGTCTTGAATTTAGCCTGGGTCGCTTTGATTTTAGGCATCATTTGCGCCCGCTATCGCGATCTGCCGCAGATAGTCAGCAATTTTCTCCAAGTTTTATTTTATCTGACCCCGATCATGTGGATGCCGACGCTGCTGCCACAACGGGCCGGCATTTACCTGCTGAGTCTCAATCCGCTATACCACCTGCTCGAAATCGTCCGCGCCCCCCTTCTCGGCCACCTGCCAAGCGCACAGAGCTGGCTCGTTGCCTCAGGATTGGCACTTATCGGATGGGGCATGACGGTAGCGATCTACACCAGCTACAAGCGCCGTATCGCTTATTGGCTTTAGACATCAAAAAAGATCATGGCACTAATTCATATTGAAAACGTATGCGTTGACTTTCCGATTTATAACGCCAATGGCAGATCTTTAAAAAAGCGCTTATTCCAGGTTGCCACGGGAGGTCAGTTAGGCGCGGACAGCCAAGGTCGAGTGATCGTCCGCGCCTTGGAGAACTTGACGCTCACGCTCCAGGATGGCGACCGGGTCGGCCTGCTGGGTCATAACGGCGCCGGAAAAAGCACACTGCTGAGATTACTCAGCGGTGTTTATGCGCCCACCTCCGGTACGGTGGATATAAAAGGCGAGATAGGATCTCTCATCGACATATCTTTAGGCATCGACCCGGAAGCGACGGGAAGAGAGAACATCTATATTCGCGGCGGCCTTCTCGGCATGAGCAAACCCGAGATACGGGAACACATCGACGAAATCATCGAATTCTCTGAATTAGGAGATTTCATCGACATGCCACTGCGAACCTATTCAAGCGGCATGCATCTGCGCTTGGCCTTTGCTGTTTCCACGATTGTTCGCCCAGAAATTCTTTTAATGGATGAATGGTTGTCCGTCGGGGATGAAGCTTTCAGACATAAAGCCGAAGCACGCATGTCGAATATGGTTCAGTCGACCAACATCCTCATCATTGCAACGCATTCACGGGAGCTGGTACTGCACACCTGTAACCGCGCTATCTGGCTTGAGCATGGAAAAATCATCATGGATGCAGACCCGGAATCAGTCGTCAATTCTTATTTCCACTGACACCGACGAACCAGGCACGATCACTATCCGTCATCTGAAAACAATGCCCGCAAGTCCTGCGTCAGCAGCGAGCATTTATGCTGATGAAACCTTTCACGGCAGCGGCCCGTGGGCTCTGCAGTGCCGCGCCAATACCTGCACGAGCGGCGAAATCCACCGGGACTGATCGTCAACGCTGCCGAGTCGGTCGGCGAGCGCAGTCAGTGGAGAGCGGGGCGTCAAGTTTCGGTTGAGTAAGCGACTCTGCCGATGCCGCTCACGGCGGGATGGAGCGGGCGCCCCTGATCAGCGAGTCAGCCGCGACAGGTACAGCACGCGATCCGGTTCGCATATCACCGCGCATCCGTGCACCCCGCACGGACGGCGCTGACTTCGAGATCGCGCGTCTCAGCCCTGGATCACAAGCCCTTCAATCGCTCGCGGCCATGCATGGTCGCTCCGCAGCACCGGTTTGCATGCGCCCTAAAGCGCCAAGGAACCGAGGCTCCCGCGCCCCTTGCAACGCCACTTCGCCAGGCCGAAGCAGCGGCTGCGGCATCCAGCACATGCGGGGCAACGCTTGCCGCGTACGTTGACAGAGCAGCTTTTCTGATTGTCACCGGCCTGCGGCTACGGCCCGCAAGACGCAGTGACGGCGTGGTGGGTGCTGAAGGCGTCCGCCCGCGCCCTGCCGCCCCTCCCTTCGGGGGTCTCGTGCGGGCCGCATCGCGCCCGGCACAACCGCCATGAGTACCGCCGACAGCCCTGCCGCCGGACTGTCCGTTTTTTTTATAGTGGCGCTTGCAGCACCCCGGTCAGTGTCACCATCTATTTTAAATACAGGCGCTTCCAGCCATCTGCCGATGGCCGGGAGTGAATCTGTGACGACCGTCATCACTGGGTTTTTCGCACTGGCCGGAAACTCCGGTCCGAGGCCGCAGCACTCCTGTGACGATGAGCAGGCGCGCGGCATCAGTATTGCTTTCACTTCGCAGATGGCATTGACGCTGCCATGGACAGCCCACGCACGCGAGCTAGGCACACGGTGATCCACACCCGCCAAGTCCCGCCACGATCCTGAATCAGGGACGGCCCTTGCGTCAGCCTCGGAATCGAAAGACTGCCGGCATGGGGACCGGCAGTTCCATACAGGGAGCAAGGCGGGGCTGGTCCGCCGGGACAGACTCTTGTGGGGGTGGGCATGAATCCGACGGCGGGCAACTGGTTTCTTGAGGCCGTCAACGAAAGCGGCGGACACTGGCAGGTGCGCATCACCGGCTCCTCGTTCGTCATCGGTCGACTGGAAAGTTGCGAGCTGTGCCTCAACGACCCGAACGTCTCACGGCAGCATGCGCGCATCGACTTCGCCGCCGACGGGCATCCGGTGCTGCAGGACTGTGGCAGCAAGAACGGCACCTTCGTCAATTACCAGCGTCTCGATGCCCCGCATCGTCTCAACGACGGTGACATCGTGCATTTCGGCCAGATGACATTCCGCCTGCAGTACCGCGAGACCGCGACAGAAACACCGGCGGTGCCGATCGGCGACGCCAGCGGCACGATGGTGCGGGCGGCCATCGAGCTGCCGAAAACGTTTGCCGCGCAGGAAGAAGAACGCTCGCTGCTCGACCTGCTGCGCACGCACGCGGTAACGCCCTGGTTCCAGCCGATCGTGCACGCGGCGCACGGCAGCAGCACAGTCGCCTTCGAGCTGCTCGGGCGTGGCGCCCACCCCGATCTGCCGGTCTCGCCGGTGGCGCTGCTGCGCATCGCCCACGGCATCGGCCGCACCGTCGAGCTGAGCGATCTGTTCCGCAAAACCGGCGTGCAGCGTGCACTGGGCTTCAAGCTGCCCTGCGTGTTCTTCAACACCATGCCGGCGGAAATGTCGCTTGAGCTGTTGCGCAGGCTGCTCAGCGAGCTGCGCGAGCTCGCTCCGCAGCTGCCGCTGGTGATGGAGGTGCACGAACAGGCGATCGCCGACATCGGCCTGATGCGCGAGCTGCGCCAGCTGCTCACCGAGCTGCGCATGCGCCTCGCCTATGACGACTTCGGCGCCGGCCAGGCGCGCCTGGTCGAGCTGATGGACGTGCCGCCGGACGTGCTGAAATTCGACATCGCCCTGATCCGCGACATCCACCTCAAGCCGCCGAAGGTGCAGGAGCTGGTGCGCAGCCTGGTGAAGATGACCTCGGCGCTCGGCGTGCATACGCTGGCCGAAGGCGTGGAAACCACCGACGAGGCGCAGTTCTGCAGGGAGGCCGGCTTCGAGCTGATCCAGGGCTACCTGTACGGCAAACCGACGCCCGATCCGCTGGCTGTCGCCACGGCGGAAACCGCCTGTCCGCCACCACCTTGAGCCGCCCACCCGCCCCCTGCCATACCGCACCGGCCCAGCGCTGGGATCTGTGGTGCCGGGTCGTCGACAACTACGGCGATGCCGGCGTCTGCTGGCGGCTGGCCCGCCAGCTGGCCGCCGAGTACGGCCTGGCGGTGCAGCTGTGGATCGACCGGCCGGAGGCCCTGGCACGGCTGCAGCCCGGCATCGATCCCGCACGGCCCCGGCAGCACTGCGCCGGCGTCGACATCCTGCGCTGGGATGCCGACAGCGGCGCCAGCCCGCCCGGTGCGGTGCTGATCGAAGCCTTCGCCTGCGAGTTGCCGGTAGCGCTGCGGGCGCAGCTGGCCGTGACGCGACCGCTGTGGATCAACCTCGAATACCTCAGCGCCGAGGACTGGATCGACGGCTGCCACGGCCTGCCCAGCCCGCAGGCTGGCGGCGTGGCCAAGTATTTCTACTTTCCCGGCTTCACTCCGGCGAGCGGCGGACTGATCTGCGAGGCGACCTGTCGCAGCGCGCGCGCCGCCTGGGACGAAACTGCCGCCCGCGGCTGGCTGGCGGCGCACGGCATCGACGCCCGTGGCGGTGAACGCCGCCTGTCGCTGTTCGCCTACGAGCAGGCGGCGCTCGGCGAGTGGCTGGAGCAGCTGGCCAGCGGCGAACCCTGGCTGCTGCTGGTGCCGGAGGGACGCATCCTCGAAGCGCTCGGGGCCTGGGCCGGGCAGCCGCTCGCTGCCGGCAGCCGCTACGCCCGCGGCGCGCTGCGCCTGGCGGTGCTGCCGTTTCTCGATCAGGACGACTACGACCGCCTGCTGTGGAGCTGCACGCTGAACGCCGTGCGTGGCGAGGACAGCTTCGTGCGCGCGCAATGGGCGCGCCGGCCGCTGCTCTGGCAGGCCTATCGTCAGGCGCAGGATGCGCACTTCGACAAGCTCGATGCCTGGCTGCAGCGCTGGCTGGCCGGGCTCGATGCCGGGGTGGCGGATGCGACGCGGCGCTTTCAGCTGGCGTGGAACCGTGAGCGCGACGTCGCCGCCGCCTGGCCGGAGTTTGCCGCCGTGCTGCCGGCCCTCGAACAACATGCCGCCGGCTGGGCCGAGCAGCTGCTGCACGATGGCGACCTGGCGGCGAAGCTGGTGCAGTTCACCGCTTCCCGGCTAGGATAAGCGGCTTTTTTTGCTGTCCCCTCTTACCCTTGCAGGAACTGCGATGAAAACCGCACAGGAACTCCGCGCCGGCGGCGTGATCTTGGTCGACGGCCAGCCGATGGTCGTCCAGAAAGCCGAATACAACAAATCCGGCCGCAATGCTGCGGTCGTGAAAATCAAGATGAAGAATCTGCTGACCGGCTCGGGCACCGAGACGGTCTACAAGGCCGACGAGAAATTCGACGTCGTCGTCCTTGAGAAAAAGGAGTGCACCTACTCCTACTTCGCCGACCCGATGTACGTGTTCATGGACACCGAGTACAACCAGTACGAGGTCGAGGCCGAGAACATGGGCGACGTCGCCAGCTTCATCGTCGACGGCATGGAAGACGTCTGCGAAGTCACCTTCTACGAAGGCAAGGTCATCGCCGTCGAGCTGCCGATCACCATCGTGCGCGAAATCGCCTACACCGAGCCGGCCGCCCGCGGCGACACGTCGGGCAAGGTGATGAAGGTCGCTCGCCTGAAAGGCTCGGAGCACGAGATTCAGGTCGCGGCCTTCGTCGAAATCGGCGATCGCATCGAGATCGACACCCGTACCGGCGAATTCAAGCGCCGCGCCGCCTGAGTGCCGCGGCGTGCCGACCAAAGCCCCCGCGCGCCGCAGGCGCCGGGGGTTTTTGCTTGTCGGCAGCCGCAGGGGATGGCGGGAGGCAACGGATGAACACCGCCGCAGCACCCGCGCATGAGCCGATCGCCGACGCCATCGTCGTGCTCGGCACCGCCGTCGAGGCCGATGGCCGGCCGAGCCCGGCGCTGCAGCGCCGCCTCGATCACGCCATCGCGCTGTGGCTCGCCGGCCGCGGCCACCGGCTGCTGTTGACCGGCGGCCCGGCCGGCTACGGCCAGACCGAGGCCGGGGTGATGCAGGCCTGGGTGCGCGCCGCCGGCGTACCGGCCAGCGCCATCGTGCTCGAAGCGCACGCCCGCACCACGCTCGACAATGCCGTCAACTGCACGGCGATCGCCCGCACACAGCGCTGGCAGACGCTGCTGCTGGTCAGCGAGCGCTACCACCTGCCGCGGGCGCGGCTGGCGTTTCGTCTTGCCGGCGCGCCGGTCATCGCCTGCAGCGGCCCGGCCGAGCCGCCGGGCGGTGGCTGGACGCATTGGCTGCGCCTCGGCGTACACGAGGCCGGCGGCTACCTCTGGTATCTGCTGCGCGCGCCGGTGCTGCGCCGCCGGCGCTGAGCGCTCAGCGCCGGGTGATCGCTGTCAGCGGCGCCAGCAGCACCTCGGCGCGCACCAGGACTTCGTCGTCACGACCGCAGACCAGCCCGGTATAGCGCTGCTGCTCGATGTTGACGCCGAGTCCACCGCCGGCGCTGACCACCTGCGGCCCGTGCACCAGCAGATGCAGGGCATCGTTGCTGCGGATGCGGTGCACGCCGGGGGCATACACGCTCAAGCGATGCGTGGTGTAGACCAGCGGCTCGGCGTAGAAGTCATGCCCGGCGAGACGCGCCTGTTCGAGCAGCGCGCACGACAACAGCGCCGCCGGCAGCATCTGCGGGAATTCGACGCGGTCTTCCAGCTCGTCGAACCACTCGGCCTGATCGGCCAGCGCGCCGGCGAGGAAGTTCTTGGCGTGGCCGGTACTGGCGAATTTGCGCTTGAGGAACCAGTCCTCGCGCTGGCAGCGGTCGGGCGCGGCGCGCAGCGGCGGCACGAAGACATCGCATTCGAGATCGGCGACGAACAGCGCCTCGGCGCTGCGCCGCACCCAGCCGAGCAGCACCGGCGCGCCGGGCTTGCGGATCAGCACGCGATGGGCGATGCCCGGTTCGGTGCCTTCGTGACGGCTGCCGGCGCGCACCTCGGCACTGAATTCCTCGCCCGGACACAGAGCACCGGCGAAGGTCAGCTCGTAATTGGTCCAGCGCAGCCGGTGCTGTGCCGCCCAGGCATCGTCGTCATCGCGGCCGGGCAGACGGTGCAGCAGTGCCTCGATCAGGGTTTCGAGCTGGAAACCGAGTACCAGCGGACCGGGAAACGGGTTGCCGGCCAGGCGCATCCACTTGTGCGGATCATGGAAGGGATTGAAGTCGTCCGTGGCGTTGCGAGCCGCATCGACATGGATCTGCTGAAAACAACCGGCGTGAACGACTCCCTCGCGCATGGCGCTGACTCCCTGGCAGTAAATGAACGCGCCCGCCCTGCGGCGCGGCACGCGCAAGCATAGCCGCCGCATCACCACCACCGCAGCGGTTCAGGCCGATTCACCGCCGTCCAGCGTCAGCGCCTGAGCGTTCATCGCCGCCGCGGCCGGCGAGGCCAGCCACAGCGCCAGCACCGCCACCGCCTCGGGTTCGGTGATGCGCCCGCGCGGGCTGCCGGCGACCTCGTCGAGCCCCGGTTCGGCAAAGCGCCCGAGCGCCATCCCGGTGCGGGTCCAGCCCGGGCAGATGGCGTTGACGGTGAGGCTCTGCGCACCGAGGCGGTGCGCCGATGACGAAGCTCGCCGCATCCGACAGCAGGCAGGCGATCACCCCGGCGATTTCGCGTGGCGCGGCAAAGCGCGCCAGCGAAATAGCGCCGAGAGAGGCTGCCTCGCCCACCGCCGACGACGCCTGCGGATAGCGCCGCGGCAACTCGCCGAGGACGCGACGCAGCATCGGCGTATCGGTGCTGCCGGGAGCGACGGCATTGACGCGGATGCCCTGCGCGGCCCGGTCGAGTGCAGCGAATCGATTCCGCTGGCAAACCATAGGCACGGACAGTTTTTGTCAGGCACAGTGATCGCCATCAGCGCCAAATCGTTCACATGACGCCATAAATTGCACCAGACAGTGCCTTCGTCAGGAGACACCATGAACATTTTCACCCGCATCGGTATCCGCTGGCAGATGCTGCTGATCCTGCTCGGTCTCGGCTGCCTGCCCTTGACCAGCGTGGTGTGGCTGCTGTCATCACACACCGACGCCGGCTTCGCCCAGCTGCGCGCCGTCGTCGACCAGCATTCCCGTGATGAGGCTCTCGATAAACTGGTCGCACTGCGCGATACCAAGCGCGACGCTGTGCAGAGCTTTCTGCAACGCCGGCTCGAAGAGGTCGGCGCACTGGCGCAAACCGAGCTGATGAGCACCGCCATCGAGCGCTTTCACGCCGGTTTTCATGCCCTGCGCGCGCAGGCCGGCATCGATGACGCAGCGCTCGCCGACATGCGCACCCGGCTGCACGCCTACTACGACGGTGCATTCGCTGAACGCTACGCCCGCGAATCCGGCGGACAACGCCCACCGCCGGCGGCATTCGTCGACCGTCTGGGCGCCGACACCGTCGCCCTGCAGTACCGCTACATCGTCGCCAACCCAAATCCGATCGGTGAGAAGGATCGCCTTGCCAATACCGGCGGTGACAGCGACTACGACCGCGCCCACGCGGCGCTGCACCCGGGCCTCGACGCCCTGATCCAGCGGCTCGGTTTCTACGACGTTTTTCTGATCGATCCCGATGACGGCGACATTCTCTACACCGCCTTCAAGGAAACGGACTTCGCCACCAATGTGCGCAGCGGCCCCTGGGCCGGCAGCGGCATCGAAACGATCTGGGACGCCGCCCGCAAGCTGCCGGCCGGTGGCACGGCCATCGTCGACCTACAGCCATATACCCCGTCATATGACGAAGCGGCCGGCTTCATCGGTGCCCCGGTATACCGCGACCACACCCTGCTCGGCGTGCTGGTGTTCCAGTACTCGATGGCGGAAGTGACCCGGGTAATGGCGGAACGCAGCGGCCTTGGCGACAGCGGCGAAACCTACCTCATCGGCCCCGACCAGTTGCCGCGCACCGATACGCGCTTCGACACCGCTCATCACAGCGTCAAAGCCGCCTTCCGCCAGCCGCCGCTGGGTCGCATCGACGGCGCGGCCATCCGCACCGCTCTCGCCGGCAACAGCGGCGCGGGCGAAAGCGTCAGCTACGACGGTCGCCCGGTGCTGAGCGCCTACGCCCCGCTGCAGGTCGGCGGCCTGCACTGGGCTCTGCTCGCGGAAATCAGCCGCGACGAAGCCCTGCGCGCCCTGCAGCGCACCGACGAGATCGCAGGGGCGATCGACGCCGATATCGGCCGCACGGCGACGACGGTCGTCCTCGGCGCCACCGCCCTGATCGTCGCTGTTGCCCTGTGGCTGGCGGCCGCCATCGCCCGTCCGCTGCGCCGCACTGCAGCAGCGCTGCGCTCGCTGGCCGGCGGCGAGCTGCGCGCCGCGCTGCCGACGACACGCGGTGACGAAATCGGGCAGATGGAAGTGGCGTTGAATCAGTCGCTGGCCGGCATCCGTGCCGCACTGAAAGCCGAGCAGGTCAGCTGGCCGGCCGTGGCCGCACAGCGCGATGAAATCGAACGCATCACGGCGATGGTCGAGCACGCGCCGGTCGCGATGTTCTTCGCCGATGCCGATGGCGTGCTGCGCTATGCCAACCCCTGCGGCAAAACCCTGCTCGGACGCCTCAACGCCTACCTGCCGCCCGGCGCCGGCCCCGGCGCCGAACTGCGCCGACTGCTGGTGGCGCCGGAGGCCTTCGAGCAGCTGCGCGACAGCGGTCAGCGCCAGATCGTCGACTGGGGGCCGGAATCGCTGTCGCAGAATCTGGTGACCATCCGCAGCCACGACGGGACACTGCTCGGCACCCTGCTGAGCTGGGAACTGATCACCGAGCGCGTCGCCGCCCGCCGCGCCGCGGAGGCCGCCGCCGCCCACGAGCGCGCCGTTGCGGCGGCCCTGCAGCTGAAGGTCGATGCACTGCTCGACGTGGTGAACGCCGCCGCCGAGGGTGAATTGCGGGCGCACTTCGATATCGACGGCAACGACGCCATCGCCCAGGTCGGCACCGGCCTTGAGCAGCTGCTGCGCGGCCTGCGTCACAGCATCGCCAGCATCGACGCTCACGCGAGCACCGTCGCTGAAGCCGCGCAGGAACTGAACACGCTGAGCCAGCGCCTCGGCGAGGGGGCTGGCAGCGGCGCGCAGCAGGCCGACCAGGCGGCAGACGCCGCCGATGCGGTCAGCCAGCAGATGCAGTCGATCGCCGCCGCCGCCGAGCAGATGAGCGCAACGGTTCAAGAGATCGCCCGCAACACCACCAGCGCCAGCAGCGTGGCGCTGGAAGCCGTGCGCAGCGTCGGTACGTTCGGCGAGATCATCGAACGCCTGGAAGCCTCCGGCAGCCGCATCGGCAAAGTCATCGGCCTGATCGATGCAATCGCCGAGCAGACCAATCTGCTGGCGCTGAACGCCACGATCGAGGCCGCCCGCGCCGGCGAGGCGGGCAAGGGCTTTGCCGTCGTCGCCCATGAGGTGAAGGAACTGGCCAAGGAAACCGGCAAGGCCACGGCCGACATCGCCGAAGCCATCGCCGCGATCGACGCCGAAACCCGCGACGTGGCCGCCGCGGCCGCCAGCATCCGCACCATCATCGACAACATCAACGTCACGCAGACCGGCATCGCCGCGGCCGCGGAGCAGCAGAACACCGTGACCGGAGACATCGCCCGCGCCGTCGGCGAGGCCAATCAGGCGGTACAGGAGATCGCCCGGCGCCTGCACATACTCGCCGGCCTCACCGGCGACACCCGCGGGGCCGGCCTGCAGCTGCTCGACGCGGCCGGTGCGCTGGACGGCATGGCCGCCGGGCTGCAGCAGTCGGTCGGTCATTTCCGCTACTGATCCTGATCCGCGGCGGCCCGTGCGCACGGCGGCGGCAGGAACTTTTCTGCGCGACCATGCTCTCAAGGCATGACTGTCATGCGTTGGCTGTCACCCCGATTGCCCGACCCCCTCCCTGGTCGGGCGGACCCGTCCCTCGCACGGGTCCGGCTTGGCCCCGGTCTTCCCCCTGAACCGGGGCTTTTTTCTGTCCGCGGGCCGATGCGTGTTGCGCGCCCCCTTGAAATCCATCGTGGCAAGCCGCAGTTACCCCAGTTCATGCCGCCAGCCGGCGGCAAGTCAGTACACTGCGCTCAGCGCACTTCGGGAGACCGACTCCGATGGAACAGTTCCGCGGCACTACCATCCTCGCCGTGCGTCGCAACGGCAAAATCGTGATCGGCGGCGATGGTCAGGTGACTCTCGGCAACACCGTGATGAAGGGCAACGCCCGCAAGGTGCGCCGCCTGTATCAGGGCAAGGTCGTTGCCGGCTTCGCCGGCGGTACCGCCGATGCCTTCACGCTGTTCGAACGCTTCGAGGCCAAGCTCGAAAAGCACGGCGGCAACCTCACCCGCGCCGCCGTCGAGCTGGCCAAGGACTGGCGCACCGACCGCATGCTGCGCCGGCTCGAAGCACTGCTGATCGTCGCTGACGCCAGCGCGCTGCTGATCATCTCCGGCAACGGCGACGTCATCGAGCCCGAGCACGACCTTGCCGCAATCGGCTCCGGTGGTGCCTTTGCGCAGGCAGCGGCACGCGCCTTGCTTGCACATTCCGAACTGGATGCCCGCAGTATCGTCGAGGCGGCCCTGAACATTGCCGCCGAGATCTGCATCTATACCAATCCGAACCTCACCATCGAGGAGCTGTGAGGCGCGCCATGACCGAGATGACCCCCCGAGAAATCGTCCAGGAGCTGGACAAGCACATCGTCGGCCAGGCCGCTGCCAAACGCGCCGTCGCCATTGCGCTGCGCAACCGCTGGCGGCGCCTGCAGGTCGACGGCCCGCTGCGCGCCGAGATCACGCCGAAGAACATCCTGATGATCGGCCCGACCGGCGTCGGCAAGACCGAGATCGCCCGCCGCCTGGCGGCGCTGGCGCGCGCGCCGTTCATCAAGGTCGAAGCGACCAAGTTCACCGAGGTCGGCTACGTCGGCCGTGACGTCGAGACCATCGTCCGCGATCTGGTCGACGTGGCGATCAAGATGGCGCGGGAAGAAGCCATCAAGCACGTGCAGCCGCGTGCCGAGGAAGCGGCGATCGAGCGCGTGCTCGACGTGCTGCTGCCGCAGCCGCGCCAGAACGGCTTTTTCGCCAACGAACCGGCGCAGCAGCCGGCGGAAAACTCGACGACGCGGCAGAAGATGCGCGAGAAGCTGCTGCGCGGCGAACTCGACGAGCGCGAGATCGAAATCGAGGTCAGTGCCGCGCCGGCCGGTGTCGAGATCATGGCGCCGCCGGGCATGGAGGAAATGACCAGCCAGCTGCAGGGCCTGTTCCAGAACCTCGCGCAGGGTCGCACCAAGACCCGCAAGCTCAAGATCCGCGACGCGCTCAAGGCGCTGCAGGAAGAAGAAGCCGGGCGGCTGGTCAATCAGGACGATCTCAAGCAGCAGGCGCTGGAGGCCGCCGAGCAGAACGGCATCGTCTTCATCGACGAGATCGACAAGGTCTGCCGCCGCGGCGAGTACAGCGGCGCCGACGTATCGCGCGAAGGCGTGCAGCGCGACCTGCTGCCGCTGGTCGAAGGCTGCACCGTCAGTACCAAGCACGGCATGGTGCGCACCGACCACATGCTGTTCATCGCCTCGGGCGCCTTCCACCTGGCTCGGCCGTCGGACCTGGTGCCGGAGCTGCAGGGCCGCCTGCCGATCCGCGTCGAGCTCGACGCCCTCGATGCCGGCGACTTCGTGCGCATCCTCACCGAGCCGCATGCCTCGCTGACCGAACAGTACCGCGCGCTGCTGGCGACCGAGGGCGTCGAGGTGAGCTTCACCGCCGATGGCGTCGAGCGCATCGCGCAGATCGCCGCGCAGGTCAACCAGACCACCGAGAACATCGGTGCGCGGCGCCTGCACACCGTGCTCGAACGCCTGCTGGAGGAGATTTCCTTCGAGGCCGCCGACCGCTCCGGCCAGACGCTGACGATCGACGCCGCCTACGTCGACGGCCACCTCGGCGCGCTGGTGCAGGACGAAGATCTCAGCCGCTTCATCCTCTAAAGGAGCAAGGCGATGGCACCGCACCCCACCGACATCAAGCTGCATCAGCTCTCGCGCATGCTCGAAGTGAGCTTCGAGGACGGCGCGCACTTCACGCTGCCCTGCGAGTACCTGCGCGTGTATTCACCCTCGGCGGAGGTGCGCGGCCACGGCCCCGGGCAGGAAACGCTGCAGCTCGGCAAGGAGGACGTCAATATCGTCGACATCCAGCCGGTCGGCCATTACGCCGTCAAGCTGGTGTTCTCCGACGGTCATGACTCCGGCCTGTATTCCTGGGACATTCTTTACGAACTGGGGCGCGATCAGCAGGCAAACTGGCAGACCTACCTCGACCGGCTCGCCGCCGCCGGGCACACGCGCCGCAGCTGAGAACGGCGCGGCGGCGTGCGCAACGCTGGATTTCCGCCGCCGGCGAGGGTATGACGTGCACGCCGCATGCGCAGCGCGCTGCGGCGACGGACACGGATCATTCGCTACCACAGCCGCCGCGCGCCCCGACGGTGCCGGCGCTTCACCGGGAAGGCCCATGAACGAGGACAGCACGCACTTCGGTTTCCAGCAGGTCCCGACGGAGGAAAAGGCCAGGAAAGTCGCCGAGGTATTCCACTCGGTGGCTTCGCGCTACGACCTGATGAACGACCTGATGTCCTTCGGCATCCATCGGCTGTGGAAGCGCTTCGCGATCAACATCGCCGGCGTGCGCCCGGGTGACAAGGTGCTCGATCTGGCCGGCGGCACCGGCGACCTGACCGAGCGCATGGTGCGCATGGTCGGTGCCAAGGGCGGCGTGGTGCTCTCCGACATCAACGCCTCGATGCTGGAAGAAGGCCGCCGCCGGCTGCTCGATGCCGGCATCTGCGGCAATGTCGAATACGTGCTCGCCGACGCCGAGCAGCTGCCGTTCCCTGACAATCACTTCGACATCGTGACGATGGCCTTCGGCCTGCGTAACGTCACCCGCAAGGAGCGGGCGCTGGCCTCGATCCAGCGCGTGCTCAAGCCGGGCGGCCGGCTGCTGGTGCTGGAATTCTCCAAGCCAGTGGTCCCGGGGCTGGCGCCGGTCTATGACGTCTACTCGTTCAAGGTGCTGCCGCTGATGGGCAAGCTGGTCGCGCAGGACGCCAGCAGCTACCGCTACCTGGCCGAGAGCATCCGCATGCACCCGGACCAGGAAACCCTGAAGGGCATGATGGAGGCCGCCGGCCTGAGCGGCGTCGAGTACTTCAACCTGAGCGGCGGCATCGTCGCCGTCCACCGCGCCTACAAGTACTGAGCCGGCTGCCATGTCGACCCCCTCGATACTGTGCGCGGCCTCGCTCGAAAGCGCGCTGAACCACCTGCTCAAGCTCGACGCCGATACGCCCGCCCGGCTCGCCCGCCTGAACGGCGCCGTCATCGGCATCGAACTGACCGGGCCGAACCTGTGCCTGTTTCTGCTGCCAGGCCAGCACGACGTGCAGGTCGTCGACGAATACGCCGGCGTCCCGGCGGTGCTGGTGCGCGGCACGCCGGCGAGCTTCCTGCTGCTGGCGCGTGGCGCCGCCCCGGAGGCGGCCGGCATCGAGATGGTCGGCGATCCACTGGTCGCGCAGAGCCTGCAGCAGCTGGTCAGGCAACTGCACCCCGACTGGGAGGAAGAACTCTCCCGCCTCGTCGGCGACGTCGCTGCTCATCAGCTCGGCCGCGCGGCACGCGGTCTGCGCGACTGGTTGCGCCAGGCGCGCGACACGCTGCTGACCGACACCGCCGAATACCTGCATGAAGAATCCCGCGCGCTGCCGGATGCCGGCCACACCGGTGCGCTGCTCGACGACGTCGACACACTGCGCAGCGACGTCGACCGCCTCGAAGCCCGTATCCGCCGCCTCGAAACCCGCCTCGGCCTGTCGCGTTGACGCGGCGGCTGCTCAGCACGAGTTCAAGCGATGTTCCGACCTGCCCAGGCGCTGCGCCTGCTGTACATCAACCGCATTCTGGTGCGGCACGGCCTCGACGACATCATCCTCGCCACGCACCTGTTCCGCCCGATCGGTTTCGTCCGCCACCTGCTGCCCTGGCACTGGCTGCGCAAGCCCGATGACGGCCGTTCACGCGGTGAGCGCATCCGCTCGGCGCTGGAGGATCTCGGTCCGATCTTCGTCAAGTTCGGCCAGATGCTGTCGACGCGGCGCGACCTGCTGCCCGACGACATCGCGCAGGAGCTGGCCAGGCTGCAGGATCGCGTGCCGCCGTTCCCGCCCGAGCAGTCGCAGGCGATCATCGAAAGAGCCCTCGGCCGCCCGGTCGGCGAAGCCTTCGAGGCCTTCGAGCCGATACCGATGGCTTCGGCCTCGATCGCGCAGGTGCATGCGGCGCGCCTGCACGGCGGGCGCGAGGTCATCGTCAAGGTGGTGCGTCCCGGCATCGCCAAAACCATCCGCCGCGACATCGACCTGCTCTACATCGTTGCCGGGCTGGCGCAGAAATACTGGCGCGAAGGCCGCCGGCTGCGGCCGCTGGAGGTCATCGCCGAGTACGAAAAGACCATCCTCGACGAGCTGGACCTGATCCGCGAGGCCGCCAACGGCTCGCAGCTGCGCCGCAACTTCGAGGACTCCTCGGCGCTGTACGTGCCGGAGATGTACTGGCCGCTGTGCCGGCACGAGGTGCTGGTGATGGAGCGCGTGCGCGGTATCCCGGTCGGCCAGATCGAGACATTGCGCGGCCTCGGCGTCGACATGAAGAAACTCTCCGAGCGCGGCGTGCAGATCTTCTTCACGCAGGTGTTCCGCGACAGTTTCTTCCACGCCGACATGCATCCCGGCAACATCTTCGTCGACGCCGCCAACCCTGCCGACCCGAAGTACATCGCCATCGACTTCGGCATCATCGGCACGCTGTCGCCGACCGATCAGCATTATCTGGCCGAGAATTTCCTCGCCTTCTTCCGCCGCGATTACCGCCGCGTCGCCGAACTGCACATCGAGTCCGGCTGGGTGCCGCGCGATACCCGCGTCGATGAGTTCGAATCGGCGATCCGCACCGTCTGCGAGCCGATCTTCGACCGGCCGCTGCGCGAAATTTCCTTCGGCGGCTTCCTGCTGACGCTGTTCCAGACCGCGCGCCGCTTCAACATGGAAGTGCAGCCGCAGCTGGTGCTGCTGCAGAAGACGCTGCTCAACATCGAGGGCCTCGGCCGCCAGCTCGACCCCGACCTCGATCTGTGGAAGACCGCCAAGCCCTTCCTCGAAAGCTGGATGAACGAGCGCATCGGCCCGAAGAGCGTGTGGAACAAGCTCAAGGCGAACCTGCCGCGCATGGCCGAACACCTGCCCGACCTGCCGATCCAGATCGGTGAGCTGCTCAATGCGCTGCGTGCCGGCGAACTGCAGGTGCAGGCCCACGCTCGCGATCTGCAGGCTCTGCGCGAGGAAATCCGCCGCAGCAGTGCCCGCCAGCGCCAGAACACGCTGGGCGCGGCGCTGCTGGTCGGTGCAGCGGTGATCTACGGCCTCAACAGCCTGCACCCGGCGGTCATCGCCGCAGCACCGGCGCTGAGCTGGATGCTGACGGGTATCGGCACGCTGCTGATCGCCCACGCGCAGCTTGGCGATTGAACATGCACCAGCGGGCGGCAACGCCGCCCGATCTGTGGAAAACCCTGTGGAGCAATTGCATGACCATGCCACCCGCTGCCGGCGGAATGGTATGCCGATTGCTCTGCCTCATGGCTTTCGATCGTAAACAAGAACTCATAAAATCAATATGTTGCGCTGCAACAGAGGACTGCCTGCATTCGTCGGTACTCTCGGTGACAGCCGGGCATACGGCGTCGAGGCTTGTGCATAAGTCCCTGCCTCAACGCGCCAGCAGCGGGAAGCTGGCGCGCAGGCCATCGACGATGAACTGCGTGGCCAGCGCGGCCAGCACCAGCCCGAGCAGGCGGTCGATGACGTTGGCGCCGGTTTCGCCGAGCAAACGCATCAGCCGCGGTGCGAGCAGCAGACACAGCAGCGTCAGGCCGAGCACTACCGTCAGGGCCAGCAGCATGCCGAGAAACAGCAGGCTGTCGTGAGCGCTGCCTGCCGCGCTGAGCAGCAGCGTGGTCAGCGCCCCCGGCCCGGAGAGCAAGGGAAAGGCCAGCGGAAACACCGAAATATCGTCCTTGAACTGGGCTTCTTCCTGCTCGCGCACGGTCGTCGAACGCATACCGGACGGGCGCGCGAAGATCATGTCGATCGCCAGCAGAAACAGCAGCGCACCGCCGGTGATCTTGAAGGCGTCGAGGCCGATACCGAGCACCCGCAGGATCACGTCGCCGCTGAAGGCGAACACGAACAGGATACCGGCGGCGATGCCGGTCCCCTTAAACGCCATGCGCCGCCGGTAGGCCGGTGAACCGCCGCGGGTCAGCGAGGCGAAGATCGGCGCAACGCCGATCGGATCGATGACCACCAGCAGGGTGACGAAAATGCTGATCAGCTGTTCATGCATGGGCGAGGAAAACGCAGTGGGGGCGGACTATCGAGTCTAGGCGTCCTGCCGATGTGCACGCCGCCACACCGATGCGGCCGTGGCACATGCGGCGTGACGATCGTTGCGCGGGCTTGACGCCCGTGCTTGACGCCCTGCCCACAGGAGACATCCATGCTCGAACCCAACCCTGCGTGGCGCACCGTGGTCGCCGACCTGTTCGCGGACTGCCCGTTTCTCGGCCACTGCTCGATTGCGCTGCTCGACTGCGGTCCCGGCTGGTGTGAAGCCGGGATCGAACTCGGCCCTGAGCACCGCCAGCAGAACGGTTTTGTGCATGCCGGCGTGCAATCGACGCTGGCCGACCATACCGCCGGCGCCGCGGCAGCCACGCTGCTGCCGGCGCAGCGCATCGTGCTGACCCTGGAGTTCAAGATTCACCTGCTGCGCGCCGCCAGCGGCGAGCGTCTGCTGTGTCGCGCCGAGATCCTCAAGCCGGGGCGCGATTTCAGCATCGTCGAATCCGAGGTCTTCGCCATCAGCGGCACGCAGCGCAGCCGGGTATCGAAGGCGATGCTGACGATGGCCTACGTCGCCGACAAACGCCCGCCCGCCAGCGCCGGCTGAGCGCTGCACGGAAGCGGCCGACTGCGCGATCGTCGTGCAGCGGCCTTCCGTCCACGCGCGGCGGCGCCCCGCCTCGGCTCCACACGCCGGCGCGCCCGGCGGCCGTCGCGCCGGCGGGCTGCCGGCGTCACCTCAAAGTGCGTTTCCTATACTGACCGCGAGCCGAACAGGCCGCTGCCCGCCGTCTCGGCGTTTGCGGGCAGATCCATAAGAAAGCACCAGGAGCCAAAGATGGAGAGACGCAGTTTTCTGAAGACAGCCGGCGCCGGCCTCGCGGCCGCCACGCTCGGCGCCCCGGCCATCGTACGTGCCGAACCGCAGGTGAAATGGCGCCTGGCGTCGAGCTTTCCGAAAAGCCTCGACACCATCTACGGCGCCGCCGAGGTACTGGCCGATCGCGTGCGCGCGATCACCGAAGGCAAGTTCGACATCCGCGTGTTCGCGGCGGGCGAAATCGTTCCGGCCTTCCAGGTACTCGATGCCTGCCAGCAGGGCACCGTCGAATGCGGTCACGCGACGCTGTATTACTTCATCGGCAAGAACAAGGCGTTCGCTTTCGACACTGCCCTGCCCTTCGGCCTGACCTGCCGCCAGCAGAACGCCTGGCTGTACGCCGGCGGCGGCATGGAGCTGATCCGCAACTTCCTGCGTGACTACAACGTGCTCAACTTCCCCGGCGGCAACACCGGCACGCAGATGGGCGGCTGGTTCCGCAAGGAGATCAAGTCCCTCAGCGACGTGCAGGGTCTGAAGATGCGCATCGCCGGACTCGGTGGTGAGATCCTGGCGCGGCTCGGTGCCGTACCGCAGCAGATCCCCGGTGGCGACATCTATCCGGCGCTGGAGAAAGGCACCATCGACGCGGCGGAGTTCGTCGGCCCGTATGACGATGAGAAGCTCGGCTTCTACAAAGTGGCGCCGCACTATTACTTCCCCGGCTTCTGGGAAGGCGGCCCGAATGTCTCCTTCCTCGTCAACATCAGCGAATGGGAAAAACTGCCGAAGGCCTATCAGGAGGCGTTCACTGCGGCTTCTTACGAGGCCAACATCACGATGATCGTGCGCTACGACACGCAGAACCCGGCAGCACTGTCGCGGCTGGTGCAGAACGGCACCAAGCTGCATGCCTTCCCCAAGGACATGATGGACGCCGCCTTCAAAGCGGCCCACGAACTCTACGAGGAGGAAGCTGCGAAAAACCCGCAGTTCAAAACCATCTATGAACCCTGGAAGAAATTCCGCAGCGAGGAATTCCAGTGGTTCCGCGTCGCCGAAGGCACTTACCAGAACTACGTCTACAGCCAGCGCTACTGAGCGGCCAAGCCGCGCCGCTCAAAGAAGAGGCCCCGTCATCCGGGGCCTCATCGTTTGGCGGTCTTTACTGCGCGGGTTTGTCGTCGAAGCTCGGCGGCGCGTAGCCACCATCGTTGCCGTAGCCGCCGTAGTCGACCGCCGGCATCTCGATCTTCACCGGAGCCGAGACATCGACCTTGGCTTTGTCGACGTTGACCAGCCCGGGGAAGGCGATCAGCAGCGCCACCATGATGATCTGGATGATGACGAACGGCACCGCGCCCCAGTAGATCTGCGTGGTGCGCACCTCGGGCGGCGCGACCGAACGCAGGAAGAACAGCGCGAAGCCGAACGGCGGGTGCATGAACGAGGTCTGCATGTTGACACCGAGCAGCACGCCGAACCAGATCAGATCGATGCCGAGCTTGTCCGCCACCGGCCCGAGCAGCGGCACCAGGATGAAGGCCAGCTCGAAGAAGTCCAGAAAGAACGCCAGCAGGAACATCAGCAGGTTGACGACGATCAGGAAGCCGACCTGACCGCCCGGCAGGCTGGTCATCAGGTGCTCGACCCACAGGTCGCCGTTGACCGCGCGGAACACCAGGCCGAACACCGTCGAGCCGATGAGGATGAACAGCACGAAGCACGACAGCTTCGCCGTCGAATCCATCGCCTGGCGCAGCAGTTTCCAGTCGAGCCGGCGGTTGATCAGCGCCAGGATCAGCGCGCCGCTCGCGCCCATCGCGCCCCCCTCGGTCGGCGTGGCGATGCCGAGGAAGATCGTGCCGAGCACCAGAAAGATCAGCAGCAGCGGCGGCAGCAGCGACACCAGCACCCGGCGTGTCAGCGCCAGGCCGCGCAGCGAGCGGGCCTCGATCGGCAGCGCCGGTGCGCGCTCGGGGCGCAGGGTTGCGGTCAGGAAAACGTAGCCGAAATACATGCCGGTCAGCACCAGCCCGGGAATCAGCGCACCGGTGTACATGTCACCGACCGAGCGGCCGAGCTGGTCGGCCATGATGATCAACACCAGCGACGGCGGAATGATCTGCGCCAGCGTGCCGGACGCCGCGATGCAGCCGGTCGCGAGGCGCTGGTCATAGCCGTAGCGCAGCATGATCGGCAGCGAGATCAACCCCATCGAAATCACCGAGGCCGCCACCACGCCGGTGGTCGCCGCCAGCAACGCGCCGACGAACACCACCGCGTAGGCCAGACCGCCGCGCACCGGGCCGAACAGCTGGCCGATGGTATCGAGCAGATCCTCGGCCATGCCCGAGCGTTCGAGCACCAGCCCCATGAAGGTGAAGAACGGGATGGCCAGCAGAGTATCGTTCTGCATGATGCCGAAGATGCGGGCTGGCAGCGCCTGCAACAGTTCGGGTTTGAGCAGCCCCAATTCGATACCGATGAGACCGAACAGCATGCCGTTGGCGGCCAGCGCAAAGGCGACCGGATAGCCGAGCAGCAGGAACACGATCAGCGCCGCGAACATCAGCGGCGCCATGTTGGCGATGATGAACTCGACCATGGCGCACGCTCAGTGCCGCCCGGCGCTGGACGCCGTGCCGTGGCTGTGACCGGTGGCGGGATGCGCCCCCTTGAGCAGGGTCGCCGGATCGACACGTCCGCACAGAGCGCCGATCACCTTGATCAGCTGCGACACGCCCTGCGCGGCGAGCAGGGCAAAGCCGAGCGGGATCAGCAGTTTTACCGGCCAGACGAGCAGTCCGCCAGGATTCGGCGAATATTCATTCTGCGTCCAGGAGTCGAGGAAATACGGCCAGCTGTCGAGCAACACCAGGCTGCACAGCGGCAGCAGGAAGATCAGCGTGCCGATCAGCTCGATGCAGAGCTGCGCGCGAATGCTGAGATGACTGGAAATCACATCGATGCGCACGTGTTCGTTGCGCAGCAGCGTGCTGCCGGCGCCGAGCAGGAACACCGCGGCGAACAGGTACCACTGGATCTCAAGGAAGGCATTGGAGCCAACGCTGAACAGCTTGCGCGCCAGCGCGTTGAGTGTGCTGATGACGACCATCAGCAGGATCAGCCAGCAGATACTGCGGCCGATACGGGCATTGATGGCGTCGATCAGTCGGGATACGGCGAGTAGCACATCCACCGTGTTCTCCTCCGGGGAAATTGCGCGCTTCCGCACCGGCCGTCCCGAGCCGCGCGGTCGCTGGCTTATTGGTATGGGTGCCCGCTCTACGGACGTGCGCGGATCGCATCCACCGCGCTCGCTGGATCACGCTCGATGACCCCTTCCCGTCCGTGGACACGATCTAGTGTAGAGTCGCGCGCACCACTGCGCCGGGCACGGTGCCGCCCCCTCCGCCAGAGAACAGGAATCGATCGAGATGAAATACCGGGATCTGCGCGACTTCATCGCTCAACTGGAGTCCGCCGGTCAGCTGCGCCGCATTCGCGTACCGGTTTCGCCGCACCTGGAAATGACGGAAATCTGCGACCGGGTGCTGCGCGCCGGCGGCCCGGCGATCCTGTTTGAAAACCCCAGCGGCCACAGCGTCCCGGTGCTGGCCAACCTGTTCGGCACGCCCGAGCGCGTCGCATTAGGCATGGGCGAAACCTCGGTCGCCGCACTGCGTGAAGTCGGCAAGCTGCTGGCCTTCCTCAAGGAGCCGGAACCGCCCAAGGGCATGCGCGATGCATGGAACAACCTGCCGATCTTCAGGAAGGTGCTCGACATGGCACCGAAGACCGTCGGCAAGCCACTGTGTCAGGAAGTCGTGCTCGAAGGCGATGCTGTCGACCTCCACCGGCTGCCGATCCAGACCTGCTGGCCGGGTGATGCCGGCCCGCTGCTGACCTGGGGCCTGGTCGTCACCCGCGGACCGCACAAACCGCGGCAGAACCTCGGCATCTACCGCCAGCAGCTGATCGGCCGCAACCGCCTGATCATGCGCTGGCTGTCGCACCGCGGCGGCGCGCTGGATTTTCGCGAATGGTCGCTGGCCCATCCGGGTGAGCGCTTCCCGATCGCCGTCGCGCTCGGCGCCGATCCGGCAACCATTCTCGGTGCCGTGACGCCGGTGCCGGATACACTGTCGGAATACGCCTTCGCCGGTCTGCTGCGCGGCGGCAAAACCGAGCTGGGCCGGTGCCTGGGCAATGATCTGCAGGTACCGGCGACCGCCGAGTTCGTGCTCGAAGGCTACATCGAGCCCAACGATACGGCGCCGGAAGGACCGTTCGGTGACCACACCGGTTACTACAACGAGGTCGATGTGTTCCCGGTGTTCACCGTCGAGCGCATCACTCACCGCCGCGAGCCGATCTACCACTCGACCTACACCGGCCGGCCGCCGGACGAGCCGGCGATTCTCGGCGTTGCCCTCAATGAAGTCTTCGTGCCGATCCTGCAGAAGCAGTTTCCGGAGATCGTCGACTTCTACCTGCCGCCTGAAGGCTGTTCGTACCGCCTGGCGGTGGTGTCGATGCGCAAGCAGTATCCCGGCCATGCCAAACGGGTCATGCTCGGTGTGTGGAGCTTCCTGCGCCAGTTCATGTACACCAAGTTCGTCATCGTCGTTGATGACGACGTCAACGCCCGCAGCTGGGAAGACGTCATCTGGGCGATGACCACCCGCATGGACCCGGCGCGCGATACGGTAATGATCGAGAACACGCCGATCGACTACCTCGACTTCGCCTCACCGGTGTCGGGCCTCGGCAGCAAGGTCGGTTTCGACGCCACCAACAAGTGGAAAGGCGAAACCAACCGTGAGTGGGGACAACCGATCCGCATGAGCGACGAGATCAAGGACAGGATCGACCGCCTGTGGCCGGAGCTCGGTCTGTGAACTGCCGCCCGGGCTGCGCGGCCTGCTGCATCGCGCCGAGCATCAGCTCGCCGCTGCCCGGGCTGCCGCAGGGTAAGGCGGCCGGCGTGCCCTGCCCGCATCTGGACGCCGCCCTGCGCTGTCGTCTGTTCGGACAGGCGCAGCGGCCCGCTGTCTGCAGCCACCTGCGCCCGGAGCCGGAGATGTGCGGCACATCAGCTGCGGATGCGCTGCGGCGGCTCGATGCACTCGAACGCGCAACGGCCCCGACGGGGCCGCTTGGCTGAACGGACTCGCCGCTTGCGAGGTGCTGTGCTGCGGCGCACGATGAGCGGAAAGCGGAAGTAAGGCATCATCCGCGCCCTTCGAAAGCTGCATCCGGAACACCTGCCGATGAGTTTCAAGGTGACGCTACGCCCGAGCGGGCACGAGTTCATGGTCGATGCGGGTGAACGCCTGCTCGACGCGGCCCTGCGCCAGTCGTGTACGATTCCTTACGGCTGCCGCAATGGCAGCTGCGGCTCCTGCGCCGCCCGCCTGGTCGAGGGGCGAATCAGCTACCCGCAGGGCCTGCCGCCCGGCCTGACCCCACAGGAAGCACAGAGCGGACGCGTCCTGCTGTGTCAGGCACACGCCCTTTCGCCGCTGGTCCTGGAGTTGCGCGAGTCGCGCCCCTTGCCGCCAGGAATCGAGATCCGCACGCTGCCGGCGCGCGTCGTCGGTCTGCATCGACTCGCCGAGGACGTCATGCGCCTGTATCTCAAGGTGCCGGCGAACGAGAGCTTCCAGTATCTGGCTGGCCAGTACATCGACATCCTGCTCAAGGATGGCCGCCGCCGTGGTTTCTCGATCGCCAATCGCCCGGGGGTCGATGAGTTCATCGAGCTGCATGTCCGCCATGTTCCCGGCGGGGAGTTCACGACACACGTCTTCGACGAAATGAAAGAGCGGGCAATCCTGCGCATCCAAGGGCCGCTCGGCACGTTTTTCGTCCGGGAAGATTCGCAGCGCCCGATCATCATGATGGGTGGCGGTACCGGCTTCGCGCCGTTGAAGGCCATGCTGGAGCGTTTATTTCAGACCAGTGCCAACCGCCCGGTGCATTTGTATTGGGGGGCGCGCCACCGCGACGGTCTGTATCTCAACGAGCTGGTCGAAGGCTGGGCCGAGCATCAGCCGGCATTTCGCTATACCCCGGTGCTTTCCGATCCAACGCCTGCTGACGCCTGGCAGGGACGCCGCGGCCTGGTGCATCAGGCGGTGGCAGCGGATTACCCGGATCTCTCTGGCTTTGATCTGTACATGAGCGGACCGCCACCGATGATTCAGGCCGCACGCGAAACCTTCTTTGCGCAGGGACTGCCCGAGGAGCAGCTGTTCTTCGACTCCTTCGATTTTGCCAACGACAAGGAACGGCGCTGAAACACCAGCCTTCTGTGTGCGCATAAACAAAGGGCCGGTCGCCTGCAGGTGACCGGCCCTTTTGCATGGCCCAACTTCGGGATTCAGGACTGACGTGCCGGCGGCAATGTTGCCAGCGTGTCCTCGATCCAGACCTCCACGGCTCCGATCAGCTGCTTGGAGCTTTTGCCGGTGACCGGCATCAGCGGGCCGATGACCACCTGGACAGTACCCGGGTATTTGAGAAAGCCGTTGCGCGGCCAGCATTCGCCGGCATTGTGGGTGATCGGCAGTACCGGGTAACCCGCATGGGTCGCCAGCATCGCACCGCCGGCGTGATAAGTGCCCCGTGTCCCCGGCGCCACACGTGTGCCCTCCGGGAAGATGACAACGGTTTCACCGTCGTCCAAACGCTCCTTGCCCTGCACCATCACCTGCTTGATCGCCTGGCGCCCGTCACCGCGATTGATCGCGATCGGCCGCGTCAGCGCCAGCGCCCAGCCGAAGGCCGGCAGCCACAGCAGCTCGCGCTTCAGAACCCAGGCCTGCGGCACGAACAGGCGCTGCAGGTAGAGCGTCTCCCAGGCCGACTGATGCTTGCACATGACCACCACCGGGGTGTCGCGCGGAATGTTTTCCAGACCGCGGACCTGCCAGCGCACGCCGCAGGTGATACGCAGCCAGGCGAGCGTCATGCGTGCCCATTGGCTGATGAACAGGTAGCGATAACGTAAGGGCAGCGGCCAGGTCAGCAACGAAAGCAGCGACCAAGTGACGACGAGTGGAATGCGCACCACCTCGAACAAGGCAGAGCGCAACCACAACATGGGGATCGAGTTCACGCTTGAATCTCCTGCGTGGTCGGTGCCAGCCAATGCGCAACGGCGGCGGCAAGACTGGAAAAGCAGGCTTCGCCACTGTCCTCGGCAGCCTCCGCTTCAGGCGCGATCAACACCGTGTTCACGCCGGCGGCCTGCGCAGCCTCAATGAACGCACTGCTCGCGCCGGCGGCGATCATGCCTGCGACCGGCACATGCAGACGCCTTTCGATGGCGACAAACAGGCCCGGATTGGGCAGCGACCAGGGGTGGGATGGATCGTCGCCGGTGTGGACGAACAAGGCCTCAAGATTGCCGCCGCCGTCATGGATCTGCGCGAGCATGGCGTTATGCACCCGATGCAGATCCTCAAGGTTCAATTGGCCACGGGTGACGGCCGGCTCATGACAGGCGAGCACCACACGCCAGCCGGCATGGTTCAGACGGGCCAGTGCCTCGATGGCACCCGGCAGGGCGTGCCAGTCCGCGGGGTGACCGACGCAAGGTTCAACCCGGGCGTTGAGCACGCCATCGCGGTCTAGGATCAGAAGAGGCATGGACTTGGCTGAGGGAATCGAACAGGAAACCATCGAAGAAGCGCAGCGGCATTCCTGGCGAATACCGCTGCATGGCAGGGCACGCTCAGCTCTGCAGGCGCGAGAAATCCGCGACGCGCAGAAACAAAGCCCCGAGCTCGTTGAGCAGTGCGATCCGGTTGTCACGGACGCCCGGATCGTCGGCCATCACCAGCACCTGATCGAAGAAGTGATCAACCGGCGATTTCAGCGCAGCAAGCCGCCCCAGAGCATCCGCGTATAAACCCGCATCCATCAGCGGCGAGACTTCCGAGGCCAGTTCGGTGAGGACGGCAGCCAACTGCTGCTCCGCCGGCTCGACCAGCAGTTCTGTACGCACGGCGAACGGCAGCTGCCCATCGAGTTTCTTCAGGATATTGCGGATGCGCTTGTTGGCCGCAGCCAGGGCCTCGGCCTCCGGCAGCTGCCGGAAACCGGCCACCGCGCGCAGACGACGATCGAAGTCCAGCGGGCGCGCTGGCCGGCACTCGGCGACGGCATCGAATTCGTCACTCTGGAACCCTTGCTCGGCGTAATAAGCCCGCAGGCGATCGAGCAGGAAATCGAAGACCGTGTCCTGAACGCTGGCGGCGTCGACCTGCTGCAGCTGTGCGGCGGCGATGCCGAGCAATGCCTGCAGATCGACATCCAGCTGGCCTTCGATCACCGTGCGCAGGACGCCCAGCGCGGCACGACGCAAGGCAAAGGGGTCTTTGGCGCCAGTCGGCCCCTGGCCAATGGCGAAGATGCCGACCAGCGTATCGAGGCGCTCCGCCAGTGCGAGCACGCGCCCGACATCGCTCGCCGCGATCGCATCACCGGCAAAGCGCGGGCGGTATTGCTCTTCGAGCGCGACGGCAACAGCCTGCGGTTCTCCATCGTGCTGCGCGTAATAGCGCCCCATCGTGCCCTGCAATTCCGGGAACTCACCGACCATGTCGGTCAGCAAGTCACACTTGCCCAGGCGAGCGGCGCGCTCGGCATGAGCCACATCGGCACCGACAGCGGTGGCGATGTGGCGCGCCAGCGCGGCAACCCGCTCGGACTTGTCATGCAGACTGCCGAGCTTCTGCTGGAACACCACACTCTTGAGCCCTTCGATATGGCTGTCGAGCGAATGCTTGCGGTCCTGGTTCCAGAAGAACTCCGCATCGGCAAAGCGCGGACGGATGACGCGCTCGTTACCCGCGCGCACCTGTGCCGGGTCTTTCGATTCGATGTTCATGACGGTGATGAAGTGCGGGAGCATCCGCCCCTGCGCGTCGACCACCGGGAAATACTTCTGGTTGTCCTGCATCGTCGAGATCAGGGCTTCGTTCGGTACCGCCAGAAAACGCGGCTCAAAGTTACCGACCAGAACCACCGGCCATTCGACCAGCGCGGTGACCTCGTCGAGCAAAGCAGGCTCGATGACCGCCTCGCCGCCCAGATCCGCCGCAGCACGCACGGCCTGATTGCGGATTGCCTCGCGGCGGGTGGCGAAATCGGCAATCACCTTGCCCGTCTCCGCGAGCAGCGAAGCGTAGGCCGCCGGCTTTGCAACCGCGATCGGCTGCGGGTGATGGAAGCGATGCCCGTAGGTTTCGCGCCCGGCAGCCAGGCCAAGGATGCTGCATTCGACGACCTCTTCGCCGAACAGCAGCACAACCCAATGGACCGGACGCACGAACTCCTCCGCCCGATCCCCCCAGCGCATCCGCTTAGGAATCGGTAACGCCGCCAGTGAAGCATCGATGATTTCAGGCAGCAACGCCGTGGTCGCAGCCCCTGCTTCGGTGCTGGTGTACACCAGCCAGGCGCCTTTGTCGGTGGTCTGGATCTGCAGAGCGCTGACATCCACGCCACAGGAACGGGCAAAGCCTTCGGTGGCTTTAGTGGGTTTTCCGGCTTGATCAAAAGCAGCTTTCAGCGCTGGACCCCGGCGCTCAAGCATACGATCCGGCTGCACTGTGACGACGTCATGCAGAAGAACGGCCAGACGGCGGGGTGCGGCGAAACGGCGTGCGGCCCCGAACGGGATGCCTGCTTTGCTCAACCCGTCAAGAATGCCGCTTTCAAAGGCTTCGGCAAGCGTCGACAACGCCTTGGGCGGCAACTCCTCGGTGCCGATCTCGATCAGCAGGTCGCGGGTCTCAGCCATGGACGGATTCCTTGCACATCGGGAAGCCCAGTTTCTCGCGGGCGTCGTAATAGGCATGGGCGCAGGCACGCGCCAGCGCACGTACCCGCAGGATGTAGCGCTGACGCTCGGTCACTGAAATCGCCTTGCGAGCATCAAGCAAATTGAAGGTGTGTGAGGCCCTGAGCATCTGTTCATAGGCGGGCAGCGCCAGACCTGCTTCGATCAGACGATTCGACTGCTGCTCGCAGTGCTCGAACTGACGGAACAGCCATTCGACGTCTGCATGCTCGAAGTTGTAGGTCGACTGCTCCACCTCGTTTTGATGGAACACGTCGCCGTAGCTGATGCGCCCGAACGGACCGTCGGTCCAAGTCAGGTCGTAGACGCTCTCGACGTTCTGCAGATACATCGCAATGCGTTCGAGCCCGTAGGTGATTTCACCGGTCACCGGCTTGCAGTCCAGACCGCCGACCTGCTGGAAGTAGGTGAACTGCGTGACCTCCATACCGTTCAGCCAGATCTCCCAGCCCAGACCCCAGGCGCCGAGCGTCGGCGACTCCCAGTTGTCTTCGACAAAGCGGATGTCGTGCACCAGCGGATCAAGGCCCAGATGTTTCAGAGAACCGAGATAAAGATCCTGGAAGTTATCCGGCGAGGGCTTGATGACGACCTGGAACTGATAATAGTGCTGCAGACGATTGGGGTTTTCGCCGTAACGACCATCCGTGGGCCGTCGGGAAGGCTGCACATATGCGGCGGCCCAGGGCTCCGGGCCGACAGCTCGCAACACAGTCGCCGTATGAAAGGTGCCCGCCCCTACTTCCATGTCATATGGCTGAAGGACTGCACAGCCCTGTTCGGCCCAGTATTCCTGCAGGGCGAGGATCATGCCCTGAAAAGTCGAAACATCGCGCACGTTCGCGCCCCCCGTTCTTTGCCTCGGCCACCGCCAATATCGGGGCCGAAAGACGCGCGAGTATAAACTGCGCCGGGGCGGCACGTGCCCGATATCCAGCGTATTAGCCAAGGTTCCACGTGAAACAGCCCAGCTCTGCACACAGGCTCATTTGCCGCATGTGAGTATGAGCACGGCACAGCAGGAACCATCCAGTCGTCACCTCACACAACTGCCGACTGTCGTAGGACAGACTCTTTATTCAGCAACGGCAGGCGAGCCCTTGTTTCACAAAAAACCGCCAACAATCTGGCCTGTCATGATGAGGCACATTCGACAGCAAGCTCTTTCGCAGGCGATGTGTACTCCAGCGCTCAGTTTCTGCTCATTCAATTAAGAGCAGGCGCGTATCGGCTTTGAGAATTTGGCTGACATAAGGGATTGTACCGGCAGTCGTTCTGTGGATAAGCGCGCCACTTATCCATAGACTTTTCCACAATTTTCCAGACTGATACTGATCAACATCGACCTTGATACCGTGATGTATTCGGACGCTGGGCAGTGGCAAGATATCCACGCAGGATCGCGGATCGATCTAGCAGCAAACCTGCATGCACCAAAAAAGAACAGAATTGCACAAAAAAAGTGCATGCCTGATTTGGTCTGTGTGTGCATTTTGCTCATTGAATGACCAACATAGGTGCTTACTGTGCATGGCATGGACCATGCTGTGTCTATGCGGTCGCAAAACCCGGTGTTCCACCGAGTCTGTTCATTGTCCGTCCCATTGCGGAGGAAATTAGATGTCTGCTGCAGACGTTCTGAAGAAGATTGAAGACGAAGGTATCAAGTTCGTGGACTTCCGTTTTACGGATACCCGCGGCAAGGAGCAGCACGTCACTGTTCCCGCCCACACGGTCGACGCAGACGTATTCGACAGCGGCAAAATGTTCGATGGTTCGTCGATCTCCGGCTGGAAGGGTATCAATGAGTCCGACATGATCCTGATGCCGGACCCGGATTCTGCGTTCGTCGATCCCTTCTTCGACGAACCGACCATGAACATCACCTGTGACGTCATCGAACCGTCGACGATGCAGGGTTACGAGCGTGATCCGCGTTCCGTGGCGCGTCGTGCCGAAGCCTATCTGAAGAGCACCGGCATCGCTGACACAGCGTATTTCGGACCGGAAAACGAGTTCTTCATTTTCGACGACGTGCGCTACTCCACCGAAATGGGCCGCGTCTCGTACACGATCGACTCCGAAGAAGCCGCCTGGAACACCAACAAGCAGTACACCGACGGCAATATCGGCCATCGTCCCGGCGTCAAGGGTGGCTATTTCCCGGTTCCCCCGGTCGACAGTCTGCACGACATCCGTGCGGCCATGTGCCTCGCCCTGAGCGAAATCGGCCAGCGCGTCGAAGTCCACCACCACGAAGTCGCCACGGCTGGTCAGTGTGAGATCGGCGTTGGCTTCGATACGCTGGTGCGCAAGGCTGATGAAGTCCAGTCGCTGAAGTACATCATCCAGAACGTCGCCCACACCTATGGCAAGACGGCGACGTTCATGCCGAAGCCGCTGCACGGTGACAATGGCAATGGCATGCACGTCCATCAGTCGCTGGCGAAGGACGGTAAGAATCTGTTCTCCGGCGATCTGTACGGCGGTCTGTCGGAAACCGCGCTGTTCTACATCGGCGGCATCATCAAGCATGCCAAGGCGCTGAATGCCTTCACCAATCCGTCGACCAACAGCTACAAGCGTCTGGTCCCCGGCTTCGAAGCCCCGGTCATGCTCGCCTATTCGGCGCGCAACCGTTCAGCCTCGATCCGTATCCCGTATGTGTCGAACCCGAAAGGTCGCCGCATCGAAGTCCGTTTCCCGGACTCCACCGCCAACCCGTATCTCGCCTTCGCGGCGATGATGATGGCCGGCCTCGACGGCATCATGAACAAGATCCATCCGGGCGATGCCATGGACAAGGATCTGTACGATCTGCCTCCAGAGGAAGAAAAGCTGATCCCGCAGGTCTGCTTCAGCCTTGATGAAGCACTCTCCGAGCTGGATAAGGACCGTGAGTTCCTGATCAAGGGCGGCGTGTTCACCGACGACCTCATCGATGCCTATATCGGCCTGAAGAATCAGGAAGTTCAGAAGGTCCGCATGATCCCGCACCCGGCGGAATTCGAGCTGTACTACAGCCTCTGAGTAATCCGCTGGAAGTGCCTGATCGAAACCCCCGCTTTGGCGGGGGTTTTTCTTTGCCAGAAAGAGCGGACGTCATTCACTGGTTTGCACCACATAAAGGCGCAGCACCATCATGATGCGTCAAAACCAGTGCAAAGCATCGGCACGCACCAGAGCTGAGCCTTCCAACTCTTTCATGCAAAGACTCGCACTGCATCGAACCTGCGAATGCACCGGGTTGGACCGCTTTTTGCTGTTTCGAATTCATGTACAGGGAGATCGCTACTGTGGTGAGAACCGATTATCCGCGTCGGGTCACGGACAACCTGACCACCGGCGTCGTCGTGCTCGACCGGCAGCTGCGCACCGTTTACATGAATGCGGCAGCAGAAATGTTATTTGCGCTGTCGTTTCGCCAGGCGCTCGGCGCAGCGTTTCGCGACCTGGCGATTGGAGCCGAAGCACTGGAGAGCGGCATGCGCCGCTGTCTCGCAACCACGCATCCATACACCGAACGGGAACTGACGCTGATACTTCCCGGTGAACATATGATCACCGTCGACTGCACCGTCACCCCGGTCGTTGAAGGTGAGCAGGTCATCGAGTTGCTCGTCGAACTGCGACAGGTCGATCGCCAGTTACGGATCTCCCGCGAGGAGAACCTCATCGCACAGCACAGCACGACCCAGACGCTGGTGCGCAATCTCGCGCATGAAATCAAAAACCCACTTGGAGGTCTGCGCGGGGCGGCACAACTGCTCGAACATGAACTTCCGGATGATCGCCTGCAGGAATACACCCGCATCATCATCCATGAAGCCGATCGTCTTCGCGGGCTAGTGGATCGGATGCTTGGTCCCACCCATCCGGCCGCACGCAAGGACGTCAACCTGCATGAAGTGCTTGAACGGGTGCGCTCCCTGGTCGTCGCAGAAGGACTCGGCAGCACCGAGATCGTGCGCGACTATGATCCAAGCATTCCGTTGCTGAAAGGTGATTTTGACCAACTCGTGCAGGCGCTGCTCAATATCGTGCGCAATGCAGCACAGGCGCTCGCGGGCGGCGGCACCATTCAGTTGCGGACCCGCGTCGCCAGACAGTGCACGATTGGCGTCAAACGTCACAAGCTGGTCGCCCGACTCGACATCATCGACAACGGGCCCGGCATTCCCCCAGAAATCAAGGAACGCATTTTTTATCCGATGATCACCGGCAGGGCCGAAGGTACCGGCCTCGGACTCTCGATCGCTCAGGGGCTGGTCAGCCAGCACGGCGGCTTGATCGAGTGCCAGAGTCAGCCCGGCGAAACCACCTTCACCTTGCTGCTGCCGCTGGAGTAAGACTGGATGGCCAGAAAAGAACATATCTGGGTGATCGACGACGATCACTCGATCCGCTGGGTGCTGGAGAAAGCCCTGCAGCGCGAATCAATGGCGGTCTCCGTGTTCGACAGCGGCAACGCCGCACTGGCCGCTCTGGAGCGTGGCAGCACACCCGATGCCATCGTGGCTGACATCCGCATGCCTGGCATCAACGGACTCGAACTGCTGGCACGTCTCCGGGAACAGGTTCCGGATCTGCCCGTCATCATCATGACCGCGCATTCGGACCTCGACAGCGCCGTTGCCGCCTATCAGGGTGGCGCCTTCGAGTACCTGCCGAAGCCGTTCGACGTCGATGAAGCCGTAGCCTTGGTGCGTCGCGCCTGCGACCTGCGTCGGCAACAGACGGCCAGCACCGACAACGGCGGCCCGATGCCCGAGATCATCGGTGAAGCCCCTGCAATGCAGGAAGTCTTCCGCGCCATCGGTCGGCTGTCGCGCTCCAATATCACTGTACTCATCAACGGTGAAAGCGGTACCGGCAAGGAGTTGGTTGCCAGGGCGCTGCATCGACACAGCCCACGCGCTGAACGCCCCTTCATCGCACTGAACATGGCCGCCATTCCGCGCGATCTGCTGGAGTCCGAGTTGTTCGGACACGAGCGGGGCTCCTTCACCGGAGCTCAGGCGGCACGTCAGGGCCGCTTCGAACAGGCCGACGGTGGAACCCTGTTCCTCGATGAGATCGGCGACATGCCCTCCGAACTGCAAACTCGGCTGCTGCGCGTGCTGGCCGAGGGCGAGTTCTATCGCGTTGGCGGACACAGTCCCATCAAGGTCGATGTGCGGGTTATTGCCGCAACCCATCAGGACCTCGAAGCCCGTGTCCGTCAGGGCGCATTTCGTGAAGACTTATTCCATCGACTGAATGTCATCCGCATTCATCTGCCATCGCTGCGTAAACGCCGCGAAGACATCCCCCTGCTGATGAACCACTTCCTCAAGTCCGCCGCTCGCGAGCTGGAAGTCGAACCGAAAACGCTGCGACCGGAGGTCGAGAATTTCCTGATGCAGCTTGAGTGGCCGGGCAACGTGCGGCAGCTCGAAAATCTATGCCGCTGGCTGACAGTCATGGCCTCTGGCCGGGAGATTCATCTTGAAGACCTGCCCGGTGAACTGCGTCAGCCACAAACCCAAGCCCTGGGCAGCAACAGCGAAGGTGCTGGTGACTGGCGATCGGCGCTATCCGACTGGGCTGCATCGAGTCTTGCACGCGGAGATAGCGAGATACTGAATACAGCCCTGCCTGAATTCGAACGAATCCTGATCGATGTGGCCCTGAAACACTCCGGCGGGCACCGGCAGGATGCAGCTCGCCTGCTCGGCTGGGGGCGCAATACGCTGACACGCAAGATCAAAGAACTGCATATGGAGTAAGCATCGTCTTATCCAGAATTGCGGACTGAACCCAACGACGTTCCACGTGGAACGTCGTTTTTTTTGCAATATGTCCTTAATGAACTCATAAGCTCGATCGTCACACAGCTTTACGAAAATTCACGTACTCCGCCGACACGCCACACCGACTGCAAAGCCGGGCCGGAAAGCCACGGGTCCTGACGAACAAGGGATAGCCGGGTTGCTCGCGGATCATCTCCATCCGTGAACTACGTAAGGTGTTCCATGTTCCGCAAAACCGCCATCATTCTGGCGCTCGTCGCCGCCGGCTACGCGACCACTGCATCTGCCACCACCTTCCCGGCCGGCAGCCTCGGCTCCAGTTCACAGAGCGCCTACCAGGACCCCGTGCTCCCCGGCACCGATATCACCGCCCTGCTCAGCGTCGGCGATGCTGCCGGCAACGGCTACCGCATGGTCGGCATACCCGACGGCCTCGGCACCTACGACAATGGAGACGGTACCTTCACCGTTTTAATGAACCATGAGCTGCGTGCGGGCAGCGGCGCGGTCCGCGCTCACGGCGCCGACGGAGCTTTCGTCTCTGAATGGATCGTGCGCAAAAGCGACCTCCATGTACTCAGCGGTTCCGATCTGATCCAGAACGTCTACCTGGGCAACGGCACCGGCTACCAGCTGACTGCCAATGTGTCGCTGAGCCGTTTCTGCTCGGCAGATCTGCCGAGCGTCGACGCCTTCTACAACGCATCGAGCGGCAAGGGCACAACTACTCGCTTCTTCATGAACGGCGAAGAAAACGGCCCGACGGGTCGCGCTTTTGCCATTGCCGCGACCGGCGCGGAAAAAGGCAATGCCTACGAGTTCACCGGCATCGGCAATGCCTCTTGGGAGAATATCGTTGCCCGTCCTTTTGCTGACGACCGCACTGTTGTCATCGGCACTGACGATACCCATCCCAATGGAGATGCCGTCAACGCCAAGGGCCGCGTCACACTCTACTTCGGTGACAAGCAGGACAGTGGCACCGAGCTGGAGAAAGCCGGCCTCACCAACGGCCACGCTTACGCCATCAAGGTCAACGGCGCTGCCCTGGAATCCCGCACCGCTGATGCCGGCCTCGGTCTCGACAGCACCGGCAAAGCCAGCTTCGAACTCGTCGACGACGGTACCGGCACCAACTTTCTGCGCCCCGAAGACGTCAGCTGGGATACACAGAATCCCGATCGCGCCTACTTCGTAACCACTGACGGTCTGGATAGCACCGATCCCACCTCACGTACCAGCCGCTTGTGGCGCATCACGCTCAATGACGTGAACGATCCTTCCGCCGGCGGTGTCATCGAATTGATGATCGACGGCCTGCAGGCCGGCCAGCCGCAGATGATGGACAACATCACCGTCGATGCGGATGGCAACGTGATGATCCAGGAAGACGTCGGCAATGCCGACCGTCTCGGCAAGGTCTGGAAGTTCAATCCCGAGACCCGCGCGCTGACCGAGGTCTCGCAGCATGATCCCGACCGCTTCCTGATCGGCGGCGTGGATTTCCTGACGCAGGACGAAGAGTCCTCCGGCATCGTCGATGTGACTTACCTGTTCGATGGCGTCGACGGCTACGACGTTTCCGCCTATCGCTACTTCCTGCTCGACGTACAGGCTCACTACGCCAACACCGACCCGGCTCTGGTCGAGGGTGGTCAGTTGATGCTCATGGCGGTTCCTGTCCCCGAGCCGAGCAGCGTCAGCCTGATGGCCGGAGTCTTTGCACTGACTGGCCTGTCGATCGGGCTCCGCCGCCGGCGCAACCGCTGAAAACGCCCCTGCTCGAATGAGTGGCGGCGGGTGCATCCGCAAGGGCACGGCACTATGCTCGTGCCCTTCTTTTTCGCGGTATGCCACTGTTCCGACCATGTTCAACGTCGTGCTGTTTCAACCAGAGATTCCGCCGAACACCGGCAACATCATCCGCCTGTGCGCCAACACCGGCGCCACGCTGCACCTCATTCATCCGCTTGGTTTCACGCTCGACGACGCGCGCCTGCGACGTGCCGGGCTCGATTACCACGAGTACGCAAGCGTTCGCGAGTACGCATCCCTCGAAGCCTGCCTCCAGACACTCGGCTCAAAGCGCGTATTCGCCTTCACCACCCATGCGCGGCATCATTTTCAGGAAGTGACCTATACCCCTGGCGACACGTTGCTGTTCGGCCCGGAGACCCGCGGCCTGCCCGCGGACGTGCTCGACGCCATCCCAGTCGAACAGCGGGTACGCATCCCGATGCGTCGCGAAGTGCGCAGCCTGAACCTCTCGAACTCGGTCGCAATCGCCGTCTACGAAGCCTGGCGCCAGCAAGGTTACAGCGGCTCCGCCTGAGCTCGATTGGCGCTAGACTCGCGCAGCGCTACGACCGTGCGTTCCTCGCGTCTGAGTCCGATGACACCCCCACTGCTGCACCGACTGGGCCCGCTCGCCGGCCTCGGCCTGTTCCTCCTTGCCTTATGGGTGCTACACCAGCAGCTCGCCGAATATAACTACGGCGACATGATCGACTACCTTGATCAGCTGCCCTGGTCGAACCTCGGTGCGGCCATGCTGCTGACCTGCGCCAGCTACGCCGTCATCACGATGTATGACCTGCTGGCGATGCGTTATCTGCGCAAGCCTTTGCCGATCGGCAAGGTCATGTTTGCATCCTTCCTTTCCTATGCCTTCAGCAACACCATTGGTCTGTCGGTGCTCAGTTCAGCATCGGTACGACTGCGGCTGTATTCCGGCTGGGGGCTCAGCGCACTGGAAATCGCCCGCCTGGTGATTTTTTCCGCGATCACCTTATGGCTCGGCCTGCTGGTCACCGCCAGCGGCGTGCTCATCGTCAAACCCGTGGAGCTGCCCGACCTCCTCCATCTGCCGATCCAGCACAGCCGCACCCTTGGCTGGCTGCTGCTGACGCCGGTCATCGTCTACCTGCTCCTGGCGCATTTTCGTCGCCAGCCGCTGCGCATCGGCATGTGGGAACTGCCCATCGTGCGCATGCACCTCGCCCTGCGCCAGATTCTGATCGGCTCGGTGGACTGGCTGCTTGCTGCCACGGTGCTCTATGTGCTGCTGCCGAAGGCTGAAGAACTCGGCTTCGTGCATTTTCTCGCCGTATTCCTCAGTGCGCAGATCGCTGCCCTGATCTCACACGTACCGGGCGGCATGGGCGTATTCGAGGCTGTCGTCCTGCTGATGTTCGAACCCTGGCTCGACGCCAGCGATCTGCTCGGCGGGCTGCTCGCCTTCCGCCTGATCTATTACTTCGTGCCCTTGCTGCTGGCCGCCATCGCCCTCGCCGTCTACGAAAGTGCGCCCTTGCGGCGACGCCTGAGCACGGTGAGCGACACGTTCTCACCCGTCGTCAGTGCCCTGCTGCCCTCGGCGCTGGCACTGGTGACGTTTGCCGGTGGCGCCCTGCTGCTGCTGTCGACAGTCAGCCCTGCCGCCGATGGCCGCCTTGAGTGGATGTCCCGTTTCATCCCGCTGTCGCTGCTTGAGCTCTCCCACTTCCTCGGCGCTGTCATTGCCATGGCGCTGATCCTGCTCGCGCAGGGTCTGCAGCGTCGTCTCGATGCCGCCTGGCTGTTCACCTTTCTGCTGCTGCTGGGCGGCAGTGTCACCGCACTGCTCAAGGGTGGCGATTACGAAGAAGCGTCTGTGCTCGCCCTGCTTGCCCTGATCCTGCTGCCATGCCGTGCCCAGTTCTATCGCCAGTCCTCGCTGTTCGCCGAACGCTTCTCTCCCGGCTGGCTGCTGGCGATCACCATGGTTTGTGCGGCAGCGATCTGGTTCGGCTTTTTCTCTTTTAAAGAGGTCGATTACAGCAGCGACCTGTGGTGGCAATTCACCTTTGACGACGAGGGCGAGGCACCACGGTTCCTGCGCTCACTGCTGGCGATCGGCGGCGGTGCCATGCTGGTAGCCACCCGCCATCTGCTGCAACCGGCCCCCCCTGCCCGCACGGCAGCGGATGCCACCACGCTGGCTCAGCTGCCGGCCCGCCTCGCCAGCTGCCCGCAAACCTACGCCCATCTGGCGCGCGTCGGCGACAAAGCCATTCTCTACAGCACCACCGGCACCGGCTTTCTGATGTACACCGTACAGGGCCGTGCCTGGATCGCCATGGGTGATCCACTGGGCACGCCTGCCGAATGCCGGGAGCTCGCCTGGCGGCTGCGTGAGCTGGCCGATGAGCACGCCGGCTGGACGGTGTTCTATCAGGTCAGTCCGCAACAGCTCGATATTTACGTCGAACTCGGCCTCAGCCTGCTGAAGATCGGCGAAGAGGCCCGGGTGGAGCTCGCCCGTTTCAATCTCGACGGCGCCAGCCGCAAGACCCTGCGCAACACCCGCTCGCGCCTGCAGCGCGACGGTTACAGCTTCCACATCGTCGAGCCCGCCGATGTGCCGGCACTGCTGCCGCAACTACGTGCGGTATCCGATGAATGGCTGTCCAGCAAGCAAACCCGAGAAAAGCGTTTCTCCGTCGGTTGTTTCGAGGAGCGCTACCTCTGCGGCAATCCGATTGCGGTGATCTCCCACGGTAACGGAATCATCGCCTTCGCCAATCTCTGGTGCGGAGCCGATCGGCGCGAACTGTCGGTCGACCTGATGCGCTTCGTACACACCGCCCCCAACGGCACGATGGACTTCCTGTTCACCGAACTGCTGCTCTGGGGCAAAAGCAACGGTTACGAATGGTTCAACCTCGGCATGGCACCGCTGGCCGGTCTGCACTCCCGCGCCCTCGCCCCCTTGTGGAACCGCTTCGGGGCGATGGTGTTCGGCTATGGCGAACACTTCTACAACTTCCGTGGCGTACGCCAGTACAAAGAGAAATTCGGACCGATATGGGAGCCACGCTATCTCGCCACCCCCGGTGGCCTGCGGGTGCCGCGCATCCTGGCGGCACTGGCGACACTGATTGCCGGTGGCCTCGGTGGTGTGGTGCGCAAATGAAGCGGCTGCAGGTACTACGCTGTTTCGCCCCGCTCGCTTTCGGCCTGAGTGCCTGTGCCATATCCAGTGCACAGGAAACCCTGACGCTGGATCGACTCGGCGTCATCACCATCCTGCGCCCTGCACAGCAGCCGCCAGCCGCAGTGAGCTGGTTGATCTCCGGTCGCTCCGGCCCCGGCGGCGGTGCCGAGCAGGCTGTCGCCCGGCAGCTGCAGGCCACCGGGGTACTGGTGCTGCTGGTCGACGGTGAACGCTATCTCGATACGGTGACGCCCGATGAAGGCAGCGACTGCCTGTTCTTCGGCTGGGACTTCGAGTCCGGCGCACAGAAGCTCGAACGCCTGCTCGAACTTCACGAGTTTCGCCAACCCTCGCTGGTCGGCGTCGGTGACGGCGCCACTATCGCACTGGCCGCCGCCGCACAATCGACCATCAACACGTTTCGCGGCGTACTGACTCTCGGCTTCGACCCGCAGTGGCGCAGTCGCCAGCCGCTCTGCGCCGGGGATCAGGGCGAGGTCGCGCGCAAGGCGCCAAGCAAGAGCGGCTGGACACTCGCACCGAGCGCCGACTGGCGCATCAACTGGATCGCGCTGAACGGCGCCGCCGATCCCTACACTGATCCGGCTACGCTGCGTACCTATGTCGAATCAGTCGACGGCGCGCGTTTGCAGCAGGTGCCGGGTATCGGCCACGGCTTCGACAATCCTCCGCGCTGGCAGGCCGTGTTCGCATCCGCCTGGCGAGATTTGCTGGGTACCCAAAGTCACGCGGAAGGGCTGGCCGATCTGCCGCTGATCGAACTGCCCGTCGAGCAGAACGGTGACTGGCTCGCCGTAATCCTGACCGGTGACGGCGGCTGGGCAGCACTGGACCGGGAAATCGGCGAGACACTGCAGAGTCAGGGCATTCCCGCAGTCGGTTTCAATGCCCTGAAGTATTTCTGGCAGGCACGCACCCCCGAACAGACAGCCGCGGACATCAGTCGCGTCCTGGCCCATTACCGGGCGACCTGGCAACGCTCGCATATCCTACTGATCGGCTATTCCTTCGGCGCCGAGGTACTGCCGTTCGTCCTCAATCGCCTGCCGCCGGAAGAACGCGCTCACGTCGCGCTCGGCGTCTTGCTCGCGCCGAGCCGTGAGGCCAGTTTCGAATTTCATGCACTCGACTGGATCGGCGCCGGCGCTTCAGCCACCGACCTCCCCGTCGCGCCTGAACTCGAACGCTTGCGCGTTCCGACCCTCTGCGTCTACGGCAGTGATGAAGCCGAGGACTCGGCATGCACGGATCTGCCGGAAACGAAAAACGACGCACTCATCACCTGGAAACTCGACGGCGGCCATCATTTCGATGGCGATTACCAGGCCCTCGCCAAGCGCCTGCTCGAAACCGCTCAGGCAGTCAGTGCACGGAAGTAACGGAGAAGACGATGCGCAACATTTTTTTTGCTGCACTTTGCATGTTGCCCGCGCTCGGCGTGCAGGCCGCACCGCCCGGCCCTGACGACACCACCGGCACACTGATCTACGAGGGTGAGCGCGTCCGCCTGTTTGCGACGATCTCGCCGCGTCTCGACCAGCGCTGCGAAGAATGGCGCGGCTCTCAACCGATCGCCTATGCCTGCGGGCAGCACGCCCGCGCCTTCCTGCAAAGCCTGGTCGCCGGCGGGGTGCCCGTCTGTGTCCGCGAGAGCGTGCCGGGCACCGCCACCTGCTATATCGACGGCCGCGATATCGGAGAAGAGCTGGTCAGCGCCGGCTGGGCTCTGGCGCGGCGCGACGAATCCTCACGCTATGCCAGCCAGCAGGATCATGCACGCGAACTCGGGCGCGGCCTCTGGCGGGGACATTTCGACGATCCCACGCTGCCGCAACAACCCGCTCCGGCGAAGGCACGCTGACAGCTGCTCCCTTCCGTGGCTCACATCAGCGACGCAAGCCACGCATATTAATGCGCGCATCCAACGAGGTGCCGGATAAAACGCTGAGCGGGCAATCAGTAAGCAGCAGCTGCCGACGTCGGCGCTCAGACACCTTCGGCCCGCGGTTCACGCGCCAGCAAAGCCGCCACGGCACGTCTCGGATCGCAGCTGCCGTCGATCAGTTGTTCGACCTGCTCCGAGATCGGCATCTCGATACCGTGCTCGCGCGCCAGCCGCGTCACCTCACGCGCTGCCCGGACCCCTTCGACCACCTGCCCAATGTTCTGCAACGCGGTCTCGACCTGATCGCCGCGACCGAGCGCCAGGCCAAAGCGACGGTTGCGCGACTGGTCGTCCGTACAGGTCAGCACCAGATCACCGACCCCGGCCAATCCCATGAAGGTGTCGCGCTGCCCACCACAGGCCAGCCCGAGCCGCACCATCTCCGCCAGCCCGCGTGTGATCAGGGCCGCACGGGCGTTAGCGCCGAAGCCCAGCCCATCGGCCACGCCGCAGGCAATGGCCAGCACGTTCTTGACGGCGCCACCAATCTCCACGCCGGTGATATCCGTGCTGGTGTAGGCACGGAAATCCGGCCCGTGCAGCATCTGCGCGACACGGCGGGCAAAGGCATCGTCCCGACTGGCAACTGTCGTCGCCGTCGGCAGACCAAGGGCGACTTCACGCGCAAAGTTCGGCCCCGAGACGACAGCCAGCGGCCGCTCGCCGAGCAGCCCTCGCGCGACATCGTGCAGAAACCGCCCGCTGCTGGCTTCCAATCCCTTGGTTGCCCAGGCGACGCCCTGACCGTCGGTCAAGTGCTCACGCAAGCGTAACAGCGTGGCGTCGAACGCATGGCTCGGCACCACCACCAGCACCAGATCCATGTCGACCAGCGCGTCGCGCAGCTCGGCACACGGCTTCAGAGACTGCGGGAAACGCGCGCCCGGCAGGAACTGCACGTTCTCGCGCGCCTGCGCCAAACGCGCCACGTGCGCGGGATCGTGCCCCCACAGGCAAACCTCATGGCCATTGCGTGCCAGCAGCAGCGCGAGCGCCGTCCCCCAGGATCCCGCCCCCAGCACGCCGGCACGCATCGGCCTCAGCCTCAAGCTTCAGGCTGCGCAGCAGCCTTGGCCTGTTGCGCCTGCAGGTGCTGCATGTACAGCGCGTCGAAATTGACCGGCGCCAGGATCAGCGGCGGAAAGCCGCCTTTCTGGACCAGCGAGGACACCATTTCACGACCGAACGGGAACAGCACGTTCGGGCAGTAGGCGCCGAGCATCGCCGCCAGCTGCTCCGGTGCAAAGCCGGCGATGGTGAAAATACCCGCCTGCTTGACTTCGCACAGATAGGCGGTCTTGTCGCCGTTCTTGGTCGTCACCGTCAGCGTCAGCACCACCTCGTGAATGTTCTCGGCGAGCTGAGTGGATTCGTTGTTCAGCTGCAGCTGACTCTCGCCGCTCCACTGTTCGGTAAAGATCATCGGGCTGTGCGGCGTTTCGAAGGACAGATCCTTGAGGTAGATCTTCTGGATATCGAAATGCTGCTGCGGAACGTTGGCTTGCTCGGTCATCGTAGAAACTCTGGTGGTATGGGTGAGTGGTAAAACGCAGCCGGGAGGGCTCCATCAGGCATCCTGGAGGTGACGCGGATGCCGTCGCGGCGCTCAGGGCGTGGATTTCGGGAACAACAACGGATCGAGGCCACCCGCACGATCCAGCGCCGCCATGTCATCGTAGCCGCCGACATGCTGCGTGCCGATGAAGATCTGCGGCACGGTGTCGCGGCCGGTACGCTCTTCGAGCTCGCTCCACAGCGCCGGCTCGGCATCGACATCGAGCACCGTATAGCTCACCCCCTTGCGATCCAGCAGCGCCCGCGCCGCGCGGCAGTACGGGCACCACGCCGACGAATACATGACGATTTCAGGCGTCGTCGTGCTCATTTGCGCACGACCGGCAGATTTGCCGAGGTCCAGCTCTGCATGCCGCCGCTGAGGTTGGCCACCTTGGCAAACCCCGCCTTCTTCAGTTTGGTGGCCACGCTCTGCGAGCGCGCGCCGGACTGGCAGCAGACGATGACGGTGCGCTCACGATAGCGATCCAGCTCGCTGACGCGGCGGTCGAACTCCTTGAGCGGCAGGTTGCGGGCATCGGTGATATGGCCGGCGCGGAATTCGGCCGGATCACGCACATCGACCATCGTCGCCTCATCGTCATTGAGCAGACGCACCGCCTGCTGCGGATCGATGGAGCGGACACCGCGCATCAGGCGCAGTATCTCGGTGGTGATCAAGGTCGCGAGGATCGCGAAGAATGCGGCGAACAGCAGCCAGTTCTTGGCGGCGAATGCGAGAAACTGATCCATGCGGACTTCCGGATTGGACAGACGGGAAGCGCCGATTGTAACGCTGCCGGCCACGGAATCGCGCGTGGCCGGTCGATGCTGGCGACGCTGACATCAAGTCTTTATCCTGTCAGAACTTTTCTTTCTGCAGAGAGTGCACTCATGGAGCAGCCGCCGAAACCCGTCGTTCTCGTGATCCTCGATGGCTGGGGCTACAGCGAAAATCCGGCCCATAACGCGATTCTCGGTGCCCGCACGCCCAACTGGACTCGTCTGTGGAACGAACACCCGCACACCCTGATTCATACCTCCGGGCTGTACGTCGGTCTGCCGGGCGACCAGATGGGCAACTCCGAAGTGGGCCACATGAACCTCGGCGCCGGCCGCGTCGTCTACCAGGAACTGACCCGCATCTCGCTTGCCATCGAGAAGGGTGACTTCTTCGCCAACCCGACCCTGTGTTCCGCCGTCGACGCCGCCAAGGCACGCGACGGCGCCGTGCACATCATGGGGCTGCTGTCTCCGGGTGGCGTGCACTCGCACGAAGAACACCTGCAGGCGATGGTCAAGCTGGCGGCGCAGCGCGGCGCCAGCCGTGTCTACGTGCACGCCTTCCTCGACGGCCGCGACACGCCACCGCGCAGTGCCGATGCCTCCCTCGCCGCCATGGATGCCGTGTGTGCCGCCACCGGCGTTGCCCGCATCGCCTCGCTGGTCGGCCGTTACTATGCGATGGATCGCGACAATCGCTGGGACCGCGTGCAGGCCGCTTACGATCTGCTGACCGCCGGCAAGGCCGACTACGCCGCCAGCGCTGCCCGGGCCGGGCTGGCCGCCGCCTACGAACGCGGTGAGAACGACGAATTCGTCAAGCCGACGGTGATCGGCGATCCCGCGCAGATCAGCGATGGCGACGCAGTGATCTTCATGAACTTCCGCGCCGACCGCGCCCGCGAGCTGAGCCGAGCCTTCGTCGAAGCCGATTTCACTGGCTTCGAACGTGCAAGCAAGCCGGAGCTCGCGGCTTTCGTCTGTCTGACCCAGTACCAGAAGAGCATCCCGGCACCGGTCGCCTACGCTCCCGAAGACCTTGCCAACGTCCTCGGCGAATACCTCTCAAGCCACGGCAAGACCCAGCTGCGCATTGCTGAAACCGAGAAGTACGCGCATGTCACGTTCTTCTTCAACGGCGGCCGCGAACAGCCCTTCCCCGGCGAAGACCGCATTCTGATCCCCTCCCCCAAGGTCGCGACCTACGATCTGCAACCGCAGATGAGCGCCCCCGAGGTCACCGACAAGCTGGTCGAGGCGATCGAATCCCAGCGCTACGACCTCATCGTCTGCAACTACGCCAACCCGGACATGGTCGGCCATACCGGCATCTACGAGGCGGCGGTCGCGGCGGTCGAGACAATCGACACCTGCCTCGGCCGGCTGGATACGGCACTCGCCAAAGTTGGCGGCGAAATGCTGGTCACCGCCGACCATGGCAACGTCGAAAGCATGTGGGACGACAATAGCGGCCAGGCGAACACCGCCCACACCACTAACGTCGTGCCGTTCCTCTACATCTCCCACGCCGCGCGCAGCGGCAGCCAACTCGCTGCCGACGGAGCGCTGTGCGACGTTGCGCCGACGCTGCTGCAGCTGCTCGGCGAAACCCAGCCGCCGCAGATGAGCGGGCATTCGCTCATCGAGCCACTCGGCTGACCGAACGCCCCGCCCTCCGTCGCGGTGGAATCGACGCCGGAGTCCCGCCGATGCCGAAGGCGGAACTCCTGCAGCGATGCGGCCGCGGCGGGGTGCGGGTCTTTGTCTTTGCAGACGCCGAGCCCCCTCCCCTGCCATCCGCGCGCGAACCGCGCCAGAATTCCGCAGTCGGACTGCCAGTCCCGCTCTCTAGCGCCCGGAGTTTCCATGAAGTCCAAATTTCGCCGTCAGGGCCTGTCCCTGCTCGCTGGCGTCCTGCTCGGTGCCGCCCTCTCCCCCGTTCACGCCGACGAACCGCCACCACGCCTGCCCCTCGATGAACTGCGCACCTTCACCGAGGTGCTGGAACGCATCAAGCAGGACTACGTCGAGCCGGTCGACGACCGCAAGCTGCTGGAAAGCGCCGTCCGCGGCATGCTCGCCGGCCTCGATCCGCACTCGACCTATCTCGATCGCGAGGCCTATCGCGACATTCAGGTCGGTACCAGCGGGGAATTCGGCGGCCTCGGTATCGAGGTCGGCCAGGAAGACGGCTTCATCAAGATCATCTCGCCGATCGACGACACCCCCGCCGCCCGGGCCGGGCTGAAATCCGGCGATCTGATCATCCGCATCGACGACACGCCGACCAAGGGCATATCGATGGGCGATGCCGTCAAGCTGATGCGGGGCAATGCCGGCACCACGGTCAAGCTCAGTGTCGTGCGCGCCGGCGAGGACAAACCGCTCGACTTCACGCTGCAGCGCGAGCTCATCCAGGTCAAGAGCGTCAAGCACCGCATGCTCGACCCCGGTTTCGGCTACGTGCGCATCACGCAATTCCAGACCCGCACCGCCGGTTACCTGCGTGAAGCACTCGACCAGCTGCAGCAAACCAGCGGCGGCAAACTGAAGGGCCTGGTCCTCGATCTGCGCAACAATCCCGGCGGCGTACTCACCGGCGCCGTGGACGTCGCCGACACCTTCCTCAACGGTGGCCTGATCGTCTACACCGAGGGTCGCCAGCGCGAAAGCCGGCAGAACTTCAACGCACAGCCCGGTGACCTGATCAATGGCGCCCCGATCGTCGTCCTGGTCAACGGCGGCTCGGCCTCAGCCTCGGAAATCGTCGCCGGCGCACTGCAGGACCAGCACCGTGCACTGATCATGGGCACGCAGACCTTCGGCAAGGGCTCAGTGCAGACCATCATGCCGCTCCCCGACGGCGCGGCCGTCAAGCTGACCACGGCTCGCTACTTCACACCCAGCGGCCGCTCGATCCAGGCTGAAGGCATCACCCCGGACGTCAAACTCGATGCCGTACGCATCGCCGAAGTCGAGGCGACGCAAACCATCAAGGAAGCCGACCTCAACGGCCATCTCGACAATCCGAACGGTGACGCTGCACCGTCGTCCGACAAAACCCCGCCGGCCGCGCAACCGGCGCTCGCGGCCTCCGACTATCCCTTGAACGAAGCGCTCAATCTGTTGAAAGGCCTTGCGCTGTACAAACGTTGAGTGCACCGGCACGGTATCGCCATCGCCCGCAAGGTCTTGATCGGGCGCAGTGATGGCGATCACCGCCGCAACATTAACAAGGAGTTAGCATGACCGCAGTCGCTGCGCGATCGGTGGCATCCCCAGCCGTCGCGCCGCCACGGCCCTCCGTGCTGTCGGGTCTTTCTGCGCATGCTGTTCGACATCAAAACGATGATGGTGATCCTGCCCATCAGCAGCGTGCTGATCGCCATGCTGCTGATGCTGACAGGAGCTCATCGTTCGACGAAAAGCCTGCGTGCGTGGACGCTTTCACTGCTGGCTCAGGGAGCTGGCTGGGCTATCGCCCACATCAACGGTAAAACCCTGTCCGACGATCTGCTGCTCGGCAGCATCGCTTTGAGCTTATTCGCGAGCGGCTGGACATTGCGTTGCACGGCGCTTTGTCGCTTTGCCGGTCTGCGACCCTGGCGCCGAACGCTGATCGTACTGTCCCTCGCACCATTACCATGCGCCGCCATCTTTCCCAGCGACAGCGTCTCGCGCGTTGCCTGTGCAGACATCGTCTACGGCACACTGGCACTGAGTTGCGCCTTCCTGCTCTGGCGGACGGCCGATTTCGGCGCCCGCTCGCTGCGCCGCGGCGTACTGGTGCTGTTTACCTCGCTCGGCATCGTCCTGCTGCTGCGCGCCGGTGAACTGTTCATGAGACAACCGCTGGGCTCGCCGCTGGCATTTCGCACCGCACTCGAACAACTGGCGTTTCTGGGCAGCTATTTGACGACGGTCGGTGCCTCCTTCGGCTTCGTGCTGATGCACCGCACGCGCATGGAGGAAGAACTGCACCTGCTGGCCACCACCGATCCGCTGACAGGCCTGCTCAATCGCCGCAGCTTCATTCTGCGTGCACATCACGAACTGACCCAGCGCCATCATCACCCCCTGGCGCTGCTGATGCTCGACCTCGATCACTTCAAGCAGATCAACGACCTACACGGACATCCGACCGGCGATGAAGTCCTTTGCGACTTCGTGCGGACGATGAAATCCTGCCTGCGCAAGATCGATCTGGTCGCCCGCTTCGGCGGCGAGGAGTTCGTCATCCTGCTGGCCAATACCGACACGGACGCCGCACTGATCATCGCCGAACGTATCCGTTGCGCTGTTGCCGCTCGGCAAATGGAACGTCTGGATTTGCGATATACCGTCAGCATCGGCATCGCGAGCACCGAGCAGCTGACCATCGGCTCCGCCGACACGATCGACGCATTGCTCGCCCACGCCGATGTCGCTCTATACCGAGCCAAACAGCAGGGCCGCAATCGCTGCGAAGTGGCTGCCGTCCTGCTCTGACCCAATGCCCCCAAATTTCATCCACAGCACCATGCATTATTCCTGTGGATAAGCGGCGGCGGCTATCACGCACCCGGTCCGACGGTAATCAGCGCATCCGGTCAGACGACAACGGCAAAACAAACACATACTTCCATGTACAGTGCCACCTGCTGCTTCTGCGGATAACTGAAATTTACGGCGTATCGCCGTAATCCCACCGCCGTCGGGTATCTACGCGCAAAAACAGTGTTTAACTGTCCGCCCACGGCGCCATTCACTGTTTTTATTGAGCATGTTAATGGCTGGGGCCATCGAAGCCATCACAGCCAATATCGGTTGCACGGCGCAGACATTGCTCACTGGAGTGCGCCATCACAAGCGCGATACCGCAACGCGAAGCGCCGACTCACCGGGTACTACTTGCCGCATCCCTTCGGAGAGTCAGGCCAAGGGTAACTCGCACGAGCAACATGCAGGGTTGCTTTGACAAAAATCGTTTGTCTGCAAACTGCTCTTTATTTGTCGATAATTATTTTTTTGAATACGCCATAATATTAGTTATTTGCATAAGAACAGCTGTGTGATGGTGAGCTGTATGTGCATGAAACAGTGTGCCTTGGAGTGTTGCTTTCTTTCCAGCATACATACTTAATTCAATCGCTTTTGATGGCACCAGCGTTACTTCTCTTTGATTTTTTTCTTCCTCTTCATAAGTAATTGGATTTGCACCAACACATATAGGCTTACTCAAAACTAAAATAGCTTGTGTTTCACGAGAATCGGAACCTGGGTTCTCACCATAGTTAGGCGGCCCATAGAATATTTTCAACGTAACCTGTCCACTCAAAGTAACTGGCTCACCCGCGTAGTGCAGACAAGGCACAGCCCCAAACGATAAATGGGAAAAACATAAATATAAGATAACGACAGACACAAAGATCTTCATTGATAAACCTAACAGGGCGGAGAAAAATTCTGAGTAATCAGTGAAATGAAGAAAAATAAAAAATCTATCGTTTTGCAAAAAAGTTAAGAACATTCTGCACAAATATTCGGCTATTTTCAAAATTTTGTTCCTCCGAGCACCGTTCAGAGGGACAAAAAGGCTTTTTACCTCCCCGCTAGCCCCAGCTTCAGTCGCAACCTGAACCTAGAAACAAAGCTCCGCAGGCTGGGACATCGGCTTGGAAACAGTGGTTAGAGCCCAACTCGTACCCCAGTAGAAAAATCAATCTCAATGTGGCTTGGGCCATCATCTTGATTCTCCTCAAGCGGAATCTTCGCAACTATGCCGCTGATGATCGGCTCTCCGAAGAAACAACGGCATGAGTAAACAGATCGTGTAAATGGAGTGCTGCCTAACCTGATCCTCGCATCACTGGAGTAGATACCACACTCGGACCTGTTATCAGGAGGGAAGCACGCGCGCTCGTACACATAGATACTCGTACCATTCGGTCCGGCAATCTCTCGACCCTGTGGAGAAAAAACTACGTCAGCCGTGCTAATAAAACTCAGGGCGACTGCAGCGATAACCATGCACCCAAAGACGATTCTATGTCGAAGTTTCATGGCGGGTGCGCTATTAAGTGTTAGAAGCAACCCAGCGATGATTCCAGCCAAGCCAAAGCCAAGTACTATCCACGCATGTATGCCGTACCACTGCGGCACGGGTACCATCATGGCAAGCATGCCACCCAGCAGAGAACCGAACAATGCAATGCCGCTAGGCATATATGAATTCATTACACGCCTGCCCTATCCTATTAAAAATAAAACGAATAGTTTTTATCTTGTACTTTTCCACACCCGATTGGCATTGGCAAGGGAAGCTCGAATTCATTGCAAAAAATTGATTTGTATAGAGCAGATATGAAATTGGCATAACCACCAAAAACGGCATAACGCTTTGATTTAAAAATAAATATTTTTACGTCAACAGCATTATTCAGCTGAAAAGTAGAACCCAGCGAAGATGCAGAAGACGCGGGACATTATTATCCACAAAGTTGAAAAGATGTGGAAAACTTTATTTTCTCTAGTTCAGGGAGCCCATATAGTGGTGTGCAGTGCCGATGCATCACGCCAGAGCGCTTTATTTATGCCCACGGACGGAATGGTGTGGCCGTCATGGAAAACTCACTAAATGTTCTCGAAAATTCTGCAAGAATACGCGTTCTTTCACCTTACAGTCGATGGAACACGCCGCTTATCGGCGACGCGTCCATCAAGCCTTCGTTGAAGGCCAGCTTCTCCAAACTGACAATTACAGATTTTAATCAAGCGCTGAAATCGTTGATCTGCTGAATGCGGGATCAACCGCCACTGGCAAATAGATTAACTGCACAGACATACGACCGCTTTAGCCAACCAGCAGACTGTACTAAAGCAAAAGAGCCACCTTTAAAGAGGTGGCTCTTAAAAATTTAAATCTCATGAAATCTAGATTTTTTATAAAAAACTAGATCATCGAGGGATTCACAAAACTAGACGTCAATATTCGCCGCCGACAATGCATTGGTCTCGATGAAATCGCGACGCGGCTCGACTTCGTCGCCCATCAGCATCGTGAACACTTCGTCGGCCGCGATGGCGTCCTCGATGCGCACTTGCAGCAGCCGGCGGCTGCCCGGGTCCATCGTGGTTTCCCAAAGCTGCTCGGGGTTCATTTCACCAAGGCCTTTGTAACGCTGAATGTGCTGTCCGCGCTTGGCCTCTTCGAGCAGCCATTCGACGGCACGGCGCAGACTGTCGACGATCTGCACACGCTCACCGCGGCGAATCGCCGTCTGCGCAGTGAACAGATCCGCCACTTTGTCGGCGAGACGTGCCAGCAGCTCGTATTCCGGCGTTTCAAAGAATTCCGGACTCAGTCGCGTATCCCGCTCAAGGCCGTGGCGCAGCTGCCGAACCTTGATGCAGTGGCCCTCGGCACCGAGTGCCTCCAAGCTCGCGCTGTAAACACCGAACTCGGCAGGTACTGCGGCAAGACGCTCGCTGAGTGCATGCAGCCAGCCGTCGAGTCCCCGCCCTTCACGCAGCATTTCCGCGCGCACGCGCGGCAGCTGCACCAGCTGCTGCAGCAGTTGCAGATCGTAGCGACGACTCAGCCGGGCGATCACGGCACTGGCGGCAACCTGCTCGCGCGCCAGTTCTTCCAAGGCCGTCCCGACGATCGGCGGCGACAGCTCATCGGCCACCAGAGCGGCCCCGTCGAGCGCGGAATTCAGCAGGTAAGCCTGCAGTTCGGCGTCGTCTTTGACGTACTGCTCCTGCTTGCCCTTCTTGACCTTGTACAGCGGCGGCTGCGCGATGTAGATGTGCCCGCGCTCCACCAGCTCACGCATCTGCCGGTAGAAAAACGTCAGCAGCAGCGTGCGGATATGCGAGCCGTCGACGTCGGCGTCGGTCATGATGATGATGCGGTGGTAGCGCAGTTTGTCCGGGTCGAATTCCTCGCGGCCGATGCCGCAGCCGAGCGCGGTGATCAGCGTACCGACCTCCGCCGACTGCAGCATCTTGTCGAAGCGCGCTTTCTCGACGTTGAGGATCTTGCCCTTGAGCGGCAGGATCGCCTGAAACTTGCGGTCACGTCCCTGCTTGGCCGAACCTCCTGCGGAATCGCCCTCGACCAGGAACAGCTCGGAATGGCCCGGGTCTTTCTCCTGGCAGTCGGCCAGCTTGCCCGGCAGGCCGGCGACATCAAGCACGCCCTTGCGCCGCGTCATCTCCCGCGCCCGCCGCGCCGCCTCGCGCGCACGCGCCGCCTCGACGATCTTGTCGGTGATGGCGCGGGCATCCGCCGGATGTTCGAGCAGGAAGCTGCCGAAATACTCGACGAGCAATGATTCGACGATCGGCTTGACCTCGCTCGACACCAGTTTGTCCTTGGTCTGCGAGGAAAACTTCGGGTCCGGCACCTTGACCGACAGCACAGCGGTCAGACCTTCGCGGGCGTCATCACCGCTGGTCGCAACCTTGGCCTTTTTCAGCACACCGGACGATTCCATGTACTCGTTCAGCGTGCGTGTCAGCGCACTGCGAAAACCGGTCAGGTGGGTGCCGCCATCACGCTGCGGAATGTTGTTGGTAAAGCAGTACACGTTCTCCTGATAGGAGTCGTTCCACTGCAGGGCCGCTTCGACGCTGATGCCATCTTTTTCGGCATTCACGTAGAACACACCATCATGCAGCGGCGTCTTGTTGCGGTTCAGGTGCTCGACGAAAGCGCGGATACCACCCTGATACTCGAAAGCATCGCTCTTGCCGTTGCGCTCGTCGGTCAGGCTGATGCGCACGCCGGAATTGAGGAACGACAGCTCACGCAGACGCCGGGCGAGAATCTCGTAGTGGAACTCGATGTGCGTGAATGTCTCGCCGCTGGGCTTGAAACGGACTTCGGTACCGCTTTGCTCGGTATCCCCGACGGCCTTCAGCGGATACTGCGGCACGCCGTGCCGGTAATCCTGCTGGTAGATATGCCCTTCACGGCGCACCGTCAGCCGCAACGACTCCGACAGCGCGTTGACCACCGACACGCCGACGCCGTGCAGTCCGCCCGACACCTTGTAGCTGTTCTGGTTGAACTTACCGCCGGCGTGCAGCACCGTCATGATCACTTCGGCCGCTGACACCCCCTCCTCGGGATGCAGATCGACCGGGATGCCACGACCGTTGTCGCTGACGCTGACCGAGTTATCGGTATGGATAACGACGCGAATTTCACTACAGTAACCGGCCAGCGCCTCGTCGATCGAGTTGTCGACGACCTCGAAGACCATGTGGTGCAATCCGGTGCCGTCATCGGTATCGCCGATGTACATTCCGGGGCGCTTGCGGACGGCGTCCAGCCCTTTCAGGACCTGGATACTCGACGAGTTGTAAGTGCTTGATTCGCTCATCAAAATCCATCCATTCAGATAAGCAGAGCATTATAACACGTCCCCTGTTGCCGCGTTCGGCAAGGCCTGCTGGACGCTGTCGGCCGGCAACAGACCGGCAATCGCCGCAGGTTCGATCACCGTAAGAAATACCTGCGCTCCGGCGGCGCTCAGCGCGGTGATGAAACGTGCGCGGTGCTCCTGATCGAGCTCAGCGGCCAGGTCGTCGACCAGCAGCGTGCAACATTGTTCATGATGCCGCCGATACAGCGCGGCCTGCGCCAGCATCAGCGCCGCGACCAGTAATTTATGCTGACCGCGCGACAACGCCGCCCCCGGTGGCCGCCCCTGAATGCGCACCTGGAAATCGGCCCGCTGCGGCCCCAGACGAGTATGGCCGAGCCGGCGATCGCCATCACGCGAACCCGCCAGCAGGGCCTCAAGCTCGTGATCGCGATGCCAGCCACGCCGGTACTCCAGACGCACACCATCGAGTCCCAGCAACGCCTGCGCCTGCAAGCTCAGTTCGGCATCCAACTCGGCACAGAAGACTGAACGAGCCGCGTCGAGACTGACAGCCGCCTGGGCGATTTCCCGCTCCCAGACCTCGATACCGCGCGACATCCGCGGATCGCGCAATGCGGCATTGCGCTGGCGCAGGGCCTGAGTAAAACGTCGCCAATGGCCGAGAAACAAAGCATCGCGCTGAAAAACGCCCCAGTCGATGAAACGGCGGCGGGACTTCGGCCCGTCATCGAGCAGGCGATGGCTGTCCGGCGTCAGCAGTAACACCGGCAGCAGACGGCTCAGTTCGGCAAGTGACACGAGCGTGGTCCCGGCATGTCGCACGACCAGACTCTGCGCATCGCGCTGCATGCCGAGTGTTTCTCGGCGCCCATCGCTCTCGATGCGCGCCACCAGCCGGAACACCGCAGCGCCACGACGTATCAGGTCCTGCGGCAAGCGGCAGCGAAAGGAGCGCGCGCGCGACAGAAAGTAAATCGCCTCCAGCAGGCTGGTCTTGCCACAGGCATTGCTGCCGGTGAAACAGTTCAATGCCGGTCCGCACTCGATCCGCAAATCGGAAAAACATCGAAACCCGTGCAGTTCGAGTTCGAGCAGCATCGACAGAACCGTCTACAGGCGCATCGGCATGACCACGTAGCGCGCCGTCTCGCTGTCCGGATCCTGAATCAGGCAGCTCGAATTCGAATCCGTGAACGCCAGTTTCACCAGTTCGCCGGGCAGGGCTCCGAGCGCATCGAGCAGATAGGCCACGTTGAAGCCGATCTCGAAGCTCTCGCCGTCGTAATTGACTTCGACTTCTTCCTCGGCCTCTTCCTGCTCGGGGTTGTGCGCCTGCACCCGCAGCAGCCAGTTTTCAACCTGCAAGCGCACCCCGCGGTACTTCTCGTTGGAGAGAATCGCCGTGCGCGCCAGAGCCGTGCGCAACACCAGGCGATCGGCCAGCACCACCCGATTGCCGATCTTCGGCAGTACGCGCTGGTAATCCGGAAATTTGCCGTCGATCAGCTTGGAGGTAAAACGGATACCGCCCAGCAGAATCTGGATGTGGTTGCCACCGATGCGCAGCACCACCGGCTCATCGCCATCACCCAGCAGACGAATCAGCTCCTGCACGCCCTTGCGAGGCACGATGACCTGCAACGGCTCGGCGGTGATGCCCTCGATCGCCGTGCTGCACAGAGCCAGACGATGACCGTCAGTCGCCACCGCGCGCAGTTCTTCCCCGGTCCAGTCAAGCAGCAGGCCATTGAGGTAGAAACGCACGTCCTGCTGCGCCATCGCGAACTGCGTGCGCTCCAGCAACTGCCGCAACTGATGCTGCGGCAATGTGATCTCGACATCGAAGTCGACATCTTCCGTGTTCGGGAAATCATGAGCCGGCAGGGTCGCCAGCTGGAAACGGCTGCGTCCACTGCGAATCAGTGCCCGTTCGCTCTCAATTGCCAGGCTGACTTCCGACTCCTCTGGCAGGGTACGCAGGATGTCGTAGAGCTTGCGCGCCGGGATGGTGATCTCTCCAGCGTCGTCGCTTTCCATTTCCTGACTGGCAACCAGCTCCAGTTCCAGATCCGTTGCCGTGATCGTCAGCTGCCCGTCGCCGAGATGCACGAGCACGTTGGCGAGTACCGGCAGCGTCTGGCGACGCTCAACGACGCCAATCACGTGGCTCAGTGGTTTCAGCAGGTTTTCGCGCTGACATGCGAGTTTCATCGCCGTCCCTCAAATAACAGTATCGGTTTATATAAAAGAACTTGTTATTACTAGCAGATGGCCAGTCTGTGCAAAAAAACAAAATAAGCCATGCTATCAATCAGATATGCGCACTCGCCCTGTGGATAAGCTCTGGATGATGTGTGCACTCAACCGGCCCCCACCTGTGGACAAAAAAATGAGCCGTTTAGTTTTCCACAGCTTTTTTGTCTTATCCACATGTTATCCACAACTACATTGACAGGGTTACCAACAGGTTGTTGAAGTCCTCGCGAATGCGGTTGTCCTCCTCCCTGAGCTCGGCGATCTTGCGCACGGCATGCAGGACCGTCGTATGGTCGCGACCGCCAAAGGCCTGGCCGATTTCCGGCAGGCTGTGATTGGTCAGCTCTTTGGCCAGTGCCATCGCGAGCTGGCGCGGGCGCGCGATTGAGCGATTGCGGGAAGGCGACACCAGCTCGGTGACGCGCAGCTTGTAATACTCGGCAACGGTCTTCTGAATGTTGTCGATGGTGATCAGCTTGTTGTGCAGTGAGATCACGTCGTGCAGCGCTTCGCGGCACAGTTCAAGCGTGACTGGCCGCCCGGTGAACTGGGCGTTGGCCATGACCCGGCGCAGCGCGCCTTCCAGCTCACGCACGTTTGAGCGAATGTGTTTGGCGATAAGGAATGCCGCCTCATGTGGCAGTGCGACTTTCGATTGCGCCGCCTTGCTCATCAGGATCGCCACCCGTGTTTCCAGCTCCGGCGGCTCGACGACTACCGTCAGGCCCCAGCCGCAGCGGGATTTCAGCCGATCCTCCAGCCCGTTGATCTCCTTGAAGTAGCGATCGCAGGTGAGAATGACCTGCTGGTTGCCTTCGAGCAGCGTATTGAAGGTATGGAAGAACTCCTCCTGCGAACGCTCCTTGCCGGCGAAGAACTGAATGTCGTCGATCAGCAGGGCATCGAGTGAGCGGTAGAAGCGTTTGAACTCATCGATGCGGTCGTGCTGCAGCGCCCGCACCATGTCGGCGACGAAGTGCTCCGAATGCAGGTAGACCACGCGCGCATCCGGTTTGAGCCGGCGCAGCTGGTTGCCGACGGCGTGCATCAGATGGGTCTTGCCGAGGCCGGTGCCACCGTAAATGAACAGCGGGTTGTAGGCTTTGCCGGGATTCTGTGCGACCTGCTGGCAGGCCGCGCGGGCCAGCTGATTCGACTTGCCGGCGACGAAGCTGTCGAACGTGAAATCCGGATTGAGGTTGCTCTGGAAGTGCTCGTTTTCCGGCATTGCCACCGGTTCGCTGATGACACCGCCGCGGCGGGGGGCCGGTGCTTCGGCCCGGCGCACCGGCGTAGCCCGGCTCGAACCGATTTCCAGCTGCACCGGGATTTCCTGGTTAGGGTAGATATTCGCCAGCGCGTCACGAATCACGCCGAGGTGATGCTCGCGGACCTGGTCCAGCACGAACTTGTTGGGTGCGAGCAGGCGCAGACCGCCATCTTCGACGATGGCCTGCAGCGGGCGCACCCACGTGTTCAGTTGCTGTTCGCTCAGCTCATGTTCGAGGTGGTCGAGGCAGAGCTTCCAGAGCGTGTCGTCCACGCGCGATCCCCAAAGGTAATTCGTTGGCGAAAGGGGCGGAGTGTATGTGGTCATCCGAAAGTTATCCACAGGGTATGCACGCCGTTGCCCCCCCACTGCCGCGTTGACAAATCGCTGTCTGCACGGCTACTCTCGCGCCCCTTGCTTCGGGCGAGTCTTTAGCCGTCGCCCGGTACCTCGTTCGATTTCCCAATGGATTCAGCATCATGTCGAAGCGCACTTTTCAGCCCAGCGTCATCCATCGCAAGCGCACGCACGGTTTCCGCGCACGCATGGCGACCAAGAACGGCCGTCTTGTGATCAATGCCCGCCGCGCCAAGGGCCGCGCGCGCCTGTCGGCCTGATTCCACCGTGGACGGCGCGCGCTTCGAACGGCGCGCCCGCCTGGTGCGCAAGGCGGAGTTTCAGACGGTCTTCGACCGGGCGGAAAAATCGGCCGACCGCTATTTCACGGTGCTGGCCTGTTCGAATTCCCTGGAACATGCCCGCCTTGGCCTCGCCATCTCCAAGCGCAATGCCAAACTGGCGGTGCTGCGGAATTCCATTAAACGCATCATCCGCGAAAGCTTCCGCCATCAGCTCGCAACGCTCGGTGGCGTGGATTTCGTCGTGATGGCGCGACCGGGTTTGTCCGGCGTCGAGCATCGACTGCTGTTCGAATCCCTGAATCGGCATTGGGCCCGACTGGCGAAACGATGCGTGCGCTGTTGACGCTGCTAATCCGCGCCTACCGGCTGCTGATCAGTCCCCTCCTCGGCCCCCGTTGCCGGTTTCACCCCACTTGTTCCGCCTATGCGCTCGAAGCCATCGAGCGTTTCGGCGCGCTGCGCGGCGGATGGCTCGCCGTCAAGCGCATCAGCCGCTGCCATCCGTGGCATCCCGGCGGTTATGACCCCGTTCCCCAGAGCCTCGAGAAAGACTGATGGAAAACCAGAGACTCCTCTTGGTCCTCGCGCTCGGCTTCGTGTCATTCCTGATCTGGGAAGCCTGGATCGGTGAACACACACCGAAGCCGGCGCCAGCGCCGACCGTGGCGGCAGCTCCGGCCGAAGCTGGATCGGCGCCGCGCGACGTGCCGGTAGCACCGGAGGCACCGCCACCACCGGGTGCGGCTCGCCAGGGATCGGTTCTGCCCGAGGGTACGCGCATCCATGTGCAGACCGACGTCTATGACATCGAGCTCGACACCACCGGTGGCGATCTGCGTCATGTCGGCCTGCGCCGCTACCCGGAATCGGTGCAGCACAAGGACATTCCCTTCGTGCTGATGCGTGACAGCGGCGGCGAGGTGTTCGTCGCCCAGTCCGGCCTGCGCGCGAGCAGCGGCAGCGCACCCGATCACTACGCCGTGTTTCAGGCCGACAAGACCGACTACACGCTGGCCGACGGCCAGGACCAGCTGAACGTCCAGCTGCACTGGACCGGCCCCGATGGCGTCAAGGTCACCAAGACCTACACCTTCCATCGCGGCAGCTACGTCATCGATCTGACCCAGACCGTCGACAACACCTCGGCCGAGGAATGGCGCGGCGTCGCCTACCAGCAGCTGCAGCGTCAGGCACCGGCCTCCAAGGGCAGCCATATCGGCAGCACCTACACCTACACCGGTGGCGTGCTGTCGACCGCCGAGAAGAACTACGAGAAGCTCAGCTTCGACGACATGACCAAGACGCCGCTCGACCGCACCGTCACCGGTGGCTGGGCGGCGATGATCCAGCACTACTTCGTCGGCGCGCTGGTGCCCGATCAGACGCAGACCGGCACCTATTACTCGCTTGCCGCCGGCAATGAGCGCTTCGTGCTCGGCCGCAGCGGTCCGCTGACCACCGTGCCGGCGGGCGGTTCGACCACCTTCAGCTCCAAGCTCTACGTCGGTCCGAAGCTGCAGGACGTGATGGCCAAGGTCGCTCCGCACCTTGAGCTGACCGTCGACTACGGCAAGCTGACCATCATCGCCGAGCCGCTGTTCTGGGCGCTGCGCCACATCCATTCGCTGCTCGGCAACTGGGGCTGGTCGATCATCATCCTGACGGTGCTGATCAAGGCGGCGTTCTACAAGCTCTCCGAAACCAGCTACCGCTCGATGGCGAACATGCGCAAGCTTGCGCCGAAGCTGCAGTCGCTGAAGGAGCGCTACGGCGACGACAAGCAGAAGCTCAACCAGGCGATGATGGAGATGTACCGCACCGAGAAGGTCAACCCGCTCGGTGGCTGCCTGCCGATCGTGGTGCAGATCCCGGTGTTCATCGCCCTCTACTGGATGCTGCTGGAGAGCGTCGAGCTGCGTCAGGCGCCATTCATGGGCTGGATCGTCGACCTCTCACAGCAGGATCCCTACTACGTCCTGCCGCTGATCATGGGCGTGACCATGTTCATCCAGCAGAAGCTGTCGCCGGCGCCGCCGGACCCGATGCAGGCGAAGATCATGATGGCGATGCCGATCATCTTCACCTTCATGTTCCTGTGGTTCCCGTCCGGCCTGGTGCTGTACTGGGTGGTCAACAACACGCTGTCGATCACGCAGCAGTACATCATCACCAGGCGCATCGAAGCCGGTGAGCAGAAGAAAGCCGCCGCCTGAGCATCAGCTTCGAGCGGGTAGCGCCAGATACGGCGGGCGGGATTTCCCGCCCGCTTTTTTTTCGGCCGACAGCACCGGGCCGCGGAGGTTTTCATGTACCAGCACGACACCATCGCCGCGATCGCCACCGCACCGGGTCGCGGCGGCGTCGGTATCGTCCGTGTTTCCGGCCCGGCGGTCGCGGCCATCGCCGATAGCATCTGCGGCGGCCTGCCAGCTGTGCGGCGGGCGGTGTTCCGGCACTTTCGCGCCGCCGATGGCGGTGCGCTCGATGCCGGGCTGGTGCTGTATTTCGCTGCGCCGGCGAGCTTCACCGGCGAGCCGGTGCTGGAGCTGCAGGGCCATGGCGGGCCGGTGGTGCTCGATCTGCTGCTGGCGCGCGCCTGCGAACTCGGTGCCCGGCCGGCGCGGCCCGGCGAGTTCTCCGAGCGCGCCTTCCTCAATGGCCGGCTGGATCTGGCCCAGGCCGAGGCGATTGCCGACCTGATCGACGCCGCCACCGCGCAGGCCGCCCGCGCTGCGCTGGCTTCGCTCGATGGCGAGTTCTCGCGCCGCGTGCAGGTGCTGGCCGAGGGCATGATCGAGCTGCGGCTGTGGATCGAATCGGCGATCGACTTTCCCGAAGAGGAAATCGATTTTCTCGCCGACGGCGAACTCGGCGCCCGCGCCGCCGCCCTCGCCGCCGAGCTCGACGCACTGATGGCCGAGGCCGGTCAGGGCCGGCTGTTGCGCGAGGGCATGACCGTGGTCATCGCCGGGCGGCCGAATGCCGGCAAGTCCAGCCTGCTCAACCGCCTGGCCGGCTTCGACGCCGCCATCGTCACGCCGATCGCCGGCACCACCCGCGACGTGCTGCGCGAGCGTATCAACCTCGATGGCATGCCGCTGCACATCATCGACACCGCCGGCCTGCGCGAATCGGCCGATCCGGTCGAGCAGGAAGGCATCCGCCGCGCCTGGCGCGAGATCGAGCGCGCCGACCGCCTGCTGCTGCTGGTCGACGACGCCAGCGGCCCGACCGCCGAAGACGCCGCCCTGCGCGCCCGCCTGCCGGCGCGCCTGCCGCTGACACTGGTGCGCAACAAGATCGATCTCAGCGGCGCCGGCGCTGGCGAAACGCAGGGCGACTGGGGCGAGGAAATCCGCCTCTCGGCGCTCGACGGCCGCGGCCTCGACAGCCTGCGTGCGCACCTCAAACGTTGTATGGGCTACGACGACGCCCACGAGGGCCGCTTCATGGCCCGCCGCCGCCACCTCGACGCCTTGCAGCGCACCCGCGAGGCCCTCGCCTGCGCCCGCCAGCAGCTCAGCGTCCGCGCCGGCGAACTCGCTGCCGAGGAACTGCGCCGCGCCCACCAGGCCCTCGGCGAAATCACCGGCGAATTCACCCCGGACGACCTGCTCGGCGCGATCTTCAGCCGCTTCTGCATCGGCAAGTGATCGATGTCCGCGGACATCTGCTGGCGTCTTCTGGAGTTGCTCAATCGTTGTCAGCTGACAGAAGTGCCCAGCACTTGTGCTGAAGCGTTCGTCTGAAACGGGCGATTACGGGCGCCTGTTGCGTAACGTCCAGGGGCTGTGCTTTCTGCTGTTCGTTTGCCTGCTGTTGTCCGAGGTGCTCGCTGGCTCGGCAGGTGTGGGTTCATGACAGGCTCCATGCATCACCTGGACCCGATGGCGGGGAAGGGCAGTGCAGCCTGCGGCCGTTCAGCCCCGGCGGCGCAAATTTCCGCGCCAACCCCGCCATGCCCCGGCGCATCTGCTTACATCAAGGCACCGCCGCGCGGCGGTCTGGTGGCGAGCAGGAGGTGCGTGATGAGCAATCCCGGTCACATCCATGCGGTTTTGCCGGATACACTCGGTGCGAGCGGGGAGAGCCTCGACATCCTCGCGCTGGGAGATTCGTGGTTCTGGCACCCGCTGCAGCGCAATCTGGTCGATTCCCTGCACGGGCTGCTGCCGCTGACGACGCTGATGCTCGGCGAAATCGGGCGCAATGTCGCCGATTACGTCGATGAGCGCGGCAGCGACTGGAACAACTACGTCGCCTACCTGAAGACCTATCCGAGCATCCGCCTGGTGTTCCTCAGCGGTGGCGGCAACGACTTCGCCGGTGAGGAGGATCTGGCGCCGGTGCTCGGCAACCGCTGCAGCGCGGCGACGACGGTCGAGGAATGCCTCAACCCGCCGGGCATGGACGCGCTGTTCGAGCGCTGCCAGCAGGCGATGCGCACGCTGGTGCAGCAGGCGACGGCGAGCAATCCGCGCCTGACCGTGCTGCTGCACAACTACGACTATCCCTGGCCGGGCGATCACCTGCGGCATGGCCTCGGCTGGCTGAAGAAGCCGATGGACACCGCCGGCATTCCGCCGAATCTGCGCCATGAGGTCATCAAGCGGCTGATCGACACGTATGGCGATCGCCTGCAGCAGCTGGCCGATGCCGACCCGCAGCGGGTGGTGTTCGTGCGCACCGCCGGCACGCTGGAGCGCGGCGACTGGGACGACGACATGCACCCGAAGACCGTCGGCTTCGAGAAGCTCGCCCGTCGCCTGTACGCCGAGCTGCAGCGCCGCCAGCTGTTCTGACACCTTGGCGCTGGCGGGGCAGGGCTCAGCGCTCGATCAGCGCGACCACGCACAGTGCGCCGCCGAGCAGATAGGTACCGAGCGCGCCGATGAAGCGCAGCGGATTCGGCCGCGCCAGCGAGCCGCCGAGCAGGCCGATGACCAGCAGCCCGCGGCACAGTGTGACCGCCACCATCAGCGCGACGGTGCCGGCCGCCGGCTGCTGCAGGCCGAGGTACAGCATCAGCATGGCGAGAAACGGTGCAAATTCGGCGGTATTGGCGTGGGCGCAGATCAGCTTGTGCAGCGGGTCGTCGGGCGCGTCGCTGTGGCCATCCAGCGTCCGGCTGTGAAAACGCTGCGCCGAGACGGCCATGCCGAGGCCGAACAGCAGCAGGCCGAGGACGCAGATACAGCTCAGGGCGATGACGTTCATCGGCGCAGCTCCGGGCACGGGGGCGGGAATGGCAGCGTAGCGCGCGCCGTTGATGGCAGGCCGCACACGCCCGCCGGTCGTGGCACGTCGCCGGTTCAATCGCGCACGACGATGCGTACGCGCGGTGCGCTGTACTCGCGAAACCCCATCTGCCGGTACAGCCGGCGTGCCGGGTTGTCGTGCAGCACGTGCAGGAACGGCTGCTCGCCGCGCTGCAGCTGGCGGCGCAGCAGGTGGTGCATCAGTGCCCGCGCCAGGCCGCGGCCCTGATGGTCCGAGTGGGTGCAGACGGCGCTGATCTCGCGCAGCGTCGCGGCGTGCAGGCGTTCGCCGGCCATCGCCAGCAGGCGGCCGTCTTCGACGCAGCCGAGGTACTCGCCGAGCTCGAAGGTGCGCGGCCCGAACGGGCCGGGGTGTGTCCGTTCGGCCAGCGCTTGCGCCGCGGCAAGGTGAGAGGCGCCGAGCGGCAGCGGTCTGAACGCGGCGGTGTCGTCGGGCATGGCGGCGTCCCAGTACATCTTGACGATCGTCGACTCGACTTCGACATGCCAGCCCGGCGGTGCCTTGCCGTCCCAGCCGATGCAGTAGAAGCGTTCGCCGGCCGCACAGAACGGTGCCAGCGCAGCGAAGTCCGGCCGCTGTGGCTCGGCGAAACCGATCAGGGCGGTGACGCCGGTGGCGTAGCGGCGGGCACTGTCGGTCCCTTGCGCCAGCGCGGCCTGCGCGCCGTTCAGCGCGTGCCAGACGATGTTGTCGAGCAGCGTCAGCATGGTGCGTTTTGGCCGGGCGGTTCAGGACGCGGCATCGCCGGCCGGCACATAGGGCTCGACCCGGTCCTGCTCGGCCGGGTCGTTGCGGGCGACGACGGCGCGCGCCGGCTCGGTTGCGCTGAGGTTGATCGCCTCGTGCGGCACGCCCGGCGGCACGAACAGGAACTCGCCGGCACCGCTGATGACTTCATGCTCCAGCCGCTCGCCCCAGCGCGTCAGCACGCGGCCTTCGAGCACGTAGATCGCCGTCTCGTAGCCGATGTGGCGGTGCGGCAGTGCCCGCGCGGCGGGTGGAATGACCACGATGTGCATCGACAGGCCGCGAGCGCCGACCGTCGCGGCGGAAATGCCGATGAAATACGGCAGTTGCTGACGCGTCATCACCTCGCGATCCGGGCGGATCGCCTGCACTGGCTGCTGCATGGTCGCTACTCCCCGCGGTGCGCTGCCCGAGAGTATTGCAGCGGCAGTGCGATTCGGCGGCGGCCAGTGCCGGCGCCATAAGCGCTTCATCATCCCGCTCTGCTAAAGTCCGCGGCCTTTGCCGGCGGACGGTGCTGTGTCCGCCGTTGTCCGCATCGTCCACGGAATGCCGTCGAACCATGAAGAAGCTCACCGTTCTCCTTGCCGTCGTGCTGGCCTGCGGGCTGGCCGCGTGCGACTCGTCCGATCCGAACAGCCCTGCATTCAAGCGCAAGCAGGCCTTCAAGATGGTGGTGCGCTACGCCGAGCCGCTGGGCAAGGTGGCGCGCGGGCGCGATCCGTACCACGCGGACAATTTCATCGAGCAGACCGCGGAGCTGCAGCGCGTCGCCGACAAGCCCTGGGAGTTCTTCACGCCGCCGCAGCCGGGCGACACCGAAAAGACCCGGGCCAAGCCTGAGATCTGGGCGCAGCCGCAGAAGTTCGAGCAGCTGCGCAAGGACTTCATCGTCGCGGTCGACGGCGTCGCCGCCGCGGCGCAGACGCGCGATTTCGATCAGGTGCGGCCGGCGGTCGAGAAGCTCGAAAAGACCTGCATGGCCTGCCACAAGGCCTTCCGCGCCGAGTGAGGCAAATACGTCCGGGTAAGCCCGCCCGGCGCTGACGGCGGGCGCTGCCGGTGCTACGATCCGCCTCCATTTTCGATTGGCGGATCAAAGCGATGCGTTACCCGGACGAGTTCGATGTGATCGTGGTCGGTGGCGGCCACGCCGGCACCGAGGCCTGCCTGGCCGCGGCGCGGTGTGGTGCGCGCACGCTGCTGCTGACGCACACGATCGAGACCGTGGGCGCGATGAGCTGCAATCCGGCCATCGGCGGCATCGGCAAAGGCCATCTGGTGCGCGAGATCGACGCGCTCGGCGGCGCCATGGCGCGCGCGGCGGATCGCGGCGGCATCCAGTTCCGCACGCTCAATTCACGCAAGGGCCCGGCGGTGCGGGCGACGCGGGCCCAGGCCGACCGCGCGTTGTACCGCGCGGCGATCCGGGCGATCGTCGAGAACCAGCCGAACCTGCAGGTGTTCCAGCAGGCTGCCGATGACCTGCTGCTCGACGGCACGCGGGTGTGCGGCGTGCGCACGCAGACCGGCATCGAATTCCGCGCCCGCGCGGTGGTGCTGACCGCCGGGACCTTCCTCGCCGGGCGCATCCACGTCGGCATGGAAAACTACGAAGGCGGGCGCATGGGCGATCCGCCGGCGAACACGCTGTCGGCGCGGTTGCGCGAGCTGCCGCTGCGCGTCGGCCGGCTGAAGACCGGCACGCCGCCGCGCATCGACGGCCGCAGCATCGATTTCTCGCGCCTCGCCGAGCAGCCAGGCGATACGCCGGAGCCGGTGTTCAGCTTCCTCGGCTCGCGCGCCGAGCATCCGCGCCAGGTGTCGTGCTGGATCACCTACACCAACCAGCACACGCACGACGTCATCCGCTCCGGTCTCGACCGCTCGCCGATGTATGCCGGCGTCATCGAGGGCGTCGGGCCGCGCTACTGCCCGTCGGTCGAGGACAAGATCGTGCGCTTCGCCGACAAATCGGCGCACCAGATCTTTCTTGAGCCGGAAGGACTGGGCACGCACGAGTTTTATCCGAACGGCATTTCCACCAGTCTGCCGTTCGACATCCAGCTCGGCCTGGTGCGCTCGATCGCCGGCCTGGAGCAGGCCCACATCACCCGGCCCGGCTACGCCATCGAATACGACTTCTTCGATCCGCGCGATCTGCATCACACGCTGGCCAGCAAGCACCTCGACGGGCTCTACCTCGCCGGGCAGATCAACGGCACCACCGGCTATGAGGAAGCCGGCGCGCAGGGCCTGCTCGCCGGTCTCAACGCTGCACTCGCCGTGCAGGGGCGCGAACCGTGGTGGCCGCGCCGCGACGAGGCCTACCTCGGCGTGCTGATCGACGATCTGATCACCCGCGGCACCAGCGAGCCGTACCGCATGTTCACCAGCCGCGCCGAACACCGCCTGCACCTGCGCGAGGACAATGCCGACCTGCGCCTGACCGCGATCGGGCGCGAGCTGGGCTGCGTCGATGACGTGCGTTGGGCGGCGTTCAGCGGCAAACGTGAAGCGATCGAGCGCGAAACCCAGCGCTTGCGCGACTGCTGGGTGCGGCCGGCACAGCTCGATGCGGCGCTGGCCGGCGAGCTGCTCGGCGGCGAGCTGGCGCGCGAGACGCGTGCGCTCGAACTGCTGCGCCGCCCGGCACTGGACTACGCCGCGGTGCTGCGCCTCGGCGGCCTGCCGGCGCTGGAGAACGACCCGGCGGTGAGCGAGCAGGTCGAGATCCAGGCCAAGTACGCCGGCTACATCGAGCGCTCGCGCGAGGAGATCGAACGCGCCCGCCGCCACGAGGAAACGCCGATCCCTGCCGACATCGACTACGCGGCAGTACGCGGCCTGTCCGCCGAGGTGCGTGAAAAGCTCGCCCGCGTGCGCCCGGACACCGTCGGTCAGGCCGGGCGCATTCCCGGCCTGACGCCGGCGGCGATTTCGCTGCTGCTGGTGCACCTGCGGCGTCTGCGCGAGCAGTCCGGGCAGCGTGCAGCGGGCTGAATCCAGCGCTAAAACTCATCGCACGCGCGCCCTGCGGCCGCAAAATTGTCGCTGGTGCCGGTTTTCGGCTAGTGTCAGGACGGCTTCCGGTTTAGACGGAGCCTGAGTACCGGCCCGTTGCAGACCCGTCCGCGCGCAGAGACGGGCGCGCCGGTGGATCGGTTGACAGGGGGAGCAGAATGAAACTGAACGTCAATGTGGAGGCGACGCCACAGGAATTGCGCGAATTCCTCGGCTTGCCCAACGTGCAGCCGCTGCACGATGAAATGATGGCGCTGATTCGCGAAAACATGATGAAGGGGGCGAACGGCTTCGATCCGGTCTCGCTGATGAAGCCCTTCCTCGCCAATTCCATGCAGGTGCAGTCGGTCGAGGCGCTGCAGAAGCTGTTCTGGGATGCGTTCAACCACGCATCGGGTGCAGCGACGGGCACGGCGAGTGCTGCGAAGAAAGATTCAAGAGGCGCCTGAAGCGCCCGTTGCGGCCGGCTGGGGCCGGCCGCTGCTCCCCGGGGAGGAGACGGTTCATGGCCAGGATTCTGGTGGTCGACGATGAGCCCAACATTCTGTTGTCGCTCGAATTTCTGATGCGTCACGCGGGCTATGAGGTGCGCACTGCCATTGACGGCGAGGCGGCCTTGCAGGCCATTGCCGCGCAGGTGCCGGATCTGGTGCTGCTCGATGTGATGATGCCGCGGCGCGATGGCTACGAGGTCTGTCAGGCGATCCGCGACAACCCGGCCTGCAGCGCGGTGAAGGTCGTCATGCTCACCGCCAAGGGGCGTGAGGTCGAGCGCGAGAAAGGCATGGCCCTCGGCGCCGACGACTACATCATCAAACCCTTCGCCACGCAGGAGCTGCTGGCGCGGGTCAGGGAGCTGCTGGCCGGCCCGGCCTGAGCTCACCCGCAGTCGCTGCCAGGGGGAGTCCCGGCATGTCCGTTCGCACCAAGTTCTGGGCGCTGCTGCTGGCGCCGCTGGCTTTTACGGCGATTTTCGCGGCGATCTCGTTATGGAAGCTGCCTGAGATCGTCGTCGATCCTTACATCCAGGAAAACGTCCGCGCCTTCTATTTCGCCGGCGGCATCCTCGCCGGTCTGGCCTACGCGGTGGTCTGGGCCTTCATCGATACCGCGTTCGTGCGCCCGCTGAAGGCGCTGCTGCACGGTGCACGCATCATCAGCCGCAGCAATCCGGCGCATACGCTGGAGATGCCGAACAACCATCTGCTCGGCGAAGTGCCGGCGATCGTGCAGGAGCTCGGCGCCAGCCTGCACAAGGCGCGCAAGGAGGTCGCCGCGGCGACCGCGACCGGCACCCGCGAGATCGAGCTGCAGAAGTCGCGGCTGGAAATCGTCCTGCGCGAGCTCAGCGAGGGCGTGCTGGTGTGCGACGCCGAGGCGCGCGTGCTGCTCTACAACCCGGCGCTGCTCAAGCTGATGCCGCAGCCCGAGGCGCTCGGTCTCGGCCGTTCGATCTACGGCCTGCTGACGCGGGCGCCGATCGAGCACACGCTGGACTGGCTGAGTTTTCGCCAGAGCCAGGCGGGCGAGGGCAGCGTGCCGGCGACCGATGCCGAATTCATCTGTGCCGCCGCCGACGAGTCGCGGCTGTTCCAGTGCCGCATCAGCCTGCTGCCGGGGCTGGCGCCGGGCCGCGCCGGCTTCGTCGTCACCGTGCGCGACATCACCCATCAGGTTGCGCCCGGCACGCTCGGCCCGAGCGGCTTCAAGGGGCTGGTCGAGGACCTGCGCCGGCAGATCGCCTCGCTGCGTTTCGCCGCCGAGAGCCTGTCGCTGTTCGGCGACATGGAGCCGGCGCAGCGCAAGGCCTTCGAGGGCGTGATCTTCGATGAGAGCGCGGCGCTGGCCGAACGCGTCGAATTCCTTGCCCACCACGTGCGTGCGCTGTTCGCCGCGCAATGGCCGACCGCCGACGTGTTCAGCGCCGACATCCTCGGCGCCGTACTGGCGCGCCTGGAGCGGCAGGCAGATGCGCCACGGGTGACGCTGAGCGGTGAGCCGCTGTGGCTGCACTGCGACGGCCAGAGCGTGATGCAGCTGGTGGAATTCGTGCTCGGCGAGCTGCACCGCGTGCAGCCCGAGGCCGAAATCGAGATCGAGTGCCTGCTCGGCAACCGTCAGGTCTACATCGACATCGTCTGGCCGGGGCGGCCGCTGCCGGCGGCGACCATCGAGGCCTGGGCGCGGGCGCCGCTGCAGAACGTCGCCGGTGCGGCGACCGTCGGCGAGATCCTGCGCCGCCATCATTCCGATCTGTGGAGCCAGCCGCATCGTCGCACCGGCTATGCGCTGCTGCGCATTCCGCTGCCGGCATCGAGTCGGCAGTGGCTGCAGGCGACAGCGCTGCCGGAGCGTCCGGAGTTCTACGACTTCGAGCTGGGGCGGCGGCCGGCCGAGCTCGGCGCGCTCGGCGAGCGGGCGCTGAAATCCCTCGATTACGTGGTCTTCGATACCGAAACCACCGGCCTGTCGCCCTCGCGTGGTGACGAGATGATCCAGATCGCCGGTGTGCGCATCTGCCAGGGCAAGATCCGCGAGGGTGAAACCTTCGACCGGCTGATCAACCCCGGCAAGCCGATCCCCAAGGCCTCGATCAAATTCCACGGCATCACCGACGCGATGGTGCGCGACAAGCCGGGCGCGGCCGACGTGCTGATGCAGTTCGCGACCTTCGTCGGCGCCGACGACACCGTGCTGGTGGCGCACAACGCCGCCTTCGACATGAAGTTCCTCGAACTGAAAGAGGCGGTGGCGCGGGTGTCCTTCCGCGCCCATCCGGTGCTCGACACGCTGCTGCTGAGCGGCGCGATCCACGACTACACCGACGACCACACGCTCGATGCGATTGCCGAGCGCCTCGGCGTCGACGTGCACAACCGTCATACCGCGCTCGGCGACACGCTGGTCACCGCGCAGGTGTTCGTGCGCCTGATCGAGCTGCTCGAAGCCCAGGGCATCACCACGCTCGGCCAGGCACTGGAGCTGTCCGAAAAAATGACCGCCGTGCGCAAGCAGCAGGCGAAGTTCTAGGACGCGACGATGGACAGCCCGCGCAGCGCCTGGATCGTCTGGCTCGCCGTCGCCGCCGTGCTGCTGCTGGTATGGCCGGGACTGGCGCTGTTCGACCGCGAGCAGCGCATCGCCGGCATGCCACTGCTCTACGTCTACGTCTTCGTCGCCTGGCTGCTGATCATCGGGCTGGTGCGGGCGTGGATGCGCCGCGCCGGAGACGGGGATTGAGCGCATGTTCTCCGACGGCCTGATCCTCGGCGCGGCGCTCGGCTACATCGGCGTGCTGTTCGCGATCGCCTGGTATGGCGACCGCCGCGCCGAGCAGGGCCGCTCGCTGCTGGCCAGCCCGTGGACCTACACGCTGTCGATCGGTGTCTACTGCACGGCGTGGACCTTCTATGGCAGCGCCGGGCGCGCGGCGCACGGTGGCATCGGCTTTCTGCCGGTGTATCTGGGGCCGACGCTGGTGCTGATCCTCGGCTGGCAGCTGCTGCGGCGCATCGTGCGCATCTCGCGCCGCCAGCGCATCACCTCGATCGCCGATTTCATCGGTGCGCGCTACGGCAAGAGCCATCTGCTCGCCGGCCTGGTCACGGTGATGGCGGTGCTCGGCATCATGCCCTACATCTCGATCCAGCTTAAGGCGGTGGCGACCAGCTTCGCCGTGCTGCGCGCCTACCCGCAGGTGCTCGCTGCCGATGTTGCCGCCAGCGGGCCATTCTGGACCGATACCAGCTTCTGGGCGGCGCTGGCGCTGATCGCCTTCGCCATCCTCTTCGGCACCCGCCACATCGACACCACCGAGCGCCACGAAGGGCTGGTGGCGGCGGTGGCCTTCGAGTCGGTGGTCAAGCTGGCCGCCTTCATCGCACTCGGTGTGTTCGTCACCTGGGGGCTGTTCGCCGGCCCCGGCGATTTGTTCGCGCAGGCCGCGGCGCTGCCGGAGCTGGCGCGGCTGATGCGCTTCGAGGCGGTCGCCGGCGGCCATGCTGGCTGGCTGGCGCTGGCGCTGCTGTCGGCCTGCGCGTTCCTGTTCCTGCCGCGCCAGTTCCAGGTGCTGGTGGTCGAGAACGTCGACGAAGCCCATCTGCGCACCGCCTGCTGGGGAGTGCCGCTGTATCTGTGGGCGATCAATCTGTTCGTGCTGCCGGTGGCCTTCGCCGGCCTGCTGCTGTTCCCCGGCCTCGACCCGGACTTCTACGTGCTCGATCTGCCGATCCGCGGCCAGCTGCCGTGGCTGGCGCTGGTGGTGTTCATCGGCGGGCTGTCGGCGGCGACCAGCATGGTCATCGTCGAGACCGTGGCGCTGGCGACGATGGTCTGCAACGACCTGGTGATGCCGCTGCTGCTGCGCGTGCGTGCGCTGCGTCTGGTCGAGCGCGACCTCAGCGGCTGGCTGCTGGCGATCCGCCGGGTGGCGATCGCCGGCATGATCCTGCTCGGCTACCTGTACTTTCGCCTGATCGGCGAGTCCTACGCGCTGGTGTCGATCGGCCTGATTTCATTCGCTGCCTGCGCGCAGTTCGCGCCGGTGATCCTCGCTGCCCTGTACTGGCCGGGGGCGACGCGCCGTGGCGCCTTCTGCGCACTCGCCGGCGGCTTTGCGGTGTGGGCCTACACGCTGCTGCTGCCGTCGTTCGCCCGTTCCGGCTGGCTGCCGGCGAGCTTCATCGATGCCGGGCCGTTCGGCATCGAGCTGCTGCGGCCATATCAGCTGTTCGGCCTCGGCGGGCTCGACGTTTACGCCCATGCGCTGGTGTGGAGCTGGATCGCCAACGTCGGCGGCCTGGTGCTCGGCTCGCTGCTGAGCCGGCCGGATGCCGTCGAGCGGGTGCAGGCGCGCGCCTTCGCCGAGGCGCTGACCAGCGACGCCGGGCGCGAGGCGCGGCTGCTGTGGCGCGGCAGTGCCGATGTCGGCGAGCTGCAGGCGCTGGTGGCGCGCTTCCTCGGCCCGGCGCGCACCGCGGCGGCCTTCGCCGGCTACGCCACGGCGCATGGCCTCGACTGGCAGCGCCAGCCGCGGGCCGACGGTGCGCTGATGCACTTTGCCGAGCAGCAGCTGGCCGGCGCGATCGGGGCGGCCTCGGCGCGGGTGATGGTGTCTTCGGTGGTCAAGGGCGAGGCGCTGTCGCTCGATGAGGTGATGACGATCCTCGACGAGACCTCGCAGGCGATCGAGTACAGCCGCCGGCTGGAGGTGCAGTCGCGCGAGCTGGAGGCGGCGACGCGCGAGCTGCGCGAGGCCAATGCCCGCCTGCAGGAGCTCGACCGGCTGAAGGACGAGTTCATGTCGACGGTCACCCACGAGCTGCGCACGCCGCTGACCTCGATCCGCGCCTTCGCCGAGATCCTGCAGTCGGCGCCGGAGATGGAGCCGGCGCAGCGCGGCGAATTCCTCGGCATCATCGTCAAGGAAAGCGAGCGGCTGACGCGGCTGATCAATCAGGTGCTCGACATGGCCAAGATCGAGGCCGGCCGCGTCGACTGGCGCAGCGAGTGTGTCGAGCTGAACACGCTGCTGCGCGATGCCGCCAACTCGACCAGCCAGCTGTTCCGCGACAAGGGCGTGCGCCTGGAGCTGGAGGTGGCCGAGCCGCTGCTGCGGGTGACCGGCGACAGTGACCGGCTGACGCAGGTGGTCATCAACCTGCTGTCGAACGCCGTGAAGTTCTGCCCCGACCACGACGGCCGGGTGCGGCTGCGGCTGTGGGGGGATGCGACGACGGCGCATATCGAGGTCGACGACAACGGCCCCGGCATCCCGGCCGAGCAGCAGCGTGCGGTGTTCGAGAAATTCCATCAGGTCTCCAGCCAGCAGGCCGGCAAACCCAAGGGCACCGGCCTCGGCCTGCCGATCAGCCTGAAGATCGTCGAGCGCCACGGCGGGCGTATCGATCTGTCCAGCCGCGCAGGGCAGGGCGCGAGTTTCCGCGTCGTGCTGCCGCTTGCCGATGATCATGCCGTCACCTGCGCAGATGGCTAAACTGCGCCGATGAAATCAATGCTGCGCTTTACCAAGATGCATGGCCTCGGCAACGACTTCGTCGTCATCGATGGCGTGCGCCAGGATGTCCAGCTCGATGCCGAGTGCGTGCGCCGGCTGGCGGATCGCCATTTCGGCGTCGGCTGCGATCAGCTGCTGCTGGTCGAGCCGGCGCGCAGTGCCGACACGGATTTCCGCTACCGCATCTTCAACGCCGACGGCGGCGAGGTCGAACAATGCGGCAACGGTGCACGCTGCTTCGCCCGCTTCGTGCGCGATCAGGGGCTGACCGATAAGTCGGCAATCCGCGTCGAGACCGCCGGCGGTGTCATCGTGCTGCACGTCGGTGACGACGGTGATGTCTGCGTCGACATGGGCGTGCCGCAGCTCGAACCGGCGCTGATCCCGTTTCTCGCGCCGCAGCGGGCCGCGGCCTACACGCTCGAACACGACGGCGTCGACTACCGCATCGGCGCGGTATCGATGGGCAATCCGCACTGCGTGCTGCGGGTCGACGCGGTCGACACCGCACCGGTGGCCACGCTGGGGCCGGCGCTCGAACACCATCCGCGCTTTCCGGCACGGGTCAACGTCGGCTTCATGCAGGTGCTGGCGCGCGATCACATCCGCCTGCGCGTGTTCGAGCGCGGCGCCGGTGAAACGCTCGCCTGCGGCACCGGTGCCTGTGCGGCGGTGGTCGCTGGCCGGCTGCAGGGCTGGCTCGATGCGCAGGTCCGGGTCGAGCTGCCGGGTGGCACGCTGCGCATCGACTGGGCCGGTGAAGCTTCGCCGGTCCTCATGACCGGCCCGGCGACGCGGGTCTTCGAGGGGAGCATCGTCCTATGAGCGCCGTTTCACCACAGCCGGCCGATCCGGCTTACGAGGCGCAGGTCGCCGACTACCTGGCGGCACATCCCGACTTCTTTCTGCGCCACCTCGAACTGCTGGAGTCGCTGCGGATTCCGCATGCGGTCGGCGCGGGTGTGACCTCGCTGATCGAGCGTCAGCTGGCACAGCTGCGCAGCCGCAATTTGTCCCTGCTTCAGCGTCTGCACGAGTTGATCGACGTCGCCCGCGCCAACGATCGCCTGTCGTCACGCATGCACCAGCTGGCGCTGACGCTGATCGAAACCCGTGAACTCGACGAGCTGCTGCTCGCCATCGCGCGCATCCTGCGCGACGAGTTCGAAGCCGATGCCGTGAGTCTGCGTCTGGCGGCGCGGCCGCTTGGCACCTGTGCCGTGCCCGGGGTGTTCGTTTCCGCGCTCGATCTCGACCCGCTGCGCGGCCTGCTGGAAGCGGCCAAGCCGCTGTGCGGGCCGCTCGAAGCCGAGCTGGCGCAGGCGCTGTTCGCCGATGCCGGCGTGGCCTCGGCGGCGCTGGTACCGTTGCACGGCGGCCTGTGGGAAGGCGTGCTGGCGGTCGGCGCGCGCGATGTGCAGCGCTTCGGGCCGGGTCTCGGCACACTGTTCCTGCAGCGTATCGCTGCCCTGCTGGAGCAGGCCCTCGACCCGCACCTCGACACCCCCGTCGACTGAGCGGGCAGGGAAGGGCGCCGGCGCGCGGATGATCCGCCTGCTCCCGGCGCTATCGCGGCAGGCGCGGTCGTTCAGGCATGCGGTGGTGTGGCGCTGAAACCGAACCAGGCGTCGAGACGGGCCTGGGCTTCAGCCAGGCCGGTGCGGTCGAGCGAGGAAAACAGCTGCGCGCTGGCATTGGGGAAAGCCGCCGCCAGCTCGCGCCGCACCGCCGCCAGGGTCGCCAGCGCCGGACCACGGGAGAGCTTGTCGCACTTGGTCAGCAGCACGTGGGTGTCGAGACCACGATGGCGGGTCCATTCGAGCATCTGCCGATCGAGCGGATTGAAGGGGTGGCGGATGTCCATCATCAGCAGCAGGCCGACCAGGGCCTGGCGGGTTTCGAGGTAGCGGGCGAGCACGTTCTGCCAGTGGCGTTTGATCGCCTCCGGCACCTGTGCATAGCCGTAACCCGGCAGGTCGACGAGACAATGGCTTTCATCGACGGTGAACAGGTTGATCAGCTGCGTGCGTCCGGGGGTCTTGCTGACGCGGGCCAGGCGGCTCTGGCCGGTCAGGGTGTTCAGGGCACTGGACTTGCCGGCATTGGAGCGGCCGGCGAGCGCGATCTCACGGCCGGTGTCCGTCGGCAGCTGAGACAGCTCGTTGGCGCTGCTCAGAAAACGGGTCATCCGGTAGCGGTCTGTCATGGCGCGAACCTGCCTTGTCGAGCTGGCGGAAACCACGGTCTCAACGCGGGAATCTGATTGAAGGGAAGGGGCGAAGCTGGTATATAACGCGGCTGTTTTTTGCCACCGACATTGCCGGTCGACGGTGCGCCAAAGAGCGTCTCGGCGCAGAGTTTGCCCAAGCTGCAGCCGCCAGGGTCAAAAAGCCGAATCCAGCATGGTACAGGAGTCGTCCCACATGAATAAGCTGTTTTTGATCGCCGCGACGAGCGCCCTCATCGGCTCCGCTTCGCTGGCTTGGGCTGCCGGCGATGCCGCGGCCGGCCAGGCGAAGTCTGCGATGTGCGCAGCCTGTCACAGTGCCGATGGCAACAGCGTAAGCCCCGACTTCCCGAAACTCGCGGGGCAGAATGCCGGCTACCTGTACAAGCAGCTCACAGATTTCAAGTCGGGTGCGCGTGTCAACGCGACGATGTCGGGCATGGTCGCTCCGCTGTCCGATCAGGACATGCAGGACCTGGCCGCCTACTTCTCCAGCCAGCAGATGAGCAAGGGTGAGACCGACCCGGCACTGGCCAATGCCGGCCAGGCGGTGTTCCGTGGCGGCAACCTGGAAACCGGCGTTGCAGCCTGCATGGCCTGCCACGGCGTTACCGGCAAGGGTAACGAGGGTGCCAAGTTCCCGGCGCTGGCCGGTCAGCATGCCAAGTACGTCGAGCTGCAGCTGATGACGTTCCGCTCGGTATCGCGTACCAACGATCCAGGCATGATGATGCGCAATGTCGCGGCGAAGATGTCCGACGCCGAGATCAAGGCCGTCGCCTCGTACGTGCAGGGTCTGCAGTAAGCGGCGCCGGGCCTGCGGCCCGTACGTCTTGATGTATTGCCAAGGGTGGCCCGGTGGCCACCCTTTATTTTGTCCCGGCGCCGTGCCGCCTCGCGATCCGCGCGCCGTCGTGGAACCTTGCGTGAGGGGCCGTGTCTACCGCCGGTCACCACGCCTCCCGATATGAGCGTTTCCGTGAGATCCGACGCCCCCGCCCGCCCGCCCCGCCGTCTCAGCAGCCAGCTGTTCGAATTTCTCGGCTCGATGAATTTCGCGATCATGCTGTTGGTGGTCGTTGCGATTGCGTCGGTGATCGGGACGGTGCTCAAGCAGAACCAGCCCTATCAGGACTACATCATCAAGTTCGGGCCGTTCTGGTTCGATGTGTTCCGCAAGCTGGGGTTGTATGACGTCTACGACGCGCCGTGGTTTCTCTGCATCCTCGGCTTTCTGGTGCTGTCGACCAGCGTCTGTCTGTGGCGGCACGTGCCGGGCATGCTGGCGGAGATCAACCACTTCCGTACGACGGTGCAGGCGAAGTCACTGCGGGCGTTTCACAGTCATGCCGAATGGGCGTTGCCGGAGCAAACGGCGGCGCAGGTGCAGCAGTCGGTCTCCGAACTGCTGGGCGCCCGCGGTTACCGGGTCCGTCTCAAGGAGCACAGCGACCACCGCGTGCTGGCGGGGCTGAAGGGCGGGCTGAACCGCTGCGGCTATCTGTTCGCCCATCTGGCGATCGTCATCATCTGCATCGGCGGACTGCTCGACGGCAACCTGCCGCTGAAGTGGCGTGAGTGGCGCGGGGAGATCCGTCTGGAAACCCGCGACGTACCGGCACGCGACGTACCGGACAGCAGCCGGCTTCAGCCGAGCGACAATTTCTCCTTCCGCGGCAATGTGCGCCTGCCGGAAGGCACGACGACGAATTTCCTGTTCCTGCGCCTGCGCGACGGCTTCTTCATTCAGGAACTGCCGTTCGCGATCGAGCTGAAGAAGTTCAACGTCGAGTTCTATCCGACCGGCCAGCCGAAGTCCTTCGAGAGTGACGTGCTGATCCACGACGAGGATCATCTGCAGCAGCCGCTGCCGGCGACGATCCGCGTCAACCATCCGCTGGTGTACCGCGGCTATGCCATCTACCAGTCGGATTTCGGCGACGGCGGCTCGCTGCTGACGATGCGCGCGCAGCCGCTGCTCGGCCAGCAGGGCGAAGCGCCGCAGCTGCAGGGGCGTGTCGGCGAGAAGATCCCGCTGAAGACCCCGCAGGGGCCGCTGACGCTCGAACTCGATGACTTCCGCCTGTACAACATCCTGCCGGTGCCGGCATCCGAACAGAACGATCCGCAGGCGCATGGCGAGGCGGGGCGCAAGGTGCGCAACTTCGGGCCGAATTTCACCTACCGGCTGCGTGATGCCACCGGTCAGGCCGAGGAGTATCAGAACTTCATGGTGCCGATGCGCCTCGACGGGCGCAGCTTCTTCCTCTCCGGTGTGCGCGGCTCGCCGGCCGAGGAGTTCAGCTATCTGCACATCCCGGCCGACGCCAAGCTCTCGCCCGATCGTTTCCTGCGCTTCGTCGCGCTGCTGCATGACCAGCCGCGTCTGCATGCCCTGTTCACCGCCGCCGGCGAAAGCGCTCCCGGCCTCAATGCCGAAGAGCTGGCGACGGTGCGCGAGCGTCTGGTCGATCTGTTCCTGCGCCAGGGGATCGATGCCATCGTGGCGCAGACGCGCGCCCGCGTGCCGGCGGACAAGGCTGAGGAAGCCTCGCGCTTCTTCCTCGAACTGCTGCGCCGCAGCCTCGGCGAGGTCTACATCCAGGTGCTGCGCGAGGAAGGGCTGAAGCCCGAAGACGGCGTCGCCGATGCCGACGAGACTTTCTTCAACGATGCGCTGAATGCGTTGTCGGCGCTCGGCAGCTACCGTGCGCCGTTCTGGCTGCAGCTGACGAATTTCGAGCAGCTTCAAGCCTCTGGCTTGCAGATCACGAAAGCCGGCGGCCAGAATATCGTCTATCTCGGCTTCGCCCTGCTGACGCTCGGCGTGTTCGTGATGTTCTATACCTCGCACCGTCGCGTCTGGGCGTGGATCGCCGCCGACGGTGCTGGCACGCAGCTGATCCTGGCCGGCAGCGGCAATCGCCATCAGGACGCCTTCGCCAAAGAATTCGATGAAATTGTCCGTACCGCCGCGCGCCGTTTCGGCCCGCCACTGGCGGAATCCGCAGCGCCCGAGCGCTGAGTCTTTTCCTGCTGAACCGGAGGTATCCGCGATGGCGGTGACACGCGAACACATGCTGGACGATCTGGCGGCGCCAGGTTTCTGGCAACGCCTGACCCTTCGCGACTGGTTGTGGGCGGCGCTCGTCGTAGCCGGCTCGCTGTGGGCGTATGCGAGCTACAGCGCGTACATGGACGAGTATGAAGTGGCGATCCTCGCCGGCTGCGCGCTCGGGCTGATCGCCTGGGGTCTGCAGTGGCCGCCGGCGCGCGGCCTGTCGCTGACCGTCGCCGGCTTGTCGCTGTTCGCGCTGTGGCGCTATGGCAATGACCTCGGCGCGCAGGAGCGCGACTTCTTCCTCAAGTACCTGCTCGGCAGTCAGGAAGCCTTCATGTGGATGAGCGCGCTGTTCGTGCTGGCGACGCTGACCTACATCGCGCATTCGGTATCGCAGTCGGCCTTCGTCGGCCGCGTGGCCTCGGCGTTGACCTGGTCGGCCTCGACGATCGGCATCACCGGGCTGATGGTGCGCTGGCGCGAGTCTTACCTGATGGGCACCGACATCGGCCACATCCCGGTCAGCAATCTCTACGAGGTGTTCATCCTGTTCGCGGTGGTGACCGCGCTGCTCTACCTCTACCACGAGCGCCGCACCGGTACGCGCAAGATGGGGGCCTTCGTGCTGCTGGTGATTTCCGCGGCGATCGCCTTTCTGCTCTGGTACACCTTCGACCGCGAAGCCAACCGCATCATGCCGCTGGTGCCGGCGCTGCAGAGCTACTGGATGAAGATCCACGTGCCGGCCAACTTCATCGGCTACGGTTCGTTCGCTCTTGCCGCGATGCTCGGTTGCGCCTGGTTGCTGCGTGACAAGGCCGAGCGTGCCGGCTGGCGTGCGGTGGCGGCGGCGCTGCCCCCCTGCGCGCTGCTCGATGACGTGATGTACAAGGCGATCGCCCTCGGTTTTGCCGCGTTCACGCTGGCGACGATCCTTGGTGCGCTGTGGGCCGCCGAGGCCTGGGGCGGCTACTGGTCGTGGGACCCGAAGGAAACCTGGGCGCTGATCGTCTGGCTCAACTACGCCGCCTGGCTGCACCTGCGCCTGACCAAAGGCATGCGTGGCGCGCCGATGGCGTGGTGGTCGATCATCGGTTTGCTGGTGACGGCTTTTGCCTTCCTCGGTGTCAACATGTGGCTGTCCGGCCTGCACTCTTACGGCACGCTCTGAGCGTGCCATCACCCCGGGAATCCCGTTCATGATGCATCCGCTCAAGCTGATTCGTGCGCTGCTGGCCGTGCTGGCGCTGTTGCCGGCGCTGGCTGCCCAGGCTGCCACCGATTTCGTTGAAGGCCAGCACTATCTGGTGCTGCAGAAGCCGGTCGAAACCTCGGCGCCGCCCGGCAAGGTCGAGGTCGTCGAACTGTTCTGGTACGGCTGCCCGCACTGCTATCGGCTGGAGCCGGTGATCGAGGAGTGGCTGCAGCACAAGCCGGCGCAGGCGGACTTCGTGCGCATCCCGGCGGCGCTGGGGCCGAGCTGGGAGCTCGGTGCCCGTGTCTACTACGCGACGCAAGTGCTCGGCGTCACCGACAAGACGCATCAGGCGTTGTTTGATGCGGTCCACCGGCAGCACCGCAACCCGACCGACGAGCAGGCGATGGCCGATGTCGTCGCGGCTCAGGGTGTCGATCGTGACGCGTTCCTGAAAGCGCTGCACTCCTTCGATGTCGATACCCGCCTGCGCAAGAGCAAGTCGCAGGTGCTGCAGTACCGCATCACCGGCGTGCCGGCGATTGTCATCGCCGGTAAGTACGTCAGTGACATCGGCATGGCGGGCTCACCGCAGGCGCTGGTCGAACTGATCGACTTCCTGGTCGCCCGCGAGGCGGCGGCTGCCAAGCCATAGGCCATCGCATCCGGTCGTCCCCTCGTGGCGGCCGCCGGGTGCGAGCATCAAGGAGTGAGTACAGCGTGTCGTCGGACCATCAGCGCCTGCGGCTGCTCAGCTACAACATCCAGACCGGGCTGTCGACCCGCAAGTACTCGGAGTACCTGACACGCAGCTGGAAACACGTGCTGCCGGTACCCTCGCGCATGCACAACCTCGACAACATCGCCCAGCTGCTGTCCGGTTTTGACATCGTCGGCCTGCAGGAGGTCGACAAGGGCAGCCTGCGCAGCGGCTTCGTCGACCAGCCCGCCTATCTCGCCGGCCGCGGCGGTTTTCCCTTCGTCTACGGTGAAGCCAACCGCCGCCTCGGTGTGCTCGGCCAGCATGCCAATGCCGTGCTGACGCGCTTTCGCCCGACGCTGGTGGCACAGCATCGTCTGCCTGGGCTGCTGCCGGGGCGCGGTCTGATGCAGCTGCGCTTCGGTGAAGGGGCCGATGCCCTGCACCTCTACATCCTGCACCTCGCGCTCGGCCGGCGCGGCCGCCATCTGCAGCTGGATTTCGTCGCCGATCTGATCGGCGACGCCCGTCACGTCATCGTCATGGGCGATCTGAACTGTCAGGGCAGCAGTCCGGAGCTGAGTGCACTGCGCGAGCGCACCGGCCTGCGTCTGCCGGACGCCCACTGGCTGCCGACCTTTCCGAGCTGGAATCCGCGTCGTCCCCTCGACCACATCCTGGTGTCGCCGTCGATCACCATCGAGCGTGTCGAGGTCCTGCATCAGACCTACTCCGACCACCTGCCGCTGGCGATGAACGTGCTGCTGCCGGCAGCGCCCTGGCGTACGCCCGTCGCCGACGCGCGCGGCCATCGGGAGGACTGGGCAGGCGCTTGAATCCTGCGGATGATCGGCGTATCTAGCCGCGTTTTCCGAGGAGCCAGCCATGCCGAATCGTTCCCGTGCTCTCGTTGTCCTCTCCGGCGGCCAGGACTCCACGACCTGCCTGTACTGGGCGCTTGCGCAGTTCGGTGCCGAGGCCGTCGAGGCCGTCAGTTTCGACTACGGTCAGCGCCATCGCATCGAGCTCGAATGCGCCGCGCACATCGCCGCGATGGCCGGCGTGCCGCACACCGTGCTGCCGATCAACACCTTCGCCGCGCTCGGCGGCAACGCGCTGACTGCGGGGGACATCGCGGTACAGCCCGGCGTCCAGGCCAACGGCCTGCCGAATACCTTCGTGCCGGGGCGCAATCTGGTGTTCCTCAGTTTCGCTGCCGCGCTGGCCTATCAGCGTCAGTGCAGCGAGCTGGTCACCGGCGTGGCCCAGACCGACTACTCCGGCTATCCCGACTGTCGCTGGCAGACCATTCAGGCACTGCAGGCCGCGTTGCGCCTCGGCATGGAATTCGAGCTGACGATCCATACCCCGCTGATGTTCAAGTCGAAGGCCGATACCGTGCGCATGGCCCAGGAATTCGGCGCGCTGTCGGCGCTGGCCTGGAGTCACACCTGCTACAACGGCCAGCAGCCGCCCTGCGGGGTCTGTCCGGCCTGTGAGCTGCGGGCGAACGGTTTTGCCGAGGCCGGCATCCCGGACCCGCTGATCGAGCGCCTGCGCGCCGAGGGGCGGTTATGAGCGAGCGTGTGTACACCGTTGCCCGTGCACCGTTCGAAGCGGCCTGCCGTATCCCGACGCTGCCGGCAACGCATCCGGCCAGTCGCCTGCACGGCCACAGCTATGCGGCGCGGGTGCGTGCCCGGCTGCCGGAGGACTGGGCCGGCTTTGCCGGCGCTGGTGTCGAAAACCTCGCCGCGCACCTCGCCGCAGCGGTTGCCCCGCTCGATTACGCCTACCTCAACGAACTGATCGCGGTGCCGACCGACGAGAATCTGGCACGCTGGATCGGCGGTCGGCTGCTGGACGTGCCCGGCATCGAATCGCTCGGCCTGCGCTCGACGCCGGATGCCGGTGTCGACCTCGACGCTGACGGCAGTGCCCACGTCTGGCGACGGTTTCGCTTCGAGGCGGCGCATTTTCTGCCGAACGTGCCGGCCGGACACCAGTGCGGGCGCATGCACGGCCACGGTTTCGAGGTGGTGCTGCACGCCAATCAGGATCTGGGCGGGGCCGACATGGGCGTCGATCAGGACCGCCTCGCCGAAGTCTGGGCGCCGCTCGCCGCCGAGCTCGATCACGCCTGCCTCAACGAGCTGCCGGGGCTGGCCTGCCCAACCAGCGAGGTGCTGGCGCGCTGGATCTGGCGGCGGCTGCGTGATGAGCTGCCGGAGCTGTCATGGGTGACGGTGTTCGAGACGGCCAGTGCCGGCTGCCAGTACGACGGCGAGTATTTCCGCATCTGGAAGGAGCAGCGTTTCGAGGCGGCGCTGCGCCTGCCGGCCGCGCCGGAGGACGATCCGCGCGGCCGTCTGCACGGCCACAGCTACGGCATTCGCCTGCACGTTGCCGCGCCGCTCGACGAGGTGATGGGCTGGACCGTCGACTTCGGCGACGTCAAACGTCTGTTCACGCCGGTCTACGCGCGTCTCGATCACCATCGGCTGGACGGGCTCGACGGCCTGCCGAGCGCTGATGCGGCGAATCTGGCGCGCTGGATTCGTGCGCAGTGTGCCGAGTCGCTGCCGATGCTCGACCGCATCGATCTGTTCGAGACGCCCGGAAACGGTGTCGCATTGTGTTGGGGCCGGCTGGCGCCGGCGCTGCCGGGCTGAAAATCATGAGCTACGCGGTCAAGGAGATCTTCTACACGCTGCAGGGCGAGGGCGCACAGGCCGGGCGCGCGGCGGTGTTCTGCCGTTTTGCCGGCTGCAATCTGTGGAGCGGCCGCGAGGCCGATCGCGCCGGCGCGGTCTGCCGTTTCTGCGATACCGATTTCGTCGGTGTCGACGGTGACGGCGGCGGCAAGTTCGCCAGTGCCCGCGAGCTGGCAGCGGTGATCGCGATGCACTGGCCGTGGGGCGGCGGCGGACGTCCCTACGTCGTCTGCACCGGTGGCGAGCCGCTGCTGCAGCTCGATGCCGAGCTGATTGCCGCCCTGCACGCGCGCGGCTTCGAGGTGGCTGTCGAGACCAACGGTACGCAGCCCGCGCCCGCCGGCCTCGACTGGATCTGCGTCAGCCCGAAAGCCGGTGCGCCGCTGCAGCTGACCCGTGGCGATGAACTCAAGCTGGTCTATCCGCAGCGTGAGGCGCAGGCGCAGCCGGAATGCTTCGCCGGGCTCGACTTCCGCCATTTCTTTCTGCAGCCGCTCGATGATGCCGACCGCCTTGCCGCGACCGCCGCCTGTGTCGAGTACTGCCGGGAGCACCCGCAATGGCGGGTTAGTCTGCAGACCCACAAGTTGCTCGGTATTCCCTGATCGGCGTGTTACTAATTACTTTTTGGAATAAGTTAATAGCTGTTGAGTATATTCGAATATCCGAATATACTCACTGGCATGCCCAACTGACGCGGTGTTGACCGCAGGAGTCGATCGCATGCCCGTCCACGTCGAAAGCTTCTTCGAGGAAGTCACTGCCACGTTTTCGCACGTGCTGGTTGCCGCGGACGGTCACTGCGCGATCATCGATGCCGTGCTCAACTACGATCCGCGCAATGCGCATACGACGACGCAGTCGGCGGATGCGATCATCGACTACGTGCGTCGCAACGCGCTGCACGTCGAGTGGATTCTCGATACCCACGTCCATGCCGACCACATGAGCGCTGCGGCCTACCTCAAGCGCGAGCTCGGCGGCCGCACCGCCATCGGCGAACATGTGCGTGAAGTGCAGGCCTTGTTCGGGCAGCTATACGACGCTGAAGCCGATTTCCGCACTGACGGTTCGCAGTTCGACCGCCTGCTCGCCGAGGGCGACGTGATCGAGCTCGGCGCGCTGCGCATCGAGGTCTGGCACGTGCCCGGCCACACGCCGGCCTGCCTGGCCTATCGCGTCGAGGACTGCGTGTTCGTCGGCGACATCATCTTCATGCCCGATGTCGGCACCGCGCGCTGCGATTTCCCCGGCGGTTCGGCGCGCACGCTGTACCGCTCGGTGCGCCGTCTGCTGGCGCTGCCGCCGGCGACGCGCCTGTACCTGTGCCACGACTATCCGCCGCCCGGCCGCGCGCTCAGCGCCGTGTGCAGCGTCGGCGAGTCGCGTGCCGCCAATATCGATATCCACGACGGTGTCGATGAAGAATCCTTCGTCGCCGAGCGTACCCGCCGCGATGCCGAGCTGACGCTGCCGAACCTGATGCTGGCCGTGCTGCAGGTCAACATGCGGGCCGGCGAGCTGCCGCCGCCGGCGGCCAACGGTACCCGCTACCTGAAGATTCCGCTGAACGTGCTCGGTTGAGCGCCGCCGCGAGGAGCGCCCGCGTGTCGATCGCCTGGTCCCGCTATTTTCCCTGGCTGCGCTGGGGGCGCCATTATCGGCGCATCGATCTCGCCACCGACGTGCTGGCCGGCGTGATCGTCACCATCATGCTGATTCCGCAGAGCCTCGCCTACGCGATGCTCGCCAACCTGCCGCTGCATACCGGCCTCTACGCCGGCCTGCTGGCGCCGCTGCTCTATGCGCTGTGCGGTGGCAGCCGCGTGCTCGCCGTCGGCCCGGTCGCCGTCGTCTCGCTGATGACCGCCTCGGCGGTCGGCCCGCTGGCCGCACACAGCGGCCTGCCACCGACTGCAGTGGCACTGACGCTGGCCCTGATGGTCGGCCTGATGTCGCTGGCGATGGCGGCGCTCGGTCTCGGCGCGATCGCGCATTTCCTGAGCCACCCGGTGATCTCCGGGCTGATGAGCGCCTCGGCGCTGATCATCGCCATCGGCCAGCTCAAGCACATCTTCGGCATCCCGATCGATGGCGCGACGCTGCCGCCGCTGCTCGAAGGCCTGTGGCAGCATCTCGGCACCCTGCATGCGGCGACCACGGTGATCGGCATCGCGGCGATCCTGTTTCTGCTGTGGGCCGAGCGCAAGCTCAAGCCGCTGCTGCGCCGTATCGGACTCGGCGAGACGCTGGCCGACATGCTCGCGCGGCTGTCGCCGGTGCTGGCGGTGATCGGCGGCATCGTCGCTGTGCGCGTCTTCGGCCTGAGCGACGTGCGCGTTGTCGGTGACATTCCGCGCGGCCTGCCGCCGTTCACGGTGCCGCCGCTCGATCCGGCGCTGCTGCGCGAGATGCTCTGGCCGGCGCTGATGATCACGCTGATCGGCTTCATCGAATCGGTCGCCGTCGCCCAGTCTTTCGCTGCCCGGCGGCGTGAGAACGTCGATCCGAGCGAGGAGCTGCGCGGCCTCGGCCTGGCCAACCTCGCTGCCGCCTGCAGCGGCGCCTACCCGGTCTCCGGCGGCCTGTCGCGCACGGTGATGAGCTATGCCGCCGGGGCGGTGTCGCCGCTGGCCGGTGTGTTCACCGGCGTGCTGGTGGCGGCGACGCTCGGCTGGCTGACGCCGTATTTCCACGATCTACCGCATGCGGTGCTGGCGGCGACGATCATCGTCTCCATCGTCAAGCTGATCGACGTACGCGGCACGCTCAAGATCTGGCGCGTGTCGCGTGCCGACGGCATCGCGCTCGCCGTCACCGCGCTCTTCACACTGATCTACGGCGTCGAGACCGGCCTGCTCGCCGGCGTGCTGACCGCGGTCGGCGACTTCCTCTGGCGCGCCAGCCGGCCGCACTTCGCCATCGTCGGCCGCGTGCCCGGCACCGAACACTTCCGCAACGTGCGCCGCCATCAGGTCATCGAGAGCGAGCGCGTGCTGACGGTGCGCGTCGACGGCAGTCTGGTGTTCTGCAATGCCGCCTGGCTGGAGGATCTGGTCGGCGAGCTGGTGGCGGTGCGCCCGCTGCTGACCGATGTCATCCTCATGTGTCCCGGCGTCAATACCATCGACGCCAGCGGGCTGGAGAGCCTGGAGCGCATCAACGAGCGCCTGCAGACCGGCGGCCTGCGCCTGCACCTGTCGGAAGTGAAGGGGCCGGTGATGGATCGCCTGGCGGTGTCGGGCCTGCTCGAACATCTCAGCGGTGAAGTGTTCCTCAGTCAGTTTCAGGCGATGAGCCGGCTTGATGCCGCCGTGCTCAGCGACTGCCCGGCAGTCGCCCGCTGACCCTGTGATTCCCGTGCCATCCGCGTCCTTCCAAGGAGAGAACCCATGTTGCGTCGTTCCCTGCTGTGCTGCGCCGTCCTCATTGCCGCCCCGGCCTTTGCCGCCGACGAGGCCGATGCGCTGGTCGCCCAGAGCCGTACGGCGGTGCAGTCCTTCGGCGGCCAGCTGAAGACCGCGCTGAGTGAGGCGATCGCCGCCGGCGGCCCGGTCAACGGCATCGCCGTCTGCAACGAAAAGGCTCCCGGCATCGCTGCACAGGCTTCGGCGGCGTCCGGCCTCGACGTCGCGCGCACCAGCCTCAAGGTGCGCAATCCCGGCAACGAACCGGATGCCTGGGAGCGTTCGATGCTCGAACAGTTCGATGCGCGCAAGGCGGCTGGTGAGCCGGCCGACACGCTGGAAGCCCATGCCATCGTCGAAGAAGACGGCGTGCGCACCTTCCGCTACATGAAGGCGATTCCGACCGCGCAGCTGTGCCTGAACTGCCACGGCGCCGATCTTAAGCCCGAGGTCGCGGCGAAGATCGATGCGTTGTATCCGCAGGATCGCGCCCGCGGCTATGCCGCTGGCGATCTGCGGGGTGCGTTTACCGTGCGCAAGGTGCTGGCGGAGAACTGAGCCGCCGGCGGCCGCCTGGCCGGGCGGCTCAATAGCCGACCGGCCAGACCGGGCGCGTAATCGCGGCCGGATCGGTTTCGCTGACGCGGACGATGACCACGCTGATGTTGTCCGGCCCGCCGCGCTGCAGGGCGAGGTCGACCAGCGCTTCGGCCGCTTCGTGGATGTTCGGTGCTGCCAGCAGCGCGCCGATTTCCTCATCGCTCATCGTCTTGGTCAGACCGTCGCTGCATAGCAGCAGCGTGTCGCCGGCCTCGACGCGCACCGGTCGGGCTTCGAGCAGCAACTGCTCGTGGGCGCCGACCGCGCGGGTGACGACGTTGCCCATCGGATGGTGCTCGGCCTGCGCCGGCGTGATGGCGCCGGCGTCGAGCAGTTCCTGCACATAGCTGTGATCGCGGCTGACGGCGCCGATTTGCCCCCGGCGTAGCTGGTAGAGCCGGCTGTCGCCGGCCCACAGGCAGGCCAGACCGTCATCAGCCGCCAGCAGCACGACGACGGTGGCGCCGATGGTGCCGCGCGAACGTTTGCCGGCTTCCTCCAGCAGCTGATCGTTGACTGTCTGCAGCGTGTGCTGCACCGCGCGGGCGAAATCGACGATGCCCTCCGGCGGCAGGATGCGCTTCAGCGCCTCGACCACGCTCTGCGAGGCGTAATCGCCGGCGGCATGGCCGCCCATGCCGTCGGCGACGGCCCACAGGCCGTGCGCCGGCAGCTCCAGTATCGCGTCCTCATTGATCTTGCGTACCAGGCCGACATGGGTGCGCGCCGCAGATTCGACGCTGAGGTCGGCGGGGTCTTGCATGGCAGTCATCACGGGTCCCTGAAACTTGGTACATATGCCGGTTCGTCAGTGTGAAGCGTATAGCCGGCTGCGGCGAATTCACCGGTGAAAAGTGTTGCAAAGTGTTCAGCTGCGGGCAGTCCCGCCAACAGCAGGCGGCAGGGTGCGACGGCTTCCGAGCCTTCGCTCCACCACAGCGTCGCGCCCTGCCAGTCAGCCGGCAGGCAGGCTCGGGCGAGCGCCTGCACAGCGCTCGGGCTGTCGAGCTGCTGCACGCAGGCGCGCGGCGCCGCGGAGGCTGCCGCAGGCGGCGCTGGCAGGGTTTCCAGCGCCTGGTCGAGGGCGCTGAAGTCGAAGTCGTCGTCGAGTGCCCGCAGCGCCAGCGCGCTCAGGCGGGCGAACCAGTCGACGCCGTCGCCGGCGAGTGCGGCGAGATCGCTGCGCAGCGGTAGCGGCTGCGCCAGCGTCAGCGGGAAGTAGCGGCCGACGCGATCGACGCTCGGCATCAGCACACCGGCCACCGGTTGTGCACCGCAGACGCCGCCGCCGAGCGCGAAGCACCACAGCGGGCTGGTCAGGTAATGCTCCAGCCACTGCTCGCCCAGCCGCGTGCGACTGCTGGCGATGCCGGCCTGCAGCCAGGCATCCCAGGGCTCGATGAACTCGCGCGGCAGGCGGCGGCTGACGAAGTCGCCGCGACTGGGCAGCTTGCCGTAGACGCCGGCTGCCATCACAGGCGGTCCGGCAGGCTGAAGGCGGTCAGCTCGCGCAGGCGAAACGGATTGAAGGCGCTGCCGGCGCGCAGCTCGAAGCTGGCGCTGCGGCCGTCGACTTCGAGATTGAGCGTGAAGCGCTCGCTGCCGCGGCTCAACCCCTGCTGGTCGAGCATGTGGAACAGGCCCCAGGTGCCTTCATAGGTCAGGCCGGAACGTCCGCTCAGGCCCGGCGGATTGATGGTGATGCGCACCGTGCCGATGCCGTTCGGACTCGGCCACTGCATCGCCGCCGCACGCACCGGGCCGTGGTCGTAGCTCAGCTGCTGGCCGTCGAAGTCGATCAGGAACTGGGTGATCTCGGCATCCATCGTGATCGGGCGCAGTTCCAGGCGCACGCTCGGCGTTTGCGCGCCGGGGCGGAAGAAGGCTTCGCGGATGGCGTCGGCGTTCTGGAACTGCACCAGCACGCCGGCGGAAATGCCGAGCTTCTCCGGCGCGTTCGGCTGCCAGCGCCAGGGCTTGGTCGACTGATCGACGTAACTGGCGAGGTAGGTCTTGAAGAAGCTGTCGAGGCGTCCGCCGGGGCCGAAGAACTGGCCGAAGTCATCGAGCGTCGCTTCCCGTGAACTGCGCGCCGACAGCGGGTAGCGGCCGGCGAGGCTGGCCCGGTAGAAGTCGACGACCTCCGACTGCCAGATCGCGTTGAGCTGCGTGCGCACGCCGCCCATCGTCAACTGGGAGGCACCGTCGGCCATGCCTTTCAGGGCGCCGCCGATCGCCGGCGGTGCACGGTCGGCGTCGAGCTTGAGCCGGCTGGCAGCCTGTCCGACCTGCGCGGCAGCATCCTTGATCAGCGCATCGCCGCTGGTGGTCGCCAGCGTGTTCATCTTCTCGAACAGATTGTTGAGACTGGCCAGCAGGCGGTCGATCGGCGCACTGCCGCTCTGGTCCTTGGCCACCAGCGCGGCGATGTCGGCGAAGCGTGCGGTCACCGGGTCGATCTGCGGTGCCTGGGCGATGCTGGGCGTGGCCACGCCGCTCTGGCCGATCAGGTTGCCGAGCTGCTGCTTGAGCTTGTCGATCGCCCCGTCGGCGGCCTTCGCCGCCAGGCCGCTGGCCGATTTTTCATCGGCGGCGACCAGATTGGTCTGCGTCGCCACGGTCTCCAGCCATTTCTTCAGCGGCGAGTTCGGGCCGGAAAGCACGCGCAGGATGTCGAGCGCCTGCTGCGTGTTGCCGAAGCTGACGACGCCGACGTCGGCGAGCATGTTTTCCCACTGGGTCTGGTAGTCGCGCAGGTACAGCGTGCGCACGTCGGTGGCGAGCTGCGGCACGTCCTGCGGCGCGATCGTGGCGTCGTCGCCGAGCACCCAGCTTTCAGCAGCGAGCTGCGCCGCCAGCTCGGTGCCGGACTTGCGGAACAGGCCATCGTAGCCGGCCAGCGTCCAGAAACCGGGAACACCGTCGGTCAGCGGTTTGCCGCTGCGGCGCACCAGCACCAGTGAAGCGTCACGGCCGGCGGCATCGACGATGCGCAGCTCCGGCAGATTGCTCTGCTGGGCAACACGCTGCAGGCGGTTGTAGACGCGCTTGGCCATCGGCAGGCGTACCAGCTGCGCGCGCACCTGCGCGATCAGCGTGCGGTCGAGTGCCAGCGGCAGCGGCAGCGGGCGCTTCTCGAACAACGCATCGAGGTGGGCGCGCAGCGCGGCGCGCTGCTCCTGGGTGACGTCACGCGGCAGCGTGGTGTCCCAGTCGAAGGTGATCCAGGCCTTGATCGCCGCCGGATCGTAATGATCCGGGTCTTCCAGCATCAGGTAGGTCTTCAGGCCCTCGTAGAGGAAGTCCGGCGCCGCGCCGGGCTGACGCAGCTGGGCTTCGAGGCGCAGGGTCAGTCGCGGCAGCAGCACGCCGCGCAGCAGCTTGCGATACAGCAGCTGCGCCTCGCTGCCGAGCATGTCGCCCTGGTACAGGCCGAAGCCCATCGTCAGCGGCGCGCCCTGCTTGCGTTCGGCATAGCCGCCGGGCAGCGCGCGCACCGCATCGAGCAGCGGCAGCGTGTAGAGCACGTCGCGCTGCTCGGCGCTCAGCGCTTCGAGCTTCTGCCGCACCTGGGTGACGTCGGCGTCGACTTCGGCGATCAACGCCTGATTGGCGCGGTAACTGTTGACCCACAGCCCGGCCATGCTCAGCGTGACCAGCGCGACCGCGGCCCAGGCCCCGCGCTGCAGCCAGGCGCGGCGGCGTTCGAGCTTGAGGTTGGTGCCGGCCAGGCCCTGCTCCGGGAAGATGGTTTCGCGGAACAGCCGGGTCAGGAAGTAACTGCGGCCGCCGCCGGAAAACGCCGTCAGCTGCTGGCGGCCGAGGCCGAAGCCGCCGGCCATCGAGGCCATCAGCCGGTCGATCGGCGTGCCTTCCTGCGTGCCGCTGGTGAAGTAGACGCCGCGCAGCAGCGGGCGCTCGGCGTAGGCGCTGGGGCGGAAGGCTTCATCGAGGAAGCTGCCGAGCAGCTCGCGCAGCGCCAGGAAGTTCTTCGGGAAGCCATAGAGCAGCGCGCGCCGTGCCGGGTCGCGTTCCGCCTGCAGGCGCTCGGTCAGCCGTGCCGACAGCCGTGCTTCGAGCTGGTCGAATTCGCCGGCAAAGCCGGCGAGCGGCGTATCGCTGCCGGGATCGGTCGCCAGCGGGAAGGTCATGCCCCAGACCTGCTGGCGCTCCTCGCGGCCGAGATCGTCGAAGAATTCGGTGAAGCCGGCGACCAGGTCCGACTTGGTCAGCAGCACGTAGATCGGGAAGCGGATGCCGAGGCGCTGGTGCAGCTCCTCGACGCGGGCGCGGATGGCGCGGGCGTGGGCGCTGCGCTCGGCCTCGCTGCCGGTCAGCAGGTCGGCCACCGAAATCGCGATCAGCGCGCCGCTGATCGGCCGCCGTCGGCGGTGCTTTTTCAGCAGGTCGAGAAAGCCCAGCCAGCCGGCCTGATCGACGGCGGCATCGCTGTCCTGCGTGGTGTAGCGCCCGGCGGTGTCGAGCAGCACCGCTTCGTCGGTGAACCACCAGTCGCAGTTGCGGGTGCCGCCGACACCGCCGATCGCACCCTTGCCGAACTGCTCGGCGAGCGGGAAGTTCAGCCCGCAGTTGACCAGCGCCGTGGTCTTGCCCGAGCCCGGCGGGCCGATGAGGATGTACCAGGGCAGCTGATACAGCGTCTGCTGTTCGCCTTTACCGCCGAGGCGGGCCTTCTTCAGCACGCCGAGCGCTTCTTCGAGCCGGCGGCCGAGCGTGGCGACTTCTTCGGCGCTGGCCTGTGCTGCCGGATCGGGCTTGGCTTCGGAGACGCCGGCGAGCATCGCCCGTTCATGCTTGCGCTGGCTGAGTGCGGCGACGAGGCGGCGGATCGCCCAGCCGAGCACGACGGCGGCGATGAGGATCCAGCGGTTGAGCTCGGGGTCCAGCGGCTGCCATTCTCCGATGGCGAGCAGCGGACCGATGAACCAGATCAGCAGCGCGATCGCGGCCAGCGCCAGCAGCGGCACCAGCCAGTTCTTGATAAAGGACTTCATCGCGATTCCTCAGCGCACGCCGGGGGCGAACAGGGTGATCTCGACGCGGCGGTTGCGTGCCCGCCCGTCGGCCGTGTCGTTCGAGGCGACCGGTTCGGTGTCGGCACGCCCCTCGGCGGTGAAGCGGTCGGGCTGGCCGGAGCCGGCGGCGAGGATCTGCACCACGGCCTCGGCGCGCGCCTGCGACAGTTTCCAGTTCGATTCGAAACGCAATGAGCGGATCGGCCGGTTGTCACTGTGACCGGTCACCAGCACGGCGCCCTCCTTGGTCTTGAGTTCGGCGGCGATGCGTCCGAGCAGCGGCAGGTAGTTTTCCTTGACCGAGGCCGAGGCCGAGGCGAACAGGCCGTCACCGTGGATGGTGATGATGCTGCGGTCGTCGCGGTCATCGACTGCAACCAGCCCCTGACGAATCTCGTTTTCGAGGAAGCCACGCAGCTTTGGCGGCACCGGCTTCGGTGGTGGCGGCGCCGGCGTGACGGCGACCGGCGGCGGCGCGGCGAGCGGGCGTGTGACCTTGGCGGCGAGGTCGTCGCCGAGTGCGTGCAGATTGGCGTAGACCGGCTCGGCCTGCGCGTTGATGTCGGTGCGCAGCCACAGGTACAGGCCGAGCAGCAGGCTGGCGGCGAGTGCGCCGAGGGCCCACAGCGGTACGTAATGGCTCAGCGGGTTGCGCTTGACCTCGGCGGCGCGCCAGTGCGCCGACAGTTCGCGCTCGAACTCGCCGCGCACGGTGCGGATGGTGCGATAGAGGCGTTCGCGCAGCGCTTCGAGCTGATTGCGGCCGTCCGGCAGCACGTGGTAGCGGCCTTCGAAGCCCAGCGCCAGCACCACGTAGAGCAGCTCCAGCACGTCGAGGTTGTTGCGCGGGTCCTGCAGCATCTTGTCGAGCAGCAGGAAGACCTTCTCGCCGCCCCAGGTTTCATTGTGAAACTGCACCAGCAGCGTCTGTGCACTCCAGCCGCTCGACGTGCCCCACGGCGTCGCCATCACGGTTTCATCGAGCAGGCTGCAGAGCACGTAGCGCATCGCGAACAGCTGCTCGGGTGTGGCGCCGTCGTCGCGGGCGCGCGTTTCGGCGGCGCGGATCTCCAGCGCCAGGCGGTTGCGCAGGCCGAGCGGGTCGGGATGGTTCAGGCTGTTGCGCAGCGCCGGCACCAGCGCCAGCAGCGATGCCGCGGCCCGTTCGAGACGGTTGACGCCGCCGCCGTGCAGTTCGAGCGGGGCCACGGCGGCCGTCGATGGCGGCGGCGGCGGTGGCGCGCTGGTCGGTGCCGGGCCGGCGGCGGGACGCCCGCCCGGACGCGGGCGGATGACGGTGCGGTCACCGGGGTCGCCGGCCAGGCCGGCGAAGGGATCGTTCGGGTCGACCATGGCGGTTTCAGCTCCTGATCGCCCAGAAGCTCATTTCGAGCCCCGGGAACTGACCGGCGACGTGGAAGGCGAAGCCGCCCGAGGCGGCGAGCGTCTTCCAGAGTTCGCTGGCGGGATCCAGTTCGAAGTAGGTCACGCCGGCGTGGTAGGGAATCTGTCGCGGCGCGACCGGCAGCGGATTGAGCGCGATGCCCGGCAGCTGGCGGTTGACCAGATCGCGGATGTTCTCGACCGCGCCGATCTTGACCTGGGTCGGGAAGCGCGCGCGCAGGATGTCGTTGGGCACGTCGGCATGTACCGCGAGCACGAAACTCGCCTTGCCGAGCAGGTTGCGGTCGGCCAGCACGCCGACGTGCACGCCGTAGCCGCGCTCCTGCAGCGGGATCGGGATCGCGGTCTGTTCGAGCACCATGCTCAGTGCCTGGCGGATCTCGGCGATCACCGGCGCGAAGCTCGCACTCAGGTCGTCGTGATCGTAGGCCGGGAACTCCAGCGGCCGCTTCTCGCGGCGGGTGAAGGTCGCCAGCTCGCCGGCGATGCCCAGCAGCTCGCGGTAGAAGTCTTCCGGGTGCAGGCGGCTGCGGCGCGCCAGATGGGTGAACAGCGGCTCCAGGCGGTTGACCACCTGCAGCAGCAGGAAGTCGGCGATCTCCGCTGCTCCGCCGCGCCCGGAGGCGACGACGCGCCCGGCCAGCGCCTCGCCGCGCTGGTGCAGCAGCCCTTCGACTTCGCGCACCATTGCCGCGAGCAGCGGCTGCGCCAGCGCATCGAGCATCGGCGGGATGTAGCGCTCGTCGAGCACCACGGACTGGTCGGCCTTTTTCTCGACGACGCGGCACAGGCCGAGGCAGGCGTATTCGCCGAGGTCCTGCCGGGTCGTCAGCAGGCGCAGGTTGCTGCGCGCCAGTTCGAGCGGCGCGATGCTCTCCAGGCCGGCGTTGTCGTCGCGCACCTCGTTGACTTCGGCGCGGTAGCGGGCGATTGCCGCATCTTCGCCGTCGCGGCCGGTATCGCGCAGGCCCGGGCGGCGCAGCGGCAGCGCCAGTACCACCAGCGTGTCGCGCAGCTCGTCCGGCACCAGCAGCGGCGGCGGCGCGACGTCATCATCGGGGATGAAGAACGGCGTGCCGTCCGGCAGCAGGCCGCGCGCCGAGAGGATCGCAATGCGTCCGAGCGCCAGTGCCTGGCGGTCGAGCGCCAGTTCGGTGAAACCCCATCCATAGGCGGCAAGCGCTGCCGCGCGCTGCTGCAGCACGCGGTCGAGGTAGCGCTCCTGCTGCTGAAAGTGCTGCGGGCGCAGGAACATGCCCTCCGACCACACCACCTTGCTGTTCCATGTCATCGAGCGTCTCCGTGGACGGTGTTCAGCGCGAGGCCGTGACGCTGAGGGCCTTGGCGCCGAGTTGCACGTTCAGGGTCTGGGTCGTGTTCGGCCGTATCTCGACCACCTGGCGCCAGATCGCACCGTTGATGTCGCGATAAGCGGCGATGAAGCCGACCTGATGCGTCTGCCCGTCGAGCTGGCGCTCGAAGTGCAGGGTCGCACCCGGTTGCACGACGTATTCCTCGGTGCCGACCAGATCCACGCCCAATGTCGCCTGGGCCTTGTCCCACAGCGAGAAGAAGTCGCGGTTCTGGAATGCCGTGGGGCTGCGCAGCTCATAGAGGCGCAGGCGCAGCGGCAGCGCCTGCCCGTTCGGTGCCGGGTTGAGCGTGGCGCTGGCCTGGATGTCGCCCACCACACGCGCCGGCGGCGGTGGAGGCGGGGCGCCGGCGCAGGCGGCGACGGCGAGGCAGATCAGGGCGAGCAGGCCGTGACGGACTTTCATGGCAACTCCGTAGCGTTCCTTCGATGATCGGGGGTCCGGGTCAGTGTAGAGCCAGCGCCGTGACCGCAGCAGGCTCAGCGGCGCAGGCGGGCGATCTGCTCTTCGTAGGCGCGCGTGAATTCGCGGCCGAACAGTTCCTGGAAGTCGTCCTCGGCTTCGTGTGCGATTTCCTGGTACAGCGCTTGGAACTGCTCCCAGCAGCGCGCTTTGCGATTGCCCGAGAACAGACCGCCACCGCCACCGAAGCGTGCTTCGAGCGCTGCCGGATCGAAGCGACGCAACATCTGCCCGAGCGCCGCCTGCAGCCCGGCGACGACGGCGAGCTGGTGCGCACGCAGATCGTCGAAGGCCTCGCCGACGGCCTTTTCCGGGCCGAGGTAGGTGGTGCCCTGCGGGCGCAGCAGCAGTGCCATCGCCTCTTCGACGTTCGGTGCGAATTTCAGCGGGTTGTTCTCGACCGGCCGGATCATCGTCTGGCTCATGCGGAACTCGCTTTTGAGACTGGCGCGCGCGCGCAGCACGTCGATCAGCCCCTGCACCATCAGCCGGTAACTGGCGCCGATCTCACGCAGCATGGACTCGCCGTCGGCGCCATCGAGGCGCAGGTGGGCCAATCCAGCACCGTCGAGAAAGGCGTGCAGTCCGTCCGCCGTCGCGCGGGCGGGCGGGGTCGGCGGCACGACCGATACCGCCGGTGCCGCGTGCTCCGCGGCCGGCGTCAGCGGGCCGGAATGCCAGGTCTGGCTGACCGGCCGCGGTGGCGGCGGTGGTGGCGAGGGCGGAGCTGTGTGACTGCCGTCGCCGCTGGGCGGTGCCGACGGCACCGGCAGGGCGATGCCGGTCGGCGGTGGTTTGTCCGCTCCGCTGCTGCTTGCCGCTGGCGGTACGGGCGGGCTCGGCGGTTCGTTGGCTTCGGCCGGTGTCGGCGGGGTTGCGAACAGGGCGTCCCAGTCGGCCGGCGGTGCCGCCGCCGCAGTCGTGACGGTCGACGAGGGAGCGGATTCGGCCTCGGTGGCGGCCGGTTGTGATGCGGCGGCCGCGAGCGGTGCCGGCTGGGCGTCGACGGCGTCCGGTTTGGCCGGCGTATCCGCCGCGTCGGGCTTGGCCGCGGCCGGGGTGAACAGGGCATCCCAGTCGTCGGGGATGGCGGCCGCCGGCGGTACGAAGGCCTGCTGCTCGGAGGGGACGTGATCCGCAATGGCAGCGGCTTGCTGCGGCGCTGCCGGCGGCAGATCGAACAGACCGAAATCGTCCGGCAGCAGTTGTGCCGGGCCGGCAGTAAACGGTGTGTCCGCAAACGCGGGAGTGCCCGGTGACGGCAGCGGTGACGACGCGGCGCCGCTGCCGCCGCCGGGCGTCGGGCCGAACAGGCCGAAGGGGTCGGAGGGATCGGCTCCGGGCGGAATCAGCGAGTCGTTCGCCAACCCTGCTCCGACTGCCGGCGGGGCGCCGAAGCCGCCGAGCGGCTCGATGTCGACGCAGATTTCATAGTCGCCGATGGTGATCAGGTCACCGTGCCGGAGGGCACGGCTGAGGCCGCGCCCGACCCGCTCGCTGGCGATGAACACGCCGTTGGTACTGGTGTCGGTCAGCAGGTACTGACCGCCCTGCGCGTCGATGTGGCAATGGTGGCCGGAGATGACCAGGTCGGGGTCCTGCAGCGTCCAGTCGTTGTCCGCGGCGCGGCCGATCGACAGCCGCCGGCCCTCATCCAGCGTGTACGTGCTCACGATGCCTGGTGTGAGCTTGTGATAACTGTTGATACTGAGCTTCAGCGGCATCGGCCATGTCCTGGGCAGTGATCCGGTGCCGGCGCGTGGGGCGCGCCCCGGCGAATGGCATCGAACTCTATGCCAGCGCCCCCGGCCTGCCAATTGGCGTTGCGCGCTGGTGTTTGCATGGCAGACGGCTAATCTGACCTGCAAGTGGCTCGGAGTTGACTGCGCCCCGAGGCAGCCCGGTAGGATGTCGCCCCGCGGCCTGTGCCTGGAGATGACCTGCAAGTGACTGTGGATCCCGATGCCCTGCTGCTTCCCCTGAGCGACGACGACCCCTGCGGTGAGGACCTCGAATACGACGCCGGCTTCCAGCTGCTGGAGCGTCTAGCCGAAGGTCAACCCGAGCGACAGATGGGCGATTCCGTCCTCCCGGCCGAACCGCCGGACTGGCGCGCGGTGCGCACGCAGGCAATGGAACTGTTTGCGCGCACGCGAGACCTGCGGGTGGCGATGACGCTGACGCGTGCCTGTTTCGCACTCGATGGCATGGACGGCCTGCATGGCGGCCTGCAGCTGCTGTATGGCCTGATCGATCGCTGGTGGGACGAGGTGCATCCGCGCCTCGACCCCGACGATGACAATGATCCGACGCTGCGCGTCAATGTCCTGGCGACCCTGATCAGCGAGGATTTTCTCGCACAGTTGCGGGAGACGCCGCTGGTGCGTTCGCGCACGCTGGGCATGGCCACCCTGCGCGACTGGCAGATCAACACGCAGGGCGTGGCCGGTACCGCCGAGGTTGCCGCCGATCTCTACGAGGCAATTTTCCAGGACATCGATGTCGATGTGTTCATGGCGACGGCGACCGCCGCACATGGGACCCTGGATCTGATCAATGCGCTCGAATCGCGGCTGACCGCACAGGTCGGTGTCGGCAGTGCGATCGATTTCGACCCGTTGCGCCAGCTGGTGAAATCTTGTGTCCAGCTGCTCGACGAGCGCCTCGCCAAGCGCGGTCTCGGTGCCGGCGCCGAAACCGCGGCCGGCGATGCAGACGCGGTCGTGATGGTGGACGGCGTGGCGTCCGCGGCGGGCGTGGTGGCCGTCGCCGCACCGGGGCGTATCGCCAATCGCGACGATGTCATCCGCATGCTCGACCGCATCTGCGAGTATTACCAGGCCAACGAGCCTTCGAGCCCGGTTCCCATCCTTTTGCAGCGCGCACGGCGGCTGGTGACGATGGATTTCCTCGAAATCATGCGCAATCTAGCGCCTGACGGTCTCAGCCAGATCGAGACCATCAAGGGACCCGACCCCGACGCCGAAGGCGACGGCTACTGAGACACCCCGCCCCCTCATTTTGCCGCCGCACCGCGCGCCGCGGCGGCCCGCTTGCAGCAAGGAGACCCCACGTGGCAGACAGCAGTCAGAAGTTCATCGCCCGCAACCGGGCACCACGCGTGCAGATCGAGTACGACGTGGAACTCTACGGCGCTCAGAAGAAGGTGCAGCTACCCTTCGTCATGGGGGTCATGGCCGATCTCTCCGGCAAGCCGGCCGAACCGCTGCCGCCGGTTGCCGATCGCAAGTTCCTGGAGATTGACGTCGACAACTTCGACAGCCGCATGAAGGCGATGAAACCGCGTGCTGCTTTCGCTGTCCCGAACACCTTGACCGGCGAGGGCAACCTCAGCGTCGACATCACCTTCGAGAGCATGGACGACTTCTCGCCGGCGGCGGTCGCCCGCAAGGTCGACGCGCTGAGCAAGCTGCTCGATGCGCGCACACAGCTCGCCAATCTGCTGACTTACATGGATGGTAAGACCGGGGCCGAGGAGCTGATCGGCAAGGTGCTGCAGGACCCGACGCTGCTGCAGGCGCTGGCGTCGGCACCGAAACCGGCCGGCGACGCCGCCCCGCAGGAATGATCGAGGAGCTCCGCCATGGCTGACACCAATACCGCAAGCGAACAGGCGCAGGGCGCTACCGCCACCGCCGAGAGCAGCGATTTCGCCTCGTTGCTGATGCAGGAATTCAAGCCGAAGAGCGAGCGTGCCAAGGAGGCTGTCGAGGCGGCCGTACGCACCCTGGCCGAACAGGCGCTCGGGGCGACGAAGCTGATTTCCGCTGACACGCTGAAGTCGATCGAAGCGATGATCGCCGCGATCGATGCCAAGCTCACCGAGCAGATCAACCTGATCATGCACCACGAGGATTTCCAGAAGCTCGAAAGTGCGTGGCGCGGCCTGCATCACCTCGTCAACAACACCGAAACCGACGAGATGCTCAAGATCCGCGTGATGAACATCTCGAAGAAGGATCTGCACAAGACCCTGAAGAAGTTCAAGGGTACGGCCTGGGACCAGAGCCCGGTCTTCAAGAAGATGTACGAGGAGGAGTACGGTCAGTTCGGCGGCGAGCCCTACGGCTGCCTGGTCGGCGATTACTACTTCGACCATTCCGCCCCGGACGTCGAACTGCTCGGCGAGATCGCCAAGGTCTCGGCGGCGATCCACGCACCGTTCATCAGTGCCGTGTCGCCGTCGGTGATGCAGATGGAGTCCTGGCAGGAGCTGTCGAACCCGCGTGACCTGACCAAGATCTTCCAGACGCCCGAGTACGCTGCGTGGAAGTCGCTGCGTGAATCGGAGGATTCGCGCTACATCGGTCTGACGATGCCGCGCTTCCTGTCGCGCATGCCCTACGGTGCCCGCACCAATCCGGTCGATGAATTCGACTTCGAAGAGGACACCGAAAGCGCTGACAGCAGCAAGTACACCTGGGCCAATTCGGCCTATGCGATGGCGACCAACATCAACCGCTCGTTCAAGCTCTACGGCTGGTGCTCGCGTATCCGCGGCATCGAGTCCGGCGGTGCGGTCGAGGGTCTGCCGGCGCACAGCTTCCCGACCGATGACGGCGGCGTCGACATGAAGTGCCCGACGGAGATCGCGATTTCCGACCGGCGCGAGGCCGAGCTGGCGAAAAACGGCTTCATGCCGCTGATCCACAAGAAGAATACCGATTTCGCCGCCTTCATCGGTGCGCAGTCGCTGCAAAAACCCACCGAGTACGACGATCCCGACGCCACCGCCAACGCCAACCTGGCGGCGCGTCTGCCGTACCTGTTTGCGACCTGCCGCTTTGCGCACTACCTCAAGTGCATGGTTCGCGACAAGCTCGGTTCCTTCAAGGAACGCAGCGACATGCAGAACTGGCTGCAGAAATGGATCATGCAGTACGTCGATGGTGATCCGTCGCGCTCCACCGAAGAGACCAAGGCGCAGAAGCCGCTGGCCGCCGCCGAGGTCGTCGTCGAGGAAGTCGAGGGCAATCCCGGCTACTACACCTCGAAGTTCTTCCTGCGTCCGCACTACCAGCTCGAAGGGCTGACCGTGTCGCTGCGCCTGGTTTCGAAGCTGCCTTCGGCGAAGGGTGGCTGAGCAGGTCCGCCGGTGAAACCGTACCGGCGGCGTTTTCTGGAGAGGGACCCCAGGGCACTCGGGCGTGCCGGGGCTGTTGAATGCTCACGAGCGATTGAGGAGTTGAATCCATGGCTGTAGACATGTTTCTGAAGTTCGCGGACAGCGCGAACATCAAAGGTGAATCGAAGGACAAGACCTACGGCAAGTCGATCGACGTGCTGGCCTGGAGCTGGGGGATGTCGCAGTCCGGCACCTTCCATACCGGCGGCGGCGGCGGTGCCGGCAAGGTCAACATGCAGGACATCTCCGTCACCAAGTGGGTCGATTCGGCCTCCTATGCGCTGATGGACGCCTGCGCCACCGGTGAGCACATCGACGATGCCACGCTGGTCGTGCGCAAGGCGGGCGGCAAGGCCGGGCAGACGCTCGAATACATCAAGATCAAGATGGAAAAGATCATGGTGACCGCGGTCAGCACCGGCGGCAGCGGCGGCGAGGATCGCCTGACCGAGAACGTTTCACTGAACTTCGCCAAGGTCACGTTCAGCTACACCGAGCAGACCGACAAGGGTGCCGGCGAAGCGGCGAAGGACTTCAAGTGGAACATCGAGGAGAACGCGAAGTTCTGAGTGCCCTTGCCATGAAGCGATGGATAGCGACCGGAGGCCGGCGTGCGTGCGCGGGCTCCGGTCGCGACCGATGGCCGTCGCGACGGTCTGCTGCAGCGCCAGGAGCCGGGAATGAGTGTCGAAGAGTTGCTGCGCGAGGGCCGCGGTCAGGAAGCCCTGACCGAGCTGCAGGCGCGTGTGCGCAAAGCGCCCGCTGACGGGAAGCTGCGCACGCTGCTGTTCCAGTTGCTGGCGTTGCAGGGGCAGTGGTCGCGGGCGGTCGCGCAGTTGCAGGTCATCGGCCAGCTCGACGTCGAGGCGCTGCCAATGGTGCAGACCTATCGCGAGGCGCTGCGCTGCGAACTGCTGCGTGCCGAAGTGTTCGCCGGCCGGCGCGCGCCGCTGGTGTTCGGCGAGCCGATGCCGTGGCTGGCGCTGCTGATCGAGGCGCTCAGTCGCGAGTCCAGCGATCCGGCGGGGGCACAGGCGCTGCGGCAGCAGGCTTTCGAGCTGGCGCCGATCACACCCGGCAGTGCCGACGGCCAGCGCTTCGCTTGGGTGGCCGATAGCGACGGTCGTCTCGGCCCGGTGCTCGAAGCCATCGTCAATGGCAATTACTACTGGATTCCGTTCGAGCGTCTCACGGCGATTCGCCAGGAGGCGCCGGCCGATCTGCGCGACTTCATCTGGATGCCGGCGATGCTGACCTTTGCCAACGGCGGTGAGAGCGTCGCGCTGATTCCCAGCCGCTATCCCGGCAGCGAGAACGCCGAGGCCGCGTTGCAGTTCGCACGCCGCACCGAATGGAGTGAAACCGCTTCAGGCCTGCTGCTCGGTCACGGCCAGCGTGTGTTTGCCACCGACGTGGCCGATGTCGCGCTGTTCGACCTGCGTGAGCTGCTGCTCGACGCCCCGGCCGCTGACGCCGTGGCGGATTGAGCCGGCGCGCTCATGGCCGAACTGACGCCGCAGGAACGCCTGCAGCCCGCCTTGCTCGACCGTCTCGTCGACGACGCGCCTGAACAGCGCAAGGAGTCACGCGACAACCGCGTGCTGTCGATGTCGCAGTTGCGCGAATGTGTCCTGCGCGATCTCGCCTGGCTGCTCAACAGCACCGGCCTCGGTGCGGACGTCGATCTCGACAGCTGCCCGCAGGTCGCCTCCTCGGTGCTCAACTACGGCCTGCCAGCCCTCTCCGGCATGACCGCGAGCGGGCTCGACATCGGCCAGCTCGAACTCATGCTCACCGAGACCATCCGCCGTTTCGAGCCGCGCATCCTGCCGGCGAGCCTGCGCGTGCGGGCGGTGCTCAGTGAAAGCGAGATGAACCACAATGCGATCGGTTTCGAGATCGAAGGTGAGCTGTGGGCGCAGCCGGTGCCGCTGCGGCTGTGGCTGAAGACCGAGCTCGACCTCGAATCCGGTAATGTTCGCATCGAACCACTGAATGGCTAAGGAGCGCCTGCGTGGACCCGCGCCTGCTGCAGTACTACAACCGTGAACTCCAGCACCTGCGCGAGACCGCCGGCGAATTCGCCGAAGAATTCCCCAAGATCGCCTCGCGCCTGAGCCTGTCCGGCTTCGAATGCGCCGACCCCTACGTTGAGCGCCTGCTCGAAGGCTGCGCCTTCCTCAGTGCGCGGGTGCAGATGAAACTCGACGCCGAGTTCCCGGCGTTCACCCAGCACCTGCTGGAAATGGTCTACCCGCATTACCTGGCGCCGACACCGTCGATGCTGGTGGCGCAGCTGCAGCCCGATCTCAACGAGGGCGGGCTGGCCAAGGGCTTTACCGTCGCCCGCGGCGCCAGCCTGAAGAGCGTGCTCGGCAAGAACGAGGCGACCGCCTGCGATTACCGCAGCGGACAGCCGGTGACACTGTGGCCGCTGGAGCTGACCGATGCCGAATACTTCGGCAACGTCACCGCCGTGCTCGGACCGGCGGCGAGCAGCGCGCCGCGCGCGCGCGCCGGCCTGCGCCTGCGCCTGCGCGTTACCGCCGGCCTGAAGTTCGAGGAGCTGACACTGGAACGGCTGCCGCTGTACCTGCGCGGTGCCGACCAGCTGCCGTTTCGCCTCTACGAGCAGTTGCTCGGCAATGCCGTGCAGGTGCTGGCGCGTCCGGCCGAGCGTCCGGCGCCGTGGTTCCAGTGGCTCGGCCGCGAGTCGCTGCGGCCGCTCGGCTTCGATGACGACGAGGCGCTGCTGCCGCTCGCGCCGCGCAGCTTCCAGGGCTATCGCCTGCTCGGTGAATACTTCGCTTTTCCGCAGCGTTTCCTGTTCGTCGAGCTCGGCGGCCTCGGCCCGGTGGTGCGCCGCTGCAGCGGCAGCGAGCTGGAAATACTGGTGTTGTTCGACCGCCTCGATCCGCTGCTCGAAGGTGTGCTGAAAGCCGCCAATTTCGCGCTGTTCTGCACGCCGGCGATCAATCTGTTCCCCAAGCGCGCCGATCGCATCCACCTCAACGATCGCAGCGCCGAATATCACGTCGTGCCCGATCGCACGCGTCCGCTCGACCTCGAAGTGCATTCGCTCGAACGCGTCACCGGGCATGGCACCGGCGAGCAGGCCGAGCAGCCGTTCCTGCCGTTCTACTGTGCGCATGACCGCATTCGCCGCAGCGCCGACGGCGCGTATTTCACGCTGCGCCGCAGCAAGCGCATGCTCTCGGCGAAGGCCCGGCTGCGCGGGCCGCGCACCGGCTACATCGGCCAGGAAGTCTTCATCGCGCTGGTCGATGCGCAGGCGGCACCGTATCGCCACGATCTGCGCCAGCTGTCGCTCGAACTGCTGTGCACCAACCGCGACTTGCCGCTGACCATGCCGCTCGGCACCGGGCGTACCGATTTCACGCTCGACAGCGGGGCGCCGGTCGGCTCGATCCGCTGTGTGGTCGGGCCGACGCGGCCGCGCCCGAGCGTGGCCGAGAACGACGTCGCCTGGCGGCTGATCTCGCATCTGTCGCTCAATTACCTGACGCTGGCCGACAGCGACCCGCAGCAGGGGGCGGTGGCGCTGCGTGAACTGCTGCGCCTGTACGCCGATACCAGTGATCCGGCGGCGCAGAAGCAGGTCGACGGCCTGCTGTCGATCCAGGCCGAGCCGGTGACGCGGCGCATTCCGCTGCCGGGGCCGATTGCCTTCGGCCGCGGCGTGGCACTGACCCTCAACTTCGATGAAGGCGCCTACAGCGGCGCCGGCGTGTTCCTGTTCGGCGCGGTGCTGGAGCGCTTCCTCGCCCGTTACGTCTCGATCAACAGCTTCACCGAGACCGTCACACGCACGCTGGAGCGTGGCGAGATCATGCGCTGGCCGGTGCGCATGGGCGCGAGGGCGCTGCTGTGACGGCGGACGAGGAGGACCAGGCGCTCGGTGCAGCGGACGCTGCCGATGCGACGCTGCCCGGTCTGCCGGCGCTGCCCGCGGCGGCCGTCGAGCTGTTCACCGCGCTGGCTGCCGAGCCCTATCACTTCGATTTCTGGCAGGCCCTGCGGCGCATCGAATGCGCCTTTCCTGAGCGGCCGCGGCTCGGTGAGTCCAGCCGCCTCGCCGAGGACCCAGTGCGCCTGTCGCAGCCGCCGTTCGTGATCTTTCCGCCGGCGACGCTGGCCGGCTTCGAGTTTCGCCGTGTGCGCCCGCCGCGGCTGCAGAGCTACGGCTTCGGCCTGTTCGGTCCGCACGGGCCGCTGCCGCTGCACCTGACCGAATACGCCCGCGAGCGCATCCGCAACCAGCACGACCACACTTTTTCCCGCTTCGCCGACATTTTCCATCATCGGCTGATGGCGCTGTTCTACCGCGCCTGGGCCAACGCCCAGCCGGCGGTGAGCATGGACCGTCCCGAGCAGGATCGCTTCGCGCTCTACGTCGGCAGCCTGTGCGGCTATGGCGATGAATCCCTGCGCAACCGCGATGTGCTCGGGCATCGGCCACGGCTGCATTTCGCCGGCCTGCTCGGCGCGCCGGCGCGCCACCCGGACGGACTGCGCGCGATCCTGGCCGATCATCTCGGCCTGCCGGTGCGCATCGAGGAGCACGTCGGTCACTGGCTGGAGCTGCCACCGGCCGGGCAGTGCCGGCTCGGCGAATCGCCGGCGACCGGCGGCCTCGGCACCACCGCCTGCATCGGCGCGCGGGTGTGGGACCGCCAGCACAAGTTCCGCATCGTGCTCGGCCCGCTGACGCTGGCCGACTACGAGCGTCTGCTGCCGGGCGGCATCAGCCTGCAGCGTCTGCGCGCCTGGGTGCGCAGCTACGCCGGTGATGAATTCGCCTGGGACGTGCAGCTGATCCTCAGCCGTCCCGAGGTGCCGGCGCTGCGCCTGGGCGGTACGACCCGGCTCGGCTGGACCAGCTGGCTCGGCGCGCCACCGCTGCAGCGCGATCCGGATGATCTGCGCCTGCAGGCACCACGCGAGCGTCCGGCGGCCTGAGGCCCTCTAGAACAACATGCCGGGCTGCCGTCGGACCGTGGCCCGTCACCCCACCCGGAGAATGTCATGGCGGAAATCAGTCGGGTCAAACTGTTCGGCAAGCTCAACAGCCTCGGCTACAAGGCGATCGAGGCGGCCACGGTCTTTTGCAAGATGCGCGGCAATCCCTACGTCGAGCTGGTGCACTGGATCCACCAGATCCTGCAGCTGCCGGACTCCGACCTGCACCGCCTGGTCAAGCAGTTCAACGTCAATCCCTCGGTGCTGGTCAAGGACCTGACCGAGGCGCTTGACCGCCTGCCGCGCGGCTCGACTTCGATCACCGATTTGTCCTCGCACGTCGAGGAGGCGGTCGAGCGCGGCTGGGTCTACGGCAGCCTGATGTTCGGCGAGGCGCAGGTGCGCACCGGCTATCTGGTGGTCGGCATCCTCAAGTCGAACTCGCTGCGCAACGCGCTGCTCGGCATTTCGCGCGAGTTCGACAAATTCAAGGCCGATGCGCTGACCGAGCGCTTCGAGGAGTACGTCACCGGCTCGCCGGAAAACGGCCAGTCGGCGACCGACGGCTTCCAGATGGGCGGTGGTGCGGCGCCCGGCGAGGCCAGCGGCGCGATCGCGCCGGCGCAGATGGGCAAGCAGGAGGCGCTGCACAAGTTCACCACCGATCTCACCGAGCAGGCGCGCGCCGGCAAGATGGACCCGATCGTCGGCCGCGACGAGGAGATCCGCCAGGTCGTCGACATCCTCATGCGCCGCCGGCAGAACAACCCGATCCTGGTCGGCGAGGCCGGCGTCGGCAAGACCGCGGTGGTCGAGGGCTTCGCTCAGCGCATCGCCCGCGGCGACGTGCCGCCGTCGCTGCAGGAGGTGACGCTGCGCGCACTCGACGTCGGCCTGCTGCAGGCCGGTGCCAGCATGAAGGGCGAGTTCGAGCAGCGCCTGCGCTCGGTGATCGAGGAAGTCCAGTCCAGCCCGAAGCCGATCATCCTCTTCGTCGATGAAACCCACACGCTGGTCGGCGCCGGTGGCGCCGCCGGCACCGGCGACGCCGCCAACCTGCTCAAGCCGGCGCTGGCGCGCGGCACGCTGCGCACCATCGGCGCCACCACCTGGGCCGAGTACAAGAAATACATCGAGAAGGACCCGGCGCTGACCCGCCGTTTCCAGAGCGTGCACGTCGAAGAGCCCGACGAGCGCAAGGCGGTGCTGATGATGCGCGGCGTCGCCAGCACGATGGAGGGTCACCACAAGGTGCAGATCCTCGACGAGGCGCTGGAGGCGGCGGTCAAGCTTTCGCACCGCTACATCCCGGCGCGGCAGCTGCCGGACAAGTCGGTCAGCCTGCTCGACACCGCCTGCGCGCGTGTCGCCGTCAGCCTGCACGCCACCCCGGCCGAGGTCGACGACAGTCGCAAGCGCATCGACGCGCTGGAAACCGAGCAGCGCATCATCGCCCGTGAAAAGGCCATCGGCCTCGACACTGCCGCCCGCGAAACCGCCGCCGCCGAACTGCTCGACGCCGAGCGCAGCCGGCTGGCGGCACTGGAAACGCGCTGGAGCGAGGAAAAAACCCTGGTCGACGAACTGCTCGACACCCGCGCCAAACTGCGCGCCAACATCGAGCCGCTCGACGCCAGCGCCAGCGAGCCCGCCGCTGAACCGGCACCGCAGCTCAGCGACGCCGAGAGCACGGCGCTGCGCGAGCAGCTGGCGACGCTGCAGACGCAGCTCGTGACGCTGCAGGGCGAGCATCCGCTGATCCTGCCGACGGTCGACTACCAGGCGGTCGCCACCGTCGTCGAGGACTGGACCGGTATTCCGGTCGGGCGCATGGCACGCAACGAGATCGAAACCGTGCTCAAGCTCGCCGATACCCTCGGCCAGCGCGTCATCGGTCAGGATCACGCCATGCGCATGATCGCCAAGCGCATCCAGACCTCGCGTGCCGGCCTCGACAACCCGAACAAGCCGATCGGCGTGTTCATGCTCGCCGGCACCTCCGGCGTCGGCAAGACCGAGACCGCGCTGGCGCTGGCCGAGGCGCTGTACGGCGGCGAGCAGAACCTGATCACCATCAATATGAGCGAGTACCAGGAGGCGCACACCGTCTCCACGCTCAAGGGCGCACCTCCGGGCTACGTCGGCTACGGTGAAGGCGGTGTGCTCACCGAGGCGGTGCGGCGCAAGCCGTATTCCGTGGTGCTGCTCGACGAGGTCGAGAAGGCGCACCCGGACGTGCACGAGATCTTCTTCCAGGTCTTCGACAAGGGCTGGATGGAGGATGGCGAAGGCCGCGTCATCGACTTCAAGAACACGCTGATCCTGCTCACCACCAACGCCGGCACCGATCTGCTGATGAGCCTGTGCCAGGACCCGGAGCTGATGCCCGAGCCCGACGACATCGCCAAGGCGCTGCGCGAGCCGCTGCTCAAGGTGTTCCCGCCGGCGTTGCTCGGCCGTCTGGTGACGATCCCGTACTACCCGCTGTCCGACGAGATGCTCGGCAAGATCGTCCGCCTGCAGCTCGGCCGCATCAAGAAGCGCATCGAGGAGCACCACAAGGTGCCGTTCGAGTACGACGATGCCGTCGTCGAGCTGATCGTCTCGCGCTGTACCGAGCTCGAATCGGGCGGTCGCATGATCGACGCCATCCTCACCAACACCATGCTGCCCGACATCAGCCGCGCCTTCCTCGAACGGATGATGGAAGGCGGCCAGATCGCGCGGGTGCACGTCTCGGTGGTCGACAGCGACTTCAGCTACGCCTTCGACTGAAGACCCGTGCCGGCGGGTGCGTTGTCGTCGTCGCAGGTGCCGGGCATGGGCTGGATGCCGGGTGCCGGTCTGTTGAGCTTGTCGCGCTCGTGTGCGCCGGGCCTTGGTCCTTGCCGGCGCTTTCAGCTACGCCTTCAGGGGGACTGGCGTGAAGCGTATGGGCGCCGTCTTTGATGGTGGGGTGTTCGGGTACGCCCGGCGGCCGAACGTCTGAACTTGAATCCACCCGGTGCAGGTGCCGGATTTGCAGAGCGGATGGGGAGGGTAGGCATGAACAAGTTCACGGAGGCGTACACCAAAGCCAGGGACGTGCTGGAAAACCAGGTATTCGAGAGCCAGTGGCAGGCATTTCTGTTCGCCGACTGCCAGGCGCGGGCGCTGTTCGCGGCCGGCGGCCTGGCCGTGGATCGCGCCGCTGATCTCGACAGGATCCGCAAGCGCTTGCGCGATAAATGCAAGAGCGACAACCACAAGATCGGCGCGGTGATCGTCGAGGCGGCGCAGAATCCGGTGTCGAGCGGGACGCTCGCCGAACGGGCAGCGACGCTGAAGATGCTGCGTCACACCTATCACATCGTGAAGAAAGGTGCGCAGAACGTCTGGGTGTACGCACCGCCGAAGGCCTACACGAAATGGATCTTCGACGAGCTGAGCGGTGATGCGAAGGCGCTGGAGCCGAAGCTCAACCACGAGACCAAGATCTTCTCCAGCACCGAGATGCGCTGGATGGCCTCGGCGCTCGCCGTGGCACTGAAGATCGTCGAGGACACCAAGGCCAAGCTGAGCGGCGCGGTCGGCAAGCAGGCCGAAACCGATGACGTGATCCGGCGCTGGTTCCTCGATGAGGACAGCGGCGACGCGCAGCTGACCGAGGCGCGTACCAAGCTGCTCGACGGCTTCAAGAAGATCGCGGTGGCCTGCGCCTCCGACAAGCTGGTGTTCGCCGATTACGCCGACTGGATCACGACGCGCAACAAATACTTCGGCGCGGCCTTCCGCGGTGGCGAGGGCGGCGGCTTTCCGGTGATCTACCTGGAAGGGGCGTTCACGCGCCTGACCGGCAACAGCGGCAAGATGTGGCTGTGCGCTGAAACCATCATCCATGAGTTCTCCCACCACGAGGTCAGCACCCGCGATCACCGCTACGACAGCAGCGGCCTGAAGCCGGCGAAAGCGACGCTGCCCTATGCCAAGGCCATCGACAACGCCGACAGCTGGGGCTACTTCGCGCTCGATCTGGCTGGCTACCTGTCGAAGTCGGATCGCAAGAAGACGCTGAAGTGAGATGAGTCTGTGCAGTCGAGGAGACGGCCATGATGAACGATGACGATAACGCTCCGGGCATGCCGGAGCCGAAGCGGGTCGGACCGCCGGAGGTGGCGCCGGTCACCATTGGCGGCCTGCGTTTCGAGGCCCTGCACTGGGGGCGCGAGCGCGGCCTGCCGCAGAACGGCGGCCTCGTCGAAGCCTTCGACGCCGCCAGCGGTGCCCGGCAATGGGTGTTGCAGATCTATGCGATCGACTATGACCCGACGCTCGAAGAGGACGTGCAGGACATCTTCATCGAAAAGCTCAAGGCCGGCCCGCATGGCACGCTGAAAGTGGTCGATGAAAACGGCCGGCACTTTGTCGTCGATCTGGCGACGCTCACGGTGACGCAGAAATGAGCCGGCGCGGCCGGGCGCTGCTGGTGGCGTTGCTGCTCGCCGGGAGCCATGCGGCGCTGGCCGAGGGGCTCGACGCGCCGGCCGGCAAGCGCGTCGCCGCGCCCAGCGTCGCCCCGCTCACGCTCGACGGCGTGCGCTACGAGGCACCGGCCGATACCCGCGACTTTGGCGACGAGCAGGCCGGCGGCTACATCGTCGCCTGCGATGCCCGCAGCGGCCGCGAGCTGTGGCGGCTGCGCATCTATGCCACCGCCTACGACGGTCAGCTGGAGCAGGACGTGCAGGACGTCTACATCCGCTCGCTGCGCGCGGGACCGCATGGCCGCACGCTGGAGATCGTCGACGAGCTCGACCGCCACTACACGCTCGACCTCGCCACACGCACCGTACGGGCGCGGTGAGGCTCCTGCGTTGGTTTGCCGGCGGCCGGCCGCTGTGTGGTGGACGGCGCCTGCCGGGGCTGCGCCGTGTCGGAGTCAGTGGATGATGGACAGGGATCGATCGCTTGGGCTCAAGCGCACACGTGCCGTGTGCCTCAGCCTGGCGCTGGTTTCCGAGGGAGTTTTTGCCATGGGGCCGATGTATCTGTTTTCAGCCGTCGACGGCGTCGTCACCCGTCGGGGCAAACCGCTGCCCGGCTGCCGCGTCGAGCGTTCGTTCTTCTGGCATTGGAAGGATGAGCGCGGCAGCGAGTCGGCGGTGACCGATGCCGGCGGGCGTTTCGCGTTTGCGGAAATCGCGCGCTCCTCGCTGCTCGGTTCGCTGCTGCCGCACGAGCCGATGGTCGAGCAGACCATCCTGATCCATCACGATGGCCGGAGCTGCAGGGCGTGGACGTTCGACAAGCGCAACTACGACAAAAACGGCGAGCTGCAGGGCCGGTCGATTTCACTGCGCTGTGATCTGGACGCCGCGCTGGCGCGCGATAGTGAGGTCTGTCTCTGCGCGCAGAGCGCGCTGTGACAGCGCTTGCCGTGTCTGCTGAAGTCCTGCGGTGGCCGCGTGAAAGCCGGGTGTGCGAGGGCTTTTCCGCTGCTGTAGGTGAGGGTAAATCCGCGGTGAAAGTCGATCATGTCTGAGATGCGGGCGGGCGGGCTTGCGGTCGCTTTTGCCAGTGCGCTGTTTTTGCTCCACGTTCAAGAGGCCCAAGCGATGGGAAATCTGTGTCTGTTCTCGGCGTTGAGCGGAGTCGTCCTCGATCACGGCAAACCGGTCGAAGGGGCGAGGATCGAGCGCTCTTTCACCTGGCAGAGCAATGGTGAAACCGGCGTCGATGAAACCCATACCGATGCGCGGGGCAGTTTCAGTCTGCCGGTCATTTTTCGCCGTTCGCTGCTGGCGTCACTGCTGCCCCACGAGCCGTTCATCCGCCAGACGATTTTGATCCACCATGCAGGCAAGACCTATCAAGCCTGGATGTTCAATAAAGGCGAATATGCCGAAAACGGCGAGCTGGGCGGCCGGCCCATCTCACTGGTCTGCAGGCTCGAAGCTGAGCCGGCCCACCGTGATGGGGTATTCGGCATCTGCGAACCGCAGTGAGCCTGAACGGATTTGTCCGATAAGGAGATTAGTTATGACTTCGTTGAGCCCACAGCATGCGGCAGGGATTGCGAGGGGGGTTTACAGCCTGTTTGACCAAACCGTGGGCCAGGCGCGTATGCGTGGTGATCTGCTGGGATGCGAGGGCATGTTTACCGTTGAAGAAGACTCTCGCCTCAGCGGTCGCTCTGGTGGGCTGATCGTTTATAAGCGCTTGAGCGGCTTTGGCTATATCGCCGAGGGTGAGGGGCAGCATCAGGGCGAGATCCTGGTGGCGACCCGCGGTACGGTGAATGCAGGAGGTTATGACTGGCTCAGCAACTTCAACATCGGCATGCAGATCGGCCCCGGCGGCCATCCGGTGCACGCCGGTTTCCATGAAGTCTGGAAATCCTTTGCCGGCGACCTCGCCGAGTTCCTGCGCGGGCGCAACCCGTCGGTGATCCACTGCGTCGGCCACAGCCTCGGCGGGGCGCTGGCGACCCTGAATGCCGACTATTTCTCCAACATCCGCGCCGGTGCGGTGCGCCTGTACACCTTCGGCTCGCCGCGTACCGGAGCACTGACCTTTTCGCGCAGCCTGCGCCGGCGCCTCGGTGCGGAGAACATTCACCGCGTCCACCATCACGCCGATCCAGTGCCGAAGATCCCGCTGTTCCCGTTCCTTCACGTACCGGCCGACAGCAGCGGCTACCAGCTCGGCAACGGCCAGGGCGGACTGATCAGCGTCGCCGCGCATTCGATGGCCGGCAGCTATATTCCCGGCGTCGGTCAGGACGACTGGGCCGGCCTCGAACACCGCTGCCGGGACGAGCTCAACGATGCACGCGTGCAGTCCTGGCTCGACGAAGTCGCTGCCGGCAGCGGCATCATTCCTTTCGGTGCGCGCACGCTGCGCATGATCGGCCGGGCGCTGGCCTGGGTGATGAAGAAGATCGGCAGCGTGCTGATCGGTACCCTCGGCTCGGTGCTGACCGCCGGCATGACCGTGCTCGACCAGCTCGCCTGGCTGCTGAGCAGGGGGGCGGAACTGTCGATCGAGGTGTCGAACTACGTCGGCACGCTGATCGTGGCGATTTTCCGCTTCCTCGGCCGCACCGTCGTCGCCGGCGCCTCGCTGACGCTGTCCTTCGTGCGCTGGGTGCTCGGGCTGTTGTACGCCGGCCTGAGCAACATGGCCGGCATGGCGCTGTCGCTGCTGGTCTGAGACGCAGAGCGCCGGCGCGTGGGCGGGCTGTGGCGAGGTCGAGAGGGCGGGCGATCGGGTGTGCAGCGCTGGACCGATCGGCTTCGCCTGTCCGGCGGCCTGCCTGTCAACGATTACCGCCGCGGGCGGGTGACGCGCGCGGCGATGTCACTGGCCGGAATCTTCGTTGCGCGCCGACGTTGCCCAGCCCCTGAGCCCCATGCGCATGTTCGCAGCCGAGCTGCCGGATGTCCGCACCGACGATCCGCCCGACGCCGGGCGCATGGCCGCCGGCTGATGGCATCGGCCTACTGACTGTCAGCAATCCCCTGTTTTGCGGAGCCCTGCGATGATCGAAGCCACATCCCTCAACCGTGCCGATGCCACGCCGCCCGAAGGCGGGCTGGCGCTGGCCGTGAGCCTGCATCGCGAAGGTCGCTTCGAGGAGGCGGCTGCGCTCTACGCCGCGGCGCTGGAGGATCACCCCGAGCACCCCGACCCGCTGCACTTTTTCGGCGTGCTGCGCCACCAGCAGGGGCGCAGCGACGAGGCCGTCGAGCTGATCGAGCGCGCGCTGCAGCAGGCACCGGAATACGTCGACGCCTGGGTCAACCTCGGCAACATCCACAAGGAAAGCGGCCGCCACGAGCAGGCCGAGGCCGCCTACCGCCGCGCGCTCGAACACGACGACGAGCACGTCGGCGCCTGGAACAATCTGGCGGTGATGCTGCGCCTGCGCGGCGAGGCCGCCGCTGCCGCCGACGCCTACCGCCGTGTCGCTGCGCTGGCCCCGGATTTCGCCGACGCCTATTTCAAGCTCGGTATCGTGCTGCGCCAGTGCGGCACGCTGGCTGACGTCGTCGAGGCGCTGCAGCGGGCGATCGAGCTCGATCCGCACCATGCGCAGGCGCATTACAACCTTGGCTACATGCTGTACATGGCCGGCGAGCGCGAGGCGGCGACGCAGGTGTTCCGCGACTGGATCGCCTTCGATGCCGACAACCCGATCGCCCGCCACATGCTCGCCGCGCTCTCCGGCGAGGACGTGCCCGAACGTGCCGCCGACGACTACGTCGCCCGCACTTTTGACGGCTTCGCCGACAGTTTCGACGAGGTGCTGCTGCAAAACCTCGACTACCACGCCCCCGAGCTGCTGCGTGCCGCCGTCACTGCCGCGCTCGGTGAGGGCCGTGGGGATCTCGCCGTGGTCGATGCCGGTTGCGGCACCGGGCTGTGCGGGCCGTGGCTCAAGCCCTATGCGCGGGTGCTGATCGGCATCGACCTGTCGGTCGGCATGCTGCGCAAGGCCGATGCCCGCGGCGGCTACGATCACCTGTTCGCCGCCGAGCTGACGGCGTTCCTGTCGGCCTATCCCGGCAACTTCGGTCTGATCGTCTCCGCCGACACGCTGTGCTACTTCGGCGCGCTCGAAGGCTTCGCCGCGGCGGCGCGCATCGGGCTCGCCCCCGGTGGCCTGCTCGCCTTCAGCGTCGAGCGTCTCGATGAGCCGCCGGCGGCCGGCTACACCATCCGCCCGCACGGTCGCTATGCCCACCACGCCGATTACGTGCGCGCCACGCTGGCCGCCGCCGGCCTGGTCGACATCCAGTTCGCAGCCGGTGTGCTGCGTCAGGAACTCGGCGAGCCGGTGCATGGCTGGATCGTGCTCGCGCGTGCACCGGAGCTGGCATGACGATGGCGAACGACGATGCAGAACAGCTGATGAGCGTCGGTGCGGCGCTGGAGATGGCAGTCGGCTGGCAGCGTGCCGGCGAGCTCGATGCCGCCGAGAGCGTCTACCTGCAGATCCTCACGCAGAGCCCGCAGCAGGTCGATGCGCTGCACTTCCTCGGTCTGCTGCGCTTCCAGCGCGGTGATGCCGACGGCGCACTGGCGGCGCTGACGGCGGCGGTGGCACTGGCGCCGGCGCATGCCGATCTGCGCAGCAACCACGGCAACGTGCTGCAGGCGCTGGGTCGCCTGCAGGCGGCCGAGAACGAATATCGCGCCGCCCTCGCCGCGCAGCCGGCGCACGTCGGTGCCTGGAACAACCTCGGCGTGGTGCTGCGCGCGCAGGGCCGCATCGCCGAAGCCGTTACCGCCTACCGCCACGCGCTCGAACTCGAAGCGAGCAGCGCCGACGACCACTACAACCTCGCCAGCCTGCTCGAACGCTGCCACGAATGGGCGGCGGCGCTGGCCGAATGCGAACACGCGCTGGCGCTCGATGGCGGCCACCTCGGCGCGGTGCGCGCCCGCGGTCACCTGCTGAGCCGGCTCGGCCGCCTCGACGAGGCCGTCGCCGCCTACCGGCGCTGGCTGGCGCTCGAACCGGGGCACCCGCTGGCGCAGGCGCGCCTCGCCGCCTGCGGCGGCGCGCCGGCACCGGAGCGCTGCGCCGACGCCTACGTGCAGGGCCTGTTCGACAGCTATGCCGACCATTTCGACGCGCACCTGCGCGAGCGGCTCGACTACCGCGCACCGGAGTGTCTGGCCGATGCGCTGAGCCTGGTGCTCGGCCCGCCGCGTGCCGCGCTCGACGTGCTCGATGCCGGCTGCGGCACCGGCCTGTGCGGCCCGCTGCTGCGGCCGTGGGCGCGCAGGCTGCACGGCGTCGACCTGTCGCCGAAGATGCTCGCCCATGCCGCGGCGCAGGCCGTCTACGATCAGCTCGACGCCGCCGAGCTTGGCGCCCATCTGCAGGCCGCCAGCGCCGCCTGGGACCTGATCGCCGCCGCCGACACGCTGTGCTATTTCGGCGCGCTGGAGGCGGTGTGCGCGGCGGCGGCGCAGGCGCTGCGACCGGGCGGCTGCTTCGGCTTCACCGTCGAGTGCCACGAGGCCGAGGCGGCGCACCGGCTCAACGTCAACGGCCGCTACAGCCACCGTGCCGATTACGTCGAGGCGGTGCTGCGCGGCGCCGGTCTGCGGCCGCTGCGTCTGGAGATCGTGCAGCTGCGCGTCGAGTCCGGCCTGCCGGTGTCGGGCCTGCTCGCCATCGCGCGGCGCTGAGCGGCAGACGCGCGACGGCCCGTCGCTCTATTCTTGGCACTCGCGCGGTCATTCGCTGGCTTGGCTCGGGAGATACACGATGGCGATCACGCAGGCGCAGCGGGCGGTCACGGTCAGCTGCACGCAGCTCGATACCGACAAACTGCTGCTGCGGCGCATGGAGACGCACGAGGAGCTGGGGCGCTTGTTCGCCTTCGAGCTGGAATTCGCCGCGGAGGATTTCTCCATCGATCCGGCGACCGTGCTCGGCCAGTCGCTGGCGGTCAAGGTGCTGCTGCCGGCCGGCGGCGAGCGCTACTTTCACGGCATCGTCGCCCGTTTCGGCCAGACCAGCGGCGACGGCCGCCTGGCCACCTACCGGGCGACGCTGCGGCCCTGGCTGTGGCTGCTGACGCACTGCTCGGACTGCCGCATCTTTCAGGAGAAGACCGTCCCCGACATCATCAAGGAGGTCTTCGAGGGACACGGCCTCGCCGATTTCGAGGACAAGCTCGCCGGCAGCTACGCCACGCGCGAATACTGCGTGCAGTACTGCGAGAGCGACTTCGACTTCGTCAGCCGGCTGATGGAAAAGGAAGGCATCTACTACTACTTCCGCCATGAAGCCAGCCGCCACGTGATGGTGCTGGCCGACGACTACTCCGGTCACAAGAATGCGGATGGCTACGCCGAGGTGCCGTATTTCCCGCCCGATGCGCACAACCGGCGCAAGCGCGACCACCTCTGGGAGTGGTCACAGGCGCTGGAGGTGCAGTCGACCAAGCTGACGCTCAACGACTACGACTTCACCCGGCCGTCGGCGGCGCTGCTGTCGAACTCGACGGCGACGCCGCCGGCCTCCTCGCTGCAGTTCGCCCGCTACGGCTACCCCGGCGCCTACATCGACACCGGGGCCGGCGATCACTACGCCCGCACCTCGCTGGAGGCGCTGCGCACGCGTGCCACCGAGGTGGTGTTCCGCGGCGATGCCCGCGGCCTGGGCTGCGGCGGGCTGTTCACGCTGAGCGGCTGCCCGCGTGAGCCGCTGAACATCGAATACCTGATCACCGCGCTGAACTGCTCGCTGCAGCTCGATGACTTCCACTCCGGCGGTGGCGGCGCCGGCTTCGATTTCGGCGTTTCGCTGCGCACGCAGGATGCGCAGGCACCGTTCCGCGCGCTGCCGCTGACGCCGGTCGGGCGCATCGCCGGGCCGCAGACCGCCGTCGTCGTCGGCCCGAGCGGCGCCGAAATCCACACCGACCAGCACGGCCGCGTCAAAGTGCACTTCCACTGGGACCGCCACGACCAGCGCGACGAGAACAGCTCCTGCTGGATTCGCGTCTCCCAGGCCTGGGCCGGCAAGGGCTGGGGCGGCATGCTGATCCCGCGCATCGGTCAGGAGGTCATCGTCGACTTCCTCGAAGGCGACCCGGATCAGCCGATCATCGTCGGCCGTGTCTACAACGGCGAGCAGACCGTGCCCTTCGGCCTGCCCGACAACGCCACGCAGAGCGGTATCCGCTCGCGCTCCAGCACCGGCGGCGCGGCGGCCAACTGCAACGAGATCCGCCTGGAGGACAAATCCGGCTCCGAGCATCTGCTGATCCATGCCGAAAAGGACCAGATGATCGAGGTCGAGCACGACGAAACCCACTGGGTCGGCAACGATCGCAAGAAGAACGTCGATCACGACGAGACCGTGACCATCGGCAACGATCGCACCGAGAGTGTCGGCAACAACGAAAGCATCTCCATCAAGGCCAAGCAGAAACTCGACGTCGGCACCGAACGCAGCACCAAGGTCGGCACCAACGACAAGCTCGACGTCGGCCAGAAGCTGACGATCACCGCCGGTACCGAGATTTCGCTGACCACCGGCGCGGCGTCGATCGTGCTCAAGTCCGACGGCACCATCGAGATCAGCGGCGTGCAGCTCAAGATCAGCGCCAGTGCCACGCTCAAGGCCAGCGCCAGCGCTTCGGCCGAGGTCGATGGCGGCGGCATGCTGACGCTCAAGGGCGGCATGGTGAAGATCAACTAACGCTCTCGCGCACGGACGTGGTTGCCATGGAACTGCACAACCCCACGCCTCTTGCCGCTGCCAGTGCCGTCGTCACCCAGCCGGATGGACGCCCGGTGCTGGTGGCGGTGGTGCGCGGCACTTTCCGCCTGTCGCCGGGCGGCGGCACGCTGCACCTCGCCGCGCAGCAGATGCCGCCGGCGATCGCCGACATCAGCAGCGGCGAGGGCGCCGAGCACGGCCGCGGCGTGCCGCGCTACGAGCACGACTTCGCCCCCGGCAAGCGCGCCTGCGACCTCATCATCCACGCCCACGCCCACGCCCCGGGCGGCCAGCCGGCGGCGCGGGTGGCGGTCGGCGTCGCCTGCGGACCGCTGCGGCGCATCTTCGCTGTCTGCGGCGAGCGCCGCTGGCAGCACGCCGGCGATGGCAGCCTGCAGCCGTCCGCCGCCGAACCCTTCGTCGAGCGCGGTTGCGACTACACGGTTGCCTTCGGCGGTGCCGATCCGGCGGCCGACGGCGAGCCGCCGGCCTTTTGCGCGCAGAACCCGCTCGGCCGCGGCTACTGCGCGCCGGGGCGCGATCCGCTGCGCCTGCTCGATCAGCTGTTGCCGGCCACCGAGGACTGGGAGCGGCCGATCACCGCGCCCGGCGAGCTGCTGGCGCCGCTTGCGCTCGGCCCGCTCGGTCGCGGCTGGGCGCCGCGCGTGGCGCTCGCCGGCACCTATGACGAAACCTGGCGGCGCGAGGTGTTTCCGCTGCCGCCGCGCGACTTCGACGTCGGCTATCACCAGTGCGCACCGCCCGAGCAGCAGATGCCCTATCCGCAGGGCGGCGAGGAGATCCAGTTGCTGAACCTGACGCCGGCGGGCCGCTACCGCTGCCTGCTGCCGCGCATCGCCGTCGAACTGAACCTGCGTCCGGCGCGCGGCAGTCGCGAGCTGCGCCGCGCGCTGATCGACACCATCGCCATCGACACCGTTGCCGGCACGCTGTCGCTGGTCTGGCGCGTCTGCCAGCCGCTGGCACGTGGCGCCGGGGACATCGCCGAACTCACCGTCGACTGCCGCGGCGAGCTGCTGGAGCCGCAGCCATGAGCGCCCCGGTGCTGCTCGGCTGCGGTCTGGTCAGCGCGCTGGGTGGTTCGGCGCAGGCCAGCTGCGCGGCGCTGCGTGCCGGCATCGAGGGCTGGCAGGCCCGTCCGTTCGGCGCCAACGGCGCCGCGGTGTTCGTCGCCGAGGCGCCGTTCGCCCGCCACGTCAGCGGCGCCGCCCGCCTGCTGCGGCTGGCCGCCCGCGCCGCCGGCGAATGCCTGGCCGGCTGGCCGGCGCTGGCGCAGCAGCCGATCCCGCTGCTGCTCGCCGTCGCCGAGGGCGGCCGTCCGGGCGCCTGTGTCGAGCCGGCGCTGCTGCCGGCGCTGCAGGCTGAACTGAAACTGCCGGCGCACGCCGCTTCGGCGCTGATCCCGCGCGGGCGCGTCGGCGTCGCCATCGCGCTGCACCGCGCCCGCCAGCTGCTGGAAGCCGGCGGCTGTCGCGCGGTGCTCGTCGTCGGCGTCGACAGCCTGCTCGAAACCGGCACGCTGGACGCGCTCGCCGCCGCCAATGCGCTGGCTTCGCCGCAGCAGCGCGGCGCCTGCATCCCCGGTGAGGCCGCCGCCGCGCTGCTGCTCGGCCTCAGTGATGCGCCGGCGCCGCTGGCGCTGGTCGGCCTCGGCTTCGGCCGCGAAAACGCCGCGGCCGACAACGCCGTACCGCTGCGTGCCGAGGGTCTGAGCACCGCCATCCGCCAGGCCCGTGACGAGGCCGGCGCGACGGCGCCGGCGCTGCTGCTCGCGGATTTCGCCAGCGAGCCGCTGCGCCGGCAGGAGGCGGTGATGGCGCTGTGCCGCGTCGGCAGCAACGGCGCGCCGCTGCCGCCGCTGTGGCTGCCGGCGGAACTGCTCGGCGATACCGGCGCCGCGGCCGGCGCGCTGCTGGCGACGGTTGCCGCCACCGCCACGCGCCGCGGCTATGCCCCCGGCGGCGAACTGCTGCTGACGCTCGGCAACGACAGCGGCGAGCGCGCGGCACTGTGGCTGCGGGCAACGTGATGGCGCCTTGCGACGACGAGCCCGAATTCCTGCCGGCGGTGCTGGCGCGGCAGGCCGGCGATGCCGCCTTCCTCTGGCGGCAGCGCGCGCGCGTGCTGGCGCTGCCGCACACCCGGCTGTTCGACCTGCTGGCCTTCGATGAACGCCTCGGCGCGCAGCTCGACGGCCTGAGCGTCGCCGGCGCCAGCGCGACGGCTTTCGTCGAGGCCGCCGCGGCACAGGGCGAGGCCGGCGGCGCGCTGTTCACCACCGCGGTGCTGGCGCTGGAAAGCGGCCGGCGCGAGGCGGTGAGCGCGGCCTTCGCGGGAGCGGGCAGCGGCCCGCTGCGCCGGCAGGCACTGGAAGACGCGCTGGCCTGGGTGAGCTGGCGCCGGGCCGAGCCCTGGGCGCGACCGCTGCTCGAACAGCCGCAGGCCGACTGGCGCCGGCTCGGCCTCGCCGCCCATGCCCGCCACCGCGCCGACCCGGGGCCGGCGCTGGCCGCGGCGCTGGCCGCCGAGGATCTCACGCTCGCCGCCGCCGCCGCCCGCGCCGCCGGCGAACTCGGTCGCACCGATCTGTGCCCGCAGCTGCTCGGCCGGCTGACGCATGCCGAACCGGCGCTGCGCGCCTGGGCGGCGTGGTCGGCGGTGCGCCTGGGCGCGCCGGAGGCCCTGCCGGCGCTGGCTGGCGCCATCCGTCCCGGCAGCGGTTTCGCTGCCAGCGCACTGGCCCTGCTGGTGCGCGCGCTGGAGCCGCGGCAGGCGGTCGACTGGCTGCGCAGCCTCAACGGCCAGCCGGGCTGGATGCGCGTGCTGATCCGCGGCGGCGCCCACCTTGGCGATCCGCAGATGATCCCCTGGCTGCTGGCGCGCGCCGCCGAGCCGCCCTATGCGCGCCTTGCCGCCGAGAGCATCGCCTGGATCACCGGGCTCGACCTCGAACCCGCCGGCCTCAGCGATCCGCCGCCGCAGCAGGAGCCCGAAGCCGCCGCCGACGAGATCCAGCTCGATGCCGACAGCCATCTGCCGTGGCCCGACGTGGCGGCGCTCAGTGCTTGGTGGCAGAGCAACGGCCGCCGCTTCCAGGCCGGCCGGCGTTACCTGTGCGGCCGCCCGCTCGATGCCGAGACCTGCCGCTTCGCGCTGCGCAGCGCCCGTCAGCGCGAGCGCGCCGGTGCGGCCCTTGAGCTGGCACTGGCGCAGCCGACGGCACCGCTGTTCGACGTGGCGACGCTGGCGGCGCGTCAGCGTGCAGGCATCGACGCCGGCCCGTAGCGCCGGCCGCGCTATTGCCGCTGCCGTGGCGGCAGTGCCAGCATCGGCGCTTTCAACGTCTGGACATTGCAGATGCAAGAGATGGTCGAAGGACGCGCCGCGCGCGCGCTGGAGCGGCTGCTGCAGATCGTGTGGTTCGGTTCGATGTGGACGGTGGGCTATCTGGTCGCGCCGGTGCTGTTCTCGGTGATTCCCGATCGCGTGCTCGCCGGTCTGGTCGCCGGGCATCTGTTCAGGGCGGTCGCCTGGATCGGCCTGCTCGGCGGCGGTGTGCTCACGCTGATCGAGTGCCTGCGCTGGCGCGCCGGCGGCGGGCGCTGGCGCGCGCTGCTGCTGCTGTCGATGCTCGTGCTCGTGGCCGTCGGCGAGTTCTGGCTGCAGCCGGCGATGGAGGCGCTGAAGGCCGCCGGCGTCAGCAGCGGCGGCGAATTCGCCCGTCTGCACGGCATCGCCGCCTCGATCTATCTGCTGCAGAGCCTGCTGGCGCTGGGCGTGGTGCTGGGCGCGCGCCGGAGCTGAGCCGGCTGACAGGGAGGTGAAGCGTCATGCGTTACGTTGTCGCACCCGGGGATTCGCTGTGGCTGATCGCCCGGAAGCACTACGGCGATGGCGCCAAGTGGCGTCTGATCGCCGAGGACAATCTGCTGGCCAATCCCAATGCGCTGCTGGTCGGCCAGGTGCTGCAGTTGCGCGACGAGATGCAGGGGAGCAACCGCCAGCGTGAGCCGGAGCGCTTCATCAGTACCGCGGCCGTCAGCTCGGAGGTGAGCCGTCAGGCGCGGATTCCGCTGGTGTCCTACGTGTTCGTGCTCGCCGACGAGATCAATCCGCTCAGCCGCAAGCTGGTGCGCCGGGTGCTGGTCAATCCGCAGATGGCGGCTGCGGCCGGGCAGCAGCTCGGCCGGCCGCTGGCGGTGTTCCCCAACCCGGAGCGCTTCGGCTTCCAGCCGACCGACGCCGCCTCCAGGCTGCCGGCGGGGCGGCATGCGCTGGGCATGAAGCCGAGCCCGTTCCTGTCCACGTCGAGCAAGCCGCTGGGCGCCACGCGTTTTACCGGCGAGCCATTCTGGATCGACGTCAACAAAGCCATCGATGCCGGCGCCACGCTGCACGAGACCGAAGAAATCGTCAGCGACCTCGAACGCATCGCGCAGAAGACGCAGTCGGTCGATGCCCGCAAGCGCATCCAGACCATCAGCGAGCTGGTGCGCAGCGACCGTGAAGCGCTGGTGCGCGGCAATGTGCCGCCCGGCGCGGTCAAGGGCGCGGCGGCGATGGGCGCCACCCGCGTGCTGCAGGGCGTGCAGATCGTCGGCTTTGCGATGACTGCGGTGAACCTCGCCCACGCCACGGAAAAATCCATCGATCAGGGCTCGATCAAGCCGATTGCCGCCGAGAGCATTCGCCAGGCCGGCGGCTGGGCAGCGGCCTGGGCCGGCATGAAGCTCGGTGCCGCCGGCGGCGCGCTGCTCGGCATCGAAACCGGCCCGGGCGCGGTGGTGTCCGCGGCGATCGGTGGCCTGGTCGGCGGCACCGCCGGCTATTTCGGCTTCGACTGGATCGCCGACCACCTCGATGAAAACTGACGGCGGCGCCGGGCGCGAGGATTTCGCCTGCGTGCCGCCGTGGGTCGCCTTCCCGCGGCTGCGTCCCGAGGCACTGCCGGCGACGCAGGGGGCCGAGGAGCAGTGGATCGATGCGCAGTGGCGGCCGTTCTGGCGGGCGCTGGATGCCGCGCAGCGGGCGCGCTATCTCGACTGCTGGCAGGCCTCCGCCGAGTGGCGCGCGGCGATCCGCTTTTACTTCGAGGAGTTGGACACACCCTTCGACGTCGCCGCCGATGCCGCCGATGCCGCGGCCTGGCGTCAGAGTCGGCCGCCGCGCCGGCAATCGTGGCTGCGCCGGCTGCTCGCGCGCTTCCGCTCATAGCCTCGGCGTGGCTTTGCGGCTGGCGGCTGCGGCCCGGGCTGGCTGCGCCTGTGCCAATTCGGACAGCGCGTCAGGTGGTGCTGCCGGTGGCCAGTCCGCGCGGCTCAGGCGCCGGTGGCGAACGCGGTTTGGTTGTTGGCACAGCGCGGCCGGCCGGCTCGGCTGTTGGCGCTGCCGTTTTTTAACCTCATCGAGGTGATGGATCATCCGTGAACCGGCTCCGCTGATGGCTGCATTGCTCGCTGGCCGGGGCGGGCGCCTCCGGCCCGGGGCGTTTGCAAGCCGCCGAGGCATCGGGCCGTCAGCGTCGGGAAACCCGGCTTTCTTCAAAGCTTTGCTAGGCTGCGCGAGCCATCCCACGGAGACGCCCGATGCACGAACCCACCGGAGTCATCGATCGCGCGCTGATCGTGCGCCTGCTCGGTCTGAGCGCGCTCGTGCTGCTGCTGGTCGGCTGCGCGCTGACCTTATGGCCTTTCATTTCGGCGATCGTCTGGGGGGTGATCCTCGCCGTGTCGATGGCGCCGGTGCACCGCTGGCTGGCGCGGCGGGTCGGTGCGGGCGCGGCGGCGTGGATCGTCGCGCTGCTGCCGCTGTGCGCGGTGCTGCTGCCGCTGTTCGTGTTCGGCGACGGTCTGGTCAGCCAGTTCGCCAGCCTGTCGGGGCGCATCGAGACCTGGCTGGCCAGCGGCCCGCCGCACGCGCCGGACTGGCTGCGTGATCTGCCGCTGTTCGGCCCGGACCTGCACGACTGGCTGGAGACGCTGCTCAACGATCAGGCGGCGCTGGTCGATGCGCTGCGCAAGCTGATCGGGCCGACCCGCGATTTCCTGCTGGTGGCGCTGCGCAAGCTCGGCGCCGGCCTGCTCGAACTGTCGTTGTCGCTGGTGGTGATGGGGGTGGTGCTGAGTGACGCAGCCAGCCACAGCGCCCGCCTGCACCGTCTGCTCGAACTGATCGCCGGTTCGCGCACGCGCCTGCTGCTCGCCGTCGCCACCGCCACCGTGCGCAGCGTCGTCGCCGGGCTGATCGGCACCGCGCTGGCGCAGGCGCTGCTCGCCGTGCTCGGCTTCGCGCTGGCCGGTACCGGCAGCGCGCTGTTCTACGGCTTCCTGACCTTCTTCCTGTCCTTCGTGCCGATGGGGCCGGCGCTGCTGTGGGCGCCGCTGGCCTGGCAGCTCTATGACGGCGGCCACACCGGCTGGGCGATCTTCCTGGTGATCTGGGGCGCCGGCGTGGTCGGCACCATCGACAACATCCTCAAGCCGGTGCTGATCGGCCGCGGCGTGCGCCTGCCGATGCTGCTGATCTTCCTCGGCGTGCTCGGTGGTGCGCTGAGCTTCGGTCTGATCGGCGTGTTCATCGGTCCGGTGCTGCTGGCGGTGATGCAGAACCTGCTCGGCCAGTGGCTGCGCGGCGACGTCAGCGCGCCGCCCGCGCCGCCGGCTCAGTCGTAATAGCGCTTCTTGTAGTGCCCTTTGTGCCTGCCGTTGTCGTGGTGACGCGGCGGCGGTGGCGCATAGCGCGGGGCGGATTGGTGGCGTGGCTGCGGCGTGGTGATCGCGGCGCCGACGCCGGCACCGATGGCGCCCCCGACGATGGCGCCACTGCGGCCGCCGACTTCGTTGCCGATCGCGGCACCGGCCGCCCCGCCGATGCCGCCGCCGATGGCGGCATCGATCGTACTGCCGGCAAAGGCGGCAGTGGGCAGGCTCAGGCAGGCGGCGAGCAGGAGCAGGCGCGGGTTCATCAACGCAATTCCTCGATAATCGGTAGAGGGCGGAGCGCCGTGGCGCTCCGGGTGGAAAGGGGCTTTGAGCCGGTATCCGGCCCGCTGGTTCACGCGGTGTGCACAGCAAAAGTGTTTATCGTCGCGCGCCGCCGTGCGGCTGGCTAGCCCGGCGCGCATGCGGCGGCGGCCGGTCTGCCCGCGGCGGCGGGTACGGCCATCGCGCGCCGCCGGGTGCGGGCCGACGATGGCGCGCTGCGGCAGAAAAGCCTGACACGACCCGGCCGAAGGGGCGGCGGCTTGACCTGGATCAAGCCGGGGCGGGCAGCGTTCGCACAAGGCATCCGGTACCCTTGCGCGTTTGGATGCGACGTCGCGAGTGTTTATGTCCGCCCCTGTTTTCGCTGCTGCCCTGCGTGCCTGTCTGCCGGTCGCCTGCGGTTACGTGCCACTCGGCATGGCCTTCGGCCTGCTGCTGGTCGACAGCGGCCAGCCGGCCTGGCTGGCGACGCTGATGGGGCTGGTGGTGTTCGCCGGCTCGGCGCAGTTCCTCGCCGTCGGCCTGCTCGCCGCCGGTACCGCGCTGGTCGACATCTTTCTGGCCACGCTGCTGCTCAACCTGCGCCACGTGTTCTACGGCTTCGCCATGCTCGAACGCGTGCCGGCGCGCGGCTGGCGGCGCTGGTACCAGATTTTCAGCCTGACCGACGAAACCTGGTCGCTGCTGACCGCCACCGCACCGCCGCCGGGCGTCGAGCGCGTGCGCTACGACTGTGCGATTGCGGCACTCAACCAGTTCTGGTGGGTGCTCGGCTGCACGCTCGGCGCGCTCGCCGGGCGCTGGCTCGATGTCGACACGCGCGGCCTCGACTTCGCACTGACGGCGCTGTTCGTGGTGCTGGTGGTCGAGCAATGGCGGGCGGTGCGCGAGCCCTGGCCGTTTCTGGTGGCGCTGGTCGCCGGTGCGTGCGGCTGGTGGCTGGCGCCGCCGGCACAATTCCTGCTGGTATCGCTGGCATTGACCCTGGCCGGCCTGCTGGTCGCGCGGAGCCTGCATCCATGAACACCGCCTATCTGCTCGGCGCCGTTGCGGTGATGGGCGTGGCCACGCTGCTGACGCGGCTGGCGCCGTTCTGGCTGCTGAGTGCATATCGTGAAGCCGCGTGGCTGCGTTTTCTCGGCCGCTACCTGCCGCCGGCGGTGATGAGCGTGCTGGTGCTCTACTGCCTGCGCGGCATCGATCCGGGCGCGCCGGACCACGGCCTGCCGCAGCTGCTCGGCGTCGTCGTCACCGTTGTCGTGCATCTGCTCTGGCGCCAGTCGCTCGCCAGCATCGCCGCCGGCACCGCCACCTGCATGCTCCTGTTGCGCCTGCTTTGAGCCCCCATGACCGAGACCACCTCAAGCCCGAATCTGAACCTGTGGTTCGACCCGCTGACCATCGTGCGCGGCGAGGCCCTGTTTCGTACCGGCGGCGTCTTCAGCCTGGAGTCGACCAGCGACGGCGGCGTGCGCGCCGAGGTGCGCGGCAATTACGCGCCGCGCTACACCGTGCGCCTGCGCCTGAGCGGTCGGGACGAGGCACAGCGGCTGGATGCGCAGTGTGAATGCCCGCTCGGCGGCGGCTGCAAGCATGTCGTCGCCGCGCTGCTGCAACTGTTCCAGGCCAGCGATCCGATCCTCGCCGACGGCTCGGCGCTGCCGCTGGGTTCGGCGCCGGTGTCGCCGGCGCTCGGCGCCTGGCTCGAACGCCTGGCCGCGGCGGCGCTGCCGCCGCCGGTCACCGGTGGCGACGAACGCCTGCTCTACCTGCTGCAGCCGCCGGCGCGTGCCGAGGAGCCGGTCTGCGTGCGTGTGGTCGCCGCCCGGCCGCTGAAGAAGGGCGGCTATGGCCGGCCGCGCCAGCTCGACCCCGGCGATGCGCTGCTGCCCGGCGCGACCACGCGCTTCGCGATCGATGATCTGCCGCTGCTGCGGGAGCTGGCGCTGACCCGCGACACCTACACCCGCACGCTGCCGCTGCGCGACGAGCGCGGTGCCGCGCTGCTGGCGCGCCTGCTCGCCAGCGGCCGCTGCCACTGGCACGACGAGACCGGCCCGCTGCTCAGCGTCGGTGCACCGCGCCCGGCACAGCCGCAATGGTGCGTCGACGACAGCGGCCGCAGCCGTCTGGCGCTGGTGTGCGCACCGGCGAGCAGCGTGGTGCTGGCGCTGGAGCCACCGTGGTACATCGATGTCGAGGCCGGCAGCGCCGGCCCGCTGGAGACGCCGCTGCCGCCGTCGCTGGCGGCGGCGATCGCCACTGCGCCGACGCTGGCCGCCGAGGAGCTGCCGCGCGTCACCGCCTGGCTGGAGCGTCACCTGCCGGGCGTGAGCCTGCCGCCGCCGCCGCAGCTCACCGTTGCCGTCGCCCGCAGCCACCGGCCGCAGCCGCGGCTGCGGCTCTACACCCGCGAGGTCACGCCGCCGGCGCCGCGCGCCGGGCGCACGCCGGCGGCGGTGCCGGTCGACGGCGCGCACCTGGACTTCGGCTATGGCGAGCAGTGGCTCGCGCTCAATGACGCCACCACCGAGATCAGCCGCTATGTCGACGGTGTGGTGCAGCGCCTGCCGCGCGCCAGCGCCTTCGAGCACGACTGCCTGGAGCAGCTGTGCGCCGCCGACCTGGTGCCGGTGCGCACCGTCGCCCTCGGCGACCGCCTGCCGCGTGAATGCCGCCACGATTACGGCTTCCACGATCCCGACCGCTGGGGCGAATTCGTCCTCGACACCCTGCCGCGGCTGCGCGCCGACGGCTGGACCGTCGACATCGAACCCGGCTTCCGCTTCAACCTGGTCGAGGCCGACGACTGGTTCGCCGAGCTCGACGATGCCGCCGGCGAGGACTGGTTCGGCCTGGCGCTCGGCGTCGAGGTGCAGGGCCAGCGTGTCAATCTGCTGCCCTGCCTGGTCGAGCTGATCGCCCGCCAGCCCGGCGGCAGCGGCCGCGACTGGCTGGAGAGCCTCGGCGATGAGCGCCGGGTGATGGTGCCGCTGCCCGATGGTCGCCTGCTGCCGGTGCCGGCGGCGCGCATCCGCGCCATCCTCGGCGTGCTGGTCGAGCTCTACGACGGTGAAGGGCTGAACCTGCGCGGCGAGTTCTCGCTCGGCCGCGTCCACGCCGGGCGTCTCGCCGAACTCGAAGCCGCGCTGACCGGCCGGCCGCTGCACTGGCACGGCGGCCAGCATCTGCGCGAGCTGGCCGAGCGCCTGCGCAGCGGGCCGCAGCCGCTGGCGCTGCCGGCGGGCTTCCACGCCACGCTGCGCCCGTACCAGCAGCAGGGACTGGAGTGGCTGCAGTTCCTGCGCGCCACCGGGCTCGCCGGTGTGCTGGCCGACGACATGGGCCTCGGCAAGACCGTGCAGACGCTCGCCCACCTCGCCAGCGAGCATGCCGCCGGTCGCCTCGACCGTCCGGCGCTGATCGTCGCCCCGACCAGCCTGCTGCCGAACTGGGCCGCCGAGGCGGCGCGCTTTGCACCGGGACTGAGGGTGCTGGCGCTGCGCGGGCCGGAGCGCTCGATGCACTTCGCCAGCATTCCGCAGCACGACCTGATCCTCACCACCTACGCGCTGCTGCCGCGCGACCGCGAGGCGCTCGGCAAGTACGACTACCACCTGCTGATCCTCGATGAGGCGCAGGCGATCAAGAACCCGACGGCACAGGCCGGGCTGGTCGCCCGCGCGCTGAAGGCACGCCACCGCCTGTGCCTGAGCGGCACGCCGATGGAAAACCACCTCGGCGAGCTGTGGAGCCTGTTCGATTTCCTGCTGCCGGGCCTGCTCGGCGACAGCCGCCAGTTCCAGCGCCTGTTCCGCAAACCGATCGAAAAAGACCTCGACGCCGCGACCCGCGAGCGCCTGGCGCGCCGCGTCGGCCCGTTCCTGCTGCGCCGGACCAAGGAGCAGGTCGCCGCCGACCTGCCGCCGAAGACCGAGATCGTGCGCACCATCGAGCTGGCCGGCACGCAGCGTGACCTCTACGAGGGCATCCGCCTGGCGATGCAGGAGCGCGTGCGCGCCGAAATCGCCAGCAAGGGCCTGGCGCGCAGCCATATCGTCATCCTCGATGCGCTGCTCAAGCTGCGGCAGGTCTGCTGCGACCCGCGGCTGGTCAAGCTCGGCAGCGCGCGTGCGGTCAAGGGCTCGGCCAAGCTCGAACTGCTCACCGAGATGCTGCCGGAGCTGGTCGACGAGGGGCGCCGCGTGCTGGTGTTCTCGCAGTTCACGCAGATGCTCGCGCTGATCGAAAAGGAGCTGCAGAAGCTCGGCCTGCCCTACGTCATCCTCACCGGCGCCACCGACGATCGCGACACGCCGGTGCGCCGCTTCCAGAATGGCGAGGTGCCGGTGTTCCTGATCAGCCTCAAGGCCGGCGGCACCGGCCTCAACCTGACCAGCGCCGACACCGTCATCCACTACGACCCGTGGTGGAACCCCGCCGCCGAGGATCAGGCCAGCGACCGCGCCCACCGCATCGGCCAGGACAAGCCGGTGTTCGTCTACAAGCTCTACACCGAAGGCACCGTCGAAGAAAAAATCCGTGACCTGCAACTGCGCAAACGTGCGCTGGTCGACGGTATTCTCGGCGAGCGGGAAAGCAGCGGTGTGCTGGCCGATGAGGATCTGGAAGCCCTGTTCGCGCCGCTGAGCTGAGGACTGACTCCGCGCCACCGGAGTGTGGCGCGTCACGCCGGGGGGATTCCCGGCCGCGTAAGGACACGCTATGAGCTGGCAACCCACCCAGCAGCAGCGGGTGATGGCGCTCAAATCGCCGCTGCCCGACGATGCGCTGCTGTTGCGCGCCTTCGAGGGGCGCGACGCGCTTTCGGCGCCGTTCGAGTACGTGCTCGACGTGCTCGCCAGCCGCCGCGACATCGCCGTCGGGCAACTGCTCGGCCACAACCTGAGCGTGCGCCTGGAGCGGGCGGACGGCAGCCAGCGCTGGTTCAACGGGTTCGTCGCCGAGCTGGTGCAGACGGCGTGGGATAGCGGCATGCCGGGTTACCGCATCGTCCTGCGGCCCTGGCTGTGGTTTCTCACGCGCAGTGCCGACTGCCGCATCTTCCAGCAGCGCAGCGTGCCGGAGATCGTGCGCACGGTGCTCGACGACCACGGCTTCAGTGATCTGGAACTGCACCTGAGCGCCGACTACGCGCCGCGCGAATACTGCGTGCAGTACCGCGAATCCGACTTCGCCTTCATCTGCCGGCTGCTGGAAGCCGAGGGCATCTATTACTTCTTCCGCCATGAAAACGGCCGCCATGTGCTGCTGCTCGCCGACGCCTACGCCGCGCACCACACGGTCGCCGGCTACGCGCAGCTGCCTTACTACCCGCCGGGCAATGAGCAGCGGCGGGCGCAGGAGCATTTCAGCGACTGGTCGGCCAGCCACCGCGTGGCGACCGGCTGCGTCAGCCTCGACGCCTTCGATTACCTCAAACCGCGCGCCACGCTGCTTGCGCGCAGCCGTGCCCCGGATGCCCATGACCTGAGCGCACTCGGTCTCTACGATTACCCCAGCCCGCACCGCGACGGCGCCAGCGGTGAGCGGGCGGCGCGCCTGCAGCTGGAGGCCCTGCAGAGCGGCCGCCACGGCTGGCGTTTTTCCGGCAATGTGCGCGGCCTCGGCAGCGGTGATCTGTTCAGCCTGAGCAATTGCCCCGAGGCCACGGCCAATGCCGAGTATCTGGTCGCGGCCGCGCAGTACGCCTTCAGCAGCGGTGCCTATCGTTCCGGGGCGGGGGAGGCGCCGGAATTTCGCGTCACGCTCGAAGCGCTGCCGGCGCACGAGCCGTTCCGGCCGCCCCGGCTGACCCCCGTGCCGCGCATCGCCGGGCCGCAGACCGCCATCGTCGTCGGTCCGCCCGGCGAGGAGATCTGGACCGACCAGCACGCCCGGATCAAGGTGCGTTTTCACTGGGATCGCGAAGGTGAGGCCGACGAAAACAGCTCGTGCTGGCTGCGCGTCGCCCAGTCCTGGGCCGGCCGGCAGTGGGGGGCGACCTTCATCCCGCGGATCGGCCATGAGGTCATCGTCGACTTCCTCGAAGGCGATCCGGATCAGCCGCTGGTGACCGGCAGCGTCTACAACGCCGATCTGCGCCCGCCCTGGAGCCTGCCCGAACACGCCACGCAATCGGGCCTGCGCACGGCCTCGACGCCAGGGGCGGCCGGTGCCAACGAGCTGCGCTTCGAGGACCGCACCGGCGCCGAGGAAATCTGGCTGCATGCACAGAAAGACCTGCGCCTGCGCATCGAGAACGACCGCATCGAACGCATCCTGCGCGACCAGCACGTGCTCATCGAGCGCGACCGTTACCAGCGTGTAGCGCGCGATCTACACCAGCAGGTCGGCGGCGATCGGATGACGCGTATCGACGGTGGAGAGTCGCTGGACGTGCGTCAGGACATCCACGTCAAAGCGGGCACCGATCAGGCCTACGAGGCCGGGCAGATTCTGCAGCTGCAGGCGGGGACGCACGTCGTCATCGAAGCCGGCGCCAGCATCACGCTGAAGGCCGGTGGCGCCTCGATCGTGGTCGGCCCGAGTGGCGTCTTCATCAATGGCGCACCGATCGCGCTCAACAGCGGTGGCAGTACCGGCAGCGGTCCCGGTTGCAGCCCGCAACCCGCACAGCCGCCGCTCGAAGCCGCTCCAGCCGCGCACGGCGGCCTCAGCCCCGCCGCCGCCGAGCGCCAGCGCCAGCAGGCGCGGGTGCTGCTGGACGCTGCGCGCTTTGGCATTCCGTTTTGTGAACGTTGCGGCCAGTGACGGCCGCGCAACCGCGGTTTCACCGCATGGCACACACCTGAGGAGTGACCCGATGATCACCATCGACCAGGACCAGTACGACCGTCTGCTGCAGGGCGATCCGCAGGGCTTCATTGCGGAGACCTACCGTTTCCTCTGCGATACCCAGCCCGGCGCCATGCGCGGCATTCCCGAACACCTGATGCTGGACATGATCGCCGCCGCGATCGCGCGCGCACGCCGCCACGGCTTCGACAGCGACGAGCAGGTCATGGGCTTCGTCGGCCTGATGTTCGAGATCGCGCCGAACTTCGATGAAGAACCGACGCTGCGCGCGATTCTCGACGACCGCAGCCGTCCCGCTGCCGAGCGCTGGGAGGCGCTGTTCGCCGACACGCCGGAGCTGACGCAAGCCTGGGAGCGGGCGGCGTACCCGACCTTCTACGATCACAAGGCCTGGCTCGGTCCGGAGTCCTGATCCCGCGTACTCGATCACGATCGGCACACAAGGAGGTGTGCAGTGGGGCAGTACCTCGGACGTATCGAAGACGATACGGCGCAAGCGCTCGCCGATGCGGAACAGCAGCTGGCGGCGCTGCAGCGCAGTCGCGAATGGGAACTGGCGAAGACTGCAGCCGATGCCGCCGGCATCGTCGATCCGACGCCGACTTCCGATGCCATCTCGCTGGCGATGAGCGTCGCGGAACAGGACTGGGTCGGGGCATTCCTCTCCGGCGTCAGTTTCATCCCCTACCTGGGCGATGCCGTTGCCAAACCGATCAAAGTGGCTCGCAGCACGAAGGCGATCGCCGCCATCGAGCGGCAGGCGGCAGCCCTCGCCGAACAGGTCGCCCATTATCAGGACACCGCGATCCGCTTCGCCCAGCGCCGCATGGCCGCCGCCGCCGAACGTGCCCGCCGCGTCAAAGCAGCCGCCCAGCGCCATGTCGGTAACGCCAAATGCGCCAGTTGCAACCGCTTCGGCTCGCAATTACCAAAGACTGGCAGCTGGAGCGGCGAGAAGGGGCATTCCCGCTGGACGTCCGACGACGGTGATGTATCGCTGGATTACAAAGAGGGCTATCCCGACTTTTCGACCAGTAATCCGCCATCGGTTTATCGCAGTGGCGATCAGGAGGGCATTGTAGAGGTCGAAATGGCTGGTAATAAATCGGATTTTATAAAAGCGCGTAATGCGATGCGGAAAAAGATTGGAGATTCAAATTGGCCCGGCAGTAAAGATTCTGCTCCTGAAGAATACACATGGCATCATAAAGAGGATGGTGTCACGATGATATTAGTTAATGAAAAGGTCCATAATAAAGCGATATCGGGTGCTGCACATACAGGTGGTGTCAGTATCGTTGATGGTAGTGGTTCACAGTTTTAGGAGATGGCGATCATGGACTTTGTTCTGAATGGCAAAGATTATGAAGTGCTTCGGGCCGGCCATCCTCTGAGTGAGGAAGAACTATGCGCTTTCGAAGCTCAGATAGGTACTAGGCTGCCGCCGCAGTTGAGAAGTTATTACCTGCGGTGGAATGGTGGTCTTCCCAGTCCAACGTCTATCCCGATGAATAGCAGTGTCTGGGTCAAGGTGACGTGGCCCGTGGGATCGGCGGCGGAGCTTATCGGGCCTGCTGTTATTTTTTCGAAATTATTCATCATTAACTCTGAATCGCATTCAGATTTTCTGGAGGCTTTGAATACTTTTAAAAATTATATTCCAGATGATTATTTATGCTTTTCCCGTGATCCTGGCAGCAGTCTTTTCCTGATTGGTATCGGGGAGAGCAATTTTGGCAAGATCTTTTTTTGGGAATATGGATGTCACGCGAATATTTATGAAGGAGAAATCCCTGACGACAGCAATATTGCCTATGTCGCCGATTCCTTCGTGGAATTCCTGCTGGCCTTGCGAGAAGAGCCTGGTGAAGATGAGCCGCTGGAGGACTGGGTCAAACGGATGTATTCAGAATAGGCGCTGTCATTTCCCGTGATTGGCTGCCAGCGGATGGTGGTCGGTAACAGTATTCCAGGATGGATTGGAAAATGGATTTTGTGCTGAATGGAACAGATTATGAGGTGCTTGGGCACGGTCATCCTCTAAGTGAGGAAGAACTGTGCGTTTTCGAAGCGCAGATCCACACCAGGTTGCCGCCACAGCTGAGAAGTTATTACCTGCGGTGGAATGGCGGTCTTCCCAGTCCAACGTCTATCCCGATGAATAGCGGTGTCTGGGTCAAGGTGACGTGGCTGGTAGGTGCAGCCGCGGCGTCTACAGGACCGGCTGTTATTTTATCTGGGTTATTCATTATAAATTCAGATTTGGGTACAGACTTTCTGAGAACTTGGAATGATTTCAAAAGCTGTTTTTCAGATAGTTATTTGTGCTTTGCGCGGAACCCCGGCAGCAGTCTTTTTCTGATCGGTATCGCACCCAATAATTTTGGCCGTATATTTTTTTGGCGACCCGGATACCAGACGGAGGGCTGTGAAGGCCACCCACCCGACGACAGCGGCATTGCTTATGTTGCCGATTCCTTTGTGGAATTCCTGTTGGCCTTGCGAGAAGAGCCCGGTGAAGATGAGCCGCTGGAGGACTGGGTCAAACGGATGTATCCAGAATAGGCGCCGCTATTTTCCGTGATTGGCTGCCAGCGGATGGAGGCCGGTAACGTCGTTCCAGGAGGGGTCAGGAAATGGATTTTGTGCTGAATGGCAGGGAATATGAGGTAATTGAGCACGGCTCTCCTCTGAGCGAGGAAGAACTGTGCGCTTTCGAAGCGCAGATACATATCAGGTTGCCACCGCAATTGAGGAGCTATTATCTCAAGTGGAATGGTGGTCTGCCATTGCCAACAGATATCCCGAAGACGAGTACCGCTTGGGTCAGGGTCGAGTGGCCTGCAGGCTCGGTTGCGGTATCTGTCGGGCCGGCTGTCATTTTGTCGGAGCTGTTAATTATCAACTCAGATCTGGGTGCTGATTTTCTGCAAAACTGGAATGATTTAAAAAACTATATTCCAAATGATTATTTGTGCTTCGCTTGTGATCCTGGCAGCAGTCTTTTCCTGATTGGTATCGGGGAGAGCAATTTTGGCAAGATATTTTTTTGGGAATATGGATATCACGCGAATATTTATGAAGGAGAAATCCCTGACGACAGCAATATTGCCTATGTCGCCGATTCCTTCGTGGAATTCCTGCTGGCCTTGCGAGAAGAGCCTGGTGAAGATGAGCCGCTGGAGGATTGGGTCAAACGGATGTATCCAGAATAGGCGCTGTCATTTCCCGTGATTGGCTGCCAGCGGATGGTGGTCGGTAACAGTATTCCAGGACGGATTGGAAAATGAATTTTGTGCTGAATGGCAAAGATTATGAGGTGCTTGTGCACGGTCATCCTCTGAGTGAGGAAGAACTGTGCGCCTTCGAAGCGCAGATACATATCAGGCTGCCACCGCAATTGAGGAGCTATTATCTCAAGTGGAATGGTGGACTAGCCTGTCCAAGCGATCTTCCGGAGGGATCTAGTGTCTGGGTAAAACTGCAATGGCCTGTGAAAATACTCAATGCCGATCTCGATCAGGCAACGAGTGTGCGTAAGTTTTTTATTATAAACGCGCAAGGAGAGACAGATTTTTTTAGTATTTGGAGTGCTTATGAAAAGCATATTCCTAAAGGTTATCTATGTTTTTCACAGGATCCAGTGGGTAGTCTTTTTTTGATCAGTACACAAGAGCGCAGCCTAGGGCAGATTTTTTTTTGGCCTAGGCAGTTTGGTGGAGGGCTTGATGGTGATGATAGTCGAACAGAAACGGAACTTGCTTTTATTGTGGGCTCGGTGACGGAGTTTTTATTGTTGATGCGAGAAGAGCCCAATAACGATGAGCCGCTGGAGGACTGGGTCAAACGAATGTATCCAGAATAGCGCCGTCATTTCTCATGATTGGCTGCCAGCGGATGGTGGTCGGTAACAGTATTCCAGGATGGATCAGGAAATGGACTTTGTACTGAATGGCAGGGAATATGAGGTACTTGGGCACGGCCATCCTCTGAGTGAGGAAGAACTGTGCACCTTCGAAGCGCAGATTCACACCAGGTTGCCGCCACAGCTGAGAAGTTATTACCTGCGGTGGAATGGTGGTCTTCCCAGTCCAGCGTCTATCCCGATGAATAGCAGTGTCTGGGTCAAGGTGACGTGGCCCGTGGGATCGGCGGCGGAGCTTATCGGGCCCGCTGTTATTTTTTCGAAATTATTCATCATTAACTCTGAATCGCATTCAGATTTTCTGGAGGCTTTGAATACTTTTAAAAATTATATTCCAGATGATTATTTATGCTTTTCCCGTGATCCTGGCAGCAGTCTTTTCCTGATTGGTATCGGGGAGAGCAATTTTGGCAAGATCTTTTTTTGGGAATATGGATGTCACGCGAATATTTATGAAGGAGAAATCCCTGACGACAGCAATATTGCCTATGTCGCCGATTCCTTCGTGGAATTCCTGCTGGCCTTGCGAGAAGAGCCTGATGAAGATGAGCCGCTGGAGGACTGGGTCAACCGGATGTATCCAGGATAGGCGCCGCTATTTTCCGTGATTGGCTGCCAGCGGATGGAGGCCGGTAACGTCGTTCCAGGAGGAGTCAGGAAATGGATTTTGTACTGAATGGCAGGGAATATGAGGTAATTGAGCACGGCTCTCCTCTGAGCGAGGAAGAACTGCGCGCTTTCGAAGCACAGATACATATCAGGTTGCCACCGCAATTGAGGAGCTATTATCTCAAGTGGAATGGTGGTCTGCCATTGCCAATAGATATCCCGAAGACGAGTACCGCTTGGGTCAGGGTCGAGTGGCCTGCAGGCTCGGTTGCGGTATCTGTCGGGCCGGCTGTCATTTTGTCAGAGCTGTTAATTATTAACTCAGATCTGGGTGCTGATTTTCTGCAAAACTGGAATGATTTCAAAAACTATATCCCAAATGATTATTTGTGCTTTGCTTGTAATCCTGGCAGCAGTCTTTTCCTGATTGGTATCGGGGAGAGCAATTTTGGTAAGATCTTCTTTTGGGGATATGGATGTCACGCGAATATTTATGAAGGAGAAATCCCTGACGACAGCAATATTGCCTATGTCGCCGATTCCTTCGTGGAATTCCTGCTGGCCTTGCGAGAAGAGCCTGATGAAGATGAGCCGCTGGAGGACTGGGTCAAACGGGTGTACCCGGCGTGAATTCGTGCGCTGTCTGGCGGGCGCCGTATGACATTCATGCTGCGCGGGCGACTTTCATCGATGCCTGGCCGGTGGCGTGGGTCGAGCGCGCGCCGGAGATGCGTTTGCTGGCGTTGACGACGGCCGAGTGTCAGGCGCTGGGTGCGCAGATCGGCGGGCTTGGACATTGGTTCGCGCCGCTGCCGGCGCAGCGCCTGCAGCGGCTCATCCGCTGGCTCGATACCGCCATTGCCGAGCTCGGTGGCCGCTGCTGCGTGCGCCTGAGTTCACGCAGCCCCAAGGATTCATTGCAGGCGCAGCGGCACGGGCTGTGCGTTGGCGGTGCCGCACAGGCGCTGGCGCAGATCGTCACCGGCTCACTGCGCTGCGCGGTCGATCTGCGCATGGCGCTGATGTTCGATGTGCCGTTGGCGCTGGTCGTGCGCCGGTGGCTCGATTTTCCGGACTGGGCCGAGCTGCGCTGCTTCGTGCAGGACGGCGTCTGGTGCGGCGCCAGTCAGGCCCTGCATGCCGATGGTGCCTGCTTTGCCGAGCTGGAGAGCCATGCCGAGGCGTTGCTCGGCGCTTGTGCCTCGCTGCTGCCGGCGCTGATCGCCGCGGCGCCGCCGGCGGCGCTGGCGTTCGATGTCGCCTGCCTGCCGACGCCGGCGGGAAGCTGGCGTGCGGTTTTGCTCGATGCCAATCCGCTGGGAGCGACGACGGATCTGGCGCTGTATGCGCGTCGCGGCGATTTCGATGCCTGCCTGCGCTGGCGCTCGGCGGCGGGGATTTCCAGATTGCGTTTGCCGGCCCTGGCCTGCCGCGGCGTCGCCGCGTGAGCCAGCCCGGCCGGAGGAGTCTTGCATGGACAGGGATGTCGCTGCGTCTGCCCGCGGGGAGCCGGTAGGTCGCCGTCGCGACCAGTTGGCCCGCTTCTGCACGCCGCCGTCCGGGCATGCGCTGTATGCGCTGCTCGACGGTGCCGTCGTCGGTGAGCTGCCGCAACGTCTGGTCGCGGCCGCCGGTGAATACGTCTGCCTGTATCGCGGCGAGCTGGTGGCGGAGCTGGCGGCCGTCGCGCCGTACCTGCTGCGCCTCGACAGTGCGCCGGCGTGGCGCGATCGGGTGTTCGATCACTGGGGTGAGCACTGGGGCGTGCTGCTGACCAGCCGCGCCGGGCTGCGTGCCCTGCGCGACCACTGCCGCCGCCTGCTGCTGATCCGGGGGCCGGGGCAGAGGAGCTACTACATGCGCTTCTACGATCCGCGCGTGTTCCCGCTGCTGGCTGCGTCGTTCGATACCAGGCAGCTGCGCGAGTTGTTCGGCCCGATCGAATATTTCTGGTGCGAGGACTCGGCGACGCAGGTGCGCCGCTACCAGCTCGAAGCCGGCCGCATCACGAGCAGCAGCACCCGGCTCGGCTGAAGGCTGGCGGCCTCAGGGCATCCGCCGGCTGCGGGCGTTAGCGGTATGCTTTTTTACCTGCAGGGTCGATGCCGCTCATGCAGCCCGATGGCATGGTGCAAAAAATGAATCCAACAAACGATGACGTGAACAAAGCCTTTGAACACGATGACGACGCGATCAAGGGCGACGACCCGTTCGCCATGTTCGGCGAATGGCTGGCGCTGGCGGAAGGCAAGGAGATCAACGATGCCAATGCGATGGCGCTGGCGACCAGCGACGCCTCGGGGCTGCCCGACGTGCGCATGGTGCTGCTGAAGAGTTTCGATCACGACGGCTTTGTTTTTTATAGCAATACCGAGTCGCAGAAAGGTCAGGAGCTGGCCGACAACATGCAGGCGGCGGCCGTGCTGCACTGGAAGTCGCTGCGCCGCCAGGTGCGCATCCGTGGCCCGGTGTCGCTGGTCGCGGATGCGGAGGCGGATGCCTATTTCGCCTCGCGCGCCCGCGCCAGCCGCATCGGCGCCTGGGCCAGCCAGCAGTCGCGGCCGCTTGCCAGCCGTATGGAGCTGGTCAAGGCCGTCGGCATCGAGGCGGCGCGCTTCGGCATCGGTGAGATTCCGCGGCCGCCGTACTGGACCGGCTACCGCATCGCCCCCGTCTACATCGAGTTCTGGATGGACAAGCCGTTTCGCCTGCACGACCGCCTGGTGTTCACGCGGCCGTCGCCTGCCGCACCGTGGCGCTGCGGGCGCCGTTACCCGTAAGGGCGCTTACTTGCCCCTTTCCTTCGATTGCACGATCAGCGCCGCGCCGCTCGGCGGCAGCTGGTCGTCGATGGCGTAGGCGACCTGTGCGGCCAGGCAGTAGTAGCCGAGGTCGTTCTGGTGCATGCCGTCGGGGGTGAGCATTGCGCGCAGCAGGCTGGCGTCGCGTCTGGCGATGTCGCGCATCAGGCGGTAGCGCTCGATCAGCGGCAGGCCGCGGCGGTGCGCGAGGTCTTCGAGGTAGTCGATGTAGGCGTCGATCTGGCGGGCGGCGGCGGTCTGCGGGGCGTACTGCGGCGGCATCAGCATGACTTCGAAGCCGGCGGCCGCGAGCTGGTCGAGGCCGTGTTCGAGCGTCGCCGCGAACTGCGCCAGCGGCACGTTGCGCACCACGTCGTTGGCGCCGACCTGCCAGATCACCAGCGTCGGTCGGTACGGCAGCAGATCGCGGCCGAAGCGGGCCAGCGTCTGCGCTGCGATCTCGCCGCCGCGGCCGCGGTTGAAGACGTGGATCGCGGTGTCGGGATGGCGGCTGCGCAGCAGGCGTTCGAGTTGCGCCGGGTAGCTGTGATCGGGCGAGCTGGCACCGTAGCCTTCGGTCGAGGAAGAGCCGATGGCGATGATGTCGAGCGGCTGATGCAGCTGCAGGTGGGCGCGGGTGCGCTGCAGGTGACCGCTGACATGCACCAGCTGCGCCGGCAGCACGCAATGTTCACTGCCCGCGGCGTGACTGCTGGCGCTGTGTGCCAGCAGCGTGGAAAACAGGCCGGCGAGCATCAGCTCGCGGCGGCGGGTGGTGCGCGGTGCGCGGCGCGGCGGGTGGGGGCGTGGCGGGCGTTGTCTCATTGCGAGGCCTCGTCGATCATCCCGGCCAGTGCGCGACCGAGGCAGTCGTGGATGAAAGCGGCGTTGCGCTGCTGGGCTTCTTCGTCTTCGGGACGCAGCTGGAGCAGGCCGGCCTCGAACCACAGGTGCATCAGTTCGTAGCGGCGGAACAGGCCGGCGCCGCGCGCCAGCGCGATCTGGCGCAGGTAAGCGAGGTAGGGGTCGACGTCGGCCAGCGCGAAGGCCTGGCTGCCGTACTGCGGATCGACCAGCAGCACATCGGTGGCGGTGGCTTCGGCGGCGTCGATGCCGTCTTCCAGCGCGTCGCCGAAGCGGTCGAGATCGACGCCCTGCAGCGCATCGACGGTGCCGGTCTGCCACAGCAGCAGGTCGGCGTGGTACTGCGCCAGCGCCTGCGGCAGCCGCTCCAGCTGCTGCGCCGCGGTTTCGCCGGAATGGGCGAGGTTGACCACCTGCACCGAGCCCGGCCCCCAGCGCCGCTCCAGCCATTCGATCAGCCGCGCCGGGTAGGCGATGGTGCGCGAGCTGAGGCCGGCGGTGCCGGCGGTGGAGGCGGTGCCGAGCGCGATGATCACCACCGGCCGCTTGGCCTGGCGCGCCGCGCGCACGTGCTCGAAGGCGTAGCGGCTGCTCGCCAGCCCGTCGGGAATCTCGCAGCGCTCGGTGGCGGGCGCCGCGTCGTCAGCGGCCAGCACCGGCGCTGCGATCAGCGTCAGGCCGAGCACGACCAGCAGGCGAAAGCATGGGCGCACGGTATCAGTCCTCGCGGGCATGGCTGGTCTCCGGGATGCGACGGGGTTGCCGTGCCTGGCGGTACCACTCCATCAGCAGGGCCAGCAGCAGCATCAGGCCCGCTCCGGCGACGCTGACGCCGAGCTGGGCCAGCGTGCCGCCGTGGAATTCGACGAGGTAGAAGTGCGCGGCAAAGGCCAGCAGGATGCCGAGGCAGAACACGTGCAGCGAATGCCGCCCGCACAGCACCAGCGGTGCTGCCCAGCGCCCGCGCAGGAAGCGCGCGTCGGCGTCGACGTAATGCCCGGCCAGCCAGGCCAGTGCCAGAAAATGCAGCAGTCGCAGCGGATCGAGATTGGTCTTGCTGATCGGGTAGATCAGCTGCGCCAGCCATTCCGGCATCAGCTCGGCGTATTCCGGCAGGTGCCAGGTCGCAGTGACCGCCAGCGCGAAGATCAGCATCGCCAGCGCCAGCGGCTGCAGCCAGCGCGCCTGGCGCTCGATGGCGTGCGGCAGTGCCGGATACAGCGCGCAGGCGGCGCCGAGCAGGAACAGAAACTGCCAGCACAGCGGGTTGAAGTACCAGGCGCTGCCGGGCGGATAGGCCGGCAGGTTCCAGTTGTTGAGGCCGGCCGCCAGGTACAGCGCCGCCGACAGCGTCAGCGTCAGCCACGGTCGGCGCAGCAGACACCACAGCGCCGGCGCGAAGCCGAGCAGCAGCACGATGTACAGCGGCAGCACGTCCATGTTCGCCGGGCGGAAACGCAGCAGCAGCGCTTCGACGAAGTTCGCCAGCGGGTCATCGAGAAAACGCAGCAGGTTGGCTTCTTCAGCGAACATCGGGTTGTGGAAGCGCGTGCCGATCCAGGCGATCTGCGCCGAATACAGCACGAACAGGAAGATGTGCGCGATGTAGATCTCCCAGGCGCGGTGCAGCACGCTGGCGGTGCCGAAGACAAAGCCGTGCGCCTGCATGCGCCGGCCGTAGGCGAGCGCGGCGCTGTAGCCGGAGATGAACACGAAGATCTCGGTGGCGTCGCTGAAGCCGTAGTTGCGCAGCGTCAGCCAGGCGACGACGTTCGACGGTACGTGGTCGAGAAAAATGTAGAGCAGGGCCAGACCGCGGAAAAAGTCCAGGCGCAGATCGCGCCCGCCGGCGCGGATGCCGACCGGCAGCGGGCCGGCGGCGGTGATGGCAGCGTGCGTCACGATGTGGAGTTCCTTGCCCGGCGTGCCTGCGCGGGGAGAGTGTCAAGCTGGCTGTTCGGCGCAGGAGCGCATCTTGGCACGAGCGGTTCCGCCGGCGCACGGCGACGGTTCATCATCATCCCTTCCCCCCGCCGCCGTCGCTTGCCGCCATGCCTGAAATACTGCCTTCCGTCTGTCCGCACGACTGCCCGTCGACCTGCGCGCTGCGCGTCGAGAAACTCGACGCCCGCACCATCGGCAAGGTTAGCGGTGCCGAGCACCCGTACACCGCCGGCGCGGTCTGCGCCAAAGTCGCACGCTATGCCGAGCGCGTGCATCACCCGGCACGGTTGGCCTATCCGCAGCGGCGCGTCGGCGGCAAGGGCGAGGGCCGCTTCGAGCGCATCGGCTGGGACGACGCGCTCGACCTCACCGCCGAGCGCCTGCGCGCGGCGATGGCTCGCCACGGCGCCGAGAGCGTCTGGCCGTTCTTTTACGCCGGCACCATGGGGCTGGTGCAGCGCGATGGTATCGAGCGGCTGCGCCACGTGATGGGCTGGTCGCGCCAGCATTCCACGTTTTGCAGCGCCATCGCCGACGCCGGCTGGCTGGCCGGCACCGGTGCCAAGCATGGCGTCGACGCCCGCGAGATCCACGAGGCCGATCTGGTGGTGGTCTGGGGCGGCAACCCGGTGCACACCCAGGTCAACCTGATGCACCACATCACCCTGGCGCGGCGCACGCGCGGCACGCGGCTGGTGGTGATCGACCCCTACCGCACACCGACCGCCGCCAAGGCCGATCTGCACCTGATGCCGCGTCCCGGCACCGACGCCGCGCTGGCCTGCGCGGTGATCCACGTGCTGCTCGCCGAGAACCTCGCCGATCGCGACTATCTGGCGCGCTTTACCGATTTTTCGCCGGCCATCGAGGCGCATTTCGCCGCGCGTTCGCCGCAGTGGGCCGAGGCGATCAGTGGCGTGCCCGCCGGGCAGATCCGCGAATTCGCCCGCCTCTACGGGCGCACGCCGCGCGCCTACCTGCGCCTCGGCTACGGCTTTACCCGCTCGCGCAACGGCGCCGTCAGCATGCACGCGGCGAGTTGCCTGCCGGCGGTCAGCGGCGCCTGGCAGCATCCCGGCGGCGGCGCGCTCTACAGCCAGGGCGGTATCTACGGCCTCGACCGCACGCTGATCCAGGGTCTTGACCGCCTCGACCGCGGCGTGCGCGCGCTCGATCAGTCGCGCATCGGTGCGGTGCTTTGCGGCGATGCCGAGGCACTCGCCGGCGGCCCGCCGGTCAGCGCGATGCTGATCCAGAACACCAATCCGGCGCTGGTCGCCCCGGATTCGCTGGCGGTCAGGCGCGGCCTGATGCGCGAGGACCTGTTCCTCTGCGTGCACGAGCAGTTCATGACCGAGACCGCGCGCTATGCCGACGTGCTGCTGCCGGCGACGACCTTCCTCGAACACGACGATCTCTACCAGGCCGGCGGCCACACCTTCCTGCAGGTTGCCCGGCCGGTGATCGAGCCCTACGCCGAGTGCTGGCCGAACCATGCCGTGCTCGCCGGCCTCGCCGAGCGCCTCGGCGCCGACCACCCCGGCTTCGCGCTCGACACCCCGGCGCTGATCGACGCCACGCTGGCCGCCTCCGGCCGCCCGGATGCCGCCACCATCCACGCCGCCGGCGGCCTCGATTGCGCGCTCGATTTCCGCGCCGCGCATTTCCTCGACGGCTTCGGCCACGCCGATGGCCGTTTCCGCTTCGCGCCCGACTGGGCCGCGCTCGGCCCGCGCGGCGCCGACATGCCGCCGCTGCCCGATCACTGGGCGGTGACCGACCCGACTGACCGCGAGCATCCGTTCCGCCTGGTCACCGCGCCGGCGCGCCACTTCCTCAATTCGAGCTTCACCGAGACGGCCTCGGCGCAGCGCCATCAGCGGCGGCCGACCGCCTTCGTCCACCCGGACGACTGCGCCGCGCTCGGCATCGCCGACGGCGCCGCGCTGCGCATCGGCAACCGCCGCGCCAGCCTGAGCCTGCATGTGCAGGCCTTCGCCGGCGTGCAGCGCGGCGTGGTCATCGTCGAAAGCCTGTGGCCCGCCGCCGCCTTCCCCGAAGGTCATGGCATCAACGCCCTGACCAGCGCCGAACCTGCCGCCCCCAACGGCGGCGCGGTGTTCCACGACACCGCGGTATGGCTGCGGGCTGCCTGAACCACGCCGGCGTGTCCCCTCACGCCGGCCTGTTCTCCGCACAAACCGGCCGGGCCGCCGCGGCGGGCGTTTTTGGCGCGCCGCGGCCGCCGGCCAACGGGCGCGCGCCGCTACGTTCACCGGGCTTTTCCCTCACGCCTGCGCCTTGTCAGGCACGGGGCCGACGCGTCTGACGCCCGGCGCCTGTCGCGTGCAGGGCCGGGCTCTGACTAATCCGGCTGCGCCGTCAGCAGTTCGTTGACGGTCTGTTCCAGCGCCAGCTCTTCATGGAGGCTGGCCAGCGCGCGGGCGCTGGCGCGCAGGCGTTGCGGCGGGCAGTGCAGGGGGCGGCCGGCGAAGACGATGCGGTTGCTCGATGCCTGTGCCGGGATGCGCTTGAAGCGGCCGTCGAAGCTGCGGCGCAGGCGTTCGCAGTAGATGTCGATGCGCGGATCGTCGCCGGTGAAGTTGACGGCGAGCACGCCGTCGGCGCCGAGCGCGGCGCGGCAGTCGTCGTAGAAGCGCTGGCTGCACAGCTGCGGCGGCACGCCGCCGAGATCGAAGCCGTCGATCAGCAGCACGTCGAAGGGCTCGGCGAGGGCGACGAATTCGGCGCCGTCGGCGCAGACGATCTGCAGGCGCGGGCCGTCGGCGGGGATGTGAAAGGTGTCGCGCAGCGCGATCACCGCCGGGTTGATCTCGGCGACCTCGATGCGCGCCTGCGGCAGGTAGCGGTGGCAGTACTTGACCAGCGAACCGCCGCCGAGTCCGACCAGGCCGATGCGGCGCGGCTGCGGCACGAACAGCAGGAAACCCATGATCGTGCGCGTGTAGCCGAGTTCGAGCCGGTAGGGCGCGCTCGGGTCCATGCGGCTCTGCACGGTGCCGGCGTCGAACTGCAGGCTCAGGCGGCCGTCGCCGGTGTAGATGAAGGGCTGTTCGTCGGGCGGGTGGCGGAAGACGTCGTCGGGGTTGTCGTACTGCATGTAAACGGGCTCGGCGGCGGGGCGGCGCGACTATAGCTGTCCGCGTGACGTTTGCGTGACGGCAGTCCATACCTTCAAACATCATTGCCGATTTCCCCGCCTGTGGATGCTGCGTATGGAAACGCTTCCCTTACTCGACGACGCGCTCTGGCTGGATTTCGAGGCGACCCCGGACGGCCGGCTGTTCGCGATCGGTGCGCTGTGGCGCGGTGCGGAATTTCGCCGCGGCGGCGCCGGCGCGCGCTTCGATCAGGCCGAGGCGCTGGCGGCGCTGGCCGAGTTCGGCCGCGAGGCGCGCTGGCTGCTCGGCCACAACCTGCTCGATCACGATCTGCCGCTGCTGCGCGCGCTGGCGCCGGCGCATCCGCTGCTGGCGCTGCCGGTGCTCGACACGCTGTACCTGTCGCCGCTGGCGCACCCGGAAAACCCGTACCACGCGCTGGTCAAGGACTACAAACTGGTGCGCTCGGCGGCCAACGACCCGCTGGCCGACGCCCGCCTGTCGGCGCAGCTGTTTCGTGAGCAGTACGCCGCACTCGCCGAGCAGGCGCGGGCCGACAGCGCCTGGATCGATCTGCTCTATCACGTCTACCGCGATGCCGAGCTGGGCCGCGAGGGCGCCTCGGCGGCGGCCTTCGTCGCGCTCTGGCAGCAGCTCGGTGCCTGCCCGCAGAGCGATGTGCGCGCCGCGCTGCGCCAGCTGCTCGATGGCCGCGTCTGCCGTCAGCAGTGGCTGGCGGTGACGGCGCCGCTGCTCGCCGATGCACGGCAGCGGCCGCTGCTCGGCTGGCTGGTTGCCTGGCTGCGCGTCGCCGGCGGCAACTCGGTGCTGCCACCGTGGCTGCGCCTGCGTTTTCCGCAGCTCGGCGAGATCGTGCGCCGGCTGCGCGACCAGCCCTGCCGCGACCCGGAGTGCCGCTGGTGCCGCAGCGCGCATTCCCCGCAGGAGCAGCTCAAGCACTGGTTCGACTACGACGCGTTTCGTGCCGAGCCGGCCGCCGCCGACGGCAGCAGCCTGCAGCAGGCGATCGTCAGCCACGCGATGGCGGGCGGCTCGCTGCTCGGCATCCTGCCGACCGGCGGCGGCAAGTCGCTGTGCTTCCAGCTGCCGGCGCTGGCGCTCTACCAGCGCCGGGGCGCGCTCAGCGTGGTGGTCTCGCCGCTGCGCGCGCTGATGAAAGACCAGGTCGACGGCCTGACCCGGCGCCTCGGCGCCGAGCTGGCCGGCGCGCTCTACGGCGAGCTGACGCCGCCGGAGCGCGGCGCGCTGCTCGAACGCGTGCGCCTCGGCGACATCGCGCTGCTCTACGTCGCTCCCGAGCAATTCCGCAACCCGGGCTTTGCCAAGGTGCTGGCCAGCCGCGAGATCGGCCTGTGGATCTTCGACGAGGCGCACTGCCTGGCGAAATGGGGGCACGATTTCCGCACCGATTACCTCTACTGCGCGCGTTTCATCCGCGAATTCAACACCCGCCACCCGCTGCAGGCCGCGCCGGTGCTGGCGCTGACCGCCACCGCCAAGCCCGAGGTGGTCGACGAAATCCGCGAGCACTTCCGCCGCGAGTTGAGCACGGAGCTGGCGCTGTTCCCCGGTGGCACCGAGCGCGCGAACCTGCGCTTTGCCGTGCAGGAGGTCAGCGAGGCGGAGAAATACCCGCGCATCGACGGCCTGCTGCGCGAACACCTCGGCACCCGCGAGGGGGCGGCGGTGGTCTACTGCACCACGCGCAAGCACAGCGAGCAGACCGCCGAATTCCTCGCCGGGCAGGACTGGGCGGCGCAAGCCTTTCATGCCGGGCTGGAGGCGCCGCGCAAGCGCGCGATCCAGGAGGCCTTCCTGCGCGGTGAGACGCAGGTGATCTGTGCCACCAACGCCTTCGGCATGGGCATCGACAAGGAAAACGTGCGCCTGGTGGTGCATGCCGACGTGCCCGGCTCGCTGGAAAATTACCTGCAGGAAGCCGGCCGCGCCGGCCGTGATCGCGCCGATGCCGACTGCGTGCTGCTGTTCGCCAAGGACGACGTCGAGCGTCAGTTCCTGCAGAGCGCCCGCAGCGAGCTGCGCCAGGGCGACATCGTCGCCATCCTGCGCGCGCTGCGCCGGCTGCAGCAGAAGCACCCGGAACGGCCGGTAGTGACCACCGCCGGCGAGCTGCTCAACGTCGGTGACTTCGGCCTCAGCTTCGATGCCGACGAGCGCGACGCCGATACCCGCGTGCGCATGGCGATCGCCTGGCTGGAGCGTGCCGGCTTCGTCAGCCGCGACGAGAACCACATCCGCGTGTTCCAGGGCGTGCCGCTGGTGCGCTCGCTGCTCGAAGCGCGCGACAAGATGGCGCAGCTCAAGCTGCCGCAGGCCGAGATCGCGCGCTGGGAGGCGGTGCTGCTGGCGCTGTGGCAGTGCGCGCCCGACGAGGGCTTGAGCACCGACGAGCTGGCGCAGCTGCCGGCGCTGCGCCCGCAGGACGGCACGCCGCCGAAGCCGATCCTGCGCCTGCTCGATGACATGCAGCGCGCCGGCCTGCTGCGCGCCGGCCTGCAGCTCAGCGCTTGGGTGCAGCCGCGCGGCGGCGGCGGCCGGCTCGGTGCCAAGGCGCGGCTGGAGCAGATTATCCGCATCGAGCGGGCACTGCTCGAGCTGCTGCGCGAGGCGGCGCCCGATGCCGCCGAGGCCGGCTGGCAACCGCTGGAGCTGCGCCTGCTCAACCAGCGCCTGTGCGATGCCGGACTGCCCAGCGATACCGAGCTGCTGCGCAAGCTGCTCGGCTCGCTGGCGCGTGACGGCCTCGGCCTCGCCGAGCGCCAGATCGCCAGCCTGAAGCTGCGCGCCGCCGGCCACGAGCGCCTGCAGATCTGGCCGCGGCGCAGCTGGGACAACATCGTCACCACCGCCAGCGTGCGCCACGGCATCGCCACGCTGCTGCTCGACTGCCTGCTCAGGCGTGTGGCCGACGGTCCCGGCAGTGGCGAGACGCTGGTCGAATTCGGCCTCGAAGACCTGCGCGCGGTGGTGGCGACCGATCTGCTGCTCGGCCAGCAGTTGCGCGATCCGCTGGCGGCGATCGAGTGCGCGCTGCTCTACCTGCACGAGCAGCGCATCATCGTGCTGCAGCAGGGGCTGGCGGTATTTCGCAGCGCAATGACCGTGCGCGTGCTGCCCGAGGCGCGCGGCCGCCGCTACGGTGCCGGCGACTACGCGCCGCTCGGCGAGCATTACCGCGAGCGCATCCTGCAGATCCACGTGATGGCCGAATACGCTCGTCTGGCGCTGCAGGAAATGCAGCGCGCGCTGGCGCTGCTGCGCGATTACTTCGAGATGGAGCGCAAGAGCTTCATCAGGCGCTACTTCGCCGGCCGTGAGCAGGAGCTGAAGCGGCCGACCGCGCCGGAGTCGTTCTACGAGATCGTCGAAGCGCTCGGCAATCCGCTGCAGCAGGCCATCGTCGCCGCGCCGGCCGAACGCAACCTGCTGATCCTCGCCGGCCCCGGCTCCGGCAAGAGTCGTGTCGTCGTGCACCGCGTCGCGTACCTGCTGCGCGTGCTGCGGGTGCCGCCGCGGGCGGTGCTGGTGCTCTGCTACAACCACCACGCCGCGCTCGACCTGCGCCGGCGTCTGCTGCAGCTGATCGGCCGCGAGGCGCGTGCGGTGACGGTGCGCACCTTCCACGGCCTGGCGCTGGCGCTGTGCGGTCGCGCGCTCGACGGCCAGGCGCGCGAGGAGATTGATTTCGGCGCGCTGCTCAGCGAGGCCACCGCGCTGCTCAACGGCGAGCGCGAACTGATCGGCGCCGCCGGCGACGAGCTGCGCGAGCGTCTGCTGGCCGGCTACCAGCACATCCTCGTCGACGAATATCAGGACATCGACGCGCAGCAGTACGCGCTGATCTCGGCGCTGGCCGGGCGCACGCTCGACGAGGGTGAGCACAAGCTGTCGATCCTTGCCGTCGGCGACGACGACCAGAACATCTATGCCTTCCGCGAGGCCAGCGTCGAATTCATCCGCCGCTTCGCCACCGACTATGCCGCCGAGCAGCATTTTCTGGTCGAGAACTACCGCTCCAGCGCACACATCATCGCCGCCGCCAACCGCCTGATCGCGCACAACCGCGAGCGCATGAAGACCGCGCAGCCGATCCGCATCGATCAGGCCCGCGCCGGTGCCGCCGCCGGCGGCGCCTGGGGTGCCGGTGATCCGCTGACGCAGGGGCGGGTGCAGATCCTGCGCGTCGCCGACGGCCGGGCGCAGGCGCGCGCCGTCGCCGCCGAACTGCAGCGCCTGCACCGGCTCGATCCGGCGCTGGCCTGGGAGCGCTGTGCGGTGCTGGCCCGCACCCGTCAGGAACTGCTGGCGCTGCGCGCCGCGCTCGATCACCTCGGCATACCGCTGCGCTGGAATGCCGGCAAAGACGAGCTGCCGTCACCGTGGCGGGTCTGCGAGATCGTCGATCTGCTCGATCGGCTGCGCGCCGCCGGCCTCGGTCTGGTCGAGCTGCAGGCGCTGGTGGCGCCGCTGCCCGCCGCGCTGCCGTGGCGCGCCGGCCTCGTCGAATTGTTCGCCGAGCTGGCGGCCGAGCGTGCTGCGCCGGTCGACGGCGCTGACGACGACCCGGCGGCCGCGCCGGCCGGCATCCCTGCCGCGCTGCTGCTCGATGCGCTCACGCAGTGGCTGGACGAGGCGCGGCGCGGCCTGCGCCACGGCGCCGGTGTCTATCTCGGCAGTGCGCATTCGGCCAAGGGGCTGGAGTTCGATCACGTCATCGTGCTCGGTGACTGGCGGGTGCGCGGTGAAGACCACGATGCCGAGGCCGAGCGGCGGCTGTACTACGTGGCGATGACGCGCGCGCGCGCCAGCCTGACACTGTGCGCGCGCGCCGATGCTCTGGCGCCGGCGCTGGTCGAGCTGCGCGCCGGGGATTGCCTGGAGCGCACGCCAGCGCTCGTCGAGCTGCCGCCGGCGGTGCTCGATCGGCGCATCGAGCGGCTGACCTTCGAGGATCTCTACCTGAGCTATGCCGCCAACTTCGCGGCCGGCGCGCCGATCCACGCCGCGCTCGCCGCGGCGCAGCCGGGCGATGCCGTCAGCCTGCAGGCCGTCGGCGAGCAGATCTTCGTGCTCGACGTTCAGGGCCGCCGTCTGGCCCGCCTGTCGAAGAAAGCCTGCCAGCAGTGGGCGCCGCGGCTGGAGAACATCATCCGTGCACGCCTGCTGGCGCTGGTCTGGCGGCGGGAGGAGGACGAAGAAGAACCCAGTCGCGGCCGCCGCCGCCTGTCGCGCTGGCGTCTGCCGTGGGTGGAGATCGTGGTCGCCGGCTAGCGGCTCGTCACTTCTTCGCCTGCCCGGCCTTGTCGAGCTCCATCAGCAGATTGATCAGCGTGTTGGAGTGTTTGTACATCTCGGTGATGGCGGCGCGCTCGCCGGCGGCGTCGCCGGCATGGCGGCATTCGAGCGCGCGGAAGCAGGCGTCGTGGAACGCCGTATGCGGCTCGGCGAGAGCCTGCGGGTCCATGCCGCAGGCGGTGACTTCATCCTTGCCCTCCTGGTCGAACCAGATGCCGAGCTTGCACTCGTGGCAGGTCGAACAGGTGAAGTCCTCGGCTTTGTCGAGCGCACGCTGCAGGCGGTTGAGGTACTGGATGTGGTCGTTGATGCGCTGGAAGAAAAAGGCACTCATTCCTTGCTACTCCCTGTGCTTGATGAATCGTCCATGTCCGCCCGGGGGGACGCAACACTGACCATCAAGCCTCGGTGCCGGCTACGGGACTGTCAATCCTTGTTGATCAATGCCGCGTGCCGGCGTGGCAGAGGGCGCTGCCGCAGGGCGCGGTGCGGGCGGGGGAATCTGCAAACGATTGCGCCGCCGTCACCGGCCTGAAGCTTTACGCGGAGCGCGGCGCTAGTCTCGCGGCAGGAGTCCCGAATCGTCGGCCGGAGCGCTGGCTCTGCTGCGGATCGATCCGATATGTCCCCCCGCAAGGTTTCCCTGTGGCATCGCCTGCTGGCACGGCTGGGGCTGGCCGGCCCGTCGCCGGCAGAGGTTGCGGTGCGCCCGCTGGCGGGCGCCGCGCCGCCGGCGCCGGCGGCTGACCCCGGCTTTTGCGCAAAGCGGATCATCCCCGCGCCTGCCGCCTGTCAGGCTGCCCGGCAGCAGGCCGGCACCCTCTATGCCGGTGATGCGGCGCTGCCGGCGCTGCCGCTGCACGGCTGCGACCGCGCGCACTGCTCCTGCCGTTACGAGTCCGTCGCCGAACGCCGCTGCGGTGAGCGGCGCAGCGGTGTCGACCGCCGCGCCGCCCTGCGCTTCGAGCTGCAGAAGCCCGATCGCCGCAGCGGCCGGGACCGGCGCCGGAATCATTCCGGCTGGGACGGCGGGACGATCTGAGGCGCCCGCCTCAGGCGGTCGGGCCGACCATCTGCTCCGGGCGCACCCAGGCGGCGAACTGCTCGGCGCTGACTTCGCCGCTGGCCAGCGCCGCCTCGCGCAGCGTCAGTCCCTCGCGGTGTGCCCGGCGTGCGATCGCCGCTGCGGCGTCGTAGCCGATGTACGGGCTCAGCGCTGTCACCAGCATCAGCGAGCGTTCCAGCAGCTCGGCGATGCGCGTCTGCTCCGGCTCCATGCCGGCGGCACAGTGGGCATCGAAGCTGGTGATGCCGTCGGCGAGCAGGCGGATGCTCTGCAGCACGTTGTGGGCGATCAGTGGCTTGAACACATTGAGCTGGAAGTTGCCCTGCGCGCCGGCGAAGCCGACCGCGGCGTCGTTGCCCATGACCTGCACGCAGACCATCGTCAGCATCTCGCACTGCGTCGGATTGACCTTGCCCGGCATGATCGAGCTGCCGGGTTCGTTCTCCGGCAGCCTGAGCTCGCCGAGGCCGCAGCGCGGGCCGCTGGCCAGCCAGCGCACGTCGTTGGCGATCTTCAGCAGTGAGCAGGCCAGGCCCTTGAGCGCGCCGTGCAGGTGCACCAGCGCATCGTGCGCGGCGAGCGCCTCGAACTTGTTCGGCGCGCTGAAGAACGGCAGCCCGGTGTAGGCGGCGAGTTCGCCGGCGGCCAGCTCGGCGAAGCGCGGATGGGTGTTGAGGCCGGTGCCGACCGCGGTGCCGCCGAGTGCCAGCTCGCAGGCGTGCGGCAGCGCGGCGTCGAGGTGATCGATGGCGTGGTCGAGCTGCTGCACCCAGCCGGAGATTTCCTGGCCGAGCGTCAGCGGCGTGGCGTCCTGCAGGTGAGTGCGGCCGATCTTGACGATGTTCGCCGCCGCCAGGCTCTGCCGCGCCAGCGTCTCGCGCAGGGCGCGCAGCGCCGGCAGCAGGCGGCGCTCGACGCCGTCGACGGCGGCGACGTTCATCGCCGTCGGGAACACGTCGTTGGAGGACTGGCCGGCGTTGACGTGGTCGTTCGGGTGCACCCGGCGCAGCCGGCCGCGGCCGCCGCCGAGCAGTTCGCTGGCACGGTTGGCGATGACCTCGTTGAGGTTCATGTTGGTCTGCGTGCCGGAGCCGGTCTGCCAGACGCTGAGCGGGAACTCCGCGGCGTGGCCGCCGGCGATGATCTCCTCGGCGGCGGTGACGATGGCACCGGCGCGCTCGGCATCGAGCACGCCGAGCTCGCGGTTGGCGACCGCCGCCGCGCGCTTGACCAGCGCCAGCGCGTGGATCATCTCGGCCGGCATGCGCTCGCTGGAAATGCGGAAGTTCTCCAGCGAGCGCTGCGTCTGCGCGCCCCACAGCCGTGCGTCGTCGACGGCGACATCGCCGAGGCTGTCATGCTCCAGCCGGGTATCGGTCAGGGGAGTGACGTGCGTGTTCATGTTCGTGCCTCCTTCGCCGCCGGCGCGGCGAGCAGCTGGCGCAGCACGTACGGCAGGATGCCGCCGTGACGGAAGTAGGCGAGTTCGACCGGCGTATCGAGGCGGCTGCGCAGCATCAGCTCGTAGCGGCGGCCGCCGCGCTGGATCACCAGACGCAGCGACTGCTGCGGGCGCAGCTCGGCCGGCAGGTCGAGGTCGAAGGTCTCGCTGCCGTCGAGGCCGAGTGACTCGATGCTGTCGCCGGCGGCGAACTGCAGCGGCAGCACGCCCATGCCGACCAGGTTCGAGCGGTGGATGCGCTCGAAGCTGCGCGCGATCACCGCGCGCACGCCAAGCAGCTGCGTGCCCTTCGCCGCCCAGTCACGGCTGGAGCCGGTGCCGTATTCCTCACCGGCGAACACCAGGGTCGGCACGCCGCGCGCGCGGTAGGCCATCGCCGCCTCGTAGACGCTGGTCTGCACGCCATCGAGCAGCGTGTAGCCGCCTTCGACCGGCGAGCCGTCGGCGGCCGGCGGCAGCATGCGGTTGCGCAGGCGCACGTTGGCAAAGGTGCCGCGCAGCATCACTTCGTGGTTGCCGCGGCGCGAGCCGTAGCTGTTGAAGTCCGCCGCCGCCACGCCGCGCGCCTGCAGGTATTGCCCGGCCGGCGACTCGGCGCGGAACGAGCCGGCCGGCGAGATGTGGTCGGTGGTCACCGAATCGCCGAGCAGCAGCAGCGCGCGTGCACCGCGGATCGGCGGCCGCGGCGCCGGCTGCGCCGCGAACTCATCGAAGAACGGCGGCCGCGCGATGTAGCTCGACTCGCGCCAGGCGTAGGTGGCGCCGCCGCGGCCGTCGATGGCGTTCCACAGCGGCTGGTCGGCGCTGAAGTCGGCGTAGAGCCGGCGGTAGGTGTCGGGGTCGCTGGCCCAGTGGCGGACGGCTTCGATTTCCGCGCTGTGCGGCCACAGCTCGCGCAGGTATACCGGCTGGCCGGCGGCGTCGAGGCCGAGCGGCTCGTGCGTCAGGTCGATGTCGACGCGCCCGGCCAGCGCGAAGGCCACCACCAGCGGCGGCGAGGCGAGGAAGTTGGCCTTGACCAGCGGGTGGATGCGCGCCTCGAAGTTGCGGTTGCCGGACAGCACCGCGGCGACGCTGAGCTGGTTCTGCGTGATCGCCGCGGCGATCTCCGGCGCCAGCTCGCCGGCATTGCCGATGCAGGTGGTGCAGCCGTAGGCGGTGAGGCCGAAGCCGAGTGCGTCCAGCGCTTCGAGCAGGCCGGCGCGCTGCAGGTATTCGGTGACCACGCGCGAGCCCGGTGCCAGCGAGGTCTTGATCCGCGGCGCCACGCGCAGGCCGCGTGCCACCGCCTTTTGCGCCAGCAGGCCGGCGGCGAGCATGACGCCGGGGTTGGAGGTGTTGGTGCAGGAGGTGATCGCGGCGATGACGATGTCACCGTCGCGCAGCGCCGTGCCGGGCGCCGCCGGCGCGTGGCCGAGCGCAGCCGTGAAGCGTTCGCGCATCTGCGGCAGCGGGATGCGGTCCTGCGGGCGCTTCGGCCCGGCCAGGCTCGGCACGATGGCGTCGAGATCGATGACGATGACCCGCGAATAGTCGATCGAACCGGCCGGCGGCATGCCGAACAGCTGCTGCGCGCGCCAGTAGGCCTCGAAGGTCTCGACCTGTTCGGCGCTGCGCCCGGTCTGGCGCAGGTACTCGACGGTGCGGGCGTCGACCGGGAAAAACCCCATCGTCGCGCCGTACTCCGGCGCCATGTTGGCGATGGTCGCGCGGTCGGTGACGCTCAGGCTGGCTGCACCGTCGCCGAAGAATTCGACGAACTGGCCGACGACCTTCTCGGCGCGCAGCCGTTCGGTGACGCTGAGCACCAGATCGGTGGCGGTGACGCCTTCGGCCAGCGTGCCGCTCAGCTCGACGCCAACCACGTCCGGCGTCAGCAGATACACCGGCTGGCCGAGCATCGCCGCCTCGGCCTCGATGCCGCCGACGCCCCAGCCGACCACGCCGAGGGCGTTGATCATCGTCGTGTGCGAGTCGGTGCCGACCAGCGTATCCGGGAACAGCAGGCCGTCGCGGTGCTGCAGACCGGGGCAGAGGTATTCGAGGTTGACCTGATGGACGATGCCGATGCCGGGCGGCACCACGCGGAAGCGCTCGAAGGCCTGCATGCCCCACTTGAGGAATTCATAGCGCTCGCGGTTGCGCTCGAACTCGCGCTGCATATTGAGCGCCAGCGCATCGGGGCGGCGGTAGTAATCGACCATCACCGAGTGGTCGACGACCAGGTCGACCGGCACCAGCGGCTCGATCAGTTCGGCCGCCGCGCCGCGGGCGACGGCGGCATCGCGCATCGCCGCCAGGTCGCAGAGCAGCGGCACGCCGGTGAAGTCCTGCAGCACGACGCGGGCGACGGTGAACGGGATCTCGCTGCTGCGCGGCGCGTTGGGGTGCCAGGCGGCCAGTTCGCGGACGTGGTGGGTGGTGATCCGGCGGCCGTCGCAGTGGCGCAGCAGGGATTCGAGCACGATGCGCAGCGACACCGGCAGGCGGGCGATCGCGCTGCCGGTGTCTGCGAAGGCCGGCAGGCTGTGGTAGTGACCGACGGTACCGGCACGGGTGACCAGCGGGCGCAGGGTCTTGAACGGATCGGACGTCATGGCGAGGACTCCTTCTCGGTCGCGAGCATCGGACGGGGAGGGCGGAACCATGTCGGTGTGACCACCCTCGCCGCGGAACGTTTACCCTTGACATGTCCGCGCAGCGGCCGGAACCCGAATGCGCGCCGTGGTCTGAGCCAGTACGCAGCGGGAGCGAGGGCAATGTCATGGGCAACAGACAGCAATCGGCCGGCGAAGAAATCGCCAATGCCGTCACGCACGGCATCGGCGTCGTCGCCAGCATCGCCGCCCTGCCGGTGCTGGTCGTCTCCGCCGCGGCCCAGGGCGCGCGCAGCGTGGTGGCAGCGGTTGCCTTTGGCGTCACCCTACTGCTGCTTTATGTCTGTTCGACGTGCTACCACGCGCTGCACGAATCGCGCGCCAAGCGCGTGTTCTGCCGCCTCGACCATGCCGCGATCTACCTGCTGATCGCCGGCACCTACACGCCGTTCACGCTCGGGCCGCTGTACGGCGCCTGGGGCTGGACGCTGTTCGGCATCATCTGGGGGCTGGCGCTGCTCGGCATCGCCCTGCGCCTGCTCGGCGGGCGGCTGAGCCAGCAGCTCGGCGTCGGCCTCTATGTGGTGATGGGCTGGCTGCTGCTGGTGTTCGGCCGTCTGGCGTTCGAGCGCATCCCCAGCGCCGGCCTCGGCTGGCTGCTTGCCGGCGGCCTGCTCTACACCGGCGGCCTGTGGTTCTACTTCCGCGACGAACGGCCGTACCGGCACTCGGCCTGGCACGTCAGCGTGCTCGGCGGCAGCGTCTGCCACTTCTTTGCCGTGCTCTGGTATGCAAGCTGATCCCACGATGCGGTTTGCTGACGCAAAAGTGTGCTAGAAATCACAACACTCTGGGCTTGAACGGTACGGGTGAGGTGGCAATGAGCGGTGACGCGGAGCCAAGACCGGGCAGCGAACGGAGTGCCCACAGCGCATGCGAAGGACTGCTGGCCGGGCTGCTGGAGCCACTGCAGGGTGTGCTGTTCGCCGAAGTCGATGCCGCCGGCACGCTGCGCCGCGCCAATGCCGCCCTGCAACGATTGCTCGCTGAATGCGGCGTGGCCGATCCGGCGAACCTCGGCGCCTGGCTGTTGCAGCCGGCGGTGAGCGGGCTCCTGAGCGGCGCCGGCGAGGTCGGTGCCGAGCTCTACGGCGGCCTGCTGCGGATCGGCCGCAGCGAGGCGGGGCGCTTGCTGCCGGGGCGCATCTGCCGCGCCGGCGACGGCGGCTGGCTGCTGCTCGCCGAGCGCGATGCCGCCGAGTGCGGGCGCCTCACCCGCCAGCTCGATGCCCTGCAGGACGAACTCAGTGCGGCCCATGCCGAGCTGGCGCAGCGGCGGCGCGAACTGGCGCTGAGCGAGGAGCGCGTGCAACAGCTGCTGCGCACCGACGAACTGACCGGCGTCGCCAACCACCGCCAGTTCCACGAGCGCCTGGAGCTCGAAGTCGAGCGCAGCCGCCGCTACGGCGTCAGCTGCAGCATCGCCCTGGCCGACATCGATCACTTCAGCCTGCTCAACGAGCGCTTCGGCAGCAGCGCCGGTGACCGCGTGCTGCGCCAGTTTGCCGGCCGCCTGGTCGGCCGCAGCCGCCGCTGCGATCTGGTCGCGCGCATCGGCGGCGAGGAATTCGTCGTGCTGATGCCGGAGACCGGCGTCGCCGAAGCGGCGCTGTGCGTCGAGCGCATCCGCGTGTCGCTGGCCAGCGAGCCGCTCACGTCGCCGCAGCCGCCGGTGCACGCGAGTTTCGGCGTCACGCCGCTGCGCCCGGTCGACGCCCCGGCCGACGTCATCGCCCGCGCCGACAGCGCCCTCAACCGCGCCAAGCAGGCCGGCCGCAACCGCGTCGAGGTCGCCGGCTGAGCGGCGACGATGCCCGAGATCAGCCATCAAACCCTGCTCATCGCCATCCAGTCGATCGATGCCGAGGTCTGCGCCCTTGCGCCAGGCGGCGGCCAGCGGGGAGGCCGAGGCCGAGGCGCTGCAGAGGCTCGAAGACCGCCTGCAGGCCGCCGAGGCGCTCAGGCAGGTCCACCGGCTGGCTGCGCGCACGCAGCTGAATCTGCCGCCCTACGATGAACTGATCGACCACTGACGGCCGCCGCGCCGGGCGCGGATGCTAGGCTCGCCGTCCTGGCATGAACCTGCGGAGCGGCCATGCGCCTGTTGCTGGTGGAAGACGACCGCATGATCGGTCGCAGCGTCGAACAGGGCCTCAAGCTCGAAGGCCATGCCGTCGACTGGGTGCTCGACGGCCTGTCCGCCGAGCGCGCGCTGGCCGAGACCGGCTATGACCTGCTGCTGCTCGACCTCGGCCTGCCACACAAGGACGGCCTTGAGGTGCTGCGCGGGCTGCGCGCCGGCGGGCAGACGCTGCCGGTGCTGATCCTCACCGCGCGCGATGCGCTGGCCGAGCGCATCGCCGGGCTTGATGCCGGCGCCGATGACTACGTCATCAAACCCTTCGAGCTCGACGAGCTGGCCGCGCGCATCCGCGCGCTGCTGCGCCGCGGGACGCCGGTGCGCACGCCGCTGCTCGAACACGGCCGCCTGAAGCTCGACCCGGCGACGCACGAGGTCTGGTGCGACGGCGAGCCGGTGACGCTGTCGGCGCGCGAATTCGAACTGCTGCACGCGCTGCTGCGCGAGCCGGGCAAGCCGCAGTCGCGGGCGCGGCTGGAGGAGCAGCTCTACGGCTGGGGGCAGGACGTCGAGAGCAACGCCGTCGAGGTCCACATCCACGCGCTGCGCCGCAAGCTCGGCGCCGAGGCGATCCGCAACCTGCGCGGGGTCGGCTGGTTCGTGCCGAAGCAGCCATGAGCTCGCTGCGCCGGCAACTGCTGGTGGCGCTGCTCGGCGTGCTGCTGCTCGGCTCGCTGGCCGGCGCCTACGCCACCTACCGCAGCGCGCTGGCCGAGATCGGCGCGGTGTTCGATTACGACCTGCGCCAGCTGGCGCTGTCGGTGCGCGATCTGGCGATCGGCGTGGCCAGCGAGCTGCCGGCGCCCGATCCGGACTTCGACTACATCATCCAGGTCTGGGATCGCAACGGCGCGCGGCTGTTCTACTCGCGCCCGCATGTCGATCCGCCGAGCCGCGTGCAGGCCGGTTTCGCCACCGTCGAAACTCGCGAGGGGCGCTGGCGCGTGTACGGCCTGCTGCTGCAGAACCAGGCGATCCAGGTCGCGCATCCGCTGGCGGTGCGCGAGGCGCTGGCTGCGCGCGCGGCCTTCGGCACGCTGGCGCCGTTCCTGCTGATGCTGCCGCTGCTCGGCATGCTGGTGTGGTGGCTGACCGGGCGGGCGCTGCGGCCGCTGCGGCGGCTGGCGGCGGCGGTGACGCGGCGGCGGGCCGACTCGCTGGAGCCGGTCGAACTCAGCGGTGCGCCGGCCGAGGCGCTGCCGCTGGTCACCGCGCTGAACGGCCTGCTCGAACGCCTCGGCACCGCGCTGCGCCGGCAGCGCGACTTCACCGCCGATGCCGCCCACGAGCTGCGCAGCCCGCTGACCGCGCTGAGTCTGCAGGTGCAACTGCTCGAACGCGCGCCCGATGCCGCGGCGCGCACGCTGGCACTGGCCGAGCTGCGCGAGGGCATCGCGCGCGCCACGCATCTGGTCGAACAGCTGCTCGGGCTGTCGCGACAGGGGCCGGACGCGCTGCCGCCGCGTGAGCGCCTGGTGCTCGCCGAGCTGGCCGCGGAAGTCGTCGCCGACCACGCCAGCCTCGCCGAGGCGCGCGGCATCGATCTCGGCATGACCGCGGCGGACACGGCACTGCGCCTCGATGGTGAACGCGAAGGGTTGCGGTTACTGCTCGCCAATCTGATCGGTAACGCGCTGCGCTACACGCCGCAGGGCGGGCGCGTCGATGTTGCCGTGCACGCCGCCGGTGGCGGCGCCTGCATCGAGGTCGTCGACAACGGCCCGGGGATTCCGCCGCACGAGCGCGAGCGGGTGTTCGACCGCTTCTATCGCCGCGCCGGCCAGGAGCAGCCGGGCAGCGGGTTGGGTCTGTCGATCGTGCGGGCGGTGGCCGAGCGCCACGGCGCGCAGGTCAGGCTGCTCGATGCACCCGGCGGCGGCCTGCTGGTGCAGGTGGTGTTCGCGCCGGGCGTGAACCCTGCTGCTTAGCGGAACCAGCGCTTGAGCGTGCGCGCCAGCCAGCCGCCTTCCTTGTGGTTGGTGGTGAGGTGGTGCACGTTGGCCTTGACGGCGCTGACATAGTCGGCGTCGTCGTGCTGGATGTGATTGATCAACCAGTTGCTGAGCATCGCGTGCACTTCGGCGGCGACGTCCTCGCCGCCGCGGTAGCGCTGGACGTATTCGTCGACGCGCTTGATGAACAGATCGTGCACGCGTTTGTGCGGCTTGGCGTACTTGTAGCCGGCTTCTTCCTGCAGACTTTCCTCGAAACCGAAATGCGATACCGTGTAATCGACCAGCTCGTCGAGCACGTGGCCGACGGCGCCGCGATCGTGACTGTTCTGAGCGGTTTCCAGCTCATTGATGTAGTCGACGATGCGACGGTGTTGGGCATCGATGACCTCGATACCGGTTTCCAGTGTGGCAGTCCATGTAATGGCCACGGGTCGTTCTCCTTGAGAAAGTGCGTAGGCGCTTGGCGGCAGGCAGCGCTCGCCGGGCGGTCGGCGAGCGGATCGAAGGGAAAAAAGAACAACAGCTTACCCGTGCACCACCAGCGCCCGAAGTCAGACACTTCGCAGCGGCACGGTCGTGACCGGGCAAACCACTTCGCTGGATAACCTGATTTGCCGGTGACGACCATGCGAAATTGCATTGCAGCGTGATCTAGATCACGTCATCGCTTGGGCTCTCGCGTGAGGCAAGCTTGCGGGTCCGTGGCCCGGTACCGCCGTCGGCCCGTTAGCACCTGGAGTTTTACGCATGTCCGATACCGCCACGCCCGCGGCGGCCGAAGCCGTCATTCCGGCCTGGCTGACGCTGCTGCTCGCTGCCGCCTGCGGCCTGATCGCTGCCAATCTCTACTATGCGCAACCGCTGGCCGGGCCGATCGCTGCCTCGATCGGCATGAGCGCACAGGCCGCCGGGCTGGTGGTGACGCTGACGCAGATCGGCTACGGCCTCGGCCTGCTGCTGATCGTGCCGCTCGGCGATCTGCTGGAGAACCGCCGTCTGGTGCTCTGCGGCCTCGGCCTGACCGCGCTGGCGCTGCTCGCCGCGGCGTTTGCCAGCACGCCGGCGCAGTTCCTCGCTGCGGCCTTCACCATCGGCCTCGGTGCCGTCGTCGCCCAGGTGCTGGTGCCGTATGCCGCGCATCTGGCGCCGCTGGCGGTGCGCGGGCGGGTGGTCGGCCAGGTCATGAGCGGGCTGCTGTTCGGCATTATGCTGGCGCGGCCGGTGTCGAGCCTGATCGCCAACCGCTGGGGCTGGCATACGGTGTTCACCGGTTCGGCGGTGGCCATCGCACTGCTGGCGCTGCTGCTCGGGCGCACACTGCCGGCGCGCCAGCCGCAGACGCAGCACAGCTACGGCGCGCTGCTGCGCTCGCTCGGCGAATTGCTGCTGCATGAGCGCCTGCTGCAGCGGCGCGCCTGCTACCAGTTCTTCCTGTTTGCCGCCTTCAGCCTGTTCTGGACCGTGGCGCCGCTGTATCTGGCCAGCCCGGTGTTCGGCCTGACGCAGTGGGGCATCGCCTGGTTCGGTCTGGCCGGTGTCGCCGGGGCGATCGCTGCGCCGCTGGCCGGGCGGCTGGCCGACCGCGGCGTCGGCCGCGGTGCTTCGGCGCTGGCGATGCTTGCCGGCGCGCTCGCCTTCCTGCTGCCGCTGGCGGCGACGCCCGGCGGCACGGCGGCGCTGGCGCTGCTGACGGCGACCGCGGTGCTGCTCGATGCCGGTGTTTCCGCCAGCCTGATCTTCGGCCAGCGTGCGCTGTTCGCCTCGCGCCCGGAGCTGCGTGCGCGCCTCAACGGCCTGTTCATCTCGATCTTTTTCTGCGGCGGCGCGCTGGGTTCGGCGCTCGGCGCCTGGGTTTACGCCCATTACGGCTGGAGCGGCGCGCAGGCCCTCGGCTGTGCGCTGCCGCTGTGTGCGCTGGTCTGCCTGGCCAGCGAACGCGCGCCGGCTCAGCTCTCGTAGCAGGCCTGCAGTGCCCAGCGCCCGGCATGCAGGCGCTCGCGGAAGGCATCCGGCGTGAACCAGTCGATGTCGACGGTGCCCGGCTCGCTGCGGTTGTAGGGGTTGTGCACGCGAAACTGCTTCATCTTCGCGTCGAAGCCGACGATCACCACGGCGTGACCGGAGCTGCCGTAGTCCCAGGTGAAATACAGCGGCCCGTAGCCCTTGAGCGCGTAGACGATCTGCTCGTCGTCCCAGGCTTTCACCAGCCGCCCCTCCCAGCCGCACAGGCCGAGCGAGGCGCCGGCGCGCGGCCATTCCTCCGGGTAGATGCCGCGCTGGCACAGCGCTTTGTAGTCGAGTCCGGCACCGCCCAGCCGCGTCGGGATCGAGCGCTCGTCGCGCTGCCACCAGGCGTAGAGCATGCGGTAGCTGGCCAGCCAGCAGGTCGCGGTATTGAACTGGCCGTAGCCTTCCTTGGGGACCTGATGCAGTACGTCGATCAGCATGTTGCCGCTCTCCATCGAACCCGCGGCTGCGGGCAGGGTGGGTGAAGGCTAGCCCAGCCGCGAGGTGGCGGCAGCGCGCCCGCTCACAGCCGGCGGGCGTCCGCTTAAGTCTCGTCTAAGCCTGCCCGCTGCCGCCCGCGCAATGCTTGCGCCATCGAAACTTCGGCATGAGTTTGGAGGGCCGCCGCTATGAACGCATCCGTCAAATCATCCCCCCTGTGGCGCCGCAGCACGCTGGCGCTGGCGCTGCTGGCCGCCTTCGGCGCCGGCTGTGTGGCGCCGACGCTCAACCCGATCAGCAGCGCGCACGCCTTCGGCGATGCCGCGCCGAGCGCCGAGCGGGTGGCGACGCCGGACTTCGCCGCGCTGGTCGAGCAGTACGGCCCGGCGGTGGTCAACGTGCAGGTCGAAGGCACGGTGAAGACCGTCTCGCCGCTCGACCAGATGGCGCCGGATGATCCGCTGCGCGAGTTCCTGCGCCGCTTCGGCCAGATTCCGGCACCGCTGCGCCGCCAGCCGATGCGCGGCGAGGGTTCGGGCTTCATCGTGCGCAGCGACGGCATCATTCTCACCAACGCCCACGTCGTCGATAACGCCGACACCGTCACCGTGCGCCTGACCGACCGCCGCGAGCTCAAAGCCAAGGTGCTCGGCGTCGACAAGCCGACCGATGTCGCCGTGCTCAAGATCGACGCCAAAGACCTGCCGACGGTCAAGCTCGGCGACCCGAACAAGACCCGCGTCGGTGACTGGGTGCTGGCGATCGGCAGCCCGTTCGGCTTCGAGAACAGCGTCTCCGCCGGCATCGTCAGCGCCAAGTCGCGCAGCCTGCCGCAGGACAACTACGTGCCCTTCCTGCAGACCGACGTGCCGATCAACCCCGGCAACTCCGGTGGCCCGCTGTTCAACGGCAACGGCGAAGTGATCGGCATCAACTCGCAGATCTACAGCCGTTCCGGCGGCTATCAGGGTATTTCCTTCGCCATCCCGATCGATGTGGCGATGAAGGTCGGCGAGCAGATCATCGATCACGGCAAGGTCACCCGCGGCCGCCTCGGCGTGGCGATCCAGGACGTATCGGCACCGCTGGCCGCCGCCTTCGGCCTGAAAACGCCGCACGGCGCGCTGGTCAGCTCGGTCGAGCCCGGCAGCGCCGGCGACAAGGCCGGTCTCAAGGCCGGCGACATCATCACCGAGCTCGACGGCCAGACCGTCGAGCGCTCCAACGACCTGCCGCCGCGCATCGCCGACACCCGCCCCGGCAGCTCGGTGACGCTGACCGTGGTGCGCCAGGGCGAGGAGAAAAAACTCAGCGCCACCGTCGGCAGCTTCAGTGACAAGGAAGTCGACACCGCCAGCAACGATGGTGAGCAGGGTGGCCGCCTCGGCCTTGCGGTGCGCCCGCTGTCGCCGCAGGAGCAGCGTGACAGCGATCTCGACGGCGGCCTGCTGGTGCAGCAGGTCGGCGGCGCCGCCGAGCGCGCCGGCGTACAGCCGGGCGATGTCATCCTCGCCCTCAACGGCCACGCGGTGAAAAGCATCGGCGAACTGCGCAGCCTGCTGGAAAAAGCCGGCAAGCAGGTCGCCCTGCTGATCCAGCGCGGCGACGCGCGCATCTTCGTGCCGGTGGAGCTGGGCTGAGGAACCTCGCGGGCGGGCGCAGGCGATTCCCTCGCCGCCTGGCTCCGGTAAAGTGCGCAGGCCACCTTCGCACTTTCCGGAGACTTCCCATGCGCAAGCCCGTTTCGCTGTTCCTGCTGCTGGCCGCCGCACCGCTGGCGCAGGCCCACACTTTCGGTGCCGAGGGCGCCGGGTTCTTCGCCGGTCTGGCCCATCCGCTGAGCGGGCTCGATCATCTGCTGGCGATGCTCGCCGTCGGCCTGTGGTCGGCCTGGGCGGCGCCGAAGCAGGTCTGGGCGATGCCGCTGGCGTTCATGGCGGCGATGGCCGTCGGTGCGGCGCTGGGTTTTGCCGGTGTGTCGCTGCCTTACGTCGAAACCGGCATCGGCGCCTCGGTGCTGGTGCTCGGCGCGCTGCTGACCTTCCTGGTGCGGCTGCCGGTGGCGGCCGGGGCGCTGCTGGTGGCGCTGTTCGCGGTCTGCCACGGCCACGCCCACGGCGGCGAGCTGCCGCAGGCGGCGTTGCCGCTGGCCTATGCCGCGGGCTTCCTGCTGACCACCGGCGGCCTGCACGTTGCCGGCATCTTCATCGGCCGGGCGCTCGGTGAGCAGCGCAGCCTGGCATTGCGCGCGATCGGTGCCACGATGGGCCTGACCGGCGTCTGGCTGCTGGCCGGCGCCTGAGGCGCCGCGGCTGCCGTCGGCCGCGCGGGCGTGACGGCAGCAGGGGGACGGATCGGCATGCACGAACTGGCCTTATGTCAGAGCATCGTGCGCACGATCGAAGAGGCGGCGCACACGCACCACGTCGTGCATGTGCGCCGCGTGCGTCTGGAGGTTGGACCGTTCGCCGGCGTCGAGCTGCAGGCGCTGCGCTTTGCCTTCGACCTCGCCACCCGCGGCACGCGGGCCGAGGGGGCGAGTCTCGACATCATCGAGCGGCCGGGCACGATGTGGTGTTGCGATTGCTCAATGTATTGCACGCTCGCCCAGCGCTACGATCCCTGCCCGATTTGCGGGGGGCACCGGTTGCGACTGGCCGGCGGCGAAACCTTGCGCATCAAGGACCTGGAGGTCGACTGAGGCGCCATGTGTACGGTCTGCGGCTGCGGCGCGGGAGAAACCCGCATCGACGGTCTCGTCATCCAGCGCTCGCCGCTGCGACCGGCGGGCGCAGCCACATTCGACCCGACCGGCCTGCCTCTGCGACTCGGTCCGCCGTCCGCCGCCGGTGAAGCGCCGCCGCCCGCCGCCGCCACGCTCGATTTCGGCCGCGGTGCCGCCGGCGTGCACGTCGGCGGCGTCGGGCAGAGCCGGCTGCTCCAGCTCGAAATCGACGTCCTCGCCAGGAATGACGACTTCGCTGCCGCCAACCGCGCGCAGCTGGCGCAGGCCGGTGTGCTGGCGCTGAATCTGGTCTCCAGCCCCGGCTCCGGCAAAACCACGCTGCTGTGCGAAACCATCCGCCGCCTCGGTGACGAATGCCCGCTGGCGGTGATCGAGGGCGACCAGCAGACCGCCAACGACGCCGAGCGCATCCGCGCCACCGGCGTGCCGGCGCTGCAGATCAACACCGGCAAGGGCTGTCACCTCGACGCTGACATGGTCGGTCAGGCGCTGGCGCGACTGCCGCTGGCGCGCGGCGGCGTGCTGTTCATCGAGAACGTCGGCAATCTGGTCTGCCCGGCGGCCTTCGATCTCGGCGAGGCGGCCAAGGTGGTGATCTTCTCGGTCACCGAAGGCGAGGACAAGCCGCTGAAATACCCGGATATCTTCGCCGCCGCCGGGCTGGTGCTGCTGAACAAGTGCGACTTGCTGCCGTACCTCGACTTCGATCTCGATCGCGCGCTCGACTGTCTGGCGCAGGTCAATCCGCAGGCGCCGGTGCTGCGCGTCTCGGCGCGCAGCGGCGCCGGCATGGACGCCTGGCTCGACTGGCTGCGCGGCGCGCGGACAAGGCTATGAAGTCACTGGCCGAGCCCGTTGCGCCGCTGCCACCCGCGGATGCCCGTGCGAGCGAGTCTGCCCGCTGGCGGCTGCGCCTGCGCGGCCAGGTGCAGGGCGTGGGCATGCGCCCGTTCGTCTGGCGGCTGGCGCAGCGGCACGGCCTCGACGGCTGGGTCGGCAACGACGGTGACGGCGTGCTGATCGAGGTGCAGGGCACACGCGCCGCACTCGCGGCGTTTCGCGCCGAGCTGCGCACGCCGCCGCCGCTGGCGCGCATCGAGCGCGTCGAGTGCAGCGAGCAGCCGCTGCAGGCCGCGGCGCGCGGCTTCGCCATCGTCGCCAGCCGCGTCGGCGCGGCGCATACCGGCATCGCCGCCGACGTTGCCGTCTGCGCCGACTGCCTCGCCGAGCTGTTCGATCCGGCGGCGCGGCGCTGGCGTTATCCCTTCATCAACTGCAGCCACTGCGGGCCGCGTTTCAGCATCGTCGCGCGCCTGCCCTACGACCGCGCCAACACCGCGCTGGCGGCGTTCCCGCCCTGTGCCGAGTGCGCCGCCGAGTACGCCGATCCGGCTGACCGCCGTTTCCACGCCGAGCCGCTGGCCTGCGGGCAGTGCGGGCCGCGGCTGCTGTGGCGGGCACGCGCCGCGGAACTCGGTGCACCGCTCGCCGACGTGCTCGCCGAGACGCTGGCGCTGCTGCGCGGCGGGCGCATCGTCGCCATCAAAGGCGTCGGTGGTTTCCAGCTGCTGTGCGATGCGCGCAATGCCGCGGCGGTCGCCGAGCTGCGCCGGCGCAAGCAGCGCCCGGCCAAACCCTTCGCGCTGCTGGCGGCCAACGCAGCCTCGTTCGCCGGGCTCGTCGAGCTCGACGTGGCCAGCCAGCAGCTGCTCGAAGCGCCGTCACGGCCGATCGTGCTCTGCCGGCAGCGCGCCGGCGTCGAGCTGGCGGGCATCGCGCCGGGGCTCGACCGCCTCGGCTGTCTGCTGCCGGCCGCGCCGCTGCACTGGCTGCTGTTCCATGAGGCCGCCGGCCGCCCGGCCGGCATGGCGTGGACCACGCAGCCGCAGCCGCTGCTGCTGGTGTGCACCTCGGCCAATGCCAGTGGTGAACCGCTGCCGATCGACGATGCCGAGGCGGTGACGGCGCTGGCCGGCATCGCCGATGCCGTGCTCGGCAGCGATCGCGCCATTCTTGCCCGCTGCGACGATAGCGTCGTGCTGGCGCATGGCGGTGGCTTCAGCTGCGTGCGCCGTGCCCGTGGCTGGGCGCCGCAACCGCTGCGCCTGCCGCGCGCCGGGCCGGCGACGCTGGCCTTCGGTGCCGATCTGAAGAACAGCATCGGCATCAGTCGCGGCGATCGTGCCTGGCTGTCGCAGCACATCGGCGATCTCGGCTCGGTGGCGGCACGGCGCGCACAGTGGCAGGCGCTCGAACATCTGCTCGCTGTCCTCGACGTGCAGCCGGCGCGCGTGGTCTGCGATCGCCACCCGGATTTCGCCTCCAGCCGCGCCGCGGCGGAGTTCGCCGCCGCGCACGGCCTGCCCGTGTACGCGGTGCAGCACCACCATGCGCACATTGCCGCGGTGCTCGCCGAGCACGGTCACGACGGCCCGGCGCTCGGTCTGGCGCTCGATGGCTTCGGGTTGGGCGATGACGGCGCCGCCTGGGGCGGTGAGCTGCTGCGCGTCGAGGGCGTGCACTGCCAGCGTCTCGGCCATCTGCGGCCGCTGCCGCTGCCCGGTGGCGACGCCGCGGCGCGCGAGCCCTGGCGCATGGCGGCCGCAGCGCTGCATGTGCTCGGCCGCACGGATGAGATCGCCGTGCGCTTTGCCGCGCAGCCGGCGGCACGCACCGTCGCGGCGCTGCTCGCACGCGGCGTGCATTGTCCGCCGAGCAGCAGTGCCGGGCGGCTGTTCGATGCCGCCGCCGGCCTGCTCGGCGTGTGTGCGACGATGAGTTACGAGGGCGAGGCGGCGATCCGCCTCGAAGCCGCCGCCCGCCGCCATGGCGCGGCAGCGGCGCTCGCCGGTGGCTGGACGCACGCCGGTGGAGTGCTCGATCTGCGTCCGCTGCTGGCCTGGCTGTGTGCTCGACAGGATGTTGCACACGCGGCGGCGGTATTTCATGCGACGCTAGTCGCTGCGCTCGCTGAATGGATCGAATGGGCGGTGCAGACGAGCGGTATCCGCTGTGTGGCGGTGGCCGGTGGCGTTTGCCTCAACCGCGTGCTGCTCGATGCGCTGCACGCATCCCTTGAAACCCGTGGCCTGCGCCTGCTGCAAGCGCGCGAGCTGCCGCCGAATGACGGCGGCCTCGCCTTCGGGCAGCTCTGGCTGGGTCTGCAGCAGACGTAGGACGGCTCCGTGTTTCACAAACAACAACAACGCCTTATCGGAGTCTGCAATGGCAGTCGATAGCTTCGGTGACTATCACCAACTTTATTCGCGCCTGCTGGCGCTGTGGTCTGCGGTACCCACCGTGGTCGCCATCCGCGTCGAGCGCATGCTGACCGCCGGTCCGCTGCCCTCGCGGCGCGATCAGCGTGAGTTCGAGCGCATGGGCATGGAAAAGCTCGATGCCTTCCACGAGAGCTGGCTGGCGCTGATGGCGCAATACCATCAGGAGTGCCTGCGTCTGGCGCTGCGGCCGTGGTGGTGGCTCGGGCCGCAGCCGCATGCCGTCACCGCCGCTGGCGAGGACATCAGCCATGCGCTGTTCACCATCGTCGACCACGCGCTGGCGCCGATCGAGCGCCGCGCCTCGGCCAATGCCCGGCGCCTGAGCAAGACGCTGGTGTCGGTGTAGCGCCGCGTCTCAGGACGGGTGCAGTTGGGGCGCCGGGATCGACTCGCGCAGGCGGGCAGGATTGCCCGCCACCGTCGCGCCGCCCGGCACATCGCGCGTCACCACGCTGCCGGCGCCGATGATGGCGTCGTCACCGATGGTGACGCCGGGCAGGATGATCGCCCCGCCGCCGATCCAGACGTTCTGGCCGATGCTGATCGGGCGGCCGTATTCGAGGCCGCGGCGGCGCATGGCCGGGTCGCGCGGGTGGTCGGCGGTGAGGATCTGCACGCCGGGGCCGACCTGCGTCAGATCACCGATCGTCACCGGCGCGACGTCGAGGATGGTGCAGTTGAAATTGAGGAACACACCGGCGCCGAGGCAGATGTTGAAGCCGTAGTCGCAGTAGAACGGTGGCCGTACCACGGTGTGTTCACCGACCGCCGCGAAGTGTTCGAGCAGCAGCGCGCGGCGCGCCTGCGGCGTCTGCGTGAAGGCGGCGACGTTGTAGTGCGCCAGCCAGTCCATCGCCGCCGTCAGGTCGGCCTGCAGTTCCAGGTCCGAGGCGTCGTAGAGCTCGCCGGCCAGCATTTTCTGTTTTTCGCTGCGAAAGCTGTCGTCTTCTTGCATGGTTCCTGTCCTTGGTGGGGATCGGCGCTGTGGTCTTCTTGTACGGGGACGGTTGCGACGGGTTGCGGGGGGAGGCGTTCCGCGGCGGGGGCCAGCGCTGCTGACGGCCGTCACGCGATGGTTTCGCCCGCGGCGCAACTGCGGCAGTGTAAATAGCGCCTGGTCGATTGCGGAGAGCCTCGCCATGTGTCTCGCCATTCCCGCACGGGTCATCGAACTGCTGGCCGACGAGGAAGCGCTCGTCGAGCTTGGCGGCGTGCGCAAGCGCATCTCGCTGGCGCTGGTCGAGGGGGTCGCCGTCGACGACTACGTCATCGTCCATGTCGGCTATGCCCTCAATCGCCTCGATCCTGCCGAGGCGGCGAAGACGCTGGCGCTGTTCGCCGAGGCCGGCCTGATCGACGGTGCCGCTTCGAAGGCAGCGCCATGAAATACGTCGACGAATTCCGTGACGGCGGGCTGGCCCGCGGCCTGGCGGCGGCGATCGCGCGCGCGGCTGTCAGCGGTCGCGTGTACCGCTTCATGGAGTTCTGCGGCGGCCACACCCATGCCATCGCCCGCTACGGGCTGGAGGATCTGCTGCCGGCGAACGTGCAGCTGATCCACGGTCCGGGCTGCCCGGTGTGTGTGCTGCCGGGCGGGCGGCTGCAGATGGCGATCGAGCTGGCGGAGCGTCCGCGGCTGATCCTGGCGAGCTACGGCGACATGCTGCGCGTGCCGGTCGCCGGCGACAGTCTGCTCAAGGCGCGGGCGCGCGGTGCCGACGTGCGCATGGTCTATGCGGTCGATGAGGCGCTGGCGCTGGCGCGGCGTCATCCCGAGCGCGAGGTGGTGTTCTTCGCCATCGGTTTCGAGACCACCACGCCGCCGACCGCGGTGGCGATCCGCCGCGCCCGTGCCGAAGGGCTGGGCAATTTCAGCGTGTTCTGCAATCACGTGCTGACGCCGGCGGCGATCGCCGCGATCCTCGCCGCGCCGGACGCGGCGGTGCGCCTCGACGGCTTCATCGGCCCGGCGCATGTATCGACGGTGATCGGTTCGCGGCCGTACGAAGCCTGCGCCGCGGCGCACGCCAAGGCCCTGGTGATCGCCGGTTTCGAGCCGCTCGACGTGCTGCAGGCGGTGCTGATGCTGGTGCGTCAGGTCAACAGCGGGCGTGCCGAGGTCGAGAACGAATTCACCCGTGCCGTCAGCCGCGACGGCAACCTGCGCGCGCAGCAGTTGGTCGCCGAGGTGTTCACCCCGCGGGCGCACTTCGAATGGCGCGGGCTCGGCCGGCTGGCGCACAGCGCGCTGGCGATCGCGCCGCAATGGGCGGATTTCGACGCCGAAGTGCGTTTTTCCCTGTCGGAGCGTGTGCTTTGCGACCACAAAGCCTGCGAATGCGCGGCGGTGCTGCGTGGCCAGCGGCGGCCGCAGGACTGCAAAGTGTTCGGCACGGCGTGCACGCCGGAAAATCCGCTCGGTTCTTGCATGGTGTCGAGTGAAGGCGCTTGCGCCGCTCACTACAGCTATGGCCGCTTCCGCGACCGCACGACACAGGGAGAATCCGCATGATCGGTTACGCCGCCCTCCTGGGCCTCATCGACCAGACCGGCAAGGACATCCTGATCCTCACCGAATCCTTCGACGAAGCGACGCTGCTGCGCTCGCGCATCACCCGCGCCGAGGTACGCCGCCTGCTGCTGCAGATGTGCGACGGGCTCGCCGCGGTGCCGCCGGACCTGCGCCAGAAGCTGGTCGGCATCGAGTGGGATGCCTGGGCGCTGATCGGCCGCTGCCTGCGCAGTTCGAGCGCGGTGCAGCGCGAGGTGCTGTGGCATGCCGCCGAGTCGCAGACGCCGGCGACGCTGCTGTGGCTGCAGGAGCACCGCAAGCGTCAGCCGGAACTGTTCTCCTATGTGCCGACCGTGAACTCATGAGCCACGGCTTTGCGCGCCGGCTCGATCTGCGCGGCCGCGTGGAGATGGTCCACGGCGGCGGCGGGCGGGCGATGACGCAGCTGGTCGAGGAGCTGTTCGTCGCCGCCTTCGCCAATCCGGCGCTGCAGGCGCTCAACGATCAGGCGGTGCTGCCGCCGCCGGCCGGGCGGCTGGTGATGGCCACCGACAGCCACGTGGTCTCGCCGCTGTTCTTCCCCGGCGGCGACATCGGCAGCCTGGCGGTGCACGGCACCGTCAACGACGTGGCGATGGCCGGCGCCGTGCCGCTGTATCTGGCGGCCGCTTTCATCCTCGAAGAAGGGTTGCCGCTGGCCGACCTCGCCCGCATCGTCGAATCGATGGCGGCGGCGGCGCGCGCTGCCGGCGTCAGCATCGTCACCGGCGACACCAAAGTCGTCGAGGCCGGCAAGGGCGATGGGGTGTTCATCACCACCACCGGCGTCGGCATGCTCGCCGAGGGCATCGACACCGGCGGCGCGCGGGCGCGGCCCGGCGACGCGATCCTGCTCAGCGGCACGCTCGGTGACCACGGCGTCGCCATCATGGCCTGCCGCGACGGTCTGGACTTCGATGTGCCGATCGTCTCCGACAGCGCCGCGCTGCACGGGCTGGTCGCCGCGCTGATTGCCGCCGTGCCCGGCGTGCGCGTGCTGCGCGACCCGACGCGCGGCGGCCTCGGCGCCACGCTCAACGAGATCGCCCGCGCCTCCGGCGTCGGTATGCGCCTGCGCGAGGCGTCGATCCCGCTGCACGAGCCGGTGCGCGCCGCCTGCGAGTTCCTCGGCCTCGATCCGCTCTACGTCGCCAACGAGGGCAAGCTGGTGGCGATCGTGCCGGCGGCCGCGGCCGCCGCCGCGCTGGCGGCGCTGCGCGCACATCCGCTCGGCCGCGAGGCGGCGCTGATCGGCGAGTGCGTCAGCGATGCCCAGCACTTCATCGAGCTGGAGACCGCCTTCGGCGGTCGCCGTGTGCTCGACTGGCTGGCCGGCGAGCAGCTGCCGCGCATCTGCTGAGCCGCCGGCTCAGGCGGCGGCGTGCGCACCGCGCGGCTGGTAGCGGAACTGCTCGACCAGCCGGCCGAGTTCATCAGCCATCTGCGCCAGGCGATCGGCGGCGGCACGGACCTCGCCGCTGCTTTGCGCGGTGCGCCCGGTGGTGTCGTTGAGCGTCTGCATGCCGCGGGTGATGGTCGCGGTGTCGGCACTGGCCTGGCCGACGCTCTGCGCGATGTCGGCGGTTACCGCGGTCTGTTCCTCGACGGCGGCGGCGACGGTGGTCTGGATCTCGCTGATGCGGGCGATCACCGCGGCGATCGAGTCGACCGCCTGTGCCGCGGCGCCGCTGTCGGTCTGGATCGCGGCGATCGACTGCGTGATCTCGTCGGTGGCGCGGGCGGTTTCCTTGGCGAGGTCCTTGACCTCGCTGGCGACCACGGCAAAGCCCTTGCCGGCCTCGCCGGCGCGGGCGGCCTCGATGGTGGCGTTGAGCGCCAGCAGATTGGTCTGCTCGGCGATCGAGCTGATCAGCTTGACCACGGTGCCGATCTGCGCGCTCGACTCGGCCAGCCGGCGGATGATGTCGGTGGCGCTCTGCGCCGATGCCACGGCCTCGTCGGCGACCAGGCGCGCCTCGCTGGAGTTGCGCGCGATCTCGCGGATGCTGGCGCTCATTTCCTCGGTGGCAGCGGCCACGCTCTGCATGCGCGCACTGCTCTGGTCGGCGAGACCGGCGGCATTCTGCGTCTGCGACGAGCCCTCGCGCGCGTCATCGCCCATGTGGGCGCTGAGCTGGATCAGCTGGCTGGCGGCGCTGGCGACTTCGTGGGTGTTGTTGGCGATGGTGCCGATGCTGCCGCGCAGGCGCCCGAGCAGCTCGGCGAGGCCTTCGCCGATGCGGCCGATGGCATCGCCGCCGCGCACCGGTACCTCGACGGTGAGATCGCCGCGGCTGGCGACCTCGACGCTGCCGAGCAGGTGCTGCACCTTGCCCTGCAGCGCTGCCGCATCGGCCTGCTCGCGGGCATGGGCGGCTTCGGCGGCGCGCTCGGCGGCCACGCGCTCGGTGACGATCTGGCGGGTCAGCGCGTAGCCGATGATCGTGCCGCCGGCATTGCGCACCGCTGCCAGGCTCTGCTGCACGAATTCCGGGCCGACCGACAGCAGCTCGTGCTGGGTCTCGCGCCCGGCGGCGCTCAGCGCCTGGCGCATGACCTCCGGCTGCGGATGCAGCTGCAGGAACGGGAAGCCGTCCATCTCCAGCGGCACGCCGAGGTACGGATGGCAGACACGCTCGCAGATGGCGCGCGCCGCCGGGTTGGTGTAGCGCACTTTCAGTTCCTGGGCGTCGGTGTAGATCATGCCGAGCGGGGCGTTCTCGACCATCGCGCTGATGCGCCCGACCTCGTTGCGTGCTTCGGCGACGGCGTTCCAGTCGACCTGTTCGGCGTTCAGCGCCTGGCGGATGCCGCTGACGGTGTCGTTGAGCGCCTCGGCCATCTGGCCGATTTCGTCGCGCGATTTCACCTCGACATGCTGGCGCAGATCACCGCCGGCGACTGCGCTCAACACCTGCGCGGTGCGCTGCAGCGGGCGGGCGATGGCGTTGCCGAACAGCACGGCGACCAGCACGATCGCCACCACCGACAGGCCGAACACCAGCGCCGTGGTGTGCAGGTTCGCGGACTCGGCATCGGCGGCTTCATGCCGCATCCGGCTGATGGCGGCCAGCGCGCTGTCACGCTGTGCCTCGGCGATCAGCGCCCAGTTGACCAGCGGACCGATGCGTAGCGGGCGGTAGGCGTAGATCGCCGGCTGGCCGGCCGGATCGTTCGCCTCGGCGATGCCGCTTTCGCCACGCAGCGCCGCGCTGATCGGCGCGGCGTCCAGACGCAGACGCTGCGGCTCGGCCAGCGCGCGGGCCACCGTGTAATCGGTATTGAGCGGCAGGTCGGAGCGCGGCAGGCCGTCGGCGCCGACCAGATAGGTCTGCGCGCCTTCGCCCATGCCGGTGCGGTTGGCCATCAGCGCGCTGATCTGATCGAGGCGCAGGCGCGCCAGCAGCACGCCGACGTAGGCGTCGCCGTCGGTGACGTAGGTGGCGAGAAAGGCCGCCGGCTGGCCGAAATCGGGTTGATAGGCGCCGATGTCGCTGATCAGCGTGATGTTCGGATCGCGCTGTTCGAGCAGCTTGGCCAGCACCTTGCCGGCCGGCGAATCGACGAACGGCCCCTGCGTCAGCGAGGTGCCGAAGGCCACGCTCTTGCCGAGGCTGTAGATGACGCGGCCGTCGCGCAGATCGATGAAGGACAGATCGGCAAAGCCGAGATTGCGTGCCAGTTCGCGTGCCAGCGGCTGCAGACGGTCATGCAGACGCTCGTAACTGCGGCTGCCACCGTTGCCGTCCCAGGCGGCCTTGTCGCCATAGGGCTTGGGATTGGCCGCCAGGTAGTGGGCCTGCAGCACGCGGGCGGTATCGTCCGCCGCGCTCATCCAGGCCTGTGCAGGCGGCGCGCTGCCGCGCTGCTGCTGCCAGACCGTTGCCAGTTCGCCGCTGTAAAAGCTGCGCCAGGCGGCGTCGCTGGCCTGCGCCTGGGCGGGATCGGCACGATCGGTCGCAACCAGTTCGCTGACGGCGGCCGGCAGGGCACGCATCGCCTCGATCAGCGTCGGCACCTTGCTGATCGCATTCAGCGCGGCGATGCGCGACTCGATGTAGTTGTCGAGCCCGTTGGCCTTGAGCTCGGCAGCGCTCTGCAAACTGTTATGCACGCGCTGGCGTAAAGCGCTTTCACCTTCATCGGCCAGGCTCTGCAGGCTGCGCCCGGCGTCGCGCAGGCTGAAGCCGGCTGCAACGATCAGCGGCAGTGTGCCGATCAGCAGCAGAACAATGATGAGTTTCAAACGGATGCTGTGCAGTTTGGGCGTGAGCATCGAACGTTCCCTGGGGCAGTGGTGGGACGCTCCCGTACTGGCGGGGAGGCTGCGGCGGCGGCCTGAGTGTGCCGGACAATTGGTCGCTGCAGTTTAGTGAGTTGCATCACAGCCCGTCTTGCTGAATCGTGCACTTCAACAACTTGTCACGGTCGCTGTCGCCCTGGCTCAAGTCCGTGTCGGCAAAGCGTTTTCCGCCACGGCGCGGAGCAGGATGGTGGCGCCGGAGAGATTGGTTGCCACCGGTACGTCATGAACCTCGCAGACTCGGAGCAATGCGCTAATGTCGGGCTCGTGCGGTTGAGCCGTCAGCGGATCACGCAGGAAGATCACCGCATCGACGCTGCCGGCGGCGATGCGGGCGCCGATCTGCAGGTCGCCACCGTGCGGGCCGCTCAGCAGGCACTCGATGGGCAGGCCGGTTGCATCCCCAAGCAGACGTCCCGTGGTCGCGGTGGCCAGCAGGTGCTGGCTGGCGAGCAGGGTCTGCCAGCGCGCGGCGAGTTCGAGCATCTGCTGCTTGCGGCCGTCGTGGGCGATCAGGGCAAGGGTATAGGGCATGTGTGGACTCCTGATGGTTTGTAGTTGAGCTACAAAAAAGCGGTTGCAACAGCCGTGGTTTTCTTGACCTCGCTGTAGTGCTACTACAGCATCCTTCTGTATCAAACGTCGTGTCGCGATTACGCGAAGGAGTGAGAAATGAGCGTCAGAGTGGCCATCAACGGGTATGGACGCATCGGCCGCAACGTACTGCGCGCGCTCTACGAGCGTGGACGTGACAGCTGCGACATCGAAATCGTCGCGATCAACGACCTTGGCGACGTCAAGACCAATGCACACCTGACGCGTTATGACACCGTGCACGGGCGTTTCGCGGCGGATGTCGGTATCGACGGCGACGATCTGGTGGTCAACGGTGACCACATCCGCGTGCTGGCGATGCGCAACCCGGCCGAGCTGCCCTGGGGCGAACTGGGCGTCGATGTCGTCATGGAATGCACTGGCTTGTTCACCAGCGGCGCCAAGGCCGGTGCGCACCTGCAGGCCGGTGCCGGCAAGGTGCTGATCTCGGCGCCGGGCGGCGAGGGCGTCGATGCGACCATCGTCTACGGCGTCAATCACCAGACGCTGAAGGCCAGCGACCGCATCGTTTCCAATGCCTCGTGCACCACTAACTGCCTGGCGCCACTGGTCAAGCCGCTGCATGAGAAGATCGGTGTCGAGCGCGGTCTGATGACCACGATCCATTCCTACACCAACGATCAGGTGCTGACCGACGTCTACCACAGCGACCTGCGCCGCGCGCGCTCGGCGACGCAGTCGATGATCCCGACCAAGACCGGCGCCGCCGCCGCGGTTGGTCTGGTGCTGCCGGAACTGGCCGGACGGCTCGACGGCTTTGCCGTGCGTGTGCCGACGATCAACGTCTCGGTGGTCGATCTGACCTTCACCGCCGCGCGTGATACCAGCAAAGACGAAATCAACGCCATTCTGCGCGAAGCCTCTGCCGGTGAGCTGGCCGGCATCCTCGCCTACAACGACGAGCCGCTGGTGTCGATCGACTTCAACCACAATCCGGCGAGCTCGATCTACGAGTCGACGCAGACGCGTGTCAGCGGCAGCCGACTGGTCAAGGTGCTGTCCTGGTACGACAACGAGTGGGGCTTCTCCAACCGCATGCTCGACACTGCGCTGGCGCTGCACGCCGCCGGCTGACCCTTTCGCTGGATGTGAACAGGTGTAGTGTTACTACACCTGATGCGAGCAATGGATTTTTTTACTTGTTGAGATGGTAGTTTTCCTACAATCTAAACCCAGGGCCATTCTGCCGGATGGTTCTCTCTCCTCGGGTTGCAGATAACCCATTCTTTAGCGGCCATTCCCCCCCGGCCGCTTTTTTTTGCCCGCAGTCTGGCCACGGGGCGTGTCGAGGGCTGCACCGGGATCGGGCAGCCGGCTGCGACGCTTCAGCGCGTGCGGCGCAGCTCGGTGAGCAGATCGAGCTGCACTTCCTGGATCTGCACCAGCCGCTCCCACTGATGCGACAGCAGGTGGTCGACCTTTTCGTGCAGGTGGCGGATTTCCAGCTCGGCTTTGAGGTTGACCTGGTAGTCGTGCTCGGCGCGGGCGCGATCCTTAGCCTCCTGCCGGTTCTGACTCATCATGATCACCGGCGCCTGTACCGCTGCGAGGCAGGACAGCAGCAGATTGAGCAGGATGTAGGGGAAGGGATCGAGCGGGCGCCAGAACAACACCAGCGAATTCATCGCGATCCAGACGCAGATGAACAGCGTGAACAGGATCAGAAAGCTCCAGCTGCCGCCGAAGCTGGCGATGCGATCGGCCAGACGCTCGCCGAAACTGGCGTGCTGTTCGAATTCGGCATCGACGTTCACCGAAATCAGCTCATGCGCCTGCAGGCTGTGCAGGACTTCCTGTTCGAGGTCGGTGAGCTCGCCTTTTTCCGACTCCAGCAGCGAATGCACGTACTGCGCGCGGTAGCGGGCGAGGTCGGTGCGGCAGATCCAGGACTCGGCATTCCAGTCCGGGTGTTCGGCCTGGATCAGCGTGCTGATCGGCTCGCGCACCAGCGCGCCGGCGATGACTTCAGGCGCGGTGAAGGTCTTGCCGCAGACCGCGCAGATCTGGCCGTGGGTATGGTTGTGACGCTGCATCGCCAGGCTCCTGAGGTGGGATGGCGGAAGAAAAAAATCGGCGCGGCCTGGCACGCGCGCCGATGCTCACGCCGGGTGTGGCCCGCAGCCCTGCGCCGCTCAGGCCGGCACGAAGCGGCGCACGACGGCGTACTGGTAGCTGCGGCCGTCGGCGTCGAACGGGCGCGAAGCGCCGGCATCGGCGGCCCAGCTGATTTCATCGCCGGGTTCGACGACGTCGGTCAGCGTGCAGCCGTAGACGATGATGATTTCCTCTTCATCGACGATGTCGCCGTGGCGGTTTTCCGCCTCGTGCACTGCGGCGTAGATCTGGGCGTTGGTGCACGGTTCCGGCAGACAGTCCCAGATCAGACGGTCGCCGTTGGTGATGATGGTGTAGGTCGTCGCAGTCGCCATGCTGGTTTCCCTCGCGATCGGGTTGCCCGTGCTGGACGGGGGCAGGTGGGGGGAAGCGTGCATCGGCCGTGCCGCGGCACGCAGGCGAACATAAGGCGCCTGCCCGCACGACACAAGACACCAGTACTTGAAGGGTTGGTAGCGGCCATCAGTCTGTCCCCGGCGGCTGACAAGGCGCCGTGCCGGCCGCCGGGGCCGGGCGCAGAGGCGGGCATGCTGACTGCGCGCACGGCGGGGTGCTTCTGGCGATGCGTGGTCGGTCCACACAACAGAAACATGACTTCATGATGCTGCAACGGTGTTTTTCCGATGACTTAAGTCGGATGTTTTGGTCAGACCATGAAGCCGAAGGATTGGCGTGCTGCCGCTGAGCCGCTACTGTGATGAACGCAGCGCTTGCTTGTGCGTGCGCAGCCACCGCCCACCTCAGAAGACCCGCCAGGAGCCCGTGATGAGCAAGAAGATCCTGATGATCGTCGGCGACTTCGCCGAGGACTACGAAACGATGGTGCCGTTTCAGACATTACTGACCGTCGGGCACACCGTGCATGCGGTTTGCCCCGACAAAGCCGCCGGCGAGCGCATCAAGACGGCGATCCACGACTTTGAAGGCGACCAGACCTACACCGAAAAGCCCGGTCACGGCTTCGCGCTGAATGCGAGCTTCAGCGACGTCAAGGCCGCCGACTACGACGCGCTGCTGATCCCCGGCGGCCGGGCGCCGGAATACCTGCGCATGTACCCGCAGGTGCTGGCGCTGGTGCGCGAGTTCGACGCCGCGCGCAAGCCGATCGCCGCGGTCTGCCACGGCGCCCAGCTGCTGGCGGCGGCGGGCATCCTCGGCGGCAAGCGGGTGTCGGCCTATCCGGCCTGCGCCGCCGAGGTCAGGCTCGCCGGCGGCGAGTACGCCGAGATCGCCATCGACGCCGCCGTCACCGACGCCCATCTGGTGACGGCACCGGCGTGGCCGGCGCATCCGGCGTGGCTGGCGCAGTTCCTCGCCCTGCTCGGCACCCGCATCAGCCACGACTGAGCCGTCAGCCCGGTCGCGGATCACCGAGCCCGGCGTCCGGCACCCAGTGTGCCGGCACCTCGTCGGCGCGCAGCGACGGCGCCCATTCGATCAGCTCGGCCTCGGCGACGCCGCTGCCGATGAACGGATCGGCGACGACGATGCGCTCGGCGCTGGCGCGATCGGCGGCGCGCAGCAGGATCACGCCGCCGGTGCGCGGCTCCTGCCGGCCCGAGAGCAGGAAGTGGCCGCTCGCGTAATGGCGCTGCAGGTAGGCGCGGTGCGCCGGCAGCTGTTCTTCGACTTCCGCCAGCGGGCGGATGTAGCGCAGGACGATCAGGAACAGCATGGATCTGCCCTCCCGAGTGTTCACGGCCGCAACAGGATCGCGCCGTGGCTGCGCCCGGCTTGCAGGGCGCGGTGCGCGGCGGCGGCTTCGGCCAGTGGATATTCTGCGCCGATCGTGACCCGCAGGCTGCCGTTGCGCAGGCGTTCGAGCACCGCCTGGGCCGCCGCGCGATAGCGCCCGGTGTCGCTCAGGTAGCGGAACACGCTGGGGCGGGCGAAGGTGAGGGCGCGCGGTGCGCTGAGTTCGGCGATGTCGAGCGCCGGCAGCGCGCCGCCGGCCTGGCCGATGCTGGCCAGCAGACCGTTCGGGCGCACCACGTCGAGCGTGCGCCGCAGCGTTTCGCCGCCGATGCCGTCGATCGCGTAATCGACGCCGTGCCCGTCGGTCAGCTCACGCAGCGCGGTGACGAAATCCTGCTGCTGATAGAGGATCGCGTGGTCGAGGCCGTGGGCGCGGGCGAGCTCGGCCTTGTCCGCGCTGCCGACGGTGCCGATGACGCGCGCACCGAGCGCCTTTGCCCATTGCACCAGCAGCAGGCCGAGGCCGCCGGCCGCGGCGTGTACCAGCAGCGTGTCGCCGGCGCGCAGCGGGCGGATCTCGTCGAACAGCAGGTGCGCGGTAAGACCGCGCAGCAGCGCGCCGGCGGCAGCGGCGTCGTCGACGCCGTCGGGCAGCGGCAGGACCCGTGCGGCGGCCAGATTGCGCGCCCCGGCGTAGCCGCCGACCGGCGGTCCGGCCCAGACCACACGCTGACCCGGCGTAAAGCCGCTGACGCCGGGGCCGAGCGCCTCGACCACGCCGGCCGCCTCGACGCCGAGCGTCACCGGCAGCGCCGGCAGGGGGTAGTCGCCGTTGCGCTGATAGATATCGACGAAATTGACGCCGGCGGCCGTGTGGCGGATACGCAGCTCGCCGGCCGCCGGCGGCGGCAGTTCGACGCGCTCGAAGCGCAGCGCCTCGGCGCTGCCGGGGTGATGGAGACGGACGGCATCGGTGTGCATGGTGACTTCCTCGGTTGCGGACGTCAGCATGCTGGCGCGTTATCCTGCGCACGAAAATTCGCAAAAGCTTCGCTCTGATGGTGCAAAAAAGCACAGAACGCCCGCTGCACTGGGAAGACGTCCGCTACTTCGCCGCACTGGCGCGCCACGGCAGCCTGACGCGCACCGCGCGCGAACTGGCCGTCGAGCACAGCACCGTCGCCCGCCGCATCGAGGCGCTGGAAAAAACGCTCGGCGTGCGCCTGTTCGATCGCCTGCCGCGGCGCTGGCAGCTCACCGCCGAGGGCGAGCAGCTGGCCGTGCAGGCGCAGCGGCTGGAGGATGAGGCGCTGGCGTTCGCCCGCGCCGCCTTCGGCGTCGCCACGCTCAACGGCAGCGTGCGCCTGTCGGCGCCGCCGACGCTGGCCAGTCACTTCCTGGTGCCGCGCCTCGGCCGCCTGCGCCAGCTCGGCGACTTCGGCTTCGGCCTCTACGGCACGGCGGACTGGCTGGGCTGCGAGCCGGCCGCCTGCTGCTTTCTCGGTTACGACGAAAGCCTGCGCCACGCCCCGCAGCAGCAGTGGCTGGAGGCGATCGCCCAGGGGCGGCGCTTCGCCCTGCGCAGCAACGACCTGACGACGCTGCACCACGCCGCCGCCGCCGGGCTCGGCCTCGCCGCCCTGCCGCATTTCGTCGCCCGCGACGATCCCCGCCTGCACGCCGTCCCCAACCTGCCCGCCGCCCCGCGCCGCCCGATCTGGCTGGTCATGCACGCCGAACTGCGCCGCTCACCACGCGTGCGTGCCGTGGCCGACGTGCTGATCGAGCTGTTTGGTGAGGCGGGGGAGGCTTTGGGCTGAGCCGCGGAGTCGAAAAACGCGGCGGGCACCGGGTACTGGCTGCCCGCCGTAAGGCCGTGCTCAGCCGCGGGCGGCGCGGATGCGGGCGATCAGGCCGCTGGTGGAGGCGTCGTGCGGTTGCAGCGGGGCGCCTTCGAGTTCGCCTTCGAGCTTTTTGGCGAGCTGCTTGCCAAGCTCCACGCCCCACTGGTCGAAGCTGTTGAGGCCCCAGATCACGCCCTGCACGAAGACCTTGTGCTCGTAGAGCGCGATCAGCGCGCCGAGTGTGGTCGGGGTCAGGCGCTCGCAGAGGATGGTGTTGCTCGGCCGGTTGCCGGTGAACACCTTGTGCGGCACCAGCGCTTCCAGCGCCGCCCCCCTGAGGCCCTGTGCCGTCAGTTCGGTGCGGACTTCGGCCTCGGTCTTGCCGAGCATCAGCGCCTCGCTCTGCGCCAGGCAGTTGGCGAGCAGCAGTGTGTGGTGGCGGCCGAGCGGGTGCTGGCTGTGGATCGGCGCGATGAAGTCGACCGGAATCAGCCGCGTGCCCTGGTGGATCAGCTGGAAGAAGGCGTGCTGGCCGTTGGTGCCCGGCTCGCCCCAGATGATCGGCCCGGTGGCGCAGCCGACCGGCTCGCCGTTGCGCATCACGCTCTTGCCGTTGGACTCCATGTCGAGCTGCTGCAGGTAGGCCGGGAAGCGGTGCAGCGACTGGTCGTAGGGGATCACCGCGTGGCTGTGGGCGCCGAGGAAGTTGGCGTTCCAGATGCCGAGCAGGGCCAGCAGCACCGGCAGGTTGGCGTCGAGCGGCGCGTGGCGGAAGTGGTCATCGAGAGCATGGGCGCCAGCCAGCAGCTCCTCGAAGTGATCCATGCCGATGTAGAGCGCGATCGACAGGCCGATCGCCGACCACAGCGAGTAGCGGCCGCCGACCCAGTCCCAGAAGCCGAACATGTTGGCGGTGTCGATGCCGAACTTCGACACTTCGGCGGCGTTGGTCGAGACGGCGACGAAGTGGCGGGCGACGGCGGCCTCGCCGAGGGCCTCGACCAGCCAGGCGCGGGCGCTGTGGGCGTTGGCCAGGGTTTCCTGTGTAGTGAAGGTCTTCGAGGCGATGATGAACAGCGTGGTCGCCGGGTCGAGGCGCGACAGCGTGGTCGCCAGATGCGTGCCGTCGACGTTGGAGACGAAGTGCGCGCGCAGCTCCGGGTGGCCGTAGGGTTCGAGCGCGGCACAGGCCATCAGCGGGCCGAGGTCGGAGCCGCCGATGCCGATGTTGACGACGTCGCGGATACGCTGATCGCTGGCGCCGCGCCAGAGGCCGTCGCGTACGCGGCCGGTGAAGTCGCGCATCTGCGCCAGCACTTCGAAGACGTCGCCGAGCACGTCGCGGCCGTCGACCTGTACCGGCGCGGCGGCGCGCAGGGCCGTGTGCAGGACCGCGCGGTTTTCGGTGTTGTTGATGCGGTCTCCACGGAACATCGCATCGCGGTGGGCCTCGACGCCGGCCTCGCGGGCCAGTTTGACCAGCAGTGCCATCGTCTCCATGGTGACGCGCTGCTTGGAGTAGTCGAGGAACAGGCCGGCGGCTTCCAGCGAGCAGCGGGTGAAGCGATCCGGGTCGGTAGCGAAAAGCTGGCGCAGCGTGGTGTCGGCGAGGGCGTCACGGTGAGCGGCGAGGGCAGTCCATGCAGCGTGCCGGGTGGGGTTCATAGCAAATGTTTCTCCGTCAGGATGCGCTTGGTTTTTTCGAGGCGTTGCGCGAGTTCCGGGCCGCGGCGAAGCGCCACGCCCACGGCCAGCACATCGATGATGGCCAGGTCAACGATGCGGGAACTCATCGGGATATAAGAGCCGGTGTCTTCTTCGACGGCCGGTGACAGCGTCACCGTGGCGGTCTGCGCCAGCGGCGAATCGGCGGCCGTTATCGCGATCACCGCGGCGCCGGACTCACGCGCCAGGCGGGTGCTGGCGACCAGTTCCTTGCTGCGCCCGGAGTGGGAGACGGCGATGATCGCGTCGCCGGGTTCGAGCAGCGCCGCGGACATCGCGTGGATGTGGGCATCGGTGTAGGCGACCACCGGCGGGCCGAGGCGGAAGAATTTGTGCTGGGCGTCGAGGGCGACGATGCCCGAGGCGCCGTGACCCCAGATCTCCAGCCGGCGCACGTGGCTGAGCAGGTCGACGGCCTGGCCGACGCGTTGCGGATCGAGCTGCGAGCGCGTGCGCAGCAGCGAGGCGGCGGCGCTTTCGAAGATCTTGGTAATCAGTTCCTGCGGACCGTCGTCGGGCGCGACGCCGCTGTGCACGTAGGGCACGCCGCTGACCAGGCTCTGCGCCAGCTTGAGCTTGAATTCCTGGAAGCCGCTGCAGCCGATGGCGCGGCAGAAGCGCATCACCGTCGGCTCACTGACGTCGGCTTTGCTGGCGAGGGTGGCGATCGAGTCGTTGATGACTTCGTGCGGGCGGGCCAGCACGCAGTCGGCGACCTTGCGCTCGGAGCGGCGCATCTGGTCTTTGAGAGTCTCGATCCGGCTCAGCATCGCGCAGGAGTCCTCCACGGGCGCGCCAGTAGCGTAGCGGGCCGCCGGTGCGGATTCATCCGCACTCATGGTGCCCACCATACGGCGCAGGGGACGCCATCCTGCTGCAGGGCGAGGCGAACCGGCAACTCTGTAACGGCGCCGGGCTGGCTGGCGCGCTCGAAGAGTGTGCGCTTACCGGCACCGGCGATGTGCAGATACAGCTGGCGGCTGTCGAGCAGCGCCGCCGGTGTCAGCGTGATGCGCGGGTGCGGGGCCAGCGTTGGCGTCACCGCGGCGAGCGGGGCGGTGCTGGCGAGGGCCGCCGCCAGCTCGGCGGCATCGGGAAACAGCGAGGCGGTGTGGCCGTCATCGCCCATGCCGAGCACGACGGCATCGAAGGGGCGCGGCAGCGCGCTCAGTCGCGTGCTGGCGGCGGCAAGGCCCAGTGCCGGTGTGGCCTCGCCGCCGTACAGTGCGACGAAGTGGGCCGCGGCGGCAGCGCCCTGCAGCAGGTGAGTGCGCAGCAGTGCGGCGTTGCTGTCGGCGTGTGATTCCGCCACCCAGCGCTCGTCGGCCAGCGTGATCCAGACGCGTGACCAGTCGAGCGGCTGCGCGGCGAGCGCGGCGAACAGGCCGAGTGGCGTGCGTCCGCCGGACAGCACCAGGCTGGCGCTGCCGCGCGCCATGATGCCGGCGGCGAGGCGCGCCGCGAGTTCGGCGGCCAGCGCCGCATCGAGGGCGGCGCGGTCGGGGCAGGCGTGAAGCTCGACACTCATCAGCAGATTCCCTCTCAGATTTCCTCATGCCACGCGAAGCCGTCGCGGCTGATCAGCGCGGTGGAGGCCGCCGGCCCCCAGGTGCCGGCAGTGTAGGACTTGGGCAGCTCGCCGCTGGCCTCCCAAGCCTTGAGAATCGGCTCGACCCAGATCCAGGCGGCTTCGAGTTCGTCACGGCGCATGAACAGCGTCAGGCGGCCGTGGATGACATCGGTGAGCAGCCGTTCGTAAGCCTCGATGCGCCGTGCCTTGAAGGTCTCGGCGAACGCCAGATTGAGCTGCACCGGGCGCAGGCGCATCTCGTCGCCCGGCTGCTTGGCGAGCAGTGCCAGGCGCAGGCCCTCGTCGGGCTGCAGGCGGATCACCAGGCGGTTGGGTTCGTGCGAGGCCGAGGGGAACAGCGTCATCGGCAGGTCGCGGAAGTAGAGCACGATCTCGGCGATGCTTTCCTGCAGGCGCTTGCCGGTGCGCAGGTAGAACGGCGTGCCGGCCCAGCGCCAGTTGGTGATCTCGGCACGCAGCGCGACGAAGGTCTCGGTCAGGCTGTCGGGATCGATGCCATCCTCCTGCAGATAGCCTTTGACCGGCTCGCCGCCGACGGCGCCGGCACGGTACTGGCCGCGCACCGAGTGGCGGGCGACCTCGGCACCGCACAGCGGCCGCAGTGAGCGCAGGATCTTGAGTTTTTCGTCGCGGATGGCGTCGGGATCGGTGCTCGCCGGCGGCTCCATGGCGACGATGCACAGCAGCTGCAGCAGGTGGTTCTGCACCATGTCACGCATCGCCCCGGCCTTGTCGTAGAAGCCGCCGCGGCTGCCGACGCCGAGGGTTTCGGCGACGGTGATCTGCACATGGCTGACCCAGGTGCGCCGCCACAGCGGTTCGACGATCGAGTTGCCGAAGCGCAGCGCCATCAGGTTCTGCACCGTCTCTTTGCCGAGGTAGTGATCGATGCGATAGATCTGGTGCTCCTCGAACACCGCTCCGACCTCGGCATTGATGCGCCGCGCCGATTCCAGATCGGTGCCGAGGGGTTTTTCGAGCACCACACGGGCGCCCGGCGTGACCAGGCCGCCGGTGCCGAGGCCCTTGCAGATGGCGCTGAACAGATTCGGCCCGGTGGACAGATAGAACACGCGCACGCGCTCGGGGTCGTCGCCGAGGAAGCCGGCGAGGCGGGCGAAGTCCTCGATCTGCATGGCGTCCAGGCGCAGGTAATCGAGGCGGCGGGCGTACTGTTCCCACTGTTCGCTGGAGACGTAGTGCGCCTGCACGTATTCGTGCAAACGCACGCGCACCCGCTCCAGGAATTCTTCCCGCGAGAGCTCGTCGCGGGCGAGGCAGATGATGCGACCGTCCTCGGCGAGCTGACCGTCGCGGTGGCGGTGGTAGAGGGCGGGCAGCAGCTTGCGCATCGCAAGATCGCCGGTGCCGCCGAAGATCACCATGTCGAAGGGCTGTGTGGTCTGCACGTTTGCGTGTCCCGAGGCTGTGTGGCGTAGGCATGAATGTAGCAAAACTACAATATAGTCTGTAGTTGTTGCCACTCCGCGGTTTGCCTGTAAAAACCCCTTGTTATCAGCAATTGGTGGCGGTATTGATACCCTCCATGCAGGGGTGCCCGGCATCAGGGCACAGGGGGATTTGCACTGTTTTGTAGTTTAACTACAATCTCAGGCCTTCATTGCCGGGAGCCGCCATGACTGTTCATGCCCAGATCCTCGCTGTCACCGAGCGCATCCGCGAACGCAGCGCATCCAGCCGCAGTGCCTACCTGGCCCGGATCGATGCCGCCGCCGAACGCGGCCCGAAACGCGGGCATCTGGCCTGCACCAATCTCGCTCATGGTTTCGCTGCCTGTCCGGCCGACGACAAGGCTGCACTGCGTGCGAATGCCGTGCCGAATATCGCCATCGTCTCCGCCTACAACGACATGCTCTCTGCGCATCAGCCGCTGGAGACGTATCCGGCCATCATCAAAGCCGCAGCGCGTGAGGTCGGCGCGGTGGCGCAGTTCGCCGGTGGCGTGCCGGCGATGTGCGATGGTGTCACCCAGGGCGCGCCGGGCATGGAGCTGAGCCTGTTTTCGCGCGAGGTCATCGCCATGGCGACGGCGATCGCGCTGTCGCATGACATGTTCGACGCCGCGCTGTGTCTCGGCGTCTGCGACAAGATCGTGCCGGGGCTGCTGATCGGTGCGCTGCACTACGGTCATCTGCCGGTGGTCTTCGTGCCAGCCGGGCCGATGACCAGCGGCCTGCCGAACGACGAGAAGGCGCGCGTGCGCAACCTCTATACGCAGGGGCTGGCGACGCGCGAGGAGCTGCTGGAATCCGAGGTGCAGTCCTATCACGGCCCCGGTACCTGCACCTTCTACGGCACCGCCAACAGCAACCAGATGCTGATGGAAATCATGGGCCTGCACCTGCCGGGCAGCGCCTTCGTCAACCCCGGCACGGCGCTGCGCGAGGCGCTGACCGCGGCGGCGGCGCGCCATGTCGTCGGCCTCACTGCACTGGGCGATGAGTACCTGCCGATCGGCCGCATCATCGACGAGCGCGCGATCGTCAACGGCATCATCGGTCTGCTCGCCACCGGCGGCTCGACCAATCACACGCTGCATCTGGTCGCCATCGCCCGGGCCGCCGGCATCCACGTCAACTGGGACGATTTCGACACCCTGTCGAGCGTCATTCCGCTGCTTGCCCGCGTCTATCCGAACGGCAAGGCCGATGTGAACCACTTCCAGGCGGCCGGCGGCATGGGCTTTCTGATCCGCGAGCTGCTCGGCGCCGGCCTGCTGCACGAAGACGTCAACACCGTCGCCGGCCCCGGCCTGGCGCACTACGCGCGGGAGCCGTGGCTCGACGGTACGCGGCTGTGCTGGCGCGAGGCGCCGGCGGCGAGCGGCGATGACGCGGTGCTGCGCCCGGCGGCGCAGCCGTTCAGCGCCGATGGCGGCTTGCGTGTGCTCGACGGCAACCTCGGTCGCGCCGTCATCAAGGTCTCGGCGGTGGCGCCGGAGCATTACGTGGTCGAGGCCCCGGTGCTGGTGTTCGCCGATCAGGACGATGTGCTCGCCGCGTTCAAGGCCGGCGAGCTGGAGCGCGACGTCGTCGTCGTGGTGCGCTTCCAGGGGCCGCGCGCCAACGGCATGCCGGAGCTGCACAAGCTGACGCCGGCGCTGTCAGTGCTGCAGGGCCGCGGCTTCAAGGTGGCGCTGGTCACCGACGGGCGCATGTCCGGCGCCTCGGGCAAGGTGCCGGCGGCGATCCACGTCACGCCGGAGGCCCTCGCCGGCGGCATGATCGGCCGTGTGCAGGACGGTGATCTGCTGCGCCTGGATGCCGTCACCGGCGAGCTGACGCTGCAGGTCGATGCCGGGACGCTGGCCGCGCGCGCGCCGGCGGTGGCTGAACTGTCGGCGCATCAGCACGGCTTCGGCCGCGAGCTGTTCGCCGGCTTCCGCGCGCTGGCTGCCGGCGCCGAGGACGGCGCCGCCAACTTCCCCTTCACCGCTTGAACAGGAGCGCCGCGCATGGATACCCGTAGCATCATGAGAACCGCCCCGGTGATCCCGGTCCTCGTCATCGACGATGCCGCCGACGCCGTCGCGCTGGCGCGGGCGCTGGTCGATGGCGGCCTGCCGGTGCTGGAGGTCACGCTGCGCACGCCGGCGGCACTGGCGGCGATCGAGCGCATCGCCGCCGAGCTGCCGGAGGCGATCGTCGGTGTCGGCACGGTGCGCAACGCCGCGGATCTCGCTGCCTCGCTGCGCGCCGGAGCGCGCTTCGCGGTCAGTCCGGGGCTGACGCCGGCACTGGCCGCCGCGGCGCGTGACAGTGAACTGCCGCTGCTGCCGGGGGTGATGACCGCGTCCGAGGCGATGGCGGCGATGGAAGCCGGTTTCGATGCGCTGAAGCTGTTCCCGGCACAGCAGGCCGGCGGCATCGGCATGCTCAAGGCGATTGCCGGGCCGTTTCCCGAGCTGTTGTTCTGCCCGACCGGCGGCATCAGCCCGGAGAATTTCCGTGACTTCCTGGCGCAGCCTAATGTCGCCTGCGTCGGCGGCTCGTGGCTGGCGCCGCGTGCGCTGGTGGCGGCGGCCGACTGGGATGCAGTCCGTCGCTTGGCCAGTGAGGCCGCCGCCGCACGCTGAGGCTTAAAAAAACAGACGGCCGGCATGGTGCCGGCCGTGCTGCATCTGTCGCGCCGTGGCGGGAAAATTACTCAAGCATCGCCGTCGGTGCCGGCGGCAGCTGCGGCATTTCCTGCTTCGGGAACGGTCCGCTCAGCGCGTCGAGGAAGGCGACGATGTCGCCGACGGTGGCGTCGTCGAGCTCGCGGTTGAGCTGCGACTTGGCCATCACGCGCACGGCTTCGCTGAGGGTCTTGACCTCGCCGTTGTGGAAGTACGGTGCGGTCCAGGCAATGTTGCGCAGCGTCGGCACACGCCACATGTGGCGGTCGGCATCGTTCTTGGTGACGTCGTAGCGGCCCTGGTCATCGGTCAGCTTGTACTTGGCGATGTAGGGGTTGCCGTCGGCGAACAGCGGGAATTTCTGGAATACCGACTTGCCCGGCGCCGGCTGCGGGCCGTTGAAGGCGGCACCGGAGTGGCAGGCGGTGCAGCCGATCGCGGCGAACTGTTCCATGCCGCGCTGCTGCTGGGCGCTGAGCGCGGCCTTGTCGCCCTTGACGAAGCGGTCGTAGGGGCTGTTCGGCGTGATCAGCGTACGCTCGTAGGCGGCGATCGCCTTGGCCAGGTTGTCGACGGTGACGGTGTCGCCGGTGCCGAAGGCCTTGTCGAAGTAGGGCTTGTAGCCGGGGATCGCGCGCACGCGGTCGACGGCAGCCTGCACATCCGGCATGCCCATTTCGATCGGGTTGGCGATCGGGCCCTTGGCCTGCTCTTCGAGCGAGGGCGCGCGGCCGTCCCAGAACTGCGTGGCGTGGAACGCGGCATTCCAGACCGTTGGCGCGTTGCGGCCGCCGTGCTGGTTGCCGACGCCGATCGAGGTCGGGCGGTTGTCGACGCCGCCACCCATCACCGAGTGGCAGGACGCGCAGGACAGCGTGCCGTTCTGCGACAGGCGGGCGTCGTGATAAAGCATCTGGCCGAGTTCGACCTTGGCTGGCGTCGTTGGGTTGTCGGCCGGCGCCGGCGCGGTGTCCGGCAGCGCCTGCCAGTCAGCGGCGAAGGCTGCACCGCTGAGGGCGATGCCGAGGGCGAGGGCGACGAGGCGTGTATCCTGGCGTGACATCGTGCATCTCCTTGATTCATGCGAAACCCGGGCGCCGGCCGCAGGCTCGGCACCAAGGTCACGAGTATCCGTTCTCAGCCTGACGCGGCCCTGACGATGCGCAGGCTTCGATCTACGCGACGGGTGTCGCCGATGGCCGTCGGAAGCGCAGTCGAACGCAGGCGCCGCCCGGTGTGGCGTTTTCGAGCGCGACGTCGCCGCCGAGGCGCAGCATGGTTTCGCGCACGATCGCCAGCCCGAGGCCGGCGGCACCGCGGCCGCGTTCGCCCTGGGCGTGGCGTTCGAACAGGCGCTGGCGGACGGCCGGTGCCACCCCGGGGCCGCTATCGATGACCGCCAGTTCTTCGCCCGGCCCGGCGCGCACGGTGATGGCGCCACCGTCGGGGGTGACCTGCAGGGCGTTGTCGATCAGGTTGTCGAGTGCGATGGCGATCGCTTCGGCGTGGCCGCGCACCGGTCGCGCATCGGCCAGTTCCAGTTCGAGTGCGCAGCCGCGGGCATCGGCCAGTGCGCTGCGGCGGGCAACGGCATCGGCCGCCAGTTCAGCGAGGTCCACCGTGCCCAGGGCGCCGGGGTCGAGTGCCCGCAGGTGCGCCAGCGCCAGCAGCTGCTCGGCGAGGCGCTGCATGCGGGCGAGGTCGCGGGCGATGCGGCTGTCCGGTGCATGGCCGAGGCGTTCGAGTTCGAGGCGCAGGGCTGCCAGCGGTGTGCGCAGGGCGTGGGCGACATCGGCGGTGAAGTCGCGCTGCTGCTGCCACTGCTGTTCGACGCGGGCCAGCGTGGTGTTCAGTGCCCCGACCAGCGCGGAGACTTCGGCGGGCAGTCCGTCCTGCGGCAGGCGCCAGCCGGCCTGATCGAGCTGCAGTTCGTTCGCCGTGCGCGCGGCCCGTACCAGGGGCGTCAGGCAGTCGCGCACGGTCAGGCGATTGCCGATGATCAGCAGTAGCGCCAGGGGCAGCATCGGCACGATCAGGTGATCGAGCAGCTGGTGTGGCAGCACGTCCAGATACAGCAGGCTCGGCTTGGCGGTGATTGCGACTTCGATCATCGCCTCGCCGCTGCGCAGGCGGGCAACGCCGATGGCGCCGGCAGGGGTGTCGATGCGGCGGTATTCAATTTCGCCGGCGGCCAGCGGTGGTTCCGGTGGGGGCAGCAGTTCCGCATGGGAGGCGGAGACCAGATGGCCGTCGAGTGTCTGAATGCGATAACCGTAGCGGCGGGCTGCCCGGCCGAAGGCGGGGATGTGCAGCAGGCTGCGGTCGAGATGCAGCGGGCCGTGGCTGGTGTCGAGTTCGCGGGCGAGCTGGCGCGCGCGCGACAGCGCGATCGAGATCACCAGCTCTTCCGGTGAGCGGGCGTAATCGGCCGCGACGATGACGAACTGTACGCCGATCGCCAGCAGCGCCAGGCCGAGCAGGCGCCGTGTCAGTCGATGTACCAGCGAGGTCTGCTGCGGGGTGGTCGGGCTCATTAACTCTGTGCCTAGTGCAGTGCCCGCAGCTGATAGCCAAGGCCGCGCACCGTGACGATGGCGACGCGGGCGCCGCCGCCATCGAGCTTGCGGCGCAGACGGGAAACCAGCGCCTCCAGGGCATTGGGGCCGACTTCGTCATCGCAGGAATAGACGGCATCTTCAAGCACCATGCGCGCCTGCGTCGTGCCGGGGTGGCGCAGCAGGGCCGCCAGCAGATCGGTTTCCCGCCGGGTCAGTGCCAGCGGCTGGCCGTTGATCGCGGCATCGCGGGTGCGTGAATCGACGCTGACGCCGGAGCAGGACAGGCGTGCGCTGCCGAGCGCCTGTGGCCGTCGCAGCAGCGCGCGGCAGCGCGCCAGCAGTTCGTCGACGGCGAAAGGTTTGACCAGGTAATCATCGGCACCGGCATCGAGCCCTCTGACCCGGTCGTCGAGGCCGTCGCGTGCAGTCATGACCATCACCGGGAGTGATTCACCCTGTGCCCGCAGCTGGGCCAGCGTTTCCAGTCCGTCGCCGTCGGGCAGGCCGAGGTCGAGCAGCAACAGCTCCGGCGCCTGGCGTCGCAGCATGCGTCTGGCGTCCTGCAGGCGCCCCGTGCTTTCAACGGCATAGCCAGCGCGTACCAGCGCCTCGCCAATCAATTCCGCCAGACGTTCATCGTCTTCGACAAGCAGAACTCGCGCTGATGTCATCGTTCCATTGCACCCTGTCAGCATCCCTGTCGCCACCGTACCGCAGCGATTGAGCTGCGGATGCTCAATGCAGCGCATGCTCAGGTCAACGTCGGTATCTGCCGGGCGGCTGAAGGAAAAGGATCGCGCCGGATCGTGTCGTCAGCGAGCTGAAATCTGGCTGAATTTCATGCCATGTGGCGCTGATACTGGCATGCCGCGGGCAATGCTGAGCGGCGACGGCTTTGTCGGTGCGTGGAGAGGCGGCTGGGAACGCTGAAGAAAAGCGGAGCCTTGCTGCGCCCGCTATCAGGAAAATCATGGGCGGGCGCTGGCGTGGAAATCATTTGGGGCAAGTCAAAGCAAATCGGCTCCGCTGGCGCGGAACGAAATGGAGACTTTGCTGATTGATTTTAAGGATGGCGCAGCTCGTGCAGCTGATGCTGCTGAACACGAGCAGGCTGAAAGATGGTGGGCCGTGTAGGACTCGAACCTACAACCAATTGATTAAGAGTCAACTGCTCTACCAATTGAGCTAACGGCCCGTCTGAGGCGCGCTATTCAATCATCTTTGGATGGCTCTGTAAACCTGTAGATGAAGGCACATTGCTTGCTGCAATGATCAAGCGTTTTCATGTCGCGACATGTTTTTTGTTCGGTGCAATAAAACATTTCGCATGTCACGAAAATAGCCATTCTAAATCAGTCTATTAGATCTATCTTTGGATGAGGCATCAGTAGTAGCAGCAGGGAAGGTGCAAAAGTCTTTACTGCTAGCGGGCGCCGTATTGGTGCGATGCGCACCAGCATGTGGCGAGCACGCGGAAAGGTGAAGGTGAGGAGGTGTGAGATGTTGACCGAACAGGAATGTCTGGATTTGTGTGAACTGTCTGAGGAAGCGATTCACGCACTTGCAGAGCACGAACGTGTGCCGGAGGTGGTGGCGGCGGAACTGGGCCAGTGCCTGATGCAGACACACACCGGACAGTGGTTGATCAAGCGCTACATCATGGAGGATCTCGAACTCGCCGAGAGCCACGGCAGAACCGAGCATGCTGCAGCGCTGGCAGGTGTGCTCGCGCGTTTCAGCTCCAGCCATCCAACCTATGACTTGCGCACCGGTTCTGCGAAGAAGCGGTTGCCACAGGTGGCCAGACACCACTGAGTTTTCCCGCGGAGTGAATATGCACGACGCGGCCGTCGGTGAGTTCCGACGGCCGCGTCGTTCGCTCTGGGGATATGTCGTGGTAAGAGCTGGGGTGAGCCTTTTTTATTCCGAGGGGGCGAGGCTGATGGCCGGGCTGTGCAGCGGTTCCCGGATCTCGCCGTCCAGGCGCCAGTCAGTGCCGAGTACCTGTACGTACCAGTGGCCGGCAGACAGGGGTGAAAGGCTGGCGGTGTACTCGTCTTCCGCAGTGCGACGGATGTTCATGGTCACGTCGATGTGAGCACGGGTCGCATGCAGCAGGCGCAGCGTGACTGTCTCCGGCAGCGGCGCATGCGTTGTCGAAGACAGATGCAGGTCGAGACGATTGGCTTCCGTGTCGATCGACAGCCGGCCCTCCAACCCTAAGGCATGAGCGCGCTGGCTGCGGCTCTGGTCCACATTGATTGCCAGACCGGCCTTGTAATAGTCGTCCACCACCACGGCTTCAGGGCTGCGTATGGCCAGCCACAGCGTGACGAAACCGGCTATGACAGCCGTGGCGGGCAGGGCGATCAACAACCAGGGCCAGCCTTGGCAGTACCACGGTGTGGAGGTGGGCGCAGCAGCTTTCATCGGCTTGGTTCTCAGCGACTGGCCGGGCCGAGGAAGCGCCCGGTCGTGGTGGTCTTGAGGGTGGGTGCATCGCTTGCCTGTATGTCGAAATGAATTTCGCTTGAGGCGGTACGCAGATCCTGCGGATCTGCACTGAGTCGCACCGGGATGACGCGCACTTCACCGCTGTCGACGCTGATCTCACCGACCTGCTCGGAGAGCTTCAGGCCGGGGATGCCGGAAACTGCCAGGGCATAACGGTGCGGTGACTCATCCATGTTGATCAGCTTGAGCGTGTATACGTTTTCGACCAGGCCCTCGTCCGTCATGCGGTACAGAGCATTACGGTCACGGATGACGTCCAGTTGTAACGGTATGCGGATGCTGATCGCATACAACAGACCGATGGTCAGTGCCAGCAGCAGCGCGCCGTAGACCATCATGCGGGGGCGTACGACATGCGGCTGTTTGTGCAGCAGGGCATGTTCCGTCGTGTAGCGGATCAGTCCTTGCGGGTAGTTCATCTTGTCCATGACTTCGTCACAGACATCGATGCATGCCGCACAGCCGATGCACTGGTATTGCAGGCCGTTACGGATATCGATTCCGGTGGGGCAGACCTGTACGCATAAGGTGCAATCGACACAGTCGCCAAGACCGCTTGTCTTGAGGTCAGTGCCACGTTTGCGGGCACCACGCGGTTCGCCCCTTTCGGTGTCATACGAAATGATCAATGTGTCCTTGTCGAACATGGCGCTCTGGAAGCGTGCATACGGACACATGTAGAGGCAGACCTGTTCACGCATGAAACCCGCGTTGCCCCAGGTGGCGAAGGCATAAAAGAAGATCCAGAACGTCTCCCACGGGCCCAGATCGAATGGATACAGGCGCGCGGCCAGGTCGGTGATCGGGGTGAAGAAGCCAACGAATGTGAAGCCGGTCCACAGGGCGAAGATGAACCACAGCGCGTGTTTGGTGACCTTCTTGCGGATCTTCGTGCCCGTCCACGGGCCGCGGTCGAGTTTGATGCGCGCATTGCGCTCACCTTCGACCCAGTTTTCGATCCACATGAAGGTTTCGGTCCACACCGTCTGCGGGCAGGCATAACCGCACCAGAGCCGCCCGGCGAGCGCCGTGAAAAAAAACAGTGACAGCGCGGCGATGATCAGCAGCAGGGCGAGAAAGAAAAAATCCTGCGGCCAGAAAACCCAGCCGAATACGTAAAATTTGCGTGCGGGCAAGTCGAAAAGAATTGCCTGGCGGTTATCCCATGGAATCCACGGCAGGATGTAATACAGCCCCAGCAGGGCGAGCACGGCGAGTACCCGCAGGCGGGCAAAGCGACCGCTGGTTGCCCGGGCGTAAATCTTTGCCCGTTTGACATAAAAGCTGTCTTTTGACTGTTTGCCGTCGGGGGATACTACCGACATCTATCCATCCTCGAATGTATGCCAAGCCGTGGATCGGAGTGGATTTTTACCTGAACAGCTTGCGTCAGCGGCGACATGGCGGCATTGCGAAAAGTCAGAGGCATGCGCAAAGCGAAAATAATGTCCCGTGATGCGGTGAGGTGTTATCCACGGTCCGGATCGAAATCACGTACCGGACATTCCGCCGGCGTATGCACGGGCTGGCGAAAATAAAGCGTTAAAACGGATGAGGCGATATTCATCGACCATAAGCTGAAAAAGCCGAGCGAATAGCTGCCCGTGCGGGAAATGCCTTCGACGCCAAGGCAGTGTGATACCGCCAGTGGATCGAAGATTGTCGACAGCACGACTGTGCCGATGCCGGCGAGCACGAACGACGGCCAGAGAACGGATGCAACGTGTTGGACCTTGCTGATCATCTTGTCCCCCCACAAACAGCCCGGCGACGCATGAAGTTGGTTGCTTGGTCGTGATTGAGTGCCGAATGATGAAAACCGCTGCTCATGTGAACAGCGGTGCTTCTGCCGGAGAGGCTGCTCATCCACGCAATCGGAGCGTAGATGAGCAGCAGAGGCGGGGCCGTTTTTACTTGGTGTTCGACAGGCTGTAGACGTAGGCCGCGAGCAGGTGGACCTTGTCGCCGCCGAGGAACTCGCCATGCGCCGGCATCCGGCCCTGGCGGCCATCGGTGACGGTTTTGACGATCGTCTTCAGTGAGCCGCCGTAGAGCCAGACGTTGTCGGTCAGGTTGGGCGCACCGAGCATGGGATTGCCCTTGCCTTCGGCGCCATGGCAGGCCGCGCAGTTCTGTGCAAACACCGCGGCGCCCGCTTCGGCTTTGGCTGCATCGTCAGCCTTGCGGCCGGAGAGCGTGACCACGTAATTGGCGACCTGATCGACTTTTTCCGCACCGAGGATCGGTCCCCACGCCGGCATGACGCCCATGCGGCCGGCCGTGATGGTCTGCTCGATCTGCGCGGGCTCTCCGCCCCACAGCCAGTCCTTGTCAGCGAGATTCGGGAAGCCGACGGCGCCGTGTGCATCGGAGCCATGGCAGCTGGCGCAGTAGGTTGCAAACAGTCTCTGCCCCATCTTCACCGCTTTCGGGTCCTGAGCAACGGCTGGAATGTCCATGCTCGCGTACTTCTTGAAGATCGGGCCGTACTGAGCTTCGGCCTGTTTCATTTCATCGGCCCACTGCCCTTCTTCGGTCCAGCCGAGTACGCCGCTGAAGCTGCCCAGGCCCGGGTAGAGGGCCATGTACACGCCGGTGAAGACGATCGTCAGGTAGAACATCCACAGCCACCAGCGTGGCATCGGATTGTTGTACTCGGCGAGGTCGCCATCCCAGACGTGGCCGGTGACTTCGCCCTGTGTGGCTTCGCCCGGCTTGGGTTTGGCCGTCCAGCGGATCAGCCACCACATGGCCAGCGTGTTGCCGACCACGATGAGGATGATGAAAAGGCTGACACTAAGACTCATATTGGCGTCTCCTCAGCGCTGGTCTTCCGCCGATCTGCGCGCCACATCCTCGTCCGCGAAGGGCAGATTGGCGGCTTCGTCGAAGCGCCTGCGGCTGCGGCCGCTCCAGGCCCAGACGACGATCCCGATGAAGATCAGAAACATCATCACGGTGAAGGCGCTGCGAATGATCGTCAGGAAGTCCACAGCACTTACCTCTTGTTGCTGATCACAGTGCCGAGGTTCTGCAGGTACGCGACCAGCGCCTCGATCTCGGGCTTGCCCTGAACGGCTGCTTTGGCGCCTTGGATGTCGGCGTCGGTGTAGGGCACGCCGAGCGTGCGCAGCGTTGCCATTTTCTTCCCGGTCAGCTCACCGTCGAGCTTGTTCTCGAACAGCCAGGGGAAGCCCGGCATGTTCGACTCGGGGACCACGTCGCGCGGGTTGTTGAGGTGCACGCGGTGCCAGTCATCGGAGTAGCGTCCACCGACGCGTGCCAGGTCGGGGCCGGTGCGCTTCGAACCCCACTGGAACGGGTGGTCGTAGACGAACTCTCCGGCGACGGAGTAGTGGCCGTAGCGTTCCGTTTCTGCGCGGAACGGGCGGACCATCTGCGAATGGCAGAGATAGCAGCCTTCGCGGATGTAGATGTCGCGGCCTTCGAGCTGCAGCGCGGTCAGCGGTTTGAGGCCGGCCACCGGCTCGGTGGTGTCCTTGATGAAGAACAGCGGGACGATTTCCGCGAGGCCGCCGAAGGCGACGACGATGACGATCAGGACGGCCATCAGGCCGACGTTGCGCTCGACCTTCTCGTGACCGATCGGCGCAGCTTGGGTGTCATGTGCCATGATCGATATTCCTCAGGCAGCCTGGGGGGCGGGCGTGTTGGCGGGCAGTTCTTCGCCCTGCAGGGTCTTCAGGACGTTCCAGCCCATGACGAGCATGCCGATCAGGAACAGCAGTCCGCCGAGGAAGCGGACCGTGTAGTACGGATACATGCGGACCAGGGACTCGACGAAGCTGTAGGTCAGCGTGCCGTCCTCATTGACCGCGCGCCACATCAGGCCCTGCATGACACCGGCGATCCACATCGAGGCGATGTAGAGCACGATGCCGATCGTTGCCGTCCAGAAGTGCACTTCGATCAGCTTCGTGCTGTAGATGCGGCGATTGAACAGCTGCGGCAGCAGGGCGTAGGTCGTGCCGATGGTGACCAGGGCCACCCAGCCGAGGGCGCCGGAGTGCACATGGCCGATGGTCCAGTCGGTGTAGTGCGACAGGGCGTTGACGGTCTTGATCGACATCATCGGACCTTCGAAGGTCGACATGCCGTAGAAGGACAGCGAAACGATCAGGAAGCGCAGGATCGGATCGGTGCGCAACTTATGCCAGGCGCCCGACAGCGTCATGATGCCGTTGATCATGCCGCCCCAGCTCGGTGCGAGCAGCATCAGCGAGAACACCATGCCGATCGACTGCGTCCAGTTCGGCAGCGCGGTGTAATGCAGGTGGTGCGGGCCGGCCCACATGTACAGCGAGATCAGGGCCCAGAAGTGCACGACTGAGAGGCGGTAGGAGTAGACAGGGCGCCCCGCCTGCTTGGGCACGAAGTAATACATCATGCCGAGGAAGCCGGCCGTCAGGAAAAAGCCCACGGCATTGTGGCCGTACCACCACTGCACCATGGCGTCGATCGCGCCCGGATACACCGAGTACGACTTGGTCAGGCTGACCGGCAGTTCAGCGCTGTTGACCACGTGCAACAGCGCGATGGTCAGAATGAAAGCGCCATAGAACCAGTTGGCGACGTAGATGTGCGGGGTCTTGCGCTTGGCGATCGTGCCGAAAAACACGATGGCATAAGCGACCCACACGACCGTGATCAGCAGATCGATCGGCCACTCAAGTTCGGCGTATTCCTTACTGGTCGTGATGCCGAGCGGCAGCGTGATCGCCGCCAGCAGAATGACCAGCTGCCAGCCCCAGAATACGAACGCGGCCAGACCGTCCGACAGCAGCCGGGTCTGACAGGTGCGTTGCACGACATAGAACGACGTGCCGATCAGTGCGGAACCGCCGAAGGCGAAGATCACCGCATTGGTGTGCAGCGGGCGCAGACGACTGAACGTGAGGTACGGAATATCGAAGTTCAGTGCAGGCCAGACCAGCTGTGCCGCAATCAGGACACCAACGGCCATGCCGACGATGCCCCAGATGACGGTCATGATGGTGAACTGGCGCACGACCTTGTAGTTGTAAGTCGTTTGGGCGTCCATAAGGCTCCCTCAGGTCACGAAACTTCCAGGACGAGCGGGCTGGCCTCGTCCCCCGCGATTGCCGGACGCATTGCGACACAGGGGAGACCGTCGCAATGCACCAAAATCAAGCTCCGGCACTATGCGAAGGGGGCATAGACATAAAAATGACGAGGGTCAATGGGACCCGTTTGAGGTGTGTGATTTCACACACTTCTGTGTGGAGGGCCGCAAACGGCGTGCGGCCTGTCCTGGGGCAGGCGCTTAAGTGCTGCCCGTGCGGATCTTTTCGCCGCAGGCGCCGCCGCCGACGATGCCCGCCATTTCACGCAGGGCATCGAGGTTGTCGATGCGGATGTGCTTGTTGTTGACGGTGACGAGGCCGATCTGCTGGAAGCGGGTGAACAGGCGGCTGACGGTCTCGACGGCGAGCCCGAGGTAGTTGCCGATATCGTTGCGCGACATCGACAGATGGAATTCCCGCGCTGAAAAACCCCGCTGCTGCAGGCGCGAGGACAGACTCATCAGCAGGGAGGCGAGGCGTTCCTCCGCCGATTTTTTGCCCAGCAGCGTCAACAGTTCGTCGTCCGAATGAATCTCCCGGCTCATGATGCGCACGAGCTGGCGCGCGAGCGTCGGGATGGCCGAGGCCAGCTCTTCGAGCTGACTGAACGGAATCTCGCAGATGCTGGTGGTTTCGAGGGATTTCGCGCTGGACGGATGCATACCCGAATGGATGGCATCGAGCCCGATGATTTCCCCCGGCAGGTAGAAGCCGATGATCTGTTCGCCACCGGTTTCAGTCATCGCGTAGGTCTTCACCGAGCCGGCACGGATCGCGTACACGGCGCGGAACTCATCGCCCAGGCGATAGACATGATCTCCGCGCGCAAGCGGGCGCTTGCGACGGATAATTTCGTCGAGACGGGCGACATCCTCTTGATGGATACCGACCGGCAGACATAATTCGTGGAGACTGCAGTTCTGGCATGCCAGACGCAGCATCGCGAGGTCGAGTGGCTTCGTCGAGCAGTCGTTCATCGCGGGCACCGGGGCGGGCTGATTGCCGAATCATTGCACCAGAATCATTGATCTGACGCAACGAAGCACCCCCGATGCATTGCTGAATCGGTGTAGTCGTTTCCAGTCTGCCGGCAGCAGGGTATTCTTACTCCCCTGATAAACGACTGCCTTGCCGGGAATCTATAGCTCATGGCCGCACGCACCGCCGAGATCCGGCGCGACACGCTTGAGACGCAGGTCCGCGTTTCTCTCAATCTCGATGGCGGTGGAGAAGCGCGCCTCGATACCGGCGTGCCGTTCTTCGAACATATGCTCGACCAGGTGGCGCGCCATGGCCTGATCGATCTCGACATCAGCTGCAAAGGCGATCTGCACATCGATGCCCATCACACCGTCGAAGATGTCGGCATCACCTTTGGGCAGGCCGTACGGGCGGCGCTTGGTGACAAAAAGGGTATCCGGCGCTACGGGCATGCTTATGTACCGCTTGATGAAGCTTTGTCGCGCGTCGTGATCGATTTTTCGGGACGTCCGGGACTTGAGTATTTTGTCGAGTATCCCCGCGCACGTATCGGCGACTTCGATGTCGACCTGCTGCGCGAATTCTTTCAGGGATTTGTGAATCACGCCGGCGTGACGCTGCACATCGATAATTTGCGTGGCCGCAATGCGCATCATGTCGCCGAAACGATTTTCAAGGCCTTTGGCCGAGCGATGCGCATGGCGGCCGAGCCCGATCCGCGGATGCAGGGCGTGATGCCCTCGACGAAAGGTTCGCTCTGAGCCGCCATCGCTTTTTCAAGATCACTTTCAGCCGGCTGGAAATTCCCTCATGTCCGTCATTGCCGTCGTCGACTACGGAATGGGCAATCTGCATTCGGTGGCCAAGGCGCTTGAGCGCGTGGCGCCGAGCGCCCGTATTGTGCTTACTCAGGATGCAGCCGTCGTGCGCGCCGCCGATCGTGTGGTTTTCCCGGGGCAGGGTGCCATCGGGCATTGCATGAGCGAGCTGGCTCGCCTCGATCTGGTCGAGCCCCTGCGTCAGGCCGCACATGACAAACCGCTGCTTGGCATGTGTCTGGGGCCGCAGGCCTTGATGACGCACAGCGATGAAAATGGCGGCGTGGCCGGTCTGGGGGTCTTTGCCGGTGATGTCCGACGTTTTCCCGACGGTTTGAGCAATCCTGCGAACGGCGAGCGGCTGAAGATTCCGCACATGGGCTGGAGTCGCGTGCAGCAGACTGCTCCCCATCCGTTATGGGCGGGTATCGAGCAGGGCGCGCGGTTCTATTTCGTGCACAGTTACTATCTATTGCCGCAGGATCGCGGCATCGTCGCCGGAACGACCGAATACGGCTTCGAATTCGCTTCGGCTTTGGCGAGTGGCAACGTCTTTGCAGCGCAATTTCATCCTGAAAAAAGTGCTGCAGCGGGCCTGCGGCTGTTAGCCAATTTTGCCGCCTGGGATCCGTCCCGCGACCGCTGATTGCCGTAACCGCCATTTCCGACGAGACAGACAAGGGGAACGAGGACTGCCGCCATGTTGCTGATTCCGGCGATCGATCTGAAAGACGGCAAGTGTGTCCGCCTGCGCCAGGGGCGGATGGAAGATTCCACGGTGTTTTCCGATGATCCGGTTGCCATGGCGCGGCGCTGGTTCGAGGCTGGCGCCCGGCGACTGCACCTGGTGGATTTGAACGGCGCTTTCGCCGGCAAGCCACAGAACGCTGAGGTGATTCGCCACATTGCCGATGCGCTTCCGGATTTACCGATTCAGGTCGGCGGTGGCATCCGTTCCGAGGAAACCATCGAGACCTACCTCGATGCCGGTGTGCAGTACGTGATCATCGGTACCAAGGCGGTGCAGGAACCCCACTTCATCGCTGATGTCTGCATGACGTTCCCGGGGCACATCATGGTTGGTCTCGATGCGAAGGACGGCAAAGTGGCGATCGACGGCTGGTCGAAATTGTCCAAACACAATGTCGTCGATCTGGCACAGCGCTTCGAGCGCGATGGCGTTGAAGCGATCATTTATACCGACATCGGCCGCGACGGCATGATGCAGGGGGTCAACGTCGAGGCGACCGTCAGGCTGGCGCAGGCGGTGTCGATTCCGGTGATCGCTTCCGGCGGCGTGACGGACATGAATGACATACGTGCGCTGTGCGCCGTCGAGTCCGAGGGCGTTGCCGGTTCGATTCTCGGCAGAGCGCTCTATGAAGGTACGCTGGACCTCGCCGAGGCGCAGGCGTACGTCGATTCGCGGAGTTGAAATGGGTCTGGCCAAACGCATCATCCCCTGCCTCGACGTTGATCGGGGCCGAGTTGTCAAAGGCGTTAATTTCGTCGAAATCCGTGATGCCGGCGATCCCGTCGAGATTGCGCGACGCTACGATGCCGAAGGTGCGGATGAAATCACCTTCCTCGACATCACGGCGAGCTCCGACGAGCGCGAGACCATGGTCCATGTCGTCGAGCAGGTGGCCGGGCAGGTGTTCATTCCGCTGACGGTCGGCGGCGGCATCCGCGCGGTGGCCGATGTCCGGCGCATGCTCAATGCCGGTGCGGACAAAGTGTCGATCAACACCGCCGCCGTGGCGAATCCGGAGCTGGTGCGCGAAGCGGCGGATTATTTTGGCAATCAGTGCATCGTCGTTGCCATTGATGCCAAGCGTGTCAGTCAGTCGGGCGAGCCTTTGCGTTGGGAAGTGTTCACGCATGGCGGTCGCCGGCAGACCGGCATCGACGCGATCGAGTGGGCTGCGAAGATGGCGGAGTACGGTGCCGGTGAGCTGTTGCTGACCAGCATGGATCGCGATGGGACGAAGCTCGGTTTCGATCTTGAGCTCACACGCGCCGTCGTCGACGCTGTGCCGGTACCGGTCATCGCTTCCGGTGGTGTCGGGAATCTCGATCATCTCGCCGACGGCGTACAGATTGCCGGAGCCGATGCCGTGCTCGCCGCGAGTATTTTCCATTTTGGCGAGTATTCGATTGAGCAGGCCAAGCAGCATCTGGCGGCCCGTGGTATCGAGGTGCGGTTGTGATGGCCATTTCCACTGCGGCGCTGGATGCGATCCGCTGGACCGATGATGGCCTGGTGCCGGTGATCGCGCAGGAAGCGGAGAGCGGCAAGGTATTGATGTTCGCCTGGATGAACCGAGAAGCCCTGGCGCTGACAGTCGAGAAGAACGAGGCCGTGTATTTCTCCCGTTCCCGTCAGCGGCTGTGGCACAAGGGCGAGCAGTCGGGGCATGTGCAGAAGGTCCTGGAGATCCGCCTCGATTGCGATGGCGACGTGTTGTTGCTGGAAGTGGAACAGCTGGGGGGCATCGCCTGTCATACCGGGCGGCATAATTGTTTTTTCAACCGTCTGGACGATGGCGAATGGGCTGTCGTCGAGCCGGTCGTCAAGAGTCCTGAAGAGATCTATCGATGAGCCTGCTGCATGAAGACGACGTGCTGGCGCGTCTGGCTGTCGTTCTGGAAGAACGTAAACATGCGGATGCCGGTTCTTCTTATGTGGCGAAGCTGTATGCGAAAGGGCTCGACGCCATTCTGAAGAAGGTTGGCGAGGAAGCGACCGAGACGGTCATGGCCGCCAAGGACGGGGATGCCGAACACATCGTCTACGAAGTCGCGGATCTGTGGTTTCACACGCTTGTACTGCTCGCACATCAGGGCTTGGGGCCGCAGGCCGTACTGGCTGAGCTGGATCGCCGTTTCGGCCTGTCGGGGATTGCAGAGAAAGCCGCCCGTCCGCACGACTGAGTGAACTGACAGCGGCCCATGTGCTGAAGCCCCGGCGGGTTTGTGCCGAAGATATTTGAGAGAGGTCGACAAGACATGGGTTTCGGAAGCATTTGGCACTGGTTGATCGTCCTGGCCATCGTTCTGGTGGTGTTTGGCGCCAAGAAGCTGCGCAATGTCGGGGCGGATCTGGGTGCGGCGGTCAAAGGCTTCAAGGATGCGATGGCCGAGGAAAGCAAAAGCAGCGAGGCCGACGGGCAAAAGCCTGCGTCCATCGAGCAGGGGCGCGTGATCGAAGGTCAGGCGACCCACGAGAACGACAAGCCGAAGGTCTGAATCTTCTGTTCTGACTGACGCGGTGGCGTGCAGCGATGTTCGAAATCGGTTTCTGGGAACTGGTGTTGATCGGCGTCGTGACCTTGCTGGTCGTCGGTCCGGAGCGACTCCCGGGCGTGGCGCGCAAGGCTGGACAGTGGATTGCCCGGGCGCGCCATATCGTTGCGACCGTCAAGGGCGAGGTCGAGCGGGAGTTGCGTCTGGAAGAAATGAAGCAGTCGATGGCGCAAAGTGGCACTGTCGACCAGATCCGTGACCTGCAACAGCAGATTCGCACGCTGGAGTCCGACTTGCGTTCCTCGGTGCAGAGCATTGAGGTGCCGCCTGCAGGCGTGCAGCAGGTGGCACAGGATGCGAATACACCCGTGTCCACCGAGAGTAGCGCCATGCTGACAGGACATTCTGCAGACGCGAACCATGTGCCGAGTGCCATGCCTGAAGGGCACGGGCACGGCAGAGCGGTCTCCGCAGACGAACTGAAAGACAAGAGCTGAATCGTGGCGGAACCGCAGCAAACCGAACAACCCTTATTGGCGCATCTGCTGGAATTGCGTTCGCGCCTGTTACGCATGGTGCTGGGTGTGCTCGTCGTCTTGCTCACGATGCTGCCCTTCGCCAATGCGATCTACAGTCGCTTTGCGCAGCCACTGCTCGCACACATGCCGGCCTCTTCCAGCATGATTGCGATCGACGTGATATCGCCGTTCCTCACACCGTTAAAGTTGTGTCTGGTATTGGCGATCTTTGTGGCGATGCCTTGGATTCTTTATCAGGTGTGGGCGTTCGTTGCCCCGGGCCTGTATCCGCGTGAAAAGAGGCTTGCGCTACCCCTGGTCGCTGCCAGCACGGCTTTGTTTTATATCGGTATGGCATTTGCCTATTACGTCATCTTACCGGTGTTTTTTGCGTTTCTTACTGGTACGGCACCACAGGGTGTCGCCGTAATGACTGATATCAATCATTATCTGGACTTCGTGCTGACGATTTTCTTTGCATTCGGTGTTTGTTTCGAAGTACCGGTCGCGACGGTCATCATGGTGATGGCAGGGATTCTGACGATCGATCAGCTCGTTGCGAAACGCCCGTATGTCATCGTCGGCGCTTTCGTGATTGCCGCCGTGTTGACACCGCCTGATGTCATTTCGCAGACGTTGCTGGCAGTTCCGATGTGGTTGTTGTTTGAGATAGGGGTGTTCTGTTCGCGAATGCTGGAGCGCCGACGTCGAGCAGCAGCCGAATCTGTCGCGGAGGAAGATGGCTCCTGAGTTTCAGGCGCGTATCAACGAAAATAAAAAAGAGGCGGGATTTGTAATCCCGCCTTTTAATTTTATGTTGCTTCTTTGCTTTTGTTTGTTGTTGTAGTGAATGAATGATTCAAATTGATATGGCCCTTCATGCCACCCGATAGAGAGATGTCGATCCACTTTTTTTCATGGCCGCCTGCATTGGCAGGCCAGCCGTACTCTGGCTGGTAACAGCGCCATCTTTGTATTGCTGACCTGAGAAGAAGCGACCGAGCGGGCAGATCTGGTTTTTCGCACAGCCGTGTTCGCAAGCGCATTCCTGCTGCGTGGAATCAAGCAGGACGTAATTGTGGCAAACCGGACAACGTTCGAACGGTGAATCGAAAGTGACCATGATTTCTCCTCCTACTGTTTCCTTGCCTAGTGCTAGTGGTTGTCATGTGCTCCCTTAGTGACATTTGCTCACAATGTGAGAGTTCTTTCATTGATCGGCATCAAAATTTGTCAATCGGCTGCACTTCTGTTGCGCTGCGTCAATGACAAATTCAACGAAACTGATCAAGGCTGGCCAATAGTGTTCAAATCATTCGCGTTAAAGCGTAGCAAGGTCTGCAGGGGGGCAAGGCGTTCGTTTAGGCCCGGATCGCGGTAGCTGTCGATGACGACCGCATAATCGACGTCGGCAAACACTTTTGTCTGCGGGCAGGTGAACAGCTGGTGCGCCTGCGGCGGCAGCTCTTTCAATATCACGCAATCGGTGCGGCCACCCGGCGTCTGGACACGTACGCCGACCCAAAGCGGTCGGCTTGAAGCGTTGTTCAGGCGAATGCCGATTTCAGCGCGTCGGTCGCGGGTTGCCAGCAGGCCGGCATCCTCGATCAGCAGCGGGCTGGCAATGGTCGTATTTACCACTGCGGGTGCGCCACCCAGCCAGCTGGGTAGCCAGCTGCAGCCTTCCAACGCGAACAGCAGCACGACGAACGAAGCACTGCGCAGCGGCGAATGCATGAACGGATCTCTTGGTGTTTCGCATGGATGGTGCCTGGCCATAACGCTGCTTACTGCGCGCGTTGCAGCTTGGCCGCGATCAACTCGTCCCCGGGGTTCGGACCCTTTGCCGTGAAGTCGACACTGCCGTCGGCATTGGCGGTGTAGGTCGTCGTCAGCCCGGCAGGCAGCGTGCAGTTGAGGGTGGCGTCGGCGGCGCTGCATTGCGGCTCGATCGGTTGTTCGCCGCGAAAGCCATACAGCGCTCTCGGGGTGGATGAGCCAGCACGGGCAATGCGCACGGTGAGGCCATCGGCTTTGCCGGTTCCTGTCCACAAGCCGTCGAGTTTTGCCAGTGCAATCGGATTCGGTGTGCCGGGTGGCAGCGTCGGCGTCTCGTGACGGCTTTGTGCGTCGGAAAAGAAACTGCCGCAGGCGGAGAGCGTGACGCACAGCGCCGCGGCAGCGACGCTTTTAGTGATGACGCGTGACATCGCTCAGCTCCGTGCGGTGACTTCGAGCAGATGCCAGCCGAACTGGGTTTTGACCGGTCCGAGTACTTTGCCGACTTCACCGGTGAAAACGGCTTCATCGAATTCCTTGACCATCATCCCTGGGCCAAACTCTCCGAGGTCACCGCCTTGACGCTTGGACGGGCAGCTCGAATGCAGGCGGGCAATCTCGGCGAAATCGGCACCGGCTTCGATCTGGCGCTTCAGGTCGAGGCAGACGGCTTCGGAATCGACGAGGATGTGACGGGCGCGAGCACGTGGCATGAGCGGATACCTTTGATGAGATCCAGAATCGGGAGGCCCCGGAGCTTAGCGGCCGCTCAGCGGCTTGAACACCCGGGCTGGGGAGGGAGAGATGCAGACGAAGACCTTGCAGGATTTGGCGACCGAAATCAGGCAGCGTGGCCCGGCGCCGGTCGAGCGTTGGAATCCAGCGCTGTGCGGCGACATGGACATGCGCATCGCGCGCAATGGCGACTGGTATCACCAGGGCGAGCGCATCGCCCGTGAGGCTCTGGTGCGATTGTTCGCCGGCATTCTGCGCCGCGATGCGGATGGTGAGTACTACCTGGTGACGCCGGTCGAAAAGTGGCGTATCCGCGTCGATGACGTGCCCTTCGTCACCGGCCTCCTGGAGGTTAGCGGTAGCGGCCGTGAGCAGCAGCTTACGTTTACCACCAATGTTGGTGATCGCGTCGTGGCGGGTCCGGCGCATCCAATCGATGTGCACTACGCCGCCGACGGTGAACCCTCGCCGTATTTGCTGGTGCGAGGCGGCTTGCGTGCCTTGCTGTCGCGAGCGTTGTTCATCGAGCTCGCCGGTCTGGCCGAGTCCTTCGAAGAAGACGGGCGCAGCATGCTCGCTGTGTGGAGCGACGGCTGCCGCTTTACGCTGGGGCCGGCGGAGTAGTTCACTTCAGTGAGTGAGTGCCTGGCGCCGTGCCTGCAGATCGTCGGCGAGCTGCATCTGGCCGGCGTCGCGTGCGTACTGGGCGGCGTCACGGCCGTGACGGTCGGTCCGCGACGGATCGGCACCTGCGGCCAGCAGACGTGCGACGACCTCGGTGAAGCCGCGCTGCGCGGCCCATTGCAGCGCCGTCTGGCCGTTGATCGGCTCGCTCGCATCGACCAGCGCACCATGCTCGATCAGCAGATCGACGACGGCCGCGTGGCCGTTACCCGCCGCCACCATCAACGCTGAGTAGCCGGCGTTGTCACGCGTTTCGACACTGGCGCCGTGGGCGAGCAGTGTGCGCACGGTATCGACGTGACCCTGCAGCGCGGCTTTCATCAGCGGTGACCAGGCGCAATGATCGACGGCGTTGACGTTGGCCCGTTCGCTCAGCAGCGAGCGTACCAGCGCGTTGTCGCCGGACTCGGCGGCACGGATCAGCGGTGTGCGCCCGTCACGGTCGCGGGTTTCGGTGGCGCGCTCGCAGGCGACGAGCGCGAGCAGAGGCAGCAGGGCGAGAGGCAGCAAACGTTTCATGCAGGCAAGCCTGCCTCAGCCCGCTGCCGTGTGCGCTGCGCAATCGCAGACGTTCGATGATTCAGTCGGTACCGACGAAGAAGGGGGTCTCGACCCACTCGGCAATCAGTGCGCGGTTGCGTGCATCGGCGGCTTGCAGCTCGGCGAGCAGATCGTAGTCACCGAGCAGCTCGCGACGCAGGTTCGGAGCATAGACCGTCAGCACGAAGGCCAGCATTACCCGCTCGCCGCGCGAGATCAGCGGAAACAGGCGGTGGATGACGTCGGAGCATGGTCGCAAGCCATTGAAAAGCCCTTTTTCATCAAAATGCAGGCGCTGAATCACGGCCAGCAGTGCGGCTTCGGCTTCTTCCTGTTCCATCGGCTCCCAGGCCCGTGCGGTTTCAGATCGCTGAGATCAGACCGTGATCGAGCGCGCAGCACAAGGCCTCCAGCGCTAGGGCTGCAAGCGTGTCGGCATCGGGTTTTCCCAGTTGTTCACTGAGTTGTTCACAGCTCGCGGCGAAATCATCACCGTGTGCGCAGGCTGCCAGCCAGAGCGCCTGCGGCGGCGTCAGCGACAGGTAGCGGGCGCGCAGCTCGCGATCACGCCAAACCACCCAGCCTTGAGTGTCCACGGCCTGCGGTGCCCGCGCAGCTTCCTGTTCGTGTATCGCCTGCCACAGCGGCGGCGTGTCCCAGTGGCAGCTGAGCAGCGTCACACTGGGGTGTAAGCGTGGGTGCAGCGTTGCCCAGCCTTCGGCATCCAGCTCGGCCAGTGCCTCGCGGCCGATACTGGGGGCATCGGCGGCGTCGTGGGCGTGAGCCAGTGCCCATTCGAAGCGGGCCATTTCGGCCAGTACCGGCTGTCCGCACCACGGCGCCTGCGTCGACAGGAAATCGGCCAGTTCACCGGCAAACCAGCGGATCGAAGGATAGTGCGACGGTCGCGCGGCGATATAGGCAAGCAGCAGTGCGGTGAAATCCTCGTCGCCGAGCAGCGTGTGCAGCGCCGGGAAATCGCTGGAAACCGCTTCGCACAGGCGCAGACGGTAAGCGTCGTGGTAGACCTCAAGGCGGCGTGCTGCGGACAGCGCGGCACTCGCACGGACATGGCGGAGCACGCGCGGGTCGCCATCGAGGATATGGCGTTGGAACAGCGTTTCGAGTTCAGCGAGGGAGACGGACATCAGGCGGCCTCCGCGAGCTCGGCGCCGGCGATGCGGCGGGCGAGGTCGAGCTCGTCCAGCAGCTCGGCGAGCGGCGGGATGTTGCCGTCACGCTCGATCATCGTCGGTACCGGCCCGAAGCGCCGCACGGCCGCGGCATACAGAGCCCACACCGGATCACAGACCGCCGCGTCGTGGGTGTCGATGACCAGATCACCGAGGTCGGTGTGGCCGGCGAGGTGGTGCTGGCGGACTCGCGCGGCCGGTACGCCGTCGAGGTAAGCAAGCGGATCGAAACCGTGGTTGCGGGCACTGACATAGATATTGTTGATATCGAGCAGGATGTCGCAGTCGGCGGCTTCCGCCACCGCGCTGAGGAATTCCCACTCGCGCAGCGGTGCGGCAGCGAATTCGGCATAGCTGGAGACGTTTTCCAACAGGATGCGGCGGCCGAGAACGTCCTGCACCTGACGCACCCGCGCGGCGACGTGGGCCACGGCTTCCTCGGTGTAGGGCAGCGGCAGCAGGTCGTGCAGGTTGAGGCCGGCAGTGCCGGTCCAGCACAAGTGATCGGAAACCCATTCGGGCTCGATGTGTTTGCACAGTGCGCGCAGCGCATGCAGGTAATCGCGGTCCAGCGGCTGCGTCGAGCCGATCGACAGCGACACGCCGTGCAGCACCAGTGGATAGTGTTCGCGTACCCGTTCGAGAAAATGCAGCGGTTTGCCGCCGGGCACCAGATAGTTCTCGGTCAGCGCCTCGAACCAGTCGACCGCAGGCCGCGTGGCGAGGATGTCGAGGTAATGCTCGGCGCGCAGTCCGAGTCCGAAACCGTTCAGCGCCATGGCTCACTCCTGCACAACGCCTCGGAAAATACCGCCGGGGCCTGGCGGACTGGCCCCGGCGGTGCACTCGGTCTTAGAGGACCTTGCCACCATGCGAGGTGCACTCGCTGGCGGACTTGGTCCCCAGCCAGCCCTGGCCCTTGCAGGAGTTCTGGCCCTTGCAGGCATTGGTCGCGCTGGCGCACTCCGAGGTGCCCTTGCAGGAATTGATGCCGGCACACTTCACCGTGCCTTCACCGGCATGGGCAGCCGAGGTGGTGAACAGGCCGGCGGAGAACAGCGCGGCAGCGGCGGCGGCGAGGGCGATACCGGAACGGGTGGCGACGTGGCTCATGGTGAGGCTCCTTAAAACAGGTCTGTGTAAGTTGTTCGACGGGGCCGAAAACGTTCGGCACAGACCTCTACGGCGGCCTCGGCAGCGCGGATGCGAGGCGGGTGTATTTTTTTCGCTGTGATGGTCGCCGCTGGCGTCAACGGGTAGCCTCAGGGCATTACCGACAAGGAGGAGCAAGCCGTCATGAGCGCATTCGGCGTTTTCGTCATCGGGTTCGTCGCCTTTGCCGTGCTGCTGATTCTGTTCGGGGTGAAGTCAGTGCCGCAGGGCATGGAATACACCGTCGAGCGTTTCGGCAAATACACGCAGACTCTGCGTCCGGGCCTGAACTTCATCATCCCGCTGGTCGATCGCATCGGCCGCAAGCTGAACATGATGGAGCAGGTGCTCGACGTACCCTCGCAGGAGATCATCACCAAGGACAACGCGATGGTGACCGTCGATGGCGTGGTGTTCTACCAGGTGCTCGACGCGCCGCGCGCCGCCTACGAAGTCAGCCAGCTCGAATTCGCCATTCTCAATCTGACGATGACCAATGTGCGTACCGTCATGGGCTCGATGGACCTCGACGAGCTGCTGTCCAAGCGCGATGAGATCAACGGTCGCCTGCTGTCGGTGGTCGACGACGCGACCGCACCATGGGGCATCAAGGTCACCCGCATCGAAATCAAGGACATCGCGCCGCCCAAGGATCTGGTCGACTCGATGGCACGGCAGATGAAGGCCGAGCGTGACAAGCGCGCCTCGATCCTCGAAGCCGAAGGCAAGCGCCAAGCCGAGATCCTCAAAGCCGAGGGGCAGAAGCAGGCGGTGATCCTCGAAGCTGAAGGCGCGCGCGAAGCGGCGTTCCGCGAGGCCGAGGCGCGTGAACGTCTGGCGCAGGCCGAGGCACGGGCGACGCTGATGGTGTCCGAGGCGATCGCCAAGGGCAGCGTGCAGGCGGTCAATTACTTCGTGGCGCAGAAATACGTCGACGCGCTGGGCCGGATCGCGGCGGCGCCGAACCAGAAGGTTATTCTGATGCCGCTCGACACCACCGGCGTGCTCGGCTCGATCGCCGGCATCGCCGAGATCGCACAGGAAAGTCTTGGCAAAGGGAGTGCAAAACCGTGACTGAGTGGCTGCTCGAACCCGCCTACTGGAACTGGTGGCTGCTCGGCGTGGTGCTGATGATCGTCGAGGTGCTCGCGCCCGGCTTCTTTTTTCTGTGGCTGGGCGTTTCTGCCGCCATCGTCGGCCTGTTGGTCGCGGCGTTTCCAGGGATCAGCGCCGACTGGCAATGGCTGGTGTTCGCGGTGCTGGCCGTGGCCGCGATCGTCGGCTGGCGCATGTGGCTCAAGCGCAATCCGACGCAGAGCGATGCACCGACGCTGAATCGTCGCGGCGAGGCCTACCGTGGTCGTGTGCTGACGCTGGTCGAGCCGATCGTCAATGGCGAAGGCCGTGTGCGCATCGACGATACGCTGTGGAAAATCCGCGGCGATGATGCACCGGCCGGGGCGCGGGTGCGCGTCTGCGGTGTCGACGGGCCGGTGTTGCGCATCGAGCCGGTCGAGCCTGTACAGGCCGCGGCGACTCAAGGATCGCAGAGCTCGTAGGTTGCGTTGCAGCATCGCGTTTACAATCGCGAAACTGTCACGTTCTTTCCGAGGTTTCGCGTGAACCATCCGACCGCTGTCGCCATTGAAACGCAGGACGCGCTTTCGCTGAGTTTCATCGACTACGACCATGGCATCACCGCCATCGATACCGGTTTCGAGCGGCCGTTGTTCGACGCGAGTCACCTGCTCGTCGAGCAGGGCCGCGCCGCTTTCATCGATGTCGGTACCAATTATTCGGTAGCGCAGTTGCTCGGGGTGCTCGATTACAAAGGCATCCCCCGCGAAGCCGTCGACTACGTGATCGTCACCCACGTGCATCTCGACCATGCCGGTGGCGCTGGTGCGATGATGGCCGCGCTGCCCAATGCTCGCCTCGTGGTGCATCCGCGCGGCGCCCGCCACATGGTCGACCCGACGGCGCTGGTCGCCGGTGCCAGTGCCGTGTACGGCGCCGATACCGTGCGTCGCACCTATGGTGAACTGCTGCCGGTGGCTGCCGAGCGTGTCATCGAAGCCGCCGACGGTCACGTCATCGATCTGGCCGGGCGCCCGCTGGTCTGTCTCGATACGCCCGGCCACGCCCGTCACCACCTGTGCGTGTGGGATGCGCGCGCCGCTGCGTGCTTCACCGGCGATACGTTCGGCATCTCCTACCGGGAGCTCGATACCGAGCAGGGGCCGTTCATCTTCCCGACCTCGACACCGGTGCAGTTCGAGCCCGAAGCGATGAAAACTTCGATTGCCCGTCTGTTGACGTTCAAGCCTAAGGCCATGTTCCTGACGCACTATTCCCGCGTCACCGGCGTCGAGCAGCTGGCCGCGCAGCTCATCGAGCAGATCGACGCCCTGGTCGAGCTGGCACATGACGCGAATGGTCGACCTGAGCGTCACAGCGCGCTGGTGGAGGGCATGTTCGCCTATTTCGGTGCCCGCGCGGCTGCGCACGGCGTGACGCTCGGCAGCACAAAGATCCGCGAACTGCTCGCACTCGATGTGGAGCTCAACGCCCAGGGGCTGGAAGTCTGGCTCGATCGCGCACAGCGCTGAGCTCAGCGGCTCTTTTTGCGGTCATTGCAACGGAGAAACCACCGATGTCCTCGTTACTGGCGCTGCATCTGCTGGCGGTCACGGTCTGGATTGGCGGCATGGTTTTCATGCGCTTCGTGCTGCATCCGCTGCTGCTCACGGCGCAGCTGCCGGCTGACCGCCTCGGTCCTTTGCAACTGGCGGTGGCGGGGCGATTTTTTGCCATTGTCTGGGGCGCAATGCCGCTGACACTGGCCTCGGGCTTTGCGCTGATCGCCGGGCGCGGCGGGTTCGCCGCCTTGCCGCCGGCGCTGCACGCGATGGCCGGACTCGGTGTGCTGATGGGGCTGATCTTCGTCGTGATCCACCTGTTCGTGTACCGCGCACTGCGCCGTGCCGCAGCGGCGGCCGACAAGCCGCGTGCCGGGGCACTCGCGGGGCGCATGCGCGCCCTGGTGCTGCTCAATCTGCTGCTCGGTATCGTCTGCATCGGCCTCGGTGCCGTGGCACGCTACGGCGTGTGAGCCCGGCCGTTCAGCTGCGGCGCACGTCATCGAGGAAGCGGCCAACCTCGCTGCGCAGGCCGTCCGCCTGCTCGGCGAGCGTTCCGGCCGCGGCGAGTACCCGGTCGGCTTCCGCGTGGGTGGCGCTGGCGGCTGAACCGACCTCGCCGATGTGCTGCTGCACGGCTTCGGCACCGTCGGCGGTCAGATGCACATTGCGGGCGATTTCCTGTGTCGCCGCCTGCTGCTGTTCGACGGCGGCGGCGATTGCCGTTGCGATGTCGTTGAGGGCGACGATCGTGTCGGCGATCGAGGCGATCGCACCGACCGTGCCGCGGGTCGCCTGCTGCAGGCTGCCGATCTGGCTGGCGATCTGATGCGTCGCGTCGCCGGTCTGGCGCGCCAGTTCCTTGACCTCGGTGGCCACCACCGAAAAGCCTTTTCCGGCTTCTCCGGCGCGCGCGGCCTCGATGGTGGCGTTCAGGGCCAGCAGATTGGTCTGCTCGGCGATCGACTCGATCAGGCCTATGACCTGACTGATGCGCTCTGCGGCTTCGACCAGTCCGCTCACGGTTGAGCGCGTCGAGTCCGCTTCGGCGACGGCGCGGTTGACGATGCCGGCGGATTCGCTGACCAGGCGGGCGATGTCTTTGATCGAGGCGTTGAGTTGTTCAGCCGCGGCGGCGACGCTGCCGACGTTGACGGTTGCCTGTTTGGCGGCTCGTGTCACGGCTTCGGCGCGCTGCTGGGTGCCGTCGGCCGTGCCGACCAGCATCTGCGCCGAGCGCTGCAGATCGCCGACAGCCTGGGATACGGCGTCGAGCATGCTGCTGGCTGCGGCGTCAAAGGCGCGGGCCAGCTGCGCCATGTGTTCGCTCCTCGCCTGTTGTGCCTGCCGTTCGCGCTCCTTTTCCGCTTCGCGTTCGGCTCGCCGCAGTTCCTCGGCCTCGCGAATCTGTTCCTTCTCGGCTTCCCGGGCGGCACGGGCGGCTTCCTGGTCGCGATGGTGCTGTTCCACTGCCGCTTCGTGCGCAGAGCGTTGGTGTTCCTGCTCGCTGCGCAGCTGCTCCGCTTCGAGCGAATTGCGGCGCAGCACCTCGACGGCGCGTCCGAGGTTGCCGATTTCATCGCGGCGGGCGGTATTGGGGACTTCGATGTCCAGCTGCCCCTCGGCAAGTTGCACCGTCGTTCGCGTCAGGGCGCGTAATGGCTTGACCACGCGCTGACTGATCAGCCAGAGCGTTGCCAGCAACAGCAGTACGCCGCCGCCAGCGAAAGCGAGATTTGCGTCGAACACGCTGCGGCTGCGGGCGTCGATCTCATCGGCCGTGTCGGCGGCGGCACTGCTCACGGCCTGTGCGAGGGCGACGATCGAATCGATCGCCTGAGTTGAACGGGCGAACCAGTCGGTACTGCTGTACGGATAGGCTTGAGCCGCAATCCCGGCGGCGTAAGCGGCTTTGCGAACATCCTGAAATTGCACGAAGACGGTTTCGTTGGCGCTGGCGGCTGCGTTGCGCACCGATGCCGGCATGCCGGGCTGCATGGCCAACTGCTGCACGCGCTCCCAAGCCAGTTCAACGCGTCCACGCAGGCGACCGAGTAATTCCATTTCCGTCTGCTGCATCGGCTTGCCGGCGGCAATCAGCCCGGCGACCACCGCGCGCTCGCGCCCCATGTATTCACTCATTTGCCAGGCGAAGTGCCGCATGGCCTGCAGGTTTATCAGGCGTGAATGCGGTGACGGGCTGGGTTGATCCAGTTCGAGTGACAGGCGTTCTGCTGCTTCGATTGCGTGAGTGGCCAGCGGAATCCAGTCCTTCAGCAACGCTGCATCGCGCTCGGTTTTGGGGAGCGTGAACGCCTGATCAGCCAGTTCACGTGTCTGCTGCAACTGCTGCGCGCTGGCACGCGCTTCATCGAGCCGCCGCTTCACTTCGGTATTGAGCGGCATGTCGTGCAACAGCTGCAGTGCATCGGCGAAAGCGGTGTCGGCATCATGGCGGTGGGCAAGAATGCTCTTGCGCAGGGATTCCGCCACCGGCTCGGGGCCCTGGAGTGCGCCATGCGTTGCGCCTCGTTCGCGTGCCCAGCTCGTTGTGGCTTCGGCGAGGGCGTTGGCGGCCATGTTGGCAGCCCGGCTGTACTGTGCTTCCGTGCGCATGGTCTGTGCTTGCCAGGCGTCATCGACAGTGACGGCAAGCAGCAGACCGGAGAGCGTCAGGGTGAGGGCGAACAAGGTGGTGCGGATCGTCATCGGCTACCTCGATATGGCCAGCTGTGTCCCGACAGGAGGTCCAGCTTTCGACATATAGACGTGGAGCGACCGACCGCTTGTGAGCGGAATCACACGGAAAGAGCCCTGCTGTTTACAAGGCGTGAGAAACGATCCGCAGTATCATAGGAAGGAATCATTTACCGTATTATGGGATGTTTAGATCACAATACGGTTGCGATGTGATGGTGTCGCGGCAGCGCGGAAGGGGGCATGGCAGGCATTGCCCGGCGTTGTGCCCTGAAAGGAGGAGAGGCGCGTTCGCGATGTTCAACGCGCTGCGGGCACGAGTCACTGCAGCTGCAGTGGAGACTTGGAGCATGGGCCATAAAAAAAAGCCGATCACCTAAGTGACCGGCCTTCGAATTTTGGTAGCGGGGGCAGGATTTGAACCTACGACCTTCGGGTTATGAGCCCGACGAGCTACCAGACTGCTCCACCCCGCAACTGATAAGAGAAAGTATAATGACCATCGCCAATTTTGGCAAGCCTTTTGCCAATTTATTTTCTTTACTGAGTCACCAACAGTGAGCGGGTGTTGGGGCCGATCGGCAGGGTGTAGTCGTAGGAGGCGAGCACGACACCATCGAGCACGCGAATCAGACGTGTATTGACGAACACGGTATCGCGACCGACGGCATAAGTACCCGCCAGCACTGCCGTCGCGTTGTGTGCACGGCTGAGGTCGCGGACCTGGCGTGACAGCACGAATTCGCCGGAATCATTCTCGATGAAGACGTTCTTGCGCATCTTCATCTCAATGACGGTCAGACCTTTCTGCGCGAGGCGTGAGGACAGCTGCTCAGAGGCGATGCGACCGAAGGCCGAGGAGTTTTCGAGGGCATTGATATTGGCAAGGCTGGCGACCAGCACGGGCTGGCTCTCCGTCAGCAGCCAGGGGGCTCCAGCGACCAGCTGATCCGCGGCGGTATAGCTGGCAACGACCAGATCACCGTCATTGACCTCACTGCGGGTGGTGGCACACCCGCTCAGCAGCGCGCCCGCCAGCAGCATGGCAACTGCCCAGCGTGCGAAGTGGTAAGAGCGCATCATGAACCTACGACCTCCAGGCGGCGGGACAGGTCGGGTCTGACCGGTGCGCCAACGTACTGAATTTCGTTAGCGCTGTTGACGTAAAAAATGTCACTCAGGCGAGCTCGGAATTGCTGTCCGTCCATTACTGATGTGTTGACGATGATTTCCGTATCCGCATCTGGTGCGGTGATGACCTGCGTTTCAAGCGATACAGCCAGTGCGCCGCTGTAGGGGGATTCGCTGATGCTGAAACCGTACTGTACGAGGTGGGTGATCAGCAGCTCATGCAAAGCCACGTCGAATTCGGTTTTTTGTGCCGGAGGTGCGACATAGAGCGCAATGCCTCGATCCCCGCCGGGTAGCTGTTGGTTCAAACGCTGTGCGACATGCTGCGCGAGGGTGTCCCAATGAGCGGCCGACTGCATCCTTAGCTGCTGGCTCACGGGGTAGGTTTGCGGTATCGGTGCCTGGGCGCAGGCGCCCAGACCAGCAAGCGCCAGTACGGCGGCGGTGGCAATCAGGGGTCTCATCGGGTCGTCCTCTATACCTGTGCGGCTACTGTCCATGGCCAAGGGGCAGACTGCCCTCGCTTATAGCATCCCCGTAGAATTACGTGCCAGTCGCCGGGCGGTGGTCACGGCCTGTCAGGTAACGCGGCCACTGTAAGCAGAACACAATAAGTCGAGATTTCAAGACTACACGGACACAGCATATTGTGGTTCGATAAGCGCCATCCCTCATTTCTGCTGTGCGTACGATGCGGCCCATCGTTGCGACGGTGCAGTTTCCGCTGCGTTTTTTTGCATTCCGCGTTTTCTTGAGGAGAACGACTCCGTGTCGAACAAGCATGCCCGCCTGAAGCCCGTCGATATCGTCCGTCGTGGTGTCGCTGATATTCCGCTGCAGCCGGCTTCCTACGACATCTGGGACAAAAAGTATCGTTTGAAGGCAAAGGACGGCCGCGTCATCGATGAAACGGTCGATATGACCTGGCAGCGCGTGGCGCGGGCCATCGCCGAGGTCGAGGCGACACCTGAGCTGCGCGAGCAATGGTTCGAGCGTTTTCTGTGGGCGCTGCGCCACGGGGCGATTCCGGCCGGGCGCATCACCTCCAACGCCGGTGCCTGGGAGCACAAGCCGGCGACCAGCACGATCAACTGCACTGTCTCCGGCACCATCGAGGATTCGATGGATGACATCCTCGAAAAGGTCCACGAAGCCGGACTGACGCTGAAGGCCGGTTGCGGCATCGGCTATGAATTTTCGACACTGCGTCCGCGCGGCGCTTACGTCAGCGGCGCCGGTGCCTACACCAGCGGGCCGCTGTCGTTCATGGATATCTACGACAAGATGTGCTTCACCGTATCGTCCGCCGGCGGCCGCCGCGGTGCGCAGATGGGTACCTTCGACGTTACCCATCCGGACGTGCAGGAATTCATCCGCGCCAAGCGTGAAGACGGCCGCCTGCGCCAGTTCAACCTGTCGCTGCTGGTGACGCAGGAATTCATGGAGGCGGTCAAGGCTGACGTCGACTGGAAATTGTCGTTCCCGATCCGGGCGAAGGAAGCCGAGGCCGACGCCACCGATCTCACCCGTGCCGACGTCGTCTGGCGTGAATGGCCGACACATGAGGGCCTGATCGTCAACGAGTCCGGCCTGGTCGCCTGCAAGGTCTACAAGACCATCCGTGCCCGCCGGCTGTGGGACGTGATCATGTCTTCGACGTATGACTACGCCGAGCCGGGCTTCATCCTGATCGACAAGGTCAACGAGATGAACAACAACTGGTGGTGCGAGAACATCCGCGCCACCAATCCCTGCGGTGAACAGCCGCTGCCACCGTATGGCTCGTGCCTGCTCGGCTCGGTCGACCTGACGCGCTTCGTGCTCGAACCGTTCACCGAGCGGGCGCGCTTCGACTGGGAGACGTATCGTGAAGTGGTCGCCGTGTTCACGCGGCTGCTCGACAACGTCGTCGAGATCAACGGTCTGCCGCTGGCGCGCCAGCGTGAGGAGATCACCGGCAAGCGTCGTCACGGCATGGGTTATCTCGGCCTCGGCTCGACGCTGACGATGCTGCGCATGAAGTACGGCGAGGCTGATTCGCTGCGCTTCACCGAGGAAGTCACCCGCGAGATGGCGCTGACCGGCTGGCGCACGGCGCTCGAACTGGCCGAGGAAAAAGGTCCGGCGCCGGTACTGCTGCGGGATTACGAGGTCGACGGCGAGATGCTGCGCAAGCGCCCGGAGCTGCTGCGCGACGGCTACCAGCTCGGTGACCGTATTCCGGGGCGCGTGCTGCACGCCAGATACAGCCGCTACATGCAGCGGCTGGCCGGCGTCGATGCCGAGCTGGTCGAGCGGCTCGCCGCCACCGGTGCGCGCTTTACGCATCACACCTCGATCGCGCCGACCGGCACGATCTCGCTGTCGCTGGCGAACAATGCCTCGAACGGCATCGAGCCGAGCTTCGCGCATCACTATGCGCGCAACGTCATCCGTGAGGGCAAGAAGAGCAAAGAGAAGATCGACGTGTTCTCCTTCGAGCTGCTGGCCTATCGCGAGCTGATCAACGAACAGGCGATGCCGTATTCGCAGGAGCCGGCCGAGCAGCTGCCCGATTACTTCATCGCTGCCGATGACATCACGCCTAAAGCCCACGTCGACGTGCAGGCGGCGGCGCAGCGATGGGTCGATTCGAGCATTTCCAAGACCGCCAACGTGCCGACCGATTTTGCGTATGAGGACTTCAAGGACATCTACCTCTACGCCTACGAGCAGGGGCTGAAAGGCTGCACCACCTTCCGCTTCAACCCGGAGGCGTTCCAGGGTGTGCTGGTCAAAGACAAGGACCTGGAGAACACCATTTACCGCTTCGTGCTGGCCGATGGTTCGGTGGTCGAGGTCAAGGGCAACGAAGAAATCGAATACGACGGTGAGCTGCACACCGCCGCAAACCTGTTCGATGCGCTGAAGGAAGGCTACTACGGCAAGTTCTGAGCCGGCGGCAGGTGTGTGCGTCAGGCCCGGCGCGACGGACTGAACATATCCGTCGCGTGCGTGATCTGTCGTGGTATCGATGGTCAGGTGGGAGCAGACGATGCATTGGGAGTCGCATAGTTACTACTGGGCGGTGCCGGCGTCCTCTGCCGGCCTGCTGTTCGCGCTGGTGTCGGTATTGGTCAACGCACTGGTGATCCGGCTGGCGGCAGGCTTCGTGCCGTCGGCGCGGGCGAGTTACGGCTGGTGCATCATCGCGGCGCTGCTGACCGAGTTCATGGCGAACATCGGCCAGGCGCTGCTGCCGGGCGGGCTCGGCGCCTTGCTGGCGATTGCCCTGGTGGCGCTGGCTTATCACCTGACGCTGCGCACCAGCATCGTCGGTTCGTTCGGCATGATGCTGGCGGTGGTCGGCGTGCGCTGGCTGCTGCTGTTCCTGTTCGCGAGCTTTGGCCTGCTCGCGGCACATGGCTGACGAGGTGAAGGCATGACGGCGCGCGAAGCGACGGCGGATGCAGGTACGGCGATGCCGCAGCGGCTCAATCGTGCCTTCCTGCTGCTCAGTGGCGGCGACGACGTCCGCCTGTGCAAGGACATCCCGGACAGCGCCTGCCGTGAACAGCCCGGCAATTATTTCCGTCATCTGCTCGCCTCGCTCGGCAACAAACTGGCCGATGAGATCGCCAGCGCGCGCCTGGTGCTGCCGTGGCTGCTGGCGCAGCTCGGTGGCAGCTCGGCGCTGATCGGCTGGCTGGTGCCGATCCGCGAGGCCGGTTCGCTGGTGCCGCAGCTGCTGGTGGCGGCGCTGGTGCGCGGGCTGGCGCGGCGCAAGTACGCCTGGGCGCTGGGTGGCCTGACCCAGGCACTGGCCGCACTGGGCATGGCGCTGATCGCGCTGTTCGGCGACGGGCCGCTCGGCGTGTGGACGGTGCTGGCGCTGTTGCTGCTGCTGGCGCTCGGTCGCGGCGTCAGCTCGATCGCCACCAAGGACGTCATGGGCAAGACCATCGGCAAGTCGCGGCGCGGCTCGCTGCTCGGCTGGAGCGATGGCATCTCCAGCATCGTCGCGCTGCTGATCGGTCTGGCGCTGCCGCTGCTTGGCGAGAGCCCGGCGCGCGGCGTGCTGGCGGCGCTGCTGTTGCTCGCGGCCGCCGGCTGGCTGCTCAACGCCGCCTGCGCACTGGCGATCCGCGAGGAGGCCGGGGCGACCGAGGGCGGTGTCAGCGCCGGTGCGGCGCTGCTCGAAGGCTGGACGCTGCTGCGTGACGACCGCGCCTTTCTGCGCTTCAACCTCAGTCGCGGTCTGCTGCTTGGCAGCGCGCTGGCTTTGCCGTATGTCGTCGTCATCTGTCATCAGCGCAGCGGCGAGGATCTCGCCGGCCTCGGCCTGCTGCTGGTCGCCAGCAATCTCGGCACATTCGTCGCCAGCCCGCTGTGGGGGCGCTGGGCCGACCGCTCCAGCCGGCAGGTGATGGCCGCCGCCGGTGCGCTCGCCGGCCTGTGTTGTCTGCTGACGGTCGGCCTGGCGGCGTGGACCGATTCGCTCTGGTGGTATGCCGGCGTCTACACCGTGCTCACTGCCGCCCACGCCGGTGTGCAGCTCGGGCGCAAGGTCTGGGTCGTCGATCTCGGCGGTGAGCGCCGCGCGCTGTACGTGGCCATGTCGAATACCCTCGCCGGTGCGCTGCTGCTGCTCGCCGGCCTGATCACTGGCGCCGTGGCCCATGCCTTCGGTGCTCACGGCGCACTGCTGCTGATGGCGCTGATGGCGCTGGTCGGGGCAGCGAGCACGCTCTGGCTCGATGACGTCGAATGAATCGCAGTTGAACGATGGAGGAATGCAGGACGATGAGCACGATCATGACCCGCAGCGTCGAATACACCCACGACGATGTGCTGCTGGAGGGCTTTATGGCCTCGCCGAGCGCACCGCAGGCGCGGCCGGCGGTGCTGCTGGTGCACGAATGGGGTGGTATCGGCGCGCATGTGCAGGCGCGGGCACGGCAGATCGCCGAACGGCTCGGCTACCATGCGCTCGCCGTCGACGTCTACGGCAAGGGCGTGCGACCGACCAGCCGCGAGGCCTGTGCCGAGACGATGATGCTCTACGTCAACGACCGCGACCTGTTGCGCGCGCGCCTGCAGGCGGCGCTGGAGTGGGTTCGCATGCAGCCCGATGTCGAGTCCGGCAGCATCGCCATCGCCGGCTACTGCTTCGGCGGCCTGGCGGCGATGGAGCTGGCGCGCAGCGGTGCCGACATCCTGCTGGCGGCGAGTTTCCACGGCAATCTGTCGACCCGCGACCCGGCCGAGGCCAAACAGATCAGCTGCCCGGTGGTGGCCTTTCACGGCGCGGCCGACCCGCTGGTCACGCAGGACGTCGTCGCCGGTTTCGAGCAGGAAATGAGCGCGGCCGGTGTCGACTGGACCGTCGTGCAGTTCGGCGGCGTCATGCATTCGTTCACCAACCCGGATGCCAACGACCCGGACTTCGGCACGGTTTACAATGCGCAGGCCGCCGAGCGTTCGTTCGCGATGTTCGGCCAGTACCTCGCCGCCGCCTTCGATGAGGCCAACAAAGTCTCGTGACCGACTCCGTGCCCGCTCCGCATCCCTATGACGAACTCGCCGATCTGACTGACGACGAGCTCGAAGCCCGCTGCTGCGCGAACTTCTGCCGCTACTGCGTCAAGTTCCTCGCGGCGCAGGCGCGGCAGCGGCGCGCCGAGATCCGCCGGGCACAGCAGGCGCAACGCCCGCCGCACGCCTGAGAGCACGCCGCTTCATGGGCGGCGGCAGTCATCGCATCAGACCATTGTGCGGCGCCCGGCGCCGCCATCGAGATTGGGATAACCATGGCCGTCAAGATCGACAGCAAAATCGTCAATTACTCCGTCCTCAGCAAGGACGAGGCGGACAAGGAAGCCGCCGCCGCTGAAGAAGCACCGATACAGGAAGCCCTCGGTTTTTCGCTCGAACAGATGCACGAGGCGCTGGAGCGCCCGGAGATGCTGCTCGGCTCCACCTACAAGGTGAAGACGCCGCTGTCCGAGCATGCGATGTACATCACCATCAACGATGTGGTGCTCAACCCGGGCACGCGCCATGAGACACGGCGCCCGTTCGAGGTGTTCATCAACTCGAAGAACATGGACCACTTCCAGTGGATCGTCGCGCTCACCCGCATCATTTCCGCGGTGTTCCGAAAGGGCGGCGACGTGACCTTCCTGGTCGAGGAGCTCAAGTCCGTGTTCGACCCGAAGGGCGGCTATTTCAAGCGTGGTGGCAAATACATGCCCTCGCTGGTCGCGGAGATCGGCGACGTCATCGAGTCGCACCTGCGCCTGATCGGCCTGCTCAAGGATGACGGCCTCGACGAGCACCAGAAGCAGCTGATCGCCGAAAAGCGTGCGCAGTACGAGGCCAGCGTGCGCCAGGCCGGGCCGGCTGCGGTGGAGAGCGGCGAATTCCCCGCCAGCGCCAGCCTGTGCAGCAAGTGCCAGACCAAGGCCGTGATCGTCATGGATGGCTGCATGACCTGCCTGAACTGCGGCGACTCCAAGTGTGGCTGAGGCTGGCTGCGGGCGCGTCGTCGCTCGCCGTGGTCACGCCATCGCAGCGTGACAATTCGCCGTGATCGGCGATGATTGACCATTGCCTGCCACGAGGACTGCGTCGATGGGATCCGAAAACCTGCGCCTGCCCGGTACGATCGGCTGCATCGACACACAGGGCCTGCGCGCGACGCTGATTTCCACCGTCGGCAATCACTGTGACGTCTGGCGGGTGACGCGGCGGCGGGTGCGCGACGGCGAGGTCAGCGAAATCGACTTCGTCATCAAGCGCCCGACGCTCGAACTCAGTTACCCGGAAATCCGCCTGCTGCTGCGCGACTGGCGCATGCTGCGCACCCAGCTCGGCGACATGGTGCCGCAGGCGGTGTTCATCGCCACCGAAGTCGACGGCGTGCCGAACATGGTGGTGGTCGCCGAGGCGGTGCAGCGCTGGTTCAACATCGCCAATCCGGTGTTCGCCGATGACGTGATGCCGCTGCTGGCGCGCGACCCGAAAGCGCGCGTGCAGCTCGCGCAGTTCATCTCCGTCGCGTACAGCTGGTACGACGAAGGGCGCGGCCGGCTGATCGACCTCTACGGGCTCGACAACCTCGTGCTCGATGTCAACCGCAACATCCGCTACATCGACAGCTTCAACGTCTTCTTCTACCCGGACATGCTCGACTATGAAGACGACGCCCAGCTGCGCGAGAAGATCGACGTCTCACTGAAGCGGCTGCACTACCTCAGTGATGTGCTGCACGAGTCGACCCCTTCCTCACACTGAGATGCGGGACTCGGCGAGCCGCGCGCTGAAAGCCTGCGTCGACAGCGGGCGCGACAGCAGATAGCCCTGCAGCAGATCGCACTGGTGCTCACACAGCCGCGCGCGCTGTCCCGGGGTTTCGACACGCTCGGCGATGACTTCCAGCCCGAGGCGATGGGCCAGTTCGATCACCGAGTAGGTGATCGTCGCATCCGGCGTGTCGCGTTCGAGGTCGGCGATGAAGCTGCCGTCGAGCTTGAGGGTGTCGAGCGGCAGGCGGCGCAGGTAGGAGAGCGAGGAATAGCCGGTGCCGAAGTCATCGAGCGCCACGCGGATGCCGAGCGCCCGCAGCGCCTCCAGCGAGGCCAGCATCGCCTCCGGCTCGTCGATCAGCACGCTCTCGGTGATCTCCAGCTCCAGGCGGTGCGGGTCGAGCCCCGAGGCGGCGAGCGCCGAGGCGACATCCGTGACCAGCCGTGGATCGCGCAGCTGCTCGACCGAAATATTGACGGCGACGCGCACGCCCTGCGGCGCCGGCCACAGCGCGGCGGCGCGGCAGGCCGAGTGCAGCACCCAGCGGCCGAGCGGCACGATCAGGCCACTTTCTTCAGCGATCGGGATGAAACAGTCGGGTGGCAGCACGCCGCGCTGCGGGTGCTGCCAGCGCAGCAGTGCCTCGGCGGCGACGATGATGCCGGCGGCATTGACCTGCGGCTGGAATTCCAGCGTGAAACTGTTCTCGTCGAGTGCGCGGCGCAGGTCGGCTTCCAGTGTCACCCGCTCGCGCACGTGGGCGTCGAGTTCGGAGCGGAAGAACTGGAACTGGCCGCGGCCGCGATCCTTGGCGTGGTACATCGCCGTATCGGCGGCCTTGAGCAGCGCTTCCGGCGTGCTGCCGTCGAGCGGGTAGAGGCTGATGCCGATGCTGGCGCCGGTCTGCCAGTGGCGGTCGTCGAAGGCGACCGGCTCCTGCAGACCATCGATCAGTTTGCGCGCCACCACCGCGGCGTCCTCAGCGCAGCGCAGGCGGTCGACGAGGACGACGAACTCGTCGCCGCCGCGCCGTGCCACCGAGTCTTCGGCGCGCAGCATCGCCTCCAGCCGCGCGCCCACCGCCTGCAGCAGGCGATCGCCGCCGGCGTGGCCGAACAGATCGTTGATGGTCTTGAAGCGGTCGAGATCGATGAACAGCACGGCGAACTGCGTCTGCTCGCGGGCTGCGCGCTGGATCGCCTGCTGCAGGTGCTCATCGAACAGCTGGCGGTTGGGCAGGCCGGTCAGCACGTCGTAATAGGCGAGCCGGCGGATGCGTGCCTCGTTGCGTTTGCGGGTGCTGATGTCGCGCACCACCGCCAGAGCGCAGGCGCGGCCGTGGTACTCGATCGGCCGGGCGACGATTTCAGCCGGCGTGCGCTGCAGGTCGCGGCGCAGGATCGCTGTCTCGCGTACCAGCACCTGACCGGCACTGATGCTTTCGCCGAGCTCGTGACTGAGCGCGTGCGCGTCCGCGGGCATCAGCGCGGGCAGCGCACGTTCGAGCAGCTCGTCGTGGGTGCGCGCAAACAGCGCACTGGCGGCGGAGTTGGCGTCGAGGATGTGCAGCGTGGGCAGGGCGATGATCAGCAGTGCGTCCGGCACCGATTCGAACACCGCGCGGTACTGCGCCTCGCTGCGCTGCAGCCGCAATTCGGCGTCGAGCCGCTCGGTGATGTCCTGGCTGATGCACACCAGCAGTTCCGGGCGACCGTCCTCGTCGAATACCGGCACCTTGGTCGTGCACAGCCGGCGCGTGCCAAGGCCGGGCACGTCGACCGGCTCGTCGGGGATATGCCTGACCTGGCCGCAGGCGAAGGCCTCCCGGTCTTTGCTCTCGAAAAACGTAGCCTGCTCGACCGGGTGCATGTCGTGCACGGTACGGCCGATGGCGTCGGCGCTGCTCTGCCGGAACAGCCGGTCCGCGGCCGGATTCCACAGCAGGTAGCGGCCGAAGCGTTCGGGGCGCCCGTCCTTGACGAACAGCGCTACCGGTAGATTGTCGATGACGGCGCGGTGCAGCCGCTCGGTGCGGCGCTGGCGCTGTTCGGCCTGCGCGCGCTCGATCGCCACCGCGGCCAGCTGGGTGGCGTCATCGACGATTACCTCGATCTCGGAGCCCGGCTGCGTCAGCGTGTGGCGCCAGTAGCAGGCGAAGGTGCCGAGCAGTGCGCCGCTGGCATCGTGGATCGGTGTCGACCAGCAGGCGCGCAGCTCGTGCGGCAGGGCCAGTCCGCTGTAGCCCGCCCACAGCGGATCATGTTCGATGTCGCCGGTGAAGACCGCGGCGTTGCGCCAGGCGGCGGTGCCGCAGGTGCCGACCTGCGGGCCGATGGCGGCGCCATCGACGGCGGCCCGATAGGTCGCGGGCAGACTGGGCGCGGCGCCATGCCGCAGGCGGCCGCCGTCGGCATCGAACAGCAGGATCGAGCAGAGCACGTCGGGGCAGAGGTTTTCCACCAGCCGTGCCAGCGCATCGAGCGTGTCGGCGAGCGCGGCGCCGGTGGCGATCATGCGCAGGATCGCGGTCTGAGCCTCGGCTCGGCGCAGCGCCCACGGGCACGCGTGCAGTTGCGTCTGCGAAGTCATCCGCGACTAATCCTCCGGCTTTGCCCTTTTTCGTCCGAGAATCACCACTCGAACAGCAGGCTAGCGGTTTGAAATGGGCCGGGCTGTTAAATCTTTTGACAAAGTGTTCTTGCGAAGAGACAGGCGCGGTTCTACCTCGCCGGGCGCTGCGCTCGCCGCCTACGCTTCGCAAAGCCGAACCCCGGAGGGAAGTCATGAAGCTGCATCGATGTGCCTGCCTGTCGCTGACGCTCGGCGGCCTGCTGCTCACGGGCGTTGCCGCGGCTGCGCCGCAGGTGGTGGTTGCCCGCGACGGCCAGAGTCAGCTGACGCTGGCCGACGGCTGGCTCGACCTGCGTGACCTGACGCATCCGACCGCGCAGCTGCAGGTCGGCTCGCGCCTGCTCAACCAGTACACCATCGTGCTGCGCGAGCCGCATCAGCCGGACCTGCCGGACGCGGACTTCATGCGCATCGCCACCGATTTTCTCGCCTCCGGGCTCGATCAGGTGCAGGTGACGCCGCGCGGCAGCGTCGACATCGGTCCGCTGAAAGGGCAGGTGGTCGAGGTGATCGGCATGAACCGCGAGACCGGCAGCCGCGTCGGCTACCTGCTGACCGGCGTGCGCACCGCGCGCAACGATTTTCAGATCGTCGGCTGGTGCCGCGGCGAGGAATTCCCGCAGCTGAAGCCGCTGCTGCTCGCCGTCGCCCAGACCTTCCGCGAACTGCCGGCACGATGAGCCGCGAACGGGTTCTGCACTGGCCGCTCGGCGGCTGGCTGTTCGGCTTTGCGCTGGTGGCCGGCTGGTCGGCGTGGCGACCGCACGACTGGCCGACCTGGTGGCTGGAGGTCGCCCCGGCGTGGATCGCGCTCGGCCTCGTCGCCGCCTGCTGGCGACGCTTTCGCTTCACGCCGCTGGCCTGCTGGCTGATGCTCGGCCACGCCGCGATCCTGTTCGTCGGCGGCCACTACACCTACGCCGAGGTGCCGGCCTTCGACTGGCTGCGCGACGCGCTCGGCCAGTCGCGCAACAATTTCGACAAGCTCGGCCATTTCGCTCAGGGATGCGTGCCGGCGATCGTCACCCGCGAGCTGGTGCTGCGCCACCGCCTGGTCAACGGCCGTGGCTGGGTGGCGTTCTTTACGGTGGCGACCTGTCTGGCGATCAGTGCCGCCTACGAGCTGATCGAGTGGCTGGCCGCGGTGTTGATGGGCGGCGGTGCCGAGGCGTTCCTCGGCACCCAGGGCGACGTCTGGGATACGCAGAGCGATATGGCGATGGCGTTGCTCGGCGCGCTGCTGGCGGTGTCGGCGCTGGCGCCCGCCCACGACCGCCAGCTCGCCGCCCTCGCTGCGGCGGATTCAGGCCGCGTGCCGCGCCAGCCGCCGGCGTAGCGTCCATTTCTCCAGCTCGACGACGACGTAGACGCTGAAGCCGACACCGATCGCCATCAGCCACTCGCGCAGGCCGAGCGCGGCGGTGCCGAGCAGTGCCTGCATCGGCGGTGCGTAGGTGAAGGCGAGCTGCAGCAGCAGCAGCGTGCCGACGCCGAGCAGCGCCACGCGGTTGCCGGTCAAGCCGGCCCAGCCGCTCGACGGGGCGATCGTGTAGCGGCTGTTGAACAGGTAGAAGATCTGGCCGACCACCAGCGAATTGACCGCCAGCGTGCGCGCGGCTTCCGGCGCCACGCCGGCAGCGGTTTCGTTGAGGTAGAGCAGCAGGCAGCCGATGGTCTGCACCACCGAGACCAGCGCCACACGCCAGGCGAGAAAGCCGTCGATCAGCGCCGCATCGCGGCGGCGCGGCGGCCGGCTCATCACGTCGGCCTCCGCCGGCTCGAAGGCCAACGCCAGCGACAGCGCCACGGCGACGACCATGTTCACCCACAGGATCTGTACCGGCGTGATCGGCAGCGACACGCCGAACAGGATTGCCGCGAGGATCACGCAGGCCTGCGCGCCGTTGGTCGGCAGTGAGAAGACGATGGCCTTCTTCAGGTTGTCGTAGATCGTGCGGCCTTCCTCGACGGCGCGGGCGATGGTGGCGAAGTTGTCGTCGGCGAGCACCACGGCGGCGGCTTCCTTGGCCGCCTCGGTGCCCTTGTCGCCCATCGCCACGCCGACGTCGGCGCGCTTGAGCGCCGGTGCGTCGTTGACGCCGTCGCCGGTCATCGCCACCACTTCGCCTTCGGCCTGCAAGGCGCTGACCAGGCGCAGCTTGTGCTCGGGGCTGGCGCGGGCGTAGACGTCGACCTCGCGCACCTGCGCGCGCAGCGCCGCTTCATCGAGCGTCTCGATCTCGGCGCCGCTCAGCACCCGGCCGTTGCGGCCGATGCCGAGCTCGTGAGCGATCGCGCAGGCGGTGGCGGCGTGATCGCCGGTGATCATCTTCACGCGCACGCCGGCGCTCTGGCAGCGCTGCACTGCCGCCATCGCCTCCGGTCGCGGCGGGTCCATGATGCCGAGCAGGCCGACCAGTTGCAGGCAACCGTGCAGCTGCGCCGGCGTCAGCACCTGCGGTACTTCGGCGAGCGCGCAGCGGGCCAGCGCCAGCACGCGCTGGCCGCGTGCCGCCAGCGCATCGATGTGCGCCTGCCAGACGGCCGCATCGAGCACGCCGCTGTCACCGTCGGCGCGGCGCTGGCTGGCGCACATCGCCAGCACCGCCTCCGGCGCGCCCTTGACATAGATTTCGGCGCCGCCGTGCGGGCTGGCGTGCAGCGTGGCCATGTAGCGGTGTTCGGATTCGAAGGGAATGCTGTCGAGTCGCGGCCAGGCACTGCGCTCGCTCGCCGTATCGAGCCCGGCCTTGCGCGCCAGGCACAGCAGCGCACCTTCGGTCGGATCGCCCTCGACCTGCCAGGCGCCGTCGCGCTCGCGCAGCTGGGCGTCGTTGCACAGCTCGGCGATGCGCGCGAGCTGCTGCAGCGTGCTCTGCGCCGAGGCCGCGAGCGGCTGGCCGTCATCGCCGACGATCGCGCCCTGCGGCGCGTAGCCGACGCCGTCGACGCGCGCCTGCAGGCCGTCGGCGCTGAGGCTTTTCACTGTCATCGCGTTCTGCGTCAGCGTGCCGGTCTTGTCCGAGCAGATCACCGTCACCGAGCCCAGCGTCTCCACCGCCGGCATGCGCCGCACGATGGCGTGGTGCGCCGCCATGCGCTGCATGCCGAGCGCAAAGGTGATGCTCATGATCGCCGGCAGCCCTTCGGGGATCGCGGCGACGGCCAGGCCGACCGCGGCCATGAACATGTCGCTCAGCGCGTAGCCGCGCCACAGCGCGCCGACGGCGAAGGTCGCCGCGGCGATGGCGAGGATCAGCAGCGTCAGCCAGCGGCCGAAGCGGTTGATCTGTTCGAGCAGCGGCGTCGTGGTGCTGCCGACCCGCGCCAGCAGCGTGCTGATGCGGCCGATTTCGGTGTGCGTGCCGGTGGCGATGACCAGGCCGGCGGCCTGGCCGGTGGCGATCAGCGTGCCGGAGTAGGCCATGCAGCTGCGGTCACCGAGCGTGGCGGCCGCCTCGATGGCGGCGGCGTGCTTGTCGACGGCCTCGGCCTCGCCGGTCAGCGCCGCCTCCTGCACGCGCAGGTTCTTCACATGCAGCAGGCGCAGGTCGGCGGGCACTTTGTCGCCGGAGCTGAGCAGCACCACGTCGCCGGGGACCAGCGCCTCGGCGGCGATCTCGCGGCGGTGGCCGTCGCGATAGACCAGTGCATGCGGCGAGAGCATGTTGCGGATCGCCGCCAGCGCCGATTCGGCTTTGCCCTCCTGTATGAAACCGACCAGCGCGTTGAGCACGGTGACTGCGAGGATCACCGTCGCGTCGACGTAATGGCCGAGCAGCACCGAGGTCACCGCCGAGGCCAGCAGCACGTAGATCAGCACGTTGTCGAACTGACGCAGGAAGCGCAGCAGCGGGCTGACCGGGCGCGGCGGCGCCAGGCGGTTGGCGCCGTGCGAGCGCAGCCGCGCCGCCGCCTCGGCCTCGGCGAGGCCGCGCGGGCTTGAATCGAGCGCCGTCAGCGCCTCTTCTGAACTGCAGGCATGCCAAGGCCGTTGCGGCGCCTCGCGGACCGTCGTCTGTTCCACCATGATGTGTCGCGTCCTTTACCCGAGTCTCACCTGTAAGACTAGGACGCCGACACGAGGTTCGCCGTGAGCTGGCTCAGTGCGGCTGCTTGGCCGTGAGCAGGTCGGCTGTATCGAGCGTCAGTTCGAGCGAGTGAAACTGGGCGGCGCGGGCCTTGTCGGCCGGCATCGGCAGCGGCGAGGCGTCGAGCACGGCCTTGACCAGCGAGGCGTCGACGTCGCGTGCACCGGTGCGCTTGAGCAGCTTCACGGTTTTGACGTTGCCGGCATCGTCACAGTTGATCAGCAGCCGCGCACTCAGCGCCCGCGGTGATTTCTGCAGCGAACGTGGTACCACCCAGACCTGGCGGACGCGGTCGTGCAGTTCGGCGGCCTGGGCCTCCTGCGAGCTGGGGCCAACCGGGGTCTGGAGGCCCGATTGCGCGCAGCCGGCGAGCAGGGAGGCCGCGCACAGGGCGGCGAGCAGGGGGCGAGCGAGGTGGGAGACCAGTCGCTTGAGCAGGAACATGGATGCTTCCTCAGCCGGCGCCGGCAGTGGCGCCGGTATCACGATGAGCCGTCAGGGCACGGCAGGAACGGCGGGTCGAAATGCGCGGCAGGGTAATCGGCGGATGGTGCAGTGCACAAGATGCATGGAACGGCGTCGCTGCAGCGGCTCGCGGCTTCACGCCAGCACCGATTCGCTCAGCTCGGCCCAGGCAGGCAGCCGGTCGAGCAGCTCAAGCTCGCCCAGATAGCCGGTGTCGAGTATGGCCGCCGGCGCGTCCGGCAGCTGCGAGAGGGCGTTGGCGACGTGCACGAAGGTCAGCGCGCTGCGATCGAGCGTTTCGCGGTCCTGCGGATGGTGGTGATAGGCCACCGCCTCGACGATGGTTTCCGGCAGCCCCCACAGACCGAGCAGGTAGGCGCCGGTTTCGGCGTGGGCGGCGCCGAACAGCTGGCGCTCGGCCTCGCAGGGCGCGAGGTTTTCCTCGGCGCACAGATGCACGACCTTGGCGTAGATGTTGGGCATGTTGGCGGCGAGGATCAGCTTGCCGGTGTCGTGCAGCAGGCCGGCGGTGAAGGCGTCGTTGATCATTTCGCGCGGGGCTTTTTCCGCCTGCGCCAGGGCCCGCGCCAGCGCGCCGGTGCGCACCGAGTGCCGCCACAGCCGCTCGACCGACAGCGTGCGCAGGGTTTCCTCCTCGAACTGCGAGAACACCTGCACCGACAGCACCAGCGACTTGATGGTGTCGAGGCCGAGCAGCATCAGCGCGGTGTCGAGGTCGCTGACGTGGCGCGACAGCGAAAAATACGCCGAGTTGACCAGCTGCAGGATCTTCGCCGCCATTGCCGGGTCCTGCTCGATGATGCGGGCGACTTCGCTGAAGTTGATGTCGACGTCCTGCAGCGCATCGACCAGCTCGCGGTACAGCGCCGGCATGCTCGGCAGCGAGTCGAGCCGCGACACCAGCGCCTTGAGCGGCGTATCGCCGTCGAGGAACTTGCGCAGCGCCAGCGCGCGGCTGACGGTGGCGCGCAGCGTCGAGGCGTCGCAGGGCTTGGCGAGGAACTGATGCGAGACGTGCAGCGCGTCGAGCGTGCGGTCGCGGTCGGTCTGGCGGGCGAGGATGATGCGCACGACCTGAGGGTGACGCAGCATGACTTCGGCGAGGAACTCGCTGCCATCCATCACCGGCATCGAGGTGTCGGAGACGACCACGTCAAACGCCCCGCGGGCGAGCTGTTCGAGCGCACGCCGCGGATCACTCACGAACTCCATGCTCCACAGCTCACGCATCGGTTCGAGCATGGTTTCGAGCGCTTTGAGCACGGCGCTTTCGTCATCAACGAACAGAATGCGTCGTTTCTCCATGGGAACTGTCCACCGGGGCAGGATGCTGTGCTCATCCTAATCGTAAAGTTAGGTGGTCGCACCGCCTGCTTGCCCCCGCTTGCAGGCAGCACCGAAGATGAGCGGTCGACCAGCCGTTGGAGCTTAGTGCACATGAATGCCTTGCCCACCACGATGACCGCCATCGAGATCACCACGCCCGGCGGTCCCGACGTGCTCAAACCCTGCACCCGACCGCTGCCGCAGCCGGCCGCCGGCGAGGTGCTGATCCGCGTCGCCGCTGCCGGCATCAACCGTCCCGACTGCGCGCAGCGTGCCGGCGCCTACCCGGCGCCGCCGGGCGCCTCCGACCTGCCGGGGCTGGAAGTCGCCGGCGAGATCGTTGCCGTCGGCAGCGAGGCCGGCGACTGGCGTGTCGGCGAGGCGGTCTGTGCCCTGGTCAACGGTGGCGGCTACGCCGAGTACTGCACGGCGCCGGCCGGCCAGGTGCTGCCGTGGCCGCAGGGCCTGAGCGCGATCGAGGCGGCGGCGCTGCCGGAGACCTGTTTCACCGTCTGGAGCAACGTCTTCCAGCGCGGCCGGCTGGCCGCCGGCGAGATCCTGCTGGTGCACGGCGGTGCCAGCGGCATCGGCAGCACGGCGATTCCGCTGGCCCGCGCCCGCGGCGCGCGGGTGTTCGCCACCGCCGGCGGCGCGCTCAAGTGCGCGGCCTGCACCCAGCTCGGCGCCGAGCTGGCGATCGACTACCGCGAGCAGGATTTCGCCGAAGCGGTGAAAGCGGCGACCGGCGGCCGCGGCGTCGACGTCATCCTCGACATGGTCGGCGGCGACTACCTGCCGCGCAATCTCAGTGCGCTGGCGGTCGAGGGCCGTCTGGTGATGATCGCCGGCCTGCACGGCTACAAGGCCGAGATCAATCTGTGGACGGTGATGGCCAAGCGCCTGACCGTCACCGGCTCGACGCTGCGCCCGCGCTCGGCCGCCGATAAAGCTGCGATCGCCGCCGAGCTGCGTGCCGAGGTCTGGCCGCTGCTGGCGGCAGGGCGGTTCAAGCCGCTGATCCACGCCAGCCTGCCGCTGGCCGAGGCTGCCGCCGCGCACGCCCTGCTCGAATCGAACGCGGTCAGCGGCAAGCTGGTGCTGAGCGTCTGAGCGTCTGAGCGTCTGAGCGTCTGAGCGTCTGAGCGTCTGAGCGTCTGAGCGTCTGAGCCGCTGGCGCTCAAGTTTTTCCTGGCGCCGCCGCTAACTGATTGGGCACGGAACAGAAATCGCCGTGCGCGGAGGCGGCGGTGGACAGGCAGCGTGATTACCCCTTCCCCTGGTACGCGCGGGGCGGCTGGTGGTTCGGCCGCTTCGGTGCGGTGTTCGGCCCGTTTCCCGACCTGGCGGCGGTGCGCGAGGGCCTGGCGATTGCCCAGCGCGTCGATCGCGACTGGTGTCTGCGCGACCGACGCGGTGATCGCGGCTGAGACTGTTTAGGTTTTGGCTATTTGATCTGAACAATCTTTCAATTGGATCTATCGATACGGGCTCCCCAGAATGCAGGCCATGTCACCGCCGCCGGCGGTCCAGCCAGCCCATAGGGAGCACCACGATGAGCCAGCAGCAGCGCCCCGCGATCAAGACCTGGGAAAACCTCGAAGCCGCTTTCGCCGGCGAATCGATGGCCCATATCAAATACCGCTACTTCGCCCGCATCGCCCGCCAGCTCGGTGACGAGGCCACCGCGCAGGTGTTCGAGGCCACCGCCGAGCAGGAAGTCCTGCACGCCTTCGGCCACCTCGACCTGCTCTACCCGAAGGCCGAGCTGACGGCGGCGAAGTGCCTGCAGATCGCCATTGCCGGCGAGACCTACGAATACACCGAGATGTATCCGAAATTCCGCGACACCGCCGTGGCCGAAGGCAAGGCCGAGGCGGTCGCCGAAATCGACGAGCAGATCGCTGAATCGCGCGAACACGCGGCGCAGTTCGCCGCGGCGCTGGAGCGGGCGGCCAAGCGCTTCGCCGCGCTGGCCAAGGTCGAGGAGCGGCATGCCGCGCACTATCGCGAACAGCTCGCGCGCGTCGACGCTGAGTCCGTCTGAGGCCTGGCTGCGTAAACCCATCAGGTCCGCGTCAATACACCAATCACATCATTCAAGTCAGGAGTCGAGATCATGAAAGTCTGGCAATGCGTCGTCTGCGGTTACATCTACGACGAAGCCTCGGGCGACCCGGAGCACGGCATTGCGCCCGGCACGGCCTGGGAAGACGTGCCGGATGACTGGTGCTGCCCCGACTGCGGCGTCTCCAAGGCCGATTTCGAGATGGTCGAAGTCTGAAAAAACCTGATCCGGCGGCGGGGGCAGCCCCGCGCCGCCGCCTGCCCGGAGATCACTGCATGCAGCCGCTCGTCATCATCGGCGCCGGCCTCGCCGGCTATACCCTCGCGCGTGAATGGCGCAAACACGATGCGCACAGCCCGCTGACGCTGGTCTGTGCCGATCACGGCGATTTCTACGCCAAGCCGATGCTGTCCAACGCCTTCGCCCAGCACAAGGAGCCCGAGCGGCTGATCAATGCGCCGGCGGCGCAGATGGCCGAGCAGCTCGGCGCCCGCCTGCTCAGCGAAACCCGTGTCGAGGCGCTCGACATCGCCGCGCAGCGCATCACCACGGCGGCCGGGACGCTCGAATACGGCGCGCTGGTGCTGGCGCTCGGCGCCGATCCGATCCGTCTGCCGCTCGCCGGCGATGCCGCGGCGGCGGTGCTGTCGGTCAACGATCTCGATGACTATCGCCGGCTGCGGGGGCTGCTGAAGCCCGCGGCGCGGGTGGCGATCCTCGGTGGCGGCCTGATCGGCTGCGAGTTCGCCAACGATTTCGCCGGCGCCGGTCTGGCGGTGACGCTGCTCGATCCGGCGCCGCGACCGCTGGCGAGCCTGGCGCCGGCCGCGGTCGGTGAGCGGCTGGCCGCGGCGCTGGTCGCCCACGGCGTCGACTGGCGCCCCGGCCGCGCGCTGCGCGCCGTCGAGCACGCCGCCACGGGCTACCGGCTGACGCTCGACGACGGCAGCGAGCTGTTCGCCGATGTCGTGCTGTCGGCGGTCGGTCTGCGTCCGCGCACGCAGCTGGCGCAGGCGGCCGGGCTGGCCACGGCGCGCGGCATCGTCGTCGATGGCGGGCTGCGCAGCTCGGCGCCGGCGGTGTACGCGCTCGGTGACTGCGCCGAGATCGAGGGCCGGGTGCGTGCCTACGTCATGCCGATCATGCAGACGGCGCGGGCACTGGCGCAGACGCTGGCCGGCACGCCGAGCCACGTCGCTTTCCCGCCGATGCCGGTGGTGGTGAAAACGCCGGCCTGCCCGATCGTCGTCGAGCCGCCGGCCGCCGGGCTCGCGGTCGACTGGCGCTATGAAGAGCTCGCCGGCGGTCTGATCGCGCGCGGCGTTGCCGCCGACGGCACGCTGGCCGGTTTCGCCCTGGCCGGCAGCGGCGTCGTCGGCCAGCGCAATGCGCTGGTCAAGGCGCTGGGAGCGCCGGTCTGAAGGCTCAGACGCGGTCGAGGAAGTTCAGCAGCACCGGGTTGACCCAGTCCGGGCGGCTGCGGAAGGTGCCGTGGCCGGTGCCCGGCACGATGAACAGCTCGCCATGCGGCAGCGCGTGGAAAATCGCCAGGATGTGATCGAGGCGCACCGCGTCGTGGTCACCGGCCATCACCAGCACCGGCTGCTGGATGCCGGCGAGCAGCTGCGGACTGAGCTCCCGCGCGGTCGGCGCGTTCAGCCACAGCTCGCGCAGCTTGTCGGCGAGCGTCGGCGGGGCATCGGAATCCGCCGCCGCGGCACTGTCCTCGCGCATGTCATCGAGGTCGGACTTCGGCAGGCCGGCCGGCGAGATATTGACGCCGCTGACCACCAGCCGGCGCAGCAGCCGCGGGTGATGCACGGCGAGCATCAGCGCGAGGATGCCGCCGTCGCTGAAGCCGACGGCATCGACCGGGCCGAGATCGAGCTGGCCGAGCAGCGCGGCGGTGTCTTCCATCATCGCCGTGTAGCTGAGCGGCCCCGGCAGCGCCGGTGTTTCACCCTGGCCGACCTGATCGGGGGCGATCACTTCGTGGCCGGCGGCGACCAGCTCGTCGAGCTGGCGGGCAAAGGAGTGCGCGCCGGAGTCACCGCCGCCGTGCAGCAGCAGTACCGGCGTGCCGCTGCCGTAGCGCAGGTAGTGCAGCGGGTGACCGTTGACCTGGGTCCAGTGACTCGGCCCGGTCGCCGGGGCGACACCGAGACTGAGCAGCAGCAGCGCGCTGAACAGCGCGAGCAGCGGGTACAGGCGGGGACGGGGTGGTTTCATCGGGCACATGCTCGCACGGGCGACGGCCGCCTGCACGCTGCAGGCGGCGGTGCCCGTTGTGACCGACGGTCCGGCCGCGGGTTTCCCGCGCTCAGCTCACCGCGCCGACCTCGCCCAGCGCCACCATCAGCATCGACAGGTCGACCCGCGGATTGGTCTTGAGCTCGGCGAGCACGCCGGCGAAGCGGTCGAGGGCGGCGCGGTTCGGCGTGTACCAGGCTTCGAGCCACTGCGACGGCGTGTGCGTTTCGTCGGCCGGATCGACGCTGCGCAGCACGTCCTTGGTCAGCCGCCGCTGCTGCGTGTACAGCGCATCGAGCAGTGCGGTGCGGGCGCGGTGCTGCCAGTGGTTGTTGGCGCCGAGGTGATCGAGCGCCTGGCGCAGCCAGTCGAGTTCGAGCGCGTCGATCAGCGAGAAGTAGACCAGTGCCACCCGCTGTGCCGGCACGCCGGTCTGCGCGGCGACCTCGATGATGTCGAGCGTGGAATACAGCGGATCGAGGCTGGCGACCCACTCGGCGATCTCGTCGGGCACGCCGGCACTCTGCAGCTGCGCGGTCTCGGTGTGCAGCGCTTCGCCGGCGCGGCCCGGCATCAGCCCCTTCATCGACAGCAGCAGGGCGATGTGCGGCGCGAAGTATTCGACGGTCGGCGCGATGTCGAGTGGCGGGCGGCGGTTGCGCAGCAGCCACAGGCAGGCCCGCGTCAGCAGCGACTGGCTGGCCGAGATCATGTCCATCTGCAGCGTCGCCGGCACGCGGTTGTCGAGCGCCTCGATCGCGTCCCACAGCCGCGGCATGTCGAACATGTCGCGTGCCGCGGCATAGGCGCGGGCGATCGCCGAGCTGGTGGCGCCGCACTGCTCGTTGACGCGGAAGATGAAGGTCGAGCCCATGCGGTTGAGCATGGAATTGGTGATGACGGTGGCGATGATCTCGCGCTTGAGCGGGTGGCGGTCCATCGCCTCGGCGTAGCGCTGGCGCAGCGGCTGCGGGAAGTAGGTGTGCAGCGTGTCGCGCAGGTGGCGGTCCTCGGGCACATCGGAGGCGAGCAGCTCGTCGTAGAGCGCGATCTTCGAGTAGGCCAGCAGCACGGCGATTTCCGGCGCCGTCAGGCCGCTGCCGGCGGCCTCGCGCTCGGCGATCTCGTCGTCGGCCGGCAGGAACTCGATGCGGCGGTTGAGGCGGCCGGCCTTTTCCAGCTGACGGATGACGCGGGCGTGGTCGCCGAGCAGTTCCGGCGCCTCGCGCACGGCGATGGCGATGGTCTGCGGCTGCAGCACGTTCTGACGCAGCACCAGGCTGGCGACTTCGTCGGTCATCGCCACCAGCAGCTCGTTGCGCTGCTTGAGCGTCATGTCGCCGTCGGCGACGACATGATTGAGCAGGATCTTGATGTTGACCTCGTGATCCGAGCAGTTGACGCCGGCGGAGTTGTCGATGGCATCGGTGAGGATGCGGCCGCCGGCGCGGGCGTATTCGATGCGCCCGCGCTGGGTGAAGCCGAGGTTGCCGCCCTCGCCGACGACCTTGCAGCGCAGCTCGCTGCCGTTGACGCGCAGGCCGTCGTTGGCGCGATCGCCGGCGTCGGCGTGCGACTCGCCGGCGGCCTTGACGTAGGTGCCGATGCCGCCGTTCCACAGCAGCTCGACCGGCGCGCGCAGCAGTGCGCTGATCAGTTCGGTCGGTGCCAGCCGCGTGGCCTCGATGCCGAAGGCGGCCCGCGTCTGCGCTGACAGCACGATCGACTTCGCCGTGCGCGGGAACACGCCGCCGCCGGCCGAGATCAGGCTGGCGTCGTAATCGGCCCAGGAGGAGCGCGGCAGCGCGAACAGCCGCTCGCGCTCGGCATAGCTGCGCTCGGCGTCGGGCTCGGGGTCGATGAAGATGTGGCGGTGGTCGAAGGCGGCGAGCAGGCGGATGTGGCGCGACAGCAGCATGCCGTTGCCGAACACGTCGCCGCTCATGTCGCCGATGCCGACGACGCTGAAGTCCTCGTTCTGGATGTCCTTGCCGAGTTCACGGAAGTGGCGCTTGACCGATTCCCAGGCGCCGCGCGCGGTGATGCCCATCTTCTTGTGGTCATAGCCGGCTGAACCGCCGGAGGCGAAGGCGTCGCCGAGCCAGAAGCCGTATTCCTGCGCCAGGCCGTTGGCGATGTCGGAGAAGGTCGCCGTGCCCTTGTCGGCGGCGACCACCAGATAGGGGTCGTCGGCGTCGTAGCGCACCACCCGCAGCGGCGCCACCACCTGGCCGCCGAGCAGGTTGTCGGTGATGTCGAGCATGCCGCGCATCAGCGTCTGGTAGCAGTGCACCACCTCCTGCATCAGCGCCTCGCGCTCGGCCGGTGGCCGCTTGACGACGAAGCCGCCCTTGGAGCCGACCGGCACGATGACGGCGTTCTTCACCTGCTGCGCCTTGACCAGACCGAGCACCTCGGTGCGGAAGTCCTCGCGGCGGTCCGACCAGCGGATGCCGCCGCGGGCGACCTTGCCGCCGCGCAGGTGGATGGCCTCGGCGCGTGGCGAGTAGACCCAGATCTCGAACATCGGCCGCGGCAGCGGCAGCTCGGGGATCTTCGCCGGGTCGAACTTGAACGACAGGTATTCCTTGGGCAGGCCCTGGGCGTCGGGCTGGAAGTAGTTGGTGCGCAGCGTCGCCAGGATCACCGCCAGGAAGCGGCGCAGGATGCGGTCCTCGTCGAGGACGGCGACTTTTTCCAGCTCGTCTTCGACGGTGCGCACCAGGTAGTCGGCCTGTGCCTCGTCCGGGTGGTCGGCGTCGAAGCGGGCGTGGAACAGCGCCGCCAGCCGTGCGCTGATGCCGGCGTGCTTGGCCAGTGTCTCTTCCATGTAGCTCTGCGAGAACGGCACCCGTGTCTGCAGCAGGTATTTGCCGTAGGCGCGCAGCATCACCACGTCGCGCCAGTCGATGCCGGCGCCGAGCACCAGGCGGTTGAAGCCGTCGTTCTCGATGCGCCCGTCCCAGACGTGGGCGAAGGCTTCCTCGAAGGTGGTGCGGGCGCGCTCGACGTCGACGCGCACGCCGGGCGCTTCACGCAGGTCGAAGTCGAGCACCCACAGCGGCTCGCCGTCGCGCGGCTCGACGTCGTAGGGGTGGGTTTCCAGCACCGCCAGGCCCATGCGTTCGAGCATCGGCAGCACCTCGGACAGCGGCACCATCGGCGCCCGGCCGCAGAGCTTGAAGCGCAGCCAGCCGGCCGGTGACTCCGGCGGCTGGTACAGGTACAGCGCCAGCGGTGAGCCGGCGCGCACCGCCTCCAGCCGTTCGATGTCCCCGACCGCGCTGCGCGGCGCGAAGTCTTCCTTGTAGGCGGCGCTGAAGGCGCCGGCGTAGCGGTTGAACAGCGCATTGCCGTGGCCTTCGCCGAGGGCTTCGACCAGTGCCGCCTTGAAGTCGTCCTCCCAGGACAGCATCGTCTCGCGCAGGCGCGCTTCGAGCTCGTCGGCGTTGTAGGCGGGGATCTGGCCGGGCGTGGTGCTGATGGTGATGTGCACGCGGGCGAGCACCGATTCGCCGAACTCGGTCGAAAAATCGATCGCCTCGCCATTCAGCGCCGCCGCCAGGATCGACTGCATCTTCAGCCGCATCTCGGTGTTGTAGCGGTCGCGCGGCGCGTAGACCAGCGCCGAGACGAAGCGCTCGAACGGGTCGGTGCGCAGGAACAGGCGCAGGCGCTGGCGCTCTTCGAGGTGGAGGATGCCGATGGCGGTGTGGAACAGCTCGTCGTCGTTGGCCTGGATCAGTTCATCGCGCGGGAAGGTGGTCAGCACGTGCATCAGCGCCTTGCCGGAGTGGCTCAGGCGCGGCAGGCCGGCGCGCTCGATCACCGCATCGGCCTTGGCGCGCAGCAGCGGGATGTCGAACGGCGAGCTGTGGTAGGCGCTGGAGGTATACAGGCCGATGAAGCGCCACTCGCCGACCACCTGGCCGCTTTCGTCGAAGCGGCGCACGCCGAGGTAGTCGAGCTGGGCCGGACGGTGCACGGTGGAGCGGGCGTTGGCCTTGGTCAGCACCAGCGGATGCGGCGCCAGCGCCAGCGCGCGGTGGCGCGGCGGCAGTGCGCTGATGTGCGTCGGCGGATTGCTGTTGATGCTGCGGCGCAGGCCAAGTCCGGTGCCGACCTCCGGGCGCAGGTAGGTTTCGCCGGCTTCCTCGGTCAGGCGGTAGGCGCAGAAGCCGAGCAGCGTGAAGTGGTTGTCGGCAACCCAGTCGAGAAAGGCGCGCGCCTCTTCGACTTCGGCCTGCGGCAGCGGCAGCCGCTCCGGGTCCATCTCGTCGGCGATCTCGTGCAGCCGTGCCAGCATTCGCGGCCAGTCCTCGACCGCCGCGCGCACGTCGCTGAGTACGCGTTCGAGCTCGCCGCGCAGTGCCGTCAGCGTCGCCGTGTCGGTTTCGCGGTCGATCTCGAAGTGCATCACCGCCAGCTGCAGGCCCTCGGCCTCGCGCGCTTCGTGGATGGCGACGATGGTGCCGGCCTCGTCGGTGCGGATCGCCATCACCGGATGGATCAGGCGGTGCACGGTAAAGCCGTGACGGTTCAGCGCCATGCTGATCGAGTCGACCAGGAACGGCATGTCGGTGACGATCAGCTCGATGACCGTGTGCGTCGAGCGCCAGCCGTATTCGTCGTGTGTCGGGTTGTAGACGCGCAGCCCGGTCTCGCCGAGCGGGATCGAATGCAGGAAGTTCCAGTGCGCGAGCACGGCGCCGTAGAGATCTTCGAGATTGTCGTCGAGCAGGTCGTCCGGCGGCACCCGGGCGTAGTACTCGCGGGCAAACGCCGCGGCGACTGCACCGCCCTGCACCAGCCGCTCTTCGAGGCGCGTGGCGACACGCTCGATGAGTTCCTGCTTTCTGTCGGCGGGATTGGCCATGCCTGCAAAGCCTCTCTTGCTTGCCTGGGGGGCGTCCCGTCAGCGGGACGCGTGCCGGCAAGTCTAGATGGCGGCTGCGGGGATGGCGGCGCTGGCCGCGCGCGGCGTGTGCAGGCGCGTGAACGCAAACGGCCACGCGCCGCCAGTGGCAGCGCGTGGCCGTGGCGCGGGGCGGCTCAGGACGCGGTCAGGCGGGTCATCGCCTCGCGGTACTTGGCGGCGGATTTTTCGAGGATCTCCTCAGGCAGCAGCGGCCCCGGCGCCTTTTTGTTCCAGTCCAGGGTTTCCAGGTAGTCGCGCACGAACTGCTTGTCGAAGCTCGGCGGGTTGACGCCGGCGCGGTACTGGTCGGCCGGCCAGAAGCGCGAGGAATCCGGGGTCAGCGCCTCGTCCATCAGCACCAGTTCGCCGTGCTCGTCGAGGCCGAACTCGAACTTGGTGTCGGCGATGATGATGCCGCGCGTCAGCGCGTAGGCCGCGGCCTCCTGATACAGGCGGATGCTGACCGCGCGCACCTGCGCGGCCAGCTCCTCGCCGATCTTTGCCATCACCGTCTCGAAGCTGACGTTCTCGTCGTGGTCGCCGACGGCGGCCTTGGTCGAGGGCGTGAAGATCGGTGCCGGCAGCTTGTCGGCGAGCTTGAGCCCGCTCGGCAGCGCGATGCCGCAGATCGAACCGGTCTGCTGATAGTCCTTCCAGCCCGAGCCGATGATGTAGCCGCGCACGATGGCCTCGATCGGCAGCCCGCGCAGCTTGCGCGCGACCACCGCGCGGCCGGCGACGCGCGCGCGTTCGGCCGGGTCGGGCAGGGCCTGCTCCAGCGTCACCGTGGCCAGGTCGAGGTGGTTGCGGATGATGTGGCGCAGGCGGGCGAACCAGAAGTTGGAAATCGTCGTCAGCGTCGCGCCTTTGCCGGGGATGCCGGTCGGCAGCACGACGTCGAAGGCGGAAAGGCGGTCGCTGGCGACCATCAGGATGTGCTGGTCGTCGATGCCGTACACGTCACGGACCTTGCCGCGGTAGATCAGCGGCAGGCTGGCCAGTTCGGCAGGGGTGTCGGCGAGGATGTCGCTCACGGGCGGGGCTCCGGCGGGGGTCGAACAGGGCGCGAATTGTGCGCCGCGTGCCGGGCAGCGCCAAGTCACCGTGCAGCGCGGATGCGATCCATCAGTGCGTGCGTGACGTGGTACCGTTTCGATGATGCACCGCCGCATCGCCAGCACCGCGACGCCGGTCGGCGGTCTACGGTCGCAGGCGTCGCGGCGTTATGCTGGAAGCACACTATGAACATACCCTCCGAAGTCCTGCCCACCGGCCTGATGCTGACCTCGCACCTGGCGCTGGCCACGCTGGGTGTCGTCGCGGTGCGCCAGGCGCCGTGGCGTGCGCTGACGGCAAATTCGATGCAGCACGTGCTCGGCGGCGCGCTGGTCTCGCTGCTGCTGCTGTGGAGCTTTCGCGCCGGCGTCACGCCGGGGCTCGGTTATCACTTTCTCGGCGTCACCGTGCTGACGCTGATGTTCGGCTGGTCCTTGGCCACGCTCGCCGTCATCGTGCTCGGCCTCGGTCTGGCCGTCTCCGGCAAGCTCGACTGGTACGAGCTGTCGCTGACGATGCTGCTGACCGGCGTGCTGCCGGTGACGATCAGCTACCTGATCCAGCACTGGGTGACGCGCCGGCTGCCGACCAATCCCTTTGTCTACATCTTCGTCTGCGGCTTCTTCGGCGCGATCTTCGCGGCACTGGTGACGGTGCTGGCAGTGGTCGGCGTGCTGGTGCTGCTCGATGCCTACAGCTTCTCCCGCATCGCCCGTGAATACCTGCCGTTCCTGCCGCTCTACCTGTTCCCGGAAGGGCTGATGAACGGCATGCTGACGGCGGTGTTCGTCGGCCTCAAACCCGAGTGGCTGCGCACCTTCGACGAAGCCCGTTACTTTCGCAGCTGAACCGAGCCGAGCCTGTATGTACCGCGATCACCCGTTCGTCCTTCACCGTAGCGGAGCGCCCCGATGAGCTGGTGGGGCAAAATGATGGGCGGCGCCGTCGGCTTCATGTTCGGCGGTCCGCTCGGCGCGATGTTCGGCGCCGCGATCGGTCACAACTTCGACCGCGGTGTCGAGCGCCTGACCACCAGTGATGAGCGTGAGCGTGAAACCAGCGCCGAACAGGCCTTCTTTACTGCCGCTTTCACCACGATGGGCGCGGTCTGCAAGGCCGACGGTCGCGTCTCCGAGGCCGAGCTCGATGCCGCCCGCGCGGTGATGACACATCTGCGCCTCGACGGCGAGCAGCGCCGCGCGGCGATGCGTCTGTTCACCGAGGGCAAGCGCCCGGACTTTCCGCTGGTCGACGTGCTCGACGGCTTCCAGCTCGCCTGCCTGCACCGCAACGACCTGCTGCGGCTGTTCCTGGAGATTCAGGTCGGAGCCGCCTGGGCCGAGGGCGAGCCGCATCCGCAGCAGCGCGCGCTGCTCGCCGATATCTTCAACCGCCTCGGCATTCCGCGCTTCCAGCTCGATGCGATGGAGCAGCTGATCCGCCTGCAGCGCGGCGGTGCGCAGTCCGGCGGCGGCTACGAGCACTCGCGGCGCGGCAGCGCCCGCCCGCACCCGCCGACGCTGACGCAGGACTACGCCACGCTGGGCATCGATTCGAGCGTCTCCGACGATGAGCTGACCCGCGCCTACCGTCGCCTGCTCAGCCGCCACCACCCGGACAAACTCAGCGCCAGCGGCGCCTCCGAGGCCGAACTCAAGCGCGCCGCCGAGCGCACCCACGCCATCCGCTCGGCCTACGAGCGCATCCGTGTGGCACGCGGGCTGGACTGAGACGGCATCCGCACACGGCAATCCGCCGCCGAATCGGGTAAATTGATGCCCTTTTCGCACACGGGCCGTGTCACGCACGCGGTCGGAGTCAGCAAGATGGCGGATTACCTGATCGCTCCCTCGATCCTCTCGGCGGATTTCGCGCGCCTGGGCGAGGAAGTCGACAACGTCCTCGCCGCCGGCGCGGACATCGTCCATTTCGACGTGATGGACAACCACTATGTGCCGAACCTGACCATCGGGCCGCTGGTCTGCGAGGCGCTGCGCAAGCACGGCGTCAGCGCGCCGATCGACGTGCACCTGATGGTCGAGCCGGTCGATGCGCTGGTGCCGATGTTCGCCGAGGCCGGCGCCAGCTACATCACCTTCCACCCCGAGGCGAGTCGGCACATCGACCGCACGCTGCAGCTGATCCGTTCCTGCGGCTGCAAGGCCGGGCTGGTGTTCAACCCGGCGACGCCGCTCGACTGCCTGAAGTACGTGATGGACAAGCTCGACATGGTGCTGCTGATGTCGGTCAACCCCGGCTTCGGCGGCCAGAGCTTCATCCCGGCGACGCTCGGCAAGCTGCGTGAGGCGCGCGCGCTGATCGACGCCAGCGGCCTGCCGATCCGCCTGGAGATCGACGGTGGCGTCAAGGTCGACAACATCGGTGCGATCGCCGCCGCCGGCGCCGACACCTTCGTCGCCGGCTCGGCGATCTTCAGCACGCCGGACTACGCCGCGACCATCGCGCGGATGCGCGCCGAACTCGCCGAGGTCCACGCCTGATGTTCCATGACATCGATGCCGTGCTCTTCGATCTCGACGGTACGCTGGTCGACAGCGTGCCGGACATCGCCATCGCCGTGGACCGGCTGATGGCGGCGCTCGACCTGCCGGCGCGCGGTGAGGCCAAGGTGCGCACCTGGGTCGGCAACGGCTCGGAAAACCTGATCCGCCGCGCGCTCACCGACTCGATGGACGGTCAGGCCGACGCCGAGCTGATGGCGCGCGCCCGCCCGCTGTACCGCCGTTTCTATGCCGACTGCGTCTGCGTCTACAGCACGTTGTACGCCGGTGTCGCCGACTGCCTGCAGGCGCTCGCCGCGCGCGGGCTGCCGCTCGCCTGCGTCACCAACAAGCCGGCCGAGCTGGCTGCACCGCTGCTGACGCGCATCGGCATCGAGCGCTATTTCGCGACGCTGGTCGGCGGTGAATGCACGCCGGCGCACAAGCCGGCGCCGGATGCGCTGCTGCTCGCCGCCGAGCGCCTCGGCGTGACGCCGACGCGCTGCCTGATGGTCGGCGACTCGAAAAACGACATCGGCGCCGCGCGCAATGCCGGCTGCCCGGTGGCCGCCGTGCCCTACGGCTACAACCACGGCCGCGACATCCGCGAGTCGGCGCCCGACGTGGTCGTCGCCAGCCTCGCCGAGCTGCCGGCGCTGATCGCCTGAGGCGCCATCATGATCCCGACCGAGACCCAGCCGATCGACCTGCGATGGCGTGCGCGCGCCTGAGTTACCGCGCCGTTTCGCCATCGCATCGTCCTTTCGCCGAATCACCGAGGTCTCGTCATGAACGCTTCCGAATTCGCCGCGCTCGCCGCCGCCGGCTATAACCGCATTCCCGTGGTCCGCGAAGTCCTCGCCGACCTCGACACGCCGCTGTCGACCTATCTCAAGCTCGCCGACGCGCCCTACACCTACCTGCTCGAATCGGTGCAGGGCGGTGAGAAATGGGGGCGTTACTCGATCATCGGCCTGCCGGCGCGCAAGGTGATCCGTGTGCGCGGCCACGAGGTCAGCGTCGAGCACAGCGGCGAGATCGTCGAGCACGCCGAGGTCGCCGATCCGCTGGCCTGGATCGAAGCCTTCCAGCGTCGCTTCCGCGTGCCGGAAAACCGCGAGGGCCTGCCGCGCTTCGCCGGCGGTCTGGTCGGCTATTTCGGCTACGACTCGGTGCGCTACGTCGAGCCGCGACTGGCATGCTGCCCGAATCCCGATCCGATCGGTGCGCCGGACATCCTGCTGCTGGTTTCGGAAGACGTCGTCGTCTTCGACAACCTCGCCGGCAAGCTCTACGTCATCACCCAGGTCGACCCGGCGGTCGAACGCGCGCTGGAGCGCGCCGAGCAGCGCCTCGACGAGCTGGTCGAGCGCCTGCGCAGCGGCTCGACCGCCTATGAGCACGGCGAGCGCCGGCCGCTCAGCGAGGCCGATTTCGTCTCCGGCTTCACCCAGCAGGGCTTCGAGGCGGCGGTCGAGAAGATTCGCGAATACATCTTCGCCGGCGACTGCATGCAGGTGGTGCCCTCGCAGCGCATGAGCGCGCCGTACACCGCTGCGCCGCTCGACCTCTACCGCACGCTGCGCAGCCTCAACCCCTCGCCGTATATGTATTTCTTCAACCTCGGCGAGCTGCACATCGTCGGCTCCAGCCCGGAGATCCTCGCCCGTCTGGAGGACGGCGTGGTTACCGTGCGGCCGATCGCCGGCACCCGCAAGCGCGGTCGCGACGAGGCCGAGGACCGGGCGCTGGAGGCCGAGCTGCTGGCCGATCCGAAGGAGCTCGCCGAGCATCTGATGCTGATCGACCTCGGCCGCAACGACGCCGGACGCGTCAGCGTCACCGGCAGCGTGCACATCACCGAGCAGATGGTGGTCGAGCGCTACTCGCACGTCATGCACATCGTCTCCAACGTCACCGGCCGGCTGCTGCCGGGGCTGACGGCGATGGACGTGCTGCGCGCGACCTTCCCCGCCGGCACTGTCAGCGGCGCGCCGAAGATCCGCGCGATGGAGATCATCGACGAGCTGGAGCCGGTCAAGCGCGGCATCTATGCCGGCGCCGTCGGCTACCTGTCGTGGAGCGGCAACATGGACACCGCGATCGCGATCCGTACCGCGGTGATCAAGGACGGCGTGCTGCACCTGCAGGCCGGCGCCGGCATCGTCGCCGACTCGGTGCCGCGCAGCGAGTGGGAAGAGACGCTGAACAAAGGGCGGGCTGTGATGCGTGCCGCCGCGCTGGCGGCACGCATCGGCGACTGAGCATGCGGCGCGACCGCTGTCGCGCGCGGCCCTCAGTCCGCCAGCGCCGCCGCTGCGCCGAGCAGCGCCGGGTTATCGGCCGTGATCAGGTAGCAGGGGATCGCCTTCAGGTAGTCGCTGAAGCGGCCCTTGTCCTCGAAGCGTGCACGAAACCCCGAGGCGGCGAAGAACCCGGGAAAGCGCGGCAGGATGCCGCCGCCGAGGTAGACGCCGCCGCTGGCACCGAGCGTCAGCGCCAGATTGGCGGCGGCCGTGCCGAGCATCGTGCAGAAGCGCTCCAGCGTCTGCTGGCACTGCGGACAGCTGGCGTTGAGCGCGCGCCGGCTGATCTCGGCGCTGTCGAGCGGCTCGGCGGCGACGCCGGCGATCTCGCACAGCGCCTGATACAGCAGCGGCAGGCCGAGGCCGCCGGAGAGCAGGCGCTCGGCCGAGACGTGCGCATGGCGCCGCCAGCTCAGGCGCAGGATCTCCAGCTCCAGCTCATCGGCCGGACTGAAGCTGACGTGCCCGCCTTCGCCGGCGAGGGCGATCCAGCCGTCGCTGCCGCTCGGCAGCAGGCCGGAGACGCCGAGGCCGGTGCCGGGGCCGAGCAGTGCCTTCGGCCCGCGTGCGGCGGCCACGCCGCCACCGATCTGCAGGCAGTCAGCGGCGGCAAGGCGCGGCAGCGCCAGCGCCAGCGCGGTGAAGTCATTGATGACTTTGAGCTGCTGCAGACCGAGGCGCTGGCGCACGGCTTCGATCGAGAACGACCAGTGATGGTTGGTCATGCGCACGGCATCGCCGGTGATCGGATTGGCGATGGCGACGACGGCCCGCTGCGGCTGGGCGCCGCTGTCCGCCAGATAGGCGGCGATCGCGGCATCGATGCCGGGGTAGTCGGCGCAGGGCAGCGTGCGGATCGCACGCGGCAGCGCGTGCGCTGCATCGAGCAGCGCGAAGCGGGCATTGGTGCCGCCGACGTCGGCGAGCAGGGCGGGCGCGTTCGGAGTCAGGGGCGGCTGGGGCATGCGGCTCTCCACTCACAGCATGAAGCGAGGAGCTCGATGATGAGCGCATTGCGCAGCGTTTGTCCGCCCGTCGCGACCGGCGGGCGTGTGCGGCGGTCGCCGCTGGCCTTCGCCGCCGGGGTGTTCACCGCCTCGGGGCGGCGATGGCGAGGGGTTCCGCCATCCTTGTTGCTCGGGGCAGAATGTCCGCCCTGCCGGACGGTGCCAACGCCGCACGCTTGCAGGAGCAGGCATTGCAGCGCTCTCGGATTAACTCATGCCAAAAGGTGTTTTTTGCCATGCTCCTGATGATCGATAACTACGACTCGTTCACCTACAACCTCGTGCAGTATTTCGGTGAACTGGGTGCGGACGTGCAGGTGTTTCGCAATGACTGCATCACGCTCGACGAGATCGAGCGGCTGGCGCCGAGTCATCTGGTGCTCTCGCCCGGGCCGTGCACGCCGAACGAGGCCGGCGTCTCGGTGCCGGCGATCGGACGCTTTGCCGGGCGGCTGCCGATCCTCGGCGTCTGCCTTGGCCACCAGAGCATCGGCCAGGCCTTCGGCGGGCGTATCGTGCGCGCCAAGGACGTGATGCACGGCAAGGTGTCGCCGGTGGTGCACCACGGCGCCGGCGTGTTCGCCGGCCTGCCCAGCCCGCTGACGGCGACCCGCTACCACTCGCTGGTGATCGAGCAGAGCAGTCTGCCGGACTGCCTTGAGATCACCGCCTGGACCGAGCACGCCGACGGCTCGATCGATGAAATCATGGGGGTGCGGCATCGCACGCTCGATGTCGAAGGGGTGCAGTTCCACCCGGAATCGATCCTCACCGAACACGGCCACGCGATGCTGGCCAATTTCCTCAAGCGCTGAGCGGGGAGCACAGCCGATGGACATGCAGAACGCCATTCGCCGCGTCGTCGAAGGGCAGGACCTTTCGGCCGCAGAGATGACCGACGTGATGCGCCTGATCATGACCGGCGCGGCGACGCCGGCGCAGATCGGCGGTTTTCTCGTCGGCCTGCGCATGAAGGGCGAAACGGTCGATGAGATCGCCGCCGCCGCGCGGGTGATGCGCGAGCTGGCGACGCCGGTGCAGGCGAACGGCGAGCACGTTGTCGACATCGTCGGCACCGGCGGTGACGTTTCCGGCAGCTTCAACGTGTCGACGGCGTCGTCGATGGTGGTCGCTGCCGCCGGCGGCACCGTCGCCAAGCACGGCAACCGGGCGGTCAGCGGCAAGACCGGCGCCGCCGACGTGCTCGAAGCCGCCGGCGTGCGCCTCGACCTGCCGGTGGCGCGCATCGAGGAATGCATCCGCGAGGTCGGTGTCGCCTTCCTGTTCGCGCCGCAGCATCACGGCGCGATGAAGCACGCGATCGGTCCGCGGCGCGAGATGGCGGTGCGCACGATCTTCAACGTGCTCGGCCCGCTGACCAATCCCGCCGCTGCGCCGAACGAGGTCATGGGCGTGTTCAGTCCGGCGCTGGTCGAGCCGCTGGCCGAGGTGCTGATGCGCCTGGGCAGCCACCACGTCATGGTGGTGCACGGCGAGGACGGCCTCGATGAGATTTCCATCGGTGGGCCGACCCTGGTCGCCGAGGGGCGCCACGGCCATGTGACGAGCTATACGATCGCGCCGGAGGACTTCGGCTTCAAACGCGCACCGCTCGATGCGATCCGCGTGGCCTCGCCGGCCGAATCGCTGACGGTGATCCGCAACCTGCTGGCCGGCGAACCCGGGCCGGCGCGCGACATCGTTGCGCTCAACGCCGGTGCCGCGATCTATGTCGCCGGCCTGGCGGAATCGCCGGCCGAGGGCGTGGCACGCGCCCTCCAGGTCATCGCCAGTGGTGCGGCGCAGGCGAAGTTCGCCGAGCTGATCGCCTTCACGCAACGGGCGGCTTGAGACGATGCGCGAGACTCCGGACGTTCTCAAACGCATCATCGCGCGCAAGCACGAGGAGATCGCCGAGCGCTCGGCGCGGGTGTCACTGGCCGAGCTCGAAGCCCGTGCTGCAATGGCGGATGCGCCGCGCGGTTTCACCGCCGCGCTGCGTGGCAAACTCGCCGCCGGCCGCTCGGCGGTGATCGCCGAAGCCAAGCGCGCCTCGCCGAGCAAAGGCCTGCTGCGCGATCCCTTCGATCCGGCGGCGATCGCGCGCAGCTACGCAGCCGGCGGTGCCGCCTGCCTGTCGGTGCTGACTGATGCCGACTTCTTTCAGGGCCACGAGGACTACCTGATCGCCGCGCGTGCGGCCTGCACGCTGCCGGTGATCCGCAAGGACTTTCTCGTCGATGCCTACCAGATCGCCGAGGCGCGCGCGATCGGTGCCGACTGCGTGCTGCTGATCGCCGCCGCCCTCGACGATGCGCCGCTGCGTGATCTGTATCAGCAGGCACGCGGGCTGGGCATGGACGTGCTGGTCGAGGTGCACGATGGCGAGGAACTCGAACGCGCACTGGCGCTCGATCTCGATCTGGTCGGCATCAACAACCGCAATCTGCGCAACTTCGAGGTGACGCTGCAGACCACCTTCGGCCTGCTGTCGCAGGTGCCGGCCGGGGTCACCGTCGTCACCGAAAGCGGCATCCTCGGGCGCGAGGACGTGCTGGCGATGCGCGAGCACGGCGTCGATGCCTTCCTCGTCGGTGAGGCATTCATGCGCGCGGCCGACCCCGGCGCCCGCCTTGCCGAGTTGTTTGCCTGAGCCGGCGTCTGCCGCCGGTTCGTCATCCTGCTTTTTTACGCGGCGGCATGCTGCCGGTCGCGGAGGTCTGTCCGTATGAAAGTAACCGTGAAGTGGCTCGACGAGATGACCTTCGTCGGCGAGACCGAGAGCGGCCACGCCGTGGTGATGGATGCTGCCCCCGATGTCGGCGGCCATAACCTCGGCGCGCGGCCGATGGAAATGCTGCTGCTCGGCACCGGCGGTTGCTCGTCGATCGACGTCATCCACATCCTGAAGAAGGCGCGGCAGGCGGTCAGCGACTGCCGCTGCGAGGTCAGTGCCGAGCGTGCGGCGAGTGATCCGAAAGTGTTCACCAGGATCCATCTGCACTTCGTCGTCAGCGGCCAGGACCTGTCGGAAAACCACGTGCGCCGCGCCGTCGAGCTGTCGGCGCAGAAGTACTGCTCGGCCTCGATCATGTTTGCGCAGATCGCCGAGGTCAGTCACAGCTACGAAATCAGCGCCTGAGCAATGCCCGAGAAACCCTTGAAACGACGGTGACTTGTCACCGTCGTTGGTTATACTCCGCCGTTTTTTAACGGCCGGCCGTGTGTGCTGCCGACGTAACCGTGGGGGGTAAGACCGAGGTGAAGCCAAAACCTCTGCCGCGCCTGAAGCTGATGGGCTTCAACAATCTGACGAAGACGCTCAGCTTCAACATTTACGATATCTGCTACGCCGCGAGCGCGGAGGAGCAGGCGCAGTACATGGCCTACATCCATGAGATGTACCGTGCCGAGCGCCTGACCGAGATCCTCGTCAACGTCTCGAACATCATCGGCGCGAACATTCTCAATATCGCCAATCAGAACTACGAGCCGCAGGGGGCGAGCGTCACCATCCTGATTTCCGAGGAGCCGATCGCTGCCGAGCAGCTGTCGAATTCGATGTCGCCGGGGCCGATGCCGGGGGCGGTGGTCACGCATCTCGACAAGAGTCACATCACCGTGCACACCTACCCGGAGGGCCATCCGGACAACGGCATCTGTACTTTTCGCGCGGACATCGACGTTTCGACCTGCGGGCGCATCTCACCGCTGAAGGCGCTGAATTACCTGATCCACAGCTTCGATTCCGACATTGTCACGCTCGATTACCGGGTGCGTGGCTTTACGCGCGATGTCGAGGGGCGCAAGCACTTCATCGATCACAAGATCAATTCGATCCAGAACTACCTGACGCCGGATACGCGCGACCGCTATCACACCATCGACGTCAACGTGTACCAGGAAAACATCTTCCACACGAAGATGATGTTGAAGCAGTTCGACCTGAACAACTATCTGTTCGGTGTCGAAAAAGAAGACGTGCCGCCACGCGAGCAGCAGCGCATCGCGGCGAGTCTCAAGCGCGAGATGTCGGAAATCTTCTACGGCAAGAATCTGCGCCGCGGCATGCGTTATTCCTGAGCGCCGGCGGGCTGCACGGCCGGCGACTCGTCGGCGCGCGCAGCCGTTCAGACCCAGTAGACGCTGCCGGTCATCAGCTTCGAGGTGCCCTTCATCGCCAGGCGTACCGGCAGCGGCAGAGCGGCGGCACCGGCACTGATCGCGGTGCTGGCGTGCTGGCCTTCGTCGACCTTCATCTGTTCGATGATCGCGCGACTGGTGCCGTCATGCGTCGGCAGGCGCTGCAGGTGGTCGTCGAGATGGCGCACCACCTGGCGTTCGGTCTCGGCGACGAAGCCCAGGCTCCAGCGGTCACCGATGCGCCCGGCCAGCGCGCCGATGGCGAACGAGCCGGCATAGAACAGCGGATTGAGCAGGCTGGTGCGCCCGCCGAGTTCCTTCACGCGCTGTTCGCACCAGTCGAGGTGGTCGTTTTCCTCGGCGGCGGCGTGTTCCATCTTCTCGCGCACGGTATCGAGGCGGGCGGTCAGCGCCTGGCCCTGATACAACGCCTGCGCGCAGACCTCGCCGGTGTGGTTGATCCGCATCAGCCGTACGGCGAGGTCACGCTCCTGCTCGGCCAGTTCGCCGTCTTCCGCCTCTCTGGCGGGATGGGGGCGGCCGGTGGTGGCTGGGCGGCCGAACAGGGTGCGCACGGCCTGATCGACTTGGGTGATCAGGTGATCGATGGGATTCGGGCGACGCAGGCTCATGGGGACGACCTCAAAGGCGTTGGGAGTCTTAAGGCGATCATAAGTCCTCGGCCGCACGGACCGGAATCGCTGTCGTGACGCAGTGCGGGCGCCGGCGTCATACTCCATGCCTTTCGAGGGAACGTCAGAGAGCAGCCCCCATGTCCCACTATCGCCATCACGTATTCTTCTGCACCAACGAACGGGCGCCCGACGCCGGTCGGCAGTCATGCGGCCCCTGCGGCGCCATGGCCGCGCTGGAGCATGCCAAGGCACGCGTGCAGGCGCTCGGCCTGACCGGTGCCGGCAAGGTGCGGGTCAACAAGTCCGGTTGTCTCGACCGCTGCGAGCTCGGCCCGCTGCTCGTCGTCTATCCGGAGGCGGTCTGGTACACCTATGTCGATAACGACGACATCGACGAGATCATCGACGAGCATCTGGTCAACGGCCGCATCGTTGAACGTCTGCGCCTGCCGGACTGAAAAATGCTTGTCATCAGCGCGATGACTGATTAACATGCGCGCCCTCGACCGGGCATGGCAGTTGTTTGTTGCCCTGGCCGCGAATTGAAAATACAGAATTCTTCAGCCCGCGCCTTTCGAGCGGGGTCGCGCCGGAACCGGACGACCATCGCCGCCGCGGGCTTTCCCTTGGAGCGAATGATGAAGACCTTCAGCGCCAAGCCGGCTGACGTCAAGCGTGACTGGTTCGTGGTCGACGCTGCCGACAAGACCCTCGGCCGCCTGTCCACCGAGATCGCCCGTCGCCTGCGCGGCAAGCACAAGGCCGAGTACACCCCGCATGTCGACACCGGTGATTACATCATCGTCGTCAATGCCGAGAAGATCCGTGTCACCGGTAACAAGGTGCAGGACAAGGTGTACTACAAGCACACCGGCTATGTCGGCAACATGAAGTCCTTCACCTTCGAGAAGATGATCGAGCGTGCGCCGGAGCGCGTGCTCGAAATCGCCGTCAAGGGCATGCTGCCGAAGAACGCGCTTGGCCGTGCGATGTATCGCAAGCTCAAGGTGTATGCCGGCCCGAAGCATCATCATGCGGCCCAGCAGCCGCAGGTTCTGGACATCTGAGCCCCGCGGCTTCTGACAAGGTTCTGAAGATATGGCTGAAAATCAGTTCTATGGTACCGGTCGTCGCAAGACCTCGACCGCCCGCGTGTTCCTGTCGCCGAACGGCAACGGTGAAATCACCGTCAACGGCCGCGCGCTGGACATCTATTTCGGTCGCGAGACCTCGCGCATGGTCGTGCGCCAGGCGCTCGAAGCCGTCGATGCAGTTGGCCGCTTCGATCTGAAGATCACCGTCATTGGCGGCGGCATGACCGGACAGGCTGGCGCCATCCGTCACGGCATCACCCGTGCGCTGATGGCCTACGACGAGAGCATGCGTCCGACGCTGCGCAAAGCCGGCTTCGTCACCCGTGACGCCCGTGCGGTCGAGCGCAAGAAGGTCGGTCTGCGCAAAGCCCGTCGCGCTGTCCAGTTCTCCAAGCGCTAATGCAATTTATGTACCGGAGCTTGTGTTTCGTTTAAAGCTCCGTTACATTACGCGCCGGATATTTGGGGGATCGTCTAGCGGCAGGACTACGGACTCTGACTCCGTCAACCTAGGTTCGAATCCTAGTCCCCCAGCCAATCAAATCAACGGCTTGCCTCAATCGGGCAGGCCGTTTTTGTTTGCGGCCCGGATTGAAGCTACATGTGATTTAGTGGATCACATCGACGAAGGCGGAGCAGGAAGCTGGCGGCAGCATGCGCCGATTTGCTTGACACGACGTTACGGCAGATCTGAACCGAGACCTGGCTCGGTAATGGCGTTCAGGCCCTTGGTCGAGGCCGGTTTCGGGGTCCGTGCGCCAACCTGATTGGCATCTGGATCAGTCGTGCATGGCGTTTTGTCGAATGCGATGGCGCTGTGCCTGCATCATCGAGCAGAGCACTACGGCCTCTGTCTTTCTGACCGCATGGTATGTCTGCAAAGTCAGTGCGTAGGAGGGCTGCCGGCACTGGAGTTGCCAGGGTCGGTCGAATCCCCAAAGAGCCCCCGCAGGCTTGAAATTTCAGTTCAGTCGATACGCATGCCGCGGCGGGCGTCGGCGCTGTAGATCAGCAGCGCCGCCCAGATGCAGCCGAAAGTGATCATGTGCACCGGCGTGAACGGTTCGCCGTAGGCGAAAACCGCGAGCAGCATCTGTCCGCTCGGCGCCAGGTACTGGAAAAACCCCAGCGTCGACAGTTTCAGCCGTTTGGCGGCGTTGGCGAACCACAGCAGCGGCAGCGCGGTGATCAGCCCGGCGCTCATGATCCAGGCGCGCTGGCCGCCGTCGGTGAGCAGGAAGGCGCAGGCGTCGCCGGCTGCCAGCCACAACAGGTAGCCGAGGGCGAGCGGAGTGGCGAGCAGGGTTTCGACGGTCAGGCCGACCAGCGGCTCGACCGGCGCCAGCTTGCGGATCAGGCCGTAGCAGCCGAAGGTCAGCGCCAGCGTCAGTGCCACCCACGGCAGCGTGTGCAGCTGCAGGCCCTGATTGACCACGCCGGCGGCGGCGATCAGCACCGCCAGCCATTGCAGCGGCCGCAGTCGCTCCTTGAGCAGCAGCATGCCAAGCACGACGTTGAGCAGCGGGTTGATGAAATAACCGAGGCTCGCTTCGAGCACCTGGCCGCGCTGTACCGCCCAGACGAACAGCAGCCAGTTGCCGGTGACCAGCAGCGTGCTCACCGCCAGCACTGCCAGCCGGCGCGGCGAGCGCAGCGTGGCGAGGAATTCCGCGCCGCGGCGAAACCAGGCCACCAGCGCCAGCGTCACCAGCAGCGACCAGACCACGCGATGAGCGACCAGCTCGGCGGCGTCGACACCGTGGATCTGCTTCCAGAATGCCGGCATCAGGCCCCAGCTGGCGTAAGCGAGCAGCGCATAGATGCCGCCGGCGACGAAGTCGCTGCGGCGGGCGGGAAGCGGGAGGACGGCGGACATCGGGGGGCTCCAGCGGCGGGCGGCGGGCGGCGGCGCAGCATGGGTGAGCCCGCCGGTGACGACAAGCGGCGTTGGGCAGCCATGCAGTGAGCGCTGCACTGGCGCGTTCAGCAGCCATGTACGCTTGTCTTGCCGCTCAACCGCTGCCTATGCAGTCACCATGCGGGTGCCCGCGTAAGATCGCGCTTCCGCCGCCCGCCAGACTGTCCCCGCCGTCATGCCTCCGCTTCCCGCCCCCTCTGCCGCCCGTTCGCCGTGGCTCGGCATCGGCATCACCCTGCTCGCCGTGTTCGTGTTTTCGCTGCTCGACACCAGCTCGAAATACCTCGGCCAGCGCTACCCGATCGCGATGGTGGTGTGGGCGCGCTACGCCGTGCACACGCTGCTGATGCTGCTGGTGTTCGCGCCGCGCATGGGCGGATCGCTGCTGCATACGCGGCGACCGGGCATGCAGCTGCTGCGCGGGCTGTTGCTGTTCAGCGTCACCGTGCTGTTCGTCACCGGGCTGAAGTACATCCCGCTGGCCGAGGCCACGGCGATCATGTACCTGACGCCGCTGCTGGTGGTGGTGTTCTCGGTGCCGCTGCTCGGCGAGCGCGTCGATCGCGCGACCTGGCTGGCGGTGCTCGCCGGGCTGGTCGGCGTGCTGGTGGTGGTGCGCCCCGGCGGTGCGCTGCTCAGCTTCGCCGTGCTGCTGCCGCTCGGCGGCGCGCTGGCCAACAGCCTGTATCAGATCATCACCCGCAAGTTCAGCGGCAGCGAAAGCGGTGTCACCACCAATTTCATCACCGGCCTGTGCGGCACGCTGCTGGCGAGCTGCGCGCTGCCCTTCGTCTGGGTGACACCGACGTTGGCCGACAGCGCAGTGATGGGGCTGCTCGGCCTGTGCGGCTACGGCGGCCATGCGCTGCTGATCAAGGCTTTCGATTACGCCTCGCCGGCCTCGCTGGCGCCGTACACCTACAGCCAGATCGTGTCTTCGACGCTGATCGGCCTGTGGGTGTTCGAGGCACTGCCCGATGCGGTGTCGATCGCCGGCATGATACTGATCGCCGGCAGCGGCGTGTGGGTGGCGCTGCGCCGGCGGCGGGCGGCCTGAGCCGCCCGCGCCGGGTATCGCGTCATCGTCGGGGATCTGGCGAGGGCCGGACCCGCCGGCTCAGGCGGCCTGTGCCGCGGCCAGTTCACGCAGTGCGGCGAGGATTGCCGTCGGCTCGGCGCGGTGGCGCATCTCGCCATCGACGAAAGCCAGCACGACGCGACCGTCGCGGCCGACGACGAAGGTCGCCGGCACCGGCAGGCGCCAGCTGGCATCACCGTTGAAACTCGGCAGGTCGACGCCGAACACCTCCAGGCTGATGCGCCGCAGTTCGCCTTCCAGCTCGAAGGCGATGCCGCACTGCGCGGCGACTTCATTGCCGAGGTCGCTGAGCACCGGGAAGCTGAGCTGCTCACGCTCGATCAGCGGCAGCGAGTAATCCGGCAGCTCCGGCGAGATCGCCACCAGTTCGGCGCCGAGGGCGTGGATTTCCGGCAACACCTGCTGCAGCGCGCGCAGCTCGATATTGCAGAACGGGCACCAGGCACCACGGTAGAAACTCACCACCAGCGGACCGCGGGCGAGCAGTGTCTGACTCGACTGCGGCTGCCCCTGGGCGTCGTTGAGGGTGAACGCCGGCAGCGTGTCGCCGACGCCGAGCGCCTGCGGAAAGCGGCCGTCGGCGGCGAGTTCGCCGTAGGCGGCATCAACGCTGCTGAGGATGTCGGTCGGCACCTTTTCGCGGACGCCGGCCATGAAGTCATCGAGTTGCTGTTGCAGGGACATGCGGGGGTTCTCCTGGACGGGGGGAGGAATGCGCGGCCGGCGCAGGTGCCGGCCGTGCGGGAAACGGCCGATGCTCAGGCGCGCCAGCGGTACAGGCGGCGCACCGCGGTCAGCTGCAGCGGGCCGAGGCCGGCGGCGGCGGCCTCGGCGAACTGCGCCTCGGCGGCACTGAGCAGGCGGTTGGCGCCGGCGGCGGCGCTGGCGTAGCGCAAGTCCTTGAGCGCCAGTTCCAGCGGGAACAGCGGCTCGTGGCGGTCGGCGAGCATCTGCGCGCCGAGTGCCGCGAGCAGCGGGCTGGCGACCGGCAGCGCGTTGATCGCCTCCAGCGACGCCGGCAGGTCGAGGCCCTGGCGCAGCAGCAGCGCGCCGATTTCGGCGAGCGCACCGGCCTGCAGCGCGAACAGCGCGTTGACCGCGAGCTTCAGCGCCATGCCGGCGCCGGCCGCCGCGCCGGCGTGATGCACGCGGGCGCTGTAGGCGGCGAGCAGCGGGCGGGCGCGTTCGAGCACGCTGGCGTCGCCGCCGGCCAGTGTCACCAGCGTCCCGGCTTCGGCCTGCGGCCGTGAACCGACCACCGGCACGTCGAGAAAACCGGCGCCGCGGGCATCGACGGCGGCTGCCAGCTCGCGGGCCAGTGCCGGGCTCAGCGTGCTCGCCTCCAGCGCGATCGCGCCGCCGGCCAGGCCGGCGAGGGCGCCGTCGTGCGGATCGAACCAGACGCTGCGGCTGGCCTCGTCATCGCGCAGCAGGCTCAGTGCGAACTCGGCACCGATCAGTGCTGCGCGCGGCGTCGGCGCCGGTTCGGCACCGATGGCACAGAGGGCGGTGAGCGCTGCCGGCGAACGGTTCCAGACGCATACGGCGTGGCCGGCGGCGAGCAGGCGCTGGGCGACGCGCGCGCCCATCGCGCCGAGGCCGAGGACAGCGACGCGGCTCATCGGCAGGCTCCGGCAGGGCGGGCGGGGAAGCGGGGGCTGGTGGGCATGACAGTCGCCTCGGCGGTGAAGGTGACTGCAGGCTAGGGGCGCGGCGGGTGGGGGCGACAGCCGCCGCAGCGCCAAGCACTCGTGCACGCGGCGCAGTAATCGCCGGGGCGGCCCTGCATCGGCGGCCGGCAACGTTGCGTAAAGGCTTTACCGATCAGCGCGGAGGCAGCGATGGATACGGAGGAACTGCGGGTGTTCGTCGAGGTGATGCGCCGCGGCAGCTTTGCCGCGGTGGCGCGCGAGCGGCGAGTCGATCCCTCGTCGATTTCGCGGATGATCGCCGGGCTGGAGCGGGCGCTGGGCCTGCGCCTGTTCCAGCGCAGCACGCGGCGGCTGGTGCCGACCGAGGCCGGCGAGCTGTATTTCCGCCGTGTCGAGCCGCTGGTCGAGGCGCTGGCGCGAGCGGCGCTGGAGGCCGGCGACATCGGTGCCGCGCCGCGCGGCCTGCTGCGGGTGACGTCTTCGGTGGCGTTCGGCCATGAACTGATCGTGCCGCGGCTGGCCGAGTTCTGTGCCCGCTACCCGGCGCTGCAGGTCGAGCTGCGGCTCACCGACGAGCTGCTCGACCTGCTCGCCGAACGCATCGACCTGGCCGTGCGCGTCGGGCCGCTGGCCGACTCCAGCCTGGTGGCGCGGCCGCTGCTGCGCACCCGCTACGTGGTCTGCGCCAGTCCCGAGTATCTGGCGCGCCGCGGTCGCCCCGCGCGTCCGGCGGAGCTCGCCGGTCACGCCTGCCTGCGCTACCTGCTGCCGGGCGCCGGGCCGCTGTGGCGTTTTCGCGATGCCGCCGGCGTCGAGGAGGCCGTCGCTATCGACGGGCCGCTGCTGTGTTCGAGCGCGCTGGCGCTGCGCGAGTGCACGCGCCACGGCGCCGGCATCGCGCTGATCGCCGACTGGCTGGTGCGCGAGGATCTGCGCAGCGGCCGCCTGCTCGATCTGCTGCCGGACTACCACGCCGCTGTCACCGAGTTCGACCCGGCGGCCTGGCTGGTCTACCCCTCGCGCGACTACCTGCCGCTGAAGGTGCGCGCCTTCGAGGCGCACCTGCGTGCCGGGCTCACACCGGCGTGAGCCGCGTGGCTCAGTATTCGATGGCGACTTCGCCGAGTGGGTTGGAGCAGCAGGCGAGCACGTAGCCTTCGGCGATTTCTTCGTCGCTGATGCCGCCGGCGTGGACCATGTGCACCTCGCCGGCAGTCTTTTTCACCTTGCAGGTGCCGCAGACGCCGAACATGCAGGCGCTGGGGATGTGCAGCCCGGCCTCGCGGGCGGCGCTGAGCAGGGTGTCGGACTCGCGGCAACTGACCTTCTTGCCGCTGACGGTGAAGTCGACCTGCGCGCTGGCCTGCGCGTCGACGACGGTGTCGTGGCGCTCGATGGTCTCGGTTTCATCGTGCACCGGGACGTCGAAGCTTTCCTCGTGGTAGCGCGCCATGTCGAAGCCGGACTTGCGCAGGATGTCGCGCACCGCGCGCATGTACGGCTCGGGGCCGCAGCAGAACACCTCGCGCTCCTGATAGTCCGGGCAGATCAGCTCCAGCATCAGCTGGTTGAGGCGGCCGCTGTAGCCGGTCCAGGCGCCGTAAGGGTCGGCGCGCTCGCAGACGAAGGCGACTTTGAACTCCGGCAGGCGGGCGTTGATCATCTCCAGCTCGTGGCGGAAGAGAATGTCCGAAGGCGTCTGCGCACTGTGGATGAAGGTGACGTCGGTATGCGTGCCGAAGTCGAACAGCCAGCGTGTCATCGACAGCACCGGCGTGATGCCGACGCCGCCGGAGAGGAACAGGTACTTGTCGGCGACGTGGTTATGGAAGGTGAAGATACCCGACGGACCGTGCGCCTTGACGAAATCGCCGACCTTGAGGTTCTGGTGCAGCCAGTTGGAGACCCTGCCGCCGGGCTGCGCCTTGACGGTGATGGTCAGGCACAGCGGCCGCGACGGGCTCGACGACAGCGTGTAGGTGCGGAATACCTTCTCGCCGTCGATCTCCAGCTCCAGCGTGATGAACTGCCCCGGCAGGTAGCGAAACAGGCTGGCGTCCGCGGTCTGGAAGCAGAAGGTTTTCACGTTGGCACTGTCCTGCAGCACCATCGTGCATTCGAGCAGCTCGCGGTGGCTGTTCCAGGGTTTGGCCTCGTTGTTGAGGCGGGCGATGGCGTTGCGGACGTTCATGGCGGAGCGATCCTCGGGCAGGCGGGACAGCGGCGCCGGCCACGCGGCAGGGGCGTGGCCGGCGCCGGCGGGTAAAGGTCAGGCGGCGACCGGTTTCAGGCTCGGCTGCGGACCGGCCAGCTCGGACTCCAGCGCATCGGTATACCAGCCGATGAAATTGAGCACGCCGAATTCGATGTCGGTGCCGTACGGGCCGGGCTCGTAGGCCGGCGAATCGATGCCGACCTGGTTTTCCTCGGCGAGGATGCGGTCCTGATCATTGGTCGCTTCCCAGACCTTGGCGAGGTTGGCGACGTCGTAGTCGACGTCCTCGACGGCATCCTTGTGCACCAACCAGAAGGTGGTGACCATCGTCGTTTCCGGGCCGAGCGGCAGTACGCGGAAGGCCAGCGCATGATCGCCCTGCAGGTGGTTCCAGGAATTCGGCAGGCTGAGCAGGCGCACCGAGCCGAGATCGGCATCGCTGAGGTGACCGAGCAGGCGCTTGACCGCCGGCTTGCCGTCCATCGTCATCGACTCGCCGTGCGCCAGCGGCAGGCGCACCACGCGGTAGCGGTGGTTGTCGGCGTAAACCGCCTTGTTCGGCAGCCCCTGCGCGTCCCACTGCGCGGCCTTGTCGATGATGCGCTGGCGGAACACCGGGTTGATGCGCGGATCGTCGGTGGCGTCGAATTCGGAGATCGTGCGCAGCAGCTCCGGGTGACTGCCGGCGCAGTGGTAGCACTCGCGGTTGTTCTCGATGACCAGCTTCCAGTTGGCCTTCTCGATCAGCGTGCTGGTGTGCGCGACCTTCGCACCTTCGAGCTCATGCGGCAGCATGTAGGGCTCGACGGTGGCGCGGAAGGCTTCGAAGTCCGGCGCCTCATCGGCGACGCAGACGAACACGTAGCCGCCGACGGTGCGGCAGTGCGCCTGCTTGAGCGCGTACTTGGAAACGTCGAAGTCCGGACCCATCTGGCCGGCGAACAGCAGCTTGCCGTCATGTTCGTAGGTCCACTGGTGGTACGGGCAGACCAGTTTCGGCGCATTGCCACGGTGCTTCGAGCAGATGCGCGAGCCGCGGTGGCGGCAGGTGTTGTGGAAGGCGTGAATCGAACCGTCTTTGGCGCGGGAGACGATCAGCGGATACTCGCCGATGGCCAGCGTAAAGTAATCGCCCGGCTTGGGGATGTCGCAGCTGACGCCGGCAAAGATCCAGTTCTTGTACCAGATGTGCTCAAGATCGAGCTGATAGAACGCCGGGTCCTTGTAAAACGGCTGCGGCAGGCTGAAGTTCTTTTCGCGGGTACGCAGCAGATGCAGGGCTTCGGCGTGGCTGTCCAGGTGCTGTTCCATGTAACGCGGCTCTCTCGACGGGAAGTGGATGCGATGGCGGCGGCACATGACCCTGTGCCGTCCGGTGGCATCAATCTAGCCAGTCGCTTTTCCATCCAATGTCTTGCAAACGACGCGTTTCTTGGTGTCGGCGACGGCACCGTCCAGGCCCGGCGGGCGCTCCGTCGCGCACAGGCCAAAGTGCGTCGCCTGCGGACTCGACCGCGGCGCCCCCACCCCTAGAATCGCCTTAACCAAACCGGTGCAGTGCGCCCCGAGATGGCGCAGCGCACTCTTCAAGCGGATGACGGCGGCAGGGCCGTCGTATCGAGGAGCCTGCATGAATGCCCCGACCCAGGGACTGATCGAACGCTTGTATGCCGCGCTCAACGCCCGTGACTACGAATCCGTGCGTGAGCTGCTGGGCAGCGAATTCGTCTACAGCGACAGCGCCGAGTGCCGCCAGCTCGGCAAGGCCGCGTATCTGCGCGAGCTGAAGCAGGCCGCCCAGCACGTGCGCGAGCATTTCTTCGAGCTCTGCGTCATGTGCAACAGCGACGGCTCGCGCGCCGCCGCCGAATACACCGTGCTCGGCGTCAGCCTCGACGGTGACGAGGGCGGCAACTACCGGCTGATCGGTGGCGCCTTCTTCGAGCTGCACGAGGGCCTGATCCAGCGCATCAGCCAGCATCGCAACCTGACGCACAGCCTGGTGCCGGGGCTGCTCAGCCAGAGCGACTGAACGGCCGCTCGGGATGTCGCGTATGCGTCATGCAGTGTCGCCGGCAGAAAGCCCCGGGCGCCGATTGCGGCAAGGGCTTTCGTTAGACTGCGGGGCAGGCCGATGCCCCCGCCAGCCCGGAGATTGCCGCCGATGCCCGCCGCCACCCACGCCCTGCTGAACCGTTTCTACGCCGCCTGCAACGCCGGCGATATCGTGGCGGTGCTCGATCTGCTCGCGGCCGATGTCGTCCACGACATCAATCAGGGCGGGCGCGAAAGCGGGCGCATGGCCTTCGGCAGTTTCCTGCAGCGCAGCGGCCGCTGTTACCGCGAGCGCATCGACGTGCTGGAGATCATGACCAACGCCGACGGTTCGCGCGCCGCGGTCGAGTACCGCGTCGACGGTGAGTACCTCGCCACCGACATCGGCCTGCCGCCGGCCGCCGGCCAGCGCTACCGCCTGAGCGGCGGCGCCTTCTTCGAGATCCGCCGCGGCCGCATCACCCGCATCACCGATTACTACAGCCTCAGCGACTGGCTGGCGCAGCTCGTCGCCTGAGCGCGGGGATGTCGGCGCGGGGATGCCGGCGCTGTGAGGCGGGCCGGCTGCGTTCTGCTACGTTGAGTCAGCGGCCCGGCGGCTGAGCCGTGCGCCACCCGCTTTGCCAGCCGCCGGCAGGAGAGATTCGGGAGCCGCGCCGCGGGCGTCACGAGACAAAGCCCCAAGCTTCACGCGGAATCTGCATTGTCGCTACAATGCAGCGTTTTTTTTCCAGCCCATTCACGCTTGAGCGGGCACTCTAAGAACCGCAGTGCCGGGCGCCGCCGCTGTCGCCGTCCGGGACAGCACCTGCACACTTTTGGAGAGGTGAGAACGCGTGAACCAGCAAGACAAGTCCTTTCTGACCACGTTCACGGGCCTGATGGCCGTGCTCGCGCTGCTCGGAGCCGTTATCTTCCTGGTCTCGCGCCTGATTCCGGTGCTGACCATGCCAGGTGATGATGGTTCGCGTGCCCGCGTCTCGGCGACCGATCGCATCAAGCCAGTCGCGACCATCGCGATTGCCGACCCGAACAAGGTCGTGCCGAAACTGGCGCCGAAGGAAGTCGTCAGCACCGTTTGCGGTGCCTGCCACACGGCCGGCGTGCTCGGCGCGCCGAAGATCGGCAGCCAGGCCGACTGGGGCCCGCGCTTCGCGCAGGGCTTCGATACCCTGGTCAACCATGCCCTCAACGGCATCCGCCAGATGCCGGCGCGCGGTGGCAATCCGAAGCTCTCCGACGACGAGATCCGTGGCGCCATCGAGTACATGCTCGGTGAGTCCGGCATCAAGGCCGGCGCTGCCGCCCCGGCTGCTGCTGCTCCGGCCCCGGCCCCGGCCGCTGCTGCTCCGGTCCCGGCTGCGGCTGCGGCTGCTGCTGCTCCGGCCCCGGCCGCCGCTGCTCCGGTCCCGGCTGCCGCTGCTCCGGCGCCGGCTGCTGCCGCTCCGGCGCCGGCCGCTGCTGAAGCGGCTGCTCCGGCGCCGGCCGAAACCGCGGCTGCTCCGGCTCCGGCCGCCGAGCCGGCCAAGACCGAAGCGCCGGCCGCTGCGCCGGCCCCGGCTGAAGCGGCTGCTCCGGCGCCGGCACCGGCCGTGGCGATCACCAAGATCGTGCTGCCGGCCGAGGTCGATCTGGCCCGTGGCAAGCAGACCTACAGCACCGTCTGCATCATCTGCCATCAGGCTGGTGTCGCCGGTGCGCCGAAGTTCGGCAACAAGGAAGACTGGGCGCCGCGTCTGGCGCAGGGCTTCGACGTCCTCGTCCAGCACGGCCTGACCGGCTACAAGGGTATGCCGGCCAAGGGCGGCAATCTGCAGTTGCCGGACGCCGACATGATCTCGGCGATCGGCTACATGGTTGATGCTGCGCAGCAGTAAGCCGCGCGCTGCACCCGCTTTCAAGGCCGCCTGCGGGCGGCCTTTTTCATTGCAGTAACGACGTGTCCGGGCCTGCCGCGAGCGGCGCGGCAACTGCCCGCCCTGCATGGCAAGCGGGCCGCTGCGCGCTGGGGCACAGCCGTCCTGAGCGAGCTGAAACCGCCTGCGCTGCTTCTGCATGCGCACAACGTACCGGGTGACCAGTAGCCGATGCGGGCGATCTGGAGGCTGCCGGAGAGTTCGCCGGTTGGCTGGATCGTCCGTGCCGTCGACCGTTACGGTCCGGCCGGCGGCCGCCAGCGCCCGCGATGACCGAGGCGTGCGGCTGCCCTGCCGGCCGTCCTCAGCGCCGGCCGAGCATGCCCTTGAGACTGGCCAGATGGGCGCGGCCGCGTTCCTGCTTGACCTCGGGCGCCAGCTCGATGCCGACGCCTTCCCATTCGAGATCGTCCTGCGGCAGCTCGCTGAGGAAGCGGCTCGGTTCGCAGCTTTCCCATTCGCCGTACTTCTTGCGCCGCTTGGCCAGCGTCAGCGTCAGTGACTTCTGCGCGCGGGTGATGCCGACGTAGGCCAGCCGGCGCTCCTCCTCGATGGTGTCGGCGTCGATGCTGTTCTTGTGCGGCAGGATTTCTTCTTCCAGGCCGATGATGAACACGTGCGGGAACTCCAGACCCTTGGCCGCGTGCAGCGTCATCAGCGTGACCTCGTCGTGCGGCTCGTCGCTTTCCTGGCGTTCGAGCAGGTCGATCAGCGACATCTTGGCGACGCGCTCGGCCAGTGACGGCGGCGCGGCGCCGTCGCTGCTTTCGCCCATGCGCGCGATCCAGTCGAGCAGCTCGTGCACGCTGGCCATGCGCCGCTCGCCCTGCTTGGGATCGCTGGCCTGTTCCCTGAGCCAGTCGGCGTAGCGCAGCTCCTCGACCATCTCGCGGCAGGCGACGGCCGGATCGCCGCGCTGCGCGCGCTCGCCGACGTCGATGATCCAGCGCGCGAAAGCGGCTAGCTTGTCGACGGCGCGCTCGGGCAGATGGGCGCCGAGGCCGAGTTCGAGGCAGGCCGGCAGCAGGCCGACGCCGCGGCCCTGGGCGTAGGCGGCGAGTTTTTCCAGCGTCGCCGGGCCGATCTCGCGCCGCGGCACGTTGGCGATGCGCACGAAGGCGGCGTCGTCGTCCGGGTTGACCAGCAGGCGCAGGTAGGCGAGCAGGTCCTTGACCTCGGCCTGGGCGAAGAAGCTCTGCCCGCCGGACAGCCGGTAGGGCACGTTGTGCGTGCGCAGCAGCGTCTCGAACGGCCGCGACTGGTGGTTGCCGCGGTAGAGGATGGCGTAGTCGCGCCAGTGCGTGCGGTGCTTGAAGTGGTGGTGCAGCAGCTCGTTGACGACGCGGGCGACCTCATCGTCGCCGTCCTTGCAGACGATGACGCGGATCGGCTCGCCGATGGCGTGCTCGCTCCACAGCTTCTTCTCGAAGACGTGCGGGTTGTGGCTGATCAGCGTGTTGGCGGCATGCAGGATGCGCCGGCTGGAGCGGTAGTTCTGCTCCAGCTTGATGATCTTGAGCTGCGGGAAGTCCTCGCTGAGCAGGCGCAGGTTCTGCGGCTGCGCGCCGCGCCAGGCGTAGATCGACTGATCGTCGTCGCCGACCGCGGTGAGGTTGGCGCGCGCACCGATCAGCGCCTTGACCAGCTGGTACTGGCAGATGTTGGTGTCCTGGTACTCGTCGACCAGCAGGTAGCGGATGCGGTTCTGCCAGGCCGCCAGCACCTGCGGCTCGCTCTGCAGCAGGCGCAGCGGTTGCAGGATCAGGTCGTCGAAGTCGACGGCGTTGTAGGCGCGCAGCTGGGCGACGTACTGGGCGTAGAGCTTGGCGGCGTCGAAGGTGGCCTCGTCCTGCGCCTCGGCGATGGCGTCTTCGGCACTGACCAGCGCGTTCTTCCAATGCGAGATGGTCCACTGCGCCTTCTGCGCGCTGTCCTTGTCGAGGTTCTCGTCGAGCTCCTGCAGCAGCTGCAGCGTGTCGCGGGCGTCGTAAATCGAAAAGCCCGGCTTGTAGCCGAGGCGCTTGAGCTCGTGGCGGATGATGTCGAGACCGAGGGTGTGGAAGGTCGACACCCGCAGCCCCTTGGCCTCCGGCCCCTGCACCAGCTTGCCGACGCGCTCCTGCATCTCGCGGGCGGCCTTGTTGGTGAAGGTCACCGCGGCGATGTGGCGGGCGGCGATGCCGCAGTCGCGGATCAGGTAGGCGATTTTCTGCGTGATCACCCGCGTCTTGCCCGAGCCGGCGCCGGCGAGTACCAGCAGCGGGCCATCGATGTGCTGCGCGGCAGCGCGTTGCGGCGGATTGAGCGTGTGCACGGCGGCTGATCCGGTGAAGCGGCGAGGGCGGCGATTGTACCCGCCCACCGCGGCAGTGCCGCCGTCAGCTGCTAAACAGCCGTTAACCGTCACCGGGAGAAACGCCATGCCGTCCACGACACTTGTCACTCAGGGGCTCGACGATGCCGAGCACCGTCGCCTGCTGCTCAACGCCGTGCAGGACCTGCCGGGCATCGATCACGTCGTCGTCGATGCCGAACACGGTGAGATCAACATCGAACACGGTCGCCTGCTGTCGGCCGAGGACATCGTCCAGGCGCTGCGCGAGGCCGGCTTCATCGTCGACGAATGAACGGCCGCGGCGGCCGCCGCAGCTTGCGGCCGGGCCCCGCGGCTGCCGACAATCGGCGGTTTCCATCCTCATCGGGAGTCATCCGCATGAATCAGGAACAGTTCGAAGCCGGCCTCAAGGTGCGTCGTGAAGTGATGGGCGATGCCTTCGTCGAGCGCGCCTTTGCCAATGCCGACGAATTCACGATGCCGTTCCAGCAGCTGGTCACCGGCATGGCCTGGGGCGAGATCTGGACCCGCCCCGGACTCGACCGCAAGACCCGCAGCCTGATCAACCTGGCGATGCTGACCGCGCTCAACCGCGGCACCGAGTTCAAGGGCCACGTGCGCGGCGCGGTCAACAACGGCTGCAGCCGCGAGGAGATCATGGAAGTGCTGCTGCAGGCCGCCGTCTACTGCGGCATGCCGGCCGGCGTCGAAGCCTTCCGCAACGCCCGGGAAGTGCTCGATCAGATGGCCGCCGAGGCCAGCGCCGGCTGACGCGCCGCGCTCAGTCGGCGAATTCGGCGACCACCGGCGCGTGGTCGGAGGGGCGTTCGAGCTTGCGCGGCGCCTTGTCGACGCGGCAGGTGCGGCAGCGCGCGGCCAGCGGCGCCGAGGCGAGGATCAGGTCGATGCGCAGGCCGAGGTTGCGGCGAAAGCCCATGCCGCGGTAGTCCCACCAGGAAAAGCTCTTCGGCTCCTGCTCGAACAGGCGAAAGGTATCGCTCAGGCCGAGATCGAGCAGGCGGCGCAGCGCCGCGCGCTCGGCCTCCGAGCAGAGGATCTTGTCGCGCCAGGCCTCGGGGTCGTGCACGTCGCGGTCGTCCGGCGCGATGTTGAAATCCCCGAGCACCACCAGCTGCGGGTGCTCGGCGAGCTGCGCGGCGACATAGTCGGCCAGCGTGGCGAGCCAGCCGAGCTTGTAGGCGTATTTCTCGCTGCCGACCTCCTGGCCGTTGGGCACGTAGAGATCGAGCACGCGCAGCGCGCCGACGCTCAGGCCGAGCACCCGGCGCTGCGGATCGTCGAGGCCGGGCAGGTCGGTGACCCGCGCACTGCCCGGCTCGCGGCTGAGCACGGCGACGCCGTTGTAGGTCTTCTGCCCGGCGTAGGCGACGTGGTAGCCGGCGGCTTCGATGTCGGCGGCGGGGAAGTCGGCGTCCTGCAGCTTGGTCTCCTGCAGCGCCAGCACGTCCGGCTGCTCGCGGGCGAGCCAGTCGAGCACCTGCGGCAGCCGCACTTTCAGCGAGTTGACGTTCCAGGTGGCGATCTTCGGCATGACACGGTCCGGTTCGGCGGCGGGGAGCGCCAGCATACGGCAAGCCAGCCGTTACAATGCCGGCCCGATCCGTCAGCCCCTCAGCCCACGGGACCGCCCATGCGCATTCCGCGTTTCCATTCGCCCGTCGCACTCGGCGCCGGGCAGAGCGTCGCGCTCGACGACAATGCCTTCAACCATGCCGTGCGCGTGCTGCGCCTGGTGCCCGGCGCGCCGCTGGTGCTGTTCGACGGCCGTGGCGGCGAGTGGGAGGCCGTGCTCGGCGAGGTCGGCAAGCGCGGCGCCAGCGTCACGCTGCTGGCACATCGCGCGCGCGAATGCGAGTCGCCGCTGCAGGTGGTGCTGGCGCAGGGTGTGGCCAAGGGCGAGCGCATGGACTTCGCGCTGCAGAAAGCCGTCGAGCTCGGCGTGGCGGCGATCCAGCCGGTGCTCACCGCGCGCTCGGTGGTGCAGCTCGACGCCGGCCGCTGGGAAAAGCGCCTGGCGCACTGGCGCGGCGTGGTCATCGCCGCCTGCGAGCAGTGCGGCCGCAACCGCATTCCCGAGGTCGCCGAACCGCTGCCGCTCGCCGCGCTGCTCGCCGCGCCGCCGACCTGCGGCCTGGTGCTCGACCCGACGGCCGGTCGCGGACTGCGCACGCTGGCGCCGCCGAGCGGCCGGCTGAGTCTGCTGGTCGGCCCGGAAGGCGGGCTCAGCGAGGCCGAGGTGCAGGCGGCGCTCGCCGCCGGCTGGCACGGTGTGCACCTCGGCCCGCGCGTACTGCGCACCGAGACCGCCGGCGTCGCCGCGCTGGCGGCGATCACCGCACTGTGGGGCGACCTGGGTTGACGGAACCGACGGGCGGCCTGGCCGGTCTGCCGCCCGAACCCGAAGCTCAAGCAAGCATGGGAAGGCCCGAATGAACCAGCTTCTGATGACGCTGTTCGCCGCCGGCGGCAGCCTGATCGTCGGCGCACTGATCCTCAACTGCGTGCCGCTCAACGACAAGCCCGGCAGCGCCCGCCGGTTGTGGATCTACCTGAGCAAGCACGTCGCCGAGACACGCCACGGCCATCCCTGCCGCGAACTCGAACTGCGTATCTACCGCCTGCCGCCGGCGCGGCTGTTCGAGCGCGTCGCCCACGTCGTCGACCTGCTCAACTGGGAGCTGCTTGAGAGCGATCCTGCCGGCAAGCGCCTGCACGCGGTGGCACGGACGCCACTGCTGCACCTGCGCAGTGATGTCGAAATCGAGCTCAAGCTCGGTGATCGCGGCACCGAGCTGCATGTGCGCTCCAGCACGCGCCACGGCCGCGCCGGCGACCTCGGTGCCAATACCCGGCACATCATGGAGTTGCACGCGACGCTCGAACGCATGCTGTGACTGCGCCGCCGCCGCCGCGGGGTGGTGCCCGTATGGACCGCGCGCCGTACACAGTTCCGCGGATGAGCGCGACGCCCGCGGCATAACAGGCTTTAGTCTGTGCTGAACGAGCATGACCGCCGCCGGCGGGGAGGGCAGCACGATGGCCAAGTCCGCTACCGCGAGTCTGTCCCGTCGCCGGCCGGCGGCCTTCGCCCTGCGCTCCGCGCGCGGGCTGAGCCTGCTCGGCGGCGCGCTGCTGCTGCTGGTGTCGACCGTGCTCGCGCTGCGTCAGCCACCGCGGCTGGATGCCTGGCAGCCGCCGGCTTCACTGCTCAGCGTCGACGGCTGGAGCGCCCCGCGTGAGTACAACGCCTTCATGCGTCAGCCGCTGCTCGGCGCCGACATCGTCGACGTGCAGCTCGCCGGCACGGGCGTCTGGCTGCTGAGCGCCGCCGGCGAAATCCTCTACAGCGCCGACGGCGGCATCGTCTGGCAGCGGCAATGGGCCGAGGCCGAATTGCCGATGGCGGCGGAGTCCGCCGCCGGGGCGATGACCGCCGCAGCGGCGAGCTTCGACAAGGCACTGGCGGGCATCGCCCCGCCGGTCGAAGCGCCGAGCAACACCAACAACTCGGCTTTCAAGCCTGTGCAGCCATCGCCCGTGCAGCAGCAAGCGCCGGCGGCGCAACAACAGCAACAGCAGCAACCGCCGATCGTCGAGCCGCCGCGCACGGGTCCGCCGCTGCCGCTGAACGCCCTGTACTTCCTCGCCAACGGCCGCGACGGCTGGGCCGTCGGCGCCGACGGCCGGCTGCTGAGCACGGCCGACGGCGGCCAGCATTGGCAGGCGCAGCGCATCGCCGCCGGCGCGACGCTGTACGGCGTGTATTTCGTCGACGCCGTGCATGGCTGGATCGTCGGCGAGAACGGCCTGCAGCTGTCGACCACTGACGGTGGTCGCAGCTGGCAGGAACCGGCGCCGACGCGGGCGCTGCCGCCGCCGACGCTGTATGCGGTGTACTTCCTCGATGCGGCGCGCGGCTGGGCGGTCGGCGAGGCCGGCAGCATCCTCTCCAGCCGTGACGGCGGCCAGTCCTGGCAGCCGCAGGCCAGCGGCAGCCGTGCCAGCCTGGGCGCGATCCACGTCGCGGCTGACGGTCGGGGCTGGGCCAGCGGCGCTGACGGCACGCTGCTGCTGACCGGCGACGGCGGCGTCAGCTGGCGGCCGGCCGCGGCGCCGGCGCGCATGCAGGCGGTCGACTTCGCCGCCGACGGCCAGTACGGCGTGGCGGCCGGCGCACTCGGTCTGTCGGTCAGCCGTGATGGCGGCACCAGCTGGCAGGCGCTGGCGCAGGCGCGCGGACTGGCCTTCGAGCAGGTGCGGATGACGGCCGACGCTCAGCGCATCTGGGCCGCCGGGCCGCGCGGCACGCTGCTGGCGAGTGTTGATGGCGGCGCGCACTGGTATCGGCCGGTGCGCGGCGGCGCGCAGTGGCTGGCGCGGCTGCAGTTCAGCGCGGCGCAGGCTCCGGCCTGGGCGACGGCTGCCGGCGGCCGTCTGGCGCTGAGCGATGACGGCGAACGCTGGCAGCCGCGCCAGCCGCTTGCCGTGGCGGGCCTGAGCCTGCTCGACCTGCAGTTTGCCGCCGACGGCCGTCACGGCTGGGCGGTCGGTGTCGCTGACGGGTCGAGTGACGGCTACGCCGGCGATACGCAGGGCGTGGTGCTGGCCAGCGTCGATGGCGGCGAGCGCTGGCAGCTGCAGAACAGCGGTACGCCGCGCCGCCTGCGCGCCGTGGCGTTCGCCGCCGATGCGCGTCACGGCTGGGTGGTCGGCGATCGCGGCACGATCCTCGCCAGCAGTGACGGTGGCACGCACTGGCAGGCGCAGAGCAGCGGCAGCGGCCGCGATCTGTGGGCGGTCTGCGCCGCGGCCGACGGCGTGCAGGCGCTGGCGGTCGGGGATGGCGGCAGCGTGCTCGCCAGCGTCGACGGTCGCCAGTGGCGTGCGCAGGCCAGCGGCAGCATCCAGCCGCTGAACGCGCTGCACTGCGCTGACGACCTGCGCCGTGCCTGGGCGGTCGGCGAGCGCGGCACGCTGCTGGTCAGCCGCGACGGCGGCCAGCTCTGGCAGACGCAGCCCAGCGGTGTCGATGTCGCCCTCTACGGCGTCAGCTTCGCCGCCGATGGCCGCCGTGGCTGGGCGGTCGGTGCCGAAGGCACGCTGCTGGCGACGAGCGACGGCGGCGAGCGCTGGCAGCGCCTGCCGCGGCTGAGCGCGCAGAACCTGCTCGACGTGCAGGCCAGTGCCGATGGCCGGAGCGTGCGCGTCGTCGGTAACGGTCCGACGCTGCTCGCCAGTGATGATGGCGGCCGCAGCTGGCGCGGCGGCGAGCTCAACCCGGAGGCGGCGGCGCGCGACTGGCCGCGTTACCAGCGCGACCCGGCACCGTGGATGGCGCTGGCCTGGGCGGCGGGCATCGGCCTGCTGCTGCTGGCCGTGCGCAAGCCGCGCGCCGAATACGCAGCACAGCCCTCGGTCGCCGATGCACCGGCCTCCGACAAACCGCTGGAGCCCGGCGAGCCGGATGCGCTGGCCTTCGCGCCGCTGGCGCGCGGGCTGGCGTTTTTCATGCGCAACGAGCACACGCGCCCGCCGCTGACGCTGGCGATCACCGGCAACTGGGGCACTGGCAAGAGCTCGCTGATGAATCTGCTGCGCGGCGAGCTGGAGCGCCATGGTGTGCGCGCCGTGTGGTTCAACGCCTGGCACCACCAGAAGGAAGAGCACCTGCTGGCGGCGCTGATCGACGGCATCCGCCGCCAGGCGATCCCGCCGAGCTGGAGCCTCGACGGCCTGCGTTTTCGCTGGCGGCTGCTGATGATCCGCTCCGGCCGGCGCTGGCCGTGGGCGCTGCTGGTGCTGCTGCTCGCCTGCTGGTCCGGCGGCTATTTCCTCAAGGATTTTCCGCTGCGCTTCGAGCGTGCCTGGGCGCTGACGCAGACGCTGACGACGCAGTTCACGGCGGCGCTGACCAGCGGCGAAGCGGGCGACAAGCGCAGCAACATCAGCGCCCTGCCAGCCGCTGCGAACGCCGTGGCGGACGAGACCGAAAAGACCAGCGAAGCCCGGCCGCAGGCGACGACGGGCAGTGCCGGCGGCCTGGCGCGCGGCCTGGCGGCGCTGGCCGCGGCGCTGGCGGCCGGCTCCGGCCTGCTCAAGGCGGTGCGCGCTTTCGGCGTTAAGCCGGAGGTGCTGCTCGCCAGCCTGTCGGACAAGACCAGCGTGCGCGATCTCGGCGCGCAGACCAGTTTCCGCTACCGCTACCAGCAGGAATTCGCCGAGGTCACCCGCGCGCTCGAACCGCGCACCATGCTGATCCTGATCGACGACCTCGACCGCTGCCAGCCCGACCACGTGCTCGAAGTGCTGGAGGCGGTGAACTTCCTGGTGTCGTCCGGCGACTGCTTCATCGTGCTCGGCATCGACAAGGAGAAAGTCCAGGGCGCGCTCGGCATCGCCTTCAAGGAACTGGCGCAGGAGATGGCCGATCAGGCCGCCAGCGTGCGCGGCGAACCGCTGAGCGACGAGGAGCGCGCCCGCGCCAAGCGCGAGCGTTACGCCCGCGACTACCTGGAAAAGCTGATCAACATCGAAGTGCCGGTGCCGCTGCTCGACCCCGCCGATCCGCCGCGCAGCCGCGGCATGCTGGCCGGCGGTGAGCACGCGCCGGCCGGCGAGCAGCGGCTGCACGGCTGGCAGCGGCGTCTGCACGGGCTGGCGAGCGTGCTGCTGGGCGGTTCGCTGGTGGTCGCCGCTGCGGGCGGCGGCTTCTATCTGGCGGGGATCACGCCGGAGCCGCCGGCGGACCTCGCACTGCTGGCGGTTGCGGTGCCACCGTCGCCGGGGGCGCAGGCCGGTGTCGAGCCGGCCGCGCCGCTGCCGGCGTTGGCCGGGCCGCAGCGGGCCACCGCGGTGGCGGCACCCGGTCAGGCGGCCGAGCGGCCGCTGCTGTCGAGCGGCGTCGGTGTCGCGCTGCTGATCGCGCTTGCGCTGCTCGCCGTACGCCTGCGCCGGCCCGACATCGTGGTGCGCGATTCCCAGCACTTTGCCGATGCGCTCGACATCTGGCTGCCGTATCTGCTGACCGTGCGCCGGCCGACGCCGCGCGCGCTCAAGCGCTACCAGAACCGGGTGCGCTACGTGGCGATGCGCCAGCGCCCGCTCGATGGCGACGCGGGGCCGTTCGACCGCCTGCTGCGCCGTCTGCTCGGCGTGGCGCCGGCGGCGCATACGGACGAAGCGCCGCTGTCGGAGGCGCTGCTGGTCGCGCTCGGGGCACGGCAATTGGTCGAGCCCGAAGCTCTGCTCGACGAGGCCGGCTCCCGCGGCGGGCGCCTCGACGATGCCCATGCAACCCCCGCGCAGCAGGCGGCGCTCGATGTCGCGGTGGCCCGTCACCGCGAGCGCTTCGGTGCCGACAGCTGGCCGCCGAGCGCGGCGCAGCTGCGTCGCTTCCTGGCCTTGAGCGAGGGCATCGCGATCCGCTGAGCGGGTTCAGCGGGTGACGCTGCAGTTCATCTCCGCGGCGTCGGCGCCCCAGCGCACGCGCGCCTCGCCGTGGTGTTCCCAGAAGCTTTCGTTGCGACCTTCGTAGCGGGCGCCGCTGCCGCTCGGCTGCGAATACATCAGCGAGACGCTGTCGCCGCGCTCGGCGATCAGCGTCGCCGGTTCGGTGGCGAAGAAGGTGACGACGAGCTCATTGCCGGGCTGGCCGGCGCAGCGGTAGTGGAACGGGCCGCGGGCTTCGACCAGACGGTAGCGGGCCTGCAGTTCGGCGATGCGCTGGCGGTATGCCTCGCGCACGCAGCCGGTTTTGTCGTCGCTCTTCCAGCACTCGTCGCGGCCTTTGATCCAGCCGCGCTGTTCGGCCTTGAGGGTCGGCGGGTGCTCGTTTGCGGCCTTGCGGGTGGCGGCGGCGTAGACCGTGGCGAGCTGGCGGTCGAGCGCCGACAGCGGCGGGCTGGCGCAGATCAGCGCGGCGATGCTGCCGTCGGCGACCTTGTGGCAATCGAAGGCGGGTCCGTCGGCGGCGCGTGCCGGGCCGAATGTGAGGCAGAGCAGCGCGAGGCCGCCGCATCGGGTGAGGTGTCGAGGGCTCAAGGGCAGGTCTCCTGCGGACATCGGGCGGAGCGGTCACATGCGCTGCGCGGTCGGGGGCGATCGCGGCGCACGCGCTGGGGTACGGCACCGTCGAAGTAAAGCAGCCGCAGCAGCCGGGCGGCATGGTCGAGAGCCTGCGCGGCGGCTTTACCGAGGTCTGCGCCGGCCCGGCAGCGATGTCGTTTGTGCAGGACGCTCATGCGGTTTTTGCACGGCTGTCGGCGCCTTGCAGCGTGGCAGGCGTTCACGGCTTGCAGTTATCATCGGCCCATTCCGCCCTGCCGCCGTCCCAAAGGAACCCGGCTCCAATGAATGCTTTTCGCTCCACGCTGCGCGCCGGTGTCGCGGCGCTGTCGCTGATCGTCTCCGCCTGTGCCACGCAGCCGAATCTCGCGCCGCTCGATCCCGAGGCGCTCGATCGTCTGCCCGGCTACAACCGCTGGATGTTCGGCGTCAACGAAAACATCGACGAGTATTTCGCCAAGCCGATCGCCCGCGGCTACCAGTACGTCACGCCGCAGTTCCTCGACGACGGCATCACCAACATGTTCGGTAACGTCGGCGACACGCTGAACCTGGTCAACAACCTGCTGCAGCTCAAGGTCGACGACGCGCTGATCGATCTGACGCGCATGGTGTTCAACACCACCTTCGGCGTGCTCGGCTTCTTCGACGTCGCGCAGGCCTGGGGCCTGCCCAAACACAACGAGGACTTCGGCCAGACGCTGGCGCACTGGGGCGTCGGCGAAGGCAGCTACTTCGTGCTGCCGCTCTGGGGGCCGAGTACGCTGCGTGACACCGTCGGCATGGGCGTCGATGCCTTCAACGTCGATCCGGTGTGGCTGATCAAGGACGTGCCGCTGCGCAACTCGATGGTCGCGCTGCGGCTGATCGACCGGCGCGCCGACCTGCTGCGCAGCGAGCGCGTCATCGAAGGCGCCGTGCTCGATCGCTACCTGCAGACGCGCGACGCCTACCTCGAACGCCGCCGCAGTCTGATCTACGACGGTAATCCGCCGCTGGCCCCGCGGCGCTTCGACGAGTGACACCGACGACGCCCGCCGCTGCGGGCGTCGTGCTTTGAGAGACGATGAAACACCGACTGATCTCCCGTGAACGCCGCGCCCGCTGGGTGCAGGCGATGCTGCGCGGCCTCGCCCGGTTGCCGCTGGGCGTGGTGCACGCGCTCGGCAGCGTGATCGGCGCGGGGCTGTGGCTGCTGCCGAACGGCACGCGGCGCATCGCCGCGCGCAATCTCGCCGCCTGCTGGCCCGAGCTGTCCGCCGCCGAGCGCCGGCGCCTGCTGCGCCGCAATCTGATGGAAACGGCGAAAGGCATGCTCGAACTCGGCGCCTTGTGGCAATGGCCGCTGCCGCGGGTGCTGGCGCTGGTGCGCGAGGTACACGGCGAGGCCGATTACCGCGCCGCGGTCGCCGCCGGCCACGGCGTGGTGCTGCTGACGCCGCACCTCGGCGCCTGGGAAGTCTCGGGCCTGTATGCGGCGAGCCTCTCGCCGATCACCAGCCTGTACCGGCCGACACGGCTCGGCATCGACGAGCTGGTCAGCCGCGGCCGCGAGCGCGGCGGCGCCCGGCTGGTGCCGACCGATCAGCGCGGCGTGCGCGCGCTGCTGGCGGCGCTGCGCCACGGCGAGGTCGCCGGCATCCTGCCGGATCAGGACCCCGGTGCCGACAACGGTGAATTCGCGCCGTTCTTCGGCATCCCGGCGTGCACGATGACGCTGGTCTCGCGCCTCGCCGCACGCTCCGGCACGCCGGTGTTTCTGGTCTATGCCGAGCGCCTGGCGCACGCGGCGGGGTTTCGCCTGGTGTTCTCCCGCCTCGATGCCGCCATCGGCAGCGCCGACCAGGCCGCTTCGCTCGCCGCGCTCAACGCCGGCGTCGAGGCGGCGATCCGCCGCGTGCCGGCGCAGTACCTGTGGAGCTACAAGCGCTTCAAGACGCGGCCGGCCGGCGAGCCGCCGTTCTACTGAGCGCTCAGTGACCGGGCGCGGCGTCGGCGTCGCGGCGGGCGCGCTTGCAGAACACCTGCATTTCTTTCATCGCCTGCAGGTCGCCCTTGTCGCGGGCGATGGCGATGCCGTGCTCGAAGGCGCTGACGGCCGCGGCGGCGTCGCCGGCGGCGTGACGGGCGCGGCCGAGCAGTTTCCACGCCGCCGAATACTGGGCGTCCTGTTCGACGGCGCGCTGCAGGTGCTCGATGGCGCGCGCGGCCTCGCCGGCCTGCAGGTAGAGCTGGCCGAGGGTGAAGCGCAGCAGGGCGTTGTCCTGCCCGCGGGCGAGCATGGCTTCGAGAGCGGCGGGGTTCATCGGTGGCTTCCTCGCGTTCAGGCGGGTTTCTGGGCGATCAGCTGGACCAGGCCGCGCAGGCCGCGGGTCTCGTCGCCGGCATCCCATTCATCACGGTAGACGCGCAGGCGCAGGCCGTGCGCGGCGGCGAGCAGTTCGTTGTCGGCGAGTTTCCAGTCGGGATTGGCCGGGCCGTGCGCCGACAGGCGGCTGAAGGTTTCGTAGAACAGCAGGCCGCCGGGGCGCAGGGCCGCCGGCAGCGCGGCGAACAGGCGGCGGTCGAGAAAGCGCGCGACGACGATGACGTCGAAGGTCTGCAGCGGCAGCGGCGTGTCGTCGAGGTCGCATTGCCGGGTGCTCAGCGCCAGCCCCTGCGCGCGCGCCTGTGCAGCGAGGGCCGCGAGGGCGACGGCGGAGACGTCCCAGGCTTCAGTGTCGAGGCCGTGCGCGGCGAGCAGCAGCGCGTTGCCGCCGAGGCCGCAGGCGAGATCGAGGGCACGGCCGCGGCGGGGCAGGAGGTGCGTGTTGTCGCGCAGGAGCGCTGCGGCGCTGGCCGCCCGCGTGCCGGCGCGGTAGCGCGCGTCCCAGCGTTCGCGGTCGGCGGCGCTCATCGGCGTCTCAGAGGAAGGTCACGGCGACCTGGAACAGGCGCTCGACGTCATTGATGCGCTTTTTGTCGGTGAGGAACAGGATCACGTGGTCGTCGGCCTCGATCATCGTGTCGTGATGGCAGATGACGACCTCGCCGTGGCGCACGACGGCGCCGATCGTGGTGCCGGCCGGCAGCTTGATTTCTTCGAGGCGACGGCCGACGACCTTCGAAGTGGCGCGATCGCCGTGGGCGACGGCTTCGATGGCCTCGGCGGCGCCGCGGCGCAGGCTGTGCACGCGCACCACGTCGCCGCGGCGGATGTGCGTCAGCAGCGTGCCGATGGTCGCCTGCTGCGGCGAGATGGCGACGTCGATCTGGCCGCTGCCCTCGACCAGGTCGACGTAGGCCGGGCGGTTGATCAGCGCCATGACTTTGCGCGCGCCGAGGCGCTTGGCCAGCATCGAGGACAGGATGTTGGCTTCGTCGTCGTTGGTCACCGCGCAGAAGACGTCAGTGTGCTCGATGTTTTCTTCGAGCAGCAGTTCTTCGTCGGCGGCGTCGCCGGCGAGCACGATGGTGCGGTCGAGCTGCTCGGCGATGCGCCGCGAGACCTCGATGTTGCGTTCGATGATCTTGACCTGGAAGCGCTCTTCCAGCGCCTTCGCCAGCCGCCGGCCGATGTTGCCGCCGCCGGCGAGGATGATGCGCTTGATCGGCTTGTCGAGCTTGCGCAGCTCGGCCATCACCGCGCGGATGTTTTTCTTCGCGGCGATGAAGAAGACTTCGTCGTCAGCCTCGATGACGGCATCGCCGTCCGGCGGGATCGACTCGCCGTGACGGAAGATCGCCGCGACGCGGGTGTGGATGCCCGGCATGTGCGCCGGCAGCGAGCGCAGTTCCTTGCCGACCAGCGTGCCGCCGTAATAAGCGCGCACGCCGACCAGGCGCACCAGGCCGTCGGCAAAGTCGAGCACCTGCAGCGCGCCGGGATTCTCGATGATGCGCTGGATGTGCTCGGTGACCAGCTGCTCGGGGGCGATCAGCACGTCGATCGGCAGGCCTTTTTCACCGAACAGCGCCGGGTACTGGGTGTATTCGGCGGTGCGCACGCGGGCGATCTTGGTCGGCGTGCGGAACAGGCTGTCGGCGACCTGGCAGGCGATCATGTTGACCTCGTCGCTGTTGGTCAGCGCGATCAGCATGTCGGTGTCGGCGGCGCCGGCGGCGGCCAGCACCTCGGGGTGCGAGGCCGCGCCGCAGACGGTGCGGATGTCGATGCGGTCCTGCAGATCGGCGAGCACGTCGGCACGGGTGTCGACGACAGTGATGTCATTGTTCTCGGAGGCCAGGTTGTAGGCGACCGAGGTGCCGACCTGGCCGGCGCCGAGAATCAGGATCTTCATGCGTCAGCCGCTCACTCGTCCTCGGGCGCGCGCTTGGGATCGATGCCGAGCGCACGCAGCTTGCGGTACAGGTTGGTGCGCTCCATGCCCACCTTTTCAGCCAGGCGCGCGACGTTGCCGTCGCATTCCTTGAACTGCTGCAGCAGATAGTTGCGCTCGAACTGCTCGCGCGCCTCGCGCAGCGGCAGGTCGAGCGGGATGTGGCCGATGTCGCGGGCGCGGTTTGGCTGCACGTGCGAAATCGCCGCCTCGACTTCTTCCAGCGTGATTTCTTCCTCGCCGCCGAGGATCAGCAGGCGCTGCACCAGGTTCTTCAGCTCGCGGATGTTGCCCGGCCAGCCGTAATTGCGCAGACGGTTGCGTGCCGCCATCGTGAAGTTGCGGTACGGCAGCCCTTCCTGATCGACGAAGAAGTTGACGTAGTAGGTCAGCAGCTCGGGCACGTCCTCGCAGTGCTCGCGCAAGGGCGGCAGGCGCATCGGCAGCACGTTGAGGTGGTAGTAGAGGTCCTCGCGCAGGCGCCCGGCGTGGACTTCGGTTTCGAGATCGCGGTGCGAGGCGGCGATCACGCGCACGTTGACCTGCACCGGCTCCTTGCCACCGATGCGCAGGAACGAGCCGTTTTCCAGCGCGCCGGCGAGCTTGGCCTGGGTTTCCGGCGCCATGTCGGCGAGTTCGTCGAGGAACAGCGTGCCGCCGCTGGCCTGTTCGAGGCGGCCGTAATGGACCTTGTCGCCGGCTTCGGAGCCGAACAGTTCCAGCGCCGAGTTCTCGCGCGCGATCGAACCGACGCCGACGTCGATGAACGGCCCGGCCTTGCGCGGGCTGCTGGCATGGATGAAGCGGGCGTAGATCTCCTTGCCGGTACCGGGCTCGCCGGTGATCAGCACCGGGGCTTCGTGCAGCGCGATGCGCTGCGCCTGTGCCTTGAGCTTCTGCACCGTGTCGCTGCGGCCGACCGGCTCGGCCACCGGGCGCGCCTGGCGGCGCAGGCCGATGTTCTCGCGGCGCAGCTTGTCGGCTTCCAGCGCCCGTTCGACAGTCAGCAGCAGCTTGGCCATCGACAGCGGTTTTTCGATGAAGTCATAGGCACCGAGGCGGGTGGCCTCGACCGCGGTTTCGACGGTGCCGTGGCCCGACATCATGATCACCGGGCACGGCAGGCCGTCGCCCTCGGCCCACTCCTTGAGCAGGCTGATGCCGTCGATATCCGGCATCCAGATGTCGAGCAGGACCAGATCCGGGCGGCGCGCGCGGCGCGCCTCGCGGGCGGTGGCACCGTTTTCGGCGGTGCTGACTTCGTAGCCCTCGTCTTCGAGTATTTCCTTGACCAGATCCCGGATATCGGGCTCGTCATCGACGACGAGGATATGGGCTGCGCTCATCCGGCCTCCTCGGCTCGCGTCAGTGGCAGTGTGGATGCGGCGGCCGCGGAGGCGGGCGCCGGAGCAGCGGCCGTATGGCTGGCGGGGAAGCGGATCGCGATGCGGGCACCGCCTTCAGGGGCGTTTTCCGCGCGGATCAGGCCGCCGTGCTCTTCAACGATTTTTTTGACGATCGCCAATCCTAGCCCGGTCCCCTTGGGTTTGGTAGTGACGTAGGGCTCGAAGACATTGCCGAGCGAGCCTTCCGGGAAGCCCGGCCCATTGTCCTGGAACACCAGTTCGATGCCCTCGGCGAGCACCCGGGTGCTGATCGCCAGCTGTGAGCCGTGGCCGTCGCGGATGGCCTCGATGGCGTTCTTGGTGACGTTGTGCAGCAGCTGGCGCAGACGGCCCTTGTCGGCCTCGATGACGGGATTGGCCGCGTCGAGATCGAGCACGATTTCCACGCCGGCCGGGTACTCGCGGTACAGGTAGAGCACTTCGGTGATGAATTCATTGAGGTTCAGGTGCACCAGGCGCAGCTGCGGGGCGCGGGCGTATTCGTTGAAGGCATCGACCATTTCCTTCATCGCCGCGACCTGCTGGACGATGGTGTGCGTGCCGCGGTCGAGCACGCGGCCGTCCTCCTCGTTCATTTTGCCGAGGTATTTGTGGCGGATGCGCTCGGCGGCGAGCTGGATCGGTGTCAGCGGATTCTTGATCTCGTGGGCCAGGCGGCGTGCGACCTCGGCCCAGGCGGCATCGCGCTCGGCCTGCACCAGCGTGGTGATGTCGTCGAACACCAGCACGTGGCCGCCCTTGAGGCCGACGGCATCCGGCAGCCGCGAGCCGCGGCACATCAGCACGCGCCGCCCGCCGGGCATGAACAGCGCGACTTCCTGGCGCCAGTCGGTGGTGTCGGCGGCCAGGTGCGGGGCGATGGCGTCGAGCAGGTGATGGATCGGCGCGTCCGGATCGTCCGGCAGCGGATCGGTCGGGTCCATCACCAGGATCTGCATGGTCGCGGCGTTGAAGGTGCGCGGCTGGCCGTCGTGGTCGAGTGTCAGCACACCCGAAGACAGCCGGGCGAGCACGGTTTCGAGGTAGGCGCGCTGGCCCTCGACCATCTGCCGGCTCTGCAGCGCGGAGTCGCGCGCCGTGGCGAGGCTGCGCGTCATCTCGTTGAACGACTGCACCAGAAAGCCCAGCTCGTCGTTGGCGCCGGGGGCGAGCTGCTTGTCGTACTGGCCGGCGGCGACCGCGCGGGTGCCTTCGGCCAGATCGCGCACCGGCTGCACCAGCTTGCGGGCGAAGTACACCGCCGTCGACAGCGCACTGAGGATGCCGAGCAGCAGCACCAGCGACAGCGTCAGGATGAAGGTGGTCTTCAGCGGCGCGCGCAGGAAGACCAGCTCGCGGTAGGAATCGAACGCCGTCTGCACTGAATGGCCGAGCGTGTTGAAACGGTCGGCGACCGGGAACAACCCCTGCAGCAGCCACTCGTCGCCGAGCGTGAAGCGCGCCGGGATGCGCACCACGGTGCGCAGCTGGAAGCCGAGTTCCGAGGTCGGATCGAGCGAGACGTAGTCGCTGCCCTGGCGCACCTGCGCCAGCACCACGTCCGGCGGCCGTTCCGGTACCAGGCTGACGGTGTCGTTGCCGGCCACCATCACCACGCTGCCGTCGAGCTTGAGCACCGCCAGCTCCTGCGCATCACTCTCGCCGCGCAGTTCGGCGAGCGTCAGCGTCGTCAGCCGGTCGCTGTTTTCGCCGAGCTGGGCGGCGATGCGGGTGGTCTGCTTGAGCACCTCGCGCATGCGCAGGTCGAGCGCCGTGCGCGACAGCTCCAGCGCGTCTTCCAGGGCTTTTTCGACGCGCACGTCGAACCAGGAATCGATCGAGCGGGCGATGAACTGCACCGAGAAGTAATAAACGACCGAGACCGGCACCACCGAGATCGCCGCGAACAGCAGGAACATGCGCAGCGTCAGCCGCGAGCCCGGTTCATCGGCGCGCACCTGGCGTGCCAGGCGCAGCAGGTTGCCGCCGATCAGCACGGCGAGCAGCACGAAGCCGATCACGCTGCCGACCAGCAGCCAGGAATAGAGCTCGCCGAAGCGCGTCGAGTTGCCGGTCGCCTCGCTCATCAGGCCGAGCGCGAACAGCAGCGTGACCAGCACGCCGAGATTGAGCAGGAAGCCGCGACCGGCCGACAGGTGTTTCATAGCGACCACGCGTACCAGGGCGAAGACAGCCGCCAGTCACTCGACAGATAGGCCAGCGGCCGCAGCGGCGGCGGCAGCGATTCGATGTCGAGCGTGGTGCGCAGGCGGCCGTAGTAACTGCCGCCCTTGACCAGCAGGGCGCGGTCGAGCAGCGGGAAGTCCTGAATGCGGCCCATGAACTCGATGGCGCCGTTGCGCGTCGGGAAGCTGCGCAGCTCGCCGCTGTTGAGGTTGAACACCACGAACTGGCGGGCCAGCGCGTGATACTCCAGGCGGTAGCGCTGCAGCACGCTGGCGACGGTTTCGTCCCAGGCCCATTCGCGTGCGCGCAGCACCTCGATCTGCACCTCGATGGTCAGCGGCACGCCGTTGCGCAGCGCCTCCAGCGGCGGCGGTGTGAAGTCGAATTCGAGACGGGCGTCGAGGCGGATTACCGAATCCGTCGTCGTCGTGTGTGCCCGCACCACCTTGAAGCCGTCGGCCCAGGCCGCCGGCACGCCGAGCACGACCGCCAGCAGCACACCGAGCAGCGTGCGGAGCAGAGCGGTGTGGCCGGCGGTTTGGTTCACGGCAGTTTGTGCAGGCAGGCGTAGAAGAAGCCGTCCATGCCGGCTTCACCCGGCAGGATCTGACGACCCGGGCCGCAGGGCTGCCCCCACTCGGTGCGGATCGGTTCGGCGCGGGCATCGGCATGTGTGGCAAGGAACGCGTTCAGGGTTCCCTCGTTTTCGCTGCGCATCACCGAGCACGTCGCATAGATGAGGATACCGTCGCGCGCGAGCAGCGGCCACAGCGCATCGAGCAGCGCCAGCTGGCGCTGCGCCAGACTGTCGAGATCGGCCGCCGTGCGCAGTGCCTTGATGTCGGGATGACGGCGGATTACACCCGTCGCCGAACAGGGTGCATCGAGCAGGATGCGCTGGAACGGCTGCCCGTCCCACCACGCCGGCGGGTTGCCGGCATCGGCGCAGCGCACCTCGGCGCTCTGGCCGAGGCGGGCGAGATTCTCGTGCACGCGGCCGAGACGGCCGGCATCGGCATCGATCGCCAGCAGTTCGATGCCGGGCGTGTGCTCCAGCAGGTGTCCGGTCTTGCCGCCCGGCGCGCAGCAGGCATCGAGCACGCGCTCGCCGGGCGCGGCGGCGAGCAGCACGGCGGCGAGCTGGGCGGCAGCGTCCTGCACCGAGACCGCACCTTCGGCAAACCCCGGCAGTGCTTCGACCTCGCAGGGGTTGTCGAGCACGACGGCGCTGTCGACCAGCGGATGGGCGCTGGCGGCGATGCCGGCGGCCGTCAGCCGCTCCAGGTATTCACTACGGCTGCCGCGCGTCAGATTGACGCGCAGCGTCAGCGGCGCATGGCTGTTGTTGGCGGCGACGATCGCCGGCCACGCCTGCGGCCAGTCGGTCTGCAGGCGTTCGAGCAGCCAGGCGGGATGGGCCTGCTGCGCTGCCGGATCGCTGGCGAGGGCCGCATCGAGCTCCGCGGCACGGCGGCAGCTGTTGCGCAGCACGGCGTTGATCAAGCCCGCGGCCCAGGCGGTGTCCGGCCGTGCGCGGGCGGCCGTGACGCAGCTGCTGACGGCGGCGTAGTCGGGCACGCGCAGGTGTTCGAGCTGGTAGAGGCCGAGCAGCAGCAGCGCGCGCACGTTCGCGCTGCCGGCGGCCAGCGGCTTGTCGAGCAGGCGGGCGAGGCGGGCATCGAGCGCCGGGAAGAAGCGCAGCGTGCCGTAGGCCAGTTCGGCGAGCAGTGGGCGGTCGCGCGGCGCGACGCGGGCGGCCTGGCGTGGCAGCTCACTCGACAGCGAGCTGCCGCCGTCGAGCACGGCAGCGACGGTCAGCGCCGCGGCGGTGCGTACGTCGAGGCGCGGGGCACTCGCGCGCGCCGGGCGTGCGGCGCCCGCGGCAGCGGGCTGCTTGCGCGGCCGCGGGGCGGCGGTGCGGGAATTGCGCTTGGCCGCCGATTTTTTCGCGGCGGGCGGTGCGCTTTGTTCGGGCTTGGCGGCGGCCGGACGCGGGCGGTTGCGCCGCAGCGGTTCGTCGCCGGCGTCGCTGCCTGGCTGGTGGGGTGGTTTCATGCGCCGGCTCCCAGCGTCTGGCCGACGAAATGGCGGCCGTTGAGAATATCGGCGGCGGGCAGCACTTTCTTGCCCGGCAGCTGCAGCTCGGTCAGCCGCAGGCAGCCCCGGCCGCAGGCGACGTCGATGCCGGCGCGCGATTCGGCGATGACCCGACCCGCTGTCGCGTCGGTATCCTGCGCCAGCGCCTGCGCGCGCCAGATGCGCAGCACGGTGGCGTCGGCCAGCGTGGTCTGCGCCACCGGCCAGGGATTGAAGGCCAGCACCTGGCGTTCCAGCTCGGCTGCCGGGCGTGTCCAGTCGAGCACGGCTTCGGCCTTGTCGAGCTTGGCGGCGTAGCAGGCCAGCGCATCGTCCTGCGCGCTGGCGGGCAGCGAGCCGGCGAGCAGGGCGTCGAGGTGTTCGGCGAGCAGCGCTGCACCCTGGCGGCTCAGCACATCGTGCAGTTCACCCCCGCTCATGCCGGCGGCGATCGGTGTGATCGCGGTCGCCAGCATCGGTCCGGTGTCGAGTCCGGCTTCCATGCGCATCAGCGTGACGCCGGTCTGTGCGTCGCCGGCGAGCAGTGCGCGCTGGATCGGTGCCGCGCCGCGCCAGCGCGGCAGCAGCGAAGCGTGGACGTTGACGCAGCCGCGCGGCGGGATGTCGAGCACCGCCTGCGGCAGGATCAGGCCGTAGGCGACGACGACCAGCAGATCCGGGCGCAGCGCCGCGAGTTCGGCCTGTGCGGCGGCATTGCGCAGGCTGACGGGCTGATACACCGGCACGCCGGCGGCGGCGGCGCACTGCTTGACCGGGCTGGCGGCCAGCGCGCGGCCGCGGCCGGCCGGCCGGTCGGGCTGGGTGTAGACGGCGGCCAGCGCGTGCCCGCAGGCGAGCAGGGCCTCAAGGCAAGGCACGGCGAATTCCGGCGTACCGGCGAAAATGATGCGGCTGGACATGATGGCCTCGGTGACCCGGAGAGAAACGCCAACGGCGCCAGGTCGGCGCCGTTGCATTCACCGGGGCGTCAGCGGGAGCCGGCCTGCTGGCGGGCTTCCTTTTCGAGTTTCTTGCGGATGCGGTCGCGCTTGAGCGATGACAGGTAGTCGACGAACAGCTTGCCCTCAAGGTGATCGAGCTCGTGCTGGATGCACACGGCGAGCAGGCCGTCGGTTTCCAGTTCGAAGAACTCGCCGTGCCGGTTCTGCGCGCGCACCCGCACCCACTCGGCGCGCTGTACCGTCTCGTAGAAGCCGGGCACCGACAGGCAGCCTTCGTCCATTTCCTCTTCGCCGCGTTTTTCGAGGATCTCGGCGTTGATCAGCACCAGCGGCGCGTTTTTTTCTTCAGAAACGTCGATGACGACGAGGCGTTTCTGGACGTTGATCTGCGTCGCCGCCAGGCCGATGCCAGGCGCCTCGTACATGGTGTCGAACATATCGTCGATCAGTCCCTGCAGGGCGGCATCGAAGGTCGTGACCGGCGTTGCACGCTTGCGCAGGCGCGGATCGGGGAAGTGGAGGATGTCGAGTTTGGCCATACGTGTTCGTTCAGTGGCGGATCCGCCCGCTGCGGGCGCCGGCAAGTGGCCGTCAGTCTAACGGATTCGCCCGTCATCGGTAGCATCCGCCGGGTGCGCGTGCCCTCGGCGGAGGGTTTCGCTACACTCCGGCCGCCCGCTCGGATTCAAGGACTTCGCCGCATGACGCTTCCCGGAAGGATGTTAATCAGCGCCCTGTTTGCCGGCGCCGTCGGTGCCTGTGCCACGCAGGGGCTGGATTCGTCGGCAGCGGACGGCGCGCAGCGCACGGCACCGCCGCTGCTGGCCACGGCTGCCAGTGCCCGCCCCAGCGAGCCGCTCAAGGTGCGCAGCGGCGCCCCGCAGCGCTACACGGTGGTGCCGGGCGATACGCTGTGGGATATCGCCGGGCGTTTCCTCGACCAGCCCTGGCGCTGGCCCGAGATCTGGCACGTCAATCCGCAGATCGCCAATCCGCACCGCATCTATCCGGGTAACGTGATCGAGCTGTATTACGAAGGTTCGCAGCCGCGTCTGCGGGTGGCGACGACGCGCAGCGGTACGCGGGTTGGCGGCACCATCAAGCTGTCGCCGCAGATCCGTGAAGAAGCCCTGCACGAGGCGGTCCCGACAATTCAGCGTGATCTGATCAGCCCCTTTCTGCGCCAGGCCGTCGTGCTCGACAGCAACGATTGGCAGCAAGCGCCTTATCTGCTGGCGGGACCCGATCCGCGTGTGACCTTTGGCGCACGTGATGTGGTTTACGTGCGCGGCATCGAGCCGCCAGCCGCGCGTTTCTGGCACGTCTACCGGCCGGCTGGCGAATACCGGCACCCGGAGACGGGCGAGTCCCTCGGCTTCTACGGGCTGGACGTCGGTGAGGCCGAGCTTGAGGCCGACGGCGATCCGGCGACCTTGCGCCTGTTGTCCACGCGCCGTGAGGCGCTGGCAGGGGATCGCCTGTTGCCGACGGCACGGGATACCGATGACAGCGTGTTTTATTTCACGCCGAAGCCGGTTGCACCCGGAGTACATGGCTACATCCTCGATGTGTTCGATGGTATTTCGCTGATCGGCCAATATCACTCCGTGGTACTCAGCATCGGTAAGCGTGACGGGGTCGAGGTCGGTAGTGTGCTCGGTGGTTATCAAGCCGGCCGGGTGGTTCGGGATGAGCGTGCACCGGGCGGCGGCGATGACGTCACACTGCCTGATCAGAAGGCCGGCATACTGATGGTCTACAAGACCTTCGATCGTGTCAGCTACGCGCTGGTGATGAGCGCTACGCGGGACATGCACGTGAGGGACCGCGTCGGCGCGCCCTGATCGGCCTGGCCGGATGATGGACGCACTGACTGCGAGCCTGCTGCTGGCGCGTGCGCCGGGGGTCGGTCCGGCACGCTTCGGCGCACTGCTCGCCCGCCATGGATCGGCTGCCGCGGCACTGGCGGCGGGGCGCGAGGCCTGGCGGGGCGCCGGCGTGCCGGAGGCCGGCTGCGCGGTGCTTGCCGCGGCGGATCCGGCCGGCATCGAGGCCGATCTCGCCTGGGCGCAGCGTCCCGGCAATCATCTGTTGTGTCTGGGCGCCGCGGGTTATCCGCCGCAGCTGGCCGCGATCGCCGATCCGCCGCCACTGCTGTGGGTGCACGGTGACATCGGCCTGCTCAGTGATCCGCAGCTGGCCATCGTCGGCACGCGGCGGCCGACCCGCAGCGGTCGCGACGATGCCCATGCCTTTGCCGGCGGCCTGGCCGCACACGGCCTGGCGATCACCAGCGGGCTGGCACTCGGCGTCGATGGCGCGGCGCATGCCGGGGCGCTGGCGGCGGGCGGACGCACGCTGGCAGTGCTCGGTACCGGGCTGGACCGAGTCTACCCGGCGCGCCATCGGGATCTCGCACATGCGATTGCCGATGCCCAAGGTGCGCTGATCAGCGAGTTTCCGCTGGGGATGCCGCCGCTGGCGGAGAATTTTCCGCGGCGCAACCGCATCATCGCCGGCCTTTCGCTCGGCGTGCTGGTGGTCGAGGCGGCGTTGCAGAGCGGTTCGCTGATCACGGCGCGGCTGGCGGCGGAGCAGGGGCGCGAAGTGTTCGCTCTGCCGGGTTCGATCCACAACCCGCTGACACGCGGCTGCCATGCGCTGATTCGCGAGGGGGCGAAGCTGGTCGAAACTGCCGATGAGATCCTCGGCGAGCTTGCCCCGCACCTGCATGCCGCACTCCGTACGCCGCTGCCGGCCCCGGCGGTCGAGGCTGCGGCGGCGTCGCTGCCAACGCCCGGGCAGCTTGACGATGACTATCGTAACCTGCTGGATTCAATGGGAAATGATCCGTCTTCGGTGGACCTTCTGGTCCAGCGCAGCGGATTGACGGCCGAGGTGGTTTCATCCATGCTGCTGATCCTTGAGCTGGACGGATACGTATCCTCCGCCCCCGGCGGCCTGTTCGTCCGGCTTGTCTGATGCGAGGTGGAGATGAAAGAGAATGTCCTGGACGTACTCATGTACCTGTTCCAGAACTTCATCAGCGAGGACATCGATGCCGACTCCGATCGCGAGTCCATGCGCAGCGAGTTGATCGAGGCTGGTTTCGCCACCCGTGAAGTCAAACAGGCCTTCGAGTGGCTCGACAGCCTCGTCGAGCGCCAGCAGGACCCAGCGGCACCGGTCAATACCGACCGCTCCTTCCGTATTTTCACCGCGGAAGAGTGCGTGCGGCTCGATGTCGAATGCCGTGGTCTGCTGATGCAGCTTGAGCAGGTCGGCGTGTTGTCGCCGATGACCCGCGAGCTGGTGATGGACCGCGTGATGGCGCTCGATACCGACGAGATCGACAGCACGCAGCTGAAGTGGCTGATCATGATGGTGCTGTTTCATCAGCCCGGACAGGAAGACGCCTACGCGGCGGTCGAAGATCTCCTGTTCGATGACGTCACCGGCTATCTCCACTAGCATTGCCCCCATTTTCCCGCCCACGGCACGTTGGCCCGCTACGGCGTGCGCGGCCTCTGCACTTCGCCTGAGCGCAGCAGTGAAGCGAGCATGAGCAAGAACCTGGTCATCGTGGAATCGCCGGCCAAGGCCAAGACGATCAAGAAATACCTCGGCAAGGAGTTCGAGGTGCTGGCCTCCTATGGCCATGTGCGCGATCTGGTCCCCAAGGAGGGAGCGGTCGATCCGCGTCACGACTTCGCGATGAAGTACGAAGTCATCGAACGCAACCAGAAGCATGTCGACGCGATAGCCAAGGCGCTGGCCAAGGCCGACGCGCTGTTTCTGGCGACCGACCCTGACCGCGAAGGCGAGGCGATCAGCTGGCACCTCTACGAGCTGCTGCGCGAGCGCGAGCTGCTCGACGGCAAGCCGGTCAAGCGTGTGGTGTTCCACGAAATCACCAAGCGCGCGATCCAGGAAGCGATCAGCCATCCGCGCGACCTGGAAATGGACCTGGTCAACGCCCAGCAGGCGCGCCGCGCGCTCGATTACCTGGTCGGCTTCAATCTCTCGCCGCTGCTGTGGAAGAAGATCCGCCGCGGTCTGTCTGCCGGCCGCGTGCAGTCGCCGGCGCTGCGCCTGATCGTCGAGCGTGAAGAAGAAATCGAACGCTTCGAGCCGCGCGAGTACTGGAGCATCGGTGCCGCCTGCTTCAAGCAGCAGGCCTTCGGCGCCAAGCTGATCGAATTCGCCGGCGAAAAACTCACGCAGTTCAGCATCAGCGACGGTGAGCGTGCGGCCGCGGTGCGCAGCAGCCTGCTCGCTGCCGCCCAGGGCACGCTCAGTGTCACCAAGGTCGACAAGAAGCAGCGCAAGCGCAATCCGGCGGCGCCGTTCACCACCTCGACCCTGCAGCAGGAAGCCTCGCGCAAGCTCGGCTTTTCCGCCAACCGCACAATGCGCACGGCGCAGGCGTTGTATGAAGGCGTCGACATCGGCTCGGGCAACGTCGGTCTGATCACCTACATGCGTACCGACTCGGTCAACCTCGCTGCCGAGGCTCTCACCGAGATCCGCGAGCTGATCAGCCGCAAGTACGGCGCGCACAACGTTCCCGACGAGCCGCGCGTCTACAAGACCAAAGCGAAGAACGCGCAGGAGGCCCACGAGGCGATCCGCCCGACTTCTGCGGTGATCGAGCCCGAGCAGGTGCGCGGCCACCTCAGCGCCGAGCAGTTCAAGCTCTACGAGCTGATCTGGAAGCGCACCGTGGCCTGCCAGATGATCCCGGCGACGCTCGACACCGTCGCTGTCGATCTCGCCTGCGGCACCGGCAACACCTTCCGCGCCAGCGGCTCGACGATCGCCGATCCCGGCTTCCTGATGGTCTACGAGGAAGGCGTCGACGACGCCAAGGCCAAGGACGCCGACGACGAGGACAGCAGCCGCGTGCTGCCGCCGCTGGCGGTCGGTGACCGCATCGAACTGCGCGACATCAGCGCCGATCAGCACTTCACCGAGCCGCCGCCGCGCTACAGCGAGGCGAGTCTGGTCAAGGCGCTGGAGGAATACGGCATCGGCCGGCCGTCGACCTATGCGGCGATCATCTCGACGCTGCAGGCGCGCGAATATGCGGTGATCGAAAACCGCCGCTTCGTGCCGACCGACGTCGGCCGCATCGTCAACCGCTTCCTCACCCAGCACTTCACCCGCTACGTCGACTATGACTTCACCGCGCAGCTCGAAGACGAGCTCGACGAAGTCTCCCGCGGCGAAAAGGACTGGGTGCCGCTGATGCACGAGTTCTGGGGGCCGTTCAGCTCGCTGGTCACGGACAAGGAAACCTCCGTGTCGCGCGAGGAGGTCGCCCAGGCGCGCGAGCTCGGCATCGATCCGCAGTCCGGCAAGCCGGTGTCGGTGCGCATCGGCCGTTTCGGGCCGTTCGTGCAGATCGGCACCAAGGACGACGCCGACAAGCCGAAATTCGCCAGCCTGCGCGCCGAGCAGCGCATGGACACGATCACGCTGGATGAGGCACTCGACCTGTTCCAGCTGCCGCGCTCGCTCGGGGAAACCGCCGAGGGCGAAGCGATCCGCACCAACGTCGGCCGCTTCGGCCCCTACGTGCAGTACGGCAAGAAGTACTGCTCGCTCAAGGGTGACGACGACCCTTACACGCTGACCCGCGAGCGCGCGCTGGAGCTGATCGCCGCGCACAAGGAAGCCGAGGCGAACAAGTACATCCGCGTGTTCGACGACAGCCCGGTGCAGGTGCTCAACGGCCGCTACGGTCCGTACATCACCGATGGCAAGAAGAACGCGAAGATCCCCAAGGATCGCGAGCCGGCTGCCCTGACACTCGCCGAGTGCCTCGAACTGCTGGCGGCGGCGCCGGAGAAAAAAGCCGGTGCCCGCGGCCGCAGTGCAGCGGTCAAAGAACCGAAAGCGGCCAAGGAAGCCAAGACCCCGAAGGCCGCAAAAGCGCCGAAATCCAGCGCCAAGGCCGATTGAACCCGCCGGCGGCGACCGCCGCCGCTGCCATAGCCGCCGAGCATGTCCCTGATTCCCCGTTTCCCGCTGGCCCGGGCCGTCGCCGTCATCCGTGACGGCGGCCTGCTCGCCTACCCGACCGAGGCCGTTTACGGCCTCGGTTGCGATCCGCTCGATGCCGATGCCGTGCTGCGCATCCTCGCGCTCAAGCGTCGGCCGATCGGCAAGGGCGTGATCCTCATCGCCGCCGGCTTCGACCAGCTCGCAGCCTTCCTTGAACCGCTGACGCCGGCGCTGCGTGCCCGCATTGGGGATTCCTGGCCCGGCCCGAACACCTGGCTGCTGCCCTGCCGGCGCGATGTGCCGCGCTGGCTGCGCGGCGACCACGATACCCTCGCCGTGCGCGTCACCGCGCACCCGCTCGTCGTCCGGCTGTGCCGCGCCGCCGGTAGCGCGCTGGTGTCGACCAGCGCCAACCGTGCCGGTCAGCCGCCGGCGCGCACGCCGCTCGCCGTGCGCGCACGGCTTGGTGACGACGTCGATCTGGTCCTGCATGGCGCACTCGGTGGCCAGGCGCGACCGACGACGATCCGCGACGCGCGCAGCGGCGAGCTGGTGCGCGCCGGCTGAATGGCGTGCCACATCTGCCTGCGGAGCCCCGATGAGCCTCGATATTCCCGCGATTCGTCCCTACCTGCTCGATCTGCAGACGCGCATCTGCAGCGCGATCGAAGCCGCCGACGGCACCGTTCCGTTCCTGCGCGATGACTGGACACGGCCGCAGGACCGCCCCGGCCTGCGCGGTGACGGCCGCACCCGCGTGCTGCGCGAGGGCGCGCTGTTCGAGCAGGCGGGCATCAATTTTTCGCACGTGCGCGGCGAGCGTCTGCCGCCGTCGGCGACCGCCCAGCGCCCGGAGCTGGCCGGGCGGCACTTCGAGGCGCTCGGCGTCAGCCTGGTGATCCATCCGCGCAACCCCTACGTGCCGACCTCGCACATGAACGTGCGGGCTTTCGTCGCGCTGCAGGACGGCGCCGAGCCGGTGTGGTGGTTCGGCGGCGGCTTCGACCTGACGCCGTATTACGGCTTCGATGAGGACTGCCGGCACTGGCACCGTGTCGCCCGCGATGCCTGCGCACCGTTCGGCGAGGCGCTGTACCCGCGCTTCAAGCGCTGGTGTGATGAGTATTTCTATCTCAAGCACCGCAACGAGCCGCGCGGCATCGGTGGCCTGTTCTTCGACGACTACGCCGAAGGCGGCTTCGAGCAGGCGTTCGGGCTGATGCGCAGCGTCGGCAACGCCTATCTCGACGCCTATCTGCCGATCGTCGAGCGCCGCCGCGACATGCCGTGGGGCGAGCGCGAGCGCGAGTTTCAGCTCTACCGTCGCGGCCGCTACGTCGAGTTCAACCTGGTCTGGGACCGCGGCACGCTGTTCGGCCTGCAGTCGGGCGGGCGTACCGAATCGATCCTGATGTCACTGCCGCCGCTGGTCAGCTGGCGTTATGACTGGCAACCGACCGCCGGTACGCCCGAGGCCCGTCTGTATACCGACTATCTGCGCGCGCGCGACTGGCTGGCCTGAGGCGCGCCGTTCAGCACAGCTTCGATGAGCTGGCACGCAGCTCGTCGATGCGCGCGTGCAGGCGGCCGAGCAGCTTGGTCAGGTGTTCGCGGTCGTCATCACCCATGCCGGCGAGCAGATCGGCTTCCCAGTCGATCGCCATCGCCGAGAGTTGCGAGAACAGCTCACGTCCGTCGCGCGACAGATCCAGCACCGCTACGCGGTTGTCACGCGGATCGACCTCGCGGCGAATCAGGCCGGCGTCCTGCAGGCGTGACAGCGTGCGGCTGACGCGCGCTTTTTCCATGTGCGTGCGCAGGCCGACTTCGCTGGCAGACAGCGGTGCACCGTAGGCGAGTGCTGCCAGCACCCGCCATTCCGGCACGCTGATGCCGAAGTGATGACGATAGATCGCCCCCAGCGTGCGACTCATCAGCTCGGCGATGACGTTGACCCGGTGAGGCAGGAAGCGCTCGAGTTCAAGTGGCGCGATGCGCTCTGCAGACATAACGGCCTCCGTGTCCCTGTTGGGACCGGTAAAGTTTTCAATAGCTTGTTGGCATTCCACCGCGCCCTGCAGCAGCGCTGGACTGACCTGATTAGCGTCATGTTGCACTGCGGCATGGTTGCATGGGAAGGGTTTTCGCAAAGGTTTTTTTCAGTAAACCCCAGCTGTGAAGTGCACGTTATGACCGTGCAGCATTAAATTTGTTGCTCTGCAGCAATTGATTGTCAGATGAACTTTTTTATCCGCCTGCCGCCCGCGCGGCGCGATCGGGAGCAGGCGCTCTCGGGATTGCGACGCCCACGCAAACGGGGCCGCACAGATCCGTCGCGGATCTTTTGACGGGGACAGGGCGTGGGAGCTCTGAGCAGCGGGCGCCAGGTTTTGTCTGATGCGGGGCCGCGCGTCGCCGGTGCCGGGCTGGAGCAATGGGCATTGCCGCGGAGCGGCTGCGGCTCACTTGCGGGCGGCGGGTACGTGCTCTGCTTCGCGGCGCAGGCCGGCGACATCACGCCTGGGCGGTGCGCCGAACAGGCGGCTGTATTCACGGCTGAATTGCGATGGGCTTTCGTAGCCGACCTGGAAGGCGGCGCTGGCGGCGTCCAGGTCTTCGCTGAGCATCAGGCGCCGCGCCTCGTTCAGGCGCAGCCACTTCTGGTACTGCAGCGGACTCATGGCGGTGAGCTGGCGGAAGTAATGGTGGAGGCTGGAACGGCTCATCTGCACGCGGGCAGCGAGTTCGTCGATGCGCAGCGGTGCCGCGTAATTCACCTTCAGCCAGTCGATGACCCGGGCGATGCGATAGCCCTGGCTGCCCACCGCGGCGATCTGCCACAGGCGGGCCGCCTGATCGCTCAGCAGCAGGCGGTAGTGGATCTCGCGCTGGATCAGCGGCGCGAGCACGGCGATGGCATCGGACTCATCGAGCAGCGCCAGCAGGCGCGTGAACGGCTCCAGCAGCCGTGGGGTGATCGTGCCCAGCCCCATGCTCTGAGCGGTGCGTTCGTGTGGCGGCGGCAGGCCGTCCTGCGCGATCAGCTCCGCCATCATCCGCAGGTCGAGCTTCAGCACCAGCCCCAGACAGGGCTGCTCCGGGCTGGCTTCGATCACCTGCGAGCTGGCCGGGAGGTCCAGTGAGGTGATCAGAAAGCGGCGGGTGTCGTAGGCGTAGCTCGCGCCGCCCATCAGCATCTGCTTCTTCCCCTGGACGACGAGCACGACGCTCGGCTCCACCAGACAGACGAACGGCGGTGTCGGCCATTCCATGCGGAAGAACGACAGTGCCGGGATCGGCGTCGGCCACTCCCCGGAGTGTTCACAGCGGCGTGCGATGTGGCGGGCCAGCGTCGTGTGCAGCGCGCCGATCCGCGGACTCTCCTGACTCGAATCGTCGTGCACTGGCCTGCGGACCTCGGAATTCTGCCCCGCGCACTGTACTGCGGCCGCCGGTGGGGCAGGGGGCGTTGTGCTGAAGTTCGGCGGATCGGGCAAGAACTGGGCAGGATCGTTCAATCGATTCGCGGCCGTGAGCGGGAGAATGCTCAAGGTCACCGGCGGCCGCGCCGGCGCGCGCTGCCGAGCCCTGATCGCCTCCCGGCAGTTTCACCGTGATCAGCAGGCGAGGGCAGTCAGCCGATGTACAGGACGGGCAATCCCGCCGCGGCGGATACGCGGCTTTCGGACTGCCGGTGCGGCGTTTTCAACGCCGCGGCTCCCCGTTTCGTCATCGACACGGCTTTGCTCACGGCGCCCGCCTGCAGTCGTGCGTTCTCATCAGCCCCTATCGGATAAGCCCATGGAAAACTTCACTTACTTCAATCCCACCCGCGTCGAATTCGGCACCGGCAAGGAACAGCTGATCGGCGAGATCCTCGCCGCGCGCGGCATCAGGAAAGTGCTGCTCTGCTACGGCAGCGAACGCATCAAGCGCGAAGGACTGTTCGCCACCGTCAGCGGCAAGCTCGCCGAACAGGGCATCGCCTGGGTTGAACTCGGCGGCATCGTCAGCAACCCGCACATTTCGACGGTGCGCAAAGGCGTTGCGCTGGCGCGTGCGCAGCAGGTCGATGCCGTGCTCGCGGTCGGTGGCGGTTCGGTGCTCGACAGTGCCAAGGCGATCGCCGCCGGTGTGCACTACGACGGCGACGTCTGGGAGCTGTTTCTCGGCAAGGCCGCGATCGCCTCGGCGCTGCCGCTGTTCACCATCCTGACGCTGGCCGCCACCGGCAGCGAGATGAACGGCTCCGCCGTCGTCACCAACGAAGACACGCAGGAGAAATTCTTCATCGCTGCGCCGGCCCTGTTCCCGCAGGTTTCGATCGTCGATCCGCAGCTGATGCGCGGCGTGTCGCGCGACTATCTGGTGTATTCCGCCGCCGACGTCATCGCCCATCTGATCGAGGCCTATTTCACGGCGAGCGTGCATCCGAAGCTGCTGTCACGATTGGTCGAAGCGCTGCTCAACACCGTGATCGAAACCACCGAGGCGCTGCTGGCCGACCCGGCCGACTACGACGCCCGTGCCGAATTCGCCTGGGCGGCGACGCTCGCGCTGAACGGCCTGACCTTCTCCGGCGCCGCCGGCTTCAGCTATCCGAATCACGCCATCGAGCATGCGCTTTCGGCGCTGTTCAACGTGCCGCACGGCGCCGGTTTGTCCGTGGTGATGCCGGCGTGGATGAAGTGGTATCACAGCCGCAACCCGGCGCAGTTCGAGCGCTTCGCTCGCCAGGTGTTCGGTGTCGACAGCGCTGAGCAGGGCATCGCCGCACTGGAGCACTGGTTCGACAAGATCGGCACCCCGACGCGCCTGACGCAGCTGCAGATCAGCGCCGCCGACCTGCCGGCCATCGCCGAAAAAGTACAGAGTAACGTCCGCGGCTTCGGCATCGCCGAGCTCTACACGCCGGCCGTGGTCACCGACATCTTGAACAGCGCGTTGTGAGTGCATGGCGCACGCTCGAAGTCTGGCGGTGCTGAGAGTGCGCCATCGTTTGCAAGCCTCCTCTCAAAGACGTATTGCGAGTCTTCGATGGCAAATTAATTGTGAGGATAAATCCAAAGTCTTCCCCTATCGTGTTGGCGTCAGTAATTCGTAACCGACTCTAACTGGAAACAGCGACGCATGGTTTGCGTCGGTAATTGCGTCGACGGTATCGGCGGAGAGATGCGCTGACGATCAATCCCGAAGCCACGAGGAACGCTGAAGGGGGTTCAGGAATAGGGGAAAAAGTTATTATGTCATCGAATAGATAATTCCACATGGAATATTGATAGTCATTGGTGTGTGAACCATAGTTGGCAAAAGAGATTTCAAGCAGGCCCGTTTGATCTTCAAAGGCAAACCATGTTTTTTCAGTAAGTGTTAGAGCAAAGTCAGATGTTCCGGAGTTGCCAATGACTGTAATGATGAATGCGTCCGGCTTAAAGCCGGCGGCCGGACTATACAAATGTGCCAGTCTCCAGAACGAATCGACTAGAAGCCCAACTTGGGTCGTACCCGGTGCAAATCCCGTGAGCTGGCGTACGACGGGGCTCGGTGGTTCAAATACTTCAATCGAAGCGATTAGGGCCGCAGAAGGGCAGTAGTAACCACGACAGATGCCAGCAATCCCATATGGTATGGAAGGGATAAATGAAAAGCCGTTGAAGGTTGTAATGTCAGTGGGCCCTGATGGGTAGCTTTCAAAGGTCTCAATCGATGTCGGATCGATCGAGTCGTAAGCAATAAGTACAGGGGCTGCATTCGCAATAGCTGTAATCAGCATGCTGATAATAACAGCGGTGCATCGGTGCCAAAGTGAGGTTTGCATTGGCTTTCAATACCCCATGTTTTGTGAACGCTAAAGAGTTTTTAAAGAGGCTGTCTCGTGCTTGGCGTAAGGTGTTGATCTGTTTAAAAAATTATTCAAAACAGCTGTGATGATAGATTGTTTTAAAGTGCTTTCCAATCAAAAGCCATAGCATGGTTAGTTGCTTATGTTTTTGATGTGTTTTTTTGTGACCATCAAGACTGTGTTCGATGGGGGGCGAAAGTCTCACAGATGATATGGGAATTAATTTGTCATCACGGAGTTTCTGGCGATCGACAGATGAGGCTGTTTTCCCTCAAATCGCTAGTTAACATGAGCGTTTTGACCAATTAAACGGTATTGTTTCTAGCATTCGCCATAACCGCTTTTGACTGTCCGCGTTAATAGCGTTGTTGTGCATCGTGTTTGTTCATGGCTTATCTTGAATCTTGAGGTATTGGTTGTTTTTTAAATACAGCGTATCACCATCTCATCCCTCGAATGATTCTTTCTTTGTTGAATCAAACCAGGTGGTGTTTTCTTGAAATATTTTTATTGGTCCCTTATAGGCCGAATCTCCAGAAGCATAATAAATTTCCCCGAGATATATTCCATTTCTAATCTTCTCAGATTTCCTGATAAGTACGAACACGCCTCCGTCGAGCCCTCCAACCTAGACAGAAGCAGCAGGGATGCTGTGTGGTTTGGCTGGCGCTACAGGCGTAGATGCTTCCCTTTCACACCCGGCAAGCAATGCGAAGGCCAGAATTAATACATAACTCCAAAACCGGCTCGCGATTCGCACAAGTTGCTCCTTAAAATGTGCCAATGCCTTCGATTACCAGAACATCATTTTTATAGTCAAGCTTGGGGAATTCATCCCTCAACTCTCCCATGTAAGAATTTGGCCGTGGATCGACTATCTAAGGTGTAATTGTCTGGTCCAGTGTGATCATATTCCTCCCAAGGAGTTACCCCCTGTTCCGAGCCCGCGGCGTCTGTGAGTAGTTGATTGCGACGATCCGCACCAAGGCAGCCGAGCCGGGCTAATCCTCGGAAACCTGTACCGATGTCAGCGACCGTACACAAGCAAGCCCGCACGACCCCCGTGATCCGCGCCGAGTTGCAAGCCTCCAGCGAGTCGAGCACGGTGCTGGCGCGACGCTACAACCGGACGCTGTCCTCCGTGCGCAAGTGGCGGGCGCGCACGGACATGCAGGATCGCTCGCATCGGCCGCAGGCCCTGCACACGCGACACTTTCTCCGGAGCAGGAGCTTGTGGTGGTGGAACTGCGCGAGTTCCTGCTGCTGCCCCTCGATGACCTGCTCGTGGTGACCCGGGCGTTCGTCTATCCCGAAGTCTCGCGCTCGTGCCTGGAGGATTTGATTCCGCGTGAGGAAAGCCACCGCTCACCGGCAAAAACCTTCAAGGACTACGCTCCGGGCTTCGTGGACGTGAAGTATCTGCCGCAGATGCCCGGTGAGCACACGCGCCACTACCTGTTCGTCACTATCGACCGGGCTAGCTCTGGGTGCACGTCGAAATCCTGCCGGACAAGACCGCTGCCAACGCCAGCGGCTTCCTGGAGCACCAAATCCAGGCCGCTCCCTTCCGGCTCACCAAGGTGCTCACTGACAACGGCAAGGAGTTCACCGACCGTTTCTGTGCCACCGGCGAGCGCGAGCCCACTGGGGAGCATGTCTTCGATCAGGTCTGTGCTGCCAATACCATCGAGCATCGCCTGATCAAACCACGCCATCCCAGACGAACGGCATGGTCGAGCGCTTCAACGGCTGCATCGCCGAGGTGCTCGCCACCACCCGCTTTCACAGTGGTGAGCACCTGCGCGAAACGCTTACCCGCTACGTACAGGTCTACAACCTGCACATCTCGCAGCGTGCGCTGGCGCATTGCTCGCCCGTCGTTGTGCTCAAACGCTGGTATCAGGAACACCCAGAGTTGTTTCAGCAGCAGCCACAGGATCAGGCGGGACTTGACATGTAGGATCTGAAATGGGGTGGAATTTTAGAAATTTTTCACAAGTGTTTAAGATTTGGTCCGGATTTTTTATTTTTTGTTTCACATGGCTGTGTCAATTTTTTTAAATATTTTTTGTCGAGCTAATGGGCGTCGAAAATGTGCAATCTTTATGACGCCCATTTGATCACATATTACGCCCTCAATGCCAATCTTGGCCTTTGATCCATTGAAAAACTTTTGACATCCTTACAGCGCCGGCCGCAATTCGGGCAGCGCTTGCTAGATAACCATAAATCAATGGGTAAATCACCAAATCTTTTCTCGTAAAGAGCACATGATTCGGCCCATGCCGTTTTTAGATTTTCTTCGTCATCTTTTCCACGCATACCGAAATAGGGGAAATGGTGCAAGAAATATCCAAAAAATTGTTCGCAGTCCTCTTGGTATTTCTGTGTGTCTAGAATATGGAAATGCCAGAAGTCATCGACGAAAGTGGATGGAACAACTGCTGAATCTGGGTTTTCTTTACAAAGCACGAGGTACTTTTTGTATTCGTGCGCTACGCGCTTTGTGAAATCAAGTGACCAGCCTAAGCCTTCTTCTTTGTCCATAATCTTGACCATGATCGGTTCAAGGTCAATATCATTTAAAACTGATTCGGTCATCATAGGTGCTCGTGGTTGGTTAAAAGGACATGGCATACAAACTTAATTCAACAACTAAAGTCTGTTCGGTTTGACTGACAGATGCTATCTCTAACACTGAAATAGAAGTGCCAAGCTGCAGTAATAGTGACTGCTACGATAATGGAACCAGTGCTATAAATTTCTGCGTATGATATCTAAAACAGTCTTGTTGTTAATCTGAAGGGTAAATAAAGTCAAGAGTTTTGAGTGCAAGGTTAGCGATAGTAGAGTGTGCTGCTAATCGTTCTCTACATACTCGCTGGTGTATTGACAAATTACGTTTTTTACGGCATCAAAATCAGGTGATGTGAAATTATATATAATTTCATCGCTTGAGTTTTGAATAATCCACTTAGGGATCATTGATTTGAGGATTATGTCGGTCTGGGGGGCATGATTTCCATTGGCTTTAAGAATTCTTGCGTTATCGTTTGCAAAAACAACGACAGGTCTAATTGGCCACCTATTTGTTTTTCCTTTTTCTAGAATTTGCAAAAGCATTCCAGATGTGCGAAGAGATTGAATAGAGGCATTGCCTAAATCTTTTTTGTATCCGGGGGTTTCCTGGTACCACTTTTCTCCAGCTACAGCCTTTACTGTACCTTTCCAATTCTTGACTTCAAGAATTACTAACCCAATTTTTGGAACAAATAGAAGAAAATCAATTTGAAAATTTCGATTGTAATAGCAGATGTTTTTTGAGCGAATGAAACCAGATATCAGTGTGCCTTTTATTCCCCTAAGTATTTCTCTTACGGCTTCTTCGCCAGCGTTTCCTGCATCCGTTGGTGTCATTAAAGAGATACCTGATGTTTACAATTAGCCTTGCTCGCGTGGGAGATTCATTGGAATAACTTATTATGTTCTCTACCAAAAAGAAGAGAGCCAACGGATGAATGTGTGTGCGATTTTAGGTGTGTATTCTTTTACTTTATCAACTATGATGTCTGTTGCTTCATATTTGATGTAGTCCCAAGTTTCCCCCGCCTTTTTTTTAATTTCCTCAAAAATTCCTATCTCGGCGTTTTTTGCTGCTTCTTCGGATACCGTTTCTTCCTTTGCCTCTCTCGTGAAAGAGTATTTTTTTTCGTTTGGGAGTATGTCAACAACCTTGTTTACAAGCTCGACAAGATTCCAAGAGTCATTTGCCGAGACTGCAACAATTTTATTTGTTGATACATTGAATCTAGATGAAATATCATTTATTTTTTTTGTTAAATTTACGACCTGTTCTTCTCCCGGTTCATTCTTTTGCACATCCCATTTTCTGTGAGGTTCAATTTTGTCCGCCTGGGTTATGACAAATATCACTGGACATTTTTCTAAATTTGGTTTGAGTATTTCTTGGTAAATTTCTATTGATGTGGCGTATTTTCTGTCATCGGCTTTTATTGCCCAGATAACAAGGTCTAACCCAGGAAGCAAACTTTTATATAGCTCGCGGTACTCTGCGTGGCGTTGCGGGTCTTCACCGACTCCTGGAACATCAAGAAGAGTAATGCCATTCCCCTCACCTGATAAAAGTATTTCTTGAGGGGCTCTTGTACACGCTTCTACATCACTTATTTCTGCGATATTTTTTCCGAAAAGAGCGTTGCAAAGACTGGACTTTCCAACGCCAGTGTCACCAAAAATAGCAACTTTTGGTGTGTAGTTTCTTATTTTTGAAATCTCGTTCTTGATTTTTTCAAGAATTATTTTTTTATTGATTTCATTAAAAGGTTTATTTTTGTTTTCGAGCATTGATGTCATTTTGTTTGCCTCTTGTTCTTGTTGAAGCGCAATGTGTAGCGCCTAATATATTGAGTTGGTTGAAAGCGAGAAAAGCCTGCTGTAAGTCAATTCCTGTTAATGGTAATGTCAGCTGCCGCGCTAATTTTATATTTACGTAAAGTCCATGATTTTTACCAATAGCTCAATTGCTGCGGTTGATTTAAATGACTTTTTGTTCGGCTTTTTGTTTTGCTAGGCTGATGGTTGCAATAATCCTTGGTACTCAGCGTTTTTTCCTTCGGAAATCCCCTCGCACAGATGAAGGAGACGTTGGGTATGAACTTTAAATTAAACTAAATTGATTCGGCCGTAAGATTTGGAATCATGATTATTTTGCAGACTTTAGTGCTTGTAGTGAAGACGTATTCGGCTTTATGTTTCACAGTGGCCTAGTTTTTGGGGAAGAGTTAATAATTTATCAAGTGCGGCTTCTTTTATGGCATCTAGCACAAAATAAATAGCATTCCTGATCTCTAACGGCTTTTTAGCTAAGGTAAATGGTGAAAACATATCTGTGCCGGTGAGTATGCCCGCTATTTAAGCTGGCAGTGTAGCGGTCTAGTAGAAATAACCTTTCTACTGAGATGTGTCGACACCAATGCGCTACATACACGGGTTGAAGTGTAGGGGTATGGCGTCGTCGGTTCACTCGCGCTTAAGTGTCTAAGAGTGGTGTCGCCACCCACGCTAGGGTCCGTGTGCTGAAAGGGGTCCATAAGAGTCATTGCTACGTGAGGTTGCTAAATTCCGATGCTCACATCCTTAGCCGTGTAAATAACTCCGTCTGTGATCTTCATCACTCTCACCGTTACTGTCACGTGCAGCGCCAGATAATGAACTATTCGCTTACTTCTCCTCTGGTAGCTACAGCCACACACAGAGCCTCAGTGTCTCGGCGTTGGCGAGGGTTTCGAGGTTCTTAACCGATGATCTTGGTGGGTACGTGGCGCGGAGCTGGCGGCGGATGTGTCTGCAGCCTGTCAGTGCATTGGTCGAGCCGATGTCGCTGGTCAGCTCGTTGCCCGCGCTTCATTGGCGGGCGATGGCGTCTGCCAGGCGCGTAGAGCATGTGCCCCCGCCGAGATGCTTGGCGACGCGTGGGCAGGGCGGTCTGCAGGCGGCCTTGATCTGGCCTCAGGCGATATCGGCGGGCATGAAAAAACCGAGGCCCCGCAGGAGGATGCGGGGCCTCGGTGGTGCTCGGGGAGGCGATCAGGCGCCGATGATGATGCTCGTGGCCTTGACCAGCGCGTAGGCCGGGCTGCCGACGGCGAGGCCCAGGTCCTTGACGGCGTCTTCGGTGAGGATCGCGGTGACGGTCGAGCCGGAGGCGGTGGTGAGGACCACTTCGGCGTTGACGGCGCCTTCCTTGATCGAGCTGACGGTGCCGGTGAACACGTTGCGGGCGCTGAGCTTGCCCGGGGTGCCGGCGCCGAGGATCACGGCACTGGCCTTGAACAGCGCGGTCACCGGCGTGCCGGCAACCAGGCCGAGGGCGGAGACGGCGTCCTTGGTCAGCGTGGCGGTCAGGGTGTCGCTGCCGATGGCGACGACGACTTCGTCATTGACGGCGCCGGCTTCGATGGTCTTGACGGTGCCGGAGAACTGGTTGCGTGCGCTGAGCTTCATGATGCGAGTCCTTGATGTTTCTGGGGGTTTGGCTGCAGGCGAGGCGTCCGCCTCGCTGCTGAGGCTTACTGTCTGCCAGGGCGATATGAAAACTCAACGCCATCGCTATCGTGTATTTCAGCCCAGCTCGGTGAACACCGCGGCCGCCGGCAGCCGCGATTTCGGCAGGTTGGCGTTGAAGTCGTCCTCGCCGTGATAACCGAGGCTGACCAGCACCAGACTGGTGTAGCCGCGCGCGTGCAGATCGAGTTCGGCATCGAGGATGCGCATGTCGAAGCCTTCCATCGGGCAGGCGTCGAGGCCGAGCGTCGCGGCGCCGAGCAGCAGCGTGCCGAGCGCGAGGTAGACCTGCTTTTCCATCCACGACTGCAGATCCTTCTGCGCATAGCGGTGGATGTCGACATAGCCCTGGCGCGCCTGCTGCTGGCCGGCCTTGGCCTGCGGCGTGGCGAAGCGGCCGTCGGCGTCTTCCTGTTCGAGCACGCTGCGCAGGTAGTCGGCGTCGAGATCGGTGCGCGCACACAGCACGATGACGTGCGAGGCCCGTAGCACCTTCGGCTCGTTGTAGACAAAGCCGCCCTGCGTGGCCTTGGCGATGCGCGCCTTGGCCTCGGCACTGCCGGCGATGACGAAATGCCAGGGCTGCGAATTGACCGATGACGGGCTGTTGCGCAGCAGCGTGCGCAGCTGCTCGATGGTGTCTTCGGGAATGGCGCGGCTGGCGTCGAAGGCTTTGGTGGTGTGACGCTTCTGGGCGTAGGCGACGATGTTCATCGGCAGAATTCCTGCGGGTTTTGAAGGAAAAGTCGTGGGCAGCATGGCGGGTCCGCCTGCCGCGTTGGCTGCGGACCCCGGCGATGGCGACATTGAAGCTTTTTATTGGTTCGAAAAAGTCGGCGAAAGCCGATTGAGTTTCAAAAATGATTTGAAAACCATCCGGGCAGATCGCGATGCCGTGGTCGTGATCCTGCGTCAGTGGCGCCTGCCGATGTGTGATGGCAGCGCTTTTGCCCGCCAGTCGGCGGACGATAGACTCGCCCCGTTCACTAGGCGGAGGTCGAAGGCTTATGGAGATGACCCGGGTATGCCGCTTCGGCGGTCTCCTCATCGGTGCGCTGCTGCTCGCCGGCTGCAAGACGATGCCAACCAACGGTTCCGCGGCACCGCTGCTGCAGGGCTACACCTGCTGCAACCTGCACGCGGAAGGCGACTGGATCAGCGATTCGAACTACACGACGCTGCCGATGATTCCGGCCGGCACGCCGATCCGTGTGCTCGACTACGGTCGCAACCGTGCCCAGGTCGACATCGACGGCAAGCCTTACCGCCTCGGTCACGATTACGGCCGCGACCAGGAATCGCTCGAACAGTGGGTGGCGAAGATCGTCATCTCGAACGACCCGAAGCCGCGCATCGCCAAATACCCGGCGAAGATCCGCGACGCCGTGCGCGCCGGCCAGCTGGTGACCGGCATGAGCAAGGAGCAGGTGATCACCGCGGTCGGCTACCCGCTGACCAGTGAGAATTCCTCGCTGGATGCGCCGACCTGGCGCATGTGGGTGTCGAGCTTCGGTGAATACCAGCTCAACTGGGACGCCAAGGGCCGGCTCAAGGAGATCGTCACCAACGACGCCGGCACCCGCAACCTGATCGAATACCGTCGCTGACGGCTGCAGCCGTCCGGAGATCGACATGGGCGAAGCCGTCCACGAAGCAAGCCTCCACGAGTGTGATGTGCTGGTCATCGGTGGCGGCCCTGCCGGCTCGACCGTGGCCACGCGGCTGGCGCAGCGCGGCCACGCGGTGACGCTGCTGGAGAAGGCGCGGCATCCGCGCTTTCACATCGGTGAATCGCTGCTGCCGGCCAATCTGCCGCTGTTCGAGAAGCTCGGCGTCGCCGACGAGGTGCGTGCCATCGGCATCGAGAAGCGCGGCGCCGAGTTCGTCTCGCCGTGGCATGAGCGCTCGCAGACCTTCCAGTTCGCCAACGCCTGGGACAAGTCGATGCCGTATGCCTACCAGGTGCGGCGTTCGCAGTTCGACGAGATCCTGATCCGCAATGCCGCGCGCAACGGCGCCGAGGTCATCGAAGGCTGTCGCGTGCGCGAGGTGGAGTTCCTGCCGGGCGACGCCGGCGTGCGCGTCAGCGCCGAGCACGACGACGGCCGGCGCAGCGAATGGCATGCGCGCTTCATCGCCGATGCCTCGGGGCGCGACACTTTCCTGTCGAGCCGGCTGCAGGCCAAGCAGCGCAACCCCAAGCACAACAGCGCGGCGATGTATGCGCATTTCAGCAAGGCCCGCCGTCACGCCGGCTGCGCCGAGGGCAACATCACCATCTTCTGGTTCGAGCACGGCTGGTTCTGGTTCATTCCGCTGGCCGACGGCGTGACCAGCATCGGCGCGGTGGTGTGGCCGTATTACATGAAGCGCCGCGAGCGTCCGCTTGAAGCCTTCTTCCGCGACACCATCGCCCAGTGCCCGGCACTGGCCGAGCGCCTGCGCGATGCCGAGCTGGTGTCGCCGGTCGAGGCCACCGGCAATTTCTCCTACACCTCGGACCGCACTCACGGCGAGCGCTACCTGCTGCTCGGCGACGCCTTCGCCTTCATCGACCCGGTGTTCTCCTCCGGCGTGATGCTGGCGATGCAGAGCGGCTTCGACGGCGCCGACGCCATCGACCGCTGGCTGCGCGAGCCGGCGGCGCGCGCGCAGGCGCTCGCCCGCTACGACCGTGCGGTGCGCCGCGGCCCGCGCGAGTTTTCCTGGTTCATCTACCGCATCACCACGCCGACGATGCGCGATCTGTTCATGGACCCGCGCAACGTGCTGCGCATGGAAGAGGCGCTGCTGTCGGTGCTGGCCGGCGACATCTTCGGCCGCACGCCGATCTGGCGCTCGCTGTTCGCCTTCAAGGTGCTTTATTACCTGGCCGCCGCCTCGCGGCTGAAGCGCTCCTGGCAGGCCTGGCGGCGGCGGCGCGCCAACATCCGCCCGGTCGACGAGCCCGACCGCATCGGTGGGGGCGCATGAGCGCAGCCTGTCCGGCGGCGCACGCGCAGGCGGCCGACAGGCTCGGCCTGATCCGCTTCGTCGCGCCCGGCGTGGCAGCGGCAGGCGGCGCGGTGCTCGACGTGGTGGCGCCGCCGCTGGCCGGCCAGGTGCTCGAACTGCCGGTCGCCGGCGACGGCAGCCCCTGCCGCGACGGTCGCCACGGCGTCGTGCACTACCGCTGCGACGACAGCCTGCTGTTCGCCGTCTGCTGCCTCGACGAAGACCCGGCGGCCTTGCCGACGCCGCTGCAGCAGGCCACGCAGGCGGCCTACGCGGCGCTGTTCGACTGTCTGGCGGCGAACGGTTACCCGCACGTGCTGCGGGTGTGGAACTACCTGCCGCAGATCAACCTGGAGAGCCACGGCAGCGAGCGTTACCGCCAGTTCAACGCTGGCCGGCAGGCTGCTTTCGCCGCTGCCGGGCGGGCGCTGAGCGGCGCGGTGCCGGCTGCCTGCGCCCTCGGTGTCGGCAGCGGCGGCCTGCGCATCGGCCTGCTCGCCGGGCGCCAGCCGGCGCAGGCGGTGGAGAATCCGCGCCAGGTCAGCGCCTACGACTACCCGCCGCAGTACGGCGCGAAGAGCCCGACCTTCGCCCGTGCCGGGCGTTTCAGCGTCGCCGGTGAGCCGCGGCTGTATGTTTCCGGCACGGCGGCGATCGTCGGCCATCGTTCGCTGCACATCGACGATGTCATCGCCCAGACCCGTGAAAGCATCGCCAATCTGGCGGCGGTGGTCGCCGCCGCTGGCGCACCGTTCACGCTGGCGCCGCTCGCCTATCTGGTTTACCTGCGCGACCCGGCCGATCTGCCCTGGGTGCGCGAACAATGCCGGCAGCAGCTTGGTGCGCAGGCGCGGCTCGGCTTCGTGCAGGCCGACGTCTGCCGCAGCGAGCTGCTGGTCGAGATCGAGGCCTGCAGCCTGCCGGCCGGCGTGGAGACATGGCCATGAAGGCATCGCTTATCGCATTCCCCCTGCTGCTCGGCCTGGCCGGCAGCGCCGTGGCGGAGGAAAAACCGCTGTGGGAGGTCGGCTTCGGGGTCGGCGCGGTCAGCTTCAATGAATATCGCGGCTCCTCGCGACGCAGCGACTACGTGCTGCCGGTGCCGTATTTCGTCTACCGCGGCGAGGTGTTCAAGGCCGACCGTGACGGTATCCGCGGCGAGCTGTTCGACAGCGACATCGTCAAGTTCAACGTCAGCCTCGGCGCCTCGCTGCCGGTCGACAGCCGCGGCGACAGCCTGCGCCGCGGCATGCCGGATCTCGACGCCACCGTCGAACTCGGCCCGGCGCTGGAGTTCCGCCTCTGGCACAGCGCCGACCAGCGCCAGCGGCTGGAACTGCGCCTGCCGGCGCGGCTGGCGGTGACCGCCGCCGGCACGCCGCGCGATGTCGGCATGGTGTTCAGCCCGAACCTCAACCTCGACGTCGACGATCCCTTCGGCCTGCAGGGCTGGCATCTGGGCATGCTGGCCGGGCCGATCTTCGCCGACCGCCGCAACCACGCCTATTTCTACGACGTCAGCCCGCGCTATGCGAGCGCCACCCGGCCGACCTTCACCAGCGGTGGCGGCTACAGCGGCAGCCAGTTCCTGGTGGCGGTGTCGAAGCGCTTCGAGCAGTTCTGGGTCGGCGGCTTCGTGCGTTACGACGATCTGCGCGGCGCGGTGTTCGCCGATTCGCCGCTGGTCGACAGCGACTCCTCCTGGGCTGCCGGCGTCGCGCTGGCCTGGGTGTTCGACGAATCGACGCAGCGCGTGCCGGTCGAGTACTGACAAGCATTCCGGGGTTTGCCATGCGCCTGCTGCGACTGGTCAGCGAATACATCCGCCTCTACCTGGGGCTCGGCGTGCTCGGTGCGATCTGCCTGTCGTGGACGCCGCTGGCCCTGCTCGCCTACCCGCTGCTGTCGCCGCGCGCCGGGCGCCGGCTCGGGCGCTGGGTGATCGGCGCCGGCTTTCGCATTTACCTCGGCTTCCTGACGCTGACCGGCGCCTGCCGCTTCGATCTGCGCGCGCTCGATGAGCTGGCCGGCCAGGGGCCGATGATCCTGGCGCCGAACCATCCCTGCCTGCTCGATGCGCTGATGATCGTCTCGCGCCTGCCCGACGTCGCCTGCATCATGAAGGCGGCGCTGATCCGCAACGTCTTTCTCGGCGCCGGTGCGCGGCTGGCGCGCTACATCCGCAACGAACCGATCCTGGCGATGGTGCGCAGCGCCATCGACGATCTGCGCGCCGGCCAGCAGCTGCTGATCTTCCCGGAGGGGACGCGCAGCAGCGCGCTGCCGGTCGGCCCGTTCCAGAAGGGCCTGGCGCTGATCGCCAGCCGCGCCGGCGTGCCGGTGCAGACGCTGTTCATCGAAACCGACTCGGCCTATCTGTCGAAAGGCTGGCCGCTGTTCCGCCGCCCGGCGATGCCGATCCATTACCGCGTGCGCCTCGGCCGGCGCTTCGATCCGCCGAGCGACTGCGAGCGCTTCACCGCTGAGCTGCAGGCTTATTTCGTTGCCGAGCTGGCCACCCGGCCGCCGCTGCCGAGGCATTCCGCGTGAACCCGCCATCCCGCACCCATCTGCTGCTGATCCCGAGCTACAACCCCGGCGAAATCGTCTACGCCACCGTGCGTGCGGCGCGGGCGCAGTGGTCGCCGGTGTGGGTCGTCGTCGACGGCAGCGATGACGGCAGTGCCGAGGGCCTGCAGCAGCTCGCCGCCGATGATCCCGGTCTGCGCGTGCTGCGTCTGGCGCATAACAGCGGCAAGGGCGCCGCGGTGCTGCACGGGCTCGACGCCGCGTCGCAGGCCGGCTTCACGCATGTGCTGACGATGGATTCCGACGGCCAGCACCCGGCGGCGCTGATCCCCGCGTTCATGGCTGCCTCGCAGCAGGCGCCGCAGGCGATGATCCTCGGCTGCCCGGTGTTCGACGCCGATGCGCCGCTGCTGCGCGTGCGCGGCCGCAAGATCTCCAACGCCTGGGCCAATCTGGAAACGCTGTGGGCCGGCATCGGTGATTCGCTGTACGGCTTTCGCGTCTACCCGGTCGAGCCGCTGCGCAGCGTGATGCGCGGCCAGCACTGGATGCGCCGCTTCGACTTCGATCCCGAGGCCGTGGTGCGCCTGTGCTGGCGCGGCGTGCGCCCGGTCAACCTGCCCGCCCCGGTGCGCTATCCGAAGCCGGAGGAGGGCGGCGTTTCCCACTTCGCTTACGGCCGCGACAACCTGCTGCTGACCTGGATGCACACGCGGCTGTTCTTCGGCTTCGTGCTGCGCCTGCCGGTTCTGCTGTGGCGGCGGCTGCGCAGCGCTGTTCCTGTATCGGGCCATACGCCGGATGCCTAAAGCGCCGGCAACTGCATGATCACCGTCGCGATCCCGGCCGGATTCGCTCCGGCTGCTTCGACATCGCTGAAACCCGCAGCGAGATAAAGCCGCCGCGCCGCCGCACCTGCGGCCACGCCGGCAGCAAAGGTCTGTACCCGGATGCGCTCGCGCCGCTCCAGCCGATCGAGCGCACCCCTCAGCAGGGCCCGGCCAAATCCCCGCCGCCGAAAACGCTCCGCCACGGCAAGCCACACGATCTCATTCGCCGCCGGCGAAATGATGACCCCGCCGCACAGCGCATCCCCGTCGTCATGCCGAATGCAGAACGCCGCCTCGCCCCCGATCGCCTGTCGCAGCGCCGCGTGAAAGCCCTCTTCATCCACCATCGGCCCGAACAGGGGCTCGACTTCACGGGCGAGGGCGAGCCATGAGAGGAAATCGCTGGGGTGTGAACGCGTGAAGGCCACGTTTTAACTTTTGCTCAGGGAAGCAGGCGGGTAACGGCTCATGTCGATTATAAAAAAAGGAGGCCTTGGTTTTTTAAAGCAGTTGCTCGGCATTTGGTTCGAATGTGTAGCCCAGCGCATGCTGTTGAGTAGAGGGCTGGTTAGTCGATCAGTACGCACATCCTGTGTCCATCACCGTGCGCGCCTGCGCGTGATTTACGTCGGCACGATCGCGCGAATGGCCCACGCTCTGGCCGTCAGCGTAATCGTGCCGTTTGCCGCTGTCGGCAGCCGTTCCTGCAGCCGATCCCGCAGACGGGTCCTGGCGGTTTCAGCGAGCGACATCACATAGGCGGGTGCGGGGCCCTGGCCACCGAGGAAGGGGTGCCAGTAGTCATCGAAATTCGCGAAGGATGTCGGAATCTCGATGGGGCTTACTTCGATGTCATCGAGTTCGGCACTGGCGAATAACTGCTCAAGGGCCTCGGGCTGGCAGAGCGGAAAGCGCAGACCTTCATCCAGCGGGAGTGCGTCCGGATCGAGCGCGGCCGCTGCGTCCCAGAAGAATCGGATCAGCTCCATCTTGCCGGCGTAATCCCAGACATAGGCCGCGATCGTGCCGCCCTGACCGGTGACGCGCGCCATTTCAAGAAGCGCTGCCGGTTGATCGGGGACGAAGTTCAGAACCAGTCCCGAAACCGCTGCATCGACGGTCCCCGCGTCGAGGGGGATCGCCGTCGCGCTGCCCTGCTGGAACGTGGCCAGACCCGCGAGATGCTCCGCCGCGGTTTTGAGGAATCCGGCCGAGGGTTCGATGCCGGTGACGGAACGTGGCGAACAGCAATCGACGATCGCTGCGCACAAGGCCCCTGTGCCGCATCCGACGTCGAGCCAGCGCCGGCCGGCTGGAATGTCCAACCACGTGAGAAAGGCGGGGGCAACCCGTCGGCTCCAGCGGCCGACGTACTGCTCATAAGGACTTCCGCGCTCCCAGGTATCGGATACGTGTGTATTGGCCATCACCGCTCGTCCTCATGGCCTTCACTATCCCCCTGTTTAGCAGTCAATTGCCTGAGCGGTGAGCGTCGTGACCGTCCACAACCGGCCATTGCCGATAGAGGCGGACACTGCGCGCGTGGAAGGTTTTGTCTTCAAATAAGGTGAAGCCGCTTTTCTCCAGAACCCGCACGGAGGCGATGTTCTGCGGCTCGACGATGGCCGAAATGACAGGGAGGGCTAACTCCTGGAAGCCCAGGCGCAATACCGCCTGCACGGCTTCGGTCGCCAACCCGAAACCCCAGAACGGCCGGGCGAGTCGATAGCCGACATGAATCTCCTCGACACCCTCGACCGACTCCAGATTAAGGCCGCAAAAGCCGATGAGTCGTGCCGATCCTTTTTCGATCAGAGCCCACGGCCCGTAACCGTGCTGGTGATATAGACCGATGCACCCTTCAACGAAGCCGGCCGTCTGCTCCGTGGTGAGGACTCCGCGAATCGAATAGCGCATGACCTCGGGATCGGCGAGCACCATGGCCAGTGCCGGCACGTCGTCTGCCGAGAGTGTGCGGATCAGCATCCTTCTGGATTCGGTAATAAGCACCGGGTTCCCTTTTATGAACAGGCTTCTGCCGGGCAGACGGGTTTTGGTTTCTTTGCGGTGAAGCTTGAATAATCAGCGGGTGCTGTAAGCCAGTGGAATGCCACCCGGGCAGATAAATGCCGCTGTAAAGGCGTTGTCGGCGCCGCCGGATGTTTTTTGCGACGTCTGCCAGAAATCCTATTGGCGTTTGCTGCGCGGATCGTTCAGTGACGGCAATTCCCTGCACCGCGTGTTCGCAAGAACGGACTCAGCCACCCCGTCGCGCCAAGGCGCCGCAGCGTGGCAGCCAATGCCGCAGTGCCGGTGTCGTCACCACGGTGCTGGTGATGGCCATGATCACCAGCATCGTGAATACCTGCGCGGAGATCACGCCGAGGTCGTAGCCGACGTTGAGCACCACCAGTTCCATCAGGGCACGGGTGTTCATCATGGCGCCGAGCAGGGCGGCGCTGGGGTGGTTGAGGCCGCTGAGGCGGGCGGCGGCGTAGCTGGCGGCGAATTTGCCGACGGTGGCGAGGGCGAGCACCAGCAGGCACCAGCCCCAGGCGGCGAAGGTGTCGAGGCTGCCGATCTGCGTGCGCAGACCGGTGTAGGTGAAGAAGATCGGCAGGAAGAAAACGTTGACGAAGGGGCTGACGCGCTGCTGCCAGGCCAGCGCCAGCGGACGTTCCTCATGCAGCACGACGCCGGCCATGAAGCCGCCGAAGATCGCGAAGATGCCGAGCTGCTGCGTGCACATGCCGCAGAGGAAGATCAGCGCCAGCAGCGCACCGAGGCGGTTCGGCGTCAGCTCGCCCGGTGTCTGCGCGCCGAGGCGCACCAGGCGCCGGGCCAGCGGCCGCAGGCCGTACCAGCAGGCGACGAGAAAGCCGAGCACCAGCGCCACGCGCAGCGCGAAGTCGGCGGCATCGAAGCCGGACAGCGTCAGCGTCGTCACCAGTGCCAGCAGCAGCCAGCCGACGACGTCGTTGATCGCGGCGGCGCTGATGGCGATGACACCGAGCGGCGAACGCTCCAGGCCGAACTCGATCATGATGCGGCCGAGGATCGGCAGTGCGGTGATCGACAGCGCGGTGGCGACGAACAGTGCCGAGGCCAGCGGCGGCGCCCCCGGCGACAGTTGCGGCGCGCTCAGGTAGCCAAAACCGAGGCCGAAGGCGAAAGGCAGCAGCAGGCTGGCGATGGCGATGCGCCACACCGTGCGCCGGTGTTTGGGCTCGCCGAGGTGAGCGAAGTCGAATTCCAGCCCGATCTGGAACATCAGCAGCAGCAGACCGACCTGCGAGAGGATCTGCAGCGGCTCCGGCGGCGTGCTGCGGAAGATGTAGTGAAACGCCTCCGGCGCCAGCCAGCCGAACAGCGAGGGGCCAAGCAGGATGCCGATGAGGATCTCGCCGACCGCCGGCGACTGCCTGCCGCGGCGCGCCAGCGCCCCGCCGAGGCGCCCGGCGAGGACGATGATCGCCAGCTGCAGCAGCGTGAAATACAGCAGCAGCTCGTGCTGATGAACCGCGACTTCCTGAGCCGCGAGGCTGGGCTGGCTCACCGGCGTTCCCTCGGTCGGTGCTGCAGGCTCAGAGCATGCCGCCGTTGATGGAGATGATCTGGCCGCTGATGTAAGCCGCCTGCTCGGAGCAGAGGAAGCCGACCAGATCGGCGACCTCCGCGGGCTGGCCGGCGCGCTTGGCCGGCACCAGCCGCGCGATCGCGGCGGCGTCGAAGGCCCCCTGGCTCATCGGCGTGGCGATGATGCCGGGCGCGACGGCGTTGACGGTGATGCCGCGCCCGGCGACTTCGAGCGACAGCGCTTTGGTCGCCGCGTGCAGCGCACCTTTGGCGGCGGCGTAGTTGACCTGACCGCGGTTGCCGGCGATGCCGGCGATCGAACCGATGTTGACGATGCGGCCCCAGCGCGTGCGGATCATCGGCAGCAGCAGCGGCTGGGTGACGTGGTAAAAGCCGTGCAGGCTGACGTCGATGACGCGATGCCACTGCTCGGCGCGCATGCCCGGCAGCACGGCGTCGTCGTGCACGCCGGCGTTGTGCACCAGCACCTGCACCGGGCCGTCGGCGAGCACTGCGTCGAGCGCCGCGGCGCTGGCGGCGGCATCGGTGAGGTCGAAGATCAGCGGTTGCGCCGTGCCGCCGGCGGCGCGGATCTCGGCGGCCAGCGCCTCGGCGGCCTCGACGCCGCGGTGGGCGTGGATCAGCACCGCGCAGCCGTCGGCGGCGAGGCGGCGGCAGATCGCCGCGCCGATCGCGCCGCTGCCGCCGGTGACCAGCGCCCGGCGGCTCATCGCGTCACCTGCGCCAGCGCATCGAAGATCACCGCCGCGCGGCCGCTGAGCAGGCCGGCGCCGCGGCTGTCGCTGAGGCGAAAGCCGTACAGCGCCGAGCGCGCGTCACCGCTGAGCAGCTCGGCGTCGATGAGCAGCGCGCCGGGTACGTCATCGAGGCGGGCGACCTGCAGCTGCAGGTCACGCACGCTGGCCAGATAGCCGGCCCGTGGCGGCGCGGCGGTCTCGCCGGCGAGCAGCGCACCGTGTACCGCCATCGCCTGCGCGGCGTATTCGATACCGGCGTGTGCGCCGAGCCGCTCGCCGACGCGCAGCGGATGGTCGGCGACACGGTGGCTGCTGGCGCTGCAGCGCACCTGCGTCGGGCTCCACTGCTCGACGCGATCGAGCAGGCACATGCGGCCCTGATGCGGGATGTGCGCGGCGATCCAGGCGTGATCGAGCAGCGGGGACGGGGTCATGGCTGCACCTCGACGGCGAGCTGCAGGCCGTCGATGTAGTCGAGCACCACGCGCTGCGCCTGTGCCTGCGCCACCGCCTGCAGCAGCGTCAGGCCGCGAGCGGCGGGAATGCCGCGGCGCAGGGCTTCGAGCGATGGCTGCGCCAGCACTGTCGGCGCCTCCTCGCACAGCTCCAGGCGCAGGCGCGGGCCGGCGGCATCAGTGGCGAGCAGGCAGGCCAGCGCGCAGTCACCGCTGAGCAGGCGGGTGGCGTGCAGCGGCGCCGGATAGGCCGCCTCGTAGGCGATCAGCAGCACCTGCGGCAGGCCGCTGGCGAGCAGGCCGCCGGCTTCGAGCAGGCCGGCGGCGAAGCTGCCGTCGAAGGCGGCGATCATCGTCGACGGCGCCATCGCGCCGCTGGCGATGCCCCAGTAGCCGGAGGCGGCGTTGTTGACCGAGTTATGGAAACGCGTCGGCGAGATCAGCCGGTCGCTGCCGGCCAGCGCCTCGCAGATGGCGTGGCAGTTGTCGCCGTCGCCGCCGGAGGAGGCGAACACCGTCGCCAGCGTCGCCGCATCGGCCGCGGCGTCGGCCACAGCGGCAAAGCCGGCGGCGAGCGCCAGCCGCGTGGCCTTGCCGGTGCGCCGGCGTTCGGCGGCGGGCAGCGCGTTCGGCACTGGCGCCACGCAGGGCACGGGCCGGTATTCGGCGTCGCCGCGCAGCAGCGCGCGCAGCGTGTTCCAGTCGGCGAAGCCGGGGCCGACGGCGCCGACCCCGAGCAGCGTGGCCTGCAGCGTGCTCATGATGCGCAGTCTCCGGCACGGGCGAACAGCAGGCTGGCGTTGGTGCCGCCGAAGCCGAAGGAATTGCTCAGCACGCGGCGCAGCGGCGCGGCAAACGGCGCCAGCGGCGGCTGCAGGCCGAGCGCCGGATCGGCCGCGCGCGTGCCGGTGCTGGCCGGCACCAGCCCCTCGCGCAGCGCCAGCGCGCAGATGACCGCTTCCAGCGCGCCGGCGGCGCCCAGCGTGTGGCCGGTGGCGCCCTTGGTCGAACTGGCCGGCGGCAGCGCGCTGCCGAACAGCGCGCGCACGGCGCGGGCCTCGGCCTCGTCGTTGCTCGGCGTCGCCGTGCCGTGCAGGTTGATGTAGTCGACTTCCGCCGGCGTGCAGCCGGCACTGGCGAGCGCGGCCTGCATCGCCTGTTGCGCGCCGAGGCCCTGCGGATGCGGCGATGACATGTGGTGCGCGTCGCTCGATTCGCCGACGCCGCACAGCAGCACGGCTGTGGCATCGGTGGCCGTGGCGCGTTCGAGCAGCGCGAACGCCGCGGCCTCGCCGATGGAGATGCCGTCGCGCCCGCGATCGAACGGCCGGCATGGCGCCTCGGCCAGCAGCTCCAGCGAATTGAAGCCGTACAGCGTGGTCAGGCACAGCGAATCGACGCCGCCGACGATGGCCGCGTCGATGACGCCGGCGTGGATCAGCCGTGCCGCGCTGGCGTAGACCTTGGCGCTCGACGAGCAGGCCGTCGACACCACCGCCGCCGGTCCGCCGAGCGCGCAGAGGCGGCGCACGAACTCGGCGAGCGCGTACAGGCTGTGCGTGCTGGCGTAATCGAAGCCGGCCGGCAGCGCCCCATCGGCGCCGCGCTGGCGGTAAACGTGTTCGGTTTCGAGGATGCCGGAGGTGCTGGTGCCGAGGAACACACCGATGCGCTGGGCGCCGTAGCGCTGCCGCGCCGCGGCGACGGCGTCGAGGAAGCCGTCCTGCTGCAGGCCGTGCAGCGCCAGACGGTGATTGCGGCAGTCGAAGCGGGCGAGCGCCGCCGGCAGTGCGACGCGGTCGAGGCCGGCGACGGCGCCGCAGCAGGTTGGCAGCGTGACGTCTTCGAACTGGCAGCGGGCGAGGCCGCTGCGATTGGCGCGCAGGGCCGCCAGCGTGGCCCCAAGACCGGAGCCCAGGCAACTGGTAGCCGTGTAGTGAGCGAGCAGGAGCGGTGTGAACATGGCTGGAGCCGGGAGCGCGAGGGGGGCGAGTATAGCGCTCAGGCGCCGCCGCAGCGCGCGATCAGCAGTACGTTGGCGAACGGTGTGCCGGCGCTCATCGCCTGCGCGCGCACCGCGAAGCCGTGCGCGCGCAGCAGCGCACACCAGTCATCGAGCGGGCGGCAGTACAGCCGGCCGAGGCGGTGGCCGCGCACGAAGGTGACGATGCGGTCGACCCACTGGCTGCAGCGGAACGGCCAGCCGGCGGCGGCGTCGCCGACGCGCAGCAGCAGCGTGCCGTGCGGTGCCAGCGTATGCGCCAGGCGGGCGATGACGGCGGCCTGCTCGGCATAGTCGATGTAGTGCAGCACGTCGAGGATCACGGCGACCTCGGCGCGGCCGAAATCGGCGCTGCAGATATCGCCGCACTCGACCCGCGCCCACGGCAGGCCGGCGAGCGCGGCACCGGCGCGCGCCACGTCGCGCGGCATCAGCTCGATGCCGTGGTAGCCGGCCAGGTGCGGCGGCGGCGGCCAGCCGGCCGGCCAGTCGCCGGCGGCGTGGGCCTGCACGGCGGCGTCGAGCCAGCGGGCGAGCAGACCCTGACCGCAGCCGAGGTCGAGCAGGTGCGCACCGTCGGCGATCAGGCCCAGGCGCAGCAGGCCGGCGAAGGCCGGGTCGCCGCCGAGCTTGCCGCGGGCGAAATGCCAGGCGAAGCGGCCGCCGGCGCGGTACGGCGCGGCGGCGGCGCTGACCAGGCGGGCGGGGGCGTGTGTGCTCATCGTGGATCGCTCCAGTCGGGCGGCGGCAGCGGCTGCACGCGCAGGCCGCGCGCGCGGCAGGCCGCGAACAGCTGCGGCAGCACGGCGAGGATCATCGGCTCGCCGCTGTGGCTGCGGGCGGCGTGGCCGTCGTGCAGCAGCAGCACGTCACCGGCGGCGAGGCCGCGCAGCAGGCGTGCGCCGACGCGCGCCGGATCGCGCTCGCGGGTGTCGAAACCGCGCCGCGTCCAGCTCGCCAGGTGCAGGTCGTGGCGATGCAGCACCGGGTCGAGAAACGGATTGCGCAGGCCGGCCGGCGCGCGGAAATACTGCGGCGGCGTGCCGGCGAGCGCGCTCAGCGTCGCCTGCGCCGCGGCGATTTCGCGGCTCAGCGCGCGCGGGCCGCACAGCGAGAAATGGTGGCGGTGATGCTGGCTGTGGTTCTCGACGCGGTGGCCGCGGCGCACGATCTCGGCGATCAGCTGCGGATGCCGCTCGGCGCGCGCGCCGATGCAGAAAAAGCTCGCCCGCGCGCCGGCGGCATCGAGCGCGTCGAGCACCTGCGGCGTGATCTGCGGATCGGGACCGTCGTCGATGGTCAGCGCGATGGCATCGGCGGTCTCCGCCAGCCGTGTCAGGTTCGGCCCGAGCAGGTGGCTGCGCGGCCACAGGCCGGCGGCGGTCAGCAGCAGGTGATTGGCGGCGACGGCGCCGAGCGCGTAGGGCCAGGCGGCCGGCGCGATGGTCAGCGAGCCGGCGGCGACGGCGTGCAGCACGGCCGAGCCGCGCAGCAGCGGGGAGGGTTGCCAGCGCCTCATCGTCCGGCCTCCAGCGCGCCGCCGGCGAGGAACGTCGCCCACAGCGCGCGCCAGGCCGCCCAGTCGTGGCCGCCGTCGACGATGTGCACCTGCGCCTGTGGCAGCACCGCGGCCATCAGTGCATGACCGGCGGCGAAGCGGTCATCGCGGCCGTAGCCGAGCCACGGCGACCGCTCGCCGGCCAGCCGCTGCAGTGCCCGCCAGCCGCGGCGTTCGATCTCGCCCGCCGGCAGCGTGCCGGCCTGCCAGGCGGCGAGGCCGCCGGCGGCGGCGATGTCGGCGGTGATGGTGCGGTTGCCGGGATACGGCGCGAGCAGCAGGTGGCGGTCCGCGGCCTGCGGGTAGGCATCGGCGTGCATCAGCGCCACCAGCGCGCCGAGCGAGATGCCGCCAAGCCAGCACTGCCGGCGGCCGGCGCGCTGTGGCGCCAGCGCGGCCTCCAGCGCGTGGACGATGGCGCCGTCGATCAGGCGGTCGAGTGCGGTTTCCAGCAGCAGGAAGTCGACGTCGAAGCCGCGCTCGCGGGCGGCGGCGATGCAGCCGTGTTCGAGGTAATGCTCGGGGCGGTCGCCGGCGCCCGGCAGCAGCGCGCACAGCAGCGGTGCCGTGTGGCCGGGCCGCGCGGGCAGGTACAGCGAGCGCAACGGGGTGGTCATGCGGGCTCCGCTTCAGTGGCCGGCGAGGACAGCACGGCGGCGAGCAGCAGCGCCAGCGGCGCGCCAGGACCGACGACGACGCCGATCGCGTGCAGCACCGGCACGCTGGAAAACCCCAGCAGGCCGAAGCCGAGCATGGTCGTCAGGTTGGCGAGCAGCAGCGAGGCCAGCGTCGTCGCATCCGGCGTCTGCGCGCGGGCGAAGAACAGCGCGTAGTTCGAGCCGACGGCGACGATCAGCAGCAGGCCGATCAGGTGCAGCAGCGTCAGCCGCTCACCGGCCAGCGCCAGGCCGGCGCCGACCAGCAGCGTGGCGCCGGCCAGCGGCAGCCACACCTGCAGCCAGGCGCGCGGCGAGCGCAGGGCGATCAGCAACAGCACGGCGATCGCCGTGCAGCCGGCCAGCGTCAGGTGGATGGCCTCATCGACGTAGCCGGCGTAGAGCGCGTCGGACTCGTGCTTGAGGTCGATGAAGCGCGCGCCGTCGACACCGCTGGCGGCGATCGCCGCGCGCAGGTAGGCGACGTCGGGCAGCCGGCCGTCGGCCTGCGGTGCGTGCAGCGGCAGCAGCGCCTGCCAGCCATCGGCGCGCTGCTGCAGCAGCGCATCGACGGCCAGCGCGAAGCTGGTGTCGGCGAGATCGGCGCGGCTCAGCGGCGGCGTTTGGCGGCTGGCTTCGACGTCGGCGAGAAAACCGTCGAGGCGCTCGGCACGCAGCGGCAGGCCGGCCAGCGCCGCCTGCAGGCGCTCGCGCAGCGTTGCGGTGTCCGGCAGCGCGGCGCGACGTGCCTGCTGCGTCGCCAGGCTCGGCAGGTAGCGCGCGGCACTGTCGTAGCCGCCGATCAGCCCTTGCGCCTGCAGCGCATCGAGCGTTGGTGCCAGCCGTTCGGCGGCGTGCAGCGCGGCATCGGCGCTGGCCGCGCGGGCGACCACCAGATAGCGCACTTCGGGTGCGCCGAGGGCGGCGCGCAGGCGTGCATCGAGCGCCTGGTCGGCGGCCGACACCGGGCTCAGCGCCGCCAGCTCGTGCTGCCACAGCGTCGACTGGCGGCTGTAGAGCAGCCCGGCGGCGAGCGCGATCAGCAGCAGCAGCAGCGGCCGCAGGCGGCGCAGTGCCGGCAGTGCAGCGGCCAGGCGCCGGCCGAGCGGGCTCAGATCGCGCACCTGCAGCGTCGCCGGCAGCAGCGCCGGCAGCACGTGGCGGGTGACCAGCGCCGCGGTGAGCAGGCCGACCAGCGAGAACGCGCCGAGCTGGGCGAGGCCGGGGAACTGCGCCGGCAGCAGCGCGGCGAAGCCGCACACCGAGGTCAGCACGCCGAGGCGCACGGTCGGCCAGAAGCCGGCGAGGCTGGTGCTGCGCGCCGACTGCACGAACAGGTAGATGGCGTAATCGACCGCCTCGCCGATCAGCGTGATGCCGAAACCGAGGGTGATGCCATGCACCACGCCGAAGCCGGCGGCCACCGCGGCGATGCCGGCCAGCGCGCCGCTCGCCATCGGCAGCAGGCCGAGCAGGAGCAGGCGCGGCGAGCGGTAGGCGTAGAGCAGCAGCGCGGCGATCAGCGCGCTCGCCAGCAGCGACAGGCGCTCGACTTCGCTTTTGATCGTCGCCCGCGCCTGCACCGCGAACACGCCGGGTCCGCTCAGCTCCAGCTGCAGCGCGCCGTGCGCGAGCGGCGCGAACGCCGTGCGCACGCGTTCGACGGCGGCTGCCTGGCCGTCGGTGTCGGCGCCGGCGGCGCGGGTGGTGGCGAGCAGCAGCGCCTGTTCGCCGTCGCGGGTACTCCAGACGCCCTCGCGGCTGGCCGGCTGGCCGCGGGCCGCCAGGGCATCGAGCAGGGCGAGCGTCTCGCCGGTCGGGTCGCGTGGCAGCAGCTGCTTGAGCAGCAGGCCGGCCGGCGAGCTCAGCCGCTCGATGCTGGCCTGAATCGCGCGGTGCAGGCCGGCGACGCTGAAGCGTTCGGCATCGACCGCGGGGCTGAGCAGGTAGCGCTGCTCGAACAGCCACTGCTGGTCGGCTTCGGCGCTGGCGGCCTCGCCGTTGGCGACGGCGACGAATTCGGGCGCGTGCTGCAGTCGCGACGCCAGCGTGCGCGAGGCGGCGGCGCGCTCGATCGCTTCGCCGCCGCGGATGCCGATCAGCAGCAGCCGCGACACCGGGCCGTCGCGCAGCTGCTCGACCAGCAGCCGTTGTTCGGCACTCGGCGTCTGCGGCAGAAAGGCCGACAGGTCGGCGGTAAAGCGCGCCTGCGTCAGCAGGTAGAGGCAGACGGCGAGCCCGGCCAGCCACAGCAGCACGGCGCCACGCGGCCGCCGGCTCATGGCGCCGGCTCCGGCGTGATGGTCATCAGCGAGCGATCGCCGTCGGCCTGCAGGATGGCGATCGAGCGCACCTCGCCCTGGTTGCCGCTGATGGTGATCTGCTGGATGATCTCGCGCAGCGCCTCGTCGTCCGGTACCAGGCGCAGGGTCCACAGCGCGGCCTCGCCGCTCAGCGTCAGCCGGTAGGCGCGCTCCAGTGCGTGGCGGTCGCCGGCCAGCGTGCGGCGGATGCTGTCGGTGAAGGCGGCGATCTGCGGCCGTTCGGCGAGGCTCAGCTGCAGGCGGCGGCCGTCGCGTTCGAGCGTCAGCATCTCGCCATCGAGGATCAGCGTTTCCGGCTGCGGTGTCTGCGTGCGGCGTTCGAGGTGATCGGGCGGTCGGTAGAACAGTTCGCCGCGGGCCTCGACCGGGGCATCGAGCAGGGCGATGTCCTTGCGCTCGACGAAGTGGGCGCGGCCGCCGGGATTGGCGGCCAGTGCCGCCATCAGCTGCGTCAGCGTCCAGTCTTCGGCATGGGCGAGCGCGGCGACGGTGAGCAGCAGCGCGCTCAGCAGGCGTCGGCGCATGGGCTGGCTGGCCGCGCGGGCCAGAAATCGAAGAAATTGAACCAGTTGTACGGCGCCTGCCGGCAGCAGTCCTCGATCAGCGCGGCGTAGCGGTGGAGCGCGGCGTCGATCTGCACCTCGCGGGCGTCGGCGCTGCAGTCGGAGAAGTCGGCGATCTGCGCGAAGCGGATGGCGTAGCGGTTGCCGCCGAGGTACAGCCCGGCCATGAAGATCACCCGGCTGCGCAGCATCGCCGCCATGCGCAGCGGCCCGAGCGGTAGCGGCGCTTCGGCACCGAGCACCGGTACCGGGCGCGTGGCCTCGTCGCCGGGCGTGCGGTCGGCGAGCACGCCGACGAACTGACCCTGCAGCAGCCGCTCGCGCACCTGCAGCATCGCGTCCATGCGGCCGAGGGCGATGATGTCGGGGCGCGCCGCCGGGTTGATCGCATCGAGCGCGGCGCCGATGCGCCGGGCGTTGTCCGGGAACATCGCCAGCGCCACGCGCACCTGCGGGTGACGGCGCCCGATCGCGCGCACCACCTCGAAGCTGCCGAGGTGTGCGCCGAACAGCAGCGCGCCGCGGCCGTCGGCGAGGGCGTCGAGCATCACCGCCTCGCCTTCGATGCGCAGGTCGAACAGGTCGAAGCGGTCGTTGAGCAGGTAGATGCGGTCGTGGATCGTCGCCGCGAAGCTGTGGATGTGGCGGTAGCTGGCGCGCAGCCCCGGCCGCTGTTCCAGCACCCGGTGCAGGTAGGCGCGCGAGGCGCGCCGCGCCGACGGGGCGAACAGCAGGAAGTAGGCCGCGATCAGGTGCAGCACGCCGCGCCCGGCCGGGCGACCGAGCCGCAGCGAGATCCAGCTCATCAGTTTGAGCATCGCGACATTGCTGCGCTCGGGCCGGGTGGCCCAGGCGGCACGCGCGCGGCGCAGGCTCACGCCGTCGCTCCGCGCGCCAGCCGGCCGCTGGCGACCACGCGCCCGGCGCTGCGCAGCTCGAAGCCGAGGCCGTGCGCGCCGGCGCTGAAGCTCGCCTGCAGCCGCTCGCCGGGGCCGACCGGCTGCAGGAACTTGGCGCTGAGCACCTGCCAGTCGCCGGCCGCCGCGTCGGCGAGCGCATGCACCAGCAGGTCGAGCAGTAGCGCGCCCGGCAGCACCGGATGTGCGGGAAAATGGCCGGCGAACACCGGGTGCGTGGCCGGCAGCGACAGCGTCAGCGGTGCCGGCGTCACGGGGCGCTCCCGCGATGGGCAGCGAGCAGGGCCTCGCAGGCGGCGCGCGGCAGTTTGCCGGTGGCATTGCGCGGCAGCGTGGCGAGGTGGATCAGCGGTCGCGGCAGGAACACCGGGTCGATCGCCGCGCGCAGCGCGTGCAGCAGCGCCTCGCGGCCGAGCGTCGGGGCGACGACGAAGGCCGCCAGCCGGGTGATGCCGTGCTGCGCTGCGTCGTCCGCTGTTGCGTCCGGCATGTAGAAGGCGCCGTCGACGACGCCGGCGATGGCCAGCAGCTGATGGTTGAGGTAGGCCAGCGAAGTGCGCTTGCCGGCGATGTTGACCATGTCCTCGTCGCGGGCGCCGAGCATGAAGTGGCGGCTGTCGAGCGGCGTGATGGCGTCGCCGAGCGGCACCGGCGCCTCGATGTGGCCGCCGCTGACCCAGCCGCGGCCGTCGCGCTGCTGCAGCTCGATGCCGGGCATCAGCGTCCAGTGCTCTTCGCGGGCGCTGTCGCGTACCGCGACCTGTCCGCTTTCGGTGCTGCCGTAGATCTCGCTCAGCCGCGTCGCGCAGTGCGCTTCGATGGCGGCGGCGAGCGTGCGTTCGAGCGGCGACGTCGCGCTCAGCACGCGCGCCAGCGTCGGCAGTTCGGTACCGGCGGCGAGCAGTGTGCGCAGGTGGAACGGCGTGCTGACCAGCACCCGCGGTGCCGGCAGCGCGGCCAGTGCCGCGGCGATTTCAGCCGGGTGGAAGGGCCGTTCGGCGACCAGCGCGCCGCCGCCGTGCAGCGCCAGCAGCACCGTCGATTCCAGGCCGTACATATGCTGCGGCGGCACCGTGCCGAGCAGGGCGAAATTGCGGCCGTCGTCGAGGCCGAGCGCGCGGGCGCCGGTGCGGGCGTTGCGCACCAGCCGGCCCCAGCTCTTGCCGTGCGGCTGCGGCAGGCCGGTCGAGCCGGAGGTGAACACGCGAGCGGCCAGCTGCCCGGCATCGATCAGCGGCACCTGCGCCGGCCCGTCGTGGCGCTCGCCCTGCGGATAGATCAGTCGCGGCAGCGTGCCCGGCAGCAGCGCCGGCGCATCGGCTTCGCTGAGCAGTACCGTGTCGGGGGCATCGACCAGCAACTGGCGCACGACGCTTTCAGTCAGTGTCGACGGCAGCAGGCTGATGCGCCCGGCGAGTACGCCGGCGGCGAGGCCGACCGCGAAGTGGTAGCGGTCGCTGCAGACGTTGAGCAGGTGGCGTCCGGCCGGCAGCGCCGCGGCGACGCGTTCGATGTCGCCGAGCATGCGCCGGCGGCTGATCGGTGCACCGTGCCGCCAGGCGACGATGGCGTCGGCCTCGGTGTGGGACAGCAGCGGCAGCGGCGCGTCGGCGCTCATGACTGCGAGGCCTGGGTGGTCGCGCCGGCGTCGCCGAGGCGGCGGAAGGCGCGGATCGAATCGAGCAGCCCGGAACGCATCGACGCCGGCAGCAGGCACACGCGCAGCAGATATTCGGCGGCGAACAGGGCAATGACCAGCACCGGCGTCAGCGCATTGGCGAACAGTGACCAGCTCTCACGCGGGCCGAGTGCGAACAGCGCCAGCGAAGTCAGTGTCATCGTGGTGCAGAACAGCGCCCACACCTGGGTGACGCCGCGTGTGTAGCGGGCCGCCAGCGGCGGCAGCTGGCCGTGCACGAGCTGGTGCACGCGCGAGATCAGCGCCAGCTCGCCACGGCGCAGGGTGCTGCCGAACAGCAGCGCCAGCAGAGCGAAGCTGCCGGCGTGCTGCAGCAGGTAGATCCAGGCAAAGCCGCTGCGCAGCTGCGGCCAGCCGAGCGCCGTGGCCGCGGCGACAAGTGACCACACTGCCAGCCAGCGGCGGCGGTGCGTGGCGCGCCAGGCCAGCAGCAGGCCGAAACCGAGCGGTGGCAGCACGGCGACGGCTGCGCCGAGGTCGCTGGGCTGGGCGGATGCCGTGGTCAGGTGCACGGCCACCGAGTAGGTGACCAGCAGCAGGGCGGTGACGGCGGCACGCAGCAGAGGTCCGGCGCTCATCGTGGCGGCCACGATGCCGGCTCAGCAGGTGCGGTGAGCGCGGACGTAGTCCGCCAGCTGGGCCAGCGAGGAAAAAATGCGGACGTTGTCCTCGCTGTCGGCGCGCAGCGCGAAGCCGTAGCGCTTGGACACCACCAGCGCGAGTTCGAGGATGTCGATCGAGTCCAGTCCGAGACCTTCATCGCCGTACAGCGGCGCTTCGACCGCGATCGCCGAGGCGGCGACGTCGAGGTTCAGCGAGACGACGATCAGTTCGGCGATCTCACGTTGCAGGGTCGCGGTATCGTCATCGGAAAGCGGGGCGTGCGTGCTGGGCGACATGGCTGCAAATCTCGGCGGACGGCGCCCGCTTGGGCGAGGGCGGAGTGAACCGGCGAAGAACATGACTCGCATGCGGGCGCACAGCGCATGCAGAGCCGTGCACTCTGCGCATGTTCATAGAACGAACGCATATTAACGTTGCTGCGACGCAGGGTCCAAGTCACTGCACTGCAACATCTCAGGCTGGCGTGATGCGGCGCACACCTTCGGCGGAAGCGAGCAGCAGCACATCGGCCGGGCGCAGTGCGAACAGGCCGTTGCAGACGACGCCGGCAATGTCGTTGATCGCGCGTTCGAGGCCGCGCGGGTCGTCGATCTGCAGGCCGTGCACATCGAGGATCAGGTTGCCGTTGTCGGTGACGAACTGCTCGCGCCAGACCGGCTGGCCGCCGAGCTTGAGCAGCTGGCGGGCGACATGGCTGCGCGCCATCGGGATGACTTCGACCGGCAGCGGGAAACGGCCGAGGCGCTCGACCAGTTTCGAGGCATCGGCGATGCAGACGAAGCGTTCCGACGCCGCGGCGACGATCTTCTCGCGGGTCAGTGCGCCGCCGCCGCCCTTGGTCAGGCACAGCTGCGGGTCGGACTCGTCGGCGCCGTCGATGTAGACCGGCAGCGGGCCGACGGCGTTGAGTTCGTAGACCGGGATGCCGTGCGCGCGCAGGCGCGTGCTGCTGGCCTCCGAGCTGGAAACGGCGCCGTCGATGCGGCCCTTGATGCGCGCCAGCGCATCGATGAAGAAGTTCACCGTCGAGCCGGTACCGACGCCGACGATCATGCCGTCTTCGACGTATTCAAGGGCGGCTTCGGCGACACGCTGCTTGAGTTCATCCTGGGTCATGGAGGGACGATTCCGCAGGCGGGGGAGGAAGGGCGCGGATTGTAGCGCGGATGGACACCCTCGGGGCGGCGGTGCAATATCCCCTGTTTCGCCGCCAATCGGCGCTGTTTCCGAGCGCTGCGCTCACCATGCACGACTATATCCGCAAGATCCTCTCCGCCCGCGTCTATGACGTGGCGATCGAGAGCCCGCTGGACTCGCTGCCCCGCCTCTCCACCCGCCTCGGCAACACCATTCGGCTCAAGCGCGAAGACCTGCAGCCGGTGTTCTCCTTCAAGCTGCGCGGTGCCTACAACAAGATGGTCGGCCTGCCGCGCGAGGCGCTGGAGCGCGGTGTGATCTGTGCCTCGGCCGGCAACCATGCGCAGGGCGTGGCGCTGTCGGCGCAGAAGCTCGGCGTCAAGGCGACGATCGTGATGCCGCGCACCACGCCGCCGATCAAGATCAACGCCTGCAAGGCGCGCGGTGCACGCGTCGTGCTGTTCGGCGACACTTTCGACGAGGCCGCGCAGCACGCCCGCCAGCTCGAAGCCGAAAAGGGCCTGACCTTCATCCATCCCTACGACGATCCGGACGTGATCGCCGGCCAGGGCACCATTGGCATGGAGATCCTGCGTCAGCATCCGGACCCAATCCACGCGATCTTCGTCGCCGTCGGCGGCGGCGGGCTGATCGCCGGCATCGCCGCCTACGTCAAATACCTGCGCCCGGATATCCGCATCATCGGCGTCGAGCCCGACGATGCCGCCTGCCTGCAGGCGGCGATGCAGGCGGGCGAGCGTGTCGTGCTCGATCAGGTCGGTATCTTTGCCGACGGTGTCGCCGTGCGTCAGATCGGCGAGGAAACCTTCAGTCTGTGCCGCGAATACGTCGATGAGGTCATCACCGTCAGCACCGATGAAATCTGTGCGGCGATGAAGGACATCTTCGACGACACCCGCGCGATCGCCGAACCGGCCGGCGCCGTCGGTACCGCCGGCCTGAAGAAATACGTCGCCGAGCGCGGCATCAGCGGGCAGACGCTGGTTGCGATCAACTGCGGTGCCAACGTCAATTTCGACCGCCTGCGCCACGTTGCCGAGCGCGCGGAGATCGGCGAGCAGCGTGAGGCGCTGATCGCGGTGACGATTCCCGAGCGGCCTGGCGCCTTCCGCAAGTTCATCCAGACCCTCGGCAAGCGCGCGATCACCGAATTCAACTACCGCTACGCCGATGCCCGCGATGCGCAGATCTTCGTCGGTGTGCAGCTCAGCGAGGGGCGCGAGGAAAAACTGGCGCTGATCGAGCAGCTGCGCGGCGAGGGCTATCCGGTGCTCGACATGAGCGACAACGAGATGGCCAAGCTGCACGTGCGCTACATGGTCGGCGGCCATGCGCCGGGCATCGCCGATGAGGTGCTGTATCGCTTCCAGTTCCCGGAACGGCCGGGTGCGCTGCTGAAGTTCCTCAACTCGATGGTGCATGGCTGGAACATCTCGCTGTTCCATTACCGCAACCACGGCGCCGACTACGGTCGCGTGCTGGCCGGCGTGCAGGTGCCGGCGGGCGAGCGCGAGCGCTTCCGCCAGATCCTGGCGCAGCTCGGCTACGAGTACTGGGAGGAGACCGATAATCCGGCCTACCGGCGGTTCCTCGATGGCGGTGCGCGCTGAGCCGGCGGCTCATTCGAGGCCGAGGATGTAATCCCACTGCGCGGCGCTGACCGGCATCACCGACAGCCGGTTGCCGCGGCGCAGCAGCGGAAAATCGCCGAGCGCGTCGGCGTGCTCCTTGAGTTCGCTCAGGCTGATCGTGCGCTGGAGACGGCGCACGAAGCGGATGTCGACCATGTACCAGATCGGCTTGTCCGGCGTGCTCTTCGGGGCGTAGTGCTTGTCCGTCGGCTCCCAGGCGAGGAAGTCCGGGTAGCCGGTGCGCGCGATCTCGGCGATGCCGACGATGCCCGGCACCTCGGTGTTGGAGTGATAGAAGAACACCCGGTCGCCGAGCTGCATCTGGTCGCGCATCATGTTGCGCGCCTGGTAATTGCGCACGCCGTCCCAGTGCTCGGTGCGCTCGGGCATCGCTTCCAGCGCGTCGATGCTGAACTCGCCGGGCTCGGATTTCATCAGCCAGTGATTCATCGCCTGACCTGTCGGGGCGGGGAACGGGTCCGCAGTATCGCCCGAGTTCAGGCGCAGTACACGGCGGCTTCGGTGACGACCGCCGCGAGCGGCACGTCCCAGGGCTGGCGCGGCAGCTGCTCGACGCGCTGGCAGTCGTAGGCGAGGCCGAACAGCCGCGGTCGCGCCTCGGCATCGTCAAGCAGGAAGGCGAAGGTGCGGTCGTAGAAGCCGCCGCCCATGCCGAGGCGTCCGCATTGCACATCGAAACCGACCAGCGGCGTCAGCACCAGATCGACGTCGCGTGCGGCAAAACGCTCGGTGGCGTGCGGTTCCGGAATACCGAAGCGGTTGCTGCTCAGCTCGGCAGCGGCGGGCCACAGGCCGAAGTGCATGGCCTGATCGCCCTGCAGCACTGGCAGCAGCACGTCCTTGCCGCAGGCGCGGGCGATGTCGACCAGCGGTGCCGGATCGAGCTCGCCGTCGAAGGCGATGTACACGGCGACGCGCTGTGCGCTGGTGAAGGCCGGTTGGCTGGCGATGCGGCTGGCGACGCGGGCCGCTGCTTCAGCGCGGAAACCGGCGTCGAGCTCACGCCGGCGCGCGCGCAGCGCGCGGCGCAGATCGGTGGGCTGCATGGTCACAGGTGGGTTCTGCTGAGAGCGGGCAAAAAGAGGAGGCACCCCCCGCATGTGCCGTCCGGGCCTGGCCCTTGAACCAGTACTTGGTTCAAGTGGGAACCGGCACGATATCTAAGGCTTCCCGCTGCGAAGGCGGACTTGCACACCGATACCGCGTAACCGATCCCCCGGCTGTCAAACTATGGATCAAGGGGATTACGGCCCTATTCCTCGAACACCGCAGGGGATGCCCGTGAGACACACTATAGCGGCTGTTCGGTGATTTTGCTAAGGCTCGCGTCGACCAGGCGCAGCAGGCGTTCGGCCTGGGTGCGGGTCAGTTCGCGTTCGGCATTGGCTTCGCGTGAAATCTTCAGCAGCTCGTAGGCCAGATTGAGGCCGGCCATGACGGCGATGCGCTCGGGGCCGGAAATACGGCCGCTGGCACGGACTTCGCCGAGGCGCTCGTTGAGAAATGCGGCCGCCCGCTGCAGATCATCGATTTCCTCGGGCGGACACGCGACTTTGTATTCACCGTCCATGATGCGTACGGTGATGAGCTGGTTGCTCGCGGACATGCTCAGGACTCCAGGGTGCGCAGGCGTGAAACCATCAGTGCCAGGCGGTTCTCTGCGTCCTGCAGACGGGTGCGGAGGTCGTCGAGCTCGCTCTCGTAGCCTTCCCGCAGCGTGCCGAGTTCATCGGCGTGCAGGCTGCTCAGGTGCTCGATTTCTGTCACGTGAGCGGCCCGCAGTTCGGCCAGCTGTGTTTCGTAGTCGCTGCGCAGCGCTTCGACTTCACGGGTGTGGGTGGCCTGCAGCTCGCGCAGCTGGTGCTCGTGGCTGTCACGCAGGCGCGTGGTCTCATCGATGCGGGCCTGGCGGGTTGCCGCCAGTTCGACATCGAGGTGACCGACCTGCTGGCGCAGCTTGCGGTTGTCGCCGGCCATGGATTCGCCGAATCTGGCGAGTTCGCCGACACGTTTTTCGAGGGCAGACAGGGCCGGAGCGGGGCCTGGGACGAGGGTCGTTTCCATGGACGGGGACTATAGGTGGCGGTTTGCGACAGGGTCAATCGCCGCGTGGCCAAAGCGGCAAACTACCGGCGCGGCGATGCGGGGGTGTAGCATGCGGAGCCTTTCTGTGCCGTCCCGGGAGGCTTTCCGGCATGAACGATCGCTTTCGAACGCCGCCTTTTGACGAGATTCAGACCACGCTCTCGCGAGCCGGCAGCCTGAGTCAGGCGGCAGAGGTGCATGGTTTGCTGGTGGGCATGTACTGCGCGGATCAGTCGTTGAGCATGCACCGCTGGCTTGGCGTATTGCAGCAGGAGTTGAGCGACGTTGCGGCCCTGCAGGCCGACGGTCGCGTGCAGCTCGAATCACTGTTCACCGCCACCGGTGCCGCGCTGGCTGATGAGACCTTCGGTTTCGAGCCGTTGCTGCCGGATGCCGATGACAGTGCGCTCGATGAGCGTGCCGAGGCGCTCGGGGCCTGGTGCCAGGGCTTCATCTACGGACTGGGCCGCGAAGCGGCCGACCGCATCGACGCGCTGGGGGCCGATGCCCGCGAATACCTCGAAGATCTGCGCGAGATCGCCCAGGTCGGTTTCGATGCCGACGAGCCGTCGGACGATGATGAAACGGCGTATGCCGAAGTCGTCGAGTACGTGCGCATGGGGGCGCTGCTGGTGCACGCTTCACTGGCGCCACGCACGACGCACGACGCGCCGGTGCAGTTGCAGTAGTCAGGTCAGACTGGAGCGGGAGGCTGGGCGATGGGGGCGATCCGAATTGGCGCCGAAGAATACGCCGCGCGGCGTGCACGTCTGCTGGAGGCGATGGGGCCCGGCTCGATCGCCCTGATCGCCGCGGCGCCGGAGCGCCCGCGCAACCACGATGTCGTTTATCCGTACCGGCAGGACAGCGATTTCCGCTATCTGACCGGGTTCCCCGAGCCCGAAGCTGTCGCCGTGCTGCTGCCGGGCGCGGAAAAGCCCTACACGCTGTTCTGCCGGGCGCGCGATCCGCTGATGGAAACCTGGCACGGTCGCCGTGCCGGTCCGGCCGGCGCCTGCGAGCGCTACGGTGCCGACCAGGCTTTCACCCTCGATGAAATCGACCAGCGCCTGCCCGATCTGCTGGCGCACTGCGAGCGGGTGTTCTTCCGCTTCGGCTGCGATGCGGCGTTCGACCAGCGCGTGACCGGCTGGGTCAACGCACTGCGTGCGCGGCTGCGCAGCGGTGTCCATGTACCGCGCGAGTTCGTCAATCTCGACACCCTGCTGCACGAGCAGCGGCGGGTGAAGTCGGCCGCCGAGCTGGCGGTGATGGCCGAGGCCGGGCGCATCTCCGCGGCGGCCCACTGCCGGGCGATGCGCGTCTGCCGGCCGGGGATGTATGAATACGAGCTGGAGGCCGAAATCCTCCACGAGTTCGGTCGCCACGGTGCCGGCTGGTCGTATCCGTCGATCGTCGGCGGCGGCGACAACGCCTGCATCCTGCATTACACGGAAAACGACGCCGTGCTGCGCGACGGCGACCTGGTGCTGATCGACGCCGGCTGCGAGCTCGATCATTACGCCGGCGACATCACCCGCACCTTCCCGGTCAACGGCCGCTTCAGCGGGCCGCAGCGTGATCTCTACGAGCTGGTGCTGGCTGCGCAGCAGGCGGCGTTCGCCGAGATTCGCCCCGGCCAGGCCTGGCCGGCCTATCACGATGCCGCCGTGCGCACGCTGACCGCCGGCTTGGTCGATCTCGGCCTGCTCGCCGGCAGCGTCGACGAGCGCCTCGCCGACGAATCCTACAGGCGTTTCTACATGCACCGCACCGGCCACTGGCTGGGCATGGACGTGCACGATCCGTCCGAATACCGCAGCGGTGAAGACTGGTGCCGGCTGGCGCCGGGTATGGTGCTGACGGTCGAGCCCGGCCTGTACGTCGCGCCCGACGACAGCAGCGTCGACGAGCGTTTCCGCGGCATCGGCATTCGCATCGAGGATGATGTCGTCGTCACCGCAACGGGGTTCGACGTGCTGACTGGTGACGTGCCGAAGGCCGTCGATGATGTCGAAGCGCTGATGCGCGCGGTCTGAGGGAGGAGGCACGATGGCCGATGCAGCGGTGACCGCCAACGCCGTCGACTATGACATCGTCGTGGTTGGTGGCGGCATGGCCGGCGCCTGTCTGGCGGCAGCGCTCGACGGCCTCGGCCTGCGTATCGCGCTGATCGAGGCGCAGGCCTGGAGCACCGGCGATACGCATCCGGGCTACGACGAGCGCACGCTCGCGCTCGGCTGGGGTTCGCGGCGCATTTTCGAGGGGCTCGGTGTCTGGCCGGACCTGCTTGAGGCGGCGACACCGATCCGGCGCATTCATATTTCCGACCGCGGCCACGTCGGCGTGGCCCGTCTCGACTGCCGCGACGAAGGCGTCGAAGCGCTTGGCTATGTGGTTGCCGCGCGCGCCATCGGCGCCGCCTTGCAGCAGCGTCTGGCCGGTCTGCGCGACGTCGATCTGCTGTGCCCGGCGAGCGTCGAAAGTGTCGGCCCGGAAAGCACGGCGGTGGTTTTGCATGTGCGCACGGCGGGCACCACGCGGGCGCTCCGGGCCCGGCTGGTGGTGGCCGCCGACGGTGCCCGCTCGACCCTGCGCGAGCAGCTCGGCGTGCCGACGCTGGAGTGGGACTACGGCCAGACGGCGATCATCGCCAACGTCACGCCGCAGTATCCGCACGCCGGTGTCGCTTATGAACGCTTCACCGCGGATGGGCCGCTGGCGCTGCTGCCGCATGGCGAGCGCCGTTGCGCCCTGGTGCTGACCGTGGCGTCGCAGGCGGCCGATGCGGCGCTGGCGATGGACGATGCGGCTTTCCTCGCACTGGTGCAGGCGCGCTTCGGTGAGCGGCTCGGCCGCTTCGAGCGTGTCGGCCACCGTCAGGCGCACCCGCTGCGTCTGGTCAAGGCGCGTGAACACGCCCGCGAGCGTGTGGCGCTGGTCGGCAACGCCGCGCATACGCTGCACCCGATCGCCGGGCAGGGCTTCAATCTGGGCCTGCGCGATGTTGCCGCACTGGCTGAGGTCATCGTCGATGCAGTGCGCGCCGGCGCGGATCCGGGCGCGCCGAGCGTATTGGCGCGCTACGCCGACTGGCGTCGCTGGGATCAGCGCAAGACCATCGGCTTCACCGACGGTCTTGCCCGTCTGTTCACCAGTCCGCTGCCGCCGCTGATGCTGGCGCGCAATCTCGGCCTGCTGGCCTTCGACCTGTGCGCACCGGCCAAGCGTGCGCTGGCGCGGCAGATGATGGGGCTGGCCGGGCGCCAGCCGCGGCTGGCCTGCGGCCGGCCGTTGACCGCCTGACGGAGTATCCGGGGAACATGAGCATGGAACCGCAAACGGACGAACGCAGAACGACACCGGCCGCCTGCGATGTGCTGATCGCCGGCGGCGGCATGGTCGGCGCCGCACTCGCCTGTGCCCTCGGCGACAGTGAGCTGCGCGTGGTGCTGGTCGAGCCCGTGGCGACGGCGCCGCTGCTACCCGGCGCGCCGGCACAGTGCCGGGTGTCGGCGATCGCGCGCGCCTCGCAGCGGGTGTTCGCCGCGGTCGGTGCCTGGGAGCGCATGCTCGAACTGCACGACGGGCAGGGCCGGCGCGAGAGCCGCGTCTGTGCTTATCGCGGCATGGAGGTCTGGGATGCCGGCGGGCCGGGGCGGATTCATTTCGATGCCGCCGAAGTCGGTGAGGAATGCCTCGGCTGGATCATCGAAAACGACGTGATCCAGGCTGCACTGCTGCAGCGGGCGGGCGAGTTCGCCAACATCGAGCGGGTCAGTGGTGTAGCGGTCAGCGGCATCGTCGAGCAGGCCGATGGCGTCGAGGTGCAGCTCGCCGACGGCCGGGCCTGGCGCGCGGCGCTGCTGGTCGGTGCCGATGGCGCCAATTCGCAGGTGCGCCGCTGGGCGGGCTTCGATACCGCCGGCTGGGGCTACGCGCAGCATGCCGTGGTCTGCCCGGTGCGCACGGCGCTGCCGCATGCCGATACCGCCTGGCAGCGTTTTCTTCCCAGCGGGCCGCTGGCCTTCCTGCCGCTGTTCGATGGCCGCAGCTCGATTGTCTGGTCGACCACGCCGGAGCAGGCCGCACGTCTGCTGCGCCTCGACGAGGCGGCGTTTGCGCTGGAGCTGGGCGAAGCCTTCGAATATCGCCTCGGCCAGATCGAGGCCGTCGGTGAACGCGCGGCGTTTCCACTGCGGCTGCAGCACTCGCCGCAGTACGTGAAGCCGCGCATCGCGCTGATCGGCGATGCCGCCCACGTGGTGCATCCGCTGGCCGGACAAGGTGTCAATCTCGGTCTGCTCGATGCCGCCAGCCTGGCCGAGATCGTCCTGCAGGCACACGCCGGCGGGCGCGATGTCGGCGGCCTGCAGGGGCTGCGTCACTACGAACGCTGGCGCAAGGGCGACAATCTGCTGATGCTGGCGGCAATGGATGGCTTCAAGCGGGTGTTCGGTTCGTCGCTGGCGCCGGTGCGCGCCGCGCGCAGTGCCGGTCTGCTGCTGGCCAACGCCATCGAGCCGCTCAAGCGCCTGCTGGTGCGCCGCGCGCTCGGGCTCAGCGGCGAGCTGCCGCGACTGGCTCGCGCGGTCTGACGCGAGGCTGCTGTTTGATCGCCACAAAGTGTCGTTGCGGGGATACACTCGTTGCTCAAGTTCAACCCGCCGGCCGCGCCGGCTCCCGTATGGATACCCGAACGATGCTCAGAAGCTTGCTGCTCGCCTGTCTGCTGGCGGCTCCCTTGGTGCACGCCGACGAGCTCGTCTCCTCCGCGGCCGGTGGGCGCGAAGTCGGGTTGACGATCTACCACGCCGATCTGGCGCTGGTGCGTGATATCCGCAAAGTCACCTTGCCGGCCGGTGAGTCGCAACTGGCGCTGACCGGCATCAGTTCGCAGATCCAGCCGGAGACCGCGCTGCTGGCGAGCGACCGGCCGCTGGAAGTGCTCTCGCAGTTCTACCGCTTCGACGCCTTGAGCAGCGATGCGCTGCTCGAACGCTCGATCGGCCGCGAGATCGAGGCGGTGCGCGTCAACCCGGCGACCGGCGAAGAGCGGCGCGAGAAGGCCGTGCTGCTGTCGATCCGTGATGGCCAGGCGGTGTTTCGCATCGGTGACCGCATCGAATCCGACGGCGCGCTGTCGCCGTGGCGCCTGGTGCTGCCCGCCAGCCCCGAGCTGCGCACCGAGCCGACGCTGGTCAGTCAGGTGCACAGTTCCTCGGGCGGCGATCACCTGGTCGAGCTGTCCTATCTGTCGCGCGGGTTTTCCTGGGAGGCGGATTACGTTCTGCGGCTGAGCCCCGGCGAGGACGGCATGGACCTGCTGGCCTGGGCGACGATCCACAACGCCACGGCGACGGTGTTCGACAAGGCGCGGCTGTCGCTGGTCGCCGGCGAGGTCAACCGCCTCGGCGGCATGAACGCCGGCGCGCTTGCCGGGAGCGCGGCGGATGCGGGTGACGGCGGCGACGGGCGCGGTGCTGACATGCCGGCCGTGTCGGCGGTGGCACCCGAGGATCGTCAGTTCGAATACCAGATCTACAAGCTCGACCGCCCGATCACGCTGCCGGCGCGCCAGTCGATCCATGTGCCGCTGTTCGCCATTTCCCGTGCGCCGGTGCGCAAGCTGTATCGCATCAACGCGCCGCTGGCGTTGTTTGGCGCCAGCCCCGGCGTGCTCGACCTGCGCGTGCAGACCGCGCTGGCCTTCGCCAACACCGCGCCGGGTCTCGGCCGGCCGCTGCCCTCGGGCGCGGTGCGTGTCTACCAGCGCGAGCCCGGCGGTTCCGGGCAGTTTCTCGGTGAGGCGCGCATCCCGCCGGTCGCCGAGGGTGACGAAGCGGTCATCGAAGTTGGCGCCAGCCTCGATCTCGGTGCCCGCCGGCGGCAGACCGACTACCGGCGGCTGCCGCGCGAGGAGCAGGAAGCGGCCTGGGCGATCGAGTTCCACAGCACGAAGTCCGAGCCGGCGACCGTCGAGGTGACGCAGCCGTTCACCGGCCAGTGGCGCATCGTCGAGGAGTCGTTTCCGCATCGGCGTGACAGCACCGACATGGCGCACTGGGAAGTGCCGGTGCCGGCCAACGGTCGCGTGACGCTGAGCTACCGGGTGCGCAGCCGATGAGTGGGGAGTGTGAACTGTGCCGGCTCGACGAGCTGGCTGACGGTACCAGCAAAGGCATCATCGTCACGCCGGGCGCACATTACGCCGATGTCATTCTGGTGCGCCGTGGCGCCGAGGTGTACGCCTGGCGCAACTGCTGCCCGCATACCGGCGCGCCGATGGAATGGCAGGCCGACCAGTTTCTCGATTACACCGGCGAGTACCTGCAGTGCGGTATCCACGGTGCGCTGTTCCGCGTCGACGACGGTTACTGTCTGCGTGGTCCGTGTGTGCGTCAGCGGCTTTACTCGATCGCTGTCGTCGTGCGCGACGGCCGGGTCATTGCCCTCGACGCCGACAGTCTGCCGCGTCGCTGAGATTTTCCTGAGAGGTTTTCGATGAGTCACCTGACGCAGATTCGTGTGCGCGGTTATCACCTGGATTTGTACGGACACGTCAACAATGCGCGCTACCTGGAATTTCTTGAGGAGGCGCGCTGGGCCTGGTTCGAGAGTGGCGGTGACGTCAATCGTTTTCAGGATCGCGGCTGGGGCTTTGCCGCGGTCAACATCAACATCAGCTACCGGCGCCCGGCCCTGCTTGGCGAGGTGCTCGAAATCCGCACCAGTCTCGGCAGGTTCGGCCGCAAGAGCGGCGTGATCCGTCAGGACGTGGTGCTCGCCGACAGCGGTCAGCGCGTTGCCGATGCCGACGTGACGTTCTGCATCATCGATCTGGCGAGCGGCCGCGCGCTGGCGCTGGATGACGAGCTGCGTGTCGCGCTCGGCGCGCAAACGGAGGCGGACGATGGCGGTGTCTGAATGGCAGAGGCTGCGTCGGCCGTACCTGTGGCAGGCTCTGGCCTGGCTGCAGGTCGGTATCGTTGTCTGGCTGGAGCTGACGCCGAGCCCGCCGGCAGCGCCGGACTTCCTCGCCTGGGACAAGGCGCAGCATTGCCTGGCCTACGCCGGGCTGGCCTGGTGGTTCGGCCAGTGCTTCAAGCGCGGCTGGCACTGGCCGCTGTTTCTGATCACGCTCGGCGTGGCGCTGGAGTTCCTGCAGGGCTGGGGCGGCGTGCGCACCTTCGATGTCGACGACATGCTCGCCAATGCGCTGGGTGTCGCCATCGGCACGGCCCTGGCCGTGTCGCCGCTCGGCCGGCTGATCGCCTGGCTCGACCGGCGGCTGCCGGCGGCGGCCTAGCGCGTGTTATGAACCCGGCTCGCGTCTATGTTAGGACCCCTGCTGATCGAAACGCGGAATTTGCCCTAGTGATGTCAGCGACGAAGATTTGAGCTTCCTGGTCCCGCACGCTAATGCTGTTTAGCGTGGCGCAGCAGTAATGTGTACGGGGCAGTGGGTACTCTCAGAATTGCTGGTGTTGTACCGTAACAACGGTTAGCGAACAAGATCGTGCGCAGGTTGGCATGTTGGCCGAGGCGATGTAGGTGCTGACCTGACCAGCGCGCGGAACTGGCCTTGTCGGTCAATGCGGGCGATACAGGCGAGGCTCCCTCGGGGATATATGGCAGCGGCTGGAGGTGATCGAGCAGCCCGAAGCTAAGCACGGCTTCGTGCCGCTGCCGCAGCGCTGGGTTGTCGGGTGGCAAGCTTTAACTAGCTAGCAGATGGCTATGAATACCTGCTACGGAGCGTCTAGGGGCTGCGTTTCCTTGTGTTCCCGCTGCTGCCCAAGACGTTTACTGTGGCAGCAGATACGGGTTCATAGGTTCATAACAGGTTCTAGGAGCGCAAATGCACCGCAAACCTAAACAGCATTGGCAAGAAGATGCGATTGCGTTAAGCAGCGCTGCGGCGGGCGCCAATGTGGTGCACCCTAATACCGTCGCTCAAACTGTGACCGATCCAGCGATCATTGATCGGGGCTGCCTGTACGCGGAGGCGATTAACCAAACTCGTCCCCTTGCGAAGCCAGGGGCCGAGGCCCTTCGCATCGCTGATATGGTGCGCGACGGCACGGCACGTCCGCATGGTCTGACCCAGACCGTCGCCGAGCGCATGGCTACCTCGGGGCGGTCACTCGATTCGTTCATCAACGGCGCCAACCCCCGAGGGAAGGCTGCCGAAGTGGTCGTAACCTCTGACTATCGCGCGCTGCACGTCGGGCATGACACCGGGATCGTCAACCCGCCTGAGCATGTCGCTCAGAATCTCCGAGACATCCGCCTTGCGCCGGATGCGGCGAGCCGCAAAGACCTCGTCTTCGCGTTCGAGACCAAGAACGGAGACGTTCTTTGGAAGTACAACGGCCAAGTCAAGACGGGCGGTGCGCAGTACGTGTCGGACACGCTTGTTGAGATGGCGAAAACGCCTGGGTACGGGAAGGTCGGCTACGTCGACGCCCGCTATGTCAACCCAGATGGTACGCCTCGTGTCGCCCCAGACGCCTTCACATCAGGTCAAGCAAGGCGGCTTCAGGGTGCCGAGGTTCGCCTGCGGGGGGTCTCGAATCTTGAGAAGCGCGCTGACCAGTTGATGGCGGACATTGAGTCTGGGAAACGCGATGGTCTCGCTCCGGTTGCGCGTCAGGAGTTGCAGCAGCTCCGCGACGACATTGCTGCCGCCTACCGCGCACGCGGCGTCGTTAGCCACATCGGCGGTGGCGCAGTGATCGCTGCCGCGTCAGCGGCTGTCGTGTCTCTCGTCGTGCAGCTCGCAACGGAGGGTAAAGTAGACGCGAAGACCGTCGGCAAGTCTGCTGGCACCGGCGCGATCTTTGGGGCGGGGGGGGCGGCCGCCGACGCTAGCTTTTACCACTTTGGCACGGAGGTCCGCGAGTTGGTGCCGGAGGCTGCCACGGAGTTCGCCAAACAAGGAGTGGCTATCGGATTCTGCGTGCTCGCGGTTGGTACCGACCTCATTTCCGAGATACGTGCAGCTTGCCGTGGTGACGTGACCGTGGCCGGTGCTGTCGGCGGCACTGCCGCAAAGACGGCTCTGGATCTCCTCCCGCTCGTGATGGCGCCACTCGGGCTTGCGGGTCTCCCGGTTCTCGTCGGCGCCCAGGTCGGTGGGCGTTGGCTCATCGGCAAGACGCGTGAGGCCGACCGTGTGCTGGAACAGGCAATCGCGGCTGACGTTGCGCTTGCGGAGAACATCACGCAGCGGATGACTGCGTTCACTCAGGTGGTCGAAGACATGACGGCCGATTGCGTCGATACCGACGCGCTTTTCAACCAGGTCATGGGACCAGATTCCTGTGAGCCTTGGATGCGGCTTCATCTGCTTAAAAACTAGTAAACCAGATCATTTGGGGTACACCACTATGAGCGACGATGACCGTAGCGGCTCTGGAATCGCAGCACTCATCGGCATAATAAGCCTACTCTTCGGCACCGGAGGCATTGCCTACGGGCTCGATCAGCGCCAGAAGAGGAAGAAGGAGCAGGCCGCAAACCGCGCACGTCTTCAGCAAATCGAGGCTGAACTTACATTGAAAGAATTGCAGCTCGTTTCGCTCCGGAACTTGCTTGGGGACAAGAACGAGCAGGTACGCATTCTCGCGACTGAGATCACTCGACTTCGAAGTGCTGCGAACGAGATGAGGCGCTTGGCATAAAGGATTGCTCCTCCGCCCCAGTGGCTCTATTGCTTTCGGTCGACGACGTCTAGGGCACACTCACGCAGCACACGAGGTGCTCTCGGTATGTTGTAGGACCAGCTTGCAGCCGCTGCCGGTGCGTCTCGTGCCGTTGTTAATCAACTCGAAGGCGGCTTGACGGCGACGGGCGAGCCGCATCTTTCGACAGTGGTGTACCTCGTCGCTGCGCTTGGGATCTCTCCCGTTTTTCTCCTCCTCAGATGAGACGAGCTCGACGCGATCACAGGCGTGTCCAAGAGCAAAGAGATGAAATGCGTTGGGTCTCACCTCTTCGCGGGGGCGTTGGAAACGATGAAACGGTTGCCTTGTTCCGACGTGGCAAAGAACCGAACGACGGTGGTCGAGATGGGGGTGACGACAGTTACCACAGCGGGTATGTCCACTGGCGCTACCGAGGCGGTGCAGGTGCACGGCATGTAGTTGGAAGTGATCAAGTATCAACGCGATGTACGGCTTCGGAAGGCTACCGCAGCCTTGGGAGGAGCATTGCTGCGCTTGACTGACACGCCTACGACGGTGATCTGTAACTACAAGCACTTGTCGCAAACCCTCTAGAGGCGTCGCGCCGTCTGGTTTTTGTCTGCCTGCTGCTGTCTAAGGCGTTGGTGATGGTCATAACACAGATCCTAGCGCGTCACCGCGACCACGCGCAGGCGCTCGTCGCGGGCGATCAGCTGGCGCAGGCGATCGATGTTCGGATGCTTGCCGGGATGTTGCTCGGCATCGGCCGTGTGTTCGGCATACAGCTCCAGTGCGCGCTGCGCCGCGGCCGCATCGATGCAGCCGTCGACGGCCACGGCGTGGTAGACGGCGAGCGAGCCGGCCTGGCCGGGACGGTTGTCGATGCGTCCGGCCGGCACTTCGCCGGCATAGAGTTCGAGCGCGGCCAGGTGCGCGACCGGGGGTAGGGTGGCGAGCACTTCGCTGAAGGTCATGCCCGATCTCCCTGGCCCGGCACTGCGTGCCGGCGACGGCCGCGGTCGTTGCGCCACAGCACTTCGCTGCCGCCCTCGTCACGGGCGAGCACGCGACCGAGTACGAACAGCAGGTCGGAGAGGCGGTTCAGGTAGGCCTGGGCCTGCGCATTGATGTTCTCCTCGCGGGCCAGACGCACCATCTGCCGTTCGGCGCGGCGGCAGACGGTGCGTGCCAGATGGCAGGCGGCCGCGGCCACGCCGCCGCCGGGCAGGATGAACTCCTTCAGCGGTGGCAGTTCGGCGTTGAACTGGTCGAGGTCGGATTCGAGCTGGCCGACATCGTTGGCGCTGATCGCCGTATAGCCCGGCATGCACAGCTCGCCGCCGAGATCGAACAGCTTGTGCTGCACCTCGCTCAGCACGTCGCGGATGCTGTCGCGAACCGGCTGCGCCAGCACCATGCCAATGGTGCTGTTGAGCTCATCGCAATCGCCCATGACCTCGACGCGCAGGGCGTCCTTGGCTATGCGCGAGCCGTCGCCGAGGCCGGTGCTGCCGCCGTCGCCGGTGCGGGTGTAGATCTTCGAAAGCCGGTTGCCCATCGCCTGTTCTCCTCCGACGCCTGCGTGGCGTCGCTGTCGTCATCGCCGCCGGGCGGCGCTCCCTGCCGCCTCGCTGCAGCCGCGTGCGCGCTCAGCGCAGGCCGTATTCCACCGCCAGCCAGGCTTCGCGGCCCGGCATCGGATAGCCGCTGACCGTCTGGTAGTCGCGGTCGAAGGCATTGTCGATGCGGGCGCTGAGCGACCAGGCGTGGTCGATACGGTAGGCGGCGCGCAGGTTCAGCACGCCATACCCGGCCTGCGGCAGCTCATCAGGATAGCGTGCGGCGAGCAGGGTCGCGCCGGCGCTCCAGCGACCGAGGTCGCGATCGACGTCGAGGCGGGCACTGCGGTCGGGACGGTTGGGCAGTGCATCGCCGGTGTTGCGATCCTCGGCCTGCAGCCAGTCGGCGGCCAGCGCCACGTGCCAGCCGTCGGCGCGGTAGTCGGCACCGAACTCGACGCCGCGCAGCCGCGCTTCGGCGACGTTGTCCGGCGTGTAGCGCCAGCTTTCGTCGGCGGTCCACTGGATCAGGTTGTCGACGTCGGTGCGGAAGGTCGCCAGCCGCCAGCCGAAGGCGCCGAGCTGCTGGCTCAGGCCGAGATCCCAGCCGCGTGATTCCTCGGGCTTGAGGTTCGGGTTGCCGGCTGACCACGGGCTTTCCGGGTAGTACAGGTCATTGAAGGTCGGCGCCTTGAAGCCGGTGGCGTAGCTCGCCGTCAGGCGCAGGCTGCCCGGCAGTGACCAGCCCCAGCCGAGGCGGCCGGTGGTGCGGGTGTCGATCGCCTCGATGTCGTCGCGGCGCAGGCTGAGCTGCAGGTCGTGAGCGCCGAGGCGCAGGGTATCGACGGCGAACAGGCTGCGGGTGATGCGCTCGTCGCGGGTGAAGTCCTGCACGCCGCTGCCGTCGATGCGCTCGCGCAGCCACTCGACGCCGAGGCTCAGCGTGTTGTTCTTGATGAAGCTCAGATCGTTCTGCCAGGTGAACTGATCGCGGTGGGTGTTGAAGGCGCCGGTGGAGACATCGCCGCTGAAGTCTTCGGACTGGTCGCGGCTCTGGCCGAGGGTGGTGCGCATGCGCCAGACCTCGTTGATGCGGTTGTCGGCGTTCAGCGCCAGCGCCTGCTGCGCGTACTTGCCGCTGGCGTCCAGCGCCGCCGGGTAGCCGTCGTATTCGTTTTCGCCCTGCGTGCGCAGTGCGGTCAGGCCGAGGCTCTGGCCGGGGGCGAACTCGTGCTTCAGACGCAGGCTGCCGGCGAGGTTGCGATAGCCGTCGCGATCGCTGTTGTGGTTGATGTTCTCTGCGCTGGTGGCATCGAAGCCGGCGGTATCGAAGGTCGACAGGCCGGCACTGATCTGTGTCGCGCCGTCGCGCCCGCCGAAGCCGACTGCCGCTTCGCGGCCCTGCTGGGTGCCGAGTGCGGCGCGCGCCCACGGCGCGATCGGGCCGTCTTCTTCGCGGGTGAAGGCCTGCACCACGCCGCCGATCGCATCGGAGCCGTAGAGGCCGGACTGTGCACCGCGCACCACCTCGACGCGGCCGAGCAGCACCGTCGGCAGGTTCTGCCAGGCCGGCTGGCCAAGCGTTGCCGAACCCAGGCGCAGGCCGTCGAGCAGCAGCAGCGTCTGTCCGGCGTTGGCGCCGCGCAGGTACAGCGAGGTCGCCTTGCCGGCGCCGCCACTGTTGCCGACGTCGATACCGTTGAGCCCGCCGAGCAGGCCCGGCAGCGTGGCGGCCTGGGTGCGCTCGATGTCACTGCGGTCGAGCACGGTGGTGTCGGCGGTGGCATGTGCCAGCGGCTGCTCGCTGCGCGAGCCGGTGATGACGATGGTGATCGGCTCGTCGGCATCCTGCGCGAGCGCCGGTGCTGCCACCGCGAGGGCGGCGAGGCCGCAGCTGAAAACTTTCATGAAGGGATACCCCATCGGTTCAGTCGAACGGAATGGGGGCGAAATCGGCCGCCTTCCTTAGAGGAAGCCCGGCATGACAGGCACGCGCGGCCGCTTGAGACGGCTCGCGCGGCTGTCGGTGTCGCCCGCCGCAACACCGACTGAAAGGCTGCGGGCCGGTCTCCTGGCTCGCGCGTGGGCCTGAGGCCCGGCGGCGACCGCCTTCCCGCGCATGACGCAGTGGCATAGGGTCGTCGCGCTTCGCGCTCACAGTTGCGGGGGCAGCGTCGGCATTACACCGACTTCCCGTTTCAGTCCTCGATCGAGGACCACCCGAAGCGTTTCCAGCGGATGGCGCGCACCATACGAGGGCGTAATGAAAGGCGTCAACCGCGGTTCGATACCATCGGGCCGGCTCTGAGCCGCCGCGCGCCGCGCGCAATAAAGAATGCCCCGATCCGGAGGCCGGGGCGGGGCAAAGGGGGAAAGCGACACTCTGGTGCAGCCAGAGTCGGGCGCACACGCTGATGACGCAGATACCCGACAAGTCTGCGCACTGTAAGCATCACTTCGGATTAGTGCGACTTTTCTTCAGATGAGATTTTTGCAACTGAACGCCGCTGTTCAGCTGCCCTGACGCGTACGTGCCGCGCGGATGCCGGTGACGAAGCGCTGCAGCGTGCTCGACAGCTGTCCGGGTTCGAGCATCACTTCGATCAGCGAGAAGCAGCCGTGCCGCTCGCAGGCGGCGAACAGCGCCGCATGCAGCTCGCGGCGCGTGCGCACGCGCACGCCGTGTCCGCCGAGGCCGGCCGCCAGTTCGGCGAAACGCCATTCGCCGATGGCGGTGAACTGCGATTCGGGCTGGAACACGCGCAGCATCTCCCAGCTGGCGTTGTTGAAGACGACGACGATCGGGTCCCAGCCGTAGCGCTGGCAGTTGCCGAGCTCCCAGCCGGTCATCTGGAAGGCGCCGTCGCCGACCAGGATCAGCGGCCGCTGGCCGGTGGTGCCCTGAATGCCGAGGCCGGCCGGCACGCCGAAACCCATCGTCGCGTAGTAGCCGGGCGCCGTCAGCGGCGTGTTGGCCATGCTCATCGCGGTGAACAGGCAGTCGCCCATGTCGGCGGCGATCGGCAGCGGGCCGTGCTCGCGCAGCAGCGCGGCCAGCGCGGCGGCGATGTCGTTCGGCGTGATGCGCGCATCGTCGACCAGCGGTGGTGGCAGCGTTGCGGTTTCCGCCGGCAGGCGGCCGTGTGGCGGCTGCAGGTCGCGCACCAGCGCCAGCAGCGCTTCGAGCAGCGCGCCGAGCGGCAGCTGCGGATAGTGGTGATAGCCGATCTGCACCTGGCGGTCGGCGGCGTAGATCGCACGGCGCATGTCGATCTGCCGTGAGGAGACGCCGAAGTTGGTGTCGCACAGCAGCACGCCGAGCATCAGCACGCAGTCGGAATCCTCGACCAGCGCGCTGATCGCCGGGTCGCCGGCGATGCCGAGGTAAGTGCCGGCCACCGGCACGTCGGTTTCGGCGAGCAGGCCGCGACCCATGAAGGTGGTGATCACCGGGATGCCGAGCCGCCGCGCCAGCTCGGCGACGCGCTCTTCCTGGCCGTAGCGGCGCACTTCGATGTCGACCAGCATCACCGGCCGCTCGGCGCCGGCGATGCGGGCGAGGACTTCCTCGGCGCAGGCGGCGGCGGCTTCCGGGTCGTGCGGCGTCGGTGGCAGCAGCGGCACCGGCGCGCAGCTGGCGCCGACCATGTCGCGCGGCACTTCGATCAGCACCGGCCGCGACTGCTCCTGACAGGCGTGCAGCACGCGGGCGATTTCGGCCGGCGCGCTGGCGGCGTCGTCGAGCCGGGTCTGGGCGCAGGTGATCTCGCGGTAGATGGCGAACTGTGAATCGGTGGTTTTGACCTGGTGATGCAGCAGCACGCCGGAGCGCACCTCGGCGGCGCCCGGTGCACCGGAAATCACCACCAGCGGGCTGCGCTCGGCGTAGGCGCCGGCTACCGGATTGATCAGATTCAGTGCACCGGCACCGTAGGTGACGGCAGCGACGCCGAGCTTGCCGTTGAAGCGAGCGGCGGCATCGGCGGCAAAGCCGACCCCCGGCTCATGCGACAGCGTGTACAGCGGCAGGATGCCGCTTTCCTCGACGATGCGGAAAAAAGGCAGCGCGAAGTCCCCGGGAATGCCGAAGATTTCGCGCGCGCCACGAGCGGCGAGGGCGTTGAGCAGGGAGAGAGCGATGTTCATCGGGCGAGCCTCTGACGACGGCGAGCGGCGGTCCGACCGCCTCGGTCGCCAAGGAGTAGCAGAGTTCGCCCGGCCGGCTGCGGCCGTTGCATCGCGACTGGCGTGTCACTTGCGTATCGAAGGCGTCCGCGTGCGTAAGTCCGTCCTTACGAACAGTGCGGGCATGTCTCGGACGCTAAATAAACCGCCTATTGTGGCAGCGCATAGGTGTCAATTATTCTTTCAGATACGTACACATAACCATACGACGTAGCGTCAGGAGTACCGGGCATGCGCTTGCAGATCCTGTTTGAGGACCGCGTCGGCATCGCCATGGCGGTGTTGACCATCCTTGCCCGCCACAACATCAACATGAGCTCCGGCGAAATCGTCACGCATGCCGAAGGCCGCGGCTCCTTCTTTCTGCATGCCGCCGCGATGACGCTCGATGAACTGCATCAGGTGCTGCCGGAGATCCGCCAGGTTCCCGGCGTGCGCGACGTGCGGCCGATCCCGCTGATGCCGGGCGAGCGCAAGCAGTCGGAACTGCGCACGCTGCTCGCGGCCCTGCCGGCGCCGGTGCTGTCGCTCGACCTCGAAGGTCGTGTCGTCGTCGCCAATGAATCGGCCCAGCGCCTGCTGCGGCTGAAGGGGCCGGACGGCCAGGGCGCGCTGCTGCCCTCGCTGGTCGAGAACCTCGATCTGGTCGAGCGCATCAATCGTCTCGACCGCGCTGAATACGGCGTGCGTCTGGCGGTGCGCGGGCAGGCCCTGCTCGCTGATTTCTTCCCGGTGCTGGTGCCGCTGGCGCGTGCCGGCAAGTCGCTGTCCGGCGCGGTGATGGTGCTGCACGGCGGCAGTCTGGAGCCGGCGGTGATTTCGGAAACCGGCTTTGCCTCGATCATCCACCGCTCGGCGGCGATGCGCGCGGTGGTCGCCCAGGCGCGGCGCATGGCGCCGCTGGCGGTGCCGATCCTGATCAGCGGCGAGCCCGGCTGCGGCAAGGCACGGCTGGCGCACGCCTGCCATCTGGCCGGGCCGCGGCGCGAGGCGCCGTTCCTGCGCATGACCGGCAGCGATCTGTCCGATCCGACCGCCGAGTCGATCCTGTTCGGCGCCCGCGACCAGGCCGGACTGCTCGAACAGGGCGCCGGCGGCACGCTGTTTTTGTCGGACGTTGCCGAGCTGTCGCCGTCGATGCAGGCCAAGCTGCTCGGTTTTCTGCAGGACGGGCGTTTTCGCCGCGTCGGCGGCGTCGAGCCGTGGCGCTCGGACGTGCGCGTGATCGCCGCCACCCGCGTCGATCTGACCGCACTGGTGCGCGAAGGCCGCTTCCGCGACGACCTCTACTACCACCTCAACGTGCTCAGCCTGCGCATGCCGCCGCTGCGCGAGCGCCAGGCCGACGTGCTGCCGCTGGCACTGGAGTCGATCGAACTCGCCGCCCGCCGCCTCGGTTGCGCGGTGCCGCGCCTGACCCCGGAAGCCGAGGCGGCGCTGCTCGCCCACGCCTGGCCGGGCAACGTGCGACAGATGGAAAACACCCTGCTGCGCGCCGTCACCGTCTGCGAGGGCGGGGCGATCACCCCCGAGCACCTGGCGCTCAGTCACGAGGCGGCACCGGCCGGGCTCGACGAGGCCTTGTTCGAGGGCTCGCTGGCCGAGGCGCTGTCCCGCGTCGAGCGGCTGATGCTGGCGCGGCTGTATCCGCAGCATCCGAGCACGCGCCAGCTGGCACGCCGGCTCGGTCTTTCACACACCGCGGTCGCCAACAAGCTGCGCCAGTACGGCATCGGCGGTTCCGGCGGCAATCGCTGAGATGCGCGCCGGTGTGCTCGCGGCCGGCGCAGAGGAGAGGGCAATCGGTATGAAGGGCACGCTCATCACCGGGATACTGCTGGTGGCGCTGGGAGTCGCGGCGCTGGTCTACAAGGGTGTCAGTTACACCGAGGAAGAAACGATCCTGCAGATCGGGCCGATGAAGGCGACCGCCGCCACCGAAAAACACGTTTTCGTGCCGGAATGGGCGGCGTATGTCGGCATTGGATTAGGTGCCGTGCTGATCGTCGCCGGCCTGCGCCGCTGAGACGGCCGCTGTCAGCGGCGCCAGCGTCCACGGCCGGTCGGCGTAGCGCGCGCGCAGGAAGTCGATGAAGGCGCGCGTCTTCGCCGGCGGTCGCGGCGAGGGCATCACCGCATGTACGCCGATGTCGCCGATGCTCCAGTCTTCCAGCACCGGCAGCAGGCGACCGGCGCGCACGTCGTCGACGGCGATGAAATCCGGCAGCTGTACGAAGCCGAGGCCGGCACAGGCGGCAGCGCGCAGCGCGTGACCGCCGTTGGCGCGCAGCGGGCCGCTGACATGCACGCGCAGCGGCGTGCCGTCGGCGCTGGCGAATTCCCATTCCGATGAGCGTCCGCGCGGATGGCGATAGGTCAGGCAGGGCAGGCCGGCCAGCTCGCCGGGGTGGCGCGGCTCGCCGTGGCGGGCGAGACAGGTCGGGGCGACCAGCGTATGCAGGCGCATGCTGGCCAGGCGGCGGGCGACCAGCGTCGAGTCGTCGAGCGCGCCGACGCGGATCGCCACGTCGATGCCTTCCTGCACCAGATCGGTGTAGTGATCGTCGAGCGTCAGTTCGAACTGCACCTGCGGATACTGGGCGGCGAATTCGGCGAGCAGCGGTGCCACGTAGCGCTCGCCGAAGGTGACCGGCGTGCTCAGGCGCAGCAGGCCGCGCGGCTGGCCGCCGAGCTCACTGATGCGCTCGCTGGCTTCCTCCAGGGTCGCGCGCAGGCGCTGGCAGTAGCCGTAGAACACCTCGCCGCTTTCGGTCAGGCTGATCTGTCGCGTGGTGCGGTGCAGCAGCCGGGTGCCGAGGCGCAACTCCAGTGCATTCAAACGCTTGCTGACCAGCGCGCGGGAGACCTCAGCCTCGCGCGCCGCCGCCGCCAGCCCGCCGAGCTCGACGATGCGGGCGAACAGCAGCATGTCCTCACTCGAACCGAGCATGTGAGTTCCCTGAAGACTGTTGAATTGGGTTCAACAATGATGTCACGAGTGCCACGTCGATAGCGGCTCAAGTGCTTGATAGGCTGGATCTGCTTTCAGCGTTCATCGACTTGAGGGACTTCGCACATGTGGCGCAATTCAACATCGGCTTACGGCCTGCTCGCCCGTGCGCTGCACTGGACGATCGCGCTGCTGATCCTCGGCCTGATCCCGCTCGGCTGGTACATCACCACGCTCGATTACTACGATCCGGCCTACCGCACGCTGCCGAATCTGCACCGCGGCCTCGGCGTCCTCGTGCTGCTGCTGGCCGTGACGCGCATCGGCTGGGCGATCGCCAACCGTGCGCCGCCGCTGGCGGTGAGCCTCAAGCCCTGGGAACGCCTCGGCGCACTGCTCGGCCATCGTCTGCTCTATCTGGCGACGCTGGCGATTCCGCTGACCGGCTATCTGACGACGACCTCGAAGGGCAACCCGGCCAATCTGTTCGGCTGGTTCTCGCTGCCGGCGCTCGTCAGCGGCGGTGAGTTCTATCAGGAAACCGTCGCCGCGCTGCATGAACTGGCTGCCTGGGGCACGCTCGCGCTGGTGATCGTCCATGCCGCCGCGGCGCTCAAGCATCAGTTTCTCGATCACGACGGCACGCTCGCCCGCATGACGGGCCGGCTGCCGCGCGATTGACCCCCGCCATCGACTTTCAGGAGATCACGCCATGACCCGTTTCACCACCACGCTGTTCAAACGCACCGCCCTGGCCGCCGTGCTCGCCGCGGCCGCGGCCGGTGCCTCGGCCGCCGAGTTCAAGATCGACCCGACGCATTCCTTCGTCACCTTTGAGATTTCCCACATGGGCTTCTCGGTGCTGCAGGGGCGCTTCAACAAGGTCGAGGGTGACTTCAGCTACGACCAGGCCAAGCCGGCTGATTCGAAGATCGCCGTCACGGTCGACGTGGCCAGCGTCGACACCAATTACGGCGAGCGTGACAAGCACCTGCGCGACAAGTACCTCGATACCAGCGCCTACCCGCAGGCGAGCTTCAAGAGCACGAAGTTCACCGAAAACGGTGACAAGGGCACGCTGGATGGCGAACTGACGCTGCACGGCGTGACCAAGCCGGTCAGCGTGGCGCTGCAGTTCATCGGTGCCGGCGACGATCCGTGGGGCGGCTATCGCCGCGGCTACGTCGGCACCGCCACCATCAAGCGCAGCGATTTCGGTATGACGCAGAACCTCGGCCCGCAGGCCGACAGCGTCGCGCTGAAGTTCGTCATCGAGGGCGTGCGCCAGTAAGCGCTGCCTTCACCGCGTCAGCTGAGCTGCCGACGCCGGACGCCCGCGGGCGCCCGGCGTCGGCGTTTTTGCATCAGCTCTTGGCCAGGCTGATCAGTTTGCGCAGATTTTCAAAGCCGGCTTCATAGACGCCGCGCACGGCGGCGACGGCTTCGTTCTCACTGAGGCCGGCCGGATCGAAGGCGCCGCTCCATTCGAGTTTCGCCCCTTTGCCGTCGGCGGACGGCGTGACGCGCAGCGTCGAGGTGTAGTTGGCGACCGGCAGCGGCGATTCGACGATTGAGTAGGTGTAGGTGTGCGCCTGATCGTCGAAGCGTTCGAGCTTTTCAACGATCTCACCGCCGCCGACCAGCTTCAGCCGGCGGATGCGGCCACCGCCTTCCAGCTCGCTGGTCTCGATCGCCGGATGCCAGGCTCCCAGTGCGTGGAAGCCACCGATCAGCTCCCAGATCTGCTCGGGCGATACCGGGAGTTCGGTGCTCAGGTTCACGCCGCTCATCATGTCCTCTCCTCGGGTGGCCGCGCGGTCTGCGCGGTGCGGCTGACGCTAGGCGGCATCACGGATTCGTGCAAGCGCTGGTGGCTCCCGGCTAAGGTACGGGGTCACCGACCCCGGCCACCGCAGGAAATACACCCGATGACCGCCCGCCGCTCTGCCGTCGTGCTTCCCCTCGTCCTTGCCGCGCTGTTTTCCGCGTGCGCCTCGAACCCGTCCGTGCCCGAAGGCGGCAGCGTGGTGCGCGGCGGCAAGCGCATACCCGCCAAGGATTTCGATACCTTCAAGCGCGATTTCGCCGCCGAAGCGCGGGCGGCGGGCGTCTCCCAGCGCACCGTCGATCGCGTGGTGCCGGATCTGGAGCTGCTGCCCGCGATCATCAAGCTCGATCAGCGCCAGCCGGAATTCACCAAGCCGGTGTGGAGCTACCTCGCCGATACCGTCAACAAGGCGCGCATCGACCGCGGCCGCGAGCTGCGCAAGCAGTACGCGAACATCCTCAACCCGATCGCGGGGCATACCGGCGTGCCGGCCGAGCTGATCGTGGCGATCTGGGGCATGGAGACCAACTTCGGCGATTTCACCGGCAAGACCTCGGTCTACGACGCGCTGGCGACGCTCGCCTTCGAGGGGCGGCGGGCCGAGTTCTATCACAAGGAGCTGATCGCCGCGCTCAAGCTGGTCGACCGCGGCGACCTGCCGGCCGGTGGCGTCGAGGGTTCCTGGGCCGGGGCGATGGGGCAGACGCAGTTCATGCCCTCGACCTGGCTGAAGTACGCGGTCGACGGCGATGGTGACGGCCGCATTGATCTGCAGGACAGCCTCGCCGATGCCTTTGCCTCGACCGCTGCCTTCCTCGCCGCCAGCGGCTGGAGCGGCGATCTGGCCTGGGGCTGCGAGGCGCGCGTGCCGGGCGGCTTCGACTGGCGGCTGGCCGGCGAGGACAAGGGCATGACGCTCGGCCAGTGGTCGGCGCTCGGCTTCGAGCGACTGGACGGCCAGCCGCTGACCGGCGGCGCACGCGCCACGCTGTTCGCGCCGGCCGGACACACCGGGCCGGTGCTGCTGCTCAGTGACAGCTTCCGCGCCATCCTCAAGTACAACCAGTCGACCAACTACGCGCTCGCCGTGCTGACGCTGGCCGAGCGCATGGCCGGGCGTACGCCGATCCATACGCCGTGGCCGACCGATCTGCGCATGCTCTCGGCCACCGAGCTGCGCGAGATGCAGGAGCGCCTCACCGGCCTCGGTTTCGATGCCGGCGAGGCCGACGGCAAAGTCGGGGCGAAGACGCGCACCGCCCTGCGCAACTGGCAGGCCAGTGTCGGCCGGGTCGCCGATGGTTATCCGACCGCCGACGATCTCGCCCGCCTGCGCGAGATGACCGTGCCGCTGGCGCCACCGGCGCAGGCCGTGCCCGCCGAGTCGCAGACGCTCCCCGCCGCCGCAGCCGACTAGACTCGGGGCCGCACGAGTGTTGCGATCACCGGATGGACCAATGACCAAGGAGCTACGCATGAACCTTCGCCAGGCACTGACCGCGGCCCCGCTGCTCGCTTTGCTCGGCAGCGCGGCGGCGCACGCCGACGATGTCACCGATCAGATCCAGGAGGCGCTGAAGGCGTACGAGAACAAGGATCTCGGCACCGCCGCCGCGGCGCTCGATGCCGCGTCCAGCCTGATCCGGCAGATGAAGGCCGAGTCGCTCGGCAGCCTGCTGCCGGCGCCGCCGGCCGGCTGGGAGGCCGAGGAGGCGCAGACCGCGGGTGGCGTCGGACCGATCGTCGGTGGCATCCACGCCGAGTGCAACTACCACAAGGGCGAGCAGAGCGTGAAGGTGGCGATCACCGGCAATTCGCCGCTGCTGCAGATGATGGCGATGGTGTTCAACAACCCGATGGCGATGGGTGCCGACAACAAGCTGGTGATCGTCGACGGGCGCAAGGCGATCTACAACAAGTCCGACAACGCCTACCGCGTGCTGGTCGGTAATCAGGCGCTGGTCGAGGTGTCGGGCGAGCACGGTGTCGACGAGGCGACGCTGAAGACCTTCCTCAAGGGCGTGAATTTCGCCGGCGTCGAGACGGCGGTGAAGTAGCCGCCGTCAGCGCCCGCGGCTGGCGTCCAGCGCTGCGGCCTCGGCGCGAAAGCGTTCGAGGTCCGCAGCCGGGCCGACCAGCAGCAGCATGTCGCCGGCGCTCAGCCGGTAATGCCAGTCCTCGGTGGCGAAGCGCACCTCGCGGTCGGCGCCGCTGCGCACCAGGCCGACCACCACCAGGTTGCAGGCGCCGCGCACGCTGACTTCGCTCAGGCGCTGCCCGACCAGGCCGCCTTCGCGCACCACCGGCACCTCGGCCATCTCCAGATCGGCCTGGCCGAAGACGGTCTGTTCGAGGATGTCCATCACCATCGGCCGCTCCAGCAGGTCGGAGATGCGCGCGCCGGCGATCGCAAACGGGTCGATGACTTTGTCGGCGCCGGCGGCGCGCAGCTTCTGTTCGGAGCCGATCGAGTCGGTGGCGGCGACGATGACCATGTCCGGCGCCAGCGCGCGCACCGAAATCACCAGGAACACGTTCTGCGCCTCGTCACCGAGCAGGCAGAAGATCAGGTCGATGTCGCGGCCGATGCCGACGCGGGCCAGCTCGCTGTCGTCGGTGTAATCGCAGCGCACCGTGTCGAAGCCGCGCTCGCCGGCGCGGGCGAGGGCCTCGGCATCGTTGTCGACGATGAGCAGCTCGCAGGGCGTGCGGCAGAGGTGGCGGGCGACTTCCTGGCCGAGCTTGTTGTAGCCGAAGATGGCGATGCGGCGCGGCTTCATGCCGCCCTCCCGTGCAGTGCGCTGGCCTGCACCTGCTCACGGAAGTGTGCGATGGCCATCTCCCTGCCGAGCACGACCAGACGGTCGCCGGCGTGCAGCGTGAAGCTGCCCGGCGGGTTGAAGTAGAAACGCCGGCCGCCGACGTCGAACACCGTCAGCGCCGGGCGCAGTTCGCTGCCGGCGGCTTCGAGCACGCCGAACAGGGTCAGGCGGCGGCTGCTGAGGCCAAGCTCGGTCAGCCGCGCGCCGTCGAGCAGCGAGCGCGGTACGGCGTTGATGACATCCATCGCCATGCCGCGCTCGCCGGAGAGGATGCCGCTCAGCGCGTTGGTCGCCACCGGCTGGTGGATGTACTCGGCGGCCATCAGGCCGACTACCTCATAGGGCATGACCACCTGATCGGCGCCGGCGAGGCGCAGTTTCTTGGCGGTTTCCGAGCGGTTGGCACGGGCGACGATGCGGATGTGCGGGTTCATCTGCCGCGCCGTCAGCGTGATGTAGAGGTTGGTGACGTCGTCGCCGGTGATGCACAGCACGACGCTGGCGTTGCGGTTGATGCCGACGCGCTCCAGCAGCTCGGCGCGCACGGCGTCGTCGCAGATCGCCAGCAGGCCGAGGCCGCGGGCGCGGGCGACGTTCTTCGGGTGGCGGTCGATGATGACGAAGGCGCGCTCCTGCGCGATCAGGCGGTCGACGACGACTTCACCGACCCGGCCGTAACCGCAGACGATCAGGCAGTCGTGCAGTTTTTCGGTCTCGGCGAACAGGCGCCGGTCGCGCATCAGCTGCATCTTCTCGCCGAAGGCGTTGACGACGATCGAGGTCGAGAAGGAAATGATCGCCACGCCGGCGACCACCAGCACCATCGCCACCGCTTTGCCCTCCGGCGTCTTCGGCGTGATGTCGCCGTAGCCGACGGTGAAGATGGTGATCACCGACCAGTACACCGCGTCGAACATGGTGTTGATGTGGCTGGTCTCGACGTGGGCTTCGAAGATGTAGATCGCGGTGGCCGAGGCGAAGACGACGAAGCCGATGAAAATCGCCAGCGTGTACAGCTCGAAGCGCTTTTCCGCGAGCACGCGGGCGAATTCGTTGATCGAGCGCGTATAGCGGAACAGCTTGAAGACGCGGAACAGCAGGAAGAAACGCAGCACGCGCAGTGGGCGGTACGAGGGCAGGATCGCCAGCAGGTCGATGATCGCCAGCGGGCTGCTGGCGTACTGCCATTTGTGCAGCAGTACAGAGCGCAGTGCCGGCAGCAGGCGAAAGCGCAGGCCGAGGAATTCGGCGCGCTCCCAAGCATCGAGGATGATGCGGTGCGAGTCGTTCCAGATCCACATCCGCGCCAGGTACTCGGCGATGAAGATGTGCATCACCGTGTCTTCGAAGGCCAGCGTGAAGCGCGTCGGCGGATTGCGCACCTCGTGGATGATCAGCGCCACGGTGGCGAGGATCAGTGCGCACATCGCCACGTCGAAATACGGTCGCAGCCGTGAGTCCGGGTTTTCGAGCAGGTCGTAGGCCCGGCGCTTGGCGCGGTGGTAACCCGGGCTGGCGTCGAGCCGGTAGCAGAAGCGGATGATCCAGGTGGCGGGAGCGGGCGTCATGGTCCGACAAGGCTCGGCGCAGCGGCGCGACAGGGGTGACGGCGCTGAGTATGGCGTGGCTCGCAGCACCTTGCAGAGCCCGCACCGCTGGCGGCTCCAACGTAAAAGGCCACCCTTGCGGGTGGCCTCGGCCGGGTGTGACGGCTTTCAGGCAGCGATCGCGGCCTTCAGCTTCTTGATCGCACCGGCTTCGATCTGGCGGATGCGTTCGGCGGAGACGCCGTATTCGGCGGCCAGGTCGTGTAGCGTCGGCTTGTTGTCGTCATCGAGCCAGCGCCGCTGCAGGATGTCGCGCGAGCGCGGGTCGAGCGCAGCCAGCGCCTTGCCCAGGCGGGCGCCGGTCTTCTGCTCCCAGTCTTCGGCTTCGAGCTGCGCCAGCGGATCGGCGCTGCCATCGCTCAGGTAGGCGATCGGCGCCGTGGCGCTCTCGTGCTCGTCGTCGTGATTGACCGGCTCCAGCGAGACGTCGCTGCCGGCGAGCCGGCTTTCCATTTCCAGCACCGATTCCGGCGTCACGCCGAGATCGCGGGCGACGGTTTCGACTTCCTCGCGCGAGAACCAGCCCAGACGCTTCTTCGAGCTGCGCAGATTGAAGAACAGCTTGCGCTGCGCCTTGGTGGTCGCCACCTTGACGATGCGCCAGTTGCGCAGGATGTATTCGTGGATCTCGGCGCGGATCCAGTGCACCGCGAACGACACCAGGCGCACGCCGTGCTCGGGGTCGAAGCGCTTGACGGCCTTCATCAGGCCGACGTTGCCTTCCTGCACCAGGTCGGACAGCGGCAGGCCGTAGCCGCGGTAGCCGCGGGCGATATGCACGACGAAGCGCAGATGCGACAGGATCAGCCGGCGCGCGGCTTCGAGATCGTTATGCTCCTTGAGGCGGCGGGCGAGGTGCTGTTCCTCGTCGGCCTCCAGCATGGGAATGCCGTTGACCGCCCGGATGTAACCATCCAGATCGCCGGCGGCGACGGGAAGCTGGGTAGTCATCGGTACCAATGCGTTGCTCATGTCCACATTACCCTCGGGATCTGAACGATCCGATGTTAGCACTCGGTGGGTAGGAGTGCCAAAGCAGCGCAGGGTTCCGTGGAGTGAAGTTTTTTGTGTCGCTTACTCGTCGCTGCCGAGCAGCGCGGTGACGAAGTCCGCGGCCTCGAACGGGCGCAGATCCTCGATGCCTTCGCCGACGCCGATGAAGCGGATCGGCAGGCCGAGGCGGCGGGCGATCGCGAAGATGATGCCGCCTTTGGCCGTGCCGTCGAGCTTGGTCAGCACCAGGCCGGTGACGCCGATGGCTTCGTGGAACTGCAGTGCCTGATTGAGCGCGTTCTGCCCGGTGCCGGCGTCGAGCACCAGCAGCACCTCGTGCGGCGCGCTGGCATCGACCTTGCCGATGACGCGGCGGATCTTTTTCAGCTCGTCCATCAGGTTGTGCTGCGTATGCAGGCGCCCGGCGGTGTCGGCGATCAGCAGATCGGTGCCGCGCGCGCCAGCCGACTGCACGGCGTCGAAGATCACTGAGGCCGAATCGGCGCCGCTGCCCTGGGCGATGACCGGGACGGCATTGCGCTCTCCCCAGGCCTGCAGCTGTTCGACCGCCGCGGCGCGGAAGGTGTCGCCGGCGGCGAGCATCACCGAGTGACCGGCCTGCTGGTAGTACTTGGCCAGCTTGCCGATCGTCGTGGTCTTGCCGGCACCGTTGATGCCGACCATCAGCACGACGAACGGTTTGTGGCCGGCAATTTCGAGCGGCTGCTGGCAGGGGGTCAGCAGCGCGGTCATCTCCTCGCGCAGGGCGCCCATCAGCGCGGCGGGGTCGGCGAGCTGGCGGCGCGAGACGCGCTCGGTCAGCTTGCGGATCAGATGCTCGGTCGCTTCGATGCCGACATCGGCCATCAGCAGGCGCGTTTCCAGCTCCTCGAACAGTTCGTCGTCGATCTGCCGGCGGCCGAGGAACAGGCTGGCCAGACCGTCGGTCAGGCCGTGGCGGGTGCGGCTCAGGCGATGTTTCAGACGGCTGAACCAGGAGCTGTCGTTGGCGTTGCCGGTCATACGCGGAACTTCCAGGGGAGCGGTGGGCTGGGGCGCCATCGTATCATCGCACCCCGGCCTTCCACAGAAGCGGACCCGTCGTGGCTCGATTGAATCAACTGCGCGTGATCGGTGGCCGCCTTCGCGGTCGCAAGCTGAGTTTTCCCGATGTTGACGGCCTGCGGCCGACACCGGACCGCGTGCGCGAGACGCTGTTCAACTGGCTCGCCCCGCAGCTGGCCGGCGCACGCTGCCTGGACCTGTTCGCCGGCAGCGGTGCGCTCGGCTTCGAAGCCTTGTCGCGGGGCGCCGGGCAGGTGACCTTCGTCGAGCGTAATGCCGATGCCGTGCGCCAGATCCGCCAGAACCTCGAACTGCTCGGTGCCACGGGCGGACGCATCGAACACGCCGATGCCCTGGTCTGGACCGGCACCGTCCCGGCGCAGCCGTTTCACATCGTTTTCCTCGACCCGCCGTTCGCCGGCGGGCTGGTGGCCGACGCTCTGGCGCGCCTGAGCGCAGCGGGCTGGCTGACGGCGGATGCGCGGGTGTACGTGGAATCGGAGGCGCCGCTGGAACTGCCGTCCGGCTGGAGCATTCTTCGTGATAAAACGGCCGGGCAGGTGCGTTACAGATTGCTGAGCCGACAGGACATTGCTTCTTGAACGCGTCTGGTGCTTCGCAGCATAATTCGGCTCCTTTTCGCCGCCACCGGTAGCTCCGCATGACGGTCACAGCCTTGTATCCGGGAACCTTCGATCCACTGACTAACGGTCACCAGGATCTGATCGAACGCGGTGCGCGGATGTTCGACCGCCTGATCGTTGCGGTCGCCGCGAACCCCGGCAAAGGACCGATGTTTTCGCTGGAAGAGCGGGTCGAACACGTGCGTGAAGTCGTCGGCCACCTGCCGAACGTCGACGTCATGGGCTTCGATATCCTGCTGGTGAATTTCGCCAAGCAGCTCGGCGTGAACGTGATCCTGCGCGGCCTGCGGGCGGTGTCCGACTTCGAATACGAATTCCAGCTCGCCAGCATGAACCGCCGCCTGCATCCGGCGATCGAAACAGTGTTTCTGACACCGGCTGAACAGTACTCCTTCATTTCCTCGACGCTGGTGCGCGAGGTGGCGAAATTCGGTGGTGACGTGTCCGCCTTCGTCAGTCCGATCGTCGATCGGGCCCTGGCCGAAAAGCTGCTCAGGAGTTGATTTCCCCCCGAGAGTGTTATGACCCCGATGGGTCGTGAGGAGCGTGCGCAATGGCGCTGATGATTACCGACGAATGCATTAACTGCGATGTCTGCGAACCGGAATGCCCGAATGGTGCGATTTCCCAGGGTGACGAGATCTATGTGATCGACTCGAACCTGTGCACCGAGTGTGTAGGCCACTTCGATGAGCCGCAGTGCCGGCTGGTCTGCCCGGTCGATTGCATTCCGAACGACCCCGAGCACGCTGAATCGTCTGAACAGCTGATGACCAAATACAAGCGTCTGTCGGGACTGGTTGGATGAGTGTTCGCGCTGAGCGCTGACAAGGCCCCTTACTCAGGGGCCTTTTTAATGGCCCTGGCGCAATGATGTGAGGAGTACAGCGATGATTGAGCGTTTCATCGAGACGCTGGTATTCGGCAGCCGCTGGCTGCTGGTGCCGCTCTATCTCGGTCTGGCAGCGATTCTGGTGCTGTTTTCGGCAAAGGCCATCCAGGAGATCGTGCATCTGTTCGAGAGCGGTTTTGCGACGAGCGAGATCGATCTGCTGCTCGGCATTCTCGGACTTGTCGACTTCGTGCTGGTGGCGAACCTGCTGGTGATGGTGATTCTGTCCGGCTATGAGGCGTTCGTCTCACGCATCGATGTGGCGGGCGAGGACAAGCCGTCCTGGCTGGGCAAGGTCGACGCCGGCACCGTGAAGATCAAGCTCGCGGCCTCGATCGTCGCAGTGTCTTCGATCCATCTGCTCAAAGTGTTCATGAACATCGGCAAGTACGATGATCGCCAGCTGTTCTGGTATTCAGCGATCCACCTGGTGTTCGTCATCTCAGCGCTGCTGATGGCCTGGGTCGATCGGCTGGCCTTTGCCGCGCATCGCGAGCACTGAGCTGGTGGCGGCACAGGCGGCCGCCACCCCGATGCCGTGAGGCGGTGCTACTCGCTGGTCTTGAGCTTCGACCACAGCTCTTCGTACAGCGACAGCGCATCGCCGACATCGCTCTGGAACTCGCCGCCGGCGGTGTCCTCCGTGGTCGGATTGGCGGTGCGGTTTTCGCGCAGTTTCTTCGACATCAGCGCCCGGGCTGCGGTGTTGGGCGAGGTGTAGCCGATGTCCTCGGCGATGGTCTTGGCGATGTCGGGCCGCAGCACGAAGTTGATGAAGGCATGTGCCTCGGGGACGTGACGGGCGGTCTTCGGAATGACCAGATTGTCGACCCACAGCATCGGCCCTTCCTTCGGGTAGATGAACTGGATGCGCGGGTTTTCCTGCGCGGCCATGTAGGCCTCGCCGTTGTACATCTGGCCGATGGCGACTTCGCCGGACAGCATCACGGATTTCGGCGATTCGGCATTGAACACTTTCACGCTCGGGCGCAGCTCCTCAAGCTTGGCGTAGGCGGCGCGGATCTGTTCCGGGTCACGGCTGTTGACCGAGTAGCCGAGCACGCGCAGCGCCACCCCCATGACCTCACGCATGTCGTCGAGCAACATCAGCTTGCCCTTGTATTCCGGGCGCCAGAGGTCGGCCCAGGCGTGGATCGTCGACGGGTCGATCTTCTTGGTGTCGACGGCGATGCCGCTGCTGCCCCACAGATACGGCACGCTGTAGGTGTTGCCGGGATCGTAGGGCTGGTCGAGCAGGTTCGGGTCGATGTTCTTCAGATTGGGCAGCTGGGACTTGTCGAGCGCCAGCAGCATGTCCTGCGCGCGCATGCGCTCGACGATGTAGCTCGACGGCACGACGAGGTCGTAGCCGCCGGATTTCTCAACGGTTTTCAGCTTGGCGAGCATCGCCTCGTTGTTGTCGTAGGTCGAATAGCGGACCTTGATGCCGGTTTCCTTGGTGAACTGGCGCAGGACCGATTTCGGCATGTATTCGGCCCAGTTGTAGAGCACCAGCGTGCGCTCCGCGGCGTGGACGCCGATGCTGAATACGGCGAGTAGCAGCAACGATAACCAGCGGATCATCGGTAAACCCCTCTCTTGAAGCGTGGGCGGCGTCGAGCGTGGCAGGGGACGTCGCACGATGGTCGACCACAGGCTCGGCCTTGGCACCAAAAACACAGGCCCCGCAACCGCGCGAGGCGGAGCGGGGCCTTGGTTCATGCGGGCATGGGCTTACTTCGCGGTTTTCAGCTCCGACCAGTACTTCTCATACAGTCCCTGTGTTTCGGTCGGAATGTCTTCGAGCAGCTCGGCGTTCTTCAGATCGTCGGCGGTCGGGTAAACGATGCGGTTGCTGGCCAGTTCCTTCGGCAGCAGTTTGATGGCTTCGGCATTCAGCGTGCCGTAGCCCAGGCTTTCGGAAATCTTTGCGGCGATTTCCGGGCGCATCACGAAGTTCAGGAACTTGTGGGCGTTATCCGGATGCTTGGCGCCCTTCGGGATCGCCATCGTGTCCATCGCCAGGATCACGCCTTCCTTCGGGTAAACGAAGGTCAGCGATTTCTTTTCCTGCTGGCCCATGAAGGCTTCGCCGTTCCAGGTGATGCCGACACTGACTTCGCCTTGGATGAAGCTGACCTTCGGCGATTCGGCATTGAACAGCTTCACGCTTGGCAGCAGCTCCTTCATCTTGTTGAAGGCAGCCTCGATGTGTGCCGGATCGGTGTCGTTTGCCGAATAGCCGAGCGCCTTCTGCACCACGGCGAAGGTCTCGCGGGCGACGTCCATCAGCAGCACGTTGCCCTTGTATTCGGGCTTCCACAGGTCGAGCCAGCTGGTGATCGTCTTCGGGTCGACCTTGGCGCTGTCGACGGTGATGCCGACCGAGGACAGCAGGTACGGCACGCTGTGCTGGTTGCCCGGATCGAAGGGCTGGTCGAGGAATTTCGGGTCGACGTTCTTCAGGTTCGGCAGCTTGGTGTGATCGAGGGGTTCGAGCAGGCCCTCGCGCGCCATGCGCTGCACGAAGTAGGTCGAGGGCACGACCAGATCGTAACCACCACCGCCCGCCTTGAGCTTGGCGTACATCTCCTCGGTGCTGGCGTAGTTCGATTCCTTGACCTTGATGCCGGTTTCCTTGGTGAAGGCCTTGAGGACCTCCTTGGGCATGTACTCGGTCCAGTTGTACAGATTCAGGACTTTTTCTTCCGCGGCATTTGCGGAGCCGAGTACGCCAGCGAGCGCAACGGCGATCAGGAGTTTCTTCATTTCTTTTCCTTCAAGAAGAACTGCGCGAGCAGCACGAGCACCAGGGTCAGCGCGAACATGACGGTGGAAAGCGCGTTGATTTCCGGCTTCACGCCAAGTCGCACCATGGAATAGACCTTGAGGGGCAGGACTTCATAGTCCGGGCCGGTGACGAAGAAACTGATGATGACGTCATCCATCGACAGGGTGAATGACAGCAGCCAGCCGGCGACCACCGCCGGCATCAGCAGCGGCAGGATCACCTTGATGAAGGTCTGAAACTCGGTGGCGCCGAGATCCTTGGCAGCCTCGATGAGGAACTTGTCAAAGCCGCTCATGCGGCTGAGCACAGTGACGACGACGAACGGGATCGAGAACGTCGTATGAGACAGCAGCAGCGTGGAAAAGCCCAGATCCATGCCGAGGGTGACGAACAGCAGCAGCAGCGAGATGCCCATGACGATCTCGGGCGACATGATCAGGATGAAGATCAGCCCGTTGAGCAGCTTTTTGCCGGAAAACTGGTAGCGGTACAGCGCCACGGCGCCGAGCGTGCCGACGATCGTCGCCAGCGTTGCCGACAGCAGCGCGATCGTCAGCGAGTGCAGCGCGACCTCGATCAGATCGTCGTTCTGCCACAGCGTCTGGTACCAGTTCCAGGTAAACCCCTTCCACTCCAGCGAATACTTCGCGTCGTTGAAGGAATAGATGATCAGCACCGCGATCGGCAGGTAGAGAAAGCCGAAGACCAGCGCGAGATAGGAGGAGCGGCCGAGTCCTTTCATCTCACACCTCGACCTTGGCGTTGGCGCGCTTGGCGCTGAGCAGGTAGATCCAGATCATCACGCCCATCGTCACCGTCAGCGTCACACTGGCCGCGGAGCCGAACGGCCAGTCGCGCGCCGACAGGAACTGGCGCTGGATCAGGTTGCCGATCAGCGTGGTCTTCGAGCCGCCGAGGAAGTCGGCGATGTAGAACATGCCGAGGCCGGGCAGGAACACCAGCATCGAGCCGGCGACGATGCCCGGCATCGTCAGCGGGATGATCACCGAGACGAAAGTGCGCACCTTGCGCGCACCGAGGTCGCGCGCGGCCTCGACCAGCCGCCAGTCGAGCTTCTCGATTGCCGCATACAGCGGCAGCACCATGAACGGCAGCAGCGTGTACACCAGGCCGGCGATGACCGCGGTGTCGGTGTAGAGGATCTGCAGCGGCTCATTGATCAGGCCGAGCCCGAGCAGGGTCGAGTTGAGCAGACCGTTGGCGTTGAGGATGATGATCATCGCGTAGGTGCGCACCAGCGAGCTGGTCCAGAACGGCACGATGACCAGCAGCAGCAGGATCGGCCGTGCCTTGGGGCCGGCGCGGGCGATCAGATAGGCGAAGGGATAGCCGATCAGCAGACACAGCACGGTGGTGAAGGCCGACAGGTAGAATGAGTTCCAGAACACCTGCAGATACAGCGGATCGAGCATGCGCTGATAGCTGCTGATGCTCGGTGTCCAGACGATGAACTCGCTCTCGCCCTGGGTCATGAAGCTGGCGATGATGACCATCAGGTTGGGCACCAGCGCGAACAGCACCAGCCAGATGGCGATGATGCCGATGGCGAAACGCTTGAACACGGTCTTGTCAGTCATGGGGGAGGGTGACCTCCCAGCCGTGCACCCAGTCGACATGGACGCGCTCGCCGATGCGGTAGTCGAGCAGGCTGCCCGAGGCATCGTCCTCGTTGAAGAACTGCGTTGTCGACAGCAGCTCATCGGTCTCGCACAGGCGCACGATCAGATCGACGGTGGTGCCCTTGTAGATGACCTCCTCGACAGTCGCCGGGAACAGATCGGCGAGGTCCTCGGCGGTGCCTTCGCCCTCGCGCCAGATGCGCAGATCCTCGGGGCGGATCAGCACGCTGACTTCCTGGCCGGCAACGAAGCTGCGCCGGGCCTCAAGATCGATCACGTGACCGGACAGGTCGATGTCGTACTTGCCTTCACCGTGGACGGCCTTGACGCTGCCGACCAGCGTGTTGATTTCACCGACGAACTTGGCGACGAACAGATTGTTCGGCGTTTCGTAGACCTCGCGCGGTGAGCCGATCTGCTGGATGCGCCCGGTATTCATCACCACGATGCGATCCGACATCGACAGCGCTTCTTCCTGATCGTGGGTGACGAAGACGAAGGTGATGCCGAGCTGGCGCTGCAGCTGCTTGAGCTCGATCTGCATGGCCTTGCGCAGCTTGTAGTCGAGTGCCGACAGCGATTCGTCGAGCAGCAGCACCAGTGGCTTGTTGACCAGCGCGCGGGCGATTGCCACACGCTGCTGCTGGCCGCCGGAGAGTTGCGCCGGCAGGCGCTGGGCAAAGCCGTCGAGTTTGACTGTGCGCAGCGCCTCCATGACAGCGGCTTCCAGCTCCGGCCCCTTGACGCCGCGGATCTTGGGGCCGAAGGCGACGTTGTCGAACACCGTCATGTGCGGAAACAGTGCGTAGCTCTGAAACACGGTGTTGACGTGACGATCTTCCGGCGGCGAAGCCGAAACGTCCTGGCCGTCGATGATGACCTGACCGCTACTGGCGGATTCGAAGCCGGCCAGCAGCCGCAGGATCGTGGTCTTGCCGCAGCCGGAAGGGCCGAGCAGCGTGAGGAATTCACCGCGGCGAACCTGCAGGTCGATGCCGTGCAGTACCGTCTGTTTGCCGTAGGCCTTGGTGACGTTCTTAAGCTCGATGACGTGCTCGCTCATGATCCCTGGCAGCGAAAGCGTTGAAGGGCGCGCGGCTCCATCCTGGGCGGCGGCGTCCACGGTGATCGCTACAGATCCGCAAAGCGAACGGTTGGGGAAGCGCCGGCAAGCGGAATACCGGCCGGAATTACAACGATATCGAAGCTAAAATACACGAATTTGACGGCTCTCCAAGCTGCATCAGCGCGCCTCGCGGCAAGCGAAAAAGGCAGCGGTCAGCGCTGGCAGTGCGGGCAAAAATAGGTCGAGCGCTGCGCCTGGCGCAATTGCACCACGCTGGTGCCGCAGCGCGGGCAGGGCTGGCCGGCGCAATCGTAGACCTGCAGGCGCTGGCGGAAATACCCCGGCTTGCCCTCGCTGCCGACGAAATCACGCAAGGTCGTTCCCCCCTGTTCGATGGCGGCCAGCAGCACTTCGCGTATGGCGCTCACCAGGCGGGCGCAGCGTTCGAGCGAGATGCGTCCGGCCGCGCGGCGCGGGTCGATGCTGGCCATGAACAGCGATTCCGATGCATAGATGTTGCCGACGCCGACGACGACGTGGCTGTCCATCAGGAAGGGTTTGATCGGGGTGCTGCGTCCGGCGGCGCGGGCGTGCAGATACTTGGCGGTGAAGTCCGTTTCCAGCGGTTCCGGACCGAGCGCCGCCAGCAGCGGGTGGGTGAGCGGCTGTGCGCCAGCCCACAGCGCTGCACCAAAACGGCGCGGATCGGTGAGGCGCAGACAGCGTTCATTATCGAGAACGAGATCGAGATGATCGTGCTTGCCAGGCGGCGCATCGGCTGCTAGCACGCGCAGCGAACCGGACATGCCCAGGTGCAGCAGCGCGGTGCCGGCGGCGTTGCTCAGCAGCAGGTATTTGCCGCGGCGCTCGACACGTTCGATGACCCGCCCCTGCAGCCCGTCGCTGAACGCCGCCGTCACCGGCCAGCGCAGCCGGGGTTCGCGGACGATGACGCGTTCGATGACGTGGCCGAGCAGGTGAGGGGCGATGCCGCGGCGCGTGGTTTCGACTTCCGGAAGTTCGGGCACGGCGGGCGATCTCCTCTCAGTCACGGAACGCTTGAATCACAGGCAAGAAAAAACCCGCGCAAGGCGGGCTTTTTCCGGGAGGTGAAGATCGCTTACTTGATCTTCGCTTCCTTGTAGACGACGTGCTTGCGCACTACCGGATCGAACTTCTTGATTTCCATCTTTTCCGGCATCGTGCGCTTGTTCTTCGTCGTGGTGTAGAAGTGGCCGGTGCCGGCCGACGAAACGAGCTTGATCTTGTCACGCATGGTGGCGGGCTCCTCAGACGTTGCTGCCGCGGGCGCGGATTTCGGCGAGCACGGCGTCGATGCCGCGCTTGTCGATCACACGCATGCCGGCCGACGAGACGCGCAACCGCACGAAGCGGTTCTCGCTCTCGACCCAGAAGCGGTGCTCGTGCAGGTTCGGCAGGAAACGGCGACGGGTCTTGTTGTTGGCGTGCGAGACGTTGTTGCCGGTGGTCGGACGCTTGCCCGTCACCTCACAGACTCTGGACATGGGAAAAACCTCCGTTCAATTCTGCTTGAGCGGACGCCCAGGGCGTCCATGGTGGACGAGCTGCCTGCCTCGGTGGCGTTTTCCATGCGTCTGCCGCATGGACTGCACCGCACCGACGTGCGCACCTCGTCTTTCTGCGTTCGGTACGGGCACGCAACGGACGACTGCCCGTTGGGCCGCGAAAGGGCAGGCTTTATAGCAGAGAGCCGTCGACGAAACAAGCGGATGCGCGGCGGATGCCCGCTCACAGCAGGCCGCGTTCAGCAAACGAGGTGACCTGCGTGTCGCCGATGATGCAGTGATCGAGCACGCGGACATCGACCAGCGCCAGCGCATCGCGCAGGCGCTGGGTGATGGTTTCGTCGGCCAGGCTCGGTTCGGCGACGCCGGACGGATGATTGTGGGCGAGGATGACGGCGGCGGCATTGTGGTGCAGTGCGCGCTTGACGACCTGGCGCGGATGCACCGACGTGCCGTCGATGGTGCCGAAGAACAGCTCTTCGTAGGCGATCATGCGGTGGCGCGTGTCGAGAAACAGCACTGCGAAGACCTCGTGCGGTTGATGGCGCAGGCGCGCGGACAGATAGCGGCGCGTCGCCGAGACGCTGCTGAAGGTCTCGCCGCGGCACAGTTCGGCCTCCATGTGGCGGCGGGCGAGTTCCATGACGGCCTGCAGCTGCACGTATTTCGCGGTGCCCAGCCCGGGGCCGCGACTGAAGCGGGCGAGGTCGGCTTCGAGCAGGGGGCGCAAACCGCCGAACTCGCTGAGCAGGTCGCGGGCGAGGTCCACCGCGCTGCGCCCCGGCAGGCCGGTGCGCAGGAAAATGGCGAGCAGTTCAGCATCGGATAAGGCGTGCGGCCCGCGTTCAAGCAGTTTCTCGCGCGGGCGCTCGCTTTCAGGCCAGTCTCGGATCGACATGCAGCTCAACCTCCGTGTGCGCGCTGAATCGTCGAACAGGTCGGGTAGGATGACTCATCCAAAACATGGCGACTGCGGAGGAGATCACATGCGAAAGCGAAGGCAGGCCGGCTGGCGTGCCCTGCTGTTGGGGATGACGCTGACACTCAGCGGTTCGGCGATGGCGGTGGATCGCGTGGTGGTGGAGCTGGGTGGTGGCGACAATCTGCGTGGCGTCACCCGCATCGGTGCGACCTGGGACTGGCAGTCGCGCTGGTTCGCCGACGGTGACTGGTATCTCGGTGGCTACTGGGAGGCGGAGCTGGGGCGCTGGTGGTCGACGCAGGACAAGCCGGGGCACAAGGACATCACCGAGGTCGGCCTGACACCGGTGTTCCGCCTGCAGCAAACGCATCAGGACGGCATCTCGCCGTATGCCGAGCTCGGCGTCGGCTTGCACTTTCTGTCGAATACGCGGCTGAACGATCAGCGCAAGTTCGGTGAGAGTTTCCAGTTCGGCGATCACATCGGTTTCGGTGTGACGTTCGGCCAGCACCAAGCCTTCGATATCGGTTACCGCTTTCAGCATCTCTCCAATGCCGGTCTCGCCGGCGACAATTCCGGCATGAACCTGCATCTGCTGCATCTGGGGTATCGCCTGCCCTGAGTGCCGTCAGCCGACGGCCACAAGCCAAGGAGCTTTCCCGTGTCCGTACTCGCCAACCGTCGGGTGTTGCTCGGCGTGAGCGGCGGCATTGCCGCCTATAAAAGTGCCGATCTCGTGCGCCGCCTGCGTGAAGCCGGTGCCGAGGTGCATGTGGTGATGACGCCGGCGGCAACGAGTTTCGTCGCACCGCTGACTTTCCAGGCAGTGTCCGGGCGCGCGGTCAGCGTCGATCTGCTCGATCCGGCTGCCGAGGCCGGCATGAGCCACATCGAACTGGCGCGCTGGGCCGACCTGGTGCTGATCGCCCCCGCGTCTGCCGACGTGCTGGCGCGCCTGGCCGCCGGTCTCGCCAACGATCTGCTGAGCACGCTGTGTCTGGCCAGCGACCGGCCGCTGGCGGTGGCGCCGGCGATGAATCGGCAGATGTGGGCGCACGCGGCGACGCAGGCCAACGTCGAGCAGCTGCGCGCGCGCGGCGTGTTGATCTGGGGGCCGGGCAGCGGCGACCAGGCCTGCGGTGAAGTCGGCGCCGGGCGCATGCTCGAAGCGCTCGAACTGCGTGCGCGCGTCATCGAGCATTTTGCGCGCGATGATCGTCTGGTCGGTCATCGGGTGCTGATCACTGCCGGGCCGACCCGCGAGCCGCTCGATCCGGTGCGTTTCATCACCAACCGCTCGACCGGCCAGCAGGGGTTTGCGATCGCCGAAGCCTGCCTGGCGGCCGGTGCGCAGGTGACGCTGGTCGCCGGCCCGGTGAACCTGCCGACGCCGCCCGGCGCGGCGCGCATCGACGTCGAGACGGCGGCGCAGATGCATGCCGCGGTGATGCAGCAGGCACCGGCTCACGACCTGTTCATCGCCACCGCCGCCGTCGCCGACTACCGGGCTGCCGAGCCGGCCGAGCGCAAGCTGAAAAAGAGCGCTGAGACGCTCAGCATCGAGCTGGTGCGCAATCCCGACATCCTGGCGAGCGTCGCCGCACTCAGCGAACGGCGCCCGTTCTGTGTCGGCTTCGCGGCGGAAACACACGACGTCATCGCCTACGCGCGCGACAAGCTGCAGCGCAAACGCCTCGACCTGATCTGCGCCAACGAAGTCGGCGGCGGCAAGGGCTTCGAGGCGGACGACAATGCCTTGCATGTGCTGTGGGACGCCGGTGGCGTCGAGCTGCCGCGGCAGGGCAAGCGTGAGCTCGCCAATGCGCTGCTCGACGTCATCATTGAACGTTATCACGCCAGCCACGGCGCCTGAGCGGTAATCCTCATGCATACACTGCAGATCAAACTGCTCGATCCGCGCCTGGGGCGGGATATTCCGCTGCCGGGCTATGCCACCGCTGGCTCCGCCGGCATGGATCTGCGCGCCGCACTTGAAGCACCGCTGTGCATCGAGCCGGGCGCCACGGTGCTGATCCCGACCGGCTTTGCGCTGCATATCGGCGATCCGGGGCTCGCCGCGGTGCTGCTGCCGCGCTCCGGCCTCGGCCACAAGCACGGCATCGTGCTCGGCAATCTGGTCGGCCTGATCGATTCCGACTACCAGGGGCAGTTGTTCGTCTCGGTGTGGAATCGCGGCCGGGAAGCCTTCACCGTCGAAGTCGGCGAGCGCATCGCACAGATGGTCATCGTGCCGGTGGTGCAGGCGCATTTCGAGATCGTCGATGAGTTCGCCGACTCGGCGCGCGGCAGCGGTGGCTTCGGCCATTCGGGGCGGCACTGATGGAGCATGTGTTCCGGGCTTATGACATCCGTGGTCGGGCCGGCAGCGAGCTCAACGCCGGCTTCGCCTATGAACTCGGCCAGGCCATCGGCAGCGAGGCGCAGGCGCGTGGCGTCGGTCTGATCGTCGTCGGCCGCGATGGCCGCCGCTCCAGTCCGAGTTTGGCGACGGGGTTGCGTGAAGGGCTGATGGCCAGCGGGGTCGACGTCTACGACGCCGGCATGCTGACGACGCCGGCGCTGTATGTCGCCGCGCAGCTGAGCGGGCAGGGGGCCGGTGTGATGGTCACCGGCTCGCACAACCCGCCGGCCGACAATGGCTTCAAGATCGTCTTCGACGGTGCAGCGCTGTATGGCGAGGCGATTCAAAGTCTGCGCCGGCGCATCGAGGCGCGGGATTACGCCGTCGGCCGCGGCCGTGAACGGCCGCTGGAGTGCCTGCCGGAGTACCTTGATCGGCTGGTCGCCGGTTTTGCACTGGCCAAGCCGTTGAAAGTCGTCGTCGATGCCGGCAGCGGCGTCGCCGCGCTGACGGCGCCGGCGGCGCTGCGCCGGCTCGGCTGCGAGGTCGTCGAAGTGTGCTGTGAGGTCGATGGCAGCTTTCCGGTGCATCACCCGGACCCGCTGGTGCCGGCGAATCTGGCCTTGCTGCAGCAGCGTGTCGTCGAAACCGGCGCGGCGCTGGGCCTGGCATTCGACGGCGACGCTGATCGCCTCGGCGTCGTCACCGATGACGGTGAAATCATCTGGCCGGACCGGGTGATGATGGCGCTGGCCTGCGCGGTGCTGCGCTGCCATCCGGGCGCGCCGATCGTGTTCGATGTGAAATGTTCGGCGCGACTGGCCCAGCAGGTGCGCGAATGCGGCGGGTGCCCCGAGCTGTGGCGGACCGGTCACAGCCTGATCAAGGCGCGTCGCCGTGAGCTGGATGCGCCCTTTGCCGGCGAATTCAGCGGTCATCTGTGTTTTGCCGACTGGTTCGGCATCGATGACGCGTTGTATGCCGGCTTGCGCCTCGTCGATCTGCTGGCGCGGGACGGGCGCAGCGCCAGCGCGCTGTTCGCCGATTACCGTACCGGTGTCGCCACACCGGAGCTGCGGGTGGCGTGCGCGGCGCCGCACGCGCTGGTCGAGCGGGCCCTGGCAGAGCTGCACTGGCCTGACGCCCGGGTGGTCACGATCGACGGCCTGCGCGTCGAATGGTCCGACGGCTGGGGACTGTTGCGGGCATCCAACACTGAACCCTGTCTGGTGCTGCGTGCCGAAGCCGGTGATGCGGATACACTGGCAGCGATCAAGGCGCGTCTCGCTGTTGCTCTGGCGCAACTCGACCCGTCCCTGAAGCTTCCTGAGTAAATTTTCGAGAGGTGGCCGATGCCCCTGACAACCGACGCGGCGATGAAGGTCGCCCATATCCTCACCGAAGCCCTGCCCTACATTCAGCGCTATTACGGCAAGACCATCGTCATCAAGTTCGGTGGCAACGCGATGGAGAGCGAGGAGGTTCAGTCGAGCTTCGCGCGTGATGTCGTGCTGATGAAGACCGTCGGCATCAACCCGGTCGTCGTGCACGGCGGCGGTCCGCAGATCGGCACACTGCTCAAAGCCCTGGGCAAGGAAAGCCGTTTCGTCGACGGCCTGCGGGTGACCGACGCCGAGACCATGGACGTTGTCGAAATGGTGCTTGGCGGCCTGGTCAACAAGCAGATCGTCAGCCTGATCAACAAGCACGGCGGCAAGGCGGTCGGTCTGACCGGCAAGGACGCAGACTTGATCCGCGCCCGCAAACTGGCCTACAGCCGCAAGACACCGGAGATGAATACGCCGGAAATCATCGACCTGGGCCATGTCGGTGAGGTCGAATCGATCGATGCATCGATCATCCAGATGCTCGTCGCCGGCGATTTCATCCCGGTCATCGCGCCGACCGGCGTCGGGCCGAACGGCCGGGCCTACAACATCAATGCCGATACCGTCGCGGGCAAAGTGGCTGAAGCCCTCAAGGCCGAGAAGTTCATGCTGCTCACCAACATCAGCGGCATTCTCGATAAAGAGGGCAACCTGCTGACCGGCATGTCGGCCCGGCAGGTCGATGAACTGATCGCCGACGGCACGATCTATGGCGGCATGTTGCCAAAGGTCCGCTGTGCGCTCGATGCCGTACGCGGTGGCGTGAAAACCTCGTTGATCCTCGATGGGCGCGTTCCCCATTCGGTGCTGGTGGAGCTGTTTACCGACGAGGGTGTCGGCACGCTGATTCGTGGGTGATCGGCAATGAAACCTGCTGCTGTTTGTCATGAAGCTGACAAGTAGCGGTCTCTCATCGGCTTTGTCATCGCTTGAGCGTTGCAGTACCGCAACAGATTGCTGAAATTTTGTTGTAAACTTGCTTGCATGTTGCGCTGCGGCAGCGTATAAATTCTCCCAACACCGCTGTTGCGGTCACGCCTCAAGCGTCTTCATAAAGGAGCCTTCCATGAACAAGAGCATGCTCGCCCTCGCCGTTCTCGGTGCCCTGGCCGCTACCGCTGCCCAGGCCGAGACCACCCTCTACGGTTCTGCCCGTGCCGGCGTCGAATACACCCAGGGCAAGGGTGACAGCGACCTGTCGTCGTGGGACGTCGCCAACCAGGCCTCGCGTCTCGGCGTGAAGGGTTCTGAGGACCTGGGTGGTGGCCTGAGCGCCATCTATCAGTACGAGTTCGGCGTCAAGATCGACGGTTCGAGCGACGGTAGCCCGTTCAGCCAGCGCCTGAGCTTCGTCGGCTTGAAGGGCGGTTTCGGTAGCGTGACGATCGGTCGCCAGTACCGTCCGGCCTACCTGTACGTCAGCCAGTACACCGACATTTTCAACGGCAACATCACCAACCCCTACTCGCTGACCTCTGAGAATCAGCGCGTCAGCGATGCCCTCGCCTATGTCACCCCGGACTTCAGCGGTTTCTCCGCTGCTGCCGCGGTGATCATGAACGGCAATGGCCAGAACAATAAGTATCCGAGCGTCAACTCGAACCGCGAAGACCTCGACGCGTTCGAAATGGGCCTGGGCTACAGCAACGGCGGTCTGAACATCGGTCTGTCGTATTCGTACCAGCCGGATGGCGGCGCTGCGGTGGCCTCTGTCGATAACGTGTTCGGTGCCAAGTTCAACCACTACGGTATCGGCGGCAGCTACACCATCGGTGGTTTCACCGGCGGCTTCTCGTATGAATACACTGACTTCGACAAGTCCGAGCTCGGTAACATCCAGGGCTACGGTGTCGTCCTCGGCTACGACGTGACGGCGAACGATACGGTTCGTGCCACCTGGGGCCGCTTCGACTGGGACAAGGTGTATAACGACAACATGGATACGTGGGGCGTCGGCTTCGAGCACCGCCTGAGCAAGCGTACGATGGCTTATGTCGAGTACGTCGACAGCGACCAGCCGTACTATGTCGGCAGCTTCGACGACGAAGGCGGCAAGTACTTCACTGTCGGTATGCGGCACGACTTCTAAGCAATTATCTGCTTAGACTTTTTCAGTCGGACCATGGAAAGGGCGCCTGCGGCGCCCTTTCTTTTTGCGCAGCAGGGAAATTTACGATTGCATGCTGTGTTGCAACAAAGACACTGATGTATTTTTTTTGCGACTTGGCGTTGCTTTTTGGATGATGCATGTATATAAAGCCCTTCAACGAAGCGCAATAATTTGCTTTGTTGTAAAAATACAACACCATCTGGGAGTGCAATCCATGAATAAGAATCTCGTTGCACTGGCCGTTGCCAGCGCCCTCGTAGCGGCCTCTGCTGCTCACGCCGAGACAACGCTGTATGGTTCCGCCCGTGCCGGCGTGACCTATACCGATCCGGACAAGGGCAAGAGCAACTGGGACGTCAAGAACGAAGCCTCGCGCCTGGGTGTCAAGGGTTCGGAAGACCTGGGTGGTGGTCTGAAGGCCATTTATACGTATGAGTTCGGCGTCAACATCGACGGCAGCAGCACCGGCAACCCGTTCAATCAGCGCCTGAGCTATGTCGGCCTGACTGGTGGTTTCGGTACCGTCCAGATCGGTCGCATGTGGTCGGCTCCGTACGTGTATGTCGGTAGCCTGACTGATGTGTTCAACTCCGCCAGCGCTGGTGGCACGAACATCGGCTGGGATCGTTTGAACTCAACGATCAACGGCAATACCGGCACCATCAACGGTGCTGACCGTGTCAGCGACGTGGTGGCCTACATCACGCCGAATTTCTCTGGCTTTTCAGGCGCTGCGGCAGTTGTCATGAATGGTGACGGCCAGAACAGCAGCACCAACCGCGAAGACATCGATGCCTATGACATCGCTGCCGGTTACACGATGGGCGGCCTGCAGGTCGGTGCGTCGTATCGTGACTTCAAGGCGCTGGACTACACCCAGTGGACCGCCGGTGCCGGCTACAAGTTTGGCGATTTCCGTGTTGCGGCGACCTACAGCGCCCGTGACAACGGTTCCGACAACGTCAACGGCAAGGAAACTGATCCGTCCGTGTGGGAAGCTCTTGCCGAATACACCTTCGGCAACAATGTCATCCGTGCCGGTTATTCTTCGTATGACCACGATACCAAGGCTGATGACACCGACGAGTGGAAGCTCGGCTACCAGTACAACCTGAGCAAGCGCACCCGCCTGTGGGTTGAGTACGCTGACGAGTCCAATGCCGGCTCCGTGAAGAGCTCGCAGTACGACACCAGCTGGCTGTCGATCGGTATGCGTCACGACTTCTGATTTACTTGCTTCACCAGAAAAGGGCGCCTTCGGGCGCCCTTTTTTTGTTTGATGCGTCGAGACAGCCGTACGTGCCCGAACTTTGTTGCAGAAAAGCTACGTGTGTATTTTTATCGCTACTAAACGTTGCTTTCTAGCCGCGCTGTGTATATAAAGCACACTAACGAAGCACAACAAGCCGCTTTGTTGTTCTAATGCAAACATGATCGGGGAGCATTTCCATGGACAAGAAGCTAATCGCGCTGGCTGTTGCTGGTGCTCTCGCGGCCACCGCCGCTGCGCATGCTGAAACGACGCTGTACGGTTCCGCCCGTGCCGGTGTGACCTACACCGATCCGGACAAGGGCAAGAGCAACTGGGACGTCAAGAACGAGTCCTCGCGCCTGGGTGTCAAGGGTTCAGAGGATCTGGGTGGCGGTCTGAAGGCCATCTACACGTATGAATTTGGTGTCAACATCGACGGCAACAGCTCCGGCAACCCGTTCAATCAGCGCCTGAGCTACCTCGGCCTGACTGGTGGTTTCGGTACCGTCCAGCTTGGTCGCATGTGGTCGGCGCCGTATCTGTTCGTTGGTCGCCTGACTGACGTGTTCAACTCTTCCAGCGCGCTCGATACCAGCATCGGCTGGAATCGTTTGAGCTCCCTGACCAATGACAACACCGGTACCAGCGGCGGCGGCGACCGTGTCAGCGACGTGCTGGCCTACATCACGCCGAACTTCTCCGGCTTCCAGGCTGCTGGCGCTGTCGTCATGAACGGCAACGGCCAGAACAGCAGCACCAACCGTGAAGACATCGATGCCTACGACATCGCTGCCGGCTACACGCTGGGCGGGTTCGAAGTTGGTGCGTCGTATCGTGACTTCAAGGCGCTGGACTACACCCAGTGGACCGCTGGCGCCGGTTACAAATTCGCGGATTTCCGTGTTGCGGCGACCTACAGCGCCCGTGACAACGGTTCCGACAACGTCAATGGCAGTGAAGTCGATCCGTCCGTGTGGGACGTCATCGGTGAGTACACTTTCGGCAACAATGTCGTGCGTGCCGGTTACTCGTCCTATGACCACGACACCAAGGCTGATGACACCGACGTCTGGAAGCTCGGCTACCAGTACAACCTGAGCAAGCGCACCCGCCTGTGGGTTGAATACGCCGACCAGACCAACGCCGGCGCCGATAAGGCCACGCAGTACGACACCAGCTGGCTGTCGATCGGCATGCGCCACGACTTCTGATCCCGTCGCCGACGACGGATCGACCCACGACGGGCACCTTCGGGTGCCCGTCTTGTTTTGTCCGGAGTTTACCGGTGCCGTCTGGCAGGGCACCGCTTTGCGTCGACGCTGTTGTTGTGTCAGCCGGTGAGCCTGTCGATAATCGGCGGTTCCCTCGAATTCACCTGCGCACTGCGCGCAAGCAGAGTGGCGTCATGAGCAGTCAGCCGGCCCGCATTCGCGAGATTCCGTACAACTACACCTCGTTCTCCGACCGTGAGATCGCCATCCGTTATCTCGGTGAGTCCACTTGGCGGACGATCGAGGCCCTGCGCGAGACCCGGCGCACTGGACGCTCGGCACGGATGCTGTTCGAAATCCTGGGTGACATGTGGGTCGTCGACCGCAATCCGTACCTGCAGGACGATCTGCTGGAGAATCCGAAGCGTCGGGACGCGCTGATCGGTGCGTTGCATCATCGTCTGGCGCAGATGCGCGGGCGTGCCGATGGCAACGCGCTGGCGCTGGAGCTGATCAGCGAGACCGAGCGTGCGGTGGCGCGCTTCGAGCGCTGGTTCCCGGAGCAGGAGGCTCTGCGCCATGCCGTGATGAAGCGCCTGAGCGGCGTCACGCGCAAGGACAACATTCAGTTCGACGGCCTGGCGCGGGTTTCCCACGTGACCGATGCCACTGACTGGCGCGTCGAGTACCCGTTCGTCGTGCTCTGCCCGGACACCGAAGCCGAGGTCGCGCCGATCGTTGCCGCCTGCATCGAGCTTGGCCTGACCATCGTGCCGCGGGGCGGTGGCACCGGCTACACCGGCGGCGCGATCCCGCTGGATGCGAAGTCGGCCGTCATCAATACCGAAAAACTCGAAGCGCTGTCGGCCGTGGCCTATGGCGAGCTGCCGGGCGTCGATGCCCGCGTGGCCACCGTGCGCGCCGAGGCCGGCGTGGTGACGCGTCGCGTATCCGACCTGGCGGCGACGCAGGGGCTGGTGTTCGCGGTCGACCCGACCTCGCAGGACGCCAGCACCATCGGCGGCAACATCGCGATGAACGCCGGTGGCAAGAAGGCGGTGCTGTGGGGCACGACGCTGGACAATCTGGTGTCCTGGCGCATGGTGACGCCGGACGGCAACTGGCTCGAAGTCGAGCGCCTCAATCACAACCTCGGTCGCATCCACGATCAGGAAACCGTGAGTTTCCGCCTGAGCCGCTATGCACCCGATGGCGTCACCGTGCTCGGCGAGCCCGAGCTGCTGAGCATGCCGGGTGCCAGTCTGCGCAAGGCGGGGCTGGGCAAGGACGTCACCGACAAATTCCTCGGCGGTCTGCCGGGTGTGCAGAAGGAAGGCTGCGACGGCCTGATTACCTCCGGCGTGTTCGTGCTGCACCGCATGCCCAAGTACCTGCGCACGGTCTGCCTGGAGTTCTTCGGCACCGATCTGGCGCAGGCCGTGCCGGCCATCGTCGAGATCAAAGACTACCTCGATCGCAAGGAAGGCGTGGTGATGTCCGGCCTCGAACACCTCGACGAGCGCTACGTCAAGGCGGTCAAGTACATGACCAAGGCCGCGCGGCACGAGCGTCCGAAGATGGTGCTGATCGCCGACATCGCCTCGGACGACGAAACCCTGGTCGGCGAGGCCGCCTCGCAGGTCGTGCGCTTGGTCAACGCCCGCGACGGTGAAGGCTTCATCGCCGTCAGCCCGGAGGCGCGCAAGCGCTTCTGGCTCGACCGTTCGCGCACCGCCGCGATCTCGCGCCACACCAACGCCTTCAAGATCAACGAAGACGTCGTCATCCCGCTCGACCGGCTCAACGAGTACAACCAGGGCATCGAGCGCATCAACATCGAGCAGTCGATCCGCAACAAGCTGCAGACCATCGATGCCGTGCTCGGTTACCTCGCCGGCGAGCTGCCCGAGGCGCGACGCAGTGCGGATTTCGAGGCCAGCGCCGAAGGCGACGCGATCCTCGACGCCAAGCGCGCGGCAGCGCGGGCACGGCTGGAATCGGTGCGTGCGCGCTGGACGGTGCTGCTCGAACAGATGGACGCGCCCGCTGCGGCGCATGCCGACGTGCTGGGGGCGGAGGTGCAGGCCAGGCTGCGGCCGCAGGACCGCGTGCTCGATCTGCTGCTGCGCCGCGACCTGCGCGTGTCCTACCGCCGCGAGGTCGAGCGGGCGCTGAAGGAGATCTTCGGTGGTCAGGATCTCGACGCCGTGCGCAAGCGTCTCGACGCGATCCATGCCGAGCACCGCACCAGCCGCCTGTTCGTCGCGCTGCACATGCATGCCGGCGACGGCAACGTGCACACCAACATCCCGGTGCATTCCAACGACTACGAGATGATGCACGAGGCCGAGCGCGTCGTGGCGCGCATCATGGCGCTGGCGCGTTCGCTCGATGGCGTGATCTCCGGTGAGCACGGCATCGGCCTGACCAAGATCCAGTATCTCGATCCGGCGGCGGTCGACGCCTTTGCCAGCTACAAGGCCAGGATCGACCCCGCGGGGCATTTCAACCGCGGCAAGCTGATGCCGGGCTCGGGGCTGGGCAATGCCTACACACCGTCCCTGCGCCTGGTCGAGCAGGAAGCGCTGATCCTCGAACAGAGCGAACTCGGCGCCCTCAACGAAGACATCAAGAACTGCCTGCGCTGCGGCAAGTGCAAGTCGGTGTGCAACACGCACATCCCGCGCGCCAACCTGCTCTATTCACCGCGCAACAAGATCCTCGCCACCGGCCTGATCATCGAAGCCTTCCTCTACGAGGAGCAGACACGGCGCGGTATTTCGGTGCGTCACTTCGACGAGATGAACGACGTCGCCGACCACTGCACGGTCTGCCACAAGTGCGAGAACCCGTGCCCGGTCGACATCGACTTCGGCGACGTGTCGATCCGCATGCGCAAGATCCTTACCGAGCGCGGGCAGAAGCACAGCCGTCTGGCGACCCAGGCGGCGATGGCCTTCCTCAATGCCAAAGACCCGCGCAGCGTGCACTGGCTGCACAAGGGTGTGGTCGAGTGGGGCGCCAAGGCACAGGTGCTCGGCTACGAGCTGGCGAAGAAGTTCGGCCTCTCCGGCAAGCCGGAGCAGCCGCATTCCACCACCGGCGGCATGTCGATCAAGGCGCAGGTGGTGCACTTCGTCAAAAAGCCGATGCCGCGCGGCCTGCCCAGCCGCACCACGCGCCAGCTGCTCGGTCTGGAAGATCCGAAGATCGTGCCGATCATCCGCGATCCGGTGAAGACCGCCGACGACGCCGACGCGGTGTTCTATTTCCCCGGCTGCGGTTCGGAGCGCCTGTTCAGCCAGGTCGGTCTGGCGACGCTGGCGATGCTCTACGAGGTCGGTACGCAGACGGTGCTGCCGCCGGGCTACCTGTGCTGCGGTTATCCGCAGACCGCCGGCGGCCAGCAGGCCAAGGGTGAGGTGATCACCACCGAAAACCGGGTGCTGTTCCACCGCGTCGCCAACACGCTGAACTATCTCGACATCAAGACCGTGATCGTCTCCTGCGGCACCTGCATGGATCAGCTGCTGAAGTACGAGTTCGAGCGCATCTTCCCCGGCTGCCGCTTGCTCGACATCCACGAGTACCTGATGGAGAAGGGCGTGTCGCTCGCCGGCGTGCCCGGCGTCAAATACCTCTACCACGATCCCTGCCACACCCCGATGAAGGTCCACAACCCGGTGCAGGTGGCCTCCAGGCTGCTCGGCGGCGCCGAGGTGCGCCTGTCGGAGCGTTGCTGCGGCGAGGCCGGCACGCTCGCCGTCTCACGCCCGGATATCGCCACGCAGGTGCGCTTCCGCAAGGAGGCCGAGCTCAAGCAGGGCATCGCGGCGCTCAGCGGCGCCGAGCGTGTCATCGACGGCAACGTCAAGCTGCTGACCTCCTGCCCGGCCTGCCAGCAGGGCCTGAGCCGCTACGCCGACGACACCGGCCTCGACACCGACTACATCGTCGTCGAGCTGGCCAACCGCCAGCTGGGGGAGGGCTGGCAGCAGCGCTTCATCGAGCGCGCCAACCAGGGCGGTATCGAAAAAGTGCTGCTCTAAGCGCCTGCTCGACGCGCGCTGCGGGGCGCGGTGGTGATCTGCGGGCGGCCGTCGAACGGTCGCCCGTTTTTCGTTTGCGGGAGTGTCTGCGGGTCGGGAGGGGGGCGGTGCGGCGTGCGCGGTTCGCGGCGTGGCCATTACTCGCGGAAGAGTTTTCGCCATTGCGTCGGCGAGACGCCGAACTGACGGCGGAAGTGCCATCGCAGCGCTTCCGGCGAGCCGAATCCGGCTTTCTCGGCGACACGCTCGATGCTGGCGTCCGTCGCCTCCAGCAGGCGCTGCACATAGGCGAGGCGGGCGGCGAGCAGCCAGGGCAGGAAGCTCGTGCCGGTGAGCTGCTTGAACTGCCGCGTGAAGCTGCGGCGGCTCATCTGCGCCCGCGCGGCCATGCTGTCGACGCTGTGCGTCGAGCCGAGGTTGGCCCGCACCCAGTCGAACAGCTCCGAGAGCCGCGAATTCGCGCGACTCTCGGGGATCGGCTGTTCGATGAACTGCGCCTGACCACCCTGACGGTGCGGCGGCACCACCAGTCGCCGGGCCGCGCTGTTGGCCACTTCCGCCCCGCAGCGCTGGCGCAGCAGGTACAGGCAGCAATCGATACCCGCAGCGGTGCCGGCGGAGGTGACGACTCCATCCGCCTCGACGTAGAGGACGTCGGCATCGAGGCGGACCGCCGGATAACGCGCGGCAAAGTCCTGCGCGTAGGCCCAGTGTGTGGTGGCGGCGCGCCCGTCGAGCAGGCCGGCCTCGGCGAGCACGTAAGCGCCCAGGCACAGGCCGACCAGGGTCGCGCCGCGCCGATGGGCTGCGTTCAAGGCCTGCAGCAGGTCTGCAGCGGGTCGTTCGCCGGGTTCGCGCCAGCTTGGCACGATCACCAGATCGGCCTGCTCCAGTACCGAGAGTCCATGCTCGACGGCGATGGCGAAGCCGGCCGTGGTCTGCAGTGGCTTCGTCTCGGCCGCGCAGACTTTGAGCTCGAAGGTCTGGCTGCCGGGACGCTCGTCACCGAAGACGACGCAGGGCACCGCGAGGTGGAAGGGGCTGATGCCATCGAAGGCGACGACCGCGATACGCAGCGCGCGGGCGGTGTCGGCGACAGCGGCAGGCATTGGCGGGCTCCGTGACGAGAATGGCCCATTCTTGCCGATGGCGGGCGATCGGGCCAATGGTGTGCCTGTCCTGCGCGGCGAACAATGCGCTCTCCGAAGTCGCAACAGAGCACTGCCATGAGCCAGCCCGCGTTGATCATCATCGATCTGCAGAACGACTACTTCGCCGACGGCGCCTTCCCGCTGTGCAATGCCGAGCCGACCCTGGAGGCCGTCGAACGGGCGATCCGCAAGGCGCAGGCGCGAGCCTTGCCGGTGGTCCTCATCCAGCACGTCGTCGATCCGGTGGCAGGCAAGGCCCCGTTCTTCAACGCCGATACGCAGGGCGTGAAGATCCACCCGCGTATCCTCGCCGCCGCCGCGCAGGCGCCCGTCGTCGTCAAGCGCTACGCCGACAGCTTCGATGGCACCGTGCTGCAGGAAACGCTGCAGGCGCTCGGCGTCGACGAGCTGATCCTGTGCGGGATGATGACGCATAACTGCGTCACCCATACCGCCCTGTCCCGCTGCGCCGATGACTACGCGCGGGTCACGGTGCTGAGTGACGCCACGGCCACGGTCAGCGAGATTCTGCAGCGGATCGCCCTGGGGGCGCTGGCGCGGCGGGTGACGCTGGCCTCGGTCGACGAAGTACTCGGTTGACCGTGAGCCGACCGCCACTGGCGGCAGCGCCCGGATGTTCGTGAATGTCAGGCGGCGCACCGCGCATGACGACAGTCCTGTCGGGCACCGGCGCCTGCCGTTCAGGCTCGGCGGTGCGGGATCTGCCGCTCAGTGCGCGAAGATTTCCTGCTCGCGGCGAAAGGCCTTGAACTCCAGCGCGTTGCCGCTCGGGTCGAGCAGGAACATCGTCGCCTGCTCGCCGGGCTGGCCGACGAAGCGCACCTGCGGTTCGAGCACGAAATGCACGGCCCGCGCACGCAGCCGCGCAGCCAGCGCCTGAAACGCATCCCAGTCGAGGATCGCGCCGAAGTGCGGCATCGGCACCGCCTTGCCGTCGACTTCGCCGTAGGCGTCGGTGGCTGCCGGGCGGCCGAGATGCGCCGAGAGCTGGTGGCCGAAAAACTCGAAGTCGACCCAGCTCGCCGTGCTGCGGCCTTCACGGCAGCCGAGCAGCTCACAGTAAAAGGCGCGCGTGGTGTCGAGGTCGGTGACCAGGAAGGCGTAATGAAAGGGTGGCATCGGCGGGCTCCGGGGGGCGAGGCGAAGGCGCAGCATACGCCTGCCGCCGCGCTTAACCCTCGGCCAGCGCCACCCGCGCGGACACCGGCAGCCGCGTGGCGTAGAACTCGGCCAGCGCCGTCGCCATCGCCGCCGCCGACCACTCGCCGGCGAAGTCGACGGCCTCATCGGCCAGGCGCCGGCGCAGCGAGGCGTCGCCGAGCAGGCGTGCGCATTGCCCGGCAAAGTGTTCGACGTCCTCCTCGGCGACCAGCGCTCCGCGTGCCTGGCCGACGATGTCGCGCGTGCCCATGACCGCCGTCGATACCACCGGCACGCCGAGGCTCATCGCCTCCAGCAGCACCAGGCCCTGGGTTTCGGTGCGCGAGGCGAAGACGAAGGCGTCGCCGGCGCAGTAGCAGTCCGGCAGGTCATGGCCGCGATCGAGGTAGCCGACGAACAGCACGTGCTGTTCCAGCCCGAGGCGGTTGCTCAGCCGGCGCAGGTGCTCGCGTGCCGGCCCCTCGCCGGCGATCACCAGCAGCACCTCGCTGAGCTGGCGACGCAGCACGGCGAGCATGTGCAGCAGGAAGTCGATGTTCTTTTCATGGGCGACGCGGCCGATGTGTACCAGCAGCGGGCGTTCGGTGGCGATGCCGTGGCGGCGGCGGAAGGCGGCGCCGTCGCCGGGGCGCAGTGCGCCGGGTTCGAGTCCGGTCGGGATCACCTGCGCGGCGGCGGCGACGCCGTAGCCGCGCAGCACGTCGAGCATTGCCTGCGAGGGCACCACCAGCGCGTCGAGTTCATTGCACTGCGTGCGCGAAAAACGCCGGGCGGCGGCCCGTGACCACTCGCGCGGCAGCCACGGCAGGTAGTGGAACAGGTATTCCTCGAAGAAGGTGTGGTAGCTCTCGACCACCGGCAGGCCGAGGCGGCGGCCGAGGCGCACGCCGAGCCAGTGGGCGACGAAGGGCGTCTGCACGTGGATCAGGTCGAAGCGGCGCGCGCGCAGGGTTTCGGTCAGCGCCAGCACGGCGCCGACGCGCATCATGCGGTCTTCGGGGTCGACGATGACGCGGCGCGCGGGGATGCGCAGCAGGTCGTCTTCGACCGTATCATCCTCGCTGTAGCGCGGTGCGATCAGGCAGACTTCATGCCCCTGGGCGATCAGTGCGCGGCGAAAGGTGCGGATCGACGTCGATACGCCGTTGACGCGCGGAAAGTACACGTCCGAAAGCATCAGGATCTTCATGGGTAAGGCGCGTGCTCGCAGAGTGTGGATGCGCGTCCAGCGTATGACCGCAAGGTTGCCGTTTCGCGAAGCGGCGACGACGGGGGAGGGAGCGTGGCCGACGATCAACAGGACAATGCAGCGAATGACGCCTTCGAGGCGGCGATCGCGGCGACCATCGAGGTGCTGTCGGGCGCGCGGCGCCTGCTGTTCATCACCGGTGCCGGCATTTCCGCCGACTCCGGGCTGCCGACCTACCGCGGCATCGGCGGGCTCTACGACGATCGCCACACCGACGACGACATCCCGATCGAGCGGGCCCTGTCGGGGCCGATGCTGTATCGCCGGCCGGAGATCACCTGGAAGTACCTCGCCGAGATCGAGGGTGCCTGCCGTGGCGCGAAGTTCAATGCCGCGCACGCGGCGATCGCGGCCTTCGAGCGGCATTTCGCGCATGTGTGCGTGCTGACGCAGAACATCGACGGTTTCCACCGCGCCGCCGGCAGTCGCAACCTGATCGAGATCCACGGCGACATCCACGACGTCTACTGCACCGAGTGCGAGTGGAACGCCACCATCCGCGACTTCAGTGAGCTGCCGGGGATTCCGCCGAGCTGTCCGCGCTGTGCGGCACTGGTGCGCCCGCGCGTGGTGCTGTTCGGCGAGAACCTGCCGGATCACGCCATCGCCCATTACTACCGCGAGCTCGACGACGGCTTCGATGCCGTGTTCAGCATCGGCACCACCAGCGTGTTCCCGTATATCGCCGGGCCGGTGCTGATCGCCGCGCAGTCCGGCGTGCCGACCATCGAGATCAATCCCGGTGATACGCGCGTCTCCGGCATCGTCGACATCCGCATCCGCAGCGGCGCGGCGCTGGCGCTGTCGACGCTGCACGATCGCCTGTTCGCCTGATTCCACAGGCGCAAAAAAGCCGGCGCAGCCACCCGCGCCGGCCGTTTTCAGCGGCGATCGCCAGCCTCAGAACATGTGCTGACCGCCGTTGATCGCGATGTTGGCGCCGGTCAGGAAGGCAGCTTCCTCGGAGCACAGGTAGGCGACCAGGCCGGCGACTTCGTTCGGCTCGCCGAGGCGGCCCATCGGGATCTGCGGCAGGATCTTCGAGTCGAGCACTTCCTGCGGGATCGCGCGGACCATCTTGGTGCCGATGTAGCCCGGCGAGATGGTGTTGACGGTCACGCCCTTCTTGCAGACCTCCAGCGCCAGCGACTTGGTGAAGCCGTGCATGCCGGCCTTGGCGGCCGCGTAGTTGGTCTGGCCGAAGGCACCCTTGCTGCCGTTGACCGAGGAGATATTGACGATCCGTCCCCAGCCGCGCGCCATCATGTCGTCCATGACCTGCTTGGTCATGTTGAACACGGAGTCGAGGTTGGTGTGGATGACGGCGTCCCAGTCTGCCTTCGTCATCTTCTTGAAGGTCATGTCACGGGTGATGCCCGCGTTGTTGACCAGGACATCGATCGGACCGACTTCTTCGGTGATCTGCTTGACGCAGCTGACGCAGGAGTCGAAGTCGGTGACATCGACCGGATAGGCGTAGAAGTTGTAGCCCTGAGCCTTCATCTTCTCCAGCCAGTCGGCAGCCTTGTTGTTGCCAGGCGAGTAGGTCGCGACAACCGTGTCGCCCAGCGCCGCCAGCTTGAGGCAGATCGCCTCCCCAAGGCCGCCCATGCCGCCGGTCACTACTGCCAATCGTGCCATTGTCTGCTCCTCACTTAAGCTCGATTCAGGGATGTCGCGCCTGCCGCCTGTGGCGGTCTTGTCCGGCGGACGCCTGCGAGGCCGTCCACGGCGGTGGCACGTTGTGTTTAGACTGAAGTCGCACGGGGAGGCGAACGGCCGGTGGCCCGGCGCTGCTGAAGCGATAGGACATACCCACTATTACGCCGTAGAGAACGGCACCGCCTCCCCGATCATGGCGACCGAGCTAGTATGGTCGCCCCTGTCGCCGGCTGCCACGGCACACCGCGCAAATTGTTTCGAGAACGTTACTTTTTTTTCAAGCAAATGATAGAAAAGGTATTTTTGCGCGATTCGGTACGCCGTTCACCTATTGAAAACGTGCCGGTGACGCTCGATGACATCGTCCGTGCCCAGCGTCGCATCCGCGACACTTTGCCGGTCACGCCCTGTGCCCGCGCCGTGCAGTTGTCGGCGCGCAGCGGCTGCGAGCTGTTCCTCAAATGCGAAAATCTGCAGATGACCGGCTCGTTCAAAGTGCGCGGCGCACTGGCGCGCATGCTGCAGCTGACCGCCGCTGAACAGGCCGCCGGCGTCATCGCCGCCTCGGCCGGCAATCATGCGCAGGGCGTGGCCTACGCCGCGCAGCGGCTCGGCATCCCGGCGACCATCGTCATGCCGGAAACCGCACCGCTCGCCAAGGTGCGCGGCACCGCGGCGTTCGGTGCGCGCATCGTGCTGGTCGGCAACAACTACGATGCCGCCTACGCCCGTGCCGTCGAGTTGCAGCGCGAGAGCGGGGCGACCTTCATCCATGCCTTCGACGATCCCGGCGTGATGGCCGGGCAGGGCTCGGTGGCGCTGGAGCTGCTCGAACAGCTCGCCGATTTCGACGCGGTGCTGGTGCCGGTCGGCGGCGGCGGACTGGTCGGCGGCATCGCGACGGTGATCAAGCAGGTGCGTCCGGGCGTGCGCGTCATCGGCGTGCAGACCGCGCGCGTGCCCGGCATGCTCGCCAGCCTGCGCGCCGGGGCGCTGACGGCGATCGAGCCGGCGGCGACGCTGGCCGACGGCATCGCCGTGGCGCGCGTCGGCCAGTACACCTTCGCCCAGGCCGAAGCCTTCCTCGACGAGGTCGTCAGCGTCGATGAAGAGGCCATCGCCCGCGCCATCCTGGCGCTGCTGGAGCAGGAAAAACTGCTCGCCGAAGGCGCCGGGGCCGTCGGCGTCGCTGCTCTGCTCGAAGGCGCCGTCGAAGACCTGGCCGGCAAGCGCGTGGTCGCCGTGCTCAGCGGTGGCAACATCGACCCGATCGAGCTGGCCAAGCTGATCGGCCGCGGCCTGGAGCAGGACGGCCGCCTCGCGCATCTGCGGGTGCTGGTCGGCGACCGCCCCGGCGCGGTGGCCGAGGTGGCCGCGATCGTTGCCCGCGCCCGCGCCAACATCCTGCAGATCAGCCAGCGCCGCGACGCGGCCGAAGTCGGCCTGCGCGAGGCGGAGCTCGAACTCGCGCTGGAAACGCGCGGCCGCGATCACGTCGAGGAAATCGTCGCGGCGCTGCGGGCGCAGGGGCTGCGCGTCAAGTGAGGCGCAAAAAGAACCCCGCCGCAGCGGGGAGCAGGAAAGCGGTGCCGCGCGGGCGGCGTCAGCTGCGCGAGGGCGCGAAGGCGCCGAGGCGGGCGCTGGCAGTGTGCATGGCCCAGGCCGGCACGCCGGCGACCGGCTCGACCGCCTCGCAGGCCGCCGCCGGCAGCGGCAGTGGCTCGGGGACCACGCCGGGCTCACGGTGGGTGACCTGGCGGGCATCGGCCCAGTGCAGGATTTCCAGACGGCCGTCGAGGTGCTCGACCAGCGCCGTGCAGCTTTCGACCCAGTCGCCGTCGTTGCAGTAGAGCGTGCCGTCGATCTCGCGCATCTCGGCCTTGTGGATGTGGCCGCAGATGATGCCGTCGAGCTCGCGGTGGCGGGCTTCCTGCGCGGCGGCCTGCTCGAAGCGGTCGATGGCGCGCGCCGCCAGCTCGATGCCGGTCTTCAGCCGGGTCGCCAGCGACCAGTACGGCAGGCCGGCCAGCCGGCGGGCGCGGTTGAACCAGCGGTTGAGGAACAGCAGCAGGTCGTAGGCGCCATCGCCGATCAGCTCCAGCCAGCGCCCGCCGCGCACCTGCGTATCGAAGCCGTCACCGTGCATCACCAGCAGGCGGCGGCCGTCGGCGGTGGTGTGGACGGTCTCGTTGCACACCTCGATGCCGCCGAAGAACTGCCCGGCGTAGGCGCGCACCAGCTCGTCGTGATTGCCCGGCACGTAGACCACGCGGGTGCCCTCGGCGGCGAGGCCGATCAGCCGCTGCAGCACACCACTGTGCGCCGCCGGCCAGCGCTGGCGCTTGCCGAGGTCCCAGAAATCGATGACGTCGCCGACCAGGTACAGCTGCTCGCACTGGCAGTGCTGCAGAAAGTCGAGCAGGAAGCCGGCCTGGCAGTCCTTGAAACCGAGATGGATGTCGGAGATCCAGATGCTCCGAAAAGTGCGCTCGCGCATCGCGCCGCCTCAAACAGGGTCTTGAAAGGTCGGCGCGAGTTTCCGGGGCGTGGATGAAACCGGCATGACGCGCGCACTGCGCGCGCATGTCGGCACGATGGCGTTCCGGTGACTCAGATACCGTACTGCGCGCGGTAGGCGGCGATCGCCCCGGCGTGGCGGGCGAACTCGGCGTGCTCGCCGACGTACTCGATCAGCTCGGCGAGACGGATGATGCTGACCACCGGGATGCCGTAGTCGCGCTCGACTTCCTGGATCGCCGACAGCGCACCCTGGCCGCGCTCCTGACGATTGAGCGCGATGACCACGCCGGCGGCCTGCGCGCCGTGCGCCTCGATCAGCCGCATCGACTCGCGGATCGCCGTGCCGGCGGTGATGACGTCGTCGATGATCAGCACGCGCCCGGCGAGCGGTGCGCCGACGGTGTTGCCGCCTTCGCCGTGGTCCTTGGCCTCTTTGCGGTTGAAGCACCACGGCGTATCGAGGCCATGCTGTTCGAACAGCTGCACGGCAGTGGCCGCGGCCAGCGGAATGCCCTTGTAGGCCGGGCCGAACAGCAGCTCGAAGCCGATGCCGGATTCACGGATCGCCTGGGCGTAGGCACGCCCGAGGCGGGCGAGGGCGGCGCCGCCGTTGAACAGGCCGGCGTTGAAGAAATACGGGCTCTGGCGGCCGGATTTCAGGGTGAACTCGCCAAAGCGCAGCACGCCCTGCGCAATGGCGAAGTCGAGGAATTCGCGTTGATAAGCCTGCATGTGGATGCTCCGCACGGGCGAGGAATCGGGCGGCGCATTATGCCGCAAGCCCTGTCACCGGATTGCAACGGCGGTTTCATCGTCAGCCGACATGCTGCCTCCACACCCTAACAAATATTTACTTTCTGGAGGCTAATCATGACGTTCAAGCTGTTGCCGACGACTGACCGCTGGCGATGCCGCCTCGCCCTCGCCGTATCCCTGGCGCTGGCCTGGCCGGCGTATGCGGTGCCGACCGCCGAGGACATCACGCTGTTTCACGTCGGCGATCAGGAGTCCTGGCTGATCAGCGCGCAGGGCAATCTGTATGACGCGCCGAGCGATGCGCTGAGCTACTACGGCGGTGCCGCGCGGCTGGCGACGCTGATGCAGAACGAGCGCAGCGAAGCGCTGGCCGCCGGGCGCAGCGTGCTGGCGGTCAACGCCGGCGACGCCTTCCTGCCGGGGCCGCGGTTGACGGCGAGTTTCGCCAATCTCGCCAACGCCGCGCCGGGCGGCGGCCAGGACTTCTACGATGCCATCGTGCTGCGCCAGCTCGGCTTCGACAGCGTGACCTTCGGCAACCACGAATTCGACCTCGGCTCCAGCGTCACCGCGCAGTTCGTCGCCGCCGCGAACACGCCTTATCTGTCGGCCAACCTCGACTTTTCCGGCAACGCCGCGCTGCAGGCGCTGGTCGACCAGCAGAAGATCGCGCCGAGCCTCATCGTCGAGACCAGCAAGGGCAACAAGATCGCCATCGTCGGAGCCACCACGCCGCTGCTGCCGACGATCTCCTCGCCCGATGGCGTCAGCGTCAAGAACCTCGACCCGGCCGCCGATGCCGACAGCAATCTGCTGGCGATGGTGCCGCTGCTGCAGGCTCAGATCGACCAGGCACGCGCCGATGGTGCCACCGCGGTGGTGCTGGTCAGCCACCTGCAGAACTACCAGAACGAACTCAAGCTGGTGCCGAAGCTGAGCGGTCTCGACGTCTTCGTCTCCGGCGGCGGCCACGAGCTGATGAGCGACCCCGGTGAGCCGACGATCCGCGGCGAGCTGCCGGTGATCGACGGCTACCCGCAGGTGGTCACGCTCGATGACGGCAGCAAGGTGCTCGGCGTGACCTCGAACTTCGGCAATCGCTACCTCGGCGAGCTCAACTTGTCGCTCGACGATCAGGGCCGCGTCGTGCGCGATGCCGCCGGCGTGCCGGTGGTCGGCGATGGCAGCGGCATGCTGCGCGTCAGCGGCAACCCGGCCGATCCCGACTTCGTCGCCCCCGATCCGGTGATCGATGCGCAGGTGGTGACGCCGGTGCGCGAGTACATCGCCGCGCTCAACCAGCAGATCATCGGTCACAGCGACATGGTGCTCGACGGTACCCGCGGCTCGGCGCCGACCGCAGCGGCGGCGATCCAGTTCGGCGTGCGCAACAGTGAGACCAACCTCGGCGATCTGGTCGCCGACGCCGTGCGCTTTACCGCCAAGACTGACATCGCCATCCAGAACGGCGGCGGCATCCGCGCCTCGATCAACGCCGGCGACGTTTCCGTCGGCGATACCTTCAACGTGCTGCCGTTCACCAATCTGGTGGTGCAGCTCAAGGACCTCAGCGCCGAGCAGGTGTGGAAGCTGATGGAGTATTCGCTGGCCACCGCCTCGCCCGACGGCGCCGCCAACGGCCGCTTCGCGCAGGTCTCCGGCATGAGCATCGTCTACGACACGCGCCGTGACGCGCTGGTGCTCGATGCCGACGGCAACGCCGTCAGCGGTGGCCGCATTCTGTCGATCACGCTCGATGACGGCACCAGGCTGGTCGAAAACGGCGTGGTCAACGCCAGCGCCCGCCGGGTTTCGCTCGGCACCATCGACTTCACCGCCAACGGCGGTGACGGCTACCCGTTCGCGCTGCTCGGCCTCAAGCCCGAAGCGCTGGTCGACACCCTCATCTATCAGGAGGCGCTGCTGAACTACATCACCGCGGCGACCGCCGACGGCGGCCTCGGCGGCGTCATCAGTGCCGACCGCTACGGCGTTGCCAACCCTTACGACCGCGAGGGCCGGCTGGTCGACCTGGCGGTGGCGGTGCCGGCGCCGTCGGCACTGTGGCTGCTGCCGTTCGGCCTGCTGGCCGGCTACGTCGGCCGCCGCCGCGCCGCCTGAGTCAGGGCTTTCGCCACGGTGGCGGCAGCGGGGACAATCGTGACCCCATTCCGCCGCCGAGCGCTTTCGCCATGCGCATCATTTCGCTCAACTGCAACGGCATCCGCGCCGCCGCCCGCAAGGGTTTTTTCGAATGGCTCGCTACGCAGCAGGCCGATGTCGTCTGTCTGCAGGAGACCAAGTCGCAGGAGCATCAGCGCGGGGCCGAGTTCCGCCCCGCGGGCTGGCACTGCCATTACGTCGATGCGCTCAAGCCCGGCTACAGCGGCGTGGCGATTCTGTCGAAGCGTGAGCCGGAGCAGGTGCTGACGGCGCTCGGCGACGGCTTCGCCGACATGGATGCCGAGGGCCGTTACATCGAGGCGCGCTTCGGCGCGCTGTCGGTGGTGTCGCTGTATCTGCCGTCGGGTTCGAGCAGCGAGGAGCGCCAGCAGGTGAAGTTCTCGTTCATGGAGCGCTTCCTGCAGCGGCTCGGCGAGTGGCGGGCGAGCGGCCGCGAGTACGTCGTCTGCGGCGACTGGAACATCGCCCACACCGCCGCCGATCTGAAGAACTGGCGTGGCAACCAGAAGAACTCCGGCTTCCTGCCCGAGGAGCGCGCCTGGATGGATAAATTGTTCGGTGAGGCCGGCTGGGTCGATGCCTGGCGGCGGCTGTACACCGACGACGGCGACGCCTGCTACACGTGGTGGTCCAACCGCGGCCAGGCCTGGGCGAAGAACGTCGGCTGGCGCCTGGATTATCAGGTGCTCACGCCGGGCATCGCCGAGTGCATCCGCGCCGCCAGTGTCTACAAGGAGCAGCGCTTTTCCGACCATGCACCGTTGAGTGTCGACTATGCGCAAGCCGATGCGCCGGCCAGTTGACGCGCTGCCGCATGACTGTCGACAATGGTCGCCTTCTTCGCTGTCCCGCCGATCATGAATCCGACCCGTACCCGTTCCAGCGCCTCGTCCATTGCGGTCTCTGCACCGCAGGCGCGCGCGTGCGCGTTCGGCAAAAAAGCGAAGAAGCAGCCGCTCATCTGAACGGGCTGTCGTCCCGTCCGGATGAGAAGCCGGCGGGACACGAAGCGCAGTCAACCCTCTCCCACGCCTCGCGCCCCTCCTGCTGACGAATCCGGCGGATCTAGCGGCCGCATGCCGGCCTGAATGCGATTTCGAGGTGCAGGAGATGATTGCCAACCCTACCGCCAGTCCGTTTCATGGAATCTGGGTGCCCCTGGTCACGCCGTTTGCCGGCGAGGCCGTCGACTATGCCGGCGTGCAGCGCCTGGCACGTCATTACATCGACGCCGGCGTCGATGGCCTGGTGGTCTGCGGCACCACCGGCGAGCCGGCGACGCTGAGTCCGGCCGAGCGTCTCGGCGTGCTCGATGCCGTGCTCGAAGTCGCCGCCGGCTGCCCGGTGGTGATGGGCGTCAGCGGCAACGACACGCGCGGCATGTGCGCCGGGCTCGACAGCGTGCAGCAGCGCGCCATCGCCGGGCTGCTGATCGCCGCGCCGTACTACGTGCGTCCGTCGCAGGAAGGGCTGCGCCAGCACTTCCTGGCGCTGGCCGAGGCCGCGGCGGTGCCGATCGTGGTTTACAACATTCCGTACCGCACCGGCGTGGCCATCGAGTTCGATACCTTCCGCGCGCTGGCCGAGCACCCGCGCATCCAGGCGGTGAAGGACTGCGGCGGCAGCCTGCTGCTGACGATGGACCTGATCGCCCACACGCCGCTGGCGATCCTCGCCGGCGAGGATGCGCACATCGGCGTCAACCACGCGCTCGGCGGCGCCGGTGCCATCGCCGCGGCGGTGCACATCCGCCCCGAGCTGTGGGTGCGGCTGTGGCGGCTGCTCGAAGCCGGCGAGCAGGCGGCGGCGAATACGCTGTTCTACGCGATGCTGCCGCTGATCCGCCTGCTGTTCGCCGAGCCCAACCCGGCGCCGGTCAAGGCCCTGCTGGCCCATCAGGGGCTGATCGCCGATGGTGCGCTGCGCCTGCCGATGACGCCGGCCAGCGCGGCGCTGCAGGCGCGGCTGGTGGCGGCGCTGGCCGAGCTCGACGCCGCTGTCTGAGGTTCAGGCCCGCTCGCGCGCGCCGTGCAGCGGGACTGGCGTGAGCGGCGCGCGCTGCAGCCACCACAGCAGCAGCAGGCCGGGCACGGCCAGCAGCGCCGAGCCGCTCCAGAACCACACCCAGCCGAGCTGCTCGGCGAGCCAGCCGCCGCCGGCGGCGAACAGACGCATGCCGACCGCCATCAGCGAGGTCAGCAGCGCGTACTGGGTGGCGGTATAAGCGGCGGCGCACAGGCCGGAGAGGTAGGCGACGAAGGCCGCCGAGGCCAGGCCGCCGGCGAGGTTGTCGGCGCCGATCGCCAGCGTCAGCCACAGCAGGTCGTGGCCGCGCAGCGCCAGCGCCGCGAACAGCAGATTGGTCAGCGCCTGCAGGACGCCGCCGAGCGCGAGCGTCGGCACCACGCCGAGGCGGGCGACGATGATGCCGCCGAGCAGGCCGCCGGCGATCGTCGCCCAGATGCCGAACACCTTGGCGATCGCCGCGATCTCGCTGCCGGAGAAGCCCATCTCGACGTAGAACGGATTGGCCATGCCGCCGGACAGCGCATCACCGAACTTGTACAGCAGCACGAAGGCGATGATCGCCGGCCAGTGCGCGCGACGGGCGAAATCGCGGAACGGCTCGATCACCGCCGCCTGCAGGCGGGTGCTGAAACTCAGGCGCACGCTCGGTGCCGGTGCCCGTGCGGGCTCCGGGGCGAGCAGGGTGACGACGACGTTGACCGCGCTCAGCGCCGCCAGGCTGGCGAACACCGTGGCCCATGGCAGGAAGTCCGACAGCGCGATGGCGCCGGCGCCGGCGGCGAGCAGGCCGATGCGGTAGCCGAGCTGGGTGGCGCCGGCACCGGCACCCTGTTCATCCTCCGCGAGAATCTCGATGCGGTAGGCATCGATGACGATGTCCTGACTGGCCGAGAGGAAGGCGATCAGCAGGGCGACCAGGCCGGTGGCCAGCGGCGCGGCCAGCGGGTCGGTGTGGCCGAGGGCGTAGACGGCACCCGCCAGCGCCAGCTGGATCGGCAGCAGCCAGCCGCGCCGGCGGCCGAGGCGGCGCAGGCCCGGCGGCGGTGTCTGGTCGAGCAGCGGCGCCCAGAGAAACTTCAGCGTGTACGGCAGGCCGAGCAGGGCGGCGAGACCGATGGTGGTCTTGTCGACCCCGAGCTTGCGCAGCCAGTAGGAGAGGGTCGACAGCGTCAGCAGCTGCGGCAGGCCGCTGGCAAAGCCCATCGCCAGGATGGCGAGCAGGCGCGGGCGCAGGTAGACAGTGCAGGCGGCGCGCCAGTCTTGGCTCATGAGGGTCTCCGGATACAGGCGAGCGGCTAGCTTAACCGCAAATTCCGGGCCGTCACGCGGCGTGCCCCGCGCGGCCGGAGCACACGCGGGGCGCGCAGTTGCCGTCGGCTGACGGCTTCAGTCGCGGGGCTTAGACGAAGCTGTCGTCGTCATCGCCGCCGAAGTCGCTGCCGCCGTCGAAGAAGCCGCCGGAGCTGGCCTGCTGGTCGTCACTGAAGCTGCCGACACTGCCGAAGGGGTTGGCATCGGCGCCGCTGAGGAAGCTGGAGTCGGCGGCCGACATGTCGGGCACGGCCGCGGCCAGCGCGTCCCCGCCGAGCGCATCGCTGGCGGCTTCCGGTACCGCGGCGGCGACCGCTTCGCTGCCGGCGTCACCGAACACGTCGGAGAACATGCCCATCAGCGCATGGCCGAGCAGCATGCCGCCGGCGACGCCGGCCGCGGTCTGCAGCGCGCCGCCGAGGAAGCTCGAACGCGGCGCCTGCTGAAACGGTCCCGGCTGCGGCTGCATGCGCGAGGGCATTGCCTGCTGCTGCTGGCCGCCGCCGAACAGGCCGGAGAGAAAACCGCCGCCGCCGGCCGGGCGGTTGGCCATTTCGGTTTCGAGCTGGCGCACGCGCTCGTTGAGCTGCTTGAGGGCGTGTTCCTGCACCAGCATCGCCTGCGCCATGTAGTACGGCGCAGCCGGCTGCTTGGCCAGCGCTTCGCGGATCGCGCCTTCGGCCTGTGCATCGCGCGGACCGGTCTTGGTCTCGGCCTGCTGCAGGCGGCTGAACAGATCATCGATCATCGCTTTTTCGTTCACGTCCACGTCTGGGTGTCCTCTTCGGGTCGACGGTCCATCACTGGATGGGGTGGCTCTATTTCGCTTGATGTATTACATGTAAGTCAATACGCGATAGCGTACTTGTCGCTGAGACTCGTAATCGACACCCCGGGTTCAATACCCGCAGCTACGCTGAACGCCAGCCTCGTGACGTGGTCAGCGCCGGGGTGTCGTCTGCTCAATCCACCCAAGGAGGACTCCCCGATGAAGCATCGACTCGCTCTGCTGCTCGCGCTGTGCACCGGCAGCTTCGCCGCTCATGCTGAGGAAGCGCTGAAGATCCCGATGAATGCCCTCGATGCCAGCGGGGCGTCGGCGCCGATCGGTTCGATCAGCGCGAGCAGCAGCCCTTATGGCGTCATCTTCACCCCCGAGCTGAGCGGGCTCGCGCCCGGCATCCATGGTTTCCACGTCCACGAAAAGCCCGACTGCGGGCCGAGCGAGAAGGACGGCAAGACGGTGCCGGGCGGTGCCGCCGGTGGTCATTACGACCCGGAAAAGACCGGCAAGCATGAAGGTCCGTACGGTGCCGGTCATCTCGGCGACCTGCCGGCGCTGTACGTGGGCGCCGATGGCAAGGCCACGCAGCCGGTGCTGGCGCCGCGCCTCAAGCTGGCCGATCTCAAGGGCCGCTCGCTGATGATCCACGCCGGTGGTGACAATCACAGCGATCATCCGGCACCGCTCGGCGGTGGCGGCGCACGCGTGGCCTGCGGCGTGGTGCCGTAGCCGGGGAGGGAGGGGGATGGCGGCGCCTGCGCCGGCCATCCCTGCGCCTGCGCGCTCAGCGCGGCCGGCGGCTCAGCAGCGCGATACCGGCGAGGATTGCGGCGCAGGCCGGCAGCAGGATGCCCGGAATGGCCTCGCCGAGGATGATGACGGCGAGCGCCTTGCCGACGCCGGCGGCGATCCAGCCGATCTGGCTGAGGCCGACCGGGCCGCTCAATTGCTGGAGCAGGAAATAAAGCACGTAGGTGGCGGCGATCACTACGGCCTGGGCGCCGAGCAGCAGACCGGCCGTACCGAGCAGCAGTGGCGTGGCCAGCGAGCTGCCGACGGCGGCGCTGGCGATCGCGATGAGACCGGCCGAGGCCAACAGCATTGCCGGCGCCAGTACGCCGGGCGAGGCGCCGCGCGGCCACGCCAGACTGCGATAGATGTTGCCCAGCGCGATGATCAGCGGCGCGGCCATCGCCAGCGCGGTCCAGAACTGGGGGTCGGTGGCGGCGAGCGGCGCCGAGCGCGCCAGCAGCAGCGCACCGCCGAGGCCGCAGGCCATGCCGGCGATGCCGGCCAGCGAGAGGCGGTCCATGCCGATGGGCACGGCGATGGCGTAGGTCAGCAGCGGCGGAAACGCCAGGCACAGCGCGATGAAGCCGGCGCCGACGTGCGGGATGGCGCTGAACGACAGCAGATTGGGCAGGGCGAAGCTGAGCAGGCCGGCGATGACGGCGTAAGGCAGCAGCGCGCGCGACACCTGCAGGCGCTGACCGCGCAGCCGGCTGCCGACAAGCAGCAGCAGCCCGCCGCCGAGGGTCGACCAGAACAGAAACGTGAGCGGCTCCCAGCCGCTGCGGATGGCGAGCCCGGCCAGCAGCGTGCTGATGCCGAGCAGGCTGCCGGTGGCGAGCAGGCAAAACAGGGAGGACAGCGCGGCCGGCCCGCTGCGGGCGGCCACGCCGGGGGCGTGTGCGTTCATCGGATTTCCTTGAAAGCAGCTCAGATCATGGGTGAGTGTTGGTGGGGCACCCCGGCAACAATCTATACATCAAGTATCTTTATATCAAGACAATGACCGAATCCCTGATCCCCGAAGATCGCGCCGCGCTGGCCGCCCGCCAGTGGCGGAGCGAACGTCCTGACGTCGATCCCTTTCCGATGGAAGTGCTGGGCCGCCTCGGCGAACTGGCCCTGCTGATCACCCGCGACCGCCTCGCGCCGCTGTTCGCGCGCTTCGGCCTGCAGAGTGGCGACTTCGACGTGCTGGCAACGCTGCGTCGCGCCGGTACGCCCTACGCGCTGACGCCGACGGCGCTGTACGAGGCGATGATGATGTCGTCCGGCGGCATGACCGCGCGCATCGACCGTCTGGAAAAGGCCGGGCTGATCGAGCGCCATAAGCATCCGAGCGATCGCCGCGGCACGCTGGTGGTGCTCAGCGAGGCCGGTAAGCAGCTGATCGACGCGGCTCTGCCGGTACACGTTGACAACCAGCGCAGCATCCTCGCGGTGCTCAGTGCCGCCGAACAGCAGATGCTGAACGCCCTGCTGGCGAAGCTGCTGGCGGGGCTGCACGCGCCCGCGCCGACGGGGGCGGACGACGGCGGCGACTGAGGCCGGGCGCCTGTCGCCGGGGCGTCATCGTTCGCTCATCGGCCAGTCATCAAAGCGTCGCCGCCGCGTTTGATAGTGCGCGGCATGCAAACTGCCGCCGCCCTATCCGCGACCGCCGCCCGCCCGCTGGCGGTCGCGCTGGTCACCGAAACCTGGCCACCCGAAGTCAACGGGGTGGCGATGACGCTGTCGCGCCTGGTCGACGGCCTGCTGCGCCGTGGTCATCGCGTGCAGCTGATCCGGCCGCGCCGCCCCGGCGAGGCCGCTGTGCAGCACGCCGCCGATGACATCCACGTCGTGCCGCTGCCCGGCTGGCGCCTACCGATCTACCGCCAGCTGCAGTTCGGGCTGCCGGCGGCGCGGCGGTTGCAGGCCCTGTGGGGCGAGCAGCGTCCGGACCTGGTGCACATCGCCACCGAGGGGCCGCTCGGCGCTTCGGCGCTGCAGGTCGCCCGCCGCCTCGGCCTGCCGGTGGCGAGCGGTTTCCACACCAACTTTCACGCCTACAGCCGCTATTACGGTTTTCGCTGGCTGACGGCACCGATCAATGCCTGGCTGCGACACTTTCATCGCCGCTGTGACGTGACGCTGGTGCCGACCGCGGCGCTGGCGGCGCGGCTGGCTGCCGACGGCTTTGGCCGTACCGAAGTGATGTCACGCGGCATCGATACCGCGCTGTTTCATCCGGGGCGGCGCGATGCCGCGCTGCGCGCCGACTGGGGCGTGAGCGATGACACGCCGGTGGTGCTCGGCGTCGGCCGCCTGGCACCGGAGAAGAACTGGGGGCTCGCCGTGCGGGCATTCCACGCGATCCGCGCCGCCGTGCCGCAGGCGCGCATGGTGATCGCCGGTGAGGGGCCGGAGCACGAGCGCCTGCGCGCCGCGCTGCCCGATGCCCTGTTCTGCGGCGAACTGCCCCCCACGCGGCTGGCGGCCTGTTATGCCAGCGCCGATCTGTTCCTGTTCCCGAGCCTGACCGAGACCTTCGGCAACGTCACGCTGGAGGCGATGGCCAGCGGCGTGGCGGTGCTCGCCTACGCCTGTGCCGCCGCCGGCGAGGTGATCGAGTCCGGGTGCAACGGCCTGACCGTGGCGCCGGCCGACGAGACGGCGTTCGTTGCTGCCGCGGTGCGGCTGGCCGCCGATGCGGACCTGCGCCGGCGGCTCGGCGCGGCGGCGGCCGGCAGTGTGCAGGCGCGCGGCTGGGATGCCGTCGTGCTCAGCGTGGAGAGCACCTACTTCGACCTATTGCTGCCGCAGGAGGTGGGCAATGAGCGCACAACTGCCGTCGCCGGCGCGGATCGCGCGCCTGAGTGATCTCGATCTGGCGGTCTGCCGGTGCTTCAACTCGGCCGGCGAGCGCCGTGTCATCGAACGCCTGTTCGCCGTGGTCTCGCGCCTCGGCGACGGCGTGTTCTGGTATTCGCTGATGGCGGTGATCCTGGCCTGGGAGGGCCTGCCGGCGCTGATGGCGGTGGCGCGCATGCTGCTCGCCGGCGGCCTCGGCCTGGCGCTGTACAAATGGCTGAAGCGGCGCACGCTGCGGCCGCGGCCGTGCACGCGCTCGCCGGCGATCCGTGTCACCGTCGCCCCGCTCGACGAGTTCAGCTTCCCGTCCGGGCACACGCTGCACGCGGTGGCCTTCACCGTGGTCGCCGTCGCCCACTATCCGGGGCTGCTGTGGCTGCTGCTGCCGTTCACCGTGCTGGTGGCGGTGTCGCGGCTGGTGCTCGGTCTGCATTACCCGAGCGATGTGCTGGCCGGCGCCCTGCTCGGTGGCGGCCTGGCCTCGCTGGTGCTCGGCCTCGCCTGAATCACGGCGCCCCCCGGCGAACCTCGGAGGGATCTCACGGTCCCTGTGCAAGGGACTGTTCTGCAAGGCTTTGCCGCACTCTTACGGAAACCGCGCAGCGGGGGGGGCATCGTGCTAAATTGCGCCGCTTCGCGCGCCGGCCCGCAGCGTCCCCGCATCCCGTCTTCCTCTCCCTGTCGTCTTCAGGAGACGCCCATGAGATTTCGCTTTCCCGTCGTCATCATCGACGAAGACTTCCGCTCGGAGAACGCCAGCGGCCTCGGTATCCGCGCGCTCGCCAAGGCGATCGAGGACGAGGGAATGGAAGTGCTCGGTGTGACCAGCTACGGCGATCTGTCGAGCTTCGCGCAGCAGCAGTCGCGCGCCAGCGCGTTCATCCTGTCGATCGATGACGAGGAGTTCAGCTCGCCGGAGGCCGCCGGGAAGGCGGTCGGCCAGCTGAGCACGTTCGTCGAGGAAATCCGCTTTCGTAACAGTGATATACCGATCTTCCTCTACGGCGAGACGCGGACCACGCGGCATATTCCCAACAGCGTGCTGCGCGAGCTGCACGGCTTCATCCACATGTTCGAGGACACGCCGGAGTTCGTCGCCCGCTACATCATCCGCGAGGCGAAGAACTACCTCGACTCGCTGGCGCCGCCGTTCTTCCGCGCGCTGACGCACTACGCGCAGGACGGTTCGTATTCCTGGCACTGCCCGGGGCACTCCGGCGGCGTGGCTTTCCTCAAGAGCCCGGTCGGCCAGATGTTCCACCAGTTCTTCGGCGAGAACATGCTGCGCGCCGACGTCTGCAATGCCGTCGATGAGCTCGGCCAGCTGCTCGATCACACCGGCCCGGTGGCGGCGAGCGAGCGCAATGCCGCGCGCATCTTCAATGCCGATCACCTGTTCTTCGTCACCAACGGCACTTCGACCTCGAACAAGATCGTCTGGCACGCCACCGTCGCGCCGGGCGACATCGTCGTCGTCGACCGCAACTGCCACAAGTCGATCCTGCATGCGATCACGATGACCGGGGCGATCCCGGTGTTCCTGACACCGACGCGCAATCACTACGGCATCATCGGCCCGATTCCGCTCAAGGCCTTCAAGCCGGACAACATCCGCAAGAAGATCGAGGCCAATCCCTTCGCCCGCGAGGCGCAGGCCAAACACCCGGAGCGCAAGCCGCGCATCCTGACGCTGACGCAGTCGACCTATGACGGCGTGCTCTACAACGTCGAGATGATCAAGGAGATGCTCGGCGACTCGGTCGACAATCTGCATTTCGACGAAGCCTGGCTGCCGCACGCGGCCTTCCATTCCTTCTACCGCGACATGCATGCCATCGGCACCGACCGGCCGCGGCCGGAAAACGCGATGGTGTTCGCCACGCATTCGACGCACAAGCTGCTCGCCGGCCTGTCGCAGGCCTCGCAGATCGTCGTGCAGGATTCGATGACGCGAAAGCTTGACCGCCATCGCTTCAACGAAGCCTATCTGATGCACACCTCGACCTCGCCGCAGTACGCGATCATCGCCAGCTGCGACGTCGCCGCGGCGATGATGGAGCCGCCCGGCGGCACCGCGCTGGTCGAGGAGTCGATCTCCGAGGCGCTGGAGTTCCGTCGCGCGATGCGTGCCGTCGAGGATGAATTCGGCGCCGACTCCTGGTGGTTCAAGGTGTGGGGGCCGGATCGGCTGGCCGAGGAGGGCATCGGCACGCGCGAGGACTGGGTGCTGCGGCCCGAGGACCGCTGGCACGGCTTCGACAAGCTGACCGACGGCTACAACATGCTCGATCCGATCAAGGCGACGATCATCACGCCCGGACTCGACGTCGACGGCAGTTTCGCCGAGCGCGGCATCCCGGCCGGCATCGTCACCAAGTACCTCGCCGAGCACGGCATCATCGTCGAGAAGACCGGGCTGTACTCGTTCTTCATCATGTTCACCATCGGCATCACCAAGGGCCGCTGGAACACGCTGGTCACCGAGCTGCAGCAGTTCAAGGACGACTACGACAACAACCAGCCGCTGTGGCGCGTGCTGCCGGAATTCGTCGCCCGTTTCCCGAAATACGAGCGCATCGGCCTGCGCGATCTCTGCCGGCAGATCCACGGTGTCTACCACGAGCACGACATCGCTCGTCTGACCACCGAGATGTACGTCTCGGCGATCGAGCCGGCGATGAAGCCGACCGATGCCTTCGCCGCCCAGGTGCACGAGGAAATCGACCGCGTGCCGATCGACGAGCTCGAAGACCGCATCACCAGCATCCTGCTGACGCCGTATCCGCCGGGCATTCCGCTGCTGATTCCCGGTGAGCGCTTCAACCGCACGATCATGCGCTACCTGCAGTTCGCGCGGGATTTCAACGCCCGCTTCCCCGGCTTCGAGACCGATATCCACGGCCTCGTCGTCGAGGAGATCGACGGCGAGAAGCACTACTTCGTCGACTGCGTCGCCCAGCGCTGACGCTGTTCGCAGCCGTTTTTTCGACCGGCCCGCAGCCTGCGGGCCGGTCTGTTTTTTTGGGGCCGGCCGCGTCCGGCGCATTCTTCAGATCCAACCTGATTGCGGGACCCGTAGATGATTTCCACCGCCAACATCACGATGCAGTTCGGCGCCAAGCCGCTGTTCGAGAACGTCAGTGTCAAATTCGGCAATGGCAACCGCTATGGCCTGATCGGGGCCAACGGCTGCGGCAAGTCGACGTTCATGAAGATCCTCGGCGGCGACCTCGACCCCAGCGCCGGCATCGTCATGCTCGAACCCAATGTGCGCCTCGGCAAACTGCGCCAGGACCAGTTCGCCTATGAAGAGCAGACCGTCATCGACACGGTGATCATGGGGCATGCCGAGCTGGCACGGGTCAAAGCCGAGCGCGACCGCATCTACGCGCTGCCCGAGATGAGCGAGGAAGACGGCATGGCCGTCGCCGAGCTGGAGGTGCAGTTCGCCGAGATGGACGGCTATACCGCCGAGGCGCGCGCCGGCGAGCTGCTGCTCGGTGTCGGCATCAGCGAGGATCTGCACTGCGGGCCGATGAGCGCGGTCGCGCCGGGCTGGAAGCTGCGCGTGCTGCTGGCGCAGGCGCTGTTCGCCGACCCCGACGTGCTGCTGCTCGACGAGCCGACCAACCACCTCGACATCAATACCATCCGCTGGCTGGAGGGCGTCATCAATGCCCGCAACAGCACGATGATCATCATTTCCCACGACCGCCACTTCCTCAACAGCGTGTGCACGCACATGGCGGATCTCGATTACGGCGAGCTGCGCATCTACCCCGGCAACTACGACGACTACATGACCGCCTCGACGCAGGCGCGCGAACGCCTGCTCGCCGACAACGCCAAGAAGAAGGCGCAGATCGCCGAGCTGCAGTCCTTCGTCAGCCGCTTCTCGGCGAACGCCTCGAAGGCGCGTCAGGCCACCTCGCGGGCGCGGCAGATCGAAAAGATCAAGCTCGAAGAGGTCAAGCCGTCGAGCCGTGTCAGCCCGTTCATCCGCTTCGAGCAGCACAAGAAGCTGCACCGCCAGGCGGTGACGCTGGAGTCCGTCAGCAAGGGTTACGAGCCGGGGCGGCCGCTGTTCGAGAAGCTCAGCCTGCGCATCGACGCCGGCGAGCGGGTGGCGGTCATCGGCCCCAACGGCGCCGGCAAGACCACGCTGTTGCGCTGCCTGGTGGGCGAGCTGACACCGGATGCCGGCGAGGTCAAATGGGCCGAGGGCGCGGATATCGGTTACTACGCGCAGGACCACGCCGATGACTTCGCCGAGGAGGCGACGCTGTTCGAGTGGATGGCGCTCTGGACCCGTGGTGACGATCAGATCGTGCGCGGCGCACTCGGCCGCATGCTGTTTTCCGGCGACGAGATCGGCAAGTCGGTGAAGGTGCTCTCCGGTGGCGAGCAGGGCCGCATGCTGTTCGGCAAGCTGACGCTGACGCGACCCAACGTCATGCTGCTCGACGAGCCGACCAACCACCTCGACATGGAATCGATCGAGGCGCTGAACCTGGCGCTGGAGAACTACCCGGGCACGCTGGTCTTCGTCAGCCACGACCGCGAGTTCGTCTCCTCGCTGGCGACGCGCATCATCGAGTTCACCGCCGACGGCCTGGTCGACTTCACCGGCAGCTACGAGGATTACCTGCGCAGCCAGGGCATCAACTGACGGCCGGCCGCCGTGCTGCAGGTGCTCGATCTGTTCGGCGTGTTCGTCTTCGCCATCAGCGGCGCCGCGGTGGCGGCGCGCAAGCAGCTGGATCTGTTCGGCGCGCTGGTGCTGGCGACGGTGACGGCGCTCGGGGGCGGTACCCTGCGCGACGTGCTGCTCGACCGTCATCCGCTCGGCTGGTTCGGCGATGCCACGCCGCTGCTGGCGGTGCTCGCCGCGGTGCTGCTCAGTGTACTGTGGTGCCGCTGGCGGCCGTTGCCGCGGCATGCGCTGGCCGTCGCCGACGCCATCGGCCTCGGCGTGTTCTGCGTCGTCGGCACGCGTATCGCGCTCGAAGCCGGGCAGAGCGGGGTGATTGCGGTGATCCTCGGCGTGATGAGCGGTGCCTGCGGCGGCCTGATCCGCGACGTGCTTTGCGCCGAGGTGCCGATGGTGCTGCGTCAGGATGTCTATGCCACGGCTGCGGCCGCCGGCTGCACGCTGCTGCTGGCGATGGACCGTCTGGCGGTGGCGCCGGGTATCGGTCTGCTCGCCGGCGGCGGGTTGATCGTGGTGCTGCGCCTCGGCGCGATCTTCTGCGACTGGCATCTGCCGCGCTTCGTGCTGCGCGGCGAGGATGACTGATACGCCAATGAAAAAGCCGGCTTGCGCCGGCTTTTTTTGCGACGAATGCTCCGCGCCTCAGTGATTGCTGATGATCTGGCTGAGGAACAGCTTGGTGCGCTCGTTCTGCGGATGGTTGAAGAAGGTCTGCGGGTCGTTCTGTTCGATGATCTCGCCGCGGTCCATGAAGATCACGCGGTTGGCGACCTGCTTGGCGAAGCCCATCTCGTGGGTCACGCAGAGCATGGTCATGCCGTCCTCGGCCAGACTGACCATGGTGTCGAGCACTTCCTTGACCATTTCCGGGTCGAGCGCCGAGGTCGGCTCGTCGAACAGCATGATCTTCGGCTGCATGCACAGGCTGCGGGCGATCGCCACGCGCTGCTGCTGGCCGCCGGAGAGCTGGCCGGGGTACTTCTTCGCCTGATCGGGGATCTTGACCCGTTCAAGGTATTTCATGCCGAGCGCCTCGGCCTCTCGGCGCGGCATCTTGCGCACCCAGATGGGCGCCAGCACGCAGTTTTCCAGCACCGTCAGATGCGGGAACAGGTTGAAGTGCTGGAACACCATGCCGACTTCGCGGCGGATCGCCTCGATGTGCTTGACGTTGCTGGTCAGCTCGGTGCCGTCGACGATGATCTGCCCCTGCTGGTGTTCTTCGAGGCGGTTGATGCAGCGGATCGTCGTCGACTTGCCCGAACCCGAGGGGCCGCAGAGCACGATGCGCTCGCCCTGCTGCACGGTGAGGTTGATGTCCTTGAGGACGTGGAACTGGCCGTACCACTTGTGTACGCCCTTCATTTCGATCATCACCTTGTCGGTGATGCCCGGCGTGACTGCGCTTGCGGTCATGGTCGGAGTCTCCTGAAAGTGAAGCGGCTCAGCGCTTGTGGCCGGTGTGCAGACGACGCTCCAGTGCCTGGCTGTAGCGCGACATGCTGAAGCAGAACACCCAGTACATCAGCGCCGCAAAGACGTAACCCTCGGTGGCGAAGCCGAGCCAGTTGGGGTCGACGGCGGCGGCCTGGATGCTGTTGAGCAGGTCGTAGAGGCCGATGATGATGACCAGCGAAGTGTCCTTGAACAGCGCGATCATGGTGTTGACGATGCCGGGGATCACCAGCTTCAGCGCCTGCGGCAGGATGATCAGCCCCATCGCCTTGGGGTAGTTGAGGCCGAGCGCATCGGCCGCTTCGTACTGCCCCTTCGGAATCGCCTGCAGGCCGCCGCGCACCACCTCGGCGATGTAGGCCGACTCGAACAGCACCACGCCGATCAGCGCGCGCAGCAGCTTGTCGAAGTTCATGCCCTCGGGCAGGAACAGCGGCAGCATCACCGAGGACATGAACAGCACGGTGATCAGCGGCACGCCGCGCCAGAACTCGATGATGACCACGCAGACGCTGCGGATGATCGGCATCTTCGAGCGCCGGCCGAGCGCCAGCAGGATGCCGCCGGGCAGGCTGCCGGCGATGCCGACGACGGCGATCGTCAGCGTCAGCATCAGGCCGCCCCACTGCGAGGTTTCGACCAGCGGCAGGCCGAACAGCGGACCGGTGTAGAGGCCGTAGGCGATCAGCGGATAGGCGAAGAGCATGAACAGCGCCGAGGGCATGCGCAGCGGATTGCGCTTCATGAACAGCGGTGCGGCGCCGACGACGGCGAGCAGCCACGACAGCTGGATGCGCCAGCGTTCCTCGGCCGGGAAGAAGCCATACAGGAACTGATCGAGGCGCACCTTGATGAACACCCAGCAGGCGCCTTCGCCGTGGCAGGCGCTGCGGTCGCTGCCGCTCCAGTCGGCCTTGAACAGCAGCCAGTTCAGTGCCGGCGGCAGCAGCAGCCAGATCAGGTACAGGCCGAGCAGCGTCAGCGCGCTGTTCAGCGGCGAGGAGAACAGATTGGCGCGCAGCCAGCCGATGACGCCGGTCGAGGCGCTCGGCGGTGGCAGGTCGGGATGCGGAACATGCGTGCTCTGGCTCATCTCAGCGCTCCACCAGCGCCATGCGCTTGTTGTACCAGTTCATCAGCGTCGAGATCGCCAGCGACAGCGCCAGGTACACCGACATGGTGATGGCAATGGTCTCGATCGCCTGGCCGGTCTGGTTGAGCACGGTGCCGGCGAAGGTGGAGACCAGGTCCGGGTAGCCGATCGCGGCGGCGAGCGTCGAGTTCTTCGCCAGATTCAGGTACTGGCTGGTCAGCGGCGGAATGATCACGCGCATTGCCTGCGGGATGATGATCAGACGCAGCGTCAGGCCCGGACGCAGGCCGAGCGCGCCGGCGGCCTCGGTCTGGCCGTGGCTGACGGCGAGGATGCCGGCGCGCACCGTCTCGGCGATGAACGCCGCGGTGTAGATGCTCAGCGCTGTCAGCAGTGCCGCCAGCTCGGGGATCACCACCCAGCCGCCGCGGAAGTTGAAGCCGGCGAGGTGCGGCACCTCCCAGCTCAGCGGCTGGCCGGAGAGGAAATAAACGATCAGCGGCAGGCCGACGATCAGCCCGAGCATCGCCCAGAGGGTGTGGAACGGCTGCCCGGTGGCCTCCTGGCGGCGCTGTGCCCAGCGTCGCACCAGCAGTGCGGCGACGATGGCCACGCCGAGCGCGACGACGACCCAGCTGAAGTGCTCGCCGAAGATCGGCCGCGGCACGTACAGGCCGCGGATGTTGAGGAACACGCTGTCACCGAGGCTCATCGAGTCGCGCGGCGCCGGCATGTTGCGCAGCACCGCGAAATACCAGAAGAAGATCTGCAGCAGCAGCGGGATGTTGCGGAAGGTCTCGACGTAGATCATCGCCAGCCGCGAGATCAGCCAGTTCTTCGACAGACGGGCGATGCCGAGCGTGAAGCCGATGGCGGTGGCCAGCGCGATGCCGAGCACTGTGACCAGCAGCGTGTTGAGCAGGCCGACCCAGAACACGTAGCCGTAGGTGTCCGAGGCCCCGTAGGGAATCAGCGACTGGACGATGCCGAAACCGGCGGTTGAATCGAGGAAGCCGAATCCTGAGGCGATACCGCGACTTTCCAGGTTGTGGCGGGTGTTTTCGAAGAGGTACCAGCCGAAGGCGATCACCGCGAGCAGGGTGATGACCTGGAACACCACGGCACGAACCGTGGGGTCGTTCCAGAGCGGCGGCTTGGTCGGGGTGAGCCCCTTGTTGGGATTGTTCATGACCGCTCCTGCAGAAAGTCAGCGCGAGACGGAGCACCAACGCTTGCGGCCGCGCAGGCGTACGCGACCGCAAGCGTGCCAGGGCCGCGGGTCAGCGGATCGGCGGCGCGTACTGCAGGCCGCCCTGATTCCACAGGGCGTTGAGGCCGCGGGCGATCTTCAGCGGGCTGCCTTCGCCGACGTTGCGGTCGAACATCTCGCCGTAGTTGCCGACCTGCTTGACGATCTTCACCACCCAGTCATTGGGCAGGCCGAGATCCTTGCCCTTGTCGCCCTCGACGCCGAGCAGGCGCTTGACGTCCGGGTTGGTCGAGGTCTTGACCATCTGCTCGACGTTCTTCGAGGTCACACCGAGCTCTTCGGCATTGACCTGGGCAAACAGCGTCCACTTGACGATGTCGAACCACTCGTCGTCGCCGTGGCGAACCACCGGACCCAGCGGCTCTTTGGAGATGACTTCCGGCAGCACGATGTAGTCGTCCGGTGCGGCCAGCTTGATGCGCTGGGCATAGAGCTGCGACTGGTCGGAGGTGAGCACGTCGCAGCGGCCGGCCTCCAGCGACTTCGCCGACTCGTCGGACTTGTCGTAGGTGATCGGCGTGAACTTCATGTTGTGGGTGCGGAAGTAGTCGGCGAGGTTGAGCTCGGTGGTGGTGCCGGCCTGGATGCAGACCGCGGCGCCGTCGAGTTCCTTGGCGCTCTTCACGCCGAGCTTCTTGTTCACCAGGAAGCCCTGACCGTCGTAGTAGGTGACGCCGGTGAAGTTCAGGCCCAGCGCGCTGTCGCGCGAGGAGGTCCAGGTCGAATTGCGCGAGAGCACGTCGATTTCACCGGACTGCAGCGCGGTGAAGCGCTCCTTGGCGGTCAGCGGGGTGAACTTGACCTTGGTCGCGTCGCCGAACACCGCGGCGGCAACGGCACGGCAGAAGTCGGCGTCGATACCGATGACGTTGCCCTTGTCATCGGTGTAGGAGAAGCCCGGCAAGCCGTCACTGACGCCACATTGGACGAATCCCTTCTGCTTGATGGCGTCGAGCGTGGCGCCTGCGTGGGCAGTGCCGGCCACGGCCAGCAGGATGGCGGCGCTGAGTGCGCAGTGTTGGAGCTTGCTCATGAATACCTCCGGAGAATGAGTCGGCTCACGTTGTCATGAAAGCTTGACGACGACGCTGGCCGACGGAACGCTGAATGGCAGTTCACAACCGCAACTATCGGATTTGCGAAGCCTGCCGACGACAAAGTCTAGTCGGCGGCAAATCCGTGGACAGTGGCGGCCGATCAAGTCGACGGCAATTCAGCGTGACAACTGCCGGTTTGACTGGAAGGCCGGCAATCCACTGATTTAAGCATCATGCATGCCATGAATAGCGTCAGGGCTGCAAATCAGCGGCATACCAGCGCTTTGCGGCAGTGCAGCGGAGGTGCCCGACTGTGCGTGCTACGATCGCGCCGCCCATCCCGGCGCGAAGACCGGGCGGCTGCACCAAGGCAAGGCGCACACGGCCTCGCCACCAAAAGACGGGACAGAGGATGAAAATGACCACGGAGCAGCGGGGCGGCGTGCCGTTCGCCACCGCCTTGCGGGAGACTTTGCGGCGCGGCTACCGCGGCGCCGATCTGCGCGCCGACCTGCTGGCCGGCATCACCGTCGGCATCGTCGCCGTGCCGCTGGCGATGGCGCTGGCGATCGGCGCCGGCGTGCCGCCGCAGTACGGCTTGTACACGACCATCGTCGCCGGCCTGCTGATCGCGATCTGCGGCGGTGCGCGTTTCAGCGTCTCGGGGCCGACGGCGGCGTTCATCGTCATCCTGCACCCGATCGCGGCCCAGTTCGGCATGGGCGGGCTGGTGCTGGCCAGCCTGCTGTCGGGACTGATGCTGCTGTCGATGGGGCTGGCGCGCATGGGCCGGCTGATCCAGTTCATCCCTTACCCGGTGACCACCGGCTTTACCGCGGGCATCGGCGTGGTCATCGCCAGTCTGCAGTTCAAGGATTTCTTCGGGCTGACGCTCGCGCATTCGCCAGAAAGCTTTTTCGAACGCATGCAGGCCGTCGTCGCCGCGCTGCCGGGCTTCCACGGTCCGGATCTGCTGATCGGCGTGCTGACGCTGGCAGTGCTGCTGCTGTGGCCGCGGTTGCGCACGCCGATACCGCAGCACCTCGCCGCGCTCGCCATCGCCACGCTGCTGGCCTGGGGACTGAGCCAGACGGTCGATGGCTTCCAGGTGGCGACGATCGCCTCGCGCTTTTCCTACAGCCTCGATGGCGTGTTGCACGGTGGCATTCCGCCGCTGCCGCCGCAGTTCGTCTGGCCCTGGCAGCTGCCGGGACCGGATGGCGCACCGCTCGGCCTGTCGCTCGGCGTGATCAAGGAACTGATCGGCCCGGCGATGGCGATCGCGCTGCTCGGCGCCATCGAATCGCTGCTGTGCGCGGTGGTCGCCGATGGCATGACCGGCACCAAGCACAATCCCGATGCCGAGCTGGTCGGTCAGGGCATCGGCAACATCGTGGCGCCGCTGTTCGGCGGCATCGCGGCGACCGGCGCGATCGCGCGTACCGCCACCAATATCCGCGCCGGCGGCCGCTCGCCGCTCGCCGGCGTCATCCACGCCGTGTTCGTGCTGCTGGTGGTGCTGGTGCTGGCGCCGCTGCTCGGTTACCTGCCGATGTCGGCACTCGCCGCACTGCTCCTGCTGGTGGCGTGGAACATGAGCGAGCTCAAACACTTCGCGCACATTCTGCGGGCCGCACCGCGCAGCGACATCGTCGTGCTGCTGGTCTGCTTCAGTCTGACCGTGGTGTTCGACATGGTCATCGCCGTCGGCGTCGGCGTGGTGCTCGCGGCGATCCTGTTCATGGATCGCATGGCGGCGTTCGCCGGTACCCGTCTGACCGGCGAGGAGCTGCATGAATTCGACGAGATGCTGCCGGCGCGCACGCGTCTGTACGAGGTCGCCGGGCCGCTGTTCTTCGGCGCCGCGGAAAAAGCGATGGCCGCGCTGCACCAGATCGACGATCACTGCGAGGTGGTCATCCTCGATCTCGCCGCGGTACCGGTGATCGACATGACCGGCCTGGTCGCGCTCGATTCGGCGATCGCCCGCCTGCATGCCGACGGTATCTGTGTGGCGCTGGCCGGCGTGCAGGGGCAGCCGGCCGAGGCGCTGCGCAAGGCCGGCATCGAGGAGATTCCCGGCCGGCTGCTGATCGAAGCGAAACTTGCCACCGCAATCTGGCGGGTGCGCCGTCACCTCGGCCTCGACGATGCCGATACGCGGTTGACCGATACGCTCAACTAACTGCCACGCCTGTCACGGAGACTGCCGATGCTGTTGTTGCCCGACGACTATCTGACCGCGCCGATCGACGATGGCGCCGGCGGTCCCGCCTGGTGGTTCGTGTTCAGCGGCGACCGCCTGCTGGTCGACTGCCGTGACGGCGCCGTCAAGCTGCCCTTCGGCACGCGTGCGCCGTGCGTGCTCGACGCGCCGCTGCACCTCGGCCGTCGCGCCGGCGTCGCCTGTTATGCCGCCGCCCTGCCGAACGATGCGCCGCTGGCCGACGGTCTGCGGCTGGAGAGCCTGCGCCGCCTGTGGGGGCAGCTCGATGCCGGCCTGATCGGTATCGCCGGCCAGGCGCTGCAGGTGCTGACCTGGGATCGCGAGCATCATTTCTGCGGTGCCTGCGGCACGCCGACACAGCCCGTCGCCCACGAGCGCGCGCGTCGCTGCCCGGCCTGCGGTGTGACTGCCTATCCGCGCATTTCGCCGGCGATGATGGTGCGCGTCACCCGTGGCGACGAGATCCTGCTGGCGCGCGCGGCGCGTTTTGCGCCGGGCTTTTTCTCGGTACTGGCCGGCTTCGTCGATCCGGGCGAATCGCTGGAGCAGTGCCTGCGCCGCGAGGTGCACGAGGAAGTCGGCCTGGAGGTGAAGAACCTGCGCTATTTCGACAGCCAGTCCTGGCCGTTCCCGCATTCATTGATGCTGGCTTTCAGTGCCGAGTGGGCTGCCGGTGAAATCACCATCGACGGTGTCGAGATCGTCGAGGCCGGCTGGTTCCGCCGCGAGGCGATGCCCGACATGCCATCGTCGATGAGCATCGCCCGCCGTCTGATCGACGACTGGCTGCGTGCCGGCTAGGCAGGGCTTCAGTCGCTGGCGAGCAGGCGCTGGATGTAGCGCTTGAGCGCCCGCGCGTCGAAGGGTTTGTGCAGGAATTCCGAGACGCCGGCCTGGCGCGCTTCCTCGATACGCGAGGCGTCGGAGTCACTGGTCACCATGATCACCGGCACCGAACGCTGCTGGCTCTCGTTGCGGATGTAGCGCACCAGCTCGACGCCATTGACCTTCGGCATATGCAGGTCGGTGATGACCAGGTCGAAATACTCCTCAGCGATCAGCGGAATGGCATCGGCGCCGTCGGCGGCCTCGCTGATGTGCTCGATGCCCATGCCGTGCAGCAGTTGACTGAGGAAGCGGCGGATCGCGGTGGCATCGTCGACCACCAGCAGGCGCAGTTCGTCGACGTCGCGTCCTTCGATATGCAGCTGGCCCGGTTCGAGGTGATCGAGCACCGAGTTCAGCGCCTCACGCAGAAAGTGGATGTCGAAGGGTTTGTGCACGATCGCCGCCGCGCCGGACTGGCGCAGCGGCTCCAGCCGCGCCTCGTTGGTTTCGGCGGAAATCAGCACGAAGGCCGGTCGCAGTGCCCGCTCCAGGCTGTTGACCTCGCGGGCGAGGTCGGCGCCATCCATGTCGCACAGGTACAGCCGGCTGATGACCAGATGCAGGTCGCGGGCGCGCACGATCGCCAGGGCTTCGGCACCGGTGGCGACCCGCTCGACACGGCTGACACCGGCATCGTGCAGCAGGCGGGTGATGATCGTCGTCTGGCTGTTGGAGGGCTCAACCAGCAGGACGCTGAGATCGCTGATCTGCATTGCGGACGTCTCCTCCTGGCCCGGACGCCTGGGCAGGACATGTCCTGCGCAGTCTAGGAGGAAACTGGCCGGGTGGCGTGCCTCAGGCGGTGGTGTAACGACGCTTCACGTAGTCTTCGACGATGGCTTGGAATTCCGTGGCGATGTGCTCGCCCTTGAGCGTCACGGTCTTCTGGCCGTCGACGTAGACCGGCGCCACCGGCTCTTCGCCGGAGCCGGGCAGCGAGATGCCGATATTGGCCATCTTGCTCTCGCCGGGGCCGTTGACCACGCAGCCCATCACCGCCACCGTCATTGCTTCCACGCCCGGATGGCTGCCGCGCCACACCGGCATCTGCTCGCGCAGATAAGACTGGATCTGCTGCGCGAGCTTCTGGAAGTAATCCGAAGTGGTGCGCCCGCAGCCCGGGCAGGAGATCACCATCGGCGTGAACGAGCGCAGGCCCATGCACTGCAGGATTTCCTGAGCGACGATCACCTCCTGCTCGCGCGCCGCGCCCGGCTCCGGCGTCAGTGAGATGCGGATGGTGTCGCCGATGCCCTCCTGCAGCAGCACCGCCAGCCCGGCGGTGGAGGCGACGATACCCTTCGAGCCCATGCCGGCCTCGGTCAGCCCCAGGTGCAGCGGGTAGTCGCAGCGCGCGGCGAGCTTGCGGTAGACGGCGATCAGATCCTGCACGCCGGAGACTTTGGCCGAGAGGATGATGCGGTCGTGGCCGAGGCCCAGCGCCTCGGCGGCGGCGGCGCTCTCCAGTGCCGAGGCGACCAGCGCCTCGTGGGTGACGACGGCGGCATCCCAGGGTTCGGCACGGCGGGCGTTCTCGTCCATCATCCGCGCGATCATCGCCGGGTCGAGCGAGCCCCAGTTGACGCCGATGCGCACCGGTTTGTCGAACTCCACCGCCATGCGGATGATCGCCGCGAATTTCTCGTCGCGCTTGCTGCCGCGGCCGACGTTGCCGGGGTTGACGCGCCACTTGGCCAGCGCGCGGCCGCAGGCCGGGTGCTTGCCGAGCAGGCGGTCGCCGTTGAAGTGGAAGTCGCCGACCAGCGGCACGCTCAGCCCCATGTCATCGAGGCGGGCGCGGATTTCCGGCACCGCGGCGGCGGCCTCTTCGGTATTGACGGTGATGCGCACCAGCTCCGAGCCGGCGCGGGCGAGCTGCGCCACCTGGATCGCCGTGCGCACGGCATCGGCGGTGTCGGTATTGGTCATCGACTGCACGACGACCGGCGCATCGCCGCCGACGCTGAGGTGGCCGACGCGGACCGCGACCGTCGGATGGCGCGGGATCGGGGAGACGGATTGGCTCATGGCGAGACCTTCCACTGAACGCTGGCGGGTCGAAAGGGGCGTGGATTATCGCAGATGCCGGCGCCGGTCGGCTCAGTCGGGCTTGAGCCCGCCGCCCGGACGTCGGGCGGACGCCGCATCGCCCGCCGTGGCATCGTCATCGGCCTTGACTTCGGGCCCGGCCGGCGCAGCCTTTTCGGCTTCGGCTTCGGCTTCGGCTTCGGCTTCGGCTTCGGCTTCGGCTTCGGCTTCGGCTTCGGCTTCGGCTTCGGCTTCGGCTTCGGCTTCGGCTTCAGGCTTCGGCGTTGCCGGCGGGGCGGGGCGGGGTGCTTTGCTGGCCGAGCGGAAGCCTGCCTCCATCTCTTCGAGCAGGCGGCGGGCGATGCTGTGCAGCTGCTCGACGTCGTGATGCTCGCCATGCAGGCGCTGCAGCAGTTCGAGGTCGAGCCGACGCATGCGCCGCAGGTCGGCGCGGACCGGGCGCAGCGGCTCGCCGAGGGCGACGGCCACCTGCTCGCCCATTTCCAGCGCCGACAGGTAGGTGTCGGTGCTGACCACTTCGGCACCGCGATCCATCAGCGCGAAGCTGTGCATCACGTCGCGGCTGCGCGCCAGCACGCGCAACTGCGGAAAATGCATGCGCGCTGCCTCGACCGCCAGCAGCGTCGAGTCGATGTTCTCCATCGTCACCACCAGCACCTTGGCCTCGCCGGCGCCGGCGGCGCGCAGCACGTCGGCGCGGGCGGCGTCACCGAAGTAGATCGGGTGCTGGAAGCTGCGGCCGAGCTCGATCAGCGACATGTCGGTTTCGAGCACGGTGAAGGGGATGCCGCGCAGGCGCAGGAAGCGCGCCAGTGTGCGCCCGAAGGTGCCGTAGCCGGCGATCAGCACCGGCGTCGGCGTCGGTACCTCGACCGGGCGCAGCTTGCGCTCGGCGGCCGGTTTGATGTGTCGCGCCAGCCACTCGTAGAGGCCGAGCAGCAGCGGTGTCATCACCATCGACACCGTCACCGCCATCACCAGTTCATCCTTCTGTCCGCGATCGAGCAGGCCGTAGGACGCCGCCGTGGCGAACATCACGTAGGCGAACTCGCCGCCCTGCGCCAGCAGCACCGCGACGTGCGCCGCCGGCCGCCGGCTGACGCCGAACAGCCGCATGATGACGAACAGCAGCAGCAGCTTGATCGCCACCAGCCCGGCGGCGATCAGCAGCACGCGCAGCGGGTTGGCGCTGAGCAGCGTCAGATTGGCGTTCATGCCGATCGCGGCGAAGAACAGGCCGAGCAGCAGGCCCTTGAACGGCTCGATGTTGGCCTGGATCTCGTGGCGGAACTCCGAGTCGGCCAGCAGCATGCCGGCGAGGAAGGCGCCGAGCGTCATCGACAGGCCGATCTGCTCGAACACCAGCGCGGTGACGCCGACCACCACCAGTGAGCCGGCGGTGGCGATCTCGTGTGAGCCGGTGTAGGCGATGACGCGAAACACCCACGGGATCAGCCAGCGGCTGGCGATCACCACCGAGGCGATCGCCGCCAGCGCGATCAGCGCATCGCGCCAGCCCGGCAGCGAGCTGTCGCCGGCCGGCGCGAACAGCGGCAGCAGCGCCAGCATCGGGATCACCGCCATGTCCTGCAGCAGCAGGATGGCGAAGGCGTCGCGGCCGTGCGCGCTGTGCAGTTCGCCTTTCTCGCCGAGCAGCTGCATGACGAAAGCCGTCGATGACAATGACAAACCGAAGCCGACGACGAAGGCGGTGCCGATGGCATAGCCGAGTGCGCTCAGCGCGCCCATGATCGCGCCGCCGGTGACCAGTACCTGCGCGCCGCCGAGGCCGAGCACCGGCCGGCGCAGCGCCCACAGCCGCGAAGGCTGCATTTCCAGACCGATGATGAACAGCAGCAGCACCACGCCGCGTTCGCCGAGGTGCAGGATCGCTTCTTCGTCGTGGATCAGGCCGAAGCCATAGGGGCCGATGACGATGCCGGAGGCGACGAAGCCGAGCACCGAGCCGAGGCCGATGCGCTTGGTGATCGGCACGGCGATGACGGCAGCGGTGAGGATGACGACGATCCGGGCGAGGTCGGACATCGTGGCAAAACTCCGGCGGGCGGTTCAGGAGCGCAGAGACTACGCGATCCGCCGTACGGTTCCTTCACCGCCGTGTCATCGTCGGTAAAGACGCCGCCGGCGGGGGTTCTCAGGCGCCGCTGGCGTCGATCAGGCCCTGCAGCCAGTCTTCGAGCGCGTGCGCTTTGTCCTGCGCGGTCTGCTTGCTGTTGCAGATGTCGCGTGGCTCGGCGAAGGCGCTGGCGAAGTCCTCGCCGGTCAGCCAGGCACAGAGCGCATAGGTGCAGGCGCTGTCCTCGTCCTTGAGCCCGAACAGCGCGGCGCGGCGCAGCACCGGGCGCAGGAAGGCGAGCAGCTCGCTGTCCGGCAGGGCCGCCGCGTCCGGGAATTCCTCGCGCAGGCGGGTGGCAACGGTTTCGAGCAGGCGCTCGACGGCGGTGAAGTCGACGAGCATGGCGGCGCTCTCCGTGATCGAAAGGCGGTCACGGTAGCCGCTGTCCACGGCGGGCGGCAACGGCTTTCAGTGCACGCCGTGGCCGAGGAAGCCGACGATGCCGGTGAACACGATCTGCGCGGCGATCGAGGCGACGAACAAGCCGGTGATCTTCTGCAGCACCGCCAGCGCCTTGTCGCGCAGCAGGCGCTGCATCCAGCCCGAGCAGTAGAGCAGCGCACCGATGGTCGCCCCGGCCAGCAGCAGCGAAGCGACGAACACCAGCAGCTCCAGCGGTCGCCGCGGTTCGGCGCCCATCACCATCAGCACGCCGATGACGCCGGGGCCGACGGTGATCGGGATCGCCAGCGGCACCACGGCGACATCCGTGGTGTCGGCGGCCTCGCTGGTCTGGCGGTTGCCGCCGATCAGCGACAGTGCGCTCAGAAACAGCACCGAGCCGGCGCCGATGCGAAAGGCATCGAGGGTGATGCCGAACAGATCGAAGATGTAGCGGCCGAAGAAGAACATCGCGTAACTCGCCACCAGCACCGCCGCTGCCACCTTCAGCGCCGTGCGCCGCTTGTCGCGCTCGCTCATGCGCGCGGTGATGGCGATGAACGAGGACAGCACGAAGAACGGCGTCATGATGAACACGAGCTTCAGGTAGTCGTTGATGAAGGTGGTGAGCACGGTCGGGTACCACGGGCTGGGGGGCGGCCACCGACCTTAGCGGTGCGTTTGCTGCGCCGCCAGGCAGGCGGCGTACAGCCGGCGTGACGGCGCGCCGGCGCGTGAATCCACGCCGCTGCCGGCTGCGTAGGGATGACGGTCGACATGCCATCGGCGTGCGACGCCTTCCGCAAGCTGCCCAGGAGTTCTTCGATGCCCGTCAATCGCCGTGATTTCCTCACCCTCGCCGCCGGTGCCGGCATGGCCGCCGGTTTGCTCGCCGGCTCTCGCCTGGTGCGCGCCGCGACCCCTGCACCGATCGGTGCGGTTGCCCTCGACGGCTTCACCACCTTCGATCCGCGGCCGCTGGTGGCGCGCGCCGAGCGGCTGTTTCCGGGGCAGGGCCAGGCGCTGGCGCTGGCCTGGCGCACCCGGCAGTTCGAATACACCTGGCTGCGCACGCTGATGGGCCGCTATACCGGCTTCTGGCAGATCACCGAGGAGGCGCTTGGCTACGCCGCCGCGCAGCTGCGTCTGCCGCTGAGCGGCGCGCAGCGCGACGAGCTGATGCAGGGCTACCGCGAACTGCGCGCCTGGCCGGATGCCGCCGCCGCGCTGCAGCGCCTGCGCGCGGCCGGCGTGCGTCTGGCCTTCCTGTCGAACTTCTCGGTGGAGATGCTCGATACGGCGGTGCACGGCAGTGGCCTTGACGGGCTGTTCGAGCCGCATCTGAGCACCGATCGCGTGCAGGCCTTCAAGCCCGATCCGCGCGCCTACCAGATGGGCGTCGATGCGTTCGCACTGCCGCGCGAGCGCATCGCCTTCGCCGCCTTCGGCGGCTGGGATGCCGCTGGTGCCAAGTCCTTCGGCTATCCGACCTACTGGGTCAACCGCCTCGGCGTGCCGCTCGAACAGCTCGGCATCAGCGCCGATGCCAGCGGCCCCGGACTCGATGGGCTGGTGGCGTTCGTGCTCGGCGCTCCGCGCGCCCAGGCACCGGCGTAGGCGTTCAGCGCAGTCGCGCGCGGCAGTTTTCCGGCAGCAGCTGCGCGGACAGCTGCGTGCTGCGGCAGTGCCACTGCAGGCCGCCGGCGGCGACTTGCGGTGTCAGGTCGAGCACGCCGGCGGGTGCCGGCTGGGCCAGTGTAATGCGCAGTGAGCCGTCGAGCGGCGTGTACACCACTGAACCGGCGCCGAGCGGCGGCGAGGCGGTAAAACCGGCGTGCTCCAGCGACGGCGGCAGCGCGCCGTGCTCTTTGTAATAAGCGTCGATGGCCTGCTGCATCTGCTGGCCGAAGCCGAGGATTTCGGCGATGCGCCGTTTCTGCTGGAGATCGTGAGCCGAGGGCAGCACCACCGCGCCGATTAAACCGTTGCCGAACAGCAACGCTGCCATCAGCACCAGCGCGACCGGGTGGGTGGTGCCGCCGCGGCCGCAGAGCTCGCCGAGCTGGCGCTGCGGATGCTCGTGGCGGCCGAGCACCGCGCGGATCTGGCGCTCGCAATGGCGGTAGTAGATGGCGTTGGCGAGCAGCGCCGGCAGCAGCCAGAACAGCACGAAGCCGAGCACGCCGATCATGCCGGAGGCGATCGCGGAGCCCTCGCCGAGCGCCGCGCGCGCCAGGCCGCTGGCAACGCTGAAGCCGTAGAGCAGCGCCAGGCTGAAATAGATCGCGGCCTCACCCCACAGCTTGCGATACAGCAGCCAGGGCAGCGTGCAGAAGAACGCCGGCCAGTGCCACGTGAGGCCGGCTGCACCCTGCTGGTGATAGCGGGCAAAGCGCTTGAGGTAATAGTCGCGCCGGTGCGGACCGACGATCTCGGCAAACAGCTGCGCCGGAGTGGCCGCAGCTGAAGGGCTGGTCTGCAGGCGGTTGCCGCACTGTGCGCAGAAGGCGGCATCGGTCGGGCAGGGTGATCCGCAGCGAGGACAGAACATCCCGGTCTCTCCATGGCGTTCGGCGGGCGCTGCATGGTCCCAAGCCGGGCCGGCACTGTCGACGAGCAATGGCGTGCGCTAGCTCACAGCGCGGGCGCCTCGCCGGGCACCGCCGGTGCGCTCAGTCGGCCGCGCGCGCCAGTGTGGCGCGCAGCCGGTGCGCGGCGATGGCGAAGAACAGCGTGCCGATCGCCAGCATCAGCGCGAACTGTGGCCAGATCACGGCAAAGCCGGCACCGCGGTAGAGGATCGCCTGCATCACCGCGGTGAAATGCGTCGACGGCGAAAACTGCATCACCCACTGCACCGCCAGCGGCATGCTGTCGAGTGGCGTCGAGCCGCCGGAGAGCATGCCCATCGGAAAGACCACCGGAATCGCCAGCAGGCCGAGCTGCGGCATCGAGCGGGCGATGGTCGCCAGAAAAATGCCGATCGCCGCCACCGAGCAGCTGTAGATGAAGGCCGCCGAGAGGAACAGCGCCAGCGAGCCGCGCGACGGCACGCCGAGCACGCCGTGGATCATCAGCGTCACCGCCAGCGCCGAGGCGACGACGATCACTGTCGCCGTCGCCCAGACCTTGGCCAGCATGATCTCGATCGGCGTCAGCGGCAGCACCAGCAGGTGTTCGAGCGTGCCCTGCTCGCGCTCGCGGATCATCGCCGCGCCGGTGAGCACGATCGACAGCAGCGTGATGCTGTTGATGATCATCATCGGCCCGAGGAACCACGGCATGCGCAGGTTCGGGTTGAAGGCCACGCGCACCACCTGCGTCACCGGCTCGATGGGCACGGCGCGGCGGCGGCCGGCGAATTCGGCGATCTCGGCGCTGAAGATCTGCTGCAGGTAGTTGGCGCCGATGCCGGCCTGGCTCATCGCCGTGGCATCGACGTTGACCTGCAGCGTCGGCTGGCGCCCGGCGAGCACGTCGGCCTGGAAGTCCGGCGGGATGTCGACGACGAAGGTGTAGCGCCCAGCGTCCTGCGCGGCATCGATCTCGGCGTTGCTGATGCGCGCCGGGTGCTGGAAGTACGGCGGCTGCGGTGCGTCGATCAGCCGCGCCGACAGCGTGCTGGCGTCCTCGTCGACGAAGGCGATCGAGGCGTTGCGCAGTTCGATGCCGGTGGCGGTGGCGGTGACGTAGATCAGCACGGTGAAGGCGTAGATGATCAGCACCACCAGCACGCGATCGCGTGCCAGCGCGACGAATTCCTTGCGGCCGAGTTCGAGGACGTTGCGCAGGTGCGGATTCATCATCAGCGCTCCCGGGTGCGCAGCAGCGCCCGCGCCAGACTGAGGTAGACCAGGCAGAACAGCAGCAGCTGGGCGTATTTCGGCACCAGCGCCGCCGGGCCGAGCGCCTTGGTGAAGGCGCCGACGGCGATCGCCAGGAAGTAGCTCGCCGGAAAGCTGTAGCCCATCACCGCCGCGCCGCCGCTCATCGAGGAGATCGGCGCGATCAGGCCGGAGAAATTGATCGACGGCAGCATGGTGAGGATGAAGCTGCCGAACAGCGCGGCGATCTGCGTGCTGGTCAGCGTCGAGATCAGCAGGCCGAAGCTGGTCGCCGCCCAGACGTAGAGCGCGGCACCGGCGGCGAGCGCGGTCAGGCTGCCCTTCAGCGGCACGTCGAACAGCGTCACCGTCATGAACGCCATCAGCGCGAAGTTGATCAGGCCGACGCCGATATACGGCAGCTGCTTGCCGAGCAGGAATTCCAGCCGCGTCGCCGGGCTGGCGTAGAGATTGGTGATCGAGCCGAGTTCTTTTTCGCGCACCACGCCGAGCGCGGTCAGCGTCGCCGGGATCACCAGCAGCAGCAGCGCCAGCACGCCGGGGACGATGGCGTTGACCGAGCGGAAGTCCTGGTTGTAGCGAAAGCGTGTGTCGATGCCGGCCAGCGCCGGCGCGGCGGGCGCGTTCTCGCGCGCCAGCTCGTTGAGGAACTGCGTGTGTGCGCCGAGCAGGTAGCCGCGCGAGGTCTCGGCGCGGAAGGGGATCGCGCCGTCGAGGCGAAAACTCACTTCCGGGCGGCGCCCGGCGCGCAGGTCGGCGCCGAAGCGCGGCGGAATCTCGATGGCGAAGCTCAGTTCGGCGTTGAGCAGGCGCTGTTCCAGCTCGGCATGCGAGGCGGCCGGCGGCCGCTCGGCGAACTGGCGCACGCCGTGGAAGGCGTCGAGATAGGCGCGGCTCTCCGGCGTGCGGTCCTGATCGAGCACGGCGTATTTCAGGTGCTCGACGTCGAGCGAGATGCCGAAGCCCATCACCGTCATCAGCACCAGCGTGCCGAGCAGTGCGAAGGCGAGGCGGATCGGATCGCGGCGCAGCTCCAGGTGTTCGCGCCAGGCGAAGGTCAGCAGCCGGCGCAGCGAAAAATGCGCCGAGGCGGCGATGGCACCGGCGTGCACCGGCACTTCGCCGGCCTCGTGCTCCGGCATGGCCTCGCCGGCGCGGGCTTGTTCGAGGTGATGGATGAAGGCTTCTTCCAGCGTTGCCGTGCCGCTCGCCGCCACCAGCGCCGCCGGCGTGTCCTGCGCCAGCACGCGGCCGGCGTGCATCAGCGAGATGCGATCGCAGCGCGCCGCTTCGTTCATGAAGTGCGTGGAGATGAAGATCGTCACCCCCTGTTCGCGCGAGAGCTCGATCAGCAGCTCCCAGAACTGGTCGCGGGCGACCGGATCGACGCCGGAGGTCGGCTCGTCGAGGATCAGCACCTCGGGGCGGTGGATGATCGCCACCGCCAGCGACAGGCGCTGGCGCAGGCCGAGCGGCAGGCTCTCGGCCGTGGCGTCGCGCAGCGCGCCGAGGCCGAAGCGCGTCAGCAGGGCCTCGATGCGCGCCGGGACCTCGGCGTCGGCCAGACGCAGCAGGCGGGCGTGCAGCTGCAGGTTGCGCAGCACCGACAGCTCGCCGTACAGCGAAAAGCTCTGCGACATGTAGCCGATGCGCAGGCGCACGCCGAGATCCTTGCCGTCGACCGGTACGCCGAACAGCTCGGCCTCGCCCTCGCTGGCCGGCAGCAGGCCGGTCAGCATCTTCATCGTCGTCGTCTTGCCGCAGCCGTTGGAGCCGAGAAAGCCGAAGATTTCCCCGCGTTCGATGCGAAAGCTGACGTGATCGACCGCGGTGAAGTCGCCGAAGCGCCGCGTCAGCCCGCGCGCCTCGATGGCGACGGCGTGATGGTCGGCCGGCCGCGGCGGGATCACCACGGCGTGATGGCCGGCGCGGCGCTCGGCCGGCAGCAGCGCGATGAAGCTTTCTTCGAGCGTCGCGCTGCGGGTGTGCGCGCGCAGTGCCGCCGGCGCGCCGGTGGCGAGCACGCGCCCGGCGTCGAGCAGTACCAGCGTGTCGAAGCGCTCGGCTTCTTCCATGTAGGCGGTCGCCACCAGCACCGACAGCCCCGGCCGGCGCGCGCGGATGCGCTCGATCAGCTCCCAGAACTGGCGCCGCGACAGCGGATCGACGCCGGTGGTCGGCTCGTCGAGGATCAGCAGGTCGGGGTCGTGGATCAGCGCGCAGCACAGGCCGAGCTTCTGCTTCATGCCGCCGCTGAGCTTACCGGCCGGGCGCTCGGGGAACGGCGCCAGGCCGGTGGCGTCGAGCAGTTCCTGGCGGCGGGCGGCCAGCTCGCGCCCGCGCTGGCCGAACAGGCGGCCGAAGAAGTCGATGTTCTCGGCCACCGACAGCGTCGGATAGAGGTTGCGGCCGAGGCCCTGCGGCATGTAGGCGATGCGCGGCGAGCAGTCGTCACGGTGGCGATCGTCGGCGATGTCGCCGCCGAGCACCGTCACCGTGCCCTGCTGGCCGCGGCGCACACCGGCGACCAGGCCGAGCAGCGTCGACTTGCCGACGCCGTCCGGGCCGATCAGCCCGACCATGCAGCCGGCCGGCAGTTCGAGCGTCAGCCCGTCGAGGGCGAGGACCTGGCCGTAGCGGTGACTGACGCCGTCGAGGCGGGCGACGCTCGCCGGGCTCAAGGCGTCGTCAGCCATGACGGCCACTGCGCATGGGCCTCGGTGCGCACGATGACGACGCCGGGCAGGCCGGGCTTGGCATACGGGCGCTGCGCGGCGGTGACGGCGACGCGGGCTTTGACGCGGAACGACAGCTTCTGCCGCTCCTCGGCGGTCTCCACCGACTTCGGCGTGAACTGCGCCTGATCGGCGACGAAGGAGATCGTTGCCGGCAGCGGATGCTCGGGGAAGGCGTCGAGCAGCACCCGCGCTTCGGCGCCGAGCGCCAGGCGGCCGGCGACCTGCTCGGGCAGGAATACCGTCATCCAGGTGTCGTCGAGGTCGATCAGCGTCAGCACGCGGCCGCCGGCCGCGAGCACTTCGCCGGGCTCGGCCAGGCGGTACTGCACGCGGCCGCTGCGCGGCGCGGTGAGTTCACCGTCGTTGAGCTCGATCCGGGTCTGCGACACCGCGGCGGCGGCGGACTCGATCGCCGCCTGCGCTTCGATCAGCTGGATGCGTGCGGCCTGCAGTGCGGCCTCGGCAACGCGCTGGCGGTTGCGGTCGGCATCGACCAGTTCCTGCGAGACGCTGCCGTGCTTGACCAGCCCGGAGGAGCGTTCGAGCTGCTGCGCGGCGAACTTCGCCTCGCTCTCGAAGCGGCTGATCTGCGCCGCGGCGTAGCGTTTTTCCTGTTCGGCGCGGCTCAGCTCGGCGTGCGCGCGCGCCAGCGCGGCGATGGTTTCGCGCACGTCCATGCGCACCAGCACCTGACCGGCCTGCACCATGTCGCCTTCATCGACCAGCACTTCGGCGATGCGGCCGGCGCGCTTGGTGGCAACGTCGACCTCGGTGGCCTCGGCACGGCCGTTGGCCTGCGCAAAGCCGGGCGGCAGCACGCGGTCATCGCGATGCTGCCACCACCAGGCGGCGCCGGCGCCGGCCACCACCAGGACCAGCAGGCCGATCACCATCCTCAGCGCTTTCATCGGGCTCTTCCTCTGACCGCTCATCGTCGCGGCAGTCTAGAGCCCCTGACCCGGCATTGCGCTTGCCTGCGATCAATCAGCGCGGCGCGCGGTAACCGCCGCGTACGCCGCCGCGCGCCAGCACGACCTGCCACAGCTGGGTGTCGCGGGCACGGAAGGCGCCGGCGCAGCACAGCAGGTAGTAGCGGAACATGCGGTGGAAGCGCTCGTCGTAATGCAGCGCCAGTTCCGGCCAGGCGTGCTCGAAGTTGGCATGCCAGCTCATCAGCGTGCGGTCGTAATCGGCGCCGAAGTTGTGCCAGTCCTCGATGACGAACCGCTTTTCGGCGGCCCGTGCAATCTGCTGCACCGAGGGCAGGATGCCGTTGGGAAAGATGTACTTCTCGATCCACGGATCGACCGTGCTGGCCGTGTACGAGTTGCCGATGGTGTGCAGCAGCAGCAGTCCGCCGGGGCCGAGGCAGCGGTAGGCGATCTCCATGAAGCGCTGGTAGTTGCGGTGGCCGACGTGTTCGAACATGCCGACCGAGACCACCCGGTCGAAGCGCTCATCAATGCTGCGGTAGTCCTGCAGGCGGATCTCGACTGGCAGCCCGGCGCAGCGCTCGCGCGCGAGCGCGGCCTGTTCCTGCGAGATGGTGACGCCGACGACGCGGACGCCGTGCTCGCGCGCTGCGTACTCGGCCAGCCCGCCCCAGCCGCAGCCGATGTCGAGCAGGCGCATGCCGGGCTGCAGGCCGAGCTTGGCGCAGATCAGCGCCAGCTTGTCGCGCTGTGCCGTGGCCAGATCGCGGGCGCGCGCCCAGTAGCCGCAGCTGTAGCTCATCGTCGGATCGAGCAGGCGCGAGTAGAGCAGGTTGCCGAGGTCGTAATGCTGGCGCCCGACCTGAAAGGCACGGCGCCGCGACTGGGCGTTGATCAGGCGATCGCGCAGCAGCTGCAGCCACTGCGCCGGGCGGCGGCCGGCGCGGGCGTCGATGCCGTGGCTGAGCAGGCGGGTGAACAGCGCGTCGAGCCGCTGGCAGTCCCACCAGCCGTTCATGTAGGACTCGCCGAAGCCGAGTGAGCCGCCGAGCAGCGTGGCGCGGAACATCCGCGGGTCGCGTACCTGCAGATCGTGCGGGCGTTCACCGTCGAGCTGCACGTCGGCTTGCGCCAGCAGGCGGCGGCACCAGCGTTCAGCCCAGGTCTGGCGGCGGTTGGCGGCTAGCGGAGGCAGCGTGAAGACGGGGAGATTGCGCATGGCTCGTCTCCTGGCCCGCACCCGTGCCGGACCGGCGCGCGGGTTCGCTAGGGTGAAAACATGACGTCCGGCGATATCGGTAAGGCAAGCTTTTTCCGCATCGCGTCATTGATCAAATTGATTGTTTTAATGCGATAAATCGTCAAACGCTATGTGTCCGGGCAGCGCGCCGGCGGGGAGAGCGTTCCCACACATTCGTTACGCCTATACGATCAGGCGATCGCTCGACCTCGCGTGGACTTCTGTCGATGAGATGGCTACCGGACTGGCTTGTTCCGTCCCGCGCACGCTCGCTGCCCGGCCAGCGCTGGCTCAACATCGCACTGCGGACCCTGCACCTGTGCGGCATCGCCGGCATCGGCGGCGGTTTTCTCTACGCGGCGGATGCCGAGCTGTGGCGCGGCTGGCTGTGGCTGACGCTGCTCAGCGGCCTCGGCCTGGTCGCGCTGTCGGTGTGGAGCGAAGGCGTGTGGCTGCTGCAGGTGCGCGGCCAGGCGGTGATGCTCAAGCTGCTGCTGCTCGCCGCGGTGGATGTCTGGCCGCAGGCCACGCCCTGGCTGTTCCTGCTGGTGATCGTGATCTCCTCGGTCGTCGCCCACGCTCCCGGCCGTGTGCGCTACTACTCCGTGTGGCATGGCCGGCGTATCGATCAGCAGCGTTGAAAGACCGCGCGGACGGAGCCGTGCATCACGATTCCCGATGAACTGCGGCTGCAGGCGATGACGCAAGTGCCGCGCCCAATCGTTTTCTGATCTGCCTCGCGGGCAGGGGGGCATGGTCGTCCGCTCTGCATGGCGAATCGATCCAGCCGTTTGAGCTTTGTTGAGGGGGCCTCGCGGTCTGCTCTGGCATCAAAAGCGCCGACGATCTCTATGCCCAATGAATCTGCATTATTTGGATACCTGTCAGGCGAGGATCGCTGCCGTTGCCAATGCAGGTGTTTTAAGCCGCCAAGGTCAATAAAAAAGTGGTGATTTCCTGGCAGCGCATCATGTCCTTCGGGCACGGCTGTGGCTCCTGACGGACCCATGCGGTCAGTTCGCCGTGACGGTCAGGTCTGCGTCGCGCAGGCCTTGTTTCAGCGACTGCAGACTACGGTTTCAGCAGTTCTCACGATGTAGTCAATGCCCTGGCAGTGTTCGTTGAATGATTCGTTTGACGCGGGTTGCTGATGCCGTGGATTGCCTGTTTCTGTGGTTGGTTTAATGTTTTTGAAATCGAATTAAAAGCACTAAGGTGTTGGGTATGGCGAGTAAATGTGGCAGCAGGTCGATTTGTTTTGATAGGGCTGGCATAGGGTTGTTGATATAAAACAGGGCTGCAGCAACTGCTGCAGCCCTGCAGGGAGCGTGCATTTTTCCATCAGGGCAAAATGCAACCGTTTCGAGTGTGTCTGTATGAATGTTCTGTTTGCCGGATTTACCTTGTGATGCCTGGAACATAAGTGACGGCTAGTGACGTCTTATTGTCCGTAAACATCAATCCAAACAAACGTTCCAAAGCGTGTAAGACTGATCCGTCATAGCCCACGGGTTCTGTCGGATAATCCTCCCATTTCAGGCCAAGCTCGACAAAGTTCTTGAAGGCCGTGCTTCGCGTCCAGAACATTGTACCTACTGGAAAATTGAAAGAGTCGTTTAATTTTATTAAACCGAGTTGTGCGGCCAGTTTGTCGGCATAAGGCTTGTTCTCTCCCCAGCCGACAACGTTGGGGTCATCCGGAAAAACGATTCCTATGTCGGTGTCGGCATGCATGACAGAAAGAATCTGATCCATCATTCTTCCTCCCTGCTGGCCTCCAAGAAGATTTTCGAGAATGAATGAATTCCACTGCGCAGCCATTTCGGCGTCGCCGGCATCAAGGCTCTTTTTAGTGTGGAAGTGTCCGATATAGTCATAATCTTCAACCAGTCTGCTGCCGAAAGCCGTCAGCATAGGTCCGATATCTCGTCCTCTGTTTGGCACGACGACTACATCAACTATCCGGCCACGATACCGGTGCAGCATGCTCGTGACGGATGCCTTTGCGGCTTCACTACTGACGCTGATGAATAAATCAGGTTTTATATTGTTGATTTCAAGACGCTGTAAAATGTCTTTTACTAAATCCGGGTAGTACGCATGTATGTGAACTGCGCACCGGCATCTGGGCGCTTTGATGTCATTTGAATCCTTTTGAGCCTCGATGACTTGAGCACGCCATGGGCCTTTAGGGTGTCCGTTGCGCAGGTAGTCCGCAAACGGATCCGCTCCTGTACACGAGACGCCGTGTCGTTCTAGGTACATCCCGGGGTGAAAACCCGGATATGGTTTCCGTTGTCTGATGCCAGTGGCCCAGCTTCTCATGTAAATGCTTACAGCAGTTTCTTCTTGCACATGACCAAAATAGCTTGGAATTGAAAAGTCTGTGTTGAACAGCCCGGACTCCATAATGGTGGTTCTGTCTTTCTCCTGCTGCTCGTGCAGTGATTTTGCCTTTTGTCCGAGCTGTTCCAGCTTTGAGACATAGTCTTTCATCTGGAATGAGCGGATCGTAACCTCGCGGCAGTTTTTTCCTACCTCGGCTCGATAACTGTCTGATTCCACCATTGGCTTTATTTTTAATGCCAGGTCGGACACGTCGAGATACTTCGCGACGCAGCTGTCCTCCAGTCCATTTTCTTTTAGAAAATCGGCAATACCTGTCGTTTTGTCAAAGCATACAATAGGTAGTGTATGCGCCATTGCCTCCATGGCAACGTGAGGGAGAGGGTCGAGTCTCGATGATAATATGAAGATGTCGGATAATTGATAGGCAATATCAATTTCACTTGTTTCGCCGCCAAACACTACGCAGTCCTGCAATCCTGCGCGCTGAATTTGATCGGCCAGATAGACAGAATAGCTGACATCGTCATTAGGGTTGTAACCAGCGCCTAACCATACGAAGCGGCAGCGGTTTATACCGACGAGACTGGCAATTTTGGATGCGCAGTCCAGGAATAGATCGACTCCCTTTCGCAATTGAACAGTGCCGACACCTAAAATAACGATGCAGTCTTCTGCAAGGCTGTCAGGTCGAACTATGTTGCGGATTCGCTTCTGCTCAAGCTCAATAACTTCGGCTGAAGCGATTTCTTTGGGAACATTACAAATGCCCTGCGGTATTACCTCAATGGGCTCTTTATCTACGCTGGGGCATTCTGCCAAAGCATTCTCTAATGTCAGGTTCGTAGAAAAAACGACTTGTGTAGACCATAAAAAAGCTTCAAGAAATGCGTCGCGGGGACGTGTATAAGAAGCAAATTCATGAAACAAGCTGACTGTTGGAACGGACTGCAGTGCCAATCCCCGCAATACTGCACGAGATTCAATGCTGTTGATTATGGCGAACGAAAATTTATGCCTTGAACAAATTTCACGCACGATGGGTGCAGCCATCGGCGCGCAGTTTCTCACTTCTGGCGAATATATTACTTCATTGGCTGATTCGCTGAATGCTTCTTGTAAATTTCCGGGGCCAAGCAATAAGGCCACGACATTATGTTTTTCTCTCATCGTCTGGAGTATGTTCAACGTCAATATTGGTGCGCCTGTCCGGCTCGCATCATGGCTGACGATCAATATCGTGTCTTTGCTCTCGTCGAATTCTTTGACAGAAATGATATTTGGCTTTGGCGCGATATAAGCTCTTCCCTCGTATTGTCCATGCGTCAAATAGTGCATGGTCGGATTAATTCCAGGTTTTGCAACATCCGGATTCAGCGAAAGATAAGTCGTCTCGTCAAAATCGGCCGGGAGTTCGTTGAATACGGTTTGTGCTGGGCGAGCTTTCTGTGTGCGATATGGCAGAAAGCGTTTTGAACGAGATATCAGTCGGGAAGCGAAGCGCATTGGCTTCGTCACGAACCAGCTGGTCGAGGCGTAGATTTCGGATACTTTAAATTCTAGATCATGTTTATTCTTGCCAAGCTCATGACATTTGTGCGTCAGTTGTTCATGCAACTTTTGCAGATCGCTGAGGTCGCGCTCTCGTGCATAAAGATTTTTTTCTAATTCATTGAGTTTATTTTGCCCGGACTCAATCCATTGCAATTGTTTCTGCAAAGCGCTGTCTATGTAGTTTGGATCGAAGGTGGCTGAAAGCTCTGATGAAATGTTTTGTACGCCGGTGAGTAGGGTCGCCAGTTCGGAACTGTGCGTTCCTAACTCCTTGGCGAGATTTTCTTGGGATAAACTGAGTGAGTTTATTCCGTTGCTGAGTGAGTTTATTCCGTTGACGAAATTTGGATCTTTCAGCTTTGCCATTGCCTGGCTGTTCAAAAAGTCCAGCTCATTATGTTGTTGTTTTACTAACTCATTGAGATCCCCGATGGTCTTCTGGAAATTTCTGCAGGAGTCTTCCAGGAAGTTAATGTATGAAAACGCTGGTGTGCAGCTTTGTATCCGCTTTTCAATGTCGGCAATGGTGCTCGTGACATCGTTGCTGTCGATGTCGATTGCGTCTGTTGAGATTTTTTTGAGCAGGTTATACAGGTTGATGGCATCGAGCGGCACATGTGCATTGGCTTCAAGTGACACATCATCATAAAGTGTGTGCCGCAGATCTTGATCTATAAAATGGTTTATATAATCGATCGTTGCTGGCGCGTCTTCGTCTGGTATTGGAAGATCCAAGGCGGATGCAATTCTTTGTAGCTGAAGTAGTGGACTTTTCATTAACAAATCATAATCCACTACAACCCGCCTGCTGCCTTTTGTCATTGCTACGGCTGGCAAAGTATGCTGAAGCCAGAGATAGTGGCTTTTCTCCGCGGAAATCTGGTTGCGTTTTGCAAGGGATGCCGCGACGCTTAACGGGTTGCGTAATGTAATGATGTAGCTTGCATCGCAGGGTGTTGAGGAAAAAACATTTTTCCAGAACTGTAGCAATCGGCAGGTTCTTGGGTCCTTGAATCCCCATATGCCGCCGCTTTTTTCAAGATTTTGCGTGATTGTTCTGATCGCTTTGTTTGTTAATTCTTCAATGATGGTGTCATTTTTTATGGCTGGCCAATTTGCTGCGAGCTGATCATAGTCTGATCCAAGATGCTCAAGCAGTTTGTTGTTTATTTCTAAACAGTTTTTGTCCTCCCAGAACCCTTTCGGGTTGTCGAATCCAGCAGAAAAAAGCTCATTGCCTAAGCTGACACCAAGTGCCTTTAAAGACCTTGCTATTGCACTTGTACCACTGCGGTGCATACCGAGCACAACGATGACACGATTGTTGTTTTCGAGGTTCATGTTAACGTCTCTCACTAAATAACATTTGGATTTTTGTAAATATATTTATTCAGTTCTGATGATTTTTTGAAAGACTGCTAATGTGGTTTTTCAAGAGTCGTCCAATTGAGACTGATAACAATGGGGTAGCACTGGTGGCTGAAAAACTTCATTTTTTCTCCGTTGATTTTGCACGGCGGGCACCGCTGCCAACGCGCAGCGGGTTTTTGGAAGAGGATGTCTGTGGTGGTCCGTGAAAGACACTTCGGAATGCCTGGCTGGCTGTGAATATTTGTGATGGCTAATAGCAATGCACTTTTCAGTGCTGTCCGTTGATAGCCTTATTTAAACAGCACTGTCTGCCGACGAGGGATGGTGATGCGAGGCTTTCCGCTAAAAATTGTAATTGTGCAGTCATAGGTCTGATGCCAGCAAGGCTTGTAGCGTTAGTCATGACTGGCCGATAAACACATCGCTGATGGTGTTTGGCAGTTGGCTCGGCTGAATCGGGGCCTTATGCCCTCAACTTTACTATTGGTTTGCCGCGCAAGTCTGGCGACTGCCCAGTGCGTAATCCGATGGATGGCAGCAGCCAGCGGAAAATCTCTGATGCTTGGTTCTTCATGTCGACATGTCTGATTTAACGCACTTGTTAGCGCTGGCACGTGCCGCCGCCCGTCCTTCAGTCAGCCTTAAGCCGATCATGACAGGCTGCTGACGTCGTTGCGGCGCAAGCCGGGGCGGCAACTTCAGGTCACCAGCCTCCAGTTGAACGGTGCGGTCGTTATCCCTGCGGCACGCCGTTCTCTTTTTATCTGGCCTGTCGGCGGTTTGCCGCGGCTGAGCTGAGCGACTCGGCTCTGCCATCGCGGCGTCACTGCGGCGTCATGTGCGCCCGCAACACTGAACGGACGTCCCGCATCCACCCGCCAGGAGCCGTCCGGTGTCCATCGCCCAGCCTGCGTTCGCCGACCGCCTGCATCAGGGCGTGTTCAACGCGCTCTATGCCCGTTCCCTCGTCTACAACACCTGCTGGGAAGACCCGGCGGTGGATCGCCAGGCGCTGGCGATCGGTGCCGATGACCGCCTGCTGGTGATCACCAGCGCCGGCTGCAACGTGCTCGACTACGCGCTGTGCGCGCCGGCGCGCATCCATGCCGTCGATGCCAATCCACGGCAGACGGCGCTGCTCGAACTCAAGCTCGCCGGCATCCGCCGCCTGCATTTCGCCGATTACTTCGCGCTGTTCGGCGAGGGTCGTCATCCGCTGGCGCGCGAGATGTACCGCGACGGCCTGCGCCACGACCTGTCGCCGTTCGCGGCGCGCTACTGGGACAAGCGCATCGGCTGGTTCGAGCCGCGCAAGCCGGGGCAGAGCTTTTACTACAACGGCCTGTCCGGGCTGGTGGCGCGCGGTTTCCGCGCCTGGCTGACGGCGCGGCCGCGGCTGCGGCTGGCGATCGAGAGCCTGCTCGCCGAGAACGATCTCGAAGCCCAGCGCGCGCGCTACGACGCCGAGGTCGCGCCGCTGCTGTGGAATCGCGCGGTCAACTGGGCGGTGTCGCGACCGCTGACGATGAGCCTGCTCGGCGTGCCGCATCCGCAGCGCGAGGAGGTCGAGCGCCAGCACGCCGGCGGCATCGCCGGGTTCGTGCGCGAGTCGATCGACTACGTGTTCCGCGAGCTGCCGGTCGCCGACAATTATTTCTGGACCCTGTACGTGCGCGGCCACTACACGCAGGACTGCTGTCCGGAATACCTCAAGCGCGACAATTTCTACCGCCTCAAGGAAGGCCTGGCCGAGCGCGTGGTGCCGCACACGACGACCGTCACCGAGTTCCTGCAGGGCAGCGGGGAGCGTATTTCGCGCTTCGTGCTGCTCGATCACATGGACTGGATGAGCGTCTATCACCCGGACCTGCTGGCGCAGGAGTGGGATGCGATCCTGGCGCGGGCCACGCCCGATGCACGGCTGATCTTCCGCAGCGCCCACGCCGGTGCCGACTACCTCGACGGCGTGCGCCTCGGCGACGGCACGCGCTTGATGGATCGCCTGCAGTTCCACCGCGAACTGGCGGCGCGGCTGCAGCGTGAGGACCGCGTGCACACCTACGCCGGCTTCCACATCGCCACGCTGAGCGCCTGAGTCCGTCGTTCACCCTGCCGATCATTCGAGACCTTTGCCGATGTCGCTCGCCGCTGATGCCCGCGTGCTGCTCGCGCTGCTGCGCGGGCAGTCCACCGATGCCGATCTCGCCACCCGCCTGGCGGCGTTCTACGGACCGCAGGCCGCCGCCTATGACGGCTTTCGCGAGCGCCTGCTGCAGGGCCGCGGCGAACTCTACGGCGAGCTGGCGGCACGGCTGGCCGACGGCGCGCGGCTGGCCGAGCTCGGTGCCGGCACCGGCCGCAACATCGAGTTCCTCGGCGAGCGCCGCGCGCGTTTCGCGCAGATCACGCTGGTCGATCTGTGCGCGCCGCTGCTGGCACAGGCGCGGATGCGCGCCGCCGCCTGGGACAACGTCGAGCTGGTCGAGGCCGACGCCACGCGCTGGCGCCCGGCCGCGCCGCTCGATGCCGTCTGCTGCGCTTATTCGCTGACGATGATCCCGGACTGGTTCGCCGCGATCGACAACGCGCTGGCGATGCTCGCGCCGGGCGGGCTGTTCGGCGTCGTCGATTTCTACGTCGCCCGCCGCCATCCGGCGCCGGGTCTGGCCCGCCATTCGGCCTTCGCGCGGCATTTCTGGCCGCTGTGGTTCGCTCACGACGGCGTGCGGCCGAACGCCGATCACCTGCCGTACCTGCAGCGCCGCGCCGAGACGCTGTACCTGCATGAAGGCCGCGCCCGCGTGCCCTATCTGCCGGGGCTGCGCGTGCCGTACTACGTCTGGATCGGCCGCCGCCGCGCCGACTGAGGCCGGATACGCCGACAGCGCCCCGCGCAGCGGCTAGATTGGCCGCAGGTCCATCGCGTGGCGGAGCAGGGCGTGAATCTGGAAAAGGTCATCTTCGGTTTTTTCATCGTGCTGGCGGCGACGCTGAACTTCGGTTTCGTGCTCGGCGAGATCGACAACCCGGCGCATCACGACATCTATGAGCTGAGCGCGGCGCTGATCGTCAGCCTGATCGCCACCGTGCTCAAGCTCGGCGACCGCACGCACATGGGGGCGGTGCTGCTCGCCACCAGTCTGGTCGCCGATCTGCAGATGATCGCCGCGGCGGTGGTCTGGGCGATCGCCGAGCACGCCTACAACCTGGGTGAGGCGCCGCGGGTGATCGCCTCGGTGGTGTCGCTGGCCGGCGGCGCGGCACTGGCCAATCTGATCTCGGTGGTGATGCTGCTCGCCGAAACCATCAATCTGCGTCGATGAGCCTGCTGCTGCTGTGGATGCGCCGCCTCGGGCGGCGACCCGCCGGCATGATGGGCGGGGAGGCGCCGGGCGGGGAGGCGGGCGTCAACAGCATCGTCTTCCTGTTCCTGCGGCGCATGCGCACGCCGCTGCTGGTGCTGATCGCTGTCTATACGGTGTCGATCATCGGCCTGATCCTGATTCCGGGCGTCGACGCCGAGGGCAGGCCGTGGCGTTTCGACCTGTTCCACGCCTTCTACTTCATCAGCTACACCGGCTCGACGATCGGCTTCGGTGAGTTGCCCTACGCGTTCACGCCGGCGCAGCGGCTGTGGGTGACGGTGACGATCTACCTGACGGTGATCGGCTGGCTCTACGCGGTCGGCAACATCCTCGCCCTGGTGCAGGACCCGGCTTTTCAGCGCGCACTCGCCGAAAGCCGCTTCGCCGCGCGCGTGCGCGGGCTGGGCACGCCGTTCTACATCATTTGCGGCTACGGCCAGTCCGGCAGTCTGCTGGTGCGCGCGCTGTGCCGGCGCGGCGTGCAGCCGGTGGTGCTCGACGCCGATGGCGAGCGCCTGGCGCGCCTGGAGCTGGAGGACCTCGGCATCGACGTGCCCTGGCTTGCCGCCGGCATCGACGAAGCGCGCATCCTGCGCCTGGCCGGGCTGCTCAATCCGCGCTGCCTGGGCGTCGTCGCCATCTCCTCGGTCGACGCCATCGATGTCAAGGTCGCCATCACCGCACGCCTGCTCAATCCGCGGCTGCTGGTGGTGGCGCGCGCCGAGCATGCGGCGACGGCGGCGAACCTGCGCTCCTTCGAGACGCAGGACGTCGTCGATCCGTATGCGACCTTCGGCGAGCATCTGGCGATGGCGCTCGACGAGCCGAGCCTGCACATGCTCTACGAATACCTGGTGCGCATGCCCGGCCTGCCGCTGCCGGCGCGGGTGGCACCGCCGCGCGGGCACTGGATCGTCTGCGGCTACGGCCGCTTCGGCCGCGCCGCCTACCAGCACCTGAGCGCCGCCGGCGTGCCGGTGACGGTGATCGAGGAATCGGAGGCGACGGCGCTGCCCGCCGGCTCGGTGCTCGGCCGCGCCACCGAGGCCGAGCCGCTGCGCAACGCCGGCGTGCACAGCGCCATCGGCCTGATCGCCGGCACCGACAGCGACAGCGACAACCTGTCGATCGTCTACACCGCACGCCTGCTCAACCCGCAGCTTTACGTCGTCGGCCGCGTCAACCGCATCGCCGAGGAGGAGCTGTTCACCGCCGCCGGCGTCGACCTGCTGATCGCGCCGCACCGGCTGGTGGTCTGGCGTGTGCTCGGCGAGCTGACGGTGCCGCTGGTCAACCGCTTCCTCACCCTGGCCCAGCGGCGCGGCGAAGACTGGGCGCGGCCTTTGCTCGCGCGCCTGGAGGATCTCTGCGCCGGCTGCACGCCCGATACCTGGGAGATTGCGCTCGACGCCCGCCAGGCACCGGCGGTGGTTGCGCAACTGCTTGCCGGACGCACCGTGCGCCTCGGCGAGCTGCTGCGCGATGCGCAAAACCGCGTCGAGAGCATGCCGGTGATGACCCTGCTGCTGCTGCGCGCGGGCTGCGAAACCCTGCTGCCGGGCGAGGATCTGCCGCTGATCGTCGGCGACCGCCTGCTGTTCGCCGGCCGCGCCGGCAGCGAGAACCGGCTCGACTGGACGCTCGGCAGCGTCAAGACGCTGGAATACCTGCTCGACGGCGTCGAGCACCCGGACGGCTACGTCTGGCGCTGGCTGGCGCGCCGGCGCGGCGACTGAGCGCCGTCAGCCGGCGAAGTGCAGCAGCAGCGCGCCGCCGACGATGCCGGCGGCGCTCAGCAGGCGGCGGCCGGCGAAGGGCTCGCCGAGCAGGCGGGTGCCGATCCACGCCGCGAACACCACGCTGGTCTCGCGCAGCGCCGAGACGTAGCCGAGCGGCGCCTGCGCCATCGCCCAGATGACGATGCCGTAGGCCAGCGCGCAGCAGACGCCGGCGAGCAGGCCGGCGTGCCAGCCGCGGCGCAGCGTCTGCAGGAACAGGCCGCGGCGGCGGGCGGCGGCGAGCAGCGTTACCGGCAGCGCATCGAGCACGAACAGCCAGGCGATGTAGCCGTACAGCGCCTCGCCGGCGGCGCGGCTGCCGAGGCCGTCGGCGACGCTGTAGGCGGCGATGGTCAGCCCGCAGGCGAGCGCCACCGGCAGGCCGCGCCCGGCACCGCGCGCCAGCGTCAGCACGCTCAGACTGAGCAGCGCGATCGCCGCGAAACCGAGCGCGTCGGGGCGCTCACCGGCACTGAACCAGGCGCCGAGCGTCACCCACAGCGGCGCCAGACCGCGCGCCACCGGATAGACCAGCGACAGATCGCCGAGCTGGTAGCCGCGGGCGAGCAGCACGTAGTAGGCGATATGCAGCGCCAGCGAGGCGCCGATGTACGGCCAGCTGGTGGGCGGCGGCAGCGGCACGAAGGGCAGCGCCAGCAGCCCGAGCAGGGCGACGGTGAGGTTGATCGTCGCCAGACGCACCAGTGCATCGCCACCGACCTTGACCAGCGCGTTCCAGCCGGCGTGCAGCACAGCGGAGAAGAGCACGAGCACGAACAGCGTGGTGGTCATCGGCGGTCTACCGGGCGGGGAAATGCCGTCACTGTTGCAGCCGCCGCGGCCGGCGTCCATCGGCGCGTCGCGCTGGGCTGGCGGCGGCTCCGTTACACTACGGCCTTTTCCGCTATTCCCCGGGAATTTCGCGATGAGTCAGAGTCCGTTCCTCAAGGCCGCGATCGAGGCCGCCAAGGCCGGCGAGCAGGTCATTCGGCATTACTACCAGACCAATATCGGCATCACCATCAAGGCCGACCGCACGCCGGTGACGGTCGCCGACGTCGAGACCGAGCAGGCGATCAAGGCGGTGCTGACGCAGTCCTTCCCCGATCACGGCTTTTACGGTGAGGAGACCGGGCGCTCGCACGCCGATGCCGACTACGTCTGGCTGGTCGATCCGATCGACGGCACCAAGAGCTTCGTGCGCGAATATCCGTTCTTTTCGACGCAGATCGCGCTGATGCACCGCGGCGAGCTGATCCTCGGTGTTTCCAACGCGCCGGCCTTCGGCGCCGGCGAAATGGCCTGGGCCGAGCGCGGCCAGGGGGCGTTTCTCGACGGCAGGCCGATCCGCGTCAGCGACATCGAGGCGCCCGATCAGGCGACGCTGTCACTCGGCAACATCAAGACGCTGACGCAGGACGCCGAGCGCTGGGCGCGCACCGGCGAGCTGATCCGCAGCGTCTCGCGCATCCGCGGCTACGGCGACTTCTACCACTACCACCTGCTGGCCAGCGGCCGCATCGACATGGTCATCGAGTCCGACGTCAACATCCTCGACGTCGCGGCGCTGTCGGTGATCGTCAGCGAGGCCGGCGGCTGCTTCACCCAGCATGACGGCAGCCCGCTCGGCCTCGACACCACCGCCGTGGTCGCCAGCAACGGCCGCCTGCACCCGCTCGCGCTGGCGACGGTGCGCTGAGCGTGCCGGAGCTGATTCTCGGCGGCGCGCGCTCGGGCAAGAGCCGCTACGCCGAGCAGTGCGCCCGGGACAGCGGCCTGGAGGTCGTCTACATCGCCACCGCACAGGCGCTCGATGGTGAGATGCAGGCGCGTATCGAACACCATCGCGCCGCGCGCCCGCCGCACTGGCGCACCGTCGAGGCGCCGTGCGCGCTGGCGGCGACGCTCGCGGCGCAGGCCGCGGCCGGGCGCTGCCTGCTGGTCGACTGCCTGACGCTGTGGCTGTCCAACCTGCTCTGTGCCGACGCCGAATCTTTGCTGGCGACCGAGGTCGATGCGCTGAGCGCGGTGCTACCGCAGCTGCCCGGGCAGGTCCTGCTGGTCAGTAATGAAGTCGGCTGGGGCATCGTTCCCGACAACCCGCTCGCCCGCCGTTTTCGCGACGAGGCCGGCCGGCTGCACCAGCGCCTCGCCGCGCAATGCGCGCGCGTCACTCTGGTTGTCGCCGGTCTGCCGCTGACCCTGAAGGAATCCTCATGAGCATTGACTGGCTCGCCGACCCGATCCCCGCCTCCGACCGTGACGCCCGCCTGGCGGCCCTGCAGCGGCAGATGCAGCTGACCAAGCCGGCCGGTGCGCTCGGCCGTCTGGAAGCCCTGGCCGTGCGCCTCGCCGGCCTGCAGCGCTGCGTGTGTCCGCAGCTTGAGCGCGTGCGCATCGTGGTCTTTGCCGCCGACCATGGCGTGGCTGCCGCCGGCGTATCGGCCTACCCGCAGGCGGTCACCGCCGAGATGGTGCGCAACTTCGCCCGCGGCGGTGCGGCGATCAGCGTGCTGGCGCGCACGCTGGGGGCGGAGCTGGAAGTCGTCAACGTCGGCACCGTCGCCGCGCTGGAGCCGCTGGCCGGCGTCATCGATGCCCGCGTCGGGCCGGGCACGGCGAATTTCGTGCGTGCACCGGCGATGAGCGACGAGCAGCTCGAACAGGCGCTGGCCGCCGGTCGCACCGCTGCCGAGCGCGCCATGCTCGCCGGTGCGCAGCTGTTCATCGGCGGCGAGATGGGCATCGGCAACACCACGGCCGCCGCCGCGCTCGCCGCGGCGCTGCTCGGCCTGCCGACCGCCGAACTGGTCGGGCCGGGCACCGGGCTGGATGCCGCCGGCGTTGCCGCCAAGATCCGCATCGTCGATGCCGCGCTGGCGCGCGCGCAGGCGGCGACGCCGCTGGCCGCGCTGCGCGAGCTCGGCGGCTTCGAAATCGCCGCGCTCGCTGCCGCCTATCTGGCTGCCGCGCAGCGTGGCGTGCCGTCGCTGGTCGACGGTTTCATCACCAGCGTTGCTGCGCTCGTTGCGCTGCGCATGCAGCCGGAGCTGGCCGACTGGCTGCTGTTCGCTCACCGCTCGGCCGAGCCCGGCCATCGCCACGTGCTGGCGGCCTGCGCCGCCGAGCCCCTGCTCGAACTGGGTCTGCGTCTCGGTGAAGGCAGCGGCGCGGCACTGGCACTGCCACTGCTGCGCAGCGCCTGCACACTGCATGGCGAGATGGCCACGTTCGCGGAAGCCGGAGTTTCCCAGGCATGAAGACCACCACCATCGATTTGATCCGTCACGGCGAACCCCGTGGCGGGCGTTTGTTCCGCGGCTCCCAGGACGATCCGCTGTCGGCCACCGGCTGGGCGCAGATGCGCACGGCAGTCGCGCATCACTGCCCCTGGCAGCGCATCGTCAGCTCGCCGCTGCTGCGCTGCGCCGAGTTCGCCACCGAACTCGCCGAGCGTCACCGCCTGCCGCTGGAGATCGACCACGGCTTTCGTGAGCTCGGTTTCGGCGACTGGGAAGGGCTGAGCGCCGAGCAGGTCGAGGCCGGCTACCCCGGCGCGCTGGCGACGTTCTGGCGCGAGCCGGAAAGCTACACGCCGCCGGGCGCCGAGGCGGTCGTCGAGTTCGACGCCCGCGTCGCCGAGGCCTGGCAGGGACTGCTCAAGCGCCACGCCGGCCAGCATGTGCTGCTGGTCTGTCACGGCGGCGTGATCCGCATGTGCGTGCGTCAGGTGCTCGGCCTGCCCAGCGGCCACATCTGGCGCATGGATGTGCCTTATGCCGGCGTTTCACGGGTGCGCGTGCACCTCGATGCCGGCCAGCCGGTGCCGGTGCTGGAATACCTCAACGGCACGCTGGCCGCCTGAGCGGCGGGGGAGCGCATGTACAACGCTTTCCTGCTGGCGCTGCAGTTCCTGTCACGGTTGCCGGTACGCGCCCGGCTGGATGTTTCGCCGGCGGCGCTCGGCCGTTCCGCGCTGTGTTATCCGCTGGTCGGCCTGCTGCTCGGTGCGTTGCTGGCCATGCTGGCGCCGCCGCTTGGCGGGCTCGATCACGGCGTTGCCGCGGCATTGCTGCTCGTCGTCTGGGTTGGCTTCAGCGGCGCGCTGCACCTCGACGGCTTCGCCGACACCGTCGATGCCTATATCGGTGGCGGCGGTGATCGCGCACGCAGCCTCGATATCTTCAAGGACGCCCGCAGCGGGCCGATGGCGGTCGTCGCCGTTGTCCTGCTGCTGCTGCTGAAGTACGCGCTGCTGGTCGCGCTGCTCGCCCGCGGCCTGCACGCACCGTTGCTGCTCGCGCCGTTCCTCGGCCGCGCGGCGCTGCTCTGGCAGCTGCTCGCCGTGCCCTGTGCGCGGCGTGACGGTCTTGCCGCCGCCGTGGCGGCGCAACTGCCGCCGACTCAGGCGCGCGGCGTGCTCGCCGCCTGCGTGCTCGGCGCGCTGCTGCTGGTGCCCGGCAGCCTGCTGCCGCTCGTTGCGCTGGTGGCGTTCCTGTTCGTCTGGAAACGTCGCCTGCGTGCCTGGCTTGGCGGTGGTACCGGCGATACCTGCGGGGCTGGCTGTGAGCTGGCTGAGGTCGTGGTGCTGCTCGCCGCGCTGTTGGCGGCATCGGGCTGAGCCGGCGGTTGCCCGGGCCAGTTGTCAGTCGCCATCGCAAGCGATGCTGCGGCGCACAATTGCTATTCGATTTTGAATGGCATCTAAAAACAATCGTTTGAAATGCAGCTGTGATGCGGTCTTCGTGCCGCTGTGCCTGACAGTCGCAGGCTTGTCATATGCTGTTGTAATTACGCGACAGGCATTGTCGCTACTGACAAACAACTTTACCCTGCAGCCAATTTCATTAGCCGAAACCGGAGGTAGTGCCTATCGATACAGCCGAGAAGTTGCTGGCAAGTCCCTGATGAGATTCGCCTTTGCAGCGAATTGAACGGAAAACGAGCCAGCGATCCGCGCCGCGTTCACCGCCTTGCGTCAACAGGCAGGCGATGCAGCCGGATCGAAAAGCAAACCCCTCGCACTGGTCAGAAGCCAAGGAGAATGAACATGTTCATCTCGCCCCGTCCGTTCCGAGAAGTATCGACGCTGACTGCGTCGCCGTTGTTTCAGCTGTTCCTGATCATCGCGCTGTGCCTGCCCCTGACTCGCGCGCACGCCGATGCCGAAAACTCCGCCACGACGCTCGCCAGCGTCAGCGATGAACTGCGTTCGGGCTGGTATCCCCAGTCGGGTGACGCCAGCGCCGCTACCAATACCGTAGCCGACAGCGTTGCCGATGCCAGCGATGCCGACCATCTGTATGGCAATCGCATCCGCAAGCTCACGGATTACATCGAAGAGAATTTCGCGGTTGAGGAAGCCAGGGCCTTCTCGATCGTGACCCACGCCATGGAACATGGCAAACGCCGTGGTTTGACCCCGGAGCTGGTGCTGGCGGTGATCGCCGTCGAATCCGGCTTCCAGGCCGATGCTCGCAGCAGCCAGGGCGCGCAGGGTCTGATGCAGATCATCGCCCGCTATCATCCCGAGACGATCTCCGAGATCGGTGGCCGTGGTGCACTGATGACGCCTGAGAAGAACATCCAGGCCGGGACCAAGATCCTCGTGCAGTATCTCAATGACAGCGACGGCAACCTGATCAAAGCCCTTGGCCGTTACAACGGCAGCTCGGGCAAGCGCTCGCGCGCTTATGCCAACAAGGTGCTCAGCGTCTACCGTCAGCTCAAGGACGTGTCTTGAGTCTTTAAAGCGTCTGGCTTGGTCCAGTGCTTTGGGGGCCGCAAGGCCCCCTTCGTTTGTCTGCCGCTGCCGATTTCAGTCATCCGCCAGGTCGAACCACTGCTGCAGCGTGCCCGGGCGCAGGGCTGTGGCCAGCGTGTCGGCGAGCCGTTCCAGCTGTGTTTCACGCAGGGCGTCGAGGTCGAGCGCGGCGGGGGCCTGCAGGCCGGCCCAGCGCAACAGCGCGCCGCAGGCTGCCGGCGTATCGAACAGGCCATGCACATAGCTGGCGAGAATCTGACCGTCGGCGCTCAGCGCACCGTCCGTGCGCCCGTCGAGGAAGACCGCCGCGCGATCCAGCGCCGGGCCGTGGCTGATACCGGCATGAATCTCGTAGCCGCGCACTTCGGCCTTTTCCAAACACAGTCGGCCGCTGACCCGGTGCAGCTGTTTTTCCGCGGCGAGTGTGCTGGCGCAGTCGAGCAGGCCGAGGCCGCGGCTGCTGCCGGGCTCGCCTTCCAGTCCGAGCGGGTCGTCGATGCGCGTGCCGAGCATCTGCAGGCCGCCGCACAGGCCGATCAGCCGGCCGCCGTAGCGCAGGTGGCGCTGGATCGCCGGCTCCCAGCCGCGCGCGCGCAGCGCGGCGAGGTCGGCGCGCACGCTCTTCGAGCCGGGCAGCACGATCAGATCGGCCGGCGGCACGGTGTCGCCGGGGCCGATCCAGCGAAACTCCACCTGCGGATGCAGGCGCAGTGCATCGAGGTCGGTGTGATTGGAAATGCGCGGCAGCACCGGCGCGATCACCCGCAGCTGCGGCGCCGATTTGGTCGCGCGGCTGCAGGCGATCGCGTCCTCGGCGTCGAGATGCAGGCCGTGCAGATAGGGCAGCACCGCCAGCACCGGGATGCCGGTGCGTGCTTCCAGCCAGTCGAGACCCGGCTGCAGCAGGCTGAGGTCGCCGCGGAAGCGGTTGATGATGAAGCCGCGCACGCGCGCCCGCTCACTGGCGCTCAGCAGCTCCAGTGTGCCGACGAGCTGGGCGAAGACACCGCCACGGTCGATGTCGGCGACCAGCCACACCGGGCAGTCGACGGCCTCGGCAAAGCCCATGTTGGCGATGTCGCCCGCTCGCAGATTGATTTCCGCCGGACTGCCGGCGCCCTCGACGATGATCTGCGCGTAATGGCTGGCGAGGCGCGCATGCGCCGTGAGTACCGCGTTCAGCGCCTGCGGTTTGAAGGCCTGGTAGGCACGCGCGTCCATGGTGCCGATGGCGCGGCCGTGGACGATCACCTGCGCGCCGACGTCGGTATTGGGCTTGAGCAGCACCGGGTTCATGTCGCTGTGCGCGTCGAGCCCGGCCGCCTGCGCCTGCAGCGCCTGGGCGCGGCCGATCTCGCCGCCGTCGACCGTCACCGCGCTGTTGAGCGCCATGTTCTGCGGCTTGAACGGCGCCACGCGCACGCCGCGGCGCGCCAGCAGCCGGCACAGCGCGGCGACCACGGTGCTCTTGCCGGCATCCGAGCTGGTGCCCTGGATCATCAGCGTGGCCACAGGCGTTTCCCGGGTGTGGCCGATGCCGGCGGTGCAGTGAGCGCGCTGTGCACGCGCAGCAGCTCGGCGGCGATGGCGATGGCGACCGCCACCGGGTGCTTGTCGCCGGGGGTGCCGAGCGGGCAGGCAAGGCGCTCGATCTGGGCGGCGTCGAGGCCGCGCTGGCGCAGGCGGCGTTCGAAGTTCGCCCGCTTCGAGCGTGAGCCGATCAGACCGACCAGCGGCAGATCGGCGCGCGGCAGCAGACGGCTGACCAGTTCGAGATCGAGGCTGTGGTCGTGCGTCAGCACCGCGCACAGCGTGTCCGGCGCCAGCGTGCCGACCAGCGCGTCGAGGTCGGTCGTGCTGCTGGTGCTGACGCCGCTCGGCAGCCGCTCCGGCAGGGCCTCGGGGCGGGCGTCCCACCACTCGATCGCGACGGGATAGCCACTGAGCACCTGCACCAGCGCGCGGCCGACGTGGCCGGCGCCGAACAGTGCCAGGCGCAGGCGTTGCGGCTGCAGCGGTTCGAACACATGCAGCGGCCCGTCGCCGACGCCGGTATCGACGCTGCCGTCGGCGTGTTCGATGCAGGGCCGCTGCAGGCCGCTGGCGAGCAGTTCGCGGGCGCGGCTGCAGGCGCTGCGCTGCACCGGCTCGGTGGTGTCAGGCTCGACGCCGTCCGCGCTCAGCCAGAACGGCGCCAGCGTTGCGCCGTTGGCACCGTAGGCGCGCACGGCGGGCTGCTGGGCGTCGAGTCGCGTCAGCCAGGCCGGCGCGGCGGCGAGCGGCTCGAAGGCGAGTACGGCGACGCCGCCGCAGCACTGACCGAAGGCCAGGCCGAGCGGGTAGCGGCGCACGCGGGCGCCGTGTTCAGCGCGCGTCAGCATCTGCCGGGCGTGGTGGATCGCCTCCCACTCCAGGCCGCCGCCGCCGACGGTGTCGTGCACCCAGTCGCGCCCGACCAGCATGCGCGCGCCGGGGTCGCGCGGCAGCGAGCCGCGCGCGGCGATCAGGCTGACCAGCACCGCCGGTTCGGCGAGCGTGCGCAGCGCGGTGAGCCAGTCGCTGTAGCCGTGCTTCATGGCGGACTCGCGCGCACGGCATCGAGGGCGGTGAGCACTGCCTCGGGCGTTGCCGGTGCCGACAGCGGCACGGCGACGCCGGGCGCAGCGGCGCCGATGGCGTCCTTCAGCGCCAGAAAGACCGAGATCGCCAGCATCAGCGGCGGCTCGCCGACGGCCTTCGAGCGAAAGACGGTGTCCTCGCTGTTGCCGCGGCTGGCGCGGATGGCGACGTTGAACTCGCGCGGCCAGTCGCGGCAGGTGGGGATCTTGTAGGTGCTCGGCGAGTGCGTGCGCAGGCTGCCGTCGGCGGCGTGCACCAGCTGCTCGCTGGTCAGCCAGCCCATGCCCTGTACGAAGCCGCCTTCGATCTGGCCGCGGTCGATCGCCGGGTTCAGCGAGCGGCCGACGTCGTGGAGGATGTCGACGCGGCACAGCCGGTACTCGCCGGTCAGGGTGTCGATCTCGACCTCGGACAGCGCCGCGCCGCAGGCGAAGTAGTAAAACGGCCGGCCCTGCCAGCGGCTGCGGTCGTAGTGGATTTTCGGCGTGGCGTAGAAGCCCTGCGCGGCCAGCGGCACGCGGGCGAACCAGGCAGCGTGGGCGAGTTCGGCGAAGGCGATCTCCTGCGGGCCGACGCGCACGCGGTTGCGGCGGAATTCGACCTCGCTTTCGGCGACCTGCCAGTGGCGCGCGGCGAAGGCGCACAGCCGTGCCTTGAGCTGGCGCGCGGCATCCTGCGCCGCCTTGCCGTTGAGATCGGCGCCGGAGGAGGCCGCCGTCGCCGAGGCGTTCGGCACCTTGCCGGTGTCGGCGGCGGTGACGCGGATGCGCTCGATGTCGACGCACAGCTCGCTCGCCACCACCTGCGCAACCTTGGTGTAGAGGCCCTGGCCCATCTCGGTGCCGCCGTGGTTGAGCTGCAGCGTGCCGTCGCTGTAGAGCAGCAGCAGCGCGCCGGCCTGGTTGAGCCAGGTGGCGGTGAAGGAAATGCCGAACTTCACCGGCGTCAGCGCCAGCCCGCGCTTGAGCCAGGGACTGGCGGCGTTGAAGGCGTCGACGGCGGCGCGGCGACCGGCGTAGTCGGCGCTGGCGGCGAGCTCGTCGAGCAGCGCCGGCAGGATGTTGTCCTCGACGCGCATGCCGTAGGGCGTGATGTCGCGCTCGCCGATGCCGTAGAGATTGGCGCGGCGCACCGCCAGCGCATCGAGCTGCAGGTAACGGGCGATGTCATCGAGCGTCTGTTCGATCGCCAGCATGCCCTGCGGCCCGCCGAAGCCGCGAAAGGCGGTGTTCGACTGCGTGTGCGTGCGGCAGCGGTGCGAGCGCACGCGCACCGCCGGCAGCCAGTAGGCGTTGTCGGCATGCATCATCGCGCGGTCGTTGATCGCCCCGGACAGGTCCGCCGAGTAGCCGCAGCGCGAGGCCAGCTCCAGTTCGAGGCCGAGCACGCGGCCGCTGGCGTCGAAGCCGACGCGGTAGTCGACGCGAAAGTCGTGGCGCTTGCCGGTGATCAGGAAGTCGTCGTCGCGATCCGGGCGCAGCTTCACCGGCTGCCGGCAGTGGCGCGCGGCGATCGCCGCCAGCCCGGCGAACAGCGCCGGCTGACTCTCCTTGCCGCCGAAGCCGCCGCCCATGCGCCGGCATTCGACGCTGACGTCCTTGGCGTGCACGCCGAGCGCCTGCGCCACCTTGTGCTGCACCTCGCTCGGGTGCTGCGTCGAACTCAGCACCTGCATGCAGCCGTCTTCGCGCGGGATCGCCAGCGCGATCATGCCTTCCAGATAGAACTGCTCCTGACCGCCGATGTAGAAGCGGCGGTTGAGCACGTGTGGTGCCGCGGCGATCGCCGCCGCCGCATCACCGCGCTGCATCGTCTCGCTCGGCAGCACGAACGAGCCGGCGGCGAGCGCGGCGTCGATGTCGAGCAGCGCCGGCAGCGGCTCGTAGTCGACGACCGCCAGGCGGGCGGCGCGGCGGGCGGCGTCGCGGCTGCGGGCGACGACCAGAAACAGCGGCTGGCCGCAGTAGTTGACCTCGTCGGCGGCGAGCAGCGGGTCGTCGTGCGCCGGCGTGGCGGCGAAATCGTTATCGCCGGGAATGTCGGCGGCGGTGAGTACGCAGACCACGTCGGGCTGCGCGCGCACGGCATCGAGCTGCAGAGCGCGGATGCGCGCATGCGCCTGTGTGCTCAGGCCGAGCGCCGCGTGCAGCGTGCCGCGCGGTTCCGGCAGGTCATCGGTGTACGGTGCGGCGCCGGCGACGTGCAGATGTGCGCTGTCGTGCGGCTGTGCGCTGCCGACGCGACCGCGGATGGCGTCGGCGGCGGCGGGCGGCGAGGGCAGCGGCGGGTTCATCGACAGCCTCCGGCGACGGCGCGGGTGGCGATGGCCGGCGCGGTGGTTTCGCTGAAAAAGCGCCGCAGCAGATTCGCGGCGACGCGCTGGCGGTAGGCGGCGCTGGCGCGCAGGTCATCGAGCGGCGTGTAGTCGGTGGCGAGCGCCGTGCAGGCGGCGGCGAGCGTCTGTGCCTCCCAGCGGCGGCCGCGCAGCGCGGCTTCGCAGCCGCGGGCGCGGTGCACGGTCGCCGCCATGCCGCCGCAGGCGACGCGGGCCTCGGCGATGCTGCCGGCGGCATCGAGCTGCAGGCTGAAGGCGGCGCAGACCGCGGCGATGTCCTGGTCGTAGCGCTTGGCGACCTTGTAGGCGGCGAGCTGCTGGCCGGGCTGGCGGCGCGGCACGCGGATGCGGGCGAGCAGCTCGTCGGCCTGGCGCGCCTGCCGGCGATAGCCGAGGTAGTAGTCCTCCAGTGCCAGCCAGCGCGTGCCGCGCCGCGACACCAGCTCGATCTGTGCGCCGAGCGCGATCAACACCGGCAGACCGTCGCCGATCGGTGAGCCGTTGGCGAGATTGCCGCCGAGCGTGCCGGCGTTGCGGATCGGCGGCGAGGCGAAACGCTCGGCGATCTCGGTCAGTTCCGGGTACTCGCCGAGCAGCGCCGCCCAGGCATCGCTCAGCGGCACGGCGGCACCGATCAGCAGCGCGTGCTCATCGCTGGCGAGCGCCTGCAGTTCGGCGACGCGGCCGAGGTAGATCAGCGCCGGCAGTTGGCGCAGCGCCTTGGTGAGCCACAGGCCGATGTCGGTGCCGCCGGCCAGCAGCGTGGCCTCGGGCGCGGCGGCGAGCGCGTGGCAGGCGGCGCTCAGGGTCAGCGGCGCGCAGAAGTGCTGGCCGGCGTGCGTGTAGGCGAGCGGCTGCTGCGGCGCGATGGCGTCGAGCTGCGCCAGCAGCGCGGTTTCGAAGTCGCCGGCCGCGGCCGGGCCGGGGCGGGCGAGGCCGTGCGGATCGTTGGCATCGGCCAGCGCGTGCATGCGCAGGGCGGCGTCGATGATCGGCCGGTAGCCGGTGCAGCGACACAGGTTGCCGGCCAGCGCGCGGTCGATGTCGGCGCGATCCGGCGTGCCGGCGCTCTTGAACAGCGCGAACAGGCTCATGACGAAGCCCGGCGTGCAGAAGCCGCACTGCGAGGCGTGGGTTTCGACCATCGCCTGCTGCACCGGGTGCAGGCGGCCGTCGGCCGCGGCGAGGCCGGCGGCGGTGTATACCGCCTTGCCGTCGAGGCTCGGCAGCAGGGCGATGCAGGCATTGATCGCCCGCCAGCGCAGGCCGGTGCCGGCGCGCTCGGCGAGCACCACGCTGCAGGCGCCGCAGTCGCCCTCGGCACAGCCTTCCTTGCAGGCGGTGTGGCCGAGGGTTTCGCGCAGGTATTGCAGCAGCGTCTGCGTCGGTGGCGGGCTGGCGATGTCGAGCTCGGAGCCGTCGAGCAACAGGCGGATCGTGTCGCGCATCGGAGGCATCCAGTAAAGACGATGAGATGACCTGCATCATGCCGTACCTGATGCGCCGATGTATGCGCCGCGCCGGCCTGCGGTGTCCGACACAAGATGCATCGTTGTTCTGCACAGCACTGGTCGCATACTGATCGCCCGAGGCCAGACCACTGCGGGCTTTCGTCATGAACCTGCGTCCACGCATCCTGCTGCTGACAGCTTTGCTGCTCGGCGCCCTGCTCGGGGTGATGTACTTCGCCGCGAGCCAGCGGCTGGCGGACAGCTACGCGCAGTTCGAACGGCATCTGGGCGAAAGCCATCTCGACAGCCTGCAGCAGTTGTTCGCGCACGAACTGCGCGGACTGGACTCGACCAATGGCGACTGGTCGTCCTGGGACGCGACCTGGCGCTTCGCCGCCGCTCCGGCGCAGGACTACATCGACGAGAACCTGGTCGCCGGCAGTCTGGAGCAGATCCGCGTGCACCTGTTCGTCGTCTTCGCCAGCGACGGCCGGCCGCTGCTCGCCGTGCGCAACCCCGATGCGGCGATTCCCGAAGCGACGGCCGAGCCCTTCGTGGCGATGGGGCAGGGGCGCAAGCCGAGGGCGCTGCAGTTGCCGTCAACGCTGCAGGCGCTCGACCGCCACGATCTGACGACACTCACGGCCCTGCCGGGGCTGCCGGCACTGGCCGGCGGCCAGGGGCAGCCGCTGCGTGGCGTGGTGCGGCTCGGTGCGCAGGCTTATCTGTATACGGCGCGGACCATCCTAAACAACGCCGGGCAGGGGCCGGCGCATGGTGCGCTGCTGCTGGCGCGGCGCATCGACCGGAGCCTGCTCGATGACATCGCCCGCATGAGCGGTGTGCCGCTGCAGGTACTCGATGGGCAGTCGCCATGGCCCGCGGCGGCAGGCGGGCACTGGCTCGAAGAAGATGCCGACGGGCGCGAATACGGCCACCTGCGTCTGAACGGCCCCGACGGCACCGCGGCGCTGATGCTGCGCAGTGGCCCGCTGCCGGATCTCGATGCGCAGGCCGAGGCTGCCCGGCAGTGGCTGCGCAATACCCTGCTGCTGGCCGGCGGCCTGTGCATCGCGCTGGTGCTGTGGCTGCTGGAGCGCCTGGTGCTGCGGCGCGTGGCGGCGATCGACGCCGGCGTCGCCGAGATCGAGCGCAGCCGTGACCCCGGCGCGCGGCGCATCGCCGACGGCGGCGTCGACGAGCTGGGCCGCCTCGGGCATGCGCTCAACCGCATGCTCGACACGCTGCAGGAGGCCCATCTGGAGATCATCCATGACGCGCTGCATGACGAGCTGACCGGCCTTGCCAACCGCCGCCGCGTGCTCGACGCCCTGCTCGAAGCGACCGGCGCGCGCAATGCGCAGCTGGCGCTGCTGCTGATCGACCTCGACGGTTTCAAGGCGGTCAACGACACCCTGGGCCATGCCGCCGGCGACGCCGTGCTGCGCACCGTGGCCGGCCGGCTGCGCGAGGCCACCCGGCGCAGCGATCTGCCGGCGCGCCTCGGCGGTGATGAATTCGTCGTGCTGGTGGCGACCGGCGATGCCCGTGAAGACGCACAGTGGCTGGCCCGCAAGTTCGCCCACGCCATCGCCCGTCCGGTGCCGTATGGCGCGACGCAGGCCCGTGTCACCGCCAGCATCGGCATCGCGCTGTATCCGCAGGACGGGCGCAGCGCCGAAACACTGTTCGCCGCCGCCGACGCGGCGATGTATGCCGTCAAGCGCTCCGGGCGCGACGGCTGGTGCTTTGCCTCGGAACTGGTGGAGGCCCGTTCCGACAGCGCCTGAGGCGGCGCCCGGCCGCCAGGTTCACGGCGGTTGCGGATGGCTCGCTGCTTGAGCGGTTTTCTGCACCCGGCGCGGCACAGCCGTCGTCCGTAAGAAGTGGCTGACGGCAGCCCGGTTGCCTGCAATCCGGCCCTCACCATACTGGACGGCATCGAACCCGCCGCAGGAATCGTCATGAATCTGCGCCCCCGCATCCTGCTGATGACTGCGCTGCTGCTCGGCGCGCTGCTGGCGACCATGTACTACGCCGCCAGCAGCCGTCTGGCCGGCAGTTATGCGCAGTTCGAGCAGCGCCTGGGGGAGACCCATCTCGCCGGCCTGCAGCAGTGGTTCGCCCACGAACTGCAGGGGCTGGAGGCGACCAATGGCGACTGGTCGAGCTGGAACGCGACCTGGGATTTTGCCGCCGCGCCGGCACAGCGCTATATCGACGACAACCTCGCCGTCGGCGGACTGGCGCAGCTGCGCATCCACCTGTTCGTGATCTTCGGCCGCGACGGCCGGCCGCTGCTCGGCGTGCACAATCGGCCTGCCGACGACGCCGATGTCGCGCCGGCGGCCGATGATCCAGCGTTCGTGGCGCGGGGGCGTGGCGGTGTCGCCCTGCAGCTGCGCGACGTGCTGCAGCCGTGCGGCGAGCACGAGCTGGCGCAGCTGGCGGCGCTGCCCGGACTCACGGCGCTGGCGAGCGACAGCCGCCGGCGCATGAGCGGCCTGCTGCGCCTGGGCGCGCAGGCCTATCTGTACTCGGCGCGGCCGATCCTCGACAACGCCGGGCAGGGGCCTGTGCACGGTGTGCTGCTGGTCGCCCGCCGCGTCGACCGCGCGCTGCTCGACACCCTGACGCAGATGAACAGCGTGCCGCTGCAGGCGGTCGATACGCAGCAGCCCTGGCCGGGCGGCGCCGGTGAGCACTGGCTCGAACACACCCCCGATGGTGAGCTGTTCGGCTGGTTGCGCTTCGACGGTGCCGACGGCCGTCCGGCGCTGGTGCTGCGCAGCGGTCCGCTGCCGGATCTGCGCCCGCAGGCGATCGCGGCCGAGGAGTGGTTGCGCTACACCCTGCTGCTGGCCGGCGGCGCCTGCGTGCTGCTGGTGCTGGGCCTGCTCGAACGCCTGGTGCTGCGGCGCATTGCGGCGATCGACGCCGGCGTCGCCGAGATCGAGCGCAGCCGCGATCCCGGCGCACGGCGCATCGCCGACAGCGGTCATGATGAACTGGCGCGGCTCGGCCACGCCCTCAACCGCATGCTCGACACGCTGCAGGCGGCGCATCTGGAGATCATCCGCGAGGCGCTGCACGATGAGCTGACCGGCCTCGCCAATCGCCGCCGCGTGTTCGACGCCCTGCTCGCGGCGATCGCGACGCAGGACGCCCGGCTGGCGCTGCTGCTGATCGACCTCGATGGCTTCAAAGCGGTCAATGACACCCTCGGGCATGCTGCCGGCGATACCGTGCTGCGCACGGTGGCCGGTCGGCTGCGTGCCGCCACCCGGCGCACCGATCTGCCGGCACGCCTCGGCGGCGATGAATTCGTCGTGCTGGTGGTCGCCGGCGATGCTCGTGAAGACGCGCAGTGGCTGGCGCGCAAGTTCGCCCACGCCATCGCCCGCCCGGTGCCGTATGGCGACACTTATGCCCAGGTCACCGCCAGCATCGGCATCGCGCTGTACCCACAGGACGGGCGCGATGCCGAGACGCTGTTCGCCGCTGCCGACGCAGCGCTGTATGCCGTCAAACGCGCCGGGCGCGACGGCTGGCGCTTTGCCACGGACCAGCCGGCGGCCACGCTCGACGACCGCTGAGGCGGTTTCGTGCTTGCTTCGGCCGGCGCATCGCGCCGACACTGCGCGGCTTGCCCGTTTGCCGCCCGTCATCCGCCTGTGTCCGTCAGCCTGCTCATCGCTCTCGCCGTGCCCTGTGCCCTGTGGCTCGACCGCCTGTACGGCGAACTGCCGAACCGCTGGCACCCGCTGGTCGCCTTCGGCCGCTGGGCAAATGCCTGCGAGCGCCGGCTCTACGGCCCGCGGCGCTGGCGCGGCCTGCTCGCCTGGGGGCTGGCGGTGCTGCCGCCGGTCTGGCTGGTGCACGGCCTGCTGCCGCACGGCAGCCTGCTCGCGCTGGCCGGCGGCATCGCGCTGCTCTATCTGGCGCTCGGGGCACGCAGTCTGGAGCAGCACGCACGCGCAGTGGCGGCGGCGCTCGCCGCCGATGATCTCGACGCCGCCCGCCGCGCCGTCGGCTGCATCGTCTCGCGCGATACGGCGGCGCTCGACGCCCGCGGTGTGGCGCTGGCGGCGGTCGAATCAGTGCTGGAAAACGGCGCCGATGCGATCTTCGGCGCGCTGTTCTGGTTCGTCGCCGGCGGCCCGGCGGCGGTCGTGCTCTATCGGCTGGCCAACACGCTGGATGCGATGTGGGGCTACCGCAATGCCCGCTACGCCGAGTTCGGCTGGGCGGCGGCGCGCATCGACGATCTGCTGAACTTCATTCCGGCGCGGCTGACGGCCGCGAGCTACGCGCTGCTCGGCGATCGCCCGCGTGCCTGGCGCTGCTGGCGCACGCAGGCGCCGCACTGGAAGAGCCCGAACGCCGGCCCGGTGATGGCCAGCGGCGCCGGCGCGCTCGGCCTCGCCCTCGGCGGCGGCGCGGTCTACCACGGCCGCTGGCAGGAACGCCCGCCGCTCGGTGAGGGGCGGGCGCCGGCCGCCGCCGACATCGAACGCGCGCTGGCGCTGGTGCGGCGCACGACGCTGCTGTGGGCCGCCGTCATCGTCCTTGGAGGATTCGCCCTTGCCTGAACACGGTGGCCGTCTCAATGCCGCCGCGGCGCGCTACGGCATCGCCCGCGCCGACTGGCTGGATCTGTCGACCGGCATCAATCCGCACGGCTGGTCGCCGCCGGCGCTGCCGGCCGCCTGCTGGAACCGCCTGCCCGAGCCCGACGACGGGCTCGACGCCGCGGTGCAGGCGCATTACGGCCGCGCGGCGCTGGTTACCGCCGGCTCGCAGGCGGCGATCCTGGCGCTGCCGCGCCTGCGCGCGGCGGGGCGCATCGGCATCCTCGGCCCGACCTACGCCGAGCACGCCCACGCCTGGGCGCAGGCCGGCCACACGCTGCAGACGCTCACGGTCGCGGCGCTGCCGGCGGCGCTGGAACGGCTCGATGGGCTCGTCGTGGTCAATCCGGACAACCCGAGCGCCCGCCGCCTGCCGGCGGCGACGCTGCTCGACTGGCACGCCCGCCTTGCCGCGCACGGCGGCTGGCTGCTGGTCGACGAGGCCTTCAGCGACGCCGAACCGGCCGACAGCCTGCTCGCCCACGGTGAGCGCGAGGGCCTGATCGTGCTGCGTTCGCTCGGCAAGTTCTTCGGCCTGGCCGGCGTCCGCGTTGGCTTCGTCTTCGCTGTGCCGGCGTTGCGGGCGGCGCTCGATGCGCTGCTCGGACCGTGGACCGTCGCCGGCCCGTCACGCGCGGTGGCGGCGCTGGCGCTGGCCGATCGCGACTGGCAGGCGGCGATGCGCGCGCGCCTGGCGCAGGAATCCGGCCGCCTGGTGCGCCTGCTCACGCGTCACAATCTGCAACCGCACGCCGGTACCGCGCTGTTTCAGTGGGTGGCGCATGCGGATGCCGCCAACTTCGCCGAGCGCCTCGCCCGCCGGGGTGTGCTGGTGCGCCATTTCAGCGAACCCGCCGGCCTGCGTTTCGGCCTGCCCGCCGATGAAGCCGCGCTGCGCCGGCTCGATCTGGCACTGGCCGGCGTGCGTGCGGAGCGGATGGGGTGAGGGCGCTGGCGATCAGGCACGGCCGCCGGCTGTGCGCCCTGCTCGCTGCCGTGCTCGGCTGTGGTGCGCTGGCCCACGCCGACATCGTCGTCACCGACGACACCGGCCGCCGTGTGCAGCTGGCGCAGCCGGCACGACGCATCGTGGCGACGGCGCCGCATGTCACCGAGCTGCTGTTCGCGGCCGGCGCCGGCGCGCAGGTGATCGCCGGCGTCAGTTTCAGCAACTGGCCGCCGGCGGCGGCGCAGCTGCCGAGCGTCGGCAGCTATACCGCGCTCGATCTGGAGGCGCTGCTGACGCTCAAGCCGGATCTGGTGGTGGCCTGGGACAGCGGCAATCCGGCGGCGCAGCTGGCGCAGATCGAGGCGCTGGGGATTGCGGTGTACCGCTCGGAGCCGCGCCGGCTGGAGCAGATTCCACGCGACCTCGAACGCCTCGGCGAGCTCGCCGGCACCGAGGCGACGGCGCAGGCGGCGGCGCAGGCGTTCAGTGCGCGGCTGGCGGCGCTGCGCACGGCCAATGCCGGCAAGTCGCCGGTGACGGTGTTCTACCAGGTCTGGGCGCAGCCGCTGATCACGCTCAACGGCGAGCATCTGGTCAGCCAGGTGCTGGCGCTGTGCGGCGGCGTCAACATCTTCGCCGGGCTCAAGCCGCTGGCGCCGACGGTGAGCGAAGAGGCCGTGATCGCCGCCGATCCGGAGGCGATCATCGCCAGCGGCATGGCCGAGGAGCGGCCGGAATGGCTGGCCGCCTGGCGCGCCTGGCCGCAGCTGCGTGCGGTGGCTCGCGACAATCTGTTCGTCATCCCGCCGGACATCATCCAGCGCCACGGGCCGCGGGTGCTTGACGGTGCGCAACGCGCCTGCGAGATCCTCGATACGGTACGCGCGCGCCGCGCTGGCTAGGGGCTACACTGCGCCCGTTTTGCGACAACCGGGAGACGTTTCATGCGGCGGGTGGTGTTCAATCAGAAGGGCGGCGTCGGCAAGTCGACGATCGCCTGCAATCTCGCGGCAATCAGCGCGGCCCGCGGCCGGCGCACCGTGGTCGTCGATCTCGACCCGCAGGCCAATTCCTCGCATTACCTGCTCGGCGAACGCGCCGACGGGCTGAGTTCGACGCTGGCCGATTTCTTCGACGACATGCTGGCCTTCAAGCTCAACCCGCCCGGTCCGGAGAGTTTCGCCAAGGCCACGCCGTTCACCAATCTCTACGTGATGCCGGCGCACGCACGCCTCGAAGAGCTCGGACCGAAGCTCGAATCGCGCTACAAGATGTTCAAGCTGCGCGAGGCGCTGGAGTCGATGAAGGGCTTCGACGAGATCTTCATCGACACGCCGCCGGCGGTGAACTTCTTTACCCGTTCGGCACTGATCGCCGCTGAACGCGTGCTGATTCCCTTCGATTGCGACAGCTTCTCGCGCCGTGCGCTGTATGCGCTGCTCGATACCGTCGGCGAGATGCAGTCCGATCACAACCGCGGACTGACGGTGGAGGGCATCGTCGTCAATCAGTTCCAGGCACAGGCCCGACTGCCGCGCCAGCTGGTCGAGGAGCTGCGCAGCGAGGGACTGCCGGTGCTCGATGCTTTCCTGTCGACCTCGGTGAAAATCCGCGAATCCCACGAGCGCGCACTGCCGATGCTGCACCTCGATCCGCGTCACAAGCTGACGCAGGAATTCGAGGCGCTGTACGGCCTGCTCGCCGCCTGAACCCGGGAGCCGAGACGATGCCCGAATTCCTCGAACCCGCGCTGCGCTACTCCGAGGCCGTGGTCCACGGCGACACCGTCTGGCTGTGCGGTCAGGTGCCGGAAAACCCCGATGGCGACATCACGGCGCAGACCGGCGAGGTGCTGGCGGCGATCGATCGCGTGCTGGCGCTGGCTGGCAGCACGCGGCGCCAGCTGCTGTCGGCAACGATCTATCTGCGCGACATGGCCGACTACGCCGGTATGAATGCGGTGTGGGACGCCTGGATCGCGCCTGGCCCCGGCCCGGCGCGCGCCTGCGTGCGGGCCGAGATGGCCGACCCGCGCTGGCGCGTCGAGATCCAGGCGGTCGCCGCGCGCTGATGTCGGCGTCACGGCCGCTGCTGCTGGCGCTCGCCCTGGCGCTGGGCGGCGCACCGGCCTTCGCCGCTCCGGCGCCGGAGGCCGCGAGCGGCTGGACGGCGAAGCAGGCCGTCCACCGCCGCGAATACATGGTGGTCGCCGCGCATCCGCTGGCGGTCGCCGCCGGGCAGGCGATGCTGGCACGCGGCGGCTCGGCAGTGGATGCCGCGATCGCCACGCAGCTGGTGCTCAATCTGGTCGAGCCGCAATCCTCGGGGCTCGGCGGCGGCGCCTTCCTGCTGCACTGGGATGCCGGGCGCAGGACGCTGAGCACGCTCGACGGCCGCGAGACCGCGCCGGCCGCCGTCGATGAGCGCCTGTTTCTCGATGCCGACGGCCAGCCGCTGGGCTTCATGGCGGCGGTGATCGGCGGGCGCTCGGTCGGCGTGCCGGGGACGCCGCGGCTGCTCGAAGCCGCGCACCGGCGCTGGGGCCGGCTGCCGTGGGCCGAGCTGTTCGTACCGGCGATCCGCCTGGCGCGCGAGGGGTTCATCGTCACGCCGCGGCTGGCCGGGGCGATCGCCGCCGCCGGTGACTTCGGCAACGCCGCCGCGCAGGCGTATTTCCATCACGCCGACGGCACGCCGCTGCGCGCCGGCGAGCGACTGGTGAATGCGCCGCTGGCGGCGACCCTGGAGCATCTGGCGGCGCAGGGCGCCGATGCCTACTACCGCGGCGAAATCGCCGCCGACATCGTGCGCACGGTGCAGGCAGCGGCGAATCCCGGCCGCCTCAGTGCGGCGGATCTGGCCGCCTACACGGTGCGCGAGCGCGCGCCGGTGTGTGCGCCGTATCGCCGCTGGCGCGTCTGCGGCATGGGCGCGCCGAGCTCGGGCGGCATCACGCTGCTGCAGATGCTCGGCATGCTTGAACATTTTCCGCCCGGCGACGGTTCGGTCGACGCCGTGCACCGCTACACCGAGGCCGGGCGGCTGGCCTACGCCGACCGCAACCGCTACATCGCCGATCCGGACTTCGTCAGCGTGCCGCTCGCCGGGCTGCTCGATCCGGCCTATCTGGCGGCGCGCGCAGCGCTGATCCGCCCCGAACGTTCGCTGGGTACCGCGGCGGCCGGCACGCCGCCCGGGGCGCAGGCGGCCGCCAGCGGGCGGGCGGCGGATCTGCCGTCGACTTCGCAGATTTCGATCGTCGATCGCGACGGCAATGCGGTGTCGATGACGACGACGATCGAGAACGGCTTCGGCAGCCGGCTGCTGGTCGACGGTTTCCTGCTCAACAACGAGCTGACCGATTTCTCCTTCGTGCCGAGCGTCGACGGTGTCGCCGTCGCCAACCGTGTCGAGGCGGGCAAGCGGCCGCGCTCGTCGATGGCGCCGACGCTGGTGTTCGATGCCGACGGCCGCCTGAGCCTGGTGCTCGGCTCGCCGGGCGGCAGTGCGATCATCAATTACGTGGCGAAAACCCTGCTCGGCGTGCTCGACTGCGGCCTCGATATGCAGCAGGCGATCGATCTGCCCAACCTCGGCAGCCGCAACGGCCCGACCGAGCTCGAAGCCGGGCGCGGGCTGGAAGCGCTGGGCGAGGCGCTGCGCGCGCGCGGCCACACGGTGCGCTTCGTCGAATTCAACAGCGGCACGCACGCCATCCGTCGCGTCGGTGATGGCTGGGAAGGCGGCGCCGATCCGCGCCGCGAAGGCATCGCTGCCGGCGAGTGAGCGGGCGGGCCACCCGCGCGTTCAGCCATCCGTTGTTCTGGAGGTCTCCCTTGAAACGTCCCGCCCAAGCGGCGCCGGCAGCGTGTCCCTGCGGTTCCGGTCTTGCGTATGCGCAATGTTGTGGTCCGCTGCACGCCGGTGAGCGTCGCGCGCAGAGCGCCGAAGCACTGATGCGCTCGCGTTACAGCGCCTTCGTGCAGCGCGATGCCGCCTATCTGCTCGCCAGCTGGCATCCGTCGACACGCCCGGCCGAGCTCGATCTGAGCAGCGATGCCACGCGCTGGCTCGGGCTGAAGATCATCGCCTGTGAAGCAGGTGGCACTACGGACGTGCACGGCCGGGTCGAATTCGTCGCCCGCGGCAAGCTCGGCGGCAAGGCATTCCGCCTGCACGAGCGCAGTCGCTTCGAACGTATCGAGGGGGTCTGGTATTACCTCGACGGTGAGATCGAGGACGCTTAGGCGGCGGTGAGCCTGTCCGAAAACGGTGCACGGATCAGACAAAAAAAGAGGCCGGGCAGGGAGCCCGGCCAAACCACCAAAGGAGGATAAGGAGGAGAAACATCCGAAGATGTCGAGGCCAGACTAGGTTTTATGCTGCAGTGCGTCAACGTCCCAAATCTAATGCAAAGTTGAAAAAAATTGCATTCAATCTTCACATAATTTGTTGAAGAACAATAAAAAAGGGCCGAACAAGGTTCGGCCCAAAAGGAGGAGGAGAGAAGCGACATCGTCATCCGATGTTGCGATGCAATATAGGTCTGATGCTGCGGTGCGTCAAGAAATAAGTTAGCGCTACCAAAGGTGATTTCGACAGGGTTTTTTTTGTGCTTCATTGGGCGTCACAAGGTGGTGCAGTGCACTTTTGTAGGGCACTGATGTGCGTTGCTTAACATGCTCAAACGCTTGAGCGATCTTCAGGGCCGGTCGCCACAAGGTGCGTTTTCAATGGCTTGTCGCGGACTGCGAATTGTCGGCGCGATTCGTGCTTGTCGGGCGGGGGCCGGCCCGACGGAGTGTCTGCATGGTGTGTGACTGCACTGCTATCGAGCCTGTCGATAGAAAATCATTTGATAGCGCTGTCAGATATGCATTGCTGAATATCAGCCATGCATGCTTTTCTGGCCCTGAGCCGAGTGCTGATCGACGTCGCGCCATATTCACCGTTTCCATATTGAGGAGTCTGCCGTGCAGGCCTTGATGCATGGCGCTGCCGCCGGCTGGCAGGCATCCCTGCGGCTCGGCTTTACGGCTGCGGCCATGCGCACGCAGCTCGCGCGCAACTGGCATCAGGGACCGCTGCGCGTGCAGCGGCCGTTTCATCCCGATACGGACGGCTGCTGCCACGTCTATCTGCTGCATCCGCCGGGGGGCGTCGTCGGTGGTGACGGGCTGAGCGTCGAGGTCGAACTGGAGCCGGGAGCCCGTGCCCTGCTGACGACACCTTCAGCCAATCGTTTCTATCGCAGCAATGGGCCGCATGCCGGGCAGACGCAAGTGCTGCGTGTCGCCGCCGGAGCGCGACTCGACTGGCTGCCGCAGGAAACCATCGTGTTCTCGGGCGCGCGCCTGCGTACGACGACACGCCTCGAACTGCAGGGCGATGCCGCCGCCTGCGCCTGGGAGCTGGTCTGCCTCGGCCGGCCGGCGGCCGGTGAGTCTTTCGTGCAGGGTGCGGCGCTGTGTGATTTCGAGGTCTGGCACGACGGCCTGCCATGGCTGCTGGAGCGCAATCGCTTCGAAGCCGGCCATGCGCTGCTGCAGGCGCCGTGGGGGCTGCGCGGCGGCTCGGTGATCGGTACGCTGGCGGCGACGGGCATCGATGCCGAATGGCTGGGCGAACTGCGCGGCGCGCTCGGTGAAAGCGAGCCTCTGGCGCTGACCCAGCTCGACGGCCTGCTGGTGGCCCGCTACTGCGGTGGCGACGCGCAGCAGGCGCGCGCGCTGTTTGCCGCGATCTGGCGCGCCTGGCGCGCGCGCGGCGGTACCCGGCCGGCCGATCCGCGGGTCTGGGCGACCTGAACTCCCACCCATTTTTAAAGAGGGCGCTGCACGAATGGAGCTGACACCCCGCGAGAAGGACAAGCTGCTGCTGTTCACCGCCGGCCTGCTGGCCGAGCGGCGCAAGCAGCGTGGCCTGAAGCTGAATTACCCGGAGGCGGTCGCCTACCTGTCGCTGCAGCTGGTCGAAGGCGCGCGTGACGGCATGAGCGTCGCCGAGCTGATGAGCTGGGGCCGCACGCTGCTGACCAGAGCCGAGGTCATGGACGGCGTTGCCGAGATGATCCCCGATGTGCAGATCGAGGCGACCTTCCCTGACGGCACCAAGCTGGTCACCGTCCACGATCCGATCAACTGAGCTGCCGCAGGAGCCCGCACGATGATTCCCGGCGAATATCTGATCGACGACGGCGAGATCGAGCTCGCCGCCGGCCGTGAGCGGCTGACGCTCGACGTGGCCAACAGCGGCGACCGGCCGATTCAGGTCGGCTCGCATTACCACTTCGCGGAAACCAATCCCGCGCTGAATTTCGACCGCGCCACCGCGCGCGGCATGCGTCTCGACATCCCGGCCGGCACCGCGGTGCGCTTCGAGCCGGGGCAGACGCGCACGGTGACGCTGGTCGCCTATGCCGGTGGCCGCGAGGTCTGGGGATTCCGCGGCGATGTGATGGGGGCGCTGTAACCATGGCCAGGATCAGTCGACGCGCTTATGCCGAGATGTACGGCCCGACCACCGGCGACCGCATCCGCCTCGCCGACACCGAACTGCTGATCGAGATCGAACGCGACTTCACCGTCTACGGCGACGAGGTCAAGTTCGGTGGCGGCAAGGTCATCCGCGACGGCATGGGCCAGAGCCAGATCACCAATGCCGCCGGGGCGATGGATACCGTCATCACCAACGCGGTGATCCTCGATCACTGGGGCATCGTCAAAGCCGACATCGGTCTCAAGGGCGGGCGCATCGCCGCGATCGGCAAGGCCGGCAACCCCGACGTGCAGCCGGGCGTGGACATCATCATCGGCCCCGGCACCGAGATCATCGCCGGCGAGGGTTTGATCGCCACCGCCGGCGGCATCGACTCGCACATTCATTTCATCTGCCCGCAGCAGATCGAGGAGGCGCTGATGTCCGGCGTCACCACGATGATCGGCGGCGGCACCGGCCCGGCGACCGGCACCAATGCCACCACCTGCACGCCGGGGCCCTGGCACCTGCAGCGCATGCTGCAGGCCGCCGATGGTCTGCCGATGAACCTCGGCTTCACCGGCAAAGGCAACGCCAGCCGGCCCGAGGCGCTGCGCGAGCAGGTCGAGGCCGGCGCGATCGGCCTCAAGCTGCACGAGGACTGGGGCACGACGCCGGCGGCGATCGACTGCTGCCTCGGCGTCGCCGAGGAATACGACGTGCAGGTGGCGATTCACACCGACACGCTCAATGAAGGCGGTTTCGTCGAGGACACCGTCGCCGCCTTCAAGGGCCGGGCGATCCACACCTACCACACCGAGGGCGCCGGCGGCGGTCACGCACCGGACATCATCAAGGTCTGCGGCGAGGCCAACGTGCTGCCGTCGTCGACCAATCCGACGCGGCCGTTCACCGTCAACACCGTCGATGAACACCTCGACATGCTGATGGTCTGCCATCACCTCGACCCGAGCATTCCCGAGGACGTCGCCTTCGCCGATTCGCGCATCCGCCGCGAGACCATCGCCGCCGAAGACATCCTCCACGACCTCGGCGCATTCTCGATGCTGTCCTCGGATTCGCAGGCGATGGGGCGCGTCGGCGAGGTCATCACCCGCACCTGGCAGACCGCGCACAAGATGAAGGTGCAGCGCGGGCCGCTGGCGGCCGATTCCGATCGCGCCGACAACTTCCGCGTCAAGCGCTATGTCGCCAAGTACACAATCAACCCGGCGATCACCCACGGCATCGCCCATGAGGTCGGTTCGCTCGAAGTCGGCAAGTTCGCCGACATCGTGCTGTGGCGGCCGGCGTTCTTCGGTGCCAAGGCGGCGCTGATCATCAAGGGCGGCATGATCGTCGCCGCGCCGATGGGCGACGCCAACGCCAGCATCCCGACGCCGCAGCCGGTGCACTTCCGGCCGATGTTCGGTGCCTTCGGTGGCGCGCTGGCGGCGACGTCGCTGACCTTTGTCTCGCAGGCCGCGCTCAGCAGCGGTGCGCTCGACGGGCTCGGTCTGCACAAGCGTCTGGTCGGGGTGCGCGGCACGCGTACGGTTTCGAAACGCGACCTGATTCATAATGACGCGCTGCCGCACATGGAGGTCGATCCGCAGACCTACGAGGTGCGCGCCGACGGTGAGCTGCTGGTCTGCGAAGCCGCTGCGGTGCTGCCGCTGGCACAGCGGTATTTCCTGTTCTGATGCTTGGCACACCCGCCCAGGGATGGGGCGTGGCTTGCGGATTGCAGCATTTGACGGACCGGCCGGCGTGGCCGGTCCGGGCATGGATGCACCGATAACATCCGCGATACAGCGGACATGAGAGGAGGCGGAAGTCGCCCGCGGGACACCCTCCCGCGCCTGTCCACCCCAGCACGAACCGGGGAGGCCCGCCATGAGCCTGAATATCACCGAAAAACTCGATATCACCGAGGGCGTCCACATCGACGCCACGCTGACCCTGCCGTTCGAACTGCGTCAGCGTTCGCGGCTGCTTGCCCGCCTCGACGGCGGCGAACCGGTCGGCCTGTTCCTCAGCCGCGGCAGTGTGCTGCGCGGCGGCGACCTGCTGCGTGCCAGCGACGGACGCATCGTGCAGGTGCGCGCTGCGCGCGAAGCGGTCAGCACCGTCTTCACGCCGGGCAATCTGCTGCTGGTGCGCGCTGCCTACCACCTCGGCAACCGCCACGTGCCGCTGCAGATCGGCATCGGCTGGGTGCGTTACCAGCGCGACCACGTTCTCGACATCATGGTCGAGAATCTCGGCCTGAGCGTGCTGCACGAAGACACGCCGTTCGAGCCGGAAGCCGGCGCCTACGGCGGCGGGCACCACCATCACCATGCGGCGGAAGCCCAGACTTCTGACGCGACACCGCTGGCACCGCCGGCGCTGCAGACGGCGTTCGGCGCATGAGGGCAGCGGCGCTGCTGCGGCTGCTGCAGCTGGCAAGCCCGCAGCTGCCGATCGGTGCCTTCGCCTGGTCGACCGGCCTCGAAGGTGCGGTCGAACATGGCTGGGTGCACGACGCCGCCAGCCTCAGCGACTGGCTGACGGGCGTGCTCGGTGGCCCGCTCGCCCATCAGGACCTGCCGGCGCTGCTGCGCCTGCATGCGGCCTGGAGCCGTGGTGACGAACTGGCCGTGCAGCGCTGGAACGCCTGGCTGCACGCCACCCGTGAAACCGCCGAACTGCGCGCCGAGGACCGCGCGCTCGGTCAGGCGCTGGCGCGGCTGCTGTCTTCGCTCGACATCGCCGAAGCCGCACCCTGGCGCAGTGCCGCAAGAGCTAGCTACCCGACGCTGTTCGCGCTGGCTGCGGTGCGCTGGCAGATCGATGCCGAGTCCGCGGCGCAGGCCTGGGCCTGGGCCTGGGCGGAAAACCAGTTCGTCGCCGCGACGCGGCTGTTTCCACTCGGCCAGACGGCGGTGCAGCGCCAGCTCGGCGCGCTGCTGCCGGCGATCGAGGCCGCCGTTGACTACGCTGCCGGGCTCGCCGACGCCGAGCTCGGCTTCAGCGCACCGGGGCTGGCGCTGGCCAGCGCGCGACACGAAACCCAGTACACGCGGCTGTTCCGCTCCTGAGCGCGCCGCTTTCGCTTCATCCTGCAGCCAGGAACCATCGCATGAGCAGCAAACCCACCCTGCGTGTCGGCATCGGCGGCCCCGTCGGCTCGGGCAAGACGGCACTCACCGAAGCACTGTGCAAGCGCCTGCGCGGCCGTTACAACATGGCCGTCGTCACCAACGACATTTACACCTACGAGGATGCGCAGTTTCTCACCCGCGCTGCGGCGCTGGAGCCCGAGCGCATCGTCGGCGTCGAAACCGGCGGCTGTCCGCACACGGCGATCCGCGAGGACGCCTCGGCCAATCTCGCCGCCGTCGACGGCCTCTGCGAGCGCTTCCCCGGCCTCGATCTGGTGCTGGTCGAGTCCGGTGGCGACAACCTGTCGGCGACCTTCAGCCCGGAGCTGTCCGACCTGACGCTCTACGTCATCGACGTTGCCGCCGGCGACAAGATCCCGCGCAAGGGAGGACCGGGCATCACCCGCTCCGACCTGCTGATCATCAACAAAATCGACCTCGCCCCCTACGTCGGCGCCTCGCTCGAAGTGATGGACCGCGATGCCCGCAAGATGCGCGGCGAGCGGCCGTTCGTGTTCACCAACATGAAGACCGGCGAAGGCCTCGATGCGGTCGTCGCCTTCATCGAAACGCAGGGCATGCTGCGAACCAGCGCTTGAACCGCTCGGCTGGCACGCCCGCTCCCGCGCTGCACGGGAGGGGCGTGTGCGGGGGGCAGGCTCAGCCGCTTGTGGCTGCCCGCAGCGGCCGGCGGCAGCCGTAAAGACCGATGAGCCCGACGACGAGCAGGGACCAGCCGGAAGGTTCCGGCAGCAGTTCCAGGTCCATGAAGTTGATGACCTGTGCCGTGCCGGAATACGGATTGTCGGTTTCGAATCCGTTGAGGGCGCTGAAAACGATAGGCGTGTTCGAAACCAGGATGCCGGGGAGTGCGTCATTCCTGCCGTCGGTGAAGTCGAACATGTCGAAAATGTCGACCAGGGGCAGCGCATTCATCCATTCAAACAGGTCGATGGATACGAACAGGTCCTGACCGTCGCTGGCCAATACCGGCATCAGCACTCTCGCGATGTCCGGGAACAGCTGCATACCCGTCCCCAGCTCCAGTTTGCTCAAACCAAGATCGTCGCCGGCGACGAATGCCATGGTCGTCTGTGTCGTGTGCCGCCCTTCAAACGTACTGGTGAAGTCGGTGGGAAAGAGTTCGCCATTCTGGGGCAGCAGGCCTTTTTGCGTTCCGCCCGGAGTCACCGGCGTTTGCGGCAGCACGGATGTGGATGTTGCGTCCTCATAGCCGGCAGAAACCGACAGCTTGCCGGGTGTCGTGGTTTCAAACGAATGCTGTACCGAAGGGGTGGGGCCCAAGTGCTTGACGTCGATATTGACTTCATAACTTAGAATTTCATCTTGAACGAACGTGTGGTGCTCCGTTGCGGCCAGGGCGGTCACTACCAGAACATCTTTATGCGAACCGTGGGCCTTGGGCGGTTTGGGTATCGCTTTTTTAACCGAATTATTATTTGCCTTGTCGGCGTCCAGCGTGATGCGGAAGGCAATCGGGGTTCCTGCACCATCACCGTGTCCCGTCGGGGATTTTACGTGCTGGACAGTGCCCGTAACGACCAGTTTGTCATTCGGGTCCAGAAAGCTGGGTTTTTCGATTTCAGAAAAATTGATGTCATAGTCCCAGAAGCCACTCGGCGAAACTCCATTCTGATTGTGTGTGAAGTTCGCTGTGATCGGATCGGAGTCTGAAGCCAGAATAGTGAATTGCTCTTGCGCATCGACAGAGATCCTGAATTTCAGGTCTGCCGCGACCGGACCGGCCATGACCATGCTGCAGAAACAGTAGAAAATGAAGCCAGAAAGCCCTGTTATCGCTGTCCGCGTCCGTGACGACGCAGGCAGGTCGGATTCTTTGATCATCACACACCTCCACCCTCCAGCTCTCGCGTGTCCATCGATGGTTTGAAATGACCCGCGCGAGTTATGCATGGGCCGCGTTCGTGCGCGAATGTGTGGCGGTTGGCAGCGCTGTTTTTCAGAGCACTGAATTGATCGATACCCACATTCATATGCTTGGTCGTTTCACACGGTGGCGGCTGGTTTTTTAGTCGGTTCGGTGGCCTCTCTGTTGGTCGGTGATTACGCGAAATCTAGTGTTTGGTTGCTGCTGCACAAGGCTGGTCGTAAGGGTTTGTGAAGATTTTTTTGTGTGTAGTGTCTGACTAATTACATCTGTATGTTGTTATGGCTTTGGAGTGGTATTGCTTTTGCAAAACATAGAATCAGATTAAATGATTATTCCTGAATGCGTCATTGGCAGTTGTCGCATGGTTTAAACTATTTCAGTTTTTCATTGCACAGCGTATTGCAGCAGGCATTAAAAAGCCCCCGGGACCGGCGTCCGCGGGGGCTTTGTCATTCAGGCGCGTTCAGGCCGCGTGGGCGGAATTCCCGCTGTCGAGCCGGCGCAGGCCCTCGTAGAGCACGGTGGCGACGTAGAAGGCGCCAAGCACCAGCGTCAGCAGTGTGAAGGCCGGGTGCAGCACGCCGTACGGGGCGAGCCAGCCGCTGAGTGCGAGGCCGGCCAGGCTCAGGCCGACGACGATGCGTGCCGGCGCGAACGGTCGCCGCGACGGCCAGCCGATCACCAGCAGCAGCGCGCCGATGCCGAACACCTCGTGGGCGAGGCTGGCGCCCGGCAACCGCTGGGCTTCGGTCACAGTCAGCACCGTTGGCAAGCGCTGTGGCTTCTTCGCCCGCGGTGATGTCATCGAGCTACGGCAGGTCGATAAATCCAGTATCTCCCGGTAAAGGAGCAGTAGGGCTGCCAACACCCGGTTCTGCGTATTGGCGGCCACGTGACGCTCCACCGCGAGCCACGAAAGGAATGCCTCGACTTCATTTACACCTATATCGTGTGAATGACGCTTGTTACGAAAGAGGATGAGGCGACGAATCCAGCCGACATGGGCTTTTCGGTGCGCAGCTAATAATGTTTTGTGCGAAGCTTTTGTTGATTGTTGGCAGGTTATGCGACATGCGGTACGGTTTATCCGACATTTTTATCGTCTAAAATGAGTTGGGCTTCAGGAGGGGGCAGTGGCTTATCAGTTCCAAATTTCGGCAAATATACTTAGCTGGCCACGCGCGTGTGCTTGTTGCACTCGCACTGCTGACACGCATATTCGTGCAACCGCCTCCCGAACTACGGGGAAACGAGTGCAGCATACAATCACTTCTTGGTGGGATGTTCCATATTGCTCTGCATGTATTGCGCATAAAACGAAATTTGATTCCGCAGGCAATTGGCTAACCGCTGGACTCATAGGCGGCGTTGCAGTATGGGTTATCCTCGGATTCGCTTCTAGTAGCGGCACGGTAGGCTTTGTTTGTGGCTTATTCCTGTTTCTTGCAAGCCTATGGGCTTATCATAGCACCAAAAAGGCTGCGTTCGGCATGATGCGCCATGAATGTTCCACTCCAAGTTGCGCCGTGCGTTACATCGAGTGGCATGGCACCTTTCACACATTCATTTTCTGCAACCAGTCTTATCTTGATGCTTTTCTCGCAGCCAACAGCCGAAAAACGAGATCGGACGTCAGACGAGTATGAGCCCTAAAAAGCTCATTCAAGCCGATGCTGCTTCGCGGCGCGGCTTAACTCAGGCGTTAGGTTTAAGAATGCTGAGCTGAATGACCACCAAGGTAGATCTTGAGCGCTACTGCGAGCTTCTTAGGCAGCTTGTATACGCGGCACACGAGCTTCCAGCCAGCGTCCTATATGGCGCCGATGGCGCAACTCCCGCCGAATGTATGGAGTGGATGCAGGATCTGCTCGAATTCGAGCAATTTTCTAAATCGCGTGGCAAATCGCACGATGTTTTTATCGAAGAATGCTGATGGTCTTTTGAGCGCTATTCCCATTGCCTTGGTCGGCAAAGGCATTTCAGTAGCTATGAGCAATATACAATTGAGCGGCATGGGTCTCTAAAGGTGTCCCCTGATTTGTGTTCCAAGGTCTGGTTATTATATCCTTGGCACGTGCTTAACCCGTGTCTTGCAGCGGACCGCCTGCGGCGGTCCCTGAAGTACAAACGTTGTACCGCGTTGGAGGTTTAGTGCACTTAGGCCGATAGGGGTAACAGGTGTAGGGGGTTTCCCTTGGACGATTGTTGGCTCCATAGCCCTTCTGCTTTTCTTGCTGCGCTACTTGTCTCACATGCTGGCTCCATCGGCCGGCAACAGCACTAAGGAGGTGTCTATGGCTAAAACATTAACTGCTCGTGTTTGCATGTTCTTCAGTTCCGCAATTGAAACCGTGTGGGCCATTGGAGCTAGCAGCGTTGTTGAGCACCTGTCTGCCTAAGTGCATTGGCAGCGGCATAACAAGTCATTCAAGCCGAAGCCGCTTCGCGGCTCGGCTTAATTTAATCGTTAGGACGCTAATCGGAGCTACGTCGTATCACTGTTAGCATTTTGAAGAATCAGGGAGATTTCACGAGGATCACGGTAATCCTCTTGGCATTCACTCTGCCCGAACCAAAGCAGAAGTACAGCTAACGCTCCAGGCGGGAATTGTTCTTATGCAGTGAAAAGCGATTCTTCCGTGGTGACTAAAAAGCCCCCGGGACCGGCGTCCGCGGGGGCTTTGTCATTCAGGCGCGTTCAGGCCGCGTGGGCGGAATTCCCGCTGTCGAGCCGGCGCAGGCCCTCGTAGAGCACGGTGGCGACGTAGAAGGCGCCAAGCACCAGCGTCAGCAGTGTGAAGGCCGGGTGCAGCACGCCGTACGGGGCGAGCCAGCCGCTGAGTGCGAGGCCGGCCAGGCTCAGGCCGACGACGATGCGTGCCGGCGCGAACGGTCGCCGTG
>NZ_QGTJ01000002.1:0-92337 GCF_003182095.1 Plasticicumulans acidivorans | reverse complement strand
CGGGTGCAGCACGCCGTACGGGGCGAGCCAGCCGCTGAGTGCGAGGCCGGCCAGGCTCAGGCCGACGACGATGCGTGCCGGCGCGAACGGTCGCCGTGACGGCCAGCCGATCACCAGCAGCAGCGCGCCGATGCCGAACACCTCGTGGGCGAGGCTGGCGCCCGGCGTCAGCGCCGCGCCGGCCATGCAGGCGGCGACCAGCCAGTGGAACAGGCGCTCAGGCGTACTCCAGAACGCGCTGAGACGGGGGGTGGATATCGAATGCGTGAGCGACATGAGATTGACTCCTCAAGTCTGTGGGCTTGCAGGCAGTCTGCTCCGGCGCGGATGAATGGCAGCTGAAACAGCGCACCGTGTTCACCGGCCGCCCCGGCGCTTTCAGCGCGCCGGGTCGGCGATCGCGTCATCCTGCTCGGCAGTGAGTGCCTGTGCGCGGATGCGGCGGGCGGAGGGTGTCAGCGCAGTGCAGAGCAGGGCGGCGGCGGCCAGCAGCAGCACCAGCGACAGCGGCCGGCTGAGGAACACGCTCGGATCGCCGCGCGAAAGCAGCAGCGTGCGGCGCAGATGCTCCTCGAACAGCGGGCCGAGGATGAAGCCGAGTAGCAGCGGCGCGGGCTCGCAGTCGAACTTCTGCAGCAGGTAGCCGAGCAGGCCGAAGAAGGCCGTGAGCAGCAGGTCCACGGTGCTGTGCGACAGCGTGTAGATGCCGATGCAGCAGAACAGCAGGATGGCCGGGAACAGCCACCGGTAGGGCGTCGTCAGCAGCCTGATCCAGAGGCCGACGAGCGGCAGATTGAGCAGCACCAGCATGGCGTTGCCGATCCACATGCTCGCCACCAGCCCCCAGAACAGCGTCGGATCGTGGCTGATGACCTGCGGGCCGGGCTGGATGTCGTGAAGCGTCATCGCGCCGATCATCAGCGCCATGATGGCGTTGGACGGAATGCCGAGTGTCAGCAGCGGGATGAAGGCGGTCTGCGCCGCGGCGTTGTTGGCGGATTCCGGTGCGGCGACGCCTTCGATCGCCCCGCGGCCGAAGCGGCCGGGGTCGCGTGCGCACCATTTTTCCAGCGCGTAGGCGGCGAACGCCGGCATCAGCGCGCCGGCACCTGGCAGCAGGCCGAGCAGCGTGCCCAGGCCCGTGCCGCGCAGCACGGCCGGCGTCGCCTGGCGCAGCTCGTCGCGGCTCAGGCCCAGGCGGCCGCAGCGGGCCGTCAGTGTGCTGTGCTCGTGCAGACGTTCGAGACCGAGCAGGATTTCAGCGAAGCCAAACACGCCGACGGCGAGCACGGCGGTACCGATGCCGTCATTGAGCTCGCGAATGCCGAAGGTGAAGCGCACGGCGCCGGAGTTGACGTCGGTGCCGACCAGTCCGAGCAGCAGGCCGAGCACCACCATGGCGCAGGCTTTGAGCAGGGACTTGCTGGCGAGGACGATGGCACCGGCCAGGCCGAAGATCATCAGCGAGCAGTATTCCGCTGGACCGAAATCGAGCGCGAACGTCGTCAGCGGCGCGGCGAAGGCGGCGAGGAACAGTGTGCCCACGCAGCCGGCGAAGAAAGAACCGAGCGCGGCGACCGTCAGGGCGGCGCCGGCCCGCCCCCGGCGCGCCAGCGGATGACCGTCCAGGCAGGTGATCGCCGAGCTCGCCTCGCCCGGTAGGTTGAGCATGATCGAGGTGGTCGAGCCGCCGTACTGCGCGCCGTAATAGATGCCGGCGAGCATGATCAGTGCGCTCAGTGGCGGCATGCCGTAAGTCAGCGGCAGCAGCATGGCGATGGTTGCCACCGGCCCGATGCCCGGCAGTACGCCGATCAGTGTGCCGAGCACGCTGCCGATGAAGCAGCTGAGCAGGTTCTGTGCGCTGGCGGCGGCGCTGAAGCCGAGCGCGAGGTGCTCGATCAGTTCCACGGTCAGATACCGCCGAAGCGGGGCCACACCGGCAGCGGCAGGCCGAGGCCGTAGACGAACACGCTAACCGCCAGCGCACCGAGCACGAGCGCTACGGCGAGCCTTTCGCGCCAGCGGACACCGCGTACTGCGCTGCTGGCGAGCATGACGCTGCCCAGTGTTGCCAGCAGCAGTCCGCCGCTGCGCAGCGTCAGCGCAAACAGCACGACGCTGCCGAGCACCGCCAGCGGCGGTCGCCAGGCGAGCGGCTGGCGCACGACCGGCTGACCGCGGCGGGCCGTGCCGGCGATCAGTAGACCGAGCAGCACCAGCAGTCCGCCCAACAGGCGGGGAACATAGCCGGGGCCCATGTTCGCCAGCGTGCCGACGGGGTAGTGCAGGGTGCACAGCATCACTCCGCCGCCGAACAGGGCGAGACTGAGACCGGCGAGGCCGTCACGCAGCTTGCGGATCGTGATCATGTCAGGGGTTTCCGGCAGAGAGGCTGGAGAGGATGGGGGCGGCTCCGATGGCATCGGCGGCGCGCAGTTCATCTTGCGCATGTCTTCAGGGGCGGCCCGTGCCGGTTTCTTCGATGAAGTGCTGCCAGCGGCTGTGTTCGCGGCTGATGCGTTCGGTGAGGGCGGCGGGCGGCGTCATTTCGATCTGCAGCAACAGTCGCCCGAGGCGGGTGCGCACAGCGTCGGTTTGCAGGGCGGCGGCGACCGCGCGGCTCAGGCGTTCGACGATCGGCGCCGGCGTCTGCGCCGGGGCGAAGATCGCCTGCCAGGACGGCACCGACGCCCCGCGGACTCCGGCTTCCTCCAGGGTGGGCACCGTCGGCAGTGCCGGCAGGCGCGTCGGCGTCAGGGTGGCCAGCAGGCGCAGCTTGCCGTCCTGCACGTGCGCCAGTGCCGCGGAGACCGGGCCGAAGGCCAGCTGCACGCGTCCCGCCAGCAGGTCCGGCAGCGCCTGTGCGAAACCTTTATAGGGCACGCGGCTCATCCGCACGCCGGTCGCCTGCATGAATTCGGCCGTCGCCAGCGTCTCGCCCGGTGTGCTGCTGGCGTAGAACAGCGGCTCCTCGCGGCTTTTGGCGTAGGCAATCAGCTCGGCGACGCTGTTGGCCGGTACCGACGGGTGCACGAAGAGCCCGAACGGGTAGCTGCCGATCGCGGCCACCGGCGTGAAGTCGCGCTGCAGGTCGAACGGTGCCGGCGTCTGCAGCATCGGCACCGCCACCAGGGAACCGATGCCGAACAGCAGCGTGTAGCCGTCGGCCGGCGCATCGAGTACGGCGCGGACGCCGATGACGCCGTCGGCCCCCGGCCGATTCTCGACGACGAAGGGCTGACCGAGGGCGCTCGACAGTGCATCGGCCAGCACGCGGGCGGCGGCATCGGTCGGTCCGCCGGCCGGCAGCATGACGACCAGGGTGACGGGCTTCTCCGGGTATTCACCGGCCAGCGCGCTGTGCAGCGCCAGCAGCCCGCAGAGCAGCAGCCAGGCAAGATAGCGTTTCATGTTTCACCTCCCGGGGCGGATGTCTCCATCCTAGGTAGGCGCATGGGCCGGCCGGAATGCCATCCGTGGCAAGCCTGGTGTTAACCCATGGTTTACGCTCAGCGGCAGCCCCGCTGGAGGTCGGTCGATGGACAAACTGCGCGCCATTCAGTACTTCCTCGCCGCGGCCCGCGACGGCAGCCTGTCGCGGGCCGCGCGCCGGCTCGATGTCAGCGTGCCGGCGGTGGCCAAGCTGATCAGCGCGCTGGAAGGCGAGCTCGATGCCAAACTGTTCGACCGCACGCCGCGCGGCCTGGCGCTGACTGCGGACGGCGAGCGCTACCTCGCCGTCTGCGAAGGCGTCGTCGAGCGCCTCGCCGCGGTCGAGCACAGTCTCGGTCGCGGCGGCGAGCGGCCGCGCGGGAGCGTGGTCGTCGAAGTGCCGCCGCTGATGGCGCGCTTCTGGATACTGCCGGCCCTGCCCGGTTTTCATCAGCGCTGCCCCGAGGTGCAGATCGAGCTGCGGCTGATCGACCGTTCGACGATCACCGACGTCGATGCCAGCGGCTGCGATATCTGCGTCGTGCTCGGCTGGCCGGACGCACTCGACATGGTGGTGCGGCAGATCGCGCGCATGCGTCTGCTGGTCTGCGCCACGCCGGCGTACTGGGCGCGCCACGGCCTGCCGCAGCGGCCGGCCGAGCTGGCGCGGCACACCGCGTTTCTGGTGCGTAACCCGAAAGGCGTGCTGCTCGATTACTGGCGCTATCGGCGCGGTGACGAGGAGGAGGCGGTGAAGCTGTCCGGCTGGCTGGTCAGCGATCATCGCGACACCGTGCTCGATGCCGTGCTCGCCGGCGAAGGCATCGGCCGCTTCGCCGACCTATCGATCCAGCACCTGCTGCGTGATGGTCAGCTGGAGCCGGTGCTGCTGGACTGGGAGACGCCGGACGATCCGCCGGTCAACCTGCTGCATCGCTCGCTGGCGCGCGGCTCCGGGGCGACCCGTGCCGTCGTCGAATTCCTGGAGGCGGAGCTGAAGCGGCTGGAGGCCTGCCGCCACGCGCCGCTCGCCGCGGCCGGCGATGACGGTCGGCCGGTCTGGTACCGGCGCGCCTACGGCCGTGCTTCCTCGACCGGCGACTAGCGCGGTGGCGGCAGCTGCAGCCCCATGCGATCGAGGTCCGCCAGCCCCATGATCGGTGCGTACATGACGCTGTCGATGTCGGTGTCGCGTGGCAGCCGGTAGACCTGCTGGCCGACGCTGCGCAGCAGGAATTTCAGCAGCCGGGCCTCGATCAGTTCGTCGCTGGCGCGGCCGACGAAACGCCCCGGCAGCATGCGCGCGACCGAAATCACGCTGATGCGCGGCCCCAGGTAGTGCTGGGCGAAGCGATAGCGCAGGCTGCGCTCGGCGGTGTTGATGTCGCGCTGCGTCAGCAGCAACACCGGCACCTCACCGTACTGCGCGCGCAGGCGGGCGATCGCCGGTGCCGCCGCCGCGACCAGCTCGGTGCTGTCGAACTGCGTGCTGTCGGCGAGCGGCTGCAGCGGGCCGAGGCCGACGCCGAGCGTGGTTTTCACCGGTAGCGCGCTCAACTCGGCGAGGCGGTCGCCGAGATGGGCGGCGTAGCTTTCGCTGAAGTCATCGGCCGGCACCAGCAGCAGCGCCGGTCGCCGGTCGCCGAGGGCGGCGCGCCATGCGGCCGGCAGCGCGAAAGCCGAGGCCGGATCGGTCAGCGGCGTCGGCCACAGCGCCGGATGGCGCAGCGCAATCGCCACCACCGCCAGCAGCAGCACGGCTGCCAGCTTCAGGCCACCGCGCAGGCGGCGCTTGCGCTGCCAGCGCTGCTGCGCGCTCTGCCGGGCGGCGAGCGTGGCGGCATCGTCGGCATGCACGTAGCCCGCATCGAGCGTGCGCCAGCTGGTCAGCGACTCGTCGCGCAGGCGGCCGCCGAGCGTCGCGGCGAGCGCGATCATCACCGCCAGCACGTCGCTTTCCGGGACGTCGGTGTAGATCTCGCCGTCTTCCCAGTACAGCGGCGCTTCCAGCCCGCCGGCGCGGCGCACGTAGACCGAGCCGTCGGCGTCGACGCGCAGCTGCGCATCGCGCCGCGCCGCCTGCTCGAACTCCGCGCGGCCGATCGGCTGTGGCGTGCGCACGATGCTGAAGACGACGCTCATCGGCGCACTGACCTCACAGGCGCTTGAGCAGCTCGGCCTTCTTCTGTGCGAATTCCTCGTCGCTGAGGATGCCCTTGTCGCGCAGCCCGGCCAGGCGCTCGATCGTCGCGAAGATGTCGTCGCTGGCGGCCGGCGGCGGGGTGACCGGAGCCGGTTCGTTGTAGACCGGTGCGGCCGGCGCCGGCGCCCACGTCGGCTGCGGCGCGGCGTAGCCGGGCTGCGGCTGGCCGGAGACGATCGGCAGCGTGCCGACGTTGACCAGTCCGTACTGGCTGGTGAAGCTCGGTGCGCCGCCAAAACCGGACTGCTGCTGCGAGACGCCGCCGATCTGATGATCGAGCGTGTCGTAAACGGTCACCTGCCCGTTCTGCTCGATCGCCAGCCGCCGCGACTGCGGGAACACCGCGTAGCGCACGTCGTTCTGCGCGCCGCTGCTCGACGGCTGGCCGAGATCGCCCGGCCACCAGGCGCCGCTGTTGGCGAACAGGCTGTTGCCGCCCTGCTGCTGGAAGCCGCCACTGCTCTGCTGCTGGAAACCGCCGCCGCCCTGCTGCTGATAACCGCCGCTCTGCGACTGCGACTGAAAGCTCGCCGGCGCCAGCAGGTTCGGATCGTTGGCGAGCAGATTGGACAGGTCGTAGCACAGTGCGTCGACGCGGCCTTTCAGCACGTTGTTGAACATGTCCGACAGCATCAGCATGCCGCCGCTCATCCATTGGCCGGAGCCGGCGAATTCCGGGTGGTTGAACTGCGCCATGCTGCCGTTGCCGGCGGCGATGGCATCGAGCATGTGGGCGACGGCGTCGGTGCTGAAACCATGCTTCTGCGCAAGATCGTTGACGGCCTGCTGGCCGGCGGGGGAAAGGGGACGCATCGGGGGGTACTCCATCGGCGATCGTTTCGGCGAGCGGCCGCCGCGATCAGGGGCGTGGAGTCTGAGCCGTGCAGATGACGGGTGCAATCACCAATTGCCCTTGGTGGGCGATGCGGCAGGCTTTTGCTTTCAATGGTTTGTCAGCGCCGGCGGCCTGCGGCGGAGCATCCTGCCGACGCTGTTGCGGCTGCTTGCCGGACCGTGGTGCAGGGGGGCTGTCCGGCGACTGAGGCCCGCCCGCCGGAGGGCGGGCCGTCGCTGTTACTCCGCCGCCGTATCGGCCGCCGGCTGCCGATTGTGCCGAATTCGGCATACCTGCCGACGCAAGCGCGCAAGCGCCGCGCCCCGCCGGCGCGTTACCGTTAGGAGCAAGTCTGTCTGGAGCGTATGCCATGATCCGCTTGACCCTCACCGAAGCCGGCGAATTTGCCGAAAGCATCCTGCGCCGCCACGGCTTCAGCGAAGCCTACGTGCGCGCCATCGCCGCCACCGTCGTCGCCGGCGAGCGCGACGGCTGCGCCTCGCACGGGCTTTACCGCCTGCTCGGCTGCATCGCCACGCTCAAGGCCGGCAAGGTGATCGCCGACGCCGAGCCCGAACTCGTCGATCAGGCGCCGGGACTGGTGCGTGTCGACGCCCATGGCGGTTTCTCGCAGCTCGCCTTCCAGGCCGGTCTGCCGCTGCTGTGCGAGAAGGCGCGCAGCCAGGGCATCGCCGCGCTGGCGATCAACCGCTGCGTGCATTTTTCCGCGCTGTGGGTGGAGATGGAGGCGATCGCCGAAGCCGGCCTGGCCGGGCTGGCCTGCAATCCGACGCAGGCCTACGTCGCTCCCGCCGGCGGCAGCCGGCCGCTGTTCGGCACCAATCCGCTCGCCTTCGGCTGGCCGCGCAGCGACGCGCTGCCGTTCATCTTCGACTTCGCCACCAGCGCCGTCGCCCGCGGTGAAATCGAACTGCACCGCCGCGCCGGCAAAGCGATCCCCGAAGGCTGGGGCGTCGACGGCGAAGGCCGTTCGTGCACCGACCCGGCGACCGTGCTCGACGAAGGCGCGATGCTGCCCTTCGGCGGTCATAAAGGCTCGGCACTGTCGGCGATGATCGAACTGCTCGCCGGCGTGCTGATTGGCGATCTGACCAGCGCCGAATCGCTGGCCTTCGACGCCGGCAGCAAGGCGCTGCCCTACCATGGCGAACTGATCATCGCCCTCGACCCGCAGCGCTTCCTCGGTGCCGACACCGAGCGCCACCTCGCCCGCGCCGAAACCCTGTTCAGCGCCATCGAGGCCCAGGGCGCCCGCCTGCCCTCCCAACGCCGCTACAGCGCCCGCGCCATCAGCCTCGCCGAAGGCGTGCAGATCCCGCGGGCGCTGTATGAGGATTTGAAGGGCCTGCTGGAGGCTGGGAGGGGCTAGGAAGCCCCTGATCGATTGATTGCCTGGTCCCCGGCACTCAGCCCGGCTCTTTCGTGCCGACTCCAAGGACTGGTCCGTTGCGTGTGTGGAGCCGCGCAGGACCATGCTCCCGGAGCCAACGCTTGCCTTCCGGCTCGAACCAATCCCCGCTCACCTCACACATGCGGCCGAGTATTCGTCCACGTGCTGGATTTGGCGCGAGGCGTCGCCGGGCAGGTTCTACCGAGGGGCATCGGTCTTTTTGCTGATGGCGAAAGTGACTGCACAATCGATTGGGTACTTGCCGCCTGGTGCGCCGGCGCCAGGCAGTTCACCCGTGCGGACTTCTTCCACGCCGTTGACGGTCAATTCCAGGCCGAGGGCATCGAAACTGGCGGCTAATTCGGAAAAAATCCGATGCCGATTCAGCAGCTCGATCACAAACCGATTGACGCCTTCCGGGTACCGCACCACGGCTCCTTTGGACGCACTCCAATGCTTGGAAGCCGCCGCAGCCTGCGCAAGCCGGACGCCATATTCATCGTTGGCATCACCACGTTGGAGTCTGCCCCAGGAAAAATTGCGCATTCCTTCCAGATGGTTCGTATCCGCCATGACGGCTTTGAGCAGGTTGCTGCGGTAGTCGGCCTGTTCCGCGAGCGGGAGAAAACACTGGGATCGCTCGGAAATCCCAAAGCCTGCCGTTTCACGGAAGCGTTTCACCGTCCAGCGGATTTCGCACGAGGCTGCCGAGACGGAGTAGACGGTCTCGTTGTATGCAGGCAGCACCGTCTTCCGCACGTTGTCGGCATTGCCCGCCGACGCGGAAAACACCGAAGTGAGGCACAAAGAAATCGTTGCCAAGCGTAAGAGCCATCTGAGCATCAGCGTTCCTTCAAGGGTAAAAATCCCAATTCATCTGCATGCCAGTAGCAGAGTGATGCGCGATCCAGCGTATCGAAGCACTACGGAAAGCTTCCGTGATGAAGCGGCGGGTGCCGCCGGCGTGATGTCGTTCCGTACAGCGAAGCCAACGAAGCGCGGGGAGCCGGGCATCCGCGGGCAGCTTGCGCCCACTGTGCCTGCTGGGCTGCGTGCCGCCTGACGGCACGCAGCGGGTGTTGGAAGCAAGGTATTCGATGCAGGCTTTACGGCGCAGGACTTCGTCGGGCTCTACAGCGGGCGCTGGTTCATCGAGGAGGCCTTCAAGCCGCTCAAGGTACGCTGGCGATCGAGCGCTTGAGCGGCGTGCCGGTGCATGCGGAGTCTGTACTCCGTCAACAGGCCGAATACCGCTTTCTGCAAGCGCTGCTCCGCGCCGGGCCGCTGGCATGCCGCGGCGTTGGCTGTCGCCATGCCGGCCCGATGCAAGCGTCAGGGGCCGCTCGCCGCCGGCGGTGACGCTGGCGGCGCTGCGTGTGCGCCGCCGATGTCGGACTGGCCGAGAATCCCGGGCACCCCGGACGGCTCCCGCTGTTTACAGGCCGACGTCGGGCAGCGTCGGCCGCGTTGCCAGTGCCTGGCGCATCAGGTGCTCGACGACTTCGCGCTCGGCGTCCGCCAGCGCCAGGCGCGGCGGGCGGGTCAGGGCGCTGCCGCGGCCGGCGAGTTCCTCGCTCAGCTTGATGCACTGCACCAGGTCGGGACGGGCATCGAGGTGCAGCAGCGGCATGAACCATTCGTAGATCGGCATCGCCTCGGCGAAGCGCCCGGCTTTGGCCAGGCGGAACAGCGTTTCGCCCTCGCGCGGGAACACGTTGGACATGCCCGAGACCCAGCCGGCGGCGCCGAGCGCCAGGCATTCCAGCACCACGTCATCGAGACCGGCGAACAGCACGAAGCGTTCGCCGACGGCGTTGCGCACGTCGATGAAGCGGCGGGTGTCGCCGGAAGAATCCTTGAAGCAGACGATGTTGTCGCAGTCGGCGAGCGAGGCGAGGATCGCCGGCGTGACGTCGTTTTTGTAGACCGGCGGGTTGTTGTAGACCATCACCGGCAGGTCGACGGCGGCGGCGACGCTGCGAAAGTGCGCGGCGGTCTCGAAGGGCTTGGAGGAATACACCAGTGCCGGCATCAGCATGATGCCGTCGGCACCGGCGGCGCGTACCGCCTGCGCCACCCGGATCGCCCGCGCGCTGGTGAACTCGGCGATGCCGGAGATCACCGGCACGCGGCCGCCGGCGGCGTCCCGGGCGACTTCGACCAGCGCGACCTTTTCCTCGGTCTCCAGCGAGGTGTTCTCACCGACGGTGCCGCAGACCACCAGCCCGGAGACGCCGTCGCGCACCAGATTGGCGATGACGCGGTGGGTGGCGTCGAGATTGACCGAGAAATCGGCGTTGAACTGCGTGGTGACGGCGGGGAAAACGCCTTTCCAGTCGATGGCGGCTTGGCTCATGGCTCGATCTCCGGGAGCGGGGTGAGGGGGCCGCGGGGGGCGGCCGAGGGGGAATGCGCGAGGGGCGCTCAGGCGTCCAGCCAGGGCGGACGGTGCGCGTGGCAGTGGCCGCGGCAGGCGGTGTCGATGCAGGCGGCGAGGCTGCCGAAGTGCACGGCGCGGCCGCTCAGCCCCGGCGCGTAGTGCGCGTATTTGGCGGAATTGGTCATCAGCGTGCGTGTGGCCGGCGGCAGCACCGGCTCGCCGAGCATGCACCAGCAGGTATCGGTGACGAACTGCACGCCGAAGGCCTGCAGCGTGGCGACGTAGCCGGCGCGCGTCGCCTGCTCGAAGACGGCGCGGCCGAGGGTGACGATCACGGCAGTGTCGGCGTGGCGCCGGCGGCCCTGGCAGAGGGCGGCGAGCCGCGCGCATTCGCTGAGCGAGCAGTGCGGATTGCCGAGCGCGACCAGCTGCACGGCGCTGTCGGTGGCGCGGTCGAGTTCCGCCCAGCTCGCGCGCAGATCGGCCGCCCGCAGGGACAGATGGCGTTGCGCGCTGGCGCCGCCGAGTGCCTGTTCGACGCTGGCGGCCTCCGGCGTGACGCCGAGGATGTGGAACATCGGCGCCGCCGAGGTGGTGGCGAAGGCGGCGCCGAAGGCCTTGAGCGCGTCACGATCGGGCGCTGCCTGCTGCAGCCCGCACAGCAGCGGGATCGCGCTGCCGCAGAGCTGGCCGACGTGGTAGCCGAGCAGCGGATAAAAGGCGTCGTCGACGGCGGCCGGCCGCTCGACATCGATGCGCACGCGGGCGCGGCGGCCGGCGTCGCCATGGCTGCCGCACAGCGGCGCGCGCCCGGTCAGCGCGATGCAGATGTCGAGGAAATCCGGGTACTTCAGTGTGCGCGCGCCGAGCACGCTGTTGGCGTAGACCACGGCGTTGGATTCGGCCCAGGCGATCTGCTCGCCGCAGGCCGGGGCGCTGTCGAGCAGATACGGCGCACAGGTGAAGCTCGGCTGCGCGCCCATCGCGCAGTAGACCTCGCCGAGCGCGCTGGCGGGCTCGCCGAAGGCCGGGTCGACGCCGAGCGCGCGCCAGCGCCGCTGGTCGACCGAGATCGCGTTCAATGTCGTCGGCACCCGCACCCGTGCGCCCCGGTCGAGCAGGCGGCGGGCGAAGCGCAGGCTGGCCGGGCCGGTGTAGATGCAGCCGTCGATGTGCGCCTGCTGCACGTCGATCAGCTCGTGCGCGCCCTGCAGCGCCGCCATCTGCAGCACGATGCGCATCGCCGCCTGCGCCGCGCGGCCGTGCTCGCCGGCGAGCAGCGCACGGTCGAAAGCGCTCAGCCGCAGGCCGGCGCCGGGCTCGGCGGCGGCTGGCGCAGCCTCACGGCCGGCGGCTTGCGCCAGCGTGCTCACGCCGGCGGCGCCGACGTGCACCGCATCGAGCTCGCGCAATGCGGCGAAGTCGGTCGCGCTCAGGCACAGCACCGGCAGCGAATGGCCGAACAGCTGCTGCGCGACCAGCGCCCCGAGGGTGAGGATTTCGTCGGCTTCGGTGAGCAGCAACGCCGCCGGTGCGTGGCCGTTGAGCAGCAGCTCCAGCAGCACGCCGCTGCCGCTGCACGAGCCGCGGCCGCTGGGAATCGCCAGCACGCGGCCGGCCAGGCATTGGCCGCTCAGCGGATGGTGGCGGTCGATGACCTCGCCGCTGGCGGCATCGACGCCGCCCCAGAAGCTCAGTCCGGTGTCGCTCCACAGCAGCGGGCCCTGGGCCGTGCCGGCGATCAGCGAACGGGCGGGCAGCGGCGTCATCGGCGCCCCGCCATTGGCTGCACGATGAGGACGCTGCCCCTACCGGGCTGGCGATTCGCTTCATATGCTTGGCCTTGATATTCGTTCATGTTGGCGCCGGGACGATGCAAGAGCTGATACCCGCAGGTTGCCGTGACCTCGATGAGCTGCTGCGCACGCTGCGCCAGATCGCGCCGCTGCTCGATGCGATGGCGAACGTGGTGTTCTTCGTCAAGGACGTGCAGGCGCGCTACGTGCTGGTCAACCGCACGCTGCTGCAGCGCTGCGGTGTGCGGGCAGCGGCGGAGCTGCTCGGGCGCACCGCCGAGGAGGTGTTCCCGCGCCGTTTCGGCCCGCTCTACACCGCGCAGGACCGGCGCGTGCTCGACGAGGGCAGCGCACTCAGCGACCAGCTGGAGCTGCACCTGTACCCGGCGCGCCAGCCCGGCTGGTGCCTGACGCACAAGCTGGCGCTGCGCGATGCCGGCGGCGCGATCATCGGCATGGTCGGTATTTCCTGCGATCTGCAGACGGTGCAGTCGACGCACCCGGCCTACCAGAAGCTCGCCGCGGTCGATGAGCACATCCGCCGCCACTACGACCGGCCGATCAGCCTTGAGGAGCTGACCGCGCTCGCCGGCCTGTCGGTGGCGCAGCTCGAACGCCACTGCAAGCGCATCTTCCAGCTCACGCCGCGGCAGATGATCCACAAGGCACGGCTCGGCGCCGCCTCGCAGCTGCTGCTCGGCGAGCTGCCGATCACCGAGATCGCGCTGCGCTGCGGCTACACCGACCACAGCGCCTTCAGCCGCCAGTTCAAGGCGCTGACCGGACTGTCGCCGCGCCAGTTTCGCGCTTCGCACCGCAGCTGAGGGCCGACATCTGCATGCGGACGGGGCGGCGGCGGGCTGCTGCCGGGCGTGCTTTGCTGCCGGGCGCTGGCGCATCAGGGCGCGCATGGTGGCTCCTGCTCGTCGTCGAGTTCGAGCAGCGTGGCGATGCGCGCCGGCGTGAACGGCGGCCGCGGTGCCGGTCGGCTCCAGCCGAACAGCGTGCGCGCGGCGGCACCGCAGACGCGGCCCTGACAGGCGCCCATGCCGCAGCGGCTGGCGAGTTTGGCGGCGTGCCAGCCGGCATGGCCGGCCAGCGCGGCGTAGGGCACGTCCTCGCAGCGGCAGACCAGCGTGTCGGCCGCGGCCAGGTGGCGCAGCGCCGGATCGAGCGCAAAGCTCGTGCGCAGCGCCTCGGCAAAGCGCTGCCAGCGTTGCCGCTGCGGCCACAGCGCCTGCGCCCGGGCGTGCTCGTCGACCGCGGCGTAGCCGGCGATGCTGCCTTCGAGCAGCGCCAGCTCACTGCCGCCGCAGCCGGTGCATTCGCCGGCGGCGTAGATGCCGTCGCAGGCGGTGGCCTGCCAGTCGTTGACGGCAATGGCGTCATCGCGCAGCGCGCAGCCGAGCGCCTGGGCGATCTCGGTATTGGCGACCAGACCGAAGCCGCAGGCCAGGCGCTCGCATTCGAGTTCGACGATCTGCCCGCCCTGACGCAGGCGCACGCCCTCCAGCCGCTCGCGGCCGAGGGCGGCGATGACGTGGCTGGCGCCGCGATAGGCCGGGTCGAGCAGGCGCAGGCTCTGCCACAGCTTGCCCGGCCAGCGCGGCAGGCCGGCCGCGAAGCGGGCCAGCGTCGACCACGCCGCCTGCTCGGCGATGCGCTGCACGCGCGCACCGTGGCGGCGGGCGCTGGCGGCGCAGGCCAGCAGCAGCGGGCCGCTGCCGGCGATGACCACGCGCTCGCCGTGCACCGGCAGGCCGCCGTGCAGCAGCGCCTGCAGGCCGCCGGCGCCGCTGACGCCGGGCAGCGTCCAGCCGGGGAAGGGCAGCAGCAGTTCGCGGGCGCCGGTGCACAGAATCAGCCGCGCATAGTCGAGCCGCCAGCCGCGTTGTTCGTCTTCGAGCAGCAGGCCGCGCGGACCGGCCAGGGCGACGACGCGGGTCGCGGCGAAACAGTCGACGTTGGCCTGCGCCGCCAGCTCGGCGCGCAGGCGCCGGGCCAGCGCCGGCAGGCGCACCTGCGGGCCGTCGCGCCAGATCTGGCCGCCGGCGACCGGGTTGTCGTCGAGCAGCGCGATGCGCGCGCCGCTGGCGGCCGCGGCGAGCGCGGCGCTGATGCCGGCCGGGCCGGCACCGATGATGGCGAGGTCGTAGGCGCGCTTCATCGCCGGGTCTCCACGCGCATGCCGTCGCGGCATGGCGTCTGGCAGGCCAGACGGCGCTGGCCGTCGATGCTGACGCGGCATTCCTGACAGACGCCCATGCCGCACAGCGGCGCCCGCCGCGTGCCGTTGAGCGCGCTGCGGCTGCAGCCGTCCCCGGCCAGTGCCAGCGCGGCGGCGACGCTGGTGCCGGCGGCGACGCTGATGCGCTGGCCGTCGATGTAGAGCTCAGGCATCGGCGGCCTCCGGCAGCAGGCGCTGCGGCAGGAACGGTGCCACCGGCAGCGGCGGGCGTTCGTCGCAGAGCTGCGCGGCGAGCAGTTCGGCACTGCCCGGCGCGGTGGTGATGCCGAGCCCTTCATGGCCGAGCGCGAGCCACAGGCCGGGGCGGTGCGGATGCGGGCCGAGCAGCGGCTGGCCGTCGGGGCTGGCGGCGCGCAGGCCGCTCCAGCAGCGGATGGCGTTGAGCGTCGCCAGCCCCGGCACGTAGTGCACGGCGCGTTTGAGCATGCGTGCCAGCAGCGTGCCGTCGATGCCCGGATCGCGGCTGCCGAACTGGCGCGAGGAGCCGATCAGCAGCTGGCCGGTCGGCCGCGGCTGGATGTTGCAGGCCACCGACGGCCCGGTGGCCTGATGCGCACTCTTGACGTAACCGAGTTCGACCAGCGTGTGGCGGATTTCGCGCGGGTAGCGGTCGGTGATCAGCAGCTGGCCCTTCTTCGGCGTCAGCGGCAGTTCCGGGCACAGCGCACCGGCATCGATGCCGGTGGCGAGCACCACGGCGCCGGCGGCGAGCCGGCGGCCGTCGGCCAGACGCACGGCCGCGCCGTCGAGTTCGACCACCTGCGCGCGGCAGCGGCGGATGTGTTCGTGGGCGAGCAGCCAGTCGACGACGTTCGGTGCGTAGACGATGCCGTCGCCGCCGACCTTGAGCGCGCCGTGCAGATCGGCGCGCAGCGCGGGTTCGGCGGCGCGCAGCGCGGCGGCGCCGAGCAGTTCGCAGTCGAGGCCGTGGGTACTGAGGCGCTGCTGCTTGGCGGCGGCCAGCGCCAGCTCCTCGGCATCGGCGGCCAGCCACAGCGTGCCGTTGTTGCGGTAGGCGCAACCGGCCGGCAGCCGCGGCGCCCAGTCGCGCCAGCACTGCAGTGAGTAGGCGCTCAGCGCCAGCTCGGCGGGGTTGTCGTCGAGCACTAGCAAGTGGCCCATGCCGGCGGCGGTGGCGCCGCCGCGGTAATCGTCGAGCACCTGGACTTCGAGTCCGCGCTGCGCCAGTGCGCGGGCGCAGGCGGCGCCGACGATGCCGGCGCCGACGACGATGACGTCGGCGCAGCGGCGGGCGTTCACGGGCGGATCCCCCAGGCGAAGGGGTCGGCCTCGTCGATCAGCAGGGTGGCCTCGGCGCTGATGTGGGCGCGGCCGCGGATGGTCGGGATGATGCGCCCGCTGGCGGCCGTGCTTTCCCATTGGTAACAGCCCTCGAAGCGGCTGCCGATGACGCTGGCCTGCGTCCAGATCGCGCCGGGGGCGAGTTTGCCGTCGGCGGCCAGGCAGGCGAGCTTGGCGCTGGTGCCGGTGCCGCAGGGCGAGCGGTCGTAGGCGCCGCCGGGGCAGAGCACGAAGTTGCGGCTGTCGGCGCGGTCGTCATCGGCGAACAGCTCGATGTGGTCGATGACGCCACCGTCGGCGCCGCGGATGCCCTGTGCCAGCAGTGCCTGCTGCACCGCCCGCGTATAGGCGGTGAGCGCCGGCAGATTGTCGCCGGCGACGCGCTGGCCGTGCCCGGCGATCAGGAAGAACCAGTTGCCGCCCCAGGCGATGTCGCCGCAGACCGGGCCGATGCCCGCCACCTCGACGGTGACGGCGTGGCGGTGGCGGTAGGCGGCGACGTTGCGCACGCTGACCGCGCCGTCGGCATGCAGCGTGGCGCTGACTTCGCCGACCGGGGTTTCGATGCGGTGTACGCCGGGGCCGATGCGCCCGAGGTGGGCCAGCGAGGCGACCAGGCCGATGGTGCCGTGGCCGCACATGCCGAGGTAGCCGGTGTTGTTGAAAAAGATCACGCCGGCACAGGCACCGGGGTCCAGCGGAGTGCACAGCAGCGCGCCGACCAGTACCTCGCTGCCGCGCGGCTCCAGCACGCAGGCACTGCGCCAGTGGTCGAATTCCGCGCTCAGCCGCTGCCGGCGCTCGGCCATGCTGCCATTGCCCAGCGCGGGAAAGCCGTCGAGAACCAGGCGGGTCGGCTCGCCGCCGGTGTGCGAGTCGAGAACGCGGATGCGCGGCATGGGCAGGTTTCCAGGCTTGCAGAACGAGCCTTAAGCCTGCGCCCGCCACGCCGTCACGGCTTGATGGCTTTCCCCGCAGGGCTGACGAAATCAGCACAGTGCGTGAGGTCGCTGCAGGCCCCTGACTTCGGCTCAGTGCTGGCGTGCCTGACTGATCGCCGCCTGCAGTTCGCTGAGCCACTGCGGGCCGATTTCAGCCGCGAAACGCTCGCTCGCCGGCTGTGCGCGCTCGCGCATACGCTCGATTTCAGCGACCGGCAGGCGGTTGACCTGCATGCCCTGCGCCTCCAGGAAGGCGAGTGCCTGCGCCGCCTGACGGCGGGTGTCGGCGCGCTCGAAATCGCGCGCGGCAGCGGCGGCCTGACGGATCAGCGCCTGCTCCTCGGCGCTCAGGCCGTTCCACCACGGGCCGCTGGCGAGCAGGATCCACGGGCTGTAGACGTGGTGCGTCAGGCTCAGGTAGCGCTGCACCTCGTAGAACTTGTCGGACTGGATCGTCGTCAGCGGATTTTCCTGGCCGTCGACGGTGCCGGTTTCCAGTGCGGTGAACAGCTCGGAGAACGGCAGCGGCACGGCGTGGGCACCGAAGGCGTCGAACACGTCGATGTAGAGCGGGTTCTGCATCACCCGCAGCTTGACGCCGGCGAGATCCTCCAGCCGCGTGATCGGGCGGCGGGTGTTGGTCAGGTCGCGAAAACCGTTTTCCCAGTATGTGAGGCCGATCAGCCCGTGCGCCGGCAGCAGCGTCAGCAGTTTCTGGCCGAACGGACCGTCGAGCACGGCGTCGGCCTCGTGCACGTCGTTGAACAGGAACGGCAGGTCGTAGAGACCGAAGACCTTGACGATGCCGACCAGCGTCGCTGTCGAGCCGACCATCATTTCCTGCGCGCCGCCGATCAGCGCGTTCTGCATCTGGATGTCGGCGCCGAGGCTGGCGCCGCCGAAGCTGCGGACCTTGAGCTGGCCGGCTGACAGGCGCAGCAGCTCCTCGGCGAAAAAGCGCACGGCGCGGCCCTGATTGCTGTCCTCGGCGAGGCCGTAGCCGAAACGGATGACGCGCGGGCGCAGCTCGGCCTGCGCCGGCGACGGCAGCGCGGCGAGCAGGCCGGCGGTGAGCGCCAGGCACAGGCCAAGCGGCTTGAGCAGTGAGCGAAGCACGGTTTTTATCCTCCGGAATTGCGGCATCCTGGCCGCTCGTTGTGGGTATCGGGTGAATCAGTGCAGCCAGCGCGCCGGTGTGGTGATCAGCTGCGGAAACGCCACCAGCAGCGCCAGCACGACGCCATAGGCGAGCAGGAACGGCGCGACGCCGCGTACGGTGTCGCTCAGTGAAACGCGGGCGACGCCGGCGGCGACGTTGAGCACGGTGCCGACCGGCGGCGTGATCAGGCCGATCGAGCCGACCAGCACGAACATCACGCCGAAGTAGACCGGGTCGATGCCGGCGCGCTGCGCCAGCGGCAGCAGCACCGGAGCGAGGATCAGGATCGTCGGCGTCAGATCCATGACCATGCCGACGGCGAGCAGCAGCAGCACGATCGCCGTCATCAGCAGCCGCGGGCTGGCGAGCAGCGGCGCTAGGTTGTCGCCGAGCTGCTGCGGCAGTTCGGCGAGGGTGATCATGTACGAGGAGACCTGCGCCGCCGCGCACAGGAACATCACCAGTGCGGTGGTCTTCGCCGCGCGCACGAACACGCCGTAGAGCTGCGCAGGGTTCAGCTCGCGGTAGACCAGCAGGCTGACGGCGAGCGCATAGACGGCGGCGATCACTGCCGCCTCGGTCGGTGTGAACACGCCGCCGCGCAGGCCGCCGAGGATGATCACCGGCAGCGCCAGCGCCCAGGCGGCGTCGGCCAGCATCCGCAGCCGCTGGCGCGAGGGCGTGCGCGGCAGCGGCGCGACCGGCAGATCGCGCGCCAGCCAGCGCCAGCACAGCACCAGCGCCAGCCCCATCAGCAGCCCCGGCGCCAGGCCGGCGAGGAACAGCTGGCTGATCGAGAGGTGAGTGCTCACGCCGAGGATGATCAGCGGCATGCTCGGCGGGATCACCGGCGCGATGATGCCGCCGGCGGCGACCAGGCCGGCGGCCGGCGCCGGCGGATAGCCGTGCGTGCGCATCATCGGCACCAGCAGCGCGGCGAGCATCGCGGTATCGGCCAGCGCCGAGCCCGACAGGCTGGCCAGTACCACGGCGGCGGCGATGGTGACGAAGCCGAGGCCGCCGCGGATGTGGCCGACGCAGGCCACCGCCAGCGCGACGATGCGCCGCGCCAGGCCGCCGGCATTCATCAGTTCACCGGCGAGCAGGAAGAACGGCACCGCCATCAGCGGGAAGGAATCGGCGCCGGCGATCATGTTCTGCGCCACCAGCTGCGCATCGAAGAAATCGAGCTGCGCCATCAGCGCCACGGCGGCGAGCAGCAGCGCGAAGGCCACCGGCATGCCGAGGGCCATGGCCGCCAGCAGCACGCCGAGGAACAGGGCCAGGCTCATGCCGGCGGCTCGCGCGTCGTGTCGGCAGAGCGCAGCAGTCCCCACAGCCGGCGCAGCAGCAGCCAGGCCATGCCCGTGGCGCAGAGCAGGCCGGCCAGCGCCAGCAGTGCCAGCGGGTAGCCGAGCACCGGCGAGCGCACGTCGAGGCCGATGCGCAGCTGCGTCCAGCTGCCGGCGGCGAACAGCCACAGCACGTAGAGCATCAACAGGTGGGCGAGGACGGCGCAGCGGCGGCGTGCCGCCGGCGACAGGCGGGCCTGCAGCAGATCAAAGCCGAGATGGGCGTTTTCCCGCAGCGCGAGCAGCGCGCCGAGGAACACCAGCCAGACGAACAGCAGCCGTGACAGCTCCTCGGCGGCGGCGAGGCCGGTGCCGAAGGCGTAGCGCAACACCACGTTGCCGAACACCAGCAAGACCATCGCCGCCAGTGCGAACGCCATCAGGCCCTCGCACCAGCGCTGCAGGGACTTGGTCCTCATCGTTTACATCCTCCGTGATGCTGCCCGCGTCTGTATCCCGATTTGACGCGTCGATCAAGGCGTTGCGTGCAGTTTGTGCTCAGGTGCCGATAAACAGCCGGGCGGTGATCGCCTCGACCAGCGCGGCGGGTGTGGCGTGGACGTCGAAGTACAGCGCGGCTTCGTCGACCTGCGGCGTCTGCAGATCGCGAAACTGGCTGTCGAGCAGGGTGAGCGGCATGAAATGGTCGGGGCGTTCGGTCATGCGCTGGGCGATCAGCGCGTAGTCGCCATACAGGTGCACGAACAGCAGCGCCGGATCGCCGCCGCGCAGCACGTCGCGGTAGTGGCGCTTGAGTGCCGAGCAAGCCAGCACCATGCGCTCACCGCGCTGGCGCCCGGCGGCCAGGCGGGCGGCCAGCGCCTGCAGCCAGCCTGCGCGTTCGGCATCGGTCAGCGCGATACCGGCGGCCATGCGCACGATGTTCTGGGCGCTGTGAAAGCCGTCGCCTTCGATGAAGGTGGCCCCCAGGCGCAGGGCCAGGCGGGCGGCGATCGAGCTTTTGCCGCAGCCGCTGACGCCCATGATCACGATGTTCGGATACGGCGCCATGTGACGACACCTGCCCGGCAGAGGGGTAAGAGAAGCGACCCGCCGGCCCGGCGGACACCGCAGTACCGAGTCAGGTCAAAGAATCAAACAGATGCTAGCGCTACCATAATCAGCAGTGTCAAGCATGGGCAGGCTCGCGGAGCAGATGTCGCGGGAAGGGATCGGGTAGCGCCGGGGGTGGCGCATCGTCGGAGAGTGTCTCTTGAACAAACGTCGCACAGGCTCCCGCTCCACCGGGCGGACTACCATCGAAGATGTCGCACGTCACGCCGGCGTCAGCGCGATCACCGTCTCACGCGCACTGCGCACGCCGGATAGCGTGTCCAAACCCCTGCGCGAGCGCATCGGCCAGGCGGTGGCCACGTTGGGCTACGTGCCCAACCGCGCGGCGCGCACGCTGGCCTCGGCGCGCTCGAACAGCGTCGCGGTGCTGGTGCCGTCGCTGTCGAATCAGGTCTTCGTCGATGTGCTCGCCGGCATCCGTGACGTGCTCGGCCCGCGCGGCTACCAGCTGCTGATCGGCAACAACCTCTACGATGCCGCCGAGGAAGAGCGTCTGCTGATGGCTTATCTGGAGCATCACCCGGACGGCCTGCTGCTGACCGGTCTGCAGCAGTCGCCGCGGGCGCGTGCGGCGCTGGCCGGCAGCGGCGTGCCGACGGTGCACATGATGGATCTGATGGCCGATCACAGTGTCACCAGTGTCGGTTTTTCACAGCCGGCCGCCGGTTACGCGATGACGCGCCATCTGCTCGAACGCGGCCACCGCCGCATCGCCTTCATGGCCGCTCAGCTCGACGAGCGCACGCTCAAGCGCCGCGACGGCTACCGTCAGGCGCTGGACGAGGCCGGCCACGGTGACTACTGCGCGGAAATTTCCTCGCCGGCGGCCTCCAGCGTGGGCCTGGGTGTCGAGCTGACCGCGCAGCTGCTGGCCGAGCATCCGGCGATCGATGCGGTGTTCTGCTGCAACGACGATCTGGCGCTCGGCGCGCTGTTCCACTGCCAGCGCCGCGGGATTCCGGTGCCGCAGCATCTGGCCATCGCCGGCTTCAATGACCTCGGCTTCGGCGCCTGCAGCGTGCCGGCGCTGACCACCGTGGCGACGCCGCGCTACCACATCGGTGTCCGCGCCGCCGAGCTGCTGCTGGCCCGCATCGACAACCCGGCTCTCGATGCCGAAACCCTCGATCTGGGCTTCGAACTGCAGACCCGCGAAAGCGCCTGAACCGCGCCGCGCGGGGGCTGCTGCGCCCGCGCCGTGCGCTGCTCCGTTTCAGCCCTGCCCGCGGTGCGGAAATGCGTGTGTACGGTGCAGTGCCGTGCGCCCGATGCACGTGCTTAGGGCAGGGCTGCACCGCAAACGATGTCGCGTCGCAACAAGTGCTTGCCGCATAAGTGTAATTTCGGGTGGCACGTCATGTGCCCCTGTGTGCTTCGCCCGTCGCGCCACTGGCCGCGGGGGGCCGAACAGCCAAGAACCACCCGAAGTTTAGAGGGGCAACGCATGAGCACGAAGTCGCGGACCTTTTTCCTCAGCTCGCTGGCGGGGGGCCTCGCGCTGGCTTTGGCCAGTGGCGCGGCGCTGGCTGCTGACACGATCAAGGTCGGTATCCTGCATTCGCTGTCGGGCACGATGGCCATCTCCGAGACGTCGCTGAAGGACGTCGCGCTGATGACCATCGAGGAGATCAATGCCAAGGGTGGCGTACTGGGCAAGAAGCTGGAGCCGGTGGTGGTCGATCCGGCATCGAACTGGCCGCTGTTCGCCGAGAAGGCGCGCGAGCTGCTGCAGAAGGACAAGGTCGCGGTGGTGTTCGGCTGCTGGACCTCGGTCAGCCGCAAGTCGGTGCTGCCGGTGTTCGAGGAGCTCAACGGCCTGCTGTTCTACCCGGTGCAGTACGAGGGTGAGGAGTCCTCGCGCAATGTGTTCTACACCGGCGCGGCGCCGAACCAGCAGGCGATCCCGGCCGTCGAGTACCTGATGAGCGAGGACGGCGGCGCCGCCAAGCGCTTCGTGCTGCTCGGTACCGACTACGTCTATCCGCGCACCACCAACAAGATCCTGCGCGCCTTCCTGCATTCGAAGGGCGTCTCCGATGACGACATCATGGAGACCTACACGCCGTTCGGGCACAGCGACTACCAGACCATCGTCGCCGACATCAAGAAGTTCGCCGGCGCCGGCAAGCGCACCGCGGTGATCTCGACCATCAACGGCGATTCCAACGTGCCGTTCTACAAGGAGCTCGGCAACGCCGGCCTGAAGTCGACCGACGTGCCGGTGGTGGCCTTCTCGGTCGGTGAAGAGGAGCTGCGCGGCATCGACACCAAGCCGCTGGTCGGCCACCTGGCGGCGTGGAACTACTTCATGACCATCGATACGCCGGAGAACAAGGCGTTCATCGAGAAGTGGAAGGCCTACGTCAAGAAGAACAACCTGCCCGGCGGTGATGCGCGCGTCACCAACGATCCGATGGAAGCCACCTACACCGGCATCAACATGTGGGCGCAGGCGGCTGAGCAGGCCGGTACCACCGACGTCGACGCCGTGCGTCAGGCGCTCGGCTACCAGACCTTCAAGGCGCCGTCGGGTTTCGTCGAGCAGCTCGACGCCAAGAACCACCACCTGCACAAGCCGGTGTACATCGGCGAGATCCGCGAGGACGGCCAGTTCAACGTGGTGTGGAAGACCGAAGGCCCGATCCGTGCGCAGGCCTGGTCGCCGTACATCCCGGACAGCGCGAAGAAGGTCGCCGACTGGACCTATCCGTGGGTCTGCGGCAACTGCACCGAGCCGCGCTTCAAGTAAAGCCGCGGCCCGTCGGCCCTGACGAGCCAGGCGTCATGCGGCGGCGGCCGGGGCGGGCAGTGCCCGGCTTGCCGGCCGTCGCCGCATCCGCATCGCATCAACAATCGCAGATTTGATATCCAGGGGGTTGGCCATGTGCAGGCTGCTGCGCTTCCTGCTGCTCGCGTGTGCGCTGGGCAGCACCCTCCCGGCGTTCGCGGTGAGCTTCGACGACACCATCACGCACCTCGGCGCCGACCCGCAGAGCCTGCGCAGTGCGGTCGGTGAGCTGGCTGCGGCCAATGATCCGCGCGCGCTGATTTTTCTCGAAGCCCTGCGCGACGGCCGTGTGTCGTTTCGCGATGGCGAAGTGCTGATCAAGGATGGCGATACGCTCAAGCGGGCGCGCGACGGTGTCGCGGTGACCGGCGAGCCCGGCAGCGCGCCGCTGCTGAACAATGCGGTGCGCCGCGGTATCGACAGTGCGCTGACCCGCCTGCAACTGACCTCGCCGGATCGCGCGGTGCGGCTGGCGGCGGCGACGGCCTTTGCCGACCGTCCGGTGCGCGCCGCCGAAGATTCCCTGCGCGCGGCGCTGGCGGCGGAGATCGATCAGGAAGTGATCCACGCGCTGCGCCTGGCGCTGGCGCCGATCGAGCTGCAGAGCGAGGACCGCGGCAAACGCCTGGCGGCGATCCGCACGCTGGCCGATGAAGGCGAGCCGCGGGTGATCGCCGTGCTCGACCCGATTGCCAAGGGCGACGACGCCGAGCTGGCCACCGCGGCCAGGAGCGCGATCGATGCCATCACTGATCGCCAGTGGTTCCGCGACCAGGCCGGCAACCTGTTCTACGGCCTGTCACTCGGCAGCGTGCTGCTGCTGGCGGCGCTCGGTCTGGCGATCACCTTCGGCCTGATGGGCGTCATCAACATGGCGCACGGCGAGCTGCTGATGATCGGCGCCTACGCCACCTACGTGGTGCAGAACCTGTTCCGCAGCTACCTGCCGGGAGCCTTCGACTGGTATCTGCTGGCGGCGCTGCCAGTGGCCTTTCTCGCTGCGGCGGCGGTCGGCTGGCTGCTCGAACGCCTGGTGCTGCGCCATCTCTACGGCCGGCCGCTGGAGACGCTGCTGGCGACCTTCGGCCTGTCGCTGATGCTGATCCAGACGGTGCGCCTGATCTTCGGTGCGCAGAACGTCGAGGTCGCCAATCCCTCGTGGCTGTCCGGCGGCATCCAGGTCACTGCGCAGATGGTGCTGCCGTACAACCGCATCGCCACGGTGATCTTCGCCTTCGCCGTGCTGGCGGCGGTGTGGCTGATCTTCCAGAAGACGCGGCTCGGCCTGCGCGTGCGCGCGGTGACGCAGAACCGTGGCATGGCAGCGGCGATGGGCATCGACACCCGGCGTATCGACGCGATGACCTTCGCCCTCGGCGCCGGCGTCGCCGGCCTCGGCGGCGTGGCGCTGTCGCAGCTCGGCAACGTCAGTCCGGATCTCGGGCAGGCCCGCATCGTCGACTCTTTCATGGTCGTGGTGCTCGGCGGCGTCGGCAAGCTGGCCGGCGCGGTCGCCGGCGGCATGGGGCTGGGCATCGTCAACAAGTTCCTCGAACCGGCGATGGGCGCGGTGCTCGGCAAGATCGTGCTGCTCGGCTTCATCATCCTGTTCATCCAGAAGCGACCCCAGGGGCTGTTCGCCCTCAAGGGCCGCGCCGTGGAGGGGTGATTCATGCGCGGCTTCCTCTCGCTGCACACGCGCACCGGCTGGCTGGCCTTCGCCACGCTGACGGCGCTGCTGCTGATCGCCGTGCCGCTGCTCAACGCGCTGCCGGCCGACTCGGCGCTGCACCTGCCGGACTACCTGGTGCCGCTGCTCGGCAAGTTCTGCTGCTACGCGCTGGTGGCGCTGGCGATGGACCTGATCTGGGGCTACACCGGCATCCTCTCGCTCGGCCACGGCGTGTTCTTCGCGCTCGGCGGCTATTCGATGGGCATGTACTTGATGCGCTCGATGGCCGGGCAGGGCGTCTACCGCTCCCAGCTGCCGGACTTCATGGTGTTCCTCAACTGGAAGGAGCTGCCGTGGTTCTGGCACGGCTTCGACCAGTTCTGGTTCGCCGCGCTGATGGCGCTGGCGGTGCCCGGCGTGCTGGCCTTCGTCTTCGGCTGGTTCGCCTTCCGCTCGCGCATCAAGGGCGTGTACTTCTCGATCATCACTCAGGCGCTGACCTTCGCGCTGATGCTGCTGTTCTTCCGCAACGAGACCGGCTTCGGCGGCAACAACGGCCTGACCGACTTCAAGCAGCTGCTCGGCTTTTCGCTGGCCGAGCCGGGGGTCAAGCTCGGCCTGTACTGGATCTCGGCCTGCGTGCTGCTGACGGTCTACCTGCTGGCGCAGGCGATCGTGCATTCGAAGTTCGGCCGTGTGCTGACGGCGATCCGCGATGCCGAGAGCCGGGTGATGTTCTGCGGCTACGAGCCGCTCTACTACAAGCTCGCGGTGTGGACGCTGTCGGCGGTGCTCTGCGGCCTGGCCGGGGCGCTGTACGTGCCGCAGGTCGGCATCATCAACCCGAGCGAGCTGGAGCCGACGCAGTCGATCGAGATGGCGGTGTGGACCGCGGTCGGCGGCCGCGGCACGCTGGCCGGCGCGCTGCTCGGCGCCGCCACCGTCAACGGCCTGAAGAGCTGGTTCACCGTTGCCGCGCCCGAGCTGTGGCTGTACGTGCTCGGCGCGCTGTTCGTCGGCGTCACGCTGTTCCTGCCGCAGGGGCTGATCGGCCTGGTCCGCCGCCTGCGCCCGGGCAAAACCGAGGAGGTGCGCGCATGAGCCAGCAACCCCCGATTCCCGTGCCGGCCGGCCCGCTCGGCGGCTCCAGCGCCCTGCCGGCGGTCGCCGCCGGCCTCGGCGAAGCGCCGCCCGCCGCTCCCGTGCCGGCGGTGCCGCGTGAGCCGCTGCCGGCCGATGTGCGCGATCGTCCCGTGCCGGACGTCTCCCACGGCGCGATCCTCTACCTCGAAGGCGTCAACGTCGCCTTCGACGGCTTCAAGGCGATCAACGATCTCGACTTGTCGATCGACGACGGCGAGCTGCGCTGCATCATCGGTCCCAACGGCGCCGGCAAGACCACGATGATGGACATCATCACCGGCAAGACGCGGCCCGATTCCGGGCAGGTGTATTTCGGCCAGACGGTCAACCTGCTCGAACTGCGCGAGGCGCAGATCGCCCAGCTCGGCATCGGCCGTAAGTTCCAGAAGCCGACGGTGTTCCAGGGCCACAGCGTGTTCGAAAACCTCGAACTGGCGATGCAGGCCGACAAGCGCGTGCGCCGCTCGCTGTTCGCACAGCTCGATGCCGGGCAGCGGGCGCGCATCGACGAGGTGCTCGGCATCATCGGCCTGCGCGGTCACGAGCGCCGTCCGGCCGGTGCGCTGTCGCACGGCCAGAAACAGTGGCTGGAGATCGGCATGCTGCTGATGCAGAACCCGCGCGTGCTGCTGGTCGACGAGCCGGTCGCCGGCATGACCGAGCAGGAAACCGCGCAGACCGCCGAGCTGCTGGTGTCGCTGGCGGGCAAACATTCGGTGATCGTCGTCGAGCACGACATGGCTTTCGTGCGTTCGATCGCGCGCAAGGTCACCGTGCTGCACGAGGGTCACGTGCTCGCCGAGGGCACGATGGATCAGATCCAGGCCAATCCGAAGGTCGTCGAGGTCTACCTCGGGGAGGGCGCCTGATGGCCGCCGTGATGGAAGACGCTGCCGAGAACCTGCTGGCGGTGGAGAAGGTCGATCTGCGCTACGGCCAGAGCCAGATTCTCTGGGGCATGAACCTCGCCGTGCGCCGCGGCTCCTGCACCTGCCTGATGGGCCGCAACGGCGTCGGCAAGACCACGCTGCTGCGGGCGGTGATGGGGCTGGCGCCGACGTTCGGCGGCAGCATCCGCTTCCACGGCCAGGATCTGGTACGCCAGCCGGCGCACCAGCGGGCGCGCATCGGCATCGGTTACGTGCCGCAGGGCCGCGAGATCTTCCCGCAGCTGACGGTGCTGGAAAACCTGCAGGTCGGCCTCGGCATCCGCGAGCACGGCCTGAGCGAGATTCCCGAGCGCATCTACGAGCTGTTCCCGATCCTCAAGCAGTTCCTGCACCGGCGCGGTGGTGATCTCTCCGGCGGTCAGCAGCAGCAGCTGGCGATCGGCCGGGCGCTGGTGCTGGAGCCGGAGCTGCTGATCCTCGACGAGCCCAACGAAGGCATCCAGCCCAACATCGTGCGCGAGATCGGCGACATCATCATCCGCCTCAACCGCGAGGTCGGCTTGACGGTGCTGCTGGTCGAACAGAAGCTGCCGTTCGCCCGCCGCCTCGGCACCGACTTCGTGATCATGGAAAAAGGCCGCTGGGTGGCCACCGGCACGATGAGCGAACTCACCGACGAGGTGGTCAAGGCGCATCTGGCGGTTTAGCGCTGCAAAGCCACCCTGTCGCCGGTTGTCGCGTGGCGGGGTGGTTTCGAGTGCCCGGAGGGGGTACCGGCACGGCGCTGCAGTCCTCGCGCTGTGGCTCGGTGCGCGTGCGGCTGTGCGGAGGTTTGCACGGTTGTTTGACCGCGGCCGGCGTGTGATCTGTCAGCTTAATTTGCAGCGTGTGTTCGCCCAGAAAGGGCAGATCATTAAAATTATTTCATTTTCAATATGATGGAAATATGGCCCTGCTCTTGCTGTGTCACCTAACAGGCTGATCCCGAACGGCTTGTTGTGTCGATGCGGCACACACTCCGGGGGCTGATGCCTGCAACCACAGCCATAACCGGAGAAGCCTATGAACCAGCACTCGTTCCAATGTGTCACCCGAACCGCCGCCGCCGCCCTGCTCGCACTGGTGGCGGGTAGCGCGGCGGCTTTTCCCGCCACGGAGATCGGTGATGCGGGGCAAAGCCTCGCCGATGCGCAGGTCATCAGCGGTTCCGGGCCGGTCGAATCGATTTCTGGAACGCTGGGTTCAGGGACTGACGTGGATCTGTACAAGATTCATGTGGCCGATCCGACGCAGTTTTTTGTGTCGGCAGTGAGCAATCCCGGCATCGACGGCATGCTGTTTCTCTTTGATGCGAGCGGTCGCGGCGTCGTGATGCGGGACGACACTGCCAATGTCAACGCCAATTTCGGCGCGCTCACGTCGGCGTTCGTTGTTACTCCAGGGGATTACTACCTGGCCATTTCCGTGTTCGACATCACGCCGAGCAACGTGGACGGCCTGCTGTTCCCCGATACCCGCCTGGTCGACAGCGGCCTTGAGTACGGCCCGACCGGTCCGGGCGGTGCGCTGCCGTTTTCAAGCTGGGTCGCCGCCAGCGGCGGCTCACAGCCCGCCACGGGTGACTATGTGCTGACGCTGCGTGGCGTGTCCGCGGTGCCGGAGCCGGGCATATCGATGTTGCTGGGCGTCGGCCTCGCCGGATTGATGACGAGCTTGCGCCGGCGTTCGCCCGCGGGCGAAAAGGCTGCCTGAACCTTGCATGTGGCATACGGGCGCCGCATGCAGCGACGCCCGTATGCTTTTGACTGCAGAAGGAAAAGGGAGTCCGCGGGGCGGATGGTGCGCGGACTCGGATGCCTTGCAGACGGCAGTGTGTGCATACGCACGCGTCAGGCTGGATCAGCACAGACCGGCATGGCCGGCTTCGGCACTGTTCGGCATCAGCGAGGGATACAGCGTGCAGTACGGACCTTCGCTGCGCATCGGCATGTGCTCCGGCGTCGTCGCCTGCGCCTGGACCTGCGCCTCGTGGGGCATCGGCGCCTGATCGCGGCTCAGGTAGATGTCGAGCGGGCGGCCGATGCCGGCTTCGGGCCGACCTTCACCGGCCTGTGCCATCGCGGCGAAACCGAAGCCGAGGCTGAGTCCGAGCAGGGCGCTGGCGATAGTCTTTTTGTTCATGGTCTGATCTCCTGTGAAAGGCCCGTGCCGGAAGCGGTACGCGGGCAGGCGGCGGCTGCGAGGGATGTCGTGGCGGCCGTGCCATGCTGCGTATTCGGATGAAAGCGCGTGTTGGATGCGCACGGCAGCGGCTTTTTTTGCGATGCGGATTGCCGCCCTATTGCTGGGGGCTTCGGCTATGCTGCCTGCGCGCTCGCGGGAGGAAGGGGGGCCGCATCATGCTTACTGAAGAAGAACGCCAATCGCTCGAATTCAAGCTCGCGTCCCTGCGCCAGGAGCATCGCGATCTCGATGACGTCATCGAACGGCTCCACGAAGGGCCGTACATCGATCAGATGCAGATCACGCGGATGAAGAAGCGCAAGCTGGGTCTCAAAGAAACGATCACCAAGATCGAGGATCAGCTGATCCCCAACATCATCGCCTGAGAGCCGTTGCGGCCGCAGGGCCGCCACGGCGGCGAGCGGTGGGCAACGGCGGGAGCGCATCATGATGCCACCCGGCCAGCGCTACACCGAACTGCCGAGCCAGCGCCATTCCCACCTGCACAACCTGCGGGCGCTGGCGCCGTATCTGTGGGAATACCGCGGCCGTGTGCTGGCGGCGCTGATTTGCCTGCTGCTGGCCAAGCTCGCCGGTGTCGGCGTGCCGCTGCTGCTCAAGGACTTGGTTGATGCCCTCGGTGCGCACGGTCCGCTGACGCTGCCGGTGGCGCTGCTCGCCGCCTATGGCGGCGTGAAGATCGCCGCCACCGTGTTCAATGAGCTGCGCGACACGCTGTTTGCCGCGGTGCGTTTCCGCGCCGTGCGCCGCATCACCATCCGCACCGTCGAGCATCTGCACCGGCTGAGCCTGCGCTTTCATCTGGAGCGGCGCACCGGCGCGCTGACCCGCGATCTGCAGCGCGGCTCGCAGTCGCTGTCGACACTGCTCAACTACCTGGTGTTCAGCGTGCTGCCGGCGGCGATCGAGCTGGCGCTGATCTGCGGCGTGCTGCTGCTGCATTACGACGTAGTGTTCGTGCTGATCGTGCTCGGCGCGATCGGCGTCTACGTCGCCTTCACGCTGGCGATGACCAACTGGCGCATCGAATTCCGCCACGACATGAACCGCCTCGAATCGCAGGCGCAGAACGAGGCCGTCGACGGCCTGATCAATTACGAGACGGTCAAATACTTCGGCAACGAGCGCCTGGAGCTGGCGCGCTGTGACGCGACGCTGGCGCGCTGGGAGCAGGCGTCGGTCGGTTCGCAGAACACGCTGGCGCTGCTCAATTTCGGCCAGGGCATGATCATCGCGCTCGGCGTCACGCTGATGATGTTCGTCGCCGCGCAGCAGGTGGTCGATGGGCGTATGAGCATCGGTGATCTGGTGCTGGTCAACGCCTTCCTGCTGCAGTTGTTCATTCCGCTGAACTTCCTCGGCGTGGTCTATCGCATGATCCGCTACACGCTGGCCGACATGGACAGCCTGGTGGCGCTGCTCGAAGAGCGCCCGGAGGTCGTCGATGCGCCGGATGCCCCGGCGCTGCAGGTCGGCGCCGGCGAAGTGCGTTTCGAGGACGTGCGTTTTGCCTACCAGCCGCAGCGGCCGATCCTGCACGGTGTCAGTTTCAGCATCGCGCCGGGGCACACCGTTGCCGTGGTCGGCGCCAGCGGTGCCGGCAAGTCGACGCTGGCGCGGCTGCTGTTCCGCTTCTACGACGTGCAGGGCGGGCGCATCCTCATCGACGGCCAGGACATCGCCGGCGTCACCCAGGACAGCCTGCGCGCGGCGATCGGCATCGTTCCGCAGGACACGGTGCTGTTCAACGAATCGCTCGCCTACAACCTGCGCTACGCCCGCCCGGATGCCAGCGATGCCGAGATCGCCGAGGCGGCGCGTCTGGCGCAGCTGCATGCGTTCATCGCCAGTCTGCCGCAGGGCTACGCCACGCTGGTCGGCGAGCGCGGCCTCAAGCTCTCCGGTGGTGAGAAGCAGCGCGTGGCGATCGCCCGCGCGATCCTCAAGCGCCCGCGCATCCTGGTGTTCGACGAGGCGACATCGAGCCTCGACTCGCGCGCCGAGCAGGCCATCCTCCACGCCTTGCACAGTGCCGCGCGCGGCCACACCACGCTGGTCATCGCCCATCGCCTGTCGACCATCGTCGACGCCGACGAGATCCTGGTGATGGAGGGCGGGCATATCAGTGAGCGCGGCACGCACGCCGAGCTGCTGGCGCGCGGCGGCCAGTACGCCGAGCTCTGGGCGCTGCAGCAGCGCGAGCGCGCCGACGCGGCCGGCGAGGCGCTGGCGTGAGCCTCGCCGACGGGCTGCCTGCCGGCCTCGGCATGGCGGACGCGCTGCTGATCGTGTGCACCAACGTCATCGCCTCGGCACTGACCTCGGCGCTCGGCATCGGCGGCGGCACGCTGCTGATCGCGGTGATGGCCGGCAGCGTGCCGCCGCTGGCGATCGTGCCGGTGCACGGGCTGGCGCAGCTTGGCAACAACCTCGACCGCGCCTGGATGACACGCCGGCATCTCGACCGGCCGGCGCTCCGGGCCTTTGGCCTCGGCGCCGTCGGCGGCGCGCTGCTGATCGCGCCGCTGGTGGTCGCCCTGCCGCCGCGCCTGCTGCAACTGCTGATCGCCGGCTTCGTGCTCTACCTGGTGTGGGGGCCGCGCCTGCCGGGGGCGCTGGTGTCACCGCGTGGCCTGGTGCTGGTCGGCGCGCTGACCACCGCGGTGTCGATGTTCGTCGGCGCCACCGGGCCGCTGGTCGCAGCCTTCGTCCACCGCCTGCACGCCGAGCGTTTGCGTACCGTCGCCACCTTCGCCGCCTGCATGTCGGCGCAGCACGGGCTGAAGGCGCTGACTTTCATCGGCCTCGGTTTTTCCTTCACCGACTGGCTGCCGCTGCTCGGCGTGATCCTGCTGGCCGGCCTGTTCGGCAACTGGCTGGGACTGCGCCTGCTGCACCGGCTGCCGGAAGCGGCGTTTCGTGCCGGCTTCAAAATGCTGGTGACGGCGCTGGCGCTGCGCCTGTTGTGGCAGGCCGTGGCCTAGGGCGCCCACAGCCAGGCGGCGCCGCGCACGCCGCTGGAGTCACCATGCTTGGGCGGCAGCAGACGGGTGCGCACGATGTCGGAGAACACCCAGCGTTTCCAGTAGCGCGGTACCTCGGTGTACAGCGCCTCGATGTTGGACAGGCCGCCACCGAGAACGATGACCTCCGGGTCGAGCAGATTGATGACGTGGGCGAGCGCCCGGGCCAGGCGTTCGCAATAGCGTTCGAGGCTGACGAGGCAGTCGACGGAGCCCTGCGCGGCGCGGCGGGCGATGGCGTGCGCCTCGCGCTCAAGACCGCCGTGACGGACGTGATCGGCGGCAAAGCCGGGGCCGGACAGCCAGGTCTCGATACAGCCGTGGCGGCCGCAGTAGCAGGCCGGGCCGGGGCGTTCTTCGTCCTGCGGCCAGGGCAGCGGGTTGTGTCCCCATTCGCCGGCGATGGCATTGCAGCCGCTCAGCGGCTGGCCGTGGACGACGATGCCGCCGCCGACGCCGGTACCGAGGATCACGCCGAACACGCAGCGTGCGCCGGCGGCGGCACCGTCGATGGCCTCGGACAGCGCGAAGCAGTTGGCGTCGTTGGCGATGTGCACCGGACGGGCGAGCACTGCTTCGAGGTCGTCCTGCAGGCGCTCGCCGTTGAGCCAGGTGGAGTTGCAGTTGCGCATGCGGCCGTTGAGCGGCGACGGCGCGCCGGGAGTGCCGACGCCGACACTGGCGCGCAGGCCGAGCGCCGACTCCGCATCGTCGACCAGCCGGCGGATCGCCGCCAGCGTCGCGCCGTAATCGCCCTGCGGCGTGGCAACTCGCCGCCGCCACTGCTCGCGCCCCAGCGGATCGAGCATCAGCAGCTCGATCTTGGTGCCGCCGAGGTCAACGCCGATGCGATAACCACTGGTATCGAACATGCTCGCCGTCTCCGCCGGTCAATGATGCACACAAGGTCACGTAACGTGATGGAGCCCCAGATTCTGCCATGAGTGCATCGGGCTTAACCCGTATCGAGGCCGGCTCGATGGTTGGAAAAACGCGCAGATTCCTTATGAGCGAAATGATTGCTGCCTCAGCGGAAGGGAGGACGGTGGCCATCTGGGCGGGTGACGCAGGCGGCTGAAATTTCCACTCCACCGGCGCTGTGCCCGTATGCCGGCGTCGAATGAACTCGCCACGTCGCTGCCGCCGCCAGATCCCGTTACCGAGGGTGAAGCGCGAGTGCTTTACCGCCCGTCGCAAAAATCACAGCCCCACCGCCTGGCCGCTGCGCGCGCGACCTTGATGCGGAGACTTACGGAATACGCTCGACGGTATTGAAGGCTTCTTCAAGCCTGTAAACTTACCGCATGTCATTGCTGTGGCGTATGAAATGTTTATTCCTGCCGTGGTGTGCGCTGTTTCGGGTTTAAAAACCGTCATTGCATTCACTGAAAAACCGATGCGGGTTCGTATTCGATCTGCACTCGAAAGCTTCTGCTGTTTTTGTGTTTTATGATTTTGTGGCGAATTTCTGATAGGTGTTTTGTGCATGGTGAGGTTATGGCAACTGATAAACGGGAAGCGGTCACATGCTGATTGAGTTCATCAGACTCGGTGGCTTGAGCGTGCTGTTCCTGCTGCATTGTGCCGTTTGCGGCTTTGCGCTCGCAGAGCGTCTGAGCCTGTGGGCGCAGGCGGGCGAGCCGTCAAGAAACCGATATTTCGAATGGTTTTTCGCCATCAGCCATGGAATGCTGCTGAACATTCTGCTGCTCGTTATTCTGGGCGCATACGGAAATCTCAATCTGCAGTGGGTCCTGGGCGGGGCGACGTTTCTCCTCGCTGTAGCCGTCTGGTCGCTGTGGTCACGAAAAAATCGATTTTCATTTGAGTCCCCGGGCTTGACCGGTCTTGAAACCATCGTGGTATCGGCGCTGCTGGTAATGACGATACTGGCCGCCATGCACGCGCCAGGATACTGGGACGACACGATGTATCATTTGCCGCTCGCACGGGCTTATTTGCAGCACCAGGCGATCGTCGTACATGAGTACATTCGTTTTCCGCTGTTTCCGCAGAACGTCAATTTGCTGATTACCCTCGGGCTGATGCTGGGCGGTGAACTTGTGGCGCAGGTGTTTGCCACTTTGCCGCTGTTTGTCATGGCGCTGGGCTTATTGGGGGTATCGAGGTGGCAGACCGGCTCGGTTAACGCCGGGGTGCTGGCGGCGCTGAGTTTATTCGTGCTGCGGCCGATCGGTGACACCCTGGGTTATGCCTACATCGATAACGGCCTGGCTCTGTTCTGCTGGGGCAGTGCGCTGGCACTGGCGATCTGGTCTGCGTCGATGCCGGCCCGGTCGCATACGGTGTGGCTGGCGGTCGCGGGCGTGCTGGCAGGGGCCGCCGCGGGCAGCAAGTATTTCGGCATGGTGTTCGCGCTGCTGGCCCTCCTGTATGTGCCGATCCGCTGCCGGGGCTGGAAGCCGGTCAGCGTTTTTACGGCCGCACTGCTGTTGACGGGGGCCGGCTGGTACATCCGCAGCTATGTCGTCTCCGGAGATCCGGTGCATCCGGCAGGCGGGAATGTTTTCGGGACATTCCTCTGGGATCAGGGCGATCTGCTGGTGCAAAAGCAGGAGCAGGCATCATTCGGTGTTTCTCCCGCCACCCTGAATATATTTGCCGCTTTAAAAGCCGCTGGCGCCGGGTTATGGATTCTGGCCCTGCCGAGCCTGTTTCTGCGACGCCTGCCAAGTCCGATTCGCTGCTTTCAGTTTATTTTTGTCAGCTATCTTTTATTCTGGTTTTTTGTGACTCAGGTCGATCGTTATCTGGCGCCGATTTATGCAGTCGCGACTTTTTTATCATGGTTTTTTGTGGATCGCATCTGTCGACTGCCGTGGGTACACGGCCTGTTTGCGAAGCGGCTGCGATGGCGGATTCGCATTTCTGTTGTCGCGCAGATTATTGTGCTGTTGGCTGTCGTCGCATCGGTATGGGGACAGTTGCGACATGCCAGGTCGGCCATGGTCCGCTGGGATGCGGCATTGAGCGGGCGGGCGGGCTATACGCTGTTTTCTAAAGCCAATGAGGTAGCCCCGCAATTGGGTGCCCGCATGCTCCAGGTCGGCTTTGAAAACGCCATCTATTTCTTTGATGGTGTTTCAATAGGTGACTGGTTTGGTCCAGGGCGTTATAGAAACATGCTGGACTGTTCCACAGGTACGTGCGGAGTGATCGAGCCGGATAAAATGAAAGCGCTGATGAGCGGGTTTCATGCGCGCTTGCTGGTCATCGCGACCAAGCGTTTTCCGCGCTTCGACGAGCAGGCCTATGAGCAATATTTCGACATCCTCGCCAGAGACTCGGATGGCGTGCTGCTGGTATTGAAGGCGGACGCATCGGGAGCTGCCAAATGACCCGGCTGACGCATTCGGCTTGTCCGTGAACGGTGGCTTTCTGCTATGGGATGTCCGAATTGCCTTGGGCGGATACTGGCGTGCTCAACGCTACGCATTGCAGACGATTTCCGGCAGTGAGTCCGCCTGTGCAGCCGCGCGCTGCATTCGCCGGTGGCCACGAGGTTTCATCGCCCGCTGCGCGAATTCGCTGAGCGCAGGAGCCAGCGGGATGCAGGCGGGGCAGAATAATGCGGGGTGGGTTCTCCGGCTCGCCTCTGCGCAGTTGGCTTGAGCCGGTGAAGTCTGACCCCAGTCAATCATGGCCTTTTACGAATCGAGATAGCTCATGCCGTATCGTGACTTGAAAGTCGCTCTAATTGTGCCCTGCTACAACGAGGAGGCTGCCATTGCCCGTGTCATCCGGGCGTTTCGCCAGGTCATGCCAGACATTGACGCCTACGTCTTCGACAACAATTCGACCGATGCCACGGCCGCGGTCGCGGTCGCGGAAGGTGCGTGCGTGATCGCCGTGCCGCTGCGAGGCAAGGGCAACGTCGTGCGGCGGATGTTTGCCGATGTCGAGGCTGACATCTTCGTGATGGTCGACGGCGACGCGACCTACGATGCGGCATCGGTGACACGGATGGTCGATAAATTGATCGACGAGCGCCTCGATATGGTTGTCGGTTGCCGCGAGACGGCGGCCGACGAGGCGGCCAGCGCCTATCGGCGGGGACATCAGTGGGGCAACCGCCTGCTCACGCAAAGCGTCGTGTACATCTTCGGTGGCGGGTTTACCGACATGCTGTCGGGCTACCGCGTTTTCAGCCGTCGCTATGTCAAATCGTTTCCGGCCTTGTCGACCGGCTTCGAGATCGAAACCGAGCTGACGGTGCATGCGCTGGAACTGCGCATGCCCTATGGCGAGGTGATGACCCCTTATGGCGCCAGAGCGGAAGGTTCGCAGAGCAAGCTGTCGACCTATCGGGATGGCTGGCGCATTCTCAAGACCATTGCCCGCCTCTACGTCTCGGAACGGCCTTTTTCGTTTTTCAGCATTTGTGCCGCATTGCTCGCCTCGCTGTCGGTGCTGCTCTCGACGCCGCTGATCGTCGAATTCCTGGAGACGGGGCTGGTGCCGCGGTTTCCGACGGCGGTCCTGTCGGCGTCGATGATGGTGTGTGCGCTGTTGTCGTTCAGCTGTGGCTTGATCCTCGATAACGTCACGCGCGGACGCAATGAAATGAAGCGTCTCGTCTATCTGGGGATTCCGCTGGCGGCCGCGGCCCGCCGGGCTTCCTGAGGCTTTACGTCGGCGCGCAGCGCCCGACAGCGCTTTCCCCTGTCGTGTGATTCACCCGCCGGGATCTGTGGCTGTCAGGCGGGATGGGGCTCTGCCGGGTTGCTGCTGTCGCTTGCTTCCACCACGCGGTTGCGGCCGAGTTTCTTCGCCTGATACAGCGCCTGATCGGCGGCGAGCAGCACCGCCTGCCAGTGTTCGCCGTGCTGTGGGAACAGGGCGACGCCGATCGACACGGTCAGCGGATGCGGGTTCTGCGCCGGGTCGCTGGCGGCCGCCTCGGCGATGCGCTGGCGGATTTCCTCGGCGCGGCGCAGGCAGGCCTCGCGGGCGGCGTCGGGCAGCACGATGACGAATTCCTCGCCGCCGTAGCGGGTGGCGATGTCGGCGTTGCGCACCAGCGCGCTGAGCAGGCGGCCGACGGCCCGCAGCGCCAGATCACCGGCCTTGTGGCCCCAGGTGTCGTTGAGCTGTTTGAAGTGATCGATGTCGAGCATCAGGATGCCGAGCGTGCTGCCGGCGCGGGCGGCACGGCTTTCCTCGCGATCCAGGGTGTTTTCGAGGTAGCGGCGGTTGAACAGGCCGGTCAGGTCGTCGTGGATCGACTGCTCGCGCAGGCGTTCGCGCAGGCGGAAGTTGGCCATCGCCAGGCCGATCACCTCGGCGGCCGAGGTGCAGCAGCTCATGCGCTCGTCGAGTTCATCGTGGGTGTCGGTGGCGCGCAGGTGCAGCAGGCCGATCAGCTCGCCCTGGGCGCTGAGCGGGATGCACAGATAGCTCTGCGCGGTGCTGACGTGCTGACAGCTGACGTCGCGGCTGCCGGCGGTGACGATGTGCGGCTTGCTGCGGCGCAATGCCCAGCAGGCCTCGGGGGCGAACACGGCATCGCCGGCCGGCAGCTCGCCCCAGGTGGCGATCGCTTCGAGCACATTGCGTGAGGACTTGAACAGATACAGCCCGCCGGTCTCGTGCTCGAACAGGCGCACGGCGAAGCGCTCGATCACTTCGCCGATCTCCTGCAGGTTGGCGCAGGTCTGCAGCAGGTCGCCCATTTCGCGCAGGATCGCCACCTCGCGCGCGTGGCGCTGTACCGCCCGCATCGACACCTGCAGGTCGGTGTAGGCTTTCTGCAGGCGCTGCTCGGCATGGCGGCGCTCGGCGATCTCGGCTTCGAGCTGCAGGTTGATCTGTGCCAGCGCCTGGGTGCGCTCCTCGACGCGCTGTTCGAGTTCGATCGTGAACTGGTGTGCGGCCTGCGCGGCGCGGCGGCGCTCGGTGAAGTCCTGAGCGACACCGAGAAAACCGCTGATCTCGCCGAGTTCGCTGCGCAGCGCGGTGACGGCGAGCAGCACCGGCAGCTGGCCGCCGCCGCGCTGACGCAGGTTCCACTCGTGTTCATCGTGCAGCTGGCGGCGCGCGCAGGCGACGAGCGTCTCGAAGCCGGGCTCGATCGGCTCGCCGAGGTCCACTGCCAGCTGCCTGGCGCGATTGGCCAGTTCGCTGTCGGGGAAGAACTCCGGCAGCGGGCGGCCGGCCAGTTCGCTGGCGTCGTAGCCGAGCATGCGTTCGGCGGCCGGGTTGACCAGCTCGATCGCGCCGTCGACCCGGGTGCTGATGATGGCGTAGTCGGTGCTTTCCAGAATCGCGCGCTGCAGCGTTGCGCTGGTGCGCAGCGCGCTGGTCATCTCGCGGGCGTAGCTCAGTGCGCGGCTGCGCGTGCGCGCCAGCGACCAGGCGATGGCGACCAGCAGGATACTGGTCGACAGGCCACCGAGCAGCACCAGCCGCGGCTTGTTCAGATCGACGCTGCTCCAGAAGGCGGGGGTGGTGTCGAAGCGCAGCGTCCAGGTGCGCCCGGCAATGTCCAGGCGATGCTGCGTGCGCAGGTAGAGCTCGCCCGGTTCGTGCTCGGGCGGCAGGCCGTCGCGGGCGCTTGAATCGAACAGCAGCGCGGCGCGCTCGTCGCTGTCGCCGTCGAATACGGCAAAGTCGAGCTCCACCGGGCGGTTGCCGAAAATGCCGTGCATCAGGTTGTCCATGCGAAACGCCGCGTAGACATAGCCCTGCAGAGCGGCGCGACGCTCGGCGACGTTCAGCGGTGTGGCGTCGTTGCGGTAGACCGGCAGGTAGAGCAGGGTGCCGGCCTGCTTGTGGGCATCGGTTTCCTGCACCAGCGTCACTTTGCCGCTCAGCGCCGGCAGGCCGCTGTCGCGTGCGCGCTCCATGGCTTCGCGCCGTATCGGCTCCGAGAACATGTCGTAGCCGAAGGCGCGCAGATTGCGGTCGCTGAACGGCTCCAGGTAGATGATCGGCACGTACTCCGCTCGCGGTCCGGGCGGGCGCACGTTGAAGTCGGTGAACCCCTCCTCGCGGACCCGCTGTTCGAGCAGCGGCAGTACCGGGGCGGGCGTGCGCACGGCGTAGCCGACGCCCTGGATGCCGGGAGAACTGCTGGCCAGGTCGAGGTTGGCGATGTAGCGGCGCCATTCGTCACGCTCGACGTCGCGCGAAGCCACGAACATGCCGACGCCGCCGCGCAGCACCAGCTCATAGTGGCGCATGCGTTCACTGATGGCCGTGCCGAGCTGCAGCGCCATGCGCTGGAAATGCAGCTGGGCGGCGTCGAGCACGTCGGAGCGTACACGGTGCCAGGCGGTGCCGGTGGCGAGCAGTGCGACCACCAGGACCAGCCATACGGCAAAGCGGTTCAGACCGGGGGTGGTGTCATTGTCGGGAGAGAGCGGTTTGCCTTCCAAGATACGGACTCGGTCGGGGCTGGGTACGAAAAAAGCCAATCGAGAAGCCAGCTCACCGGCTGGGCCGCGCTGGCCATGTCGCTCCGGGTCCGGGTTGGAGCGCCGACACCGCGCTGGGCGCGGGGGCGGCTTGCGCATCCAGATTAACCGTAGTTGGTCAGGCTCAGATCCGCACCCGGCACAGGGTTTTTGCAGCCGGCCCGGGCGAGCTATGGTGTAAACAATCGCTTCATGGCGAGATAGGCGGCAGTGCGCGGGGCCGCGTGGCGTGGCGCGTTCAGGGAGTCTCGATCATGAGGCAAGCGGTGTGCGGTGCGCGTGGGCGCTCGTACGGTCTGGGCGTGTGGGTGTGCTGGCTGCTGCTGGTGCTGTCAGCGGCGCCGGTGCGGGCTGCGGCACTGGACGGGGAGCTGGAGCTGCAGCGCGACCTGCTCTATCGCCTCGACGGGCTGCGTGCCGGGCAGAGCGTGACGCTGACGCTGCAGGCGAGCGGCGGCAGCCTCGATCCCTGGATCGGCGTGCTGCGTCCCGAGGTCGACACCGCGGCCCTGCTGCACGACTACCTGCCGGAAGTCGAACGGCTGCGTGTGCACAGCCGCGATCGCCCGGAAGCCTTTGCCAGGCTCGCCGAGCGGTTCTTCCTCGCCAGCAATGACGACGCCGGTGACGGTGGCTACGGCGCGCGGCTGCGTTTCACCGCGCCGGCGGACGGTGACTACCGGCTGCTGGTCGCCAGCACGCCGCTGCGCCCGAGCGTGGGCGGGTTCCGTCTGGAGGCGATGGCCGAGGGCGCGGCGCCGCAGCTGAGCTTTCTGCAGCCGGTCGGCGTCGGCAGCGAGCGCGTGCAGAGCCTCGATGCCAGGCTCGATCCGGCGCACGCGCTGCGCCTGTATGAGCTGCAGCGCATCAACCGCGGAGAGACGCTGAGCGTGCGCCTCGAAGCCGACGGTGACTGGCTGCCGCAGCTGACGCTGTATGACTTCGGTGACAAACCGCTGGCCAGCGTCAGCGCCACCGGCAAGGGACAGGCGCTGGTGCTGCACCACACCTTCGGGGCGCGTGACGACAATCCGCGCCTGCGCATCCGCGCGCAGCCGGTCGACGGCCGCGTCGCGGCCGGTGCCTATCACCTGAGCCTCGGCATCAATGCCGCGGAGGTCGAGCAGGGGCGCGTGTCGGCGCGCGGGCCGGCGGTGCTGCGTGAGCCGCTGGCGGTGTCGATCGGCCTGAAGCTGCACCAGATCACCGGCGTCGACCAGCGCGCCGAAAATTACGGCATCGTCGCCAGCCTGATGCTCGACTGGAGCGACCCGGCGCTGGCCTTCAATCCGCAGGAATGCGATTGCCGCCAGCGCGTGTTCGTCGGCGACAGCTTTGCGCAGTACGTGGCGAGCCTGCACGCGCGCTGGCCGGAGTTCATCTTCGCCAACCAGCAGGGCAACCGCTGGTCGCAGCGGCGTGTCGTGGTGCTGCAGCCCGACGGCCACGCGACCTATTTCGAGCGTGCCTCGCTGACACTGCAGGCGCCGGATTTCGACTTCCGCCGGTTTCCGTTCGATCAGCAGAAGTTCTTCGTGCGCATCGAGGCGCTGTGGCCGGAGTGGCTCTATCACTTCACCGAGCTGCCCGGTTTCACTGAGGTCGGTGGTGCGCTCGGCGAGGAGGAATGGGTGCTGACGCACCACACCAGCGCCATCGACAGCGTCAGCGACAGCACCGGGCTGCCGGTGTCGCGCTACAACTTCGGCTTCGTTGCCGAACGTCACCTGAATTACTACATATCGCGGATTTTCCTGCCGATCCTGATCATCATCATCGTCTCCTGGGTGACCTTCTTCCTGCGCGACTACGGCAAGCGCGTCGATGTCGCCGGCGGCAACCTGCTGTTGTTCATCGCCTTCAGCTTCACCATTTCCGGCGATCTGCCACGGCTTGGCTACCTGACGCTGATGGACATCCTGCTGATCAGCACCTTCGTCGTCACCGGTCTGATGCTGGTGCTGTCGGTCTACCTGCGCCGCCAGGAGGCCGACGGCCACCTGGCGCGCATCCAGCGCATCGATCGCCTGGTGCTGGCCTTCTACCCGCTGGCCTACCTGCTGGCGATGGCCGGCGTGATGCTGATCGATTATTAGCCGGCCGCGTCAGACCTTCAGCGGCACGATCACCATCTGCCGGTCGCGCAGGAACAGACGGCGCTGCATCGTCAGCGCCGTCTGGTTGTGCAGCCAGGGCGTCAGCCAGTCATCGCTGCGGAAGATCAGCTTCGAGGCGAAGCACACGCTGTTGGGGTAGTCATTCATCACCTGCGCGGCCAGCTGTTCGAGCTCATCAAGCGGATCGGCACCGAAGGCGGCACGGGTTTCCGCCGCCAGCCCGCGACGGGCACAGACGCGCACGAAGTAATGCAGCGAATTCTCGATGCGGTAGCGCAGTGAACGCAGCGCACCCTCGCCGTTGTAGCTCTGCGAGTCGACCTCGCCGACCGACAGGAAGATGAAGTTGCGGAAGTGGCCGGGGAACATCCGATACACCCACAGCAGGGCGTGCATGCCGATGCCGCGGTTCTTGCCGATCAGGAACACCGCCGTGGGGGCATCGCGGTCGAGTGGCGGGCAGCGCGGTTCGTTGTCGTCCTCGGGGCCGAGCGAGGGGGCGAGCTGCGCGTCGAGGCGTTCCAGTTCGCGGCGCGCGCGGTCGTAGTGGTCGCGCACGCGCAGGCAGACGATGACCACGGCGCTGGTGATCAGCACGGTCATCCAGCCGCCCTCGGCGAATTTCTCGACGGTGGTGACGAGCAGGATGAAGCTCGTCACCAGGCAGCCGCTGAGGGCGAGCAGCAGGCGGCGCAGCCAGTGTTCTTCATCGAGGCGGTTGCGCCACCAGTAGCGCACCAGTCCGGCGAGCGTCAGTGTGAAGGTCAGGAACACGTTGATCGAGTACAGCACCACCAGCACGCCGACATCGCCGCCCGACCACAGCAGGATCGCCAGCGCCGCCAGGCTCATCAGCACCACGCCGTTCTGCGTCACCAGCCGTGTCGACAGCGAGCGGAAGTGGCGGGGAACCCAGGAATCGACCGCCATGTTGGCGAGTACCGCCGGGCCGCCGAGCAGGCCGGTGTTGGCGGCGACCATCAGCAATGCTGCTTCGAGCGCCAGCACCAGCCACAGCACCGTCTGTTCGGCGACGCTGTCGCCGATGTGCCAGCTCGACAGGATCGACTGGAACACCACGGCATTGAGTGTCTGCCCGGCCACCGGCTCGCTGGCCCACAGCAGGTAGAGCAGGATGATGCCGCCGGCGGTGAAGGCCAGCGACACCGCCATGTAGGCCATCGTCGCCTTGCCGTTGCGCACACGCGGCTCGACCAGCATGTTGACGTTGTTGGAAACCGCCTCCAGACCGGTGTAGGTGCCGCCGCCGAGCGAATAGGCCTTGAGAAACAGCGCGGCGACGAAGACCCAGCCAAGCTCCTGCGTCAGCGTGCGGGTTTCGGCGAGGGTGGCGGTGAACAGGTCGGGCAGCTGGTCGGCGTGGGCATTGATGCCGTAGACGATCAGCACCGTGTGGGAGATCAGGAAGCCGGCGAAGATCGGCAGCAGCAGCAGCGCTGAGGCCTTGATGCCGCGCAGGTTCAGCGTCAGCAGCAGCAGCAGCAGGCCGACTTCGGTATGGACCTTGTAGTCCTGCCAGGACAGCGGCAGCAGCGAGAACATGGCATCGGTGCCGCTGGCGATCGAGATCGCCACCGTCAGCACATAGTCGACCAGCAGCGCGGAGCCCGAAACCAGCCCGGCACGCGGGCTGAGCAGCTGCGTGGCCACCTTGTAGCCGCCGCCGCCGGACGGGAACAGCTCGATGACCTGGTTGTAGGCCAGCGAAATGATGAACACCGTCGCGAAGGTCGCCAGCGCCAGGTAAAAACCGAGGAAGGTATGTTCGCCGAGGGCGACGAACGCCTGCTCCGGACCGTAGCTGGTCGAGGACAGGCCGTCGGCGCCCAGCCCGATCCAGGCCATCAGCGCGATCATCGAGGTCCGGCGCCGCGTATCCGCCGCCAGCGGATCGAGGGCATGACCGACGATGAGCTGTTTGAGGTATTTCTTGACCGACATGCCGTTGTGCTCCGGCCGGATGCGAGTTCCGGCAGCCGCGCAGTGTAGCAAGCCCGCAACGGCGCACAGCTGCGTGCCCACTGTCACCGGCGGCCGCAAGCCGGCTACGCTGGGGGCTGGCGCTGCACCTGCCCGCCGCCGCGCGCACTGCGGGCGGGGCAGCCCTTTCACCCAGCCATCGGGAGCTTGCATGAATCTGTTGTTCTACAGCGCCGCGGGCGACGCGCCCGCCGTCTGGCGATCCGCGCTCGCCACCGTCCTGCCGCAGGCCCAGTTGCACGCCTGGGCAGCGGATGCCGAGCTGCCGGCCTGCGATTACGCCTTGGTATGGAAGCCGCCGGCGGCGGTGTTCGCCAGGCAGAATCAGCTGCGCGCGGTCTTCAATCTCGGCGCCGGTGTCGATGCCGTGCTGGCGATGGACACGCTGCCGGTCGGCGTGCCGCTGATCCGCCTCGAAGATGCCGGCATGGCCCTGCAGATGGTCGAGTACGTGCTGCATGCGGTACTGCGCCGCTACCGCCGTTTCGATGACTACGCCGCCCAGGCCGCACGCGGCGAGTGGCGGCCGCTGCCGCTCGGCCGGCGGCCGACGATCGGCGTGCTCGGCCTCGGCGCACTCGGGCTGACGGTGGCCGCCGCGCTGGGCGACCTCGGGTTTCCGGTACGCGGCTGGAGCCGCACGCGCAAGGAGCTCGAAGGCGGTGAAGCCTTCGCCGGCGCCGCGGAGCTGGAGCGCTTCCTGTCGGCCTGCGACGTGCTGATCTGCCTGCTGCCGCTGACCACCGAAACCCGCGGTATCCTCAACCGGCGCACGCTGTCGGCACTGCGTCGCGGTGCGCTGCTGATCAACATCGCGCGCGGTGATCATCTGGTCGAGGACGATCTGCTGGCGGCGCTGGCCGAAGGCCAGGTCGGCCATGCGGTGCTCGATGTCTGCCGCGACGAGCCGCTGCCGGCCGGCCACCCGCTGTGGACGCATCCGCGGGTGACGCTGACGCCGCATATCGCCGCACTGACGCTGGTCGAGGACTCGGCCGCGCAGATCGCCGAAAAGATCCGGCGCCTCGAAGCCGGGGAGGCGGTCAGCGGACTGGTCGATCTCAAACGTGGCTACTGAACCGGCTTTGCCGGTAGCCTGAGTACCCGCCTTGCCGCCAGGACTGACCGCTCATGAGCCCCGATGACCGCTTCACCCGCGCCCTCGAACTGATCGACGCCGCCAATGCGGCCGACCCGCATGTCGTCGAGCACGACGGCGGGCCGCAGGCGAAGGCCCTGCTCGAAGGGCAGCGCGTCAGTACCTGGCTGGTGCGGCTGTACCCGCAGGCCAGCGAGGCGCTGCGTCTGGCCGCCCGCGCGCACCATCTGGAGCGCTGGAAGAGCCCGCGCAGCGATTTTCCGATGACCCGCGAGGGTTATCTGCAGTGGCGCGCGCAGCTCAAGCGTTTTCATGCCGAGCGCGCCGGTGAGCTGCTCGCCGCTGCCGGCTACGACGCCGACACCATCGCCCGCGTGCAGGCGCTGGTGCGCCGCGAGAAGCTCAAGCTCGACGCCGAGGTGCAGGCGCTGGAAGACGCCATCTGCCTGGCATTCCTGCAGCACGATTTCGATGCCTTCGGCCGTCAGCACGATGACGACAAGGTCATCGCCATCGTGCGCAAGACCTGGGCGAAGATGTCGGCCGGCGGCCATGAAGCGGCGCTGGCGCTGACGCTGAGCGACTACGCCCGCAGCATCGTCGGCCGCGCGCTCGGCGGCTGAGCGCGCGTTTTCAGCCGGCGCTGGCGAGGCCGTTCGGGCAGCCGACGCCGGTGCCGCCCAAACCGCAGTAGCCGTGCGGATTCTTCGCCAGATACTGCTGGTGGTATTCCTCGGCGTAGTAGAACGGCGGCGCCGGGCGGATCTCGGTGGTGATCACGCCGAATCCGGCCGCGCTCAAGGCCTGCTGGTAGCGCGCGCAGGCCGCCTGCGCGGCGGCGAGCTGAGCCTCGTCGCTGGCGTAGATCGCACTGCGGTATTGCGTGCCGACATCATTGCCCTGGCGCATGCCCTGAGTCGGATCGTGGGCTTCGAAGAACACCTTGAGCAGCTCTTCGTAGCTGATCTGCGCCGGATCGAAAACCACCTGCACGACTTCGCTGTGGCCGGTGCGGCCGCTGCAAACCTCGTCGTAGCTCGGATTCGGCGTCAGGCCGCCGGCGTAGCCGACCGCTGTCGAATACACCCCCGGTTGCTGCCAGAAGCGCCGCTCGGCACCCCAGAAGCAGCCCAGACCGAACACCGCGATCTGCAGGCCGGCCGGGAACGGCGGACGCAGCGGGTGGGCGTTGACGAAATGCTGCGCCGGCACGCGCATCTCGACGCTGCGGCCGGGCAGGGCCTCTTCGGGGCCGGGCAGGGAGAGTTTCTTGCCGAAACCGAACATGGTGATGATCTCCTGGCGAGGTGCAAAGGCTGTACGCACGCTGGCCGTAGGCGGATGCCGGCGTCGCTCAGCCGTGGCTGATCGGCTCGACCGTCACCCGCACCATGCCGGTGCGAAAGCCGAGCTGGTGGGCAGCGGCCGGCGAGAGGTCGATGACGCGGCCGTTGTGACCGCTGCCGCGATCGTTGATCTGCACGACGACGCTGCGACTGGTGCCCTGATGGGTGACGCGCACATAGGTGCCGAGTGGCAGCGTGCGGTGCGCTGCGGTCATGGCCTGCGGGTCGAAGCGGATGCCGCTGGCGGTGCGCCGGCCGTTGAAGCGGCTGTGATAGACGGTGGCCTTACCGACCAGTCCCGGGGCGCTGTGCGCCCTGCCGTTTTTGGCGACGCCGGGCCTGGCGTGTGCCGGCCGGGCCTTGGCGGTCTGCGGCTTGGCGTGAGTTACCTTTGCCTTGGTGGCCTTGGTGGCCTTGGTGGCCTTGGTGGCCTTGGTCGGGCTGACGTGCGCCGGTTTGGCGACGGCGCGGGTTTTGGCCGGATGGGCCTTGCCGTTGGTGACCTGTTGATGGGTGACGGCTTCGCTGGCGTGGGTGCTGCGCACTTTGGCGGTCGCGGTGAAGGTCACGGCGCAGAGCAGTGCGGCGCCGAGCCAGCGCAGGCGGCGGATTTTCGGACGACGTGTCAGCATGGGGCAGCCTCCGGTGAAATCAGTCGATGGCAAGAGCTTCAATGTGAAATAGCGACTTTAGACAACGACAGAGCCTTCCGTTGCAAGCTTTGCTGGTCGAAGCTAGGAGGTCAGCCATCCGTCCGTTCATCGTTCAGGGAGTCGACCTCATGAACCGTCCGCCGAAGAAGCCGCAGGCCAGTGCGACGAAGCTCGATCAGCTGGTTGCCAGCGCGCGGCAAAACCGCGAAGCCCGCGAGCGGGATTACCGCGAGCAGGCACTGAAGCTGTACCCCTGGGTATGTGGGCGCTGCGGCCGCGAATTCAACCTGCAGAATCTGCGCGAACTCACCGTGCACCATCGCGACCACAATCACGACAACAACCCGGCCGATGGCAGCAACTGGGAGCTGCTGTGCCTGTTCTGTCACGATAACGAGCACCAGCGCCAGGAAGAAGCGGCCCGCGCCAAGGGCGGCGCGATCGCCGGCGCCAAGGGGCCGGTGGCGACCTACAACCCCTTTGCCGACCTCAAAGCGAAACTCGGCCAGCAGGACTGATCCGGCGGCGGCCGGCGCGGAGGGGCGGTGTGTTCTCGGTCGATGACCTGGCACTGTTCGTGCGCGTTGCCGAGCTGGGCAGCCTGTCCGCTGCCGCGCGTGCCGCCGATCTGCTGCCGGCGACGGCGAGTGCCACGCTCAAGCGCCTGGAAGCCGCCCTCGGTGTGCGGCTGGTGGAGCGCACCACGCGCAAGCTGCGACTGACCTCGGAAGGTGAAATCTGGTACGAGCACGCCCGGCGAGCGCTGACGGCGGTCGAGGATGGCCGCGCGGCGCTGGCACAGACGCGCTCGACGATTGCCGGCGAGCTGCGCATTGCCGGCCCGGCCGATTTCGGCCGTCAGTACCTGCTGCCCTGGCTCGCCGAATTTCGTCGCGAGCATCCGCGCCTGAGCGTGACGCTGCGTCTGGGCGATGCGCTGAGTGATCTGCACGCCGAACCGGTCGATCTCGCCGTGCGCTACGGTTCGCTGCCGGATTCGGCACTGGTGGCGCGTGCACTGGCGACCGACAACCGCCGGGTGGTCTGCGCCGCGCCGCAGTACTGGGCGCGTGCCGGCCGGCCGACGACGCCGGCCGATCTGACCCAGCACGAATGCCTGTGCTACCGGCTGGATTCACGTCCGTATACCGACTGGCAGTTCAGCGGAGCGAAGGGCGCGGTGTCGGTGCAGGTGCGCGGCGGTCTTGCCAGCGATGATGGTTCAGCGGTACGTGAATGGGCGCTGGCCGGCTGCGGTGTCGCCTACAAGTCGTGGATCGACGTCGCCGCCGATGTCCGTGGCGGCCGCCTGCAGACCGCACTCGATGACTGGCACGGCGAGCCGGCGCCGCTGTACGTGGTGTTTCCCGGCCTGCAGCATCAGCCGCCGCGGCTGCGCGCCGTGGTCGACTGGCTGCTGGCGCGCGTGGCCGCGCTGCCGCCGCTCAGATGACCGGATCAAAGCCGTCGGGCTGCAGCGGTGTATGGCCTTCGCTGCTGGCCATGACCACGCGGTCGCGCCCGCTGCGTTTGGCGGCGTAGAGGGCGACGTCGGCACGGCGCAGCAGGGCTTCGCCATCACTGTCGTAGGCACTGAGGGTGGCCACGCCGAGACTCGCGGTCACCGGAATCGTTTCGGCCTCATGGGTGATCTGCAGTTCGTGAATCGCGGCGCGCAGGCGCTCGGCGATGCTGCGGCCCTCGAAGGCGCCGGTATCCGGCAGCAGCACGGCGAATTCCTCGCCGCCCATGCGTGCGAAGGTGTCCTGGTTGCGCAGCAGCCGCGCGCACAACTGCGTCACCGCCTTGAGGACCGCGTCGCCGCCGGCGTGTGTCCAGGTGTCGTTGATGCGCTTGAAGTGGTCGAGGTCGAGCATCAGCAGGCTGAGCGGCATCTTGCGGCGCAGGGCGCGCGCGACTTCCAGCTCGGCGCGCTGCATGAAGGTGCGCCGGTTGTAGGCGCCGGTCAGTGGATCGGTGGCGGCGAGACGGGTCAGCTCCCGCTCCTTGGCGGCGAGGCGGTTGTTGATCTGGCGCAGGCCGACGGTCTGGCGTTCGAGCTGCTGGTGCAGCTCGTGGGCTTCGGTGACGTCGGTCGTGGTGCCGATCACACGCAGTGCATAACCGGTGGCGTCGCGTTCGACGGCCACGCCGCGGCTCAGCACCCAGCGGTAGCCGCCATCGGCCATGCGCATGCGGTGTTCGCTGCGAAAGCGCGGTGTTTCATCATGTACATGTGCGTCGAAGCGGGCTTTGACGGCATCGCGATCGTCCGCGTGCAGCAGCTCCAGCACGGTATCGATCGGCAGGGACTCGGTGCCCGGCAGGCCGAGACGTTCGCGCCACTCGGGTGAATAGAACACGGTGCCGTTGCCCGGGCGGCAGTCCCAGACGCCGTCGCCGGCGTTTTCCAGCGCCAGGCGCCAGCGCTCTTCGGCGGTGGCCAGTTCATTGCGGGCATGTTCGAGCGCCAGCAGCTCATGCCATTCCCGCCGGCAGCTGTGCAGGAACAGCACCAGCATCAGCAGCAGGCCGGCGCTCGCGGTCGCGGCGGTCAGTAGCAGGCGCTGGCGATGCTGAAAATACCCAGCGAATACGTCGCTGCGGGCGCGTTGCACGGCAACCAGCAGGGGCTGTGCTTCGAGGCGCTGCCAGCTGCCGAGGCGCTCGATCGCATCGATCGGACTGCGTCCGTCGAGCGTGCCGCTGTCGCCCTGGGGGGTGACGAGTGGCGCCAGGACCATGCCGAGGCCGCGCCCGTAGTTTTCGTGTGCGCCGCGCGCAAGCACTCGTCCCTGGGTGTCGCAGAGCAGCAGGGTGCCGGTGTGGCCGAGGTCGAGCTGGTCATAGAAGCTCTGCAGCACGGCGGTATCGAGCAGGAACACGACTTCACCCTTGGGGGGCTTTGAGTCCTGACCGAACGCACGGGCAAAGCCGACGACCCAGCGTGCCGAGCGCGTGTCGAAGTGCGGGCGGCTGATCAGCAGGCGGTCTTCGCCACTGGCGGCGCTGAAGTCGGCGTGCAGGAATTGCGCGGTGTCGGCATCGAGGGTCGTGGCTTCGGTCTGGCGGCCGCGGGCATCGAGCAGTATCAGCCGTCCTTGCAGATTTTCGGGAATCAGCAGCGGCCCGCTCGGTTCCACCGTGGTCATCTGGCGTGTGCGCACCAGCAGCAGGACGTTGTCGATTTCTTTGATCAAGTGCTGCACGTGCTCGCGCAGGGCGATCGTGAGGTTGCTGGTGCTGGTCAGCGCTTGTGCCCGTGCCTGTTCGCGGGCGCCGTCGAGGTGCACCAGCACGCCTGTCCACAGCAGGAGTAGACCGGCGAGGGTGACGAGGCTTGTGAGGTGCGCGACGCGCATGAGCCAGTGTCGGCTGCGGGGGGTGAGCAAGGCATCCATGCCCGGAAGGTTAGCCGAAGTGCTCCCGCCGACGACGGCTTTCAGGGCGTTGGCACACCTTCTTGCAGACGGTGCAGCTGGGCGTAGACGCCACCCTGGTGCAGCAGTTCGTCGTGGCCGCCGGTCTCGACGATGCGGCCCTTGCGCATGACGATGATGCGGTCGGCACTCTCGATCGTCGACAGCCGGTGGGCGATGACGAAGGCGGTGCGCCCGGCGCGCAGGCGCTCCAGCGCCGCCTGCACCATGCGCTCGCTCTGGGTGTCGAGCGCCGAGGTGGCTTCATCGAGGATCAGGATCGGCGCGTTTTTCAGCAGTGCGCGGGCGATCGCCAGGCGCTGGCGCTGGCCGCCGGACAGGCGCAGGCCGCGCTCGCCGATCTGAGTGTCGAAACCGTCCGGCAGTTCACGGATGAATTCCAGCGCGTAGGCGGCTTCGGCGGCGGCTTCGATCGCCTCGCGGCTGGGGGGGACGGCACAGCCGTAGGCGATGTTGGCGGCGATGCTGTCGTTGAACAGCACCGTTTCCTGCGAGACGTAGGCGATATTGGCGCGCAGGGAGGCCAGCGTCAGCTCCTGAGCGTCGATGCCGTCGATCAGAATGCGCCCGCTGCTGGGTTCGTAGAGCCGCGGCAGCAGCGCCATCAGCGTGGTCTTGCCACTGCCGGAGGCTCCGACCAGGGCGATGGTCTGGCCGGCATGCGCTTCGAGGTCGATGCTTTCGACCACCTGCGGCAGGTCCGGCCCGTACTGGAAGCTCACCTGCTCGAAGCGCACCGTGCCGTGGGCGCGCTCCAGACGGCGGCTGCCGTGGTCGGCCTCGGGCTCGGCGTCGATCAGCGTGAAGATGCTTTCGGCGGCAGCCAGGCCGCGCTGCAACTGCTCGTTGACTTTGGTCAGGCGCTTGATCGGCGCAAACAGCATGCCCATCGCGCCGAACAGCGAGACGAAGCCGCCGACGGTGATGTCGCCTTCAGCCGCCTCCACCGAGGCGTAATAGATCACGGCGGCGAGCGCCAGCACGCCGACGAACTGCACGCCCGGCACCGCGGCCTGCGAGCTGGCGGCGAGCTTCATCTGCAGCCGGCGCACCCAGTTGCTGGTGCGGTCGAAACGCTTGGCCTCGTAGGCCTGGCCGCCGAAGATCTTGACCACCTTGTGACCGGTCAGCGCCTCCTCGACGATGCGGTTGAGCTCGCCGATCTCGCCCTGCAGGCGGCGGCTGAGCTGGCGCAGGCGCTTGGAGAACACCTTCATGATGCCGGCGACCACCGGCGCGATCGCCAGCGTGAACAGCGACAGCTTCCAGTTCAGATAGAACATCCAGCCGAGCAGGCCGACCACGGTCAGGCCGTCCTTGACCAGCGTGACCAGCGCATCGGTGCAGGCGGTCGTCACCTGGTTGGTGTCGTAGGTGATCTTCGACAGCAGCGTGGCTGATGCATTGCGGTCGAAGTAACTGGTCGGCAGCACCAGCATGCGCGCGAACATCGACTGGCGCAGATCCATGACCACACGTGTGGCCACCCATTTCATCGCGACCTCGCTGACGAAGTCGGCACTGCCACGGATCAGGAACAGCCCGATCAGCAGCAGCGGAATGGTGCGGATCATCTGCGGATCCTTGTCGACGAAGCTGCCGTCGAGCAACGGCTGCAGCAGCGCGGCGATACCGGGTTCGCAGGCAGCGAGCACCACCGTGCCGACGAGCGAGATGGCAAACATGCGCCGGTGCGGGCGCACATAGGCAAGCAGGCGCAGGTACAGAGCCCGGCTGGTCATGAACGATCGGCTCCGGGATTGGGGGAGGGCGCATGGTACCCGCGCACCGGATGCTTGCGAAGCGCATTGCTCAGGGTGAAAAAACCCCTGTGCTATGATCCGCCGCCGCAAGTCTCCCTGCGCGGCCGCGCCAGACGTGTCGCGCATCCATGCACATCCAGGACGGGCAGGGCGCGAAGGCCACTGCCATGGAGTCAGCGATCCTCATGCTCAGTTCTGCAGTCAAGCTTGATCTGCTCATCGTCGGTGCAGGGTTTTCCGGCCTGTGGCTGTTGAACCGCGCCTGCCGCGAGGGTTACAGCGCATTGCTGATCGAGAGCGATCGCATCGGCAGCGGCCAGTCGATACACGGTCACGGCTTCATCGTCGCGCATCCGACCGTCGGTCCCTGGACCCCCACGGAGGCGCAGGCGCAACAGGTCTCGACGCTGGTGTCGCGCTGGCGCGAGATGTGCGCCGGCAGTGGTGAAATCGATTTGCGCCGTGTGCGGATCCTGAGCGAGCAGCCGCTGCGCTGGCAGCTGCCGGTGCTGGCGAACAGCGGCTTCAGCCTGCGGCGCTGGCTCGGCCTGCGCCGCAAGCATGAGCCGGCAGTGGTGGAGCGCAGTGGTTTGGCCGATGCCGAGCTGCCGGCATCCTGGCACAGCGAGCAGCGCGGCGGGCATATGGACCGGCTGGATGGCTTCGTCATCGACAACCGCAGCCTGCTCGAAGCCCTGGTCTGGCCGGTGCGGCCGTACATTCTACACAGCCGTGGCCCGGTCGTGCTCGCCGGTGACGGCAGCGTCAATCTGCGCGTCGACGGTCGCGACCCCGTGGTGTTGCAGGCACAGCGCACGGTGTTCACCGCCGGTACCGGCTCAGCGCTGCTGGGCAGCGTGCCGCTGCACATCTGGCAGCAGTCGCTGGTGATGCTGCGCGGTGGCCAGTTACCCGATGATGTCTTCGTCAACGCCGTGGACGACAGCGGGCGGCGGCGCTTCAACGTCACCTCGCATCGTGATGCCGAGGGGCGTGTCGTCTGGTATCTCGGCGGCGGTAACAGCGACGTCAGCTCGACCGTCGATGGTGAGGAGCAGATCGAGCAGGTGCGCGGCGAGATCGAGCGCTATATGCCGTGGGTGTCGCTCGCCGGAACCGAGAGCGCGTGTATTTCGGTGCAGCGGGCGGCGGCGCGTCTGCGCGATGCGATCGCGGTGCTCCCGGTGGTCAAGCAGATCGATGGTTTCATCACCGCCTGGTCGGCGAACGTGGCGACAGCGCCGCTGCTGGCGGACGAAGTCATGGAGCTGCTGCGTGCCGACGGCCTGCATCCGAGTGCGGCGGATCTGAGGGCCGTCGACGGCTGGCCGGCTCCCGAACTGGCTGCGGCACCGTGGGACAACGTCAAATCCTGGCTGGCGTGATCCGCGCGGGCAGTATCAGGCTGCTCTACGGCGTTCTGCTGTATCTGGTGGTGCCGTTCGCACTGCTGCGTTTGTGGTGGCGCGGACGACGTAGTCCCGGGTATCGACAGCGCATCGGCGAACGTTTCGGTCGCGGTGCATCGGATCTGCCACGCGGCATGATCTGGATCCATGCTGTCTCTCTCGGTGAAGTGCGCGCCGCGCTGCCTCTGGTGCGCGCGCTGCTGCGCACGCGGCCGGCGCAGCCGCTGCTGGTGACGACGACGACCCCGACCGGCTCGCAACAGGTGCGCGAGGCACTCGGTGACAGCGTCCACCATCGCTACATCCCCTATGACCTGCCGGGCGTGATCGGCGCTTTCCTCGACCGGCTGCAGCCGTGCCTGCTGGTGGTCATGGAGACTGAGCTGTGGCCCGAGCTGTTCAATGGCTGCCGTCGCCGCGGTATCCCCCTGCTGCTGGCGAATGCGCGCCTGTCGCCGCGCTCGGCGCGCGGTTATGCACGTGTCCCCTGGTTGACCCGACCGACGCTGGCCGCGGTCGATGTGATCGGTGCACAGTCGGCCGCGGATGCCGAGCGCTTTCGGGCACTCGGTGCGCCACACGTCGAATGCGTCGGCAATCTCAAGTTCGATCTGAGCGTGCCGGCCGGACTGGCGGCGCAGGGGCAGGCGCTGCGCGACACCTGGGGCGCGCAGCGGCGGGTGTGGATCGCGGCCAGTACCCATGCCGGTGAGGACGAGCTGCTGCTCGACGCGCATGCCGAACTGCTGCAGCGCCATGCGGACTGGCTGCTGATCCTGGTGCCCCGCCACCCGGAGCGTTTCGCCGCCGTGGCCGAGTTGGTCCGCCGCCGCGGTCTGGCTCTGGCGCAGCGCAGCTGCGGCGAGGCGGCCGCCGGCAGTCAGGTCTACCTGGGCGATACGCTGGGGGAGCTGCTGCTGCTCTACGCCGCGGCGGACGTGGCCTTCGTCGGCGGCAGTCTGGTGGCGGTCGGCGGGCATAACGTGCTCGAACCGGCGGCGCTCGGTGTGCCCGTGCTGTTCGGACGGCATATGTTCAATTTCGCTGAGGCCGAACAACTGCTGCTGACGGCGGGTGGCGGGCAGTGCGTTGATGCCGGTACAGCGCTGGTGACGCAGCTGGAGGACTGGTTGACCGATGCTCAGGCGCGCGCCCGGGCCTCGGCAGCGGCTGCGCAGGTTGTGGCTCAGAATCGCGGTGCGCTGGCACGCCTGCTTGGCATCATTGAAACGCTGCTGCCGGAAAAGGCTCGTCGCGGGGGCTGAACACAGCGCCCGGTGCTCTGTCACAGGCTCTCGAAGTACCTATAATGCCGCCCTTTTCCTGCCCGGAGTCCTCGTTGCAGATGGTCTTCTCCACTGTTTCCCGTCGTTGCTGGTTCGGCGCGCTCCTCCTCGCAGCCAGCGGTCATGCCGCCGCCGTCGATACTTATCCCTTGCCGCCGAGCGGGACCGATCTGGTCGGCGAGATCCGCATCGAATACGCCCGGCAGGAAGATACCTTTCTCGATATCGCCCGCCGCAACGGCCTGGGGTATGACGAAATCGTCGCCGCCAACCCCGGCGTTGATCGCTGGCTCCCGGGTGAAGGCACACCGGTCATCCTGCCGCTGGAACACATCCTGCCGGATGCGCCGCACGAGGGCATCGTCGTCAACGTGCCGGAAATGCGCCTGTACTACTACCCAGGTGGCGAAGGCGTGGTGAAGACCTTCGCCATCAGCATCGGCCGCATGGACTGGCATTCACCGCTGGGGACCACGCGCATCGTCGCCAAGCAGGTCAATCCGACCTGGACGCCTCCGGCATCGATCAAGGCCGAGCATCTGGCCAAGGGGGACCCGCTGCCCGATGTCGTGCCCGGCGGGCCGGACAATCCGCTCGGTACGCGTGCGATGCGCCTTGGCATCCCGGGGTATCTGATCCACGGCACCAACAATCCCAATGGCATCGGCATGCGCGTGACGCATGGCTGCATCCGCATGTATCCGGAGGACATCGAGCGCCTGTTCCCCGAGGTACCGGTCAGTACCAAGGTGACGCTGGTCAATCAGCTCGCCAAGCTGGGCTGGAAGGATGGTCGTTTGTATCTCGAATACCACTCGCCGCTGGAAGAGGACGAGATACCCACTGACAAACAGATCTCGGACACGGTGACGATGATTCACTCCCGCCTGCCCAACGTGCAGCTCAGCGCACCGGATATCGTCGAGACCGTGGTGCGTCAGGCGAGTGGCATGCCGGTGGCCATCACGCCCTGAGACGTATCCGCCGCCGATAAAACAAAAGGCCCGCCTGGAGAGATCCAGGCGGGCCTTTTCAATATGCGATACGGGCTTGCAAAACGCTAAGGACCCGATTTACGCCGGGTCCTCGGGCTTGCTGCGGACCCTTGCGGGTCCAGCGCGTACTGCTTACTTGTACATGCTCTTCTTGAACATGCGGTTCAGCTTCTCGCTGGTATCGGTGGCGATGGCCTTGGCTTCGTTGGCGGTGCTCAGGGCCTGGTTGGCAGTCGCCTGGGCCTTCTGGGCTTCGGCGCGGACGGCCTCAACGTCACCGGTGCTGGCGCAGCCGACGGACAGAGCAGCAACGGCGGCCAGGGCCGACAGCTTGATTACGGTCTTCATCGAGATTGACTCCCTATTTATCGAGGTGTGACAGAAAATGCACAGTTGTTGGAACCATGCAACAGAGCGTGGTTAGTTTATCGGTTCGCATGCGTTTGCCAAGTGACTGCCGCCCTCCGCAAAGAAAAAAAGAACCCCCGCCGGCCGGCCGGGTGGACAGAAATTCTCCCGGCGGCTTCATGCCTCGGGAGTGGCACGCAATTGCTCTTCATGCTTGCGGGTGAGGTGTAAAAACTGCGGTGTCAGACCGACATCCTCGAAAATCGGGTTGCCATCTTCGTCTTCGGCGATGACACGCTCACCTTGTACATAAGGGAGGGCGGCTTCGATCTGGTCGAGTGCCGTGGCGAGAAGCTCTGCGATCAGTTCCTCGCGTCGTTTGAACGGGAACATTTCCTCAAGAGCTGCAAGGCGTGCCGCTTCACGCAGGGGGAGCTGGATGGAAAAACTTTTTGCGCTGAGCTGGGGGACGCCGCGTCGTTCCCATTGCTGGATCAGTTCATGTATGTCCACGTCGGAATCTCCTCACGATACGCAACGCGTGTCCTGAGTATGGACCACGGTTGTCACGAATACGGCACGCAGCTGCTTTCGTTCCGCTTTAAATCTGACGCGAAAATGTCATAAGCAATTGACAATGCAGTGCAACAAACGCAACGCTTCCGCGCCGCGTCGGCCATTGCTCGCCGGACCTGAAGGCGCAGGAGTGTGATTGGCGTGCCGTATGCAAAGGATTGGTGTGCAGTGCGATTTGCCAAGATCACTGCAGGCGCACCAAAGAGTCCTCTTGTCGAGGGGTGAGGAGAATAAAATGATCCCTGTCTGGTTTGATCTGGGTGCCAAGGTTTGGTGGCAGGCGCAGCACACGATGCTGGATCAAACGTTGACGATGATGCAGTTCCTGACCGGCGGGCAGGGCGCGGATGCCGCTACATCTGCATGTATTTGTGGTGCTCAACTCGAAACGGTCGTGCATCCCCTGTATTCCTACCAGAGATGCCCGTCCTGCGGTCTGATCCGCTTCCATGCGCCGATGCCTCATCTGGCCGCCGGCAGCGAGATTTCTCACCGCGTTCTGGCATTTCCGCCGCGCAGCGGGCGCTGAGCGGCGGGCCCGGGTCGTCAGCGCGGCTCGATGGCGACTTCACTGCTCAGTGAATTGGCGATGAAGCAGTTGGCATGCGCTTTTTCGTGAAGGGCAGCCAGCTGCGCTTCGCTGGGGGCGGCGCCCGCAGCGAATGTCACTTTCGGCCGTAATACCATGCGTTTCACCATCATGCGGCCCGCTTCATTCTTGCCGAGCTCGGCGCTGGCGTCGTCTTCATAGGCGTTGACGACGAACTGGCGCAATGCCGCCACAGCGAGAAACGTCAGCATGTGGCAACTGGCCAGCGCACCGACCAGCCCCTGCTCGGGATCGACCGCACTTGGATCGCCGTTGTAGTCGGGGGCACTGGATGCTCTGACCGATTCGCCTCCCTCGTATTCGATCGTGTGGTTGCGATCAAAGGTTTTCAGGTCGAAATCCGGCGTGTGACGTTGCCAGCGGACGACGGCGCGATGCTCTGAAGACATAAGACAGATGCTCTCCGGGTTGCTGTGTGGTGTGCCTCACTGCATGGGCCGGGTTTGACGCAGGCGCTCATGCAGCGGACTGCTGCGCGGAAAGTGCGCACGTAGAAACTCCATCTGATCGGCAAGGATACGCCGGCCCTGCAGATACACGTACTCCGCGTGCGTTGGCGTGAACGGCACCGCCAGCAACGGCATGTGGGCCTGCTCGGGCGTTCTGCCACCTTTGGCGTGATTGCAGCGCTTGCAGGCGGTGACGACGTTGGTCCAGCGATCCTGACCGCCCTGCACCAGCGGTGTGACATGGTCGCGCGACAGCTCGCGGGTCGGAAAAGTGTCGCCGCAATACAGGCAGACGTGGAAGTCGCGGCGAAACAGCGCAGCGTTCGAAAGCGGTGGCCGATAGTCGGGACGGGCGCGCAGGATGGCGAAACGGCCGGCATGCGTAGCCAGTACGGCATGGACGGGGATGCTGCTGCGCCGGCCGGTGACGGCGTTGAACCCGCCATGCAGACGATACAGCAGCGAGCCGGCGGAGTAGGCGACGTGACCGGAGCAGTACAGGCGTACCGCTTCCTGGTAGTCGATCCACTCAAGCGGCATTCCGGAGACGTCCGTGCGCAAGACTGGCTGATCCAGACCGTACATCATTCCCCCCTCGTCAGGCCGTTCTCCGATCATCCTCACGGAGAATGAAGCTTCAATGACTTATGGCGCAGGGTTGATGCCCAAGTTTTTCCTGCTCAGTCGCTTAGATAACACCGCACGGGCGGTGTGGATAGTAGGGACAAGCCGCTTTCATGAGCGGAAGCGCTTCGGATACGATACCCGGACGATCAGCGGTCAATTTAGAGCTAATGCTCTAGCCGCAATCCTCGCCGGTGTGAGCCGGGTCCGGGGAATGTTGTTACGACGCAGCAGGAAACCGCCTGCCCGCCAGGGGGGCGGTTTCTGTTTGGAGAAATCGCATGACTTTACGTTTGGTGGTCCCGAAAGAGACCTTTCCGGGCGAGCGCCGTGTCGCGCTCGATCCGAGCGTCGCCGGGCGCTTCGCCAAGCTCGGCGCCGAAGTGCAGGTCGAGCGCAGTGCGGGGAAGAGTTCGCACTTCAGCGATGTGCAGTACGAAGAGGCCTCGGCCAGCCTGTTCGACGATGCCGCTCAGGCCATGAGCGCGGCGGATGTCGTCGTCAAGGTGCAGCCGCCGACCCTGGAAGAGGTCGAGCGTCTGCATGAAGGTGCCGTGCTGCTCGGTTTTCTCGCGCCACACCGCAATCCCGAGCTGGTCAAGCGCCTGCGCGACAAGAAGATCACGAGCTTTGCCTTCGAGCTGCTGCCGCGCATTTCCCGCGCGCAGTCGATGGACGCTCTGTCTTCGCAGGCCTCGATCGCCGGCTACAAGGTCGCGCTGATGGCCGCCGAGCTGGCGAGTTTCTTCTTCCCGATGCTGACCACCGCTGCCGGGACCATCCGTCCGGCCAAAGTCGTCGTCGTCGGCGCCGGTGTCGCCGGTCTGCAGGCGATCGCGACCTGCAAGCGCCTCGGCGCAATGGTCGAAGCCTATGACATCCGCGCCGCAGCGAAGGAGCAGGTTGAGTCACTCGGCGCCAAGCTCATCGACACCGGTGTCGATGCGTCCGGCCAGGGCGGCTACGCCCGCGAGCTGACCAAGGAAGAAATCGCCAAGCAGGCGGAAGTGCTGGCGCGCCACATCGCCGCAGCGAGTGCGGTGATCACCACGGCGGCGATTCCCGGTCGTGCTGCGCCGAAGATCGTCACCAAAGCGATGGTCGAGGGCATGAAGGCCGGTTCAGTCATCGTCGATCTCGCTGCCGAGTCGGGTGGCAACTGCGAGCTGACCGAGCCCGGCAAGACCATCGAGTACAACGACGTCATCATCCACGGCCCGCTCAATGTGCCGAGCATGATTCCGGTGCATGCCAGCGAGACCTACTCGAAGAACGTGTTCAACTTCCTCTCGCCGTTCGTCAAGGACGGCCAGTTGACACTGGACTGGAACGACGAGGTGGTCATCAAGAGCTGCCTGACGCACGACGGCGCGATCCGTCACGAACCGACCCGCAAGGCCGTGGGGGGCTGAATCATGATCGAAGGTTTCACCGCTCTGTACATCTTCATGCTGGCGGGCTTCGTCGGCTATGAGGTCATCTCCCGCGTGCCGGTCATCCTGCACACCCCGCTGATGTCCGGATCGAACTTCGTGCACGGCATCGTCGTCGTCGGCGCGATGGTCGCGCTCGGCCAGGCGCAGACCGCGCTGGAGCAGATCATCGGCTTCGTCGGCGTGGCGCTGGCGGCCGGTAATGCCGTCGGCGGCTACGTCGTCACCGAGCGCATGCTCGAAATGTTCAAGAGCAGCAAGGAGTAAGCCGTCGTGGCGTTCATTCAGTTGTGCTATTTCGCCGCGGCCGTGCTGTTCATCCTCGGCCTCAAGCGCATGTCGTCGCCGAAGAGCGCGCGCAGCGGCATCGTCTGGGCCGGTGCCGGCATGCTGGTGGCGACCCTGATCACCTTCTTCACCCCGGGGATGAGCAACTATCTGCTGATCCTGATCGCCATCGGCGTCGGCTCCTATGTCGCCTGGAAGTCCGGCAAGACGGTCGCGATGACCGACATGCCGCAGATGATCGCGATCTACAACGGCATGGGTGGCGGTGCCGCCGCGTGCATCGCCGCCGTCGAACTGCTCAAGGGAGGTGAGCACGGCTTCGCCGTGCTCCTGCTCGGCGTGCTCGGCGCGCTGATCGGTGCGGTGTCGTTCTCCGGCTCGGTGGTCGCCTGGGCCAAGCTCGACGGGCGCATGAAGAAGGCGATCCGCTTCCCCAACCAGAAGCTGGTCAACCTCGCCGTGTTCGCGCTGGCGCTGCTGTTCGGCCTGATCATCGTCGGCAAGGGTCACGCCGGTGCCTTTACCATCATCGTGTTCTTCCTCGCGGCGCTGGCCTTCGGCGCGATGATGGCGCTGCCGATCGGCGGCGCCGACATGCCGGTGGTGATTTCGCTGTTCAACGCCTTCACCGGCCTGGCGGTCGCTTTCGAGGGCTTCGTGCTGCAGAACGCGGCGATGATCATCGCCGGTACCGTGGTCGGTGCCGCCGGTACGCTGCTGACGCAGCTGATGGCCAAGGCGATGAACCGGCCGATCAGCAACGTGCTGTTCTCGAACTTCGGCGGTGGCGGCGGTGCCGCGGCTGAGGAGGAGATCACCGGCTCGATGAAGGCCTCCGAGCCGATGGATGCCGCGGTGCAGATGTGCTACGCAGCCAAGGTCATCATCGTCCCCGGCTACGGTCTGGCGGTGGCGCAGGCACAGCACAAGGTCTGGGAGCTGGCCGAGCTGCTCGAAGAGCGCGGCGTCGAAGTCAAGTTCGCGATCCATCCGGTCGCCGGTCGCATGCCCGGGCACATGAACGTGCTGCTGGCCGAGGCCGGTGTGCCATACGACAAGATCTTCGACCTCGACGAGATCAACAATGAGTTCGCCAGCACCGATGTGAGCCTGGTCATCGGCGCCAATGACGTTGTCAACCCGGTTGCCAAGAGCAATCCAGACAGCCCGATCTACGGCATGCCGATCCTCAACGTCGATCAGTCGCGGAACGTGCTGGTCATCAAGCGTGGCCAGGGCGCCGGCTTCTCCGGCATCGAGAACCATCTCTTCTACCTCGACAACACCCGCATGGTGTATGGCGATGCGCAGAAGGTGGTCGCCGAGCTGATCGCACACGTCAAAGCGCTCTGACGCTGCGAACGTGTTTCACGGACAAGGCGGCCTGCGGGCCGCCTTGTTTTTTGGCGAAGCCTTGAGGAGGACGCTGGGTGAAGATGATGGCGCGCCGATGGATCGCTTGGGGGGGCGTGGCCGTGCTGCTGATGGTGGTCGTGACGGTGGCCTGTGATTGCTGGGTGGCGACGAGCACTCAGGATCGGTTGTATGACCGTGTCGAAGCGATCCCGCCGCGGGCGCTCGGCCTGGTGCTCGGTACCAGCGAACGCCTGGGCAACGGCCGCCGCAACCTGTATTTCGTGGCGCGCATCCAGGCCGCCGCCGGGCTCTATCACGCCGGCAAGGTGCGCCATCTGCTGCTGAGCGGCGACAACCGCCGCGTCGATTACAACGAGCCGGAAGCGATGCGCCAGGCGCTGTTGCAGGCCGGCGTGCCGGATCAGGCGATGACGCTCGACTACGCCGGCCTGCGCACGCTCGATTCGATCGTGCGCGCGGCCGAGGTGTTCGGGCAGACGCAGCTGACGGTGATTTCGCAGCGCTTTCACAATGAGCGCGCGCTGTTCATCGCCGAACGCAGTGGCCTCGACGCCATCGGCTTCGATGCCGCCGATGTCCCGGCGCTCTACGGTGTGAAGACGCGCCTGCGCGAAGCGGTGGCGCGTTTGTGGGCGGTGCTCGATGTCTATCTGCTGCAGACGCGCCCGCGCTTCATCGGTCCTGCGGTCGATATCACACTGAAGCCGGCGGACTGACCTGCAGCCAGAAGGTCACCGGGCCGTCGTTGACCAGCTCGACCTGCATGTCGGCACCGAACACGCCGCAGGCGACGGTCGCATGCTGCTCGTGCGCCAGTGTGAGCAGATATTCAAACAGGCGCCTGCCCGCGGCGGGCTCGGCCGCCGGTGTAAAGCTCGGGCGCGTGCCCTTGCGGGTGTCGGCTGGCAGCGTGAACTGAGGCACCAGCAGCAGGCCGCCGCCGATGTCGCTCAGACTGCGGTTCATCCGCCCGGCCTCATCGGCAAATACGCGGTAACCCAGCAGGCGTTCGAGCAGCCGCTGCGCCTGCGTTTCGCCGTCGCCGCGTTCGACCCCGACCAGCACCAGCAGGCCGCGGCCGATTTCGCCGCTGACGCAGCCGGCGACTTCGACTCTGGCCCGGCTGACCCGCTGCAGCAGACCGATCATGCGAAGCGATCGGCGAGCGCGTCGGTGGCGCGCACCAGCGCATCGACGATACCCGGTTCGCTGGCGGCGTGACCGGCATTGGCGATGATCTCCAGCTGCGAACCGGGCCAGGCGCGATGCAGTGCCCAGGCGCCGTCGAGCGGGCAGATGACATCGTAGCGGCCGTGGACGATGACGCCGGGTATGTCGGCGAGGCGGCCGGCATCGCGCACCAGCTGATCGGGTTCGAGGAAGCTGTCGTGCATGAAGTAATGGCATTCGATGCGCGCCAGTGACAGGGCATGGTGCGGTTCGGCGAACTGGTCGACCGTCGACGGGCTCGGCAGCAGGCTCAGCGTCGAGCCCTCCCAGCTCGACCAGGCCTTGGCGCAGCGCATGCGCTCGATTTCGTCGCCGCCGGTCAGTCGCCGGTAGTAGGCGGCGACCATCTCGTGACGCTCCGCAGGCGGAATCGGTTCGATGTACTGCTCCCAGGCATCGGGGAACAGCCGGCTGGCCCCTTCCTGATAAAACCAGCTGATGTCATGCGCCCGGCACAGAAAGATGCCGCGCAGCACCAGGCCGAGCACGCGCTCGGGATGGGTTTCGGCATAGGCAAGCGCCAGTGTCGAACCCCAGGAACCACCGAACACGACCCAGCGCTCGATGCCGAGCTGTTCGCGTATGCGTTCGATGTCCGCCACCAGATGCTGTGTGGTGTTGTCGGTCAGTTCTGCATGTGGCGTCGAGCGTCCGGCGCCGCGCTGGTCGAACAGCACGATGCGATAGCGCGCCGGGTCAAAGAAGCGGCGATGCATCGGCTGGCAGCCGGAGCCTGGGCCACCGTGCAGAAACAGCGCGGGCAGACCGCCGGCATTGCCAGCTTCCTCCACATGGAGGTTGTGCCGGGAATCGACATTCAAGCGGTGGCTTGCGTAGGGGAGGAGGTCCGGATAGAGCTCGCGCATGCATATCTCCATAAAGGCGAGGCGAAGATCGTGTAAGACGATTCGTACATCATGTTCAGAATTGTCGTCCCGCAAGATAAGAGGTAGTCGGACTTTCTCATCGGGGATGCACTGCCAGAATAACTCCCACGCAAGGACGCAACGCGGCCGGATCGCCGCGATGAGGACGCTGCTCAGGCAGGGAGTAGCTACAGGGCTCGACGGACGGCCCAGGGATCCGCGCTAGGAAGCGCAGGAAGCGCAGGAAGCGCAGGAAGCGCAGCATGGAAGCTGGACAGGAAGTCCAGGGTTCATACAGGACGTAGAACCCGCAGGGATGCTTCAGGAAGTGCAGGGATCGGCATCAGGATGATGCCAGCCGTCGCAGGGAGCGACGCGCCAGGGAGGCCATGGAGAAGTGACGGTTTCACGGTGGTCAGGATGGCGACCGCAGGGCCGTGTAGTAAGTCTTCTGTTTCAGTTTGGCTGCATACTTTTTTAAAGCCGCCGGGGAAGGCGTTCCTCGGCGGCATTTTTTTGCTCGAAGACTTTCAGTCACTTGCCCCGAGAGCCAGCGCACGTGTGCGTGAGGCCGCCAGACTCTCGTCATCGATGGTGTCGGGGTTCGACCAGCCGGTGATGTGGCGCTCCACCAGCGTGGCGAGTGCCGCAATGTGTCCGGGTGCGGCGTTCAGCGCCGGTAGGTAACGGAAGGTCTCACCGCCGGAGGCGAGGAACAGGTCGCGGTTTTCGATGGCGATTTCCTCCAGTGTCTCCAGGCAGTCCGCTGCGAATCCCGGACAGATCACGTCCACGGACTTCACGCCTGACTGCGCCCACTGCTGCAGCGTCGCACTGGTGTAGGGCTTGAGCCATTCAGCGCGGCCGAACCGTGACTGGAATGCGACTGCCCAGCGTTCGTCGGGGAGCGCCAGACGCTCGGCAATCAGTCGCGCGCTTTTATGGCACTCGCAGAAGTAGGGGTCGCCGGCCAGCAGATTGCGCTCGGGCAAGCCATGGAAGGAAAACAGCAGCCGCTGGGGTTCGGCATCCTGCCAGGCGTGGCGGATACTCGCCGCGACGGCTTCGACCCAGTGCGGATCATCGTGATAGTGGGTGATGAAGCGCAGCTCCGGCAGCCAGCGCCAGCGACCGAGTTCCGCGGCGACGGCATCGAAGGTCGAGGCGGTCGTCGCGGCGCTGTACTGCGGATACAGCGGCAGTACCAGCAGGCGGTTGCAGCCGGCCTCGCGCAGCTCGCGCAGTGCCGTGGCGATCGACGGCTGCCCGTAGCGCATGCCGAGTGCCACCTCTACCGAGCCAAGCTCCCGGGCGTGCAGCAGGTCCTGCAGCGCGGCGCGCTGACGCTGGCCGGTGGCGAGCAGCGGCGAGCCCTCCGTCGTCCACACGGTTGCGTATTTACGGGCTGATCTGGCCGGTCGCGTGCGCAGGATGATGCCGTGCAGGATGAGCCACCACAGCGCACGCGGCAGCTCGACGACGCGCCGATCCCAGAGGAATTCAGCGAGATAGCGGCGCAGTGCGGCCGGTGTCGGCGCGTCCGGCGTGCCGAGATTGGTCAGCAGGATGCCGGTGATGCTCCTGCGGCCGTGCACATGCGCTGCGGCGGGGGCGTGACTCATGTGAGATTCTCCGCGTACTGGGCGGTGTCTGGGGAACGATGCGGTGGGCAGGCGATTATAGTCAGCGGCGCCGCGGCCACCGCTCGTGAGGCAGTCCTTTACCGCCACCGGGAGACTTTCATGCGCGCAGTGTTTCTCGATCGCGATTCGCTGGATACCGGCGATCTCGATTTTTCCGCTCTGGAGCGCGTCTGCGGGACGCTTCAGTATCACGCCGCTACCGAACGCGATGAGGTGTGCACGCGCATTCAGGGCGCCGGCATCGTCATCAGCAACAAGGTCATGCTCGATGCGGAAACGCTGCGTCAGGCGCAAGAGCTGCAGCTGATCTGCATCGCCGCCACCGGTACCAATAACGTCGATCTCGATGCGGCACGGACACGGGGTCTCGTCGTCAGCAACTGCCGTGGTTACGGCACGCAGTCGGTCGCGCAGCACGCGATCATGCTGATGCTGACGGTGGCCACCAGCTTCAATGCCTACCAGCGCGAGCTGCGCGCCGGTGCTTGGCAGCAGGCGCGGCAGTTCTGCCTGCTCGACCATCCTATTCGTGAACTGGGTGGCCGCGTGCTCGGTATCGTCGGCTATGGCGAGCTGGGCCGGGCCACGGCGCAGCTGGCGCAGGCCTTCGGCATGCAGGTCAGGATCGCTGCGCTGCCCGGTCGGCCCGCGGGCGAGGGGCGCGTCCCGCTGGCCGAGCTGTTGTCTCAGGTTGACGTGCTCAGCCTGCACTGTCCGCTGACCGCCGAGACGCGTGGCCTGATCGGCGCAGCTGAACTTGCGGCGATGAAGTCCGATGCCATCCTCATCAATACCGCACGTGGTGGACTGGTGGACGAGGCGGCGCTTGTCGCCGCCCTGCGCCGCGGGCGACTGGGTGGCGCCGGCGTCGACGTGCTCAGCGTCGAGCCGCCGCTCGCCGGCAATCCTCTGTTGGTGGACGATCTGCCCAATCTGATCGTCACCCCGCACAATGCGTGGGGTTCGCGCGAGGCGCGTCAGCGCCTGGTCGATCAGCTGGTGGAGAACGTGCAAGCCTTTATCGCCGGCGCGCCGCGGCGCGTCGTCATTTGACCCCTGGAGCCTGATTATGAGTCATCGTCTGACCCCGGACCTGTATGCCGAGCTGCGTTTGCTGGCCTTGTTCAGTGCCACGTCGCAACAGGAGGGTCTCAAAGTCCATCATGACGCTGCGCCGGAGCTGGTCGCGGCCGCGACGCGCCTGCACGGCAAGGGTCTGATCACCCAGGCCGACGGCGGTTATCTGAGTGAGCTCGGCTACGCCGCGGCAGCCCGTCTCGACGAAGTCCTCGACATCGTCGGCACGAGTGCCGGCTGAGCGGCGGCCCCCGCGCCGGGGCGTGTAGACTGCGGGCGTCATGCCTCGCCCGCTGACGCGCTGCCCGCCATCGCCGAGTTCGCCGAAGGAGCCGCCGTCCATGAGTACCGCCATCGTCTGGCTCAGGCGCGACCTGCGCCTTGCTGATAACCCCGCGCTCGATCATGCCTGCCGGGCGCATCAATACGTCGTCGTGCTCTATGTGCTGGCTGAACACGAAGCGGCACCGTGGCAGGCGGGGGCGGCAAGCCGCGTCTGGCTGCATCACAGCCTGCGGGCGCTGGCTGGCGCACTGGGCGAGCGTGGCGGCTGCCTGGTCCTGCGTCGCGGAGATTCGCTGGCGGTGCTGCAGGCCCTGGTTGCCGAGACGCAGGCCGGTGCCGTGTACTGGAATCGCGGCTACGAGCCGGCGCTGAGCGCGCGTGACGCCGACATCAAGCATGCTCTGCGTGCCGCCGGGCTGGAGGCGCACAGTTTTCCGGCCAGTCTGCTGAACGAGCCCTGGGACGTGCGCACCGGCAACGGTGATCCGTACCGGGTATTTACGCCGTACTGGAAGAGCGTCTCGCGACGGCCGGTGGCCGCGCCGCATCCGGCGCCGTTGACGGTGCTGGCGCCCCTGCGGCGCCCGCGCAGCGAAGCGCTCGATGACTGGCCGCTGCTGCCGTGCATCCCCTGGGCCGCGGGGATCGAGGCGGCCTGGAACCCCGGTGAGGCGGGGGCCCGCGGCCGGCTGCTCGAATTCCTCGACGAGGGGCTGTTCGATTACGCTGATGCACGCAATCTGCCCGCGGCACCGGCGGTGTCGCGGTTGTCGCCGCATCTGCACTTCGGTGAGATCTCACCGCGGCAGGTGTGGTGGGCGGTCGCCAACCGCTGTGGCGGGCAACCGCTGGAGAGCCGCGGCGGCGAAGCCTTCCTGCGCGAGCTGGGCTGGCGCGAATTCGCCGCGCATGTGCTCTGGCACCACCCGGATTCGCCGCAGCGGCCGCTGCAGGCGCGGTTCGACGCCTATCCGTGGGCCGAGGATTACGCCCCGGCGCTGGCCGCCTGGCAGCAGGGGCGTACCGGCTATCCGCTGGTCGATGCCGGCATGCGCGAGCTGTGGACGACGGGCTGGATGCACAACCGCGTACGCATGCTGTGCGCCTCGTTCCTGGTCAAGAACCTGCGCATCCCGTGGCAGGAGGGGGCGCGCTGGTTCTGGGACACGCTGGTCGATGCCGACCTCGCCAGCAACACGCTGGGCTGGCAGTGGACGGCCGGTTGCGGCGTCGATGCCGCACCGTATTTCCGCGTGTTCAGCCCGCTGCGCCAGGGCGAGCAATTCGATGCCGGCGGCGATTACGTGCGCCGCTGGCTGCCGGAGCTGAAGGCGGTACCGACCAAGTACATCCATGCGCCGTGGACCCTGCCGGCCGCGGAGACGGCGCGGTGCTGTTTCAAGCCGGGCGCGGGCTATCCCCTGCCGATCGTCGATTTCGCCAGCAGCCGCGCGCAGGCGCTGGCAGGATTCGAGCGGATCAAGGGTGAGCGGGGCTTGAGCGCATGAAGCCGCGGGTGTGGGTGGCCTATACCGGCGGCACCATCGGCATGGTGCCGAGTGCCTCGGGCTACGTGCCGGCGCCCGGTTTTCTGGCGCGGCTGCGCCAGGCCCTGCCGCAGCTCGATGCGCCGACGGTGCCGGACTTCGAGCTCTACGAATACGCCGAGCTGCTCGACAGCGCCAACATGCGCCCGGATGACTGGAACCGCATCGCGGCCGATATCGCCGCGCGCCACGACGCCTACGACGGCTTCGTCGTGCTGCACGGCACCGATACGATGGCCTACACCGCCTCGGCGCTGTCGTTCATGCTCGAAGGGCTGCGCAAGCCGGTGATCCTCACCGGTTCGCAGATCCCGTTGTGCGAGCCGCGCAACGATGCCCGCGACAACCTGCTCGATGCGCTGATCCTCGCCGGGCATTGCGGCATTGCCGAAGTCTGCGTCGCCTTCAACGGCGTGCTGCTGCGCGGCAACCGCACCACCAAGGTCAAGGCCGAGGGGCTGGGGGCGTTCGAGTCGCCGAATCTGCCGCCGCTGGCGGAACTCGGCATCGATATCCGCATTCACCGCGAGCGCGTGCGCGCGCCGGCGGCGCTGCCGTTCCGGCTGCGCCCGTTCGGCGATGCCGAGGTCGCCGCGCTGCGGCTGTTTCCGGGCATCCGTGCCGACTTTCTGCGCCGTGCCCTCGCCGAGCCGCTCGCCGGGCTGGTGCTGGAAGCTTATGGCGCCGGCAATGGCCCGGCGCGTGATCCGGACGTGCTCGCCGCGCTGACGCAGGCCAGCGCCCGCGGCGTGGTCATCGTCGTCGTCACCCAGTGTCTCGAAGGCCGTGCCGAGCTGGGCACCTACGCCGCCGGCTCCGCACTCGCCGCCGCCGGCTGCGTCGGTGGCCAGGACATGACGGCCGAAGCGGCGCTGACCAAACTCGCCTACCTGTTCGCCGAGGGGCTGTCGGCCGCCGAGGTGCGTGCCGCCATCCGTTGTGACCTGCGCGGTGAACTGAGCGCTGGCTGAGGTGTGAATCCCTGCATACGATGGTGCCTGCGCGCTGCGGCGCGCCCGTTGCGGCGCTGTTGCACCGTGGCTATGCCAAGCAGGATCGTGTCCGTCCATCATGAGTGAAAACAACAGCAACCTGCGCTCGCAGAGAGCGGCGAGAGTCTCGACGGATGAGGTGTCCGCCTGCGCGCTGTCCAGCGAAGAGCAGGGAAAGCTACTGCATCTGCAGCAAACCATCCTCGAATCGGTGGTCTGCGGTGCCGATCATCACGAAGTGATCGATCAGGTCTGTCGTCTGGCGGAAGGATTGCTACCCCGTTCCGTCGGCTCGGTGATGCTGCTGGACAGTGCGCGTGAGGCGCTCAACGTGTACGCCGCGCCGAGCCTGCCGCCGCAGGGCTGGTCGCGGCTGAACGGCATGCGACCGGGGCCTGGTGCCGGCTCCTGTGGCAATGCGGTGTTTCGGCAGGAGCCGCAGTTCGTCAGCAATACCTTCCAGGACCCGCGCTGGAGCGATCTGCGCCAGCTCGCCTACGACTTCAACCTGTGCGCTTGCTGGTCGGTACCAATTTATGCGCTCGACCGCAAAGTCGTCGGCACCTTCGCGCTGTCGAGTTTCGAGAACCGCGCCCCGAGCGTGTTCCACCAGCAACTGCTCGAAGTCGGCGCCTCGATCATCGGCATCGTCCTTGAGCGCAAACGCTCGCGGGAGTCGCTGCGGCTCTACCAGAAGGTGCTCGAAGGCAGCGGCGAAGGGGTGATGATCACCGATGCCGAGGAGCGGATTCTGCTGGTCAACAAGGCGTTTTCCCGCATCTTCGGTTATGAATCCGAGGACATCGTCGGCGACACGCCGCGCTGTCTGTCATCCGGCCAGCACGAGCGGGCGTTCTACGAAGCCATGTGGGAGAGCCTGCGCCTGTTTGGCCACTGGCGCGGAGAGATCTGGAACCGGCGCCGCAACGGCGAGGTGTTTCCGGAGTGGCTGTCGATCGCGGCGGTGCGTACCGAGGACGGCCAGATCACGCATTACATCGGCACCTTCAGTGACATCACCGAGCGCAAGAGCGCCGAGGCGCGCATCGAGTTTCTGTCCTCACACGATGCACTGACCGGTCTGCCCAATCGCGAGCTGTTCCGTGAACAGCTGGAAGCGGCCATCGGCCTGGCCGAGAGCAATGGCGGCAAGCTCGCCCTGCTGCAGATCAACCTCGACAACTTCCGCTTTCTCAACGATTCCCTCGGCCATGCCGCCAGTGACCGGATTCTGACGATCCTCGCCGCGCGCCTGCGTCAGGCGGTGGCGGCAGGCGACCTGCTGTGTCGCAAGGGGGGTGATGAATTCCTGCTGGCGCTGACGCAGGTGGCCGATACCGAGGCGCTGAATGCGGCGGTCGAAGCCCTGCTGGCACAGCTGGCCACGCCGGTGTCGTGTGCGGACGGTTCGTGGTCATTGAGTGCATCGGTCGGCATTGCGCTGTTTCCAGACGATGGTCACGGCTTCGAAACCCTGTCGCGCTGCGCGGATACGGCGCTGCGCCACGCCAAGGACGCCGGGCGCAACACCTATCGCTATTTCACCGAGAGGCTGAACAGCGACGGCATCGAGTACCTGCGCATCACCCAGGGGCTGCGCAATGCCCTGAGTGGCGGTCAGCTGGTACTGCACTACCAGCCGCAGATCGACCTGGCGAGCGGTGCGCTGATCGGTGCCGAGGCGCTGATCCGCTGGCAGCACCCGGGCGACGGTTTGCTGAGCCCGGATCGTTTCATCCGCATCGCCGAAAAAACCGGGCTGATCGTCGAGATCGGCAACTGGGTGCTGCACGAGGCCTGCCGGCAGGCGCAGGCCTGGCGGCAGGCCGGTCATGCCGCGATGACGGTGGCGGTCAATGTTTCGGCGATCCAGTTTCGCCGCGGCGGCATCGAGCAGGCCGTCCGGGCCGCGCTGGAGGCCAGCGGGCTGGCGCCCGAATGCCTTGAGCTGGAGTTGACGGAATCGGTGCTGCTCGGCGGAGCCGGCAATATGTCGGCGGTGTTCGAGCGCCTGAAGGATCTGGGCGTGAAGCTGTCGATCGATGATTTCGGCACCGGCTATTCCAGCCTCGCCTACCTCAAGCGCCTGCGCATCGACCGCCTGAAGATCGACCAGTCCTTCATCCGTGACGTCGTCGACGACGGCAACGACGCGGCGATCGTGTGCGCGATCATCGAGATGGCGCGGGCGCTGAATCTGCGCACCATCGCCGAAGGCGTGGAGACGGCGGCACAGCGCAGCTTCCTGCTCGAACATCATTGCGACGAGTCGCAGGGGTATTTCTACGCGCGACCGCTGCCGCCGGAGCAGTTCGCCGCCTTCGCCTGGCCGCAGCCCTGAGCGGGTGCGGCGCTCAGCGGCTGCTGCAGCGCAGCCAGCCGGTCACTTCCTCGCGGTCGTGGTAGAGCTGCTTCAATGACAGGCGATAGGCGCGGCCGGCCAGCGTCTCGGCGATGATCTCGCGGCAGCGCTGTACCTCGGCGTAGCGCTTCTTCATCGGCAGCTTGAGATTGAAGATCGCCTGGCGGGCGTCACCGTCGGCCAGCCAGCGCGCGATCAGACGGGCGATGCGCGCCGGCTGCTCGACCATGTCGCAGACCAGCCAGTCGACCGGCTGTGGCGGACGGTAGCGAAAACCATCTTCGCGGCGATGCTCGACCAGGCCGCTCGCCATCAGGTTTTCATCCATCGGGCCGTTGTCGATCGCACTGACGTGCAGGCCGCGCCGCACCAGCTGCCAGGTCCAGCCGCCCGGTGCGGCGCCGAGATCGACGGCGCGCATGCCGGCTTTGAGCTCGCGCGCCTGCCCTGCGGCACCGAGAAACACATGCAGGGCTTCTTCGAGCTTCAGCGTCGAGCGGCTCGGTGCCTGCGACGGAAAGCGCAGGCGCGGAATGCCCATCGGCCAGGGTGAGCGCTGGCCGGCGAGCGACAGGCCGACGTGGCAGGCGCTCGATGACAAAAAACACAGGTGCAGGTACGGCGCCGCGGCATCGGTGCCGAGCAGTCCGGCCTGGCGCACCGCAGCGGTGAAGGCTTTGGTGAATGGCCGGCAGAAACTCGACAGCGCCTTGGCCTCATTGGTGTCCGGCGTTTCGATGTGCACTTCAGCGAACGTTGCGCCGAGCGTGCGCGCCGTGGCCAGCAGTGGCGTGATGCGGTCATCGACCGGCAGCCCGCGCAGCAGCTCGGCACAGGCGATCATCTGCCGGGCGAAAATCAGCTGCTGGAAATCGAGCGCCCGCAGCAGCGCCAGTGCATCGCCCGCATAGGGGTGGAAACTGACGCAGGCGCTGTCCGGCTTGGCTTTGACGTAGCCGGGAAAGCCGAGCGCAGCGGCCAGCTCGGTGATCTCGGCGGCACATTCGCCTTCGAAACCGGGGCGGCAATACAGCAGCAGGGTGGGCAGGGACATCGGGTGCGTCTCGGGGCGGTGCGGCGGCGGACGGGGAGGGGCGTTTCAGGGGGCTTCCGGATCGATTGCCTGCAGCGGCGCACCGATGAAGTCCTGCAGGCGTTCGACGAAGGCGGCACTGAACGGCGGCCAGTTCCAGGCACTGAGGCCAAAGGTGCCGAAGGCCACCGGCGGCGTGTGGAGCCAGCTGGGCAGCGGGCTTTTCTGCAGGCAGGCGCTGCATTCGAGGCCGCCGTCGCCGGCTTCCAGCATCCAGTGTTCCAGCGCGTCGATCCAGCGCGGATCGCTGCGCAGATCGAGCGGATGGCCGCAGTGCGGGCAGTGGGCGAGCGCCGGCGGCGCCGAGTGATAGAACATGCGCCCGCTCTGCAGGCTCAGGCCGTTGAGCGGCAGTCGCCGCAGGCGTTCGATGTCGCGCTCGCTGCAGTCGAGCGCCGCGGCGACCTGCGGTCCCGGCGCGAACGCCGGCCCGTCGGCGCCGCAGGCGCTGGCTTGCGCCATGATGATGCCGGCGTCCGCCAGCCAGCCGGGCAGCGTGGCGACCCGCTCGCGGGCGAGGTCGATGTCGAGGCTGGCGACGAGGTGGCGGACGTGGTCGCGCATGATCAACCCTGCGCCTTGGCGGCGCGGCGGTGCTTGATGACTTCGATGATCGCCGGCAGCAGCGAAATGGCGATGATGCCGAGCACCACCAGCGTGAAGTTGTTCTTCACCAGCGGAATGTTGCCGAACAGGTAGCCAGCGTAGAGGAACGAGCCGACCCAGCAGATCGCGCCGAGTGCGCAGAAGCCGACGAAGCGCTGGTAGTGCATGCTGCCGGCGCCGGCGACGAAGGGCGCGAAGGTGCGCACGATCGGTGCAAAGCGCGCCAGCAGCACCGTCTTGCCGCCGTGCTTTTCATAGAAGGCGTGGGTCTTGTCGAGGTACTCGGTCTTGAGCACGCGGGCATCGGGCCTGAAGACTTTTTCGCCGAGGAAATGGCCGATCCAGTAGTTGGTGTTGTCGCCGAGGAAGGAGGCGAGCATCAGCAGTACGACGGCGGTGTGCACGTCGAGCGCACCGGTGGCGGCCAGCGCGCCGGTGGCGAACAGCAGCGAGTCGCCGGGCAGGAACGGCGTCACCACCAGGCCGGTTTCGCAGAAGATGATCGCGAACAGGATCGCGTACATCCACACGCCGTAATCCGCGGCGAGCAGCGCAAGGTGCTTGTCCAGATGCAGCACGATGTCGAAGAACTGGGCGAGAATTTCCATGTGGCGCTCAGAAGTCGAAGGGAAGCCTCCATGCTAACCGCCACCGCTCGATGCTGCACGGCATCATGTCGCCGCCACCAGCCCGCAGAAACTCGGCGGCGGCCGGGCTCTCGGGCTGCGCTGCCGCTGGCGAGCCGGGCCTGGCGGCGACCGTGGCGCCGGCGCAGCCGCGTCAACACCCCGGTGGCCAGCAGCGTAGTCCGCCCGGCTCGGGCACGCTGCTGGGGCTGGCGGCGGCACTGTATTCGACGAAATAACCGTCGCGCGCGGCGTAGCCTGGTAGATCGCTCCGGTAGCCGTAGTTCAGACGGGCGTAGCCTGTGTCATTGATGTTGTTCGGCTCACCGCTGTTCCAGCTGGTGAAAAAGCCGCCGACACTGCTGCCGAGCGGGTGCCAGCCCAGAACTGCTGCCCGGCTTCGGGGCCGCTGGTCCACACCCGCTGACCTTCGAGCTGCGCATCGCTGGCCCCGGTCTGGCCATCGCCGGCCCGGTCGAGCAGGAATACCTGCTCCGCGGCCGAGGTGATCGTCACCAGGTGGCCGTTGAGACCGAGCCAGCTCGACGCCGCGGCGGCGGTGCTGGCGTCACTCCACGTCAGTGTGGCGGCAACGTATTCATACCCGTGGTCGTTGCCACCGCTGGCGGCGCTCCATTGCACCGGGGTTGCGGCGGCGGAGGCGGCGAACAGCGTGCTGCCGCGCAGTGCGGCAGCGGAGGCTGATAAGGCCGTGGGCGCGCTTATGACAAACATCCGTCAAATTCATCGAATGAATGACGGTGCTGCTGAGCGTGTGTGGCACACGCGTGGCAGAAATCACTTTCCCCTGAGAAAACAGCCATGAAGCCGCGTGAGCATGGTGTCGGCGGCGCATGGTTCAACAGATCGGCGTTCTGTCGCACAGCGTGCGCACGGCCCGGCTTCGCATCAGGCGCGGAGGTCGGCAGCGTCTGGATTGAAGGGGCGCGCGCCGGTCTCAGGCGAGCCAGCCGCTGGGGCCGTCGCTGTTGATGTCACCGAACGGCACCGGGTCCAGTGTCGCCAGCTCGATGCATTCCCAGGCGATTTCGGCCAGACGGTCGAGCTCGGCGGGGGTGATCACATACGGCGGCATGAAGTAGACGACGTTGCCGAGCGGGCGCAGCAGCGCGCCGCGGTCGAGGGCATGCTGGTAGACCGTCAGCCCGCGCCGTTCCTGCCAGGGGTAGGGCTCGCGCGTGGCTTTGTCGCGTACCAGTTCGATCGCGAGGATCATGCCGCGCTGGCGCACCTCGGCGACGTGGGCATGCGCGCGGAACGGTTCGCAGATGCGGGCCATGTGCGCCGTGAGCGCGCGGTTGCGCTCGATGACCTCGTCCTGCTCGAAGATGTCGAGCGTGGCCAGCGCCGCCCGCGCCGCCAGGGCGTTGCCGGTGTAGCTGTGCGAATGCAGGAAGGCGCTGAGCTTGGTGTAGTCGTCATAAAAGGCCTGATAGATCGGTGCCGTGGTCAGTACCACCGACATCGGCAGGTAGCCGCCGGTCAGCCCCTTCGACAGACACAGGAAGTCCGGTGTGATCGGCCCCTGCTCGCAGGCGAACAGCGTGCCGCTGCGACCAAAGCCGACGGCGATCTCATCGGCGATCAGGTGCACGCCGTGGCGGTCGCAGGCAGCGCGCGCCAGGCGCAGGTATTCCGGGTCGTACATGCGCATGCCGCCGGCGCACTGCACCAGTGGCTCAATGATCAGTGCGGCGACCTCGCCGGCGTGCTGCTGCAGCGTGGCTTCGAGCGCCGCGGCGGCGCGGCGCGCGCAGTCGGCGGGCGTTTCTCCGGGCTGTGCCAGGTAGGCATCGGGCGAGGGCACGGTGATCGCCTCGCTGATCAGCGGCGCGTAGGTGGTTTTGAACAGTGCCACGTCACCGACGGCGAGTGCGCCGAGGGTTTCGCCGTGGTAGCTGTTGGCCAGCGTGACGAAGCGGCATTTGTCGGCTCTGCCGGTGCTGTTGAGCCAGTAGTGAAAGCTCATCTTCAGCGCCGCTTCGATCGCGCTCGAACCGTTGTCGCAGTAGAAGGCGCGCGCCAGGCCGGGCGGCGCCAGTGCCAGCAGCCGCTCCGAGAGCTCGACGATCGGCTCGTGCGTGCAGCCGGCCATGATCACGTGCTCCAGCCGGTCGAGCTGATCCTTCATCGCCGCGCTGATGCGCGGATTGGCATGGCCGAACAGGTTGACCCACCAGGAGCTGATGGCGTCGAGGTAGCGCTTGCCGTCGAAGTCTTCCAGCCACACGCCCTCGCCGCGGGCGATCGGCAGCAGCGGCAGCCATTCGTGATCCTTCATCTGTGTGCAGGGGTGCCAGACGGCCGCGAGGTCGCGGCGGATCAGTTCGGCATTGTGCATGGGGGGCTCCTGTCGTCATCGGGCGTCATGAATCGCCGGCACCATAGCGCAGGCGGGCGATCGCGGCCCGGTGCGCCGGTCGCCAGTGCTTGCTAAGCGCCGGTACTGGCTGGGTGCCGGGACGTGGGCTATCGTCCGGCGGGCGTATCGACGCGTATTCGAACCCATAAGTCATTCACGCAATGCAGCCTGTGTTTTTCGACTGATCAGGGAGCCCGATGTGAACATTTCTCGTCATCTTTGTGCCGTTGCCGTACTCGCTGCGCTGAGTGCCTGCGCACAGCAGGAAACGACTCCGCCGGTTGCCCCGGCACCGCAGCCGGAGGTGGTCGCCGTCAACGCCATCAGCGCTGAGGCCAAGGTGGTTGCCATCAACCACGGCAAGCGCATCGTCACCTTGCGCACGAAGGACGGTCGCACCTTCGACGTTCAGGCCGGACCGGAAGTGCGCAACTTCGCGATGATCAAGAAGGGCGACCTGGTGCAGGTCAGCTTCTATGAATCGACGCTGATCCAGCTGCACAAGAAGGGCACGGAAACGCCGCGGCTCGACGCCAACGAATACAAGGACCGCGCCGCGCTCGGTGACAAGCCGGCCGGCGTCGTCGCTACCGAGGTCACCGCTGTGGCGACCATCGTCAAGATCGACTCGAAACGGCCGTCGGTCACGCTCAAGGGGCCGAAGGGCAATCTGGTCGAGGTCGTCGTGCGTGATCCCAAGCGCCTCGACGGGGTGAAGGTCGGCGATCTGGTCGAGGTCAGCTACACGCAGGCGGTCGCCATCGAAGTGGTGCCGGCGCCGAAGCGCTGAGCCGGGAGCGCTCGGGGCGCGCAGCGCGCCCCGGCACTCAGAAACGCCCGCCGATGCCGATGTAGACGTGGCTGTGCGCGTCGTAATACGGGTAGGCGTACCAGCCCGGGCCGTAGGCCGGTGTGCCCCAGTAACTGTCGTAGTAGGCGCGGTCGCGCCAGTAGCGATCGCGCAGCCAGGCGTCTTCGGCCGCCCGGCGCTCGGCTTCGCTGCGCGCGGCCGAATACGCCTGCCACTGCGCCTGCCAGTCGTCGTTGTAGCGATCGACCAGCGCCTGCCGGCGGCGGGCGAATTCGCCATAACTGAGTCTGCCCTTTGCCAGCTGCTCGCCGAGGGCCTGGTTGTCGCGTAGCAGCTGCTCATCGAGCGCGATCATCTGTGGCGAGGATTGCTCGCGCTCGGCGTCGATCGCGGCGCGCTGGCAGCTGTCGCGCTGTGTCAGCCAGCGGCGGATCAGCGTGCGCTCGGCACGCGTCGGCACGCGTCGGTCGGCGAGCATCTGCGGCGTCTGGCTGGTCAGGTTGTCGAGCGCCAGATGCTCGCGCAGCGGGGCGAATTCCATCTGTGTGGCGAAATGTCCGCAGCCATCGGCTGCCGTGGTTTCAGCATTGGCAGGTGACGTGTAGGGCTGCACGGGCAGCGGTGGTGCAGGGGTGGCGCAGCCTGCGAGCAGGACGGGCAGCAGCACCGCGAAGCGAAGGGCACGCATCGGGACTCCTCCCGGCGTCGCGAACGATGCGACGCCGTTGGCTGCGATTATGGCCCGCCCGCCGGCGGCTGGCTTAAGGCCGGCTGAACCTTCAGGCCTGCAGCAGACCGAGTCGCGAGGCGATCTCCAGCGTCGGGCCGGACTGGTTCATCGTGTAGAAATGCAGCCCCGGCGCACCGGCGGCGAGCAGGCGTTCACACAGCGCGGTGACCACGTCGAGACCGAAAGCGCGGATGGCGTCGCGGTCCTCGCCGTAGGCTTCGAGCTGGCGGCGCATCCAGCGCGGGATCTCGGTGCCGCAGGCATCGGAGAAACGCGCGAGCTGCGTGAAATTGGTGATCGGCATGATGCCGGGCACCACCGGGATGTCGACGCCGCGGGCCTCGATTTCATCGATGAAATGAAAGTAGGCGTCGGCGTTGTAGAAATACTGCGTGATCGCCGAATTGGCGCCGGCCTGCACCTTGCGCGCGAAGTTGTCGAGGTCGCGCTCGGGGCGGGAGGACTGCGGGTGGTATTCCGGGTAGGCGGCGATTTCGAGATGGAAATGTTCACCGGTGCTTGCGCGGATGAACTCGATCAGCTCGTTGGCGTAGCGAAAATCACCGATGTCACGCATGCCTGAAGGCACGTCGCCACGCAGCGCGACGATGCGGCGCACGCCCTGGACGCGGTATTCCTCAAGGATTTCGGCGATGCCGGCACGCGTCGAACCGACGCAGGTCAGGTGCGGAGCGGCATCGATGCCGAGCCCGCCGAGCGCGGTGACGGTGACGAAGGTGCGCTCGCGCGTACTGCCGCCGGCACCATAGGTGACCGAGCGGAAGGCGGGGCGCAGTGCATCGAGCTCCGCACTGGTGACCAGCAGCTTCTGCAGGCCGTCTTCGCTGTGCGGTGGAAAGAATTCGCAGGAGCAAACCTGCGGATAACGGCGTTGAGTGTCCATCGACTCGGAGTCCCCGGAGCGGTGGCCGATAAAAATGGCGGCGGGCATCACGAGCCCCGCCGCCAGCCGATGCGCCCCTCAGCACGGGACGCAGGCGCGACAAGCTCAGTAGCGGTAGTGCTCCGGCTTGTACGGGCCTTCCTTCGGCACGTTGATGTAGGCGGCCTGGGTGTCGGTCAGCTCGGTCAGCCGCGCGCCGATCTTTGCCAGATGCAGGCGGGCGACCTTCTCGTCGAGGTGCTTGGGCAGCACGTAGACGCGCTTGGTGTAGTTCTCGGTGTGGTTGAACAGCTCGATCTGCGCCAGCGTCTGGTTGGTGAAGCTGTTGGACATCACGAAGCTCGGGTGGCCGGTGGCGCAGCCGAGGTTCACCAGGCGGCCTTCAGCAAGCAGGATGATGCGCGTGCCGTCGGGGAAGATGATGTGGTCGACCTGCGGTTTGATGTTCTCCCACGGATACTGGCGCAGGCTGGCGACCTCGATTTCGGAGTCGAAGTGGCCGATGTTGCAGACGATGGCCTGATCCTTCATCCGCAGCATGTGCTCGTGGGTGATGACGCCGACGTTGCCGGTGGTGGTGACGAAGATGTCGCCCTGATCAGCGATCTCGTCCATGCGCACCACGCGGTAGCCTTCCATCGCCGCCTGCAGCGCGCAGATCGGGTCGATCTCGGTGACCCATACCGTCGCGCCCAGCCCGCGCAGCGACTGCGCGCAGCCCTTGCCGACATCGCCGTAGCCGAGGACCACGGCGATCTTGCCGGCGATCATCACGTCGGTGGCGCGCTTGATGCCATCGACCAGCGATTCGCGGCAGCCGTAGAGGTTGTCGAACTTGGACTTGGTCACCGAGTCGTTGACGTTGATCGCCGGGAACGGCAGACGGCCTTCCTTCTCCATCTGGTAGAGGCGGTGCACGCCAGTGGTGGTTTCCTCGGTGACGCCTTTGATCTTGGCCAGGCGCGTCGAGTACCAGTGCGGATCGCGCTCCAGCGTGCGGGCGATGGCGGCGAACAACGCGACTTCTTCATCACAGGTCGGCTTGGCGATGACCGAACGGTCGCTCTCGGCGCGGCTGCCGAGCACCAGCAGCAGTGTGGCGTCGCCGCCGTCGTCGAGGATCATGTTCGAGTGGCCGCCGTCGGCCCACTCGAAGATGCGGTGCGAATAATCCCAGTAGTCGTCGAGCGATTCGCCCTTGTAGGCGAACACCGGGATGCCGGCGGCGGCGATCGCCGCGGCGGCGTGGTCCTGCGTCGAGAAAATATTGCACGAGGCCCAGCGTACTTCGGCTCCGAGCGCGACCAGCGTCTCGATCAGCACCGCGGTCTGGATCGTCATGTGCAGCGAGCCGGTGATGCGCGCGCCCTTGAGCGGCTGTGCGGCTGCATATTCGGCACGCACCGCCATCAGGCCGGGCATTTCGGTCTCAGCGATGCGGATTTCTTTGCGGCCCCAATCGGCCAGCGACAGATCGGCGACGTGAAAATCGCTGTTTGCGGGGGTCTGCGGCACTGCGCTCATCAGTCATTACCTCAGCGGCAGACTGTGAGGCGGGGCGCTGCCTGGGGGCTCGCTCGCCGACCGCCATCACAGTCAGGGGGTCGAACGAGCGCCGTTGAAACGGAAAACCCTGAGCCTGGCGGGACCGGACCCGTTGCAGCGCTCCTCAGGAGTGGCCGCGGAGTTTAGCGACTCGCCCGTGCAGTGCAAGCCGCAGATCGTGTCGTGTCGATGCAGTCCGCTACCCGTGCACAGACAGCCGTCAGCGGCGTGATGCAGCGTGCAGGCGCCGCTTTCTTGTCTGCAGGCGTCATCGGCAGCCGTGTTTTCGATTGCGGAATATGGCTTGCGTTGCGCCCGTTGCACGTGGCCGCAACGGCTGCAACACGCAGGTCTGTATTGGCATTGTGGGCGTCGGGAATCCGGTTTAGCTTTACTAATGCGGCATCGCAATAACATCAATCATGTTAATACATAAGATAACTACTTGAGCGTGCAGTGCGCTCCGGGAGCCACCTAATGCCTCGCAAGATCCGTCGTCTGCTCGTCGCCAACCGCGGCGAGATTGCCATTCGTGCCATGCGCGCGGCCGCGGAACTCGGCATCGCCACTGTCGCGATCTACGCCGAGGAGGATCGTTTCGCCCTGCATCGTTTCAAGGCCGACGAGAGTTACCGGGTCGGCCAGGGCAAGAAGCCGATCCAGGCCTATCTCGACATCGACGACATCCTGCGTATCGCCCGTGAGGCGCAGGTCGACGCCATTCATCCCGGCTACGGCTTCCTGTCGGAGAACCCGGATTTCGCCGAGGCCTGCGCCAAGTCGGGGATCATTTTCATCGGTCCGGCGCCGGAGGTGATGCGCACGCTCGGCAACAAGGTTGCCGCGCGCAACATGGCGGTCAGCGCCGGCGTGCCGGTGATGCCGGCCACCGGTCCGCTGCCGGAGGACCTCGACGAGGTCAAGCGGATGGCGGCGGCCATCGGCTACCCGTTCATGCTCAAGGCGAGCTGGGGCGGTGGCGGGCGCGGCATGCGCGTGATCGAGTCCGAGGCCGATCTCGGCCCGCAGATCGAGGTGGCGCGACGCGAGGCCAAGGCGGCTTTCGGCAACGACGAGGTCTACCTGGAAAAACTGGTGCGCCGTGCCCGTCACGTCGAGGTGCAGATCCTCGGTGACCGCCATGGCAACGTCGTGCACCTGTTCGAGCGCGACTGCACGGTGCAGCGGCGCAATCAGAAGGTCGTCGAGCGTGCCCCGGCGCAATACCTGACCGCGGCCACCCGCGCCGCGCTGTGCGAATCGGCGCTGAAGCTCGCGCGCGCCGTCGATTACTCCTGCGCCGGCACCGTCGAATTCCTGATGGATGCCGATACCGGCGCCTTCTACTTCATCGAGGTCAACCCGCGCATCCAGGTCGAGCACACCGTCACCGAGATGGTCACCGGCATCGATCTGGTCAAGGCGCAGATCCGCGTCAGCGAGGGCGCGGAGATCGGTACGGCGGACAGCGGCGTGCCGGCGCAGGCGGACATTCACCTGCATGGTCATGCGCTGCAGTGCCGGGTGACCACCGAGGACCCGGAGAACGGCTTCACCCCGGATTACGGCCGCATCCAGGCCTATCGCAGCGCGGCCGGCTTCGGTATCCGTCTCGATGCCGGCACGGCCTATTCGGGCGCGGTGATCACGCCGTACTACGATTCGCTGCTGGTCAAGGTCACGGCCTGGTCGCCGGACGCCGACGATGCCATCCAGCGCATGGATCGGGCGCTGCGCGAATTCCGCGTGCGCGGCCTGGCGACCAACCTCGCCTTCCTCGAAAACGTCATCAACCACCCGCAGTTCCGTGACGGCAGCTACATCACGCGCTTCATCGACGAGACGCCGGAGCTGTTCCATTTCTCCAAGCGCCGCGATCGCGGCACGCGGCTGCTGCGCTACATCGCCGAAACGACCGTCAACGGCAATGCCGAAGTGGCCGGGCGCTCGGTGCCGGACACCCGGCAGCCGGCGCAGTTGCCGTCGCCGTTTGCCGGTGAGGCACCGGTCGGCAGCCGCCAGTTGTTCCAGCAGCTCGGCGCCGAGGGTTTTTCGCGCTGGATGCGCGAGCAGAAGCAGGCCCTGATCACCGATACGACGATGCGTGATGCGCACCAGTCGCTGCTCGCCACACGCATGCGTTCGCGTGATCTGTGGACCATCGCGCCGTACTACGCCGCGCAGCTGCCGCAGCTGTTCTCGCTGGAGTGCTGGGGCGGCGCGACCTTCGACGTGGCGATGCGCTTCCTCAAGGAAGACCCCTGGGAGCGCCTGCACGGTCTGCGCGAGCGTGTGCCGAACATCCTGTTCCAGATGCTGCTGCGCGGTGCCAATGCCGTCGGCTATACCAGCTACCCGGACAACGTCGTGCGCTATTTCGTGCAGCAGGCAGTCGCCGCCGGCATGGACGTGTTCCGCGTGTTCGATTCGCTGAACTGGGTCGAGAACATGCGCGTGGCGATGGACGCCGTCATCGAGGCCGGCGGCTTCTGCGAGGCCACCGTCTGCTACACCGGCGACATGCTGGCGCCGGAGCCGAACAAGTACGACCTCGGCTACTACGTGAAGATGGCCAAGGCGCTGGAAGCCGCCGGCGCCCACGCCATTGCCATCAAGGACATGGCCGGCGTCGCCCGCCCGGCGGCGATCCGCAAGCTGGTGCTGACGCTGCGCGAGGAAGTCGGTTTGCCGCTGCACTTCCACACGCACGACACCTCCGGCATCGCCGCCGCCAGCGTGCTGGCCGCCGTCGAGGCCGGCTGCGACGCAGTCGATGCGGCGATGGATGCAATGAGCGGCCTGACTTCGCAGCCGAACCTCGGCTCGATCGTCGCCGCGCTGCGCGATACCGATCGCGATCCGGGCCTCGACGTGCAGGCGCTGCGCGCGGTGTCGCGTTACTGGGAGGGCGTGCGCCGGCACTACGCCGGCTTCGAGAGCGACATCCGCTCCGGCACCGCCGATGTCTACCGCCACGCCATGCCCGGCGGCCAGTACACCAATCTGCGCGAGCAGGCGCGTTCGCTCGGCATCGAGCATCGCTGGGAGGAGGTCGCCGAGGCCTATGCCCAGGTCAACGAGCTGTTTGGTGACATCGTCAAGGTCACGCCGACCTCCAAGGTGGTCGGCGACATGGCGCTGATGATGGTCACTCAGGGGCTGACGCCGGCCGATGTCAGCGATCCGGCCCGCGAGATCGCCTTCCCCGAGTCGGTGGTGCAGCTGTTCCGCGGCGAACTCGGCCAGCCGCCGAGCGGTTGGCCGGTCGAGCTGCAGAAGAAGGTGCTGGCCGGCGCTGAGGCGTTCACCGTGCGCCCGGGTGCCGACCTGCCGCCGGCGGATCTGGATGCCGTGCGCATCGAAGCGGCGACCAAGGCCGATCGCGCGATCAGTGACACCGAGCTCGCCTCGTATCTGATGTACCCGAAGGTGTTCCTCGACTATGCCAGGCAGCGCAGCCAGTACGGCAATCTCAGCGTGCTGCCGACGCCGGTGTTCTGGTACGGCATGGAGTCGGGTGAAGACATTACGCTCGACATCGACCGCGGCAAGTCGCTGATCGTGCGCTACCTGACGGCCTCCGAGCCGGATGCCGAAGGCCAGGTCAAAGTGTTCTTCGAGCTCAACGGCCAGTCGCGCACCGTGCGCGTGACCAAGAAGGGCATGGAATCACTGGTCAAGGCGCATCCGAAGGCCGAGGACGGCAATCCGCACCACATCCCGGCGCCGATGCCGGGGCTGGTGGTCAGTGTGGCGGTGCGTTCGGGGCTGCACGTCGAGAAGGGCGACGTGCTGCTGTCGATCGAGGCGATGAAGATGGAAACGACGATCCGCGCCGAGCGCGCCGGTACCGTCAAGGAAGTCCACGTCGGCGTCGGCACGCGCGTCGACGCCAAGGATCTGATGCTGGTGATCGACTGAGGCCGCAGGCCCCGCGCGGCCGGTTCGCGCGGGGCTTCGGACACATGAAAAAGGGCCGCGACTGCGGCCCTTTTTGTCGTCCGTGCGATAAGCCTTGTCAGAGGCCGGCGGCGGCCTGCAGCGCGGCAGCCTTGTCGGTCTTTTCCCAGGGGAAGGCGGTGAAGGTTTCAGTTTCACCCTTCGGACTGACATAGCTCATCTCGACCGGGTGGCGGCCGAAGTGGCCGTAGGCTGCGGTCGGCTGGTACATCGGGTGCAGCAGATCGAGCATGCGGGTGATCGCATAGGGGCGCAGGTCGAAGTGTTCGCGCACCAGTTCGACGATGCGCGCGTCGCTGACCTTGCCGGTACCGAAGGTGGTCACCGAGATCGAGGTTGGCTGAGCGACGCCGATGGCGTAGCTGACCTGGATTTCGCACTTGCTGGCGAGGCCGGCGGCGACGATGTTCTTTGCCACGTAGCGCCCGGCATAGGCGGCCGAGCGGTCGACCTTGGACGGGTCCTTGCCGGAGAACGCGCCGCCGCCGTGACGGGCCATGCCGCCGTAGGTGTCGACGATGATCTTGCGCCCGGTCAGGCCGCAGTCGCCGACCGGTCCGCCGATGATGAACTGGCCGGTCGGGTTGATGTGGAACTGCGTGTCGGCACTGATCAGCTCCGCCGGGATCACGTGCTTGACGATCAGCTCCATCACCGCTTCGCGCAGGTCGGTGTACTTGACGTCGGGGTTGTGCTGCGTTGACAGCACGATGGCGTCGATGCCGACGACCTTGCCGTCCTGATAGCGGCAGGTGACCTGTGACTTGGCGTCCGGACGCAGCCACGGCAGCAGGCCGGACTTGCGCGCCTCGGCCTGACGCTCGACGAGGCGATGCGAGAAGCAGATCGGCGCCGGCATCAGCACGTCGGTTTCGTCGCTGGCGTAGCCGAACATCAGGCCCTGGTCACCGGCCCCCTGATCCTCGGGCTTGCTGCGGTCGACGCCCTGGGCGATGTCGACCGACTGTTTGCCGATGATGTTGATCACGCCGCAGGTGGCACCATCGAAGCCGACGTCGGAGGAGGTGTAGCCGATGTCGCAGATGACCTTGCGCACCAGGTCTTCCAGATCGATCCAGGCGCTGGTGGTGATCTCGCCGGCGATGATGGCGACGCCGGTCTTGACCAGGGTTTCGCAGGCGACGCGGGCATGCTTGTCCTGGGCGAGCAGCGCATCGAGCACGGCATCGGAGATCTGATCGGCGATCTTGTCGGGATGGCCTTCGGATACGGACTCGGAGGTGAACAGATAAGCGTCGCTCATGAATGATCCTCAGCACCACTCGCGCGGTGGTCTGCATGTTTTATCGGTGAAGCCCACAGCGGCGGGGCATTGCAACTGCGGAAGTGTAACGACCGTGCCATGCGATTGCATGCGCTGGCGCGGTTCACGGGGGCGCATCGTGGTGCTACAACGAAGGCCGTTCCCGCCCTGCGGCGGGCCTCTTTCACGGAGGATGCCTCATGGTCACGCTGAATACGCCCATCTGCGACTTCGGTACGCCGGCGCCGGATTTTCGGCTGCAGGGGGTCGATGGCCGCATCTGGACCCGCGATGACTGCCGCGGGCCTCAGGGTCTGCTGGTCATGTTCATCTGCAACCATTGCCCGTACGTCAAGGCCATCCGCGAGCGCCTGATCCGTGATGCGCGCGAATTGCGCGGACTCGGCATCGGCGTGGTCGCGATCAGCGCCAACGATCCGGCAGATTATCCGGAGGACGGTTTCGAACAGATGAAAGCCGTCGCCCGCGAGTTCGATTATCCGTTTCCCTATCTGTTCGATGAGACGCAGGAAGTCGCGCGGGCCTATGGCGCGGTGTGCACGCCGGACTTTTTCGGCTACAACGCGGCGCTCGAACTGCAGTATCGCGGCCGTCTCGATGCCAGCGCGCGCGAGCCGGCGCCGGCCGACGTGCGGCGCGAGCTGTTCGAGGCCATGCAGCAGGTTGCGGACAGCGGAGCCGGTCCGCAGCAGCAGATCGCCAGCATGGGCTGCTCGATCAAATGGAAGGCGGCCTGAACATGGCGTTTGCCTGCTCCAGTCGTTTGGCGGGGCAGGGGGTTTTCCGTATACTCGCGCGCCACTTGCCGGGCCGCCCGTTCGCCCGCGACGGCGGGTGGCGCGGTTCGAGGGCGCGCGGCTTCCCGCCCCGTAGCGCCCCGTCGTCCAAGGCCTCCGGTTCCGGCGCCGATTGATTTTGCGTCTCAGGAGATCCCCCGATGCCTTCGCGCAGAGAATTGGCGAATGCGATCCGCGCCCTCAGCATGGATGCCGTGCAGCAGGCCAACTCCGGCCACCCCGGCGCCCCGATGGGCATGGCGGATATCGCCGAAAGCCTCTGGAATGGATTCCTGCGGCACAACCCCGCCAACCCGCACTGGGCCGATCGCGACCGCTTCGTATTGTCCAACGGTCACGGCTCGATGCTGCTGTACTCCCTGCTGCACCTGAGCGGCTACGCACTGTCGGTCGAAGACCTCAAGGCGTTCCGCCAGCTCGGCTCGAAGACCCCCGGTCATCCGGAGTACGGCATGACGCCGGGCGTCGAGACCACCACCGGCCCGCTCGGTCAGGGCCTCGCCAACGCGGTCGGCATGGCGATCGCCGAGAAAACGCTGGCCGCGCACTTCAACAAGCCCGGCCACAGCATCGTCGATCATCACACCTATGTTTTCCTCGGCGATGGTTGCCTGATGGAAGGCATCTCGCATGAAGTCTGCTCGCTGGCCGGTACGCTCGGCCTCGGCAAGCTGATCGCGTTCTACGACGACAACGGCATCTCGATCGACGGCGATGTCGAGCACTGGTTCGCTGATGACACCGCCAAGCGTTTCGAGGCTTACGGCTGGCAGGTCCTCGGCCCGCTCGACGGCCATGACGGTGATGCCGTGGCTGCGGCGATCGAGGCGGCGCGCGCCGAGACGGCGCGGCCGAGCCTGATCGTCTGCAAGACCATCATCGGCTTTGGTGCTCCGAACAAGCAGGGTGGCCACGATGTGCATGGCGCACCGCTCGGCAAGGATGAAGTCGCCGCGGCGCGTGCCCAGCTCGGCTGGGAACATCCGCCCTTCGTTGTGCCGGCCGAGCTCTATGCCGGCTGGGATGCCCGCCAGCGCGGTGCCGGGCAGGAAACCGAGTGGAATGCGCGTTTTGCCGCTTACCGCACGGTGTTCCCGGCGCTGGCGGCCGAGTTCGAGCGGCGCCTGCGTGGCGAACTGCCGAAGCCTTTCGCCGGCCATGCCGGAGAATTCATCGCCGCCGCGCAGACCGCCGGCGAAAGCATCGCCACCCGCGTGGCCTCGCAGCGGGTGCTGAATGCCTTCGGCCCGCAGCTGCCGGAGCTGTTCGGCGGCTCGGCGGATCTGACACCGTCGAACAACACCTTCTGGAAAGGTGCCAAGGCGATCCGTCATGATGATTTCGCCGGCGACTACATCAACTACGGCGTGCGCGAGTTCGGCATGTCGGCGGTGATGAATGGCATGGCGCTGCATGGCGGCTTCATCCCTTATGGCGGCACCTTCCTGGTGTTCTCCGATTACGCGCGCAACGCGCTGCGCGTGGCGGCGCTGGCCAAGATTCCGAGCATCTTCGTCTACACCCATGATTCGATTGGCCTCGGCGAGGACGGGCCGACGCACCAGCCGATCGAGCAGCTCGCCTCGCTGCGGGTGATGCCGGGCATCGCGGTCTGGCGGCCGTGCGATGCCGTCGAAGCGGCCGTGGCCTGGCAGGCCGCGATCGAGCGCCGCGACGGTCCGAGCGTGCTGGTGTTCTCGCGCCAGAATCTGCCGCACCAGGCGCGCGATGCCGCGACCCTGGCCAATGTCGCCCGCGGCGGCTACGTGCTGGTCGACTGCCAGGGGTCGCCGGAACTGATCCTGATCGCCACCGGCTCCGAAATCGGCATCGCGGTGACGGCCGCTACCGAGCTGAGCGCCCGCGGCGTGGCGGTGCGCGTGGTGTCGCTGCCGTGCACCGAAGTGTTCGAAGCGCAGGATGCGGCCTATCGCGAGTCGGTGCTGCCGAATGACTGCCGCCGGCGCGTGGTCATCGAGGCCGGGGCGACCGCGCCTTGGTACAAGTACGTCGGTCTCGACGGCCGCGTCGTCGGCCTCGACCGCTTTGGCGAGTCGGCGCCGGCCGGCAAGCTGTTCGAGCACTTCGGCTTTACCGTGGCCAACGTCGTCAAAGTGGCGGAGGAGCTGCTCTAAGGCGATGGCGCGACTCGCGATCAATGGTTATGGCCGCATCGGGCGCTGCGTACTGCGGGCACTGGTCGAAAGCGGCCGCGACGATCTGCAGATCGTCGCCATCAACGAACCCGCGGCCGATCTGGCGAGCCTGGCCTACCTGACCCGTTTCGATTCGACGCACGGCCGCTTCCCGGTCGGCGTCACCGAATTCGAGCATGGCCTGTCGATCGGCGGGCGGCCGCTGCGCGTCAGCCACGGCCGCGCGGCGGCAGAGGTCGACTGGACCGGCCTTGAGCTCGATCTGCTGCTCGACTGCTCCGGCAGCTACTCGACGCGCGCCGGGGCTGACGCCTATCTCGCTGCCGGCGTGCCGCGGGTGCTGGTCTCGCACCCGCTGGCGGCGGCCGCTGAGGCCGATGCGACCATCGTCTACGGCATCAACCAGCAGTCGCTGAGCGGCCGCGAGCGCATCGTCTCCAACGCCTCCTGCACTACCAACTGCATCGTGCCGGTGCTGTCTGTACTGGATGCGGCGTTCGGCATCGAGGCTGGCTTCATCAGCACGCTGCATTCGGTGATGAATGATCAGCCGCTGATCGATGCCTATCACGATGTCGACCTGCGCCGCACGCGCTCGGCGATGCAGTCGATGATCCCGGTGTCGACAGGCCTGGCACGCGGCATCGGCCGGCTGCTGCCGCAGCTCGACGGGCGCATCCAGGCCAAGGCCGTGCGCGTGCCGACGCTCAACGTCTCGGCGATGGATACGGTGCTGACGCTGGCACGGGCGACCACCGCGGGCGAGGTCAACGCCATACTGCGCGCCGCCACGGAGGGGCCACTGGCCGGGCTGCTGGCCTACACCGAGCTGCCGCACGCCTCCTGCGATTTCAATCACGATCCCCATTCCGGCGTCGTCGACGGCAGCCTGACGCGCGTCGGCGGCGATGGCCGGCTGGTCAGTCTGCTGGCCTGGTTCGACAACGAATGGGGATTCGCCAACCGCATGCTGGATGTCGCCCGCCATTGGCTGGCTCTGTCCGCACCTTCGACCATCACCACAGGGACCCTTCGATGAAAGTGCTCAAGCTCTCGGATCTCGATCTGGCCGGCAAGCGCGTGTTCATCCGCGCCGATCTCAATGTGCCGCAGGACGATGCCGGCAACATCAGCGACGACACCCGCATCCGCGCCTCGGTGCCGGGTATCCGCATGGCGCTGGATAAAGGAGCGGCGGTGATGGTGACCTCGCACCTGGGCCGACCGACCGAGGGTGAATGCAAGCCGGAAGATTCGCTGGCGCCGATCGCCGGGCGCCTGAGCGAACTGCTCGGTCAGCCGGTGCGGCTGGTCACCGACTGGGTCGAGGGTGGCTTCGCCGTCGCGCCGGGTGAGGTGGTGCTGCTCGAAAACTGCCGCTGCAACAAAGGCGAAAAGAAGAACAACGACGAGCTGGCGCAGAAGATGGCGGCGCTGTGTGACATCTACGCCAATGATGCCTTCGGCACCGCGCACCGAGCCGAGGCCACCACCCACGGCATCGCCAAGTACGCCAAGGTCGCCTGTGCCGGTCCGCTGATGGGAGCCGAAATCGATGCGCTGTCGCGCGCGCTGGGCGATCCGAAGCGTCCGCTGGTGGCGATCGTCGCCGGCTCCAAGGTCAGCACCAAGCTGACGATCCTGCGCTCACTGGCGGAGAAGGTCGACGGCCTGATCGTTGGCGGCGGCATCGCCAACACCTTCATGCTGGCGAGCGGCCTGAATATCGGCAAATCGCTGGCCGAAGCCGATCTCGTCGACGAGGCCAAGGCGATCATCGAGATCATGAAGGCGCGCGGTGCTGAAGTGCCGCTGCCGGTCGACGTCGTCGTCGCCAGTGAGTTCTCGGCGCAGGCCGCCGCGCGCACCATTGCCGCCGACGGCGTGCAGGCCGATGACATGATCCTCGACATCGGCCCGCAGACCGCAGCCAAGCTCGCCGAGATCATCGCCAAGGCCGGTACCATCGTCTGGAATGGTCCGGTCGGAGTGTTCGAGTACGATCAGTTCGGTGGTGGCACCAAGGCGCTGGCGCAGGCAATTGCGCAGTCCGCCGGTTTCTCGATCGCCGGTGGCGGTGACACGCTGGCGGCGATCGCCAAGTACGGCATCGCTGATCAGGTCGGCTACATCTCCACCGGCGGTGGTGCTTTCCTAGAATTCCTCGAAGGCAAGGTGCTGCCGGCGATCGAGGTGCTGGAGAGTCGCGCCGGCTGAGGCGAACACTGGATCAACGGGCCGCACGAGGCGGACCACTGCTTTCATGACAGGGAGGAATGGTGATGACCATCAAGTTGCGTCTGCATCTCGCGACACTGCTGCTGCCGCTCGCGTTGGTGTGCGGCTGTGCTGCGAGCGGCAAGCCACCGGTGCAGGCCGGGCCGGCGGTATCGAAGGCGGAGATCGCGGCGCTGTTCGATCGCTGGGACCGCTCGCTCGGTACGGGGAATGCCGATGCCGTGGTGGCGAACTACGCCACCGACGCGATCCTGGTGCCGACACTTTCCAACCAGGTCCGCCACACGCCGGCGGAGCTGCGCGATTACTTCGTGCATTTCCTGCAGAAGCAGCCGCGTGGGCGCATCCTTGAAAGCAATATCCAGCTGTTTGGTGATATCGCCGTCGATTCGGGCATCTACGAGTTCGAGACGAAGAACGGTCGAGTGCCGGCCCGGTACACGTTCGTTTATCGTAAGTCGGGCGATCGTTGGCTGATCGTTACCCATCATTCGTCGCAGATGCCAGAAAAAACCCGCGTTGTAACAGCCCACTAACCCAGACGGCGGCGCTGTCCGCCGCTTCCGGAGAGATTACATGGCCCTGATTTCGATGCGTCAGTTGCTGGATCACGCGGCCGAGCACGGCTACGGCGTGCCGGCCTTCAACGTCAACAACCTCGAGCAGATGCGCGCGATCATGGAGGCTGCGGCGCAGACCGACAGCCCGGTCATCGTCCAGGCTTCGGCCGGTGCCCGCAAATACGCGGGCGCGCCGTTCCTGCGCCATCTGATTCTGGCGGCGATCGAGGAGTTTCCCGAGATTCCGGTGTGCATGCATCAGGATCACGGTACCTCGCCGGGCGTATGCCAGCGCTCGATCCAGCTCGGTTTCAGCTCGGTGATGATGGACGGCTCGCTGGGTGAAGATGGCAAGACGCCGACCACCTACGACTACAACGTCGACACCACGCGTCAGGTGGTGATGATGGCGCATGCCTGCGGCGTATCCGTCGAAGGCGAACTGGGTTGCCTCGGCTCGCTGGAAACCGGCATGGCCGGCGAGGAAGACGGCATCGGTGCCGAAGGCAAGCTCGATCACTCGCAGCTGCTGACCGACCCGGAAGAGGCTGCGCGCTTCGTGCAGGCGACGCAGGTCGATGCGCTCGCCATCGCCATCGGTACCAGCCACGGTGCTTACAAGTTCACCCGCCCGCCGACCGGTGATGTGCTGGCGATCTCGCGTATCAAGGAGATCCATGCCCGCATCCCCAATACTCATCTGGTGATGCACGGATCGAGCTCGGTGCCGCAGGACTGGCTGGCGATCATCAATGAGTACGGCGGTGATCTCGGCGAGACATACGGCGTGCCGGTTGCGGAGATTGTCGAAGGCATCAAGCACGGTGTGCGCAAGGTCAACATCGACACTGACCTGCGCATGGCCTCGACTGGCACGATCCGCCGCTTCCTCGCCAAGAATCCGAAGGAGTTCGATCCGCGCAAGTACCTTGGCGAGACGATCAAGGCGATGAAGGGCATCTGCCTTGAGCGCTATGAAGCCTTCGGCACCGCGGGCAACGCGTCGAAGATCCGCGCCCTGTCGCTGGAGACGATGACCAAGCGCTACGCCAGCGGCGAGCTGGACGCGAAGGTTTTCTGAACACACGCCTCCGTGCCCGTGTGTATAAAAGCCCGCCGTTCAGGCGGGCTTCTGTTTGGAGGAAAGCGCTGTACTGTGCGCCAACCCAGTGATTGCTGTGTGTTGTAGCAATAACTGATGGTGCGGGAACGCGCTGATCCGAGATTCAATGATCCGTGAAAGGCGCCCAGGAGTGGTTGTTGAGGGCGTATTTTGGGTTGCCGCAAGAGTCTGGTGGAATAGCTTAACAGCATAAAGCCATTGGTTCTTGATATAGGCCTTGACTAAAATTTTTTAGGGGGTATGATGCGCGGCTCTTGCTTGGTTGGTCCTGCTGAAAGGCTGATTGAGCGGGGTGTTAAAGGTCTTGATGTTGAGGTCGATAGCGAGTCTGGAAAGATAGGGCTTGCAACTGTCGAAGGAATCGGGATAATG
>NZ_QGTJ01000001.1:458379-619877 GCF_003182095.1 Plasticicumulans acidivorans | reverse complement strand
GGCCGCCCGGCGATGATGATCAGGTCGCCCGCCTGCAGGCCGGCCGTCATCTCATCGAAGTCGTTCCAGCCGGTCGGCACGCCGGTGATCGGGTCGTCGCGCTCGAACAGCGTGTCGATGCGGTCGATTGCCTTGGTCAGCAAGTCCTTGATCGGCTGAAAACCCTGATTCTGCCGATTGCCCTGCTCGGCGATCGCGAACACCTGGCGCTCGGCCTCGTCGAGCAGCTCCTTGCTGTCGCGACCTTCAGGGGCAAAGGCACGCGCCGCGATATCGGTGCCAACGCGGATCAGCTGACGCAGCACCGAGCGCTCGCGCACGATGTCGGCGTAGGCGCGGATGTTGGCGGCACTCGGTGTATCGCGCGCAAGCCGCGCCAGATACGGCAGGCCGCCGGCGTCGTCGAGCAGATCATGGCTCGCCAGCCATTCCGACAGCGTCACCACGTCAAGCGGCGAGCCCTTTTCCGCGAGCAGTTTGACGGCACGGAAAATCAGCCGATGGTCGGCGCGGTAGAAATCCTCTTCACCGACGCGGTCGGCGACGTGATCCCAGGCCGCGTTGTCGAGCAGCAGGCCGCCCAGCACCGCCTGTTCGGCTTCGTTGGAGTGCGGGGGGATGCGCAGGGCATCCGTGTCAACCAGCACGCCGGCGATCCTCTAGTTTGATCGCCAGCTCGCGCGCGCGGTGTAACGCATCCTCGGCAGCGGATAGCCCGCCACTGAGTCCTGCGTCGATTTCGCGCAGCAGTTGAGACCTGATTTCTGAGACGGCCTGTCTGAGGCGAAAAAGCTCTGCGTCGTTGTTCACAGTGACACCTCGGCCCGCATGTCCTGCGTCGATGGCAGTACCGAGCGCAGCCAGGTCATGCCTTTCCTGGTGACAAAGGTGCGGCTGTAGTGCTTTGGCATGCCGCTCGGTAGGCAGTACTGCCATGTGCGGACATCCAGCAGGTCCATCTGCAACAGCTGCGGGTTCGGGTAGAGATTCCCGTCCGTGTAGCGCCGGACGCGCAGCCAGTTGGTGAACAGCGTCAGTGGCCGTTCGAGCTCAACTGCGGCTTCATGCAGCGTGAGGCAGTCTGGTGGCGGCTTTATTCCAACACGCCGTCGGCGCGGCTTTATGCTGTCCTGCATCATTGGATAGCCCTCGAAATCAGCTCGATAGCGATGGCGGCGCTGGCAATCCATCCGCTGACGATGAGTGACCGGTAGACGGCGACGCAAAACATCGGCTTCACGATGTCCGTCCGTTTTCTTTGGTGATCAGCGCTGCCTGCCGGACGGCTTCTGCGCCGCTCCAGCCGCGGCGACGCAGGTCAGCGGCGTAGCGGCTGATGGCGTAGCGATCAGGGCGAGGGACGCCCGCACGCTCCGCGTGCCAATAAACCGCGCGGGCGACAGCCAGCATCTGCGGCAGGGTGGGGACTGACTGCAGGTGTCCCCGCTGGTTACGGCGCAGGCGGGCGGCGGATTGCGCCTGCTGTAGGCGGCGTGCTGATGGCAGGCTCATGCTGCCGCTCCCAGCACACCGGCGAGCACGTCGTCGTACAGCTCTTCGCGCCAGATTGGGACTCGCGCGCGGATGGCCTGCAGGCGTAGCTGAGCGACGCGGCGCTCAACGACGTCATTCGCACGGTAGACGGTGTCGAGTGACAGGATCAGTCCTGGCAGTGCCTCGACGCCGCTGCCGCCACGCGAGACCTGGTGAACAGTCGGCCCGCCGTGCAGGAGGGGGACGATCAACACGACAGCGGCGCGAGCTGTAATGGCGCGCACGCTCAGCACGTGCGTCGCGGGGAGGCCAAGCATCAGCCGCTGGCCGATCCGGCGGGTGAGCACGAGGCCACTCATCACTGCGGCACCCGGGTGGAGGTCTGCGGAAAAGCTCCGCAAAACCCTGTGCAGCGGGCGTGGTATTCATGTAGTGGCTCAATCCACCCCGCCCCGCTGCCGCTGATGCAGTCAGCAGGGACAAACTCCAGGCCTCGCGTGGAGGCTCCAAAGAGGCCTCCTTTCGCCTCGACTTCCTCCTGTGCATTGAGGACCACGGCGTCGATAAACCTGCGCCCAGGCTGACCCTCTTCATCCCACTGCCAGGCGCTGCATTCGGCGGTAAGGCAGTGTTTACCCATGAATGGGCATAACTTTTTTCGTGCTTCAAGAGTGGTGTAGTGGGGCATTTCATCTCTCCTATCCAGCTGGCTCGCCGGATATTTGGCAGGTCAGATGGACGGGTCGAAAACGCCTGCGCGCTTCAGCCGGTCGATCTCGGCGGCAATCAGTGCTCCGGCCTTGACCAGCTCGCTGATTCGGCCTTCGAGGTTTCCTGCTCCAGGCTTCCACCATTCCGTGGACCAGGACTCAGGCCAGTACTGTGGTTTCCACCCCCAACACATTCCGCAGACAGACATCTGTCTCTTTTTGGGCGGGATCACGTAACAGATGGCTGCCCAAGCCAGCTCATCTCTGGTGTGCACGTCGTCGTGCTCGGCAGAGAATCTTTCGCTCTCTATTTGCCGACGGCGCTCGGAGCCGATTAGATCGGCGCCGGTGATGTGTTGGTCTTGCATGGCGTTCCCCATCAGGCCGCCCGGCGGGCGGGATGGGGAAATAGTGAACTAATGGTTCAAATTGTCAAGAACTAATAGTTCAATTTATCGGTGTAATTTTGGAACCACGCCAGCCAGCTACGCTCTAGCTCAGGCGCCCACAGAGGCGCGGTGGTTGTAGCGTATGCGTGTAGCGACTGGCCCAATGCGCGCTCACAGTACTGTTGAGCGCGCTACGATCGACGTATCGGTGTCGGCTATCACAAGGAGTGCAGGGCGATGAAGCGCGACATCTTCGGCGAACTGATGGAAGGCATCGAGGCGATGCGCGAGCAGCGCGAGGGCAAGGTGACGCTGCGCGCGCACCGGCTGGAGCACCGGCCGCTGCCGGCGGTGGATGCCGCGCTGATCCGCGCTACGCGCGAGCACCCGGATACGCTGGAGCGGCTGGCAGAGCTGTGATGGTCGCGCGCCTGGCGCGGGCCTTCGGTGCCAGTCGTCAAGCATTCCTTGACGACTTCACGCGCGATCGCCTTCGCCGCGGCATGAAAAACCCCGCCGGGGCGGGGTTGGTTGGTCGGGGCCGGCGTTACTCAGGGTGACTACGCCGCCGCCTCGGCCCGGATGATCCTGTCGGCTGCCTGAGCGGCGTCGAGCACTTCCACCACGCGCAGCTCGTGGTGATTGCCCGCTTCTTTAAGTTCGAGCAGCGCGCCCCTGAGGTTTTTCATCTGCCGAGCCGTGTAGCTTGGGTCGTCCTCGCGCGGGCGGAAGATCAGTAGTTCGAACTGGCGCTGGCACGGTTCGAGATCACGCACGATGACGAGGTTCAGTGCCTTAACCTTCGCGGTTTTCACGAACTCGCCGAGGCGCGGACCGGGAATGAGTTTGCCAAGGTTGGCGGCGAGCCGGGTACTCAGGTAGCCGACTGGTGTCGGGCGGGCGGCGGTGGCGGTTTTGATCTGTTTGTTGAAATTTCCGGACAGGCTTGGGACACGCGCCTGCACGGCGGCATGTACCTGCTTCGGCCACGGGTCTTCCGTGTCGTCGTCTTCGGCGGTTTCCTCGATGCCTTGCTCCAGTGTCGAGAAGCAGGCGGAAAAGCTCATACCAGTGCGCAGCACATCGATGGCGTCGTCGCCGCGCGCCGGTTTGAGCGGCCCGATGCAGACGCCGGCGAAGGGCGCCGGCCAGCGATCGAGATCGCCGCCATCGCTCAGGTGTTCGCGTAGCACGTTCAGGCACAGGTCGATGCTTCTAAGTAGCCCACGACCCTGTTCACCCCAGAGCGTAGAGACTTGGTCCTCGCGCAGCACTGGCGCAACCTGGCGCTGGCCGTCGGCGCCAAGCACCAGAATGCCAACCGTCAAGCGCTCTCCCGAGCCGATGATGGGTTCGAGGTATACGGGCGCCCACTGGGCGCGATAAGCGCCGGGCGATGGGAAAGCGCGGTGCGTTTTCATGTGCGGCCAGAAATCCAGTTCCGGAAGTCCGAGCTTGCCGGCGGCAAGCTTGGGCACATGAAAGATTCGGCGCCGCAAAAAGTCCAGCACCGCCAGCGTTTGTTTGGGCGTGGCGTAACGTTCTAGCTCTGCATACTCGGCCAGCTCGTCGAGTGGCACGCGGTGGTAACCGGCGGTGCAGTCGGCTGCGCTGCGTCGCCACTGAAAGCGCTGGTGTTCGCTCAGGTAGCGGGTCGCGAATGTGAGCATCTGATTGACCACAGTGGCGCTTGGCGTGAGGCGCTCAGGAGTCCAGTCATGGCCGGTCAGCGCGTGACTGTGGTCGATGGGTATGAACTCGCCGCCGCGGTAGAGCAGGTTGCGGAAGTGGCGGTCGGTGTTCGCCACCCATTCGTCGAAGAACGCGAGCGGGGCGAGTCCTTGCCACTGCATCAGCTCGCGCTCGATGGCGGCGCTGCCGTGGTGGATGGCAAAGGCGAAGCTCTGGAACTCGGCGTCCTCACTGCCGAAGCCGAGCCGCGCCGCTTCGCCGGGCTGCCAGTCGGCATCGGGCAAGGTGTCCGGGGTGGCTTCGACGAGAAAGCCGCGCGGCAGATCGAGGCCGACGGCGCGCCCGAGCAGCGTGCAGACGGCTTCGCTGATCAACTGGTGTGCGGGCAGGAGCTTCAGGAAGGCGTTGGCGCGGCCGGATTCGGTGGCGAGCGCCACTTTCCAGACTGGCGATGCCAGCGGCCGGTTGCAGTCGTCGAGCCATATGCGGGTGGAAACAGCCTTGATCGATGCCAGTTCGATTGCTTCCAGAGTCGTTGTCATGGAAGTAGCGCTACCGGCAGATCGATTCGCACGGCGTTCCATCATGATCGCCATCGAGGCGGATAACTCCACATTGCTCAAGGTAAAATCTAGCCTCAGCGCATGAGGTCATCTGCCCACAACGCGTTTTTCCAGAACACGTAAACGTCGATAGAGGAGCGTCCGGTTTAGTGATCGGAGCGGCTGGACTCGGAGGTTGCGCTGGCTGTCCATTTTCGCGTATTCCTCGCCGCCACTCCCATGGAGGGATCGGTTGCGCATCCCCCCATAACCCACGCTTTGCCTTGATCGATTCCTGCTCGATTGCGATCAGTGCGGTGTCACGCAGGTACTGCCGATAAAGCCACGCCAAGCCAGCATGCAGTTGTTCGACATTTGCGTCACGTCCATCGCAGATTACTCTTGCGACAGTTCGGCCATAGCGATCGGTATCCTGTACGTTAAGCGTTGCCTGTCGACCAAAGCACAGATTTGAAAGCCCCTGCTTCGAGCGATCCCCCCACGGTTGTTTAATTTCAGGGGCGTCAATTTCACCTAGCCTGACCTTAATCTGCCGCTGATCAGCGGTCAGGCAGGTAAGTGTGTCGCCGTCGTGTACGCCTACGACGCGGCATGAAACTGGTGGCTCTTCCGCGAGCGCCGTGGTGGAAATTGCGCTGATCAGAATTACTCGCCACAAGCTCATCATTGATCATCTCCAGATTTGCCGAGACTCCACCACAACACCGACAATCTCGCAGTCTTCTGTCACCCGAATTAGCGGGTACACGCAGTTCAGAGGTTTTAGGAAAAAGGTGCCGGCGTCTTTGACGAGCTGCTTGAATGTGGCTTCGTTATTGTTTGGTAGGCGAGCAACAACGAAACGATCAACCATTTCGTCCATTTGTTTTCTGGCTTCGGGGTCTACCACGAGCGTGGTGCCGGCTGGAAACAGTGGCGTCATCGAATCGCCCACGACGCGCACGGCGAATGCGGCTGCGCTGACGTCCTCGGCGTCGATGCACTCCAGATTGTCCGGCAATCGCTCACGCACTTCAGTCCACGCCCCGGCGGTGACGAACGAAACCACCGGTATGCGCCGAACGTGTGTGAACGGGCCAGGTCGGTATGGCTCGATGTTCGTTGGCTCGGGGGTCTGGTCGAGTTCAACGCCCAGCGCTCCTGAAATCAGTGCCAGCCGTGGTGGCGGTGGTAGATCATCGCCACGTTCCCACGCCTCCCACCGCGCCGCTGTGACGCCCACCACAGTGGCGGCGTGTTCGACGGTGTAGCCGCGGGCCAGGCGGGCGGAGCGGATGCGTGCGGGGAGAGAGGCGGTGAAGGCGGAAAGATCAGAGGCAGGCATATCTTCGCGGACATTGTGTCCGCCCATTTCGCCCAGCCCAGACAACAGCCAACGTGCGTCAACGCTCAGCAGTTTTGCTAGTCCTTCCAACCGCTTGGTGTCAGGCATCGACTCGGCGTTGAGCCATTTTCCGACCGCTTTTTGGGAAAGCCCTGTCCTGTCATGAAGCCAAGTGGCACGCCCGCGCATAGGTAACCCGAGCGCGTCGAGTGCCTGATGTAAGCGAGTCGAAAAGGCTTGTCGTGCATCAAGTTCATGAACCATTGGTTCATGGTGCCGCATTGTTTGCTGTACTATCAGTGCTTGACTGTTGTGAACTATCGGTTCAATACTGGTGTTCATGAACGACACCGCTGCACTCCTAGCTGCAATTGAGGCCGTCAAAGGGCAGTCCGGAATGGCCAGGACCCTTGGCGTCACAGTGCAAGCCGTCCGGAAGTGGCTTGTGACTGGCATCCCCGCTGAGCGCGTGCTGCCGATCTACCGGGCTACGCACGGCACCGTGACGCCACACCAGATGCGTCCTGATATCTATCCAGACCCCGACTGGCTGCCGCCGCTCGGTGAACCCGCCGCTGCGCCTCGTCCCAGCGAGGCCAAGAGCCATGCTGCCTGACACCCTGCGCCCGGCTGCTGCGACTTCAGGAACACCAGGACGTGTGCCGAAATCATCGGCGCAATCTCGATAGTCGTATCCAATAATACGAGGCTCGCCGTAGTGGACCCGCATCACGATATACAGCGCGCTGTGTATGACACGGTGCACCAATATCCTGCCGGCGTTGCCAGATTGGCCGAGCAGATGGGCCGTAGCGCTGCGGTCATGTACGCCAAGGCCAGCGGCGGCGGCCGCAATGAGATGACGGTCGCCGACCTTGATGCGCTGATTAGCATCACCGGCGATAGTCGCGTGCTTGAAGTGCTCGCGGCGCGGCATGGTCTGGCGCTGCGGCCCGCGGAGCTGCACGAGCCGGGGTGCCCACTCACCGCCGCTGCTGATCTGGCCGTGCAGGTCGGTCGGGTCGCCACCGAGATCGTCGATGCCCTCAAGGATGGCCGCATTACGCCGGCTGAGTCCGGTGCCATTCAGCTCATCCTCGATGAGCTCGTCGCGTCTGCTCATGCGGCGCGCAATGCGACACAGCCGACACAGCCGACACCGGCCCCGGCATTGCGCTCGGTGCGTGCGGGAGAAGCGCGATGATTTTGCTGTTTGCGACGGTGGACGAGCTGCTTGAGTACATCGAGCGGGATTCGGCGCGGCGCCTCGATGATTTGGCGCAGACGATCGCTGCCTGGCCGTTGCAGAAGAGACGCGATTTTCTGGAGCGGTGGGAGCAGCGGCACGGATCGGCAGACGCGCTGCGTGAGCGGCTGCAAGCGCTGTGGCGAGTGCGCAGTGGGGGCGAACCATGAGCGTGCGCATCTGTGATGCCGAGTTGGATGCGCTGCGCGGGCTGCCGTATGCGGCGCGTGTGCTGTACCTGATGGGGCTGCGCCCGTGTATGGACTACCGCACCGGTGTGGCGGGCCGCGCTCGGCGCATCACGTACCAGCAATTCCGCGAGGTGCTGGGTATCGATCCTGTTCCTGGCGTTGCGACAGCGCCGTCGGCGAGTGATGACCAAATAAAGCGGTTGTTGGCAGCGCTGGAGCGCGCTGGCCTGATCCAGCGCTGTTCTCGGTTACAGCAGGGTGATCGATCGCCACGGCTGCGCTTGATAGTGCGGTTTCTGCTCGCGGAAACAGATCTGACGCCGGCGGTGGAATCGTCTGTCCAGATTCAGGCCGCCACTAGGCCGCCACGCTGGAAAGCCTCTACTGATGATGGGTTTGTTAATAGTGAGATCAATCAGTTAGCGGCGCTGTGCGAGGATAGGCCGACGCGCCGCCTCGGCGTCAGGCCGCCACGGCCTCCGGTATCCGGTAATAAAACCACCACTACCGCGCCGCCACCCGATCCACAGCTGTGTGGTGGTGATGAAGATCAAAGACGATCAGCTTCCGCTCAGCGAGAGCTGCCGCTGATCGGTATGGCTCCGCCTGTTCCCATTGAGTTGCCCGAACTGCGCCCTGCACAGCGGACGGCGGCTGCGCGGCTCCTGCGCGAGTTTGATCCCGGGCTAGCGCAGCAGATTGCGGACGAGTGGGCGGCCGCAATAGTGCGTGGAGTCGTGCGGGACCGGCTGGCGTATCTGCACGGTCTGGTGCGGAGAGCTCAAGCGGGGACATTTGCGGCGGAGTCTGGTGCGGAGATTGCCGCTGAGCGTGATCGGCGGCGACGGATGGCGGCAGCCGTGGCTGCGGCTGAGCGGGCGAGTCCGGTGTTGGTGCCGATTGGCGAGCGATCCGATCGGTTGGTGAAGCGGTCGGTTGGTGAATCTGGCCGCTCTGCTCTGCTGGCGGCGGTGGGTCTGCGGAGGATGGTCGATGGCTGTCGCGGCTGATGTGATGTTGTCGAGTGGTTGGTCAGAGTCGACGGTGGACGAGCGCCTCATCAACTGGGCTCGTTGGCTGTGCAGTGAGCGTGGTGGCGCAGGCCGGTGTGCATCGGCTGAGCGGCTCTATCGCGCGCCGCGGTGGGAGTCATCGATTCAGTCAGTGCATGTTCCCGTCGACGCGCTCGATGCAGAGGCTGTTGAAGTAGCGATGCGACGTGTGCCGGAGTACGAGCGCGCGTTGCTGAGGCTGGTCTACGTGGAGGGCCAGCCTCCTCGCAGGGTCTGTCTGATGCTCAGCGTCAGCTGGGCTGGACCAGTGCGGTGGCATGCGCGTCTGCGCGGAGCACGGATAGCGCTGGGGTTGGTGTTGGCGGGCCGGTCGTTACTGCGGGGGTGAGTGGGGAGGGTTGTCAGGCTGTGGCTGCTGTGTCTATGATTAACGCATCAAGTTTCTCGCGCATGGCGCACCAACGCTCGCCGATGGCGAGCGTTGCCGTGCGTGAAGAAGACTCATAAGCCCCGCCGGGTTTCCGCGCGGGGCTTTTTGTTTGCGTGGCGAGAGCGATGAACGACGAGCGGCAGGCGATCACTGGAATTGACATTGTGTTGATCCTTGCGGCGCTGCTCTGCGGTGGGCTAGGCGGTGCGGGTATCGCGTCGGCGCGGGCTGCGTTTGGTCGGCCGGTAACGTGGGCATTGGTACTGGCCTATGCGGCTATCGGCGCTGCAGGTGCGGTGGCCAGTCTGGTGGTGGATTTGTTCGGGGTAGTAGCGCAAGTCGTTCCGGTGCGGGTGCTTGATGGGGCACCGCTGCTCGCGCGCATGCTGACGGCGGGCGTTGTGACCGCGCTCGCTGTAGCGCTGCTTCATGGTCACGGTGCGCGGCTGCTGCGTAAGGCGGGACTGGCGGTGCGCATCGAACGGACGAGCAGCGAGGACGGGCAGTAGTGGCCGTCAGGGCTCCGTCTCCCTGTAGGCATCCTGGGTGCCGACGCTTGGCGGTGGTGGGTAGCTACTGTACTGAGCACCGAGCAGAGGCGGATGCTCGTGTGCAGGCGGCCATGGACAATGGCGATATGGCAGCGGACAACGGATCGCTGATGGGTCCTCTTTGGTTGTCGGTACGGATTGACCGGGTGGATGACCAGCAGGATGGGGCTGATGGCCAGTAAATCTCCGTACAATTCTCGATGGCGGAAAGCCCGAGAGAGTTATCTTCGGCTGCATCCGTTGTGCGCTATGTGCCTGGAGCGTGGCCGATCAACAGTAGCCACGGTGGTTGACCACATAATTCCACATCGAGGAGACCGGGTAATTTTTTGGAACACGGATAACTGGCAGGCGCTCTGCAAGCCGTGTCATGACAGACATAAGCAGCGAATTGAAGCTGGCGGAATTGCATCTGGATGTAATGCTGAGGGTATTCCCATTGATCCTGGGCATCATTGGCACTCGGAGGGTAGGGGGGATAAAAAGGCTATAGCGCGGCGTGCGTCGAACGGTGCGGACTCGTTTTTTACAGCGCCGGGAAATTCAGGGGGGGGTATCGACAATGAGTAGAGCTGGTCGTAAGCCTCTTCCGGCAAATGTGCACATGCTGCAGGGAAACCGCAGCAAGTTGTCAGCATCTCAGTTGCGAGATGCTGTTTGTCCTCGGACAGAGATTCCATCTTGCCCGCAAGAGCTAACTGCAGATGCAAAGAAAGAATGGAAGCGAATTACCTCTGAGCTTTTCGAGCAGGGGCTCGTAACAAAGCTCGACCGATCAATGCTGGCTATTTATTGCCAAGCTTATGCTGATTGGTTGCTTGCCCGTCGAAAGTTGTCAGAGAACAACGAGCGGTACGTGGAAACCACCCCTTCTGGATATAGACAGCAAGGTGTCTGGTTGCAGGTAGCTAACCGGGCCGCTGAACAGCTTCGTCAATTCGGGGTGGAATTCGGGTTAAGCCCGTCCGCTCGCCGTAACGTTCGCTCTGCGCAGCTCGATCTGTTCGATGACGAAACCAACTCAGAAAAAAGCCCGGCCCGCTTCTTCGGTTGATGAAGCCACGGCTTATGCACATGCTGTTGAGGATGGACGCGTCACTGCAGGACCGCATGTGCGAGCAGCCTGCGCTCGACACCTGCTGGATCTGGAACAAGGGGCAGGCAGAGGTCTACGCTGGGATACCGATGCAGTAGCCCGTGTGCTGGCCTACTTTCGCGAGGTGCTCTGTCTCAACGGCGGGCAGTTCGAGGGCCAGCCGTTCTACCCGGACGGCTGGCAGTGCTTCGTGCTCGGCTCGTTGTTCGGCTGGAAGGGTCCGGACGGATTCCGTCGTTTCCGCGTCGCCTACATCGAGACCGGGAAGGGCAGCGGAAAGTCCCCGTTGGTCGCCGGTATCGGCCACTACGGCCTGACAGCCGACAACGAACCGCGCGCCGAGATCTACGCCGCGGCCACGAAAAAAGATCAGGCCATGGTCCTGTTCCGCGACGCGGTCGCCATGTGGCAGCTGTCGCCCGAGCTGACTGCTAGGCTGACCGCCTCCGGTACCGGCGAGAAAATCTGGAACCTCGCTTATCTGGAGCAGGGTGCCTTCTTTCGCCCGATCAGTGCCGACGATGGCCAGTCGGGTCCGCGGCCGCATATCGGCCTCATCGACGAGGTCCACGAACACAAGAGCAACATCGTCGTCGAGATGCTGCGTGCTGGCACGAAGAGCCGCCGGCAGGCGATGATCGTCATGATCACCAACAGCGGCACCTCGCGGCACTCGGTGTGCTGGGAGTATCACCAATACGCCGTCAATGTGGCGTCTGGCATGATTGAGGACGATGCATTCTTCGGCTACGTCTGCGCCCTCGACGATCACGAAGATCCGCTGACGGACGAATCCTGCTGGCCGAAGGTCAACCCGTCGCTCGATGTCGGCATCCCAGGCATCAAATACTTGCGCGAACAGGTTACGCAGGCGCGCGGCATGCCGAGCAAGGAAGCCGTCGTCCGCCGGCTGAATTTCTGCCAGTGGGTCGAGAGCAACAACCCGTGGATCGGCGCTGACACATGGCTTGGCGCATCGCGGCAGTACGAATGGCGCGCCTTCCGTGGTCGCCGTGTCGTCGGCGGGCTCGACCTGTCCTCGACGCGCGACCTCACGGCGCTGGTGCTGTGGATCGAGCCGGCAGAAGTTGGAGAACCGTGGCGACTCGTGCCGTTCTTTTGGATGCCGGAAGAAGGGCTGTCCGCGAAGGCGGATGCAGATCGCGTTCCCTACACCGTCTGGCGCGATCAGGGCTGGATCGAAACCACGCCCGGCGCTGCTGTCAGTCGCACCGCGGTATGCCGGCGCATTGCCGAAATCGTGTCGATGGCCTCGACGGTGCGGCTCGCCTACGACCGCTGGCGTATTGCAGACCTGCGTGAAGCGGCGGCCGAGGCCGGCATCTGCCTGCCCGAGTTGATCGAATTCGGCCAGGGATTCCAGTCGATGAGCCCGGCTGTTGAAGAATTTGAGCGGCGCCTGCTCGGCGGCGAAGTCGTGCACAACGGAAACCCGTGCATGACGTGGTGCGCCGCAAACACCGTGCTATCCGAAGACGATGCCGGCAACCGGAAGCCGAGCAAGGCCAAGAGCACCGGCCGCATTGACGGAATCGTCGCTGCTGTCATGGGCGCCGGACAGCTGATGTCGCCGAAGCCGACGAAATCCGTCTACGAAACCCGAGGCCTGCGCACGCTATGACCGATGCCGTTCTCGTCATCGCCGCCGTCGCTGGCGTCGGCTGCTGCGCCTGGGGCGCGCACCTCGTCTACGAGCCGGCCGGCTGGATCACCGCCGGCGTGCTGCTGCTCGTCGGCGCCGTACTGGGCGCGAGGCGCGCATCGTGAGTCTGATCCGCGCCATGCTCGGTGCTGGCGAGACCCGCAGCGGTGTCGATGCCGCGAAGCCGGTGCGCGATCCGGCGCTTTCCGGCTGGTTCGGCGGTCGCGCGACCGCATCCGGGCAGTGCGTCACGCCCGACAGCGCGCTGACGTTCGCCGCCGTCTATGCCTGCGTGCGTCTGCTCGCCGGCGTGCTCGCCGCGCTGCCGCTCGACCTGTACCGGCGCATGCCGCACGACTCGCGCGAGATCGCCACCGACCACCACACCCGCCGCCGACTGCAGCGGCCGAACAGTTGGCAGAGCGAGTTCGAATGGCGTCGGCAGATGGCGATGTCCGTGCTGATGCGCGGCAACGGCTACAGCGCCAAGCGCTACGACGGCCGCGGCCGGCTCGCCTCACTCGTGCCCATGCACCCCGACCGCGTGCAACCGCTCTGGCTCGATGCCGCCGGACGGCCGACCTGGGCCGATGAAGGCGACCGGGTCGGCTACTGGTACCAGCCGGCCACCGGCCCCGGCGGCATCCTGTTCGCCGACGAGGTGCACCACTGGCGCGGCCTCAGCACATCCGGCCTGACCGGCCTGTCCCCGCTGCGCGTGCACCGCGAGACCGTCGGCCTCGGCCTGGCTGCGCAGGATCACGGCGCGCGGCTGTTCGGAAACGGCGCGCACCTGAACATCGTCGTCACGCATCCGCAGGTGCTGAGCGATCCGGCGTTCGATCGGCTCAAGGCCAGCTTCAACGAGCGCGTCGGCGCTGGCGCCTACAAGCCGCTGCTGCTCGACGAAGGCATGGCGATCGAGCGGCTGTCGATGACGGCCGAGGAAGCGCAGTTCCTGCAGACCCGCGGCACACAGGTTGAAGAGGTGTGCCGCATCTACGGCGTGCCGCCGCACCTGATCGCCGCCACCGACAAGGTTTCGAGCTGGGGCGCCGGCATCGAACAGATGTCGATCGGCTTCGTGCAATACACCCTGCTCGAATGGTTGACCAACATCGAACAGGCCATGAGCCGCGACCTGCTCACCGAGGCCGAATCCGCCAGCCTGTACTGGAAACACACCGTCGCCGGCCTGCTGCGTGGCGACGCCACGTCCCGAGCCGAGTACCTCAAGACCATGGTCGGCTTCGGCGTCATGACCCGCAACGAAGCCCGCGCGCTTGAAGAACTGAACTGGGCGGGCGCCGACCTCGACAAGTACCTCGTGCCCCAGAACATGACCACGACCGATCTGCTCGGCCAGCCCGCCGGAGGCGCCCCCGATGTCCAGCCCGTATGACTTGCGCACCATCCGTGGCGTCGAACTGCGCCTGACGGCGACCGATGGCGCTATCGGCATCGTCAGCGGCCACGCGGCGGTCTTCGACCAGCTTTCCGAGGATCTGGGCGGCTTCCGCGAACGCATCGCCCCCGGCGCGTTCACCAAGAGCCTGTCGAGCGCCGACATCCGCGCCTTCTGGAACCACAACAGCGATTACGTGCTCGGCCGCAGCGGCGCCGGCACGCTGCGCCTGAGCGAAGACAGCCGCGGCCTCGCCTTCGAATTCGACCCGCCGGCCAACTCCTGGGGCCGCGACGCAGCCGAATCGATTCGCCGTGGCGACGTGGACCAGATGTCGTTCGGCTTCAGGACCATCGACGATAAGTGGACCAAGGCGGCCGACGGCAGCTACGTCCGCACGCTGCTCGAAGTCGAGCTGCTCGAAGTCTCGCCGGTCGTGTTTCCGGCCTATCCGCAGACCGGCGCCGCGCTCAGTCAGCGCAGCCTCGACGCCCTGCGTGCCGCCGCCACCCCGGATCCGACCGGCCGGCCGCCGGCCGCCATCGCCCTGCGCCGGCGACGGCTTGAGATCGAATCATGGCGCTGACAGCCGCCGCCCGCCGACCACCACAAGCCCGCCGCGTGCGGGCTTTTCCATGTCCGAGGTAAACGAATGAACGCAAAGCTGCGTGAACTGATGGACAAGCGCGGGAAGGCCATCGACGGCGCGCGCGCGCTGCTCGACCGCGCCGAAGGCGAAAAGCGCGGGCTCAGCGAGGACGAGGAACGCCAGTACGACGCCCTGCACGCCGAACAGGACGGTCTGCGCAAGGCCATCGAGCGCGAGCAGCGCCAGATCGAAGCCGAGCGCGAACTGAGCGAAGGCGAGTACCGCCGCCGCGCCGGCAATGACCAGCCCGGCGACGGGCCGCGCGGCAGCGAGGAATACCGCACCGCGTTCCGGGTCTACCTGCGTGCAGGCGAATCCCGCGCGCTGCAGGCCGATGCTGGCAGCACCGGCGGCTTCCTGCTGCCGCCCGAGCAGTTCGTCAACGAGCTGATCAAGCCGGAAGACGACCAGATGTTCATCCGCGCCCGCGCCCGCGTCTTCACCGACGTGCCGCTGCCCGGCATGGGCGCGCCCAGCCTCGACAACGATCCGGACGATGCCGACTGGACCAGCGAGGTGCGCACCGGCAGCGAAGACAGCAGCATGGCCTTCGGTCGTCGCAAGCTGATCCCGCAGCCGCTCGCCAAGCGCATCAAGGTTTCCGAAGATCTGCTGATGGCCACCGACGCCGAACGCATCGTCAACGATCGCCTGCGCTACAAGTTCGACCTCGCGCAGGAGAAGGCCTTCCTGTTCGGCAACGGCGTCAAGCAGCCGCTCGGCCTGTTCGTCGCGTCGAACGACGGCATTCCGAGCGCGCGCGACTACAGCACCGGCAACACCGCGACCGCCATCACCGTCGACGGCCTGCTGACCGCCAAGTACGCGCTCAAGGCCCCGTACCGCCGCAAAGCCGGCTGGCTGTTCCACCGCGACGGCATCTCCGCCGTCTCGAAGCTCAAGGACACCGCCGGCCAGTACCTGTGGCAGCCCTCGAAGCGTGAAGGCGAGCCTGACATGCTGCTCGGCCATCGCATTGACGAATCCGAGTGGGTGCCGAACACCTTCACCACCGGCCTGTACGTCGGCCTGTTCGGCGACATCTCGTACTACTGGATCGCCGAGGCCGGCGCCAGCGTCGGCCTCAAGCGCTTGAACGAGCTGTACGCCGAAAACAACCAGGTCGGCTTCATCGGGCGGCGCTACATCGACGGCGCGCCGGTGCTCGCCGAGGCCTTCGCCCGCGTCAAGCTCGCCTGAGCCGCGCCCCGCATCCGCAGCCGGGCGGCCGGGCCGCCCCGTCGAGGTAACCCATGTTCCGCGATCAGAGCCAGAACCTGTCCGTCGCCGCCAGCCTCGTGCCGGCCGCCCGGACTGCCACTGCCAACGGCACCGGCATCGACCTGCAGGGCTTCCGTGCGGCCACGGTCATCGTCAGCGCCGGCACCATCACTGACGGCACGCACACGCCGAAGGTGCAGGAAAGCGACGACAACAGCGCGTGGACCGATGTCGACGCTGCTGATTTGACCGGTTTGCTGGTCGCGATCATCAGCGCCAGCGTGCAGGAGGTCGGTTACCGCGGCCTCAAGCGCTATCTGCGCGTCGTCAGCACCGTCAGCGGCGCCACCACCGGCGGTGTCTACAGCGCCAGCGTCATCCGTGGCCAGCCGCTCAAGTCGCCGAAGTAAGGGGCCGCTGCCATGAGCTTCCGCCTCGTCAAAAATTACGCAGTCCAGCCCAGCGGTGACACCGATGGCTGACATCCTCGTCACGGTCTACGGCGGCGGCGTCAAGCGCCTGAAGGACAAAGGCGACGGCACGGTTGCGGAGGTCGTCGAGGCGTCGGTTACGCTCGGCGACATCACGGCCGGTGGCCTTACCGACCCCGAATCAGCCGCGCTGCTGGCGGGCGCGACGGCCGCCAACCAGGCCACACAAATCGCCGCGGCCAGCACGCTGCTGACGCTGCTGCCGACCGCGCTCGGCGGCCAGCTTGCACCTGCGGCGCTCGCGGTCGTGCAGGTCGACCTCGATCCGCTCGTGGTGATCGCACAGATGGGGCTGAGGACAGTATGACGAAGCCGCTGCTCTCCGCCCCGATCGCCGCCGCCCCCGGCCCGGCCGTGCCCGGGTCGCACGACGCAGCCGACCCAGAGACCGGCACGACGGCGTGCATCGAGGCCACCCCATGAGCCTCCTCCTCGTCACCCCGCCCGCCTGCCTGCCGCTCGACCTCGAAACCGCCAAGCTGCACGCGCGCATCGACGGTACCGACCGCGACATCATCCTGTCCGGCTCGCTCGCCGCCGCGGTAGCGATGGTCGAGGCCGCGACGCGGCGGGCGCTGATCGCGCAGGGCTGGCGGCAGATCGAGCTGGCGCCGTGCGCATCGATAACGCTCGCACGCTGGCCGGTGCTCGAACTGCTGACAGTCGGTGACGAGCGCGGCGCTCTGGTCGAGGGAGAGGACTACACCGTCACCGGCCGCGGCCCGGATGCGGTCAGCGTCGCGCCGGTGTTCGGCTGGCAGGGGGAGGTCGTCATTGAGTACCGCGCCGGCTACGGCGAAAGCGGCGCCGATGTGCCCGCGCCGCTGGTGTCGGCCGTGGCGCTGCGCTTCGTTGCTCTGATCGACATCGACCAGGAGCCGGCCTGCCGGCGGGCGGCCGAAGCGCTCGAGGCGCCGTATTGGGTGCCGCGCCTGTGAAGGCCTGGCGGCTCAACACCCGCGCCGAGCTGTACGCGCTCGAAGGCGAGCCGCCGGCGCCGGTCGCGCTCGGTCCGCTCTGGTGCAGCGGTGCCATCGTCCCCGAGACGACGGCAGACATCGCCCCCGCGCAGGGGCTGCGCTCAGCTGTGCCAGTCACGATCCGCGCCCGCTGGTCGCCCCTGCTGCGCGCCGGGCGGTACCTCAGTACCGCGGCCGGCGATCTGTGGCACATCGATAGCGTCCGCGACCCGGACGGCCGACATACCGACATGCTGTGCACGACCACGGCGCTCGACGGTGACTTGGCCACCATTACACCGACGACCGGCAGCGCCTACCCGGTACGTGCTGCACTGATCCGCGACAGTGCCAGCATCGGGACTTACGCCGGCGGCCAAGAGCTACGCACGCGTATCGAGCTGGCGCTGATCGAGGCTCCGCGGCTCGTGCCCGGTGAGCGGATCGCCGTCGCCGGGCACATCTGGACCGTCGTTGAATCCGTCGACGGCAGCACTGACGGCGTCGTCTATCAGGTGTGGGTACGATGACCTCGACCATCGAAGGGCTGGATGTGCTGCGCAGGTGGGGTGACCGCCTCGCAGCGTTCCCGGAAGTGCAGGCGCGGGCCAGCATCACCGCGCTGAACTATGTCGCCGACTACAGCCGCGAGGATTTGACCGGCGCGCTGCATGCCGACACTGGCCTGCCCGCTGCCCGCCTGCAGTACGCCATGGCCGTGCGCCGCGCCACGCAGCGCCGGCCCGGCCTCGCCCTGCTGGTCGCCGACAGTACCGGCGTGCCGGTGCGCGAATACCGCTACCAGGCGCAGCCGGTGACCGGTGGCCACGGCACCCGCGCGCGCATCCTCGTCGACTTCCCCGGCGTCGGGCGCAAGATCGCCGCTGGCTTCATCAACCCGAAGGCGCACAGCGGCCGGCCGCAGCCGCTCGCCACCCGTAACAGTTACGCCACCCAGGCTGGCGGCGTCGTCACCCGCTGGGCGCGGCCGACGCCGGCCATCGGCCCGAGCGTGGCCGCGGCCGTCAAAGCCGCCGTGCGTGGCACACGCGCCGAGCACTACCAGGCGCTGCTGCTCGCGCACTTCGAGCGCCGCCTGATCGCCGAATGGAAGAAGGCGTGAACGCTCGTATCACCGATATCACAACCGAACTCATCGCGCGCCTCAGCGCACTGCCGGCGCTGGCTGGGCGCGTTTACCGCGAGCGTGTCGCCCGCATCGGTGATGCTCTGCCGCCGCGGCCGTTCGGCGTTCTGATTGCCGTCAGCGACGAGATGACGGGGGGTACACCTGCCAGACCCGTCTATTCGCGCGCCGCGCTGCTTGAACTCGTCGTCGACGCCGGCGAGGCCGACAGCCCGCCGGGTGCCGATCCGCAGGCCGAGTTACAGGCCGCGATTGCGGCCGCGCAGACCGCACGCGATGCGCTGCTGCGTGATGTGCGCGCCTGCCTCGCTGGCCTGATCGCACCCGGCGGTCGTGTGCTGGGCGGGCTGGCGCAATCGCTCGCCAGCGGCGGCTGCGAGATCGAAGAACCCGATACCGGCAGCACGCTGGCCGTGCTGCGCGTGCCGATCGTCATCGGCTACACCGAACCGGGCCGCTGACACGGCCCGGCGTGTCGTCACCATCCACCCGCCGCCCGGCGGGTTTTCTTTGCCCGCTGCTTGCTACAGAGGTGTGCCGCCGTGCTTGAAAATTATGGTCTGCTGACCGACGTTGACGTGCTGCTGTTTCGCTTGAACGCAGGTGTTCGGCAGGGCGGCTTTGGTCCCGTCAACTGCAGCAAGCTGGACATCACTCAGCCGGACCCCGATTACGTCGATCGCCCCTCGTTCAGGCGTGGTGAGAAAGGGCAGTTGCTCGACAGCTATCCGGTACCGAAGGCCTTAGAGATCGAGATCGTGTTTGACGACATGCAGCCCGATCTGCTGTCGATGGGGCTGCGGGGTGTCCCGGCCACCTATCTGCAGGCGGCCAAAACCGACGAGGCGGTGACAGTCCATGTCTACCATGACCGCTGGGTGGCGCTCGGGAGCAACTCACTGACCGCGTTCGCCATCGCCGGAAAGACAGCCGGTGAAGACTACGAAGTTGACCTCGCGGCCGGCCTGCTGCGGGTGCTCTCGACCGGCAGCATTGCCGACGACACGGCTGTGGACGCGACGCTCAGTTGCCAGGCGCGTGTCGGCAGCGAGATCTACATGGGCACCGTGCCTCTCATCCAGCTGGGCATCTTGACCGTCGGCGGCAATCTGTACTACGACGGGCAGGCGGTCGAGCTCGAAGTGGGGCAGGCAAGCGTCACGCCCTCTGGCGCGCTGGCGTGGGTGACCAATGAGCCGGTGTCGATCACGCTCAAGGGCAAGCTGGTCACCCCGCACGGCTGGCAGGGTCCGGTGCGCTACCGTGCGCACACAGCGGCGTAAGGATGTTCCTCGCAGGTGCAGGATGAGCTGCCGATGCCAATAAGCCCCGCCACGGCGGGGCTTTTATTTTGAAGAGATCGCATGGCCACCGAAGTCATCAGCGCCAAGTTCCGGCTCGACACTGTCGAGTCGGCGAAGAACCTGCGCCAGTTCTCGGCCGAGTGGACGGCCTTGCTCAAGGAACTGGGTAAGTCTCCGACCGAGATCCGTGCGTTCAATGCGCTCGCCAAAGACGTGATGGCTGGTAAGGTCGCCATCGAGTCACTCGACGCCGAAACCCGCAAGCTGGTCGAGACCTACCAGCAGTTCCGCACGCTCGCCAGCGCCCGGCAGCAACTGAACCTGATTCCGCAACAGCAAATCGCCGCAGAGGTCGAGAAGCTGCGCGCCGCCTACGACACGCTGCGCACCAGCGGCAAGCTCTCGACCGAAGAACTGGCGCAGGCGCAGCTCAAACTGCGCGAGGGAATCGCCGATCTGGAGCGGGGCACAGTCGGCTGGAGTGATGCCCTCGGGCGGGCCAAAGGGGAATTGGCGACCGTCGCGGCGGCGGCCGGTGGTTTGGTCGTGGCGGCCAGTGCAGCCGTCGACTTCGAGACCTCGATGTATCAGGTCGAGAAGACGACGAACGCGACGCAGGAGCAGCTGGCAACACTCAGTGCGCAATTCCGCGAGCTGTCTACCCAGCTGCCGCTGAGCGCGTCAGCGCTGGCTGAGATTGCAGCGGCCGGCGGTCAGCTTGGTGTTGCCAGCAACGACATTCGTCAATTCACCGAGTTGGTCGCCAAGATGGCGACCTCATTTGATATTGCCCCGGCGGCCGCCGCGAAGTCGGTTGCCACGCTGAAAACGGTGTTTGGCCTCGGACTGGCCGAGGTCGAGCGGTTGGGGGATGCGGTCAACACGCTGGGCAATAACACGGCGGCGCGCGAGGCTGACATCGTTGAGGTGTTGGCGCGCATCGGCGGCTCGGCGAAGAATTTCGGGCTGGCAGCTGACCAGGCCGCTGCGCTGGGGGCTGCGTTCCTGGCGCTCGGAAAACCGCCAGAAGTGGCGGCGACGGCGATCAATGCGCTGCTCACCAAGATGCAGACGGCCAACATTGCCGGCGACGATTTCCGCACCGGGCTCGCCCGCATCGGTTTATCAGCGGAAGAGCTGGCAGCCAACATCAAGGCGAACCCGCAGCAAGCGATTCTCGGCCTGCTGCGGTCCCTGCAGAAGCTGGATACCCAGTCTCGCGCTGAGACCCTGTCGCGCCTGTTCGGCGCGGAGTATCAGGACGACATCTCGCTGCTGCTGGGCAGTCTCGGTGAGTACGACAAGGCGCTCGGACTCGTAGCGAATAAGACGCGCGTCGCCGGGGCGATGCAGCAGGAATTCGACAAGCGCCTGCAAACCACTCAGGCGCAGCTCGACATCCTGCAGAACGTCGTCAACACAGCGGCCATCAATCTGGGCAACGTCTTCCTGCCCGCGATCAGCGGCATAGTGCAGGCGCTCGGTCAGGGCGTCGCGGGGCTGGCCGCGTTCATCGATCAGTTTCCTGCACTGACAGGGGCCGCCACCATTTTGGCCACGGCTGCCACCGCGGCGAAGGGGCTGGAGCTGGCGCTGCTGGCCGTCACGGCCGCCGGTGCACGTCTGCCGACTGTGACGGCGGCGATTACTGCGCTGCGTACAGAGATCACGCTCGCGACGCTGGCAGCCAACAAGTTCAGCACGGCATTCGCAGCGGTTGCCTCGTTCGAAATCGGCTGGAGTATCGGCGAGAAGCTGCGCGAGGAATACGCCGGGGTGCGCAAGTTTGGTGTCGCGCTGGTTGGCGGCATCATGGAGATTGCGGAAGGTGTGCGCTACGGCTGGGAACTGACCAAGGCGTCGTTCACGGACGACACCTGGGACGCCGCTTCCGAGCGTCACCGGCAGCGCCTCGGCACGCTGCGCGACGAGTTCACGCAACTGTTCATCGACGCCGAGCAGGGACCGAAGAAGGCGACGGCAGCGTCCGATCAGGCGGCCGCTGCGGCGGCAAAGATGGGCGCCGCGGCGCAGACTGCCGGGGCTCAGGTAGCGGCCGCTTACGAACGCCTGCCGAAATCGGTGCAGGAGACGATCGATAAGCTGGGCCAGGCCAAGCGCCAGAGCGAGGCACTCGGGCCGGTGTTCGCAGCGTTGCTCAATGAAGGGCTGTTCAGCGGCGCTGGTGCGGCCGGTGTGCAGCGCGTAGCCGACGCGCTCGATCTGGTGCGCCAGCGCTCTACGGTCACGAACACCGAGATTCAGAGCGGCCTGTCGACAACGCTGGCGCAGCTCTCTGGCAATGACCTGCTGCGGTTTCAGCAAGAAGCACAGCGCGCGTTCGGCGGTACGTTTGGATATGCGGATCGCCTATCCCAAATCCTGAGCGGTACGTTGAGTGCGGCGTTGGCGAAGCTGGGTGTTGACGCTGCCTCGGTGGGCGTCGGCTTTTCGCAGGCATCGACGGACGCTGTCGATGCATTTCGCACGGTGCTGGCCAACGGTACCGCGTCGGCCGATGCGGTGCGCGGCGCCTTCGCTGGCGCGTTGTCGAAGGTAACGACCATCGGCGATGCCGATGCTCTGGGCGGTCTGTTCCGTCAGTGGGCGCAAGCGGCCGGGTTGTCGGCCGACGAGATCGACTTGGCGCTACTGCGTGTCAAAGGGCGCATCGGAGCGATCAAGGACGCCACCGATCCGGTCGCAAAGGCGTTCTCTGACTTAGGCGTTCAAAGCCAGGAGAGTCTTAACCAGATCGCCGAAAGCAGTCGCTTGGCGTTCGAGATCATCAGAAATTCCGGCACCGCCAGCGCTGGCGATGTGCAGAGCGCATTCCTGCAGTACGCCGAGCGGGCGGTGGCCGCCGCTCGCGCTGCCGGCGACGGCAGTGAACAAATTATCGCGGCGAATCTGGCAGCAAAGGCGGCAGCGTTGGGGGTCGGTGAGGCGTTTGACAAGCTCGCTGCGGAAGCTATGCGTGCGGGAAACGCAGGTCAGAAGGCTGGGCAGCAACTCGCCGGTGTTGGGTCTCAGGTGCAAAACAACACCAACCTGACACAACAGAATACTGACGCGAACCAGCAAAACACCGACGCCGCACAAGCGAACACCCAAGCTGTGCAACAGCAAGGGCAGCAGTTGGTGAGTACAGCCTCAGCGGCTGAGGTTTTGGCAGAAAATATGCGCATCGCACGACAGCGGGTTTACGAGCTGTCGACTGCCGCCGGCATTGCATTTGATGAGCTGCGCCAAGCTCATGTTGGTATGCGGGAGCTATTTCCGCAGGAAGTCCGCGACGATATTGACCTCGCGAGAGGCGGCATCGAAGCGCTCGAAGTGCAGCTGCGCAAAACCACTGATCGTATGGCCTCCATGCGTGAATACCTGCAGGGAGAGTCGCTCGGTTGGCAAGAGTACACGCAGTACTTTCTGGATGCCGAGGAGGTCACGCGGAAGTATTACCAGACCTCGCTGGATGTGGCGCGTGCGCAGGCCGCACTCGACAGGTCGATGGAGCGCGGGGGCGCATCTGCCGCTCAGCTCGCGCAGGCAACCAGTTTGGCGGCGAATGCGGCGAAGTACCTCGACGAGTCGCAGCTATCGGAGTTCACGGCGTCGATTGAGCGCGCGCGTGAAGCGGTACAAAGCCTGCGCGAGGATCTGGCGGGCACTGTCGCGCAGCTTGAGCAACAAAACGCGCAGCTGCGCGGTGATCAGGCTGAGTACGAACGGCTGAGATACGCCGAGCAGCGCGCGAAATTGGAACAGCAGGCCACCGCCGCGCGTCAGGCAGGTGATCAGCAGTCCATCGGCAATGCCGACAAGGCGCTGCGGCTGGCAGAGCAAAACTATCAGCTCACGCTCAAACAGCAGGCTGCGCAGCAGGGCGCCAATGCCGCCAACTCATCGACGGCGGCAGCTCAATCAACGGCCCCAGCGCGAAACACGAGGGCCGCTGCGACGGGTCGTACCGCCCGCCTGGAGCTGTCAATCGGTGGGCGTGAGGTCTCTGTCGCCACCGACGATAGCGCGATCAACCAGGTGCTCGATGCGGTCGAGCGTGCCACCCGATTTGGTGGGCGGCGATGAGCTGCACGCTCGACGGGATCGTGCTGCCGGACGACACCCTGTGGACGGACGAGCTCACCGGCGACTGGTCTCCGGTGGTCGAGTCTGTAGATCGGGACATCACTGGCTCGCTGATTGTGGAGCCGTTCACGCTGTCGGCTGGTCGGCCGGTGACGCTGGCCGTGCACTGGCTCACTCGCGAGACGCTCAGCGCGTTGAGCGCCACGCTGACGGCTGGCCGCGAACTGACGTTGCTGCTGCCGGACAGTCGTGTGCTGGCCGTCGGTTGGCGCTACGACGTCTCGCCGATAGCGGCTGATGAGCTGCTACCGACAGCCCCTACAGACCCGAGTGACTGGTTCGACGTCATTCTTCACCTGCGCACGGTCTGATCATGCCCATCACCGACGACTCGATCACGTATTACGCCAGCCAGCGAATGACCGATTACGATGACGGCGGCGGGCTGCCGTCGCCGACAGTCATCGTGTTCGGAGCGGAAAACGGCATATGGCCTGATCTGGCTGAGCTGGACTTCACCGGTGTCGTCAACGTGCGCTCCATTTTTGCGATCGCCGCCACCGCAGACGATTCCGAGTGGTATCGCGCGTACTCATTCATCGCGCAGCCGCCCATCAGCGATGACGTGAGTATCGCCCTGCTGCCGCCCGGTGCCTGGGACGACACGCGCGTCGACGTCGTCGGGCGCAGCACCAACGAGCTGCTCGCAGCCAGCTATTTCCCCGGATTTCTGATGCCCGGTGCCGGTGTCGGATCGCGCCAGATCCAGATCTGGCAGCAGCCTGGCAATGAAGCGCCAGTGCCTGGCGATGTGCTGGTGCTTCAATCGGCCAGTGCAGAACAGTACGTGCGTGTCGCGGCGGTCGAGTCAGCAATGCGCACCCGCGTCGATGACAAGGGCGAGTACGCCCGCACGGTGCTGACCGTCACGCTCAGTGACGACTCTGCGCTGGAGAGCTCGTTCACCGGCACGGATATCGCGCGCGCCGATCCACAGGTCGCGTCGCTGGCGTCAGTCGTGCGTGTCACGCTGGCGACCGGTGCTGCGCGGCTGTGGGGGATCGCTGCCACGACGGCACCGATTGCACTGGGATCACCGACGGTGCAAGTGGAGCGCATTCGGCAGCCGCTGGTACCGTCGGCGACCACGGAGACGGCGATTGCCAGCCTGCAGGCGGGCGCCAGCCGGGCACAGCTGGTGCAGGCCGGCGGCGTGCTGCGGCTGGCCAGCGGCGTGACTGGCAGCGTGATCTATCTGGCGCGTGCGATTACTCCGGGCACGGTGACGATCAGCGGCACCGCCACGCTGGTCGATCTGGGCGATGGCACGGCGGCAGGCAGTGGGCTCACCGCGACGATCGATTACGCGTCGGGGACCATTCGCACATCAATCGGCGGCACTTGGCACGTCGACGCCGCGCCGGCCGCCCGTGTCGTCGGAGTCGTGGATACTGCCGAGACCGCCGTCACGACCGGCAATCGTGGGTATACCTACGCATACACGGCCGAGCCACCGCCGGCACCGGGTACCGTCTCGGTGTCATATCTGTCGGATGGCACCTGGCTCACCCTCGCTGATGACGGCGCCGGCACGCTGAGCGGCGCCGGCGGCGCTGGCAGTGTCAGCTACGTGGACGGGGACATCCTGCCGTCTCTGGCGGCACTGCCGGATCTCGGATCGTCGATCGTCTATCAGTACGCCGTCGCGGCCGAGTACACCCGGCGAGACGGCGGATCAGTGATCCTCGATGCGCGGCACCGGGTCGAGCTCCCGGCCGGGCTGCAGCCCGGCAGTGTGTCTGCCAGTTGGACCAGTGCGGGTGTCGCGCGGACGTTGGTCGTCGGCAGCGACGGTGTGATCAGCGGGCACGCCAGCGGATCGCTGGTGCACGGCACCGGCATTGCCGACGTGGTCTATGCGTATTTGCCGGATCCGGGGTCGATGGTGCATTGGCTCGTCGAGCGCCGTGCGGTCAGCACCGGCACGCTGGCCGCCACGCACATCAATGCGACCAGCTGCAGCTGCACGCTGCCGGCGCCCGCTGTCCCGATCCGCCCTGGCGGTTTGCGGGTCACGCTGCGGGCGGTGCGTCTCGATGCCAATCCGTCGACCACGGGCACCAACGATGTGGTCGATCTGCAGCCGTCGTTCTGGATCGAAGACGCTGCGCTCATCGATGACGGCGCCGGCCGCCTGCTGTGGGGTGGCGTCGACGTGGGCAGCGTTGACTACGCCACGGGCGATATCGTGATCTCGCTGTCGTCCAGCACGGCGCGCGAATCGTGGCTGACCTATTACTCGGACGCCCGAGGGAAGGAGCTGCAAACGCGCATCAGCGTGGGTACGCTGCCGTCGATTGATGCTGCGCCGGTGGTCGATTACTGGTCGACGATCGACGCGTCGGCAGACGCCGACGAGCTCTACGCAGAGGCAGGCCCTCTGCGCGTGGCGTTGCCGGTGGGCGGTGAAGAGATCGTCAGCGGCTCGCTGTCACTCAACCTCAGTGGGGATCGCTACTGGGAGAGTGGTGGCGTGGTGTACCGCGCGCTGGTGCCGACGTCTGGCGCCGCCACGGCGGTGGGCGTGCTCGATGCCGCGGCCGGCGTGGTGACGATCACGGTCACGCCCGGCACGCCAGTGTCGAGCGCCACGCTGGAGGCGCTGCTGACCCGCAGTGCCGTGCGGCCGACCACGGAGCTGGTCGGCTACGTGCCGAGCCGGCCGTTGAAGGGCGGCGTCACGCAGATCCACGCGACGGCGACTGACGGCACGGCGATCAGCGCGACGGACGACGGCAGCGGCGTGCTCGCCACAGGATTGCTGCGCGGGACCATCGACGTTGACAGCGGTCTCTATCGGTTGCGATTCGGCGACTGGCTGGCGGTGGCGTCACTGACGCCTGACGATCTGACCGCTGCCTGGTACTCCGCCGACCTGATCGTTGGCGATCAGATCTGGCGGCCGCGCGCCGTGCTGCCGGAAACGGTGCGGCTGACGACGGTGGCCGTGTCCAGTGTGCCGCTCAGCTCGGATCAGGTCGGGATGCCCAGCACGCGGTTGCCCATCGACGGCCAGCTGCCGATATTCCGGGCGGGTGACGCCGTGCTCGTCCACTACACGCACGAGACCACCGGCGGCATGCCCGCCGCTGGCACCGTGATCAACCTGGGCTACGACCGGCTGCAGCGCGTGCGCGTACTCGATGCAGCTGGACAGCGGGTGTCGAGCACGCTCTACACCGTAGACCTCGATGCAGGGCTGCTGACGTGGGTGACGCCTCTGGACTTGACCGGCCACAGTGCGCCGTACAGCTACCAGGCGCGCATCGCCGATGTGATCCGCTGCCGGCGAGTGGACGTGGACGGCACGCTGACGCTGATGCGCGCGGTCTCACACGACTATCCGGCAGGCAGCTTCGTCAGCACGCTGCAGGAGCACGGGACGTTGCAGCCGCGGACCAGCTATCTGCACGCCCAGCAGACTTGGACCGGGGTGTGGTCGGATGAAGTGATTGGTGCCGCGGCGGCGTTAACCTATGACGATGCCGCCCAGCCGATCGCCGTCACAGGGGCTGGAGCTGTCGAAGAGCACTGGCGCATCACGCTGACCGATAGCGCTGGGAACGTGAAAATCTATGGGCGGGCGCTCGGATTGGTGGCGCTCGGAAACGTCAACGATGGCCTGTCGCCAATCAACGACACCACCGGGGTGCCGTATTGGTCGATGGCTGCCGCCGGGTTCTCACTCGATCGGACGGTTGGCTCGACGATCATATTCCGCACCCACCCCTGCGGCGTGAAGCTGGCGCTGGTACGTACTGTCGATCTCGACGCATCGGCCAGCGGGGTGGATTCGTTTAAGGTTGAGACCGCTGGCGGAGTGGACGTATGAACTACCCGGTGAAGTGGTTCTCTAGCCATGATGCGGCCGGTACTGCTGTGGCTGGAGCGCCTGCTCTGAGCGGCACAGCCGGTAGCCTGATTGCACTGATCGATGCCTGCAGCGCTGGGTACTGTGCGGTCACCCTGAGTGCGCTGACGGTGTCTGCTGGCACCGCGACAGCCACGGTCAACACAGGGCATCCCTATCTAGACCAGCAGATCATCGAGATCAGCGGTGCCGGGGCTGCGCTGGATGGGCAGCACCGCGTCACCAGGGTCAGCGCGACGACGTTCGCGTGGGCAACAGCCGCTGCAGACGGCACGCTCAGCGGAGCAATCACCGCCAAGGTGGCTGGGCTCGGCGGATGGGCGAAAATTTACACTGCAGGTAATTCGGCCATGTACCGGTCGTCCAGTGTATTGGGGCGACAGTTCACCTATTTGATTGACGATTCGGCTGGTACGACGGCTGTGCTGCGTGGCTACCGTGCGGCTACGGCGATTGATGCAGGTGCCTCACCGTTTCCTGGCAGCGACACGGTACGTATCGCAAAATCCTCCGGCGGAGATGTGCGGTGGGTCGTTGTGGCCGACGAGCACACGATTTACGTTGCCTGCGGCACGTCAGCGTCAATCAGTCGTATGCGACTGCACATGTTTGGTGATCTGGGTCGCCTGGCGCTGACCGACGGTTACTGCTCCGCGGTCGCAGGTTTCGGAGTAGCGTCGCAGGATGAGTCGTTTGCGGTCCTGCATTCCGCCCGACGCCTCACTGATTCTGTGGTGACGATTGGATACCCGAGTGGTTGGTCGGGGGAGTCGTCTATCGATGCCGGCGCAGTGGTGTCAGACGGTGTCGCGGTCTGGACTCCTGGGTACGGGTTTGGCCCGCCCTATCCGGCCCCAAGTGGCGGTGCGCTGGTTATCCCTCTGCATGCAGCTCATGGCGGCGCGCCGCGCGGCCGCTGCCGCGGTTTATATGGGCTGTTGCATGCATCAGGGTATCCGTCTGCAGGTCTGGTCGACATCGGCGGCGTGCTGGCCGTACTAATCACTGGGTATGTCTCTGATGCGTCTAGCGTGAAGCGGGCTGGCGCGCTGGCAATCGCGATTAGCGACTGGGAGGCGCCGTGAGTGTTTTGGGCAGCCTGCGCGCTGGCGGATCGGCTGACCTGACGGGAGACGGCGCGCTGGCGGGCACGCTCTACCTGGGCAATCCGCCACAGCCCGGTCTAGGTCGCGTGCGCGTGCTGGATGCAGACTCCGGGCGAGTGGCTCGCGAGGTGTGGAGTGACGCCGCGACCGGCGCCTATCAGATCACCGGGCTCGCCACGGACCGTGAATGGATCGTTCTGGGCACCGATCCCACCGGTGTGCAGGACGCTGCTGTGCACGATCGTCGTCGAGCGGAGCTGCCGACGTGATCGCCGTGCTCGATCCGCTGGCCGTCGCGGCGGCGACGGCTCGTGCAGCGCGTCTGCTGGCCGGGAGCAGTGATCCGCGCTTGGAGATCTACAGCGACCCGGTGCCGGCGGTCGGCGCTGCGCCTGACGCGGCCACCCTGTTGGCTGTCTGGACGATCGACAGGGCTGACATCAGCGCCAGCGGCCGGGCGCTAGTCATCACGGTGCCCGCCACCGCTCCCATGGTCGCCGCCGCAGGCGCGGCGACGTGGTGTCGGCTGATCGCCGGCGATGCGGTGGCGATGCTCGACGGTGATGTGGGTGACGACACCAGCACCGCGCTGGTGCGTATCTCGGGCGGAACCTATCTGCGCGCGGGCGAGCTGCTGGTGCTATCGAGCGCCCTGGTGCTCACCGAGTCGTGACCGACCTCTATCTGCGCAGTCCGCTGCCTGCCTCGTCGGGCAGCGTCGATCTGTGGCTCGGCGATCCAGGCACAGCGCCGAGCACCGAGCATGCAGTCACCGCCGGCGGCGAGCTGCCTGGATTGGCAGGACACGTCAGTGCTGCGCGTGGGCGTAGCGTCGCCGCCGGCGGCAGCGTCGGCCTGCTGCTCGCAGGCCTCGGCCTCGGTGTCGACGTCGATATCAACGTGCCGCGGGGTATCGGCGCGCAGTGTCACAGCCCCTGGCGGGGAGCAGGGCGAGTCGATGCCGCCGCCGGCGGCGACTTCACGGCGCGTCCCGCTGTCGGCGGTGCGGCGCGCAGTCAGTGGCGAGCGGCTGTCGGTAGCGGCGCTGATGCGGCGACGGCCTGGCGCAGCAGTGGCGGTGCCGCCGGTGCCGCGGCGGTGCAGTGGACTGACGCACGCAGCACCGGCCAGACCGTGACGGCTGGCTGGCGGCAGTTGTCGCGCGTCGCCGCACTGCTCGGTGACCACTATGCCGATGCCGATCGCGCGGCCGGCGGTGGCCTGCTGCTGTGGCAATACCTGCCGCGCGCTGATCTCTGGCTGCGGACCGGCTGGCAGACGGCGGATCGGCCAGCTGTAGAGGCGATGGGCGCGTGGCGGCGAGCCGGCCGCGGTGCCGCTGATCGCCTCAGCCGGTGGCGTGATGCCGTCTATCCACGCGCCGCCAGCTTCTACCCGCCCGTACCAGTGCCAGCCCCCACGCCAGTGCCGCGGCCGCTGCTGGGCAGTCCAGTCGATCTGCGCCTGTGCCGCCGGATCGACCCAGACGACTGGGGCGCACTGGCCCTGTGGTTGGGGCGGCCAGCGTGTCTGCCAGCCATTCCCCTTCGGAGGATCTACTACGTGCCAACCACCTACAGTCTGGTGCGGGCCGCCGACGGCGCGCCGATCCCGTGTGCGGGGATGGCCTTCGAGGTCGACGCCGACACCGGGATCATCCGCGCCAGCGCGTCACTGCTCGGTCCCGATGTGCTCGGGCTGCTGGAGCCGCTGGCGGATGACGAGCCCGTCGAGCTGGTCGCCGACATCAACGGCGTGCACTGGCGCTGGCTGGCCGACGGCTGGACGGAGGAGATCCGTCACGGCCGGGTGACGCGGCAGCTCAGCGGATATTCGCTGTCGGCGCTCCTCGATGCGCCGTATGTGCTGCCGCGCGACCGCACGGCCTCGGTCGCTGCCACGGTGCGCCAGCTGGCAGATGGCGAGCTGGCCGAGTGGTCCGACTGGCTGATCGACGACTGGCGCGCCGCCGACTGGCTGGTGCCGGCGGGCGTGTGGACGCTGGCCGCCGCCACACCGCTGGCCGCGATCACGCAGCTGGCGCAATCAGCCGGCGGCGTCGTCGTGCCGTCGCGGACCGCCCGGCGACTGAGCGTGCTGCCACGTTATCCCGTGCTGCCGTGGGCGTATCAGGACGCCGCCCCGGACCTGATCGTGCCCGGCGGCGCCGGCGTGACCGTGCTCAGCCGCCGCAGTACGCGGCCGCCGCAGGCCGAGGCGGTTTACCTCGGCGGCGGCGAGGCTGACGGGCTGCTGGCACGCGTGCGTCGCACCGGCACCGCCGGCGCCACGCTGGCCTCAACGGTGCTCGATCCGCTGCTGACGCACGCAGACGGCCTGCGCGCGCGCGGTGCACGGGAGTTGGCCGCGCTGTGGCGGCAGCCAGCGGTCAGTTCATTCGAGCTGCCGCTCGGTGCAGATTTTCCGCTGGTCGAACTGGGCCAGCTGCTCGATATCGACGGCGCGCGCGGCATCGTCTCTGCGCACCGCGTCTCGCTGGAGTCGCAGGGCAGTGCCTACCGCGTGCGCCAGCGCGTCACGCTCGGTGAAGACACCGGCTCGGTGGCGCGGCGCTGGCGGGCACTGGTCGCGAGTGATCCGCTGCTGGCCGGCGTCGTCACGGCCGCGACAGGCGCCGACGGCCGCGTCACCGTGGCACTGCTCGGCGGCGGCACGATCCGCCCGCGGGGTGCGGCGGCGATCGGGGAGAGCGTTTACGTGCGCGGCGATGTGCTGGCCGGCGCTGCGCCGGTGTATTCGGCGGCGTTGGAAATCGAGGTGTGATTGATCGCACAGACCGCGTGCAAGCCATTACTGATGCTCCATCGCTACGATCAGCGCAGTGTTTGGAGGGAGAGCAGGGAATGGAGCAGGCACCGAGTAACATCGGACGGGAGTGCAAGAAGTGCGGAAAGGTGCGTGGCGAAAAGGACGGGCCTCCGTACACCGAATGCGCGTTCTGCGGCGCGAACTACGATGAGTTCGAGGCTGCGCTGGCGAGGCTGAGGAAGCCGCCCGCGCCGGCACCAGCACCAGCACCCAAAGCGCCAGAGCCGGCCATGATGGAGCCGCCGCCATGGCGCCCAGCCGGAAAGATCGAGATCCCCGGACTCTCCGCCGCCAGTTATCTGCGCGGCATCGCCGTGTCGATGCTCGTGTTGCTGGGGATTTCGGCGGTTGGGATGTTGATTGTCGCGATAACGTCGAGCGAGCGAAGCGGGCTTGAGTGGGGTTTGATCGTCGTCATGTTCGGCGCCGCTCTGGTAACGCCATGCCTGCTGATCGGCTTCGCGAGCATCGTGACCAACATCGCCGAGATGCGCCGGTTGTTGCACGAGCAGCTGAAGGACAAGACGTGATGCGTGCGCTGATCGGGCGTATGACGATGAGATGTTTACTCACGCGATCAGCTCTCGTTGTGCTCGCCGTATTGTTTTCGATGACAGTGCGCGCTGATGTCTTTCAATGTGCTGGTCCGAATGGACGGCCGGTATTTCAAGACAAGCCGTGTCCTGGTGCTGTGCCGACAGTGCCCAGTGCATCCAGTCAGGTCGGATCATGCGAAGAACAAATACAAAGATGGCGACAAGCGGAGTTCGATCGTGTGCGCAAGCGACAAGCCATCCCCATTCCTGCCCCGGCCTGTATGGAAGAAGAAAACCGCCAGCGGAGACAAAGGGATGCTGCTGAAGCCGCAGCCATCGCCAAGTCAAAGGCGGCCGCGGCTGAATACGATCGCAAAATTGAGCAGCAGCGTGCAGATACCTGCGGCCGATCACCGAGGACACGTCAGGCAATTTTGCAACACAAGCCGATCATCGGCATGACGGCTGATGAAGCGCGCTGTGCACTGGACGGTCAGTTTATTCATGTCAACCGCACGACCAGCGTCTACGGCGTCAGTGAGCAGTGGGTCATAGGACGTGGTAGCGACACACAATATCTCTACTTTAACAACGGCATCCTGACGACGATTCAGGACTGACGACTTGCGCCCCGGCGGGCCGCAGTCCTATCCTGATCCCGTCGCCCCCAATGGGCGGCCGGGCCTGGAAACCCGAGTATCAAGGCGCGCAAGCGCCAAGACCATCGCGGCGCTTTTTTCGTGTCCGCGATATTCTATGGCGGGCCGCGCGGGGACGCCCTCGGGCGTGCCGGTTCCTTGGTCCCGGTTTTCCAGCCCCGCGCGGTCCGTCACCACCCGTCTGGAAACGGCGGTGACGGCTCCAACTTGACCAGGAGCCACACCATGAACACCCCGATTCCGTCCGTCGTACCTGTGCCGTTCCACGGCGCCACGCTGTTTGTTACCGACTACGACGGCGAGCCATGTGCCCCAATGAAGCCAATTGTCGAAGGCATGGGGCTGAACTGGGCAGGCCAGCACGAGAAGCTTAACGGTAGCCGCTTCAAGGTCTGCGTCCGGGAAATCCAGATGCAGCTTCCCGGCGACACTCAGCGTCGCCCGATGACCTGCCTGCCGCTGCGCAAACTCCCCGGCTGGCTGATGAGCATCCACCCGAACAAGGTCCGCGCGGAGCTGCGCGAGCGCATCATTCAGTACCAGACCGAGTGCGACGACGTGCTGTGGCAGCACTGGAACCAGCGCGCCGGCCGCACCGTCGACGAGCCGGTCGGCCCGGAGCTGATCGGCCGCGTCATCAACGCCCTCGGCCGCGCGCTCGACGACACCCCGCCGCGTCTCGACATCGACTTTCCCGTACAGCGCTGGCTCGACGAGAACCCGGCGCTTGCCCGCGAACAGTTCGCCTCCGGCAACACACTGAACATCCCGGCGCGCGTGCTGTTCGGCATGGACTCACGCTCGCCGATATCGGCGCTGCTCGTGCTCCTCAGCCGCGCCGGCTACAACGTCGACGCCTGCCGCATCGAGATCATGGCCCTGCGCCACCACCTCGAAATGTTCGACCAAGCACTGGACGGCATCCAACGCGGCGCCGGATCACGCCGGGCCGGGACGTTCAGGATCGCTCGGTGAAGTAAAAAAGGGTGCTCAGATTCTGAGCACCCTTGTTCTCCGCGGGGCGAGCAGGCAACTCAGGTGTCCCGGCGTCCGGTTTGTTGCTGGCGCGTAAGCAGCAAGAGCTGAGCGCCCTCGGCCAGCGCACCGCTACGCGAGCGGAACGCGCCCTCGGCGACGGCCTGATCCAGCCGGCGCAGCAGGCGACCGGGCAGGGTGACGTTGATCTTCTCGGCTTTGCCGAGGTAGGGCGTCACGTCGATGTCCGCCAGTGCCCAGGTGCAACCTTGCAGGTCTTCACGCTGCACCAGGGCGTCGACAGTCGATGCCTCCGGGATGTCTTCGTCGTCTTCAGCCAGTAATTCAAGGTGGCCGCGGATGGCCTCGTGCGCGGACTTGATGGCTTCCTGCAGGGTGTCTCCTGCCGAGAAGCAGCCAGGAATGTCCGGAACGATGACGCCGAAGGCGTGATCGGCATCGCCCGGCTCAATGGCGAGCGGATAGAACATAGCTGTCCACCTACTGTGTCGCGTTGCGTGTGTCCTTAATGAGTTATGTGTTGAAAGCGCCCTGAAAATTCCGGGCTCACTTGAGCCCGGCCTGATTCAGGATGCTGTTAACCGTTTTCGGTGGCAGATCCTTTTTCGGATGGGGAACCGTTACGAGCCCCTTCTTGATCGGATGTTTGAAGTGGTGGTGACTGCCAGTCACCCGCACTTCCTGCCAGCCGTCGTCTATCAGCGCCCTGATGATGTCGCGACTATTCATTTGCGGCCTCATCTGCTCCAAAAGACAGGGGTTATTATAACCCCAAAAAAGCCGCCGTCAATAACTCCAGGGTTATTTGTATTCGATTCCTGTGCCGATGTGGCAGGGGGCGCGCGATAGGTGCGATCGAGGCGGATCAGTGTTGCTATTTATAGGAGTGCTCAGATGATCTTCGGATCGGTCGGATTCCATCAGACCAACCAGCGCGACGACGTCGAAACCGTGCAGCGCCTGCTCAACCTCAACGCCGCAGGCTTTGGCCTCGATCCACTGCTCAAGCCCGACGGCATCTTCGGCACCAAGACCACCGAGGCTGTGCGCGGCTTCCAGCAGAAGATGATCGGCATGGCCGAGGGCGACGGCTGCGTGCAGCCGGGCGATGCCACATTGCGCGCGCTGTGCGCCACGCTGCCGGGCGCACTCGATGCCGTGCTGCTGCAGTTCATCTTCCTCGCCGCCGCCGAGGACGCGCTCGCCGCCCTGGCGGCGCCGATCATCGACACCATGCAGCGCCACGACATCACCACGCCGCAGCGCGCCGCGCACTTCATCGCGCAGATCGGCCACGAGAGCGGCGAGCTGCGCTACCGCGAGGAGATCGCCAGCGGCGCGGCCTATGAAGGCCGCCGCGACCTCGGCAACACCCAGCCCGGCGACGGCCGCCGCTACAAGGGCCGCGGCCTGATCCAGCTCACCGGCCGCGCCAACTACGCCGAATACAGCAAGACCAGCGGCCTCGATGTCGACGTCGTCGCCGAGCCGGCCCGCGTCGCCACGGATGATCGCCTCTGCGTCGACGTCGCCGGCTGGTACTGGTCTCGGCGCGAGATCAACGCCCTGGCCGACCGCGACGACCTCGAAGCCGTCACCCGCCGCATCAACGGCGGCTTGAACGGGCTGGCGGACCGCCGGCGGCTGCTGGGACGGGCAAAGGCGGCTATCGGCATCTATAAAACCATCAGTTAACATATTGATATTATTAGTGTGCCCTTTGCGTTTTTTACGCATTTTTGATGCACAAATAAATGTAAGTTTTCTTTTTAAATCAATAATCTATTTTCGTTTGCTCGCGTCAATGGGGTGCAGGTGGTCGGAGGTTCGAATCCTCTCGCCCCGACCAAAAAAAGAGCCAAATCAGTCACTTGACTGGTTTGGCTCTTGTCTTTTCAGGTGTTCTGTAAAACCTCTATAAAACTCCGCTGCCGTTTGCCTGGGGCTGCAGCCTGTCTTGAAGCTGTGGTGGCGTGGTGCTGCTCAGTCAGTATTCTGAAAACAGGTCGAGACAGGCCGGCTGAGCGGTGGTGCGAGCTGGCCCTGAAGGGAGGGTTGTTCATGCTGATTCGATTCCATGGCGAGAACACCGGCAGCATCATGATGTTCGAAAGTGCGGCGCACGAACTGTTGAAGCTGATGGATACCAGCGGGGCACCGAAAGGCGCTTTGATGGCAGAGGACGTTCCGCATGCCTTGTCCTGCCTGGAGCAGGCGCTCGAAGCCTTGCGCGACAGCGAGGCGGATGCCGTGCGGGTGAATGAGGCACAGGCTGAGCAGGCCGCGGAGGAGGGCCGGGAGGTTGCCGAGGTCGGTCCTGGACTGCTGGTCCGCGCCGCGCCGCTGCTCGAACTGCTGCGCGAAGCCGTGAAGACCCGGTCCTACTTCATGTGGGAGCCGGCGTGAGCGCAGCGTCGGTCAGGGCCGGGGATGTCGCCGCTGCGTTCAGTGTCGACGATGAGCGCTGGATGCGTCACGCGCTCGTGCTGGCGCAGCGTGCCGAAGCTGCCGGGGAAGTGCCGGTCGGCGCGGTGCTGGTGCGTGACGGTGCGCTGCTCGGCGAGGGGGCGAATGCGCCGATCGGCTGCGTCGATCCCAGTGCCCACGCCGAAATGCTCGCCCTGCGCGCCGCCGCAGGCACGGTTGGCAATTACCGTCTGCCCGGCAGCACGCTCTACGTCACGCTGGAGCCCTGTCCGATGTGCGCCGGTGCACTGGTCCATGCCCGTGTCGCGCGCGTCGTCTTCGCTGCCGCGGATCCGCGTACCGGCGCCGGTGGCAGCGTGTTCGACCTGATGCGCGACCCGCGCCTGAACCACCGCTGCGTCGTTGAGCAAGGCCTGCTGCGAGATGACAGCGCCGCTGTGCTGCGGGCGTTTTTTCGCGCCCGACGTGGAAAAGCACGGGATGGCGGCGAGCAAGGCTTGGCGAACGACACCGATCCTTGTATAGTCGCGCGCCTCGACGGAGAGGTACCGAAGTGGCCATAACGGCGCCGACTCGAAATCGGATGGGGGTTAATAGCCCCACGTGGGTTCGAATCCCACCCTCTCCGCCAACTGAATAAACAAAAAACCCTGCCCTTGCCGGCAGGGTTTTTTGTTTGTCGAACCTGGGTACGCAGGGGCTGGACGCCACCTGCTGAGTGAGCGGCTGCTCGACTGTCCAAGTGGCGGCTGGCCACTGCCGCAGCAGGATGAAGACAGTACCGACGGAGGCGAGAGTACCGGCGGAGGCGAGAGTCGCGGCGATCAGCACATAGCTGAGGCGCTGGATGCCGGTCGCGGAACTCTGTTCCAGCGTTGTGCGCGACAGCTGCGGCAGCAGTCGGGCTGCGCTGTTGAGATCGCCGGTGGCGAGCCATGGAGGGCGCCAGCCCGAGCAGCAGCGATACCGCGCTGAACAGGCCGATGCCGAAGACGAACCCCCGTTTGCGACCTAAGCGATCAGCCAGCGTTCCGGCGGCCATCAGGGTGCTGCCGAAACTGAGCATGAAGGCGTTGGTGATCCAGGTGAGTGCTGCCGCACTGCCGCCCGAGGGCATGGCCGATCGCCGGCGTTCTACGCGCGCTGCCGGCACATTCTCGATGAACTGCGCGAGGCCGAAGCGATGCTGGCGCAGACGCCGCGCTCACCGCGCGGTCGGCTGCGCATCAGTGTGCCGACCATCGGCTACCGTTTTCTGCTGCCGGTCATTCCCGAATTTCGCCGGCGTTATCCTGAAATCGAGCTGGATCTCGACTGCAACGACCGCCTCGTCGATCTGCTCGAAGACGGCGTGGATGCTGTCATCCGCAGCGGCGAGCTGAGCGATTCGAGCCTGAAATCGCGTCGGCTCAGCGCATTTCACAGCCTGCTCTGTGCTGCACCGGCGTATCTGCAGCGGCGCGGTACACCGCAAGTGCCGGGTGAGCTGCAGCAGCATGATTGCCTGCGTTTTCGCTGGCCGCATTCGGAGCAGCTGCAGCGCTGGCCGCTGCGTGATGCGGCCGGCGTCGACCCGTTGCGCGGCCCGTCGCCACTGACCTGCAACAACATGGAAGCCCTGCGCAGCGCCGCGATCGCCGGCCTGGGCATTGCCTGCATGCCGGACTTTCTGCGCGCGATGCCGTGGCCGACGGCCGACTGGGCCGTGTGCTCGACGATTATCTCGCCGATGCCGGCCAGTTCAGCATGCTCTGGCCTTGCAACCGCCTGCTGTCGCTGCGACTGCGGGTGTTCATCGATTTCGTGGCACAGACGCTGTTTCAGGACGAGGCGGATACCGTCTCGACATAACGGACTGAACGGCATCGTGAACCGTCCTCGCAAGCTAGCCGTTGCCGCCACCTCGATCCGTGGCGGGCATGCTGTCCGCTATTGGAACACGCGGGAGCTGCAACATGTGGACGATGGCTTTTGGCTGGCGCGAAACGGCGGACGGCCTCTGCATCGAAGCCGTGTTTGAGGCCGCGGACGACGAGCCGGCCGCTGACGGCCTGCAGCGCTACGACGCCCTGCCGGCGTTGCTCGAAGCGCTCTGCAGGCAGGCGGATGATGGCCGGCCTGCATCGATCAGCCGCGAGGTGCTGGGTGCGCTGCGCGACGAGCTGCGGCGTGGGCAGCAGGCCCGGCGGCAGCTCGACAGCCTGCGCGACCACCTCGGCGCAGCGGCGGCGCTGCTGTGGCCGCAGACCCCGCGCGACACGCTGCCGTTCTGAAGGCGACACCGCCATGAGCCGCCGCGATCTGTACATCGCCGCCTACGACATCAGCGACGCGCAGCGCTTGCATGAGGCGCTGCTGCTGCTCAAGCGCTACGCCAGCGGCGGGCAGAAATCGGTGTTCGAGTGCTTCCTCGATGCCGACGAACGCCGGCGGCTGCTCGGTGACATGCGCACGTTGCTGGACGACGACACGGATCGCTTCCTGCTGCTGCCACTGCGTGCCGGTCAGGGGGAGCGCACGCGCACGCTCGGGCGCGCCGCTGCGGCGATCGACCCGGATTTCTTCTACGTCGGCTGAACGGAGGCGCGACGATGGGCACTTTGTATATCGATCGCAAAGGCGTGGCGCTCAGTGCCGCGGCCGGTCGCCTGTGCATCCGCGAACCGGGCGCCGAGGCGCGCACGCTGCCGCTGCAGCTGGTCGAGCGCATCGTCGTGCACGGTCAGGCCCAGCTCGATACCAGCCTGCTCGCCGCCCTTGCCGAACAGGGCAGCGGTCTGGTCTGCCTCAGTGGCCGCCACGCTCGGCGCTTCGCCCAGCTCGCCGCGCCGGCGCACAGCGACGCCCGCCGCCGGCTCGGTCAGTACCGCCTGGTCTGCGATGCCGAGGCCAGTCTGCAACTGGCCCGCACCTGGGTCAGCGGCAAACTGGCGGCGCAGCAGCGGGTGCTCGAACGCGCCCGGCAAGTGCGCACGGATCAGCGTCTGGTCCTGAGCCGCGCGCTCGAACGGCTGCAGGCGCTGAGTGCGGGCATCGCGCAGGCCGGCGATCTCGATGCGCTGCGCGGTGGCGAGGGGGCGGCGGCCGCGGCGTATTTCGCCGGCCTGCAATGCCTGTTCGCCGCAGCGCTCGGCTTCAACGGGCGTAATCGCCGGCCGCCGCGCGATCCGGTCAATGCCTGCCTGTCGCTCGCCTACACCCTGCTGCACAGCGAGGCCGTGCGCGCTGTGCAGATGGCCGGCCTCGACCCGCTGCTCGGCTGCCTGCACGCACCGGCCTGGGGGCGGGAGTCGCTGGCCTGCGATCTGATCGAGCCGCTGCGCCCGCACGCCGATGCTTGGGTACACGGGCTGTTTCGCGAGCGGCTGCTGCGCGCTGAGGCCTTCAACCAGGACAAGGGTGCCTGCCTGCTCGGCAAGCAGGGACGCGGCGTGTTCTTCGCCGAATGGGAGTGCTGGGCGCCGCTGCCGCGGCGCTGGCTGCGCCGGCAGACGCATGCTCTGGCGCGGCTGTGCACCGCGCATGCCCCGCAACTGGCCAGCGCCACGGACGACGAGGCATGAGCGGCCTGCGCCCGCTGTACCTGCAGGGCAGTCACGGCCTCGCCGTGCGCCTCGACGGCCCGGCACTGCGTGTGCTGCGCCCGGCGCACGCCGATCAACTGTTCCCGCTGACGCGGCTGTCGCGCGTCGTCCTCAGCGGTGCCGGTGAATGGAGCACCGCGGCACTGCTGGCCTGCGCCGAGCACGGCATCAGCGTGACGTTTCTCGATCGTGACGGCGGCGTGCGCGCCTACCTGTTCGGTGATTGCGGCAGCCGCGAGAGCCTGTTTCACCGCCTGCGCGATCTGCTCGAACGCCCGGACTGGCGCGGCCGCTACGTGGACTGGTGCCGCGGCATGGAAAGCCATGCCCGTCGTGCCCTGTGCCGGCGCATCGGTCTCGACCCAAGTCGCGCCCATGAGCTGGCGCTGAGTCGTAACCTGGAAACGATCAAGCGGCGCTATGCCAGCGCCGCTGTCTGCCGCTGGGGCGAGCAACATCTGTATGGCTGGCTGGCTGCGCTGGTGGCCGAAGAGCTGGCTGCCGTCGGCCTGGATGCTCCGCATCTGCACAGTTTCGGCGAGCGCCTGCAGCCGATTGCCGATTTCACCCGACTGCTGGCCTGGGACCTGCAATTGCCGGTGATCGAGCGCTTGCAGCACGGTGCGGCGGCCGCGGGTGCCGTCGACGAGCGGCAGCTGGTGCAGCTGTTCGAGGCGCGCGTACCGCGCCTGCGCCGTCTTGCCCGCCTGCTGCACACACGGCTCTATAACTGGCTGGTCGAACTGACATGAAGCGCGCCCGCAGCCTCTACCTGATCTGCTACGACATCGCCGACCCGCGACGCCTCGCACAAGTCGCCCGCTGCCTGACGCGCGCCGCCGCCCGCGTGCAGTATTCCGTGTTCGTCGGCGATTTCAGCGAACTCGAACTCGACGTGCTGCTGCGTGAGCTCGACGACATCATCGATGCCCGCGAAGACGATATCCGCGCCTACCCGCTGCCCGAGCGCGGTGAGGTCGCCGTCCTTGGCCGGCAGATCTTCCCCGAGGACATCCTGTTGCTGCGCAACGGCCACAACCTGCTGCGCCTCGGCCCCGCCGGACATCGCCCGCGCCGCCCATCCGCCAGATGACGCCACCGCCCACCACGCCTAAACTGACCCCACTGCCCATGCCCGAGGTGACACCGATGCAGTTAACTCCCCGACCTCCGCGAAAACTTGGCAACCCCCTCTGCAGGTGCTTGAGTGGAAAAGGTTTTTTGAGGGGGGTGAGTTTAAAGCGTTGACCTGATTGAGAAGGGATTAAGACGTCATGTATCTATCTATAATTATTCTTTCAATTACAGTTTAAAGCGTTGACCTGATTGAGAAGGGATTAAGACGGCTGCTGCCCGGCCTGCCCGTCTTGTATTTAGTCGTTTCAAGCGTTGGCCAAACCGAGAATGAATTACGACAACACATGCCCGGCGGATACGGCCGGGCGAGTGCTGTTTTAATGGCTGGTGCTATTGAAAACGCGGGGACGTTTCGATCAGCGCTGACGTTGCTGGAGGCTGCAGGCGCCATTTGCGGGTGTTTCCGAGGATGTAGCGTCTGCGCAAGCGACGGGCATGGGGCCGCCTCTCCGCTGTGGGAGATCGCCTGTGAGGTATGGCTGTGCGGGGATGGCGGCGGGGCGTGCGGGGGGGAAGAAACCAGTGCTCTGCGAACCGGCCGCCCCTTACGGGGCCCCGCACGACCCGCCATGGTGAGCCCGTCTATTCTCGTGCGGGCCTATCGGGGCGGGATGTGATGGCCGGCACAGGGCGCGGCTGATGCCTTTGGCGATCGTTTGCGTGATGCGGATGACTTTGCAGTCCGGGTGATGCGCTGTTTTGGCTGAGGAGAGTCCGGATGCTGTTACGTGCGTATCGAGCCGCTGATCTGCCAGCGCTGATCGATGTGTTCACGAGCTCGGTGCACGTGCTGGGCGCGGCGTATTACAGCAACGAGCAGCGACAGGCATGGGCGCCAATGGCGGCGGATGTCGCGGCCTGGAGGGCGCGGCTGGCAGAGCTGCATGTGTATGTGGCCGAGCGCGATGGTTGCATCGCCGGTTTCATCGGTTTTTCTGCAGATGGCCACATCGATCTGCTGTTCGTTGCGCCGTCTGAGGCCGGCACCGGCGTTGCTGCTGCGCTGTACCGGCAGTGTGAAGCGGCGCTGCGCGGGTTCGGGGCAGAGGCGCTGTCAACCGAGGCGAGCCAGGTGGCGCGGGGGTTTTTCGAGCGTCAGGGCTTTGAGGTCGAGGCGATGCAGCGCGTCAGCCGGGCCGGTGTCGAACTGACGCGCTACGCGATGCGCAAGGTGCTGCTGCAGTGAGGGTTTCGCTCCGGCGAAGCCGCCGGGGTGTTACCAGCCGTGGGCGCGACGGCCATGTGCCGGAGCCCACGGCGGCGGGCCGGGGCGGCGCGGTTCTTCGACGTAGTAACGACGTTCCTCGACGACGCGTGTTTCAGTGCGGCGGCGCTCGGGCTGGGTGGTGATGGCGGTGCCGGTGGCCGCGCCGATGGCGCCACCGATGATGGCGCCGTTACGTCCGCCGATCTCGTTGCCGATGGCGGCACCCGCTGCGCCACCGATGCCGCCACCGATGATGGCATCCGTCGTCGAGCCGGCCAGAACCGGCAGCGGTGCGAGCAGCGTGGCGCACAGGGTCAGTGCAGAAAGAGTCTTCATCGTAGGTCTCCGTCAGGCGGCCCGGGGGCCTGTTACGACGTAGTATGACCTCTTGTTGTAAATGAGAGTTCATTTTTGTTTCGCCGCAACAAAAGCGAACGACCGATAAGACCCGATTGGGGTCAATGGCGCCGCTGGGCAAACGCCTGGCGCCAGACCGCGGCCAGTGTCGGCGTGGCCGCCATGAACGCATCAAGGCGTGGATCGGGCGGCGTGCGCAGCCAGGCATCCCAGACCTCGCGCACGCTCGGTGCACCGGGCGTATCGCCGGCCGCGATGAACTCGTCACCGGCGCGGACGCTGCCGGTTTCGAGTACGCGGTACAGCCAGCCGCTGCGGCGGGTGGCCTCCACCGTGCGGGAAAAACCGGGGCGGTCGAAGCGATGGTCGAGCTTCCAGCACGGGCGGCGCGGCTGGCTGACCTCGATCAGCGCACTGCCGAGGCGAAAGCGCTGGCCGATGTACACCGTGTCTTCGCTCAGGCCATGGGTCGACAGGTTCTCGCCGAAGGCGCCGACGACGAAGTCCGCGCTGAAGGCCGGCAGTTCGGCCCGCCAGGTGGCGTAATGCTCGGCCGGGTAGTGCAGCAGCGCACGCTCGGGGCCGCCGTGCCAGCGGCGGTCGGCCTGCTGATCGCCGGCGAGGCCTTCGCGTTCCAGCCGGCAGGGGCCGTCGACCGCGGTCTTGAAAATCGCACTGCGGTGGCCGGCCTCGGCGAGCACGCCGATGCGTCCGCTCAGCAGGTGTTCGAGGCGGATGGGCATCAGGCGGACTCCGTCAGCAGTCGCAGCGGCGGGCGGCGGTAGGCGAGGCGCAGCAGGGCAAAGCCGAGCAGCAGGGAGGCGCTGGCCAGCACCAGCGGCCAGCTGAAATTGTCGTGCGGCCCGATCAGCCGTGCCGAGACCAGCGGTCCGAGGATCTGCGTCAGGCCGTAGGCCGACGTCATCAGGCCGATGACGCGGCTGGCGCGCGTCGGTTCGGCTTCGCGGGCGATCGCCAGCGCCAGCGCGACCACGGCGATGAAGCTCGCCCCGAACAGCGCACCGCTGAGCAGCGCCCCGGTGGCATTGGGCAGCAGCAGCGGCAGGCCGACGCCGGCGGCCTGCACCAGATAGGCGAAGTCCAGCGCACGGCGGCTGCCGCAGCGGGCGGCGATCCAGCCCCAGGCGAAGCTCGCCGGCAGCGCGGCGAGGCCGACCAGCAGCCAGACCCAGGCGCTGATCTGCGGACCGACGCCGAGCCCGCGCACGATCAGCGGCAGAAAGGTGGCACTGGTGCTGTAGCCGTAACCGGCGCAGGCGTAGGCGAGCAGCAGCCAGCCCAGATGCAGCGGCCGGGCTTCGAGCGCGGTGCGGGCTTCGGCGACCGAGCTCGGTGGCGCTTCGAGCAGCGGGCGCGCGCACCACAGCAGTGGCGTGCAGGCCGCGGCGCAGGCCAGCCAGATCGCCGGCGCATGCCAGCCGCCGGCGGCGAGGCCGTTGATGGCCAGCGTCGAGCCGACGATGCCGAGCGCCATGCCGCCGTAGAGCAGGCCGGAACCGAAGGCGCGCTGCGTGGCCGGCAGCCGCTCCAGCACCAGCGCGCCGCCGAGCACCATCGCGGCGGCGGCACCGAGTCCGGAGACGAAGCGCAGCAGCATCCAGCTGGTGAAGGTTTCACTCAGGCCCATGCCGGCGCTGCTGAGCACACTGGCGACCAGGCCGCCGATGAACGCTGCGGCGCGCCGTCGGGCCGGCAGCCACAAGGCGGCGAGCAGTGCCCCGGCGAGGTAACCGCCGAAGTGACTGGCGGCGAGCCAGCTGCCAGCAACGGCATCGAGCCCGTGATCGTGCTGCATCAGCGGCAGCAGCGGCGTGTAGGCGAAGCGGCCGACGCCCATGGTGATCGCGGTGCCGGCGGCACCGGCGAGCAGATAGCGCCATTCGGCGGGGAGGCGGGCGGTGGACATGGCGGACCTCGGCTCGCAGGCGGGAGGGAGCCGATAGCCTAGAGGGATTCACGCATCGTGAATAATGAAAGATTATGCGGTAAACATATCACTAAAAATGATGGATGGAGTCTTCATGGACCTGCAATCCCTGCGCATCTTCAAGACCGTGGCCGAGGAGGGCAGCGTCAGCGCGGCGGCGCGGCGCCTGCATTACGTGCAGTCGAACGTCACCGCGCGTCTGCGTCAGCTCGAAGACTCCCTCGGCACGCCGCTGTTTCACCGGGCCAACCGCCGCCTGCAGATCACGCCCGCCGGGCGCACGCTGCTCGGCTATGCCGGCCAGCTGCTCGGCCTGGCGCAGGCTGCCCAACAGGCGGTGCGTGTCGACCAGACGCCGCACGGCCCCCTGCTGATCGGCGCGATGGAAACGGCGGCGGCGGCGCGTCTGCCGCAGGCGCTGGCGGGGTTCCATCGCCGCCATCCGCAGGTCGAGCTGCAGCTCGATACCGGACCGAGCGATCAGCTCGTCGCCGAGGTGCTGGCCTATCGTCTCGACTGCGCGCTGGTCAGCGCCCCGCAGGAACACGCGCAGCTGTGCAGCGAGCGCGTGTTCACCGAGACGCTGGTGCTGATCACTGCGGCTGACGTGGCGCCGGTGCGCACGCCGCACGATCTGCCGCGAGCGCACCTGCTGGCGTTCCGGCCCGGCTGCGGCTATCGGCGCCGGCTTGAGCAATGGGTGGCGCAGGCCGGCATCGCGCCGCTGCGCATCAGCGGCTTCGGCTCGTTCGAGGCGATCATCGGCTGTGTGGCGGCCGGCATGGGCGTGTCGCTGCTGCCGGCGAGCGTGGTCGAGCCGGCGCGGCGACTGGGAACGATCGCGGTGCATCCGCTGCCGGCGGCGCTGGCGCAGGTCGATACACTGCTGATCTGGCGTGAGGACGCCGGACGCCACGCGGCGCGCGAGGCTTTTCTCGCCTGCTTGCGTGAGCAGGGGGCGGAGCATGAGTCACCGGCTTGCCTGCCGGCGTCGCCGGCGGTGGTCGAAAGGTCGACGGCCGGGTAGCATGCATAATCTTGTTCTCCGGGGGCTGGCCTGCCTCCGCCTTTTACGATCCGGCCCGGGATGGGCCGTCTGGAACCCTGCCGATGACCGCTTTCGACAGTCTGACCCTGCGCCGCACGCTCGGACAGTTCGCCACTGGGGTGGCGATCGCCGCGACCGTCGATACCGCCGGTCGACCGGTTGGCCTCACCATCAATTCCTTCGCGTCGCTGTCGCTCGATCCGCCGCTGGTGCTGTGGAGCATCAACAGGCACACACCGAGCTGCGCCGCCTTCGAGGCCAATGGCCATTTCACGGTCAACGTCCTCAAGCTTGAGCAGAAAGCCCTGTCGAACCGCTTCGCCGCCTCGGGCGATGACAAATTCGCCGGCGTCGTCTGGCAGCCCGGCCTCGGTGGCGCGCCGCTGATCGACGGCTGCCTGGCGCGCCTGCAGTGCCGGCTGGAGCAGACCGTGCCCGGCGGCGATCACCTGCTGCTGATCGGCCGTGTCGAGGCGCTCGACCGCGAGGACGGCGAGCCGCTGCTGTTCTTCAGCGGCGGCTACTACGAGCTCGGGCGCAGCGCCGGCGGCTGGGACTGAGGCGGCGCGGGACGGGGTCGGGAGGCCCGCGTATAATCGCGCGTCCTCCACGTTGACCCTGCGCAGGAATCCCGCGAATGCAGTACCTCAGCACCCGGGGCGATGCGACGCCCAAGTCCTTCTCCGAGATCCTGCTCGCCGGCCTGGCGCCGGATGGCGGGCTCTACCTGCCGCAGCAGTATCCGCAGGTGACGAAGGCCGAGCTGGCCGCCTGGCGCGGGCTGCCCTACGCAGAGCTGGCCTTCGAGATCATCCGCAAGTTTGCCACCGACATCCCGCCCGCAGACCTGCGGGCGATCACCGCGCGCACCTACACCGAGCAGGTCTACCGCACGCCGGCGATCACGCCGCTGAAGACGCTCGAACCCGGCCTGCACATCCTCGAACTGTCCAACGGCCCGACGCTGGCGTTCAAGGATATGGCGATGCAGCTGCTCGGCAATCTGTTCGAGTACGTGCTGACGCGCGCCGGCCAGGAGCTCAACATCCTCGGCGCGACCAGCGGCGATACCGGTTCGAGCGCCGAGTACGCGATGCGCGGCAAGCACGGCATTCGCGTGTTCATGCTCTCGCCGTACGGCAAGATGAGCGCTTTCCAGACCGCGCAGATGTTCAGTCTGCAGGACCCGAATATCTTCAACCTGGCCGTCCGCGGCGTGTTCGACGACTGTCAGGACATCGTCAAAGCGGTGTCCAATGACCACGCCTTCAAGGCGCGGCAGAAGATCGGCACCGTCAATTCGATCAACTGGGCGCGCGTCGTCGCCCAGGTCGTCTACTACTTCCGCGGCTATTTCGCGGCGACGCGCAGTGATGATGAGGTCGTCTCCTTCGCTGTGCCGAGCGGCAATTTCGGCAATATCTGCGCCGGCCACATCGCCCGGCAGATGGGGCTGCCGATCCGCCGTCTGGTGCTGGCGACCAACGAAAACGACGTGCTCGACGAGTTTTTCCGCACGGGTGTCTACCGTGTGCGCGCCTCGGCCGAGACCTTCCACACGTCGAGTCCGTCGATGGACATTTCCAAGGCCTCGAATTTCGAGCGCTTCATCTTCGATCTGTGCGGGCGCGACGCCGCGCAGGTGCGCGCGCTGTGGCAGCAGCTTGAGCGCGAGGGCAGCTTCAGCCTGGCCGGCACGCCGTTGTTTGCTGAAGTCGGCACGCGTTATGGCTTTGTCTCCGGGCGCAGCACGCATGCCGATCGCCTGGATACCATCCGCACCACCGAGGCCCAGTACGGCGTCATCATCGACACCCATACCGCCGACGGACTCAAGGTCGCGCTGGAGCAGCGCGAAGCCGGCGTGCCGATGATCGTGCTGGAAACGGCGCTGCCGGCGAAGTTCGAGGAAACCCTCGTCGAGGCGCTCGGCCGCAAGCCGCCGCGCCCGCAGGGCTACGCCGATCTCGAAACGCTGCCGCAGCGCTTCGAGGTGATGGATGCCGACGCCGAGCAGATCAAACGCTTCATCGCCGCACACACCGGGCTGTGATCCTGGGTGACGCTCGCCGGCCCAGCCCGTAGGCTGCCGGCGAACGTCCTGCCGGAGACCGCCCGATGCCCACTGCCCGCGTCATTCTGTTCGCGCTGCTTGCCAGCCTGGCCGGTGCGCCATTGTCGGCCGAGGAGAGTGCGCTGCCGCCGGCCTGCCGCACCGACTGCGTCGCCACGTTTGGCAGCGTGCTCGGTCGCTCGCCGGCCGGCGTCGAGGCCTATTCCAATTGCAGCGCGCGCTGCGTGCTGCCGCGGCCGAATCGCCTCGACGGCACCTACACCGGCATCCAGTGGCAGTGCGTCGAATACGCCCGCCGCTGGCTGCTGGCGCGTCACGGCGTGGTGTTCGGCGATGTCGACGTCGCCGCCGATATCTGGACGCGGATCGACTCGGTGCAGCGCGTTGCCGATGGCGCCGAGTTTCCGCTGCGCGCGTTCCTCAACGGCGCCGACAGCGCGCCCGAGGTCGGTGACCTGCTGGTCTACGGTCGTGACTATCTGCGTACCGGTCATGTCGCCATCGTCACGCGCCGGCTCGCGGATGGCGTCGAGGTGGCCGAGCAGAACTACCTCAATCAGCCCTGGCCCGCTGACCACGCCCGTCGCATCGAGCTGATCGAGCACGGCGGGCGCTGGTGGCTGCTCGATCCCTACCTGATCGGCTGGAAGCGGCCCGAGCTGCAGCCTTAAACAAGTGTCAGATTTATCAACGCCTGTAATTTTTTCTGATAAAACCGCGACACCTTGCCGCCCATACCGGCGAGGTGTCCACACGCACGCCGGCCGTGGGGACCGCGCGGGCTTCATTTCGTCTGCCGCGCGCCGTTCTTGCGGACATGGCGTGCATCAAGAAATCGGTCACGAAACCGAACGAGACGAGGTCTGGAGATGGATCCGATGAAGCTGAAGTTGTCCCCGCGGAATCTGTTGCTGGCGGCGCTGCTCGGCGCCAGTGCCTGGCTGCCCACACACGCCGGCGATGGGCACGCCGTGCACTGGGGGTACAGCGGGGAAGAGGGGCCTGAGCACTGGGGCGATCTCAGCGCCGAATACACCAGCTGCAAGCTTGGTCAGCAGCAGTCGCCGATCGACGTCCGCGCGACCGACGACAAGGAACTGACGCCGCTGACGCTGAAGTACCAGGCGGCGGCGATCCACGCCGTCAACAACGGCCACACGGTGCAGTACACGATCGACAACGGCAGCGAGCTGCAGCTCGGTGAGCGCGGGCTCAAGCTGCTGCAGGTGCATTTTCACGCGCCGAGCGAGCACCACATCAACGGAGTGCCCTTCCCGGCGGAAGCGCATTTCGTACACCGCGATGCCAATGGCAAGCTGGCAGTCATCGGCGTGATGTTCGTCGAAGGCGCGGCCAACGCCACGCTCGAATCCTGGTGGCGCTACATGCCGGATAACAGCGGCCAGCACCTCGACCCTGCCGATGCTTCGCCGGTGGACCCGCATGCGCTGCTGCCGGCAGATCTGGCCTATTACACTTACGCCGGCTCACTGACCACACCGCCGTGCAGCGAGGGGGTGACCTGGATCGTGCTCAAGCAGCCGGTCGAGGTTTCCAAGGCGCAGATCGAGCGCTTCCGCGCAGCGATGCACGAGCATGACAACAACCGTCCGCTGCAGCCGCTGCACGCCCGTGTGGTGCAGGACTGACACGGCAGCGCTGCCGCCGACGCATCCCGCCATGCATCCGCCACCGTTGCCAGTGCAGAATGGTCGGCGGACATCGCGGGCGGGACGGGGAAGCAAGCCATGGCACAAGCCGAAAGCCTGTTGCAGGCGCTGAGCCCTGAAGATGGTGTGATCTGCGGTTTTCGTCTGTGGCGCGATGCGCCGGCCGAGCGCATCGGCCTGGCCGGCGTGGAGGCGGCGCTGGCGGCGGGCGACTCGGTGATCTGGCTGCACTTCAATCTCGGCCGCGCCCGCGCCAAACGCTGGCTGGCGCAGGCCGAGTTCCTGCCGGTGGCATTCCGTCAGGCGCTCGCCGAGCGCGAGGACCGCTGCCGGCTGGAGGCGATCGGCGAAGGCCTGCTCGGTGTCATCAACGATCTGGTCTACAGCGATGGCACCGAGACCGCCGAGCCGGGTGAGCTGGCGAGCCTGTGGTTCTACGCCAATCATCGTCTGCTGGTCAGCGCGCGCATCGAGCCGCTGCGCAGCCCCGACCGGCTGCGCCTCGCCGTGCGCAGCGGCGCGACCGACGACAGCGGCATCGGCCTCGCCGCGCAGCTCATCGCCATGCGCACCGAGGCGCTGGAGAGCCTGGTTGACGAGATGGTCGAACAGGTCGACGAGATCGAGGAGGAGATCCTCATCGGGGGGATTTCCGAGCGCGAAGGGCTGGGGCGCATCCGTCGCGGCTGCGCGCGCCTGCGCCGCGGCTGCGGGCCGGAGCGCAACGCGCTGATCCGTCTGCTCAAACGTGCACCGGCCTGGCTCGATGCCAACGACCGGCGCATCCTCGGCGAGGTGGTCGATGACCTCGGCTTTCTGCTCGCCGATGAACGCGAACTCTATGAGCGCGCCAAGCTGCTGCAGGAAGAACTGGCCGGCCGACTGGCTGAAACCACCAATCGCAACCTCTACGTGCTCTCGGTGCTGACCGCGGTGTTCTCACCGATGACGCTGATCACCGGCATCTTCGGCATGAACACCTCCGGCCTGCCGTTCGCCGGCGGCGATCACGGCTTCTGGCCGGTGATGCTGCTGGTCTGCGGTGCCGGTGCCGGCACCTTTGCGCTGCTGTTCCTCAAGCGCAAGTTCTGAGGCAGCCGCTAATCTGCCTGAGCGATCTGCTGGTGCAGCTCCTGCAGGAACCGGTCGCCCTCTGCGTTGCCGGCCAGCAGGTAATGGCCGGTCCAGGTATCCCAGCCGGCGGCCAGCGTGATGGCGTCGCGGACGAAGTCCTGATAAATCACCGTGTCGGCGCCGTTCACCGTCTTGCCGGTACGGGAAAACCCGCGTCGTTCGAGAAGTGCGGCGACCGCCTGCCAATCGCGCTCGCTCAGTTGCATGTTCTCCAGCATCAGGCGGCCATTGGCCGCTCTGGCGAGTTTGAAGGTGTTCGGCAAGGCCTGTTCTTCGCGGGATGTGGGGCAATCCATGGCTCGATACTCCTGCTCCAGAGTGATTTCCTTCAGCGTGAAACGCTGCTGTCAGCATAGTGGAGCCGGTGCAGCAGCGGCCGGAGTCATGGGGCCTGCCATGCCCGTGTCCCGTGGTCGGCCGTAGCGGCGGCCGGCACGCCGCCCGTGGCCAACTGCAGTCACGGGCAACGCCGCCAAACGCGCGGACGAGGCGCTGTCACTGTTTGTGCAATCGTGCCCGCTGCGTATCCGGGCAGCCGCTGCGGCTGCTCAGAGGTCGGGCTGACGGTTGTCTTCGGGCAGGAAGCCGTTTTCCCAGAGGATGTTGCCGGGCGAGCTTTTCTTGTTGACGCTCAGCCCGCGCTCCTGCAGCACGGTTTTCATCTGCCGCAGCATCGCCGGGTTGCCGCACAGCATCACCGCCGAGCGCTCGGCTGAAAATTCCAGCCCCGCGGCGCGTTCGAGGATGCCGGTCTGCACCAGCTCGGGAATGCGCAGGGCAAAGGCGCCCGGACATTCCTCGCGGGTGACGACCTTGATGTAGCGGAAACGCTCGGCGAACTCGCCGAACAGCTCGTCCCCGGCGAGGTTTTCCAGCCACTCGCGGTAGGCGAGCTCATCGCTGTTGCGCACGCTGTGTACCAGCACCACACGTTCGAAGCGTTCCCAGGTGTAGGGATCGCGCAGCACCGACATGAACGGCGCCAGCCCGGTGCCGGTGGCGAGCATCCACAGCTCGTCCTGGGCGCGGAAGCGATCGGTGGTCAGCGTGCCGAAGTTGCGTTTGTCGACCCACAGGGTGTCGCCGACCTGGATGTCCTTCAGCGCCTGCGTGAAGACCCCGTCGGGAACGACGATCGAGAGAAATTCGAGCTGTTCATCGTAGACCGATGAGCAGATCGAATAGGCGCGCCAGACCCACTCGCCGTCGACCGGCAGGCCGAGGCGGGCGAACTGGCCGGACAGGAAGCGGAAGGCTTCGGGGCGCTCCAGCGTCAGCGAGAACAGCGTTGGCGACCACCAGCGGATATCGCGGATGGTCAGCGCGTGGGCGGTTTCGGTCGGGGCGGTATCATCGACGGTGCAGTTCTGGCTCATGGGCGGCTCATGGCGATGGCGGAAAATGGTCCGCGCGCGGCGGGTCTCTTTGAAAATGTGACCCCAACTTTATGATGCTTGCTTTATGACTAAAAAGAATTTGTTGGATTATTTTAATAGCTAATAGCATTGAGACAGATCGAGGTACCGTCCACGCGCACGTCTCGATGATCGCGGCGGTACGGAAAAGAACGGGATGCCGTCGGCTGGGTGGCCGGCGTTAGCGCTGCAAAGGTTCTGATATGGAATGGGTGAATACGGTAGCGGGCTTCATCGTCGGGCTGTTGGTCGGTCTGACCGGTGTCGGCGGCGGGGCGCTGATGACGCCGATTCTGGTGTTGCTGCTCGGCGTGGCGCCGCAGACGGCCGTGGGTACCGATCTGCTCTATGCGGCAATTACCAAGACCTTCGGCTCCTGGGTGCACGGCAGCAAGGGGGCGATCGACTGGGTGGTTCTGCGCCGGCTGGCCAGCGGCAGTATTCCGGCGGCGCTGCTGACGCTGTGGCTGCTGAGTACGCACAAGCCCGATCCCGAACTGCAGCATCTGATCATGCGCGGGTTGGGACTGGCGCTGGCGCTGACCAGTCTGTCGGTCCTGTTCCGTACCCAGCTGCATCGCATCGGTCAGCACCTGCGCACTGAAAAGCCCATCGAATTCAAGCGTTATCAGGGGGCGTTGACAGTGCTGGCGGGTCTGATCCTGGGCGTGCTGGTGACCTTGACCTCCGTCGGGGCCGGGGCGCTCGGCGTCGTCATGCTGGTCTACCTCTATCCCTACCGGCTGACGCCGACCCGGCTGGTGGCGACCGACATCGCCCATGCGATTCCGCTGACGCTGATCGCCGGTCTCGGTCATTCGGCGATCGGCAGCATCGACTGGCCCTTGCTCGGCATGCTGCTGCTGGGCTCGGTGCCCGGTGTCATCATCGGTTCGCATGCCAGCCATCGCATCGACGGCAAATGGGTGCGTCAGCTGCTGGCTGTGATTCTGCTGATGACCGGTGGCAAGCTGCTGCTGGTATGAGCGCACGCCGATGGCAGGAGAAACCAGCGTGTCGAGGTCGAATCTGACGCCGGCGGCGGAGGCGTGCGGGGCGTTCGTCGTCATCGATTTCGAGACCACCGGCATGAGTCCGCAGCAGGGTGCCCGCATCACCGAGGTCGGTGCCGTGCGCATCGTCAACGGCCGTCTGACCGAGCACTTTCAGAGTCTGGTGCGCACCGGGGCGTGGGTGCCACCGTTCATCGAGCAATTAACCGGTATCAGCAACGCCATGCTGCGCGGCGCACCACCGGCGGCTGAGGTGCTGCCGGCGCTGGCCCGTTTCATCGGCAGCACGCCGCTGGTGGCTCATAACGCAAGCTTCGATCGGCGTTTTCTCGATGCCGAGCTGGCGCGGGAGGGGCTGCAGCGGACGCAGCCGATGCTGTGCAGCATGCGGGTGTCGCGGCGGGTGTTTCCGCAGGCACCGGCACATAAGCTCGCCACGCTGGTGCACTGGGCTGGCTTGCCGAGCGATGGTGTCTGCCATCGCGCGCTCGCCGATGCGCAGATGACCGCGCATTTGTGGCTGCACATCGCGGTCACGCTGCGTGCACGATACGGTTTCGGTGAACTGCCGCTGCGCCTGTTCGCCAATCTGCAAAACTGCCCCGCGGCGCAGGCGGACGGCTGGTTACGGCGCATGGCCGCCGGGCTGCACTGAGCCTGGGGCGGCCTGTCCTGCCTCAAAGCTTGGTGTACAGCGTCGCGTAGCGTTCGGCCGAGGCCTTCCAGGAAAAATCACGACGCATGCCGGCCCGGCGCAGTGCCAGTCGGCGCTTGGGTGCCGAGAGCAGTTCCAGTCCGCGTTCCAGACCGAGCAGCAGGCTGTCGGCGCTGGCTTCAGGGAACACCACGCCGCTCGCCGTGCCGTCGGCCAGCGTCGCCTCGTTGGCATCGACGATGGTGTCGGCCAGCCCGCCGGTGTGGCGCGCGATCGGCAGCGTGCCATAGCGCTGCGCATACATCTGATTCAGCCCGCAGGGCTCGAAGCGTGAGGGCATCAGCTGCAGGTCCGCCGCGGCGGTGATGCGGTGCGCCAGCGCTTCGTCGTAGCGCAGCGTCACTGACACCCGCTGAGGCTGTTCCTGCGCCCACTGCATCAGCGCTGTTTCCAGATCGTGCTCACCGCTCGCCAGCACTACCAGCTGCAGATCGAGCGCATCGATACCGGTGCGCGCCGCCAGGATCAGATCAGCGCCTTTCTGTGCAGCCAGGCGGCCGATGAACACCACCATCGGCACGTCGCTTTGCGGCAGGCCGAGTTCCGCCTGCAACGCGTGCTTGTTGACCGGCTTCGCTGAGGACACGGTCGCGCCGTTGTAGTTGCGCTCGATCAGCGGGTCGCGGGTCGGACTCCAGGTGTCGATGTCGATGCCGTTGAGGACGCCGGTCAGCACGCTGGCCCGCTCGCGCAGCACGCCATCGAGCCCCCAGCCGAATTCCAGCGTCTGGATCTCGCGGGCATAGTTCGGGCTGACGGTGGTGATCGCGTCGGCGAAATACAGTCCGCCCTTCATGAAGGCGAAGCGGCCGTAGAACTCCAGCGCCTGCGGTTGCCACCATTCACCGGGCAGGCCGAGGGCGTCGAAGACGTCACGGCCGAAAACGCCCTGATAGGCGAGGTTGTGGATGGTGAACACGATGCGTGGCCGTTGCGGCGCGCGGGCGGTCCAGGCGGCGGCGAGTCCGACCTGCCAGTCGTGCAGATGCAGCACGTCCGGCTGCCAGTCGCCGGCACCCAGCGCGAGCAGCGATACCGCCTCGCTGAACAGACCGAAGCGCCAGTGGTTGTCGCTGTGTTCGTAGCCTTCCGGCGTGCGGTAGGGGTCGCCGGGGCGGTCGAACAGGGGCGGGCAATCGAGCAGCCAGATGCGCAGACCGTCTGCACCCAGCGTGCCTTCGATGAGCTCGAAGGGGGTGTCTCGCACCGTAATGGTGCACAGTGTTCGTGCATCGTTCAGTTTTTCGCGCGCGCCCGGATAAGCCGGCAGACACACCCGCACGTCCATGCCCATCGCATGTTGGGCGGCTGGCAGGGCAGCCACGACATCGGCGAGCCCGCCGGTTTTGGCAATCCCCAGGCATTCAGAGGCTGCATGCAGCACCTTCATCAGAAATGTTCTCCCGCTTGGCAACTCGTAGGTGAGGATGATCTGGGTGGATCATCCGAGGTGAAAATGCGTGGTGGTGGCGTTGAGTGCGAGGTCGTTTTTCAGTGGGTGAGAACGAAAACGCCTCTTCATGATGTTCCGGCAGTTGCGTCTTGCACAGACTTCACTGTAACAGTACCGGGTATGTGCGGTGGCATTTCGGCGACGGTGCGGGCGTGACTGCCCGCTTCGGGAAAAATTGCGATGGATCAGTATTTTGTGTGATCACGTGAGCTTGCTTACCAGCAAAGGCAGATACTGGTGCAGCGGAGCGGGTATCTGCATTCTTTTAGTGCAAAAAAGAGGACTGAATGTTTTGGCAAAGGACTTGGAAAACCAGGCGTGGTGATGGCGGATATGCACAGGCATGGTTTGCACGAGAGGCGCAGGTTCATAAGCGGAATCGATACAGCTGATACATGGACCCGCCCACGACGCTGCGGGCGTTGGGCGGGGAGCAGAATCCGGATAGCCAATAGATGAGGAGCGCTTCGATGAAGACGATTGCCGATCCCCGCTTCGTTAGCCGAATTACGCGGGATACTCTGGCACTGGTTATGGCTGGCGGCCGTGGCACGCGTCTGCGTAATCTCACCTCCCACCGGGCTAAGCCCGCGGTACCGTTCGGTGGCAAGTTCCGCATCATTGATTTCACGTTGTCGAACTGCATCAACAGCGGTATCCGCCGCATCGGCGTGCTGACGCAGTACAAGAGTCATGCCCTGATTCAGCATCTGGAGCGTGGCTGGAGTTTTCTGCGCGGCCAGTTCGGTGAATTCATCGAGCTGCTGCCGGCTGAGCAGCGCATGGAAATGAGTTCGTGGTATCTGGGCACGGCGGATGCCGTATTCCAGAACATCGATTTCATCCGTCGCCACCAGCCGGCCCATGTGCTGGTGCTGGCGGGTGACCACATCTACAACATGGACTACGGTGCGATGCTCGCGCATCACGTCGGCAGCGGTGCCGACATCACCATCGGTTGTCTCGAAGTGCCGCTCGCCGACGCCATCGAATTCGGCGTCATGGAAATCGACGAATCCACGCGGGTGCACGGCTTCATCGAAAAATCGGATACGCCGAAAAGTATGCCGGGCCGGCCTGATACGGCCCTGGCCAGCATGGGCATTTACGTGTTCGACGCACGTTTCCTGCTCGAAATGCTGCACCACGACGCCGGTTCCTGCACTTCGGCACATGATTTCGGTCGCGACGTCATTCCGGCCGCGATCAGTTCGGGCAAGGTATTCGCCTATCCGTTCCGCGACATTTTCGAGCCGGAAAAACAGGGTTACTGGCGGGATGTCGGCACCGTCGACGCCTACTGGCGCGCCAATATCGAGCTGACGGCGTCCGATCCCGGCATCGATCTCGATGACGAGCGCTGGCCGGTGTGGACCCATGCCGAGCAGACGGCGCCGGCGCGTTTTACTTCGGTGGCCGGTGTCGCCCGTGGCGGCGTGATGGACTCGCTGGTGTGCGGCGGCTGCTCCGTTACCGGCGCTGAGGTGACGCGTTCGGTGCTGTTTACCGGCGTCGATGTCGGTGTCGGCAGCATCGTCGACGAAACCCTGCTGCTGCCGCATTCGAGCGTCGGCCGCAACTGCCGGATTCGCAAGGCAGTCATCGACGAAGGCTGTCACCTGCCGGATGGTCTGGTGGTCGGTGAAGATGCCGCGGCCGATCAGCGCCTGTTCCATCGCACCCGCGAAGGCGTGACGCTGATTACGCAGGAGATGCTGGAAAATCTGGAGGCGGGGGATGCGCTGGACCTGCCGCTGCAGGATCTGATGGAAACGGTCGCTCACGGGCAGACCCGTTCGGGAGGCGGCGGACGCAGTGCGCGTGCGCCGGGCAGCAGCTCGACGGCCGACTCGCTGCGCGTGCAGGCCATCGATCCGCGGGTGCGCTGAGCTCCGCTTCCGTCCTCTGTCGATGCAGCGGAGCCTTGCTTCGCTGCACGGGCATCTTGTCAGGAGAGATCCCTTGGTTGACTCACGGGCAGAACTTGCGTCCGCCTACGCCGCGGCGGCGCGGGCGCTCGCCGCTGGCGAAAATTCCGATCCCTTCGGCCTGCTCGGGCCGCATACCGATGGCGGTGCCGCCGTCGTGCGCACTTTCCAGCCGGGAGCGCGAGCCGTGGAGCTGGTATGCCAGGGCGGCGAAACGGTGCCGATGAGCGCTGATCCGGCGGCGCCGGGTCTGTTCAGCTGCCACCTCGGCAATCTGGGCCGTTATCGACTGCGCATCCACTGGGCGCAGACGGTGCATGAAATCGATGATCCGTACGCCTTCGGCGTGCTGCTCGACGCCTGGGATCTCGGTCTGTTCTCCGGCGGCGGGCATGCCGCACTCGGCCGCTGTTTCGGCGCCATGCCGATGAACATCGACGGCGTCGATGGCGTGCGCTTTGCCGTTTGGGCGCCGAATGCGCGGCGCGTGTCGGTGGTCGGCGATTTCAATAGCTGGGACGGGCGGCGGCATCCGATGCGCTGCCGTTACGAGGCCGGCGTCTGGGAGCTGTTCATCCCCGGACTGCGTGCCGGCGAGCGCTACAAGTTCGAGATTCTCGGCCAGCACGGCCTGCTGCCGCAGAAAGCCGATCCGATGGCCTGGGCGGCGGAGCTGCCGCCCGCCAGTGCCTCGATCGTCGTCGAGCACGCCGCGTTCGAATGGAGCGATGAAGCCTGGATGGCACAGCGCGCCCGCAGCGGCCGTGCCAGCGACGCGGCGATGTCTATCTACGAGGTGCATGCCGCATCGTGGAAGCGGCCGTGGGGGCCGGGTGAAACGGTACTGCACTGGGACGAGCTCACCGAACAGCTGATTCCCTACGTGCGGGATATGGGCTTCACCCACATCGAGCTGCTGCCGATCACGCTGCACCCGTTCGGCGGCTCCTGGGGCTACCAGCCGCTGGGGCTGTACGCGCCGCAGCCGGATTTCGGCTCACCGGCGGCATTTGCGCGCTTCGTCGATGCCTGCCACCGCGCCGGCATCGGCGTGCTGCTCGACTGGGTGCCGGCGCATTTCCCCACCGATGCCCACGGTCTGGCGCGCTTCGACGGCACCGCGCTGTATGAACACGCCGATCCGCGCGAGGGTTTCCACCGCGACTGGAACACGTTGATCTACAACTTCGGGCGCAACGAGGTGCGTTCCTTCCTGCTGTCGAGCGCGTTGCACTGGCTGCAGCAGTATCACCTCGACGGGCTGCGCGTCGACGCCGTCGCCTCGATGCTCTACCGCGACTACTCGCGCAACGAGGGTGAGTGGATTCCCAACCGCTACGGTGGCCGTGAAAACCTCGAAGCGGTGGAGTTCCTGCGTCAGCTCAACACCACGGTGGCGCGCGAGTGCCCCGGTGCGCTGATGATCGCCGAGGAGTCCACCGCCTGGCCGGGCGTGACGCATCCGGTCGAGTCCGGCGGACTCGGTTTTTCCTACAAGTGGAACATGGGCTGGATGCACGACACCCTGCTCTACATCGGCAAGAACCCGGTGCACCGCTCCTGGGAGCACGACCGCATCTGCTTCGGCCTGATCTACGCCTTCTCCGAGCAGTTCATCCTGCCGCTGTCGCACGACGAAGTGGTACACGGCAAAGGCTCGCTGCTCGGGCGCATGCCCGGCGATGCCTGGCAGCGCTTTGCCAACCTGCGTGCCTACCTCGCCTTCATGTGGGCGCATCCCGGCAAGAAGCTGCTGTTCATGGGCGGCGAGCTGGCGCAGGGCAGCGAGTGGTACCACGGCGGGCAGCTCGACTGGGCGGCGCTCAGCGACCCGCAGCATGCCGGTGTGCAGGCGCTGGTGCGTCAGCTCAACCGGCTCTATTGCGGTGAGCCGGCGCTGCACCAGATTGATGCGCGCCCGGAGGGTTTCCGCTGGTTGATCGGGGATGATGCGGCCAACAGCGTCTATGCCTTCTACCGCAGTGGTGAGGGTGACGAGGTGGCGCCGGTGATCGCAGTGTGCAATTTCACGCCGGTGCCGCGCGAGGCATACCGGATCGGTGCACCGCGTGCCGGCTTCTGGCGTGAGTGCATCAATACCGACTCGGTTGATTTCGGCGGTTCGAACATGGGTAACAGCGGCGGCGTCGAAGCCGTCGCCGTGCCGAGCCACGGGCAGCCGTATTCCTTGGTACTGACTTTGCCTCCTTTGTCCACGCTGCTGCTGGTTGCGGGAGGGTGACGCCTGCGGACCGGGGCAGCCGCCCACGCGCCGAAGGAGTCACGATGCCGGTTCAAGAGTTCCTGGAAGCGAGTTCCTGCGTTGCGCTGGGCGCCCACTGGGACGGTCGTGGCGTGCATTTCGCGGTGTTCGCCGAGGACGCCGAGCGCGTTGACCTGTGCCTGTTCAACGTCGGCGGCAAGCGCGAGCTGCGCTTGTCGCTGCCGGACTGCAGCGATGGCATCTGGCGCGGCTACCTGCCGCGCGCGCAGCCGGGGCAGCGTTACGGCTATCGCGTCTACGGTCCCTACGACCCGACCCGCGGCCACCGCTTCAATCCGCACAAGCTGCTGCTCGATCCCTACGCCCGCCAGCTGGCCGGCAAGCTGCGCTGGCACGACGCGCTGTACGGCTACCGTCTCGGCGGCCCGCGGGGCGATCTGCAGATGGACCGGCGCGACAGTGCCGCCTACATGCCGAAGGCGGTGCTGACCACCGACACCGCGTTCAACTGGGGTGACGACCGCCCGCCGCGCACGCCGTGGTCGGATACCGTGATCTACGAGATGCACGTCAAGGGCTTCTCGCAGCGCCATCCCGAGATTCCCGAGGCGGATCGCGGCTGCTTTGCCGCACTCGGCTGCCCGGCGACCATCGATTACCTGCGCCGCCTCGGCGTCACTGCCGTCGAACTGCTGCCGATCCATGCCTTCGTCCGCGATCGCCGCCTGATCGATCTGGGGCTGACGAACTACTGGGGCTACAACACGCTGGCCTATTTCGCTCCTGATCCCGCCTATCTGGCCGACGGTTCGCTCGGCGAGCTGAAATGGGCAATCAAGCAGCTGCATGCCGCCGGCATCGAGGTGCTGCTCGACGTCGTCTACAACCACACCTGCGAGGGCAACGAACTCGGCACCACGATGTGTTTCCGCGGCTTCGGCAACGCCAGTTATTACCGCCTGCTGCCGGGCAATCCGCGTTACCACATCAACGACACCGGCTGCGGCAACACGGTCAACTTCTCGCATCCGGCGGTCATCCGCCTGGCGATGGACTCCCTGCGCTACTGGGTCGAGGAGTTCCATGTCGATGGCTTCCGCTTCGATCTCGGTGTCACGCTCGGCCGTGAACCCGACGGTTACGATCCGGGCAGCGGTTTTTTCGATGCGCTGATGCAGGACCCGGTGCTGGCCGGGGTCAAGCTGATCTCGGAGCCCTGGGACATCGGGCTCGGCGGTTATCAGATCGGCAATCATCCGGCCGGCATGGGCGAGTGGAACGGCCGCTTTCGCGACGACGTGCGCCGGTACTGGAAAGGCGACGAGAACATGCGTGGCGCGCTCGCCGCCCGCCTGCAGGGCTCGGCCGAGATGTTCGACCATCACCGGCGCAAACCCTGGGCCAGCGTCAATTTCATCACCGCCCACGATGGTTTCACGCTGCGCGACCTGGTCAGCTACAACGGCAAGCACAATGCGGCGAACGGCGAGGACAATCGCGACGGCTCCAACGACAACGCCAGCAGCAACTGGGGCTGCGAGGGGCCGAGCCGCGACCCCGTTATCCACGCCCGGCGGCTGTGCGTCAGCCGCAGCCTGCTGGCCTCGCTGTGCTTCGCGCATGGCACGCCGATGCTGCTCGCCGGTGACGAGTTCGGCCAGACACAGCGCGGCAACAACAACCCTTACTGCCAGGACAACGCGCTGAGCTGGCTCGACTGGGAACTCGCTGCCGGCGCGGAAGGGCAGGCGCTGCGTGCTTTCGTCAGCCGCCTGCTGGCTCTGCGCCGGCAGTTTCCGCTGCTGCAGGGGCATTATTTCCAGCACGGCCGCATCGAGCCGACGCCCGGTCTGAAGGATCTCAGCTGGTTCGATGAACGCGGCGTCGAGTTGCAGGCCGGCGACTGGCTCAATCCCACTGCGCGCCTGCTCGCCGCACGCCGCGCCGGTCTGCGTGCCGACGGCACGCTCGATGTCCTCCTGCTGCTGCACAACGCCGACTGCGTCGCGCACCGTTTTCGCCTGCCGCCGCCGCTGTATGACTACTGCGTGCTGGTCGATTCGGCCTACCCGCAGATCGATCGCCTGCCGGTTACGGCCGATGGCTATGTCGTCGAACCCTACGCCTGCGTGCTGCTGCTCGGTCACGAACCCTGCCCCGCGCCGGTCGAGGAGCTGACGCCACCGGCCGCCGAGCTGGAAACCGCTGAACTCGAACTCGACGACGTCATCGCACCGCCGGTCGAAAAACCGGAGCCGATCGAGGACGACGATCCCGATCTCGAAGGCGAGCCGGCATGAGCGCCGGCGTGCGCTGCGAGATGCCGTTCGGTGCGCAGGTGCTCGGTGACGGCCGGGTGCGCTTTCGCCTGTGGGCACCCGCCTGCGAGCAGGTATGGCTCGAACTGGACGACGAGTCCCTGCCGCTGACCGCGCTCGGCGACGGTTTTCACGAACGCCTGGTCGAAACGCAGGCCGGTTGCCGTTACCGCTACCGCATCGACGACCAGCGGCGCGTGCCGGACCCGGCTTCACGGCTGCAGGCCGGTGACGTGCACGATGCCAGCGTCGTCGTCGACGCCGCCGACTATCGCTGGCAGCACGCCGACTGGCGCGGCCGGCCGTGGGCGCAGTCGGTGATCATGGAAGTGCACGCCGGCACCCTCGGCGGCTTCGACGGCGTGCGCGCGCAGCTGCCGCGACTGGCGGCGCTCGGCATTACCGCGATCGAGCTGATGCCGATCGCCGATTTCAGCGGCCGGCGCAACTGGGGCTACGACGGCGTGCTGCCGTTCGCGCCGGACACCCGCTACGGCACGCCCGCTGCGCTGCGCGCGCTGGTCGACGGTGCCCACGGCCTCGGCCTGTGCGTGTATCTCGACGTCGTCTACAACCACTTCGGCCCCGAGGGCAATTACCTCGGCGCTTACGCACCCGAGTGTTTCAGCCCCGACCAGCACACGCCGTGGGGCGCGGCGCTCGATTTCAACTGCCGGCCGCTGCGTGAGTTCTTCATCAGCAACGCGCTGTACTGGCTGAGCGAATACCGCTTCGACGGCCTGCGCCTCGATGCCGTGCACGCGATCGGCGAGCGTGACTTCCTCATCGAATTCGCCGCCCGCCTGCGCGCCGCCACCGCCGGGCGGGAAATCCACCTGATGCTGGAGAACCTGCACAACGATGCCGGTCTGCTCGGTGCCGGCTTCGATGCGCAGTGGAACGACGATGTGCACCATGCGCTGCACGTGCTGCTGACCGGCGAGCAGGAAGGCTATTACGCCGATTTCGCCGGCGCGCCGGCGGCCTATCTGGCGCGCTGCCTCGGTGAAGGCTTCGCCTGGCAGGGCGAGCCGTCACCGGCGCTTGATGATCGGCCGCGCGGCAGCCCGAGCGCGCACCTGCCGCCGTCGGCCTTCGTTTTCTTTCTGCAGAACCACGACCAGATCGGCAATCGCGCCTTCGGCGAGCGTTTGCTGACACTGGCCGATCCGGCGGCCTGGCATGCCGCGCTGGCGCTGCAGCTGCTCTGCCCGCAGGTGCCGCTGCTGTTCATGGGCGAGGAGCTGGGGGCGACGACGCCGTTTCTGTACTTCACCGATTTTTCCGGCGAACTGGCGGCGGCGGTGTGTGCGGGGCGGCGGCGTGAGTTCGCCGGCTTTGCCGCCTTCGCCGATGCCGGACGGCGGCACGCGATCCCCGATCCGAATGCCGAGACCACGTTCACCGCGTCCTGCCCGCGCCCCGGCAGCGCCGCCGTCGCCGAGTGCTATCGCACACTGCTGGCGCTGCGCCAGCGGGAACTCGCGCCGCGGCTGGCCGGCAGTGTCGCGCTCGCTGCCAGTGAATGCGCGCCGCAGGCGGTCTGTGCGCAATGGCGCCTCGGCGACGGCTCCCGGCTGCAGATCGTGGCGAACTTCGCGGCTGCCAGCGTGCCGCTGACGCCGCCGCACGGTGCCTTGCTCTATGAAAGCACACGCGGCGCGGCCGCGCGGCTGGCGCTCGGTGAACTGCCGGCACACAGCACCTGTGCCTATCTCGAATCCAACCATCGCCACCCTTGAGGTTTCCCACATGCGCCCCGCGTCCGAGACGATGGATGGCCCACTCGATGAACTGGCGCAGCGCGCCGGTCTTTCCCCACGCTGGACCGATTATCGTGGCATCGCGCGCCAGGTAGCGCCGGATGTGCTGCGCAGTGCGCTGGCTGCGCTCGGTTTTGCCGCCGACTCACCGGCGCGGGTGCGCGAAAGCCTCGCCGCCGTGCAGGCCGCGGCCGTCGGCACGCTGCCGGCGCTGTGCGTCGGCCGTGTCGGTGAAGCCCTGCCGTTGCCGCCGGCGCTCGGTCTGCGCCTGGCCGCGGGCAGCGTGGTGCGGCTGCATCTGGAAGACGGCAATCCGCTCGACGTGCGGCTGATCGGTGACGGCCGCGGCCGTTCGGCGCTGCCGGCGCTCGATGTGGCGCCGGGCTATCACATGCTCGAATGGGGCGCGAGCACCTTGCCACTGGCGCTGGCACCGGCGCGCTGCCCGGCGTTCGCCGAGCTGAGCGGACAGGCGCGCGGCTACGGCGTCGCCGTGCAGCTCTACAGTCTGCGCGGCCGGCACGACGCCGGCATCGGTGATTTTTCCGCACTCGCCGAGACGGCCGAAGTGCTCGGCCGGCACGGCGCGGCGGCGCTGGCGATCAGCCCGGTGCACGCGCTGTTCAGCGCCGACGTGCACCATTTCAGCCCGTACTCGCCGTCGAATCGGCTGTTCCTCAACGTGCTGCACGCCGATGCGCAGGCCGCCGGGCTGGGAGCCGAAGCGGCCGCCTGTGGCCTCGACCAGCCGGCGGCGGCGGGCGGCGAACTGGTCGACTGGCCGCAGGTCGCCCGCCAGCGTCAGGCCAGCCTGCGCCGGCTGTGGGATTACCTGTCGGCCTCGCTGATCGCCGGCATCGACCCGCTCGGTGCCGACTTCCAGCGCTTCGTGCGTGCCGGCGGCAGTGCGCTCGAACATCATGTGCGCTTCGAGCTGCTGCACGGTCTGCAGTACGGCAGCGATCCGGCGCGCTGGGATTGGCGCTCGTGGCCGGCGGAGCTGCAGCAGCCCGACGGGGTGCAGGTGCAGCGGCTCGCCGCCGAGCACATGCACGAGATCGGTTTCCACCGCTTCGTGCAGTGGGTCGCCGCCCGCGGGCTGGCGGCGGCGCAGGCCCAGGCCAGCGCCGCCGGCATGCCGATCGGCCTGATCGCCGACATTGCCGTCGGCACCAGCGCCGGCGGCAGCTACGCCTGGAGCCAGCCGCAGGACGTGCTCAGCGGCCTGTCGATCGGCGCGCCGCCGGACCTGCTCAACCGCTTCGGCCAGAAGTGGGGGCTCAGCACCTACACGCCGCAGGCGCTGCTGCGCCACGGCTATGCACCGTTCATCGATCTGGTGCGCGCTGCGCTGCGTCATGCCGGCGGCGTGCGCATCGACCACGTCCTCGGCCTGCGCCGGCTGTGGGTCGCCCCCGAGGGCGGTACCGGCGCCGATGGCGTCTACCTCGACTATCCGCTCGAAGACCTGCTGGCGCTGCTGGCGCTGGAGGCGCACCGCCACCGGGCGCTGGTGGTCGGTGAGGATCTCGGCACCGTGCCCGAGGGCATGCGCGAGCGCCTGGCCGATGCCGGCGTCGCCGGCATGTCGGTGCTGTGGTTCGAGCGTGACTACGGCTATTTCGTCGACCCCTCGCGCTGGTCCGAACATGCGCTGGCGATGAGCTCGACGCATGATCTGCCGACGGTCGCCGGCTGGTGGCGGGGCCGCGATCTCGACTGGCGGCAGCGCGTCGGCCATCTGCAGGCCGACAGCGAGGAATTCGCCGAGCGTGCGGCCGATCGCAAGGCGCTGTGGGGGGCGTTCGAATATGCCGGCGTGGCCCGTGGTGCGGCACCGGCGGTGGATCAGCCGGCGGCGGTGGTCGACGCGGCGCTGCGCTTCGTCGCCAAGGCACCGGCTGCGCTCGCGCTGCTGCCGATCGAGGATGTCTGCGGTCTGGAGGAACAGCCGAATCTGCCGGGCACCGTCGACGAGCACCCGAACTGGCGCCGGCGTCTGCCGCAGCCGGCGCCGGCGCTGCTGGCCACGCCGGCCGTCCGTGCGCGCCTCGATGCGTTGCAGGCGACGCGCGGTTCGCACAAGTAGGACACCGCCGGCCTGAGCGCCGGCGCACAGCCCGCGGCGCCGGCGTATCACCCGGCGGTCGTGGCACCGGTGTCGAGACGGGGGCTGGCGGCCGCTGACGGCGAGCGCAGGCCGCCGTCAGCGCCGTGCTTTCAGGACACCGGCAGCGGGTCGAGCTGCCAGATGTCGCTGGCGTACTCGCGGATCGCGCGGTCGCTGGAGAAGTAACCGACGCGCGCCGTGTTGAGGATCGCCTTGCGCGCCCACTGAGCGCGATCGCGGTAAGCCTCGCCGACCTGATCCTGGCAGGCGCAGTAGGCGGCGTAGTCGGCCAGCGCCAGGTAGTAGTCGCCGCCTTCGAGCAGGCTGTGGCGCAGCGGTGCCAGCACACCGGGTTCGCCCGGGGTGAAGTAATCCGAGCACAGCCAGTCGATGGCGGTGCGCAGATTGGCATCGGCGGCGTACCAGTCGGTCGAGCGGTAACCGCGCTTGCGCAGGGCCTCCACCTCCTCGACGGTCATGCCGAAGATGAAGATGTTGTCCTCGCCGACGGCGTCGCGGATCTCGATGTTGGCGCCGTCCAGCGTGCCGACGGTGAGCGCGCCATTGAGCGCGAGCTTCATGTTGCCGGTGCCCGAGGCCTCGGTGCCGGCGGTCGAAATCTGCTCGGAGACGTCGGCCGCCGGGATGATGCGCATCGCCAGCGACACGCGGTAGTTGGGCAGGAACACCACCTTGAGCCGGTCGCCGATGCGCGGATCGTTGTTGACGCGCATCGCCACCGAGTTGATTGCCTTGATGATGGTCTTGGCCAGCTCGTAACCGGGCGCCGCCTTGGCGGCGAAGATGAACACCCGCGGCGGAATGTCGAGCGACGGATTGTTCAGCAGGCGCCGGTACAGCGTCAGGATGTGCAGCAGGTTGAGGTGCTGGCGCTTGTACTCGTGCAGGCGCTTGATGTGCACGTCGAACAGCGCATCGGGGCTGACGGTGACGCCGCACTCGCGGGCGATGACTTCGGCAAGGCGTTCCTTGTTGGTGCGCTTGATCGCCATGAAGGCGTTCTGAAACGCCGCGTCGTCGGCCCACTGTTCCAGCTCGCCCAGACGCTGCAGATCGCGGGTCCAGCCGTGGCCGATGCGCTCGTCGATCAGCCTGGCCAGCGGCCGGTTGGCGTTGAGCAGCCACAGTCGCGGCGTGATGCCGTTGGTCTTGTTGTTGAAGCGCTCCGGCCACAGTGCATAGAAATCAGGGAACAGGCGCTCCTTGATCAGTTCCGAGTGGATCGCGGCGACGCCGTTGGTGGAATGGCTGCCGACCACCGCCAGGTTGGCCATGCGCACCGATTTGCCGTCACGCTCGTCGATGATCGACATTTCGCGCATGCGGTCGAGGTCGTTGGGCCAGTGCGCCAGCACCCGCTGCATCAGCTGGGCGTTGATCTCGAAAATGATCTGCAGGTGGCGCGGCAGCACGCGGCCGAACAGCGGCATGCCCCAGCGCTCCAGCGCTTCGGGCATCAGTGTGTGGTTGGTGTAGGCGAAGGTGCGGGTGACGATGTCCCAGGCACGGCCCCAGGGCAGTTCCTCCTCATCGAGGAGCACGCGCATCAGCTCAGCGATGGCGATCGCCGGATGAGTGTCGTTGATCTGGATGGCGACCTTGTCGGGGAAGGTGTCCCAGTCGGCCTCGCTGCGCCGCCAGCGGCGGATGATGTCGCGCAGCGAGCAGGCGACGAAGAAGTACTGCTGCACCAGGCGCAGCTCCTTGCCGTTCTCGGTGCGGTCGTTCGGGTAGAGCACCTTGGAGAAGCTCTCGGTCATCGCCTTTTCGCGTACCGCCTCGACGTAACCGCCCTCGTTGAACACCTGCAGATCGAATTCTTCCGAAGCGCGCGCCGACCACAGGCGCAGGAAGTTGACGGTGCCGGTGCCGTAGCCGGCGATCGGCACGTCGTAGGGCACGCCGAGCACTTCCTTGGCGCCGAGCCAGACCGGGTGTGGGTTGCCGCAGGCATCGAAGCGATCCTCGACATAGCCGTAGATGCGCACCGTCTGCGTGTAGTCCGGCCGGCACAGCTGCCACGGCGTGCCGTAGCGTGCCCATTCGTCGGGGTGCTCGACCTGATAGCCGTTGACGAACTCCTGGCGGAACAGGCCGAACTCGTAGTTGATGCCGTAGCCGATCGCCGGCAGGTCGAGCGTGGCCAGCGAATCGAGGTAGCAGGCGGCGAGGCGGCCGAGGCCGCCGTTGCCGAGCCCCATGTCGACCTCTTCCTCGCAGACCTCCCACAGGTCGATGCCCAGCTCGGCGAGCGCCGACTGCGTGGTGTCGAGCAGCCCGGCGTTGATCAGATTGCTGATCAGCATGCGCCCGATCAGGTATTCGAGCGACAGGTAGTACATGCGCTTGGTGTTGTGCGCGCTGTGCGTGGCCTGGGTCTGGATCAGCCGTTTGTAAATGCGGTCGCGCACCATGTGTGCGGTGCACAGCCACCAGTCGCGACGCGTGGCGTTCTGCTTGTGGCGGCCGAGGGTCGTCGCGAGGTGGTGCTCGATCTCGCGGCGGACTTCGGCGACGGACTCGGGTGCCAGTTTCTGGCATTCGAGACCAAGCGAAGCGTCGGGACTGATGGGTGCGGCAGGTGTCGACATTAGGGAGGCCTCGCGTCGCTGGGCTGGGAGTGACCGGCATCCATGCCGGGTATATTCCCAATGTGCAGCGAACCGTGCCTCCTGAAAAGGGTATTAACGTTGCAAATACCCCGCGAGCCAGTCCAGGTGCTCGCCGATGAAGCTGCCGATGAAGTGGTAGCTGTGGTCGTAGTCGGGCTGCATGCGCAGTTCGAGCGGGATGCTGCGGGCGGCGCAGGCGGCCTGCAGGGCCTCGGGGTGCAGCTGCTCGGCGAGGAATTCATCACCACTGCCCTGATCGATCAGCAGCGGCAGCGGCGTGGCGCCGTCCTCGATCAGGCAGGTCGCGTCCCAGGCGCGCCAGCTCGAACGGTCTTCGCCGAGGTAGGCGCTGAACGCCTTCACGCCCCACGGGCAGGCCAGCGGGTGGCAGATCGGCGCGAAGGCCGAGGCGGCGCGGTACAGCCCCGGATTGCGCAGCGCCAGCACCAGCGCGCCGTGGCCGCCCATCGAGTGGCCGCTGATCGCGCGCACGCCGGCGACGACCGGAAAGTTGGCTTCGATCAGTTCGATCAGTTCACGGCTGACGTAGTCGTGCATGTGGTAGTGCGTCGACCACGGCGCCTGCGTGGCCTCGACGTAGAAGCCGGCGGCCTGGCCGAGGTCGTAGCCCGGGTCGTCCGGCACCTCGGCGCCGCGCGGGCTGGTGTCGGGGATCACCAGGGCCAGGCCGAGTTCTGCGGCGTAGCGCTGGGCGCCGGCCTTGACGCGGAAATTATCGTCGCTGCAGGTCAGGCCCGAGAGCCAGTACACCGCCGGCACCGGGCCATGCTCGGCCTGCGGCGGCAGGTAGATCGAGAAGGTCATCGTGCAGCGGCAGCTGACCGAGGCATGCGTGTAGCGCTCCAGCCAGCCGCCGTGCTCGCGGATACGCTCGACGCGTTCGAGGTTGAGCATCGTTGGGGAATCCTTGGACGGGCCGGCCGCGCGCGGGCGGCCGGCGGAGAAGGGCGGGGCGGTCAGAAGACGATGACCGAGCGGATGCTCTTGCCTTCGTGCATCAGATCGAACGCCTTGTTGATGTCTTCGAGGCCGAGGACATGAGTGACCATCGGATCGATCTTGATGGTGCCGTTCATGTAGTTTTCGACGTAGCCCGGCAGCTGCGTGCGGCCCTTGACGCCACCGAAGGCCGTGCCTTTCCAGGTGCGGCCGGTGACCAGCTGGAACGGCCGCGTGTGGATTTCCTTGCCGGCACCGGCGACGCCGATGATCGTCGACACGCCCCAGCCCATGTGCGTGCATTCCAGCGCTTCGCGCATCACCTCGACGTTGCCGATGCACTCGAAGGAGTAGTCGACGCCGCCGTTGGTCATCTCGACGAGGACTTCCTTGACGCTGACGCTGTGGTCTCGCGGGTTGACGCAGTCGGTGGCACCGAGCGCGCGTGCCATTTCGAACTTCGCCGGGTTCATGTCGACGGCGATGATGCGGCCGGCCTTGGCCATCACCGCGCCCTGGATCACCGACAGGCCGATGCCGCCGAGACCGAACACGGCGACCGTCGAGCCCGGCTCGACCTTGGCGGTGTTGAGCACCGCACCGATGCCGGTGGTGATGCCGCAGCCGAGCAGGCAGACCTTGTCGAGCGGGGCGGCGGGATTGATCTTGGCCAGCGCGATCTCCGGTACCACGGTGTACTCGCTGAAGGTCGAGCAGCCCATGTAGTGATAGATCGGCGAGCCGTTCTTGCTGAAGCGGCGGGTGCCGTCGGGCATGTAGCCGGTCCACACCGTCGAGGCGATCGACTGGCACAGGTTGGTCTTGGTCGAGGCGCAGTATTCGCAGTGGCCGCACTCGGGAATGTAGAGCGGGATGACGTGGTCGCCGGGCTTGAGCGTCTTCACGCCGGGGCCGACTTCCTCGACGATGCAACCGCCCTCGTGACCGAGCACGCAGGGGAAGACGCCTTCCGGGTCGTCACCGGAGAGGGTGAAGGCGTCGGTATGGCAGACGCCGGTGGCAACGACGCGCAGCAGCACCTCACCTTCGCGCGGGCCTTCGACATCGATTTCGGTCACGTCCAGCGCTTGCTTCGGTGCCCAGGCTACGGCGGCTCTGGCTTTCATGGATCGGCGATCTCCCTGAGTGGTGAAAAGGGTGCGCGGGTGCGCGCACCGGCAGGATAGGCGCAGCGGCCGGGCGACGGAACAGCGCCGGCCGACGGCCGCTGCACGCACCAGTGTGCTTGCAAGCGCGGCCGGCTAATGTTCCATATGCGGCATCGGCCTGACGCGGTGCGGCATCACCGCGACGCGGGATGCAGCGGACACGCGCCGCCTGCCGGGGCACCCGCGCCGCGCGCGCCTTGCGAGAACCGTGATGTCTCAGTCCCAGCGTCGCCACTATTCCCTGCAGGTGGAGATCACCGTGCTGATCGTCGTCATGGTTGCGACGGTGGCCGGTGCGGTGATCACACTGAACTACCTGCGCACCGCCGAACTGCTCGAACGAGCCGTCGACGATTACTTCGAGCGTCTGCAGAGCGAGACGCTCTACGACGTGCAGGGCCTGTTCGCGCCGGTCGGCATGGCGGTCGACCTGCTGGCGCTGCAGCCGATCGTGCAGGCGAAGACGCTCGATGAGCGCCTCGCCCAGGCGCGCTTTCTCGCCGCCACGCTCGAACGCCTGCCGACGCTCGCCGCGCTGGAGATCGGCTACGCCGACGGTGATTTCTTCCTGCTGCGGCGGCTGGCGGCGGAGCCGGCGTCGAGTGCCGCCGCCGCGATCGGCGCACCGTCCGACAGCCGTTATCTGGCGCAGAGCATCGAGCGCGGCAGCGGCGTGGCGCAGGCCCGCTTCGTCTACCTCGATGCCGGCCTGCAGGTGCTGCGCAGCGACGAGCGCCCGGATTACGCCGCGCTCGATCCGCGCACGCGGCCCTGGTACCGCGCGGCGCTGGCCGCGACGCCGGGGCGGCGGGCTTTCAGCGGGCCGTATCGTTATTTCCTCAGCGACGAGGTCGGGCAGACCGTGGCGCTGCACAGCACGCAGGCCGATGCCGTGGTCGCCGCCGACATCACGCTGCAGGGCCTGTCGGCGCACCTCGGGCGCAGCCTCAAGTTCGCCGATACGCAGATCGCCGTGCTCGATGCCGCAGGGCGGGTGCTGGCGCAGAACGCGCTGGCCCACCACGCGGCACTGGCGCGCAGCGACGCCGAGCTGCCGCGCATCGACATGTACGGTGCGAGTGCACTGTCGGCGCTGGTGGCAAGCGCGGTGCAGCAGCCCGAGCTTGCCCAGCGCGCACATGCTTTTTCCGCGCAGGGGCGCGACTGGCGCGGTGTGCTGGTACCGCTGGAAAGCCGCGGCGCACCGGGCTATCGGCTGGCGGTGGCGGTGCCGGTTGCCGTGCTGCTGGCGGATGCGCGGGCGCTGCTCAACCACGGCCTGCTGCTGGCGCTGCTCATCGCCGTGGTGGCGATGCTGCTCGGCCTGCTGCTGGCGCGACTGATCGCGCGGCCGCTGCAGGCGCTGGCGCGCGAGGCCGATGCCATCCGCCGCTTCGAGTTCGCGGCGCCGGTGGCGGTGGGCTCGGTGGTGAGTGAAGTCGATGCGCTGGCGGAGACGCTCGACCGGCTCAAGCGCACCATCCGCAGTTTCCTCGATCTGTCGGTATCGACCGCTGCCGAGCCGGACTTCGAGCGGCTGACCGCCAGCCTGCTGGCGCATACGCTGGACATCGCCGCCGCCGATGCCGGCCTGCTGTATTTCCTCGATGAACGGGGCGATGCCTTCGAGGTGGTTGGTGCGCGGCTGCGCGACGGCCGCGCACTCGAACTGAGCGCGCGCTTCTCGACGCAGGAGATCGAGCGCCTGCTGGTGCAGCCCGGCGGCACGCAGGCGCAGTGGCTCGCCGCCGAGGCAGCTCCCGAACACCTGCAGCCGCTGTTCGCCGCGCTCGGCGCCGGGCGCCTGGCGCGGGTGCCGGTGCCGCTGCACGATCGCAGCGGCACGCTGCTCGGCGGCATCGTGCTGTTCCTCGGTCACGTGCCGGACCCGGCGCAGCTCGATTTCATCCGCGCGCTGTCGGGCACGGCGGCGATCGCGCTCGAAGCACGCCAGCTGATCCGCGCGCAGAAGGCGCTGTTCGACGCGCTGATCAAGCTGCTCGCCGATGCCATCGACGCCAAGAGCCCGTATACCGGCGGCCACTGCGCCCGCGTGCCGGTGCTCGCCGAAATGCTGGCGCGTGCCGCCTGCGCCGAGCGCGAGGGGCCGTTCGCCGGCTTCACGCTGAGCCCGAGCGAGTGGGAGGCGCTGCATGTCGCCGCCTGGCTGCATGACTGCGGCAAGGTCACCACGCCGGAGTACGTTGTCGACAAGGCGACAAAGCTCGAAACGCTGTATGACCGCCTGCATGAAGTGCGCATGCGCTTCGAGGTGCTCAAGCGCGATGCCGAAATCGACTACTGGCGGGCCCGCGCCGACGGCGCGGATGACGCCGCCGCGAGTGCCCGCCGCGATGCCGCCTGGCAGGCGCTGGATGATGATTTCGCCTTCGTCGCGCGCTGCAATCAGGGCGGCGAGTTCCTCGCCCGCGCCGCCATCGAGCGCCTGCAGGCCATCGCCCGGCGCACCTGGCGGCGCACGCTCGATGACCGCATCGGCCTGTCGCAGGAGGAGCTGGCGCGCAAGGCGCGCATGCCGGCGCCGCCGCTGCCGGTCGACGAACCGCTGCTCGCCGACCGCCCCGAGCACCGCATCGAGCGTGGCGAGCGCGAATGCATCGCGCCAGACAACCCCTGGGGGTTTCGCGTCGAGGTGCCGGAGCTGCTCTACGATCGCGGCGAACTGAAGAATCTGTGCGTCGAACGCGGCACCATCTCCGCCGAAGAGCGCTTCAAGATCAACGGCCACATGATCGAGACCATTCGCATGCTCGAACGTCTGCCGTTTCCGCGCCACCTGCGGGCGGTGCCGGAGATCGCCGGCGGCCACCACGAGACCATGGACGGCACCGGCTACCCGCGCCGGTTGCGCGGCGAGCAGATGAGCGTGCTGGCGCGGATGATGGCGATTGCCGATATCTTCGAGGCGCTGACCGCAGCCGACCGGCCGTACAAGCCCGGCAAGAAACTCTCCGAGGCGCTGGCGATCATGGCGCGCATGCGCGATGCGGCACACATCGACGGCGAGCTGTTCGCCCTGTTCCTGCGCGCCGGGGTCTGGCGTGACTACGCCGCCGCGCACGTCGCCGCCGGGCAGATCGACAACGTCGACATCGCGGCCTACCTGCGCCGCGCCGGCGGCACGGATCTTTCATGAGGGGACGCTGAGTCCCGCATGGCAGGAACCGCAGTTTTCCGCGGGTTTTATGCAGCGGGCGCTTGGTTAGAATGCACGCCCGTCCCGTTGCGCGGGACCAACCGTTTTTTCTGAAGCATTGCGGAGGCAGTACTCATGTCGAGCCCGACCCGGCAGCAGGTGGATGCGGCGCTGCAGGCTTACGTGGAACCGTATCTGACCAAGGATCTGCTGGCAGCGAAGTGCGTCAAGGACGTCCGTATTGCCGGTGACAGCGTCGAGGTCGACGTCGAACTCGGCTTCCCCTGCGGCAACTACGGTGCGACGCTGGCCGCCGAATTGCGCGCGCGTCTTGAGGCCGTGCCCGGCGTTGCACGTGCCGAGGTCAAGGTCAGCAGCCGCGTCATCGCCCACGAGGTGCAGAAGGGGCTCAAGCCGCTGCCGAACGTGAAGAACGTCATCGCCGTAGCCTCCGGCAAGGGCGGTGTCGGCAAGTCGACCACCTCGGTCAATCTGGCGCTGGCGCTGGCCGCCGACGGCGCCACCGTCGGCATCCTCGATGCCGACATCTACGGCCCGTCGCAGCCGCGCATGCTCGGCGTGATGCAGCAGCCGGAGTCGACCGACGGCAAGTCGATCGAGCCGGTGCCGAGCCTCGGCCTGCAGTCGATGTCGATCGGTTACCTGATCGACGAGGAAACGCCGATGGTCTGGCGCGGGCCGATGGCCGTGCAGGCGCTGGAGCAGCTGTTGCGCGACACGCGCTGGAAGGACCTCGACTATCTGGTCATCGACCTGCCGCCGGGCACCGGCGACATCCAGCTGACGCTGGCGCAGAAGGTGCCGGTGTCGGGGGCGGTGATCGTCACCACGCCGCAGGACATTGCCCTGCTCGATGCGCGCAAAGGCCTGAAAATGTTCGAAAAGGTCCAGGTACCGATCCTCGGCATCGTGGAGAACATGTCGATCCACATCTGTTCGCAGTGCGGTCACGCCGAGCACATCTTCGGCGAGGGCGGCGGCGAGCGCATGGCGGCGCAGTACGAGGTGAGCTTCCTCGGCAGCCTGCCGCTCGATATCCGCATCCGCGAGGAGACCGATTCCGGCTGCCCGACGGTGGCCGCCGAGCCCGACGGGACGATCGCGATGATGTATCGCGACATCGCCCGCCGCACCGCGGCCAAGCTGTCGCTGAGTGCGCGCGACTACAGCCACAAGTTCCCGAACATCGTCATCCAGAAGACCTGAGACGGCCTGAGCATCGTCAGGCCGGGGGCGCGCCGTTATACTGCGCGCCCTTTTTTTCGTCTGCCGTCAGGCGCTTCGCCACGGCTGCAGGAGCTTTCCGTGAGCATCAAGTCCGACCATTGGATCCGGCGCATGGCCGCCGAGCAGCACATGATCGAGCCCTTCGAGCCGGGTCAGGTGCGCGCCAGCGCCGATGGCCAGAAGATCGTTTCGTACGGTACTTCGAGCTACGGCTACGATGTGCGCTGTGCCGATGAATTCAAGGTCTTCACCAACGTCCACTCGACGGTGGTCGACCCGAAGGCCTTCGACGAGCGCAGCTTCGTCGAGGTGCGCGGCGAGCGCTGCATCATCCCGCCGAACAGCTTCGCGCTGGCGCGCACCGTCGAGTACTTCCGCATCCCGCGCGACGTGCTGGTGGTCTGCCTCGGCAAGAGCACCTATGCGCGCTGCGGCATCATCGTCAACGTCACGCCGCTGGAGCCGGAATGGGAAGGGCACGTGACGCTGGAGTTCTCCAACACCACGCCGCTGCCGGCGGTGATTTACGCCAACGAGGGCGTGGCGCAGATGCTGTTCTTCGGTGGCGACCAGGTCTGCGATGTTTCCTACGCCGATCGCGGCGGCAAATACCAGGGCCAGGTCGGCGTCACGCTGCCGCGTACCTGAGCGGCATCACTCGCGCGCCCAGTCGCTCAGTGTGAAGCGCGCTTTTTCGCGGCCGGCGCGCAGGCGGCTGCCGCTGGCCGGCAGCCAGTCGAGCTCCGGCGCCAGCCAGATGACGATGCGCAGCGTGTCTTCACCCTCGCGCAGCTCGCGTACGCAGTCGTAGCGCTCGGTCAGCAGCGGCCCGCGGCCGGTGTCGATGCGTTCCACGCCCTGGCGCACGATGCTGTAGCGGCGCAGACCCTCGTGATCCGGTGTCTGCCAGAAGTTCGGCGGCTCGCGACCGGCACGGCGCGCATCGCCGATGGCGAGCATCAGCGCGAACGGGTCGCCGGTGCCGGCGTCGAGGGCATCGTGGCGTTCGCTGCCGTTGTAGTCGACGTCGAGCTGCCGCTGTGTCCAGTCGTAGTGCACGACGACGCGGGCGTCGAACGGCGAGTCGACGCGGATGGCGAAGTCGAGCGGCCGGTCGCCGGCCGCGTCGTGCTCGACCAGAAAGCGTGCATCGCCGAGTTTGCCGAGCAGCAGGCCGACCAGGCCGGTGCCGTCGGCGCGCGCCGTTACCAGCAGGCGGCCCTGTGCGTCGAGACGACCGTGCACTTCGGCGGTGCCGACATTGAAGCCGGCGGCACCGAGCACGTAGTGCGCGTGAAACGGCACCTGCGGTGCGGCTTCGGTCGCCGGCGCCAGACCGAGCAGCAGCAGGCCGGCGCGGAGCGTCGCGGGCGCAGCGTTCATGGATGGCTCAGGGCTTCGAGCTGCACACGCGCTTTTTCGACCTGTTTGCGACTGCGCACGCCGAGCACCGGCAGCCAGTCGTCCTCCGGCGACAGCCAGACGGTGATGCGTACCTTGTTGCCGCCGCCGCTGCGCGCCAGTTCGTATTTTTCGGTCTGCCGCTGTCCGAGCACGGTGTCGAGGTTTTCCTCGCCGAGGGCCTGGATGCGGTATTCCTTGACGCCGTCGGCGTAGGGGACGCGCAGCAGCGTCGGTGCCGCGATGCCGGCACGCCGTGCTTCCAGCAGGCGCACGAGAAATGCCATGGGGTCGGCGAGCGTGTCGTCGAGCGCCAGGGTTTCGGGCAGACGGTCACCGTGGCGGGCGATCAGCTGCGCCGCCCCCCAGTCGTAGCTCAACGTGGTCGCGGCGGTGAACGGCGGGTTGGCGTGCACCATGAAGCTCAGCGGCCGGCTGCCGTCGCCGGTATCGACCGAGAACAGCTCGGCGCGGCCGAGCTCGCCGAGAAAGCCACTGACGCCGCCGCCTTCGACGCGCAGCGTCAGCGTGCTGCCGTTGGTTTCGTGGCGGTTTTGCAGCAGGGCACTGGCGACGGTGACGCCGCGCGTCTGCAGCGCGTAGCGCGCACTCCACTCCGGCAGCGGCTCGGCGACGGATGCGGCGGTGAGGGCCAGCGCGGCGAGCGCCAGCGATACCCGCAAGCGCATGCGGCTTTTCATGCCGCCTCGCCGTGTACGGTGACGATCACACGCCGCCGGTGTGCGGCATGGCGGTGCTCCCACAGGTACACGCCCTGCCAGGTGCCGAGCGCCAGCCGGCCGGCGCGCACCGGCAGTGTCAGTTCGCTGGCGGTCAGCACCGAGCGGATGTGTGCGGCCATGTCGTCGGGCCCTTCGGCATCGTGCGCGTACCAGGGCGCACCGTCAGGTGCGATGCGCTGCAGGAAGCGTTCGAGGTCGCGACGCACGTCGGGGTCGGCGTTCTCGCTGAGCAGCAGCGAGGCGCTGGTGTGGCAGATGAAGACGTGGGCCAGCCCGGTATGAATGCCGCTGCGGCTGACGATCGCGGCGATCTGTGCGCTGATCTCCTGTGTGCCGCGGCCGCGGGTGGCGATGTCGAGCGTTTCCTGCAGGATCATGGCGCGTTATGGATCGGGGACGCCGTGGGCGTCGAGCAGGGTCATGCGCAGCGTCTCGCGGCCCTTGCGCAGCTGCACGATCTGCACCGGCAGCCAGCCCAGCCGCGGCGAAAACCACAGCCGCAGCACTTTCTTGTCGCCGGGCTGGCCGCGATCCAGGCGCACCGCATCGAGCGCGCCGAGCCCGGTCTGCACCGTCTCGTGGCCTTTTTCGCTGACCGTGTACTGGCTGGGGGTGGCGTCATCGACCAGCTCGACGCTGCCGAGCGGCTGGCCGCTGCGCAGCCGCCACATCACCAGCAGCTGCAGGCCGAGCGGGTCGACCATCTGCGGGCGCAGCTCCAGCTCGGCCTGGCGGCCGTCGTCGAGGACGTAGACCTTGCCGGCCTGACGGTCGAAGCGAATGCGTGTCAGTTCCTCGTCCTTGCCGCCGCTGCGCTCGTGCAGATAGCGATCGGGCAGCGGTCCATCGGCGCTGAAGCGGCCTTCGGCCTCCTCGCGCAGGCGGTCGGGCACCATCATCGCGAACGGTCCCTTGGCACTGGCGGTCGACAGCATGCGGTAGTGCTCGCCGTCGCGTTCGAGGCGCACCACCGCCTCGCCGATGGTCAGCCCGGAGAAGGCGAGGGTGTAGCGCGCGCTGAACGGCGGCAGGCCGTCGGTGGTCGGGGCCGCCAGCGCCAGTGCCGGCAGCAGGCAGGCAGCCGCCAGCAGGCCGAGCGCGCGCCTGGGGGTCATGGTGTCAGCCGCCGCGGCTGCTGCAGCGGTTCGCCGTCGAACAGCACGCCGTCACCGTCGAGGCGCACGCGGCCGCGGGCGCACCAGTCGATCGCCTGCGGGTAGAGGCGATGTTCCTGTTCGAGCACGCGTGCCGCCAGCGTATCGGCATCGTCGCCCGCCAGCACCGGTACCACTGCCTGCGCGAACACCGGCCCGCCGTCGAGCTCCGGCGTGACGAAGTGGATGCTGGCGCCGTGCTCGGTTTCGCCGGCGGCGATCGCCCGTTCGTGGGTGTGGGTGCCGCGGAACTTCGGCAGCAGCGAGGGGTGGATGTTGAGCATGCGTCCGCGGTAGTGCTGGCAGAACCCGGTTTCGAGGATGCGCATGAAGCCGGCGAGGATCACCAGATCCGGCGCGTAGCGGTCGATCCGTTCGGCGAGCGCGGCTTCGAAGCTTGCGCGGTCGGCGAAGTCGCGGTGGTCGAGTTCGAGCGCCGGCACGCCGGCGGCGCGGGCGCGCTCTAGGCCGTAGACCCCCGGCCGGTTGCTGATCACCGCGCGCACCTCGGCCGCCAGCGAGCCGTCGGCGCAGGCGTCGAGAATGCTCTGCAGATTGCTGCCGCGCCCGGAGATCAGTACCACCAGGCCGGCTTTGCCGCTCACGACACGAACTCCACGCGCGCACCGTTGGTCGCGGCGTCGATGTGGCCGAGTACCCAGGCCTGTTCGCCGGCGGCGCAGAGGATCGCCAGGGCGCGGTCGACATCGTTCGGCGCGACGCATACCACCATGCCGACGCCGCAGTTGAAGGTGCGGAACATCTCGGCCTCGGCGACGCCGCCCTGCTCCTGCAGCCAGCGGAACACCGCCGGGCGCTCCCAGCTCAGCGTGTCGATGACCGCACGGGTGCCGTCGGCGAGCACGCGCGGCAGATTGTCGGGCAGGCCGCCGCCGGTGATGTGGGCGAAGGCGTGGACGCCGATGCTCTCCAGCAGCTTGAGCAGCGGCTTGACGTAGATGCGCGTCGGCGCCAGCAGCGTGCGTCCGAGCGTGGTGTTGCCGAAGGCGTCGTCGAGGCTGGCGCCGCTGACGCTGAGGATCTTGCGGATCAGCGAATAGCCGTTGGAGTGCGGGCCGCTGGATGCCAGGCCGATCAGCACGTCACCCGGTGCCACCTTGCTGCCGTCGAGGATGCGGTCTTTCTCGACGACGCCGACGCAGAAGCCGGCGAGGTCGTAGTCCTCACCCTCGTACATGCCGGGCATCTCGGCGGTCTCGCCGCCGACCAGCGCGCAACCGGCCTGGGCGCAGCCGTCGGCGATGCCCTTGATGACGGTGCTGGCGGTGTCGACGTCGAGGCGGCCGGTGGCGTAGTAATCAAGGAAGAACAGCGGTTCGGCGCCGGCGACGACGATGTCGTTGGCGCACATCGCCACCAGGTCGATGCCGATGGTGTCGTGGATGCCGCTTTCCAGCGCCAGGCGCAGCTTGGTGCCGACGCCGTCGGTACCGGAGACCAGCACCGGCTGGCGGTAGCGGTCGAGCGGCAGCTCGAACAGCGCGCCGAAGCCGCCGAGACCGCCGAGCACGCCGGGACGACTGGTGCGCTTCGCGTGCGGCTTGATGCGTTCGACCAGTGCTTCGCCGGCATCGATATCGACACCGGCATCGCGGTAGCTGAGGGAAGGTCTGGATGACTCGGTCACGGGGGCATACCTGATGCTTGCGGAAACTTTTCGGGGGGCGCGGGCGCCCGTGCGGCTGCGCGCGAGGCCGGCCATTCTACACGCCGACCCGTGGCGCGCGCGCCGAGGCGTCGATTTGACAAGGCTCCGGCGGCTTACCCACACTCCGCCGGTCACGTCCCGCCCCCGACTGACGGATGGCCCGCTTGGAGCTGCGACATCTCCCCAATCTGATCACCGTGCTGCGCATCCTGCTGGTGCCGCCGCTGCTGTGGCTGCTGCTGCACGAGCGCTTCACGCCGGCGCTGCTGCTGTTCGTGCTCGCCGGCGTGTCCGATGCGCTCGACGGTGCATTGGCCAAGGGCTTCGGCTGGACCAGCCGCCTCGGCGGCATCCTCGACCCGATCGCCGACAAGCTGCTGCTGGTCGGCTGCTTTCTGGTGCTCGGCCTCGGCGGTGAGCTGCCATTGTGGCTGATGGTGCTGGTCATCGGCCGGGACCTGCTGATCATTATCGGCGCGGTTGCTTACCAGTGGCTGATCGAGGACTTGCAGGCGGCGCCGACCTGGGTGTCGAAGTGCAACACGCTGGCGCAGCTGACGCTGATCTTCGCGCTGCTGCTCAACCATGGCGCCTGGACGCTGCCGCCGCTGCTGCTGCATCTGCTGATCTACGTCACCGCGCTGCTGACGCTGTGGAGCGGCTTCGATTATGTGCAGCGCTGGGGACGCAAGGCTCGTCAGCAGGGCAGGCGCCGCGATGGCTGCTGAACTGCGCGTCGGCTTCTGGCTGCTGCTGCTCGGCGGCCTGCTGTGGCTGCTGGCGCCGGTGCTGACGCCGTTCCTGTTCTCGGCGATCCTCGCCTACCTCGGCGACCCGCTCGCCGATCGCCTGGAAGCCTGGGGCCTGTCGCGCACCGCGGCGGTGGTCAGCGTGTTCGTCACGCTGATCGGCAGTCTGCTGCTGTTGCTGCTGGTGATCGTGCCGAGTCTCGAACGCCAGCTGGTCAATCTGGTGCAGCAGGGGCCGGCGGTGCTCGACTGGCTGAAGCACAGCGGCCTGCCGTGGCTGCGTGATCATCTGCCGATCGATACGGCGCTGGTCGACATCGACGCGCTCAAGGGCGAGCTGACGCAGGCGCTCGGCAAGGCTGGCGGCATCGTGCAGACGCTGCTGGCGACCGCGGCGCGCTCGTCGAGCGTGGTCATCGGTTTTCTGGTCAACCTGTTTCTGGTGCCGGTGCTGACCTTTTATCTGCTGCGCGACTGGGACGTGCTGGTGGCGCGCATCCGCGCCCTGCTGCCGCGGCGCATCGAACCGCCGGTCAGCGCGCTGGCGGCGGAGACCAACGAGGTGCTCGGCGCATTCCTGCGCGGGCAGTTCGCGGTGATGCTGGCGCTCGGCGCAATCTATGCCGTCGGCCTGACGCTGCTCGGCCTGCATTACGGGCTGTTGATCGGCCTGCTCGCCGGGCTGGTCAGCTTCGTGCCGTACATGGGCTTCATCGTCGGCATCGGCGTGGCCGGCGTCGCCGCGCTGGTGCAGTACCAGGATCTGCTGCACGTGACCCTGGTCGCCGGCGTGTTCGCCATCGGTCAGGCACTTGAAGGCACGGTGCTGACGCCGCGGCTGGTCGGCGAGCGCATCGGTCTGCACCCGGTCGCGGTGATTTTCGCGGTGCTGGCCGGCGGCCATCTGTTCGGGTTTTTCGGCGTGCTGCTTGCGCTGCCGGTGGCGTCGATCGTCATGGTGCTGCTGCGCCATACGCACGACCGCTACCTTGCCAGCGATCTCTACGAAGGCTGATGTCGCCATGAGTGCGCAGATTCCACTCGGTTTCAATGCCCGCGAGCGGGCGAGCTTCGACAATTTCCTCGCTGGCGCCAACACTCCGGCGATCGAGCGGCTGGCGCGTTTCACCGGGCAGCCGGGTGAGCCGGTGATCTATCTGTGCGGACCGGCCGGCTCCGGGCGCACACACCTGGTGCAGGCGGTATGCAATGCCGCCAGCGCGCGCGGCCAGAGCACCGTGCGCATCGGCCTGCAGGCGGCCGAGCGCCTGCCGCTCGCCGCCCTCGACGGCATGGAGAACGTCGCCGTGGTCTGCGTCGACGATCTCGACGCGGTGGCCGGTGATACCGCTTGGGAAGCGGCGCTCGACGCACTGATCGGGCGCCTGCACCACGTCGGTGGCGGGCTGCTGGTCACTGCCGATCGCCCGGTCGCCGAGCTGCCGCACGCCGGCCTGCGCGAGCGTCTGGAGTCGGCGATGAGCTTCGAGCTGCAGCCGCTCGATGCCGCCGGCCGCGCGGCGTTACTGGCCGCGCGTGCCGGCCGGCGCGGCCTGCTGCTGCCGGCAGATGTCACCGCGCTGCTGCTGCGCCACTGCAGCGACCATCCGGCTCGCCTGATCGCCGCACTCGATACTGTCGAACAGGTGGTACTCGACGGCCGCCGCCGCCTCGGGGTGGCCAGCGTGCGCACTGCACTGAAGGCCGCCGGCCTGCTCGATTGAGGCGCGGCGCGGCTCAGCCCTGTGCGTTGATGGTTTCGATCTGCTCGCTCAGCTCCAGCCACTGTTCTTCCAGGCTGTCGACGCGCTGGGCGAGGCTGGCCTGGCGGGCGAGTGCACCGCGCAGCTCGGTCTTGCGGGCCTCGGCGTAGATCGTGGTGTCGGCGAGCAGGGCTTCGACGGCGGATTTTTCCTGGTTGCATTGTTCGAGCTGCTTGTCGACCTGCGCGAGCTTGCGTTCGAGCGGCTTGCGCAGGTTCGCCAGCCGCTGGCGTTCGGCGGCGTCGAGGCGCTTCTGCTCGCGGCGTTCCGCGGCGCTGTTGCCGCTGGCCGGTTTCGGCTCCTCGCTGGCGGCCCTGGCGGCTTTCTGCCGCTCGGCGAGCCAGTCGCGGTAATCGTCGAGATCGCCGTCGAACGGGCGCACGCGGCCTTCGCCGACCAGCAGGAAGGCGTCGGTGGTCGAGCGCAGCAGGTGGCGGTCGTGGGAGACGACGATCAGCGCGCCGGCGTAGTCCTGCAGCGCGAGGTTGAGCGCGTGGCGCATGTCGAGGTCGAGGTGGTTGGTCGGCTCGTCGAGCAGCAGCAGATTGGGGCGCTGCCAGACGATCAGTGCCAGCGCCAGCCGCGCCTTTTCGCCACCGCTGAACGGTGCGATCGGCTCCAGTGCGCGATCGCCGCGAAAATCGAAGCCGCCGAGGAAGTTGCGGATGTCCTGCTCGGAGACCGTCGGCGACAGCGCCTGCACGTGCTGCACCGCCGAGCGTTCGGGGCGCAGCACTTCGAGCTGATGCTGGGCGAAGTAGCCGATCGCCAGGCCCTGTCCCTCGCTGCGGCTGCCGGCGCTCAGCGCGATCTCGCCGGCCAGCGCCTTGATCAGCGTCGACTTGCCGGCGCCGTTGGGACCGAGCAGGCCGAGCCGCGTGCCCGGCTGGATGGTCAGCTTGACCCGCTGCAGTATTTCGCGGCCGGGATAGCCGATCGCCGCCTCGTCGAGTGCAAGCAGCGGATGCGGCATCGCGCGCGGTTCTTCGAAGGCGAAGGAAAACGGCGAGTCGACGTGTGCGGCAGCGATCAGCTCCATGCGCCCCAGCGCCTTGATGCGGCTCTGCGCCTGCCGCGCCTTGGTGGCCTTGGCGCGGAAGCGGTCGATGTAGCTCTGCAGGTGCGCGATCTCGCGCTGCTGGCGCTCGTGCGCCTGCTGCTGCTGGGCGAGCTTCTCGGCGCGCTGGCGCTCGAAGGCTTCATAGTTGCCGGGGTAGAGGCTGATGCCGAGCTGCTCGACGTGGGCGATGGCGTCGACCACGTTGTCGAGGAAGTCGCGGTCATGCGAGATCAGCAGCAGCGTGCCGGGGTAGCTGCGCAGCCAGCCTTCGAGCCAGATCACCGCGTCGAGGTCGAGGTGGTTGGTCGGCTCGTCGAGCAGCAGCAGGTCGGAGCGGCACATCAGCGCGCGGGCGAGGTTCAGGCGCATGCGCCAGCCGCCGGAGAAGCTCGCCACCGGCCGCTGCAGATCGGCCTGGGCGAAGCCGAGGCCGGCCAGCAGCTGCGCGGCACGCGTGCGCGCCGTCCAGCCGTCGATGGCATCGAAGCGCGCATGCAGTTCGCCGAGGCGCAGGCCGCAGTGCTGCGGATCGGCCTCGGCGGCGGCGAGTTCGGCCTCGATCGCGCGCAGCTCGCGGTCGCCGTCGAGGGCGTAGTCGAGCGCCGGCGTATCGACGCCCGGGGTTTCCTGGGCGACGTGGGCGATGACCCATTTCGGCGGCAGGTCGACGTCACCGCGATCGGCGTGCAGCTCGCCGCGCAGCAGCGCGAACAGCGAGGACTTGCCGCTGCCGTTGGCGCCGGTGACGCCGACCCGCTGTCCGGGGAAGATCGTCAGGCTGACGTTTTCAAACAGCGGCTTGCTGCCGCGCTGCAGGCTCAGGTTCTTCAGGGCTAGCATCGGCGGATCGGGGCTGGAGGTGGCGGGGGCGCCACGATAGCAGGACTGCGCATCAGCTGCGGAAGATGAAGTACACGGCGCCGAGCAGGCACAGGCCAGCCCACAGGTAGTCGAGCTTCAGCGGCTGGCCCATGTAGAACACGGCGAAGGGCACGAACACGCCGAGCGTGATGGTTTCCTGCAGGATTTTCAGCTGGCCGATGTCGTAGGTGCCGTGACCGATACGGTTGGCCGGCACCTGGATCAGGTATTCGAACAGCGCGATGCCCCAGCTCGCCAGCGCCGCGATCCACCATGGCCGGTCGGCGAGGTTTTTCAGGTGCGCATACCAGGCGAACGTCATGAACACATTGGAGAGGATCAACAGCGCGGCGGTCTGCAGGATGACGGGCATGGAGCGGGTCTGCGCGAGGGCGGTGCGCTATTCTCGCGCCCTCGCTGATCGAGCACCAAGGCCCTCGCATGACTGAACGCCATACCGCGCTGATCGCCGCGCTGTTCGAGCTGGAAGCCGAACTGCGCCGGCTCGAACTCTGGGAAGCCGAGGCGCCGGGCGCCGACTGCTTCGCCAGCACCGTGCCGTTCTGCCACGACACGATGTTCTTCCATCAATGGCTGCAGTGGGTGCTGCTCCCGCGCCTCGGTGAGCTGCTGGAGCTCGGCACGCTGCCGCCGTTCCCGAGCCAGATGGCCGAGCTCGCCGAGCTGACCTGGGAGAGCACCGACCTCGACGCCGCCGGGCTGATCGCCCTGCTGCGGCGCATCGACCGGCTGCTCGGCGAGCCGGCTCCGCGCCGCCACTGACGGCTCAGGACGAGCAGCTGACCTCGATGTCACGCGCCCAGTCCGGCGGCGGGGCATCGCAGTCGGCGGCTTCGGGATGTTCGTCACAGGGCGTGCGCAGGATGTGTAGCAGGCGATCGATCTCGGCGTAGTCGCCTGCCTGGGCGCGCTCGATCGCGCGCTGCGCCAGCCAGTTGCGCAGCACGTATTTCGGATTGACGCGGTTCATGCGCGCGGCGCGTTCGGCGTCGTCGGAGCCTTCGGCGCGCAGGCGCTCGGCGTAGCGCACGGCCCAGGCGGCGCAGCGTTCGCGGTCGACGAAGTGATCGAGCAGCGCCGTGTTGTCAGCGTCGCGCCGGAAGTTGGCCAGCAGGCGCCAGGTCTGCGTGTAGTCGTTGCGGTAGGCGGCGAGCAGGTCGAGGAAGGCGATGATCAGTTCCGGGTCTTCCGCGCGGGTCTCGCGCAGGCCGAGCTTGGCGCGCAGCAGGTCGAAGTAGCAGGACTCGAAGCGATCGCCGTAGCTGTCGAGCAGCGGACGCATCGCCTCGCGCGGCGCCAGCGGGCTCAGTGCGGCTTCCAGGCAGGCGAGGTTCCACCAGCCGATCTGCGGCTGGCGCTTGAAGGCGTAGCGGCCGGCGGCGTCGGAGTGATTGCAGATGAAACCGGGGTAGTAACCGTCAAGGAAGCCGAACGGGCCGTAGTCGATGGTCAGGCCGAGGATCGACATGTTGTCGGTGTTCATCACGCCGTGGGCGAAGCCGACGGCCTGCCAGGCGGCGAGCAGGCGGGCGGTGCAGTCGACGGCGTGCTCGTAGAGGCCGAGATAGCGCTCGGGCTTGGGCCGTTCGGCGAGCTCGGGCAGGTGATGCTCGATGACGAAGTCGGCCAGCTGCGCCAGGCGTTCGTGGCGGCCGGAGTGGGCGTAGTACTCGAAGTGACCGAAGCGGATGTGCGTCGGTGCCAGCCGCACCAGGATCGCACCGGTTTCCAGGGTTTCGCGGTAGACCGGGCCGTCGGAACCGATGATCGCCAGGGCCTGCGTGCTGGGAATGCCGAGGCCGGCCATCGCCTCCGAGCACAGGTACTCGCGGATCGTCGAGCGCAGCACGGCGCGGCCATCGCCCATGCGTGAGAACGGCGTCGGCCCGGCGCCCTTGAGCTGCACTTCCCAGCGTTCGCCGTGGGGGTCGCGCAGCTCGCCGAGCAGCAGCGCGCGGCCATCACCGAGCTGCGGCACCCAGCCGCCGAACTGGTGGCCGGCATAGACGGTGGCGATCGGCTTGGCGCCGCGCGGCAGCTGATGACCGGCGCACAGCGCGACGAAGGCGGGGTCGTCGGCGAGCGCCGGGTCGAGGCCGAGCCGCTCGAAGGCGCCCGGATTGGCGTGCACCAGGTGATGCGAACCGTGCGGGATAGGTAACACCCGCTCGTACATGTCGTCTGGAAGTTCGAGGTAACGCAGGTCGAAATCGAGTGGTAGGCGGGCGTTCATCTGCCTGATCTCCCTCAGGAATCGCGGGCGCTGGCGGCGGCGTCGCGGGCGGTGAGGCGGTGGCTGAGCCAGGACATCAGCAAAGGCTGTGCCACGGCCAGTGATGCCGCCAGCATGGCGACCTGCGGCATGCCGAGCAGGCGGCCATCGGCGGCGTTGGTGAGCATCTGCGCCGACAGGAAACTGCCGCTGGCCAGTGCAATGTGCTGCGTGGCATTAGAGATCGCCATGAAGCCGGCGCGTTCCTGCGCGCGCGGCACGGCGGTGGTCAGGCTGCTGGCGCTGACGTTGCGCATCGCGTTGCAGGCCATGAACAGGGCGAAGAACACCATCACCGGCACGCCGCTGGCGAAGACGTAGCCGATGAGGATCGAGGCGATCAGTCCGACGGTTGCCAGTGATGCGGTGCTGACGGCACCGACGCGGTCGGCCATCCAGCCGGCCAGTCGCGTGGTGAAAAAGCTGATCGCGCCGCCGACCAGATAAAGCATGCCGATGTCGGTGCGCGGATAGCCGAGATTGAGCTGGATGAACGCCGAGATGTTGGGGATGACCAGAAAGCCCGCGATCATGCCACTCATGCCGGTGAGGTAGGCGATGCGCATGTCGAGCGGGCGCAGCAGCCGCAACAGGCCGCTTTCACGCGGATGGGCGAGGTGGGCGCGCTGCGCTGGCAGGCGCGCGGCGAGCACGGCGATCAGCAGCAGTCCGCTCGCGCCGACGAAGATGAACGGCGCCCGCCAGTCGAACCACTGCGCCAGCTGCAGGCCGATCGGCACGCCGATGACCGAGGCCAGCGAGAACGCGCCCATGATGGCGCCGAGCGCGCGGCCGCGCCGCTGTGGCGCGACGGCGTCGACGACGATCGACATCGACAGCGCCGAGGCCGGGCCGCCGAAGGCGCCGGCGAGCACGCGGCTGGCCAGCAGCATCGTCAGGTCCGGGGCGAAGGCGCCGGCAAGGTGGCCGAGGCTCATGCCGCAGGCGGCGAGCAGCAGGGCATGGCGGCGGTCGAAGCGGTCGAGGATGCTCGAACTCAGCAGTCCACTGACGGCGGCGGCAGCGGTATAGGCGCCGGCGATCCAGCCGAGCTTGGCGGCGGGGATGCCGAGCGCCGCGGCGAAGTCCGGGCCGAGCGGCATCACCATCATGAAGCCGACCAGCAGCATGAACTGCACACTGCCGAGCAGCGCGATCAGCGCGCGCTCGGAAAGCGGGGCGGGCACGCCGGCAGGGCTCAGAAGGTGTACTCGCCGGGCTCGCGGCCGCCGCACTCCGGACGCTGGTTGCGCAGGCGCCGGTTGTCGAAGTCCTGAATGGCCTGGGGCGGGACGCTGGCCAGTGCCGACAGGCGGCCGTGATCGGCCGGGTGCATGGTCAGGATCTCGGGCGTCGTGCCGTTGCCGGCGGCGGCGAGCGCACGCTCGGCCTGCAGCGCCTTCCAGGCGTGTTCGGCGGCGGCCGGGTTGAAGCCGGCACGCCCCATCAGCTGCAGGGCCGTCTGATCGGCGGTGGCCTCCTGTGCGGCATCGAAGGGCTGCAAGGTGCCGAGCGAGGGGCCTACACCGAGCACACCGAGGGTTTCGCGGCTCACCGGCGTGCCGAGTGGCAACGGATGTTCGGCGGCGCGCGCGCTGATGTCCCCCGCCTGCTGGTGGGCGATCATGTGAGCGATGACGGCTGCCAGCCGGTCCTGGTTGTCGAGTACGCGCAGCAGACCGGCGGTGAGACCGATGTCGCCGCCCGGCAGAGCAAAGGCGTTCGGCGAATTGTCGATGAAGACCGTGACCCGCCAGTTGCCCGGATCACCCGGCAGAGCTCGGATCAGCGCATCGGCGACGCAGCGCACGTAGCTGTTGGTTTCGCGCTCACGCAGCAGCGGCTGCGTGTCGCGCAGCTGATCGGTGGCCTCGCGGGCGGTGGTTTCCAGCTGCTGTGGTGTGAGCACACTGCGTGGTCGCAGATCGGTGCTTTCGCCCTGGCCGGCGCAGGCGCCGAGCAGCAGGGCCGCGGCGAGAAGAGGCAGGTACGTTCTCATCGGAAACCTCGAAGCGGAGCGCAGGCACGGCGGCCGGTGGTTGGGGCGCCCGAGCATACGCGCCCGCCCGCGAGGCAGCCAATCGGGGCACAGGCGGACGCCCATGCTCGCGGCGCGCCGATACGGTCGGCACACACCGCCGCGAAACGTTGGCTTCAAGGCGTCGAGACAGGCTGCAGACAGAGCGGATACCCGCCGCCGAAGCACCGGGATAGAGAATGATGCAGGCGGATAGCGCTGACGGCCGCGAGTGAGCGTGCCGTGCAGGGGCTCACTCAGTCCACTTCTCCGAGTGGATCTTCGCGGCTGCGCCGGGTGTCGGCATCGGAATAGCCGAGATCCTCGCCGTTGAGATCGTCGAATGCGCCATTCCAGTCGTCGGGTGTGTCGATACCTTCGAGCACCATGTCGTACCAGGCATCGAGCTCGATTTCTTCGACCTCACCCTCCTGATACTGGATTTCGACGGTACGGGCATCTTCATCGAAGGCAACGACTTCGAAGCAGCCCTGAGATTCGAGGTCGCGGTACCAGTTGCCGACGATCGGGTCCATGTCACTCATCGGTGGCCTCCGTCTTCATGCGGTCCACGTAGGAATCATCGGTGTAGCGCCTAGGACTTGCAATGCTGCCTGCGCAATAGCTTTCGCTAAATGAAAAGCCCGGCCCTGCGAGTCGCGGGGCCGGGCCATGATCGTGCGGAAGCGGACGGCTTACTTCGCTGCGCGGTTGTCGATCAGGTCATCGACGACCGTCGGATCGGCGAGCGTCGAGGTATCGCCCAGGCCCTCGCACTCGTTCGCGGCGATCTTGCGCAGGATGCGGCGCATGATCTTGCCGGAACGGGTCTTCGGCAGGCCGGGCGCCCACTGGATGACGTCCGGTGTGGCGATCGGGCCGATTTCCTTGCGCACGTGGGCGACCAGCTCCTTGCGCAGCGCATCAGTCGGCTCAATGCCGGCCATCAGCGTGACGTAGGCGTAGATGCCCTGGCCCTTGAGGTCGTGCGGGAAGCCGACCACCGCCGCTTCGGCGACCGCAGCGTGCAGCACGAGGGCGGATTCGACCTCGGCGGTACCCATGCGGTGACCGGAAACGTTGATGACGTCATCGACGCGGCCGGTGATCCAGTAGTAGCCATCCTCGTCGCGGCGGGCGCCGTCACCAGTGAAGTAGGTGCCCGGGTAGGTCGACAGGTAGGCTTCGATAAAGCGGTTGTGGTCGCCGAAGATCGTGCGCATCTGGCCCGGCCAGGAACGCTTGATCACCAGGTTGCCTTCGGTCGCGCCTTCCAGCTCGTTGCCTTCGGCATCCACTAGCGCCGGCATCACGCCGAAGAACGGCCGCGTCGCCGAGCCCGGCTTGAGCGCGGTGGCGCCCGGCAGCGGCGTGATCAGGATGCCGCCGGTCTCGGTCTGCCACCAGGTGTCGACGATCGGGCAGCGGCTGTCGCCGACGACACGGTAGTACCACTCCCAGGCTTCTGGGTTGATCGGTTCGCCGACCGAGCCGAGCAGACGCAGCGACTTGCGGCTGGTGGCCTTGACCTGCTCCTCACCGTCGCGCATCAGCGAGCGGATCGCCGTCGGTGCGGTGTAGAAGATGTTGACCTGGTGCTTGTCAACGACATCCCAGAAGCGGGTGGAGCTCGGGTAGGTCGGCACGCCTTCGAACATCAGCGTGGTCGCGCCATTGGCGAGCGGGCCGTAGACGATGTAACTGTGGCCGGTAACCCAGCCGACGTCGGCCGTGCACCAGTACACGTCACCGTCGTGGTAGTCGAAGATGTACTTGTGCGTCACCGCGGCATACAGCAGGTAGCCGCCGGTGGTGTGCAGCACGCCCTTCGGCTTGCCGGTCGAACCCGAGGTGTAGAGGATGAACAGCGGGTCTTCCGCGTCCATTTCCTCGGCCGGGCAATCGGTGGAGGCGGCGGCAACGACGTCGTGGTACCAGACGTCGCGGCCTTCGACCCAGGCGATGTTGCCGCCGGTGCGCTTGACGACGACGATGTTCTTGATGCAGGGCGCGTTGGCCGCTGCCTTGTCGGCATTGGCCTTCAGCGGCACGGCACGGCCGCCGCGCATGGATTCGTCGGAGGTGATGACGACGGCGCATTCGGCATCGACGATGCGGTCACGCAGCGCGTCCGGGGAGAAGCCGCCGAAGACGATGGAATGGATGGCGCCGATACGCGTGCAGGCGAGCATCGCCACCGCCGCTTCCGGAATCATCGGCAGGTAAATGCAGACGCGATCGCCCTTTTTGACGCCGAGGTCTTTCAGCGCGTTGGCGAACCGGGAAACTTCTTCGTGCAGCTGCTTATAGGTGATCTTGCGATCTTCATTCGGGCTGTCGCCTTCCCAAATGATTGCGACCTGATCACCGCGCGTTGCCAGATGGCGATCGAGGCAATTAAAGCTGACGTTGACCTTGCCGCCTTCGAACCACTTGATGCGACCGGCCTTGAAGTCGCAATCGCTGACTGTGTCCCAGGGCTTGAACCAAGTCAGAAACTCGGACGCTTTTTCGCCCCAGAAGCCATCGGGGTCGTTCACCGAGTTCGCATACATCTCCTGATACTGCGCCTCGTTGATCCACGCCTTCGCGGCTACGTCGGCCGGGACGGGATAGATCTTTTCTTCGGACATGACAAGCTTCTCCTCTGGTCAACATTGAGCCTCCTGAGACGGAGGCGACCCCCAAAAACGGGCATTGGCGCCTGGGCGACAATGCAGCTCCCGGCCATTGCCGCATGCGTTTAACACGCAGCGGCAGCACCTTACGGAAAGGCCGCAGCGATCCGCTGTCCTGATGGCAATGAAAAACAAGAAATGAAATAAGAAAACGAGTCGCTGCAGATTCTGCAGGCACTCGAAAAAGCGTTAACGCAATAACAAGAGGGCTCACGTGAAGCGTGAGTTTGGCGTGCCATTATAGGAAATGATTCGCTCTGGCACTGAAAGCGCTGAAACTCGGCGCAATTGAGTCTTGGCAAGACATTCCCCCGAATGCAACTGCCGAATGTGGCTGTGACCTGCATATGGTTGTTATGAACTGTGTCACGAACGCGTCTGCATTCTTTCCCAGCATTCTGGATAAAGTCAATATTTCATCTACATGGTCGAGAAATGGTGCGAAGCAGCAAAACAATATGTTGTTTTTATAGCTGTTTGTGTTGCGCGTTCGATAGCTTTTGTATTCCCATTTCATCCGCATGGATTCAGCTGTGATATTAGGGTTTTCCCTTATTTTGTTTGTTATGCGGCAGTATGTTTTCGTTTTGTGAAACTGCACGCGTTGCGAATGTGGGAATGTTCTAAGTTAGCCGATGAATTTGCCTTTGCCAGCATCAACAGCGTTTACGAAGATGGGGTGGCAATCGCCCCTGCCGCCGTGTCGACCGGTGTTGGCCACTGCCGATGCAGGACGCTTGGCACCTGCGACATCGCCCAGTGCTGACGTGCCCAGTCAAGGACTGAAGAGACGTCGGCGCCGCGTAATGGGTCTGGTGGCTGCTGGCCGAGGAACTCCAGGGCATCCCAAAGTGCCAGGTGTGCCCGTGTGCAGTCGATCGCCCGCGCGTGGGTCAGCTTCGACAGCTTGTCGCCTTTGGCATCGACCGCCAGCGGAACATGGGCATAGCTCGGTGCTGGATAGCCGAGCAGGCGTTGCAGGTAGATCTGCCGGGGCGTCGAATCGAGCAGATCCGCGCCGCGGACGATGTCCGTAACCTGCTGTAAGGCGTCATCGACGACGACGACGAGCTGATAGGCATACAAGCCGTCAGCTCGGCGCAGGACGAAGTCACCGACTTCCGCATGCAGTGACTGCTTGAATTTGCCCTGAACGCGGTCGGTGAAGTGCACCTCGCCAGCATCGGTGCGCAGGCGCAGAGCGCCGGCTTGATCGAGGGGCAATCCGGCATCGCGGCAGTACCCCGGGTAGATCAGGCCGCAGGGACCGCGACGCGCCGTGGCAGCAAGTCGCGAGCGGCTGCAGCGGCACAAGTACAGCAGCCCCGCCTGCTGCAGTTGCTCCAGCACCTGTGCGTACAGTTCTAGGCGCTGGCTCTGCCATACCGGCGTGCCATCCCAGTAAAGACCGCAAGCCTCCAAAGTGCGCAGGATGTCATCGGCCGCGCCGGGGACGACCCGTGGCGTGTCGATGTCTTCGATGCGCACCAGCCAGCGGCCGCCACCGGCACGCGCGTCGAGCCAGCTGGCGAGTGCGGTCAGCAGCGAGCCGAAGTGCAGGGCGCCGGTCGGGGATGGTGCGAAGCGGCCGACGGGTATCACGGGGTCGGCCGGCATCCTCAGGCTGCGGTGGAGGCTGCGGCTGCCTTACGGCGCAGCAGTTGCCCCAGAATCAGCGGGGTCAGCAGTGTCGTCAGAATCACCACCAGCACGATGACCGAGAACTCTTCGGCACTGACGACGCCCAGCTGCTTGCCGACGATGGCAAAGATCAAACCGACTTCGCCGCGCGGTGCCATACCCCAGCCGACCAGCCATTTGTCGACCGGCCCGGCGACGAGTCCGGAGACCAGCTTGCCGCCGAAGGCGATGACCGTTACGGCCAGCGCGAGCAGCAGTGCATGTGGGTCGAACAGCGTACTCAGGTTGACCTGCATGCCGGTGTAGACGAAGAACAGCGGCACCACGAAGTGGCCCAGCGGGGCGACCAGGGCATCGAGATGGTGCTGGCGATGTTCGAGCAGCACGTGTTCGACGTTTTCGCGGGTTTTGGCGTCGGCGTCATTGACGGCGGAGCGGATCAGGCCGTTGATTTCGGGGTCGGCAAAGTCCTCGAACGCGACGTCGTCGAGTACCAGACCGGCAGCGAAGGCACCAACGATCGGCGCCAGACCGATCAGGTAGGCGAGGGCGGAAAGCAGCAGACAGAAGGAGATCGCCAGCGTGACCTTCATCCCGGAGCCGGTGTGGATACGTGAGAACACGCGTCCCAATGCGCGGGCCGAATACTGGCCGAGTGCAATCGCTCCGCCGAGGAATAGCACGGCCTTGACCACGATCCACAGCACTGACAGCAGGTCGACGGCGCCGGTGCTGATGATGGCGGATACCACGGCAAGGATGACCAGACCGATGACATCGTCGATGACGGCAGCGCCGAGGATGATCTGCGCTTCAGTCGTGTGCAGCTGGCCCATGTCGCGGAACACCCGGCCGGTGATGCCGACGGAGGTCGCGGTCAGGGTGGCGCCGAGGAACAGCCAGCCGTTCCACGACAGATTGGGGAACAGCAAGGGGCCAACGACTAGGGTGCCAAGGGCGAACGGGGCTGCGACACCGGCGCAGGCGACGAGGAACGCGGCAACACCGACCCGGCGCATGGTGGCGACGTTCGACTCCAGCCCGACCTGAAACAGCAGGATTACGACGCCGAGCTGGGCGAGGAAGCCCTCGATCGGGTCTTGCTTGACGGGCTCCAGGCCGTCAAAACCGAACAGCACCAGATTGCCAAGCAATACGCCGGCCAGCAGCTCGCCAAGCACCGGCGGTTGTTTCCAGCGCTCGACAAGGCCGCCGATCTTGCCGGCCAGCAGCATCAGGGCTGTCCAGAAGAATACGTTGGCGGTGTGGGCATCACCGCCAGCAAAACTCGGCATGGATACTAAAGTAAGCAGCAGGCCGATAAGCAGGGAGGGACCGCGGAATCCACGCGGTGGTTGGGGCTTCATGCAAGGTCTCCAGTCAAAAGGTTGGCAGTGTGGTTCGGGGGGAGAACCGCTGAAGCGTCGTTAGGACCGGGGGAATGTCGCGGCGACGCAAACAAAAGGGCGCGGTTTGCACCGCGCCCTTTGATCATACCGCTGCTGGCTGGGGCTTAGACTTGCTCGCCCGCAAGGAACATCCAGGTCTCGACCACACTATCCGGGTTCAGCGAGACGCTTTCGATGCCTTCCTCCATCAGCCACTTGGCCAGATCCGGATGATCCGACGGGCCCTGGCCGCAGATGCCGATGTATTTGCCGTGGCGGCGGCAGGCCTGGATGGCCATCGACAGCAGCTTCTTGACCGCGGGATTGCGCTCATCGAACAGGTGCGCGATCAGGCCGGAGTCGCGATCGAGGCCGAGCGTGAGCTGGGTCAGGTCGTTCGAACCGATCGAGAAACCGTCGAAGTATTCGAGGAACTCGTCAGCCAGCAGCGCGTTCGACGGCAGCTCGCACATCATGATCAGCTTGAGACCGTTCTCGCCGCGCTTGAGACCGTTGGCTTCGAGAATCTCGGCGACGGCCTTGGCTTCTTCCAGTGTGCGCACGAAGGGAATCATGACCTGAATGTTGGTCAGCCCCATCTCGTTGCGAACCTTCTTCATCGCCCGGCATTCGAGCTCGAAGCAGTCGCGGAAGTTTTCCGAGATGTAGCGCGAGGCGCCGCGGTAGCCGATCATCGGGTTTTCTTCGTGCGGTTCGTACAACGGACCGCCGATCAGGTTCGCGTACTCGTTCGACTTGAAGTCGGACATGCGCACGATCACTGCCTTCGGCGCGAAGGCGGCGCCCAGCGTGGCGATGCCTTCGGCGAGCTTCTCGACGTAGAAGTCGACCGGCGAGGCGTAGCCGGCGATCTGCGCATCGACGCGGCTCTTGATGTCGTTGGGCAGCGAGTCGTAGTTGAGCAGCGCCTTGGGGTGCACGCCGATCATGCGGTTGATGATGAACTCAAGGCGGGCCAGACCCACGCCGGCGTTCGGCAGGCGTGAAAAGTCGAAGGCACGGTCGGGGTTGCCGACGTTCATCATGATCTTGAAGCCGAGCTTCGGCATCGAGTCGAGGCTGATTTCCTTGACGTCGAAGTCGATCAGGCCCGTGTAGATGTAGCCGGTATCGCCTTCGGCGCAGGACACGGTGACTTCGTCACCGTCCTGAATGCGATCGGTGGCATCACCGCAGCCGACGACGGCCGGGATGCCCAGCTCGCGGGCGATGATCGCCGCGTGGCAGGTGCGTCCGCCGCGGTTGGTGACGATGGCCGAGGCGCGCTTCATGATCGGCTCCCAGTCGGGATCGGTCATGTCGGTGACCAGCACATCGCCGGCCTGCACTTTGGCCATTTCCTTGATGTCGTGGATCACGCGCACGGTGCCTGAGCCGATGCGCTGGCCGATCGAACGGCCGGTGGCGACGACATCGCCGCGGCGCGACAGCTGGTAACGCTGCATGACCTGCGAGTCGGCACGGCTCTTAACGGTCTCCGGGCGCGCCTGCAGGATATAGAGCTTGCCGTCGTTGCCGTCCTTGCCCCACTCGATGTCCATCGGGCGGCCGTAGTGCTTCTCGATGATCAGAGCCTGGCGGGCCAGTGCCTCGACTTCGGCATCGGTCAGCGCGAAGCGGCGGCGTTCGGCCTGATCGACCTCGACAGTCTTGACGCTGCGACCGGCGACGCCTTCGCTGGCGTAGACCATCTTGATCGCCTTGCCGCCGAGGTTGCGGCGCAGCACCGCCGGGCGGCCGGCCTGCAGCGTCGGCTTGTGGACGTAGAACTCGTCGGGGTTGACGGCGCCCTGCACGACGGTCTCGCCGAGGCCGTAGGAGGCGGTGACGAACACGGCGTCGTCGAAGCCGGATTCAGTGTCGAGCGTGAACATGACGCCGGCGGCACCGACATCGGAGCGGCACATGCGCTGGATGCCGGCCGACAGTGCGACTTCGCTGTGCGCGAAGCCGTGGTGCACGCGGTAGGCGATGGCGCGGTCGTTGTAGAGCGAAGCGAAGACGTGCTTGATCGCCACCAGCACGTTGTCGAGGCCGCGCACGTTGAGGAAGGTTTCCTGCTGACCGGCGAAGGAGGCGTCCGGCAGGTCTTCCGCGGTGGCCGAGGAGCGCACGGCGACGGAGATTTCAGCGCCGCTGGCCGCTTCGAGCGAGCGATAGGCGTTGGTTACAGCGTCGAGGAAGGCGGGCTGAAACGGTGCGTCGATGACCCACTGACGAACACGGTTACCAGTCTCGGCCAGGGCGTTGACGTCCTCGATGTCGAGCTTGGCGAGTTCGCCGTTGATCTTTTCGATCAGGTTGTTCGTGGTCAGGAATTCCCAGAACGCCTCGGCGGTCGTGGCGAAACCACCCGGAACCTGCACGCCAGCGGCGGCTAGATGGCTGATCATCTCACCGAGGGAGGCATTCTTGCCGCCGACCCGGTTTACGTCATCCATGCCGAGGGTTTCAAACCAAAGCACGTAGTCTGTCAATGTAGTTCCCCTTGACTTTAAATAAACGCGACTGAAAACCGCAGAGGCTGCCGCGCCTCGTGCATCAGCGCTGGCCTCTTTGCCACCTAACGCTCGACAGGGGCGTCCCAGCGCGCTCGTCGGGCGTAGGTTCAACCTTGCGCCTCGTCTGCCGAATGGCGTGGACTGGCGGGTTGTGCAAGGGCGCTAATTATAATGTCGCCTCTATAAAGGGGGGAACCGCTTTTTCAGGATCGGGATGCCGCCGATGCGTGTTTGCATGGCAGCATGAGCATTCCCAGCAGGTGATCTGTGAGGTATCGGCAATCGTGAAGCCGTGGCTGGCGGCATGTCATGTTCGTGGACTCGACGTCAGGCCGGGCAGTTTCGCCGGTCTGATGGACAGCTATGAGCGCAACTACATGCAGCTGCGCAGGCTGGTCCCCGCGATGCCGCCAGCGGCGACTTCATGGGTGTCATCGGCTGCCGGTGCACTCGATGTACACATGACGGTGCGCGAGCGCTTTCGCTTTACCAGCGAACTGGATTTGACTTACCGCTTTATCGATGGCGGACAGCGCTGCTGGGATGAGCCCGGCCTGCGGGTGCGCATCTACCATGACGCCCGACAGGCCGAAGTCATGGTGGCGCGTTTGCGTCACTGGCCGGTGTTCGAGCTCGAAACCGAGCTTGTCGAGCAGCAGCTGCGGCTGCGCAGTCACGTCAATCGTTTTCTCGCAAGATGGCTCGGTTATTGCCTTTATCAAGGCCACGGAAGTTGGCGTCCTGCTGCAGTGCAAAATAGTTGACCATTTTAGTCGGCTTTCGTAGGCTTCCCACATGATCTGTGGGGGCTGTCCATGCAGGCAGTATTCGCTCCAAGCCACTTTTGGTGAGACCAATGAAGCTATCGACCAAAGGCCGTTACGCGGTAACAGCCATGATGGACATTGCCAATAATCACCGTTCCGGTCCTGTCGCACTGGCCGATATTTCCCGCAGCCAGGGCATTTCGCTGTCATACCTGGAGCAGCTGTTCGCCAAGCTGCGGCGTTGTGGGCTGGTCGAGGGTGTGCGCGGTCCGGGGGGCGGCTATCGTCTGGCCCGGCCGGCCAATCGCATCAGCATGGCGGAAATCATCGCTGCGGTGGATGAAACCGTTGACATGACCCACTGTGGCGGCAAGGCCAACTGTCATGGCAGCGAGGCCTGTCGCACGCATGCGATGTGGAACGATCTCAGCGCCCGCATCAATGCCTTTCTGGCGAGCATTTCACTGGAAGATTTCGTGGCCAGCGGCTCCGATCCGTCGCCGGACATGGAAGATGTCGAGCCCGTCGTCGACAGCAAGCGCCCGGGCCGCATCAATGCCAGCCATCAGGTTGGTGCCAATGTGATGGCGGGCTAAGAACCGCGGCGTGCTTTCCCGCTGCACGGGGCGGTGCCGGCAATAGGGCAATTCGCAAGGCCTGCGCGGACGTCTATCCTCGCCCAGATGCAAGGGTGTGCGGAGGGTGGCAGGCATGGGGCGGAGCAAACCGGTGGTCCTCAGCGGTGGTGCCGTGTTGCTGGGTGCGCCGCGCACCGCGCGCGGCGGCATCCTCAGCGACCTGGCGTCGATCGGTTCCGGCAGCGTCAATTTCGTGCGGGTGTTCAATCGCGAAGACGAACTGCCGACGCATCTGGCGCGCCGCATCGCCGAGACCGTGCGCAAGCGCCAGCTGCTGTTTTCCCTGCTGTATGCCGAGCAGCGCGAACGTTTTTCAGTGCAGATCGGTGGCGCGCTGGTGCAGGACCGCAGCGGCAGCTCATCGAGCAGCAAGCGCGACGGCAAGACCTGGCTCAGCGGCTCACAGGCCGGCCACATCGCCATCGGCACCTACTCGATCGACGGTGAATTGTTCTGTGCGCAGGCGCTGCGCGTGCTGCGCGCGGCGGCCGGCCGCGGTGGCGACTGTCCGCGCTTGAGCGATCTGGTCGCGGCGAGTCTGGCCTGCGACGGTGGCACCGAGCTGGTGCCGGCCTTCGTCAATCAGTCCAGCGGCAAGTTCGAAACCTCGGCGATGCGTTACATGAAGGGTCTGACGCCGGCCTGGATTGCCCCGGATCAGTCCGCGCTGGAGCGTCAGCTGGCCGCCGAGGCGGAACGGGTCATCGATTTCTTCGTCACCAAGCAGCGCACGTTCATTGCTGGCATCGACCAGCGCCTGCAGGCGATCCGTGCCGGCAGCGCCACTGAATACCTGCAGGAGCCTGCCGATCATGCCTGGCTGATCTTCGGTGGCGAGGAACGCCGCTTTCTGGCCGCGGTGCTCGATGAACTGCGCGATCCCGGCAGCCGTTTCCGCCGTGAGCTCGATGGCCTGGTGTTGCAGAACATCACGCCGGATGCCCGGTACTGGGCTGGGCTGGCGCAGACCGCCCGCGACGAACTCGACACGCTCGCGGCGGCCTGAGCATGTCCGCCTGCACGCTGCGTCTGGCGCTGGTTTCCGACATCCACGGCAACCTGCCGGCGCTCGAAGCCGTTGCGGCCGACATCCACCACCGTGGTGTCGACCAGATCGTCAATCTCGGCGACAGCGTGTCCGGCCCGCTGCTGCCGCGCGAAACGGCGCAGTGGCTGATGGCCGCCGGCTGGCCGAGCCTCGCCGGCAATCACGAGCGGCAGCTGCTGACGCAGGCACCGGCGCAGATGGGCGCTTCCGATGCCTTTGCCCATGCCGCACTCGGTGCCGCTGAATTCGCTTGGCTGCGTGCGCAGCCGGCGACGCTGCGCCTGAGCGACGAAGTCCTGCTCTGCCACGGCACACCGGCCAGCGATCTCATCTATTGCCTGGAGACCATCGACGCCGGTCGCCTGCGGCTCGCCGATCGGCAGACGATTGCCGAACGCCTGGGAGCGGAACGCTCGGCGCTGGTCGCCTGCGGTCATTCGCATACGCCGCGCAGCGTGCGCTGCGGCGGGCAGCTGATCGTCAATCCCGGCAGCGTCGGCCTGCCGGCCTTCGATGCCGACCGGCCCGAATTTCATGTCGCCGAAACCGGTTCGGCAGATGCGCGTTATGCCCTCGTCGAACGCCGGGCCGACGGCCAATGGAGTGCGCAACTGATCGCCGTGCCCTATGACACGCGGGTGGTGGTGCAGCTGGCCGTCGCCGCCGGACGCGATGAATGGGCGCGGGCGCTGAGCACGGGCTACGCGAGCTGATCGTGCCGGCCGCCATCTCCGGTTTTTGTGGCTTCGTGGTGCCGGTCGCCGACCGGCGCTCGTCTCGATCCGCTGTACCGCAGAGGACGCATCATGTGCAGAGAAAAAAGCGAAGCGACATCCGGCGCCCTGGTCTTGGGCGGCTCCCTCAAAGATGAATTGCGCCGGCACGCCTATGAGCGTTGCCGGCACTTCTTTCTGTATCTGTTCTACTACCGGGCGCTGCTCGCGAAGCTGAACGCACCGCCGTACAGCCTGGGTTTGAAGCCGCAGGATCTGCTTTACGTCAATGCCACCCACCAGATCGATGAGGGTTATCGCTCGACCGACACCGACTACTACGCCTTCGATGCCAAAGACGCGAACATCATCGACAAATCCTGCGCCGCCTGCGGGCGCATGGACGCCGCGCACTTCTGCAACCTCGGCATCGATGCCGGCATGCGCTCGAAGCTCGCGGCCATCGCCAGCAAGGACAAGGTGGTGTTCTGCTTCTACGAATGCCTGAAGACGATCTGTGGCAATACGCGCCTGCTGCCGCAGCGCGTCAACATCGGGCCGGACAAATGCATCGACCGTTTCCACGGTGAGCTCGCCACGGCCATCATCAAAAGCGGCAAGCCGCCGCTGTCGTCGGCGCACCTGAAGGAGTACCTGCAGGGCGCGGCCAAGGTGTTTGCCGAGTACAGCGATACGCAGCAGAAGAAAGGCAATCTCGGCATCGTCGCCTGCGTCGAAGCCTACTGCGAGTGCTACAAGCACGACGGCGATGATCTGTGGAGCATGCTCTACGGCAACTACATCAGCGAGTGCTCGATATCGCTGTACCAGTTGAGCGCCGGCGACTTCATCACGTTGTGAGACTGATCCGCGCCCGCCGCAGGTTCAGCGCGCATCTTCGAGCAGCATGCGCGCGCCGCGCTCGGCGATCATCACCGTCGGCGAGCTGGTGTTGCCGGAGGTGATCGTCGGCATGATCGAGGCATCGATGACGCGCAGGCCCGCGATGCCCTGGACGCGCAGCCGGCTGTCGGTGACGGCGAGCGGGTCGCCGGTGCGGCCCATGCGGCAGGTGCCGACCGGATGAAAGATCGTCGTGCCGACGCGTCCGGCGGCGAGGGCGAGGGCTTCATCGCTGTCGTCGTCGCTGCCCGGCAGGTGCTCGCTCGGTCGGTACGGCGCGAGCGCCGGCTGCGCCATGATCTGGCGGGTCAGGCGCAGTGCGCGGGCCGCCTTGGCGCGGTCGGCCGCATCACTGAGATAGCACGGTGCGATGCGTGGCGCGCTCGTCGGCTCGCGGTCGCGGATGCGTACCCAGCCGCGTGAGCGCGGGCGCAGATCGCAGACGCTCGCTGTCAGCGCCGGGAAGGCGTGCAGCGGATCGCCGAATTTGTCGAGCGACAGCGGCTGCACGTGATACTCCAGATCCGGCGTGCTTTCGGCCTGCGAGGAATAGGCGAACAGGCCGAGCTGGCTCGGCGCCATCGTCAACGGGCCGCGGCGCAGCAGCGCATATTCGAGTCCCATCAGCGCCTTGCCCCACAGGCTGTTGGCCTGCTGGTTGAGGGTGCGGATGCCGTGCACCTTATAAACGCTGCGCAGCTGCAGATGATCCTGCAGATTCGCGCCAACGCCCGGCGCATCGAGCACGCTGGCAATGCCGAGCACCTGCAGCGCTGCGCCGTCGCCGATGCCGGAGCGCTGCAGGATCGCCGGCGAGCCGATCGAACCGGCGGCCAGGATCACCTCGCGACGGGCGGCGGCCTGCGCCGGCTCGCCACCGATGCGGAACTCGATGCCGCGGGTCTGGCGACCGTCGAGCAGCAGCCGGTCGCTGAGCGCGCCGGTGACGATGCGCAGATTCGGCCGGTTGCGCACCGGATCGAGAAAGCCGCGCGCGGCGCTCCAGCGCACGCCGCGCTTCTGGTTGACCTCGAAGCGGCTGACGCCGTGGTTGTCGCCGCGGTTGAAATCTGTGCTGGCCGGGATGCCGGCCTGTTGCGCCGCTTCGGCGAAGCGTTCGAGCAGCTCCCAGGCCAGCCGCTGCTGTTCGACGCGCCATTCGCCGCCGCTGCCGTGGGCGTTGCTGGCGCCCTGCCAGTGGTCTTCCACCGCCTTGAACAGTGGCAGCACCGCCTGCCAGCGCCAGCCGGGATCGGCGCACAGCGCGGCCCATTCGTCGTAGTCGCGGGCCTGACCGCGCAGGTAGAGCATGGCGTTGATCAGCGTGCTGCCGCCGAGGCCCCTGCCGCGGGCGTAGATGATCGAGCGGCCGTCGAGACCGGGCTCCGGCTCGGTGCGAAAACACCAGTCGGTGCGCGGGTTGTTGATGCAGAACAGATAGCCGACCGGAATCCGCGTCCAGATCCAGCGTTCATCGTTGCCGGCTTCGAGCAGCAGCACCGAAGTCTGCGGGTCGGCCGACAGGCGGTTGGCCAGCACGCAGCCGGCCGCACCGCCGCCGGCGATGATGTAGTCGTAGCTGCCGAAATCCTTCATCGGAACTCCTGAATGCGAGGGCAGGGCGATCGCCGCGCTGGCACGCCGTGGCCGCCACGGCGTGCGTGGCCGTGCGCTGGGGCGTGACTTACTGATTGACCGGCATGACGAATTCCGGCCCGTTGCCGCGGTTGTCCGGCCAGCGCTGCATCACGCTCTTGTAGCGGGTGTAGAAGCGCACGCCTTCCTCGCCGTAGCTGTGGTGGTCACCGAACAGGCTCTGCTTCCAGCCGCCGAAGGAATGCCAGGCCATCGGCACCGGGATCGGCACGTTGATGCCGACCATGCCGGCGCAGATGTGCTGGGTGAATTCCTGCGCGGTGCGGCCGTCGCGGGTGAAGCAGGCGACGCCGTTGCCATACGGGTGCTCGTTGATCAGCGCCACCGCCTCGGCAAAGGTTTCGACGCGGACCACGCCGAGCACCGGCCCGAAGATCTCGTCCTGATAGATGCTCATGTCGGGACGCACGTGGTCGAACAGCGTGGCGCCGAGGAAGTAGCCATGCTCGTGGCCGGGCACGCGCAGATGGCGGCCGTCGAGCAGCAGCTCGGCGCCCTGTTCGACACCGGCGGCGATGTAGCCCTCGATGCGGGCCTTGGCCTCGGCGCTGACCACCGGCCCCATGTCGATGCCCTCGGCCTCGCCGTCGCCGACGCGCAGGCGGTGGGCGCGCTCGACGATTCTGGCGACCAGCGCATCGGCAATATTGCCGACGGCGACGCAGATCGACACTGCCATGCAGCGCTCGCCGGCCGAACCGTAGGCCGCGCCGATCAGCGCATCGGCGGCCTGGTCGAGATCGGCGTCCGGCATCACCACCAGGTGGTTCTTGGCGCCGCCCAGCGCCTGCGCGCGTTTGCCGTGTTTCGCCGCGGTTTCATAGATGTGGCGGGCGATCGGCGTCGAGCCGACGAAGCTCACCGCCTGTACCTGCGGATGCGCCAGCAGCCGCTCGACGGCCTGGCGGTCGCCCTGCACCACGCTGAACACGCCGGGCGGTACGCCGGCTTCGCGCATCAGCTCGGCGGTGAGCAGCGCGGGCGAGGGGTCACGCTCGGCGGGTTTGAGGATGAAGGCGTTGCCGCAGGCCAGGGCCACCGGCGCCATCCACATCGGCACCATGAACGGGAAGTTGAACGGCGTGATGCCGGCGACCACGCCGAGCGGCATGCGCTGGCTCCAGTGGGCGATGCCGCCGCCGATCGCATCCGAGTACTGGCCCTTGAGCAGCTGCGGAATGCCGCAGGCGAACTCGATGACCTCCAGCCCGCGCTGCACCTCGCCGCGGGCATCGGGCAGCGTCTTGCCGTGCTCGCGGGTGATCAGCCGGGCCAGATCATCGGTGTGGCGTTCGACCAGTTCTTTCAGCCGGAACAGCACGCGCGCACGCTTTTGCGGTGCCGCCGCCGCCCAGAGCGGCTGCGCCGCGGCGGCGGCTTCGACGGCGGCGTCGACTTCGGCGGCATCGGCCAGGCCGACTTCCCGCACCACCCGCCCCAGCGCCGGATCGTGAATCGCGGCACTGCGCCCGCTGTGGCTCTGGCGCGCGGCGCCGTTGATCCAGTGCGGCACGCGTTCGGCGGCTGTGACGTAAGCAAAGCTCATGGTGAAATCCCCGTGAACGGCAGGATGGCTGTGATGCCTTCATCAAAGTCGAGGATTGACGGCGGGTCCAATCAGATATTCTTTGTATCGTTATCAGCCATGCTCATATCGGGAGCCTTGCCGTGATGGACCCGACGGCTTTGCGCGTATTCGTCACCGTGGCGCGCGAGGGCAATCTGACGCGGGCCGCCGAGCGCCTGTGCGTCACCCAGCCGGCGCTCAGCCTGCAATTGAAAAAGCTGCAGGGCGCGCTGGGGCTGAGCTTGTTCGAGCGCACCCCGCGCGGCATGCGCCTGACCGAGGACGGCCGCCGGCTGCTGCCGGCCGCCGAGCGCGCGCTGGCGGCGCTGGCCGAGTTCGGCGCGGCGGCGAGCGCGCTGCATGGCCGTGTCAGTGGCCGGCTGCGCCTCGGTACCATCGTCGATCCCGAATTCCTGCGCCTCGGCGCCTTCCTCGGTCTGCTCGCCGAACGGCATCCGCAGCTCGCCTTCGAGCTCAGCCACGGCATGTCCGGCAGCGTGCTGCGCGAGCTCGAAGCCGGCCGCCTCGACGTCGCCTACACGCTCGGCCTGCCCGGTCTCGACGAATTGCGCGAGCGCTGCGAAGTGCTGCCGCTGACGGCGTTCCGCTACCTGGTGGTGGCGCCGCCCGGCTGGAGCGGTCAGGTGCGCGGCAAGGGCTGGCGCGAACTGGCAGCGCTGCCGTGGATCGCCACCCCGCCGGAGTCGGTGCATCACCGCCTGCTGGCGCGGATCTTCGCCGCCGCCGGAGTGGCGCCGCGTGTGGTCGCCCGCGTCGACCTCGAACCGTCGATGCTCGATCTGGTGCGCTCCGGCGTGGCGCTGACGCTGGTGCGCGACAGCATCGCGCTGCGCGCGGCGCAGGCCGAAGGACTGGCGATCGCCGATGCGGTGGCCGTCGACGCCGAGCTGGGCTTCATCTGCATGCGTGCGCGCTGCGCCGAGGCGCCGATCCAGGCGGCGCGGGCCGCCATCGCCGAACTCTGGCACGGCGCCGCCGCCTGAGCGGCGGCTGTCGCAACTGCTACGGTCTGTGTCCTAGGCGACAAGCACAGTCGTTTCGCGTGTTGTGTTTTTATTCGTAATGATTTGAATTTTTTGAATTAAAAAATACATCTCCGATGGAATGAATATCGCAGAGCAGCGACCACGGCTCCTGACTTTGGAGAAGGGACATGCTCGAAACGGCGATCATCGGTGGTGGGGTTAGCGGGCTGGTGCTGGCGCGGGCGCTGCACCGGGCGGGACAGAGCTTCGCGTTGTTCGAAGCGCGCGAGCGGCTCGGCGGGCGGGCGCTGTCGGTGGCTGCAGGCGTCGATGGCCTGAGCGGCGATCTCGGGCCGAGCTGGTACTGGCCGCAGACGCAGCCGCGCATGCGCACGCTGATCAGCGAGCTCGGCCTGGAAACCCTCGCCCAGCACGATCCGGGCACGGTCCGCGTGCTCGAAGACCCGGACCACGAGCCGGTGACGCGGGCCACCAACGAGCTGCACGGCGGTGCCCGCCGCCTGGTCGGCGGCATGGGCGCGCTGGTCGATGCGCTGGCCCACGAGCTGCCGGGTGAGGCTCTGCACTGCGGCCATGTCCTGCGCGCGGTGCATGACTGCGGCAATCACGTCGAATTGCGCTTCGAGGACATCGAGACCCGCGGTTTCGTCACGGTGCAGGCGCGCCGTGTCGCGCTGGCGCTGCCGCCGCGGCTGCTCGCCGAGCACGTGCGCTTCACGCCGGCACTGCCGGCTGAGCTGCTGACCGCGCTGGTGGCGACGCCGACCTGGATGGCGGCGCAGGCCAAGGTGCTGCTCGGCTGCGAGCGTGCCTACTGGCGTGAGGCCGGCCATTCCGGCAACGCCTTCGCGCAGCACGCTCAGGCGGTGCTGGCCGAGGTCTGGGATGCCTGCGACGCCAGCGGCGGGAAGGCCGCGCTCGGGGGGTTCCTCGCGCTCGGGCCGGGCCTGCGCGAACGCTTCGGCCAGGGGCTGCCGCTGCTGATCGACAATCAGTTCGCACGGCTGTTCGGCAGCGAGCTGGAAGACGGCGTGCAGCACTATCAGGACTGGGCGCAGGAGTCGTTCACCTGCAGCACGCTCGATAGTGAGCAGCCGCTCAACGAACACCCGGACTACGATACGCCGGCACTGCGCGCGGCCTACTGGGGCGGCCGCCTGCATTTCGGCGGCGCGGAGACGGCGGCCCAGCATGGCGGCTATCTCGAAGGCGCGCTGGAAGCCGCGGCGCGCATCGCCCGCCGCTGCCTGAACGCTGCCGAAGTGGCGGCCAGCGGCGGTGACGCCATGCTCGCCAGCGTCGATCCCTTCGACAGCTTCATCGACTGGGTCGAGCAGCGCCGCGGCCAGCTCGCCGAGGACTACCGCGGCCGCCTCAATGCCGTCCTCGCCAGCGGGCAGAATGCGCAGGCGACGCTGCATGCGCTGCTCGGCACCGTCGACAGTTTCTACACCGATGCGCTGATGCGTCTGGGCACGCTGGCGCTTGCCGCGGTGCCGGCCGGCGAGCGGGTGAATCTGCGGCGGGCACTGCTGACGCCGTTCTCCGGCTGCAACAGCGCGCTGCTCGGTGCCGCGCTCAGCCACAACCGCAGTTCCTGCGCGCTCAGCAACTTCCCGCACGAGCACGGCCCGGACAGCGGTTATCGCCGCACCATCGAACTCGAACTGGCCAGCGCCTGGCAGGATTTCGTGCTCGATGTCGACGAACGTTTACGCGGTACGCAGCCGCTCGCGGTTTGACATGTGCCTGCCGCCGCTGCCGGCTAGATTGATGAAACACCAATCTAGCCGGCGGGAGGCGAGGCGATGGCAGGCGAGCAGTGGTGGCGGCGGGCGACGATCTACGCGCTGAACACGCGGACCTTCGCGGACGGTAACGGTGACGGCATCGGCGATCTGCCGGGGCTGATCGACAAACTCGACTACCTCGCCGCACTCGGCGTCGACACGTTGTGGCTGACGCCGCATTTTCCGTCGCCCTGTGCCGACAACGGCTACGACGTTGCCGACTACATGGCGATCGCGGCGGAATGCGGCACGCTCGATGATTACCGCCGGCTGCTCGATGCCGCGCATGCCCGCGGCCTGCATGTGCTGCTCGACCTGGTGCTCAACCACACCTCGGACCAGCACCCCTGGTTCATCGAGTCGGCGTCGAGCCGCGACAACCCCAGAGCCGACTGGTACGTCTGGGCCGACGAGCCGCCGAACGACTGGCAGTCCTGCTTCGACGGTTCGGCCTGGACCTACCATCCGGCGCGCGGCCAGTACTACTACCACTTTTTCCTGCGCGAGCAGCCGGACCTGAACTGGCGCCATCCGGCGGTGAAGGCCGCGCTGTGGGCGGTGGCGCATTTCTGGCTCGATCTCGGCGTCGACGGCTTTCGTCTGGATGCGATCAGCGCGCTGTTCGAAGACCCGGAGCAGCGTGCGCACGGTCTGCCGGTCGACCTGCTGCATCTGCGCGCGGCCGACGCGCAGGCCGTCAGCGAGGCGCAGAAGGCTCAGGTGGGCGAGTGGTGGAGCCGGATCTTCCGTCACCAGCTGTGTCAGCCCGAGGTGCACGGACTGCTGCGCGAGCTGCGGACGCTGGTCGACAGCTATCCCGGTGAGCGCATCCTGCTCGGCGAGGACGAAGACATCGCCTACCTCGGCGACGGTCGCGATGAGCTGCATCTGGTGATGAACTTCCCGCTGATGAACGTCGACGGCCCGCTGCGCGCCACGCATGTGCGCGAGGTGATGCAGCGTCGGCTGGCGGCACTGCCGCCGGGCGGGGTGCAGTGCAATCTGCTCAACCACATCGACAGCTCGCGGCTGTGGACGCATTTCTGCTCGGGCGAGGCGGCCGACGGCCATGCCGGGCTGTACGCCAAGCTGTGCGCGGCGCTGCTGGTGACGCTGCCCGGCGTGCCCTTGCTCTATTACGGCGAGGAGATCGGCATGCGCGATGCCGCACCCGCCGATCCGGAGCGCTGGCGCGACCGTCTGGCGCTGTGGCTGCGCCGCGGCCTGATCGATGAGCTCGGCGTCGAGCCCGCCGAGGCCACGCGGCTGGCCGCCCGCAGCAACCGTGACCGCTGTCGCACGCCGATGCAGTGGGGCGTCGGCGCCAATGCCGGTTTCTGCCCGCGCGGCGTCGAGCCCTGGCTGCCGGTGGCGGTCAACGATGCCGCCGTCGGCGTCAACGTCGAAGTCGAGGACAGCGGCACGCATTCGCTGCTCAACGCCTACCGGCGTCTGCTCGCGCTGCGCCGCGAACTGCCGGCGCTGTACGCCGGCGACTGGCAGCCGCTCGACTCCTGCCCCGGTTCCAACTGCCTGCTGTTCCTGCGTCGTGCCGGCGAGCAGACGCTGTTCGTCGGTCTCAATTTCGGCATGACGCCGTGCCGGCCGGGTTGCGCGCTGAGTGCGCCGCAGCTGCTCGAACCGCTCTACAGCAGCGGCGCCGTGGCCCATGATCCGATCGCGCTCGGTCCGGCCGGCGTGCTGATCGCACGGGTGCCGTGAGCCGGCGTCACCCTGTTCACGCACTGGAGTCGTCAGTCATGCATTACACCGGGTCCTGCCATTGCGGCCGCATTGCCTTCGCTTTCGACGGTGCCATCGAGCGGCTGGTCGACTGCAACTGTTCGCTGTGCCGGCGCCGTGGCTCGCTGCTGTATTTCACCGATCGCGCGCACTTCGAGCTGCTGACACCGGCCGCCGACATGAGCGAGTACCGTTTCGGCGCGCAGACCATCGCCCATGTGTTCTGCCCGGTGTGCGGCTGCGCGCCGCTCGGCTTCGCCACCGATCCGAGCGGGCGGGAGATGGTCGCGGTCAACGTGCGCTGCGTCGACGACTTCGATCTCGACAGCGTCGACGTGCATCACTTCGACGGTCGCCGGCTCTAGCGCCGGCCCCGGCGCTGCGTGACCGCGGCGCCGGCCGCGACAGCAAGCGGCGAAGCCGCCGGCTGCGGCTGCATGGCCGCTGTGCGTTACAGGGCGATGTCCGCTGCGCCCGGCTGTGGCATGGTCGCCGCCCCGCCGCCGTTCGGAGACTGTCGCGATGCCTGTTTCCCTGTTGCTGAGGGTGCTGCCCGTCGTCGTGCTGACGCTGGTGGCGCTCGCTGTCGCCGTGTGGCCGCCGGCCGGGCTGACGCCAGCCACCGCCCACGCGCTGCCACTGGTGATCGGTGCGGTCGCGCTGTGGGCGACCGGGCTGCTGCCCGAATACCTGACGGCGCTGCTGTTTTTCCTGGTCGCGGCGCTGTTTGCGCTGGCGCCGCCGACGGTGATCTTTGCCGGCTTCAGCTCGACGGCGTTCTGGCTGGTGTTCAGCGGCCTGGTGTTCGGTGCGGCGCTGCGTCATACCGGACTCGACCAGCGTCTCGGTGGTGCGCTGGCGGCGTTGCTGGCGCGGCATTGCGCCGGTCATTACGGTCGCTTGATCGGTGGTGTGGTCGTGGCGGGCGTGCTGCTCGGCTTTCTGGTGCCGTCCTCGCTCAGTCGCGCGGTGCTGCTGGTGCCGATCGTGCTCGCCGTGGCGGATCGCTTCGGTTTCGAGCCGGGGCGGCGCGGCCGCACCGGCATGGTGCTCGCCGCGGCGTTCGGCTGCCATCTGCCGACTTTCGCCATCCTGCCGGCCAATGTGCCCAATCTGGTACTGAGCGGTGCGGCAGAAACCCAGTATCACTACGTGCTGAGCTACGGCAGCTACCTGTGGCTGCATTTCCCCTTGCTCGGCCTGCTCAAGGCCGGCGTGCTGATCGTGCTGATCGTGCGCCTGTTTCCTGATCACTGCCCGCAGCAGCTCGACAGCCCGGCGCGGGGAATGCCGCTGAGTGCCGCAGAGCGGCGTCTGCTCGGCCTGCTGCTGGCGTCACTGGCGCTGTGGATGAGCGATTTTATCCACCACATTTCACCGGCCTGGGTCGGGTTGGGCGCCGCCCTGATCTGTCTGTGGCCGGGGTCCGGACTGGTGCCGAAAGGGGTGGTCAGCCAGCTCAATTACGGCGCGCTGTTTTTCATCGCCGGTATCCTCGGGCTCGGCGCCGTCGTGGCCCACAGCGGACTCGGCAGGCTGATCGCCGACGGTGTCGAGCACGTCATCGCGTTCGCCCCGAATCAGCCGGCCGCCAATTTCGCCGGGCTGACGGCGCTCGGTCTGGCGGTGGCGCTGGTGACCACGCTGCCCGGTGTGCCGGCGGTGCTGACGCCGCTCGCCGGACGCCTCGCCGAGCTGACCGGCTGGTCGGTCGAGGCAATGCTGATGAGTCAGGTGCTGGCGTTTTCGACGCTGCTGCTGCCGTATCAGTCGGCGCCGCTGGTGGTCGGCATGCAGCTCGGCGGTGAACGCCTCGGTGCCGCCGTGCGGGTGACGCTGAGCAGCGCGGCGATCACGCTGCTGCTGCTGCTGCCGCTCGACTACTTCTGGTGGCGCTGGCTCGGCTGGATCTGAGCGGCCGCGGCCCCGCCGGTTGTTTTTGACAGACCGCCGCGCAGCGTCGACGCTTTCAGGTTTTCGCTGCACGGAGCTGCGCAGATGAGCAACGGTGAACAGGGCATGGCGCTGCCGCAGGAGCCGTGGCGCGAGCGACTGCAGGCGCTGCGGCTCTGCGTCTGGCTGCGCGGCTACCGCGGCGTCTGGCTCGGCGCCGATCTGCTCGCCGGACTGACGCTCGCCGCCTACCTGATCCCGGAGGCGATCGCCTACGCCAGCCTCGCCGGGCTGAGCCCGCAGACCGGGCTCTACGCCTGCCTGTTCGGCGGCATCGGCTATGCGCTGCTCGGCCCCAGCCCGCGCATCGCCGTCGGGCCGACGGCCTCGGCCTCGGTGCTGATCGCCGGCACGCTGGCCTCGACCCACGTCGCCGCGCCGGCGCAGGCGGCACAGGCGATCGCGCTGCTGGCCGGCGGGCTGGCCGTCATCGCCTGGCTGGTGCGTGGCGGGCAGCTGGTCAACTTCATCTCGGAGCCGGTGCAGACCGGCTTCAAGGCCGGTGCCGCGCTGTATATCGGCGCCACCCAGCTGCCGGCATTGCTCGGCCTGCCGGCCGGCAGCGGCGATTTTGCCTCGCGCCTGGGGCAGTGTGCGGCGCAGCTCGGTCACTGGCATCCGCCGGCGGCGGCGCTCGGTCTCGGCACGCTGGCGCTGCTGTGGCTGCTCGGTCGCTGCCTGCCGGGTCGGCCGCTGATGCTGCCGGTGCTGATCGCCGCCGGTGCGCTGGTGGCCGTGCTGGATCTGCCGGCGCACGGTGTGGCAGTGGTCGGCACAGTCGGCAGCGCCCGGCCGGCATTCGGCCCGCCGGATCTCGATCTCGATGCCTGGCGCGAGCTGCTGCCGGGGGCGATGGCCTGCCTGCTGGTGCTCAGCGTCGAAGGGCTGGCGGTGGCGCGGGTGTTCGCCGGTCGGGACGGGCGCACGCTGCACCCGGACCGTGAACTGCTCGCACTCGGCGCCGGCAATCTGCTGGTCGGCCTGTTCGGCGGCTATCCGGCCGGCGGCGGCATGTCGCAATCGGCCGTCAACGATCGTGCCGGTGCCCGCACGCCGCTGGCCTTGCTGGTCGCCGCTGCGGTGCTCGCCGCGGCATTGTTCGGGGCCGCACCGCTGCTGCGCTGGCTGGCGGCGCCGATGCTGGCCGCGGTGGTGCTGGTGGCGGTGTCCGGCATGATCGACCTGAGCGCATTGCGCCGGCTGCGCCGGGTCAGCCGCAACGAGTTCGGCATGGCGCTGGTGGCGCTGTTCGCGGTGCTGCTGCTCGGCGTGCTGCGCGGTGTGCTGGTGGCGGCGCTGGTTTCGCTGCTCGGCCAGCTGCGGCGTACCGCGCATCCGCATCTGCTGGAGCAGGGCTGGCTGGCCGACAGCGGTCGCTATGTCGATCACTACCGCCACCCGGAAGCGCAGCGGCCGGCCGAGGTGCTGGTGCTGCGTCCGGATCGGCCGCCGCTGTACTACAACGCCGAGTCGCTGCGCCTGCAGTTGCGCAGCGCGCTGGATGGCCGGCCGGTGCGCGCCGTGGTGCTGGATCTGGCGGTGGCCGGCGAGATCGACCTGTCGGCGGCCGATATGCTGGGCGCCGTCGCCGCCGAGTTCGCCGCGCGCGGGGTGCGGCTGTGGCTCGCCGACGTGCGCGGCCCGGTGCGTGATCTGCTGGAGCGCGCCGGCTTCGCCGAGCGCTTCCCCGAGCTGCGCCAGCATCTGGCGCTGGCCGATGCCGTCAGCGCCGCCCGCGCCGCACAGCTTCAGTAGCGGTAGGTGCTGCGCCCGGCGCGCTTGGCGCGGTACATCGCTGCATCGGCGCGTTCGAGCAGGACTTCGGCATCGTCGTCGTCGGCCTGCTGGATGGCGATGCCGACGCTGCAGGAGATTTCCACGGACTGACCGTCGATGCGGAACGGCTGCGTCAGCGTCGCCACGATCTTGTCGGCGACCCGTTCGGCGGCCTGGGTATCGGCATGGACCAGCATGATGACGACGAACTCGTCGCCACTGAGGCGGGCGACGGTGTCCTCAAGGCGCACCGCGGCTTCGAGGCGGCGCGCGACCTGCTGCAGCAGGGTATCGCCGGCGGCATGGCCGAGTTCGTCGTTGACCGGCTTGAAGCGGTCGAGGTCGATGAACAGGGCGACCAGCTGCTGGCCGCTGCGCTGGGCATGGCGCAGCGCGCGGCCGAGGCGGTCGAGCAGCAGCGTGCGGTTGGGCAGGCCGGTGAGCGCGTCGTAGTTGGCCTGACGCCAGGCCTGATCCTCGCGGTGCTTGCGCTCGGTGATGTCATGGAACAGCACGACGTGCCGCCAGGCCCGGCCCTCGTCGTCACGCAGCACGCTGATGCGCACGCGCAGCAGGCAGAAACCGTCCTCGCGGCGCTGCGTCAGTATTTCGCCTTCCCAGAAGTCGTGGTGAATGAGGTAGGTGGAGAGGCCGTCGAAGCTGATCGACTGCGGCAGCTGCTCGCAGAGGAACTGCGGTGTGCGGCCGAGCAGCGCCTCGCGTGCGTAGCCGGTCAGGTTTATGAACGCCGGGTTGACGGCGATGATGTGGTGTTCGGCATCGGTGACCAGAATGCCCTCGACGGCGGCGTCGAATACCGACTGGCTCATGCGTGCCTGTGCTTCGGCCTCGCGCAGCTCGGTGATGTCGCGAAACGAGGTCACGATCCAGTACGGCGGCGCGCTGTCGCGGCGCATCGCCCGCACGCTGACGGTGATCCAGCGCAGGCCGGTCTGTTCGTCACTGAGGCCGAGGAGCACGTTGTCGGCGTCTTCACCGTGCGTGCTGCAGCGCAACGTCGGATAGTGTTCGAAGGCGAGCGGCTGGCCATCGGGGCGGATCAGCGCATGACGGATGGTGTCGTCGGGGTGGCGCAGGCCGTCGAGCTGCTCCGGCAGGTGCAGGGTGCTGCGTGCGGAGGCGTTGGCGAACATGATGCGGCGCTCGGGCGAGAGGATCATCACGCCCTCGGCCATCGTCGCCAGGATGGTGCGCTGGCGGTCCTCGGCGTCGGCCAGCAGGCGTGAGCTGCGTTCGGCCCGGTGCATGAAGTGCAGCACGCCGCCGATCGTCAGCATCAGCAGCAGCGTCCAGGCACCGCTGCGCAGCAGCAGGTCGCGCTGCAGGGCCTGGATTTCCGCACTGGCGGCGGCAACGCCGATGCCGGCGACCACCACCGGCCCCTCCGGCATCATTTGCCAGGCATAGGCGCGCTCGATGCCGTCGACGTGCGAGATCGTGCGCAGGATCTGATTGGGCGGCTGTGGTGCGTGCAGGTACGGGCGATCGGCCGGCACGCGCAGACCGTAGCTGCTTTCGGTCCCCGGTACGCGCAGCAGGATTATGCCGTCGCTGCGGATCAGCGCGACCATGTCGGCGTCGGTATCGGAAAACTTGGCGATGTCGCGGGCCCAGCGATCGGGGGCGATGGCGATGGCGATGACGCCGGCAAAGCGCCCGTCTTCCAGCAGCGGGCGCGCCAGCAGCAGGCTGCGCCGACGCGACAGGCGACCGACGACCGGCTCGCTGAATACCAGCCGATCGTCAGGGCGCACGGCCAGCGCCCGGAAATAATCACGGTCGCCGAGCCAGTTGGCGGGGGCCGCGCCGAGACTGGACCAGGCCAGGTGACCGTCGCTGCCGATGACGAACAGCTGCAGTGCCAGCCCTTCGGGCAGTGCGGCGAGCGCGGCGTTGGCGATGGTGTCAAGGTGAGGGCGGTCCCCGCGCCAGGCCGCGCGGGCATTTTCGAGGACGCGGTCGAGCTGCAGCAGCGTGGCGTGCAGGTTCTCGTAGGCGGCGAGGGCACGCAGTTCGGCGCGCTCGGTGATGCGCTCGACGCGACCGCGCTCATATTCATGCAGCTGCTGCAGCAGACCCTGCCAGTAGAAGCCGACCGTCAACAGGCTCACCAGTGCAATCAGCCATGCCAGATGGCGCAGAGGGGGGCGCTGTAGTGCAGACATCACGGACCTACCGATGATGGGACATTCACCCGCCCGTGCGGTGCGACTGCGCCATCCATGTCCGCGACCGACCGCGAGACGGTGTGATCAGACTCACAGCCTGCGATGCGGGTCAGTGCTGCGCAAGGGCTCGCCACAGTTCTTTGAAATGCACGGGTTGCGCTCATCAGTGCCGATGACGGAAGACCAGCCATTTGGCACTGAGAAAATTCGCGATCATGCCGGCGAGCGAACCGGCGCACACCGCCAGCACCGGCCAGGCGCGCACGCTGGCCGACAGCGCGATCAGGGCTGCGTAGAGCGCGTAATTCAATGCTCCGCCGACCAGCATCAGGCTCATGTAATGCAGCCATTCAGCCCACAGCGTGCGGCCGCTGCGCTGTTCGCGAAAAGTCCACAGACGGTTGCATAGCCAGGTACCGCTGGCTGCGGCGACGAAAGACAGCGCGCGGCCGAGATAAAAGCCGCAACCGGCGGCCAGGGCGAGATAGAGCACGCCGATGTCGATCAGCAGGCCGATGACGCCGACGACGCCGAAGCGCCACAGCTCCGTGGTGGTGGCCATGTCAGCGAACCGCGGGTGCGCGGTTTTGTCGCCACAGCGGGATCGACAGCGCGACGAGCATCGCGGCCCAGCCGAGGATCTCGCGGTTCCACACCATCGCCTTGAGGATCAGCGGCAGCCGCTCGCCCCAGCTCGGGTGCATCGCCATGAAGTCCTCACCGGCGACCGCCCAGCCCTCGCCGATGATCACCGCAGCGGCGCACAGCAGCAGCAGGTGTGGCAGCCAGCGTGGCAGGCGGCCGCTGTGCGTCAATGTGGCGAAGGCCAGGCCGTGGCCGACTTTGCCGGCGCGGTTGCTGAGCGCCAGCAGCGGCATGGCCAGCAGCGTGATCCAGAACTCCGGCGTCGGGATGTCCATGTAGCGACCGTTGAGTGCCAGCATCAGGCTGACGGCGATTGCGCCGACGCAGTAGCTCAGATAGCTGGCGCGCACCAGGCGGGCGAGGGCATCGGCGCGGCGTCCGGCGCAGCGCGCACGCGCCAGGCCGACGCTCAGCAGCAGGAACACGCTGGCGAAGACCAGACGCAGGCCGGCCCACAGTTCGGCGGCGCCGGGGGCGGAGTCGGCGAGCGCGCGATAGAGTTCGCCGACCGTGGGCTTGTCGAGCCAGCCGGCATCGGCGGCGAGGAACAGGCCGCGCTGCAGGAACCAGGTCAGCGAGGTCGGCGAGATTGCCACGCGGGCGATGTGCCAGAGCGTTTCGACGCTGCCGGCTGCCAGCGCCTGGCAGGCCAGGGCAATGCTGAAGGCCAGCAGCGGCAGCGCCGTGGACGGCACCAGCAGCAGCCCGAGCAGAGTGCCGAGCACCAGCGCCGTCACGGCCCGCGGCAGCGCCTGCGGGAACGGCTCGACCGGGCCGGTGCGTTCGAACTTGAGCTGGCGGTCGATATCGTACAGGCCCCAGCGGGCGCCCATGGTGCCTTCGAGTTGCGCCTTCCACGGCTGGTCGTAGGCTTCGACGACGTTGTAGTCGACCTGATATTTAGCGGCCAGACGCGGCAGTTCACGCACGAAATACGCCGCGCTCGGCAGGTCGGCGACGGCCGGGCCGCGGGAGCGGCCCTCGCTCGGCCAGCCGGCCTCGCCGATCAGGATCGGCTTGCCGGGAAAGGCGGCGCGGATCTTGCCGATGACCTCGGCGAAGCGCGCCTCGGCATCCTCGGCGGCGACTGGTTCGTCCTCCCAGTAGGGCAGGATGTGGATGGTGATGAAGTCGACGTGTTCGGCGAGCTGCGGGTTCTTCAGCCAGAAGGCCCAGACGTCGGCGTAAGACACCGGCTGCTTGACCGTCGCGCGCACGCGGTCGATGTAAGCGATCAGTTCGTCGCGGCTGAGGTCGCGGCGCAGCAGTACCTCGTTGCCGACGATGACGCGCTCCACCGCCTGCGGGTAGGTATTGGCCGCCTGGATCAGGGCATCGACTTCGGCCTCGTTGATCTTGGCGTCACGACCGAGCCAGGCACTGTGCGTGAGCTTGAGCCCGTGCTTGGCCGCCAGCTCCGGAATCTCCGCCATGCCTTCGAGCGCGGTGTAGGTGCGGATGCCGCGGAACAGCCCCTTCAGCCGCAGCAGATCGGCTTCGATCTGCTCGTGTGTCGGGTAGAGGTGGCGCAGCGGGCTCTGCCCCTCGCGAAACGGCGCGAACGAGGCGCTGGCGTAGTCGCCGTGCCAGTCGACACCGATGTCGACCGGGCGGGCGAGCAGGAACCACAGGCCGGCGGCGAGCAGCAGGCTGACGAGCAGGGACAGCAGTCGGGAACGGGTCATGGGGGGTCAGCGGCCTGGAACGGCGGATTTGGGATTGGCCTGCAACTGGCCAGTCTCGGGGGCGGGTTCGATGTCGTAGCCGCGCAGGTCCTTGACCACCGCGAGCGGGGTACCGAAGCGCTGTACGACGACGATGTTCGGCAGGTGCAGTTCCTCGTCACAGCCATCGTGCGTCAGCGCCAGCAGGAAGTCGGCCTGCTGCCATTGCTCTTCGTAGACGAGGTAGTCGGGCAGGTAATAGCGCGCGCTGTCCTCATCGCCACAGATGGCGATGCGGTAGTGATGGTCGGGGGCGCGGCCGTCGTTTTCGTCGCGCAGGTAGGCTTCGAGGCCGTGGATCGCCTCTGGCATCGAATTGCCCCAGTAGTCGAGATCCCAGCGGTCCTCGGCGCCTTTCACTCCGCCGATCAGCAGGTTGTAGTAGACGTACTCGTGCGGATGCAGGTAGGCGACGACACCGGCCTGGATCAGGATCAGCAGCCCGAGCAGGCCCTGGCCGAGGCGCAGCAGGCGCCGGCGGCCGGCGGCGGCGAGCCATGCGCCGCAGCGCACGAAGGCGAGCGCGGCCAGTGCGGCCAGCGGTGGCACGGTAAACAGGAAATGGCGCATGCCGTTGTAGGCGGTCGGCAGGCGGATCATGAAGTAGACGATCGGGAACAGGCCGGCGAGCACCAGCAGCGCGCTGCCGATGGTCTGCGTATCGCGCAGTGGCGCCCCGTTTCGCAGCCAGCGCCAGAGCAGTGTCAGACCGAGCAGCAGGCCGAGCAGGATCATCTCCGGCAGCTGCAGGGCGACGTAGGTGGCGATGTAGCCGCGCGGCAGCCTGGTGGCCGGATACCAGTGGCCGGCGTAGAGCGTTTCCAGATCGATCGGATAATCGGAAAACTCGCGCAGAGCTTTGAGCGGGTTCAGCGGCTCCTGATAGGCGAACGGCCAGAACACGGCCATCAGCAGGTAGGCGAGCACGAAGGCCGCGAACAGGCGCGGCAGCAGCGTCGGCAGGCTGTCGCGCAGCGCCGCCAGTCCGCGGCCGGCGCGCCACTGGCCGAGCCACCACAGCAGCAGCGCAAACAGCAGATAGGGGCCGAGCAGCACGGCACCGACGCGCACGCTCAGTGCCATGCCGAAACACACACCGAGCAGCAGACAGCTGCGCCAGCTCGGGCGCGGCAGTTCGTCGAGCACGCGCACGATGGCGTAGACCGACCAGATCATCGCCGTGGCGAACGGTGCATCCTTCGGGTTGTTGAAGCTGTGGCCGATGAATGCCGGCGTCAGCAGCAGCAACAGCATGGCCAGCAGGCCGACGCGATCGCCGCCGACGCGCTGGCCGAGCTTGAACATGCCCCACAGGCCGACGACGCCGACCAGGCCGCCGAGCAGATGGCGGGTTTCAAAGGCGCCGAATGACAGCACGCGTTCGAGCAGTACGGCGATCAGGTCGAAAGCGCCGCCGTAGCGGTAGAGATCGAGGTAGTGCAGCGCCGAGCGATCGACGAAGCCGCTGCTGTAGTAGCGCAGCAGCAGTTCGCCGTACTCGTTCTGTACGTGCTCGTCATTGGTGATGCCGTAGTGGCGGAATACCAGCAGCACGGCCAGCAGCGCACACAACAGCAGGCCGCGCGCCAGCCGGCGTGCGCCGACGCAATCGCGCGGAAAGTTTTCGGGCTGGCTCATGGATGGGGACGGGCGGGCGGTACGTGTCGGCGGGGATGAGCGCGGCTGGCGCGGTCAGCGCAAGCGGCGATGGACTCGGGGTGCGGCAGGCGCGGCAGTGCCGCCGGCGGCGCACTCCGCCCGGGGCGGCGGCAAGGATAGCGACGCCCACAAAGCGAAGCAAACCAGCGCGGAACCGCCATCATCCATACTGGTCCACGCGGTTCCGGCCCCCGTTGAGGAGCATGCCTTCATGACCCTTGAGCTCGTCAGCTTTCCCCTGTGCCCTTTCGTGCAGCGCGCGGTGATCGCGCTGCGTGAAAAAGGCGTGCCTTTCACTGTCAGCTACATCGACCTCGATGCACCGCCCGAATGGTTCCTGGAGATGTCACCGCTCGGCAAGGTGCCGTTGCTGCAGGTCGATGGCACGGTGCTGTTCGAATCGGCGGTGATCAACGAGTTCCTCGATGAAACCCATCCGCCGCGCATGCTGCCCGAGGCTGCGCTGCAGCGGGCGCGGGCGCGCGCCTGGATCGAATTCGCCTCCGGTCAGATCGGCCGCCAGTACATGATGCTGACGGTCGCCACCGAGGCGGCCTTCGATGAGCAACGGCGTGCCTCGCGGCGCGAGCTGGTGCATCTGGAAGCAGCGCTCGGTGCCGGGCCGCTGTATGCCGGCGAGCATTTTTCACTGGTCGACGCGGCGATCGCGCCGTGGTTCATGCGCCTGCAGCTGATGGAAGATGCCCACGCGCTCGGCATGCTCGACGGCATGCCGAAGCTCGCGGCCTGGGGCCAGGCGCTGTGTGCGCGCGAATCGGTGCGCCAGTCGGTGCCGGAGCACTTCGATGCCCAGTTCCGCGCGCGCTTTCGCAGGCACGAGGGCTGGTTCGGCCAGTTCCTGTAGCCGCGGCTCAGTCGAACAGCTTGCCCGGATTGAGCACGCCGCTGGGATCGAACACCTGGCGGATCGCGCGCAGGTAGGCGATTTCCTCGGCCGGGCGGCTGTAGTGCAGATAGGGTTTCTTGACCAGACCGAGGCCGTGTTCGGCGGAGACGCTGCCGCCGTAGCGTGCCAGCGTGGCGAACAGGTGCTCGCTGACGCGCTCGCATTCGGCGATGAAGACCTCGCGCGCCATGTCGGCCGGCTGCAACACGCTGATGTGCAGATTGCCGTCGCCGATGTGGCCGAACCAGATCACTTCGAACTGCGGGTATTCGGCGGCGAACAGCGCCTGCATCTCGGTGAGGAATTCCGGCACCTGGGCGACGCGCACGGCGATGTCGTTCTTGTACGGCAGGCGGTGGGCGATCGACTCGGTGATGTCCTCGCGCAGGCGCCACAGCGCCAGACGCTGCGTTTCGCTCTGCGAGAGCACGCCGTCGAGGACTTCCTCGGCTTCGACACCGGCTTCGAAGGCTTCCATGGCGGCGGCGACGGCTTCCTCGCTGTCGGCATCGAACTCGGCGAGCACGTACCAGGGCGCCGGCGTGTCGAACGGCGCACTCAGGCCGCGCGCCAGCACGTGGGCGAGGGCGCGATCGGAGAAGCATTCGAAGGCACTGAGCTGCACGCGCTCGCGCAGGCGGGCGAATACCGACATCAGCACGTCGATCCCGCTGAGGCCGAGCAGCATCACGGCCGGTTCGCGCGGTGGTTCGACCAGCGTCAGCGTCGCTTCGACGATCAGGCCGAGCGTGCCTTCGCTGCCGATGAACAGGTGGCGCAGGTCGTAGCCGGTGGCGTTCTTCACCAGGCCGCGGTTGATGTCGAGCAGGTCGCCGCGACCGGTGACGACCTTCAGCCCGCTGACGCGCTCGCGGGTCATGCCGTAACGGATGACCTTGATGCCGCCGGCATTGGTGGCGATGTTGCCGCCGATCTGCGCCGAGCCGCGGGCGGCGAAGTCGACTGGGTAGAACAGGCCGACGCTGCGCGCGTATTCCTGCAGCGTCTGCGTGACGACGCCGGGCTCGACGGTGACGCTGCGGTCGACGGCGTCAAAGCCGAGGATGTGGTTCATGCGGTCGAAGGACACCACCACCTCGCCGGCCGTCGCGACCGCACCTGCGGACAAGCCGGTACGCCCGCCAGAGGGCACAATATGCCCGCCGGTTTCGTTGGCGAGCCGTACGATCGCCTGTACCTCGTCGATGGATTCGGGAAAGGCGACGGCGGATGGCGCCGGGGTGTGCAGCCGCGTCCAGTCGCGGCCGTGTTCGAGCAGCGTGTCGGCATCGGTGCGCAGGCGCGCTGCCGGCAGCCGTTCGGCCAGTCGGACAAGGAATGTTTGCTCGGTCGTCATCGTTTCAGCCTGTGGGCGAAGCAGGAAACCGGCACGCAGCGGTGTCGTCCCTGCGGGTGAGGAAGCAGTGGATACAGCATCGCGCCGGCGCGTGTTCGCCGATAGTGTCGCCGATCAAAGTCTGTCGGCTTGAGTAGGAGTGGCAGCAACATCATGTCCAGAGTTTCACTCGACAAACGTGAAATCCGCGTCCTGCTGCTCGAAGGCGTGCACCCGTCCGCCGTCGAGTATTTCCGCGAGCAGGGCTACACCAATCTCGATGTGCATGAGCGTGCGCTGCAGGGGGCCGAGCTCGTCGAGCACCTCCGCGAGGCCTTCATCGTCGGCATCCGCTCGCGCACGCAGCTCAACGCGGCAGCGCTGGCCGAGGCGCGGCATCTGCTGACCATCGGCTGCTTCTGCATCGGTACCAACCAGGTCGATCTGGAAGCCGCGCGCGAACTCGGTGCGCCGGTGTTCAACGCCCCGTTTTCCAATACCCGCAGCGTCGCCGAACTGGTCTGCGCCGAGATCGTCATGCTGATGCGCGGTATTCCGCAGAAGAATGCCGCCTGCCATCGCGGCGGCTGGATCAAGTCCGCCGCCGGCAGTTTCGAGGTGCGCGGCAAGCGCCTCGGCATCGTCGGCTACGGCCATATCGGCACGCAGGTCGGTCTGCTCGCCGAAGGCTTCGGCATGCAGGTGCTGTATCACGACATCGAACCGAAGCTCGCGCTCGGCGGCGCTCAGCCGGTGCGCTCGCTCGCCGAGCTGCTGCCCGAGGTCGACGTGTTGACTCTGCATGTGCCGGATACGCCACAGACGCGCGGCCTGATCGGTGCCACCGAGCTGGCGGCGATGCGGCCGGGGGCGCACCTGATCAACGCCTCGCGCGGTCGCGTCGTCGACATCGATGCGCTGGCGAGCGCGCTGGCGACTCGGCATCTGGCGGGCGCGGCAATCGATGTTTTTCCGCTCGAACCCAAGGGCAATGACGAGGAGTTCGTCTCGCCGCTGCGCGCCTTCGACAACGTGCTGCTGACACCGCACGTCGGTGGCAGTACGCAGGAGGCGCAGGCCAATATCGGTGTCGAAGTGGCGAGCAAGCTGGTGTATTACAGCGACAACGGCTCGACGCTGTCGGCGGTCAATTTCCCTGAGGTCAGCCTGCCGGCGCATCCCGGCAAGCGCCGTCTGCTGCACATTCACCGCAACCGTCCGGGCGTGCTCAGCGCGATCAACGAGGTGCTGGCGCGTGCGCAGATCAACGTCGCCGGGCAGTATCTGCAAACCCAGGGCTCCATCGGTTACGTGGTCATCGACGTCGATAACGACGAGAATGCCAGTCGGCTGGCTCTGCGGGAGCTGCGCGCCATCGACGGCACCCTGCGTACCCGCATCCTTTACTGATCCGCCCCCACGAGGACTTTGAACCGTGCCTAGCGTCAGCGCCCCCCTTGAACTGGAAGTCATCAGCCGCCTGCCCGCCGCTCAGAGCGAGCGCCCGCCGCTGCTGTTCGTGCATGGCGCTTTCACCGCCGCCTGGTGCTGGCAGGAGCATTTTCTAGACTGGTTCGCCAGCCGCGGTTATCCGTCCTACGCGCTGAGCCTGCGCGGCCACGGCGGCAGCGCCGGACGCGAGCAGCTGACCTGGACGCGGCTGGCCGACTATGTCACGGACCTCAGCGAAGTCGCCGTCGGTCTCGGCGAGCGCGTCGTGCTGATCGGACACTCGATGGGCGGCATGGTCGTGCAGAAATACCTGGAGCGCGGCGTCGGTCATGGCGCCGTGCTGATGGCCTCGGTGCCGCCGACCGGCCTGATGTCGTCGAACCTGCAGATGCTGATGCGCGATCCGCTGCTGTGGTCGGAGATGAGTGTGATCACGGCTGCCGGGCCGAAATACGGCTCGATGGAGACGGCGCGCAAGGCGCTGTTCTCCAACGATGTGCCGGACGAGATCGTGGCGCGGCTGCTGGAGCGCGCTCAACCCGAGTCGCAGCGCGTGCTGGTCGATCTCAACTGGGCCGATCTGCCGGCGGTGCCGCTGGTGGCGCGTACACCGATGCTGGTGCTCGGGGCCCGCAACGATGCGCTGGTGCCGGTCAGTGACGTGCAGCTCACCGCTCAGCTCTACGGCGCCGAGAGCGAAATCTTCGAGGGCATGGCTCACGCGATGATGTTTGAAACGCACTGGGAGCTGGTCGCGCAACGCATCGACCGCTGGTTGCTTGAGCGCAAGCTTTGACGGAGTGCATGCCTGATGTCCCTGCGTGATCAATTCCTCAAAGCCGGCCTGGTCACGGCCGATGCCGTAAAAAAAGCCGAAACCGAAAAACGCAAGCAGCAGCACCAGAGCACCAAGCAGAGTGCCAAAGGCAAACAGGCCGGGCCGAGCGAGGAGCAGCGTCAGCGCCAGGCGGAGCAGGAGGCCAAGCGCCAGCGCGATCGCGAGCTCAACGCCCGCAAGGAGGCTGAGCGCAAGCGTCAGGCCGACCTGGCGCGGGCCAAGCAGATCATCGAGGCGAACCGGCAGAACGATCCTCAGGCCGAGGACCGCTACAACTTCCAGGAAGGGCGTTTCGTGCGCAGCGTGCGCGTCACTGACGCCCAGCGCCGGCTGATCGCGATGGGCAAGCTCGGCGTGGCACGGATGGATGCGCGTGGCTTCGACTTCGTGCTGATCCCGCGTGAAGCGGCGCTGAAGGTCCAGGAAATCTGCCCGGAGCGGCTCTCGCTGCTGTTCGAGGAATGCGACAGCCTCGAAGATGACGACTGGGGCTGGAACTAAGTCTGGGGCGTCAAGGTGCAAGTGGCCCCATGGAGCTGACGCCGGGGAAACCGCTCAGCGCCAGCGTGGGCCGCGCACTGGCGGGCAATAGCGCCCGCAGTGGTGCCAGCACACTTTCACGGGCAACCGCGAAACTATCGTCCGGCTCGCAGAGGATCGCAGCGAGGCGCAGCTGTTGCAGGTTCACGGCCAGTGCGTCGACGTTGGTGTCGTCGGGCAGCAGACGTTCCTGCTGCATCGCCCGCAGCCAGTTGCCATCGAGCCGGCGTTCCCGCTCGCGCCATTCCTGCCAGGTGCTGCGCTGGAGTTCGTCGTGTGCGATCAGCATCGGCATGGCTCGCAGTAGACCACGGTAGCGCCACATCAAACCGAGCCGCATGCCGCAGGCCTCGACAAGGGCTGACAGCGGCGTGCGGATCGCTATAGTGGCGTCCCGGGTCCGCATGGCGTCGGCGAAGCGCTCGAACAGTCGGCGAAGGATCGCCTCACGGTTAGGGAAGTGATAGTAGAGATTGCCGGGGCTGATGCCTGCCGCAGCTGCGATGTGGTTGGTGCCAGCACTCCGTTCACCACCCTGTTCAAGGAGTTGCAGGGCGGCATCGAGAATTGCGTCCATCGTGGTCATTCTTTGTGTCGACGGCTTGTCCTGCATGGTGCTGGGGTCCGAATATTTCAACTATTTTTGGTTTTCCGATATTCCAGTGTTCGAATCAATATAACTGTTGACGATGCACAAGCCTGCGAGCGTGGCTTTTGTGTAAATCAAACCAGCAGCGGGCCAGATGATGCTAGATAACACCATGAGCCATGATTCCTCTCATTCGGGTGGCGTGGAAATGTTGCGTTCGCGCTCCAGACGCTCCCGACGCTGGAGTCGACGCAGCAAGACACTGTTCGGGCTGCTCGTCTTTCTGATAATGCTCATGATCGGGATGGCAACTTATCTGGGCGGGCGGATTTATCTGCTGGATACGGAAAATGAACGCCTGCAGCGCAGCCTGGATGACAGTGAGCTTGCTCTCGCCAAGCTGAGACCAGAGGTTGAGCGCCTGCGTGCCGACGTCAATGCACTGCTTGGACAGCGTGTCCCCGGGTTGCGCGAACTGGTCATGGATGATGTCGTCACGCTCGACGATGCTTACCTTGGTAACATTGTCTTTACGCAGACTCGACGCGGCAGCCAGGTCAAATATGAATATCGCCTGACCCTGCGTAACGACAGCCTGTCAGTCATCGTGCCACGGGTGCGGCTGGCGCTTTACGATCGGCACGGTGTGCAGATCGGCTCGTCGGAATTGGGTGAAAGTCACGACGGTGAAGACGCAATGCCGGAACTCGGTCCTGGCGAAAGCCTGGCACGGGCCGGCACGGTGACCATTGCCGATGGCGAGGAAGAGCCGGCTTTTTTCCGGGTCCGCATCATGCCGCCGCTGCAGATGCAGGCCGTGCAGAAACACTGATGGCGGGTTGTGTCCGGAGAATCCCCGGCTGATTGCCGAATCTGCGCGGACAGCCGAGCGGGCGGTGCGTATAATTGTTGAATTTTACACTCGGTTATTAACGCACCATGCCTGCTGTTGTCGCTGATGTTCCGCGCCCGTTGTTCTCCTATCGGAAATATTGGGCCCATCGTTTTGGGGTTGCGCCGTTTCTGCCAATGTCGCGTGCGGAAATGGATCAACTCGGCTGGGACGCCTGCGACATCATCGTCGTGACCGGGGACGCCTATGTCGATCATCCCAGCTTCGGCATGGCGGTCATCGGCCGCGTACTCGAAGCCCAGGGGTTTCGCGTCGGCATCATTGCTCAGCCGGACTGGACCTCACCTGAAGCATTTCGCCGCCTCGGGCGCCCCAAGCTTTTCTTCGGGGTGGCGGCCGGCAATATGGACTCGATGGTCAATCGCTATACCTCGGATCGGCGCATGCGTTCGAATGACGCCTATACGCCAAACGACGAGGGCGGCAAGCGGCCGGATCGTGCCGTGATCGTCTATTCGCAGCGTTGCCGTGAGGCCTACAGCGATGTTCCGGTCGTGCTGGGCGGCATCGAAGCGTCGTTGCGGCGCATCGCCCACTACGACTACTGGTCAGACAAGGTGCGTCGTTCGGTTCTGGTTGATTCCAAGGCGGATCTGCTGGTCTACGGCAATGCCGAGCGGGCCATCGCCGAAATAGCTCACCGCTGCGCCGCCGGCGAGTCGCCGAAGGCGATGCACGATATTCGCGGCACGGCGTTCATGACTCGCGACGGTTTGCCCGAGGGCTGGTTCGAAGTGGATTCGAGCACGGTCGACGAGCCGGGGCCGGTCGAACCGATGCTCAATCCTTACGAGGACATTCCTCCACCGGCGGCGAGCTGCGCGTCGGCGGATGCCAAGCCAGCAGGGGAGACGCGGCTGGTGCATTTCCCTCGTCGGCTCGTTCGCCATCCGCGCGAACGCACGGTGGTTCGCCTGCCGGCGTTCGAGCAGGTGCGTGATGATCCGGTGTTGTATGCCCATGCATCGCGCACGCTGCATCTTGAGACCAATCCCGGCAATGCACGGGCGCTGGTCCAGCGTCACGGTGATCGCGATGTCTGGCTCAATCCGCCGCCGCTGCCGCTCAGCACGGCAGAGATGGACTCGGTGTTCGGCCTGCCTTATGCCCGCGTGCCACATCCCGCGTACGGCGATGCCAGGATTCCGGCCTACGAGATGATCCGCTTTTCGGTCAACATCATGCGCGGCTGCTTCGGCGGTTGTACGTTCTGCTCGATCACCGAACATGAAGGCCGCATCATCCAGTCACGCTCGGAGAACTCGATTCTCCACGAGATCGAGGAGATTCGAGACAAAACGCCAGGTTTTACCGGTGTGATCTCCGACCTGGGCGGGCCGACGGCGAACATGTACCGCCTGGCGTGCAAGTCGAAGGATATCGAGCGCAGCTGCCGTAAGCTGTCCTGCGTGTGGCCGGACATCTGCTCGAATCTCGGCACGAACCATGCGCCGCTGGTGCAGTTGTATCGCAAAGCCCGGAGCTTGCCCGGTATCAAGAAGGTCCTGATTGCCTCAGGCCTGCGCTATGACCTGGCGGTCCGCGATCCGGAGTACGTCCGTGAGCTGGTGAGCCATCATGTCGGTGGCTACCTGAAAATTGCGCCGGAACACACTGAGTCGGGCCCGCTGTCGAAAATGATGAAGCCGGGCATCGGTACCTACGATCGTTTCAAGGAACTGTTCGAGCGTTTCTCGAAAGCGGCAGGCAAGGAACAGTATCTGATCCCTTACTTCATCGCGGCGCATCCCGGCACCAGCGACGAAGACATGATGAACCTCGCGCTCTGGCTCAAGCGTAACGGCTTTCGCGCCGATCAGGTGCAGGCGTTCCTGCCAAGCCCAATGGCTCTGGCCAGCGCGATGTATCACAGCGGCCGCAATCCACTCAAAGGCATCCACCGCGATCGCGGTGAGTTGGTCGAGTCACCGAAGGGATTGAAGCAGCGCCGTCTGCATAAGGCGTTTCTGCGCTATCACGACGCGGAGAACTGGCCGCTGTTGCGGGAGGCGCTCAAGCGCATGGGACGGGCCGATCTGATCGGCAATGGCAAGCATCATCTGGTGCCGAGCTGGCAGCCGTCGGGGACGGGGCTTGCGGGAGGAGAAGGGGCACGTGCCGGACGCAAGCATCGTCCGCAGACAGTGCTGACCCAGCATACTGGCCTGCCTCCGGATGCGGGTGGTCGGCGTGTGACACGACGTGAGCGGACGGCTGACAGCCAGCAGTCGAAGAATCATCCTCACGCGCGCGACGGGCGCCCGGGGCGGCGCTCTGACCCGTAAGTGTCGCGTCGACGGCGTTTGGTTATGTCAACAGCCTCGTTGTGGAGGCAGAATGCTGCCGCTTAGAACTGCTGCTGCGTCATGTAAGTGTGTGCAGCCATCTGCTGTGATCCATGGTCATCAAGCGGCACGAAAAGTGACACTACCGCAAGTAGTGCGGCAAAGACGAGAACGCAGAGTTGCTTAGTGTCCGGGCTGAACTTGAACATATCGATGATTTCCTCTTGAGCCCTTGTGTGGGCATCCGGTCAATAATCCTTTCGTAGTAATTATCCATGAATGACGTCGGCGCGTTGTTACAACTCATGGCAAATTTGCGTGACCCGCAGCACGGGTGTCCGTGGGACTTGGCACAGACCTATCGCAGCATCGTTCCGCACACCCTTGAAGAAGCCTACGAGGTTGCGGATGCCGTCGAGCGGGGGGATCTGGGCGAGTTGCGGGCCGAGCTGGGCGATTTGCTGCTGCAGGTGGTGTTCTACTCGCAGCTGGCCAGTGAGGAGGGAGTGTTCAGTTTCAACGATGTCGTGCAGGGTCTCATCGACAAGCTGGTACGCCGTCATCCTCATGTGTTTGGCGACACCCAATATGCAGACCTAGCTGAACAGGCTGCTGACTGGGAGCGCATCAAGCGTGACGAGCGCCACTCGCAGGGACAGCCGTCCGGAGGGCTGCTGGCCGATGTCCCGCTTGGCATGCCGGGTTTGACGCGGGCCGTGAAGCTGACACGCAAAGCGGCACGTGTCGGTTTCGATTGGGATCGTGCAGGCGCCGTGCTCGACAAGATCGAGGAAGAAATTCGCGAACTGCGTGCGGAAATCGAATGTGGCGCTGCACTTGAGCGTCTGCAGGACGAGCTGGGTGATGTCCTGTTCGCAACAGCCAATCTCGCTCGTCACCTCGATATCGATCCGGAACAGGCCGTGCGTGGCACCAATGCCAAGTTCGAACGTCGCTTCCGCTATATCGAGGAGTGCCTCGCGGCGGGCGGACGTACACCGCGGGATGCTTCGCTGGAGGAAATGGATCGGCTCTGGAACGAAGCGAAGGTGCAGGAACCCTGAAGGGTTCAGTGGTTCAGTCGGTAATGCCGACGCCACCGTCGATATGCAATGGCTGCTCCGGCTGAATAGCGTGCCGGGCGGCTTCGCCGGCGTTGATTTCCAGCACGTAGAGTACCGGACCCGTGCTGGCGTAGGTGGGGCAGGGGCGGCGACGGCACGGCGGCACGTTGCGATGGATGGTCCGCAGGCGTCGATTGGCGTCGAAATACAGGATGTCGAGCGGCAGGTACGTGTTCTTCATCCAGAACGTTGCGACTTGCGGTCGCGGCAGCACGAACAGCATGCCCTGATCGCGTGGCAGCATCAGGCGGTACATCAGGCCGCGTTGACGCGCACTTTCGGATTCGGCGAGTTCAACCACAAAGCGGGTCTTGCCGACACTGACAGTCGTTTTGCGCGGGCCGCAGGCTGCCAGTGCGATCGCAATCAGGACCAGTGCGATGGTTGTTGTTATCGACTTTTCGGCTATGGGAGTGCCGTGCATGGAATATCGTTTCCGAATCATCGACAAGACCCTGATTTATCAGGGGTTTTTCAAACTGTCGGAATATCGCCTGCAGCATGAACTGTTCGCTGGCGGCTGGACGCCGGAATTCAGGCGGCTGTGTCTCGATCGCGGCGATGCCGTAGCCGTGCTGCTCTGGGACCCGCAGCGCGATGTGCTGGTGCTGGCGGAGCAGTTCCGGGTAGGCGCGATGCATCGCCCGTTCGTGCCGTGGCTGCTGGAGATCGTCGCCGGCATGATCGAGCCGGGCGAAAGCCGCGAAGAGGTCGCGCAGCGCGAGGCGATGGAGGAGGCGGGCTGCGAAATCCTCGCGCTCGAATTCATCGTCGAATACCTCTGCAGCCCGGGCGGTACCTCGGAAAGTACCGCGCTGTACCTGGGGCGCGTCGATGCGGCGAACGTCGGCGGTATTCATGGACTTGCCGAGGAGCACGAGGACATCCGCGTTCATGTGATTCCACGCCTTGAGGCGCTGCAGATGATCGGCAGCCGCTTGAACTCGGCGGCACCGATCATCGCCCTGCAGTGGCTCGAACTGAACCGCGAACGCCTGCTGCATCAATGGGGGCTCGCCTGAATCGACGAGCTCCCCGCAACGTTCAGTCTTCGCTCTTGCGGGACGCGCGCTTGCGCGCGTTCTCGTCGAGCAGTTTCTTGCGGATGCGGATACTCTTCGGCGTGACTTCGACCAGCTCGTCGTCGTCGATGAACTCCAGAGCCTGCTCCAGGGTCATGCGGATCGGCGGCGTCAGGATGATGTTCTCGTCCGAGCCCGCTGCGCGAATATTGGTGAGCTGCTTGGCCTTGAGCGGGTTGACGACCAGGTCGTTATCGCGTGAGTGGATGCCGATGATCATGCCTTCGTACACCTCCTCGCCGTGGCCGATGAATAGGCGGCCACGATCCTGGAGATTGAACAGGGCGTAGGCCAGCGCCTTGCCGGCGGCATTGGCGATCAGCACGCCGTTGACCCGCGCGCCGAACTCGCCGCGCTTGTACACGCCGTAATGATCGAAGACGTGGTACATCAGGCCGGTGCCGCTGGTCGAAGTCATGAATTCGGTCTGGAAACCGATCAGTCCGCGTGCCGGGATGAGGTAGTCGAGGCGCACCCGGCCCTTGCCGTCCGGCACCATGTCGCGCAGCTCGCCGCCGCGTTCACCGAGTTTCTCCATCATCTTGCCCTGATGCTGCTCCTCGACGTCGACGGTCAGCGATTCGTAGGGCTCCTGCTTTTCACCGTCGACTTCGTGGATGATGACCTCGGGGCGGGAAACGCCGAGTTCATAGCCTTCGCGGCGCATGTTTTCGATCAGGATGCTCAGGTGCAGCTCGCCGCGACCCGAGACCTTGAACTTGTCCGGATCATCCGTGTCTTCGACACGCAGTGCGACGTTGTGGATCAGTTCACGCTGCAGGCGCTCACGGATCTGCCGCGAGGTGACAAACTTGCCTTCCTTGCCGGCGAACGGTGAGTTGTTGACCTGAAAGGTCATGCTCACGGTGGGCTCGTCGACGGTCAGTGGTGGCAATGCCTCGATGGCAGTCGGGTCGCACAGCGTATCGGAGATGTTGAGTTTTTCCATGCCGGTGAAAGCGATGATGTCACCGGCGGAAGCTTCCGGAAACTCGATGCGTTCGAGACCATGGAAGCCGAGGATCTGCAGGATGCGGCCGGTACGGCGTTCACCGTTGGCATCGACGACGGCTACGGACGTATTGGTCTTGATCGTGCCGCGTTTGATGCGGCCGATGCCGATGACGCCGACATAGCTGTTGTAGTCGAGCGAGGACACCTGCATCTGGAACGGGCCTTCGAGGTCGACGTCCGGCGGGGAGACGTGCTCGACGATCGCCTCGAACAGCGGCGTCATGTCACCTTCGCGGCAGTCCGGGTCGGTGCTGGCATAACCGTTCAGGGCAGAGGCGTAGATGACTGGAAAATCGAGCTGCTCATCGGTGGCACCGAGGCGGTCGAACAGATCGAAGGTCTGGTCGAGCACCCAGCCCGGGCGGGCACCGGGACGGTCGATCTTGTTGATGACGACGATCGGACGGAAGCCCATTGCAAACGCTTTTTGTGTGACGAAGCGTGTTTGTGGCATCGGGCCGTCGACGGCGTCGACCAGCAGCAGCACCGAGTCGACCATCGACAGCACGCGCTCGACCTCACCACCGAAGTCGGCATGGCCGGGGGTGTCGACGATATTGATGCGGTAGTCGTTCCAGCGGATCGCCGTGTTTTTGGCGAGGATCGTGATGCCCCGTTCCTTCTCGAGATCATTCGAGTCCATCAGGCGCTCGGTTGGCTGCGCACGTTCGCCGAGCGTGCCGGATTGCTGTAGGAGCTTGTCGACCAGTGTGGTCTTGCCATGGTCGACATGGGCGATGATGGCGATGTTGCGGAGCTTCTCGATCACGTTCGGATCCGGAATTGAGGAAAAAGCGGGCGTGGATTATAGCGAAGCGTCAGACATCGATGTTGCGTCGCGCAAGCCTCTGTCCACTCAAAAAAACAAACCCCGCCGAGGCGGGGTCCGTAAAATTCGTTATTGGCAGCGAATCAGATGGGCTTGCAGACAGTTGCCTGCGGACCCTTCGGGCCCTGCTTCGAGTCAAACTCGACCTTCTGACCTTCGGCAAGCGTACGGAAGCCCTTGCCTTCGATCGCGGAGAAGTGCACGAACACATCACTCGAGCCGTCATCCGGCTGGATGAAACCGAAGCCCTTGGCCTCGTCAAACCACTTCACGGTACCGGTGCGCATCATCGACTCCCGATCAGAGCGGCTTGCACAGAGTCGCCTGCGGACCCTTCGGACCCACCTTCGACTCGAACTCGACCTTCTGGCCTTCGGCTAGGGTCTTGAAACCCTTGGAGTCGATCGACGAGTAATGCACGAACACATCGCTGGAGCCGTCTTCCGGAGCGACGAAACCGAAGCCCTTGGCTTCATCGAACCACTTAACCGTACCAATCTTCATGAATAACCAACCTCGGAAAAACATTTGAGACGCGCACCGGTGCCAGAGTCAGTCAAATCACTATGACCTGAGCGACACGAGCGGACACAGCTCGCAGTAGCACGGTTCGAACCTGCCTTTTTAACTGAAAAAAGGTCATATCCGAAACCGCGGTCGACACTACGCCAATCCCTCAGGCCCTGCAAGCGTATTTGGCCCGATGGGCTCATGTTTGCCGATGATGGCGCTAACATGGTGTTTGCTCGGGATTTTGCTAGTCTTAACGCCTTTTTTTGGCCCCCTGAAGATCTGTGTCCGACACTCTCAGCGCTCTGTCAGAATTATTGTTGCACTGTCCCAGTGCAGATCGCCCACGTTTGCGCAGCAGGCTGCTCGCTCTTGAGCGCCGGCGTCGTGACGGCAAGCCTTACGACCGTGGTTTGGCCGAACTGATGGCCGCAATGGAGGTGGCGCACGAGCATTTGCGCCAGCGGCGCGCGCGGCTGCCGCAGCCGGGTTTTGACGAGGCACTACCGGTCAACATCCGCCGTGCCGAGATCGCCGCGGCGATTCGTGAGCACCAGGTGGTGGTCGTCTGCGGCGAGACCGGTTCCGGCAAGACCACGCAGCTGCCGAAGATCTGTCTGCAGCTCGGTTTTGGTGCCGCCGGGCTGATTGGCCACACCCAGCCGCGGCGCATCGCCGCCCGCTCGGTTGCTGCCCGCATCGCCGAGGAGCTCGGGCCGCAGGCTGCCGGGCTGGTCGGCTACAAGGTGCGCTTCAACGATCGCAGCGGCCCGGACACCGCGGTCAAGCTGATGACCGACGGTATTCTGCTCGCCGAGACACAGCACGATCCGCAGCTCGACGCCTACGAAGTCATCATCCTCGACGAGGCTCACGAGCGCAGCCTCAACATCGACTTCCTGCTCGGTTATCTGAAGAAGCTGCTGCCGCGGCGTCCCGACCTGAAGCTGATCATCACCTCGGCGACCATCGACCCCGAACGTTTTGCCCGCCATTTCAACGATGCACCGATCATCGAAGTCTCCGGACGGACCTATCCGGTCGAAATGCGCTATCGGCCGCTGATCGGCGAAGACGAAGACGCCCGCGACCGTGACCTGCAGCAGGCGATCCTCGACGCCATTGATGAGCTGTGGACCGAAGGCCCGGGCGACGTGCTGGTGTTTCTCTCCGGCGAGCGCGAGATCCGCGAGACCGCCGAGGCGCTGCGCAAGCACCATCCGCCGGGTGTCGAAGTCCTGCCGCTGTTCGCGCGACTGTCGGCGGCCGAGCAGAACCGCGTGTTCCAGTCGCATGGACGGCCGCGCATCGTGCTGGCCACCAACGTTGCTGAAACCTCGCTGACGGTGCCCGGCATCCGCTACGTCGTCGATCCGGGCACGGCACGTATCAGCCGCTACAGCTATCGCTCGAAGATCCAGCGGCTGCCGGTCGAGCGCGTCTCCCAGGCCAGTGCCAACCAGCGCGCCGGGCGCTGCGGACGGGTCCAGGCCGGTGTCTGTATCCGGCTGTATTCACAGGAAGATTTTGCCGCGCGGCCGCGTTTCACCGACCCCGAGATCCTGCGCACCAATCTCGCGGCGGTGATCCTGCAGATGGCCGCGCTCAAGCTCGGCGATCCGGCGGCATTCCCGTTCGTCGAAGCGCCGGACTCGCGGCTGATCCACGACGGCTACAAGCTGCTGCAGGAACTCGAAGCCGTTGACGAGCGCCATCAGCTGACGGCCCTCGGCCGCGAGCTGGCGCGCCTGCCGATCGACCCGCGGCTCGGGCGCATGATCCTCGCTGCGCGCCGCTTCGGCTGCCTTGCCGACGTGCTGATCGTCGCCAGCGCACTGGCGCTGCAGGACCCGCGCGAGCGGCCGCTGGAGGCGCAGCAGGCCGCCGACGAAAAACACCGGCGCTTCCGTGACGAGCGTTCCGACTTCCTCGGCTATCTGCGGCTGTGGGACTGGTGGCATGCGCAGGCGAAGAAGCTGACAAAGTCCAAGCTGCGCGAGCTGGCGAAGACGAGCTTCCTTTCTTATGTACGCATGCGCGAATGGCATGAGCTGCACGCGCAGCTCAGTGAAGTCGTCGCCAGTCTGGCTGGCGAAGGGGAGGCGGCCGCGAGTGCGCGCGAGATCGCGCCGCCACCGCCGGAACCGGGCCAGAAGCGCGAGGAATCCGCCTGGCCGGCGAACTTCGCCGAACTGCATCGCGCGTTGTTGACCGGCCTGCTTGGCAACATCGGCCTGCATCAGCAGGAGGGCCACGAGTTTCTTGGTGCGCGCGGACGCAAGTTCCGGGTCTGGCCCGGTTCCGGTCTGGCGAAGAAGCCGCCGCGCTGGCTGGCGGCGGCGGAGATCGTCGAGACCTCGCAGGTCTATGCGCGCACCTGCGCGCGTATCGAACCGGAATGGCTGGAGGAGCTCGCCGCACACCTGATCAAACGCAGCTACGCCGAGCCAGTGTGGGAAAAGCGCGCCGCGCGGGTCGCCGCGACCGAGCGCGTCACGCTCTACGGCCTGCCGGTGGTCAGCGGACGGCGCGTCAACTACGGGCCGATCGACCCGCCGGTTGCCCGCGAGCTGTTCATCCGCCACGCCCTGGTGCAGCGCGAATACAGTTGTGCGGCCGCGTTTTTCCAGCACAACGCCGAACTGGTCACCGAGATCGAGGCGCTGGAGACCAAGGCGCGGCGGCGCGACGTGCTGGTCGACGAGGAGGCGATCTTCCGCTTCTACGACGAGCGCATCCCGCCGCAGGTGCATTCCGGCGTGGCCTTCCTCAAGTGGTTGAAGCAGGTCGAGCGCGAGCAGCCGCAGCGGCTGTTCATGAGTCGCGAGCAGCTGATGGCACATGCGGCCGACGACGTCACCGCCGCCCGCTTCCCCGATCACCTGCTGCTCGGCGGCATCGCCTTCCCGTTGAGTTACCGCTTCGAGCCGGGTGCCGAGGACGACGGTGTCACGCTGACGGTGCCGCTCGCCGCGCTCAACCAGCTGCCGGAGGCGCGCTGCGAGTGGCTGGTGCCGGGGCTGCTGCCGGAACGGCTCGCCGCACTGTTGAAGTCGCTGCCAAAGGATCTGCGCCGGCGTGTAGTACCGGTGCCGGATACCGTCGAGCGCCTGCGCGACGGGCTGGAGCCGGGTGATGAGCCGCTGATCCCGGCGCTCGCCCGCGCGCTGCAGCGCCTGACGGCCAGCGAATTCCCTGAAAGCGCTTTCGATGCCGCCGCCGTGCCGGCGCATCTGGCGATGAACTTCCGCGTCGTCGATCCGGACGGAACGGTGCTGGCCGGCGGTCGTGACCTCGGCGCGCTGCGCCGCCAGCTCGGCGATGCCTCGCGCCAGGCCTTCGGCACGCTGGCGAGTGCCTTCCGCGCCGCTGCTGATAAAGCCCGCAAACCGGTGACGACACTCGGCCTTGCCGCCGCGGCACCGCCGCAGGCGCCCGCGCCGCGGGCGGTCGACGATGCCGTTGCCCGTATCGAGCGGGCCGACGTGCACGACTGGGATTTCGGCCCGCTGCCAGCGGTGCTGGCCTTCATGCGCAACGGCATCGAGCTCAAGGGCTACCCGGCGCTGGTGGTCGAGGACGAGCGCCTGGCGGTGCGCGTGCTCGATACGCCGGCGCGGGCGGCAAGCGCGCACCGCGCCGGATTGCACCGGCTGATCAGTCTGCGCCTGCGTGAACAGGTCAAGTACCTGCGCCGCAACCTGCCGGGGCTGACGCAGATGGCGCTGCACTACGTCGGCATCGGCACGCAGGAACAGTTGCGCGACGATCTGCTGACCGCCGTGCTCGATCGCGTCTTTCTCAGTGAGGGCCTGCCGCGTGAGCGCGCCGCTTTCGAGGTGATGCTCGAACGCGGGCGCGGGCAGTTGATGAGCATCGCCAATGAAGTCTGCGCCCAGGTCGGCCAGGCACTGGCGAGCTGCCATGAAGTGCGCCGCCGCCTGCGTGGCAAGTTGCCGCTGAGCTGGATGGAGGTCGCCAAGGACGTCAACGAGCAGCTCGATGCGCTGGTCTATCCCGGCTTCATCAGCGTCACGCCGGCCGAATGGCTGCAGCGTCTGCCGATCTACATGAAGGCGATCGAGCTGCGTCTGCAGCGCCTCGACGGTCGTGTCGAACAGGATCGCGCCCGCATGGCCGAGGCGCAGCGCTTGTGGCGCTGGTATCGGCAGCGCCAGGCGCAGCTGGCCCGCCGTGGTGGCGACGATGCTGAACTCGAACGCTTCCGCTGGATGCTCGAAGAGCTGCGCGTATCGCTGTTCGCGCAGGAGCTGAAGACGGCGCTGCCGATCTCGGTCAAGCGCCTGGAAGAGCAGGGCGAAAAGGTCCGCGTGTAAACCTGTGCAGCCATCACATGAGCCAGGCTGAAGCGAGCGTTATACATTCGAATTTGCGAATATATGAATGTTTAGTAGGCTACATGCCCATTGCTTCTATGAGTCCCGCGTTCAGGGAGGTTTCATGAAAACTGTCAGCGTACAGGCAAAGCTCGGTCCGGCATTCACCATCGAGGTCCAGACCGAGCACCACACGGTCTATATCGACCAGCCGAAGAACTCGGGTGGCGCTGGCATGGGGCCGTCGCCGCTCGAATACATGTTCAGTGCGCTGGCCGGCTGCATCGGCACGATCGGCCGTATCGTCGCCAACCAGCAGAAGCTGCCGGTGCGCGGCATGGACATCCGTGTCGAAGGCGAGATGGACCCGGCCGTGCTGCTCGGCAAGAGCACTGAAGGCCGTGCCGGCTTCGTCAACCTCACCGTCACCGTCGACATCGATGCCGACATGACCAGGGAGCAGAAGGAAGCCTATCTGCACGAGGTCGACCGCCGCTGCCCGGTGTCCGACAACTACGCCAACGGCGTGCCGATCAAGTTCATCGTCGCCGACTGAACCGACTCCCCGGCACCTCTGTCCACGCCGGTGCATCTCTGCAGCGAGATGCACCGGCGTTTTTTTGCGCTCGCATGAAATCTTAGCCGGCGGCTAGGCTGCGCGGGGTTAAGCGGCGGGGAGAGCCGAGCGATGCGGGTGCGAAGCACAATCTGGAAGTGGCTGGCCGGCGTGCTGGCGGCCGTCTTGCTGGGGGCCTGGTGGTGGTTGCGCGCCGCTCTGCCGCCGCTCGCCGGCGAGCTGCAGCTGCCGGGGCTGCAGGCGCCGGTGTCGATCGTGCGCGATGCCCATGCCGTGCCGCACATCCGCGCCCAGTCGGCGCACGACGCCTGGTTCGCGCTCGGCGTGGTGCATGCGCAGGACCGGCTCTGGCAGATGGAGATGAACCGGCGCATCGCCGGCGGGCGGCTGAGCGAGATCGCCGGCGGCGCCACGCTCGATACCGACCGCTTCCTGCGCAGCCTCGGCCTGCAGCGCGTCGCCGCGCGCAATCTCGAACGGCTGGATGCCGATTCGCGTGCGGTGCTCGACGCCTACGCCGCCGGCGTCAATGCCTGGCTGCAGGCGCACGACGGGCCGCTGCCGCTCGAATTCCAGCTGCTCGGCGTGCAGCCGCAGCCGTGGACGCCGGTCGACGCGCTGGCCTGGCTGAAGGTGATGGCGCTCGATCTGTCGGCGAACTGGAGTGATGAGCTGCTGCGCCTGCGCCTGTCGAGCCGGCTGACAAGCGCACAGATCCAGGAATTCCTGCCGCCGACCCCCTACGCAGGGCCGTTGCCGGTCACCGATTACGTTGCGCTGTATCACCGCCTCGAACCGCGCCTGTCGGCGCTCGGCCCGGCGGTGCCGGAGGCGGCGTTCGGCCTCGGCTCCAACAACTGGGTGGTCGACGGTCGCCACACGACGAGCGGCAAGCCTTTGCTCGCCAACGATCCGCACCTGGCACTGAGTGCGCCCGGCATCTGGTATCTGGTGCATCTGCAGGCACCGGGGCTGAACGTGATCGGTGCGACGCTGCCCGGCGTGCCGCTGGTGGTGATCGGTCGCAACCAGCGCATCGCCTGGGGCATGACCAATACCAAGCCCGATACCCAGGATCTCTACATCGAGCGCATTGACCCGGCTGATCCGACGCGCTACCTCGCCCCGGACGGCGCGCGCACCTTCAGCGAACGCGAGGAGCTGATCGAGGTGCGCGGTGCCGAGGCGGTGCCGCTGCGGGTGCGCGAAACGCGCCACGGGCCGCTGCTGCCGGATGCGCGCGTGCAGGGCACGCTGCCGCCCGGCTATGCACTGGCGCTGCGCTGGACCGCGCTCGATGACGATGATCCGACCTTCCGCGCCGGCCTGCGCATGCTCGCGGCCCGCGACTGGGACAGCTTCGTCGACGCGCTGCGCGATTTCCGCGGGCCGCAGCAGAACTTCGTCTATGCCGATGTCGACGGCCATATCGGCTTCATCGCCCCGGGGCGGGTGCCGCTGCGCAAACCGGAGAACGATCTGCTCGGCCTGGCTCCGGCCCCCGGCTGGGACGCCCGTTACGACTGGGATGGCTACATCCCCTTCGAGGCGCTGCCGCGCCGGCTCGATCCGCCTGCCGGGCGCATCAGCAGCGCCAACGACCGCATCGTCGCCGCCGACTACCCGTACTACCTGACCGCCGAATGGGCGCCGCCGTACCGCGGCGAGCGTATCGCCGCATGGTTGTCGGCGCGGGCCCGGCACGATGTCGAGGACTTCATGCAGCTGCAGGGCGACCAGCGCTCGGGCATGGCCGCCGAATTCCTGCCGCGGCTGCTGGCGCTGGCGAGCGCCGGCGATGCCGATACGCGTGCCTGGCTGCAGCGGCTGCGGCAGTGGGATGCCGTCACCGCTGCCGATCGTGCCGAGCCGCTGGTGTTCGTCGCCTGGCTGCGCGAGCTGTCGCGGCTGATCTATGCCGATGAGCTGGGTGAGATGTTCGCGGCGACCTTCGAGCTGCGGCCGACCTTCCTCGCCAACGTGCTCGATGATCGCGACGGCCAGGCGCGCTGGTGCGATGACATCGGCACGCCGCGCATCGAGTCCTGCGCCGAGCAGGTCAGCGCCGCGCTGCCGGCCGCGCTCGCCGATCTGCGCCGGCGCTACGGCAGCGACGAGCGCGACTGGCGCTGGGGGGCGGCGCATCCGGCGGTGGCCGAGCACCGGCCGTTTTCCCATGTGGCCTGGCTGAAACCGCTGTTCGAGCTGCGCACGCCGGTCGGCGGCGATACCTACACCGTCGACGTTGCCCGCCACTTCATCGGCCGCGAGGCCGAACCGTTCGCGGCGACGCATGCCGCCAGCCTGCGCATGATCGTCGACCTCGCCGCGCCGGACGCCTCGCGCTTCGTCATCGCCGGCGGCCAGAGCGGCCAGCGCCTGTCGCCGTATTACGCCGATCAGTGGGCACTGTGGGCCACCCAGCAATACCTGCCGATGAGCATGCGCGAGGCCGACTACCGCCGCGGCGCGGTCGGCGAACTGCGTCTGTCGCCCTGAACGGCGGGCCTCACCGCGCCGGTTGCTGCAGCCACAGCCGCAGCGCGGCGTTGACCGCTTCCGGCTGTTCCAGCGGCGCCAGGTGACCGCAGCGTTCGAGCAGCAGCAGGCGTGCGCCGGGAACCGCCTCGGCGATCTCGCGCTGGCACTGCGGCGGCGTCAGCTGATCCTGCAGGCCGCCGATCAGCAGCAGCGGGCAGCGGATCGCGCTCAGCAGCGGGCGACTGTCCGGGCGGTCGATGATCGCGCGCTGCTGGCGCAGGAACACCTCGACACCGGCGTCGCGCCCCATCGCGGTGATCGTCGTCGCCAGGGCTTCATCGTCGAGGCGCGAGTGGTCGATCAGCTGCGGCAGCAGCGCGCGGCTGACGCCGAGAAAACGCCCGCGGGTGGCCAGCGTCATGAAGTCGAGCCGGCGCTGGCGCCGCTCCGGGCTGTCATCGCGTGCCGCGGTGTTGATCAGCGCCAGGCGGGTGATGCGCTGCGGGGCCTGGCGCAGCATCTCGAAGGCGACGTAGCCGCCCATCGACAGCCCGGCCAGCGCAAAGCGCGGCGGTGCGGCAGCGAGGATGCCGGCAGCGATTTCATAGAGGTTGTCGTAGCGGGTGTGGTCGGCGACCTGCATATCGGCGACGTCGGCGAGCGCGGTGAGCTGGTGCTGCCAGAGGCGGGCGTCGTTGAGCAGGCCCGGTACCAGCAGCAGCGCCTGGCGGGGCGCGGTCGGAGCAGCACTCAAGCGGATTCTCCAGGGCGGGCGGTCTTCAGGCGGATCAGGGCGGTGAGCAGCGCATTGCCCGGCACGCTGAGGCCGTGGGCGGCGGCGCGCTGCAGCAGGTAGCCGTTGATGTAGTCGATCTCGGTCTCGCGGCCGGCGGCGACGTCGGCCCGCATCGAGGAACGGTTGGCGGCGGTGGCGCGGGCGGCGGCGTGCGCTGCGCTGGCGAGTTCGCCGGCGTCGGCGCGGAGTCCTTCGGCGCGCATCACCGCGGCGGCTTCGGCGCAGACCGTGGCGACCAGCGTCCGGGCATCGTCGTCGTCGGCGAGGGCGCCGTTGGCGCAGTCGAGCAGTGCGGTCGCCGGGTTGATCGCGCAGTTGATCGCCAGCTTGCGCCACAGCCGCGTGCGGATGTCGTCATCCCAGCACAGCGGCAGGCCGCTGCGGGCGAGGCTGGCGAGTAGCTCCTCACGCTCGGCCGCCGGCAGCGGCAGCGGACCGTCGCCGAGCGCGGTCTCGCCGAGGCCGGCGTGCACCACCTGCCACGGCCCGCGGCGGTAGGCGCCGAGCGTGGTCGTCGCCAGCAGCAGTCGCGGTTGCGGATGGGCGGCGTGGATGCGTTCGGCGCCGCCCATGCCGTTCTGCAGCAGCACGATGCGGCTGTCGGCGTTCAGGCGGGCGCGCAGCGGGGCCAGCGCAGCCAGCGTCTGCGGCGCTTTGGTGCAGATCAGCAGGCGGCGGATCAGCGGCCCCGGCGCCGTGACGGCTGCGGCGGCGACGTGGAGATGATGCGTGCCGGTGGCGTCTTCGAGTGTCAGCCCCTGGGCATCGAGCGCCGCGGCGGCGGCAGCGTCGCGGGTCAGTACCTGCAGCGGCTGGCCGGCGAGTGCCAGGCGCGCGGCGAACAGGCCGCCGATGGCACCGGCGCCGAGGATGTACCAGGTCCGTGCCGTGGCCTCGGCATCGTCAGGGGGTGCCGGCATGGCTGCCTCCGCCTCGCGCAAAGACGCTGAGGATAGCGCGGTGGACGGCGTCTCTCAGCACGTGTCGGCCGATAGCTGCTCGGCCGGCATGGCCTTGCCGAACAGCCAGCCCTGGCCCATCGCGCAGTGATGGCGGCGCAGGAATTCCGCCTGGGCTTCGGTCTCGATGCCCTCGGCGACGACTTCGAGGCCGAGATGGGTTGCCATGTCGAGCGTGGCGCAGACGATCGCACAGTCGTCGGCATCGTCGGGGACGTCGCGCACGAACAGCCGGTCGATTTTCAGACGGTCGATCGGCAGGCGCTTGAGGTAGGCGAGGCTGGAATAGCCGGTGCCAAAGTCGTCGATCGCCAGCGATACACCGAGCGCCTTCAACGCATCGAGGATCTGCGCCCCGCGCTCCGGATCGTAGAGCAGCAGCGACTCGGTCAGTTCGAGTTCCAGGTATTCGGCCGGCAGTTCATGGCGGGCCAGCGCACTGGCGACCAGCGCCGGCAGGTCCTGGCGCATCACCTGCGGCACTGAAACATTGACGGCGACGCGACGCAGCTCGGTGCCGGCGTCGAGCCAGACGCGGGCCTGGCGGCAGGCCTCGTCGAGCACCCATTCGCCGAGCGGCAGGATCAGGCCGGTCTCCTCGGCCAGCGGCAGGAAGTCGGCGGGCAGCAGCAGGCCGTGGCTCGGGTGCTGCCAGCGCACCAGCGCCTCGACGGCGCAGCGCCGGCCATCGCCGAGACAGATCTGCGGCTGGTAGTACAGGCGCAGCTCGCCGGCCAGCAGCGCGCGACGCAGCTCGCCTTCGATGCGCACGCGCTGTTCGGCCTGCTGTGTCAGCGCCGCGGTGTAGAAGCGGTGCGTGCCGCGGCCCTGCGCCTTGGCCTGATACATCGCGGCGTCGGCATTGCGCAGCAGCGTGGCGGCATCGGCGCCGTCGGCCGGATAGACGGCGATGCCGAGGCTGGCACCGAGGTAGATCTCGTGGTCGCCGATCTGGAAGGCCGCCGTGCACACCTCGATGAAGCGGTTGGCAATGCTGTCGACGGTGCTGGCGTCGTCGATGCCCTCCAGCACCAGCACGAATTCATCGCCGCCGAGCCGCGCCAGCGTGTCACCGTCGCGCAACTGGGCGCCGAGGCGGCTGGCGGCGGCGATCAGCAGGCGGTCGCCGGCATCGTGGCCGAGGCTGTCGTTGACGTGCTTGAAGCGATCGAGGTCGAGATACATCAGCGCCAGGCGCGAGTGCTCGCGGCGGCAGCGTTCGATGGCGTGCTCCAGGCGTGCCTGCAGCAGCAGGCGGTTGGGCAGCCCGGTCAGCGGATCGTGGTGGGCGAGGTGTTCGAGCGCGTCCTGCGAGCGTTTCAGCGAACTGATGTCGGAGAACACCGCGACATAGCCCTGCACGCCGGTGTCGTGGTCGGCGATCGGGTTGATGTTGAGCCAGGCCGGAAAACTCGCGCCGCTGCGCTGCCGGCAGCTGATTTCGCCCTGCCAGTGACCGCTGTCACCGAGCGCCGCGCGCAGGGCGTCGAGCAGCGAACGGCGGTGGCTGCGATCGAGCAGGATGCGTACGTGGCGGCCGCGCAGTTCCACCAGGCTGTAGCCGGTGATGCGCGTGAAGGCCGGATTGGCGGTGCGGATGCGGCCGCGCGCATCGAGCACCAGAATGCCTTCGCGGGTGTGCTCGTAGACCACCGCCGCCTGACGCAGGCCGCGCTCGGCGCGCTGGCGCTCCTCGATTTCGCTGTGCAGCCGGCGCGTGCGCAGGCGCACCGTTTCCTCGATGACCGTGGTCTGGCCGCTGACCAGCAGCAGCAGCGCTGCCAGCACGCTGTTGAACAGCAGGGCGCCGGCGAGTACCGCATTCAGGCCGAAACTGCCGTTGCCGCCACTGCCGGGCTTGCGCAGCAGATCGATCTGCCAGTAGCGGTCGGCGATCGGCAGGCGTCCGCTCCAGTGCGGGCTGCCGCGACTCGGTGCCCAGTCGGCGCTGTAGAGCGGCAGTGAACGGGCGTCGCTGATGTCGCGCAGGCGCAGGCTGAAGCTGCTGATGTCGAATTTCTGGAAGGTGGCCTGCATCAGGTCGGGAATGCGCATGATGGCGACCGCCAGTCCGCGCCAGGAATGGGTGCCGAGGGTGCGTGTCGGCACCGGCAGATAGAGCACCACCGACAGTTCGCCGTGGGTTTCCTGCACCAACTGCAGCGGTGGTGTGGCCACCAGCACGCCCTTGGCCAGCGCGCGTTCCACGCTGGGGCCGGACTCCGGATGTACTGCCAGATCAAAGCCGAGGGCGGCGAGGTTGGCCGCATGCGGCTGCACATAGAGCAGCGGGTAGTAGTCGGGGCGGATGTCGGCGCGCACGATGTGCCGTTCGGCATCGTACTGGCGGATGGCGTAGGGCCGCTGCAGCTCAAGGCTGGCGTCACGCTCGAAGGTCAGGCGCTCGCTGCTCTCGACACGGGGCGCCCATTCCAGTGCGCGCAGGCCGGGATGGCGGAACAGCTGACCTTCGGCGAAGTGGCGGAAGTCCTCGCGCAGCAGATGCTGGTTGGCATCGATGTGGTCGGCGAGGGCGCGCACGGTCTCCAGGTGCAGGCGCAGGCTGATCGCCAGCGCGTGGGCGATGCCCTGCGCACGGCGTTCGAATTCCTGCTCGTCACGGCGTTTTTCCAGCGTATCGACGATGCCCAGCGCCAGCGTGCTGAGCAGCAGCGAGGCCAGCAGCGGCAGTGTCAGCAGGCGCCGGCGCGGCACCCAGTCGGCCGCCGGGCGCGCCTGCCAGGCGAGCAGCACCGGCAGCAGCAGCAGGACGCCGAGCGTGTCGCCACCCCAGCGCACCCAGGCGCAGGTGACGAGCTGTGCCGGAGCCGCGATCCCGAAACCGGCGAGTATCAGCGAGCTCCACAGGCTGTCGAGCAGCGCCGGCAGGGGCGCCGTGCGCAGCAGGAACTGCACCACGGTGCGTCCCTGCACCAGCGCGAACGGGTGTATCAGCGAGGTCGCGCCGAGCCGTGCGCCGAGCCAGGCCTGTGCCGCCGGGCCGACGGCCAGCAGTGCGGCGAGCAGCACGCTGCGCGGGTCGAGTCCGGCGTCGAACAGCTGCGCGCGCAGATAGAGCGTGCTGGCGAAGGCGCCGAGCCACACGCCGGGCCACAGCTGGCGGCCGCGCAGCAGCAGGGCGGCCACGGCGATGCCGGCCGACGGCCACAGCGGAACGGCGCCGCTCGGCGCGCGCGCGAAGCCGATCAGCGGCAGGGCAGCAAGGCAGTAGATGAGGGCGAGCAGCAGAGTGTCGCGCAGGGTATCGCGGAAGCTCACGATGGGCCGGTCTGACGGGTACCTGACAAAGCTAGCGGAATCGAGCGCCTCAGTCGCCTGCCGCGCTCGCGCTGCGGGCGCGGCCGTACAGCCAGCCTTGCGCCAGTTCGCAGCCGTGTTCGATCAGAAATTGCGCCTGTTCGGCAGTTTCCACGCCTTCGGCGAGCACGCCGAGGTGCAGGTGGTGGGCGAGATCGATGATCGCGCAGACGATCGCACAGTCGTCACTGTCGCCGGGCAGATCGCGCACGAACAGTCGATCGATTTTCAGCCGGTCGATCGGCAGGCGCTTGAGGTAGCCGAGGCTGGAGTAGCCGGTGCCGAAGTCGTCGACGGCGAGGCTGATGCCGAGTGCCTTGAGCGCCTTGAGCGCCTGGGCGCCGCGCTCGGGGTCCTGCAGCAGCAGTGACTCGGTCAGTTCGAGTTCGAGCAGATGGCCGGGGAGCTGGTAGTGCGCCAGTGCGGCGCTGACCAGCCCCGGCAGGTCCTGCCGCAGCACCTGCGGCACGGTGATGTTGACGGCGACCCGGCGCGGCGTGCCGGCATCGAGCCAGGCGCGGGCCTGGCGGCAGGCGGTGTCGAGCACCCAGTGGCCGAGTTCGAGGATCAGCCCGCTTTCCTCGGCGATCGCCAGGAACTCGGCGGGCAGCAGCAGGCCGCGGCTCGGGTGCTGCCAGCGCACCAGCGCCTCGTAGCTTTCGACGGCGCCGTCGGCGAGGCGCACGATCGGCTGGTAGTGCAGGCGCAGCTCGCCGCCGCTCAGCGCCCGACGCAGCTCCGCCTCGATGCGCACGCGCTGCTGCGCGCTGTCGGTCTGTTCACGCGTGTAGAAGTGAAAGGTGCCGCGCCCCTGCGCCTTGGCGGCGTACATCGCGGCGTCGGCATTGCGCAGCAGGGTTTCGGCATCCTCGCCGTCTTCCGGGAACACCGCGATGCCGATGCTCGTACCGAGATAGAGCTCGTGCTCGCCGAGGCGAAACGGCCGGGCGCAGGCGCTGACCAGGCGCTCGGCGAGGCTGGAAGCGTGTTCGGCGACGGCGAGGTTTTCGGCCAGCATGACGAACTCGTCACCGCCGAGGCGCGCCAGCGTGTCGGCGTCGCGGCGGCTGGCGCTGAGGCGTTCGGCGGCAGCGACCAGCAGGCGGTCGCCGAGGTTGTGGCCGAGGCTGTCGTTGACGTTCTTGAAGCGGTCGAGATCGAGGAACAGCAGCGCCAGCCGCTTGTGTTCGCGTTTGGCGCGGGCGATCGCGTGCTCGATGCGGGCGATCAGCAGCAGGCGGTTGGGCAGTCCGGTCAGCGGATCGTGATGCGCCAGACGTTCGAGTTCGGCCTGCGATTGCTTGATCGAGCTGATGTCGGAGAACACCGCGACGTAATGGCTGAAGCGGCCGTCCTCGGTCCGCACCGCACTGAAGGTCAGCCATGCCGGGTACAGCGAACCGTCGGCGTGGCGGTTCCAGGTTTCACCCTGCCAGTGGCCGTCGGCGCGCAGCTGCGTGCGGATCTCATGAAACAGCGTGCGCCGCACGCCGCAGGCCAGCAGCTGATGCGGGCGCTGGTCGAGCAGCTCGCTGCCATAGCCGCTGATCTGCGTGAACGCCGGGTTGACCGCCTCGATGCGGCCCTGCTGGTTGAGCACGAGGATGCCCTCGCGGGTGTTCTCGTAGACGATCGCCGCCTGGCGCAGGCGGCTTTCGGCGCGCTTGCGCTCGTCGATCTCGCGCGCGAGCCAGGCGGTGCGTGCCGTTACCATCGCCTCGACCAGCGTCGTGCGGCCGGAGGCGACCAGCACGAACACCGCGAACACACCGCTGACGAAGGCGCAGGCCAGCAGCACCAGCAGGGTGCCGGTCTGGTGCAGGCGCAGCTCCGCCATCTGCGCGTTGGGTGCGACGGCGAGTTCCCAGATGCGGTCGCCGAAGGCAAACGACATCCGCCATACGCTGGCGTTCGCCATGATCGCCTCACCGGCCAGCGGCTGTGCCGGAGTCCCGGCGCTGATGTCGCGCAGCTGCAGCACCAGGCCGCGGCGCATCGGCTGGTCCAGGGTGGTGTCGATGATCTGGTCGAGGCGCAATACCGCGGCCAGCATGCCGTGCTGGCGGTCGATATCGCTGACTGCCAGCCAGACCGTCACCGTCGCCGGTGAGCGGATCGGCGCCGGAGGCGGGCTGATCGCCAGCGCGCCGCCGACGGCGCGCTCCAGGGCCGTGCGCAGCGCCGGTTGCGCGGCGAGGTCGATGGCGGTGAGGGCTTCGTGGCCGGCCTGTGGCTCGATGTAGAGGATCGGCAGGCGGCTCGCCGCGGTGTCTGGCTGCGCCAGCGTGTCGGCATCGATCTGCGGCAGCCACAGCAACGCTGCGATTCCCGAATGGCGGGCGATGAGACCGCGGGCGGCGCGGCTGAACGGCTCGCGCTGGTGCAGCGGCACCGCCTGATCGAGGTCGCGCAGCACCTGCAGGACATCCAGGCGATTGCTCAGCGCCTGCCGCACGGCGACGGCCGCCGTCGTTGCGTGGCGCAGAAAGGTCTGTTCGAAGCGCTGGTCCTCCCAGCGCCGGGCCTGATTCAGCGCGATGCCGCTCAGCACCAGGCAGCCGAGCAGTGGCAGCGTGATCTGCAGGCGCCGGCGCTGCCAGCCACTGTCACCGAGCCAGGCCAGGGTGATCGGCGTGATGATCAGCACGCCGAGCAGATCGCCGGTCCACCAGCGCAGCAATACTCGGCCGGCGTGCTGCAGCGATACCGGCCCGAGCGTGACCAGCAGCAGCGTGCCCCAGCTGGCGGCGATCAGGCAGCACAGCGGGCCGCCGATCAGCATCGCGCGGGCGGCGTCGCCGGTGTGACCGAGCTGCGGGCGACTGGCGAGCAGCGGCTGCAGCCAGTGCGCCGCCAGCAGCGCCTGCAGTGCCGGGCCGATGGCGATCAGGCTGGTGAAGATGATCCCCGGCAGCGCCGGCCCCGGATTCGGCAAGACCCAGAAATGGATCGTCAGGTTGACGATGAGGCTGCCGAGCCAGATGCCCGGCCACAGCCGTCGCCCGTGCGTGAGCAGCACGCCGAGGGCCAGACCGGCGGCCGGCCAGATTTCGATCTCGGTGCTGCCGGAGTCGGCCAGCAGGATGCCGAGTCCGCCGGCGACGGCATAGGCGACGGCGAGCAGCAGGCAGGCGAAAACGGGCGGGTTGACGGGCACGAGGTGGGCTGCGGCGGCGGACGAAACGTTGGATTATCGGCAAGCGCAGGGCGGGGGGCCAGCGCGCAAGGGCGCGCCGGCGTGGACGGCCTCTGCCCATCGCCGGGGCATTGATATATATTCATACTTTCGAAGATACGAAGTGTCGGCGTTCGATGCGGCGCTGCGGAGGATCTGTGATGAGGATGATGCTGTCGATTTCGCTGTTGCTGCTGGGGCTGACGCGCGCCGCCGCTGCCGGGCCGGCACTCGCCGCGGCCACGGCCGAACAGCGCCAGCTGCCGGCTGAGGCGGTGCTGGAAAGCGTCATCGAGGCGGTACACCAGAGCACGGTGTCGGCAGAGACCAGCGGTCGGGTCGAGGCGATCCTGGTCGATGTCGGCGATACCGTCGCGGCCGGTGCGCCGATCCTGCGCCTGCGTGCCACCGAGCAGCAGGCCGGGCTGGGTGCGGCGCAGGCCAGCGTCGCTGAGGCGCAGGCGCGCTTCGACGAGGCCGGCCGCGAGCTCGACCGCATGCAGCGTACCTATGCCAGCCACGCCGTCGCCAAGGCCGAGCTCGACGCCGCGCAGGCCGGCTATGACGCCGCCAAAGCGCGCCTGGTCGCTGCTCAGGCCGGTCTGGCACAGGCCCGCGAGCAGCTCGGCTACACCACGATCAACGCGCCGTATGGCGGCGTCGTGCTGCAGCGTCACGTCCAGCTCGGCGAGGCGGTGCAGCCGGGCACGCCGCTGCTGACCGGCTTCGATCCGCGCCAGCTGCGCGCCGTCGCCGAGGTGCCGCAGCGGCTGATCGCCGCCGTGCGCCGCGAGGCCAGCGCCCGCGTGCTCGGCCGTGACGGACAGACGCTGCCGGCGACCGCGCTGACGATCTTTCCCTACGCCGACGCCAGCACGCATGCGTTTCGCGTGCGCATCGAGCTGGCCGCCGACATCGACGGCCTCTATCCCGGCATGCTGGTAAAGACCGCGTTTCGCGTCGGCCAGCTGCAGCGTCTGGTGGTGCCGGCGACAGCGCTGGCGCAGCGCGGTGAGCTGAGTGCGGTCTACGTGCTCGCCGCCGACGGCACGCCGCAGCTGCGCCAGGTGCGCGCTGGCCTGCGTCATGACGACGTCGTCGAAATCCTCGCCGGGCTCGAAGCCGGCGAGCGCGTCGCGCTCGATCCGGTGGCGGCGGCGCAGCAGCGCATCAGCGGGGGGCAGGCGCAATGAGTCCGCAGACGCCGCAGGCGCGTGACGCCACCCGTCCGCTCGGCCTTGCCGGGCGGCTGGCGGCGACCTTCCTCGATGCGCAGATCACGCCGCTGCTGGCGCTGCTCGGCCTGCTGCTCGGCGTGTTCGCGGTGCTGGTGACGCCGCGTGAGGAAGAACCGCAGATCGACGTCACCTTCGCCGATGTGTTCATCCCGTTCCCCGGCGCCACCGCCGAGGAGGTCGAACGCCTGGTCGCCGGGCCGGCCGAGCAGGTGCTCGGCGCGATCGCCGGCATCAAGCACGTCTATTCGCAGTCGCGGCCGGGGCAGGCCATCGTCAGCGTCGAGTTTCGCGTCGGCGAAGCGCGCACCGCGGCGCTGGTGCGCCTCTACGATCAGGTCTATTCGCACAGTGACTGGCTGCCGGCCACGCTCGGCACCGGCACGCCGATCATCAAGCCCAAAGGCATCGACGACGTGCCGATCCTGACGCTGACGCTGTGGAGCCGCGAGGCGCGCTACGGCGCCGCCGAACTGGCGCAGGTGGCGCACACCCTCGAAGCCGAGCTCAAGCGCGTGCCCGGCACCCGCGATCTCTACACCGTCGGCGCGCCGCAGGAGGTCGTCGCCGTGCGCCTCGATCCGGCGCGGCTGGCCGGTTACGGCCTGGCGCTCGATGACCTGCGCAACGCCCTGGCCAGCGCCAATGCCTCGACCGACGCCGGCCGCCTGGTCGGTGACGGCGGTGTCGTCGCTGTGCAGGCCGGCAGTTTTCTCGGTCGCGCCGAGGAGCTCGGCGGGCTGGTGGTCGGTCTGCACGCCGGCGCACCGGTGTATCTGAGCGACGTTGCCGACATCGAGCGCACACAGGCCGAGCCGGCCGATTACGTGCGCTTCGGTCAGGGGCAGGCCAGCGGTGCGGCCGGCCAGCCGACGCATCCGGCGGTGACGCTGGCGATCACCAAAAAGCCCGGCAGCAACGCCGTGAGCATCGCCGCGGCACTGCTCGATCGCGTCGCCGCGCTGCGCGGCGTGCTGATCCCCGAGGGGGTCGAGCTGACGGTCAGCCGCGATTACGGCACCACCGCCGATGACAAGGCGCAGACGCTGATCCACAAGCTGATCTTTGCCACCTCGCTGGTGATCGCGCTGGTGTGGATCGCGCTCGGCGCGCGCGCGGCGACGGTGGTCGGCAGTGCGGTGATCGTGACGCTGGCGATCACGCTGTTCGCCTCCTGGGCCTGGGGCTTCACGCTGAACCGGGTGTCGCTGTTCGCACTGATTTTTTCGATCGGCATCCTCGTCGACGACGCCATCGTCGTCGTCGAAAACGTGCACCGTCACCTGGCGCACGGCGGGGCGATCCCGGCGGCGGTCGACGAGGTCGGCGGGCCGACCATCCTTGCCACGCTGACGGTGATCGCCGCGCTGCTGCCGATGGCTTTCGTCACCGGCCTGATGGGGCCGTACATGGCGCCGATCCCGATCAACGCCAGCCTCGGCATGCTGATCTCGCTGGCCGTGGCCTTCATCCTGACGCCGTGGCTGTCACGCCACCTGCTGCGCAGCACGCATGCCGAAAGTCATGGTGACGAGCGCCTGCACGCGCTGTTCGCGCGGCTGATCGGCCCGTTCACCGATGCCGCGCGCGGCCGCCGCCGGCGCTGGTGGCTGCTCGCCGGCGTGCTGCTGGCGATCGGTGCTGCCGCCAGCCTGGTCTATTTCGAGCGCGTGGTGCTGAAGATGCTGCCCTTCGACAACAAGTCGGAGTTCGAGCTGGTCGTCGACATGCCGGCCGGCACGCCGCTGGAGCGCACGCTGGCGGTGCTTGAGGCACTCGGCCGCGAGGTGGCGCGCACGCCGGAAGTCACCGACTACCAGATCTACGCCGGCACCAGCGCACCGATCGGTTTCAACGGTCTGGTGCGCCAGTACTACCTGCGCAGCGGACCGACGCTCGGTGAGGTCCAGGTCAATCTGCTCGATCGCCACCAGCGCGAGCGCAAGAGCCACGACATCGCCCGCGCGCTGCGGCCGCGGCTGGCGGCGATCGCGCAGGCCAGCGGCGCGGTGCTCAAGCTGGTCGAGGTGCCACCGGGGCCGCCGGTGCAGGCGCCGATCGTCGCCGAGATCTACGGCCTCGACCGCGCCGGCCAGGAGGCGATCGCCTGGGCGCTGCGCGACCTGTTCGCCAGCACGGCGGACATCGTCGATGTCGACGTCACCCTCGACCGGCCCTCGCAGCGGTTGATCCTGCATGTCGACCGCAACCGCGCTGCGCAGCTCGGCGTCAGCCAGGCGCAGGTGGCGCAGGCGGTGGCGACGCTGCTCAGCGGCGAGGATGCCGGCTATCTGCACGGCGAGGCGCTGCGCTCGCCGCTGCCGATCCGCCTGGAGCTGCCGCCCGCCGCCAAGGCCGACAGCACGGCACTGCTCGATCTGCGCCTGCGCGCGCGCGACGGCACGCTGGTGCCGCTCGGTGAGCTGGTGAGCATCGAGCACGGCCTGCAGGAGCAGCCGCGCTACCGCAAGGACGGTCTGCCGGTGATCTACGTGCTCGGCGACATGGCCGGGCACCTCGACAGCCCGCTCTACGGCATGGCGGCCATCGCCGCGCGCCTGCAGCCGCCGCTGGCCGGGCGCACGCTGGTGCAGCACGGCTTCGCCCAGCCCGATTTGGCGGTCGACTGGAGCCTGAAGTGGGACGGCGAGTGGCAGATCACCTGGGAGACCTTCCGCGACATGGGCCTGGCCTACGCCGTCGGCTTGCTGCTGATCTGGCTGCTGATCGTGGCCCAGTTCGGCTCCTACACGTTGCCGCTGGTGATCATGGCGCCGATCCCGCTGACGCTGGTCGGCATCCTGCCGGGGCATGCGCTGCTCGGCCAGCCGTTCACCGCCACCTCGATGATCGGCATGATCGCGCTCGCCGGCATCATCGTGCGCAACTCGATCCTGCTGGTCGATTTCGTGCGGCTGGAGACCGCCGCCGGACGGCCGCTGGCCGAGGCGGTGATCGCCGCCGCCGCGGTACGGGCGCGGCCGATCGCGCTCACCGGGCTGGCGGCGATGCTCGGTGCGCTGTTCATCCTCGATGACCCGATCTTCGGCGGTCTGGCGATCTCGCTGATCTTTGGCGTGTTCGTCTCGACGCTGCTGACGCTGGTGGTGATCCCGGTCAGCTATTTCGCTCTGCAACGCGGCAGGTGAGCCGCGGCTGAACCATGCTTATAGCGACCGCAGCCGCTTCGGGGCTGCGGTCAACTGTACGTCGCGTGTGCAGCCCATATCGCGACGGCGGTCTGATCGGGGGGACGTTTCGAGGTTGTGCGATGAGTCATCATTTTTTGCTGATCAAGGGTTTCAGGCCGCTGGAAGTCGCCGACTACATGCTCAACCGCATGAGTCCGGGGTTCATCCATCCGCTGACGGCGCAGATGCTGGTGTGGGTCAACGGCATGCTCGGCCTGTCGCTGCAGTCGGCCGAGTCGCTGACGCTGGCGGCCAACAAGCTCGGTGTCATTTCGCTGCGGCCGGTCGAGGCTGACTTCGAGATCGCCGGCGGCATCTCCGCCGATGGCATCGAGCAGTACGTGTTCGCCTTCGTGCCCCACGACGAAAACCAGCAGCTGATCTGGCTCTACCAGCTGCTCGACGGCATCATCACCGCGCCGCAGCCGGTCGGCGGCACCGCACCGTTCGAGCGGCTGCGGCCGACCACCATCGAGACCAGCGACAGCGACTGGCTGGGCGCATTGCTGCGCGCGGCGCGCGCACTGTGCGAGGCGCCGACCGGGCGCTGGCTGCTGTTGCTGCCGCCGTGGCTGGAACTGCAGGCCGATCCGAGCTGCTGCATCGAGTACTGCGAACCGCTGGCGACGACGCTCGGCGAACGAGCCTGCGTCGTCCACGAGCTGCCGGGCTGAACCGCCTGCCTTACGGCGTCGCCGCGGTGCGCTCCTCGACACTGCTCGAACGTACTTCGGCGAGGAAGCGGCTGTTGACGACATCCAGGCGTGCCAGCAGCGGTCCGGTTTCGCGGGCGAAATCGCGGCGCAGCTCCGGCGGGATCGGCTCGGCACGCGGGATTTCGGCGTTGACCGGGTCGACGTGGCGGCCATCGATGCGGAACTCGTAATGCAGGTGTGGCCCGCTCGCCAGGCCGGTCTGGCCGACGTAACCGATGATCTGCCCCTGCTTGACGCGAGCGCCGGCCGTCAGCTTGGCGATGCGCGACATATGGCCGTAAAGCGTTTCGTAGTGGCGGCCGTGGCGCAGGATGACGACGTTGCCATAGCCGCTGCGCCAGCCGGCGAACTCGACGCGGCCGTCGCCGGAGGCCCAGATCGGCGTGCCGGTCGCCGCTGCATAGTCGACACCACGATGCGGGCGGCGCACGCCGAGCACCGGGTGAAAGCGCTCGCGCTGGAAGTGTGAGCTGATGCGGCGGAAATCCACCGGCGAGCGCAGGAAGGCCTTGCGCAGCGGCCGGCCGTCACGGTCATACCAGTCGGCCCGGCCGTCGAGACCGGTGTAGCGCACCGCGCTGAAGGTGCGGCCGTGATTGCTGAATTCGGCGGCGAGGATCGCGCCGTCGCCGATTTTTTCGCCGCGCACGTATTCCTCTTCGTAGAGCACGGTGAAGGTGTCGCCGGGACGGATGTCGAGGGCGAAATCGATGTCGTAGCCGAAGATGCGTGCCAGTTCGACGATCAGTGCATCCGACAGGCCGGCGGCGGTCGCGCTCTGGTACAGCGAATCGCTGATGACGCCGGAGGCGTGGACGATGCGTGGCTCGACGCGGTGCTCATAGCGGCTGACCTCGAAGCCGTCGTCATCCTCGGCTCGCTGCCAGTGCAGGCCGCTGCTCGGGTCCGCCTCGAACACCAGTTCCTGCAGGGCGCCGTCGGCATCGAGGCGCAGGCGCAGACGCTGACCGGGGAAGATGCGCTGCAGGGCGTCGGTCTGCTGCGGGTCGGCGTCGAGCACCGCCTGCAGCGTGCCCGGATCGATCTGCAGACGCTCGAAGATCGCACTCAGCGTATCGGCCGGGCGCACCTCGGTGGTGCGCCAGCGGGCGGCGGCTTCGATCGCCGCGATAGCGGCGGCCGGATCATCGCCGTTGTCGAGGTCGGAGGATTTCAGGGCTGCGTCGATGGCCGCTGCCGCTGCGTCGGTGGCCGGCGGTGCGGCACCGGAAATGGCTTCGTAGGCAGGTGCGATTTCCTTCTGCGCCGGCGGTGGTTCGTGCAGCGCTGGCAGCGCGAAAACCAGCAGCGCGGTGGTGGTGGCAATCAGCAGTGCGAGCAGGTGGGTAGCACGCGTGAAGCCCGTGTTGCGGGCCTGCGAGCTGCCGCGGGGGCGGCGGCATCGCGGTGCGGCATGAGGCGGGCGCATTGTCTCCTCGTCACATGTAAGGGATGAGAAGGGTCAGGAGTGTGCCGCATCCCTGCGCCGAGGTTCAAATTCAAGCGGAACAAGACCTTGCCATCCGTAAGGGTAAGGCCGTGCAAAACGGCTGGCGGTCGCTACCAGCCGGACTCGCGGATCAGGGCGCCGCCGAGCTGTCGCCACAGCCGCTGCCAGGGGGCTTCGCGGCCGGCGGCGATGGCGATTTCGCCACCAGGTGGCGGAGTCGGCCGCGTTGCGGCGGCGTCGGGCTGCAGCTCGACGCGGTAGCGTGCCTCGACCGGCTGCGCTGCGCCGTTGCCGTCGTCGCGGCTGGCGATGTCACCGCCACGGATCGAAGCCAGGGCGAGCTCCGGGATGCGCGCTGCCGCGCCGGCCTCGATGCGTACCACCTGCGCGGCGATGGCCCCGGCATGCCCCGCCACGTAGAAGCGGGCCGGTGCGTCGAGGTGAATGCGGCCGAGGTCGGTTTCCTCGACGTAGGTGATGATGCGACCGCTGCCGGCGGCAACCAGCGTCGCCAGCGCCTCGCCACGGCCGAGCCAGTCGCCGGGGCGCAGGCTCTCGTCGAGGTCGACGATGCGTCCGGCAAACGGTGCGCGGATCGTCAGTCGCTCGCGGCTGGCCAGCGCGCCGTCGAGTTCAGTGCTGATGCGCAGCAGTTCCTGCCAGTCGATGCTGCGCCGCTCGTTGAGCTCGGCGTCGAAGCCGCGGCGGCCGAGCGCCTGCAGCAGCACGGCGCGCTGCGCGCTCAGCGTGGCGATGGTGTGTTCGAGGTCGGGCGAGGCGAGGCTGAACAGCACGTCGCCGGCGTCGACCTGCATGTTCGCCTGCACATGCCGCTGCTGCAGGCGCGCCGGCTGTTCGACGTAGAGCACGCTGTCGGCCGGCGCCAGCCACACGGCCGGGGCGCTGATGTGCGTCTGCCAGGGCAGCAGCAGCACGGCGCCCAGCAGTGCCAGCAGTGCCAGCGGCACGCGCCAGGCGCGCCAGTGCTGCAGCCGCGGGTGTTCGCGCCAGGCGCGCAGCTCGCTGACGATCGGGCGCACGATGAACCAGCCGATCTCGACGGCGAACAGCAGCAGTCCGAGCAGCTTGAAGAACAGGTGATACACCGCCAGTGCGATGCCGGTGAACAGCAGCAGGCGGTAGATCCAGGTGCCCCAGGCCCAGGTGGTCAGCAGCCGCTCGCGCGCCGGCGGCAGCTGCTCCGGGCGCGGTTCGCCGAGCTGGAACAGCCACTCGCGCAGGCGCCAGCGGCCGAGGGCGAAGGCGCGCGCCTGCAGATTGGGTTCGTCGAGCAGGTCGGAAAGCAGGTAATAGCCGTCGAAGCGCATGAACGGGTTGAGGTTGATCGCCAGTGTCAACAGCCAGGCCGAGCCGGCCAGCAGGTGCGCGCCGTTGCGCAGTGCACCGTCCGGCAGCAGCACCCAGGCCCAGGTCGCCAGCGTCGCCAGCGCCAGCTCGACGACGACGCCGGCGCTGCCGATCGCCAGCCGCGGGCGGCGCTCGCGCAGCTTCCAGGCCTCGGTGACATCGGTCCAGAACACCGGCCAGAACACGATCAGCGCCACCCCCATCGCCGGCACCCGGCAGCCATAGCGCGCAGCGGTGAAGGCATGACCGAACTCGTGCAGCAGTTTGCTCAGGCCGATGCAGGCACCAGCGGCCAGTGCGCCCTGCAGCGTGAAGTCGAACGGGAACTCGTGGGTGAAGCGCTCCCAGTGACGCAGGATCAGCAGCGCACCGCCGCCGGCGAGCGCGAGCAGCAGCCACAGCCAGCCGCGCCGGTACAGCCCGCCGACCCACGGCAGCGCGGCATCGAGCAGCCGCTGCGGCTGCAGCAGCGGGATGCGGATGAACAGATAGTGGTGCAGCAGCCACTGCCACAGCGTGTGCCGCTCGCGTTCGCGGCGCTCGTGGAACGCGTGGCTGGCGGCCGGCGAGGCGAGCTGCAGCAACTGCTGTGCGCCGAGAAAACGGACGAAGCCGGTGAGCTGCTCGGCGCTGGCCCGCAGTGTGGTTTCGGCATTGATCGCGGCGAGCACGGCGGCGGCGCTGCCAAGCCGCCAGCGCTGCAGGAATTCGAATTCCAGCCAGCCGATGCGCAGAAAGCGGTTGCCGAGCGGATCATGCAGCGTCCAGCTCGGCACGCCACCGGCGCCACTCGGCCCCGGATACACGGCCAGATCCTCACGCAGGAGCGGCAGCGCGTCGGTATCGGCGGGGGTCATAGCGACAGCCAGCGTGCCAGGTTGGCCAGCGGCCGGCGCAGCAGCCACAGCGCCAGCGGTGTCGGCTCGCCGTAGAGCCGGGCGGTGCCGCGCAGTCCCGGACGCAGCGTGGCGCCGGCGTCGAAACTGGCCTTGATGCGATAGGCGGCGATGCCATCGGGGCCGGTACTGGCGCTGTAGCCGACCAGCCGCACCCGCGCGGCGAGCGGCCGCTCCGGTGCGATGTTCGGGAAGAACAGCGCCTCGGCGCCGCTGCCGAGCGCGAGCGGATCATTGGCCGGCAGGTGCACGTCGAGTTCGACGTCGTCCGGACGGGCGATCACCATGATCTTCTGGCCGATGCTGAGCGGACGGCCGAGCCAGTCGTTGGCATCGTCGAAGATCGCCACACCGGCCTGCGGCGCACGCACCTGCAAGCGTTCCAGCAGGCCGGCGTAATAATCGCGCTCGGCAGCCTGCTGCTCGACGCGGCTCTGCAGCTCGGCCAGGCGTGCCTTGGCCTTGGCGTCGGTGAAGGCCTGCTGCGCAGCGGTCAGGTATTCGGCCTGGGCGACGTCGCGGGCGCGGCTGGCGACGTCGAGCTTGCTGCGCACCTGCGTGTCGTCGAAGCGCAGCAGCGGCTGATCGGCGCTGACGGTCTGGTTCGGCTCGATCTGGAAGCTGGCGACCACGCCCTCGACCGGCGCACGCACCAGCGCCGGGGTGCGTGGCACGACCTCGGCCGGCGCCAGCACCGACTGACGCGTCGGCCAGGCACCGATCAGGCCCAGTGCGAGCAGACCGCCAAGCCAGTACAGCAGCCGTCGGCGCGGCAGTCGCCGTTGCCGGCGCGGGGCCCGCGCCGCCAGCGCCAGGGCGGCGGCGTAGCTTTCGGCGAGCAGCGCCAGCAGCTGGCGGTCGGCCTCGCCCCAGGGCTCGGCACGGCTCAGCAGCAGGCCGCCGTAGTCTTCGTCCGGTGCGCGGCGCAGCGGTAGCCACAGCACGTGTGCCGGCAGCCAGCGTGACCAGTCGGCGGCGAGTGTGCCGGGCAGCTGGCTGGCATCGAGCGGCTGTGTGGCATCCGGGCTGGCCGGCAGTGCGCGCAGCACCTGCGTGAGCCAGAGCAGGTAGGGGCTCTGCGGGTCGGGGCGGGCGACACCGGAAGCCGCGACGATGTGCCGCTCGCGGTCGAACAGCAGCGCCTGGTGATAGGGCAGCAGCGCATGCGTTTCGTTGACGATCATGAACGCCAGTTCGGCGGCCGGCGTCTGCCGCGCGCGCTGCTCCAGTCGCACCAGGGCTGCCAGACGCAGCAGCGCGGCCGGCGGCGTGCCGGCGGCTGCGGCTTCGGCCGCCGGACGGGCACTCTGGGGCATCAGGGGGTGATCTGCAGCTGGCCGCTCATGCCGGCGAGCAGCTCCGGTGCCGGCGTCTGCAGCTGACCGTAGATCTTCACCGACTGGCTGACCGGGTCGACACGGGCACCGATGCGCGCAATCCGCGCTTCGTAGTGCTTGCCGGTCTCGTCGACATCGAGGGTGAAGACGTGGCCGGGCTGCAACCACTGCAGCCACTGCGAAGGCACGATCGCTTCGATTTCGAACTGGCTGTCGTCGAGGATGTCGAGCAGCGGGGCGCCCTCGCTGACCGACTGGTAGCGTTGTGCGTGCCGTTCGACGACGCGGCCGGGGAAGGGTGCCTTGATCAGGCAGCGTTTGTTCAGCGTCTGCGCCAGCTGCACATCGGCGGCGGCCTCATCGACCTCGGCTTTGGAAATGTCGAGTTCGAGCTTGCTGATCGACTGCATCTTGTTCAGGCGTGCGTTGACCTCCAGCGTGCGCTGCTTTTTGGTGAGCGTTGCTTCGGCGCGCGCGAGCCGGCTTTCCTGCTCGCTGCAGGCGAAGCGCAACAGCGTCGCGCCAGCCTCGAAGCGCTCACCTTCGCGCAGCGGCAGTTCAGCGATGCGGCCGGCCATCTCGCTGGAGATCAGCGTGGCGTGCACCGGCACCAGCTGGGCACGCACGGCGGGCAGCGGCTCGGCCAGCGCCGGCCGCAGTGCGGCCAGCGCCAACAGTATTGGCAATGCGTATTTCATCGTGCGGCTACGACGCTGTCCTGCGCACCGTCGTGCGGGGTGCCGGTGCTGACCTGTGCGTCGGTGGTCGGTGCCGGCGCGGTGGCGGCCTGCACCATCGCTTCCGGCAGCCGCCCCTTCTGCCACAGTGCCAGGCGGGTGGCGATGGCAGTGCTCATGTCGTTCAGCTCGACGCCTTCGATCGGGCCGTCGTAGGGATCGACGCCGATCGAGACGAAGACGTTGGCCAGCGCCGTCTGCAGATCGGTCAGCGCACGGTCACGTTCGAGCTGGGTGGTCAGCGCTGCCACCTGGTGACGGATGTGCTCGAAGCCGGACTGCGCCTGCGCTTCGGTGGCGTTGCGCACGGCGCGCAGCAGGCGTTCCTCGACCAGGTTGAGTTCGCGGGCGTCGGCGAATTCCTGCTGCGCGTGGACGTACTGCTGATAGGCGACGTTGATCTGCACCAGTGCGGCGATGGTCAGCGCACGGCGGCGCCATTCGCCGATCTCGGCCTGCGATTCGGCGGCATCGATGATGCTCGGACCGGCGGCGAGGTTGATCAGGTTGTAGGTGGCGCGGATGCCGGCCTCGGCCCAGGCGCGGTTGAGCAGGTAGGAGTTGGAGTCGTAGTTGGTCGAGCCGATGATCGACAGGCCCGGCAGCAGGCGGATCATCTCCTTGCGCACGCCGTTGCGGTCGATGCGCGCCTGATAAGCCTCCTCGCGCAGGTCGGGGCGGTAGAACAGGCCGACCGTCTCCAGCGTCGGCAGCGATTCCTGCAGCGCGGTCGGTGCCGGCAGCTCGCCGCGTTCGGCCAGTGCGATCGGCAGTGGCGCATCGGTCGGCGCGTTGATCAGGCCGGCGAGCTGGGCTTTGGCGACCTGCATGTCGGCGTGCAGCCGGCGCAGCTGGCCGACCATCTGCAGCAGGTTGCGACGGTATTCGAGCACCGGAATCATCGGCTGCAGGCGGTCGCGCTCGATGCTGCCGCTGGCGGCGAGGGCTTTTTCAGCCTGCGCCAGGGCTGGCTCGATGCGCGGCAGCAGGCGTTCGGCGGTCGCCGCGCGCCAGTAAGCGGTGCTGACTTCCTTGACGATGTTGTTGACCACTTTGCGCCGGCGTTCGCGGGCGACCAGCACGCGGTCGGCCTGCTGCTTGGCCTGGTAGTAGCCGACGCCGAAATCGAGCAGGTTCCAGGTGAAGGTCAGGTCGATGAAGCGGTGGGCGCGATCGTTGGAGGTCTGGTAGTTGGTTTCGCGGTCGCGCTCGATCGGGTAGACGTCCTTGCTCACCGAGGCCAGGTCGTTGTCGCGCGCGGTGTAGCCGGCGTTGAGCGCGAGCCGCGGCAGCATCGCGAAGTTCGCCACGGTCAGCTGGCGGTCCTGCAGCACCGACTCCATCACCGCCAGGCGGTGGTCGTAGTTGTACTTCAGCGCCCGGGCGATCGCTTCCGGCAGGGTCAGCGGGGCGGTGACGGCCACCTGATCGTTGACGATGGCGGCGCGGTCGACTTCGACGCGGGTGCGATGTTCGGCCTCGGTCAGCGGTTGCGGCGAGATCGCGCAGGCACTCAGGCTGCAGACGAGGCCAAGCACGGAGACGCGGTGGAACAGGCTCTGGTGTGGAACGCTCATGGGTATCGGTGATCCTTACCGGGAAATGTGAGGCAGACGCAGGGCGTGGGTATCAAAGGGACGTGTTGAGCAGGGCGGCGAGTTCGCGGCTGTGTTCGCCGAGCGGTTTCGGCGCGCTGCGCTGCAGTTGCTCGCTGAGGCCGCCGTGGTGGCCCGCTGCAGCGGCGGGCTCCGCGGGCGGTACGGCGGCGTCGCGGTCTTCGCTCAGCAGTGCGGCCAGCCAGGGGGCTGTCGGTTCCACCACGCTGGCCGCCGGCGCTTGCGGCGCCGGGGTCGCAGCAGGTTCGGCGGTTCTCGGGCCGTGAGTTTTCTCCGCAGCAGCCGGGTGGCGCAGCGGGGAGTACTGCAGAACGCTCTGCGTCTCCGGGTATACGTGGAACTGCACGGTGACGTGATGGCCGTAGCTGTCGCGGGCGATGACCACGATGTCCAGACCATCGAAGTCGCGCGGCGGCACACCCCAGAAGCGCAGGCTCTCGCGGTCGAAATTCAGCCAGGCCGGCAGCGGACGACCATCGGGCCGAATGGCCTCGAAGCTCAGGTGCTCGGCCGGATCGGTATGGCGGAATGCCGCCCGCGACAGCGCGAAGGAACTGGGCCTGCGTTCGATCATCACCTGATCGCGCACGTCGCCGCTCAGATACAGCTCGTAGTTGTTGCCGTCAGCGTCACGGGTGTGCTGTGGCAGCGTCATCCCCTGATAGGCATACGGCGAGGCGCTGCCGTAATCAGTGGAGCCGGTGAGGCGGAACGGATCGTTCTGCGGCTGCAGCCAGCGGCTCAGGCTGTCGTGATCGCCAGCGGCCGGTGGCGTGGTCGGCGTATCGTTCAGCGCCACCCCGCGACCCGGCACCATGAACACGATGCTGCGTGTGCTGCTGGCACGGCTGCTGCCATCCACGGCCGTGGCAGTGACCTCCAGCTGCACGCTGCCGCTGAACAGCGGCGGCGGCGTCAGGCTCAGCCCCGGCAGCTGTGCTGGCGTCAGCGTCAGCGTGTCGCCGTTGACGACGAAGGTTTCACCGGCGGCGTTGCGGAGCACGGAACCGCTCGGCAGGCCGCTGAGGGTGACGCTGTCCACATGCTCGCTGCCGAGATCGTTGGGGACGGTGTCGGTGACGCCGGTGTCGATCGTCAGCGGTATCGTGCCGGCCGCTGACGTGGTCGGCGGGGCCGTGACGTCGAGGCGCGGGGTGTCGGCGACCGGGCGCACGTCGATGCTCAGCGTCGCGGTATCGCTCAGCCCGCCATCGCTGAGGGTGTAGGTGACGGTCGGTACCGGGCCGGAATAGTCGTGTGCCGGCGTGAACAGATACTGGCCGTCGGCGTCGATGCGCAGCGTGCCGATGCCGGGGATCGTCGCCGTCTCGCCCGGCCCGTAGACGCGGGCATCGCCGTCGACGCTGAACGACTGCACCGACAGCTCGCTGCGCGGCGAGTCGATGTCGCCGTCGTTGGCGATGACGTTGCCCTGCAGCGGCGTGTCTTCATCGGTGACGCCGTGATCGTCGACCGCAACCGGCGCGTCGTTGACGCTGGTGACGGTGATGGTCAGCGTCGTCGTGCTGCTGTCGCCGTCGGCATCGGTGATCGTGTAGCTGAAGATGTCGGCCAGCGTCTGGCCATTGGGCAGGGCATTGACACTGGCATTGCTGGTGTCGAGGACGTAGCGGTAGCTGCCGTCGGCGCCGAGGGTGAGCGTGCCGAAGCTGCCGACGACACTGCTGCCGCTGCTGCTATCGGTGCCGGCGGCCACCGCCGTGCCCGGCGTGCCGCTGCCGGCGCCGACCTGGGTGACGGGGTTGGCGGGCAGGTCGGCGCCGAGGCGGTCGGCGA
>NZ_QGTJ01000001.1:0-458281 GCF_003182095.1 Plasticicumulans acidivorans | reverse complement strand
TCGGTGCCGGCGGCCACCGCCGTGCCCGGCGTGCCGCTGCCGGCGCCGACCTGGGTGACGGGGTTGGCGGGCAGGTCGGCGCCGAGGCGGTCGGCGACGTCACCGCTGCTGCCGCTGCCGACGACGTTGCCGGTGGTCACGGTGGTGCCTTCCTCGGCGACCGTGTTGCGGTCGGCGTAGGCCGTCGGCGTGTCGTTGACGATCTGCAGGCGCAGCGTGCCATTGGCACTGCCATTGCCAGCGTCAGTGACGACAAGGGCAATGGTGTCGAGTGACTCGCTGGCGCCGGGCTGATCGAGCCGGGTTTTCAGCGTGTAGTGGTAGCCGAGGCTGGCGTCGGTCGGCACGCCGCCGATGTCGGTGTTCACCGTGAAGCTGTCGAGGCGCAGCGTGCCTTCGCCGGTGTCGATGTCGATCGGCGTGGTGCCCAGCGCCTGCAGCTGCGCCAGCGTCACCGTGGTGCCGCCGACGGTGATCGAGGCCAGTCCGTCCGGCGTGCTCAGGCGGATGCTGCCGTTGGTGGCGTCGCTGCCGTCGGCCTCGACCAGACCGCGCTCGTAGACGCTGGCCTCGCCGCTGGCACCGGCATTGCCGTCGACCGGTGTGATGGCCGGCGCGCCGTCGGTGTGGCCGTGGATGGTGATCGTCAGCTCGGCGGTGTCGCTGCCGCCGTCGCCATCGCTGAGGGTGTAGGTGAAGGTCTCGGTGAGGCTGTCGCCGTCTTTCAGCGCGTTGACGTCGGCGTTGCTGTTGTCGAGCGTGTAGCTGTAGCTGCCGTCGGGGTTGAGGGTCAGCGTGCCGTACTGGCCGTCGAGCGGCGCGCCCGGCGTGCCGGCGGTACCGGAGCCGCTTTCCGCGCCGGTGCGGACCGCCGAGACCGTCAGCTCGGCGTTGCTGTTGTCCGGGTCGCTGTCCTGGCCCGGGGTGCCGGGCTTGACGTTGCCGCTGACGGTATTGTCGACGGCGTCCTCGGTGATGGCGTTGCTGTCGTTGACTGCGGTCGGCGCGTCGTTGACGCCGTTGATGGTGATGGTCAGCGTCGTCGTGCTGCTGTCACCGTCGGCATCGGTGATCGTGTAGCTGAAGGTGTCGGTTTGCGTATCGCCCGTGCCCAGCGCGTTGATGACGGCGTTGCTGGTGTCGAGGACGTAGCGGTAGCTGCCGTCGGCGCCGAGGGTGAGCGTGCCGAAGCTGCCGACGACACTGCTGCCGCTGCTGCTGTCGGTGCCGGCGGCCACCGCCGTGCCCGGCGTGCCGCTGCCGGCGCCGACCTGGGTGACGGGGTTGGCGGGCAGGTCGGCGCCGAGGCGGTCGGCGACGTCACCGCTGCTGCCGCTGCCGACGACGTTGCCGGTGGTCACGGTGGTGCCTTCCTCGGCGACCGTGTTGCTGTCGGCCTGGGCCGTCGGTGTGTCGTCGACGATCTGCACGCGCAGCGTGCCATTGGCACTGCCATTGCCAGCGTCAGTGACGACAAGGGCAATGGTGTCGAGTGACTCGCTGGCGCCGGGCTGATCGAGCCGGGTTTTCAGCGTGTAGTGGTAGCCGAGGCTGGCATCGGTCGGCACGCCGCCGATGTCGGTGTTCACCGTGAAGCTGTCGAGGCGCAGCGTGCCTTCGCCGGTGTCGATGTCGATCGGCGTGGTGCCCAGCGCCTGCAGCTGCGCCAGCGTCACCGTGGTGCCGCCGACGGTGATCGAGGCCAGTCCGTCCGGCGTGCTCAGGCGGATGCTGCCGTTGGTGGCGTCGCTGCCGTCGGCCTCGACCAGACCGCGCTCGTAGACGCTGGCCTCGCCGCTGGCACCGGCATTGCCGTCGACCGGTGTGATGGCCGGCGCGCCGTCGGTGTGGCCGTGAATGGTGATCGTCAGCTCGGCGGTGTCGCTGCCGCCGTCGCCATCGCTGAGGGTGTAGGTGAAGGTCTCGGTGAGGCTGTCGCCGTCTTTCAGCGCGTTGACGTCGGCGTTGCTGTTGTCGAGCGTGTAGCTGTAGCTGCCGTCGGGGTTGAGGGTCAGCGTGCCGTACTGGCCGTCGAGCGGCGCGCCCGGCGTGCCGGCGGTACCGGAGCCGCTTTCCGCGCCGGTGCGGACCGCCGAGACCGTCAGCTCGGCGTTGCTGTTGTCCGGGTCGCTGTCCTGGCCCGGGGTGCCGGGCTTGACGTTGCCGCTGACGGTATTGTCGACGGCGTCCTCGGTGATGGCGTTGCTGTCGTTGACTGCGGTCGGCGGATCGTTGGTGGCGACCAGGGTGATCGTGCCGGTGATGGTGCTGGCGGCGAGTGCTGCAGGGCCGCCGGCGTTGCCGCCGCTCTGCAGGTTATTGCCGTCGTTGAGCACGATCGTATAGGTGCGCGTGGTGTCGCTGCCGTCGAACGTCGGGTTATCGCTGGTGTTGCGATAGCTCAGCGCTGCCAGCAGGGCGTTGAGTTCGGTCAGCGTGGTGTCGGTATCGAAAGTGAAGGTCAGCGGCGTGTCCGCGGTGCCGCCGCTCATGATGACGCCGCTCGGCAGGGTGTAGCCGCTGGCCAGCACCAGCTCGTCGCCAGCGACACCGTCGGTCAGTGTGACGGTCAGCGTGCCGGCGCCGAACACGCTGGCACTGAGGCCCGTCGTGGTCGCCAGATCGACGTCGATGACCGTGCCGGCGCTGAGCAGCGCGACCGGGTCGATGGATACGCCGCTGCCGGTGCTGGTGTTCTCGGTCGCGGTGGGGGAGGTGGCGGTCTGCGTCAGGCTCGGCGCGTCGTTGAGCGGGCTGACCGAGGCCGTCAGCGTGGCCGTCGATGCCGACCAGCTGCCGCTGCCGCCGACCGCACTGCTGATGTTCTGCACGCCGGTGATGGCGTTCCAGGTGCCGTCGGCGGCGCGCAGGCTCAGCGTGCCCGGTGTGCCGTTGAAATCGGCGGCTGGCACGAAGCGGATCTGGTGATCGCTGTTGGCAATATCGAGGACGATGGCGCTGCTGTTGCTGACACTGGTCGACACGTTGTTCCAGGTGGTGCCGCCATCGAGCGTGTACTGCCAGGTGCCCTGGGCAGCGCTTGCCGTATTGCCAACGATGGCCAGCGCAGTTTGTGCCGTGGCGGTGTCACCGCCGCCATTACCGCTCTGGTTGTCGGTCGCATCGCTGTAGCTCAGGCTGCCAGCGATGTCAGCGGCGCTGCGCGGCGCGCTGGCACTGTCTTCGCTGGTAGAGAAGCCCGTCGTCCCTGACAGGCTAGGTGAATCGTTGACCGGGTTGACGGTGATGGTGACGTCCTGCGAAGCCGTCTTGGCACCGCCGCTGCCGAGGTTGCCGAGATCATTGGCTGTGACTGTCAGCGTCGCGCTGCCGTGGTAGTCGGCCGTTGGCGTGTAGGTGAGCGTGGCCAGCGCGGCGTTGAGGTCGGCCTTGGTGCCCTGCACGGTGACCGTCGACGAACCGTAGGCGCCGGCGGTGACGGTCAAACCCGCATGCGTGGGCAGGTCGATGCTGCCGTGCGTCACTGTCAGCGTGATCTGCTCGATACCGCCGAAATCGTCGGAGTCACTCAGCGTGATACCGGTGATGGCGTTCGCCGTGCTGTCTTCGCTGATGCTGGGGGACTGCGCCGGTACCGTCAGCGTTGGCGCTTCGTTGGTATTGGAGACGCGGACATCGATGGTCGCACTGGTGGTGTTGTTGCCATCGATGCCGCTGCCTTCGGTGCCGTTGCCGACGCCGGCGTTGCGGTCGTCGACGGTCACCGTCAGCGTGTAGGTGTTGTCGCCATTGGGGTCGATCGGCGTGTAGCGCAGGTTGTTGGCCAGTGTGGCGTTGATATCGGCACGTGTGCCGCTCAGCGTCAGCGTGCCGGTACCGGAGCCGGCGACGACGACACTGCCGCTGGCGGTTACTGCCAGCTGATCGCCTGCGGTCGGCGCGACGATGGTGACGGTGTAGTTGTCGTCGCTGGCCCCCTGAGCGGTGTCCTTGCTGTCCTGGAAGCTGATGCCGCCGATGTCGATATAGCTGTCGCTGCCCAGCGTCTGCGTGCCGGGCACCGTCAGTACCGGCGCATCGTTGACCGGGACCAGATTGATGATGTTGTCCACCGTCACCGTATTGCCGCCGGTATTGTCGGCATGCCCCCAGTCGGTGAACGTGGTGTGCAGATACAGCGGACCATTGTTGTAGTCGAGGCCGGTCTGGAAGCTCAGGGCATTCAGCGCCGCCTGTACTTCCGCCACCGTGCCGGTCAGCGTCACCGTGTTGCTGCCGTTGCCGCTCCAGGCGCTCAGGCCGGTGGTGTCGTTGATCGTCAGCGTGCCCTGGGTCGTGCTCGCCAGCGTGGTGTGGGCGGCGTCGGCATACAGCTCGACGGTGACGGTGACGTCCTTGTCGAAGCTGTCGGCATCGCTCAGCGTGAAGCCGCTGAGGGTCAGTGCGACATCCTCGTTAGCGGAGTAGGTGCTCGGGTTGGTCAGCACCGGCACATCGTTGGTCGTCGAGGCATACAGCGTGATGTCGACGCTGTCGCGGTTGTTGGTCGCGTCGATCGGTGTGTGGTCTTCATTACTGGTGCCGCCGTTAGCGCCGCCGGTCAGCGTGCCGCTGGCATCGTAGAGCCGGTCGTCGACGGTGACGCGCAGGGTGTCGGCCCGGTCGGCGTCGGTGCTGTAGGTGACCGTCAGCGTCGCGAGGATGGCGTCGATTTCGGCCTTCGTGCCCTGCACGATCAGCGTGTTCGTGCCCTTGCCGCTGACCAGCGCGTTGCTGGGGCTGGTGCTGGGGTCGGCGGCGGTATAGCTGAGCGTGGCGTCGCTGACGGGGGTCTCGGTGCTGTCGATCACCGAGATTTCCACACGCAGGAAATCGGTTTCGCCGCTGCTGATGCTGCCGAGATCCTGATCGCTGACCGAAAGACCGGGCACGCTGACAGCGGTGCCGGCCGTGGCCGTCACGTCCACCGAGGATTGCGCGGCGCTGACGGTCGGTTTGTCGTTGGCATCGGAAAGGATGCTGATGTTGAAGCGCGAGGAAGTCGTCGCACTGCCTTGCGTGAAGGGGGTGCTGTCATTGACGACGTAGTCACCATCGCTGACCACATAGTCGAAGTAGTCGCTGGTGCTGTCCGAACCGTTGTGCTTGTAGCTGACGCGGCCGGCGTCGAGGTCGGCCTGCGTGAACACCGAGCCTACCGCCAGCGCCACGCCATTCAGGTACAGCGTGCCGGAACTCGGCGCGGCGGTGATGCGGTACTGGCGCTGCTCGGTGGTGTTGTCGCTGTCGCTGTAGACCAGATGCGCGATGCTGTCCGGCTGCGCCGTCGGCGTGCCGGAGCCGTCGGCATTGCTGTAGCCGGTCGCGCCGAGGATGACCAGTGTGCCGCCTTCGCTGATGGGGCCGGCCTCGCCGCTGACGGCCTCGGACTTGCTGACGAACACGGGGGCATCGTTGACCATCGTCAACGCGATCGGCACCGTCAGTTCGCTGCCCTGGCTGAGCTGGTTGGTCGCGGTGGCGGTGGTGACGCCCTGATTGTCGAGCGGGACCAGCGTGAAGCTGTCGCTGTAGTTCTCGGTGCCGTCGTGGGTGTAGGTGAGCTTGCCGGCGGCGAGATCGGCGGCGCTGATGACGCTGCCGATGCCGACGATGGCACCGTCGAGTTTCAGCGTGCCGTGGCTGACGTCGCCGGTGATGCGGAAACTGAGGACGTTGTCGATGGCGTAGCCGGTTTCAGGGACCAGGTCCGACGTCGAGTTGTCGGCGTCGGCGAGCACGATGTAGCTGGCATCAATGGTGATCGTGCCGCCTTCCGTGCCGGTCAGTGGCGTGCCGAGGCTGGCCGTCGGCGTGTCGTTCTGCGGCGTGATGCTGAGATCGAAGGTCGCCACCGCGGTGGTGCTGGTGCCGTCGGAGACGGTGTAGGTGAAGCTGTCGATGAAGTCTTCGCCACCGGCGTGGACGAAGCTCACCAGCCCGGCGTCGACGTCGGCCTGCGTGAAACTGCCGTAGTAGCTCAGCGCGACACCGTTGAGCTTGATCGTGCCGCTGCTCGGCAGTTGCAACAGGCGATAGACGATCTCGGCAGCTGAATTGTCGCTGTCGCTGGCCGCGAGCATGGTGCTGTCGAGCGTGACCGTCGCACCTTCATCCAGACTCGCCGTGTTGCTGCCGCCGGTGCTGGGGGCGGCACTGACCGGCGTCGGCGAGGGCAGCGGATCGGTGTCGGCGGTGACCGTGTCGCTGACGATGACGTTGAAGGTGTTGACCGCCAGCGTGTCGGTGCCGCTGACGTAGATGCCGCCATCGCGCGGGTACGGATACAGCCGCTGCTCGCCGTCCTTGACCGTGAAGCTGATGCTGTCGGTGCGCGCCGTGTCCGAGCGCGTCACGTAGGTGATCAGACCGGCATCGATGTCGGCCTGCGTGAAGCTCGATCCGACCTGCAGCACCGTGCCGTCGCGCAGGAAATAGCCATCGGCAGGGTCGGGGATCGCGGTCAGCGTGTAGGTCAGCGTCGTGCTCGGAGAGTCGACATCGGTGACCTGCAGCATGCTGCTGGTGATGGTGATCGACGAGCCGCTGCCGAGCGTCGGCGAGGCGTTGGTGGTCAGCACCGGATCGTCGTTGTTGTCGAGGATGCCGATGTCGATCGTCGACACCGTCGTCGCCGGTGTGCCGGTGCCGCCGCCGGCATCGGTGATGCGGATCTGGAAGCTGTCGGTCGCGGGGGATTCGCTGCCGTCGTGGCTGTAGGTGAGCAGGCTCAGATCGCTGATGACGTAAGGCGAGCCGGCGCTGGCGCTGCTGATCACCACACCGTCGTATTTCAGCGTGCCGTGGCTGGGCAGGCCGACGATCGCGTAGCTGAAGCTGCTGTCGTCCGGGTCGCTGGCGCTGATCGCGCCGCGCTCCGGCGAACCGGGGACCGGCAGGGCGCCGTTGGCACTCAGGCTGACGTCCTGTTCGCCTTCGATGACGGTCACGCTGCCGCTGATCGCCGGCGCCTGGTTGGCCGGCAGCAGATTGACCGTGACGTTCTGGTCGAGCAGCAGGCCGCCGGCACCGTCGTCGATGGTGATCTTGAAGCTGTCGGTACTTGCCGCCAGCACCTGGCTGCCGTCATGGGTGTAGGTCAGTTGCGCCAGCTGGCTGACGGCGAAGGTCGAGCCGACCGACAGTGCGTTGCCATCGAGCGTGAGCTGGCCGCTGCTCGGCAGCTCGGCGATCTTGATGATCACCTGGTTGGCGGTGTTGTCGATGTCGGTCAGACCGATGCTGCTGGCGGTAAAGCCCGGCGTGCCGCTGAGCGTGGTCGCGGCAGTGAAACTGACCGAGCCACCCTCGTAGACGTTCGGCGGCGTTACCGTGCTGGCATCGATGGCCGGGGCGTCATTGATCGGTTTGACCGTGATGTTGTCCAGCGTATAGCTGACGGCGCTGTCGTTGTTGCTGACGTCGCGGGCGGTCAGTGTGATCTGCGGGTCGTAGCCGCTGAGCGTGTTGTTCTGGTCGGCCGTCGGCGTGAAGGTGAAGCTGGCGATCGTCGCGTTCAGATCGGCCAGCGAGCCACTCAGGGTGAAGTCCGCCGAACCATTGCTGCCGCTGCTGATCGTCGCCGTGCCGGCCAGCGTGACCAGTGCCGTGCCGCCATCGCTCTGGATGCGCAGCGTCATCGCCGCCGGGTCGTCGCCGTCGCTGAGCGACAGGCCGGTGATCGTCAGTGCGCTGTCTTCGTCGGTCTCGCGGGGCTCCGCGCTGGCGGTGTCGCTGATCGCGGTGGCGGCGAGCAGGCCGGCGAACGCGCTCGGCGCCACTCCAGCGTGCTCGATCACGCCGGTGCTGTATTCGAGTGTCCAGTCGCCGCCGGCGGTGGCGGCGCCAGTGGCATCGGTCGAAGCGGCGACATCGGCGCCGGTGGCGGCGGCAATGCTGTCGACCAGACTGCGGCCGCTGTCAGTGGCGGCCAGATCGCAGGTGTAGATCAGTATGTCGGCGTCGGCGCTCAGCCCGTCGCGCCAGCTGGCGAGTTCGCCTTCGGCGGTGCCGATCGTCGTGCTGTCGAGCGTGCGGCTGCCGAGCACGAGTTCGTCGCTGCCGCCGTGTGCGTAGATCTCGACGCTCGTGACCGTGCCGCTGCCATCGCTGATGGCGGCACTGAGCAGCGCCAGGCCGTCGCTGCCGGCGTCGACGTAGATGATCTCGGTATCCGCGGACTGACTGGCGGCGATCACGCCGTAATCGGCGATGCGCGTGTCGATCAGCGCGATGGTGCGTCCGGACACCGCACTCGCACCGTCGGACGATGCTTCGACCGTAGCGGATGCGTTGGCGATGGCTGCCGCGTCGTGGCCGGTGACCTGTGCGGCATCGCTGCCGTCACCGTCGCTGGCACTGTCCTGATGGTCGTGCGGCTTGCTGTCAGCGCCGGCGGCCGTGGCCGCCGCCGCTCCGTCGAGGACGAAACGCGGTTCCAGCGCCAGCTGTATCGAGGGGGCGGAACCGACGAGGTCGACAGCCGAAGCATTGGCCGGCGCAGCGTCTGCGCGGTGCGGGGAGATCTGCATAGTAAGCGACCCTTCCATGGACAATGCGGATCGCCACTTTTGGCAGTACGAATGAAGCGAACCGCAGGTTTTATGTGCTTTTGTTCATTGAGACATAACCGCGGTATGGGTGCAAAGAATATCGATAGAGCATTCGAGTCTGTAACAAAGTTTTTTAAGTTTTTAAAAAAGTTAAATTTCTGGAAATTTTTAAATGAGCGGCGATTAAAGTTAAGTTATGTAATGCCAACCGCCTCGCCGCCCACGGGTTTTACAGATCGACGGCGAGCTTCAGCCAGGCGCTGCGACCGGGCTCGTTGACCTGTGTGACGGTCGGATCGAAGGCCGAGGCGCGATTCAGCGCGTAGGCGTATTCGCGGTCAAAAACGTTGTCGACGCCGAGGCTCAGACGCACGCCGCGGCGCAGTTCGGTGGCACCGTAAAGATCGAGCACTGCCCAGGCCGGTGTCTCGCGCAGATCGAGGCCGGAGGCGAGGTCGATGTTCTCCTGCCGCGCGGCGAAGCGCATCTGCGCACCGGCACTCCAGCGCTCGGCGTCCCAGTCGAGGCTGACGCGGCCTGACAGCGGCGGGATCTGCGCGATGTTGCGATCGTCGTCGATGTTGCGGCCGCGCACGTAAGAGAGCTCGCCGCGGGCGGCGAGCTGCGGCGTGAACTTGGCTCCGAACGTCAGTTCGGCGCCGTAGAGGCGGGCGTCGACGTTGCGGTAGATGGTCGCGCCGTCGCTCTTGAGAATGCCGCTCTGGCCGGCGGCGCGATCGCGCAGGATGAAGTCGTGCGCCCAGTCGTAGAACAGCGAGATCTGCGCATCGGCCGCGCTGCCCTGCCAGTTCAGGCCGAGGTCGATCTGGCGGTGGTCCTCCGGGTCGAGGCCCGGATTGCCGACCCAGACGCTGGTCGGCGTCGGACTGCCGCCGGCGAGGAAGCGCTCGGTGGCATCGGCGGTGCGCAGGCTGCGGCTGACGCCGGCAAACGCCGTCAGCGACTCGTCGAGGCGCTGCTCCAGACGCAGCAGGCCGCCGATGTTGGTTTCGTTGTCGGCTTCGCCGGCGTCATAGCCGTAGTAGCGCTGGTAGAGCTGGTTCGGCGTGCCGGTGGTCGACTTGCGGTCGGCGGCGCCGGCGCTCGGATCGACGAAGTCGGCGCGCAGACCGGCCTTGAGCTTGCGGCCGTCGCCGAGCGGCTGTGCGAGTTCGGCGAACACGCCCCACTGCTCGATGTCGACGTCCGGCCACAGGATCGACTGCGTCATCGCCAGCGTCGGCCCGGCGTAGCGCACCGCCATGCGCTCGTTGCGCTGGAAGTCGGCACCGAAGGTCCAGGTGCCGTCGCCCATCGGCACATCGAAGCTGAAGCGTCCGCCGGTGGTGTCGGAGGTGGTCGGCACGCTCATCTTCATCGCCCCGGCCGCCAGCGGCCGCAGCGAATAGTTGTCCATCAGATGATCGACCTGCGCGCGGTAGAACTCGCCGCGCACGGCACTGACGGCGCCACCGAGGCCGGTTTTCTCGCCGCCGATGCGCAGCGTCGTCGCGTTGTCTTCCGGCGAGTCCATGCCGGCGCCGGCGAACAGCACGTCACGGCGCTCGGCGCGGTCGATGTCGAACTCCAGCCGGGTGTCGGCGTCCGGCGTCAGACCGAAGGTGAAGCGCCCGCCGCGGGCGTCGAAGGCACTGCGCACGGTGCGGCCGCTGCCGTCCTGATAATTGCCGGACTTCTGCCAGCTGCCGCCGAAGCGGGCGAACGCATCCGGCGTGCCGATCGACAGGTCGAGATCGGCGTTGCGCGCATCGGCATTGCCGAGATAGCCAGTATCGAAACGCAGGCGCGGTGCCTCGTCCTCGGCGAAGCGCGGCGTGGTCCGCTCGAACAGCACCGTGCCGCCGCTGCCGCCACCGCCGTAGAGCACGCTCTGCACACCGCGCAGCACGGTGACCTGATCGTAGGCCAGCGGGCTGACGTAGCTGGTCGGCGGGTCCATGCGGTTGGGGCAGCCGCCGTGGATATAGGCACCGTCGAGCAGCACGTTCAGGCGGGTCTGGCTCTGGCCGCGGATCACCGGATCGATGCCGACACCGCCCATGCGCGAGCCGGAGACGCCGGGCAGGTCACGCAGCATCTCGCCGCCGTCGTTGCTGATGCCCTCCAGCTTGGCCGGGGAGAACTGCGTCTGATCCGGCGCCGTCAGCAGCTGCCGCGGCTTGCGGATGAGGATGGTGATGACGTCGGGATCGGTGACCGCGTCGGTGGCGTAGGCAGGCAGGGCGAGGGCCGCCGTCAGGGCGGCGGCGAGCGGCTGAGGACGCATCGGGCGCGGAACTCCATGTGGGTGTTGTGGATTTGCGGCCCATGGCGAACTTCATGCCAGTATGAAATTTTTTTTAAATCAGCCGATTGGCCGGCGCTGATCACGATGGCGGCATGGCATATGCCGCAGTGCAGCGTGAAATGCCCTGGCCGTGGCGTGGGAAATGCCGCGCTGGCGCGGTGTCAGCCAGTGGTTGCGCGCACGAGTCTCAGGTGCTCGCGAACAGCCGGCCGACCGCGCTGCGCAGCGCCTGCTCGGCGGTGGCACGGCCCGGCAGCGCGCAGCGGCGTACCAGCTCGGCCCAGTCGTCGCGGGCGAGCACTTTGCGCAGCAGCAGCTGCGCCTGCGCGGCGTCGAGTCGGGTCGCCGCCTGGCTGGCCAGCGCCTGGGCGCAGGCCGGCCAGAGCACGGCGACGCTGCTGCCGTAGTCGCGCTGACCGGCGACATAGGCCTCGATCTCGGCGCGCCGGGCGGCTTCGAGCGCCGGCGTCGGCTGCTCGGGATCGCACAGCAGCGCCAGCGCCAGCGCCGGGTCGAGCTCGCGCAGCGGGTCGCTGAGCTGATAGGGCAGGGATTGGCAAAAGCGTGCGCGCGCCGCCGCGCAGCTGGCGGTGCCGGCGGCCGACAGCGCCGCCAGCACCAGCACCGCCTGTGCACCGCTCGCCGTCTCGCGGGTGAAGCCGGCTCGCACCGGCAGCAGACCGGCGCCGCGCCAGAACGCCAGCAGCGGCGGATCGGCGGCGAAGCTCGATCCGAACAGATCGACGCCGTCGGCCTGCGCCGCCGCGGCGATGTGCGCGAGCAGCGCGCGGCCGATGCCGCGTCCGCGCGCGGCCGGGTGCACGGCGATGCGCACGATGCGCTCGGCGCGCAGGCAGGTGGCCTCCGGGCGGGCGAGGTGGTAGGCCAGCGACTGCGGCAGCAGATGGCCGCGCGGCCGCCGCTGGCCGGCCTGCACCGCGGCAGCGAGCTGCGGGCTGAAACCGCCTTCGCGCGCTGCCAGCGCCACGGCGACGACGTGGCCATCATGGCGTGCCACCCACACCGCGAGGTTCGGGCCGTCGAGCAGATGGCGCAGGTCGAGCGGCGTGGTGCGGTAGTGCGCCAGTACCAGCAGGCCGAAGACTTCATCGAGCAGCGCGTCGTCGGCGGCCAGATCCGCGCGATCGAGGCGCTGGATGGCGAGCGCCGCCGGCTGCGCCTCGGCGATCAGGGCGGCGTCGACCGGCTCGGCATCGAGCAGCAGCAGCCGCGCCAGCAGCGCCTCCAGCGGATCGCCGGCGGCCCAGCGCACCGGGGTTTCCAGCGTCAGTGCCCGCCACTCCGGCGTGCGGGCATCGAGCGTGCGCCGAAAGCGCAGTGCAAAACCGCGCCCGGAGCCTTCGTAGCCGTGCACCGTCGAGGCGAACGCGAGTCGCGGCCAGCGTGCGAGCAGGCGTTCGAGCAGCGCCAGCGGCAATGCCGCGGCCTCGTCGACCATGACGAAATCCGCCGGCTGCGTCGCCTCGGCCAGCGCATCCGGGGCGATGAATTCGAGCACGCGGCCGTCGAGTTCGAGGCGTCCGCGTGTGGCCTGCGCCGCCGGCAGCGCAGCGGCGGCATGGGTGAACACCGCCTGCGTGGCGTCGAGGCGCGGGCCGCTGACGACGATGCGCGTCTTGCCACTGGCCAGCAGCACCGCCGCGGCCAGGCCGAGCGCCGCCGATTTGCCGCGGCCGCGGTCGGCGGCGAGCACCAGCGGGCGCCGCGCACGGCCGCGGGCGGTGCGTACCAGGGCGGCGACCGCACTGGCCTGATCCGCCGTTGCACACAGCGCCGGCGACGCTGCCGGACGCGGCGCCGGCGGGCGCAGGGCGGCACCCGGAGCGTCGGCGTGGCGGCGCTCGACGCGCGAATCGGCGGCGAGCAGGCGGGCGAGACGGCCGAGAAAACGGCCGCTGACCTCGGCAGCGGACAGCGGATGCACGGCGATGCGCTGGTGTTCCGGGTCGGCGAAGCGCGGCCAGTCGGCGAGCGGCGGCGTCAGCAGCAGCAGCACGCCGCCGGCACGCAGCGTGCCGGCGGCCTGGCCGCAGGCGTCCGGATCGAAGCCGGCATGGGCATCGAGCACCAGCGCGTCGAATTCCTGACCGAGCACCGCCGCCGCCGGCCCGCGGTCGAAGCCGGCCGGCGGCTCGGCACCGAGCCACAGGCAGCGCGGCGCGGCGAACTCCGCAAGCAGCATCGACGCGGCGGCACGGCCGGCCGCGGCCGTGCCTTCGAGCAGCACGCAGCGGCGCGGGGGCAGCGCAGCAGGAGGAGGTTCACGACGGGGCATGGTGCGATCTCTGGTCAGCGCGCCATCGTCCGGTCGCAGCGATGACCGGGTCAAGCGCGGGGCTGCGGCGCCGGCGCGTTCATTGCCGGCGCGTTCATTGTTAGAGTCGGCCGCATTCCGCTTTGCTCCGCATCCATCAGGAGTCGCGCATGTCGCCGCTGCCTTTCGTTCTTGCCGCCGCGCTCGGCGGTTTCGTCGCCCCGGCTCTGGCCGGTACCACCTTCGATGCTGTCAAGCAGCGCGGCGCGCTGCGTTGCGGCGTCAACGTCAGCGTCCCGGGTTTTTCCAGCCCGGACAGCCAGGGCCACTGGCAGGGGCTCGATGTCGACGTCTGCCGGGCGGTGGCCGCGGCGGTGTTCGGCGATGCCGGCAAGGTCGAATTCGTGCCGCTCAACGCCCAGCAGCGCTTCGCCGCGCTGCAGTCGGGTGAGATCGACATGCTCTCGCGCAACACCACCTGGACACTGACGCGCGATGCCGAGCTCAAGCTCGACTTCGGCCCGGTGGTGTTCTTCGATGGTCAGGGCTTCATGGTGGCGAAGGCACTCGGCGTCAGCCGCGCCGGGCAGCTCGACGGCGCCAGCGTCTGCGTGCAGAGCGGCACCAGCACCGAGCAGTCGGTCAGCGACTGGTTTCGCGCCCGCGGCATGAGCTTCAGGCCGGTGGTGATGGACAATTTCGACGAGCTGAACAAAGCCTTCTTTGCCGGTCGCTGCGATGTCTACACCACCGACCGCTCCGGCCTGGCCTCGATCCGCATGACGATGTCGGGCAAGCCCGACGATTACCTGATCCTGCCCGACATGATCTCCAAGGAGCCGCTGGCGCCGGCGGTGCGTCACGGCGATCAGGACTGGGCCGATGTCGTGCGCTGGTCGGTGATGGTGCTGATCGAGGCTGAGGAGCTGGGTGTGACCTCCGCCAACGTCGCCGAGAAGCGCGACAGCGCTGATCCGGCGCTCGGCCGCCTGCTCGGCAGGACGCCGGATCTCGGTCAGGCGCTCGGCCTGCCGCAGGACTGGGCCTTCCAGGCGATCCGCCAGGTCGGCAACTACGGCGAGGTCTATCAGCGCAACCTCGGTCCGCTCGGCCTCGACCGCGGCCTCAACGCGCTGTGGACGCAGGGCGGGTTGCTGTACGCGATCCCGGCGCGCTGAGGCGTGCAGGCGCGCAGCTATCCCTGGCGGCTGTCGCGCGGGCGCGCGCTGCTGCTGCAGGGCGGCGTGCTGCTGGCGCTGCTGGCGCTGCTCGCCTGGTGCTGGCACAACGCCAGCCTGCGTCTGGCGGCGCAGGGGGTGAGCAGCGGCTTTGGCTTTCTGCAGCGCGAGGCAGGCTTCGCCATCGCCGAAACGCCGATTGCCTGGTCGCCGGCCGATACCTATCTGCGCGCGCTGGGCATCGGCCTGCTCAATACGCTGAAGGTGTCGCTGCCGGCGCTGCTGCTGGCCAGCGCGCTCGGTGTTGCCGTCGGCATCGCCCTTGGTGCGCAGTCGCGGCTGTGGCGGCGGCTCGCCCGCGGCTACGTCGAGAGCCTGCGCAACGTGCCGCTGCTGCTGCAGTTGTTCGTCTGGTACGGCGTGTTCAGCGCGCTGCCGCCACCGCGTCAGGCGCCGCAACTGCTGCCCGGGGTGTTCCTCAGCGGACGTGGCCTGCTGCTGCCGGCGCCGCTGGCGGACCTGCGCTGGCTGTGGCTGGCCGGCGCGGCGTTGCTCGCCGTCGGGCTGGCCTGGGCGCTGTACCGGCGACGCTGGCCGCTGCCCGTGCTGCTGCCGCTGCCGCCGCTCGCGGCCGTGGGCAGCTGGTGGGCGCTCGGGGCGCCGCCGCTGTGGAGCCTGCCGGTGCTGGGCGGCTTCAATTTTCATGGCGGTCTGCTGCTGTCGCCGGAGTTCGCCGCGCTCGGCTGCGGGCTGGCGTTTTATTCGGCGAGCTACATTGCCGAGATCGTGCGCGGCGGCATCGACGCCGTGCCCGCCGGCCAGCGCGAGGCGGGGCTGGCGCTCGGCCTGCGCCGCGCCGAGCTGATGCGCCTGATCGTGCTGCCGCAGGCGCTGCGCGTGATGCTGCCGCCGCTTGCCGGGCAGTACCTGAGCCTGATCAAGAACAGCTCGCTGGCGGTCGCCATCGGTTATCCGGACCTGGTCTCGATCGCCAATACCGCGATCAACCAGACCGGCCAGGCTATCAGCGGCATCTTGCTGATCATGCTCGCTTATTTGAGTGTCAGCCTGGTCGTCGCCGCACTGATGGCCTGGTGGAACCGGCGGCTGCTGCAGCGGGGCGAGGCATGAGGCGGCCGCGGCCGTTCGATGTGCTGGCGCTGCTGCTGCTGGCCGCCGCCGGCTGGGCGCTGTGGGGCTGGGCGGTGCGCGAGGCGGTGTGGGCCGGCGACGCCGCCGCCTGCCGCGCGGCCGGCGGTGCCTGCTGGGCCTTCATCGGCGAGAAATGGCGGCTGATGCTGTTCGGCCTGTATCCACCGGCCGAGCAGTGGCGCGCGGCACTGGCAGTGCTGCTGAGCGTTGCCTTCGTCGCCGCCTGCGTGCGCTGGCGCCGCGCCTGGCCGCTCGGCTGGCTCGGGCTGCTGGCCCTCGATTACGCGCTGCTCGCCGGCGGTTTTCTCGGCCTGAGCGCGGTGCCGGTGGCGCAGTGGGGCGGTTTGCCGCTGACGCTGCTGCTCACCGTCAGCGGTGTCGGCGGCGGCCTGCCGCTGGCATTGCTGCTGGCGCTCGGCCGGCGCTCGCGGCTGCCGCTGCTGCGCCTGCTGGCAGGCGGCTACATCGAGCTGATCCGCGGCGTGCCGCTGGTCAGCGTGCTGTTCATGGCGGCGGTGATGTTTCCGCTGCTGCTGCCGCCCGGCTGGGTGCTCGGCAAGCTGCTGAGCACCCAGCTGGCGCTGGCGCTGTTCGTCGCGGCGTATCTGGCCGAGGCGATCCGCGGCGGCCTGCAGGCGATTGCCTACGGCCAGTACGAAGCCGCCGCCGCACTCGGCATGCGCCACGGCACGGCGCTGGCGACGGTGATCCTGCCGCAGGCGCTGCGTATCGCCCTGCCGGCGCTGACCGGCATCGCCATCGGCACCTTCAAAGACACCTCGCTGGTGGTGATCATCGGCCTGTTCGACCTGATGACCGCCACCCGCGCGGCGCTCGGCGATCCGCGCTGGCTCGGCTTTTCGCTGGAAGCCTACCTGTTCGCGGCGCTGGTGTACGGCGTGCTGTCGTGGTCGCTGTCGTTGGCCGGCCGCCAGCTGGAAAAGCGCTGAAGCCCGTCGGCCGACCACAGCCGCGACAGCCACCACACCCAGCCGGCGGTGAACGCGCTGGCGGCGTGCAGCGGCCGGTCGCCGCTGAGCTCGCCGATGTCGCTGTGCGCCAGCACGAAGCCGCAGCGTTCGGCGAGCGCGATCATCGGCCGGTTGTTGGGATCGACGACCACCCGCAGCCGTTTGATGCCGATGCAGAAGGCGAGGACGCCGGCGGCATCGATCAGGCGGCGGGCGTAGCTGTGGCCACGGAACTCGCGTTCGACACTGATGCCGATCTCGGCGATGCCGTCGTCGAGCACGGCCAGATGCAGGGCGGCGATGACGCGGCCGGGCTGCGCCGGATCGTCGTGCAGCAGCACGGTATCGCCGCGCTCGACCAGGCGGTCGACGTAGCGGCCGATGGTGTCGTCGGTGGCGTAGTGGCCGAAGCGGGTGTGGCGGTCTTCACGCGACAGGTGGAGCAAATGCGCGCGCAGGGCGACGCCATCGCGTGCGGTATGCATCAAGCGGGGTGCGTCCATCGGGGACTCCTGAGTATCGATCGGCTGCGGCGGTGCAGCCCTTTGTTGCATTGCAACATCCCCGCGAATCGTGAGCAATGCAGTAAGCATGAATTGTTTTTCTCGTTTTATGAAAAAAAGTGTGCTCAGACCGATACCTTTCCGAAAGAGTCGTCGACTTCCGTTAACTGTTTGATCGTTATTGCTTACAGGGCGCTTACATTGGCGCTGAAACGGCCGTAACTGCTTGATCAGCGGTTATGCGCCCTGAACGCTCTGGCATGCAGATATGTCTGCCGCGGAAGCGGCCTTGTTTGTCAGGTTTTGTGTCGCAGCGGCGGCTTGTACGGCGGTGGCCGCTCGCCAGCGCGCGCGGCGGCAGGTATACCGTGGCGCCGGCGGATCGCTGTCCGCTGTCCCCCCTTGTCATCAGCGCTCCGTCATGGAGTCCGGAGATCCCAGCCCGATGAGCGAAGGTTACCGCTCGAACGTTTTTGCCCCGCGGCTGCTGTGCGCGGCCCTGCTGCTGGCCTGTGTCAGCCTGCCGGCCAGTGCCCGGCCGTGGAAGGAGAAGTACGACAACACCTACGGCTATGCGCTGATGTCGCTCGATGAGCGCATCGCGCTGCGCGAGCACATGCGCTCACTGCATTCACTGAACGAATGTCGCGCCTATCAGGCCGAACACCGCCGGCAGATGAACGCGCGCGCCAAGGCCCAGGGCAAGACGCTGCCGGCGCCGCACTGGGATGCCTGTGCGCAGTTGCGCGCGCTCGGCCACTTCAACACGCCGTCTCAGCCGCGCCCGGGCGGCGGATAGTCGATGCCGCGGGCGCGCAGCAGGCAGATGAATGCCGAGGGCAGCCCGAACAGGCGGTGACTGATGACGTCGGCGGCGGCGATCGCCAGCATCGCCGGCAGGATGATGCGCGGGTCGCGCACGATTTCGAGCAGCGCCGTCAGTGCCGCCAGCGGCGCGTTCAGTGTCGCCCCCATCGTCGCTCCCATGCCGATCACCGCGTACAGCCCGGGCAGCGCGCCGGGCAGCAGCTGGCCGCCGATGCCGCCGACCAGCGCGCCGAGCAGCAGGCTCGGGCCGATCAGGCCGCCGGGCAGGCCGCAGCCGAGGCCGAGCGCCGTCGCCAGCAGCTTGGCCAGCAGCATCAGTGCCATCGCCGCCGCGGCGTATTCACCGTTGATGACGTCGAGCAGCGTGTGATAGCCGAGCCCCATCACCTGCGGACAGAGCATGCCGATCAGACCGCAGAGCACGCCGCCGAGCGTCAGCCGCGGCAGTACCGGCAGCGCCGCGCTGAGCGCCGAGGTGCGCAGCAGCAGGCGGATGAACGCCACCGCCACCAGGCCGGCGCCGGCACCGAGCGCGAGCAGGCCCGGCACGTGCTGCAGCGGCACGAAATCCGCCAGATGCCGCGGCGACAGCACCGCGATGTCGCCGAAGGCCGCCTGGCTGACCGCCGTGGCGCTGATCGCGGCGAGCAGCACCGGCGTCAGATTGGGCAGCTTGCGCTCGCCGAGCATTACCTCCAGCGCCAGCGCGACGCCGGCCAGCGGCGTGTTGAAGGCGGCGGCGATGGCGCCGGCGGTGCCGCAGGCGATCAGCAGCTGGCGCTCGGCCAGCACCAGCGCGCTGTGTTCGGCGATCAGACTGCCGAAGCTCGCGCCGATGTGGATCGCCAGGCCCTCGCGGCCGACCGAATGGCCGCAGATCAGGCAGGTGGCGGCGCCGATGAACTGCACCGCGGCATTGGCGAAAGGCAGGCGTGCACCGTGCCAGGCGATGCGTTCGAGCACATGCGCCACGCCGGTGGCGCGCATGCCGAGCGGCAGCAGCGTGAACAGGATGCCGAGCGCCAGCCCGCCGCCGCTGGCCAGTGCCAGCCGCCCCAGCGGCGACAGCTGCTCGAAGTGATCGGCATGGCCGCTGCCGAGGATCAGTGTCTGCCCGAAGCCGACCGTCAGCCGGAACAGCACCATCGCCAGCCCGGCCAGCAGGCCGCAGCCGGCGGCGAGAAACAGCACGCGCGGATTGCGCGGGCGGGGCAGGTCGTAGTCGTCGGACATCGGCGGGCGCGGCGCAGGGTGAAAAGCTCGACCTTAAACGGACGCGCTTTCCAGTCATAGCCCGCCACCTGCGCCACGACAGGCGCGGATCGCCGCTGCCCCGGAGTGTCAGCTAATCCCTTGGGGCAATGGATGCGCTGCGGCGTTATGACGTACCGTGCACGGATGCCTGTTTGGTAGCGTTGCCATTGCAGCGGCTGACCTGCGTGATTTCTGCGGTTCCCGGACCAATCCTCCCACCGTTATCGTTGGCCGTTCTCCCGTGTCCAGTTTTCTGCATGTCTGGTTCGACGTACCTGCGGACGCGGCGAAGCTGACTTCGCTGCTCGGCGGGATTTATGAGCCCTGGCTGGTGCTGCTGTCGCTGCTGATCGCCTGGGGGGGCGGTTGCGCCGCCCTGTATCTCGTCGACATCGCGCGCCAGCAGTCCGATGAGGCCCGCTACGCGCGGGTGGCGACGCTCATCGCCGCCTTCGTGCTCGGTGTCAGCATCTGGTCGATGCACTTCATCGGCATGCTCGCCTTCGAATTCTGCTCGCGGATGGCCTTCGAGCCGTGGCTGAGCGCGCTGTCGCTGCTGCCCGGCCTGTGCACCTCCTGGGTGGCCCTGCAGCTGCTGGCACGCGGCCGGTTGCAGCGGCGGGCGGGGATCGTCGGTGGCGCGCTGATCGGCGTCGGGGTCGGCGCGATGCACTTCAGCGGCATGGCGGCGATGCCGGTCGGCAGCGCGCTGCATTTTTCTGCGACTTATGTCGGCTTGGCGCTCATTGCGGGCATGGCGCTGGCCGCCATGGCGCTCGAACTGCACGGTCGCCTGCTGCGCCGGCACGGATTGCCGAAGTCTGCATGCCGGCTGCTGAGCGGGGCGCTCCTCGGCGGCGCGACTGTCGCGATGCATTACATCGCGCTGGGCGGCACCTATCTGCAGGGCGATGTGCCGCTGCCGGGCGGCAATGCGGAGCGCACACCGTCGCTGGCATTGAGCGTCGCGCTGGTCACGGTGTTCGCCGGCGTGCTGGCGGCGATCGCGCTCACCCTGCTGCGCTATCGCTGGATGCTGCAGGAAATCCGCCAGCGCGAGGCGCGGCTGCGGACGATCGTCGATACCGCGGTCGACGGCATCATCACCATCGATGGCCGCGGCCTGATCCGCTCCTTCAACCAGGCCGCGGAGCGCCTGTTCGGCTGGCGCGAGGCCGAGGTGCTCGGGCGCAACATCTCGATGCTGATGCCGGAGCCGCATCGCAGCGTTCACGATAGTTATCTGACGAACTATCTGCGCAGCGGCGAAGCGAAGGTCATCGGCATCGGCCGCGAAGTCGAGGGGCTGCGGCGTGATGGCCGCCGGGTGCCGATCCGGCTCGCCGTCGGCCGCGCGCAGACGCCGCATGAGCCTCTGTTCGTCGGCTTCGTCATCGACCTCAGCGAGCGGCGGGCGATGGAGCAGGCATTGCGTGACAGCGAACGGCAGTACCGCACGCTGATCGCCAACCTGCCGGGGGTGGCGTTTCGCTGCCGCGGTGACGCGGACTGGTCGATGCTGTTCATCAGCGACGCCATCGAGGCGCTGTGCGGCTGGCCGGCGTCGGCCTTCGTGCGCGGTGACATCCACATCGCCGCCCTGATCCATCCGCACGACCTGATGCGCATCCGTGCCGTCGTCGACGAGGCGCTCATGCTGAATCAGCCTTACGACGGTCTGGAGTACCGCATCCTCTGCCGTGACGGCCGCGAACGCTGGGTCACGGCGACGGCGCGCGGCGTGCGCGGCGAGCAGGGGCAGTTGCTGTGGATCGACGGCGTGCTCATCGACGTCACCGAGAACAAGCGCCGCAGCACCGAGCTGAGCGGGCTGGTGCAGGCCTTCGACGGCATTCTGGCGGTCTGCGAGACCGACATGGACGGCCGTATCCAGCGGGTCAACGGGCGCATGCTCGACATGACCGGCTTCAGCGAGGTCGAACTGCTCGGCCGGCCGCACTTCACGCTGTGCCCGCCCGAATATGTGCGCAGCGGTGCCTACGCCGAGTTGTGGGCGGCGCTGCGCCGTGGCGAGTTCCGTTCGGGCGAATACCCGCGCCGCGGCCGTGATGGCCGCGAGCTGTGGGTGCGCGTCTGGTACAGCCCGGTGCTCGATGAGCTCGGCAAGCCGGTCAAGGTGCTGGCGTTCGCCGCCGATCTGACCGCGCGCTATGCGATGGAAATCGCGCTGCGCGAAGCCAAGGAGCGTGCCGAACAGGCGGCGGCGGCGAAGAGCACCTTCCTCGCCAACATGAGCCATGAGATCCGCACGCCGATGAACGCGATCCTCGGTTTCACCGAGCTGCTGCTCGATGACACCCGTGAGCCGACGCAGCGCCGCTACCTCGGCACGGTGCGGCAGTCGGCGCAGTCGCTGCTGCGTCTGCTCAACGACATCCTCGACACGGCGAAGCTGGAGCGGGGCGCGGTCGAGCTGGAGATCGCCGATTTCTCGCTGCGCGAGCTGTGCTCGCAGGTGCTCGCTTCGCTGCGCGTCAGTGCACAGGCCAAAGCCCTGAGCCTGGCGCTCGATTACCCGCCGGCGCTGGCGGAGTTCTTCCGCGGTGATGCGCTGCGCTTGCAGCAGGTCCTGCTCAATCTGCTCGGCAACGCGCTGAAGTTCACCGAGCGCGGCGGGGTCACGCTGCGCGTGCGCCGCCGCGACGACGGCATCGAGCTGGCGGTGATCGATACCGGCATCGGTATCGAGGCCGAGCGCATCGCCGCGATTTTCGATCCGTTCGCACAGGCCGATGCCTCGGTCACCCGGCGCTTCGGCGGCACCGGGCTCGGCACCACCATCGCGCGGCAGCTGGTCGAGCTGATGGGCGGGCGGCTCGATGTCGACAGCACGGTGGGGGTCGGCAGTGTCTTTACGGTCAGCCTGCCGCTGGCACCGGGGCAGCCGCCGCAGGGCGCATCGCAGGTCCGACGCACCGAGCTGCCGCCGCTGCAGGTGCTGGTGGTCGATGACGTTTCCCAGAACACCGAACTGCTGCAGCTCGCGTTGTCGCGCGCCGGGCACCGGGTGAGCATCAGGCACGATGGTGAACAGGCCGTGCAGGCCTGCGCCAGCGAGCCCTTCGACCTGGTGCTGATGGACGTGCACATGCCCGGTGTCGACGGCCTGGAGGCGACCCGGCGCATCCGCCGCGCCGAGCGCGAGCAGGGGCGTGCCGCCGTGCCGATCATCGCGCTGACCGCCAGCGTGCTGGCCGAAGACCGGCTGGCCGCCCGCGCCGCCGGCATGAACGGCTTCGTCAGCAAGCCGGTGGAGCTGGCGCAGCTCGATGCGGAAATCGCGCGCGTGCTGATTGCCGACGAGGCTCAGGCCGCGGCGCAGCCGGCGGAGCCACCGGCGATGCGTGCGGTGATCGACTGGGCGCAGGGCAGTCACCTGTGGGGGGATCGTGCGCCGCTCGTTGATGGCATCGAACGCTTTCTCGCCGGCGCGGCGCAGGCGCTGCAGCAGCTGCAGGCGGCCTGTGCCGCAGACGATATCGAAGCCGCCCGCGCCATCGCCCATCGCCTGCGCGGTACTGCCGGCAATCTCGCGCTGGGCGTGGTGCAGCAGCGCGCGGCCGCTCTCGAAGAGGCGCTGCGCGGCGGCTGTGTCGCGGCTGCCGGGTGGCTGGCCGCGCTGCAGCAGGCCTTCGATGAGGTGGCCGCCGCCCTCGGCCGGAGCCCGCAGCCGATGCCGGCCGCGGCGCCGGTGGCGACGGATGCGTCTGCACGCATCCTGCCGGCCGTCGACAGGCTGCTCGACGTGCTGCCAGGCGGCGAGCTCGACGAGACGGCACTGAGCACCCTGCGTGAAGTCTGCGCGCCGCTGGGGTGTGAGGCACTGGCAGCGATCGATGAGTTTGATTTTGAAAGGGCTCAGCAATGCCTGCGCGATTGGCGCGCCCGGCTGGGCCCCTTGCCGGAGGGTGCCTGAGCAATGGATAACCAGCATCGACCGCGACTGCTGCTGGTGGACGATGAGCCGATCAATCTGCAGGTGCTGCGCCATATCCTGCAGGCCGACTACCGTCTGCTGTTTGCCCGTGACGGTGCCCGTGCCCTGGAACTGGCGAAGCAGGAGCGCCCGGCGCTGATCCTGCTCGACGCGATGATGCCGGGGCTCAGCGGCTACGAGGTCTGCAACCGGCTGAAGGCCGATCCGGCGACCGCTGCGATCCCGGTGATCTTCGTCACCGCGCTGGCCGACACCCAGGATGAGGCACACGGTTTCGAGATCGGTGCCGTCGACTACATCACCAAGCCGGTGCGTGCGCCGATCGTGCATGCGCGCGTGCGCACGCACCTGTCGCTGGTCAGCGTCGAGGCCCTGCGCGAAAGCCGGCTGCAGATCGTCCAGCGTCTGGGGCGGGCCGCCGAGTACCGCGACAACGAAACCGGCCTGCACGTGATCCGCATGAGCCACTACGCGCGCGTGCTGGCGCTGGCCGCCGGGCTGGGCGAGCACGCTGCGGACATCATCCTCAATGCCGCACCGATGCACGACGTCGGCAAGATCGGCATTCCGGATGCGATCCTGCGCAAGACCGGGTCGCTCGATGCCGGGGAATGGGCGGTGATGCGCCGCCACACCGAGATCGGCGCCGAGATCATCGGCGTGCATGACGATCCGGTGCTGACCACCGCGCGCTGCATCGCGCTGGCACACCACGAAAAATGGAACGGCAGCGGTTATCCCCATGGTCTGGCCGGCGGGGCGATCCCGATCGAGGCACGCATCATCGCCGTTGCCGACGTCTTCGATGCGCTGACCAGCGTGCGGCCGTACAAACCGGCCTGGTCGGTCGAGGATGCGGTGGCACTGCTGCGCCGCGAGAGCGGGCAGCATTTCGATCCGCAGCTGGTCCCCCTGTTCATCGGCCGGCTGCCGCAGATCCTGGCGATCCGCGAGCGCTGGTCGGAACAGGGGGCGGCCTGAAAACCTCAGCCCGCCGTCTGCGTCATTGGCACAGCGCTGTCGGCAGGTCGCCGCCGTCGGTCGCGTCGAGCAGGCCGGCGAACAGCTCGCTGCCGAGCAGCTCGCCGAGCTTGCGATAGCTCTCCCATTGCGCCTCGTCAAAGAACTGATCGGCGGTCGACTGCTGCGGAAACGGCGTGGCGTCGAGCTCGCGGCTCTGCGCCAGGTACTGTTCGAGGTCCGGTGGCAGCTGCGCCGGCAGCGCCGCCTTCAGGTACAGCAGCAGCGAAGGCTTGCTTTCGCCATCGGCGTAGTCGATGCGCGCCAGCGCCGCGGCGCGCCCGGCTGCACCGGCGGCGCCGATGGCTTCCAGCGTGCCGAACAGGCGCTGGCGCCGCGTGCCGTCGGCCAGCAGTGCCGGCCAGCCTGCGGCCGTGGCCGGATCGAGGAAGTGCAGATCGGCACCGAAATCGATGCGCAGCTTGCGGATCGCCGCGCGCAGGTCGGCGTGGCGGTAACCGGCGTCCTGCGCGGCGTCGACGACCAGCATCAGCGGCAGGCGCCGGCGCACCAGCTCGTAGAGGCCGAGGTTCTCGAAGTGACCGCCGTCGGTGAGGAACCAGTAGCGGCGGGCGGTGCCGGGGAAGCGGCTGGTCCATTCCGCCAGCAGGTAATCCTGTGCCGGCAGCCAGCGCGCCAGGCGGCCGTCGGTGCAGGCCATGCGGCTGTCCCACCAGCGGCCGAGGCGGGCATTGGCCATGCCGGTGAGCAGGCTCAGGCCAAGCGAGCCCTGCTGGCCGAGCCCGGTGGAAAACGCCGCGCCGGACAGGCCGATCCAGCCGCCGAGCGTCAGCGGCTGCGGACGCCACAGCGGCTCGCGGGGCGAGCTCATCATCCGCGTCGGGTCGAACACCTGATAACCGTCGTGCTGCGGAAACACCTGCAGCGGCTGCCCGCCGGCGGCATGCAGGCCGGCGACGTGCAGCGCGTGATGCGTGGCGCCGACGCTCAGTGCCAGCGGGCCGAGCGTGCAGTTGAGGCCGCGGCGGTCGCGCTGCGTCAGCTGCGAGCGGCCGTCGACGGTTTCGTTGAGCGTGGTGTTGATCAGGTGCAGCGGCGCGCCGCAGCGGCGCGGCGCGGCGGCGTAGTCGTCGGGCGCCAGATCGTCGCCGTCGACGACGCGGGTGACGCCGGCCTGCGCGCCGGTGCGCTGCGGATTGGAGGCCCCGAGGTAGGCGCGGATCAGCCGCGCGGTATAGAGGTTGTCGAGGGTGGTGCCGTTGACGAAGGCGAGGGTGGCGTCGTTGCCGAGCCAGCGCGCGATCAGCAGCGCGGCGAGCAGCGCCAGCAGCGTCGGTCCCGGCCGCACCAGGGCGCTGCCGCTGCCGTCGAACAGGTGATGCACCAGCACGCACAGCGCGATGCATTCAATGGCGAACAGCGCGTAACCGACCAGCGCCATGCTGCCGCCGAGCGCATGCATGGCGATGCGCTGCCAGCGGCTGATCTGCTCGTCGCTGCGCAGCTTTTGCGGCAGCAGCGCCAGCAGCTTGCGCGGCAGTTGCGCCAGCGTCGCCAGCGCCGCCATCAGCGCCGCGGTGGTGCCGTCCTGCCACAGGCCTTTCAGCGCGATCGCCAGCGTATCGAGCAGCGCCAGCGCGGCGCAGGCGGCGAACACGCCGAGGGCGATGCCGAGCGCCGCCGAGACGCGATGGCGGCAGTATTCGTTGAAGGCACGCACGTCGCTGGCCTGGCGCTTGGCGCAGCACAGCCGTGCCTGCAGCAGCGTGGCTTCGGCATAGGCCCAGGCCAGCACGCCGGCGCAGGCGAACAGCACCGCCAGCGACTCGACGAAAGGCCGCTGCGCGCTATGGGCCCAGGCGACCAGCCCGAAGGTCACCGGCGGCACGATCAGCAGCTGGCGCGGATTGACGCCCATGCGCTCGCCGGGCGGCGCGTACAGCAGCCAGTAGGCCCAGCCGAGCGGCGCGACGGCGCCGGCGAACAGCAGCGTCAGCACGGCAAAGGCCGGGCTCCACTGCAGGCCGGCCGCGCTGGCCTGCAGGCCGCCGGCCTGCAGCCAGGATTCGATCACGCCGAACAGCCGCGTCGGCTGCATCGAGGCGAGGGCATGGCCGAGGTAGGCCCACAGGCCGAGTGCGCAGGCCAGCGCGAACAGCAGCACGCCGACGACGATGTGCACGGCGACGGCGTTGCGCAGGAACACGCCGAGCGCGGTCAGCCAGTCGTTGCTGCCGTTCGGTGCCAGGTAGCGGCCATTGTCGCGCAGCCGGCCGAGCCAGTCGTTCGGCGCTCCGGGCGCGTCGCGGCCGCACAGCAGCGCCTCGACCTGTGCCGCCGTCGGCGCCCCCGGCGTGCTGGCGGCGGCGACTTCGGCGTCGGCCGCCGGCGCGGCATCGGGCGCCGGCCGTTCGGCCGGGCGGGCGGCGCTGGCGCGTGGCTTCGGCGCAGCGCCGAAGCGCGTATACAGCCGACCGAGCGCGGCGCCGATGTAGCCGCCGCCGGAGACCGTCGACAGCAGGTCGACACGGCGCAGCAGGCCGTGCCGGGCCAGGGCCTGCAGCACGCCGAGGCAGAAGGTGGCGCTGCGGATGCCGCCGCCGGAGAGGGCGACGCCGAACGCCGGTGCCGTGTCCGCGGGGGCGGTCGCCGCGTCGTAGGCGGTCTTCCGCCGCGCCTGCATCAGTTCGGCCTCGGCCTCGCTCAATGCAGGTGGATAGACCCGTTGCCATAAGCTCGCCATTGCCCGTCCTCCCCAAGCGCCTGCTGTGATTGAACTTAGTCGCTGCGCGGCCGACGGTGAGCCGATATGGACAGCCATTGACATTCCCATGATGTCAAGGTCCAAGCTGCCGGCATGGTCGATGACAAGGAGTACGGACGATGAGCACGCATACGGCGATACGCCTGCAGATCCCGATTTCCGGCATGAGCTGCGCCGCCTGCGTGCGCCGGGTGGAGAAAGTGCTGACGCGCGTGCCGGGCGTCGATGCCGCGCAGGTCAACCTGTCGACCGAGAGCGCCCAGCTCGAAGCCGAACCGACGCTCGACGTCGCGGCGCTGCGCGCGGCGGTGGAAAAAGCCGGCTTCGGCGTGCCGCTGACCACCACGCAGCTGCAGATCAGCGGCATGACCTGCGCCAGCTGCGTCGGTCGCGTCGAAAAAGTCCTGCAGCGCCATCCCGGCGTCGTCGCCGCCCGCGTCAACCTCGCCAGCGAAAGCGCCAGCATCGATACCCTCGGCGCGCCCGAACTGAGTGCGCTGATCGCCGCCGTCGAGCGCGCCGGCTACGGCGCGCGCCCGGCGCAGGCCGAACGCCCGGCCGAGCCCGCCGGCGGTTTGCCGGCGTGGTGGCCGGCGGCGCTGGCACTGCTGCTCGCCGCGCCGCTGGTGGCGCCGATGCTGCTGCTGCCATTCGGTGTGCAGTGGATGCTGCCGGCCTGGCTGCAGTGGGCGCTGGCGACGCCGGTGCAGTTCTGGCTCGGTGCGCGTTTCTACCGCGGTGCCTGGCACGCGCTGCGCGCCGGCAGCGGCACGATGGATCTGCTGGTGGCGCTCGGCACCAGCGCCGCCTACGGCCTGTCGCTGTACCTGTGGACGCAGGGCCACACGCACCTGTACTTCGAGGCTGCCGCGGTGGTGGTCGCGCTGGTGCTGCTCGGCAAGGAGCTGGAGCTGCGCGCGCGGCGGCGCACCTCCGATGCGATCCGCGCGCTCGAACGCCTGCGCCCGGACACCGCCCGCGTGCGCCGCGACGGCGTCGAGCTGGAGCTGCCGCTGGCGCAGGTGCGTGTCGGCGATCTGGTCAGCGTGCGCCCCGGTGAGCGCATCCCGGTCGATGGTCTGGTGCGCGAGGGCGACAGTCAGGCCGATGAATCGCTGCTCACCGGGGAAGCCGCCGCGGTGGCGAAAGCGCCGGGCGATGCGGTGACCGGCGGTGCGATCAACGGCGAGGGGCTGCTGCTGGTCGAAACCACCGCCATCGGCGCTGAATCACGGCTGGCACGCATCATCCGCCTGGTCGAGCAGGCGCAGGGCGCCAAGGCGCCGGTGCAGCGGCTGGTCGATGCCGTCGCCGCGGTGTTCGTGCCGGTGGTGGTCGGCGTCGCGCTGCTCACCGCCATCGGCTGGCTGTTTGCCGGCGCCGGCTACGAGGCGGCCCTGGTCAACGCCGTCGCCGTGCTGGTCATCGCCTGTCCGTGTGCGCTCGGTCTGGCGACGCCGACGGCGATCATGGTCGGCACCGGCGTCGCCGCGCGCCACGGCATGCTGATCCGCGACGCCGAGGCACTGGAGCACGCGCAGGCGCTGCGCTGCGTCGCCTTCGACAAGACCGGCACGCTGACCGAAGGCCGGCCGACGCTGCTGGCGAGCGCCGCCGTCGACGCTGACCGCGACACGCTGCTGCGCCTCGCCGCGGCGCTGCAGTCCGGTTCCGAACACCCGCTGGCGCACGCGGTGCTGAGCGCCGCCGCCGGCCAGACCTGGCCGACGGCAAGCGAACTGCGCGCGCTGCCCGGGCGCGGCATCGCCGGCCGTGTCGGCGAGCGCACGCTGGCGCTCGGCAGTCGTCGGCTGGTCGATGAACTCGGCGCCGACGTCGCCGCGCTGGCCGCCACGGCCGCCGCCGAGGAGACACAGGGGCGCACGCTGGCCTGGCTGGTGGAAACCGGCAGCGCCGCGCGCGTGCTCGGCTGGTTCGCCTTCGGCGATGCGCTCAAGCCGAGTGCGCCGGCGGCGATTGCCCGCCTGCACGCGCTCGGCATCCGCACCGTGCTGCTGAGCGGCGACCGCCACGCCGCGGTCAGCGCCGTCGCCAGCGTGCTCGGCATCGATGACGTGCGCGCCGAAGTGCTGCCCGAGGACAAGGCGCGCGTCGTCGGCGAGCTGCGCGCACCGGGCACGCCGGTGGCGATGGTCGGCGACGGCCTCAATGACGCGCCGGCGCTGGCGGCCGCCGATGTCGGCTTCGCCATGGCCACCGGTACCGACGTGGCGATGCAGGCCGCCGGCGTCACGCTGATGCGCGGCGATCCGCGGCTGGTTGCCGATGCCATCGACATCTCGCGGGCGACACTGGCCAAGATCCGCCAGAACCTGTTCTGGGCCTTCGCCTACAACGTCATCGGCATCCCGCTGGCCGCGCTCGGCTATCTGTCGCCGGTGATCGCCGGCGCGGCGATGGCGTTTTCCAGCGTCAGCGTGGTCAGCAACGCCCTGCGTCTGCGCCACTGGCGACCGCGGGAGGATGCATGAATATCGGTGAAGCGGCCCGCGCCTCCGGCGTCTCGGCGAAGATGATCCGCCACTACGAGCACATCGGCCTGCTGCGCCCGGCGGCGCGCACCGAGGCGGGTTATCGCGTGTTCAGCGCCGCCGATATCCACCTGTTGCGCTTCGTGCGCCGCGCCCGCGACCTCGGCTTCTCGATGCCGCAGATCGCCCGCCTGCTGGCGCTGTGGCAGGACCGCTCGCGCGCCAGCGCCGAAGTCAAACGTGTCGCCAGCGAACACGTCGCCGAACTCGATCAGAAAATCGCCGAACTGACGGCGATGCGCGACGCCCTGGCCACACTCGCCGACGCCTGCTGCGGCGACCAGCGACCGGACTGCCCGATTCTGGCGGACCTGGCGGGGGAGGGGGCGGCGATCGTCGAGCGACCGTGAACGTCCGGCGCGGCCGCTTCAGCGTACGGCCGGCAGCGTGCGCGCATGCCGCCACGCGCTCCACAAACAGCCCAGTGCGATCGCCAGCCACAGCACGATCCAGACGCTGGCCGGTATCCAGCTCATGCGGGCCAGTTCGGCGGCGTCGCCGATGCCGTTGCCGAACAGCGCGGTGGGCGCGCGCAGGGCGTTGAGCATGACGGCGAGGCCGAGGACTTCGCAGGCGCTGCGCAGCCAGCCGCCGGGGCGCCAGCGCAGCGGTAGGGCGAACAGGGTGAGCAGCACACCGGCGATCAGCAGCGTGATCGGGTCGCGCACCCAGAACAGCATCACCAGCAGTACGCCGACGGCGAGCGCGCCGGCGAGGATGCGGCCGCCGCCGGCGAGGCGGAAGATCGCCAGGCCCCACAGTGGCGCGCCGGCGTAGCCGGCGAAGGCAGCGGCAAAGGGCCAGCCGCCGCGGAAGGTGCACAGGCCGGAGCCGTCGAGGTGCAGGCGCAGGCTTTCGACCTGACCGCCGGTGAACAGCGCGACTAGGCCGTGGCTCAGTTCGTGGAAGAAGGTTTCCGCCCAGTCGAGCGGCAGTCCGATCAGCGGCAGTCGCGCCAGTACCAGCGCGAGCAGCAGCAACAGCAGGAAGCGGCCGACGGCCATGCGCGATCTCCCGATCCTCGGTGCGATGTGCGCATCATCGCCGGCGCCGGTGACAGCGTCACGCCGGTGGATAGACGCACACCGGCGTGCCGGCGTAGCGCAGGCTCACGCTGGCGCCGGGTGGGTAGTCGCAGGCACTGGCGATGCGCGCCAGCACTTCGGCGCCGCTCGGCAGCGTCAGCGTGTACAGCGTCTCGGCGCCGCGGAAGGCGCGGCTCAGCACCTGCGCGTGCAGCGGCCCGGCGGGATCGTGCAGCAGGTGCTCGGGCCGCAGCAGCACCTGCACGTGCTGGCCGGGCGGGCCGTCGCTGCGGCCGCGCAGCTCGCCGAGCGCGGTGGCGATGCGCCCGTCGCTGCGGCGTTCGCCGGGCAGCAGGCGGCCGTCGCCGATAAAGCCGGCGACCGCGGCGCTCGCCGGCGTGCGGTACAGCGCCGGGCCGCTGTCCCATTGCAGCAGGCGGCCGCCGTGCATGACGCCGATGCGGTCGGCGAGGGCGAAAGCCTCGTGCTGGTCGTGGGTGACCAGCAGCGCGGCGGTGTGGCGGCGGCGCAGGATGTCGCGCACCTCGCCGGCCAGACGCTCGCGCAGCTCCGGGTCGAGGCTGGAGAACGGCTCGTCGAGCAGCACCAGCGCCGGTTCGGGCGCCAGTGCGCGGGCCAGCGCGATGCGCTGCTGCTGGCCGCCGGAGAGCTCGTGCGGGTAGCGCGCGGCACAGTCGCCGAGGCCGACCACTTCGAGCAACGTCTGCGCGCGGGCACGACGCTCGCGGCGCGGCAGTCGGTGCAGGCCGAAGGCGACGTTGTCGCCGGCGTCGAGGTGCGGGAACAGCGCGTAGTCCTGAAACACCAGGCCGATGCCGCGCGCTTCCGGCGGCAGGCCGCCGGCGGCGCTGGCGATGCTCTGGCCGCGCAGGCGGATGCTGCCGGCGGCAAGCGGATGGAAGCCGGCGATCGCGCGCAGCGTGGTGGTCTTGCCGCAGCCGCTGGCACCGAGCAGGCAGCCGATCTCGCCGGGCTGCAGGCGCAGGCTCAGGCCGTCGACGACGCGGCGGCCGGCGTGGGCGCAGGCGATATCCTGCAGTTCGAGCAGGGCGGCGGGGGCTTCGGCAGGCATCGGCTCGTCTTTCAGTGGGGGCTGGCCGCCGAGCGGCACACCAGCAGGATCACCGGCAGCAGGCCGGCCAGCACCAGCGTCAGCGCCGGCAGCGCGGCGCCGGCCCAGTCGCCTTCGGCGGTCATTTCGTAGATGCGGATTGCCAGCGTGTCGAAGCCGAACGGCCGCAGCAGCAAGGTCGCCGGCATTTCCTTCACCACGTCGACCAATACCAGCAGCGCGGCGGCGAGCAGGCCCGGGCGCAGCAGCGGCAGGTAGACGCGGCGCAGCAGACCGCTGCCATGCACGCCGAGGCCGCGCGCGGCTTCGATCAGGCTCGGCCGCACCCGCTCGCAGGCGGCGTCGACCGGCCCCCAGGCGGCGGCGGTGAAGCGCACGCCGTAGGCGATCAGCAGCGCCCAGACACTGCCGCGCAGCACGGCGTCGAGCGGCAGGCCGAGCCAGTCGCCGAGTTCACCGAGGCGCCGGTCGACCCAGGTCAGCGTGATCATCAGGCCGACGGCGAGCACCGAGCCGGGCAGCGCGTAGCCGAGCGTGGCCAGGCGCACCGCCAGGCGTACCGTCAGGCTCGGCTGGCGGCGTACGGCGAGCGCCAGCAGCAGCGCGGCGCCGACGGTGAGCAGCGCGGCCAGCGCACCGAGGCCGAGGGTGTTGAGCAGGCGTTCGAGGTAGCGGGCGTCGAGATCGGCGAGGCCGCGTTCGAGCGCCCAGTACAGCAGCCGGCTCAGTGGCAGCACGAAGCCGAGCGCAAGCACGCCGCTGCACAGGCCGCTGGCCAGCCAGCCACGGACACCGCGCAGCACGATGCGCTCACCGCCCTGCGCCCGGCCCGCGGCGGCGTAGCGGGCGCGACCACGCAGCGCGCGTTCGGCGCCGAGCGCCAGCACCACGCTCAGCAGCAGCAGCGAGGCGAGCTGCGTCGCCGCCGGCAGGCTGAACAGGCCGAACCAGGTCTTGTAGATCGCCGTGGTGAAGGTGTCGAAGTTGAACACCGCGACCGTGCCGAAGTCGGCCAGGGTTTCCATCAGCGCCAGCGTGGTGCCGGCGATGATCGCCGGCCGCGCGACCGGCACCGCCGCTCGCAGGAATGCCCGCCACGGGCCGCAGCCGAGGCTGCGTGCGGCTTCGAGCGCGCGCGCGCCCTGCGCCAGAAAAGCGCTGCGCGCCAGCAGGTAGACGTAGGGATAGAGCGCCAGGCTCATCACCAGCACGATGCCGCCGCGCGAGCGGATCGGCGGCAGCCAGCGGCCGGGGCCGAACCAGGCGCGCAGCGTGCTCTGCACCGGCCCGGCGAAATCGAGCAGATCGATGGCGACGAAGGCCAGCACGTAGGCCGGCAGCGCCAGCGGCAGCATCAGCAGCCAGTCGAAGTGGCGGCGGCCGGGGAATTCGCAGGCGGCGCTCAGCCAGGCCAGCCCGGCACCGAGCACGGTGACCGCGGTGCCGACACTGAGCAGCAGAAAGGCGGTGTTGAGCAGCAGCTCGGCGAGCACCGTATCGAGCAGGTGCGCCCAGGTCGCCGGGTCGTGCTGCAGCCAGCCGCCGGCGATCACCAGCAGCGGCAGCGCCACCGGTACGGCGAGGGCGACGGCGAGCAGCGTCCAGCGCCGGCCGTGGCTGCTCGCGGCATCGGCGCCGGCCGGTGCCGGCAGGGCGAGTGCGTTCATCGGCCGGGGTGCGCTGGGTGTGGCCTCGGCATCACCGGTAGCCGGCGCGGTCCATCAGCTTGACCGCTTCGGCCTGCAACCGGCCGGCTTCGGCGAGGTTGACGTCGTCCTGCTTGAACGGTCCCCAGGACAGCGGCAGCGCAGCGGCCGCTATGCCGGCCTTGGTCGGGAATTCGAAGTTGAGATTGGCGAACAGCGTCTGTGCTTCATCGCCGGAGAGCCATTCGAGGAAGCGCTGCGCCTCGGCCCGGTGCGGCGCGTGGCGGGTGATGCCGGCGCCGGAGACGTTGACGTGCACGCCGCTGCTGCCCTGATTGGCCCAGAACAGTTCGGCCGACAGCGCCGGATTTTTGGTCTTGAGGTTGGCGAAGTAGTAGGTGTTGACGATGGTGACGTCGCACTGGCCGGCGGCGACGGCCTCGATCGCCTGGTTGTCGCTGGAGAACGGATCGGTCGCCAGGTTGGCGACCCAGCCCTTGACCACCTGCTCGGTCTTTTCGGCGCCGAGGCGGGCGATCATCGTGGCGACCAGCGACTGGTTGTAGACCTTCTTCGAGGTGCGCAGGCACAGCTTGCCTTTCCACTTGGGGTCGGCGAGGTCTTCGTAGCTCGAAAGCTGCGCGGGCTTCACGGTCTGCGGGTTGTAGACGATGGTGCGGGCGCGGATGGTCAGGCCGTACCAGCGGCCGTCAGGATCGCGCAGATGCGCCGGCACGTTCGCTGTCAGCGCCGGCGAATCGATCTTCGCCAGCACGCCTTCGCTTGTCGCCTGCCAGAGATTGCCGGCGTCGACGGTGATCAGCAGATCGGCCGGCGTCTTGTCGCCTTCGGCTTTCAGCCGCTCGATCAGCGCACCTTCCTTGTCGCTGACGAAGCGGATCGTGGTGCCGGTCTTCGCGGTGTAGGCGTCGAAGGCGGGCTTGATCAGCTGCTCGTTGCGCGAGGAATAAACCACCAGTTCGGCCGCCGTCGCCGTCTGCAGCAGGCCGAGGGCGAGCAGGGTGGCGGCCAGGGCGGAAGGGGTGCGGAACGGATGCATGCGGCAGACCTCGGGGCGGAGTGAGCGAACGGCGAATCAGCATCGAATGATAATGATTATCAAAAAACAGGCAAGCATTACCTGTAATGCCTCACGCGGCCGGACATGCACTCAGGCGCTGGACGCCTGCTCGTACAGCAGGCGGTGCCGTTGTGCAGATGAGCACGCGCATGTCGTGCAAGAGACATGGCGACGGGTTAAAACGCCTTCACACCGATCCATCGCCGCGGAGTCGTCCCATGCACCGTGAACGCAACGCCAAGGTGGTCGCCACGCTTGGCCCGGCCAGTTCCAGCGCGCAAGTGATCCGCGCGCTCGTCGAGGCCGGGGCTGATCTGTTCCGCTTCAATTTCAGCCACGGCAGCCATGCCGATCACCGTGCCCGTTTCGACATCGTCCGCGCTGTCGAAAAGGAAGTCGGTCGTCCGCTCGGCGTGCTGATGGACCTGCAGGGGCCGAAGCTGCGCGTCGGCACTTTTGCCGAGGGGGTGGTGACGCTGGAGAGCGGCGCGCATTTCCGGCTCGATCTGGACGCCACGCCGGGCGATGCGACGCGGGCGCCGCTGCTGCATCCGGAAATCTTCGCCGCGCTCAGGCCCGGGGCCGCGCTGCTGATCGACGATGGCCGCGTGCACCTCGAAGTCGTCGACTGCGGCGCCGATTTCGCCGAGACGCGCGTCGTCAACGGCGGCGAGGTATCCAACCGCAAGGGCGTCAACGTGCCCTCGGTGGTGCTGCCGATCTCACCGCTGACCGAAAAAGATCGCGCCGACCTCGCCTTCGGGCTGGAGCTCGGCGTCGACTGGGTGGCGCTGTCGTTCGTGCAGCGGGCCAAGGACATGGCGGAGCTGCGCTCGCTGGTCGGCAACCGCGCGGCGATTCTCGCCAAGCTGGAAAAACCCTCGGCGATCGAGGATCTGAAGGCGATCGTCGAGCATTCCGACGCGATCATGGTCGCCCGCGGCGACCTCGGCGTCGAACTGCCGCCGGAGCGCGTGCCCGGCATCCAGAAGCGCATCATCCAGTGCTGCCGCGACGCGGGACGGCCGGTGATCGTCGCCACGCACATGCTCGATTCGATGGTGCACGCGCCGGTGCCGACGCGCGCCGAGGCTTCGGACGTGGCCACGGCGGTCTATGACGGTGCCGACGCGGTGATGCTGTCGGCCGAGTCGGCCTCGGGCGAATACCCGGTCGAGGCGGTGACGATGATGGATCGCATCATCCGCGAGGTCGAAGGCGATCCGTATTACCGGCGGATGATGGAAGCCAGCCAGCCGCAGCCGCAGAAGACCTCGGCCGATGCGGTGTGCGCCGCGCTGCGCGAGGTCACGCGCGTGCTCGGCATCGCCGCGACGGTGACCTACACCAGCTCCGGCTACACCAGCCTGCGCGCCGCTCGCGAGCGCCCGGAAACCCCGATCCTCGGCCTGACGCCGCACCTGCACGTCGCTCGCCGGCTGACGCTCGCCTGGGGCGTGTATCCGCTGCTCAGTGCGGATATCCACGGTGTTTCCGACATGATCGAGCACGCCAAGTATGCGGCGGTCTGCAACGGCTTTGCCCGTGGCGGCGACCGCCTGGCGATCGTCGCCGGCATCCCGTTCGCGCGGCCGGGCACGACCAATCTGCTGCATCTGGCGCATATCGAGCGCGGCGAAGTGCTCTGCTGAGCACGTCGCGGGCAGAAAAAAGGCGCCACCGTGTGGTGGCGCCCCGGTTCGAACAAGACTGCGCCGTCGCTCAGGCGGCGGCGAGCTTGGCTTCCAGCGCTTCCCGCGTGGTTTCGAGTTCGTCCCACAAGGCCCGCGGCATGTGTTCGCCGTACTTGTTGAAGTAGTCGCGGATGTCGTCGAGTTCCTTCTGCCAGGCGGCCGGATCGATCGACAGCAGTGCCTCGATGGTGTCGGCTTCGATGTCGAGGTTCTTGGTGTCGAGGTCACTCGGCGCCGGCATGTAGCCGATCGGGGTTTCGACGGCGTTGGCGGTGCCCTCGCAGCGGCCGAGGATCCACTCGATCACGCGCAGGTTTTCACCAAAACCCGGCCAGATGAAGTTGCCGTTGCCGTCCTGGCGGAACCAGTTGACGTGGAACACCTTCGGCAGCTTGCTGGATTTCTCGGCGAAGCCCAGCCAGTGCGTCCAGTAGTCGGCAAAGTTGTAGCCGCAGAACGGCTGCATCGCCATCGGGTCGCGGCGCACGACGCCGACCGCGCCGGTGGCGGCTGCGGTGGTTTCCGAGGCGACTGCGGCGCCGACCAGCACGCCGTGTTTCCAGTCACGCGCTTCGAACACCAGCGGCGCCAGTTCGGCGCGACGGCCGCCGAAGACGATCGCGGAGATCGGTACGCCGGCCGGGTCTTCCATGCGCTCCGAGGCGCTGGCGCACTGGCGTGCGGCGACGGTGAAGCGCGAATTCGGATGGGCCGCCGGGCCGCCAGCCGGATCGAAGGGATTGCCCTTCCAGTCGATGACCGGCACTTCGCTCTTGTTCTTGCCTTCCCACCAGGGCTGCTTGTCGGCGGTGACACCGACGTTGGTGAAAATGGTGTCGTGATCGAGCATGTTCAGCGCGGTCGGGTTGGTCTTCGGGCCGGTGCCGGGGGCGACACCGAAGAAGCCCGCTTCCGGGTTGATCGCCCACAGCTGGCCGTCCTCACCGAGGTGCAGCCAGGCGATGTCGTCGCCAACGGTCCAGACCTTCCAGCCCGGCATCGTCGCCGGCGGGATCAGCATCGCCAGATTGGTCTTGCCGCAGGCCGAGGGGAAGGCGGCGGCGACGTAGCGGGTCAGTCCTTCGGGATTCTGGATGCCGACGATCAGCATGTGCTCGGCCAGCCAGCCTTCGGACTTCGCCTGCCAGCTGGCGATGCGCAGCGCGTGGCACTTCTTGCCGAGCAGCGCGTTGCCGCCGTAGCCGGAGCCGATCGACTTGATCATCAGCTCTTCCGGGAAGTGCATGATGAAGCGGCGCTCGGGACTCAGGTCGCCGGTCGAGTGCAGGCCGCGCACGAAGTTGCCGTCGCGCTCGATGCGCGCCAGCGCCGCTTTGCCCATGCGCGTCATGACGCGCATGCTGAGCACGACATACAGGCTGTCGGTGATCTCGACGCCGCAGCGGGCCAGCGGTGAATCGATCGGCCCCATGCAGTAGGGCAGCACGTACATCGTGCGTCCCTGCATGCAGCCGTCGAACAGTGAATCGATCTTGTCATGGCCTTCGGCCGGCGAGATCCAGTTGTTGTTGGGGCCGGCGTCGTCGCGATTCTGCGTGCAGATGAAGGTCAGGTGTTCGGTGCGGGCCACGTCCGTCGGATGCGAGCGATGCAGGTAGCAGCTGGGGTGGGTCTCCTTGTTCAGCTCGATCAGATCGCCGGTCGCCAGCGCAATCTGGAGCAGTTCCTTGTATTCGGCGTCCGAGCCGTCGCACCAGTGGATGCGATCCGGCTTGGTCAGTTGGGCTACTTCTTCCACCCAAGCCTGGAGGGCTTCGTTCTTCGTGGTCATCAGCTGCAGCTCCTCAGGGGTCGCTAGATTCGACTAGTTGATATAGAGACGTGACGCGCGGGCGAGGAACGCCAGAGCCCGTGTCGTTGCGCTAAAGGTTGGCGTCCGGCGGAAAATGACACGGAACCCGACGGTGGTCCACCCGTCGGGCGTAGCGTTGTTTCAGCAGTGAAGTGTTACAGCCCCTTGTCCAGTGGCCCCAAATCCACGATACTCCGCCCCCCGTCGCCGGTGTGGCGGAATGGTAGACGCAGCTGACTCAAAATCAGCCGGGTAACACCGTGGGGGTTCGAGTCCCTTCACCGGCACCAGTTATTTATCAAGGGCTTACCAGCAATGGCAAGCCCTTTTTATTTGCCCGCTGCCGGTGGGGGCACACGGCTAGGCAGATGCCGCCGGCGCGCGCCGTACCGTGGTTGGCCTCGGGGTGCCACCGCATCGGGGGGCGCAGCCAGCACACGCCGCCGTTCTGCATGCCGCGCCGCGCCCTGGTTCGCTCAGCGTTCGCGCCAGATGTCCGGGTCGATCTCTCCGGCCAGCTCGGGGTATCTGGCGCTGTGGAAATGCGGCACGACGCCCTGCTTGCGCTGTTCGAAGTAATCGCGTGTGAGTTTGATGACGGTGCCCGACATCAGCACGATGGCGACGAGATTGATCGTGGCCATCAGTCCCATCGAGGCATCGGCGGCATTGAACACCGTCGACACGCTCTGCATCGCGCCCCATACGACCATCCCCAGCGTGCCGACGCGCAGCGTGTACAGCCCGGCTTTGTTGCCGATGCCGAGGTAGGTCATCGCGTTTTCGGCATAGGCGTAATTGGCCACGATCGAAGTGAAGGCGAAGAAAAAGATCGCCAGCGCGACGAAGTAGGTGCCAAAGCCGCCGAGGTGGACGTCCAGGGCCGCCTGCGTCAGCTCGGTGCCGGTGACACCGGAGCCCGGTGCCAGTACGCCTGAGAGCAGGATCATGATGGCGGTCGCACTGCAGATCACGATGGTGTCGATGAACACGCCGAAGGCCTGCACGAACCCCTGAGAGGAGGGGTGATGCGGGTCGGGTGTGGCGGTTGCGGCGGCGTTCGGCGCACTGCCCATGCCGGCTTCGTTGGAGAACAGGCCGCGTTTGACGCCGTTGAGCATCGCCGCGGTGATCGATCCGGCGACGCCGCCGGCGGCTTCCTCGATGCCAAAGGCGGATTTGACGATCAGCGCGAGGACGCCCGGCACCTCGGAGAAGTTAACGACGACGACATAGAGCGCAACCAGCACGTAGGCACCGGCCATGAACGGCACGACCCATTCGGCGAAGCGGGCGATGCCGCGGATACCGCCGAAGATGACGATAGCGGCGAGGGCCGCGATGGCCACGCCGACGGCGAGTTTCGGCACGCCGAAGGCGGCTTCCATCGCGCTGGAAATCGAGTTGGCCTGCACGGCGTTGAAGATCAGGCCGAAGGTGAGAATCAGACAAATGGAGAAAATCACGGCGGCCCAGGGCGCGCGCAGACCGCGGGCGATGTAGAAAGCCGGTCCGCCGCGGAATTCGCCGTCCTCGTTGCGGATCTTGTAAAGCTGCGCCAGGGTGCTTTCGGAATAGGCGGTGGCCATGCCGACGAAGGCGACCACCCACATCCAGAAAATCGCCCCCGGCCCGCCGAGGTAGAGGGCTACAGCCACGCCGGCGAGGTTGCCGGTGCCGACACGCGAGGCAAGGCTGGTACACAGCGCCTGGAACGGGGTGATACCGGATTTGTCACCGCCGCGCGAACCGACGATGGTGCGCAGCATTTCGGGGAAGTGCACGACCTGGACGAAGGCCAGGCGCAGCGTGAAGAAAATACCGACGGCGATCAGTCCGTAAATCAGGACGTAGCCCCAAAATATCGTGTTGAGAAAATCGATGATTGCGTCCACTGACGTTCGATCTCCCGTGTCTCGCCGTTGAAATGAAGCATTTCGATGATGCGGAGTGATGCTTTATGTCGCAAGTTAGTAGCAGCGCGCTGAGCGTGGCGCGTGGCATTTCTGATTTCCGCATCAGAACCAAGGGCTTAACGAGTCAGCGGGCCGCCATGCCACGGTCGTGCTCCGCTTGCGGACCGGTGTCCGCCACGGCTCGTGAATGAGGGAATCCAACGTGTCCGATGAATCGAAACCCCGCCTGCATATCTGCCGCAGTGATGAGCTCGTGGAAGGTCACTACCGGCGTATCGACGTCATCCTCGGCAAGCGGGCCGTCGTGCCACTGGTGGTGTTGCGTTATCAGGGGCAATGCCGTGCATACCGCAATCGCTGTGTGCATCAGGCTCTGCCGCTGGACTGCGATACCTACGAGCTGTTCGACGACAGCGGTCGCCTGCTGCGCTGCTCGACGCATGGCGTGACCTACGAGCCGTTGAGCGGTGTCGTCGTCAGCCCCCTGTGCGAGGGAATGAAGCTCACCGCTTTCAAAGTGCTGGAGGACGCCGATGGAATATGGCTGGTCGATGGCCGGGTGAAAGGACTGGCCGGCGCGACTCAGGGGGACGCCTGATGCCCCGGCGGTATAACCGACTCGGCTGCCGCTGGCCCACGGGCGGGTGTTACTGCTGCGCTACGTTTGCCGTCGTCGCCCGCTGTGGTGGGGGGCGGGCAATGTTTACCATCGTCGACTCCGACGGGCGTCTGCGCCGTACCGTTATTCGACAGCCTCATGCGCACGCGGCGCATGACGTGCGCCAGCCGCGTCGGCGACTGCTTTTTCCACCGGGCATCCGGGGCCTGTCACCGGGCGGTGAGCTGCGGCATGCCCTGACTTGCTGCAGGAGATCATGACCGATGGAGTTTCTCGAAAATCTGGTCAACACCGTTAATGGAATCGTCTGGGGACCGCCGATGCTGGTGCTGATTCTCGGCACCGGTTTGTTTTTGCAGCTGCGGCTCGGTGCGATGCCGATCCGCAGGATCGGCCACGGGTTCGCGCTGGTCTGGCGTGGCCGTAGCCGTGACGGCGACGGTGAAATCAGCGCGTTCGCGGCGTTGATGACCGCACTGGCGGCGACCGTCGGCACGGGCAACATCGCCGGCGTCGCCACGGCGATCGCCCTCGGCGGCCCCGGCGCCCTGTTCTGGATGTGGTGTACCGCGCTGGTCGGCATGGCGACCAAATACGCTGAGGTGCTGCTGGCGGTGCATTACCGCGAGGTCGACGATCACGGTGAACACATCGGCGGGCCGATGTATGCCATCAAGAACGGGCTGTCCAGCCGCTGGCGCTGGCTGGGGACCGCGTTTGCCGTCTTCGGCGGTCTGGCTGGCTTCGGCATCGGCAACATGGTGCAGGCCAACGGTATTTCCAGCGTGATGAATACGGCCTTCGGCGTGCCGGAATGGGCCTGTGGCGTCGGTCTGGCTCTGTTGACCGGCGCGGTGGTTCTCGGTGGTATTCGCCGCATCGGCGCCGCGGCCGAGGCGCTGGTGCCGTTCATGTGCATCAGCTATATCGTCTGTGCGCTGATCGTGCTGGTGGTATTCGCCGAGCGTTTGCCCGAGGCGCTGGGGCTGGTGTTCACGCATGCGTTCACGCCGGTCGCCGCCGGTGGCGGTTTTGCCGGTGCCGCCGTCTGGGCGGCGATGCGTTATGGCGTGGCACGCGGGGTGTTTTCCAACGAGGCCGGCCTCGGCACCGCCGGCATTGCGCAGGCCGCCGGCAGCACGCGCAGCGCCGTGCGTTCGGGCCTGATCGGCATGATGGGCACCTTCATCGATACGCTCATCGTCTGCACGCTGACCGGACTGGCGATCATCGCCTCGGGCGTGTGGAGTTCCGGTGACTCCGGGGCGGTGCTGTCCTCATCGGCTTTCGAAGCGGCCATGCCGGGCTTCGGCAAATATCTGCTGGCCATCGAACTTGCGGTGTTTGCGCTGACGACGATCTTCGGCTGGTGCTATTACAGCGAGAAATGCTGGGAATACCTGCTCGGCACGCGCAGCGAGTGGCCGTTCCGCTGGCTGTGGACGATTGCCGTGTTTTTCGGTGCCATTGCCCAGCTCGACTTCATCTGGCTGGTGGCCGACACGCTGAACGCCTTCATGGCCATCCCGAACCTGCTCTCGCTGCTGTTGCTTAGTCCGGTCGTCGTCAGCCTCAGCCGTGAATATTTCGCCGGGGAGAAACTTGCCCGTGCCTGAGTGGTCACAAACAGCTGTGGACTACTCCCGCTCCTGATGACATCGGGAGTTTGATCGGGCCGCCCGTGAGGGCGGCCTTCTTTTTTGGAGCAGGGCGCTGCAGCGTGTGCCCGCGATCAGGCGGTGCGCAGTGCTGTGGGCTCGGGACGTTGCCGCTCGCGTCCAAATCGGGGATGCGGCATGTCGATGAATGAGAAGGGCCGTTCCGGCGGACCTCGGGGAGGCGTAAGGCAGCTGCCAGCCAAAAAAAACCTCCACCGGTCGCGGTGGAGGCTTGTGCTCGTCAGGCGGTCGCCGGCACGGCCGGCGCAGCGTCAGGCTCAGTCGTCACCGCCGAGCACGCCGAGCAGCTGTAGCAGGTTGACGAACAGATTGAAGATGTCGAGATAGAGCGACACCGTCGCCATGATGTAGTTGGTTTCGCCGCCGTGGAGGATGGCGCTGGTGTCATAGAGGATGTAGCCCGACATCAGCAGCACGATCATCGCCGAGACGCCCAGGCTGAGCGACGGGATGTTGAACAGCGTCGCTCCCAATCCGGCCAGTACCGCGACGATCAGGCCGACGAACAGGAAGCCGCCCATGAAGCTGAAGTCCTTGCGCGACGTGAGCACGTAAGCCGACAGCGCCAGGAAGATGCCGCCGGTTGCCGCCATCGCCGTCATTACCGTTTCGGCGCCGTTCGGCAGCTTCAGGTACAGCGACAGGATCGGGCCGAGCGTGTAGCCCATGAAGCCGGTAAAGGCAAAGACCGAAACCAGGCCCCAGGCACTGTTGCGCAGGCGGCTGGTCAGGAACAGCAGACCGAACATGCCGACCAGCATCACCAGCCAGTGCATCGGCGGGGCATTGGTGACGACGGCATAGGCTGCGGTCGCGCCGCTGAACAGCAGCGTCATCGACAGCAACATATAGGTGTTGCGCAGGACCTTGTGCGTAGACAGTACGCTGCTTTGCGCACCGCTCAGCACGGTTTCATTGCGGGCGATCATCGTGAGGCGTCCTCCTTCATGAATCAGAATGGACGGTTTGAGCCGTCCGCGCGGACAAGGTTCAATCCCTTGTGTGTCTGATATTACAGGTGAGATATCGCCTTTTGGCAATCTGCCTGGATACTCAGGGCAGATGCGGCGCAGCGAGGTACTCCTTGGACTGCATTTCCTCAAGACGGGAGACCGTGCGCTGATACTCGAACTTGAGTTTTTCGCCGCGGTAGAGGGTCTCGCAGGGCGCTTCAGCGGAGATGAACAGGTTGACGCTGCGGTCGTAGAACTCATCGACCAGATTGAGGAAGCGCCGGGCCTGATTGTCCAGGGTCCAGTCGAGCACCGGCACACGGCTGATCAGCACGGTGTGGAACTGGCGCGCGATCTCGATGTAGTCGTTCTGACTGCGCGGGCCGTCACAGATTTCCGGAAAATCGAACCAGACGACACCGTCGGCGAGCAGGCGCGTGCGGATCAGCCGGCCTTCCACTTCCAGGCGGGCATTGGGCTTGCCGGCTTCGGGGGCCAGCATCGTGAAGGACTCGGCCAGGGCCTGTTCCGCCGCGGCATCGAGGGGCGTGTGGTAGGTCCGCGCCCGTTCGAGGTAGCGCAGGCGGTAGTCGGTGCCGCCATCGACGTTGAGGATTTCGCAGTGGTCCTTGAGCAGCTCGATCGCCGGCAGGAAGCGGGCGCGCTGCAGGCCGTTCTTGTACAGATCATCCGGCGGAATGTTGGTCGTCGTCACCAGCACCACGCCGCGCTCGAACAGGGCGGCCAGCAGGCCGTAGAGCAGCATCGCGTCGGTGATATCGGAGACGAAGAATTCATCCAGGCACAGTACGCGGGTGTTGGCTGCCAGCTGCTCGGCGACGATCTTCAGCGGGTCCTGCTGATGTTTCACGTCCTTCAGGCGCGCATGCACCATCTGCATGAAGCGGTGAAAGTGCAGGCGCTGCTTTTCCTGGATCGGCAGCGCCTCGAAGAACGTGTCCACCAGATAGGTCTTGCCGCGGCCGACACCTCCCCAGAAATACAGCCCCTTGATCTGCTGGCGCGGGCTGTCCGTGTCATGCGTGCGTCCGAGCAGGCGTCCGAACAAGCCGCCCGAACTTTTGTGCGGCACCGGCGCGGCGACCGGCGTGGCGACGATCTCATCGCGCAGGCGCTGCAGATGGCGAATGGCGTTTTCCTGCGCGGGGTCGTGGATGAAACCGGGGCGGGCGAGATCCTGGCGGTAATGGGCAAGCGGCATGAACGTGATCTGCGTGACGGGCGAAACGGGCTCGAAGCAACGGATTGTGCGGCGCCACAGGGTGTGCGGCAAGGCGCCTCAGACGCGCGGCTTGCGCCGCGGCAGGTAGCGCGTCCAGTCATGGCGGGGATCGCCGAAGGCGAAAAAGTCGGGATTGCCCAGCGTCGGGCGCGCGTTGTAGCGCAGTGGCAGCAGAGCGACGTCGGTCAGGCCGCCGCCGGCTTCTTCGAGCAGGATCTGCGAGGCGGCGGTGTCCCATTCGCTGGTCGGGCCGAAGCGCGCGTAGAGATCGGCCTGCCCTTCGGCGATCAGGCAGGCTTTCAGTGCACTGCCCACCCCCAGATAGTCGTGCTTGCCCAGATGTTCGAGGTAGGTCTGCAGCGGGTGCGTGGTATGCGTGCGCGAACCGATCACCCGTACCGGGCCGTCGCCGAGCGGCTGGCAGGCGATGCGCCGCGGTGGCGATTGCGGTACGTGCTTCCAGGCACCGCCACCGCGCCAGGCGAAATAGGTCACGCCGCTGACCGGGATCATGATCAGGCCGAAGATCGGTGCATGATCTTCGATCAGCGCGATGTTGATGGAGAACTGGTCACTGCGGGCGATGAATTCGCGGGTGCCGTCGAGTGGATCGACCAGCCACAGCCGGTTCCAGGCAATGCGCTCGGCGCACGAAATGTGGATCGATTCTTCGGAGAGGACAGGCACCTGCGGCGTCAGTGCGCGCAGCGCCGGCACGATGACGTTGTGGGCCGCGAGATCGGCCGTCGTCACCGGCGTGTGATCGGCTTTCTCCTCGATGGTGAAGGCTCCCCGGTAGACCGCCAGGATGGCTTGCGCGGCACGTTGCGCAATTGCGTGCACGGGCGGCACGAGCGCGGAGAGCTCGATATTCATGTCTGCTGCGCGGACAGGTACTCGCGCGCGAGGAACAGCGCGGCAATCGAGCGTGCCTCGGTGAAATCACCGCAGGCGAGGAGGGCATCGAGCTGCGACAGCTTCCAGGGAACGACTTCGAGTTCTTCCGGCTCGTCACCGGGGCGACGCTCCGGATACAGCGATTCGGCCAGCACCAGATGCGTCTGATAGGCGAAATAGCCGGGTGCGATCGTCGTCGTGCGCAGCAGCGTGAGTTTTTCGGCGCCGTGGCCGACCTCTTCCATGATCTCGCGGTTGGCGGCGGCGAGAGCATCTTCGCCGGCCTCGATCACGCCCTTGGGAAAGCCGAGTTCGTAACTGTGCGTGCCGGCGGCGTATTCGCGCACCAGCAGCAGGGTGTCGGCATCGAGCATCGGCACGATCAGCACCGCGCCGCGGCCGCCGCCGGGCACGCGTTCGTATTCGACCTCATGACCATTGGAAAAACGCAGGCCGACACGCTCGACACGGAACAGTCGACTGCTGGCAACGACGGTACTGGAGAGAATTTCGGGTAGTTTGCGCATGGGCGGATTGTCGTCGGGAAGGACGGCCGTGAACAAGCACGAGACGCAGGTGAAGTGATGCCTGCGCAATAATTCACATCTCGAACCGGGAGAAAACGTCGATGACGCCGTTGCCATGGAGCCGTATCGATACCGTCCTGCTGGATATGGACGGCACGCTGCTCGACCTGCATTTCGATAATCATTTCTGGCTGGAACACCTGCCGCGCCGCTATGCCGAGCTGAAAGGGCTCGATCCCGAACAGGCACGCAGCGACGTGCTCGCGCGCTACCGTGCCGCCGAGGGCACGCTGGCGTGGTACTGCATCGATCACTGGGGGCAGGAGCTGGGCCTCGATGTGCCCGAGCTCAAGCGGGAAGTGGATCATCTGATCCGCTTTCTGCCGGGTGCACTGGATTTTCTCGATGCGCTGCGGGCGGCTGGCAAGCGGGTCGTGCTGGCGACCAACGCACACCCGTACAGCCTCGCGCTCAAGGCTGAAAAGACCGGACTTGGCGGCCATTTCGACGAGCTGCTCAGCTCACACGATTTCGGCGCACCGAAGGAACATCCGGCGTTCTGGTCTGCCTTTCACGAGCGGCTGGGATACGACCCGGCGCGCACGCTGTTTGCCGATGACAGCCTGAAGATCCTGCGCGCCGCGCGCGACTACGGTCACATCACCCATCTGGTGTCGGTGCTGCATCCGGACAGCTCGCAGGGTGTCCGCCCCAGCGGTGAGTTCCTGGCCGTTCGCCATCTCGACGAATTGCTGCCGGTACTGCCGAGCAGTGAGTGAGCGGCATAAAAAAACGTGATGCCGGAGCATCACGTTTTTGCGGGCGGAACGGCGCTGCGCAGTGTGCTCAGCGCGTGCGTCCGCGGCGTGAGCGCGGTGCGACAGGGCGCGGCGTATCGACCATCGCGAGCAGTTCCGGCGGCGTCGTCGGCTGGCCGTTGGCCGCGAGGCGATTCAAGGTACCCGCCGGTACCCAGACCGTTGCGCCAGCCGGCAGCATGGCGTTGCCATTGACGGCAGACGACGACCAGGCCTGGTTCATGCCGGCCAGCCGGTCGACAGAGGTACCGTAGTAACTGGCCAGATGCGGCGCCGAGGTCGGGTGGTCCAGCGTGAACGATTCGGCCGGCAGCGGCGCTTCGCGGGCGACGTCATGACCGAGGAAGCGGCGCGGGTTGCGCGCCACTTCACGCGCGGCGAGGAACTGCGCATAGAAGTTGCGTGAGGCGAAGCCGAAGCTCGAACCGTCATAAGAAGCGACGATCTGGCCGAAGTCGGTGCCGTACTGGCTCTTTGCCTTGGCCATGCCGCCGATGCCGTGATTGTACGAGGTGATCGCCAGTGACCAGTCACCGAGCCGTGAATACGCACCGGACAGGTAGCGGGCCGCGGCTTTGGCGGAAATGATCGGGTCGAGGCGTTCGTCGGTGGCCGGGTGCAGCACCATGTAGTCGCGGGCGGTTGCCGGCATGAACTGCCAGATACCGGCGGCACCGACCGAGGAGCGGGCGCTGGCCTGGAACGAGGACTCGACGTGTGGCAGATAGGCGAGGTCTTCCGGCACCCCGGCCTGACGGAAGATCTGGCGGAACTGATTGTCGTAGCGCCCGCTGATGGCGATGCCGCGCGTGAAGCGCTCGCGAATGCCGCGCTGCGCGCGCAGGCGGTCGGCGGCACCGCTGACACCCGTGGTGCCGGCACTGCTGGCGACGATCTTGGCCCGCAGGGCTTTTTCATCCGCCGTGAGCGATTCGCCGCTCACGACTTTGCGTTCCAGCTCACGCAGCTGGCTTTCCAGTGTGTCTTTGCGCGCGCGCAGGTAGGTGCGCTGATCGTTGCGCAGACCTTCTCCGGTCGGCTGCGGCAGGTCGACGACTTCATAGACCAGGTCGAGGTAGCGATCGTCGTGCAGCGCGTACTGGCCAAGCCCCCACTGCGAGTAGACCTTTTCCCAGAACTCCACCTGCGGGCGCAGCGTCGGTGGCGCAGGGAACGGGCCGGACTGGACGTACGGGCCGGTGTCGGGGCGGCGATGGCCATCGTCGACACTGGCGCAGGCTGCCAGAGCAGCCAGCAGGACAGCCGCCGACAGGCGGCCGGACAGGGCGCGGATGGACTTCAATTCGGTGACTCCCTGGAAAAAAATCGGTCGGCTGCAGACCGGTGGCGGTGCCGGCAAGCACTGCGGATCATCTTGTTTTGATTGAGACCTTATAGGCGCTTTGCAGAGCTTGCGGCAAGCGTCCGGTCGCGCTTATCAGGGTTCACCGAGATTCCAGTTGCCGAGGTCGGCATCGACGCCCTCGCCCCCGGGATGGCCGTCGGCGCCGAGCGAAAAAATATCGATCGGTCCGTGCTGGCCGGGATTGGCATACAGGTAGGTGCGCCCCCACGGATCCTTCGGAATCCGCTCGCGGAACGGTTCATACGGACCACGCCAGTTGGTCGCTTCCGGTGCCTCGGTGGGCAGGTGCACCAGGGCGTCGAGCCCCTGGGCCGTGGTCGGGTAGCGGCCGTTGTCATGCTTGTAGCGGTTGAGCGCGTCTTCGAACTGGCGGATCTCGATGCGGGCGGTGCGCTGGCGTTTTTCGTCCGGTCGCTCCATGACCCGCGGAATGATCAGCGCCGCCGCGATCAGCAGGATCACCAGGACGGCGAAGTATTCGATGAGGGTGAAGCCGCCGTGGCGGCGGTTGGGAAGGGCAGGCATCGTGGGCAGCGGCTCGGCAAACAAGGCGCCGGCATCATAGCAGAGGCCCTGCGGCGCGATGCCGGCGTCACGCTGACGTCATGGCGGTGCAAAGGCGGCGCAATCGAGGGTGCACAGACTCGTCGCGAAAAATCGGGCATCGGTTCCGGAGTCTGCCGCCATGAGTTCAACACCCAGCGTCGCCCCTATAGAACGTGTTCAGCGTAACGTCAGCCGCCTGCAGATCAGCTTTGCGCGCAGCGAGCGTGAACTGCGGGAATCACAGCGCCTGCGCTACGAGATCTTCGTCGATGAAATGGGCGCCACGCTGCACAACCGCATCCCCGGACATGATCACGACGCACTCGACGAACACTGCCGCCATCTGCTGGTGCGCGATGCCGGCAGCGGCCAGCTGATCGGCTCGACGCGCATCCTGACCGATGTCACGGCGCGCGCGGCGGGCGGTTTTTACTCCGAGGGTGAATTCGACATCGAGGCGATCCGCCGCCTGCCCGGACGCATCATGGAGATCGGCCGCACCTGCGTGCATCGCGACTATCGCAGCGGTGCGACGATCGCCACGCTGTGGTCCGGGCTCGCCGAGTTCGTCGCCGACGAGGGCATCAATTACCTGATCGGCTGCGCCAGCGTGCCGCTGGCCGACGGCGATGCCCAGCGCATCTTCTCGGACCTGTCGCAGAAGTACATGACGCCGGCGCAGCTGCGTGTCACGCCGAAGCTCGCGCTGCCGCGCCAGGATCTGCTGGCGCACAGTGACTACCAGCTGCCGCCGCTGCTGAAAGCGTATCTGCGCGTCGGCGCCCGCATCGGCGGCGAGCCCTGCCTCGATCCGGATTTCAAGTGTGCGGATCTGTTCATCCTGCTCGATACGGTGAATCTGGAGCGGCGCTACGCCCGTCACTTCCTCGGTCGGCCGCAGTAATGGCGAGCTTTCAACCTACTTTGCGCAGGGTGCTGCGTCTGCCGCTGGTCGTCGCGCACATCGCCGTGGGCTGCGTGGTCGCTGCCTGTCTGCCACACGGGGCGGGCCGCGTGCCGTCGCCATGGCCGATGGTGCTCTGGTGCCGGATCTTCTGCCGCATCCTCGGCGTGCGCACGACGGTCTACGGCGATCCGGTCGGCGGGCGGGCACTGTTCGTCGCCAACCATATTTCGTGGCTCGACATCATGGCGATCGCCGCCGTCTGTCCGACGCATTTCCTGGCCAAGGCCGAAGTGGCCGACTGGCCGCTGGTCGGCTGGCTGTGCCGGCGGGCCGGCACGGCGTTCATCCGCCGTGGCAGTACGGGGGGCGCGCGTGCCGCCGCCGAGGAAATGGTCTGGCGGCTGAAGCGCCGCGGCGAGCGTGTGCTGGTGTTTCCGGAAGGCACCTCGACTGACGGCCAGAACGTGCGCCGCTTTTTCCCGCGCCTGTTCCAGGCCGCCCAGCTGGCGCGCTGCCCGGTGCAGGCTCTGGCGCTGCGCTATCCGCATGCTGAGGGCATTCATCCGAGTGTGCCGTTCGTCGGTGATGACGAGTTTCTCGCGCACCTGTGGCGCCTGCTTGGCGAGCGGCGTATCGACGTCGAAATGCATTTCGGCGAGCCCCTGCCGCCATCTCTGGGGCGCGATGAACTCGCGCGCAGTGCCCACGAGCAAATCCTCGCTGCACTCGACAGCAGCCGTGAGCGTGAGCTCGGCCGCCTTCACGCCATCGGCAGATAGACGTCGTAGCGTGTGTTGGGGCTGCTGATGCTGAAGGCCGGCGCTCGTTCGGCGAGTGGCGGCGCCCGCTTCGGACGCTTGACGACGACCCGCCGGCGCGCGCCGTGCAGCGCTGCCTGCAGCAGTTCGGCGCCGTCGGTATCGCTGCCGACGATCACCTGGAAGGCGCGCATTTCTTTTTTCACCAGCGCGGATTTGTCGCGGTGCGGGTACATCGGGTCGAGGTAGACGACGTCCGTCACCTGCGGATGCTGCTGCAGCCAGGCGATGGCATCAGCGTGCACCAGCTGCATGCGTTCACGCACATAAGCGCCGATTTCGGCATCGGCACTCGCGCGTTGCAGGCCGTCGGCAAGCAGCGCCGCGATTGCGGGATGGCGTTCGAGCAGCGTGACCGCGCAGCCGAGGCTGGCCAGCACGAAGGCATCGCGCCCGAGCCCGGCCGTGGCGTCGACCACGCTGGGCGTCTGCGCCTGCTTCAGACCGACCGCTTTGGCGAGCGGCTGGCCGCGCCCGCCACCGAAGCGCCGCCGGTGCGCGGCATGACCCTCGACCCAGTCGACATAAATCGGGCCGGGTGCATCCGCGCCGTGTTCGATGAGGGCCAGTCGTTCCCCGTCCATGCACAGAGTGAAGCGGGCGTCGGCAGTGGCATCCGGCAGCAGCCAGGGTAGGGCGAAACGCCGGGCAATTTCCTGTGCTTCGGGGATGCGCTCGGGCGCGGTGCAGTACAAGGGGATGGCAGTCGGATTCATGGCGCGCGCACCGTAGCGGACTGCGTGCAGGCACGCCAGCGAAGTGGCATGAAGGGCATAAAAAAACGCCCGGCACGGGGCCGGGCGTTTGATGCAGAGCGTGCGTTGCGGGCGCTGGATCAGGCCGCAGCGGCGGTCTTGCGCGAGCTCTTCGGCGCAGCGACGACTGCCTTCGGGGTCAGGGCGACACCGCTCTCGGCGGCCAGCGTCTCGAACTCACCCTTGAACGAGGCGACCAGCGCGGTCAGGGCCTTGCCGTCGTCGATCAGCTTCTGGCGCAGGACGGTCGCGGCTTCCACCTGGGCTTCACCGAAGCTCTTCAGGGATTCGAGGTCGGAGACCTCGGTGGCAGCCTTCAGACGGGCCAGGCCGAAATCGCTGTAGGCGTGCAGCAGGCTCATCTGGAACGCGGCGAGCTTTTCCAGATTGGCGATGAACAGCTTGTTGGCCTTGACCAGCGGAGCGGTGTAGGCCGAGGACTTGGCGACGAATTCTTCAAACAGCTCAGTGTTGTACATGGCAGTCTTCCCCTGGGTCGTTACGTGAGATGGATGGTTGATCAGCTTCTGTTGCGGTGCAGCATAACAAAGGTAATTGTGCGTCGCAACAATTTCTTCGGCGATCTTGAGAAGGGGCTTTTGCGGGTATGCGCGGCGATCCGCGGAGCGGCATGGTTGGAGCATCGGTACCCCTGTGCCAAACTCGCGCCCCAATGGCTGAAGTTCACCGCCGCCTCACAGCGAAGAACCCGTCATGGAAAAACATGTGGAAACCATCTTCTCCCTCGATATGCCATATCGGGAGCGGATGAAGGTGGTGCGCAGTGTCTACCGGGGGCAGGGCGGGCCCCGGGTCGCGGTGGTTTCGGGCATCCACGGTGATGAGCTGGAGGGCCTGTACCTGTGCCACCGCATCGCCGCCTGGCTCGACTGGCTGGCAGCCAATCACCCGCAAAGCCTGCTCGGCACCATCGAACTGTATCCGGGGCTCAATCCCCTGGGGCTGGATACGCTGGCGCGGACGGTGCCGCCGTACGGCGTGGATCTGAACCGTACTTTCCCCGGCCACGCCGGCGGCGTCATGCCGCAGCGTATCGCTGATTGTGCGATGCGGGCGCTGGCCGGCTGCGCGCTGGTGGTCGACGTGCACGCCAGCAATATCTATCTGCGCGAAATTCCGCAGGTGCGCATCAATCATCTGTTTGCCGACAGCCTGCTGCCGCTCGCCGAGAACATGAATGTCGACGTGATCTGGCTGCATGGCGCCGTGACGGTGCTGGAAGCTTCGATCGCCCACAGCCTGAACGCGCAGGATGTGCCGGCGCTGGTGGTCGAAATGGGCGTCGGCATGCGCCTGACACCTGAGTACACCGAGCAGCTGCTCGCCGGTCTGCTCAATACCTGGCAGCAGCTCGGGGTGCTCGCCGCCGACCTGGAGCTGCCGGCGGTGCAGCGCCGCCCCCGGCTTGCGCATGAAGACAACGTCTATTACCTCAACGCTGCCACCTCGGGGCTGTTCGTGCCGAACGTCGCGCACTGGATGGAGGTGCGCAAGGACGGGCTGCTGGGGCGTATCGTCTCGCCGCTGGAAGGTCAGACGCTGGCTGAAGTGCGTTCACCGGTCGACGGTGTGCTGTTCACGCTGCGCGAGTATCCGCTGGTTTATGAGGGCTCCCTGATGGCCCGTGTCATGGCGCACGCCTGAGCGCAAAGGACTCCCATCGATGAACCCGACGCTATTACGGATGACCGCGCCCCTGCGCGACGACTTCGACATTCCTTATCACGATGTCGGTCCCAGGGAGCGGACGCCGCGCATCGCCCTGGTGGCCGGACTGCACGGTAACGAGCTCAACGGCGTGTTCGTGCTGGCCCGGCTTGCGGCGTTTCTGCGCGACCTCGACGAGGGTAAGCGTCCGGGGCAGCGTCTGCTCGAACGCGTGCTGATCGTGCCGGCGGTCAACGTGCTCGGTGTCAACCTGCTGTCGCGTGTCTGGCCGTTCGACAAGATCGACCTCAATCGTGCCTTCCCCGGCCTGGAGGGCGGCGAGACCACGCAGCGCATCGCCGCGGCCCTGCTGGCGCTGACACGCACGGCCTACTACCGCGTCGACATCCACAGTTCCAACGGCGAGCTCGAAGAGCTGCCGCAGGTGCGTCTCTACGAACCCAATGACGACGAGCGCGAGACCGCCTGCCTGTTCGGTCTGCCGGCGGTGATCGAGCGGCCGCAGAACAAGCTGTTCACGACGACGCTGGCGCATGCCTGGCGCGCACACGGCGGAGAGAATTTCGTGCTGCAGGCCGGTATGGCCGGCGATCTGCAGACGCGCCACTGCGAAATGCTGTTCCGTTCGCTGGTGGCGTTTCTCGACCGTACCGGCATCGTCGAAGGCCTGACGCTGTCGGATGAAGAAGAAGATCTGCACTACTTCGGCTTGCGCCAGACCTATGCGCTGCTGACCAATCAGGCTGGATTCTTCGTCTGCCGCGTCGAGGTCGGCCGCTGGGTGCAGGCCGGCGATCTGGTCGGTCATATATATGATGGCTTCAGCGGTGACCTGAAATGCGACGTCATCTCGCCGGTGCCCGGGTTGATCAGCTGCGTGCGGCGTCAGCCGCTGCTGTTCGAGGGCGATCTGCTGATGCGCATCCAGACGCCGGACGATTCCGGCAACGATGCCGAGGCGCTGCTGCACGCTCAGGGACAGTGAAGACCGCGCGCTGCCCGTGGTGCCACGGCGCTGCCGTCGTGGCCGTTTTCGGATCGGAGATCACGCCATGATCGACATAGATGAAAGCACCCGCACCGAGATCGAAGCGGCTGCCTTCCGGCAGCTGGTCGCGCATCTGCGCGAGCGCAACGACGTGCAGAACATCGATCTGATGAATCTCGCGGGTTTCTGCCGCAACTGCCTGTCGAAATGGTACCGGGCCGCGGCCGAGGCGCGTGGCGTCGAGCTCGACTACGAGGGCGCCCGCGAAATCATCTACGGCATGCCCTATGCGCAGTGGAAAGCGAACTACCAGCAGGAAGCGTCTGCCGAGCAGCAGGCGGCGTTTACGCAGGCGGTGGCCGGGCAGCGCGATTAGCGCGGCGTGCCGAGGCACTCGACCGTCGTCCGCCGCTGTAGCAGCGGGGAGAGCTGGGCGACGAGGGTGCCGACGAGCATCAGCGCGCAGCCGCCGATGGCGCGCGGTGTCAGTCCTTCGTCGAGAATCCACCAGCCGGTCAGCGCGGCGAACAGGGCTTCCAGGCTCATCAGGATCGCGGCATGGGCTGCGGGGGCGTCCTTCTGCGCAATCACCTGCAGCGTGTAGGCGATGCCGACCGAGCACACGCCGCCGTAGGCGACCGCCGGCGCTGCGGCGACGATGTCGGCCCAGCGGATCGGCTCGAACATCACCGCGGCCAGCAGACTCAGCGCCGCGCAGACGAAGAACTGGATACAGGCCAGGCGCACGGCATGTGTGCGTGGGGCGATGGCATCGATCAGCAGCACGTGGGCAGCCCAGAAGCAGGCGCCGAGCAGCTGCAGCCAGTCGCCGGGGGCGACGGTGAAATCGGACTGCACGCTGAGCAGGTACATGCCGCCGACCGCCAGCGCCGCGCCGCCCCAGGTGCCGGCCATGATCCGGTGGCGCAGCAGCAGCCAGCCGAAGACCGGCACCAGGATCACATACAGGCCGGTGATGAAACCGGCGTTGGCGACCGAGGTGTAGAGCAGGCCGAGCTGCTGCAGCGAGGCGCCGATGAACAGCACGCTGCCGGCAGCGGTGGCCAGCAGCGCCAGGCGGCGACCCGACAGGGGATGGGCATGAGGAACGCCACGCTCAGGCCGCAGGGCGAGGGGCAGTACCACCAGTGCACCCAGCAGGAAGCGCAGGCCGTTGTAGAGCATCGGACCGACGGCATCCATGCCGAGCCGCTGCGCAACGAAGGCAGATCCCCAGATCGCTGCGGTCAACAGCAGCAACAGGTCGGCACGGAGGACTCGGGAGGGCATGGTGGCAGGTCGGCGCGGAGGGCAGGCGGGCGAGGCCCGAAAAAAAGGGGCAGCAATTCTGCAGGAGTCTGCAGAGGGTGCCAAGTCATTCCTGGCATGCCGGTGTATCGTCGGCTTGACTTCCTGAAGGGGAAAACAGGCTTGCCAGGCCGCGTCAGGCTGAGCTATGGCGCAGCGAAAGAGCTGCGGGGCTTGACTTATGCACAAGCCTGATTTCACACCGGCTAAGTGTTTGATGCTGCGTCGGACTGCTACATGGAATCAATGGCTTACAATAAGTTATTGATTTTTATCAACATATGGAATTGGCGGAAATGTCACCAAAGCGTCACGAGCCCAGCATTGGCGCGGCTTCCGGCGCTTGTCGGCAAACTTATCCACATTGTTTTCCACAGGGTTTGTGGATAATGCAAATGCACGCGGTTCGAGGAGGTCGTGATGAAATTTTGTAGCCGGTGTGGTGGTCCGCTCAGCTTTCGCGTGCCCCCCGGCGACCATCTGCCGCGCCACATCTGCGATGCCTGTGGAACGATCCATTACCAGAATCCGCGTATCGTCGCCGGCTGCATTCCGGAGTGGGAAGGGCGGGTTCTGCTCTGCCGCAGGGCCATCGAACCGCGCCGCGGTCACTGGACGCTGCCGGCCGGCTTCATGGAAAACGGCGAGAGCACGACCGAAGCGGCAATGCGAGAAACGCTGGAAGAAGCCAACGCCCGTGTCGAGATCATCGACCTTTACACCCTCTACAGCCTGCCGCACATCAGTCAGGTGTATCTGATCTTTCGCGCCCGCATGCTCGATGAGGCGTTCTCCGCAGGGCACGAGAGCCTCGACGTGGCGCTGTTCACGGAGGCGGAAATTCCGTGGGGCGATCTGGCCTTTCCGACCGTGCACGAAAGCCTGCGTCACTTCTTCGCCGATCGCCGTGCCGGCCGTTTCCAGACCCGCACCGGTACGATCGGCGCCGCACCGTGGCAGCGGCCGGCGGCCGATGATGCCTGATGGGTGGCTTCGCCTGCCGGCTTGTTCAGGCTTGGAGCAATCGCAGGCGTGCTTGCACCAACTGGCTCCGCTGTGCGGACCGTGAGCGTGTTGCTGAACGAGATTTTTTGTTTAATTAATTGATTTGAATGTATTTAAATTTTATGGATCGCTTTTTGCTGATATTTGCTCGACAGTTGCACGAGCCGGTGCCGGTCGTTCCCTCTCGCGACTTGGCACCTGGCTTGCGGCAACGAATGATGGCGTCTGATGCCCGCGCGCTTCTCCCCTCTGCGCCCGTGCATCGGGCGCCTTTTTTTGCCCGACGGTGAGGGTGCAGCGGACGGCTGTACTCGTCTTGTCGCCGCCGAAGCGCGCAGCGCCTTGTGAGCCAGCGGCCTGCGGTCAGCCCCGGTGCAGCAGGTAGGCGAGCAACAGGTTCAGCAGCAGCGAGGTAACAGCGAGGCTGCGCCAGAAGCCGGTCGGATGGCGTTCGAGCAGCGGTCGGGCACGGTGTTCGCCGAAGGCCGGATTGGGATGCAGCAGATCGTGCAGCAGCTCGGTTTCGACCGTGTAGCGCGCTTGCGGCTCGATGGCGACGGCACGTTCCAGCGCACCGTCGACCCAGCGCGGCAGGTCTGCGCGGTGGATGCGCGCGCTCAGGTAATGCAGGCGGGCGATGCGTTTGGCGTCGAGGCCGCGGCCGAGCGCCTCGCCGTAGGGCAGGTGGCCGCAGAGCATTTCGTAGGCGATGACGCCCAGAGAGAACAGATCCGATCGCGTCGTCGCCGGCTCGCCGCGCAGCAGTTCCGGCGCGGTGTAGTTCTTGGTACCGACCAGCTCGCTGCGCTCGATCGGCGAGGCGGTTTCGGCGATGCCGCCGATCTTCACCGAACCGAAGTCGATGATGCGCACGATGCCGTGGCGGTCGATGTGGATGTTTTCCGGCTTGAGGTCGAGATGCAGCATGTCGAGGCGGTGGAAGGCACGCAGCCCGCGAGCGATCTGGTCAAGCAGTGCACGTACCTCGCCGAGCCGCGGCTGCGGATGCGCCTGCATCCACTGGCGCAGTGTCTGGCCATCGAGGTATTCGAGCACGTGATAGAGAAATCGACGCCGGTGTGTAGGCTCGATGATTTTCATCACGTGCGGGTTGTTGATCCGGCGGCCGACCCATTCCTCGTGGTGAAAACGTTCGAGGTAGGCGGGATCGTCGTCGAAGTTCACCGAAGGCGTTTTCAGTACCACGTCGCGTCCTGACGCCTCGTCGCGGGCGAGATAGAGCTGGCTGGTGGTGCTGGTGTGAATCTCGCGCAGGATGCGGTAGCCATCGAGCACCATGCCGACGTCCAGTTCGGGCGGGAACGGCAGCGCCGTCAGCTCGCGGAACACCGAATCGGCGTCGGCCATCGGCAGCGCATCGACGCGCAGCAGTTGCACGGTGAGATTGTCCGGGCTGCCGGCTGCCAGCGCGGCTTCGGCGATGGCGCGGCAGGTGGTGTCGAGTTCGGCCCCGGCGGCATGCAACAACTGCTTGAGTTCGCGCGGCGGCAGGTATTCGTGCACGCCGTCGGTGGTGAACAGGTACAGGTCACCGACCTCGACCGGCAGGCTGCGGTAGTCGATGTCCAGCCGCAGGTCGATGCCGAGCGCCCGGCTCAGGTAGGCGCGGTTGCCGCTCGCCCAGACGTGATGGTCGGTGGTCAGCGGTTCGAGGGTGTCGCCGCGCAACTGCCAGATGCGGCTGTCACCGACGTGGAAGATGTGCGCGCTGGTCGATTTCAGCACCAGCGCGCTGAAGGTCGTCACCAGCCCGCGGGCCGGATCGTGCAGCGCCATGCTCTGGCCGTAGAGCCAGCGGTTGAGCGCCGTGAGCACCTTCTCCGCGGAGCTGCGCACGGTCCAGGAATCCGGCGTGGCGAAGTAATCGTTGAGAAAGCCCTTGACCGCGTACTCGGCCGCCAGCCGGGCCGCCTCGCTCGAACTCATGCCGTCGGCGATGGCGAAGGCTGCGCCCTTGAGCGCCAGTGCATCGCCCTGGGGTACGCGGGCGCCGAAAAAATCCTCGTTGGCAGGCTTGCGCCCGCGCTCCGAGTACTGGCCCAGCGTGATCTGCAGTTGGCGTTTCATCGCCGGGTCTCCGCGTGCGTTGAGCCCCCGCCCGCGGGCGGGGGCCTCGGCAAGGCTCAGGCGTGGAACGCGGCTCAGGCCACGTCGATCATCTGCACGCTGCCGTCGGGCATCACTTCCGCCATCTGCCCGCTCGGTTCGTCGAGCAGCTGCACGATGCCGAGCACGACCAGCGCGCTGGCCGCGATCACCAGGAAGAACACCGACGGCGTGACGAAGGACAGCACCGTCAGGAACACCGCGCTGCCGACGTTGCCGTAGGCACCGCTCATGCCGGCGATCTGGCCGGTGAGGCGGCGCTTGATCAGCGGGATGATGCCGTAGACCGCGCCGCAGCCGGCCTGCACGAAGAAGGAGTTGATCACCGTCACCGTCACCGCGGCCCACAGCGGCCACTGGCCCATGAAGCTCATGCCGAAGTAGCCGCAGGTGATGCCGACCATGACGATGCTCATCGTGCGCTTGCGGCCGATGCGATCGGAGATCAGGCCGCCGGCCGGGCGGGCGATCAGGTTCATGATCGCGAAGCTCGAACCGACCAGACCGGCCTGCACCAGGCTCAGGCCGTACATGTCCTTGAAGTACAGCGGCAGCATCGACACCACGGCGATTTCCGAACCGAAGGCGATGGCGTAGGCAGCCGAGAGGATCGCCACCTGCTTGAACTTGTAGCGGTGGATCTCCGGAACGACTTCACCGGCGAGGATGTTGCGGTTGACGCTGATGACCTGCCAGACGTTCCAGGTGAACAGCGCCAGCAGCGCTACGTAAACCAGATTGGTGGTGGTCTGGTCGATCAGCTTGAAGCCGGCCGGCGACAGCTTCCAGGTCAGTACCATCAGCGCGGCGGTCATCGGTACCTGCAGCAGGATGTAGAGCCAGAAGTCGCCCTTGCTGGTGACTTCCATCGCGCCGAGCTTCTTCGGCCGGAAGTAGGTCGAGCCCTTCGGCGTGTCGCGGGCCATCGCATAGAAGATCACCGAGTAGATGATCGAGATCACGCCGGTGACGCCGACCGCCCAGCGCCAGGCGTCCTTGCCGCCGAAGGCGAGTGCGAGCGCCGGCAGGCTGAGTGCCGCCGCCGCCGAGCCGAAATTACCCCAGCCGCCGTAGATGCCTTCGGCGAAGCCGACCTGCTTGGCCGGGAACCACTCGGAAATCAGGCGGATGCCGATGACGAAGCCGGCACCGACACAGCCGAGCAGCAGGCGGGCGAGCGCGAGCTGCTGGTAGGTCTCGGCCAGTGCGAAGAAGAAGCACAGGCCGCCGCAGATGGCGAGCAGCACCGAATACATCACCCGCGGACCGAACTTGTCGACCAGCATGCCGATGAGGATGCGCACCGGGATGGTCAGCGCGACGTTGAGGGTCAGCAGTGCCTTCACCTGGCCTTCAGTGAGCTGGAAGGTGTCACGGATCGGGGCCAGCAGCGGTGCGTGATTGAACCACACCACGAAGCTGATGAAGAAAGCGATCCAGCTCAAATGCAGGATGCGGATATTGCCGCTGAACGACAGCAGGTTAAGTTTCGGCGAAGACATGCAGATACCTCTTTTGGGGTAGTTCTTGCGTGATGTTGGCTCTCCTATTCCGCAAATGCCGGGCCAAGTTAAACAAATCCACAGCTGATGCGCCTTGTGCTGTTTCAGGCGTAATTAGTCGAATCCGCTAATGCACATGGTGATATCGGCTAATTGCATTGCGATGGTGCAATTGCTTTTTTTTGGGGCAAAAGCGGCGGGTTGCTGAATGTTTCCGGTCTTGCCAAAAGGCTTATACGAATACCACCAAAGAGGTATTTTTATAATACTTACGATGAGTTAGCAGCTTCGCACTGGTTTTGTGCGGATTGCACCAAGCTGATTCAGTATTTGTCTTTTGAAATCTTTTTAATGTGCATTTGTCTTGTGTGGTTATGTTCGCAAGTGTCTGTAATAAATGGCTCAGATGGTTTCTTTATTAAATGGCACGCCTAATGCTAGGGCGAAATTCAATGCTGTCGTCGGTCGTTTCGAGCACCGCCAGCCGGAAACGAAGCGTTATTTTGAGAGGAACATATCGATGAAAGAAAAACTGGTCCTGATCGGTAACGGCATGGCCGGCATGCGTACGATCGAGGAATTGCTGGCGATTGCTCCGGACAAATACGACATCACCGTTTTCGGTGCCGAGCCGCACGGCAATTACAACCGCATCATGCTGTCGCCGGTGCTCGCCGGTGAGAAGACCATCGCCGAGATCATGATCAATGACCTCGACTGGTACGCGAAGAACAACGTGCGCCTGCATGCCGGCAAGGAAGTGGTCGAGATCCACCGCACGCGCCGTGAGGTGCGCACTGCTGACGGCACCGTCGAGCACTATGACCGCCTGCTGCTCGCCACCGGCTCCAATCCGTTCATCCTGCCGGTGCCGGGCAACCAGCTGCCGGGCGTCATCGGCTTCCGTGACATCAAAGACGTCGAAACCATGCTCGCCGCCGCGCAGCCCGGGCGCCACGCGGTGGTCATCGGCGGCGGCCTGCTCGGTCTTGAGGCCGCCAATGGCCTGATGAAGCACGGCATGCAGTGCACCGTCGTCCACCTCGGCGACGTGCTGATGGAGCGCCAGCTCGATCCGGTTGCCGCCGGCCTGCTGCGCGCCAGCCTGGAAGAGCGCGGCATGCGCTTCCTGCTCGGCGCGCAGACCGCGGCGATCCTCGGCGAGGACAAGGTCCGTGGCGTGCGCTTCAAGGATGGTCTCGAAGTGCCGGCCGATCTGGTGGTGATGGCCGTCGGCATCCGCCCGAACACCGATCTGGCGAAGCAGGCCGGCATTCACACCGAGCGCGGCATCGTCGTCAACGACACCATGCAGACCTACGACCCGCGGGTGTATGCGGTCGGTGAGTGCGTGCAGCACCGCGGTATCTGCTACGGCCTGGTCGCTCCGCTGTGGGAGCAGGCCAAGGTCTGCGCCAATCACCTGGCGCAGTTCGGCATCGGCCGTTATCAGGGCTCGGTGACCAGCACCAAGCTCAAGGTCACCGGCATCGACCTGTTCTCCGCCGGCAACTTCAACGGCAGCGCCGACTGCGAGGAGATCGTGCTGCGCGATCCGGCGCGCGGTGTCTACAAGAAGCTGGTGGTGCGCGACAACCGCATCCAGGGTGCGGTGATGTACGGCGATACCGTCGACGGCGCCTGGTACTTCCAGCTGCTGCGCGAGGGCACCGACATCAGCGACTTCCGCGAGACGGTGCTGTTCGGCCACGCTCACATGGCCGACGCCGGCCGCGAGGGCAGCAGCGTCATGAGCATGTCCGATGACGCCGAGATCTGCGGCTGCAACGGCGTGTGCAAGGGTACGATCGTCAAGGCGATCACCGAGAAGAAGCTGTTCACGCTCGACGACGTGCGCGCTCACACCAAGGCCTCGGCCTCCTGCGGTTCCTGCACCGGCCTGGTCGAGCAGATCCTCGCCGCCACCGTCGGCACCATCGGCAAGACGCCGGCGGAAAAGCCGATGTGCAAGTGCACCGAGCATTCGCACGACGTCGTGCGCACCGCGATTCGCGAGCGCCACCTGACCTCGCTGCGCGCGGTGTTCGATACGCTCGACTGGAAGACGCCCGACGGCTGTCATTCCTGCCGCCCGGCGCTCAACTATTACCTGATCGCCACCTGGCCGGGCGAGGCGCAGGACGATCAGCGCTCGCGCTTCATCAACGAGCGCGTGCACGCCAACATCCAGAAGGACGGTACCTACTCGGTGGTGCCGCGCATGTGGGGCGGGCTGACCACGCCCGACGAGCTGCGCGCGATCGCCGACGTCGCCGACAAGTATCAGATCCCCACCGTCAAGGTCACCGGCGGCCAGCGCATCGACCTGCTCGGCGTGAAGAAAGACGACCTGCCCAGGGTCTGGGCCGATCTCAACGCTGCCGGCATGGTTTCCGGCCACGCCTACGGCAAGAGCCTGCGCACCGTGAAGACCTGCGTCGGCTCCGACTGGTGCCGCTTCGGCACGCAGGATTCGACCGGCCTCGGCGTCAAGCTCGAAAAGATGACCTGGGGCTCGTGGACGCCGCACAAGTTCAAGATGGCGGTCTCCGGCTGCCCGCGTAACTGTGCCGAGGCGACGATCAAGGACTTCGGCGTGATCTGCGTCGATTCCGGCTACGAGCTGCACGTCGGCGGCAACGGCGGCATCAAGATCCGCGGCACTGATCTGCTGTGCAAGCTCGCCACCGAAGAAGAGGTCAAGGAGTTCTGCGGCGCCTTCATGCAGCTCTACCGCGAGGAAGCCCGTTACCTCGAACGCACCGCACCGTGGATCGAGCGTGTCGGCCTGAGCTACGTCAAATCGAAGATCGTCGAGGACGAGGAGGGTCGCAAGGCGCTCTACGCCCGCTTCCTTGCTTCGCAGCAGTTCGCGCAGATCGACCCCTGGGCCGAGCGGGCCAGCGGCGGTGTCGATGCGCACGAGTTCGAGCCGCTGGCGGCGATCAATTAATTCAAGCTTTTATATCATCGTAATTGCTACAGCGACCCATTCCGCACAGGCCGTTCCGCTTTGATGGCGGCCTGTCCGCGGAAGGCAGCGACGGAGACCGTTTCCATGACTGACTGGCACGACATCGGTGCACTCAGCGACATCCCTCAGCTCGGCTCGCGCATCGTCAAGAGTGCGCAGGGCGATATCGCGGTCTTCCGTGCCGCCGACGACGCGGTGTTTGCACTGAGCGACAGCTGCCCGCACCGCGGCGGCCCGCTGTCGCAGGGCATTGTCCACGGCCACCGCGTGACCTGCCCGCTGCACAACTGGGTGCTCGAACTCGAAAGCGGGGCGGCGATCGCGCCGGACGTCGGCTGCGCCAGGAAGTATCCGGTACGGGTCGACGGCGGGCGGGTGCTGCTGCAGCTGGTCAGCGTCACCGACAGCTCCTCGGTCTGAGGGATCACGCCATCGCGCCCTGTCCGGGGTGCGCTGCGTCGGCGGCCGCCATGCCGGCAGTCACGACGCCGATGCCGCGGCCGTGTGCCGTGCAGCTTCATCCGTTTGTCCAGGAGATCGACCATGGCCGTCGAGGCTTGTGAAGTCCGTACCACCTGTCCGTACTGCGGCGTCGGCTGCGGCGTCGTCGCCAGCGTGGCCGCCGATGGCAGCGTCACGGTGCGCGGCGACAGCGAGCACCCGGCGAACCTCGGTCGCCTGTGCTCGAAGGGGTCGGCGCTGGCCGAGACGCTGGCGCTCGACGATCGACTGCTGCACCCGAGCATCGACGGCCAGCGCGTCGACTGGGACACGGCGCTCGATGCGGTCGCCGCCGGTCTTCGCAGCACCATCGAGCAGTTCGGTCCGGAGTCGGTGGCGTTGTATGTCTCCGGTCAGCTGCTGACCGAGGACTACTACGTCGCCAACAAGCTGATGAAGGGCTGCATCGGCACCGCCAACATCGACACCAATTCGCGGGTGTGCATGTCCTCGTCGGTGGCCGGTCACAAGCGCGCCTTCGGCAGCGACACCGTGCCCGGCCGCTACGAGGATCTCGAAGAGGCCGATCTGCTGGTGCTGGTCGGCTCCAATCTGGCCTGGTGCCATCCGGTGCTGTATCAGCGCGTGCTCGCCGCGCGCAAGCGGCGCGGTGGTCTGCCGCGGCTGGTGGTGATCGACCCGCGGCGCACCGCGAGCTGCGACCAGGCCGATACGCATCTGGCGCTCGCACCCGGCAGCGACAGCGCATTGTTCAACGGGCTGCTCAATCATCTGCACCGCCACGACCGCATCGATCTGGATTTTCTCGACGCCCACACCGAGGGCTATCTGGCGGCGCTGAAGAGTGCGCGCGAGGTGGCGCCGTCGATCCCCGAAGTGGCGCGCCGCTGCGGCCTCGATGAGCAGCAGGTCGCCGAGTTCTACGCCGAGTTCACCCGCACCGAGAAGGTCGTCACCGTCTATTCGCAGGGCGTCAATCAGTCCTCGTTCGGTACCGACAAGGTCAACGCCATCATCAACTGCCATCTGGCCAGCGGCCGCATCGGCAAGCCCGGCTGCGGTCCGTTCTCGGTGACCGGGCAGCCGAACGCGATGGGCGGGCGCGAAGTCGGCGGCCTGGCCAACCAGCTCGCCGCGCACATGGATTTCGCCCCAAGCGACGTCGAACGCGTGCAGCGCTTCTGGGGCTCGCCGGTGATCGCCACCAGGCCCGGCCTGAAGGCGGTCGATCTGTTCCGCGCGGTCGGCGAGGGGCGGGTGCGGGCGATCTGGATCATGGGCACCAACCCGGTGGTCAGCCTGCCGGATGCCGACGCCGTGCGCGCGGCGCTGAAGAACTGCCCGCTGGTGGTGGTCTCCGACGCCGTCGCCGATACCGACACGCTGCGCTGTGCGCACATCCGCCTGCCGGCGGCGACCTGGGGCGAGAAGGACGGCACCGTCACCAATTCCGAGCGCTGCATTTCGCGCCAGCGCGCGTTCCTCGACCTGCCGGGCGAGGCGCGGCCGGACTGGTGGATCATCAGCGAGGTCGCTCGCCGCCTCGGCTTTGCCGAGCTGTTCCCGTATGCCTCGCCGGCGGAAATCTTCCGCGAACATGCCGCGCTTTCGGGCTTTGAGAACACCGCCTGGAGCGATGGCAGCGGCAGCCGCCGCGACTTCGACATTTCGGCACTCGTCGGGCTTGCCGGCGCCGCCTACGACGCGCTGGCGCCGTTCCACTGGCCGCGGCCGGCGATCGGCAGCGGCGCCGAGCGCTTCTTTGCCGCGGGTGGCTTTTTTACCGGCGATCGCCGCGCGCGGCTGCTGGCGATCGGCGCGCGGGCGCCGGCGCATGCGCCCGACGAGGATTTCCCGCTGGTGCTCAACACCGGCCGTGTGCGTGATCACTGGCACACGCTGACGCGCACCGCGAAATCGGCCCGGTTGTCGGCGCACATCCCCGAGCCGTACGCCGAGATCCATCCGCGCGATGCCGCGCGTCTGGGCATCCGCGAGGATGCGCTGGTGCGGGTGTTCAGCCGCTGGGGCGAGGTCATCGTCCGCGCCAAGCCGAGCCGCGAGCAGCAGCCCGGCTCGGTGTTCGTGCCGATGCACTGGGGCGCGCCGTATGCCACCCGCGGCCGCGTCGACGCCGTGGTCAACCCGGTGACCGATCCGTTCTCCGGGCAGCCGGAGTCCAAGCACACGCCGGTGCGGGTGCTGCCCTGGCAGCCGGCCTGGCACGGCTTCGTGCTGTCCCGCACGCCGTTGAGCCTGCCGGAAGGGCTCGATTATCAGGTCGTCGTGCGCGGCGATGGCTTGTGGCGCTACGAGATCGCCGCGGAAACGCCGGTGGTCAATTGGGGGGAATGGGCGCGGGCGCTGCTGCATGAGGCGCCGGGCGATGGCTGGATCGAATTCGCCGATCCGGCGCTCGGTCGCTACCGCGGTGCGGCGATCCATGACGGCCGTCTGGTCGGCTGCCTGTTCGTCGCCCCCGGCCATGAGCTGCCGCCGCGCGACTGGCTTGCCGGCCTGTTCGAGCGCGAGGAGATCGATGCCGCCGAGCGCGCCAGCCTGCTCGCCGCCCGCCCGGGCAAAGGTCAGCCGGACATCGGTCGCATCGTCTGCGCCTGCTACCGCGTCGGCGTCAACACGCTGACCAGGGTCATCCGCGAGCAGCAGCTGACCACGCCGGAGGCGGTCGGCAAGGTGTTGCGCGCCGGGACCGGCTGCGGCTCCTGCGTGCCGGAGATCCGCCAGCTGATCGCGGCCGGTCCGGCCGCCTGAGCCCGGCTCAGTCGTACTCGGTGTCCTTCCAGTGACGCGTTGCCCAGAAACTCGCCGCATCGTCGGTTGGCCGCTGCCCGGTGTGCGCGGCTACCGCATCGAGCAGCGCCGGCTCGTCGAAGCGCAGGAACGGGTTGGTGGCCCGCTCCAGTGCCAGCAGCGAGGGCACGGTCGGTTCATCACGCGCGCGGGTGGCGCGGTCGCGCTCGATGCGCGCCAGCAGCGCGGCGTTGTCCGGCTCGACCAGGCGGGCGAAGCCGAGATTGGCCAGCGTGTATTCGTGCGCGCAGTAGACGCAGGTGTCGCCGGGCAGCGCACGCAGCCGCGTCAGCGAGGCGGTCATCTGCTGCGGCGTGCCTTCGAACAAGCGGCCGCAGCCACCGGCGAACAGCGTGTCGCCGCAGAACAACGTCGACTCGGCGGCGGCGTAATAGGCGATGTGACCGCGGGTGTGGCCGGGTACGTCGAGCACCGTAAAGCGCGCGCCGAGCACATCGAGGCTGTCGCCGTCGTGCAGGTGCCGGTCGACGCCGGCGATCGTCTCGCCGGCCGGGCCGTAGACCACCGCCTGCGGCCAGGCCGCACGCAGCGCGGCGATGCCGCCGGTGTGGTCGCGGTGATGGTGGGTGATGAGGATCGCGCGCAGGTGCAGCGCCTCGATCTGCAGCGCCGCGAGCACCGGTGCGGCATCGCCGGGGTCGACCACCGCGGCGTCGTCACCGTGCTGCAGCAGCCAGATGTAGTTGTCCTCGAAGGCGGGGAGCGGACGGATCGCGAGCATCGGCGGTACCTCGAAGCGAAATCAGAGCGTGGGCAGTTCGAGACTGGCGAACAGCTTGTCGAGTTCATCCTGAGATTCGGTGCGCTCGGCCGTCTGCACCACTTCGGCGTTCAGATGCGGCGCGAACAGCTGGATGAAGTCGTACTGGAACTGGCGCAGGAAGGTACCGCGGCGGAAGCCGATCTTGGTGGTGTTCGGGGCGAACAGCGTCGAGGCGTCGACGGCGACCAGGTCGTGATCGACCTGCGGGTCGTAGGCCATGTGGGCGATGATGCCGACGCCGAGACCGAGGCGTACGTAAGTCTTGATGACGTCGGCGTCGGTGGCGGTGAACGCGACTTCCGGGTGCAGGTGCGCGGCGCGGAAGGCCTCGTCGAGCTGCGAACGGCCGGTGAAGCCGAACACGTAGGTCACCAGCGGGTAGCGTGCCAGCGAGGCGATGCTCAGCGGTTCATCGAGCAGCGGGTGGCCGGCCGGCACCAGCGCGCAGCGGTTCCAGCTGTAGCAGGGCATCATCACCAGGTCCTCGAATTCCTCGATGGCCTCGGTGGCGATGGCGAAATCGACCTGACCGGAGGCGGCCATCTCGGCGATCTGCGTCGGCGAGCCCTGATGCAGCTGCAGCGCGACGTCCGGGTAGCGTTTGCGGAAGGCGCTGATCACCGGCGGCAGCGCGTAGCGCGCCTGCGTGTGCGTGGTGGCGATCGACAGCACGCCGCGAGCGTTGTCGCGGAATTCCTCGGCGAGGATCTGGATGTTGCGCACCTCGCGCAGGATCGCCTCGGCGCGCTCAAGGATGCGCCGGCCGACCGGGGTGATGTGCGTCAGATGCTTGCCGTTGCGGTTGAACATCTCCACGCCGAGCTCGTCTTCGAGCAGGCGGATCTGCTTCGACACGCCGGGCTGCGAGGTGTAGAGGCTCTCGGCCGCGGCCGAGATGTTCAGGTTGTTCTTGGCGATGGCGCAGAGGTAGCGCAGCTGCTGCAGCTTCAAGGCGTGATCCCCGACAGATGACACGCCTAGTTTATATCATCAACGCATGATTTTAAGCCCAATCATTCTTTTTAATTATTAAAAACTCTGCAGATACTGCCCCATCCGCCAGTCCGCACACACGCCAGGAGACCGCCGCCATGACCGAACCGCTGTTCCCCTTTCAGCTGCCGACGTACACCGCCACGCAGCCACGCGGGCGGGTATGGCTGGTCGGCGCCGGTCCGGGCGACCCGGAGCTGCTGACGCTGCGTGCCGCGCGCCTGCTGGCCCAGGCCGAGGTGCTGGTCTACGACCGGCTGGTCTCCGCCGAGATCCTGGCGCTGGCCAATCCGCAGGCCGAGCGCATCGACGTCGGCAAGGCCAGTGGCCGGCACACGCTGCGCCAGGAGGAGATCAACGGCCTGCTGGTCGGGCTGGCCAGCGCCGGGCGGCAGGTGGTGCGGCTCAAGGGCGGTGATCCGTTCGTCTTCGGTCGTGGTGGCGAGGAGCTGCAGGCGCTGGCGGCGGCTGGGCTCGATTTCGAAGTGGTGCCGGGCATCACCGCGGCCAGCGGCTGCCTGGCCTATGCCGGCATTCCGCTGACGCATCGCGGCCTGTCGACCTCGGCGCGCTTCATCACCGGCCATCTGCACGACGGCGAACTGGTGCTCGACTGGGCCAGTCTGGCGGCGGCGCGGCAGACGCTGGTGTTCTACATGGGGCTGGCCAATCTGCCGACACTGAGTGCGCAGCTGATCGCCCACGGTCTGGCGGCACAGACGCCGGCGGCGCTGATCGAGCACGGCACCACGGCGCGCCAGCGCGTCGCCGTCAGCACGCTGGCCGAGCTGCCGCAGCGCGCGCTGGCCGATGCCTTCGTGCCGCCGACGCTGGTGGTGGTTGGCGAGGTGGTGAGCCTGCGCGAGCAGCTCGACTGGTTCGCGGCGTCGCGGGCTCGGGCGCAGGCGAGCTGCCGTGACGAGCGGCCGCTGGCCACGGCCTGACGCGGTGGCGGTCATGTCGGCTTATCCACAGAAGCTGTGGGCGGACCTGTGGACAAATCGGGGTGAACGTGGCGTTTTCAGCCGGCCGGTCGATCGGCCGCCAGCACGCAGAGGAACTCCAGCGCCAGCGTCGCCGCCGCCAGCGCCGTGATCTCGGCATGGTCGAAAGGCGGAGCGACTTCGACCATGTCCATGCCGACCAGATCGAGGCCGCGCAGCCCGCGCACCAGCTTCAGCGCCAGATCGCTGCTCAGGCCGCCGCACACCGGCGTGCCGGTGCCCGGTGCGAAGGCCGGGTCGAGACCGTCGATGTCGAAACTCAGGTAGGCCGGCCGGCGGCCGACGATGCGGTGGACTTCCGCAAGGATCGCGGCCGCGCCGCGCTCGTTGACCTCGGCGGCGTCAAATACGTGGAAGCGGTGCGTGGCGCGCTCGTACTCGGTGCGGATGCCGATCTGCACCGATTCCTCGGGCACGATCAGGCCTTCCTGCAGCGCGTGGTGGAACATCGTGCCGTGGTCCCAGGTGTTGCCGGCGGCGTAGGTGTCGGTGTGGGCGTCGAAGTGGATCAGCGCCAGCGGTCCGAAGCGTTTGGCGTGGGCCCGCAGCAGCGGCAGCGCGATGAAATGATCGCCACCGAGGCTGAGCAGGGTCTTGCCGGCGGCGAGTACGCGCTCGGCGTGACTCTGCAGGCGTTCGCACAGTGACTGCGGCGAGCCCGGCTCGAACCACAGATCGCCGCAGTCGATGACGCCGAGGCGGTCGAACACGCGAAACCCCCAGGGCCAGCGCGCCGCCTCCCAGCCGAGATTCGCCGAGGCCGCGCGGATGGCGTTGGGCCCGAGCCGGCTGCCGGAGCGGCCGGTGGTCGCCAGATCGAAGGGCACGCCGGTGACGACAACGTCGACATCGTCCTGCGTGAAATCATCGGAAAAGCGCCGGCGCAGAAAGCTCAGCACGCCGCCGTAGAGCGGCTCGTCGGTGCTGCCGCGCAGCGGTCCCGGCGTGATGGCATGGTTGATGCGGCCCGAGTTGGCGCGGTAGACATCGTCGTTCATGGCGCTCGCCCTATCGCCCATGCGGGGCGGACCTGTAGCCTAGCGCCTTGGAGCGGCCACGGAGTACAGCCCGAGTATGCAGATCGATCCGCCGAATGCAGCGCCGAGCGGCCGGCGCCCGCGTGTTTACCTGGCGGGGCCGGCCGTTTTCGATCCTGATCCGCTGGCCTGCGCTGAACGTCTGCGTGCGCTGTGTGCCGCGCAGGGCCTCGAAGGTGTCTTCCCGTTCGACGCCGAACCCGATATCGCGGCGGCCGATGGTCGCGCGGCGGCGATCTGCCGCGCCAATCTGGCGCTGATCGACGGTTGCGATGCGCTGCTCGCCGACTGCACGCCGTTTCGCGGCGTCTCCATCGATCCGGGCACGGCCTTCGAGATCGGCTATGCGCGCGCCCAGGGCAAGCCGGTGGCCGGTTACAGCGCCGATCGGCGTGTCTACCGCACGCGGCTGGACGATGCCAGCCAGCAGGCTGACGGCCGCTGGGTCGATGGCGTCGGGCGCAGCATCGAGGACTTCGGCCTGAGCGATAACCTGATGATCAGTTGTTCGCTGCTGGCGCTGAGCGGCGATGCTGCTGCGGCGGTCGTGGCGCTCGCCGCGCATCTGCGCGCGGGGCCGGGTGCGTCCGCTGCGGTGGAGGCCCGATGAGCGGACGGAGCTTTTGATGGAGGAGGCCCCGCCGTTCGCCCTCGACGAGGCCGCGGCGAGCACTTCGCTCGCGCTGCTGACCCTCGGCCTGCTGTTCAGCCTGCTGCTGTGGAGCGGGCTGGGTGTTTATCTCTATCAGCAGCGCGACGCCGAGTTGACGCGTGTCGAAGAACAGCTCAAACGCGCCGGGCATGCCGCCAGCAGTGAGCTGGAAGGGCAGTTTTCACGCCTGCGCGCGCTGCTCGCCATCAGTGAAGCCGCACTGCACACCGAAAACGCCGGTGTACATGCCTTGCTCGGCACGCTGCTGCACGATCGCGCGCTGGCGGCCAAGCCGCTGCTGCTCAAACGCGACGGCTGGGCCTTTGCACCGGATGAGCCCGGCATCGCCCAGTACTTCGTCGGTGATCGCACCTGCTTCCGCCGTCAGCTCGACCCGGCACGGCGTGGCTTCTGCGTCGGTGCGCCGATGATCGGTCCGCTGTCGGGGGAATGGGAGATTCCGCTGGTGCAGCCGCTAGCCGCAGCGGTCGGTGAGTTCGTCGCCCTGGGCGTGTCGCTGCCGCAGTCACCGCTGCTGGCGCAGCAGGACAGCCTGCGGCCGCAGCCCGGCGGTTCGATCTCGGTGCTGCGCGATGATGGTGTGCTGCTGACGCGCGCGCCACCGCGTCCGGAACTCATCGGCCGTTCGCTGGCCGGCACGCAGCTGTATCGCGAACGCATCACGCGAGCGCCTTACGGTGTGGCGCAGAGCCCCGGTTTCGTCGACGGCTGCACCCGCTGCCTGCACGCGTTTGCGACGGTCGAAGGTCTGCCGCTGATCGTCGTCGCCTCGATCAACGTCGATACCGCACTGATGTCCTGGCGTGAGCTGGCGCTGGTTCTTGGCCTGGCTGCCTTGCTGGTGACCCTGCCGGTGCTCGTGGCGACGCTGCGCTACTGGCGCTGGTACCGCCGCGGCGGCAGCCAGACCGAGCGCAGCGCCTGGCTGGCGCTGCAGACACAGAGCATCGCCGAGTTCGGCTGCTGGGCGCTGTATGCCAATACGCGGGTATCGCCGGCCGCGCAGCGACTGCCGGTGGCGCTGCAGCAGGCCATTCTGCTCGGTCGCATCGATGACGAAGACGACGAAGAGCTTGGGCGCCTGCTGCTTGAGCTGCGCGCGGCGCACCGGGCGGAGACCGATTTCGACGGTGAGTATCGTCTGAAGGATGCGGGCGACAACATCCGCTGGCTGCAGGTCAGCGCCCGGGCGCAGTTCGATCGTCATGGTCGCTACGTGGCACAGATCGGCGTCGCTCATGATGTGACGGTGGCCAAGCAGACCGAGCTGGAGCTGCGCCGCCTGGCGCTGCACGACAACCTGACCGGCGTGCTCAACCGCCGCAGCCTGATCGAACATGCCGGTGCGGAAATGGCGCGTGCGTTCCGCTATGCGCGGCCGCTGGCGCTGATCCGCCTCGACCTCGATCACTTCAAATTCATCAACGATCGTTTTGGCCACGGTGCCGGCGATCGCTGCCTGCATGCCGTTGCCGTGGCCTGCGCCGCCTGCCTGCGCGATCAGGACCGCCTCGGGCGCATCGGCGGCGGAGAGTTTGCCGTGGTGTTGCCGGAAACCGGGGCCGCTGCCGCCGAGGCGGTGGCCGAGCGCATGCGTCGTGAAGTGCGTGTGCTGCGCCCGCGGGCCGACGACGGTATGCACATCGAGCTGCAGCTCAGCGCCGGCGTCACCGAGCGCAATGCCGACGAGGCCAGTGTCGAAGCCCTGTTCGCCCGCGCCGGCCGTCAGCTCTACCGCGCAAAACACACCGGCCGCGACCGAGTTTGCAGCAGCTGATGCAGCGGCCTCAGGCCGACTGCGGTTCGAAGCCGGCCTCGCGGATCGCCTCCAGCAGGGTCTGCGCCTCGCTCGCAGCGTTGCCGATGGTGACGATCTTCGTCGTCAGATCGCATTGCGTCTGCGCCTGCGGATCGGCCGCGGCGACCGCCTGGGTGATCGCCTGCACGCAGTGGCCGCAGCTCATGTCCGGAACGGTGAATCGGTAGCTGTTCATCATGCTTCTCCTGAAAACCCTGCCAGCAGCAGGCTGAATGCCCGCGCAGCTTGTCGCTTGCCACGATGGCAAGGTCAAGGGGCAGGCGGCGTTTCCCTGCCGGTGGCACGCTGCTGTATAAAGCCGCTCCCGCCGCGCTGGGGGCCGTAGCGGCCCTGCGGTGTGGCCATCCGTACCGTCCGCGCGCCGCACCGAGCGCCGCGGCGAGGTCATTACCGATGCTTCGATCCGATTTCCATTTCGACCTGCCTGAAGAGCTGATCGCCCAGCAGCCGCCGGCGCAGCGCGGCGACAGCCGCCTGCTGGTCCTCGATGGCGCCAGCGGCGCGCTCAGCGACCAGCGTTTCACCGAGCTGCCGGACTGGCTGCGGCCCGGCGACCTGATGGTGTTCAACGATACCCGCGTCATCCCGGCGCGCCTGCACGGGGTCAAGGAGGGCAGTGGCGGCAAGGTCGAGGTGCTGGTCGAGCGCGTGCTCGACAGCCGGCGCGTGCTCGCCCATGTGCGCGCCTCGAAGGCGCCGAAACCGGGGACGCGGCTGTGGCTGGAGCAGGCGGTGCATGCGCGCATGCTGGGGCGCCACGAGGATCTGTTCGAACTGGCCTTCGAAGACGAGCGCGGCGCATTCGAGGTGCTGGAGCGTCACGGCCACATTCCGCTGCCGCCGTACATCGAGCGTGCCGACGCTGCCGAGGACGCCGAACGCTACCAGACGGTCTACGCGCGCAGCCCCGGTGCCGTGGCGGCGCCGACCGCCGGCCTGCATTTCACGCCGGCCCTGCTTGAACAGTTGGCGGCGGGCGGCATCGAGACTGCCTTCGTCACGCTGCACGTCGGTGCCGGTACCTTCCTGCCGGTGCGCAGCGAGCGTATCGAGGACCACCGCATGCACAGCGAGTGGTTGCAGGTGGGCGAGGAGGTTGTCGCCGCGGTAGCCCGTACCCGTGCCCGCGGCGGCCGGGTGATCGCCGTCGGTACCACGGCGGTGCGCAGTCTCGAATCCGCGGCTGCGGATGGCGAGCTGCGGCCCTTCACCGGTGAGACCGCTATTTTCATCACCCCGGGATACCGGTTTCGCGTCGTCGATGCGCTGGTGACCAATTTCCATCTGCCGGAATCGACGCTGCTGATGCTGGTGAGCGCACTGGCCGGCCATGCCGAGATCATGGCGGCCTATCGTCATGCGGTGGCGCAGCGCTATCGCTTTTTCAGCTATGGCGATGCAATGTTCATTACAGGTAAGAATACGCGCTGACTTGCAACTTCTGTGCGCTGCGTCAGTCTCTGCCTGCGAGCCGGCGGTCTTGAAAAGCACCGTGGCGGCAGCCATTAGGCCAACGCGAATCACCTTGACCGAGTTTCGGGGGTTTCCATGAAACGCATTTTCCTGTTCATCCTGACCAATCTCGCGGTCGTCCTGGTGCTGAGCGTGACCGCACGTCTGCTCGGGGTCGATCGCTTCCTGACGCAGAACGGGCTCAATCTTGGCGCCTTGCTCGGCTTCGCGGCGGTCTTCGGCATGGGCGGCTCGTTCATTTCGCTGGCGATGTCGAAATGGATGGCCAAGATGTCGGTCGGCGCGGTCGTCATCGAGCAGCCGCAGAATCCGACCGAGCGCTGGCTGGTGGAAACAGTGCAGCGCCTGTCACAGCAGGCCGGCATCGGCATGCCCGAGGTCGCCATCTACGACTCGCCGGAAATCAACGCCTTCGCCACCGGTGCCAGCCGCAACAATGCGCTGGTCGCGGTCAGCACCGGCCTGCTCGGCCAGATGCGCGCCGATGAAGTCGAGGGTGTGCTCGCCCACGAGATCAGCCACGTCGCCAACGGCGACATGGTCACGCTGGCGCTGGTGCAGGGCGTGGTGAATACCTTCGTGATCTTCCTGTCGCGGGTCGTCGGCTACGTCGTCGACCGGGCGCTCAGCGGCAATCGCGACGAGGATTCCGGCGGTGTCGGCATCGGCTACTACGTCACCAGCATCGTCTGCGAGATCCTGTTCGGCATCCTCGCCTCGATCGTCGTCATGTGGGTGTCGCGGCAGCGCGAATTCCGCGCCGATGCCGGCGGTGCCCACCTGGCCGGTCGCGGCAAGATGATCGCCGCGCTCGAACGCCTGCGCCTGATGCACGAGCCCTCGCAGCTGCCCTCGCAGATGGCCGCCTTCGGCATCGCCGGTGGCCGTGGCGGTTTCATGCAGCTGTTCGCCTCGCATCCGCCACTGGAGGAGCGCATCGCGGCGCTGCAGGCCGCGTGCTGAGGCTTGTGTCGCGAGCGGAAATATAAAGCCCACCTGAGCAGGTGGGCTTTTTTCGGCTCGGTGGTGCTGGGCCGCTGTTCTGGCAGCGCTCAGCTGATGAACTGACGGAAGTCGAAGTTCATTTCCGCGCCGGGTGCCTGCACCAGATCGCCCTCGATCAGCGTGATGCCAAACTGCCATACCGCAGCCATCGCCGCGGCATTGTCGACGTCACAGGCAATCGTGCGGACTTCGAGCGAATGGGCCAGGTCGGCCAGCTCGTGTGCGGACTGGGCGGCTGCCGAATCATGCGACGCGCGTTCGATCAGATCGAAACCGAGCTTGGCGTAAGCCGGCTTGAGTTCACGCAGCAGCTGCGCCGAGGAAGGATGTTCGCCGAAGTGTTCGAGCGCCAGATGGCAGCCGGCTTTTTCCACCGCCTGCTTCACACGTAACAGGTCGGTGAAATACGGCTCGACGGCGCCTTCGGCCACTTCCAGCACCAGCACCGAGCCTTCGAGGCTCAGTGAAGTCAGCTGCGTGAGCAGCCAGCCCGGAAATTCCTTGTCGAGGATGGTGTTCGTCGACAGCGGAATGAACAGCGTCTGGGCGATGGGATGGCCCTGTTCCCGGCGCGTGGACAGGGTGCCCAAGGCCGAGGCGATCACCCAGCGATCGAAGGGCACCAGCAGGCCGCGGGTTTCGGCCAGCGGCAGCGCCTCGCGCATGTCGAGCGGAGCCCCGTCGTCGCCGATCGCAGCCACCCGGACCTGATAGCGTTCGAGCGGGTCGGACTGGAAGCTGGCGATCGGCTGAAACTGCAGGTAGACCCGCCCGTCGGCGATGGCGCGGCGCAGCGCGTGCAGCAGGCTGTCGCGGCGAGCGATCGAGTCACGCTCCGGGGCGACCGGCGTGTACACCTGCACCTGCGTGCCGCCGAGCTGCCGGGCCTGCTCGCAGGCCTTGTCGGCGTAGACGATGATCTGTGTGGCGCTGGCGTTGGTGTCGCCGATCATGCAGATGCCGATGCTGGCGCGCGCCGCGATCATTTTTTCGCCGGTGCGGATGCTGTGCGTTTCGATGCTGATACGGATGCGTTCGCCGAGTTCAGTCACCGTGCTGCGGCCCGGCTGCGGCGTATAGACGGTGAAGGTCGCATCCGAGAAGCGGGCGATGATCTCATGCGGCGTGACGGCGGACTCGATGGCATGCGCGACGCCGCGCAGCAGGTCGTCGACGGCCTCCAGACCCAGGCGTTCGGCAACACCGCGGTAGTCCGTCAGCAGGATGTAGAGCACGGCTCCAGAGGTCTGTCCCTGGTTCATCGCCGCCATCTGCACGCGGTTGAGCACTTGGGCGAAGTACTGGCGGTTGAACAGGCCGGTCAGTGGATCGTGCTCGGTCAGATAGCGCAGCCGGTCCTGCACCTCGGAATCGTCGGCCGCTTCACGCACCACCAGCTGCAGACAGAACTCCTCGTTCATGCGTGCCGGGCTGGCGCGCATGTGCAGCTGAATCTCGCTGCCGTCGGCACGCAGGCCGCGGCAGTCGAAACCTTCCGGAGTGTCTTTCGCACCGGCGCGTTCACAGGCACGCAGGTACGCCTTGATGGCGGTGCGATCGTCGCGATGGACGAGATCGATCAGCGTGGTGTCGAGCAGGTCGTCTTCGTAGTGGAACAGGGCGCGATAGGTCGGGTTGGCATAGATGTGCGCCCCGGCGTGGATGTAGGCGATGGCATCACGGGATGTTTCGAGCAGCGCCTGCGCCCTGGCCTCGGCTTCACGGTAGAGACCTTCCCAGCGCCGCGCCTGGCGACGCTCGTTGAGGCGGCCGAGTTCGAGCCGGGCGACCATCGGCAGCGAGTCCGCGATGTCGAGCGAGGCGATGCGATCGGCGCCGGCGCTGAGCAGATGCACCGCATCGGGCATGCCTTCACCCTCGACGACGGCGATCAGCGGGATGTCCTTGAAGGCGCTGTCGACCGAATCACGCACATCCTCGATGCGCGGTACGCCCTCGGCGATGTGCACGACGATCAGGTCGAGCACCTGATCGTCGACCAGTTTCTGCAACAGGTCGATGCGTTCCACCTGCCAGTGACGGACGAGGAAACCCGCCGCACGCAGCGGTTTCAGGACAGGCTGCGGATCGGCCTGGGGCCGATCGACGAGCAGCAGACGAATGGTAGCTTCAAGGGACACGCGCGCTCTCTTCCCTGAGACCGTGCCGAGGCTCAGGCGTGCTGTATACCGGTGACTTTGCCGCAGCACCGGCTTCCTCGCGCACCAGTCTGGGCACCAGAAAGCCCGGCAGCTCGGCCCGTAGCAATTCCATGATAGTTAAGGCCCGTTCCGTCGGGACCTCGTAATGTGCCGCTCCCTGCACTCGGTCGAGCAGATGCAAGTAATACGGTAACACGCCAACCGCGAACAAGCGTTCGCACAGCTGCGACTGTGTTTTGACACTGTCATTTACACCTGCTAGCAGCACGGCCTGATTGAGCAAAGTAATCCCCGTCTGGCGCAGCCGCCGACAGGCGTCGCCGAGCGCAGCATCGATCTCGTTGGCATGGTTGACGTGCAGCACCATTACCTGTTGCAGACGACTGCCGGCAATGATTTCGAGCAGCTCGTCATCGATGCGCTCGGGCAGCACCACCGGCTGGCGGCTGTGGATGCGCAGGCGTTGCAGGTGCGTGATGTCGTCGAGCTGTTCGATCAGGGCACGCAGCCGGGGATTGGCCAATGCCAGCGGGTCGCCGCCGGAAAGAATGATTTCGCGGATCGAGGTGTCGGCAGTGATGTGTTCGAGGGCCGCGCGCCAGTCGCCGGCACGTGCACCACTGTCGGCGTAGGGGTAGTCGCGGCGAAAGCAGTAGCGGCAGTGCACGCCGCAGGCGGCGGTGACGACCAGCAGCGCGCGGCCGGCATATTTGTGCAGCAGGCCGGGGGCGACGCGGGCGGCGAGGTCACCGACCGGATCGCTGCCAAAGCCGTCGGCGTCGTCCAGTTCGGCCGCGAGCGGCAGCACCTGGCGCAGCAGCGGGTCATCGGGGTCGCCCCTGCGCATGCGGGCGACGAAGCCGCGCGGCACGCGCAGTGGAAAACGCTCGGCGGCGCGCTCGGCCGCCGGCAGCAGGGCCGGGTCCAACGCCAGTACGCGTAACAGTTCGGCGGGTTGCGTGATCGCCCGGGCCATTTCCGCCTGCCAGCGGGGCATTTCTCGCACGGCGGGAGATGCGGGTATCATGTGCGGCTCTATATTCCAGAAAATTCGCTGCAAAGCAGGCTAAACAACCATGGCGACCTATAGTACCAACGAATTCAAGTCCGGGCTGAAGATCATGCTGGATGGCGACCCGTACGCGATCGTCGAGAACGAGTTCGTCAAGCCCGGCAAGGGACAGGCGTTCAATCGTGTCCGCGTGCGCAACCTCAAGTCCGGTCGCGTCATCGAGCGGACCTTCAAGTCGGGCGACAGCGTGGAAGGTGCGGACGTCATGGACGTCGACATGGAGTACCTCTACAACGACGGCGAATTCTGGCACTTCATGAACCAGAGCACCTTCGAGCAGCTCTCGGCCGATGCCAACGCCGTTGGCGACAGCGCCAAGTGGATGAAGGAAAACGACATCTGCCAGCTGACGCTGTGGAACGGCGTGCCGCTGACGGTGCTGCCGCCGAATTTCATCATCGCCAAGATCGTCGAGACCGATCCCGGGCTGAAGGGCGATACCTCGGGTGGTGGCGGCAAGCCGGCGACGCTGGATACCGGTGCCGTCGTGCGCGTGCCGCTGTTCGTGCAGACCGGCGAGGTGATCAAGGTCGACACCCGCACCGGCGAGTACGTATCGCGCGTCAAGGAATGAACACGGCGGCTGTTGCCGCCAGTGCAGCAGGGGCGACCACGGGGTCGCCCTTTGTATTTAGGGGATGTTTCGAATCATGAGTGAGTCCGTCGACTGGCGACCGGCCTGCAGCCTGGATGCGCTGCGTCTGCGCGCTGAACTGCTGGGGCGCCTGCGCGCCTTTTTCGCCGAGCGTGGCGTGCTCGAAGTCGATACGCCCGCACTGTCGGCCGCTGCGGTCAGCGATCCGCAGCTGGCGAGTTTCGCCACGCATTTCAACGGCCCGGATGGCGGACCGCGCTGGCTGCAGACCTCGCCGGAATTCGCGATGAAGCGTCTGCTCGCCGCCGGCAGCGGCTGCATCTGGCAGCTGTGCAAGGTGTTTCGCGATGGCGAGGCCGGGCGGCGGCACAACCCGGAGTTTTCGCTGCTGGAGTGGTATCGCCTCGGTTTCGATCATCATCGGCTGATGGACGAGGTGGCCGAGCTGGTGCACACGCTGCTCGCCGGGCGGCGCCGGCTGGGCGATGTGGAAAAGCTCAGCTACCGCGAGGCGTTCCTGCGCCACCTCGGCCTCGACCCGTTCGCCATTGGCGTGGCCGAGGCGCGTGCGGCCTGTCTGGCGCAGGGCATCGTGCCGCCGCCGGGTATGCCGGAGGCGGTGCTCGACCCCTGGCTCGATCTGCTGCTCAGCCATCGCATCGAACCGCAGCTGGGGCGGGAGCGGCTGACGTTCCTCTACGACTACCCGCCGAGTCAGGCGGCGCTGGCGCGCATCCGCGTCGAGGACTCGCCGGCGGTCGGCAGCCGTTTCGAGCTCTACCTCGACGGCGTCGAGCTGGCCAACGGCTTCCATGAACTCGGCGACGCCGCCGAGCAGCGGGCACGTTTTCTCGCCGACAACGGGCAGCGCCGCGCCCTCGGCCTAACGCCGGTGCCGCTCGACGAGCGCTTCCTCGCCGCGCTGGCACACGGCCTGCCGGACTGCGCCGGTGTCGCCCTCGGCTTTGACCGTCTGCTGATGCTCGCGCAGGGGGCCTCGTCACTGGATGCGGTGCTGGCGTTTCCGCAGGCCCGTGCCTGAAGGCCTCACCACGGCCGGCCGAGCATGAAGTAGACGTTGGTATCGCCCTCTTCACTGATGCCGAAGCCCAGATAGGTCGGCCCGAGCAGCGTGTCGGCACCGAAGAACAGGCTGGCCGAGCTGTGCGTACCGCCGGTGTCGAGCGGGATGGCGTCGTCGCTCCACACCTTGCCGGTTTCCAGACTGCCACCGAGATACAGCGGCATGCCGGCGAGTTCGGTGTCGAGCTGGCGATAGGCGACGAGGCTGCCGAAGGCGAAGCGGTTGCCGCGGAAGCGCTCGCTCGGATAGCCCGACAGGCGCAGGAAGCCGCCGAGCGTGAAGTCGTCGAAGAACAGGCCCTGATCTTCGCCGAAGCTGTCGCCGTAAAGCCCGCGGCCGAGCAGCGTATAGCGCTGGAAAGTGGTCGCACCCAGCCAGCTGGCACTGACCTTGGTGTAGTCGAGATCGGCGCCCAGCACGCCGAGCGAACGCTGCACCGTCAGCGTGGCGCGCTGCCCGTCATGCGGAAAGTCCAGGCTGTCGACATCATCCCAGCCGATCACCGAGCGCAGGCCGCGATCTTTGACCTCGATGTCCGGGAACACCGTGGTGCCGACATCGACGTCAGCCTTGGTCTGGCCGATGTACGGTCCGGCGCGCAGTTCGAACGACTGGCCGGCGGTATAACCAAGATCGATGCCCAGCCGTGACTCATTGACGTTGTAGGTGCTGACGTGGCGATCGCCGTCATACAGCGACAGCGGCCGCCGGCTGAGCGACAGATAGGGTTCGACGAAGCCGCCGCCACCGGCCTGCAGCGGCTGATAGAACGAGGATTCGAGCAGCATCGTCGAGCCGAGCTGCACGTCGGTCTTCCACTCGGCGCCGAGCGGATTGACCCAGGTCGACAGCCAGCTGCCGCGCAGACCGTAGCTGGCGGTACCCTCGGCTTCGGCGCTGAGTCCGAGTCCGAAGCGCAGATAGTTGGGCCCCCAGGCTTTTTCGACGGCGTCGACGATCGCCACCTCGTGACCGTTCTCGCTGCGCACGCGATAGTCGATGCGTTCGTAGTCGCCGCTGCCATACAGCTGGTTGGCGCGCTGCTCCAGCTGTGCCCGGGTCAGCGGCCGGCCTTTCGGCGTGAGCACCTCTTCGGCGACGATCGGGTTGACGCGATGCAGCCCGTCGATGCGTACCTCGTCGATGCGGGCGACCTGCGGGTTGCGGGTCAGGCGGGCGTCCGACCAGGCGGCGTATTCGGCTGGCGGCACGCTGAAACGGCGCAGCTGCGCGGCGACCTTGCGCGCCGCCGCCTCGCCGATGGCGATCGAGGCCGCCGCCTTGTCGAAGTCGGCGGCGGTGATGTCGCCGAGCTCGGGCAGGATCAGCACGTCGCGGTGCGGGTCGACTTCGCCGAGGCTGGTCTTGACGTTGGCCTCGGTGAGGATGCCGATCATCTGTGCCGTCACGCCGAGCACCGAGCCGAGCTCCTCGCGCTTGAGCAGCGGTGTGCCGAGGTTGACGGCGATGACCACGTCGACGCCCATCTGCCGTACCACGTCGATCGGCAGATTGCGTACCAGACCGCCGTCGACGTAGAGGTGGCCGTCGATGTCGACCGGTGCGAAGGCCGAGGGCACCGACATCGAAGCGCGCATCGCCAGCGCCAGATCGCCGTGGTCGAACACTTTCATATCGCCGGTTTCGAGGTTGGTGGCGATCGCCCGAAACGGGATCGGCAACTTGTCGAAGGACTCGATGTTTTCGGCGTTGCTGATCAGGTCACGCAGGTAGAAACCGAGCTTCTGCCCGTTGAGCAGGCCCTTGGGCAGCTGGAAGCCGCGTGCGCCGTAGCCGAGCTGGCCGTTGAGCAGCGGGCGGCGGTCGTCGAGCTTGCGCCGCATCGGCCGCTCGGCACGCGGTGGCTCGTCGGTGAACAGATCCTTCCAGTCGGTGTGAGTGACGCGCTGCTCCATGTCCGCCACCGACATGCCCGAGGCGTAGGCGCCGCCGACGATCGATCCCATTGAGGTCGCCGTGATCGCATGGATCGGGATGTGCATTTCTTCGAGCACTTTGAGCACGCCGATGTGCGCCATGCCGCGCGCGCCGCCGCCGGACAGCACCAGGCCGATGCGCGGCGCAGCGGCGTGTGCGAGCGTCGCACTCAGGCAGAGGACGAGGGCGACGAGAAAGCGGCTGGGTCGGTCCATGGTATGGGCTCGGGGCGGCGGCGGTCGGGGGATTGTGCCGGACACGCCGCGCCGAGCAAGTCCGGCGGTTTCACCAGGGCGTGGCGAAGAACAGCTGCAGTGCCTGGCGGCCGCTGTCGCCGAAGTCGAAGCTCAACCGCGTCGGTCCGAACAGCGTGCGCAGGCCGAGGAACAGGCTGGCGGCGCTGTGCACCACTTCGGTTTCGCTGCTCTGGCCAATTTCGAGACTGCCACCGGCCTGGACCGGCAGCTCGAAGGCGAGCAGCGGCTGACTGTAGTCGATGTGGGCGAGGGCGGCCCGGCCCGGCAGTCCGAGCAGCAGCGGTGAATCGTCGCTGGCTGCCTCCAGCGGCAGGGCGGTGCGCCCGGTGTCGCCGAGCAGCGCCAGCGCGCCGAAGTCGCCTTCGCCGAGCTTGAAGGCGGTCGACCAGCGCGCGCTGGCGCGCCACGCGGCGTCGGCGTCATGGCCGAGCTCGATGATCGTGCGGCTGCCGTGATGATGCGCCTGCTGCTCGATGCGCAGGCGCGCCGCGCTGCCGCGGCGGGTGTCGCCGCCAAGGTCGAGCCGTGCCTGCGTGCGCCCCGTCGTGCGGCCGAGGTGGACACCGCTGCGCCAACCGAGATCGGCGGCATCGCCGCTGCGCGACAGCCCCAGGCGCAGCCACAGCGCACTGCCGTCGCGATAGTCGCCGAGGGTTTCGAGGACGGCATCACTGCCGCCGTCATACGTATGCAGACGCACGCCGGGTGGATAGTTCGAGGCGGCATGGACGCTGCCGGGGCCGAAGGCGACCGGCGTCCGGGCCGGCTGCGCGCTCGCCGTATCAGCGAGTCGCGGCGGGGCGGCGTCGCGCTCGGCGAGGCGCGCGACCGGATGGACGGCGAAGCGGCGCAGCGCCGCGGCGGCGGCGAGCACGGCGTTTTCGCCGGCGGCGATCAGCACGGCATCGTCGGCTGTGGCGGTGACGCTGGGCACCAGCAGCTGCGGCGTTTGCGCGTCCGGTACGCTGTCGGCATCAGGCGTCTGCAGCCGCAGCCACAGATCGACAGCGAGCGCATCGAGCTGGGCCGCGGTGGCCTGGCACTGACGTCCGGCCCGGCGGTCGTGGCTGCCGTCGGCGTTGGCCGGTGCCGGCAGGCCGGGGCCGGCGATGGCGCTGCGCAGGCGGCGCGGCAGCTGGCCGGCGCTGAGCAGTTCACAGCGGCCGTCGCGCTCGACCAGTACACGCAGGCGGCGCGGCAGCGTATCGAAGTCGGTGCCGGACAGCGCCGTGCGCGGCAGCAGGTGATGCAGCGTGCGTTCCAGTCGCCAGACCCGCGACAGCCCGACCGGCAGGCCCGCCGCGGCTGCCGTCGGTGCGGCCGGTGCCGGCTGCGCGCGCAGCAGGGTGCGCCAGTCGCTGCGGGTGAAGGTGTGGTGGATCTGCGCGAGCGGTGCGCCGGCGGCGTAGCTGCCGCCGACCAGCGCCCCCGAACCGCCGACGACCAGCGCATCGACCGGCACGTCCAGCCATTCGAGCGCGCGCAGTGCTCCGAGCAGCTGCAGGCCGTCGCCGTACTCGCCGTCGAACACCAGGCCCAGTCGCGGCGCCGCCTGGGTTGCGGCGCTTGCCAGCAGCAGTGTCAGCGCGAGTGCCGAGCCTGCGGGTCGCGGCTGCATGCTCAGGAGCCTGGCTGCGGGCGGGCCAGCACCTGTCCCATGCGCAGCGGCGCGGCGGCCTGGATCGCCGCCTCGAATTCGACGGCACCGGGGCCGAAGGCGAGGATCACCGTCGAGCCCATGTTGAAGCGGCCGAGTTCATCGCCGCGGCGCAGGTGCACGCTGCCGTCACCGTCCGCCGGGTATTGCCAGCGGCGGATCTGGCGGCCGAGCGGCGGCGTGATGACGCCGGCCCAGACGGTTTCCATCGACGCGACATTGATCGCGCCGACCAGCACCAGCGCCATCGGCCCGTGCGCCGTATCCCACAGCGTGACCACGCGCTCGTTGCGGGCGAACAGCCCGGGGATGCAGCGCGTGGTCAGCGGCGACACTGAAAACAGCCGGCCGGGGACGTGAATCATCGCGCGCAGCCGGCCGTCGACCGGCATGTGGATGCGGTGGTAGTCGCGCGGACTGAGGTACAGCGTGGCGAAGCGGCCGTCGAGAAACGCCGCGGCATCGCTGGCCTCGCCACCGAGCAGCGCCGTCAGCGAGTAGTCGTGGCCCTTGGCCTGGAACACGGCGTCGCCGCGGATCGCCCCGGCCTGGCTGACGGCGCCGTCGACCGGACTGCACAGCAGCGCCGGGTCGGCCGGCAGCGGTCGCGCATCGGCACGCAGCGCGCGGGTGAAGAAGGCGTTGAAATCCGGATAGGCGAGGGGATCGGGCTGCAGCGCTTCGCTCATGTCGACGCCGTAGCGGGCGACGAACCAGCGCGTCAGCGCTTTGCGCCACCAGGGCATGCGCCAGCGCGTGGCGCGGTGGATCAGCGCGGTGATCGTCACCTGCGGCAGCAGGTATTGCGGCAGGTTGCGCAGGCGATCGGCGAACGGGGGGCGGGACGGGGTCATGGGGACGCGTGCTCGCAGCCCGCCACGGCAGGCGGGCGTGTCAAAGGATCGATGGAATCAGCGAATGTGCTGGTAGTACGCCTGCACCGCCAAAAGTTGCGGCAGCATGGTCTCGGGATCGTGCGGCGGCGTGAAGATCGCGATCAGGCGGCCTTCGGGGTCGATCAGCGTGAAGGTCGACGAGTGGTCGATGGTGTAGGAGTCCTCGCCGCCGCCCGGTGCGCGCATGGCGACGACGCCGAACTGGTACATCAGCTTTTTCAGCTCGGCCTCACTGCCGGTCGCTCCCTCGAACGAGGGGCTGAAGAAGTGCACGTAGGTCTTCAGCCGCTGCGGGCTGTCGCGCTGTGGATCGACCGACACCATCCAGTAGTGCAGATCGCCCTCGGCATTGCGCTCGCGCAGTGCCTTCTGCAGCTGGGCCAGTTCGGTCAGCGCGGTCGGGCAGACGTCCGGGCAATAGGTGTAGCCGAAGTAGAGCAGGGACCAGTGGCCGCGCCAGCGTTCCGGGCCGAACGGCTTGCCATCCTGGTCGGTCAGCGTGAACGGCACCACAGGCGGGCGTTCGCTCATGACGAAGCCCTGGACCTGCGGTGGCGGCTCCTGCGAGCCGCTCAGGCCTTGGCCGATCCACAGGCCGGCAGCGAGCGCGGCGACGCCGGCGAGAGTGATTGCAATCAGTCGGGCGCGTGCCATCGGCTCGCTCCATCGGGTGGTTCGAGGGGGGCGCAGTGTAACGCATGGCGCCCGCCGTACCGGCGCGGTGGAGCAGGGCGCGGTGCTATAGTCGGCGACTGTTTGTTCGGGATTTCACCATCGATGACTGATCTCAGCCTGCTGGCGCACCTGCATACCATCCGTGACCTGATTCGCTGGGGCGCCTCGCATATGAACGGTGCGGGGCTGTATTTCGGCCACGGCACCGCTGACGCGATCGACGAGTCGGCCGCCATCGTGCTGCATGCGCTGCATCTGCCGCCGGATCTGCATGTGGAGTACTTCCACGCCAATCTCACGCCCGATGAAAAGCGCGACATCCTCGAACTGTTCGAGCGGCGCATCAACGAGCGCGTGCCGGTGCCCTACCTGACGCAGCAGGCCTGGTTCATGGGCATGCCGTTCTTCGTTGACGAGCGCGTGCTGATTCCGCGCTCGCCGATCGCCGAGCTGATCGAGCGCCAGTTCTCACCGTGGATCAAGGCTGAAACCGTGACCCACATCCTCGATCTGTGCACCGGCAGCGGCTGTATCGGCATCGCCTGCGCACACGCCTTCCCCGAGGCCGAGGTCGATCTGGTCGATATTTCGCGCGACGCCCTCGACGTCGCCGAGATCAACATCATCGAGCACGGCGTCGAGGATCGCGTCGAGGCGATCGAGTCGGACCTGTTCTCGGAGCTGGAAGATCGCGTCTACCAGCTGATCGTCAGCAACCCGCCGTATGTCGGCAGCGAGGAAATGGCCGGCCTGCCCGCGGAATACGGCCATGAACCGGCGCTGGCGCTGGCCTCGGGCGAGGACGGTCTCGATGCGACCTTGCAGATCCTGCGCGCCGCGCCGCAGCACCTGAGCGATGACGGCGTGCTGGTGGTCGAGGTCGGTAACGCCCAGTGGGCCCTGCGCGAGCGCCTGCCCGAGGTGCCGTTCCTGTGGCTCGACTTCGAGCGTGGCGGCGAAGGCGTGTTCCTGCTGACGGCCGCCGAGCTGCGCGAGCACGCGGCGGCGATCGCGGCCGCCTGAGCGACTTCTCCGGGCCGGCGGCGGCCGGCTCCCTATGTTTGGCGCAGCTTCAGCTTGCGCGAGGACGGACCACCGATGGATACACAGATCGTGTTCGACGAGGCGCTGCTCGCCAAGTACGACAAGGCCGGGCCGCGCTACACGTCCTACCCGACGGCGGTGCAGTTCCACGAAGGCTTCACTGCCGCCGACTACGCCGCACTGGCTCGTGCCAGCAATGCCAGTGCCCGGCCGCTGTCGCTGTATTTCCACATCCCGTTCTGCGACACCGTCTGTTTTTACTGCGCCTGCAACAAGGTTATTACCCGCAACCGCCGCCGTGCCGCACCGTACCTCGAACAGCTGCATCGCGAGATCGAGCTGCAGGGCGCGCTGTTCGATCGCTCGCGTCCGGTGGTGCAGCTGCACTGGGGCGGTGGCACGCCGACGTTCATCAGCGAGGCGGAGATGCGCGCGCTGATGACCAAGACGCGCGAGCATTTCACGCTGCTCGACGGCGATCGCGGCGAGTATTCGATCGAGATCGATCCGCGCGAGGCCGACGCAGCGAAGATCGCGCTGCTGCGCGAGCTCGGCTTCAACCGCCTGAGCATGGGCGTGCAGGATTTCGATCCGGCGGTGCAGCAGGCGGTCAACCGCCTGCAGCCGAAGGCGGTGACGCTGGCGGCGATTGCCGCGGCGCGTGCCGAGGGTTTCCGCTCGATCAGCGTCGACCTGATCTACGGCCTGCCGCTGCAGTCGGCGGCAAGCTTCGCGCGCACGCTCGATGAGATCCTCGAAGTCGATCCCGACCGGCTGTCGGTGTTCAACTACGCGCATCTGCCGGAGCTGTTCAAGACGCAGAAGCAGATCGATGCCAGCCAGCTGCCGAGTCCTGCCGAAAAGCTCGAAATCCTCAAGCTGGTGATCCGCCGGCTGACTGCGGCCGGCTACGTCTACATCGGCATGGACCACTTCGCCAAACCCGACGACGAGCTGGCGGTCGCGCAGCGCGAAGGCACGCTGTATCGCAATTTCCAGGGCTACAGCACGCATGCCGACTGCGATCTGGTCGCGCTCGGCGCGACCTCGATCGGCATGGTCGGTGACTCCTACAGCCAGAACCTGAAAACGCCGGAGGCCTACGCCGAGCGCCTCGCCGCCGGTGAGCTGGCGGTGTTCCGCGGCGTGCAGCTGGATGCCGACGACAAGCTGCGCCGGGCGGTGATCACCCGCCTGCTGTGCAACTTCGTGCTCGACTTCGCCGCCATCGAGCGTGAGTTCGAGATTGTCTTTGCCGACTATTTCGCGCTCGAACTCGGCGAGCTGGCGGCGATGGTGGAGGATGGTCTGCTGACTCTGACGCCTGCCGCCATCCGGGTGCTGGCGCCAGGGCGTCTCTTAATACGCAATATCTGCATGGTGTTTGATCGCTATCTGCGGCAGGCTACGCAACAGCGTTTTTCGAAAGTCATCTAGTGAGCATCGCGTCGTCGCCGGGCGGCGCCTTCAGCACTGGGGATCGCAGCAATGAAGCACTCCGCAGGTGATGCGGACAGCGACGGGCGGGCAGGTCGATGCGGCTGGCGTGCAAATTCCTGATCGGAGTGATGCCGACGGTCTTGCTGGCGATCGCCATTCCGCTTGGCTGGCTGTACCTGAACCTTCCGCATGGCGAAGCAGCGCACGAGATCCGTGCCGCGCTGCCATGGGCACTGCTGGTGGCGCTCAGCACCGGTGGCGCACTCTGCGCCGCGGCGCTGGTCTGGCTGGTGCGCAGGTTGCTGCAGCGCCCGATCGCACGTCTGCAGGCCACCATGGTGCGTATTGCGCACTGTCCGTCACGGCTGCGCATCGAGGTGCCCGACGGCGATGAATTTGGCGATTTGGCGCGCGGCATGGAAACGATGTCGGCCACGCTCAGCGATCAGATCGATGCTCGCATCAGTGCCGAAGGCAGTCTGGAGCGGATCAAGGATCTCTATGCCGTGCTCGGCGGTGTCAACCGCGCCATCGTGCGTCTGCGCGAGCGTGAACAGCTGTTCGCCGAGTTGTGCCGTATCGCTCTGGAGCACTGCCGTTTTTCGCTGGTCTGGATCGGCATGCCGGATGAAACCGGCTGGTTCCGGCCGGTGGCTGTAGCCGGCCCGGCCGCCGGGCTGCTCGATGAAATCCGTGTCTCCAACGATCCCACGCGCGTTGAGGGGCGCGGCACGATGGGGCGTGCCTGGCGCGGTGGCTGGGCAGTCGAGAACTCCATGCTGCTTGCACCGGCGATGGCGCCGTGGCACGAGCCGGTCAGTCGCTATGGCATCGGTGCAGTAGCCTCCTTCGTGCTGCGTGAAGAGGGGCGGCCGCTTGCCTGCCTGTGTCTGTACGCCGGTGAAGAAGGCTTTTTCCGCTCGGATCTGGTCGAACTGCTGCGCGATCTGGCCGAAGACATGTCGTTCGCGCTCGACGCGATGCATCGCGCCGATCAGCGTGATCGCGCTGAGGCGGCCCTGCGCGAGGCCGAGGAGCGCTGGCATTTCGCCCTTGAAGGCAGTGGCGACGGCGTTTGGGATTACGACGTGCCGGCCGGGCGCATCATTGCCTCGGCCCGCTGTCTGGAGCTGCTCGGTTACTCGCGTGGCCAGCTCAGCGAACACTACGAGGACTGGGAAGCGCTGATGCACCCCGAGGACCTGCTGTCCTCGCGCGAAGCGGTGCGTCAGCATCTGGCCGGCGAGACTGAACGCTTCGTCCACGAACACCGCCTGCGCGCGGCGGACGGCCGCTGGCTGTGGTTTCGCATCACCGGCAAGATCATGCGCCGTGATGCCGGTGGCGAGCCGACGCGCATGCTCGGCACGCTGCACGACATCACCGCCAGTCGCGAGGCGCAGGAACGGGTGGCTTGGCTCGGTCAGCGTGATGCGCTGACCGGTCTGCCGAACCGGGCGTTGCTCGGCGAGCGGCTCGACGTCGCGCTTGCGCATGCTGCCGGCAGCGGCGGGCGCATCGCGCTGATGTTCCTCGACCTCGACCGCTTCAAGACCCTGAACGACACACTCGGCCATGCCATCGGCGATGCCTTGCTGCGCGAGGTGGCGGCACGGCTGCTCGCCTGCGTGCGCAGCGAAGATACCGTCAGCCGGCGCGGTGGCGATGAGTTCGTCGTGCTGCTGGCGCAGGCCGGCTCGGCCGAATATGCCGAGCAGATCGCCAGCCGCATCCTGCAGCGCCTCGCCGAGCCCTATCTGTGCGCCGGCCGTACCGTCTACACCTCGGCCAGTATCGGTATCGCGCTGTACCCGGATGATGCCGGCGATGCCGAAGCCCTGCTGCGCTGCGCCGATGCGGCGATGTATGCCGCGAAAGGACGCGGGCGCAATGCCTACCAGCCTTATAACCGCGGCCTCAGCGAGCGTGCCGAACGGCGCAATGCTGTCGAGCGCGCCTTGCGCGCCGCACTCGACGCCGGTTCGTTCGAGCTGCATTTCCAGCCGCAGGCCTGGCTCGACGGCCGCGGGGTCGTGCGCGCCGAGGCGCTGCTGCGCGATCGCGGTGGCCTGCTGGCCGGCTTGTCGCCGGCGGAATTCATTCCGGTTGCCGAGGAGTGCGGCCTGATCGAGCCACTCGGCGAGTGGGTGCTCGCCGAAGCCTGCCGCCAGGCACGCGCCTGGGCCGACAGTGGCCTGCCGCTGCTGCCGATCGCGATCAATCTGTCGCCGGTGCAGTTTCGTCGCGGCGACATTGCCGAGCGCGTTGCTCAGGCGCTGGCAAAAGTCGGGCTGGGAGGCGAATGGCTGGAGATCGAGATGACCGAGAGCCTGGTCATGCGCGATATCGACAGCACTGCCCATACGCTGCACCAGCTCAAAGCCCTCGGTGTGCGTCTGGCGATCGACGATTTCGGCACCTCTTACTCATCGCTGTCATCGCTGCGGCATCTGCCGCTCGATCGCCTGAAGATCGACCGCAGCTTCGTGCGTGCGCTGCCCGGCGCGGCGGCGGATGCCGGGCTGGTGCAGGCGATCGTCGACATGGCTCGGGCCCTCGGTCTGCAGACCGTCGCCGAAGGTGTCGAGACGCGCGAACAGCATGATTTTCTGCGGGCCATCGGCTGCAACCAGTATCAGGGCTACTGGCTGGCGCCGCCGTGCGATGCCACGGCGTTTGCCCGCTGGCTCGACCGACCGGCGAAGATCACGCATCTGGTCGTACCGGGGGGGAGTCGCTAAGCTCCGCGCGCGAGCACATTGCGGGCGATGCTGCTCCGCTTGTGCGTGTGAGTCCGCCCGTCCCTCAGGAGTAAATTCATGCCGATTCCGACCCAGATCGATGCGGTCAGCGTGCTGTGCAAGGCCAATGTCTATTTCGATGGCAACGTCATCAGCCATGTGCTGCAGCATGCGAATGGCGAAAAACAAACGCTCGGCTTGATTCGTCCCGGTGAGTACGTCTTCGGTACCGCCGCACCGGAGCGCATGGATATCGTGGCCGGAAAATGCAGTGTACGCATTGCCGGCGAGACGGAATGGCAGGAGTACGCGACCGGGGAAACCTTCCATGTTCCCGGCGATTCCCAGTTCGAAATCAGCGTCGCTGAAGGCCTGTGCGAGTACCTGTGCAGCTTCGGCTGACATCGGTCAAGGCGTGCTCACGTCACGCAGTATTTCCATTGAGCGTGTGCACGGGGCCGGCCGCCGGTTGAGCGAGGCGGGTATTGGTACCAAGCTTCGCCCATTTCCAGTGCCGCCAGTCGGCCCGTTGACCGCTGCGCCACAGGCGCATGCTTGTCCCGTCGGAACGTCCAAACGAGGAGCGAATGCATGAAACTTTCCCGTAACCTGCTCGGCATCGCCGTTGCCACCGCGCTTGCCGGTGTCGCCGGCCAGGCCGTCGCCGCTGATATCCGCATTGCCGTGGCCGGCCCGGTGACCGGTCCGGTCGCTCAGTACGGCGATATGCAGATGATCGGTGCCGAGATGGCGATCGAGCAGATCAACGCCAAGGGTGGCATCAAGGGTGACAAGCTGGTGATGGTGAAGATGGACGACGCCTGCGAACCCAAGCAGTCGCCGACCGTCGCCAATCAGGTCGTCAACGACGGCATCAAGTTCGTCGTCGGTCATCTGTGCTCGGGCGCGACCAAGCCGGCGGCGAAGATCTACGACGAAAACGACGTGCTGATGGTCAGCCCGGCGGCGACCAATGATGCGATCACTGCCGAGGGCTTCAAGATGGTGTTCCGCACCATCGGCAAGGACAGCCAGCAGGGCCCGGCGGCCGGTAAGTTCATCGTCTCGCACCTCAAGCCGAAGGCGCTGGCGATCATCCACGACAAGCAGTCCTACGGTCAGGGCATCGCCGAGCAGGTTCGCGAAACGGCGATGGCGGCTGGCGTCAAGCCGGTGATGTTCGAAGGCATCAGCAAGGGCGATACCGACTTCTCGGCGCTGATCACCAAGCTCAAGACCGCCGGCGCCGACGTGATCTACTACGGCGGCTACCACCCGGAACTCGGCCTGCTGCTGCGTCAGGCCAAGGAGCAGGGGCTGCAGGCGAAGTGGATGGGCCCGGAGGGCGTCGGTAACAAGGACCTCAACGCGATCGCCGGCGATGCCGTCGAGGGCCTCTACGTCACGCTGCCGCAGGACTTCACCACCGAGCCGGAAAATGCCGCGCTGGTCAAGGCGTTCAAGGACAAGGGCCAGGACCCGAGCGGCCCGTTCGTGCTGACCTCGTATGCGGCGGTGGAAGTCATCGCCGATTCGATCAAGGCGGTCGGTGCCGACCCGGTCAAGGTCGCCGACTACATGCGCAAGCACACGTTCAAGACTCCGATCGGTGAACTCGGCTTTACCGCCAGCGGCGACCTCAAGGACTTCAAGTTCGTCGTTTACGAGTGGCACAAGGATGCCAGCAAGACCGCGGTGAAGTAATCCAGCCGTATTCGCCGCCGGTCGGGCCCGGGATCGGCCCGCAGCGGACCGCACGCTTCCGCCGCCCAAGCTTCGGGAGGCGGAGGCGTCGTCTTATTCAGGGGTCCGAACCCGCATGAACGATTTACTCCCCGTCCTTGCCCAGCAGGTCATCAACGGCCTGTCGCTTGGCAGCATCTATGCCTTGATCGCGATCGGTTACACGATGGTCTACGGCATCATCGGCATGATCAATTTCGCGCACGGCGAGATTTACATGATCGGCGCCTATGTCGGCGTCGTCACCATCACCGCGCTCGGCGCGGCCAGTGGCGCGATGCCGCTGGCCCTGGTGCTCTCCGGTGCGCTGATCATCGCAGTGGTGGTCACCGCGGCCTACGGCTGGACCGTCGAGCGCGTCGCCTACCGCCCCCTGCGCGGCAGCCCGCGACTGGTGCCGTTGATTTCAGCGATCGGCATGTCGATCTTCCTGCAGAACTACGTCCAGCTCGGTCAGGGTGCGCGTGATATTTCCGTGCCGCCGCTGCTGCCGGGCAACCTGTTTGAAATTGACGTGGAAGGCTTCCCGGTCAGCCTGTCGCTGACGCGGGCGCTGATCATCTTTGCGACGCTGGCGCTGATGATCGCGCTGACGCTCTACATCAGCCGCTCCCGCATGGGCCGCGCCTGCCGTGCCTGTTCGCAGGACATGGGCATGGCCAATCTGCTCGGTATCGATACCAACCGCGTCATCAGCTTCACCTTCGTCGTCGGTGCGATCCTCGCCGCGGTCGGCGGCGTGCTGATCGGCTTGTCGATCGGCAAGATCAACCCGTTCATCGGCTTCGTCGCCGGCATCAAGGCCTTCACCGCCGCGGTGCTCGGCGGCATCGGCAGCATTCCCGGTGCAATGCTCGGCGGTGTGCTGCTCGGCCTGACCGAGACTTTCGCCTCGGCGTTCCTGCCGACCGAATACAAGGACGTCGTCGCCTTCGGCCTGCTGGTGCTGATCCTGCTGTTCCGTCCGACCGGCCTGCTTGGCACGCCCGACGTGGAGAAAGTCTGATGAAGTCTCTGAAGACTGCGTGCATGGCGGCGCTGCTCACCGCCGTGCTCACGCTGCCGCTGCTGGGCGCCCACCTGGTGGTCAACGGCCTGTCGACGACGCTGGTCGTCAATCTGTGGCCGGTGGGCATTGCCGTACTGCTGGTATTCGTCGCCCAGCTGCTGGATCTGAAGGCGCGGCTTGGCGCCATCACACAGGCGCTGCCGACCGTGTCGCTGTCGAGCGCCAGTTTCTCGCGCCATATTCGTCTGTGGCTGGCCGTCGTGCTGGTTGCCGCGCTGATCTTCCCGTTCGTCGCCTCACGCGGCGCCGTCGATGTCGCCACCTATGCACTGACCTACGTGATGCTCGGGCTCGGCCTGAACATCGTCGTCGGCTTCGCCGGTCTGCTCGATCTGGGCTACGTCGCTTTCTACGCCGTCGGCGCCTACAGCTACGCGCTGCTGTCGCAGTACTTCGGCCTGTCGTTCTGGGTCTGCCTGCCGATCGGCGGCCTGTTCGCTGCGACCTTCGGCATCCTGCTCGGCTTTCCGGTGCTGCGCCTGCGCGGCGATTACCTGGCGATCGTCACCCTTGGCTTCGGCGAGATCATCCGTCTGGTGCTGAACAACTGGGACAGCCTGACCCACGGTCCCGACGGCATCAACGGCATTGCCCGGCCGACGGTGTTCGGCCTCGAACTGAACCGGCGCGCCAGTCCCGGCGGCACCACGCTGCATGAGTTCTTCGGCATCCCATTCGATTCGCTGTATGCGGTGATCGCGCTGTATCTGATTGCGCTGCTGCTGGTGATCCTGACGCTGTTCATCATCAACCGTCTGGTGCGCATGCCGGTCGGTCGTGCCTGGGAGGCGCTGCGCGAGGATGAGATCGCCTGTCGCTCGCTCGGTCTGAACCCGACGCTGATCAAGCTCTCCGCGTTCGCGCTCGGTGCCTGTTTCGCCGGGCTGGCCGGTGCTTTCTACGCTTCGCGGCTGGGCACGATCACACCGGAGTCGTTCACATTTATTGAATCTGCGGTCGTGCTGGCGATCGTCGTGCTCGGTGGCATGGGCTCGCAGATCGGCGTGATCCTCGCTGCGCTCCTGCTGACCGTGCTGCCGGAGCTGGCGCGCAGCTTCTCCGAATATCGCATGCTGATTTTCGGTCTGGTGATGGTGCTGATGATGATCTGGCGCCCGCAGGGCCTGATGCCGGCGACCCGGCCACGCCTCGAACTGCCGACGGCCGAGGAGGCGCACCAATGAAGTCGCCGCTGCTGACGGTATCCGGCCTGCAGATGCGCTTCGGTGGTCTGCTCGCCGTCGACGGTATCGAGTTCCAGGTCAATCCCGGCGAGATCTTCGCCATCATCGGCCCCAACGGTGCCGGCAAGACCACGGTGTTCAACTGTGTCAGCGGTTTCTACCGGCCGACGGCCGGCGAAATCCGCCTCGATGCGAGAGCCATCACCGGCCAGCCGGGGCATCGCATCGCCCGTGCCGGCATCGTGCGCACCTTCCAGAACATCCGCCTGTTTCGCACGATGACGGCGGTCGAAAACCTGCTGGTGGCGCAGCACGCGCAGCTCGACACCAACTGGTTCAGCGGCCTGTTCATGCTGCCGCGCTTTCGCCGTGCCGAGCGCGATGCGCTGGAACGTGCGGCCTACTGGCTGGAGAAAGTCGGGCTGCGCGAATACGCCAACCGCGAAGCCGGCAATCTCGCTTACGGCCAGCAGCGGCGCCTCGAAATCGCTCGCTGCATGATCACGCAGCCGCGGCTGCTGCTGCTCGACGAGCCGGCGGCCGGCCTCAATCCGCAGGAGACGCACGAACTCGACCTGCTGATCCGCGAACTGCGCGATCAGCATGACGTCGCCGTGCTGCTGATCGAACACGATATGAGTCTGGTGATGGAGATTTCCGACCGCATCCTGGTGATGGAATACGGCCGCCCGATCGGCATCGGCACGCCGGCCGAAGTGCGCAGCAATCCGCGCGTCATCAAGGCCTATCTCGGAGAAGAGTGATGAGCGAACCGATGCTGAGCTTCGAGAACGTCCATACCTTCTACGGCAAGATCGAAGCCCTGAAAGGCGTGTCGCTGACCGTCAATCGCGGCGAGATCGTCACGCTGATCGGTGCCAACGGCGCCGGCAAGACCACCCTGCTGATGACGCTGTGCGGCAGTCCGCGTGCGGCCAGCGGCACGATCCGCTTCGAAGGCGAGGACATCACGCAGCGCGAAACCCACTTGATCATGCAGGGTGGCATCGCCGTTTCCCCCGAGGGGCGACGTGTATTCCCGGGCCTGAGCGTGCTTGAGAACCTGCAGATGGGCGGCTTCTTTTCGGATGCCGAGCGTATCGAGGAGGATCTGGAGCGGGTGTTCACGCTGTTCCCGCGGCTGCGTGAGCGCAGCGCACAGCGCGCCGGCACGATGTCGGGCGGTGAGCAGCAGATGCTGGCAATCGGTCGGGCGCTGATGAGCCGGCCGCGCCTGCTGCTGCTCGACGAGCCTTCGCTGGGGCTGGCGCCGCTGATCATCGCGCAGATCTTTCAGATCGTGCAGGAGATTCGCGACGAGGGGGTCACCGTGTTCCTGGTCGAGCAGAATGCGCACCGTGCGCTGGCGCTCGCTGATCGCGGTTATGTCATTGAAAATGGCCGGATTGTGATGAGCGACACAGGTTCGGCGCTGCTCGCCAATGCAGATATCCGCAAAGCCTATCTCGGCGGTTGAAAAGAGCGGTCCGATAGTCCGCACTGCGAATTATCAATCTCGTCGTTTTCACGAATTGTGAAAAAAACTGAGGGTTCGGATGAGAAAGCGTCGTTTGTCGTGTCACTGCAACATGCTCAGACTGCGTCGCAACATCCAATGGATGTTTCTCCTCCAATCCTCCTTTGGTGGTTGTTTTTGGCCAGCTCGAACATCGAGCTGGCTTTTTTTTCGCCTGCATGAGCGCTGCCTACAGCGCCTGCTGCGGCAGGCCGAGAATTTCGGCGATGCGGGTCGTTTCGCGTCGTGTTGACGGGCGCTCACCGGCTTCGATGGCGCGCAGGCCGGCCGGCGTGATCCGGCAGGCGGCTGCCAGACGCTCCAGAGGCATCGCCCGCAGTTCACGCCACGCGCGCACGGCCGGTACGCCGGTGAGCAGACGCTCAAGCACTGCATCCGGCACGCGAAAGCCGAGATCATCCTGATGAAAAGCCAGCAGCCGGGCCTCGATCTGCGGCAGTGACAGCGCCGCGGGCAGGATCAGCAGCAGCATCGTGCGTGCGCCGTGCGGATGCAGGCACAGCGCCCAGGTTCCGGCCATGAGCAGGCATTCGCGACGGGCGGGCAGAGGCGCCGGCAGGGGGCTTTCGAGGCACCGCATGAAGACTTGGCGCAGTGTCAGGGCATGGGCTGCCGGCAGCGACCGCAGGGTCGCGACAGCATCGAGCGTGTACAGGGGGGTGGTCATCGGCTGATGGTGCGCACATGCCCGGCATGCGGCAAGTGCTGTCCGTTCGGCGTCGGGCTGGCGCCTGGCGCTGGCGCGGGGCGATAATGCGCGGCCTCCCGCCGGTAGCGGCACGCAATATGCGATGCCCCGCCGGTTTCCGCCTCAGTCCTGCGCTGTCGCTCCGCCACGGCAGCCGGCGCGGACCGGCACCCCACCGGATCGTACCGTGAACATCGAGACGCCCGAAGCGAAGACCCCGGAAGCACGACGCCCGCGCGGCATCTACCTGTTACCCAACCTGTTCACCACTGCGGCGCTGTTTGCCGGCTTCTACGGCACCGTTGCGGCGATGAACGGCCGTTTCGAAGCCGCCGCGGTCGCGGTGTTCGTGGCGATGGTGCTCGATGGCCTCGACGGCCGCGTCGCGCGCCTGACCCACACCGAAACCGAATTTGGCGTGCAGTACGACAGTCTGGCCGACATGGTCTCCTTCGGCGTCGCGCCGGCGCTGATCATGTATCAGTGGGTGCTGTCCGGCATGGGCAAGCTTGGCTGGCTGGCCGCCTTCGTCTACGCCGCCGGCGCTGCGTTGCGCCTGGCGCGCTTCAACACGCAGGTCGGCAGTGCCGATAAACGCTACTTCCTTGGTCTGCCCAGTCCGTCGGCGGCGGCCGTGACGATGGGGCTGGTCTGGGTCGGCGCCGATCAGGGCGTCGCTCCGGCAGCCTTCACCCTGCCGGCGTTCGTGCTGACGCTGGGGGCCGGCCTGCTGATGGTTAGCAATTTCCTGTTCCACAGCTTCAAGAAGGTCGACCTGCGCGGCAAGGTACCGTTCGTCGTCGTCATCGTCATGGTGCTGGCGTTTGCACTGATCAATCTGCAGGCGCCGATGGCGCTGTTCGGTGGCTTCCTGATCTACACGCTGTCCGGGCCGACGCTGTCGATCGTGCGCTGGCGCGCACGCGTGCGCCGCCGGCGCGGCGGCGAGCCCGGCTGAGGCCGGCGCATCCCGCACGCTGGCGGCGTGCAGGGGGCTTTCCTATAGTGCGCGAACCCCGCAGTTCACCGGCCGTTGCCTGCCCGCAGGCCGGTGCGGACGCCGAGGCGCACGCCCCATTCACCTCGCAGGACGCCGCCCGCTGGCGCGGCGTTCCGCTTCGGAGTTTTCAGCCATGAGCCAAGACACGCTGATCGTTTTCGATACCACGCTGCGCGACGGCGAACAGAGCCCCGGCGCCTCGATGACGCGCGAGGAAAAAGTGCGCATCGCCAAGGTGCTGGAGAAGATGCGCGTGGATGTCATCGAGGCCGGCTTTCCGATGGCCAGCACCGGTGACTTCGAGTCGGTGCAGGCAGTGGCGCGGGCGGTGAAGGAATCCACCGTCGCCGGCCTCAGCCGCGCGACCTTCGCCGATATCGACCGCTGTGCCGAGGCGCTGAAAGACGCCGCGCGGGCGCGTATCCACACCTTCATCGCCACCAGCCCGATCCACATGCAGATGAAGCTGCGCATGGAGCCCGAGGCGGTCATCGAAGCGGCGGTGGCGGCGGTCAAGCGCGCGCGGCAGTGGACCGACGACGTCGAGTTCTCCGCCGAGGACGCCGGGCGCTCGGAGATCGACTTCCTCTGCCGCATCACCGAGGCGGTCATCGCTGCTGGTGCGCGCACCATCAACATTCCGGACACCGTCGGCTACAACGTGCCCGAACAGTTCGCTGCGACCATCGGCGCGCTGCTGCAGCGGGTACCGAATGCCGACCGGGCGGTGTTCTCGGTGCACTGTCACAACGACCTCGGTCTCGCCGTCGCCAACTCGCTGGCGGCGGTGCGCGCCGGTGCGCGTCAGGTTGAGTGCACGATCAACGGCCTCGGCGAGCGCGCCGGCAACGCCGCGCTGGAAGAGATCGTCATGGCCGTGCGCACGCGCCGCGACCTGTTCGCCTGCGACACGCGCATCGACACCACGCAGATCGTGCCGGCCTCGCGGCTGGTATCGACGATCACCGGCTTCCCGGTGCAGCCGAACAAGGCCATCGTCGGTGCCAACGCCTTCGCCCACGAGTCCGGCATCCATCAGGACGGCGTGCTCAAGCACCGCGAGACCTACGAAATCATGCGTGCCGAGGACGTCGGCTGGACGGCCAACCGCATGGTGCTCGGCAAGCATTCCGGGCGCAGCGCATTCCGCTCGCGGCTGGAGGAGCTGGGCGTGAGCTTCGCCTCCGACGAAGAACTCAATGCCGCCTTCGCCCGCTTCAAGACCTTGGCCGACAAAAAGCACGAGATCTTCGACGAGGATCTGCAGGCGCTGGTCAGCGAGACCAGCGCCGCGACGGCGCAGGAGCGCGCCAAGCTGGTCTACCTGCAGGTGACCTCCGAAACCGGCGAAACGCCGGCCGCCGAGGTGGTGCTGAGCGTCGACGGCGCCGAGATGAAGGCGACGGCGAGCGGCAGCGGCCCGGTCGATGCGGCGTTCAAGGCGATCGAGCAGATCCTCAACGTCGGCGCCGAGCTCAAGCTCTACTCGGTCAACGCCATCACCGGCGGCACCGACGCGCAGGGCGAGGTCACGGTGCGCGTCGAGAAGGCCGGACGCATCGTCAACGGCCAGGGGGCCGATACCGACATCGTCATCGCCTCGGCGAAAGCCTTCGTCAACGCGTTGAACAAGATCATCGCTCCGGCCGAGCGGGCGCATCCGCAGCTGGGTAACGTCTGAGCCGTGAGCGAGCGTCATCGCCGTTACCTCGAAGCGCTCGGTATTCCGCTGTGGCTGGCGCGGCGGCCGCTGGCCGGCAGCGCGACTGCACCGGCGGCAGAGCCGGATGCGCTGCAGGTTGCGGCGACGGTTGCCGACAGTCCTGCCGCCGCATCGGCGGCCGAGGCCGTAAGCATAGAAATGCCGGTGCCGGCCGTGCCGGTGGTGATGGCGCAGGTGACGCCGCCTGTTGCCAGCGCGGTTGAGGCGGTCGCCGGGTCGGCCGAACCCCCCGTTGCAGCCGACATGCCGACGGACGCCGGCGGGGACATCGCCAGCGATGACTGGGCGCCGTTCGCGCCGCCCGATGCCGACGCGGATTACGCCTACCTCGGCGCCGCGGCTGACTTCGACGATGCGGCCTTCGCCGGAGATGTCGACGCCGGGCCGGTGTCCGCCGGCGCGGCGCCGATCGATGACCGGCGGGCGCGCATCGCGCGCATGGACTGGGATGAGCTGGCCGAGGCCGTGCGCGGCTGCACGGCCTGCCCGCTGTGCGAGTCGCGCAGGCAGACGGTGTTCGGTGTCGGCCGGCATGATGCCGCCTGGATGATCGTCGGCGAGGCGCCGGGGCGCGACGAGGATCTGCAGGGCGAGCCCTTCGTCGGCCAGGCCGGGCAGCTGCTCAACGAGATGCTGTTCGCCGTCGGTCGCCGCCGCGATGACGTGTTCATCGCCAACGTGCTCAAGTGCCGGCCGCCGAACAACCGCGATCCGCTGCCGGCCGAGGTGGTCGCCTGCAAGCCCTTCCTTGACCGTCAGCTGGCGCTGGTGCGCCCGCGACTGGTGCTGTCGGTCGGACGCATTTCGGCGCAGAACCTGCTCGGCAGCGATGCTCCGGTCGGCAAGCTGCGCGGGCGGGTGCATCGCTACGGTGAGGTGCCGCTGGTCGTCACCTACCACCCGGCCTATCTGCTGCGCTCGCCGGCCGAGAAGCGCAGGAGCTGGGACGATCTGGAACTGGCGCTTGCCGCAGCGGCCGGCGACGAGGAAGCAGGATGAGTACGAGCGGGGAGCTGATCGCCGAAGTCCGGGCGATGACGGTGGACGACATTCCGGCGGTCATGGTGGTCGAGCTGGCCGCCTATCCGTTTCCGTGGACGGCGGCGATCTTCCGTGACTGCCTGAAAAGTGCCTACCACGGTTACGTCTGGGAGATCGGCGGTGTGCTGGCCGCCTACGCGATGACCAGCGTTGCCGTCGGTGAGATGCATCTGCTCAATCTTGCCGTCGCCCCGCACCGGCAGAGCCAGGGGGTTGGCCGCCGCCTGCTGCGCCATGTCATGGCCAGCTCGCGCGAGCTCGGTGCCGACATGATGTTCCTCGAAGTGCGGCCGTCGAACATCCACGCGATCGCGCTGTACCTGTCGGAAGGGCTTGGTGAAATCGGTCAGCGTCGCGGCTATTACCCGGCCGCCGGCGGGCGCGAAGATGCGCTGGTGATGGCGCGTTCACTGTAGCGGGGCGCCGTTCAGGCCGCGTTCGAGGTGCCGGCCGCCAGCCAGCGCAGCTGACGTTCGATGCGTTCGAGATCGAGGCTGCCGTCGGCATGCTCGTGGCTGAGCAGCAGATCCTCGCCGATGCGGTAGCCCGCCGCGAGGTAGCGTGACAGGCGCGCGGCGAGCGCGGCCGGGTTTTCGTGGCGGCTGACGTGTTCCCACAGCACCGGCGCCTGCGCACGCTCGATCGCGAACAGCGGGCGCAGCGGTGCACCGCCGGCGATGGCGAGTGTCGGCCGATAGCGATAGCACAGGCCGAGGCCGTGCAGCCGGTCGGCCAGCGCCGCTTCTGCCGCGCTGCTGACCCAGTCACCGGCGCGGGTCGGGAACGGGCGCTGCGCACTGGCCCGGCGCGCCTGGGCATCGAGGCGGTCATGCGCTTCGCGGATGCGCGCTTCGAGCCGGCAGGCGAGGCGCCCGAGCGGATCGTGGCCGCGGGCTTCCTCGCACAGTGTCTGCTCCATGAACTGCCAGTCGGCGCTGGTGCGCAGCACGCCGATGGTCGCTTCGACCTCGCGCAGGGCACGGCGCAGGCGGGCGAGTGTGCGCATGCACTGCACCAGCTGGGCACTGAGATCCGCCGTCGACTGAGCGGCGCTATCCATTGCCGTTACCTCGGCCAACAGGGCGTCGAGCGCGTCGCGATCGCCGGCGGCGAAGGCGGCGTTGGCACGCACCATCAGGGCATTGCGCTCCAGACGCTCGACCTCGTCGCGCGCCCGGTCGGGATGGATGCGCCGGGCCAGGCGGCGATAGAGCACTTTGAGTTCGGCGGGTGGTTCACTGATCGCGGGTGCGGCCGTGTCGACACCCGCGTCGGCGTCGGGGATTTCCACATCGTCACGGTCCGGCACTGTGCTGCAGACAGTGTCCGGCAGCGGCGTGTGCGCCGGATCGAGCTGTTGCTCCAACGCCTGCCATTCACGGGCGAGGCTGCCGACACGGCGGTGATAGCGCTCAAGAAAGCGGTGCAGGCTGGCCTGCAGTTCGATGTGCTGGCGTCGCGCCTGCGCCAGCCGGCCTTCGAGCGTCTGAATCTCGTCGCGGCGGGCTGCCAGCGCGCGCAATCCCAGCCGGTGGCGTTCGTCGTGTGCGTGCATGCAGCCTCGGTCGCGTGTCGGGCACGGCGAGCGCCGCGTCGCTCAACCGTGGAACTGTTGCCAGAGCAGTCGCACGCTCATCGCCAGTACCACGGCGATGAACAGCGGTCGGATCAATGGTGCACCGAAGCGTATCGCGCTGTGCGCGCCGGCCCAAGCGCCCACCATCAGCGCCATGCCCATCGTCAGCCCGAGCGGGTAATCGATCGTGCCGAGCGTCATGAAAGCGGCGAGGGCCGCGGCATTGCTCAGGAAATTCATGAAGCGTGCCAGCCCGGCCGCCTGCACCAGATCGAGACGGAAGAAGCGCACTGCCGCTGCCATCCAGAACGCGCCGGTGCCGGGGCCGATGAAGCCATCGTAGAAGCCGATGAGGCTGCCTGCCGTCCACTGACTGGCGCGGGTCGGCTGAAATGCCGGCTCGGCCGTCGCGCTGCGCCGTCGCGGCCACAGCAGATACAGCGCCGCGCCGAGCACGGCCAGCGGCAGCACGGTCTTCAGCACGCCGGCGCTGACCAGACGCGTCAGCAGCGCGCCGAGCGCGGCGCCGGCCAGTGTCGCGCCGCTGGCGGCCCACCAGCGGCCGGGCGTGAACAGGCCCTTGCGGATGAACGTCAGCGCCGCCGTCGAGCTGCCGAAGGTGCCGCACAGCTTGTTGGTGCCGAGCGCCAGATGCGGCGGGATGCCGGCAGAGAGCAGCGCCGGTACGGTCAGCAGTCCGCCGCCGCCGGCGATGGCGTCGACGAAACCGGCGGTGAAGGAGATGGCGGTGAACAACAACAGCGTGCCGGGATCGGCGGCGAACAGGTCCACGGTGTTTTCAGCGCCCCAGCAGACGGCTGAGGATGCCCTCGTAGATGCGTGACAGGGCATCGAGATCGCTGGCGCGCACGCATTCGTCGACCTTGTGGATGGTGGCGTTGAGCGGGCCGAACTCCAGCACCTGCGCCCCGGTCGGCGCGATGAAGCGCCCGTCCGAGGTGCCGCCGCTGGTCGACAGCTCGGGCTCGAAGCCGGTTTCGGCGTAGATCGCCTCCACCGCGGCTTCGACCAGCGCGCCCGGCGTGGTCAGGAACGGCAGGCCCGACAGATCCCAGTGCAGCGTGTGTTCGTAGCGGTAGCCGGCCTTGACCTCCTCGTTGAGCAGCGCGGTCTCGACCAGCTGCTGCACGCGCTGCTGCAGGCTTTCGACGCTGGATTCGGTCGAGAAGCGGAAGTTGAAATGCAGCTCGGCGCTGCCGGGCACGATGTTGCTGGCGCCGGTGCCGCCGTGCACGTTGGAGATCTGGAACGAGGTCGGCGGGAAGAACTCGTTGCCGTAGTCCCAGATCGTGTCGGTGAGCGCGGTGATGATCGGGCCGAGCGCGTGGATCGGGTTGTGCACCAGGTGCGGGTAGGCGACATGGCCCTGCACGCCGTGGATCGTCAGGTGGCCGTGCAGCGAACCGCGGCGCCCGTTCTTGATGGTGTCGCCGAGCTCGCGACCGCTCGACGGTTCACCGACCAGGCACCAGTCGATTTTTTCGTGGCGGGCTTCGAGGTGCTCGACGACCTTGACGGTGCCGTCATGCGCCGGGCCTTCCTCGTCGCTGGTGATCAGGAAGCCGATCGAGCCGGCGTGACCGGGGTGCTGGCTGATGAAGCGCTCGCAGGCGGTGACCATCGCCGCCAGGCTGCCTTTCATGTCGGCGGCACCGCGACCGTAGAGCATGCCGTCGTGGATCACCGGCTCGAACGGATCGGAATGCCAGTGCGCCAGCGGCCCGGTCGGCACCACATCGGTGTGGCCGGCAAACGCCAGCAGCGGCGCGCAGGTACCGCGCCGGGCCCAGAAGTTTTCGGTCTCGCCGAAGCGCAGGCGTTCACAATGAAAACCCAGGTGGGCGAGGCGTTCCATCATCAGCGCCTGGCAGCCGGCGTCCTCGGGGGTAATCGAGCGGCGACGGATCAGTTCGCAGGCGAGCTCAAGCGTGGCGGTCATGCACGGCTCCGGAGCGGCGGGGCGGAAAGCCGCGCAGTGTAGCGCTGCGGCACGCCGGTGCGTGGGCAATCCCCGCCACCGCACTGGCGATGGCACGCGATGTGGCCATCGCCACTGGTGTGCGACGCGTGCAGCGCCTAAGCCTGTGACAGCCGATGAGGCCTGCTGCGGCGCGGCCGGTGCGCTGAGCGGGGAGAGGAGCGAAGCAGCATGAGCGTGGTTATGGATTTACGCGAAGTCATCTATGCGCTGTCCGATGCGCTCGATCTGGTCGGCATCGATGACATTGCACACGGCAAGCGCGTCGGCATCATGGCGGCGGAATGTGCCCGCGTGCTCGGCCTGCCGGCTGCCGAACGCACACGTCTGTTTGACCTCGGTCTGCTGCATGACATCGGCGTGTCGTCGACCCGCGTGCATCGCGAGCTGGTCGGCCAGTTCGACTGGGAAGGCGCGCAGGAGCACTGCCGCGTCGGTGCCGAACGCCTGGCCGCCTTCGAGCCGCTGGCCGCACTGGCACCGATGGTGCGCTACCACCACACGCACTGGCTGCACCTGCCGGCGACGCTCGATGCCGAGTGCGCGCAATGGACCAACCTCATTTATCTGGTCGATCGCGTCGATGCACTGGCGGCGCCGTACTACGGCGACGATCACCTGCTGCCGCAGGTCGCACAGCTGCGGGCGGCGATCGCGCAGCACGCCGGCGAGGCCTTCTGCCCGGATCTGGTCGAGGTGTTCATGGCGGCTTCGGCGGCGGAGGCCTTCTGGCTGCAGCTCGAAGCGCGCTCGATCGAGGGTTACATGCTCGATATGCGCGCCGGCGGCACGCCGTATCAGGCCAGCCTCGCCGAGCTGCGCGCGCTGGCGGCGATCTTCTCGCGCATCGTCGACGCCAAGAGCCCGTTCACCGCCGAGCACTCGCTCGGTGTTGCCCGTCTGGCGCGCTTTCTCGCCGAGACGCTGGGCATCAGCCGCGAGCACTGCGACAAGCTGGAGATCGCCGGCCTGCTGCACGACCTCGGCAAGCTGCGCGTACCCGATGAGATCCTCGACAAACCGGGGCAGCTGGAGGCGCAGGAGCGGCTGATCATCAACACCCACAGCTTCGAAACCTACCGCATCCTGCGCCGCATCCCCGGCTTCGAGGAGATCGCGCCGTGGGCTGCCTACCACCACGAGGAGCCGGGCGGCGGCGGTTATCCGTTTCGCATCGATGCCAGCGTGCTGCCGATCGAGGCGCGTATCCTGCGTGTGGCCGACATCTTTCAGGCGATGGTGCAGGACCGGCCGTATCGGGCCGGCCTCGCTGCGACGCAGGCGTTCGAGTTCATCGAGGCTCTGCGCCGGCAGGGGCGCGTTGATGCCGAAGTCGTCGTCGTGCTCGGCACCCGGCTCGATGAGGCCTACCGCCTGGCGCGCCCGGCAGCGATGGCCTGAGTCCCGTCAGTCACCGCCGCCGCAGCCACCGCAACCGCCGTCACCCCCGCCACCGCCATCGTCACTGCTGCTGCCGTCCGCGCCGGAGCTGCCGCTGTCAGCGCTGGTCGGCACCAGCAGCTCGCGCAGCGGCAAGGGCAGCAGGGCGCCGATGGCCGACAGGCCGAACAGCGCGACCACCAGCGGCACCACCGGGTCTTCGAGACGGGCAACCGTGCGCGGGCGTACCTGATGGCGCAGCTCACCGAGCACGCGTTCACCGCGGCGGCTGCGGTGCACGCGGCCGAACCACAGCCACAGCGTCGGCCCGAGGTAGAGCAGGCTGAAAAACACCAGAAAGCCGACCGGACGGTCGCGGTACAGGCCGAGCCCGATGCGAAACAGTGCCAGCACCAGCATCGCGCTGCAGATCAGCGCCGGCAGCAGGCGCACGCTGAGGCTGCGCCGCTGCGCGACCAGCAGACCGGCGGCGCGCAGGGGCGCCAGTGCAGCGCTGGCGCGGCCGCTGGCGGCCCGGCGCACGGCCTGCGGCCGCGGGTCGTGAGCGATGGCGCCGGCGATGGCCCGTTCCAGCGGATCGCCGAGTGAACGGGCATCCCCGATGAAGGCCAGTCGGCGACCATCCTCGCTGACGCTGACCAGTCCGCGCTGGATCATGGCCAGCAGGCTGCTGTCGACCACCCGTTGCGGACCGTCGGCCAGGCAGGCGGCTTCGGCTACGCTCAGTTGCGGTGCGCGGTCGCGCGGGTCGTATGCGCCCGGCGAGCGCAACGCCAGACGCAGCAGCAGCGCCACGAACAGCGCCAGCAGCGCGCTCGGCAGGTAATACATGAGGAACTGGTGGCCGCTCATCGTCAGCAGCTGCGCGGGCAGTTCGAGCAGCGTGCAGCCACCGAGCATGAAGGCCGCCAATGCGCTCAGGCCGATGCCGAGGCGTGAGCAGCGCGGCCGCAGCAGCAGCCAGTAGTCGTGACGATTGACGCGCACCTGTGCCAGATCGCGGCCGAAGCGCTGCTGCGGATCGGGCCAGATGTCGGCCGGCGGCCATTCACCGAACAGCCGGCGATAGCTCGCCAGCGTGCGCAGGTACCCGTCGCGGTACTTGGCGCGCTCGGCGTCGCCACCCAGCGTCGGCCCGTGGTGCAGCGGCGTGCCGAGCACCTGCGGGCAGAAGGTCTGCCAGTAGTCGCGGCTGTAGCACAGGTGCTGGTGCCAGACCTGATCGACCTGGTCCGACGGCGTCACCGGATGGCCGGCGAGGACCGCCAGTGCGGCGAAACGGCGGTATTCGTCGATGACCCGCAGCGCATAGGCGTGCGTCCAGCCGTTGTCGCGGGCAAGGCGCTGGCTGAAGCTGAACGCCGCAGCGGGATCGTCGAAGCGGTGTGCGGCGAGCCGCGCGAGCAGCGCAGCCACGTCGGCTGGTGGCGTTTCGGTGTCCATACTCATCTGCGTGGCGTCCGTGGCTGGAGTGGATCGGTACGCAGTGTGGCAGGCCATCGATCACCTCCTTGTGACAGCGACTGTGCGCGGTATTCAAACCAGCTGGAATGGGTAGATATTACCGAGCCCGAGCAGCTGGCTCAGCTCGTCGAGCGCGTCGCGTGATTCCTGCAGCAGGGCGGGGTCGGCCAGATCGGCCTCACTGAGGCGGTCGCGGTAATGCCGGCGCACCCAGCCGCCCAGCCGTTCCCCGAGCGCCGGCGTGTAGCGCACCCCCTGATGGAGGGTGCCGAGCTCCTCGATGCTGAGTGGTACGCGCAGACGCAGGCAGGCCGGACCGCCACCGTTGCGCATGCTTTCGCGGACCTCGACGAACATCAGGTCGCTGACCGGATTGTGCTCGGCGAGGATGCGGTCGAGCAGCATGCAGACGGCATCGGACTGCGAGCACTCCTGCGGCAGCACCAGCACCATCTGCCCGTCGGGCCGTGTCACCAGTTGTGAGTTGAACAAATAGCTGCTCACCGCCTCGGCGATGCTCAGCTCGTCGCGGCTGACCTCGACGATCTGCAGCCAGTCGCCGGCGGCGTGCTGCAGCTCTGCAAGCACGCGTTCCTGATCGAGCAGGGCGTCTTCGTGCAGCAGCAGCAGCGATTCGTTGCCGACACCGATGACGTCGTGATGGAACACACCGGCGTCGATCGCCGCCGGATGCTGCTGGGCAAACACGCAGCGCGCCGGATCGAGGCGGTGCAGACGCGCCACCGCCTCGCTTGCCGCGCGCGTGTGGCGGGCCGGGAAGCGTTGTGGCTGCGGTGCCTGGGCGTCGGCGTCGTCGCGCCCGTAGACGAACAGATGCACGCCGCTCGCGGTGTGGTTGGCGGCCAGCCGGGTGTGATTGGCAGCGCCTTCGTCAGCGGTCGCCGCGTGCGCGGGCAGCGGCTCGTGGACGACGAAGCGTGCGGTGTCGCTGAAGATCGCACGCAGCACGCGGGTGGTGGTCGGTGGTTCGATCGCCCGATGGAAGCGGTCGTGCAGATTGGCCGGCGTCAGGTGCACGCGCGCGTCATCGGTGTCACTGCTGGGGGCGACGGTGGCGGCGTTCGCGCACCACATACTCGACGCCGAGCTGCAGGCCGACAGCAGCGCCGGTGCCTGCGCCGCGACGCGGGCGAGCAAGTCGCCTTCGCGCCCGCTGAAGCCGAGCCGGCGCAGCGTCGCCAGGTCCGGGCGCTCCTGTGGCGGCAGCACCGCCTGTTCGACACCGAGCGCATGCAGTGCCCGCATTTTCTCCAGCCCCTGCAGGGCTGCGGCGCGCGGGTTCGACTGGCTGCCGGCATTGTTCGCCGAAGCCACGTTACCGAAGGACAGACCCGCGTAATGATGGGTCGGCCCGACGATGCCATCGAAATTGACTTCCCGTATCAGAGACATCGGCCTCGCCTCCAGGCGCTCTGGCAGCTGAGTGCCCGGTTTAGCACCGTTGGCAGGCGAATGGGAGTCCGTTCACCGTGTCGGCCGCTGCCATCTCACGATCGTGCGGCCGGCCGTGATGCCGAGACCTCAGACGTGGGCATGGTGATCCGAGTGAACCAGCAGCACTGCCGGTTCGCGCTTGCCGCAGCGGCGGCAGACTGCGGTGCAGCGGCCGTCGGCCTGCAGATCTTCGAAATGCCAGTCATGCGCCAGCAGCGGGCAGATAATGCGGATCAGCGCGCGCCGAAGCTGTGACAACCAGTTACCGGATGCCGTATCCATGTTCATGATTTCCAAGCCTTAATGAGCACGCCCTCACGCTAGGCTGCAATTTTTGCTGCGGCAATAGCTGCCAAATTTGTTGACAGTGACGAGACGGCTGTTTGCTTTCTTTTCTGTCATGTTGGCATGTGGCTTGACGCAGATCAGTGCGTGCGGCCGCACTGGTCATATCAGCCACCGGCGGTTCAGCGCGGCAGGATGATCTCGCTGCGGCCGCCACCGCGGCGGCGGATGTCGATGCGCGTACCGATACGTTCGGTCATCTCCTGCACGTGCGAGATCACGCAGACCTTGCGCCCGAGCGCCTGCAGGCGGTCGAGCGCGTCCATCGCCACGCGCAGCGTGTCGGCATCGAGGCTGCCGAAGCCTTCGTCGATGAACAGTGATTCGACGCGCACGCGATTCGATGACAGCGAGGCCAGGCCGAGCGCCAGCGCCAGCGACACCAGGAACGATTCGCCGCCGGACAGCGAATGCACCGAACGCACCTCGTCGCCCATGTCGCGGTCGATCACCTGCAGGGCCAGCGTGTCGGCGATGCGCTGCAGACGGTAGCGGCGGGCGAGCTCGTTGAGGTGGTGATTGGCGTAGCCGAGCAGTGCATCGAGCGTCAGCTGCTGGGCGAAATTGCGGAATTTCTTGCCGTCGGCCGAACCGATCAGCCCGCTGATGCCGGCCCACAGGGCTTGCCTGCGCTGCTGGCGCTCGCCGTCGGCGAGCAGCGCTGCACTGGTCTGGCGACGGTGCTCATCCTCGCGCTGGCGGACCAGCGCCTGTGTGCAGGCCTCGTTCGCCTGCTGCAGCGCCGGCTCCTGCACGGCGAGCGTGGCGCGCGCGCTGTCGGCATCTTCCGCCGGGCGGCTGCGCAGGTGTTCGTCGCACCGCTGCCGGCGTTCGTCGACGACCGTCTGTGCCTGCGCCCGTGCGTGGTCGAGTGCATCCAGTGCTTCAGCTTCGCGCTGGCGGGCCTCGGGGGGGACCGCCAGCCGTTGGTGCAGGCGTTCGAGCGTCAGCGGGCCGTCGGCCTCGACGGGCTGCGCGGCCAGCCAGGTCGCGAGTTCGGCGGCCGCAGCGGCCGCTGCCTGCCGTGCGTTGTCCTGCGCTGCCTGCGTCTGACGCGCCGCTTCTTCGGCGCTGGCCCGCCCGGCTGTGCACTGCTGCGCCCGCTGTTCGGCCGCTTCAACGTGGTTGCGGGCCTCGTCGACGGCCCGTCGCAACGCTTGTTCGACCGCCGCCGTCGCCTGGCCGGCGAACAGCGCGGTGCGCGCGTCGAGGGCTTGCCGGTGTCGCCTGCCGGCCGCGTCCAATGCCTGGGCTGTCTGCGCACGTGCTATGCCCGCCTGTTCGAGCGCACTGCGTTCGCGCTGCTGCTCGATCGCATCCTGTTGTCGGGCCTCGTGTAACTGCGCGGCTTGTGCCTGTTGCGCGCGCCAGGCGTCGACGATCTGCTGCCAGCGCACGAGCGCGGCAGCGGCATCGTCCTGCCATCGCTGGCGCCAGTCGGCCAGCGGATGCATCGCATCGATGGCCGTGAGCGTGGCTGCGAAGTGATCCGTGCTCAGGCGCTGCAGGTTCTGTGCGTTGTCGCGATCGTTTTCTGCCAGCTGCTGACGGTGCTCGGCGGTTGTGATGGCCTCCTGCGCATCGCTCAGGGCGCGCTGCGCCTGACTGTCGGCAGTGCGCGCCTGCTCCAGCGTCCGAGTGGCCGTGCGACTGTCACGTTCCTGCTGCTTCAGCGCTTCCAGTGCCTGCGCACAGTCATCCTGAGCCGTGCGCAGTGCGCCCGCATCAGTCGCCATCGTCGCCAGTGGCAGTGCCGTGCGTGCACGGCTGGCGGCATCGTGAGCGGCCCGCAGATCACGTAGCGTTGCGGTGAGGGTTACGGACTCAGCGTTCAGCGTGCGCTGGCGTTCCTGCAGCGCGGATTGCTCACCCAGCAGTGCATTGCAGTCGATTTCGAGCTGTGCCAATGCGGCCTGTTGCCGAGCGAGCAATGTGCGCAGCTCAGGGGTGATCTCGGTCCACGGATGTTCGGTGGCGCCACATACCGGGCAGGGCTGACCGTCGCGCAGTTCGGCGCGCAGGCGCTCGCTCTGCGCATCGGCGGCGCACTCGGTCAGATGCAGCATCTGCCGCGCCTGGGTGCGGGCGGCGGTCTGTGCCGGCAGTGCCTGCGCGATACGGTCGAGGTGCTGCTGCAGCGTGTCCCGCTCGGCGCTGATGTCCAGCGCGCGGGCTTGTCGTGCAGCGATGTCGTCGGCGCGGCGGGTTTGTTCTGTGTCGTGACGGGCGAGGGCGTCGAGCTGGGCGCTGCGTTGCTGCAGGTGCTCGCGGGTCTCGGCAAGTGCCCCGGCATCGAATGCGGCAGCACGATCCCGTGCCTGCTGCAGGCGCTGCGTACTGCACTCGGCGTTCGCGCGCAGGGTCGTCAGTGGCGCCTGCGCCTGTTTGAGCTCGGCTTCGCGCTGCGTTAGCTGTGCCTGCGTCGCGGCCAGCACCTGTTGCGCTTGCGCGGCCTCGGCGCGCTCGTCAGCGGCCCGCGGCAGCAGGGCTTCGAGGCGTGGCCAGGCGTGCGCCAGTGCGGCATCGGCGGTGTGTTCGTTCAGCCAGTCTTCGATCGCTGCGAGCTGGTGCTGGCGCTGATGGCGTTCGTTTTCAGCCTGCTCGTGCTGTTTTTGCAGGGTTTCGAGCGTCTGTTCTGCCTGCTTGAGCGGTCCCGCGGCGTCGACGTACTCGCGCTGCAGACGCTCGCATTCGCCATCGAGGCGATGCGCTTCGCGCAGCGCCGGTTGCGCGTCGTTCCAGGCGCGGTCGGCCTGTGCCTGTTGCTCCCGGGCCTGCAGCTGGGCGGCGTGGGCGATGTGCTCAGCGGCGCGTGCCTGCTCGGCATTGTTGGCGGCGTCCTGTGCGTGTCGGGTGGCCTGTACGCTCTGCTCGGCGCTGTACCGGGCGCTGGCTTCCAGGTGCCGGGCGGCCTGCGCCGCTTCGATCTGCTGCAGGGCGGCGCGGCGCGGCGCGGCATCGGCCTGGGCAGCGCGAGCCTGTTCGAACGTGCTGCCGGCTTCACGCAGCAGCGTTTCGAGCCGCTCGGCTTCGGCGTACCAGTCGAGCGCGGCGCGCGCGGCTTGGCAGATCGTCGTCAACAGCGTGCCGTCGGCCTGCGCCTGGGCGAGTTCCGCGTCGAGTGCGGCGCGTTCGCTCGCTGTCAGCGGCTGCTGGTCGGCCAGGCGGGCCTGCAGGCTGGCGAGTGCGTCGGTCTCCTGCTGGGCACGGCGATAGGCGGCGCTCGACAGCGCACCGTAGAGTTCCGTGCCGGTCAGGGTTTCCAGCAGGCTGGCGCGTTCGCTGTCGTCGGCGCGCAGGAAGGCGCCGAATTCGTTCTGCGCCAGCAGTACGGCGCGGGTGAACTGGCTGAAATTCAGGCCGACGCGCGCTTCGATCGCGGTCAGCACTTCGGTCTTTTTGCCGCCGACCGGCTGGCCGCTGGCCAGCGCGTGCAGCGACATTTCCGCCGGCTGCAGCTTGCCCTCGCTGCGATTGCGCGCGCGGCGCACGCTCCAGCGGGCGCGCCAGCGCTCGCCGTCGTGGCCGCGGAAATCGACTTCGGCGTGGCCTTCGCTGCAGCCACGACGCAGCAGCGTGGCCGGATCGTAGGGAGCGAGGGTGTCGCTGGCCGTGTCGCGGATGGCGACGCCGCGAGTGCCGGCGTGCTGCAGGCGCGGGGTTTGTGCATACAAAGCCAGGCAAAGCGCATCGAGCAGCGTGCTCTTGCCGGCACCGGTCGGGCCACAGAGGGCGAACAGGCCGGCCGAGGCCAGCGGCTCGATGCCGAAATCGATCTCGAAGTCACCGGCCAGCGAGGCGAGGTTGCGGCCGCGGATGGCGAGGATCTTCATCGCGCGTCCTCGGTGTGCTGCACCGCCTGCAGCAGTTCTGCGAACGCCGCCGTGTAGTCCTCGGGTGGCTCCGCGGCGAACTGCATGCGGTAGCGGCGGGCGAATACCTCGGCAGGATCGAGGCGTTCGAGGGCGGCGGGGGCTTCCGGCTCCGTGCTGGTTTGCGCATAGCAGGAGTCGATGCGCGCCAGGCGCACGTCGTGCCCCTTCAGCGCGTCTTCGATCAGCGGGCGCAGGCCCGGTTGCGGGGCGTCGAGGCGCACGCGCACTTCCAGATACGGCGCCGGTGACGGGAAGCGCGTCGCGGCGAGCTCGGCGAGCACGGCTTCGAGCGGGGCCGGGCCGGCCGCCGGCAGGCGCAGCAGCGCGCGCGATCGCGGTACGCGCAGTGCTTCGACGGCGCTCAGGCGGCCGTCGGTGAAGTCGACGCGCAGCACTTGGTGCGGGTAGTCGACCTCGGCAAAGGACAGGGGCAGCGGGCTGCCGGCGTAGCGCAGTCGCTCTTCGCCGATGCGCTGCGCGCGGTGCAGGTGGCCGAGGGCGACGTAATCGAGATCGGCTGCGAACAGCGTCGATGGCAGCGCCTCGGCATTGCCGATCAGCAGCCGCCGTTCCGAGTGTTGCGAGACCGCACCGCCATGCAGATGGCAGTGGCCGAGCGCGATCAGCGCCTGACCGGCGGCCCGGCGCGTCCGCGCCAGCGCGCCGAGCTCCGCATACAGGCGGGCGACGCCGGCGGCATAGGCCGCGCCGGCCTCGTCGGCGCTGCTGCGCGGCACATCGGCCGGACGCAGGAAGGGCACGGCCAGACACCAGGCGGCGACCGCTCCGTCAGTGTCGTGCAGCGGCAGCAGCAGGCGTTCGAGCTCGACGTGGCCGTGCACGTCGGCATGGGTGTGGCCGATGACATGCACGCCGAACGCCGCAGCCAGTGGCGCAATGGCTTCGAGGCGACCCGGTGAGTCGTGGTTGCCGGCGATCAGCACGATGTCGAGACCGGGGCGGCGCTGCACCGCCGCGGCCAGAAAGGCGTAGAGCTGGCGCTGGGCCTGCGCCGAGGGATTGGCCTGATCGAAAACATCGCCGGCGATCAGCAGCGCGTCGGCGCGTTCGCGTTCCAGCGTATCGAGCAGCCAGTCGAGGAAGGCGGCGTGTTCGTCGGCACGGTCGAAACCGTGCAGATTCTGGCCGAGGTGCCAGTCGGCGGTGTGCAGCAGACGCAAGCGGGCAACTCCTGTCGCGGGTCGAGGCGGACGCAGCGTCCGCCGCGCCCGCGGCCGATTCTAGCGGGCGCGCAGGGCCAGCGAGAGCAGCTGCTCGGTCTGTGTGCGGATTTGCGCGCTGACCTCGGCGTCGAGCTTGCGCAGCCAGCGCGCGGGGATGCCCTGCACGCCATACAGCGCACCGGCCAGCTGCCCGGCCAGCGCGCCGGTGGTGTCGGCATCGCCGCCGCGGTTGACGACGGTGACCAGGCAGTCCTCGAAGCTCGCGGTGTTGAAGAAGGCTTCCAGCACCGTTTGCATGGTATCGACGATGTAGCCGCTGGCGCGTCCCGGCCAGGGGTCGAAACGGAAGTCGCGGTGCTGGTCGACCAGTTCGATGGCGATGCGCCGCGCCTCGCGCACGTCGCCACTGGTAATCAGCACCTGCGTCATCTGCCCGAGCGCGAGCGTGGCGGCGTCCGACAGCGGATGCCAGTGGGTGATGTGCGCCTGCGCCAGGCTGCGATGGCGGAAAGCCGAAGGATCGCCGAGCGTGGCCAGCGCTACCGGCAGATTGCGCATCGCCGCGCCGTTGCCGGCGTCACCGTCGGACGGCACGGCGCTGAGGCTGCCGTCCTGCATGTAGCGGCGGATGCCGCGGCGGCAGGTGTTGCCGACGTCCGGCGGGCGCGTGCGCAGCCAGGCGACGAAGGCGTCGGCGACGGCGGCGAGGTTCCAGCCGTCGTGCGCGATCAGTGCCGAACCGAGCGCCAGTGACATCTGCGTATCGTCGGTGACCTGGCCGGCTTTCAGGCGCAGCCAGCCGCCACCGATGATCTCGCGGTGCGTGCCATAGGTCGTGGCGATTTCGCGCGGAGTCATGAACTCCAGCGTCGCGCCGAGGGCATCGCCGATCGCCAGCCCGAGGTAGGCACCGAGGGCGCGCTCGCTGAGTGCAATGGATGGGCTCGGAGCATCCATGATTGCGTTCTCCTGCAGGCTCAGAGCGGGATCGGGCGCACGCGGTAGGCGCCGCCGATCACCAGGAATTCACTTTCGCCCTTGAGCATGTGGTGCGGCAGCAGGGCGTTGAAGAACAGAATCTTGGTCAGCGGCACGCGTGCCAGCAGCAGGCAGTCGCCAAAAGCTTCGCCGACGCGGCGGTCATTGCTGAACGAGCTGAGATTGTTCAGATGTACCAGCAGTGGCGCGCGCGGGTCGGTCTGTGCGGCCGACGGCAGGTCATGACGATAGACGCCGCGATACAGCATCAGGTGGCGTCCGGAGGCCAGCGGGAAGCGCTGCAGGCGCCACTGGCAGAACTCATAGAGCAGATCGAGCTGGGAGTAGATCGCGTTGTTGTGGAAACGCGGCGTCATTTTTTCTTCGACGTAGTGCATCCACGCCGGTGACAGCAGCCGCCGCAGCGGCTCTCGGTGCCAGGTCGGGAACAGACCGAAGCGACTTTCCACCCAGCCCTTGAGGACGGCACCGGCAGCGGTACTGCAGTCGAAAGCCCAGCCGCGCAACAGGCGCAGATAGCTGGCGCGGTAGCGGCGGCGGCCGGCCTGCGGCGGCAGCGGGGTTTCATGCAGGCCGAAGGCGACTTCGACGTAATCCTGAAAAATGCGCGCGGCGGATTCGGCGTCCTCGCATGCTTCGAGCAGTGAGAACAGACCGCGATTGGTTTCGCGCACGCCGGCGATGTGCAGGGCGACGGGGGAGTCGTTGTACGTAGGCGAGGCCAGCAGTGCGGTCGGCAGGCCGACCATATTGGTGCTGTGGCCAACCGGCATGACGGACAGCGTCATCGACGCACCCGGAGGGACCGCCAGCGTATCCGTCATCGTTGCCGTACCCTCAGTTTTAACGAGGAAATCGGCAAAACCAAGCAATGTTCGTGCCGTTGGTGCGGCAAACCCTGCGTCCGGCGCGCCAGGGCGGGCGCCGGAACGCTGGTCGTGGTGCTTACAGCGTCAGGCTGGCGCGCAGGCGTTCGAGGGTCTTCTGTCCCATGCCCTTGACCTTCAACAGATCTTCGAGCTGCGTGAACGGACGTGCGGCGACGATCGCAGCCGCGAGCGCCTTCGACAGGCCTTTGACCGCGGCCAGCTCGGCGGCAGTGGCGGTGTTGACCGAGACGATGCTGGCGGCGGCTTTCGCTTTGCTCTTGCCCTTTGTCGGGGCAGGTACTTCCTGCTCGGCGACGATGACCACCGGCGCCGGTGCGACCGGAGCGGCGATCTCGACCGCAACCGGCGCGGTTGCTTCGGCGACGGCAACGGCGGCGACTTCGCTGACCGGCTGCTCAGGCGTCAGCACCGCGGCCGGTTCGGCAGTCGGCTCCGCATCCCAGCGCGCGGTCAGCGCGAAGTTGGCGAAATCACGGGTGCGGTAGCCGTCGGCAGTCCACTCGCGCAGCAGCAGCGCAATGTGCCATTCACCGGCCGGGGCCGGGGTGAACGGCACCTGGATGGCCAGATTCTGCAGCATGCTCTGCCCGTTCAGGGTGCCCAGCGCGGCGCGTCCGAGCAGCCAGCCGTTGAAGGCATCGTCACTGTACGGAGCATCGAGTGCCCACAACTCAAGATCGAGCGAGCCGCTGAGGTTGAGCTCATCACGCGGATTCTCGACGCATTCGACCGTGAGGGTGACGCTGTCGCCGTCGATGCGATAGTCACTCTGGCCGCGCAGCTGCGGCAGCGGGAACGTTTCGGGGCGCGGGTAATTGGCGAAATCGACGACTGTCGTGCCGCACTCGTTGGCTGCTGCGAGCACCAGCACCATCACATGCTCGCCGTGTCCGGCCGGCAGGCGGGCATTGACGGTCTGATCAAGCAGCAGCGCGTCATTGGCGGCGCCGGCATCGACGTTGACTTCAGCAACCTTGGTGCCGTGCAGCGAGCCACCGGTGTACGGCGTTGCGCAGGCCCACAGCTGCAGGGAAAGGCCGGCAGCCGCTGCCTGCTGCCGGATAGCGGCATGCAGGTGAACCTGCTCGCCATTGAAGGCATAACCGTGGTCCGGTCCCAGGCTGACGGCGGGGGCGTTGAGCATGTACGAAGTCATGGGCAGTCGACTGCTTCCGAGTGAGGGGGCGCGAAGTATAGGGATTTCTCCTGAGTAATTCATGACTTACAACATAAATTCCGTGCTTTGCACGGTGCACCGGCAGGGCGCACGACTGATATGTGAACTCATATTTTCATGATTCGAAACAAAGTCTGTTTGATGAAAATGCGAGAGCGCGAAGGGAGCACCTTGGTGCCCGAAAGAAAGGCCCAAACCTGAAGCATTGCACTGAATATGTGCGACTGGCAGCCGTCGATCTGCTTTTTGCTTGTTCGCAATGCGAAAAATAACAACCATATTACGGTTTTATGCTTGTGCCCGCTGTACTGCTGCCCCGTCAGTACGGCATGTCCGTCAGCTCACGCGGCCGGCGTGGTTTCAGCGGCCGAAATACGATACGGCCTGCGGGCTTGCTCCCCGTTTTTACGTTCGCCGGTAATTACAGCCGCAACCGGTCTTAACGTTTTCTTATTTTGTCGACTGTGCGAACTCAATACGGAGTGGTTTAATATCGGTGACGGCTTCCCGACCCTGGGGGCCGGGCCGCTCTCTGTCTGGCCGGATGTGACGATTCGGATTGTCTTCCGCTCACATCGTCAAGAAAGGATTCACTACCTGCCGTTTTTTGAGCTATGCATCAGTCGCAGATACGTGCGATTGATTTGCCGTGCTTTACTTAACGTTGTTTTCATTAACTTTGTCTTGCCGCCTTAACAGTACTGATATTCAGCCGGCGGCTTTGTCCAGTCCGAATACGCGGAGGGAGACTACGGCGCCATGCCGCAACACAATTCATTACCGACACTCGACCTGAGTTCCCTGAGCTTGCAGGAACTGCACATGTTGGTCGAACGCTTGGAAAAGGCCATTGAGGTGAAACTGTTCGAGCGCGGCATGCAGCGCGCACTCGATTTGTTTGCCGCCCAGAAACCCACCACGCCGGAACGGACGGCGACGAACGAGCGGGGCGATGCCCGCCGCGGGGAGCGCAGCGCACGCCCGAACAATCATCGCCGTCGTTGAATTAAATCAATTGCTTATTGACAAGGGCGGGTGAGCAGCGCTTCGAGCTCGGCCCGACGTAGTACATGACAGTAAATCATGTTGATGATTTCGAGTTCGCGCTCGTGCAGCTCGCTGCTGCCGGCTGCACAGCAATCCTCGATGACCAGTACGTCGAAACTTTCGTCCGCCAGACTGCGCACGGTCGATGAAACGCATTGATCTGTAAAAATACCGACGACGACCACAGTGCGAATGCCCATATTGCTCAGCAATAGACGCAGATTCGTGCCGGTCAGCGCGCTGTCCGTGGTCTTGCAGACGACGATCTCGTCAGATCGTGGCGCCAGTTCTGCCACGATCTGCGAAGCGTGTTCGTCTTTCGGTAAAAGCAGGTAATTCCAACCGGGTTTTTTCTGCGACAGCGAACGGTCGCGGCCATCGGGTTTCTGGCAGGCAATGCGGGCGAAAAGCACTTCCATGCCTTCGCGGCGAAAGCGTTCGATCAGCGCCGCGGTATTGGGAATGACAGTGTCACGCATGCGTTCATGGAATGGCGTCCATGTGTCCCAGCGCGCCTGTTCGATCGTGCTCAGCGATTCGCGCGGTGGGCGCTCGACGTAGGTGTTCTGCACGTCGATGACCAGCAGCGCCGTGCTGTCGCGCGCGAGCACCGGGTCGGCGGGCTCGGGGGCCTCCGCGTAATAGAAGGAGCGCCACGCGGTTTTCCAGTTCATCGTCTCGGCCTCGTGCGGGGGAAAGCGGATGCGCTGACGATGGCCTGCGCCGGCCGTGCGAATCAAGCCGTGGGCGGGGCTGCTTCGGCGGCACGCCACAGATACCAGGCGAGCACGCTGCGCCACGGTCGCCAGGGTTCGCCGAGCGGCTGCAGCTCGCGCGGGCTCGGCGGCTGCGCCAGCGCGCGGGTGTTCGCCCAGCCCTTGCGCACGCCGTAGTCATCGACCGGCCAGACATCAGCGCGGCCGAGCGTGAAGATCAGGAACATCTCCACACTCCAGCGACCGACCCCGCGCGGCGCACTCAGGCGGGCGATCAATGTTTCGTCGTCGAGGTCTTGCGCGCAGTGGCGATCCGGCAGCCGGCCGGCAAGGGCATGGCTGGCGATGTCGCGGATCGCTGCGCTTTTCTGCCGCGACAGGCCGGCGCCGCGCAGCTCGGCATCGTCGAGCCGGAGGATGTCCTGCGGACTCGGTGCGCCGCTGAACAGTGCCAGAAAGCGCCGTTCGATCGCCGCCGCTGCCTTGCCGGCGAGCTGCTGGTAGATCACCGATTCGACCAGCGCCGCCCATGGCTCGACGCCGGTTTGCGGGGCCAGCGGGCAGGGGCCGTGGCGGGCGACCAGCGCCGCCAGCTGCGCGTCGCTGGCGAGTCGCTGCTCGGCGTGACGGATGGCATCGGCATCGAGCACGGCAGGCATCGCAGGCCTCGTTCGCGGACCGGGGCGTTCGAGTATGCCGGCGTTCAGGGGCTCGGCAGGCGGTTTTTCACTTTTGCCATCAGGTCATCGACGCTGATGTCGGGCTTGGTGATCTCGATCTTCGAGAAATCGAGCGCGAAGTCCTTGCCCGGCTCATAGTGCACCGGCAGGCGCACGCCGATCTTCAGGCCCGAGCCGAGCGTGAACTCGCCGGCGGGGAATTCCTCCTCGTAGATCGTGCCGATGATCTTGGCGACGACCTTGATGAAGCCGCCGGCACCGAGCTTGAGCACCGCCTCGGCTTCGGCCTTGGCCTCGCCGTCGAGCGCCATGCCCTGACTCGGCTTCCAGCGGATGTCGACGCCGAGGCCGGCTTTGGCCTGCACCCCCATCTCACCCCAGACGCGCAGGCCGCCGATGGCGCTGATCACCGCGGCACCGACCCCGAGGCCGGCGTCGACCGTCAGCTTCAGTCCGGCGTAGGCGGGGATCTCGAAGGTCGCGCCACCGCTCAGTTCGGTGGCGTCCTCGTCGTCCGGGCTCCAGGTGATGCCGACTTCGGCCTTGGTCAGCTGGCCGGGGCCGAAATTGGCGATGAAATCGAGCGAGCCGTCGATGTTGAGGAACACACCGACGTTCACGCCGGCGACGGCGAAACCGAAGATCGGGATCGCCGGCACCGCCAGCGGTAGGATCTGCTTCTTGTATTCCTTCTTCGGGAACAGCTCGATCGGCGCCGGAATGCCGAGCTTGCCGGCCGCCGTCAGCGTGCCGTCCTCGGCGAGCGTCAGCCCGACCGTCGCCTTCAGCCACGGCGCGGCGGTGAAATCGACCTTGCCGCTGCCCCAGACCTTCAGCGGTTCGGGCTGCTCGCCGACGCCGGCCTTGGCGTTCAGCGTCAGCGTGCCGCCGACCATTCGGGTGGCGTAGGCGGCATCGAGCTTGCCGGTGACCAGGCCGTCGGCGTAGCTCAGGATCAGCTTGGCCGAGGCCGGCACGCCCTTGAGATCGGGTTCGAGTTCACCGCCGCCGGCGAAGCTCCAGGCCCCGGCGGCGCTGCGCTTGAGCGTCAGTTCGAGGTGGCCGGCCTTGATCTTCGGTACGTTGTCGGCGAGATCGGCGCGGCCGCTCATCGTCACATTGCCGGCGGCATCGGCTTCGACCGCGCAGCTCGCCTTCTTGAAGCCCGGCACGCTGAGGTCGGCATCACCGGCGAGGTGGATCAGCTGCGTCTCGCTGTCGTAGCCGAGGCTCAGTGACAGCCGCTCGACGCCGGGGAATTTCTGCTCCAGCACGAATTTGCCGTCGGCCGCCCATTTGCCGCCGGCGTAATGCAGATGGCCCTCGCCACTGAACAGCCCTTTCTCGAAAGCCAGCGAGCCGTCGAGTTCGACGCCGTTGCCGCCGCTTTTGGCGCTGATCGAACCGCTGGCGTACTCACCGAGGGCGAAGTCCACCCGCCCGCTGGCCTGCAGCGTGCTGCCCGGCACCAGCGCCAGCGCGACGTTGCCGCCGGTCATGCGCAGCGGCCCGCCGAGGTGGAACTCGCCGGCCTCGAATACCGCGGCGAAGCCGAGATCGCCGTCGATCAGCATCACGCCGATCTGCGCGCCCTTGAGGAAGGGCAGGCCGTCGATGGTCAGCATGCCGCTGCCTTCGACTCCCCAGCTGTCGCTGAGGCCGAGCTCGGTGAACTCGACCGGGCTCAGCGTCTTCACGCGAAAGCCGCTGACGCCGCCGTTGCCCTTGTTGTCGCTGAGGATCTTGCGGGTGATGCGCGCCGCCGCTAGGCCCGGCAGATCCGGGTGCTGGCGCACCGGCAGCGTCAGCACCGGCGGTGCGCTGCCCGGCGCGGCGTCCTTGACCGGCACCTCGACCACCACCGAGCCTTCCTTGCCGGCGCTCGGCGCGGCGTAGCTCTGCACGGTGACGCCGGGGCCTTTGGCACCCGAGCCCTGCCATTTGCCGCCGCTCGCCGGCAGCGGCGTGCCGGCCCATTCCCGCGGCAGCAGCAGCATGCCGCCGGCCTTGCCGGTGAGGATTTCGACGGTCTTGGTGTCGAGCCGCTGCGGCACTTTCAGGCTGTCGCCGCTCTCGATGTCGCCCGGCAGCCAGTAGCCGGCCGAAGTGTTCGCCGCCGCCTCGATGCGGTCGAAGATGAAGTCGAAATTGCGCGCCTGCAGCGCCTTGATCGCGGTGCGCGTGCGGCTCTGCTGCGGTTTGGCGGCACCGGCGCCCGCTGCGCCACCGCTCCCCGGTGCCGGCGCCGCTGCGGCGGGCGCGGCGGGTGCTGCCGCGCCGGCGGCCGCTGCGCCCGGTGTCTTCAGCTTCTGCCAGTCGCGGATGTCGGCCGGGTTGGCGCTGTCGCTGGCCAGCTCGTCGAGTGCGCCCTCCACTTCGCGTTCGATCTCGGCGGCGGTGATGCTGCCAGCCGCCTGGTTCAGCGCCGCGTCGCCGAGCACGAAGTTGCCGAGCTCATCCGGGCCGCCGAGCTGCCACTCCAGGAAGTGGTCGACGTCCATCGGCAGCGACTGACCTTTCTTCGTCCACTTCGGCAAGGTCAGCTCGTCGGCGACCTGGCTCTGCGTGCCGATCAGCAGGCGGCCGCCCGGCAGTTTGGCACCGCACAGCGAGCCGTCGGCATTGAGCGCGACGAAGTGCCCCTTCGATGCCTTGACGTCTTTTTCCAGCGCCGCACTGACCTTCGGCTTGAGCTCCTTGCTCCACTTGCTGCGCTGCTTGGTGTCGCGCGGCCCCTTGCGCAGCTGGGTGCCGGGCGGATAGTTCGGCTTGCTGCGCCCGGCCTTCTTGGCGCTGAGCTTGAGCTTGGGGATGTGGACGCTCTGGCCGTCGAGGCGCACTTCGGTTTTCGCCGGTTTGCCCTTGGCGCTGTTGTCGCCCTTGGCGCGCTGCAGCTGGCGCGCGGCGGCCGGCGCGGCGCTCTGCTGCACGATGTGGGTCAGCTCGTGGGCGAGCAGGGCGCGGCCGCTGGCGGAGTCCGGCGCGTAGCGGCCGGCGGCGAAGTAGATGTCGTGACCGCTGGTGAACGCCTCGGCGTCGAGTGCCTGGTTGAGCTGTGCCGCTTCCCCGTCGCTGTGCGTGCGCACCGCGCCGAAGTCGCTGCCGAAACGTCCCTCCAGGTCACCGCGCAGCGTCGCCGGCAGCGGCTGCCCGCTGCCGCGGCGCGTCTCGATGCGCTGCTCGATGCCTGGCTCGACCTCGGTTTCCGCGCCGCCGCTGCGCGCCAGCGCTGCCGGCGCCTGCCGTACCGGCAGCGGCTCAGTATCGTGGGCGATGGCCTCGGCAGCGCGCTCGGCCTCGCGCTCCTGCGCATCGCCCGGCTGGCTCAGCCGCAGCCTGGCCTGCAGATAGGCCGGCAGCGCCAGCGGCGCCGGTTTGTCCGCCGGGCGCGGCGAAGTGGCGGTCTGCACCGGCACTGCGCTGGTGCGGCGGCGGCGGGCGACGGCGAGCGCCTCGGGCACGACTCAGTCCTCGTAACCGTGCTTGCCGAGCCAGGCGGCCAGGCGCGGGCTCTGCGCCGCCTGCTCGCGCACCAGCGTGCGCCGCGCTGCCGCCGGCAGTGCATCGAGGCGCGCGGCGGCCTCGGCGCTGGCGGCGTTCAGGGCCTCGACGGCATTGCGGCGGTCGGCGTCCTTCATCACCTTGACCCGCTCCGGGCGGGCGGCGTGCAGCGCGCTGTCGAGCTGCGCGAGCGCCGCACGCGCCGCGGCCAGCAGCTGCGGATCGGGGGCGAGCTTCTGCTGCAGGTAGGCCGGCGTCTGCGGCGCGGCGCCGGCCCCGGCCGCCTGCGCAGCGCGGCTCGGTGCGGGATGCGGAACCTGGAACGTCGGCACGGGCATGGCGGCAGTCCTCTACGACAGGGCGAGCAGCGCCGGCGGCAGCGCGCGGCCGAGCTTGCGGTATTCGCGGCCGAGCATGCGCGCCAGTAGCGCCAGCGGCAGCGGCCCCTGCGGGCATTGCGCGGCGGCGGCGATCACCGCGTTGCGGATGTGGCCGCCGGCGAGGTCGGCGTAGGTCGCCAGGTGGCGCAGCTCGGCTTCGGCCGGCGCCCGCGCGCCGAGGTGGGCCTGCCACAGCGCCAGCCGCTCGGCCGGGCCGGGCAGCGGAAAATCGACGATGGCGTCGAGGCGGCGGGTGAAGGCGCTGTCGATGCGGCCGCGGTGGTTGCAGGTCAACACGACGATGCCGGGGTGCGCCTCGATGCGCGTCAGCAGGTAGTTGGTGAGCATATTGGCGTAGCGCTCGCCGCTGTCGCCGCCTTCGCCACGGCGGCCGAACAGCGCATCGGCCTCGTCGAACAGCAGCATGACGTCGGTGCCGGCGGCGTGGTCGAGCAGCGCGGCGAGGTTTTTCTCGGTCTCGCCGATGTATTTGTTCATCAGCGCACCGAGGTCGACGCGGTACAGCGGCGCGCCGAGGCGGGTGGCGACCACCGCCGCTGCCAGCGTCTTGCCGGTGCCGGATTCGCCGGCGAACAGCGCGCGCACGCCGGGGCCGGCGCCGGCACAGGCGCTCGGCCCGAGATCGCGCCAGGCGCGCTCGCGCTGCTCGCAGCGGATGACGAATTCATCGAGTTCGGCGGCGATCGCCGCCGGCAGCACCAGCGCGTTCGCGGCCACCGGCGCCACCGGCTGCGCCAGCTGGCGCAACTGCGGCGCGGCGAGCTGGCGGCGCGCGGCGAGCAGGCGCGCGCTGATGTCGTCGCCCTGCAGCCGGGCGGCGCGGCGCAACAGCCCGCCGATCGCCGGTCCGGCCAGCAGCGCCGCCGGCGGTGCGGCGACGCCGGCCGCGGCCCACTGCGCGCGACGCTCGTCGGCGCTCGGCGCCGCCAGGGTTTCTTCGAGCACCTGCGCGCCGGCGACGGCGCCGGCCTCACCGAGCAGCAGCAGCAGCGGGCCGGCGTATTCGGCCCGCGGCGGTGCGACGAACTGCTCGCCGGGGCCGAGCCGCGGCCGCAGCACCGGCAGCCATTCGCACCACTGGCAGGCGGCGGCGAGCGCGCCGTCATCGGCCCAGGTCTCGGCATCGATCAGCAGTGCCGGGCGGCCGAGCCGCTGCGCCAGCGCCGCCGCCAGCCGGCCGCGACCGCTGAACGGCGCCCCGCGCAGCACCAGCGCATCGAGCGCATCCTCGGCCAGCGCGGCGGCGAGGGTGTCGATGCGCGCGCGCGTCGCCGCCGGCAGTTCGGTGTCGGCCGCCTGCAGCCGCTGCGTGCCCGGCCACGGCGCCGTCGCCCCGCACAGCGCCGCCCACAGGCGCGGCTCGCAGTGCAGCCAGCGCAGCGGCAGCGGCCCGTCGCCGCCGATGCGCAGCAGGCCGCTGCGCACCAGCGCCGATTCGGCCAGTGCCAGCGGCGTCAGGGCCGCCGACGGGAACAGGCTTGCGCTCAGCGCGCAGGCCAGATGCAGTGCCGGCCGCGCTGCACGCTCCGGTGCCTGCAGCTCGGCAAGCGCCAGATCGACGAGAAAATCCGCCTCGACCTCGCCGGTCAGCGCCAGCAGGAACAGTTCCGCCGGCTGCGCCGCGAAGGCGCGCGCCAGCCGCCCGAGCGCTGCGTCGGTGTTGGCCAGCACCGCCAGATCCTGCCGCCGCCGGCGCGGCCAGTCCTCGGTCAGGGCACCGAGCGCGGCGATCGCCGGTGGCGGCTGGGTGAAGCAGTCGGCGGCGAAATGCGCCAGACCGGCGCGCACCCAGGCCGACAGCGTGGCGTGGCCGTGCTCGCTGTCCGCGGCGCTCATGGCCAGCGCTCCAGATAATGAAAGTGCACCACGCGCCCCAGCCACGGCAGCCAGCCGGGGTCGATGTCGAGCCCGGCGCGGCGCACGGCGAGGCTGACGCAGCCAAGCGGGCGCTGCAGGTCGAGGTGCGTCGGTGTCCAGCGCAGGCGGCCGGGGCCGGCGATCAGCTCAGGCGTCCACAACCGCGGTCCGCACAGCCGCGCGGCGAGGGCGACGACCGGCGCATCATCCGGCCGCGGCTGCCAGTCCTCGGCGCAGGCGTGATGGGCCTGCCAGCGCGCCTGCAGCCAGCGGTAGAGCGCATCGCCAGCCGTCAGGCCGAGCGTGCTGGCGAGGCTGAGCAGCCAGTGCCAGCCGCTGCGCAGGTCGATGCCGCACGCTCCGCCGAGCGCCTGTTGCAGACGGCCGTCGTTGAGCACGTTGAGCAGATACAGCGTGCCGCCGTAATCGCTCAGCAGCTCGGCGCTCGCAACGCTGGCAGCGAAGCTCGCTGCGACGGTGGCGGTCGGCGCCGGGGCCGGTGGCGCCGGCGCCGTTGCGGAGACGGCTGTTTCGGCGCCTGCCCGGCGGCTGGCGGGGGAGGCCGTCGCGGCGCGGGGCGTGACTGGCGACGCCGGTATCGCGTCGAGCGCTGCATCCACGGCTGCGGTCGGCGGCGCCGGCCTGGCGCTGTGATGCTCCGGCGGCGGTGTGCTGGCGGGCACGGCCCGGGGCGCTGCGCTTGGCGGCGAGGTTGTCACCGCGTCCGCCACGGTGGCCTGTCCGTTCGGCGCCGCTGTCGGTCGGACCGGGGGGGCGACATCGCGGGTATGGACTGCGGTGGCGGCTTCCTCGGCGTCCGCCGTCGGTGGCGGCACCGGGCGGGGGGCAGCGCCTGCCGGCGGTTCCGGTGGCGCCAGCCGCTGCAGCAGCGCCGCGCAGACGGCGGCATCGTGCAGCAGCGCCGGGCGCCATTCGAGCAGCACGAGCTGCAACGCCAGGCGCACGCGGGCATCGTCTGCCGGCAGGCCGTGGCAGGGCGCGCGCCAGCGGCGGAGCAGGGCCGGCGGCAGTGCGTCTGCGTTCAGCGGCACGGTGGCGGGGTCGATGTGCTGGGCGATCGGCGCGGTGACGGCCGGCAGCGCGCTCGCTGCGGCCAGCTCGGCGGCGAGGCGGGCGGCGGCCGGTGGCGACAGGGCCTGCCACAGGCTGGCCAGCGCAGCGTGGCGTTCGAGTTCGGCGGTGATCGCCGCGAGCTGCAGCGGTTCGCTGCCGAGCACGCTGGCGATGGCCTGCGGCACCGGCAGCGCAAGCCAGTGGTGCCAGCGCGCCCAGTACCAGCAGTGCGCGGCGCGGCCGCGGTACAGATCGAGCGCGAGCTGCGCGTATAGCGCAGCGGCCGAGGCGAAGCGCACGGCGGGGGCGTGGGCGGCCAGCGGTGAATCGGCGGCGACCGCCTCGCGCAGCTGCTGCGCCAGTTGCGCGGTGGCGCGCGCGGCGATGGCTTGCGGTGTGGCCGCGCGCGCGCTCAGGCGGCGGACGATGACGATCGCCTCGCCGGCCTGTGGCCAGTCGGCGGTGTCGAGCGCGCTGCGCAGCGCGCCGATGCGTGCGGCGCGCGCGCGCAGCTGCAGGCGCTCGACGTGCACACCGGCGTTCATCGCGCCTGCGCACCGGCACTGACGATGAAGGCCGGCGTCACCGCCAGCTGCGGCTGCAGCGCGTCGATGACGCGGGCGCTGGCGATGCCCTGGGCGTCGATATCGTCGAGGCGCAGGCGGCCGACCAGGCGCTGCTGCGGATCGCGCAGTTCGAGCAGGCTGCCCGGGCGCAGCTCGCGGTCGAGCTGCAGGCGCAGCGGCTGCGCCGGCAGCAGCGTCGCCGCGGCGATGACGCGGCCGCTGGCGGCCAGCGCCACATCGCCGTGCGCGGCACTGAGCACGATCGCCCGCACCAGGTGATCGAGCGCGGCGCGGCCGAGCGGCGCCGGCTCCTGCAGCTGGCCGTTGAGCCAGCGCAGCAGCGCCAGCAGCGTGCGCCAGTCGGTGAGTGTTTCGACGCTGGCCTGCGTCGGTCCCGGCCAGCTCTGCGGGCTGGCGACCGCCAGCGTGCCTTCGTCGGCGCGGTCGGCCAGCGCCAGCAGCAGCGGTGCCGGCAGCCGGCGGGCGTAGTAGAGCAGGCCGCGGATCGCCTGTTCACAGCGCGCGCGCAGCGCCGCCGCGGTGTCGCGCAGCTTGCCGGGCGGCGCCTGCAGCGCGTCGAGCAGCGCGAACTCGCGCGCCGCCTGTGCCCGGCGCTGGCTCAGGCTGCCGGCGTTCACCGCCAGGCTGGCGCCGGCGTACTGGCCGAACAGCGTGCGGCTGGCACCGAGCAGTGTTTGCAGCCGCGTGCTCGCGGTGTCGTTGCGCTGCGCGCGGCGGCCGAGGCGGTAGCGGCGCAGCAGGATCGCCTCGTCGAGCAGCGTGCGCTTGGGCAGTTCGTCGAGCAGCGGTTGCAGCGCGCGCAGCTCGGCGACCGGGATTTCCCACAGGGCGTCGACGAACTCGTCGAGCGCATCGGGCAGCGGCAGGTCGGCGGCCAGGCGCAGGCCCGGCACCAGCTCGTCGCCGTCGCTGCGGACCAGCCGCACCGCCGGCGCCAGCGGCTGCGCCAGCTCCCAGGGCAGCGCGCGCACGTAGCCGAACAGCCGCGCGCGGGCCAGCGCCTTGCGCCGTGCCGTGCGCGCGGCGGCGACCGCGCGCCAGTCGTCAGCGGTCAGTGCCTGTGCCATCGCGTAATCGCGGGCGGCGTCGGCCAGCGCCGCCAGCCGCGTGGCGAGCTCGGCGTCGAGGGCGACGATCTGCGTCTGCAGGCTGGCGATCTGCGCCTGCGTCTTGCCGATCTGCAGCAGGCGGCTGCGGATTGCGCTTTCGAAGGCGCTGCGCAGGCGCTCGATGTCGCGGGTGTCGCCCTGCAGCTGCTTGCCGAGGTCGACCAGCAGCGGGTAGCGCTGCGCGGCGGCGACGTTCTTGGTGCGCTCGCGGATGCCGCCGGCATCGAATTTCGGCCATTCCTTGACTGAATCGGGCAGCGTCATGCTGCCGAAGGCGGCGTTGAGATCGTCGCGCAGGTCGGCGAAGCGCTCGCCGGCATCGTTGATGGCGTAGACCTCCGGCAGCACGTGCTGCAGCACGCCGAAGTCATTGCTCTGCGCCTGGTAGGCGGCGGCGGTGATCGGTTCGGCGATGCGCGGAATGCTGTCGAGCTGCAGCTGCAGTTTCTCGGAGAGCTGGCTGCCGAGCATCGCCGTACTGAAGCTGCTGACGCGCTGCAGGGTCTGCACGCCGGCCACGTCGAAGGCCGTCGCCGTGAAGGTCGGCCGGCTGATCGTTGTGGTCGTGGCCTGCAGCGTGCTGCTGGTGTTGCTGGTGACGTTGTTGCTGAGGGCGAGCGTGCGCACCGTGAGGTTGGCGTTGGCGTTGGCGTTGGCGTTGGCGGTCGGCTCCGTGGTGCGCGCGCTCAGCGTCACGTAGGGCAGCCAGCGGGCGATCTTCAGGCCGCTGCCATCGCTGGCGACGCCGCCGGCGAGGCCGGCCAGGCTGGCGGTCAGCGCATCGTGCTGCTGGCGCTGGCGGCCGAGGAAGTCGCGCAGGGTTTCGACGTGGTCAGTGAAGTTCGCCAGCTCCGCCTGCAGCTGGGCGAGCCGCTGCGCGGCCAGGGCCAGCTGCACGCGCGCGCCGCTGCCGTTGATCACCACGGCCGCCGGTGCCCCGGCCTCGGCATGGTTCTGCGTCCACTGGCCGAAGTCGGCATAGCCGGCCGGCGCGCTGACGGCCTCGCTGGCCAGGCGCTGTGCCAGCAGGGCGAGCAACGGGGCGGGCTCGGCCGGTGCCTGCGCGGCGACCGGATCGGGGTCGGGTTCGAGCGCCGTCATGACTTCTTCCGGGAGCTGCTGGCGGTCCTGCGCGCTGGCGAACCACAGCGCCTCGCGCGCGCTGCGCGCCTGCGCCCAGTTCTGCTGCGCGCCGAGCCAGGCCCGGTAGAGCGCATCCAGCGTGGCCGTGTCGGGCTGCGGAATCGACAGCAGGTCGGCGCGGAAATCCCCGTCGGCGACGCCGAGCAGCAGATGCACGCGATCGGCCAGGCCGGCGCCCAGGCGCAGCGGGCCGCGCGTCTGCGCGGCGGCGAGCGCGGCGCCGAACTCGCTGGCGCGCACCGGCAGCAGCGTCAGCTGCAGCTGCGGCGGCAGGTTGGCGCAGCTCGGCAGCGTGGCGTCGGCCAGTGGCAGCGTCAGCCAGGCGCGCGGCAGCGGCGCCGCCGGCGGCAGCACTTCGAGGCTGGCGAAATGCCCGCCGCGCAGCGCCGTCAATGTCTGCGTCAGCAGCGCCTGGCGGGCGCCGTCCGCCTGCGCCGGAAAGCGCCCGGCGGCTGTGTCGAGCCAGCGCAGCGTCTGCTGCGTCACACCGGCCAGGCCGAGCGCGATGCCGTCGCCGATCGCCGCGCGCGGCGGCGCATCGAGAAAGTGCGCGCTGAGGCGGTTGGCGATGCGCACGGCATCGCCGTCGACCGGCTCCGGTGCATAGCCGCTCAGCGGTCCGCGCAGCACCAGGAAGGATTCGGTCTCGAAGCGCAGGTCGCGGCGCGGGTCGATTTCGCTGCGCCGGCACGGCGGCACGCTGTCCTGCGCCAGCTTGTGCACACGCTGCTCCAAGCACAGCAGATAGACGCCGTCGGCCTGCAGCGGCGCGATCAGCTCGCTCCACGGCGTGCGCAGCGGCGTGCGCAGGGCGATGCTGCGCCCGCCACCGCCGATGCCGAGTCCGGGCCGCACCACCACGCTGTCGCCGGGCAGTGCGGCGAGTTCGAGGCCGCTGACGATGCCGGCGGCGCGGCCGGCGAGCAGGTTGTCGATGCGCGTGTCGCGGTAGGTGTCGAGGCGCTCGAAGTCGTTGGCGCCGAGGCTGCGGCCGGCGAACAGCCGCGGGCGCAGCTGCCCGGCCGGCGTCGGCTGTGGAGAGGTCAGGCGAATCGGGGCGGCCATCGTCGTTGTCCTCAGCCCAGCTGATCCCAGCCCTTGACGACGGCGTCGCTGAGGCCGAGTTCTTTGCAGGCGGTGATCGCCGCCTTGAACACATCGGCACCGTCGGCCTCGGCCTGGCGGTGGATTTCCAGCCACTTCAGCACCGTCTCGCCGCCGCCGGGGCTGAGCTCATCGAGTGTCGGCCACAGCGCGGTGTCGAGCTGCGCGCTGATGTGCATCAGCGTCGCGACGACGGCTGCGGTCAGTTCCAGCATCGAGGCGGGCGGGTTCTCGCCCTGTTCGATGGCGATGCGTTTGAGCACCGCCTTGGCGGCATCCTCACTGCCGGCCGGCGCCGCTCGCCAGCGCGCGATGCCGTCGACCTGCAGCGACAGCGGAATCGTCGGCCGCGCCGCCGGCGGCTCGACCGGCGGTTCCACGGGCGGCTCCACCACCGGCGGCGGCAGCGGCGCCGGTGCCTGGTAGCCGGCGGCGAGAATGATGCCGGCGAGGCCGTCGGCCGCGGCGCGCGGCGGCCGGCGCAGATACCAGACGTGATCCTCGGCGAGGTTCTCCCAGAGGCCGTTCCACGGGCTCGCCGGGTCGGGTTCGCCGTCGAGGCTGACGCTGGGTTCGAGCACTGTCTCGCCGGTGACGGCATCGTTCTGTGCCGCGGCGAGCAGGCGCGCGCTCAGTTCGGCGTAAGCGGCCGGCGCCAGCGCGGCGACCACCAGCACCTCGGCCGACAGCGTCTGGTCGAGATCGAGCGGCGGCAGGCTCAGCGCGCTCTGCAGCGCCGCCTCCATGTCGTCCTCGCGCAGCGGCACGATCTGCACGTCGACGCCGGCCGGGAAAAAGGTCTGCAGGCCGCGCAGCGGATCGATGCAGGCCTTCGGCAGCGGCCCGAGCGGCGGCAGCAGGTGAAAGTGTTCGCCGGCGTGAAAGCTGGCGCCGGCGCGCTCGCTGAGCACCGCGGCGAGCAGCGCGCGGTAATGCGCCAGCAGGTCCTCCTGAAAGCCGTCGAGCACGGCATCGGGCCGGCGCGGATGGCGCAGCAGCCAGGGGTCGCACCAGCGGATGGCGTCGTCGGCGACAGCGAGCACGCCGAGCGCGACCGCCTCGCTCGGCAGCCACTGGTCGAGTGCGCCGGCGCCGACCAGCGTGCGCGCCAGCAGCGCGCGCGCCGCCAGCGGCTCCAGCGGCGGATCGGGCAGCGGCAGCGGCACCAGCAGCAGCTCGACGCCTTCGCGGATGGCGTCGAACTGCAGCGTGCGGCTGGCGCCGAAGTCGCGCGGGAACACCTCGGCACTGCCGAAGCCGTCCTCGGCGGCGCCGAGCGCGACGGCGTACAGCCCGCTGTTGAGGCGGCCGCCGGCGAGCGTGGCGTCATCGGCGGCGTTGAGCACGGCGAGCGTGGTGCGGTCGCCGAGGTCGGCGCTGATCGCGGTTTCCACGCGCAGCGTGCGGCCGCTGGCGCAGACGGCGACGCCCGGCTGCAGCGTCAGCAGCGGGTCGTTGAAGTCGAGCTGCAGGCCGTCGACGATGCCGTCGCCGAGGCTGCGGCCGACGTCGAGCAGGCGCTGGTCGAGGTATTGCTGATCGCGGATCAGGTCCTCGGCGCTGAGCAGGCGGCCGTCGAAGTAGAACGTGCGACTGAGCCGCGGGTCGATCGGCGTCGCCCGCAGCGGAGCCTGTGGCGCCGCCGCGGCGAGCGGTGTGACGGGCTGGAAGACGGTGGGCATCGGCGCCTCCTCACGGCTCGACGGCGACGTCGAGGAACGGACGGACCAGATTGTCGAGATCGATGTCGGCCGGCGCCGGCTGCGGCGCGGTCAGCGTCGTCAGCCGCAGCGTCAGCCGCGCCAGCGTCAGCTCGGCGCTGTCCGCGCCGAGCGCCGGCAGCGCGTCGAGTCCGCGCGTGCGGTGCAGGCGGTCGAGCTGCGCCTGCAGCACGGTGCGGGTGGCGGCGTCGGCGTTGTCGAGCCGGGCCTGCTCGACGGCGGTCGGCAGGCTGGCCGGCGGCGCCGGCGGTGGTGGCGGGTTGGGATCGGCGCCGCGCAGCAGCAGTTCGACCGCTTCGCCGGCGCGGCTGGCGGCGACGGCGTCGGTCGAGGCATTGGTCGCCGCCGCCAGCACCGGCTGCAGGCCCTGTTCGCAGTCGGCGTAGCGCACCGCGACTTCCAGCGTCAGCGTGCGCGGGGCGCCCTCGGCGGCATCGGCCGGCACGGCGAAGGCGGCGAGGGCCGCGGCGCCCTGTTCGGCGAGCCAAGCCGGCAGGTCGACGCCGTAGGGTTCGGACAGCAGCAGCTCGCGGCCGAGGGCGTCGAGCGCCAGGCCGGGGTGCACGACCAGGCGCAGCGGCAGCGTCGCCGCCGCCGGCTCCAGCGTCACCAGCAGGCCGTAGAGCGTGCCGTAGCCGTGCAGCAGGCGGCCGTGGCGGTTGAGGCGGCGGCGGTGGTAGGCCTGCTCGGCCTGCATCGCCTCGACGCCGAGCAGCATGCCCGGCTGGAAGGTGACGCGCAGGAGCGGCCCGGTTTCGGCGTCGTGGGCGAGGGGCGAGACGGCATCGGTCATGGTGCGGCTTCTCCCGCGTCAGCAGCCAGCGGCACGAGCGCCGGCGCATCGCGCAGCAGGCCCTCGCGGCCGAGGCGGGTGGTGCCGAGCCGCACGCCGGCCGGCGCCGGCGTCGGTTCGAGGAAGGTGTCATAGGCGAGCAGCGGCGACAGGCCGGGCACGAAGGGGTACTCGCTCGGGTACAGGTCCCAGGCCAGATGCGCCGGCAGCTCCTCTTCGAGCACGCGCGCCACCACCGTGCTCCAGGCGCGGCCGGGGCCGTGCAGCAGCACGCTGATGCGGTGCGCGTAATGCAGGAAGAAGGTCTGCACCGCCGCCCGCTCGTCGGCCTGCGCCTGCTCGGGGGCGAACAGCGCGAGGAAGGCGCGGGTGTCGGATTCGCTGAGGATCAGGCTGTCGCCGACGATGGAATTGCCCGAGCGGGTGGTGCCGAGCGTCAGCGGATGGGCGTCGCTGTCCGGCAGCAGGCCGAGCAGCGTCGCCATGCTGCGGCGCAGGCGGAAGTTTTCCACCGGCACGATCTCGCCGCGGCCGACGGCGCCGTCGGTGGCCAGGTCGAGCGCCAGCGCCACGCCGCGCAGCGTGCCGCGCCAGGCCAGCAGCTCGCCGAGATGCGCCAGCCAGCGGCGCACCCGCGCCTCGGGCCAGTCGGCCAGCGGCGTGCGGCCGAGGAAGCTCGCCAGCCACGGCAGAAACGCCGCCGGTGCCGCCTGCGGATCGAGCAGTGCCTCGGCGGCGGCGATGCGGCCTTCGAGCGGCGTCAGCAGGCCCTCGCAGACGGCGAGCAGGCGCTCGCGCAGATCGGCGCCGTTGGCCGGCTCGTCGGCATCACGCGCCGCCTCCTGCTGGCGGAACAGCTCCGGCAGGTAGTGCTCCTGATAGTCGAAGCGCGGTGCGTACACGCGCAGCGCATGCAGCTGCGGCGTGCGCCGGCCGTCGCCGGCAAAGTGCAGCTGCAGCTGCAGAAAGCGCCCGTCGAGGCGGCGCAGATTGCCGCTCGGCCGCTGCAGCAGCAGCTCGAACAGCCCGCTCTCGCCGGCGCGCTGCGCCAGCAGGCCGGGGAAAAAACCCAGCTCCGAAGGCAGCGGGTTCCAGCTCGGCGCCGGCTGGTCGAGGAACTCGGCCTGCGCCAGCTCGGCCAGCGTGTCGGCGGCGCGTGCCGCCAGGCGCAGGCTGCAGCCGGGCGGGATGCAGGCATCGAGGTAGATGCGGTGCCAGCAGGCGCCGGCCTGACGGCTGTCGAGCGGCGCCAGCAGCGTCGCCGTGCCGGCGCGGGCGTACTCGCGCTGCGGCAGCGGCAGCCACACGCGCGGGCCGTCGGCGGCGAGGTAGCGCGGGCGGCCGTCGGCGCTGACGACGCTGCGCACCGACAGCGGCCGCGCCATCTGCGGCCAGCGCACGGCGATCGCCTCGACCGCGCCGACGCCGTTGAGTTCATCGAAGCGCAGGCCGACTTCGGCGATGTCGCAGCGGGCGAAGGCGGTATCGTCGGCCTGCGGTGCACAGGCCAGCAGCAGGCTGCCGCGGCCGCTCGGCAGCAGGTCGCCGGCCCACGGCAGCGGGCTGTCGGCAGCGATCTGATGCACGCGCCAGACGGGCGCTTGCGCGCTGCGCGGCCGCGTGCAGATTTCCTGCGCGGCGTCGGCGTGGCCGAGCAGCAGGTAGAGCGTGTCGGCATCGCCGCAGAGCGCCAGCGCCTCGCCGTTGGGATGCGGCGTGCGCTCGTGCAGGCGCAGCGGCTGCGGGTTGTCGGCGAGCGGGCGGAACCCCGCCGGCGGCGTGAACGGCTGCGGCAGCGGCGCGCCGGCGACGCGGGCGAGCTGGCCGCCGCCGGCCAGCCAGATCGCGCCGTCGGCGTCGACGTGCAGCGCGTCGACGGCGAAGTCGAGCGGCAGGCGTTCGCACCAGCGCCGGCGCAGATGCAGCACGAACAGGCCGTGGCGCTGCGCCGGATCGGCCGCCGCCGCATCGCTCCAGCTCGCTGCTAAACGGTCGTCGCCGCCGAGGCCGAGCGCGGTGAAGCGTGCACCGGCGGCGATTTCGAGCGGCTGGCCGTCGGCGTCGCGTACCGCCAGGTGGCGGCCGTCGGCGAGGATCACCTCGATGCGCACCCCGTCGGCGACGCCGAGCAGGCCGTGGCCGTCGAGCACGCGCAGCGGGCTGGCCGCCCGCGCGGCATGGCCGGCATCACGCGCGCGCGCCGGCCAGCGCGGCACGGCGGCCTCGCGCAGGCGCAGGCAGCCGGCGCCGGCGTCCCAGGCGAGCGCGTCCTCGGCGGCGGCGAAGGCCGCAGCGTCGGCGAGCAGCAGCCAGGGGGTGCGGTTGACGTCCATCAGCACAGATCCGGGATGACCGGCGCCGGCGCCGGTGCGGCGCCGCCATCGCCGGTGCCGCCGTCGAACAGGCCGCTCGGCGGCGTCGCGGTGTCGCCGCTGACCACGCTGACGGCGCGCAGCTCCGGCAGGTCGTAGTCCTGCAGGCTCAGCGTGCCGTTGAGCGTCTGCCACTGGCCGCTGGCGTCGGGCGCGTAGAGCCGCAGCTGTGGCACGCGGCTGACGCCGTCGACGCGGGCGGCGACCGCGCGCAGTTCTTCGGCGTCGATGCTGCGCCCGAGCGGCCAGCCGCGCCCGTCGGCGCCGCCCGGTGCCAGCGCGCGCAGCCAGGCGCGCAGCGCCGCGGCGACGCGGTCGAGGGTTTCGCGCTCGCTCGCCGGGTCGCGCACGCCGAGCGCGCAGGCCAGCGCCAGCGGCACGAAGCGCGGCGACAGCACGTACAGCTCGCAGCCGATCGGGCAGCGGGCGCGCAGATGGGCGTAGACCTCGCGCAGCTGCGCCGGGGTCGGCCGCGGCGGCGACGGGTCGTCGGCGGCGCGCTGGCCGAGCACGAACACCGCCACCGCGCCCGGCACGTCGCGGCGCAGCGCCGCCAGCGTGTCGCCGGGGATCAGGCCGCGCACCACCTCGGCGCGGGCGATGCCGCTGCCCGGCGCCTCCAGCGCCAGCGTGCGCAGGTCGGCGGCGGTGACGGCGCGGTCGCGGTGGTTGAGCCAGGCCGGCAGGCGGCGTTCGGCCTCGGCGACGGTTTCGGCCTCGGCGCCGCCGCGCGTCGGCCATTCCTGGCGCACGCGCAGCGCCGGCGCCTCGACCACCTCGCGGATGCGGCCGGCCGGCAGGTTGCCGGCAGCGCCGCCGCCGTAGCGGTAGCTCGCCGCACGGATGCGTCGGCCGGCCGGCGGCACCCGTCCGCGCAGGCCGTCGCCGAAGTCGAGGCGGCCGCTGGCGGCATCGAGCCGGTAGACCGCGGCATCGCGCGCCGCGCCGGCCAGGCTGTCGACGGCCTGCCACGGCTCCCAGCCGCTGGCGGTTTCGACTTCGAGCTGCAGCGAGGCGGCGTCGATGCCGCCGTCGGGCAGCGTCAGGCTCTGCTCGGGACGGCCGTCGCCGATGCCGAGCAGCAGGTCGCGGCGCAGGTCGAGGCCGCGCACGTCGACGGCATTGAGGCCGAGCCAGGCCAGCTGCAGCGCCGGATCATCGGGGCTCGACAGGCGCAGCCAGTGGACCACGTCGGCCGGGTCGAGCTCGGCGGCGAGCGCCGGCGGCCGGGCGCCGAGGCCGGCGTCTTTCGGGTCGTCATAGCGCGGTGGCGCCAGCGTCAGGTTGGCCGGCAGGCGAAAGCGCAGCGTGCCGGGCTGGCGCGCGCCGAGCGAGCTGTCGCCGACCAGCTCCAGCGGCAGAAAGGCCGGTTCGCCGCCGTCGACCGCGTGCACCAGTTCCAGGCGCAGCTGGCGCGTCGGCAGCTCGCGGGCGACCAGGCCGTCGAGCGCTTCGTCACTCGGTGCCAGGCCGAGCGCGAGCGTGCGCCCGGCGAAGGCGGTGCGCAGCGCGGCGGCGTCCTGCGGTGCCTTGGCCGGGCGCAGCAGTGCCAGCCAGAGCACGCCGTCGACGCCGTCGGCGAAGCGCGCGCCGGCGCTGGCGGCGAGCGTGCGCGGCTCGAACGGCGTCACCGGGCGGTTGTAGAGCGTGGCCAGATCGCTGCGGCTGATGCCGCGCGCGGCGAGCGTGGCCTCGTCGAGACGGGCCTTCTGTGCGAGCTGCAGCAGCAGGCTGCTCGGCAGGCATTCGCTTTCGGTGCTGAACACCAGCGGCCCGGCGCGCAGGCGGCTGCCGGCCGTGAGCAGCGCCGGCGGCTGCGGCGCGGTGGCGACGCTGTCGATGCAGACCACGCCGGCGGCGGCGCTGGCCGCGCGCAGCGGCAGCCCGAGCAGGCCGAGGAAGGCGCGGCGCTGGCGCTCGGGGATCAGGTTGGCGCGGTAGAGAATGGTTTCGGCGAGCCAGGCGAGCAGGTCGATCAGCGCCATGCCGGGGTCGCCGGACACCGGCTCCCATTCCGGCAGGTGGCTGCTCAGGCGGGCGCGCAGCTCGGCGACGAGGTCATCGAAGCGGCGGTCATCGAGGTTCGGCAGCGGCAGCGACATGGCGGCTCCTAGCGCTCGGGGGCCAGCGTCAGCGCGAGGCCGTCGCGCGCGCCGCTGGCGAGGATGCGGTAGCGGAGGGTGATGCCGACCAGCGCCGGATCGTCGGGGTGAGCGACGACCTCGACGGCATCGAGCGCGATGCGCGGCTCGTGGCGGCGCACGGCGCGCTCGATGACGGTGGCGAGCAGGCCGCGGCTGGTTTCATCGTTCGGCCGGTGCACCCAGTCGCGGATGCCGGCGCCGAAGTCCGGGCGCATCAGCCGCTCGCCGGGGCGGGTCAGCAGGATATTGATCAGGCTCTCGCGGATCGCCCGCTCGCCGCTGCTCCAGGCCAGGCGGAAGCAGTCGGCGGCGGCCGGCGGCTGCGGCGCATCGGCGTCGGCCTGCTGCCCGGCGAGATCGCTGAGGCCGCCGAGCGGCCAGCCGCGCGGCGGCGCGACGGGTGTTGCGGCCATCAGGATTCCCCCTCGCGGCGCGGCCACGGAATGCAGATGTGCACGAACGGCAGCCAGCGGAACACCAGATTGAGCAGGTTGATGACGATCATCAGCAGGATCAGCGCGCAGATGGTGAGGATCGGCAGGCTGAAGGAGCAGAGCATGCCGAAGTCGAAGGCCGGCCCCTGCGGCGCGTTGCCGTCGAGCGCGTCCTTGGCCTTGTCCTTGCCGCGCAGGCCGGCGAGCAGGCTGCCGAGGTCCGCCGGCATGCGGAAACTCGCGCCGCGCGCCATGCCGCGGCGCAGCGCGTCGAGCCCCGGCAGGCTGATCACGCGCGGCTTGGCGGCTTCCGGTTCCCACGGTGCGGCGACGCGGAAGGCAAAGCTCGGTGGGCCGAAGCTGACGCGCTCGCAGCCGCAGGCATCGAGCGTGCGCACGAACGGCCAGACGCGGTAGACGTCGCCGGCGGCCTGGCCGTAGCGCGGCAGCTCGATCGCCTCCTGCAGCGTGCCGAGCAGCGCCTCGCGGGCATTGGCCAGCGCCAGCCGCCATTGCGTCGCCGTTGCTGCATCGAGGCTCAGCGACAGGCCGCCGCCGCCGGCCGGCAGCGGCGGGTAGCTGCCCGGGCTCGGCGTGTTCAGCCATTCCTGCAGCGCGGATTCGGCTTCGCGCAGCCAGTCGAGCAGGCTGTAAACATGGCCGTCGCGCTGCCACGGCGAGCCGTCGGCCTGACGCAGCGGCAGCGCCGCCGCCAGGCCGGCGAGGCTGGCCTGCAGGGCGGCGCCGTCGCTGCCGAGGCGGTAGCGCAGCACCAGCACGCGCAGCAGGCCGCTCAGCGCCGCGCTGGCCGCGCCGTTTTGCAGCAGCGCGCCGTCGGCCGTCTGCCATTGGCCGCGGCCGCCGAGCGGCCAGGCGATTTCGCTGCCCAGTTCCAGCGCCGCCGGGTCGTCGTCCGCCGGCGCCTGGCGCTGGCCGGGTGCGCTGCCGCCGAGCGGCAGATAGCCCCACAGCACGCAGTGCGCCTTGCCGCCGGCATCGCGCGCCAGCTGCGCGCGCAGCGGGTGGATCTCCTCGCCGTCGTAGGGCGCGCGCAGCGCGCTGGCCGGCAGCCGCCGCGCGGCGACCAGCCGGCGCTGGACGTGCGGGTCGAGGCGGGCCTGGTCGGCGGCCAGCGGCTGCCAGCCGAGCGGGCGGCCGCCGGCCAGCCGCCAGGCGCGCTCGCCGCTGCCGTCGAGGCGGCGCACCACGCAGCCGGCATCGACCACGCGCCGCGGATCGAGCGCCGGGCGGCCCGGCTGCACGCAGCGCACTTCGCAGGCGAGCAGGTAGAAAGCGCCGTGCAGCGGCAGCCGCAGCACCGGCTGGGCGCTGCCGGCGAAACGGTCCTGCTGCGTCCAGCGCTGATCGGCCGGGCCGCCGGCGGCGAGTTCGCCGAGGAAGCGCGGCACGAATTCCTCATCGAGATAACGGTGCAGCGCGCAGCCGCCGTCGGCGGCATACCAGGGCGCGACGACTTCGATGTCGCCGGCGTGGCGGCGCGGATCGAGGCGCGCGTTCACCAGATGTTCCCCGCGCCGGGCGTGTAGCTCGACGAGACCACGGCGTTGCTGATCAGCGTGTCGCATTTGACGACGCCGCTGAACTTGCTCATGCCGGCCTCGACGCTGAGCATGCCGGCGCTGACTTTGACCTGACCGGCGTTGACGGTGACCTCCGAACTCGCCTGCAGCGCGATGCTGTCGCTGTCGACGGTGATGCTGTTGCCGCCGACCTCGATGCGCACCTGGCCGCCTTCGCCGTCGGTGACCAGCACGCGCTGGCCGGCCGGGGTTTCGATCAGCAGTTGCGGGCCGTCGGCATCGTCGAAGCGCAGTTCGGTGCCGGCCGGCGTTTTCACGCTGTAGCGCTCTTCGGCCGGATCGGCGCCGTCCTGCGGTGGTGCGCCGCCGCTCCACAGGCTGCCGAGCACCAGCGGCAGATCGGGGCCGACGAAGCCGACGGCGACGATCTCGCCGTTCTTCGGCAGGCAGGCGACGCCGTAGCCGTTGCCGGCCGAGGCGACCAGCAGTGGCGCCCACAGCTCGACGTCGAGCGCGGCCAGGCGCACGCGCACGCGGCCGCGGCCTTCCGGGTCGCGGGTGTCGCTGACGGTGGCCAGGTGCAGCGCGCCGAGGCCGCCGGCGAGGCTGTGTCCGCCCGACTCAAGCGCCATGCCAGTCCCCCCGGTAGAGCTGTAGCTGCGTGCGGTAGCCGCTGGCGGTGTCGAAGCGGTGCCAGGCGCCGCCGATGCGGTACTGGCCGGCGAAGTTCGGCGACACGCCGCTGAGCTCGATGTCGACGCCGGCGCGCAGCCGCGGGTCGCCGGCAAGCTCCAGCGTGCCGTGCACGTAGCGCTCGGCGCGGCGGCGCAGCGCGGTGGCGGCAAAGCCGTCGGCGTCGTGCTGGCTGCCGGCGAAGGGCTGCGGAAAGTCCTCGACGGCGTTCCAGCTGAGCGCGCCGAGGCGTGCCGCGGCACTGTGCGCGGGGGCGTCGCTGCGGCTGCCGTGCACCGCTTCGCCGCTCGCCAGGTTGTAGCCGCGCACGTCGACCTGCGTCGGCTGTTGGGCGAGGTCGGCGATCAGGCGGCCGCGGCCGCCCTGCATCAGGTCGACCTCGATCGGCGTGCCGGTGCTTTCCGGCGTGCGCGCCAGCAGGCGCCGGCCGTCGACACGCGGCAGCACGCCGTAGCGGCCGAGCACGCGCAGCAGGAAGGCGAGGTCGCTTTCGTTGAGCTGGTTGAAGGTCGCGGTCGGCGCGTCGAGATTGCAGTCGCCCTGCAGGCCGGCCGCTGTGGCGATGCGCTGCACCAGATCGGCCGGGCTGAGTTCGGCATGGCTGGCGCTGGCGCGCGTGCGCGCCAGGCGCTGCAGGGCGTCTTCGGCGAGCAGCAGCAGCTGCGGCGCGCCGTCGCCGTAGCGTTCCTCGATGGCGCTGATGTCGCCGCTGAACACTTCGTCATCGCCGAAGCCGAGCGCCAGTGTCTGCCCCGGCTTGAGCGCGCCGAACAGAAAGTGCGCATCGGCGCCGTCGCGGCCGCCCCAGTTGAGCGCGCGCAGCTCGGCGTGTGCCGGCTCGCCCTCGCGGCCGCCGGCCTCGCAGGCGAGCAGTGCCGTCTGCAGATCGGTATTCAGCTCACCGTCGAGGCGGCACCAGGGCCGCGCGGCGAGGAAGGCAGGATCGCGACTCAAACCGTGGCCTCCGGGTCAGTCGAATTGCAGGCGCTCGCGGCGTTCGGCGAGCAGGTCGAGCAGCGCGGCGAGGCTTGCCGCATCGGGAGCCGGGGGGGCGTTGTCGGCGACGTCCGCGGCCGGCGGCGGCGCGGGTTCTTCGAGTTCGGTGTCGAGTTCATTGACGTAGACCGGCATGCTTCAACCTCCGAAACGCACGGAAACACGGGCGCCGAGCGTGGTGCCGAGCTCGGCCGAGGCGCCGAAGCTGAAGGCGGCCTCGGCGGACGGCGCCGCCAGCGGCGGCACCAGCACGCCGCTGCCACCGGGGAAGCGCGGCGTCTCGATGCCGTTGAACAGCGCCGTCGAGCGCCAGTCGCGCCCCGGCGCCTCCTTGCCGGCGCTGCGTTCGGCGTCGGCCAGCGTCGAGCCGGGGCCGCTCGGCGCGAACACCGGCGGCAGGCGCGCCAGCGGCGGTTCGCCGGGCAGCGAGAAATGCTGGAAGCGGTCCTCGTTGAGCGTCAGCGACAGCGTCGCACGCAGCGGCACGCCCTCCGGCGAGAAGTAGTCGAGGGTCTCGGCGTAGCTCTGCATCAGGCCGTCGAAGCCGAAGCGCCCCCACTGGAAGCGCAGCCGCCGCGGCACCGTCGGCTGTTTGCCGTCGCCGTTGTAGTCGGGCTCGCCGGGGGCGATCGGCTTCATGAACAGCTCGGCGATCTTGCGCGTCTGCTCGCGCACGTCGGTGATCTCGCGGCTGGTGTCGAAGATCAGCTCGAAGCTCAGCGTCGAGGCGCTCTTGTCGACGAACTGCGCGGCGTTTTTCGACTGGCCCTTGTTGCCGGATTCGGTTTTGAGCTGGTTGCTGAGCGCGACCTTGAGGCTGACCGGGTTGAAGGCGACGCTGATCGCTTTGGCTTCGAGCAGCGTGTTGCCCTGCCAGGGCACCAGCCTGGCGTGGGTGACGGCGGGATCGTCGGTGGCCATGTCGCGTGCTCCTGCGGCGGGCGCTCAGCCCGGACGCTCCAGCGTGATGCCCTCGTGCACGAGGTGCAGTTCCTCGATCGCCACCTGCGCGGCGCTGGACGACAGGTCGGCGCCCTTGAACTTCACCGGCAGGGCGTTTTCCAGCGTCCACACCAGCGCCGGCGTGCTGCCGGCGCCGGCGAAGACTTCGATGCGCGCGGTCATGCGCAGGCCGTAGAGGCTGCGGCGGTTGACGCTGTCGAACCAGGTCCACAGATCGCCGACCGAGGTCATGCCGCGCTTGAGCACGACGGTGGCGAAGCTGGTGGTGCCGGCGCGCTGCAGCTCGCCCCAGTTGCGCCCGCCCTCGCGGATCGCCTTTGGCGTCATCGTCGCTTCCAGGCCGCCGAGCTCGCTGAAGGCGCCGGCGCAGATCAGGGCTGCCGGCGCGCCGGCATCGGCCGAGTACAGCTGCACGCGAAAGCGGAAGGGGACGAAGACGGCTTCGTCGCCGGGGGCGGTGCCGGGGCGTGCGCCGGACTCAGCCATGATCCACCTGCGCGCGCCAGGCGCCGTCGGTGTGCAGCAGCGACAGCGTCAGCGTGTCGATCGGTACCGCCGGCGCGATTTCGATGTCCCAGGCGATGGTCGCCGCACCGGCCTCGACGCGGCGGATGCGGCAGGCGTCTTCAAAGCGCGCGCCGCGCAGGCCGCCGCGGGCATGCAGGCGGCGGAAGAAGTCTTCGAGCAGCAGGCCGGGGCGCGGATCGTCCGGGTCGGTGACGAACACCAGGCGCTCGCCGAAGGCGGCGAGCTGGCGCAGCAGCCAGCCGATCAGGCGCACGACTTCCGCCGAGCGGTAGTAATAGATGCCGCTGTTCGCCGCCGCCTGTCCGGGCTGTTCGGCCAGCGTGCCCGGCAGGCCGCCGCACAGGCGCTCGTCGTCGAGCTGCAGCGCGCCGTCGCGGTTGAGCAGTACGCCGATGCCGGGGGTTTCACGCAGCGCCGCCGCCTGGCGGCGCTCCAGCAGCGGCCAGGGCAGCGCATCGCTGGCGAGCGCGCGCCCGGCGATCGAGCGCCAGGCGCCGTCGACGGCGCGCGCAGCGATGTGGCCGGCGAGCAGACCGCCGGCGCTGGCCAGGGGGGCGCGCGGTCCGCACAGATAAGGGAACAGCAGCTGCAGGCGCTGGGCCTGGCGCAGCGCCTCGCCGTCGAGCGCGGCGAGGCGGGCGAGCGCGTCGGCGTCGGCCTGCGCACCGTGCGCGGGGTCGGCGGCGAGCGGCAGCGTCAGCAGGCATTGCACGTCGGGCCGCCAGCGCGCGCAGCGCGGCAGCAGGCGGGCGAGCAGTTCGGTGAACGGCCACGGCGGCGTCGCCGGTACGCTGTCGGCGGCCTGCACGTTCTGCTCGCGCGGGCCGAGCTGACCGAGCGGCACGAAGCGCGCCTGCAGCGGCCGCTGCACAGCAACAGCGTCGGCACGGATCTGCGGCGGGACCTGCAGGCGTTCGAGATCGGGCAGGGCGAGCAGGCCGATTTCCGGGATGCCGAGGGCGACGTCGATGCCGCGCAGCGTCTCCGGGTGGCTGAAGTCCGGCTCGCCGGCCGGCAGCAGGCCGTCGCGGCCTTCGCTTTCAGGCACGCGCACCAGCCACAGCCGTTCGCCGCCGGCGGCGAAGAAGTCCTCGACTGCCAGCGGCAGCCAGCAGGCGCTGCCGGCCAGCGGCGTGTGCTGGGTGAGCGCGGCGGCGCTGCGCGCGTCCGGGAACAGGTCGAGGAACTGAGCGTAGCTGTCGAGCGCCAGCGGCAGGTGCAGCAGCTCGGCGAGGCGGGCGTCTTCGTCGTCGACGGCAGCGCCACCGCCGGCGAGGCGCTCGATGCGCGTGCGGCTGGCACTGAGGCCGAGGCCGCGCCACTGCTCGCGCATCGCCCGCGTCAGCCGCTGCACGCGGGCGCGCCCCGGCACGTGGCCGAGCAGCGCCACCGGCAGTGCCGGCGTGCGTGCCGGCGGCGGTGCCGGGTTGAGGTAGACGCGGCCATCGGCGAGCAGCATCGGCTTACTCCTGGTCGAGCGACTCGACCGACAGCACCAGCTCTTCGATGGCGACGTCACCGCCGCCCTTGCCGGCCAGCGTCGGTCCGGTCCACTTCAACGGCATCGCCCGCTGCAGCTTCCAGCGCACCACCACGTCCTCGCGGTTCTCGGCGAGCAGGCTGATGACCACGGTGCGCTTGGCCAGGTCGAGGTGGCCTTCGCGGGTGGCGGTGATCCACTCCCACAAGTCGGCCGCGCCGATGACGCCGCGCTTGAGGGTGACGTCGCCGGCCTTGTAGATGCCGGGCAGCTTCTGCACGTGGTTGACCGGCGAGTTGCCGGCGCGGTACTCGGCGACGGTCATCTCGTTGTTGAGGCCGGCGACGTCGGAGAAGCCGGCGCGCACCTCGCGGCCGATGCCGGGTTCGATCTCGACCAGGAAGTTGAAGGCGGAATACGGCGTTTCACGGAACACGGGCATGGTTCATGGCCTCCGGCGGTCATTGGGCGTCGGCGGTCTTCTGGCCGATGCGGAAGATGACGAACTCGGCCGGCCGCAGCGGGGCGACGCCGATCAGGCACACCAGGCGGCCGTTGTCGAGGTCGTTCTGCGTCATCGTCGAGCGGTCGCAGCGCACGAAGAAGGCTTCTTTCGGCGCGCTGCCGAGCAGGTGGCCGCCGACCCATTCGCTGTAGAGAAAGTCCTCGATGGTCGAGCGCACGTTGGCCCACAGCGCCTCGCCGTTGGGCTCGAACACCGCCCACTGCGTGGACTTCTCGATCGAGCGTTCGAGGAACAGGAAGTAGCGGCGCACGTTGACGTAGCGCCATTCCGGATCGTCGCTCAGCGTGCGCGCGCCCCAGACGCGGTAGCCGCGGCCGGGGAAGAAGCGCAGGCAGTTGATGCCGTTGGGGTTGAGCAGCTCCTGCTGGAAGCGGTTGACGTCGAGCTCCAGGCCGCTGGCGCCGATCAACACCTCGTTGGCCGGCGCCTTGTGCACGCCGCGGCGCACGTCGGTGCCGGCGTAGACGCCGGCGATGAAGCCGCCGGGCGGCACCGTCAGCTCCGGTCGCGCGCCGGTCGGGTCGCTGGTGACCACCCACGGGTAGTACAGCGCCAGCAGGCTGTCGGAGAACTGGCCGGCGAAGCTGCGCACCTCGTTGAGGCTCATGCCGGCCTCGGCATCGACGATGCCGACGCGGTAGCGCATGCGCCGGCAGTGCGCCCACATCGCCTGTACCACCTGGGCGTGGCTGGCCGGATGGGCGGCGGCGGCCGGCGTGCAGATGATGGAGATGTCTTCGATGTCTTCGAGCGCGACGAAGCCGGTGGCGCCGCTGTTGCCGACGCCGGCCTCGCCGGTGTAGTCGGCGGCGTTGGGCACGGCGCCGTCGCTGCCGCCGGTCAGGCGCAGCAGCCAGCGCGAGCCGGCGAGGGCGCTGGCGGCCGGCAGCAGGGCGGCGATGTCGGCCAGCGCGAACAGCGCATCGAGCACGGCATCGGCGCTGGCGCCGGCGGTGAGCGTGGCGGCGACCGGCTGCGCCAGGCGGTCGGACTGGCGCGCCGGCGTCGGCGGCAGCACGGCGGCGAGGTTGCGCGCAGCCGCCGCGGCCGGGGCGATGTCGGCCACTGAGTAGACCGCCTCGCCGGCGTTGAGCACGTCGAGGTCGAAGGCCCGCAGCGTGAACAGCGTGAAGGCGACGTCCGGGCGCGCGGCCAGCGCGGCGAGCGGCAGCACCACGTCGGCCGACAGGCTGCGCGCGGCATCGGCCTGATTGCCGTTCATCACCGTGTTGCGCGCGGCGGTCAGCGACAGCGTGGTGCCGGCGGCGTTGAGCGTGCCGCGCAGCAGGCGGCGGCTGCCGAAGGTCACACCGCCGAGATAGGGCGCGAGCGAGCTCGGCGCCGACAGCAGCAGCACCGCCTGTTCGCCGGCGACCAGGGCACCGCTGGCCGGCGCGCGGGCGCTGACGCGGGTGAAGGTCGCCGAGGCCGGCACCTCGGCGCTGAGCAGCGCGCCGCCGAGCGTGGCGATCTCGGCGGCGGTCAGCGCCTCGCCGTCGGCGTCGGTGATCTCGGCGGCAGCGCCCTGGATCAGCCAGGCCGGCACCAGCGGGGCGTTGGCGTCGTTGGGGTCGGTGGACACCGTGCCGGCGCTGACGATCGCCGTCACCCGCAGCGGGAAGCGGGCGGCATCGAGCGTGGCACCGGCGATGCGCGCCGTGGCCGGTATGCCGGCGACCTGCAGCAGCGCGCTGGTGCCGGCCGGTGGCGCGGCGATGCGCTCGCTGCGCAGCAGGTTGGCGGCATCGCGCCAGCGCAGTTCGAGCGTGAAGTTGCCGGCGGCACCGGGAAAGCGCGCAGCGAAGCCGAGCGGCGCGCTGTTCAGGCGGGCACGGGCGGCGTCGGCGTTGTCGCCACTGGCGTCGATCAGGTTGACGTCGCGGCAGATGCGGCTGACGAACAGCTGCTTGCCGCCGTTATCGAAGAAAGCGCGCGCGGCGATCGCCGTGTAGTTGGGCTCGGCCGTGTCCTCGAACACCAGGTCGGCGGCGTCGCCATAGATGCGCGTGAACTCGGCGAAGCTGGTGACGACTTCCGGGCGGCCGCGCAGCGGTCCGTAGCGGGTCGGGCCGACGATGGCGGCGACGCTGGTGCCGACGCCTTCGATGGACTTCTGCCGAAAGCTCGTCTCCTCGACGAACACGCCTGGGGCGAGGTACTCGGGCATGACGCTGCCTCCTCGTGCGGTACAGGGCGTCAGGGCGCCCGGATCACCAGCGCATCGCGCTGGAAGCTCATGAGCCGCGTCGTCGCGCCCGGCTGCAGGGCGAAGCCGTAACTGGCGGCAAAGTCGGCGGCATCGGCCGCCTGGACGTTGAAAGCCTGCTGGGTGTCGGGATCGAGCCCGTCGGGCCACTGACCGGCGCGATGCAGCACGCGCAGCGTCGCGGCGAAATTCGCGATCTCGGCCGGCGGCAGCGCCAGCCGGTCGAGCGTCAGCAGGAAGTCGCCGGCGGCATCGGCCTGGGCGACGAAGCGCAACGTGCTGGCCGGAGCGACCTCGACGTCGACTTCGAGCCGCGCCCAGGCGGCCGGCGTGCCGTCTTCCAGTCGCAGTGTGCCGAACAGTGTGCCGCCGGCACTGCGGCGCACGCCGAGCGGGGCGCGGTAGAGCGGCAGCAGCGTGACGCTGCCCGGCGCCAGGTCGAGCGCGAAGCGGCGCGGCTGCCAGCGTCGCTGCGGATCGCTGACGCGGCCGTGCAGGCTCAGTGTCGGTGCCGCGGGCACGGCGAGCTGTGCCGCGCTCAGCGGCGGCAGTGCCGCGATGCGCTCGGGCGGCTGGCCGAAGTGCAGGATCAGCCGGGCATCGCGGCGCAGCGGGCGCAGGCCGGCGGGTGCTGCGTCGAGTTCGAAATCGAGCACGGCGTCGACCGGGCGCATCGCCGCTGGGTCGCCGGGGGCGGAGGCGGCATCGACGGCACGCAGCAGCGCATGGCCGTGCACCAGCAGGCTCTCGCCGCTCATGGCACTTCACCGTCATAGCCGAACAGCCGCGTGCGCACCGGCCCGGCGGCCGGCTGCGGCGTGTCGTGGACGAACACGGTGCGCACCACGTAGGGCACGCTCGGCCGGTACTTCAGCGGCAGCCCGTCCCAGACGCGCAGCAGATCCTCGGCGGACATCTCCTCGGGTTGCAGCTGGGCACGCTCCTGCTCGCCCCATTCGCTGTCGAAGGCACCGATGCGCGCGGCATCCAGTTCGCAGATGCGTGCCAGTGTCTGCATGCCCCAGCCGAGCAGGCGCAGTTCGGAGGAGGCGCTGCCGACCCACGGGAACAGCAGGAAATGCAGGGTCAGCGGCAGCAGGGCCTGCGGCGCGGCATTGGCCGCCGGCGGCGGCTGGCGGTAGCGGTTGCGCGCGGCCGGATCGAGTGCGATGCGGTGCAGGTAGAGGCCGAGCAGATTGCCGAGATCCTGGCGGGCGAGGTCGGCGCTGCCGAGCAGCCGCACCGCGCCGAGCGCAATCAGTTCCGCGGGCTGCTCACGCTTGAGCGCCGCCTCGATGGCGAGCATGGCGGCTTCTGCGGCGCGATGGCTGGCCATGGCAGGCGTCAGCGCAGGCGCGATGCGCCGTCACGGTTTCGCAGGCAGGAAAAGCATTTGGGAAACGACGACGCTTGGCAAAATCCGGCCATTTCAGAAACCTCCCTGACGACATCGCCGTCCCGGCAAGTGCAGGGCGACGCGGTAACGCGGTCTTTTTGTGAAGTTTTGTGAAGCTGACCGTAGCATGCGGAGAGTGGATGACAAGGCTCATGGCATCCGCGGCCGATTTTTTATTGCACCGGCTGCCTCGCACACCGACATGCGCCCGTGGTGACGCGGCTCGCCGGGCTGCAGTGCCGATGGCGCCCTGCGCTCCTGCTCCCCGCCGTTGTCGCAAAGCCGACAACGGCGGGGGCGCTAGTCGCTTGATTTTCGGGCATTCACTCACCGTTGGCTGCGGCGTGTTTCTTGCTGCCTCGGCGTCGATATCGATGTCCGGGAGTGTGGTGATGAAGAGCTTTCTCGACTGGTCCGCGTATGAGAATGCCGGCATGGGCGATGCCTACGCCGACATTCCCAAGAGCGGTGGTGACTTCGCGAAAGCCGTGGCGGTATGCATCGGCAGTCGCCAGTGCGAGACGCTCAATCCCAAGGGCGTGATGTGCCCGAGCTACCGTGTCAGCGGTGATCCGGCGTTTTCCACCGGTGGTCGTGTGCGCCTGCTCAAGGCGGCGCTCAACGGCGAACTCGGTGACCTGCCGTTCACCGATCCGCAGCTCGCCGAAGTGATGGACGACTGCGTCGGCTGCAAGGGCTGCAAGCGCGAGTGCGAAAACTCGGTCGACATGGCGACGATCAAGGTCGAGTACCTCGCCCAGCGTCAGGCACAGCAGGGTGTGCGGCCGCGCACGCGTCTGTTCGCCGGCCTGCCACGCCATCTGTACCGTCATCGCCGCTGGCTGCCGCGGCTGCTGGCGCTGCGCAATCGCCTGCCGGCGCTGGCCCGGCTCGGTGAGCGCCTGCTTGGCATCCGTGCCGATCGCGCCTTGCCGCAGCCCGTCGCACAGCCGTTTCCGGCCGAGGCTTACGCCAGCGCGCCGGTGGCCGATGCCGGGCGCGAGGTCGTGCTGTTCGTCGATTCCTTCACCCGGCATTTCGATCCGGATATTGCCGTGGCGGCGCGCCAGGTGCTGGAGGCCGCCGGCTACCGGGTGTTCATCGTCGCCGCGGCGGCTGACGACGCCGAGCCGCAGCGGCCGCTGTGCTGCGGGCGCACGCTGATCGCCAACGGCATGATCGAGGCGGCGCGTGCCGAAGCCCGCCGCGTGCTCGCTGCGCTCGAAGTGCACGTCGCCGCCGGGCGCTGGGTGCTCGGTCTGGAACCGGCCTGCCTGCTCGCGCTGCGCGACGAGTACCGCATGCTCGGCCTCGGTGAGGCGGCAGAGCGGCTGTCGGCATTGTCGATCCTGTTCGAGGAATTCATCGCCCGTGAGCACGCCGCCAGGCGCCTGAATCTGGGCTGGCAGTCGACCGACACTCCGCTGCGTGTGCTGGTGCACGGGCATTGTCACCAGAAGGCGGTCGGCGCGATGAAGTCGATGCGCAAGGTGATGAAGCTGCTGCCCGGCGTCGATTTCGAGTTCGTCGAGGCGGCCTGCTGCGGCATGGCCGGCGGCTACGGGCTGGAGGTCGAGCACGCGGCGGCGGCCGATGCGATGGCCGAGCAGGCGCTGCTGCCGGCGCTGCGCGCCGAGCCGCAGGCGCGGGTGCTGGCCAATGGTTTTTCCTGTCGTGAGCAGATCCGGCTGAATGACGGCCGCAGTGCGGTGCATCTCGCACAATTGTTGCGCGACCGGCTGGCCGCCGACATCGGCTGATGCGTCGGCCGTTCGGGCGCCGGTGTTACTGATCGGGTCCGAGGCGTTCGATCAGGCGCAGATACTGCTGCGAGACGTCGGCGATGTGTGACTGTTCGAGCACGTCGGCGGCGGTGCTGCGCGCCATCGCCATGACCTCGTCGAGCCGGCGCCGACGCAGCAGCTCGCGGATGATCGTGCGCAGGCGGCGCCGAATCAGCCATTTACGCATCAGCGATGGCGCGTCCTCGGCAGTGTCAGCGTGCAGTCGGCTGACCAGCAACAGCGCTGTCCGGTGCAGCTGAAATGATGCAGCACGTTTGAGATCAGCAATGTCCAGTTCGATCGTGTTCATCTGCATCAACCCTGTGCCCGTGAACCCTGAACGTCAAAAAAACTGTGCAAGATGCAGACCGTCGTTCTCCGAACCTGTGATCCGCGTCACGCGATACGCTACAGATGGACGCTGACGTTCGCCACCATCTCTTCGACGCGCTGGGCCAGGCGGGCAATCTGAGCCCAGTCGTGGCTGACGATGTCCTGCGCATGGGCCAGATGATTGCGCAGCGATTCGAGGTCGGCGATGACCCGCTTGGCGGCGCTGCGTCCGGGCAGGCCGAGCCGTTCGCACTCCTGTGCATCGCTGGCGAGGACACGCGCCTTGTCACCGAACTGCAGGCAGTCGAGCAGCGTGCAGACGTGACCGCGGCGCTGGCGTTCCTGCTGTAGCAGGCGGGCTTTCTCCAGGCGAGCACTCGACAGCTGCGCGGTCCACTCGCCGCCGGGCCAGCGCCTGCGGATGCGGTCGGTGAAGTCCATTTCGGCGAAGGTGATGATGCCGAACAGCCACATGCGTACCACCGGCTTTTGCATGTGCGCACGCGAGATCAGGGCCACCGGCTCACCGAGGGTGGTGACGAAGGCGTGATCCTGGCGCGTCAGCACATGCACCACTTCGGCGAGCGAGGCGTCGGCGGCGAGCAGGCTGGAGCGTTCGAGCGGCCGGCTCAGCTCGCCGCAGCTGGACTCGGGCCGCGTCTGCAGGGCATCGAGGGATACGCAGCCGTCGATGCGACCGGCACGCCGCACGCCGGCGATCTGCCAGCCGTTGGCTTGCATGCTGGTGGCGGCGCGCGCGGCCGGGTGTTCGGCGTCGAAGGAGGCGAGCGTATCGGCGATGTCCTGCGCGGCAAAGGCGTGGGCGAACACCTGCACCTGGCGCAGCCGGCGCTGCACGTCGTCGTCGCTCAGCGCCGGCAGGGCCTCGGCCGGAGCCGCGACGGCGACGCGGTCGAGCTGGGCGCGGCAGCGTTCGAGCGTGCGGTAGGCCTGCTGGCGCAGGCGCGGATCGGCAGCTTCGAGCACGGTGAGCAGCTGTTCCATCTCCTCCATGAAGGTGCGGGCGAACTGCGGATCGTGACGGCTGATGTCACGGCAGTTGTCGATCAGATCGGCGAGCTTGACCGTCTGTGCGCGGGCACAGGCTTGCGCGGAATGAGCACGGTCGATGGCGCGGCGCTGGGCGCGGTTGCCGTCGCTCGGCCGGCTGACGTCGGTAAGGTCGGCCACCAGCGCTGCGACGTCGGCACCGAACTCACGCTCGATATCGCCGAGCGTGGCCGGGGTGTCCTCGACGGTATCGTGCAGCCACGCGGCCGCGACCATCGCATGGTCACCCCCGGCGTCCTGAACCTGTTTGGCGACGGCTTTCAGGTGCGCCTCATAGGGCTGGCCGGTGTACTTGCGGCGCTGGTCGATGCGGGCGTGGGCTTCGGTGGCGTAGCGGCGGGCGCGGGCGACAAGATCGTCGGTCATGGGCTGGAAACGGGTGGCCAGTTTGGACGCAGACTGTCACCTGCACCGTCTGCGGCGTCCAGCCTTGCGCGCTTGAAGCGCTTCCACGCCGGAATGCGAACAAACCGCGCCAGACGAGCGAAGGCTGTAGCCGTGGCCTTGCGTCGAATCGGCCAGCTGCGGCATTCCATTTATTTAAAGAAATCCGCGGAGAATCGACGGGTGGTTTTTTAAGCCGTGCAGGCCGGTGTGCTGCGAGCGCATTCGCCATGCCGTGTGCTGAAAAGCGATGCGCTCTTGCGTATTTAAATGACCAGGCGTGGTCTTTCGCGATTTTTCGCAATGGCCAAAGCCAGCAGGGCGATGCCGATCAAGGCTGTGGATTCCGGCTCGTCGACGGTGGTTGCCAATAATGAAAATGCACCATTGAACGTGGGGGCGGGGCTTCCGCCCACGATATCGGTGCCGACCCGCAGCCAGTCCGGGTCAAGCTGCGCATCTCGGGTCCAGGCCTGTAAATCGGGGCTGAACGGGCCGGTGCCGAAACTTATCGGTCTGGGCGCCGAAAGCCACAGAAAACTGTCGATTCCGGAGACTTCCACCTGTGGAACGAAAAAATAGTGCCCTGCCGCCAGATCGATCGGCGTATCGAAGGTGACGTCGATCTGGACTTCCTGACCGGTGATCGGGCCATTGCCTCCGGTGGTCTGATTGGGGGTTGGCTGTATGCCGCCGGCCTGAATGGAATTCAGGGTGGTAAATGACGGGGTGAGCAGTGTGCTGCTGAATGACAGGCTCGCCGAATTACTGTCACGACTGTCGAATGCGACATCGGCCGGTGAGTTGACGCGGGTCGGTACCGAGGATGTGGAAAACGACGCGGGGCCGGACGTGCGGGTGAGATCGGAATCCAGTGGAAATACGCGGTAAATCTCGACGCTGACGGAAAGTAAGGAGGATGGGCTTGCCTGGTTGGTCAGCAGGCCGATGAAGCTTGCTCCGCTGATGCTGGCGCCTTGCGTCAGCACGAAGTCATCGGCCGTCTCGATTTCGAATTCTCCGGTGCTTGCAGGGCGGGACGCCATTGCCATCCGGCCGTCAGGATCTCCCGTGCTGAAGATGAGCATTGGTCCGGCATTCGCAATGACGGTGGGCAACAGCGATAAAGCGAACGCGGTGAACAAGGATTGATGCCGCATGGTTTCCTCCTTACTCAATACTCAGCAGGCGTTCGAGGCAGTGTTTGGGTGAGCGGAATTACATAGGCATGAAACGCACCATTAACAAAAACACCGGATTTTTACTGAGATGAAGTAGCATCTGTGATCAGCGGATGTAAAAACAATTGACAGTCAATTTATCTGAATGTCCAGTGATATGACGGTGCCCGCAGCACAGTTTTATGTATGAATAACGTGCATGGGTTATTGCCAAAAGTGATTAAAATTATTGTCTGTATGCTGCATTTAACTGGTTTGCGGTGAAGCTCATCGTTATGTGTGCTTTTCAGTGTTGCCGGATTGCCAGGTGAAGATTTCCTTGTGGTAAATGATTTGGGCATTACTCTGTTTCGATCGGTGAAAGTAGCTCCGCTTGCATGGGCTGTGATTGCTGCGTTGCCCGTGCATGGATGAAATAAAAAAGCCCCGAACCGTAAAGTCCGGGGCTTGCTGTATTTAGAGCCCGCAGGCCTCTGCGGGCTCAGTATTCAGCGCAGCTTCAGGCGACTTCCACCTTGTCCGCCACATCCTTGAACTCGCCGATCTTGTCGAAGTTCATGTAGCGGTAGATCTCGTCGGCCTTGGCGTTGATGACGCCGATGTTGGCCATGTATTCCGCGACCGTCGGCAGCTTGCCGAGCATCGCGCAGATCGACGCCAGCTCTGCGGAGCCGAGGTAGACGCGGGTGTCGAGGCCGAGGCGGTTCGGGAAGTTGCGGGTCGAGGTGGAGATGGCCGTCGAGCCCTTGCGGATCTGCGCCTGGTTGCCCATGCACAGCGAGCAGCCCGGCATTTCCATGCGCGCGCCGCTGCGGCCGAGGATGCCGTAGTAGCCTTCCTCACTGAGGATCATCGCGTCCATCTTGGTCGGCGGGGCGATCCACAGGCGCACCGGGATGTCGGACTTGCCGTCGAGCAGCTTGCCGGCCGCGCGGAAGTGACCGATGTTGGTCATGCACGAACCGATGAACACCTCGTCGATCTTGTCGCCGGCGACTTCGGACAGCAGCTTGACGTCGTCCGGGTCGTTCGGGCAGGCCAGGATCGGCTCCTTGACGTCGGCCAGGTCGATCTCGATGACCGCGGCGTAGTCGGCGTCGGCGTCGGCCTTCATCAGCTGCGGATCGGCCAGCCAGGCTTCCATCGCCTTGATGCGGCGCTCCAGGGTCTTCGCGTCCTGGTAGCCGTTGGCGATCATCCACTTCATCAGCGTGATGTTCGAGTTCAGGTACTCGATGATCGGCTCTTTGTTGAGCGCGACGGCGCAACCGGCGGCAGAGCGCTCGGCGGAGGCGTCGGACAGCTCGAAGGCCTGCTCGACCTTGAGATCCGGCAGACCTTCGATTTCGAGGATGCGACCGGAGAAGATGTTCTTCTTGCCCTGCTTGGCGACGGTCAGCAGACCCTGCTTGATCGCGTAGTAGGGGATCGCATTGACCAGGTCACGCAGCGTGATGCCGGGCTGCATCTGGCCCTTGAAGCGCACCAACACCGACTCCGGCATGTCGAGCGGCATCGAGCCGGTGGCCGCGGCGAAGGCGACCAGGCCCGAGCCGGCCGGGAAGGAAATGCCGATCGGGAAGCGGGTGTGCGAGTCGCCGCCGGTGCCGACGGTATCCGGCAGCAGCAGGCGGTTGAGCCAGGAGTGGATGACGCCGTCACCCGGACGCAGCGCGACACCGGCGCGGCTGGAGATGAAGTCCGGCAGCGTGTGGTGGGTCTGCACGTCGACCGGCTTCGGATAGGCAGCGGTGTGGCAGAAGGACTGCATCACCATGTCGGCGGAGAAGCCGAGGCAGGCCAGATCCTTGAGCTCGTCGCGGGTCATCGGGCCGGTGGTGTCCTGCGAGCCGACGGTGGTCATCTTCGGTTCGCAGTAGGTGCCCGGGCGGATGCCGGTCACGCCGCAGGCCTTGCCGACCATCTTCTGCGCCAGCGAGAAGCCCTGGCTGGATTCGACCTGTGCGGCCGGACGGCGGAATACCGGCGACGGGCCCTGGCCGAGCTGCTCGCGCGCCCAGTCGGTCAGACCACGGCCGATGATCAGGTTGATACGGCCGCCGGCCTGGACTTCGTCGAGCAGCACGTCGGACTTGAAGCTGAAGTCGGCGATGACTTCACCGTTCTTCAGCGCCTTGCCCTCGTAGGGGCGCAGCTCGACGGCGTCGCCCATATCCATCTGCGAGACATCGAGCTCGACCGGCAGCGCGCCGGCGTCTTCCATCGTGTTGAAGAAGATCGGGGCGATCTTGCCGCCGAAGCAGAAGCCGCCGAAGCGCTTGTTGGGGACGTTGGGAATGTCCTCACCGGTCCACCACAGCACGGAGTTGGTGGCGGACTTGCGGCTGGAGCCGGTACCGACGACGTCACCGACGTAGGCGACCGGGTGACCCTTGGCCTTGAGCGCGGCGAGCTGCTTGATCGGGCCGACGCTGCCGGGCTGGTCGGCTTCGATGCCCGGGCGCGGGTTCTTCAGCATGGCCAGCGCGTGCAACGGGATGTCAGGGCGCGACCAGGCGTCGGGCGCCGGCGACAGGTCATCGGTGTTGGTCTCGCCGGTGACCTTGAACACGGTCACGGTGACGCTTTCCGGTACCTTCGGGCGGCTGGTGAACCACTCGGCATCGGCCCAGGACTGCAGCACGGTCTTGGCGTTGGCGCTGCCGGCGTCGGCTTTTTCCTTGATGGTGTTCTTGTAATCGAACATCAGCAGCGTGTGCGACAGAGCCTTGACCGCAGCGGCGCCGCACTCGGCGTCGTCGAGCAGATCGATCAGCGGCTGAATGTTGTAGCCGCCGAGCATCGTGCCCAGCAGCTCGGTGGCCTGCACGCGGCTGACCAGCGGAGAAGAGGCCTCACCCTTGGCGACGGCGGCCAGGAATGCCGCCTTGACGTAGGCAGCCTGATCGACGCCGGCCGGGACGCGATTCGTCAGCAGGTCGACCAGGAACTCTTCCTCGCCCTTCGGCGGGTTCTTCAGGAGTTCCACCAGGTCGGCGGTCTGCTGCGCGGACAGCGGCAGTGCCGGAATGCCCTGGGCAGCGCGTTCCTCGACATGTTTGCGGTATGCGTCTAGCACGGATAACCCCCTCTCAGCGTGATTGCGCCGTCACGTCTATCGACGCGCGGCGGTTTGGGAACCCTGTCCATTCGGTCCCGCACGCGGGGCATGCCTGCCACGCTGCGGAAAAATCGCTATAGCTTAATGCGAATCGTCTGGTTCAGGAAATCCATGGTTTGCTGCACCCTGCGCTTTAACCACAGCCGCCGCGGGGTGATCGTCCGTGAGCTCATGTCGGGCAGCGGGCTGGGCGCTTGATGATTCGCCAGCGGCCGCCGTGATGCCTTCACTGCCGTTCGATGCGGGGTGTGTCAGGCCGCTTAAGCGCCGTCGCGCCAGCGATAGAGCCATTGGCCGAGCAGCTCGTGCAGCAGGTACCAGTTGACGACGGCCGTGCGGGCATTGGGCAACCAGTCGCTCAGATCCAGCTCGCCATTCCCTGAGGAGAACGCCAGTGTCGGCGCCGGCACGACGTCGAAGCCGGCGCGGATGAATGCTGCGCGGGCGCGCGGCAGGTGCGCGGCATGGCTGACCAGCAGGATGCGGCGGATGCCGAGCGGCAGCAGGATGCGCGCGGATTCCGTGGCATTGCCGTGAGTGTCGCGGCTGCGATCCTCCAGCCAGCGCACCTCGACGCCGAAATCTTCGCGCAGGCAGGTGGCCATCGCTGCCGCTTCGGAGGGCTCCTCGTCATGGTCCCGGTAGCCGCCACTGACCAGCAGCGGCAGACCGCTGGCGCGTTGCAGGCGTGCGGCGAAGCGCAGGCGGCCGAAGGTGAGATCGTTGATGGTGGTACCGCCGTATTCGCGCTGACGGGTTTTCAGGCCGCCGGCGAGAACTACGATCGCTTGCGCGCCGCTGCCGCTGAGTTCGGCAGGCGTGCGCAGCGCAGGCAGGTCGAGGCCGCGTTCGAGTACAGCCGAGCTCAGCGAGATCGACGCCAGGTAGCCGAACAGCACGCCGGTGCCGATCAGCCAGCGTGCCGCACGCGGTCGCCAGCGGCAGATGAGCAGTCCGAGCAGCGTCAGCAGCAGCGGGCCGCCGGGGGGCAGCAGCAGGGCGTCGAACATGGTGAGCCGGTTTCAGTGTGTGCCGGCGGCATAGCGGATGCGGTAGATGCGGCCGTAGTGGTCGTCGGAGAGCAGCAGCGAGCCGTCAGGCAGTTGCAGCAAGTAGCTGGGACGGCCGCTGACGTTGCCGTCGGCCTGCAGGAAGCCGTCGATGAACGGTCGATAGTTGCTCGGACGGCCATCGACGATATCGGCCATCATGACGCGGTAGCCGATTTTCCTGCTGCGGTTCCAGGAGCCATGCTCGGCGATGAACACACGCCGGCGGTACTCCGCGGGGAACTGCTGGCCGGTGTAGAACAAAATGCCCAGCGGGGCGACATGGGCCGGCAGCGCCAGCGCCGGCGGTGTGTAATCGCTGCAGTCGTGGCCGGCGCCGAATTGCGGGTCGGCCAGCGCATCGCCATGACAGTACGGAAAGCCGAAATGCGCGCGGCTGGAATACAGGATGTTGATCTCGTCGGGGGGGCGGTCGTCGCCGAGCCAGTCGCGTCCGTTCTCGGTGAACCACAGCTCGCGGGTACCCGGTCGCCAGGCGAAGCCAACGGTGTTGCGGATGCCCTGAGCGACGACTTCCATGCGTTCGCCGTCGGTGCTGATGCGGCGCAGCTGTGCATAACCGTCGCGCTCACAGACGTTGCAGGGAGCGCCGACGCCGGCGTACAGCCAGCCGTCGGGGCCGAAGGCGATGTAGCGCCAGCCGTGCGCGCGGTCGGCGGGCAGGCGCACGCGCAGCGGCATCGGCTGCGGCGGTTGTTCGAGCCAGTGTTCGATGTCGGGCAGCCGCAGCAGGCGGTCGACGTCGGCGACGTAGAGCTGGCCGTCGCGCAAGGCCAGCCCGTTGGGCATCTGCAGACCGCTGGCGACGATCCAGCGGTGATCGGCACGACCGTCGCCACTGTCATCGCGCAAGGCATAGATGCGGCCTTCGTCACGGCTGCCGACGAACACCGTGCCGCGCTCGCCGAGCACCATCGTGCGGGCTCCGGGCACGTCACCGGCCCATTCCTCAATGACGAATCCGGGCGGCAGGCGCAGCCCGTCCGTCGGCGCCGCCGAGGCGGTCGTGAGCCATGTCAATGCGATCAGCAGCGCGGGCAGGCATCTCAGCGGAGGCTTCATGGCTCGGGAAATGATCCGTGTCAGTCGGCTGTGTCGTACAGCTCGACATAATCGAAGAGGGAAAACCAACTTTAGCGGACTAGTTTTACCGGAAACCTCAGCAGGAGGAGCAACCGATGCCACTTGACCCGCACGATCTGCCGCATGACTTCCCGGAATTCGCCGAGCGCATCGAGCAGCTCAAGGCACAGGGGGACGGGCTGTTCTGCAGCCTGATGGCGGAATATGACACCCTCGACAAGCAGGTTCATCGCATAGAGCAGGGCGTCGAAGCCCATGCCGACGACTTCACCGAAGAACTGAAAAAACGCCGCGTGCAGTTGAAAGATCGCCTGTACGCTCTGCTCAAGGAGTAGTGCCAGCCTCAAGCCATGCGCCGGGCGTTCATCGAGGCTGGTGAACGCCCGGTCGATGGACCGGGGCGACGGTTTACCCTAGAGTGCGCAGCCCCTGAAAACAGTGCGGACCGGTCGCGATGGCTGATGTGGACGAATCCCGGTTCGATGAGCTCGCCGGGCAACTGATCGAGGCGGGGCGGTTTTTCTTTTCACGCGGCTGGGTGCCCGCGACCAGCGGCAATTTCTCGGCGCGGCTCGATGACGGGCGCATCGTGCTGACGGTGTCCGGCCGTCACAAGGGGCGCCTCGAACGCGACGACCTGATGCTGGCTGATCTCGATGGCCGGTCGCTGTCGCCGGGCAGACGGCCCTCGGCTGAAACCGGACTGCACACACTGCTGTATCGCCGTAACCCGCAGCTTGGTGCGGTGCTGCATACGCACTCGGCGCGGGCGACCGTGCTGTCGATGCGCCGGCCGCAAGGCGTATGGCTGCGTGACTATGAAGTGCTCAAGGCCTTCCCCGGTATCGAGACGCATACCAGTCAGGTACATCTTCCCGTCTTCGCCAACGATCAGGATATCGGGCGGCTGGCGGCGGAGGTCGAACGTCACCTCGACCGTGAGCCGGCCTCACCCGGCTACCTGATCGCCGGACACGGTCTCTACACCTGGGGCGAGACGGTGAGCGATGCCCTGCGCCACGTCGAAGCCCTGGAATTTCTCTTCGAGTGCGAGCTCCTGCAAACGAGGTTCGACAGCCATGAGTGAACTGCGCGTCTACACCGACACCGATTCTTCCGCGCCGGTCGCGGTGCACACGCTGGGAGCGGACATTGCGCTCGCGCTGGAGCCCTCGGGCATCCTGTTCTCGCGCTGGAGCGCCGATCGTGAACTCGGCGGCGATGCCACGCAGGACGACATCATCGCCGCCTACCGGGACTCGATCGACGAGCTGACGCAGCGCTACGGTTTCAAGTCGGTCGATGTCGTCAGCATCAGCCCGCAGCATCCCGATAAGGATGCCATGCGCAACAAGTTCCTCAGTGAACACACGCATGCCGACTACGAGGTGCGTTTCTTCGTCGAGGGCGAGGGACTGTTCTACATCCATGTCGACGGCAAGGTGTTCGCCGTGCGCTGCACGCAGGGCGACCTGCTCAGCATCCCGGCCAACATGACGCACTGGTTCGACATGGGGCCGAACCCGTTCTTCCGCTGCATTCGCCTGTTCACCACGCCGGAAGGCTGGGTGGCGAACTTCACCGGCAGTGACATCGCCCAGCATTATCCGGCGCTCGCCAACTGAGCCATCGCCCGCAGCGGCGGCGGATGGCGACGGTGCGCCGCCGGCCGCTGGCGGTATCGGAGCCATTGCATGATCCGCGCCATCCTGACTGATATCGAGGGAACGACCTCGTCGATCCGCTTCGTTCACGAGGTGCTGTTTCCCTATGCCCGGGCACACCTCAGCGAATTCGTGATGACTCACGCCAGTGAGCCCGCCGTCGCCGAGCAGATCGCCGCCGTACAGCGCGAAGCCGGGCTATCCGATGAGGTGCCTCTGAGCGCTCTGATCGACGTGCTGCATGAATGGATCGACGCCGATCGCAAGGTGACGTCCCTGAAGGCGTTGCAGGGCATGGTCTGGGAGGCCGGTTATCGTGCCGGGGCGTTCCGCGGACATGTCTATGCCGATGCCGTCGCCGCTCTGCGCGCCTGGCACGCCGCGGGCATTGCCCTCTATATCTATTCGTCGGGCTCGGTGCATGCGCAAAAGCTCATGTTCGGGCACAGCGAATGCGGCGATCTGACGCCGCTGTTCAGCGGCTACTTCGATACCACCAGCGGTCACAAACGTGAGGCCGCTGCCTATTGTCGCATCGCGGCGGCGATCGGTCTGCCGGCCGGGCAGATTCTGTTCCTTTCGGACGTCGTCGAAGAGCTCGATGCGGCCCGCGCCGCCGGTATGGCGACGCGGCTGCTGCGGCGTGACGATGAACCGCTGCAGGATGTGTCTCATCGCCAGGTCGCTGACTTCACACAGATCGAGCTCGACGCCTGAGCTGTCAGTCGCCGAAACGGCGCAGGAAATCGATCAGATCCTGGCCGCGCAGTGGCCAGCCGCCGTGCGGGTCCCAGGTGTGGAGGATGCCGGTCGAGAGCCAGCGTTCGATGTGCTGGCGTTGCACGCCGAGCACGCGGGCGGCGGTATCGATGGAATAAATGGCGTCGGGAGGAATCAGGGCGGTGTTCATTGGGGGCATTGACGATTGACCTGGAGCGTCTGCCGGGGGCGGCAGGCGGCTGATGCTAAGATGGGGGAATTACGGTTCCGATGGTATTCCCCACGAGGCGTCCGCGCATATGGATCTGGTCAACCATCCCCGCTATATCAGCCGCCTGACCCGAGACACGCTCGGAGTGATTCTCGCCGGAGGCAGCGGCGGGCGACTGCAGGAACTCGTGCGCTGGCGGGCGAAGCCCAGCGTGTACTTCGGCGGCAAGTTCCGCATCATCGATTTCCCGATTTCCAACTGCATGAATTCCGGCATCCGCCGGGTCTGCGTGTTGACGCAATACAAGTCCTATTCGCTGATCCGCCACCTGATCAATGCCTGGGGCACGCTACGCGGGGAGCTCGGCGAGTTCGTCGAGGTGTTGCCGGCTTCGCAGCGCTATTCGAAAGAGTGGTACGCCGGCACCGCGGACGCGGTGTATCAGAATCTCGACATCATCCGCTCGCACCGGCCGCGCTTCGTGCTCGTGCTGGCGGGCGACCATGTCTACAAGATGGATTACGGTCCGATGTTGGCGTACCACATCGAAAAGGGCGCAGACATGACCGTCGCCTGCATCGAAACCCCGCTCGACGAGGCCCGCGCCTTCGGTGTGATGTCGATCGATGAAGAAGGGCGCGTGACCCGCTTCAGCGAAAAGCCCGAAAATCCCGAGTCGATGCCCGATCGCCCCGGCGTGGCGCTGGCTTCGATGGGCAATTACGTCTTCAACACCGAATTCCTGTTCGACCATTTGATCCACGATGCCGACAACCCGGAGTCGCATCACGACTTCAGCATGGACGTGATTCCGTCGCTGATCGGTCCGCACCGGGTGTTTGCCTACCCGTTCCGCGATCCGGAGAGCGGCCGCCAGCCCTACTGGCGCGACGTCGGTACTGTGGATGCGTTCTGGCAGGCCAATATGGAATTGCTGGAAACCCATCCTGAACTCGATCTGTACGACCAGGAGTGGCCGATCCTGACCCACCAGGTGCAGCTGCCGCCGGCCAAGTTCCTGTTCAACGAGCCGGGGCGCACCGGTATGGCGATCCGCTCGATGGTTTCAGGCGGCTGTGTGATCTCGGGCGCCGAGGTGTTGCACTCACTGCTGTTTTCGAAGGTGACCGTGCATTCGTGGTCGCACGTCGAGGATTCCGTGCTGCTGCCGGGGGTGGATGTCGGCCGTCACTGCCGGATCCGTCGGGCAGTCATCGATCGCGGCTGCAAGGTGCCGGAGGGTACGGTGGTTGGCTACGACGAGGCGGAGGATCGCCGCCGTTTCACGGTTACGCCGAAGGGTGTCGTGCTGATTACCCCCGAGATGCTGGGGCAGAGCATTCACTACGTGCGCGCCTCGGATATTGGCGGTCTGAGCAGTGGTGCGGCTGAGGGACGACAGTAAAAACGACGAGGCCGCGGACATCGATTGATGTGCCGCGGCCTTGCTCGCGTTCTGGCAGAGGGCAGTTTGCCGATCAGGCAGCCTTCAGCGTGAACACCTTCGGCAGCTCGGCAGCGGTTTCCTCGGCCAGCTTGTCGAACTCGGCCTTGACGCCGGAGCCGATGTCGGTCAGGGCCTTGGCGTCGTCCATCATCTTCTGGCGGACGGTGCTGAGCACCTCGATCTGCGTGGTGTAGAAATCCTGCAGACCCTTGACGTCGCTGATCTCGGTCGCCGCCTTCAGGCGGGCGATGGTCAGGTCCGAATAGCTCTGCAGCGTGGCCAGCTCGAACGCGACCAGCTTTTCCAGACCGGCGATCGCCAGCTTGCTGGCCTTGAGCATCGGGGCGGTGAAGGTCGTGGTCTGCGCGAAGATCTTTTCGAACTGCTCGTTCATGCTCGCATCCTCTTTTGTACTTGCGGGTGGGTGTAAAAATTACTGATGTTGCTAAGCAGCATAGCGGAGCAAATGCTGTGATGCAACATTGGGAATATGGGAATTTTTCGTGGCAAAACCCGTACATGGCCTTAACAATTTAATGAATCCGTAGCACTCGTGACGCGATCCCCAAGCTCCGCGCATAATGCGCGGCCCTTAGATGGCTACGGATGCGGCAGCCCGATGTGGTTCAAAAATCTCACCCTGTTCCGTTTCACGGAGCCGTTCGCAGGCGATGCACAAAGCCTGCAGGCCGCCCTTGAGCGCGCGGTGTTCCGCCCCTGTGGCAGCCAGGATCTGCAGACCCACGGCTGGGTCGCCCCGCTGGGGGGGGACGAGGGCGCGCTGGCACACGCTGTGGCCGGTTATCTGCTGGTGTGCTTGCAGACCGAAGACAAACTGTTGCCGGCAAGCGTGATTCGCGACGCCGTCGATGAGCGCGTCGAGGAAGTCGAAGCCCGCGAAGCTCGCAAAGTGCGGCGCAAGGAAAAAGAAGCGATCAAGGACGCGGTATTGCTGGAGTTGCTGCCGCGCGCCTTCGTGCGTCGCCGTCGCCTGTACGCCTATATCGATACGCGCGGTGGCTGGCTGGTGGTCAATGGCACTCCCGGGCGGGCGGTCGACGATTTCACCTCGGCCCTGCGCAAGGTGCTCGGCACGCTGCCGATCGCGCCGCTGCGTCTGGTCGATGCGCCCGCTGCGGTCATGACCGGCTGGCTGGCGGGAACGCAGGCGCTGCCGGCCGGCTTCGAGCTCGGCGATGCCTGCGAGCTGCGCGATGCCGGCGAGGAGGGCGGCATCGTGCGTTGCCGCGGGCAGGATCTCGCGGCCGATGAAGTGCGCGGTCACCTTGAAGCCGGCAAGCAGGTGACCCGCGTCGCCGTGGCGTGGGCGCAGCGTCTGGCCTGTGAGCTGGCGGATGATCTGTGCGTGCGTCGCCTGCGTTTTCTCGACCTGGTGCAGGAACAGCTGGACGACGTTGCCGCCGAGACCGCTGCGGAAGAAATGGACGCGCGCTTTGCGCTGATGACGCATGAATTCGCCGAGTTCATCCCGGCGCTGCTGGCGGCCTTCGGTGGCGAGGCGCCGGCCGCGGCCTGAGGCCGCAGCCAGCGCAGCGGCTTATTGCGCGCGTTGCAGATCGGCCATCACGGCCGCGAGAAAGCGGCCGGCTTCGCCGCCGGTGACAGCCCGGTGATCGAAACTCAGTGACAGTGGCAGCACGCGGTGCACGACGATCGTCGTGCCGAGTGCGACCGGCTGTGGCCGGATGCGGCCGGCGCCGAGAATGGCGACAGTCGGCGGCAGGACGATCGGTGTGGCGTGGCGGCCGGCGATCATGCCGAAGTTCGACAGCGTAATTGTCGCACCGCGCAGCTCCTCGACCGGGATCGAGCGCCGGCACACGGCAGATTTCAGCGCTTCCAGTCCGGCACGCAGACTGGCCGGGTTACGCTGGCCGACATCATGCATGACCGGGACGAACAGGCATTCCGGTGTATCGACGGCGATGCCGACATCGATCTGCTTGAGCAGCCGGCGACCGCCGGCGTGACTGTCGAACCAGGCATTCAGTGCCGGCTCGGCGGCAATGCCGGCCGCCAGCGCCCGCAGCAGGCGCAGCGTCACGTCGCTCGCGGCTGGCCAGGCATCGATGTCGACTTCGTCGAGCAGGCTGACCGGGACGACCTGCGCATGGGCGCGGGCCATGTTCTGCGCCATCGCCCGCCGCGGTCCGCGCAGGGGTTCGAGGGGGCCGGCGCGGCTGGCGAGGGCCGCCGCGCGTTCGACGTCCGCCGACGACAGCGTGCCATCGTGTCCGCTCGGGGTGACATCGCTCAGGGCAACGCCGAGGCGGGCGGCGAGGGCGCGCACTGCGGGCGTTGCCCGTACCTGAGCCGCGGCCGCATGGGCACGCGCGGGTGACGGCGCGCCCGCCTGCGCGGAGGCGGCGCTGGCCAGCACGCCGACCACGGTGCCACTGTCGCTGTCGCCGTTGGTGAATTCGACCAGTGTGTCATGGACGTGGACGATATCGCCGACCTCACCGAACAGTGCGGCGACGCGGCCAGCCCGAGGGGCCGGCACCTCGACGATCGCCTTGGCCGTCTCCACGGACAGCAGTGGCTGATCGGCATGCACCTCGTCGCCGACTTTGACATGCCAGGCGACGATTTCCGCTTCCGTGAGACCTTCCCCCAGATCGGGGAGGGCGAATGTGCGCGGCGTCATCAGGCGTACTCCAACAGGCGTCTGGCGGCGGCAATGATGCGTGCGGCGTCAGGCAGGTAAGTGCCTTCCAGGCGGAACAGCGGCATGACCGTGTCGTAGCCGGTCACGCGGGCGACGGGTGCCAGCAGGCTGAACAGTCCTTCATCGGCGAGGCGTGCGGCGATCTCGGCGCCCCAGCCGCCGCTGCGCGGTGCTTCGTGCACGATGCAGCAGCGCCCGGTCTTGGCGACCGAGGCGAGGATCGTACTCATGTCCAGCGGGCTGAGTGTGGCGACGTCGATGACCTCGGCCGAGATGGCCTGCGCCTCCAGCTGTTCGGCGGCGAGCAGGCTTTCATGGACGCTGGCGCCCCAGGCGACCAGGGTCAGGTCGCGCCCTTCGCGCAGCACGAAACAGGTGTCGAGCGGCAGTGCCGCGGCGTCGTCATCGACGGTTTCCCGCAGCAGGCGATAGAGCCGGGTCGGCTCGAAGAACACCACCGGATCGGGATCACGGATCGCCGCCAGCAACAGTCCATAGGCCTGCCGCGGTGAGGAGGGCATGACGACGCGCAGACCGGGAATGTGCGCCAGCAGCACTTCATTGGATTCCGAGTGGTGCTCCGGCGCACGGATGCCGCCACCGGCCGGCGCGCGCAGCACCAGCGGGCAGCTGAGGCGACTGCGCGTGCGATTGCGCAGCCGCGCGGCATGATTGATCAGCTGATCGAGCGCGGGATAGATGAAGCCGCTGAACTGGATTTCGGCGACGGGTCGCAGCCCCTGTGCTGCCATGCCGATCGCCATGCCGGCGATCATCGCTTCGTTCAGCGGGGTGTCGCGTACGCGCCGTTCACCGAAGCGTTCCTGCAAGCCGCTGGTCGCACGGAATACGCCGCCGTTGTGACCAACATCCTCACCGAAAACGAGGACGCGTTCGTCTTCTTCAAGCGCGCGGGCCAGTGCCAGATTGATAGCTTCGACCAGGGTGATTTCAGGCATCGCTCCCCCTCGCGGCGAGTGCCGCGCGCGGCGCCTGCAGGGGTGCCGGCAGCGACGCGTAGAGATGATCGAACATGGCCGTCGGCTCGGGTGCCGGCGTGGCGAGATAGCGTTCGACCGCGCCGTCGACTTCGGTGCTGCAGGCGTTTTTCAGGGCTTCTTCATCATCGGCGTTCCACCAGCCCTGCGCATGCAGGTAGCGCCTGAGACGCACGACGGGTTCGCTTTGCCGTGCGGCTTCGACTTCTTCGAGCGGGCGGTAACGTGCAGCGTCGTCGGCGGTGGTGTGGTCACACAGGCGATAGCTCAGGGCCTCGATCAGCGTGGCGCCACCACCGCGTCGCGCACGGTCGAGGGCGACATCGAGCACGCTGCACAGTGCGATCGGGTCGTTGCCGTCGACCTGCACGCCGTGGATACCGGCAGCGATGGCTTTCTGTGCCAGCGTCTGCGCGGCCGACTGCGCTTTGCGGGCAACGGAAATGGCCCACTGATTGTTGTTGACGACGCAGATGAACGGCAGTGTCCACGCACCGGCGAGGTTCAACGCGGCGTAGAAATCGCCCTGTGAGGTGGCGCCATCACCGCAGACAGCCACCGCGACACGCGCTTCGCTGCGGTAGGCGAAGGCGGCTGCGACGCCTGTGGCCTGGGTCAACTGCGTGGCGATCGGTACGCAGATCGGGAAATCTTCGCGATCGTCGGCGAAGTCCATGCCGCGCTCGTCACCGCCCCAGTACAGCAGCAGCTCTTCCATGCGCACGCCCCGCCCCAGATAGGCCGCGGTTTCCCGGTACGAGGGCAGCAGCACGTCATTCGTCTGCATGCGGTCGGCGATGCAGACGCCGATGGCTTCCTGCCCCAGACAGGCGGCATAGGTGCCGAGGCGTCCGGTGCGCTGCAGGGCGACGGCTTTGGCATCGAAGATCCGTGTGCGCACCATCGCCCGGTACAGCGCACTCAGGTGGGCACGGTCGCGGGCCAGCGCGGGTGCGTCGGCAACCAGGTGACTGCCGGCGTCGAGGTATTGGACGCGATGGACATCGAAATGGGCGACGACACTCATCGTTTCCTCCTGGGCGGCGCTCATCGTGCCGCCCGAGAGGGCGTCATGCGCCGTGCTTCCCGCCTGCTTTAGACCCTGCGGGCGACTCTTGCCATGATTGGCAAAGTCGTTGCGCTTTTTTGCAGTTGGATTCCGACGACGAAGGTGTTTCGTACGGTGCTTGACTGCAGGCTCAAACGAGCTGGTGCAGCAGCGCGAGCGGGTAACGCTGGCCGGCGAGGTAGTCGTCGATGCAGGCGAGCACCAGCGGGCTGCGCGGGCGTATCTGTGCGCTGCCGAGCGTGTCGCGCGTCAGCCAGTGCGCGGCGATGATGCCGGTGTCGAGCGGGCGTGCGGGATCGTGGGATAGCGGCGTCGCATGGAAGCAGGCGCGCAGGTAGGTTTCGTCCTTGCCCGGGTTGCGCCATTGATAGAAGCCGATGAGTCCGTCGATAGCTACGTCCCATCCGGTTTCTTCGAGCGTTTCACGCCGCGCGGCGTCGAGCAGGGATTCACCGTTTTCAAGATGGCCCGCCGGCTGGTTGAACACTGAGCCGCTTCCCTTGTCTTCTTCAACCATCAGAAAGTGACCATCGCGTTCAACGATCGTCGCTACAGTAACGTGCGGAAACCAGCGCATGGCGGGGCAAGCCTCCCTACGGTGTTTCGAATCTGCCCGGTGAATGATCCGGCGGCCCGGCCGCAGCAGGCCCCGGTTTGGTGGAGGCCGGCCGGCTTTCAGACCTTGATGCGAGGACGATTCGGATATGGATCTGAGACAGCAGCGTTGTACTCCATGCAGGGGCGGGATACCGCCGCTTTCGATGACCGAGGCGAATGATCTGCTTGCCTCAGTACCGGGCTGGATGCTCGAAGGCGGTGCGACACGTCTGCGTCGGCACTTCGGTTTTCCGGATTTCGTGTCGGCGCTGGCTTTCGTCAACCGCATCGGCGCACTGGCCGAAGAGGAGGGGCATCATCCGGACCTGCATTTCGGCTGGGGCTATGTTGACGTGGTGGTCTACACGCATGCCATCGCCGGATTGCACGTCAACGATTACATCCTGGCGGCCAAGATTGACGCTTTGCCGACCGCCTGAGGGTGTTCATCCGCCTTCACCGAAGGTCTGGTCGAGTATGAAAAAGTTCGGGTCGATGAACTCGATGAAGCGTTTGGCCTGCGGCGTGAGGAACTTGCCGCGGCGCATCACCACCCCGTAGGTGCGGCGCGGGAAGTAGCGATTCAGGGAATGCGCTGCGACGCGATCCTCCGGTGTGATGCAGATGCCGGAGACGATGGAGATGCCCAGGCCCATCTCGACGTAGTGCTTGATGACCGCCCAGCCGCCGGCTTCCAGGCGCACGTTCAGACTCAGCCCCTGTTCCTGGAAGGCGAGTTCGACCATCGACAACGTGTTCAGGCCGCGCGGCGGTAGGATGAACTCGTAGCCACTGATATCGGCCAGCGTGATGTCGGGTTTGTTCGCCAGCGGATGTTCCGTGGGCGTGATCAGCATCTGGTCGAAGGCGTAGATCGGTTGGTAGGTGATGTCGTCCGGTACATCACGGAACGAACCGACGGCGAAATCGACGGCGTCGTCGCGCATCAGCCGCAGCCCCTCGCGGCCCGGGACATTATGGAAGCGCACGCGAATGCCCGGATGCGCGGCACAGAAGCGCTTCACGATATCCGGCAGCAGATAGAGGATCGTGGCCTCACCGGCCGTAATGTTCAGCTCGCCGGTTTCGATGCTGTCCCTGCGCGCCATGAAAGTTTCGGGCAGGTTGTCGAGCCCCTCAAGCAGCGGCAGAGCCATCTCATATAAGGTCTGCCCCTCTGGCGTGAGACGAATCTTCGGCCCTCGTCGCTCGAACAGCGTTACCCCGAGCTCTCTTTCAAGTGCTTGAATTTGAAGTGAAACAGAGGGTTGGCTGAGAAACATCTTCTCCGCAGCGCGGGAAATGCTCCCTGTTTGTACCGCATAGCAGAAACCTCGCAACTGCTGCAGCAGGTTGTGCTTGTAGTAATGGCGGTTGATCGAGGTATTCACGTGGGATTGATATCGCTCAATTATTTATTTTTTAAATACTAACAATTAATGAAACGTGCTTGTCAATTGCTGCATAGCCGCATAGACTCCGCGCAATTTCTCGGTACGCACTGCATTTTCATTATGTGAAATGATGCTGGGCAGTTGTTCCTTTTCCCTCTGTGTTCCATGGCGGGAGAGGTTCTTGCCCGCCGGTGAATGGGTCTGTGTTTGCTTGGTAGTGTCTTGATTGTCGTTTGCCCCCTCGTATGTACAGGAGATTCTGAGAAATGCCGCACCTGAGCGTTGAGCAGCTGAAGAAGGACTGGGCCGAGAACCCGCGCTGGAAGGGCATCACCCGTCCGTATTCGGCTGAGGAAGTCGTGCGTCTGCGCGGCACCGCCGGCATCGAGTACACCCTGGCGCAGAAGGGCGCCGAAAAGCTGTGGAAGTACGTCAACGAAATGCCGTTCGTGAATGCGCTCGGCGCGCTCACCGGCAATCAGGCGATGCAGCAGGTCAAGGCCGGCCTCAAAGCCATCTATCTGTCGGGCTGGCAGGTTGCCGGCGATGCCAACCTGGCCGGTGCGATGTATCCCGACCAGTCACTGTACCCGGTCAACTCGGTACCGGCCGTCGTCGAGCGTATCAATAACACCCTGATGCGTGCCGACGAGCTGTATCACGCCGAGGGTAACGATTCGATCGATTTCTTCCAGCCGATCGTGGCGGACGCTGAAGCCGGTTTCGGTGGCGTGCTGAACGCCTTCGAGCTGATGAAGGCGATGATCAAGGCCGGCGCCGCCGGCGTGCACTGGGAAGACCAGCTCGCCTCGGCGAAGAAGTGCGGTCACATGGGCGGCAAGGTGCTGGTGCCGACGCAGGAAGCGATTGCCAAGCTCGTCGCGGCCCGCCTGGCGGCTGACCTCATGGGTACGCAGACCCTCGTCATCGCCCGTACCGATGCCGAAGCAGCCAACCTGATCACCTCCGACATCGATCCGCGCGACAAGGACTTCATCGTCAGCAGCGAGCGGACGGTCGAAGGCTTCTACCGTGTCCGCAATGGTCTGGACCAGGCGATCGCCCGTGGCATTTCGTATGCCCCGTACTCCGACCTGATCTGGTGCGAGACCGGCGTGCCGGATCTGGAGCAGGCCAAGAAGTTCGCCGAAGGCATCCACAAGGTCTATCCGGAGCAGATGCTGGCCTACAACTGCTCGCCGTCCTTCAACTGGAAGAAGAACCTGGACGATGCAACCATCGCCAAGTTCCAGCGCGAGCTCGGTGCGATGGGCTTCAAGTTCCAGTTCATCACGCTGGCCGGTTTCCACAGCCTGAACTACTCGATGTTCAACCTGGCTCAGGGCTACGCCGAGCGCCAGATGTCGGCCTTCGTCGAGCTGCAGCAGGCCGAGTTCGCCGCTGTCGACCGCGGTTTCACCGCCGTCAAGCACCAGCGCGAAGTGGGTACCGGTTACTTCGACGACGTGACCCAGGTCATCTCGGGCGGCACCTCCTCGCTGACCGCGCTGACCGGCTCGACGGAAGAAGAGCAGTTCCACTGAGTTTCTGGCAGCAGTAATGCATGATCAAACCCGGCGGCTTCGGCTGCCGGGTTTTTCTTTGCGCGTTTCATGCTCGCGTGGGTCTGGAAGAAACTCTGTTGCTTCCGTATATCTAAGAACTAGGTAGCGGCTGTGATCAGGATCAGGGCCGCGATCGCTTTGACATCGATTCGGGTTTGCCAATGTCTCAGGAAAACGCTCCAAGACACGGCGATGGTGGTTTGGCCGTAGAGAAGGCCAAACCGGAGATTCGGCCGCCGCGTATGTATCAGGTTTTGTTGCTCAACGATGACTACACACCGATGGAGTTTGTCGTACAGGTGCTTGAAAGCTTTTTTGGCATGAATCGTGAAAAAGCTACACAGGTGATGCTTCATGTGCATACGCGTGGCAAGGGAGTATGCGGCGTTTTCAGCCGCGACGTTGCAGAGACCAAGGTAAATCAGGTGAATGCCTTTGCGCGGACGCACCAACATCCATTGCTCTGCGTCATGGAAGAAACCTGACAATGGGAGTTGCAGCGCGTCGTTAACGTTTCAGCAGAACGAGGTTGTCGACATGTTGAGCAAAGAATTGGAATTCACCATCAATATGGCTTTCCGCGATGCGCGCGACAGCCGTCACGAGTTCATGACGGTTGAGCACCTGCTGCTCGCTTTGCTCGACAATCCTTCCGCCGCCGAGGTCCTGCGTGCCTGCGGTGGAAACATCGAGAAGCTAAAGACCGAACTGCAGGCCTTCATCCGGGAAAGCACGCCAGTGCTCTCGGCAGACGATCCACGGGAGACACAGCCGACACTCGGCTTCCAGCGGGTGCTGCAGCGTGCGGTTCTGCATGTGCAGTCGTCAGGCAACAAGGAGGTGACCGGCGCCAACGTGCTGGTCGCGATTTTCGGTGAGCAGGATTCGCAGGCGGTGTATGTGCTCAAACGCCAAGACATCAGCCGCCTGGACGTCATCAACTACATCTCGCACGGTATTTCCAAGGTTGCCGACGAAGGAGAGCAGAACGGTGCCGCGAATGGCAGCGACGAGGACGCGCCCGAGCAGCCGAGCGGTCGGCCGCTCGATACCTACGCAACTAACCTGAATGAGGCGGCCAAGCAGGGGCGCATCGATCCGCTGATCGGCCGTGCCGAGGAGATCGAGCGCACGGTGCAGATCCTGTGCCGGCGCCGCAAGAACAACCCCTTGTTCGTCGGCGAGGCCGGCGTCGGCAAGACTGCGATCGCTGAGGGGCTTGCCAAGCTCATCGTCGAAGGCAAAGTGCCGGACGTGCTGAAGAAGGCCACGATCTACTCTCTGGATCTTGGTTCGCTGGTGGCGGGCACCAAGTACCGCGGCGATTTCGAGAAACGCCTGAAGGCTGTTCTGACCCAGCTGCGCAAGGAAAAGAACGCTGTCCTGTTCATCGACGAGATCCACACGGTGATCGGTGCCGGTGCCGCGTCGGGAGGCGTCATGGATGCCTCCAACCTGATCAAGCCGGCGCTGGCGTCGGGTGACCTCAAGTGCATCGGTTCGACCACCTATCAGGAATACCGCGGCATCTTCGAGAAGGACCGCGCTTTGGCGCGGCGTTTCCAGAAGATCGACGTGCCGGAGCCGTCCGTCGAAGAAACGTATCAGATCCTCAAGGGCCTCAAGGGGCGTTTCGAGGAGCATCACGATGTGCGCTACTCGATGAAGGGCCTGCGGGCCGCCGTCGAGCTGTCGGCGCGCTACATCAATGACCGGCACCTGCCGGACAAGGCGATCGACGTCATCGACGAGGCCGGTGCCAGCCAGCGTCTGCTGCCGCTCAACCGGCGCAAGAAGACCATCGGCGTGCCGGAAATCGAGGCGATCATTGCCAAGATTGCGCGCATTCCGCCGAAGACCGTCTCGGCCTCGGACAAGGACACGCTGCGTAACCTCGAACGCAATCTGAAGCTGGTCGTGTTCGGTCAGGACCCGGCGATCGGCGTACTCGCCAACTCGATCAAGATGGCGCGTTCCGGGCTGGGCAATGAGGAGAAGCCGATCGGCTCGTTCCTGTTCGCGGGTCCGACGGGCGTTGGCAAGACGGAAGTGACGCGGCAGTTGGCCAAGGCGCTGGGGATCGAATTGATCCGCTTCGACATGTCCGAATACATGGAGCGGCACACGGTGTCGCGTCTGATCGGTGCGCCGCCTGGCTATGTGGGCTTCGATCAGGGCGGGCTGCTGACGGATGCGATCCTCAAGCACCCGCATTCCGTGCTGTTGCTCGATGAGATCGAGAAGGCCCATCCGGACGTGTTCAACCTGCTGCTGCAGGTCATGGATCACGGCACGCTGACGGACAACAACGGCCGCAAGGCGGACTTCCGCAATGTGATTCTGGTGATGACCACCAATGCCGGCGCCGATCAGCTCGAGCGCTCTGGTATCGGTTTCACCACCGAGGATCATACGACCGACAGCATGGACGTCATCCGTCGCATGTTCTCGCCGGAGTTCCGCAACCGTCTCGATGCGATCATCCAGTTTGCGGCGCTGGAGTCTTCAACCATCGGCCACGTCGTCGACAAGTTCATCATTGAGCTGGAAGCGCAGCTGGTGCCGCGGCATGTGAACCTGGAAGTGACCGATGCGGCACGCTCTTGGCTGGCTGAGCGTGGCTACGACCGCAAGATGGGTGCACGGCCAATGGCGCGTGTGATTCAGGAGCACATCAAGAAGCCCTTGGCTGAGGAGTTGCTGTTTGGGCGCTTGGTGGAAGGCGGCCATGTGACCATCGACTGCGTCGGCGACGAACTGAGACTGGATGTCGCGGAAGAGGCGACCGAGGTGTCAGGGGCCTGATCAGGCACACGGCAATCAGCCTCTTTCTTTCTGGAAGGAAGAGGCTGATCGTGCAGCTCGCTGAAGCGGAGCGGGGCTGTATTGCCGCAGGTTTTAACGGCCGCGGTAAGTGATACGACCCTTGCTCAGGTCATAAGGGGTCAGCTCGACGCGCACCTTGTCACCGGTCAATATGCGGATGTAATGCTTGCGCATGCGCCCGGAAATATGGGCAGTGACAACGTGGCCGTTTTCGAGCTCAACGCGGAACATGGTGTTGGGCAGGGTCTCCACGACCGTGCCTTCCATTTCGATGTGATCTTCTTTCGACATTGCCTCTTGTCTCGTGGATCGGGCACGTGCCGTCGGGCCGGCCCTGATGCAGCGCGACAAAATAGCCAAATGGTGTTGATTCAGCAAGCCGCATCGCTGCTTATCCAGTCTCCATCGATGAATAATTCATGCGGCTGGAAACGGATTTTGTAACTCATCTTCCGGCAGTTCTGCACCCAGTAGCCGAGATAGACGTACGGCAGGCCGTGCCGGCACGCCTCCATGATTTGCCAAAGCACCGCATAGGTACCGAGCGATCGCTGGGGATAGTCGGGATCATAATATGTATATACGGCAGAGAGTCCGTCCCCCAGAACATCGATGACGGCCACCGCGAGCAGGCGTTGATCGCAGCGGAATTCCGTCAGGTAAGTACGGCTCCAGGTGGAGCTGACGAAGCCGAGATAACTCTCCGGGGTGGCGTCATCCATGCCGCCGTCCGGGTGGCGCAGTTTTAGGTAGCGCTCGAACAGCGCAAAGTGTTCGTCGCGGAATATCGGTTCGAGCTTGTGCGCGGTAAGGTCGTGGTTGCGCTGCCAGGTCCGTTTCTGACTGCGGTCCGCGCGGAATTGCATGACCGGAATGCGCAATGACTGGCAGGCGTGACAGCCATGGCAGTGGGGGCGGTAGACGTGCTCGCCACTGCGGCGAAAACCATGGCGGGCGAGGGCCGAATACAGTGTTTCGCAGACGGCGAGCGGATCAGCGACCAGATTGCGCGCAGACAGTCCTTCGAGATAGCTGCAGGGATGGGTGTCAGTCAGGAACAGGCGCAGACTGCCGAGTTCCGAGCGGGGCGCGGCCATCAGCGGAATACCATGGGAGGTTCGTGGCGCCACGAGTCGACCGGCAACGGTCGCGTGACCTGCGCGCGCAGCAGAGAGAGGAAGTGATCGCGTGAAATCGTCTGCGCGCCCAAGCTCAACAGATGGTCGGTTTCCATCTGGCAGTCGATGAAGCCGAAGCCGCGTCGCAGCAGCAGCCCGGCGAGCTGCACCAGTGCGACCTTGGAGGCATCAGAGCGGCGGCTGAACATCGATTCGCCGAAGAACACCCCGCCGAGCGCGACGCCATAGAGGCCGCCGATCAGGGTGTCGTCATACCAGGTCTCCACGGAATGTGCGTAGCCGAGCGCATGCAGCGTGCAGTAGGCATCGCGCATCTGCGCCGTGATCCATGACGATGGAGCATTGGGCCGCGGAGCGGCGCACGCGTCGATGACCTCTGCGAAGGCATGATCGAAACTCGACCGATAGTGGGCGCCTCGCAGCCGTTTGCGCAGGCTGTGGGAAACGTGAATGTGGTCGGGCAGAAAGATCGTGCGCGGATCGGGAGACCACCAGAGGATCGGCTGACCGGCATCGAACCAGGGGAAGATGCCGCTGCGATAAGCGTTGAGCAGCCGCTGCGGTTCAAGGCCGCCGCCGACGGCCAGCAGGCCGTTCGGCTCGCGCAGGGCGTTTTGCGGATTCGGAAATGGGGCGCCCGGATTGCGGGCGTCCAACCAGCTCAGCGGCTTCATGTGGCGGATGTGGAATGACGGTAGGGCAGGTGGGTGGAGAGCTCCTCCGCGTAGCGTGCGACGGCTGGAGTTTCACGCTCCAGAAAATCGTCAATCGCATGGCGGAAACCGGTGTGGGCAATCCAATGGGTCGAGTGCGTCAGCGTCGGGACGAACCCGCGGGGTACCTTGTGCTCGCCTTGAGCCCCGGGTTCGAAGCGGGTCAGGCCATTACGCATACACAGCTCCATGCCTTGGTAATAGCAGGCTTCGAAGTGCAGCGAATCGAAATGCGCTGCGCACCCCCAATGTCGGCCATACAAGGTGTGCCGACTGCTGTAGCTGAGCGCGGCGGCAACGGTCGTGCCTTCAGCGTGGGCCAGCACCAGATGAACGCGCGCTCCGAGTGCCGAGCCGACGGCGCGAAAGAAGTCCAGTGTCAAGGTCGGGACGCCACCACGGCGATCGAAGGTGTCGCAATAGAACGTATGAAACTGAGCCCACTGTGCTGCGGTGATGGCGGTGCCGTCGATGCACTCAAGCTCGATGCCTGCCTCGTGGACGCGCCGGCGTTCCTGGCGCAGGTTTTTGCGTTTCTTGGCACTGAGGGCATCGAGAAAATCCTCGAAATCGCGATAGGCGCGATTGTGCCAATGGAACTGGCATCCGACGCGATGCGACATACCGGCGCTGCGCAGCGCCGGCAGCTCGCGTTCATCCGGGAACAACACGTGCGCCGACGAGCAGCCGGTTTCCCGCGTCAGTTCGACGATGCCCTCGGCCAGCAGACGTCGGATCTCGGTGTGCTTGTCGAGGGCGTCGTCGACCAGCAGCCGCTGGCCGGTGGCCGGGGTGAAGGGAATGGCGCTGACCAGCTTCGGGTAGTAGCGCAGCCCTTGCCGGGCATACGCTTCGGCCCAGGCCCAGTCGAACACGAACTCACCGTATGAGTTGGTCTTGATGAACAGCGGACAGGCGCCGACCAGCTGGCCGTCATCGTCGACCACGGTCAGTGGCAGGGGGTGCCAGCCGGTGGCCTCGCCGAGACAGCCGTGACGTTCCAGTGCGCAGAGGAAGGCGTGGTCGAGAAATGGATCGGCATCCGCCACCAGGCGGTTCCAGTCCGTGCTTGGCAGATCGAGAAAACTCTGGTGGCGGCGCAGTTCCATTTTGGCAATCCTGAAAGCACTTCCGGAGTCGCCGAGCGTCGCAAAGAGCGAGCCGTGACTTCGGTTTGTAACAGAAATCAGCTGTCAACGGCGCGACTTTGCCAGCCCGTGGCTTGAGTGGGACAATGCCGGCTCGTTCCAGTTGCCCGGCACCGCCGCCGGGTGACGGGCGGTTTCCCCGATTGGCAGGAAGTGAAGGAAGGCAGCGTGGCCCAGGCGCGCAGAAAGAATGTCACGCCCGCGGGCGTGAAGATCGTCAGACATATCAGCTACGGTTTGCGGGAGGTCGGCTTTCTGTTGCTGGCGGCGATCGCGGCCTTTCTGTTTATTGCCTTGGCATCCTATACCAGCGCCGATCCGGCCTGGACGCACACGGGTGACAGCAGCCGGATTGCGAATCTCGGTGGAGTCGCCGGTGCCTGGTTTGCCGATATCGCTTATTACTTTCTCGGTTATGTGGCTTTTGCGCTGCCGTTGTCGATTGCCATTGCCGGCTGGGCGGCGTTCAAGCGCAATGGCATCGCCGAGCTCGACGGTGAGATCGTCGTTTTCCGCACGGTCGGTCTGCTGGTCTCCATCGGTGCCGGCAGTGGGCTGGCGGCGCTGCATCTGCGCCCTTCGGCAGAGTTTCTCACCGGCTCGGCGGGGGGCATCATCGGCAACATCACGGCGCACGGCCTGGTCACGGCATTCGGGCCGAGCGGTGGCACCCTGTTTCTGCTGGTGCTGTTCCTGGCCGGCGTCACGTTGGCTTCCGGCCTGTCCTGGCTGTCTCTGGTCGATCTGGTCGGCCGCGGCGTCTGGGAGGCGGGGGCGCTGGCGTCGCGGCTGCTGGCGTTGCTGAGTTCGAGTGTGATCGTCGGGCGCGGACGCGACGCCGTGGAGACGGACGAGCCCGTTCCTGCAGCCGCCCCGCATCCTGTGGCGGAAGCGTCGCCGCGGGCCGAGCAGGTGCCGCTGGCAGCCCCTGGACATGCTGTACACGCAGAGATACCGCCAGCCGAATCGCTGGCGCCCGAGCTTGCCGACATGGTCGGGCTCAGCGCCAGCCGCAGTGTCCCGCAGCTCGACGCCGCCGTGCTGCCGACGGTCAGTGTCGCCCCCCAGATCGCGGAGATACCCGAGATTGCGAATGATGTCGTCAAGCGTGATGACGATTTCGAGAGTGATCCCGCACCCTGGGAGAACACTCCACCGCCGGTGGTGCAGCCCGCCGTAGCGCCTGTCGTGGCGGCTGCGGAAGGGGAGCAGAGTGATGTGGCTGACTGGGTCATCGGCCGGCCGGCCGGCAAACCGCTGACTGAGGTCGCTGCGCCTGTCTCCGTACCGGAATTGCAGGTGCCGGCAGCAGAGCCCGTTGTCGCAATCCCCGTCCCGCCGATGGTGAGTGAATCTGCAGTCGCGGTAGCGCCGATCGTCGTCGCGCCGATGCCGGCTGTGGCTCCCGTTGCCCCGGCGGTGCGCAGTGAGCTGCTCAAGCCGGCAGCGACGTCTGCGGTGTCGATCACCGGGGGCGTGGGGATGGCCGGCGATAACCCGCCGCCCGACACCGTAAAGTCTGCCGCAGACGTAAAGGCGGCGCCGAGCGAGGCGCACGCCGCCCTGTTTGGCTTGCGTCCGCCCAAACCTGAACTTGATCCGCTGCCTTCGATCGATCTGCTCGACGAGCCACGGGAAAAAACCGCCGGCTATACGCCGGAGGTGCTGGAGGAGATGTCCCGGCTGGTCGAGTCGAAGCTTGCGGAATTCGGCATCGAGGTGCGTGTCGTCGGCGTCGAACCGGGGCCGGTCGTCACCCGTTTCGAGCTCGATCTGGCGGCTGGCGTCAAAGTCAGCCAGATCACCAATCTGGCCAAGGACGTTGCTCGCGGGCTGTCGGTGATCAGCGTGCGCGTGGTCGAGGTGATTCCGGGCAAATCGGTGATCGGCCTGGAAATCCCGAACAAGCGCCGGCAGATCGTGCAGTTGCGCGAGATTCTCGACGCGCCGGTGTATCTGAATTCCACCTCGCCGCTCACCGTATCGCTCGGTGTCGACATCGGCGGCCGACCGATCGTCGGCAATCTGGCGAAGATGCCGCACGTGCTGATCGCCGGTACCACCGGCTCCGGCAAGTCCGTCGCCGTCAACTGCATGTTGATCAGCATGCTGTACAAGGCGACCGCCGATCAGCTGCGGCTGATCCTGATCGACCCGAAGATGCTTGAACTGTCGATCTACGAGGGCATTCCGCATCTGCTCTCGCCGGTGGTTACCGACATGAAGGACGCGGCGAACGCGCTGCGCTGGTGTGTTGCCGAGATGGAGCGGCGCTACCGGCTGATGGCGGCGATGCGCGTGCGCAATATCGCCGGTTTCAACAAGCTGATCGAGGAGGCGATCGACGCCGGCGAGCCGATCGCCGATCCGTTGTGGAAGCCCGACGACAGTCTCGATGACGAAGCGCCGGGCCTGGAACCGCTGCCCTATATCGTCGTTGTCATCGACGAGCTGGCCGACATGATGATGATCGTCGGCAAGAAGGTCGAAGAACTGATCGCGCGACTGGCGCAGAAGGCGCGTGCTGCCGGCATCCACCTGATCCTGGCCACCCAGCGCCCCTCGGTCGATGTCATCACCGGCCTGATCAAGGCCAACATCCCGACGCGCATCGCGCTGACCGTGGCCTCGAAGATCGACTCGCGCACGATCCTCGACCAGATGGGCGCCGAGGCGCTGCTCGGCCACGGCGACATGCTGTATTCACCGCCCGGCACCGGCGTGCCGCAGCGCGTGCACGGCGCCTTCGTCGATGACCATGAGGTCAACGCCGTCGTCGAGTACCTGCGCCAGGTCGGCGAGCCGGATTACCTCACCGGCATCCTCGACGAGCCGGCCGATGGCGGCCCGGCCTTTCCCGGTGATCCGCTCGCCACCAATGACGGTGCCGACGCCGAACAGGACCCGCTCTATGACCAGGCGGTGCGCATCGTCGTCGAAAGCCGGCGTGCCTCGGTGTCGGGCGTGCAGCGGCGGCTGAAGATCGGCTACAACCGCGCCGCGCGTCTGGTCGAAGAGATGGAGCGTGCCGGCATCGTCGGCCCGATCCAGTCGAACGGCTCGCGCGAAGTGCTGGCCGGCGCGCCGTCGGAAGCCTGAGCTTCCTGAACTCGGCGCCGGTTTCGTCGTCCCATCCGCTGTTCCTGCCCACGCAAGTCCATTCGCCATGCCCTTCGTGTTCCAAGTCTTACGTCGTTTGTTCCCGCTGGCCCTGCTCGCGCTGCTGCCGTTCAGCGTGCAGGCCGAGGTGTCCGTTACCCAGTATTTCCGCGAGCTGCAGTCGCTGGATGCCGGTTTCCGCCAGGTTGTCCTCGATGCCAACGGCCGTGTCGCCCAGCGTTCGGCCGGGCACATGGCGATGGCGAAGCCGGCGCGTTTCCGCTGGGATTACACCGAACCCAGCCCGCAGACCATCGTCGCCGACGGCAAGCGGCTGTGGGTCTACGACCCGGGGCTTGAGCAGGTGACGGTCAAACCGCTCGACAACGCGCTCGGCAGCACGCCGCTGGCGCTGCTGTCCGGTGTGGCGCCGATCGATCAGGCGTTCAGCGTCGGCAAGGTGCAGCGTATCCAGGGACTCGACTGGTACACGCTGACACCGAAGTCGTCCGACAGCGATTTCCAGAGCCTGCGCATCGGCTTCGGCGACGGCGAGCTGGCAGCCATCGAGTTGCTCGACAAGCTCGGCGGGCGTACCCGGCTCGATTTCATCGGCCTCAAGCACAATCCCGCGCTCGATGCCGCGGAGTTCGTATTCACGCCGCCGGCGGGTGTCGACGTCATCGGCGATCGTTCCTGAGCGTGTGATCTTGAATACTCAGGCGCGTGATGCGGCACGACCGCTGGCCGACCGGCTGCGGCCGCGCCGGCTCGATGAAGTCGTCGGCCAGGCGCATCTGTTTGCGCCGGGTAAGCCGCTGCGCGTGGCGATCGAGTCCGGCCAGCCGCATTCGATGGTGCTGTGGGGGCCGCCGGGCACCGGCAAGACCACGCTGGCGCGCATGATCGCCGAATACGGCCGGGCACACTTCATCGCCCTTTCCGCCGTGCTCGCCGGCGTCAAGGAAGTGCGCGCGGCGGTCGACGAGGCGCAGAAGGTCTGGGCGGCGGAAGGGCGGCGTACGGTGCTGTTCGTCGATGAGGTGCACCGTTTCAACAAGTCGCAACAGGATGCCTTCCTGCCCTTCGTCGAGGACGGCACGGTCATCTTCGTCGGTGCCACCACCGAGAATCCGAGCTTTGCACTGAATAACGCCCTGCTGTCGCGGGCGCGTGTCTACGTGCTGCGCCGGCTCGACAGCGAAGACCTGCTGGCGCTGATCGAGCGCGCCCTCGCTGATACCGAGCGCGGCCTCGGTGGCCGCGGCCTGACGCTTGATGCGGAGGCACGCGAGCAGCTGGTGACAGCGGCCGATGGCGATGCGCGTCGGCTGCTCGGTTTGCTCGAACTGGCGGCGGAGCTTGCGGCCGCGCAGCAGGGGGCGCTGGATGCGGCGGTGCCGGAAGTGGTCAGCGGCGGCGTGCGCCGTTTCGACAAGGGCGGTGATCTGTTCTACGACCAGATTTCGGCCCTGCACAAGTCCGTGCGCGGCTCGGCGCCGGATGCCGCGCTCTACTGGCTGTGCCGCATGCTCGATGGCGGCTGCGAGCCGCTGTATCTGGCCCGGCGCATCGTGCGCATGGCCAGTGAGGACATCGGCAACGCCGATCCGCGGGCCCTGCGCATCGCCCTCGATGCGGCCGAGACCTACGAGCGTCTGGGCAGCCCGGAGGGTGAGCTGGCGCTGGCGCAGGCGGTGGTCTACCTGGCCTGTGCGGCGAAGAGCAATGCGGTCTACATGGCCTTCAAGGCGGCGATGCAGGATGCGCGCGCCGGCGGCACGCTGGAGGTGCCGGAGCATCTGCGCAACGCGCCGACACGGCTGATGAAAGAGCTCGGCTACGGCAAGACCTATCGCTATGCCCACGACGAGCCGCAGGCCTATGCCGCCGGCGAGACCTACTTTCCCGAGGCGCTGGGCGAGCGCCGCTACTACCAGCCGCCGCCGCGCGGGCTGGAGATCCGCATCGCCGAGAAGCTCGATCACCTGCGCGCGCTGGATCGCGCGGCGCGCGACGGCTGCTGACGCACAGCAGCGCGTCCAGCGACACGGCCGTCGTGTGCTGAACCCGGCCTTGCCCGGTTCGCGTTTGCCGGCGCAGGCGGCATAATCCGCGCCCTTGCCGCCGGATGGTGGCCACCGTTGCGGAGACTCACTGATGCTCGACCCCAAGCTGCTCAGAAACGACCTCGACACGATCGCCCGCCAGTTGGCGCGACGCGGCATGACGCTGGACGTGGCGCGCATCAGTGAACTCGAAACCGTGCGCAAGGCCCTGCAGGTGCTCGCGCAGGATCTGCAGAACGAGCGCAACACCCGTTCGAAGCTGATCGGCAAGGCCAAGGCCGCCGGTGAAGACATCCAGCCGCTGCTGGCCGAGGTCGCGCATCTGGGCGATGAACTCAAGCAGACCGAGCAGGACCTCGAAGCGGTGCAGCAGCAGCTGCGCGACATCCAGCTGGCGATCCCGAACATCCCCGACGACTCGGTGCCGGACGGCCGCGACGAGAACGACAATGTCGAGATCCGTCGCTGGGGGGAGCCGCGCGCCTTCGAATGGCAGCCGCGCGATCATGCTGACCTGCTGCCCAATCACCTCGACTTCGAGTCGGCGGCCAAGCTGACCGGTGCGCGTTTCAGCGTGCTGCGCGGCGATCTGGCGCATCTGCACCGGGCGCTGATCCAGTTCATGCTCGATTTGCATACGCGCGAGCACGGCTACGAGGAAATCTACGTTCCGTACATGGTCAACGCCGACAGCCTGTACGGAACCGGCCAGCTGCCGAAGTTCGAGGAGGATCTGTTCCGCCTCGCCGGCGAGATGCCGTACTACCTGATTCCGACCGCCGAGGTGCCGGTCACCAATCTGGCGCGCGACATGATCCTCGATGCGGTGGAGCTGCCGCGCCAGTATGTCGCGCACACGCCGTGCTTCCGCTCGGAGGCTGGTTCCTACGGCAAGGACGTGCGCGGCCTGATCCGTCAGCACCAGTTCGAGAAGGTCGAGATGGTGCACATGGTGCGTGCGGAGGATTCCTTCGCCGCGCTGGAACGGCTGACGCAGCATGCCGAGAGCGTGCTGCAGCGGCTGGAGCTGCCGTATCGGGTTATCGTGCTGTGCACCGGCGACATGGGTTTTGCCTCGGCCAAGACCTACGACATCGAGGTCTGGCTGCCTGGCCAGGGCAAGTACCGCGAGATTTCCTCGTGCTCGAACATGACCGACTTCCAGGCGCGACGCATGCAGGCGCGCTGGCGCAACCCGGAAACCGGCAAGCCCGAGCTGCTGCACACCCTCAACGGCTCCGGGCTGGCCGTCGGCCGCACGCTGGTGGCGATCATGGAGAACTATCAGGAGCCGGACGGCTCGGTGCACATTCCTGAGGCGCTGCGCCCCTACATGGGCGGTGTCGAGCGCATCTGCCACGGCCCGGCCTGAGCCCCGGCCGCATGAACAGCAACGGCGCCTTGCGGCGCCGTTTTTGGCTGTTATCGAGGCGGATTCGCTTCAGCTGACGATCTGCACCATCTCGTGGACCTCGCGGCGGATGCGCTCGGGGTCACCGAGGTTGAATTCCATCAGGCGGCGCAGGTGCGTCATCGTGTCGATGTCGACCGCATCGAAGTGCAGGCCGAGCCGATCGCCCTCGGTGTGGACCAGAATGCCGTGCATCGCCAGCACGATCTCTTCGGCTGGGTCCAGCGCCAGCTGCATCCGCATGCCGCTGCCGGGCGCCGGGGCGGTGCCGGAAAATTGCAGCAGCGCTCCCTTCAGCGAAAGGTCGAGCAGTTCGACCTCATGCACCGTACCGTCCACTTCCAGGCGGGCGTGGGCGACGAACGGGATACGGGAGTAGATGCGGCGTTCTTCGGACATGATGCGGTTACCGTCACGGATGACTGCAAAGGACACACACGCTAGGCGTAACTACGGCTCAAGCCTAGTCACCGGCTCCGTTAAATGGTGAATCGTCGATCTCCCGGGGCGGTGCTTTTTCCTCTGCTGTTGCCCGCGGCCGACGCCAGGCACGCCATACGCCGCCGCTGGCAAAGCCGGTCCACGCCCAACGCAGCCAGCCGATGACCGCCGCCGCCAGCCACAGGGCCCACAGCAGCATCAGCACACGGTACAGCCACAGTGGTGCCGAGATCACACTGCCACTGGCGAGCTCACCGCCGCTGCGATCGAGATACCACTGCAGCAGGCGGGCGCTCGAACCGTTGCCGACGATCTGCAGGTCAGGGTGACCGAGCAGGCCCTGGCGGATGCCGAGCGCGAGCGTCGTCAGCGCCAGCAGGCTGAGCAGGATCAGCGCCAGCTGCAGCAGGTTGAAGCGCACATTGCCGAGGCTTGCCGCATGGCGGGCACGCCAGTCGAGGGCGGCGAACCAGCCGACCAGCACCAGCAGCGATAACGGTTCGAGCTGGGTCAGGCCGAGGGCGAGCAGGCTCCACTGCAATACGCCGAGCGGCGCGAAGCGGCGGCGGCCGAGTACCACGGCTGCTGCCAGCAGCACGATCAGCATGCCCCAGAACAGCACCGCCGGTCCCTGCAGCGGACCGCTGACCCACAGTGCCCAGCGATCGGCCGGCATGTGCAGGGCGATGCGCTGGTTGCTGGCGGCGAGGCCGAGATCGAAGGCCGGGGTGCGGTACTGCGTGCTGAGTGTTCCGCCGGGGTTGCTCCAGCCCAGTTGCAGTGTCTGCCGGCCGGGGTGCAGCGGGATCGTCAGCACGCCGTCACGCGCTTCGAGCGGCAGGCGGCGGCCGTCGAGGCTGACTTCCTGCAGGATCGCGCCGGGCGGCAGTTGCAGGCGGTGGTCGAGGCCGCGACTGGCACGCAGTACCAGGCTCAGGCGGGAGCGTCCCGACTCGGCACCGGGCCAGTCGTCGAGGCTGACGCTGTCGACCGTCAGCACGGCGCCACCGGCGCTGCCCGGGCGCTCGATGCGGATCTGCAGTGATTCGCCGGGCCATGGCCGCCATTCCGGCTGCCAGTCGCCCGTCTCGTTGAAGCGCTGTACCAGCGCCAGCCCGTTGACTGCGACGTGCCACTGCGGCGCGGCATCGAGGCGCCAGACCTCGTTCCAGCGCTCGCCGGCATGCAGCGTGAACTGCGGCAGACGCTCAAGCGTCGATTCCCAGGTGAAGGCATCGGTCTGCGCCGCCAGGGTGACTTCGACGCTGCCGTCGACCGTGCGCAGATCCGCCGCCAGCGGATGTTCGCCGGGCAGCAGCGGTACCTGCAGTGCGATGGCGCTGCCGACCTGTGACAGGCGTTCGATGCGTGTCGATAGCGTCCACTCGCTGGCAGCGAGGTGCAGCTCGCGGACGATGCGTACATACGGCGGCATCGCACCGGGCTCCAGGCGTTCGCCGCCGGCTGCGTCGCTTTCGCGCAGCAGTTGCAGCTGTCCGCCCTGCGGGCGGCCGTCGAGCACACCGAGCAGGCGCCAGCCCTGCATCTGCGCGCTGACGCGTGCCGGTGGCAGTGCGAGCGGCAGATCGAGCGTGGCCAGCGCCGACGGCAGCGCCACCCGCAAGCTCAGCGTATGGCGCCCGCTGGGGATGCGGGCATACAGCCGGCCGTCGTCGGCGCGCAGCAGCCAGGCCGAATCGGCATCGAGGCGGGCGGCGAGCAGCTGCACGCGGCCCTCCGGCAGCGGCAGCGGAATGGCGACCGACTCGGCGGCGAGCACCGTTGCCGCGAGCTGCAGTTGCGTGCCGTCGGCCTGGAGATCGAGGGCCTCGATAGTGGCGCAGTGCGGTGCGCAGGCGGGTGCTTCCAGCAAACGCTGGTGCAGCTCTTCGAGCAGTTCGCCGGGCGGGAAGTCGGCAGCACTCGCCGGTGGTGGCGTGAGGCTGGCGAGCGGCAGGCCGATGAGCAGCGCCAGGGTCGGCGCGGCCGTATGCCGACGCCACAAAGAGGGTCTGGCGCTGCTGCGGGTCAGCCACAGCAGCCCGAACAGGGCGATGACGCTGCTCAGGCGCCACAGCCGCATCCCGTCCGGGCCGAGCGCATGCAGCTGCAGGCTGGCATCACGGTTCAGCGGACCATTCCACTGCAGGCGGATGCGGGTGCCGTTCCATTCCGGCAGACCGGGCCCGGTCTGCACCACGACATCGGTGGAATAGCGTTCGTACGGGCGCTGCCGCGGTTCGGCATTTGTCGACAGCTCGATCTCGGCGGCATCGGACATCTTCTGGCGCAAGGCCAGCGAGCGCGGGGCCGCCGCCGGCAGCGCCGCCGGGCGAGCCACTTCGAGCCCGATGCCGCCGGCTTCCGCCGGCGCCAGCTGTGGATAGAGCGCACCGCGCAGCTGCGGGACGGCATAGTTCAGGACGACCAGCAGCAGGGCCAACCAGCTCAGCACGCGCCAGAGCTCGATGGTGCGGGCCAGGCGTCCGGCGGTGAGCTGGCGGCCGATGGCAGTGGCTGCGGCCAGACCAAGCCACAGGCTTGGGTCGAGATCGCTTTCGTGCCAGCCGAGCCCCAGGCCGAGCAGGGCCAGCAGCGCGGCGGGCCAGCCCCACAGGCGCTGGCAGGCGAGCGCGATGACCAGCAGCAGGAACAGGTCGAGCAGGTTCCACAGCGCCAGCCAGCCGAATTGCACCGCATCCGGGCCGCTGGCGGCGAGCAGGCGCCAGCCGGCCGGCAGCATCAGCTGGGTGCTGGCCGACTGCGCGGCAAAGTCCCAGCCGACGGCCGGCAGAGTGGCACTCGCGGCCTGCTCGATGCGGCTGGCGGCACTGACGTCGAGTGTGGCGCGGCGCAGCTCGATGCCGCTGGCGTTGCCCTGGCGGGAGATGAACTGATCTTCGCCGTCACTGCTGATGCGCCCGGGTTGCAGCGGTGCGAGCGCATCGAGGCGGGCCAGCGCGCCGCTGCGGCCGCTGATGTGATCGAGCGCGGTCCAGCCGTGGCCGTCGAAGTCCAGCCACAGCGTACGCTCCAGGCGCAGGGCGCTGTCATCGGTACCGAGCAGACCGCGGGCATTCTCGACCAGCTCGATCGGCTGCGCCGGCTGCAGCAGATAACTCGGCAGCTGGCGCCAGTCCGGCGGCAGCGCGGTCTGCGTCGGATCGAGCGGATGGCCGCCGCGGACGGTGACCGTGCGCAGGTTCGGCCGCGCGTCCCAGCTCCAGATTTCGCTGCCCGGCCAGGGCGCCGGCTGCGCGGCGATCGCCAGCGTGGTCAGCGGGCCCTCGTGGCGGGCTGTCAGCTGCAGCGTCCACACGCCGGGGCGCAGCTGCACGCGCAGGCGGCCGTCGGCCTCCAGCCGCGCCGGCAGCGGACTGTCGAGCGCCAGCGGCACGTAGCCGGCGGGCAGCGGCTGGCCGAGCGTCGCCTCGCGCACGCCGCCGGAGACGCGCAGCTTGAGCACGGTGCTGAGGCGGGCGGGGATTTCGTCACTGATCCGGCGCATCACCTCGATGTCGAGGCGGTCGGCCTGCGTTGCACCGGCATCGTCGTCGGCGAGCAGCAGGCCGCCGTCGCGGTCCCGGCGTACGGCGAGCGGCTGACCGTCGCGACGCAGGTCGATGGCGGCGAGCGCCGCTGGCAGCGCCAGCACCGCTGGCGGTTGGCGCCAGTCGATGCGGCCCTCGATACGGTGGGTGCCGGCCGGCAGGTACAAGGCCGGACGGCCGTCGCGGTCGAGTACCAGCGCCGTGCGGTCGTCGACGCGTACACCGCTTGGCCAGTCCGGCCGCTTGCCCGGCAGCTCGACCCAGTCGCTGCGCTGCAGCTGCCACTGGCCGCTGAAGCGCAGGCCGTCCGTCGCCAGTTCGAGCTGCAGCGCAGTTGCCCAGACGCAGGGAAAGGCATCCGTCTGAGCGTCCAGCGGCGTGCAGAGGGCGGCCGGCTCGTCGCGCACGACCCAGTCGATCCAGGGGTGCAGCGGCCCGGGGACCTGGGCGGGTTCGAGGGCGTGGACCGGGAAAGCGGACAGCATCAGCAGCAGGACGGTCAAAACGAGCGGCATGGCCGGACTCCATGGCAGCGACGGGCTCCAGCTGCAACGATAGCCGGGCCGCCGTGCGCGGCGATAGCCGCGGATAAACAAGAACCCCCGCACAGCGGGGGTTCGGAGGGATCGCAGTCGGGGGTGCGTCAGATGCGGATCTTGACGAAAGAGCCCGGAGCCTCCTCGATCGGCGTCAGCTTGCCGTCGCCCGGCTGGCGTGCCGGGATTTTTTCACCCGAGGTCTGCGCCACCCACTGCAGCCAGTACGGCCACCATGAACCCTCGTGCTGCTCGGCACCGGCCAGCCATTCGTCGGCGCTCGGCGGCAGTTTGTCGTTGGTCTGGAATCCGTACTTCTTCGAGCTGGCCGGGTTGATGACGCCGGCGATGTGGCCTGAGCCGCCAAGCACGAACTTCACCGGCCCGCCGGTCAGCTGCGTGCCTTTGTAGGTCGCGGTCCACGGTGCGATGTGATCTTCCTTGGCCGAGAGGAAGAACACCGGTGCCTTGATCTTCTTCAGGTCGATCGGCGTGCCGAGCAGGCTGATGCCGCCGGCGTCCTTGAGCTTGTTGTACAGGTACATATTGCGCAGGTAGAAGCTGTGCATCCGCCGCGGCATGCGTGTCGAGTCGGAGTTCCAGTACAGCAGGTCGAAGGCCATCGGCTCCTTGCCGAGCAGGTAGTTATTGACGACGAAAGACCAGATCAGGTCATTGGCGCGCAGCATGTTGAAGACGCCGGCCATCGCCGTGCCTTCCAGATAGCCTTTCTCGGCCATCTGCTTTTCGATCAGCTCGATCTGCTCCTCGTCGATGAACACTTCGAGCTCGCCCGGCTCACTGAAGTCGAGCATCGTCGTAAAGCAGGTCGCGCTCTTGATGCGGCTGTCACGCTTGGCCGCCATGTAGGCCAGCGTCGACATCAGCAGCGTGCCGCCGAGGCAGTAGGCGACGGCGTTGACCTCCTTCTCGCCGGTGGCCTCCTTGATCGCATCGAGCGCGGCCAGCGTGCCTTCCTTGAGGTAATCCTCGAAATTCTTGTCGGCGAGTGATTCGTCGGGGTTGACCCAGGAAATCGTGAACACCGTGAAGCCCTGGTCGACCGCCCACTTGATGAAGGAATTCTTCGGGCCGAGGTCGAGGATGTAGAACTTGTTGATCCACGGCGGCACGATCAGCAGCGGCTTCTCGAAGACTTCCGCCGTCGTCGGCGTGTACTGGATCAGCTGCATCAGCGGCGTCTGGTAAACGACCTTGCCGGGGGTTGCAGCGACGTTCTTGCCGGGCTCGAAGGCTTCCAGGTCGGTCATCTTGACGCGCAGCTGGCCGTTGCCGCGCTCCAGGTCTTCGAGCAGGTTGGCAAGACCCTTGACCAGATTCTCGCCGCCGCTCTCCAGGGTTTCCTTGAGCACCTTCGGGTTGGTCAGCGCGAAATTGGTCGGCGCCATCGCGTCGATGTACTGGCGGGTGTAGAACTCGATGCGCTGCGCGCTCTTTTCGTCGAGCCCCTCGACGCCGACCGCGGTTTCGTGGATCGAGCGTGCCGCCAGCAGATAGCTCTGCTTGATGAAGTCGAAGATCGCGTTTTCGACCCAGGCATCATCCTTGAAGCGCTTGTCGCCGGGCGCCGGCTTGACCACCGGCTCGACTTCGGCGCCGAGCATGCGCTGGGCGCTGGTCTGCCAGACGTTCAGGTATTCCTGCCAGAAGTTCATCTGCGCCTGAATCAGCCGGCCAGGATCGCTCAGCAGCTTCTGTGACAGTTCGCCGAAAGATTTGGCGACGATGCCCGGGTCGGGGATCTGGAACGTGTTGCGGGAAGCAAATTCCTGCAGCAGTCGCTGGCTGCGCTCGGAGATCTTTTCGAAGTTCTCGGCGAGACGGGCGCTGTCCGGCAGATTCATCTGCGGCAGGGTGAAGGGGGTGTTGCTGTCAGCCATCAGTTCTCTCCCTGGTGAAGCGCCAGGTGCAGTGCACCCGACCGCTCATTCTTATAGGTGATCTCGGCAGGTTCAGTGGCCGAAATCGTCGGTTGGTTTTCGTCAGCCGCATTTCTTTTTACACATTAAGACATGTCGTGCCGTCGCGCGCTGCGATGCGTTGCCGCATCGCGAGGCTTTATGAAACCATGCTGCACACTGTGACACTCGGGAAGAAAAACCGATGAAACACGTGGTATTGCGTGGCGTGCTGGGCGTTGCCGGGTTGTGCGTCGCGGTGCTGTGCGTGCGTGCGGACGAAATAGAGGCACAGGCCAGGCAGGGGCTTGATGCCTATCGCGATGGGCATCTGCTGGCGGCGCTGCGGGATTTTTCGGCCGCTACCAGCGCCGTGCAGCAGCGCCTGGCCGGCGAGTATCGCGATCTGCTGCCACCGGCGCCGGCTGGCTGGGAGGCTGACGAAACCGAGGTGCATCCGGTTTCGCTTCCCGGCATCGGCGGCGGCGGTTTGCAGATCAGCCGTCGCTACTTCCGCGAAGAAGAAGAAATGGCGCTCGAAGTGGCGCTCGATTCGCCGCTGACCGCCGGCATCGCGCTGCAGCTGACCGATGCCAGTCTGCTGGCGAGTGATCCGGGCACCAAGTCGTTTCGGCTCGGCGAGTATCGCGGCGTGCTCAAGCGCAATGGCGACGACGTCGAGATGTCCGTGTTGCTCGGCGAGCATCTGCTGCTGCACCTGAGCGCCAGCAGCCTGAGTGATGAAAACGATGCGCAGCGCCTGCTGGCCGCCGTCGACATCGCCGCGCTGCGCCGCCGGCTGCAGCAGTGAGCCGGTTTCAGGCCCAGCGCTGCAGGGTGCTGATGGCCCAGCCCTGGGCGTAGTCGACGCCGAGGCGGCGGATGTGCTCCAGCGCGGCTTCGGTTTCCACCGTCTCGGCGACCAGCCGCAGGCCGAGGGCATGGCCGATGCGTGTGACGGCTTCGACCATCGCTGCATCGGTGCGGCTGACGAGCATGCCGCGCACCAGGTCACCGTCGATCTTCAGATAATCGAGCGCCATCGCTTCGAGCTGGCCGAGTGCCGGCAGGCCGTTGCCGACGTCGTCGAGCGCGCAGCGACAGCCGAGCTCGCGCAGGGCGTTGAACAGGTCGCTGGCGCGATCCCAGTGGCACAGGGCATCGGTGGCGGTGATCTCAATGCACAGCCGCGTGCCGCTGACGGCGTAGTGATGCAGGCGTTCAGCGATGAACGCCGCCATGTTGCCGCTGCGCAGGCTGGCGGCCGATAAGTTGACGGAAAACCGGCTGCCGTCGTCGGGCAGCCCGGCGATGTGGGCGAGGGCCGTGTCGATCACCCAGCGATCAAGGGTGGTGGCCAGATCCAGCCGCTCCGCGGCGGCGAGAAACGCCCCCGGCGGCACTTCACCGTCGTGCGGGTCGAGCAGGCGCAGGAACAGCTCGAAGGAGTCCGGCTCGGTGCCGTCGAGTGCCCGGACGGTCTGCGCGTACAGGCCGAGCTGGCCGAGGCTCAGTGCTTCGCGCAGGCGCTGCGCCCAGTTCGGCCGCTCCTGGGCGAGATCACGCTCGTCCACGGTCTGCGGGTCGAGCAGGCACCAGCGGTCACGACCGCTGTTTTTCGCGCGGTAGCAGGCGCGATCGGCCGCCGCGATCGCGGCACCGATCTCCGGCCACTCGCCCCGCAGCGGCACGACGCCGATGCTGACGCCGATCTCGAAGTGTTTACCGAGCCAGTCGAAGCGGAACGAGCGGATCGCTGCAAGCAGCTTGTCGGCGATGCGTGTGCCCTGTTCGGCCGGGCAGTTTTCCAGCAGCACGGCGAACTCATCACCGCCGAGACGGGCGAGGGTGTCGCTGGTGCGCAGCTGCTGACCGAGCAGACGGGCGACCTGACGCAGCAGGGCATCGCCCGCGGCATGGCCGCAGATGTCGTTGACCGTCTTGAAGCGGTCGAGGTCGAGATAGAGCAATACATGCTCTGCATCGCGGGCTGTGGCTGGCAGCGGGCCTTCGATCAGCCGGGCCAGGCGTTCTTCGAACTCGGCGCGGTTGACCAGCCCGGTCAATGGATCGTGCGAAGCCCGATGCGACAGCCGGCGGGCGATTTCGCGCTGGCGGCTGACGTCGCGGAACACCAGCACGGCGCCGGTCGGCCCCTGCTCACCGGCGATCGGATTCAGCGTGTAGGACACGGCGCTCTGCGAGCCATCACGACGCAGGAAGTGCGCGTCATCGTCGCGCCAGGGCTGGCCTGCTTCGAGCAGGCGAGCGTAGTCCGGGGCGTGCGTGCCGGCTGCCAGGATGCGTTCGAGCAGCGGCTTGCCGCGCAGCTCGCCGACTGGCCAGCCAAGCATGGTTTCGGCGGCGCTGTTGGACAAGCGCTCACAGCCGTCACGGTCGAGGACGAACACGCCGTCGGCGATCGAATGCACCACGGTACGCAGCAGATTGCGCTCGGCCGTCAGGCGCACGGCGGTGTTGTGTTCGAGGTTCGCGCCGAGCCGGGCGACTTCCCGATACAGCGTTTCGAGCGACTGGTCGAGGCTGCGTCGTTCCTCGTCATAAACGTCGAACTGACGGCTGGTGGCTTCGACCAGTTGTCGCCAGGTCGGCGCCGGGATCGCAGCCTGGGCATCGCGGATGCCGCAATGCTCAAGCAGAGTGCGCAAGCGCGGGTGCAGAGGCGGAAGACTTGCATTCATCGACGTTCGCCGGCGGTGGTCACGTTCGACAGAGGAAACGCCCTGTGGCGTGTGCCGGCAGGGAGTGATGCAGCGGACGTGGCAATGACGCGCGCCGCCGGTTCGTATGGACAGACTAACTAAAATTTAATTCTGTCTTTTATTACTAAACAGAATAAATCTATTTTTATTTGATGTTTTTATAATATATACCTGCATGTTACGTTGCCGTCCAAGTCACGGGAGTCGGCCCAGCGACTCATCCTCGTCTACGGTTCGGGAAACGTACATGTACCTCTACGATCAATACGATCAGACACTTGTCGATCAGCGCGTCGAGCAGTTCCGCGGCCAGGTGGCGCGTTATCTGGCGGGTGAGCTGGCCGACGACGAATTCCGCCCGTTGCGTCTGATGAACGGCGTCTACCTGCAGACGCATGCCTACATGCTGCGCATCGCCGTGCCCTACGGCCTGCTGTCATCCGCACAGCTGCGCATGCTGGCGCACATCGCCCGCACCTGGGACAAGGGCTACGGGCATTTCACGACACGCCAGAACATCCAGTTCAACTGGCCGGCGCTTGAGGACGTACCGGACATCCTCGCGGCGCTGGCCAGCGTGCAGATGCATGCGATCCAGACCAGCGGTAACTGCATCCGCAACGTCACCACCGATCACCTGGCCGGCGTCGCCGCCGATGAACTGGAGGATACGCGCGTCTGGTGCGAGATCATCCGCCAATGGTCGACGCTGCACCCGGAGTTTTCGTATCTGCCACGTAAGTTCAAGATTGCCGTCAGCGGCGCACAGCGCGATCGCGCGGCGGCGCAGGTGCACGACGTCGGTCTGTATCTGGTGCGCAATGCTGCCGGCGAAACCGGTTTTCAGGTGCTGGTCGGCGGCGGGCTCGGGCGTACGCCGATCATCGGCCAGACCCTGCGCGAGTTCCTGCCCAAGCAGGATCTGCTGAGCTACCTGGAAGCGATCCTGCGCGTCTACAACCTCGAAGGCCGGCGTGACAATCTCTACAAGGCGCGCATCAAGATCCTGGTCAAAGCGCTCGGCATCGAGGAGTTCGCCCGTCGCGTCGAGGCCGAATGGGTGCAGATCCGCGATTCCGCGCTGACGCTGACGCAGGCCGAGATCGACCGCGTCGCCGCCTGCTTCGTGCCGCCGGCCTATGACACCGCTGCGCAGCAGGATCACAGCTGGAGCGAGCAGCGCGAGGCCGATGCCGGTTTCCGCCGCTGGCTGGCTCGCAACACCGTCGAGCACAAGCAGCCGGGCTACCGTGCGGTGTTCGTTTCGCTGAAGACCTTCGGTGCGGCGGCGCCGGGTGACATCAGCGCCGGGCAGCTCGACGCCGTCGCCGATCTGGCGGATCGCTACAGCTTTGGCGAGGTGCGCTCGACACACACGCAGAATCTGTTGCTCGCCGATGTGCGCCAGGGGGATCTGTACGCGCTGTGGCAGGTGCTCGACGCGGTCAATCTGGCGACGCCGAACATCGGCACGCTGGCCGACATCGTTGCCTGCCCGGGCCTCGATTACTGCAGCCTGGCCAATGCCAGCGCGATTCCGGTGGCGAAGGACATCCAGGCGCGTTTCAGCGACCTCGATTACCTGTATGACCTCGGCGATCTGCGCCTGAACATCTCCGGCTGCATGAATTCCTGCGCGCACCAGCATGTCGGCCACATCGGCGTGCTCGGCGTCGATAAGAACGGCGAGGAGTGGTACCAGATCACCGTCGGCGGCAATTCCGGCAACGATGCCTCGCTCGGCGAGGTCATCGGGCCGTCAGTGGCACGCGCCGATGTCGCTGCGACCGTCGAGCAGCTGATTGCCGTCTACGTCGAACAGCGTGAGCCCGAGGAGCGTTTCCTCGATACCGTGCGCCGCATCGGCGTGCGCCCGTTCAAGGAGCGGGTCTATGGCGCGGCCAGGCCGCGCAACCCGTCGCTGGAGCATGCACATGCCTGAGCTGATCAAGAATGGGCGCCTGATCGCCGACCGTTTCATCAGCGTCGATGCCGACGCGCCGCTGCCGGACGGGCCGCTGATCGTGCCGCTGGCGCGCTGGCAGGCGCAGCGCGAGGCTTTGCTGGCGCGCGGGCAGGCGCTCGGCGTCCAGGTGGCGAATACCACGGCGGCGGCCGAGCTGGCGGCGGATCTGCCGCATCTGGCCGTCGTCGCCATCGAGTTCCCGAAATTCGCCGACGGTCGCGGCTACACGTTGGCGCGACTGCTGCGCGAGCGTTTTGCCTATACCGGTGAGATCCGTGCCGTCGGTGCGGTACTGCGCGATCAGCTGTTCTTCATGGCTCGCGTCGGTTTCGATGCGTTCGCGCTGCGGGAAGATCAGGATGCCGAGGCGGCCTTGCAGGCATTCTCCGAGTTCAGCGTCCGCTACCAGCCGGCTGCCGACGAGCCGCTGCCGCTGTACCGCCGCCGCTGATCTTGCGGCGCCCATAAAAAAAGCCCGGCCAGTGCGCCGGGCTTTTTTGCGTGCAGCGGTGGTCAGTCGGCCATCACTGCCGTCAGCGAGTCACCGCTGAACCAGAAGTAGGCGAGCACGGCGACGCCGAGGACGATGCGGTACCAGGCGAAGGCGACGAAGCTGTGCTTGGAGATGTAGGCCAGGAACAGCTTGACGACAAAGAAACCGGAGAAGAACGCCGCGATGAAGCCGACGCTGAACATCGGCACGTCGGCGACGGAGAGCACGTCGCGCGCCTTGTACAGGGAATACAGCGTCGCTGCGATCATCGTCGGGATTGACAGGAAGAACGAGAACTCCGCCGCCGCCGGGCGTGACAGTCCGCATAGCAGCGAGCCCATGATCGTCGAGCCTGAGCGCGAGGTGCCGGGCACCAGCGCGAAGCACTGTGCAACGCCGATCAGCAGCGCCGTGCGTGGTGTGATGTCGTCAGTGTTGTTGACGGTCGGCTGCGTCTTGCGCGCCTCGATCAGCATGATGATGAAGCCGCCGACGATCAGGGCGATGGAGACGGTGATCGGATTGAACAGGTGGGCTTTGATCGCCTTGTTGAAGGCGAGGCCGATGACCGCCGCCGGCATGAAGGCAATCAGCAGATTGGTGATCATGCGCTGCGAGGCGCGTTCGCTGCCGAGTGTGCGCAGCACGTGGGCGATGCGCTCGCGGTAGTACCAGATGACGGCGATGATGGCGCCGAGCTGGATGAAGATTTCGAAGGTCTTAGCCCGCTCGCCGGTAAAGTTCAGGAAGTCGGCGACGATGATCTGATGGCCGGTGCTGGAGACGGGCAAGAACTCAGTGGCGCCTTCGACCAGGCCGAGAATCAGGGCTTTCAGTAGTTCCAGGGTTTCCAAGACGACTCCTTGTGTTGAATGGTGCGCTGCGCAATGAGGTGCGCCATTGTAGACACAGCGCTCCTTAACGCCACCTTGTCCTGACGGCGGGGCCGTCCTGCGTCATCTCCAGATAGCCCTCGCCGAGGCGCCGGCCCTGGGCGTCGGTCACGCTGACCGCGCCTTCCCAGTAGTGCACGGACAGGCGCATCTCCTGCTCAGCGAGCTTGGGTACGACCTGTACGTCGATGCCGGCAGCGGGTACGGCGAGATGCCAGCCGGCCGGGTAGCGCAGTCCGCTGTACGGGCTGCGCCACTCGCCGCGAGCTTCGAGGGTGAGGTCCGTGGAGTGCAGGTGGCGCAGTATGCCCGCCGCTGAGCTCAGCGTGCCGGCGGACAAAGGATCGCTGCTGCCGTCGCTGCGCCGCAGGCGGTAATACATCAGTTCGCGGCCGTCGTCGAATTGCAGGGCGAACCAGTCCCAGCCGCTCTGCCCGCTGCCGAGGGCACTGGTACTCCATTCGCGGTCGAGCCAGGACTGGCCGCTGACGGCAAAGCGCTGGCCGTCGAGTGTCAGGGTGCCCTGCGTCGCCAGGCGCGGAACCGAGTAGTAATAAGAGGCGTTGCCGGGTTCGGCACTCTTGCGGCTGAGGCCGTCGTCACCCTGCAGCACGATCGCGCGCACGGGCTCCAGCGTCAGCTGCAGCGTGACGTCTTTGGCCGCTGCCTGCAGGTGCCAGCGCGGATTGGCTCCATCACCGGCTTCGATGCGCCAGTCCTCCAGCCAGATCGCCAGCGGGGTGGTCGTTGCCCCGGCGAGTCCGAGCGCCGCCCGGCTGTAGCGCTCGAAGCCGAGGTGGCGCGCGGCGCCCAGATCGCTGATGGCGAAATGTCCCATGTACACCGTGTGCGTGCGCCAGGCGGAGTCCTCTGCGGGTGCGCCCGGAGCGATGGCGATGCGAAACAGCGTCAGCTGGTAACCGAACGCCCGGCCGGCCGGGTCGCGCAGATTGCCGGTGAAATACCACCACTCATTGCGAAAATCTGGATGTGCCGCATGATCCGCCGGAAACACGAAGGACCGCGGGGCGTAGGCACGGGCATAGCCTGCACTGCTGGCCGAACCGAGGGCATCGCCCACCTCGATGGCCGCCACCGACGAGCTTGCCGGCGCGGGCTGCAGAAGTGCGCGCAGTGCCAGCGCCGCGCATACCACGAGCAGCAGAATGGCTGCGCGCCAGTGTTTCATCTCACTCTTCATGCAGTGTCCGCGCCGCCGGTGTCCGCGCCAGTTGCAGGGCGGGATAGATACCAGCCAGCAGCGCGGCCAGCACGGCCAGCAGCAGCGTGCTGAGCAGGGTCTCGGCACTGATTTCGAAGGGCAGACTCCAGCCGAAGGCGCGACGGTTGATGACTGCGGTCAGCATGTAGGCCATGCCGAGGCCGAGCGGCAGAGCCAGCAGACCGGCCGCCAGACCGAGCCAGCCACATTCCAGCAACAGCAGGCGCAGCAGCTCACCGGGCATCAAACCGAGTACGCGCAGGATCGCAAATTCGCGTCGTCGCTCGATGGCCAGAGCCAGCAGGCTGCCGAGCACGCCGGCGACGGCGACGGTCAGCGCGATCACGCGCACCAGCGCCGTGATGCTGAAGGTGCGGTCGAAGACGGCGAGCGAGGCAGTGAGGATTTCCGCGGCGGAGCGGAAATCCAGCGCCTGCAGCGGTGACAGCTGCGCGGCCAGCGGACCGAGTACCTCGCCGGTCGGCGTACCCGCCGTCAGGAACAGGCCGGCTGAACCGGGGCGATCGTCGGCGAAGGCGCGGGCAAAATACGGGCGTGCCAGCAGAACGCGACCGTGTTCCGAGCCGTAGTCGCGAAAAATGCCGGCGACGCGCAGGCGCAGCGGACCGTGGTCGCTGGCGAGCGTGAGCTGGTCACCGACGCCGAGCTGCGCATGCCAGGCCAGCGGCTCGGAAATCAGCACCGCGCCGTGATCGAAGGCCGCCCACGCTGCGGCCATCTCGCCGGAGATCAGCTGATAGCCGGCGCGCGCCTGCGGTGGTGCGTCGAGCGCGATCAGTTGCACGCTGCGTTGGCCGCTGCGCGTCTCGACCCGCTGGTAGGTGGCGACCGCGGCGACGCCGGGGCTGGCCTGCAGCCGCTCGACTACGCCCGGCGCCAGCGGCACCGCCTGATGATTGCCGACGGCCGCTTGCGGCTGCACATAGATGTCGGCCTGCAGCAGCTGGTGCAGCCAGTGTTCGACGCCACTGCGGAAGCTGTCGATCATCACCGCCATCGCCAGTGCCGAACCGAGTGCGACAGCCAGGGCGACGACGGCGATGGCTGTGCGCTGCCGGTGGCGGTCGATATCGCGCAGGGCCAGCCGCCACAGCAGCGAGCGCCGGAGCAGCGGCAGCGGGTGCAGCCGCCGTGTCAAGCAGCGCAACGCGTCCGGCATCACGAGGACCGCGGCGGTGACCAGCAGCGCGAGCGCGAGGAACCCGGCGGGCAAACCACGGCTGCCGGCAATGATGACGAGGGCTGCGCCGATACCCGCAAGCGCCAGGAGCAGCGGTCGGACGCGGCGTTGGTCAGCGCGAGCCTGATGCTCGGGTGCGCGCGAGTGCAGTTCGCGCAGGGCTTCGCGACCCGGCCAGCAGGCGGCGAGCAGGGTCGCGCCGAGGCCGAGGAGGGTGACCTTGAGCAGCGTGACAGACGTGAGTGTCAGCGTTGCTGTCGCGAGCGGGTAATAAAGGTCGTCGACGGTGCGCACGAACAAGGGCAGTACGCCGTGTCCGAGCCACAGGCCGATCACACCGCCGAGCAGCGTGCCGAGGCTGCCGAGGATCGCTGCTTCCACCGCGATCAGCCCTGCCAGTTCCCCGCGGGTGACGCCGAGTGCGTACAGGCGTCGGTACAGCGTCCGCCGCCGGGTGACGACAAACTGCATCGTGCTGAAGATCAGGAAGGCGCCGATCAGCAGCACCAGCAGGCTGAGCGAGGTGAGGTTGAAATCGAAGGCGCTGCTCAGTTGCGTCACCTGTTCGTTGCGCTCCCGCTGTGAGCGCAGCGTGAGGTCGGCAGGCAGCTGCGTGCGCAGGTGCTGAGCCTGACGGTCGTCGAGCTGTAATTCGATGCGTGACAGCCAGCCGCCGCGGCCGAGGATTACCTGAGCGCTGGCGATGTCGGCGAACAGTCGCGAGCCGGGGATATCGATCACCCCGGCGAGCGGCAGGCGGTGGCTGCGCTCGGCAGCGCGCAGCGTGAGCGTGCCGTCCGCCGCATGCGGCAGCGAGTGCGCGAGCTGCGTGCTGACCCAAACCCCATTGTCCGCAGGCGAAAACGAGCGAGATGCCTCCGACGCTACACGCAGGCGGCCGAAGCCGAGTTCGGCGATTGGGTCGAGGCCGATCAGTTCGCACCAGCGGCCATCGGTTTCGAGCTGAACCCAGCCGCTGACGACGGGGGCACTGTCACGTATGCCCAGCTCGATGCGCAGCGTTCGGTAAAAGGCTTCGGGTACGCCGGCTGGCCCGCCTTCAATGACGTAATTGGTATGGCCGCTCAGGGTTTGAGTCGAGCGTTCGAAGCTTGCGCGGGCGCTGATCGAGGCGATTTGAACCGCGAGCACGGCGGCGACGCCGAGGGCGATGCCGAAGATGGCCAGTGCGTTCAGCAGCGGGTGCTGCGACAGCTCGCGCAACATGGCGCGCAGCAGCAGTCTCATGCCGGGCAGATTTCGAGCCGACCAGCGACGAGTTTCAGTCGACGATCGGCGACAGCTGCGACGCTGGCGTCATGGGTGACGATGAGCACCGCTGACTGATGCTCGCGGGCCAGCTCGATCAACAGCTGCAGTACGCGTTGCCCGCTTTCAGCATCGAGACTGCCGGTCGGCTCGTCAGCCAGCAGCAGTGCAGGGCGGTGCACCAGCGCGCGCACGAGGGCGACGCGCTGCTGCTCGCCACCGGACAGTTGCGCCGGCCATGCATGCAGGCGCGCGCCCAGCCCGACGGCGTCGAGCAGCGCATGCAGTCGTGTGGTGGTGGCAGCATCGTCGAGACCGTTCAGTTCGAGCGGCAGGCGTGCGTTCTCCAGGACGCTCAGCGTCGGAACCAGGTTGAAGAACTGGAAAACGAAGCCTATGGCACGCCGTCGCAACCGGGTGCGAGCCGTCTCATGGATGCGATCGAGCGGGACGCCATCCAGGCAGACCGTGCCCTCGTCCGGGGGCTCAAGGCCTGCCGCAAGATTGAGCAGCGTCGATTTTCCCGTCCCTGACGCTCCCAGCAAGGCCACGATTTCCCCGTGGGCGATGTGCAGGTCAACGCTGTGCAATAGGGGGCGGGCACTGCTACCCTCGCGCACGGCTTTACTGACGCCCTGCATTCTCAGGACCTCAGTAGCGGAATTCTTCACGTTTTGTTTCATGCAGGTGTCGGCAGTCGGTCGAGTGGCCGGTGCATGCGACCGTTTGGCACTAAAGCTGATGGCGGTCATATTTATGAGTAGAGCGTAACAGCAATTCACGGCTGTTTTAGCCACTTTCTGTCGACATCTTTTCGCGGTCTTTGAAATACTTAGCGGCAATTCGGTGCAACGTGTCCGGACAAGGTGGTGAAATGGGCGTCAGGGGAGCGACTTCGCGACGTAGGGCGGCGGTAACCTTGGTCGCGGCGACGATCTCGGTCGGGTTGGCCGGTTGTGCCAGTGATGGTGACCTGCCGGTACTTCCGAGCTCAGGGAACTATGGATCGCAGACGACTGATCCGAGCAAGTACGACTACATCATCGGTCCGGGCGATTCCGTGCAGATCTTCGTCTGGCGCAATCCGGAAGTATCACAATCCGTGACCGTGCGGCCGGATGGAAAAATTACAACCCCGCTGGTCGAGGATCTGCAGGCGAGTGGCAAGACGCCGACGCAGCTCGCGCGCGATATCGAGAAGGTCCTTGAAACCTACATTCGCCAGCCGATCGTCACGGTGATCATGGGCGGATTCCTTGGACCGTACTCTGAGCAGATTCGCGTTGTCGGCGAGGCATCGAAGCCTCAGGCGCTGCCGTACCGGGAAAAGATGACGCTGCTTGATGTCATGATTGCAGTTGGCGGATTGACACAATTCGCTGACGGTAACCATGCGAAGATTGTGCGTATCGTCGACGGCAAGCAAACGCAATATGAGGTGCACATTGATGATCTTCTCAAGGACGGAAATATCAATGCCAATGTGGACATGCTGCCGGGCGACATCCTGATAGTACCTGAGTCTTGGCTGTAGCTCTGAAGACTCCAACGCAACGCACGCGGTCTAAATCAGCATGCATGACATCGTTGAACTTATTTTCACTTATCTCCGGGCGATATGGCGTTATCGCTGGTATGCACTGATCATTGCCTGGACCATCAGTCTTGGCGGCTGGTTTGTCGTGCACAGAATGCCGGATCAGTATGTCGCGTCGGCCCGGGTTTATGTGGATACGCAATCGATATTGCGCCCCTTGCTGCGTGGTTTGGCCGTCGATGTCAATCCTGATGCGCAGATTCAATTGATGACGCGCACCCTGCTGAGTCGGCCCAATCTGGAAAAAGTGGCGCGTATGACTGACCTTGATCTGCGCGCCCGAGATAATGCGCAGATGGATGCGCTGCTCGACCGTTTAGCCAAAAAAATCTCATTGCAGACAGCTGGCAGAGAAAATCTTTATTCGATCGGATTCGAAGATAAAGATCCAACTTTTGCCAAAAAAGTCGTGCAGTCATTATTGACTATTTTTGTTGAAAATGCGCTCGGTGAATCGCGGCAGGATTCGGATAGCGCCCAGCGTTTCCTCGACAAACAGATTGCAGAATATGAGGCGCGTCTATCGGCTGCAGAAGAACGGCTTAAAGCCTTTAAACGTCAAAATGTTGGCCTGATGCCCTCATCGGCGGGCGATCACTTCGAGCGCATGCAGCAAGCTGCGACCGAGCTGTCCGCAGCGGAATTAGAGCTGAAGCAAGCGGAAAATCGCCGCGATGTGCTTAAGCAGCAAGTCGATGGCGAGCAGGCGACTTTTGGTATCGGCCCGAAAGGCACGATAGCGAATAATGTTCCCAGTATTACGGAAGCGGCGCCAGTCGACGGGCGTATCAGGGCCATGGAGGAGCGCCTGGATCAACTATTGCTGCAATACACCGATAAACATCCGGATGTTATTGCGGTCAGGCAGACATTGGATGAATTGCGTAAACAGCGCGCTCAGGAATTAGCTTCCATTAATAGTGCAAAGTCGACGACGATTGAGGCCAGTGGTGGCGATAGCGGAAATTTGCTGTATCAACAGATCATGTTGGCGTTGAGTAATGAAGAAGCTAATGTGGCGAGTTTGCAGGTGCGTGTTGATACATTTAAAAAGCGTTTGGCAGAAATGCAGGGGCTGGTTAATAGCGTGCCTGAAGTCGAAGCGCAATTTAAAGCGCTCAATCGTGATTATGATGTGACGAGACAGAATTATGACCAGCTGCTTTCTCGTCGAGAGTCAGCGAGAATTTCGCAGCAGGCGGGGCAAACCAGTGAAGATATTCGTTTCAAGGTTATCGATCCTCCGCGCGTGCCCAATGAGCCGAGTGGACCGAATCGCCTTGCGTTGATGTCCGGTGTATTCGTCGCCGCTATCGGCGCAGGTATTGTGGTTGCCTTCCTTATGTCGCAGCTGCGTCCGACATTCGATAACCGACGGATATTGGCTGATGTGACGAATTTCCCGGTATTGGGAACTGTCAGTGTAGTGATTTCGCCCGCGGCAATCCGTCACCAGCGTATCAGCTTGGCCGGATATGTCGGTTCGAGTACTTTGCTACTGCTGGTTTATGGGGCGCTGCTGATTGCGCAGCTGACTGGACATCGTCTGCTGTAACAGCTCTGGGACGTTATCAATATGGATACCATCGAAAAAGCCATAGAGCGTTTGTCCAGACAAGGCGGAAACGTTCCAGTGGAAACACCTGTGCCTGCCGGTGCCACGGAGCTGCACGCTTCTGGACCGTTGTCGGAGACGCCGGCAGTGGATCCAATTGTGGCGGCTGAGGCTCGTGTGCCTGCCAAGCAGGAGCCGAAAAATCGGGAGCCGGCCACGATTCTTCATGGCGTCAAGCGTACCCGCCGTTCGGTTACGCTGGACCTGCAGCGTATTCGCGATGCTGGCATGGTTGTCCCCGATGGAAATCGAAGCCGGATCAAAGAAGAGTATCGGCACGTAAAACGGCCATTATTGTTGAATGCATCAGGGAAAGGTGCGGCGGTTCGGGAGAACCCGAACGTCATCATGGTGACGAGTTCACAACCCGGCGAAGGCAAGACATTTACGTCGATCAATCTGGCACTCAGCATCGCAGCCGAGCGTGACCGCACCGTATTGCTGGTGGACGCCGATGTGTTAAAACCCACTGTGTCAAAGTTTTTTGGTGTGGAAACGGGGCAGGGGTTGGTCGACTTTTTAATCGATGACACGCTTGATCTTGCTGATGTACTGGTCGAGACGAGTGTTCCGTCGTTGACTCTGTTGCCGGCTGGTAACGGCCACCATTTGTCTACGGAATTGCTGGGCAGTGAGTCTATGCATGCTCTTGTCAAGGAAATGAGCACGCGGTACTCGGACCGCATCATCATCATGGATTCGCCGCCATTACTGGCGACAACCGAGGCGCGAGTGCTGGCTGGACTGGTAGGGCAGTTGATCATGGTGGTAGAGGCTGAGCGGACGCGTCAGTCGATGGTCAAGGAAGCGCTCGCATTGCTTGAGCCAGACATGACCGTGGGCTTTGTGCTGAATAAGTCCAGGGGCACGCTTGGTAATGATTACTATGGCCCGTATTACTACGCATATGGCGAGGCTGGGCGTGAGTAGTAATGGCACACGCCGGGGGGCGTTAACAGGAGCTTTGCTGATCGTCAGCTGCAGTGGGAGCTGTGTAGCAGGCGACTGGACTTTTCGCCCCCTTCTTTCCTTCAGTGAAACGCTGAGTGATAACGTAACGCGTGGAGACGAGGGTAAGGGTGTCAGCAAAGGTGACCTGATCACAGAAGTGACGCCTGGTTTCTCGCTGTCTGGCACGGGATCTCGTGTACAGGCAGATATTTATTATGAATTGGCAGGAATAAATTTCTTACACGATAGTTCCCGTAATTCATTGAATAATCGGTTGTCGTTAAATAGTACGCTGGAGTTGCTTGATAGTCGATTCTTTTTAGATGCGCGAGCATCGTATTTTCAGGTTGCCAACTCGCCAAGCAGTACCACTTCTTCAGACAGCATAGGATTGTCAGGGCAAGCATCTGATATTGGCACACTTTTTCTTAGCCCATATTGGAAAGAGCGATTTGGTGGAGTCGCTGAATCTCTATTTAAATTGACTCTCGGGCGTACTCAGACAAGTAATAATAGTGACGGCGGTGCTTCATCGTCGTCCCTCATGAGCAATAGTGATACTCGCGGACTCTCTTGGAATATTGGTTCAATTGCCGGGACAGGCCGACTGAGTTGGCAGGCGGCGTTCAATGACGAGGTGACTTCTTATGACGATGGTCAGCCTGATGACAAACGTCGCAACTCTGCTTTCGATACCCGATGGCAATTAAATGAAGACTGGTCGTTGCTCGGGCGCTTAGGCAACGAACAGAACACACTCAGTGATTCAACCAGTAATGATACCAATGGCTCGTATTGGAGTGGTGGTGTCGGCTGGACGCCAAGTCGTTATCTCGGTGTCGATACCTATTACGGGTCGCGTGACAAGGAGGTAAGAGTTAAATGGAACCCGACAGAGCGGACGGCACTGGATGTCAGTTGGAGAGATCGCAGCGTCGGCTTGGTTACAGGTCCAAGTTGGGCGATGAATTTTTCGCAGAAAACAGCCAACAGTGTCTGGACTGCAACGTATAGCGATGAAGTGACTACCCAGCAGTCTTCGGCTCTGCAAAACGGTGGATATTTTACGTATGTTGACCCGACAACGGGTCAGGCGATTTATCTTGATCCGACGACCGGTCAGTTGATTGCGCGAGATCAGTCATTCGGTTTGCGAAATGGAACGTATGAAACAAAACGCTTTGAATTGAGCACTACCTATTTCCGCGGCCATTCACAAATATTTGGCCGAGTCTTCCACGAAGATCGGAGCTATTCCGATGGCACGGGAGATGGAACTTCATACGGAGCCGACGCTTCGTGGACATGGCAGTTCGCGCCGCGCACACGCTCCACCGTCGGTGTGACATGGCAGAAAGTGAACGACCAGACGACTGACACGACGAGCAGCACTGGCAGTGGATCGGGGGATGGTTATCTGAGGGGGCGCGTGGGTCTTTCACATGACCTCTCTGCGGACGCTAGCGCTGCTGTGGAGTATCAGCACATTTCGAGTGATGGAGGTAGCGGCGTAGGAAGCGGCTCATCTTCATCCGCTTACGATGAAAACAGGCTCACGCTGTCATTGAACATGAGGTTTTGACGTCGTGTATACGCAGTACTACGGGTTCTCTGCAAAACCATTTCAGTTGAGCCCGGATCCACGTTTTTTTTTCGGCAGTAGCGGACACAAACGCGCACTCGCGTATTTGCGTTATGGGCTCAGCCAGGGGGAAGGATTCATTGTTGTGACCGGTGGCATCGGTACTGGCAAGACTACCCTTGTGCGCAGTCTCTTCGCTGAACTGGATCCGACACGGGTGGTTGCGGCGCAGCTGGTAACGACGCAGCTGGAGGCGGACGACCTGCTGCGTATGGTGGTGGCATCGTTCGGTCTGGCGCACGAGTCGGTCAGCAAAGCGTCGTTGCTGAAGTATTTCGAAGATTATCTGCGCAGTTGCGCGCGCGATGGTCGGCGGGTTCTGCTGATTGTTGATGAAGCGCAGAACCTGCCGCCGCGTTCCTTGGAAGAGCTGCGCATGCTCTCCAACTTCCAGGTCGGCGAAAAACCCCTGCTGCAGAGCTTCCTGCTCGGCCAGGAGGAGTTCAGATCGACTCTGGCCTCGCCTGGACTGGAGCAGTTGCGCCAGCGCGTCATTGCGTCGTGCCACCTGAGCCCACTGACTGCAGAGGAGACCCGTCGTTATATAGAGCACCGGCTGCAGGTAGTCGGTTGGAAGGGTAACCCGGCGTTTACTGATGGTGCTTTTGCGGCCATACACGATTTCACGCGAGGGGTGCCGCGGCGTATCAACGTGTTTTGCGACCGCGTGCTGCTGCATGGTTTTCTGGAGGAGGCGGCGGAGTTCAATGAGGACGTCGTACTGGCGACCCGTCGCGAATTCGGGCAGGAAGTCGGAGCACCCTCGGTCGCAGCAGCAGCCCCCACTATGTCTCTGGCTCCGCGGACAGCTGCGGTGCCGGCAGCCGCTGCGGTTGCTGTCCCGTCCGAACCCATCATCGATGAACGCCTGGAACGTATCGAGCGGGCCGTAAACGGCTTGTTGCTGGCGCAGAGTTCCGGTGGCAGCCAGGAAGAGATCGGGCGTCGGCTCAGTGAGCTTGAGCCAACCGTCGCTGCTTTGAAGGAAGGCTTTGTAAGGCTGACGGAGGTGCTTGAGCATTTGAACGGTGCTCAGCGCTCTACCCACTGAATGTGACGGAATTCAGGGGAGTGCAGGTCAGGCTCCCCGCTTGCAAGGAGTCAGGTGATGTCAGCGGGTCCGCTCACCAATGCGATGACGGTGGACGTGGAAGATTATTTCCAGGTCTCGGCTCTCGCTCCATATATCCCGCGTGCTGAATGGGATGCCATTCCCCGACGAGTTGGGGTCAACACGCATCGTGTGCTTGATCTGTTTGCCGGCGCTGGCGTGCACGCGACGTTTTTCGTCCTTGGCTGGATCGCGGAGCGTCATCCTGATGTGGTCAGACGCATCGTGGCTGAGGGGCACGAGCTGGCCAGCCATGGATACGAACATGTGCGTGTGATTCACCAGTCGCCCGAGCAGTTCCGCGAGGATATCCGGCGGACCAAGGCTCTGCTGGAGGACCTCGGTGGTGTCGGTGTCCGTGGTTATCGCGCGGCCAGTTACTCGATCGGCGCGAGTAACCTCTGGGCGCTGGAGGAGCTGCAGGCGGCAGGCTATGTCTACAGTTCGAGTATTTTTCCCGGCAAGCACGATCTTTATGGCATGCCGGACGCCCCGCGTTTCCGCTTTACCCCGGAGAACGCCCCCGAGCTGACGGAAATTCCGATCACCACGGTCGATCTGTTCGGACGGCGTCTGCCTGCGGCGGGCGGCGGGTTTTTCCGGCTGTTCCCGTATGCGGTTTCGCGCTGGCTGCTGTCACGGGTCAATCAGCAGGATGGGCAGGCGGGCCTGTTCTATTTCCATCCCTGGGAGATCGATCCGCGGCAGCCACGTCAGCATGGCATCGACCTGCGCACACGTATCCGTCACTACCTGAACCTGGAACGGACGGAAAGTCGACTCAAGCACCTGCTGCGAGATTTCCGCTGGGACCGTATGGATCGCGTTTTTCGTATTGGGGAGGCTGTCTGATGACTACGATCGTGACCGGCATGGCCACGACCGCACCGCCCGGCGTGCATCTGCTGACCCCTGCAGACCACGATCGCTGGGACGCCTTCGTGATCGGTCATGCCGAGGCAACGTTCTTCCATCGTGCAGGCTGGAGTCTGGTGCTGGAGCAGGCCTTCGGCCACCGGGCTTACTTTCTCTATGCTGAACGCGATGGCGTGATTACCGGCGTACTGCCGCTGGGGCACGTGAAAAGCCTGCTGTTTGGCAACGCGCTGATTTCCGTGCCGTTCTGCGTTTACGGCGGCGTCGTGGCACTCGATGCGGATTCGAAAAATGCGCTGCTCGCAAGAGCGTGTGCACTCGCGGAAGAACTGCAGGTCGATTACCTCGAATTGCGGCACCGGCGCCGTCAGTGCCCCGACTGGCCGAGCAAGAGCGAGCTGTACGTCACGTTCCGCAAAGCCATCAGCGGTGATGACGAGGCCAATCTGAAGGCGATTCCGCGCAAGCAGCGGGCGATGGTGCGCAAGGGCATCGAAGCCGGCCTGCAGGGTGAAATGGATGACGGCGTCGAACGATTATTCGAGGCCTATTCGGAGAGCGTGCGCAATCTCGGCACACCGGTTTTCCCGAAGCGCTACTTCACTGTTTTGCGCGAGGTATTCGGCAAGGACTGCGACGTCCTCAGTATCACCAAGGACGGACAGCTGATCGCCAGCGTGCTGAGTTTCTACTTCCGCGATGAAGTGTTGCCTTACTACGGCGGGGGTACGGCTCATGCGCGTGACGTCAAGGGCAACGACTTTCTGTACTGGGAGTTGATGCGCAGGGTGGCTGCGCGCGGTTACCGTCTGTTCGACTATGGTCGCAGCAAGGTCGGCACCGGTTCCTACAGTTTCAAAAAGAACTGGGGCTTCGAGCCGGAGCCTCTGCACTACGAGTTTCACCTGGTGCGGGCCAAGTCCCTGCCGGACATCAATCCACTGAATCCGAAATACCGCCTGTTCATCGCCACCTGGAAGCGTCTGCCGCTGTGGGCCAGCAGACTGCTTGGGCCGTTGATCGCGCGTAGTCTGGGTTAGAAGAGGCGAGGGTAGGCATGGATGATCTGCTGCTCCTCGTGCACCGGATTCCTTATCCCCCGAACAAGGGTGACAAGATCCGCTCGTTTCACCTGCTGCGCTTCCTGGCACAACGCTACCGGGTGCATCTCGGGGCTTTCGTTGATGATGCGCAGGACTGGGCTCACCAGCAGCGTCTGCAGGATTGCTGCACTGACATCTGCCTGATCGGACTCGATCCCCGGCGCGCGAAACTGCGTTCGCTGACCGGGCTGCTGAGTGCCGAGGCGCTCAGTGTCGCCTATTACCGCAACGCCGCCATGGCCGCCTGGGTCAAGAGCAAGCTCGCGGCCGGTATCCGCCGGGTCGTGGTGTTTTCCTCGGTGATGGCGCAATACGTCGAGCACGAGGCGGATGACGTCTGCTGCATCGTCGATTTCTGCGACGTCGACTCCGACAAGTGGCGACAGTACGCCGCGGCTAAATCATGGCCTCTGAGCTGGCTGTATCGGCGTGAAAGCGAGCGTTTGCTCGCCTTCGACCGGCGTATCGCAAGTGTCAGCCGCGCGGCGTTGTTCGTCTCCGAGGGTGAGGCGGCGCTGTTCCGCCGCCTGGCACCAGAGTCCGCTGAGCATACCGATTGCTGGCATAACGGCGTGGATACGGCATTTTTCGACCCGGCGCTGAGTTTCGATAATCCATTTTCTGCAGATGCCGCGTCGCTGACCTTCACCGGGGCAATGGATTACTGGGCCAATGTCGATGCCGTCGTCTGGTTCGCGCGCGAGGTGCTGCCGCGCGTGCGTGAGGTGATTCCGTCTGCCCAGTTCTGGATCGTCGGTGGCCGCCCGACCGCGGATGTGCGTGCGCTGGCTGCGCTGCCGGGCGTCCACGTCACCGGCGGTGTGCCCGATGTCCGCCCTTACGTTGCTCACGCACAGGCCGTTGTCGCTCCGCTGCGCATTGCGCGCGGAGTACAGAACAAGGTGCTCGAAGCCATGGCGATGGCCAAGCCGGTGCTGGCCACTCGTGCGGCGATGGATGGCATCGAGCCCAATCCGGCCTTCGATGCGCTGGTTGCCGACAGTGTTGATGATCTGGCCGCCCGCACGGTCGCGTTACTGCACGAAGGCGATGTCGGTGGGCTGGGGACGCTGGGGCGCCACTGGGTGGAGGCGCACTACAACTGGGAGCGCAATCTCGCGTCCCTCGCACGCTGGCTGCAGCCGGGACAGGAATCGTGGAACGAGGAGCAATGATGAGTCGTGCGCCGGCGCTGGATACTGTGCCTGTTCTTGCGCCGGCCTGGCGCAGGGCACTGTCGCTGTTTGCCTTGGCGGTGCTGGTGCAGACGGCATTCTATTTCAATACCGCTGCCGGTATGGCCGAGATCTGGTGGCGTTCCGAAACTTTTGCCCACGGTATGCTCGTCGGTCCGATCGCGCTGTTCATGCTGTATGAACGGCGCGCGGAAATTCTCTGCATTTCCCCGCATCCGGTGCCTGCGGCACTGGGTGCGCTGGCATTGCTGGTGTTCGGCTGGCTGCTGGCCGATATCGCCAGCGTCAACGTCGTCAGCCAGCTCGGTTTCGTGGCAATGCTGCCCGTACTGGTCTGGGCCTTGTGCGGCGGATCGGTCGTGCGCGCAGCGGCATTTCCGCTGGCATATCTGTTTTTTGCGGTGCCGATGGGGGAGGCACTGGTTGCGCCGCTGCAGGATTTCACCGCGGTATTTACCGTCCACGCGATTCGTCTGACGGGCGTGCCGGTGTTCGCCGAAGGGCGCTATATCTCCATTCCGACTGGCAATTTCGAAGTGGCGGAAGCCTGTAGCGGCATCCGTTACCTGATTGCATCGCTGGCGCTGGGTTGCCTCTACGCCTATCTGAGTTACCGCTCGATCTGGCGACGACTGGCCTTCATTGCGTTGGCGGTGGTGGTGCCGGTGATCGCCAACGGTGTGCGGGCCTATGGCATCGTCATGATCGCCCACCTCAGTGGCATGAAATACGCCACAGGCTTTGATCACCTGATCTACGGCTGGCTGTTCTTCGGGCTGGTGGTGTTCCTGATGTTTGCCGTCGGCCGCTTGTGGCAGGAGCGTGATCCGCCGCCACCACCGCGAGTGATGGCAACGGCGGTCAGTGCCACGGATGCACGGCGTTTCGTCATGGTGTTCGTGGGGGCGTGCGCCGTCCTGGCACTCGGACCGCTGGCGAGTCTGCGCCTGGCCCAGGTCAGTGTGCCGGCGGTGCATGTGCTGCAGGCACCCGTGGTCCATGGCTGGAGTGATTCGGTGCCCAGCGACTGGGCCATCCGTTATGCCAATGCCGACGCCACGCTCAATGTGCGCTACACGCATGGGCAGGCGCAGCTCGCTTACGTCGTCGCCGCCTACGCGCATGCGCAGGAGCAAAGCGGGCTGATCAGCTCGGTCAACCTGCCGTATGACAAGCCGTGGATCCAGGCATCGAGTGCGGTAAGAGAGGTGCAGCTCGGCAGTCGAACCTTACAGGTGCGAGAGCTGCGCCTGGTCAATGGTTCGCACTATCGCCGGGTCTGGTTCTGGTACGACATTGGCGCACAACACACCGTGTATCCGATAGTGGGGAAATTGCTGCTGGCGTGGAATGCCCTGCGCGGCGCGCCACAGATTGGTGCCGTGCATGTCCTGTCGGTCGACGAGGCGGGGGGGGAGATGCAGGCACGCGAGACGCTGCAGTCATTCCTGCAGGCTGCCTGGCCGGCCATCGAAGCGGCGCATTCCTCGTGAGTACGCCGATGGCTGCGCCGCTGATCGCGCACGTCGTCCACCGTTTGACCGTCGGCGGTCTGGAAAACGGCGTCGTCAACCTGATCAACCACATGCCGGTCGAGCACTATCGGCATGCGGTCATCTGCCTGACCGATCACACCGACTTCGCCCAGCGCATCCGCCGCCCGGATGTCGAGCTCATCGACCTGCATAAGCATCCCGGCCAGGATCTCGGCCTGTATCGGCGCCTGTTGACGACGCTGCGCCGCCTGCGACCGGCGATCGTGCACACACGCAACGTCGGGACGCAGGAGGCGCTTGCCGTCGCCTGGGCGGCGCGCGTGCCGGGGCGAGTGCACGGCGAGCACGGCTGGAACGGCCCCGGCCCGCAGGCCGAGCCGCCGAGCCGGCACCGGCTGCGGCGCTGGCTGCGGCCGTTCGTCGGCGAGTACATCGCCCTTGGTGGCGAAATCGAGCGCTACCTGCAGCAGCAGATCGGTGTGCCGGCGGCGCATATCAGCCGCATCTACAACGGTGTCGATACCGAGCGTTTCCACGCCGGTGACGCGGCGCGGCGTGCGCTGCTGCCGGCAGGCTTCGTGGCGGATGACAGCCTCGTCATCGGCACTGTCGGTCGCATGCAGAACGTCAAGGACCAGCCGACGCTGGCCCGGGCGTTCGTCGAGCTGCTCGGGCGCGAGCCTGCGGCGCGGGCGCGACTGCGGCTGCTGATGATCGGCGCGGGAGAACTGCGCGGTGAGGTCGAGGCGATCCTCACGGCGGCCGGGGCGCGCGAGTTGGCCTGGCTGCCGGGCGAGCGCGCCGACGTGCCCGAGTTGCTGCGCGCGCTCGATGTCTTCGTGCTGCCGTCGCGCGCCGAGGGGGTTTCCAACACCATTCTGGAGGCGATGGCGACGGCGTTGCCGGTGGTTGCCACCGACGTCGGTGCCGCCGCCGAGCTGCTGATCGACGGCGAGACCGGGATGCTGGTGCCGCCCGCGGCGCCTGGCGTGATGGCCGAGGCGATCGCCGCCTATCTGGACGATGCCGAGCTGCGCCGGCGGCACGGTCAGGCGGGGCGGGCGCGCATCGAGAGCAGCTTCAGCATGGCGGCGATGGTCGAACGCTACCTGGCGGTCTACGAGCGCGCGCTGGCACGCGCGTAAGCCCGTATTTCCACGCTGAATTGACGTAAGCGTCAAGCCTTCCTAGGCTGCGGTGGAGCGGCCCCACAAGGGCCGTTTTCCACCGATGACTAGCACGAGTCCGTCAGCGATCCTGCGGCCGGGAAGCTTCATTGGAGCCACGTGAGCGCCCGCCGGCCACGTGTGTTCTCCGGTCTTGCGCCGGTTGTCCCGACCCGCGATCGCAGTACGACTACGCTCGACTGCAGGTGCGTGATCCGCACCCACGCCGCCCGGGAGACCGCCATGAATCTCGCCCACGTCAGCCTCGACGACAAATACGCCCTGGACAGCGGACGCGTGTACCTGACCGGTACGCAGGCTCTGGTGCGCCTGCTGCTGATGCAGCGTGCCCGCGACCGCGCCCACGGACTGAATACGGCAGGCTTCGTCTCCGGCTATCGCGGCTCGCCGCTGGGCGGCCTGGACCAGGCGCTGTGGAATGCCCGCCGTTTTCTCGACGCCGCACAGATCCGCTTTCAGCCCGGCCTCAATGAAGACCTCGCCGCGACCGCGGTCTGGGGCTCGCAACAGGTCGGGCTGTTTCCGGGCGCCCAGTACGACGGCGTGTTCGGCCTGTGGTACGGCAAGGGGCCGGGCGTCGATCGCAGCGGCGATGTCTTCAAGCACGGCAACCTGTTCGGCACGGCGCGCCACGGCGGCGTGCTGGTGATCGCCGGCGACGATCACGCCAGCAAGTCCTCGACGCTGCCACATCAGAGCGAATACGCGTTCATGGACGCGATGATGCCGGTGCTCAACCCGGCCGGCGTGCAGGAAATCCTCGATCTCGGCGTGTTCGGCTGGGAGCTGTCGCGCTACTCGGGCGCCTGGGTGGCGCTGAAAACCATCGCCGAGACCGTCGATTCCTCGGCCAGCGTGCAGGTCGACCCGCTGCGCGTGCAGATCGTGCAGCCCGAAGATTTCGAGTTCCCGACAGAAGGTGTGCACGGCCGTTGGCCGACGCGGCCGCTGGAGCAGGAATTCATCCACCAGAAGTACCGTTTATATGCGGCGCTGGCCTTTGCCCGCGCCAATCGGCTCGACCGCATCGTCATCGACAGCGCCGAGCCGCGTTTCGGCATCGTCACCACCGGCAAGAGCTATCTCGACGTCATGCAGGCGCTCGAAGACCTCGGCATCGACGAGCGCGAGGCCGGGCTGATCGGTCTGCGCGTCTACAAGGTCGGCATGAGCTGGCCGCTGGAGCGCGATGGTGTGCGTGCCTTCGCCCAGGGCTTGGAGGAGGTGCTGGTCGTCGAGGAAAAGCGCGCGGTCATCGAGAACCAGTTCAAGGAGCAGCTCTACAACTGGCGCGAAGACGTGCGCCCGCGTGTCATCGGCAAATTCGACGAGAACCGCCGCTGGATCCTGCCGTCGACCGGCGAGCTGACGCCGGCGCAGATCGCCCGCGTCATTGCCGAGCGCATCGCGCGCTTCCATACCAGCGAGCGCATCCAGCGCCGCCTGGCTTTCCTCGAAGCCAAGGAGGCGGCGCTGGCACAGCCGCGCGAGCTGATCGAGCGCGTACCGCATTTCTGCTCCGGCTGCCCGCACAACAGCTCGACGCGCGTGCCCGCGGGCAGCCGCGCGCTGGCCGGTATCGGCTGCCATTACATGGTGACGTGGATGGACCGTGCCACCGACACCTTCACACAGATGGGCGGCGAGGGCGTGACCTGGATCGGCCAGGCGCCGTTCACCAGCACGCCGCATGTGTTCCAGAACCTTGGCGACGGCACATACTTTCATTCCGGCCTGCTGGCGATCCGCGCGGCGATCGCCGCCAAGGTCAACATCACCTACAAGATCCTCTACAACGACGCCGTGGCGATGACCGGCGGCCAGCACGTCGACGGCACGCTGACGGTGCCGCAGATCACGCACCAGCTCTACGGCGAGGGCGTGCGCCGCATCGCCGTGGTCAGCGACGCCCCCGAGCAGTTCAGCGTGCGGGCGGCGTTCGCCGAGGGCTGCACCTTCCATCATCGCGACGAGCTCGACGCCGTGCAGCAGGAGCTGCGGGCGCTGCCGGGCACGACGGTGATCGTTTATGTGCAGACCTGCGCTGCGGAAAAGCGCCGGCGGCGCAAGCGCGGCGTGATGATCGATCCGCCCCGGCGCGCTTTCATCAACAGCGCGGTGTGCGAGGGCTGTGGTGACTGCGGCGAGCAGTCGAACTGCCTGTCGGTGGTGCCGCAGGAAACGCCGTTCGGCCGCAAGCGCATGATCGATCAGTCGAGCTGCAACAAGGATTTCTCCTGCGTCAAAGGTTTCTGCCCGAGCTTCGTCACCGTGCACGGCGGCCGGCTGCGCAAAGGCCGCACCGCCGCGGGGGCCGAGTGGACGCAGTCGCTGCCCGAGCCGGTACTGCCGGCGTGTCAGGCGCCTTACGGCATCGTCATCACCGGCGTGGGCGGCACCGGCGTGGTCACCATCGGCGCGCTGCTCGGCATGGCCGCACACCTCGAAGGCAAGGGCGTGTCGGTGCTGGACATGACCGGGCTGGCGCAGAAGTACGGCGCCGTCGTCTCGCACGTGCGCATCGCCGAGCGCCCCGAGGCGATCCACGCCGTGCGCATCGCCGCCGGCGGTGCGCGGCTGCTGCTCGGCTGCGACCTGGTGGTTGCCGCCGGCGCCGAGGCCCTGTCGAAGCTCGACGCCGAGATTTCGCAGGCGCTCGTCAACAGTCACGAGTCGATGACCGCCGGCTTCCTGCACAACCCGGACCTCAGTTTTCCGGCCGGAGGCATGCGCCAGTCGATCGAGGCGGCGTGCGGACAGGCGGAATTCATCGATGCCACCGACATCGCTACGGCGCTGCTCGGCGATTCGATCGCCGCGAACCTGTTCATGCTCGGCTTCGCCTGGCAGCGCGGCTTGATTCCGTTGTCGGCCGCCGCGATCGAACGGGCGATCGAACTCAACGGCGCTGCCGTCGAGGCCAATCAGGCGGCGTTTCTCTGGGGCCGCCGGGCTGCGGTCGATCGCGGCGCGGTCGAGCGCCTGGCGCGGCCGGCACAGGTGGTCGAGCTGCAGCGGCCGCAGACGCTCGATGAGCTGATCGCCTGTCATGCCGAGCACCTCAGCGCCTATCAGGACGCGGCTTGGGCGGCGCGCTACCGCCGCGTCGTCGAGCGCGTGCGCCGTGCCGAAGCCGCGTTCGGCAGCGAGCGCCTGAGCCGTAACGTCGCGCGCAGCCTCGGCAAGCTGATGGCCTACAAAGACGAGTACGAGGTGGCCCGGCTGTTCAGCGACGGCCGCTTTGCCGCGCAGCTGGCCGCGACCTTCGAGGGCGACTACCGGCTGGAATTCCATCTGGCGCCGCCGCTGTGGGCGCCTCGCGATCCGCTCAGCGGACTGCCGCGCAAGCGCCGCTACGGCGCGTGGCTGATGACCGCTTTCGGCCTGCTGGCCAGGTTCAAGCGTTTGCGCGGCACGCGCTTCGATCCCTTCGGCTGGACCGCCGAGCGCCGTGGCGAGCGCCAGCTGATCGACGATTACGAAACCCTGCTCGATGAGCTGCTGCGCAGCCTCGATCGCGACAATCTCGCGTTGGCCTGTGAACTGGCGGCACTGCCGCTGCAGATTCGCGGCTATGGCCATGTCCGCGCGGCCCAGCTGGCCACGGCCAGGGCGCGCGAAGCCGAACTGCTGCAGCGCTGGCGTCAGCCGCTGCCGGCGCATCGCGCCGCCTGAGCGCACGGCGCCGGCGCAAGGCAGTCAAAGCCACGGTGAGCGACCGGCGATCCCGGCGCTCACCCGATACACCGCAGCGTCATCCGCTGCGGTGATGACAAAAGCAGGAGGAGCGGAGATGAGCGTTTTTTCACATTCTGAGTTTCACGATCACGAGCAGGTGGTGTTCTGCCGCGACGCCGCCAGCGGCCTGCGCGCGATCATCGCCATTCACAGCACGCACCTCGGCCCGGCCCTCGGCGGCATCCGCATGTATCCCTATGCCAGCGATGAAGACGCGTTGACCGACGTGCTACGCCTGGCGCGCGGCATGAGCTACAAGGCCGCGCTCGCCGGTTTGCCGCTCGGCGGCGGCAAGTCGGTGATCATCGGCGATCCGCATCGCGCGAAGACGCCGGCCCTGCTGCGGGCGATGGGGGAGGCGATCGAGCGCCTCGGCGGGCGTTACATCGGCGCCGAGGATTCCGGCACCGCGGTCGCCGATCTCAAGGTCATGAGCGAGACCACCGATCACGTCTGCGGTACGCTGGACAAGGAAGGGCTCGATGGTGGCACGCGCTCGGGCGATCCGTCGCCGGCGACGGCGCTCGGCGTGTTCCTCGGCATCAGGGCGGCGGTGCAGCACGCCCTCGGCCGGGATGAGCTGCACGGCGTGCGCGTGGCGATTCAGGGCGTTGGCAATGTCGGCCGCCGGCTGGGTCGCTACCTGCACGATGCCGGTGCCGAGCTGGTGGTCTGCGACAGCTGGGGGCCGAACCTCGACCGGGCGGCGACCGAGCTCAACGCGCGTGCCGTCGAGCCCGAGGCGATCTACGCGCAGGACGTCGAGGTGTTTGCACCGTGCGCGCTCGGCGCCGTGCTCAACGATGTGACCATCCCGCAGCTCAAGGCCCGCATCGTGGCCGGCTCGGCCAACAACCAGCTCGCCGAAGCGCGTCATGGCGAGTTGCTGAGGCGGCGCGGCATCGTCTACGCGCCGGATTATGTCATCAACGCCGGCGGTCTCATCGATGTGTTCCATGAGCGTGAGCGTGTTTTTGATACCGATTCTTATATCATCATGGATGAATTTACACTTAATACCTCCAGTCATGACAGCACCATCGATGGCGTTCACCGCATCCCGCAAACTCTGAGCGCCATCCTCGAACAGGCCGAGCGTGAACAGCGCTCGACGCAGGCTGTCGCCGACAGCATCGCCGAGGACAGGCTGCGCGGCTAACATCCACGGCCGCCTGCCGGTGGTCATGGAGTCCCGATGCCTGTTGCACACGTTCTGCTGGCCCTGGTCGCGAATGCGGCCTGGGCCTTCAATTTCATTGCCGGCAAGGCCGGCGTCGCCCATTTTCAGCCGCTGACCTTTACCGCGCTGCGCTTCTCGATCCTGTTGCTGCTGCTGCTGCCGTGGCTGCGCACGGCTGGAGCAAGCGGGCGCTTGTTCGAGGTGGCGGGTTTGATGGGCATCGTGCATTTCGGCTTGACCTTCGGTGGCCTGGCGGTGGCCGCCGATGTGTCCTCGGTGGCGATCGCTTCGCAGCTGTATGTGCCGATGTCGGCGCTGCTCGGTGTCTGGCTGCTCGGCGAACGGCTCGACGCGCGGCGGATCGCCGGTATCGCCATCGCCTTCGGCGGGGTGATGCTGATCGGCTTCGATCCGGTGGTGTTCCAGCGGCCGCTGGCACTGCTGATGATTGCCGTCGCCTCACTGGTGCTGGCCTGGTGCTCGGTGCGCATGCGCGGCATGCCGAACGTCGGCGTGTTCACCATGCAGGCGTGGACGGCGCTGGCGGCGGTGCTCGGCCTGTGGCCGCTGGCGCTGCTGGCCGAAGGTGACCCGCGGCCGGCGCTGGCGAGTGCCGATGCGCTGCAGTGGGCGGCGCCGACTTATTCGGCGATCGGCTCCTCGCTGGTCGGGCATGGCATCGTCTACTGGCTGCTGCAGCGCCATGCGGTTAGCCGGGTGACGCCGCTGATGCTGCTGGCGCCGGTGCTGGCCATCATCTTCGGTGTGCTGTTGTGGGGCGATCAGCCAAGCTGGAAACTGCTGCTCGGCGGCGCACTGACGCTGGCCGGGGTGGCGGTGATCAACGTGCGCGGTGCGCGGCGCGCGCTCGCGAAGGAGAACGCATGAGCCAAGCCTGCTCGGAACTGGTCGGGCCGCAGGACCCGCCGGCGTATTCGCTGTGCAATGCCGAAAGTACGACGCCGCTGCTGCTGCTCTGCGATCACGCCAGTCACGCGGTGCCGGCGAGCCTGCGGCAGCTCGGCCTGCCGGCGGATGAACTGCAGCGTCATATCGGCTGGGACATCGGTGCCGCGTGCGTCACCGAGCGGCTCGCCGAGCAGTTCGACTGCGCGGCGGTGTTCGCCGGCTATTCGCGGCTGGTGATCGACTGCAACCGCGCGCCGGGCGATGGCTCTTCGATTCCGGAATGCAGCGATGGCACGCCGGTGCCGGGCAATCTCGGCCTGAGCGATGCGGCCATCGCGGCGCGCATCGATGCCTGCTTCTGGCCGTATCACCACGCCATCACCCGCTGGCTGGCGGCGGCGCGGCATGCTGGGCGGGTGCCGGCGGTGGTGGCGATTCACAGCTTCACTCCGTGCATGCAGGGCTTTGCACGCCCCTGGCAGATCGGCGTGTTGTGGAACCACGACCCGCGCATGGCACAGGCGCTGATCGAACGTCTGCGGGCCGCCGGCTACTGCGTCGGCGACAACGAACCCTATTCCGGGCGCGATACCCACTACACGGTCGAGACTCACGCCGCGGCGGCCGGTCTGCCGCACGTGCTGATCGAAATCCGCCAGGATCTGCTGGCGGATGCCGCCGGCTGTCGGCACTGGGCCGATGTGCTCGCCGGCGCGCTGACGCCGATTCTGCGCCTGCCCGAGCTGCAGCATACGGCGTTCTACTGAATGGGGGCGCGCGCGCAGCCGGCGTTCACGCTCGGCATCGAGGAGGAGTATTTCCTCGTCGATCGCGATACCCGCGACCTGGTGCGGCGCATTCCGCTGCTGATGCTCGAAGAATGCAACCGCCGGCTCGGCGGCCGGGTGACGCCGGAATTCCTGCGCGCGCAGATCGAAGTCGGCACGCGCATCTGCGGTGATCTGCGCAGCGCCCGCGCCGATCTGGCGGAGCTGCGCGCGACGCTGGCCGAGGTTGCCGGCCAGTTCGGCTTTGCGCCGCTGGCGGCATCGACACATCCGTTCGCACGCTGGCACGATCAGCAGCACAGTGAGAGCGAACGCTATCGCGAGCTGGCGCATGATCTGCAAGGCGTCGGCCGGCGTCTGCTGATCTGCGGCATGCACGTGCACGTCGGGATCGACGACGAGGATGAGCGCATCGAGCTGATGGGGCAGCTCGCTTATTTCCTGCCGCATTTGCTGGCCCTGTCGACCTCCTCGCCGTTCTGGCGTGGCGAGAACACCGGCCTGCATTCCTACCGTCTCAGCGTGTTCAACGAGCTGCCGCGCACCGGCATTCCGCCGGTGTTCGCCAGCTGGGGGGAATACGCGCGCCACGTGCGCGTGCTGGTCGATGCCGGGCTGATCGCCGATGCCAGCAAGCTGTGGTGGGATCTGCGGCCCTCGGCGCGTTTCCCGACGCTGGAGCTGCGCATCACGGATGTCTGCACGCGCCTGGATGATGCGCTGGCGCTGGCGGCGCTGACGCGCTGCCTGCTGCGCATGCTCTGGCGTCTGCGCCGTGCCAATCAGCGCTGGCGTATCTACAAGCGCATGCTGATCGACGAGAACCGCTGGCGCGCGCAGCGCTATGGCCGCGGCGCCGGCCTGGTCGATTTCGGCCTCGGCGCGATCGTGCCCTTCACCGATCTGCTGGATGAGCTGATCACGCTGGTGGCCGAGGATGCCGAGTATTTCGGCTGTCGCGACGAGATCGAACACCTGCGCACGATTCACGCCCGCGGCACCAGCGCCGAGCGCCAGATCGCGCTCTATGAGCGTGAGATTCTCGCCGGCCGCGAGCGCACGCAGGCTTTGCGGGCGGTGGTCGACGATCTCATCGCACAGACCGTCGCCGATCTGTGAACGGTGGCGTGACGGCGCGCGCCGATCAGTCGTCGAGCTGCGCGCGCAGACGCTGGGCCTCTTCGAGCAGGGCTCGGCGGCGCCACAGCAGCGTGAAGCGGCCGCCGCCGGCCTGCGCCCAGAGCACTGCGGCGCGGATGCCGGCCAGCAGTAATGCGCGGATGCGCGAGGCTTTGTCCGTCTGTGCCAGGTGCATCTGTTCGCCGTTGACCATGATGCGCGGCTGCAGCGTCGAGATGGTGTTGCTGTAGAGCTCGCCGAGTGCGGCGATGATGTTCTCGTGCAGCAGCGGGAAATGCTCAAGGCGGGTTTCGATGGTGCGCAGGCCGTCAGCCAGACGCTCGTTCATCACCGTGTTGCCGCGCAGCCGGCGTTCGAGCACCAGCAGATTGACGGTGTAGCGGGCGATCTCCATTTCCTTGGGTGTGCGCAGCTCCTCGGCCAGCAGCGAGAGGCCGCGACGCAGGCCCTGCAGACCGCCGAAGACGTCGTCGATATCCGTCGCATCGATCTTGAACAGACTGCGCAGGCAGGTTTCGGTATCGGCGGCATTGGCTTGGCCGGTGTAGGCGATGTCCCGTACCAGTGAGGTGGCCTGGAACAGGGCGGCGAGGGCGATGGCCCGTTCGCGGTCGGTTTTCTGCATGATCGGAGGTCGGAAACTGTACGGAAACGATATGGAGGCGAAGGCCGCTCAGGGCAAGGCGGTATCGATGATGCCGCCGCCGAGGCAGACCTCTGCGCTGTAGAACACCACCGACTGTCCCGGTGTGACGGCGCGCTGCGGCTGTGCGAAGCGCACCTCGCAGCGGTCGGCGTCGAGGGCGACGATGGTGCATGGCTGATCGGCCTGGCGATAGCGGATCTTCGCCGCGCAGCTGAACGGGGCTGCCGGCGCTTCACCGGCGATCCAGTTGAGCTGTGAGGCACGCAGTCCGCCGGCCAGCAGGGCCGGGTGATCCGTGCCCTGTACGACGATCAGTGCGTTGTGCTCGCGGTCCTTGCCGGCGACGAACCACGGCGCGCCGCTGCCGCCGCGGCGACCGCCGATGTTCAGGCCCTGGCGCTGGCCGAGCGTGTAGAAGGCGAGGCCGAGATGCTGGCCGACGACTTCACCTTCGGGGGTCTGCATCGGTCCCGGCTCGGTCGGCAGGTGCTGTGCCAGAAACTCGCGGAAATCGCGCTCGCCGATGAAGCAGATGCCGGTCGAGTCTTTCTTGTCGTGCACGACCAGCCCGAGGCGGCGGGCGATCGCCCGCACTTCGCGCTTGGGCAGCTCACCGACCGGGAACAGGACATTGGCGAGCTGGGCCTGATCGAGGGCGTGCAGGAAATAGCTCTGGTCCTTGCCCGGATCGCAGCCTTTGAGCAAACGGCTGCGACCGTCCTGCACGTCACGGCGGGCATAGTGGCCGGTGGCGAGGTACTGGGCGCCGAGGCGGCGGGCGTGATCGAGGAAGGCGCGGAACTTGATCTCGCGGTTGCACAGCACGTCGGGGTTCGGGGTACGTCCGGCCTGCAGCTCGGCGAGAAAGCGCGCGAAGACGCGCTCACGGTACTCGGCAACGAAGTTCACAGTGTGCAGCGGCACATCGAGCGTGGCGCAGATATCCTCGGCATCACGAAGATCTTCGGCGACACTGCACCAACCGGCTTCAAAAGTGTCTTCCCAGTTCTTCATGAACACCGCCTGCACATCGAAACCCTGCTCGCGCAGCAGCCAGACGGAAACGGCCGAATCGACACCGCCGGATAGACCGACGACGACACGGGGAGCGGGATTGGAAGGCAAGCTGATCATCCCGATACGGATGGAAGGAAAGGGACAGCGACGTGCAAAAAGCACGGCGTCGCGCAATGATAACCTTGCGGCAAGGGATGCCGCACGTGATGACCCGGATCGGGGTCGAATGGATATGTCCTTGCGACCGGTCGCGGTGGCGCCGCAGGCACTGCCGTCGATGGGGCGTGAGCTGTCGGATCGGTGCTATGGATGAGCCGCTGAAGGACAGTTCTGAATCTGCGCGCAAACGCTGTTTTGTCAGTCTGAAGTGGCGGGCACTGCTGCTGACCAGCATCGTGCTGCTGCTGATGGCCTTGAGCAGCGCCTGGTTGAGTTACCACAATCTCACCGCGCAGTCACTGGAGCAGCGTGAGCAGGCCAGTGCGGCGCGCCAGCGCGAATGGCAGGCGCTGACGGCGCAGGCCGGCGACCGCCTGCGCCAGCTCGCGGCGCTGATTCCGTCGCTGCCGGGGCTGCGCAATGCGCTGCAGCAGCGTGACCAGACGGCGGCTTTCCAGGCGCTCGATGCCCAGTGGGCGGCGCTGCAGCTCGATCTGGGGCTCGATATCGTCGGTCTCTATGATGCCGACGGCCAGCGTCTTGCCCGTTGGGAAGTCGAGCCGGATCAACAGCTTGGTCCGCGCTTCGAGGCGATGCTCGCGCGCGCGGCGCAGACGGAAACGGCGCAGACGGTGCTCGACTGCCGACCGTACTGCGTGCAGTACCTGGCGCAGCCGGTGCTGTCCGGCGGGCGCAGCGTCGGCGTCATCGTCCTTGGCGTCAATCTGGCCGATCTGCTGCGCAACTTCGCTGCCGTGTCGGGCGCCGACGTCGGCCTGCTGCGGTTCGGACCCTACGGCGATCGTCAGCCGGCACTCGGGCGGATCGAGTCCTGGGCGGCCGAGGTGTCGGCACTGACCAATCCGGCGGCGTCACTGCCGGTGCTGCAGGCGGTCAGCGAGGCGTACCCGAACCCGGGCTCCTCGGGGCTGGTGCAGGTGCGGCTCGATGAGCGCACGTATGAAGTGCTCGTCGCGCCTTTGCCGGCCGCGCCGGGGGATGCGCCGATCCGCCTGGTGGTCATCGCCGATATTTCCCGCTCGGTGCAAGCCATCCGCAGTGCCACCCGCGAGGTGCTCACCGCCGGTGGTATCGGCTGGCTGGGGGCTGAGCTGCTGCTGCTCGGCATTCTCTGGCGGCCGATGTCACGGCTGCGCACGACGGCGAACACGCTGCCGCTGCTGGCGCACGGCCGCTTCGATCTGGTTCGGCGCACCATTGCCCGTCAGGTGCGTTCGGCACGCTGGCGCACGAGTGATGAAATCGACCGGCTCGACGCGACGACCATGCACCTCGCCGATCGTCTCGAAGCACTCGAAAGCGAGGTCGATGCGCGCACGCGCACGCTGGCGCGCCAGCGTGATGAACTGTCCCGCGAGCGCGATTTCGTCTCCAGCCTGCTCGAAGCCGCCCAGGTGGCGATCCTGACGCTCGACGCCGATTGCTGCATCGTCAAAGCCAATGCATTCGCCGCCTCGCTGTGCGCCTGCACGCCGCTGGATCTGATTGGCCGGCGTTTCGATACGCTGCTGCTCGCCGAAGGTGGCTTCGACATCGTCGCCCGCATGCAGGCACTCGCCTCCAGCGACCAGCACCTGCGTCACGATTCCCTGCTGGCCGGCCGTGACGGCAACCTGCGCAACGTCACCTGGCAGCATACGCGTCTGCACAGCACGCAACCCGGTGATCCGGTTTATCTGGTGATCGGCCTGGACAACACCGAGCGGCGCGGCGCGGAAAACCGCCTGGCCTGGCTGGCCGACCATGACGTGCTGACCGGGCTGGCGAACCGCCGGCGGCTGCAGGAAGAACTGGCGCTGATGCTCAGCGCCGCGCAGCGCCAGGGGCGCATCGGTGCGCTGCTGATGCTCGATCTCGACCAGTTCAAGTACGTCAACGAAGCCGATTCGCACGAAAGCGGCGATCGGCTGCTGAAAAACGTCGCCAATGCCCTGGTGCGCGAGATGGCCAACGCCGAGCTGGTGACGCGGCTCGGCGGCGACGAGTTCGCACTGCTGGTGCGCGATACATCGGAAGACGCCATCGGGGCGATCGCCAGCCAGGTCAATGCAGTGCTCAGCCGGGTGTATTGCACCATCAGCGGCCAGTCGCATCACGTATCGGCCTGCGTCGGCGTGGTGCTGTTCCCGGCCTACGGCAGCAGTGTCGATGAATTACTGGCCCACGCCGACTATGCGCTCTACCAGGCGAAGGAGGCCGGTCCCGGCCACTGGCATCTGTATACCGATGCCGATCGAGCCCGCGAGCGTCTGCAGGATCGGGTGCTGTGGAAAGACCGTGTGGCCCGCGCGCTGGCCGAGGATCGCTTCCAGCTGTACCTGCAGCCGATCATGAACATCCGCGACGGCAGCGTGTCGCATTACGAGGTACTGCTGCGGCTGCTCGATGTCGACGGCACGGTGCATGGCGCTTCGGCCTTCGTCGATGCCGCCGAGCGCAGCGGCCTGATCCTGCAGATCGACCGCCTCGTCGTGCATCGCGCCATCAAGCTGCTTGCCGAGCTGCACCGCAGCGGTCGGCAGATCCATTTCTCGATCAATCTGTCCGGGCATTCCTTCGGCGACGCGGATCTGCTGCCTCTGCTGCGTCAGGAGATCCTCGATTCCGGGGTCGATCCGAGCTGCCTGATCTTCGAGATCACTGAAACGGCAGCGGTTGCCGACTTCGCCCAGGCGTCGGCGACGATCCTCGCCATCAAGTCGCTGGGCTGTCATTTCGCGCTCGATGATTTCGGCATCGGTTTCTCGTCGTTCACCTATCTCAAGCATTTCCCGGTGGATTTCCTGAAGCTCGATGGTTCCTTCGTGCGCCAGCTGCCGGACACGCCGGAAGATCAGGTGATCGTGCGCGCGGTGCAGCAGATCGCGGTGGGCTTCGGCAAGCGCACGATCGCCGAATACGTCGAGAATGAGCGCACGCTGGCGCTGCTGCGTGACGTCGGTGTCGACTACGCGCAGGGCTACCACGTCGACCGGCCGCGACCGGTCAGTGACTTTTTCCCGATGCTCGCGGGCGGGCCGGCGCCGCTTTCCTGAACGTCGCTCAGCGCCAGGCGAGTCGTGCCAGCTGCACGACCTCGCCGACGATCAGCAGCGCGGGGGAGGCGATGCTGCGCGTCGCGACCAGCGTCGGCAGTTCGCCGAGCGTGCTCAGGTACACCTGCTGCCCGGGCTGGGTACCGCGTTCGACGATGGCTGCCGGCGTTCCGGCGCCGAGGCCGTGGCCGGTCAGCCCGGCACTGATCGCGGCGGCTGCCTGCAGCCCCATGTAGAACACCAGGGTCTGACGCGGGCGGGCCAGTGCCGGCCAGTCCAGGTCAAGGCTGCCGTCCTTGCGCAGGTGGCCGGTGACGAACACACAGGCATCGGCATGGTCGCGATGCGTCAGCGGGATGCCGGCATAGCTGGCGCAGCCCGAGGCTGCGGTGATGCCTGGGACCACCTGAAAGGCGATGTCCGCCGCAGCGAGGGCTTCGACTTCTTCGCCTCCACGGCCGAAGATGAACGGATCGCCCCCCTTGAGCCGCAGCACGCGTTTGCCCGCGCGTGCCAGACGTACCAGCAATGCATTGATCTCTTCTTGCGGCAGGCTGTGGCGGGCGGCGTTCTTGCCGACGTCGATGCGCTCGGCGTCGCGGCGTACGCGTTCGAGTATCGGTTCGGCGACCAGACGATCATGGACGACGACGTCGGCCTGCTGCATCAGGCGCAGCGCACGAAACGTCAGCAGATCGGGGTCGCCGGGTCCGGCACCGACCAGATAAACTTCGCCGCTGGCCGGCGCGGTGCTGTCCGCCGTCGCCATCTGGGCGTCGAGGCGACGGCGCGCCGCGTCCTCACGCCCGGCAAGCACATCCTCGGCGACTGCACCCTGCAGCGCGTTTTCCCAGAATTCGCGGCGGCGTGCCGCTGGCAGTGCCGCCTGCACTTTGCTGCGGTACTCGGCGCACAGGCGGGCGAGGCGACCGTAGGCCGCGGGGATCAGCGATTCCAGGCGTCCGCGCAGCAGGCGGGCGAGCACCGGCGATGCACCAGATGTCGACAGCGCGATCAATACCGGATCACGGTCGACGATCGCCGGCATGATGAAGCTGCACAGCTGCGGCTGGTCGACGACGTTGACCGGGCGCGCAAGGGCATGACACAAGCGCGATACCTCGGCATTGACCGCCTGCGTATCGGTGGCGGCGACGACCAGACGGGCCTCGGTAATGTCGTCGGCATGAAAGTTGCGTTGCAGCCAGCGCAGTTCACCGCGCGTTGCCTGCTGTTCGAGCGTGGGGACGCAGCTCGGTGCGACCACGGTTACCTGCGCACCGGCGGCTTGCAGCAACGCAACCTTGCGTGCCGCTACTTCGCCGCCACCGACGACGAGAACTGGTTCAGCGCGCAGGCGCAGGAAAATCGGCAGGTATTCCACGGTCGCTGAGGTTCCTCGTGTATTTCGCGATGTACTTGCAGCACGTTTTCACCTGGTGAACAGTCACAAGGTATTAAGGCCCGGCTCGCTTGGCGTGGCACTGTGCGAAAATCGTTGCAGCTAGGGAGAACTGCCGATGAATGTAAAAGAACTGGCTGCCAGCGTCACCGATCTGACGACGCTGCCGGACTCGTATCAGCAAGTGCGGGCGCTCGCCGAGGACCCGAACTCTTCGCTGAAAGACTTTGCCGATGTCGTCAGTATGGATGCGGCGATTTCGGCGCGGTTGCTGCGCCTGGTCAACAGCCCGTTTTACGGCTTACCGAGCAAGATCGAGAGCGTGCTGCGGGCGATCAACCTGATCGGCACCGAAGAGCTGTGCAATCTGGTGCTGGCCAGCGCAGTGACCGGCATGTTCAAGAGCGTGCGCGATGAACACTTCGATCTGGAGGCGTTCTGGTGGCGCAACGTCAATGTGGCGATGCTGGCGCGCCAGCTCGGCCGTGAGGGCAAGGTGCGCGAGGTCGAGCGCTTGTTCGTCGCCGGCATCCTGCACGATATCGGTCGCCTGGTTGCCTTCCAGCAGCTGCCGACGCTCGCCGCAGAAATCGAGCAGGCGCAGAGCGACGCCAGTGACTGGGTGCGACAGAAGGCCGTGCTGAGCTTCAGTTATGCCGATCTCGGCGCCGAGCTGCTGGCGCAGTGGAACATGCCCGAGGCGCTGGTCGAAATCGTCGCCAGCCAGAACCAGCCGCTGCGCGCGATGGAACAAACACGCGATGCCGCGATCCTGCATATGGCAACGCGGGCCGTGGGCTGGGTCGAAACCCCCGATCAGCTGGATGAAGAGCAGGCGGGTGCCTGCGTCGATGAAGATGTCTGGGAGGAGGCACGCCTCGAACCCTGGCAGCTGATCGAGGCGATCGGTGTCGTCCACGACTGCGGTCCTGAAGTTCGTTCGATCTTCTGAGTTTCGCCCGGCTCCAATCCCGGGCCCCTGCGCGACCATCGGCCGGTGGTCGCAAGCTAGAGAAAGGAATCCGGAGTCAAGTGGTTGCACGTACTGACGTTGCGGTCGTCCTGACCGATTTTGATGCCTGGCTGGCGGCACTGCCGGTGCGCTGGCGCGCCGGACAGATCGAACGCGTGCGCGAGGCGCATGCGCTGGCCTGCGAGGAAGCCCCGCATCCGGGGGCACATCCGCCGGCGCTGGCGGTGGCCGATGTGCTCGCCGGCCTCAAGCTCGACCACGAGGTGGTCTGCGCGGCCCTGCTGTACCCGAAATACGCTGAAGGTGACCTGGCACGCGACGATGTCACCGAACGTTTCGGCGAATCGGTCCTCGCGCTGCTCGACGGCATTGCCAAGATCGCCGTCGTCGGGGATTTCCACCAGCAGCTGAATGCGCACGGCGAGCAGCTCGAAGCCCTGCGCAAGATGCTGCTGGCGATGGCGCAGGATGTGCGCGTGGTGCTGATCGCTCTGGCCATGCGCCTGGAGCGCATGCGCCGTCTCGGTGCCGAAGATCCGGGCACGCAGGTGCGCATCGCCCGCGAGACGCAGGATCTGTTCGCGCCGCTGGCCAACCGGCTCGGCATCGGCAGCCTGAAATGGGAGCTGGAAGATCTCGCGCTGCGTTATCTGGAACCGCGCGCCTACAAGGGGATCGCCCGTGCTCTCGACGAGCGGCGTATCGAGCGCCAGTCCTACATCGAGGAGGCCATGGCGGCGCTGCGTGAAGAGCTGCAGCGTGCCGGCATCCGCGCCGAGGTCAGCGGCCGCGTCAAGCACATCTACAGCATCTGGAAGAAGATGCAGCGCAAGCGGCTGCCGTTCAACGAGATTTTCGACGTGCGCGCGGTGCGCGTGATCGTCGACTCGGTGGCCGACTGCTACGCCGCGCTCGGTGTGGTGCACGCACGCTGGAATCACATCCGCAAGGAATTCGACGACTACATCGCCAACCCCAAGGCCAATGGCTACCGCTCGCTGCACACTGCGGTGTTCGGGCCGGAGGGGCGCACGCTCGAAGTGCAGATCCGCACGCTGGAGATGCACCAGAACGCCGAACTCGGCGTTGCCGCCCACTGGCGCTACAAAGAGGGCGGCACCGCGCACGGTTCGGCCTTCGAGCAGCAGATCGCCTGGCTGCGGCAGATGCTCGAATGGAAAGACGAGGACGGCGACGGTGATGATCTGCTCGACCGCTTCAAGGCCGAAGCGCTGCAGGATCGGGTTTACGTACTGACGCCGCGCGGACAGATCATCGAACTGCCGCAGGGGGCGACGCCGCTCGACTTCGCCTATCACGTGCACACCGAGCTGGGGCATCGCTGCCGCGGCGCCAAGGTCAACGGCCGTATCGTGCCGCTGACGTATGAGCTTAAAAACGGCGAACAGATCGAGATTCTGTCGGCGAAATCGGCCACGCCGAGCCGCGACTGGCTGTTGCCGCACCTGGGCTACCTGCGTTCGGCACGGGCGCGGACCAAGGTGCGCAACTGGTTCCGCCAGCTCGATCTTGAGCACAGCATCAGCTCCGGCCGCCAGGCGCTGGAGCGCGAGCTGCATCGCCTCGGCGTGCGCAACGTCAACCTGGAGCGTCTGGCCGAACAGCTCGGCCACGCCAGGGCCGAAGAGCTGTTCGCGGCGATCGGGCGTGGTGAAACGACCATCGCGCACGTCGTGTCGGTGGCGCAGGATATGATCCTGCCGCCACCGCAGGTCGAACCCGAACTGCCGGTGACACAGGCGCCACGGGCCACCGAAAGCGGTGAGGTGCACATCCGCGGCGTCGGCAAACTGCTGACGCAAATGGCGAAATGCTGCCATCCGGTACCCTACGATGCGATCGTCGGCTTCATCACCATCGGCCGCGGCGTGACCATTCATCGCCGCGACTGCCCGAATCTGCTCGATCTCGAAGAGCACCACAGTGAACGTCTGATCGAAGTGTCCTGGGGTGACGAGATCGAGGCGAGCTACAGCGTCGACATCCAGATCGAAGCCTACGACCGCACCGGCCTGCTGCGTGACATCACGCAGGTGCTGGCCAACGACAAGATCAACGTCGTCGCCGTCAACACGCTCTCGGACAAAGCTGCCGGCACCGCGCGGATGACGCTGACGATCGAGATCTGCGACGTCGGCCAGCTGTCGCGCCTGCTCGACAAACTGGCCCAGCTGCCCAACGTCATCGACGCCAGCCGCCGCGGCTGAGCTCGCCGCGGCTCAGTGCGGGTCCTCCTCGACGCCGAGCCGCCGGCGCAGGCGCCGCAGGCCGAGGTGGACCAGCAGCGCGGCCGGGGCGATCGCGATGGCTGTGGTGATTTCGAGGTTGAAGGGCACGCCGAGCTTTTGTATGCCCTTGAGCGCATAGCCGATCAGGCTGACCAGGTAGTAGGTCAACACCACCACCGACAGGCCTTCGACGGTTTCCTGCAGGCGCAGCTGCAGCTGCGCGCGGCGGTTCATCGAATCGAGCAGGGCGCTGTTCTGGCGTTCGAGCTTGACCTCGACACGGGTGCGCAGCAGCGTGGCGGCGCGGGACACGCGCCGCGACAGGTGCTCCTGGCGTTCACGCACCGATTCCAGCGTGCGCATCGCCGGGCTGAAGCGGCGGTCCATGAACTCCTCGATGCTCTGCATGCCCTCGATACGTTCCTCGCGCAGTTCGGCGATGCGCTTTTCGACCAGCGCGCGGTAGGCGCGGCTGGCGGCGAAGCGGTAGCTGGTCGCCGCCAGCGTGCTTTCCGATTCGGCCGCCAGCTGCGCCAGTTCATCGAGCAGGCGCTGCTCGCCGGCGAAATCGATACCGCCGGCGGCCAGGCTCGCCGTCAGCTGCACCAGGCGGGCATCGAGCGCATCGAGGCGGCCGCCGGCTTCGCGCGCCAGCGGAAAGCCGAGCAGGGCCAGCGTGCGATAGGTCTCGATGTCGAGCAGCCGCTGGGCGAGGCGGCCGGCCTGACGCTCCTGCAGGCCGTGATCGTGAATCAGGATGCGCGAGAAGCCGTCGCCGTGGATGTGGAAATCACTCCACACGGTGGCGCTGCCACCGAGCACGCGGCCACCGGCCAGATTGCTGGTGCCGAACAGCACGTGCAGGTCGACCGTATCGCGCGGCGTCGAGCGTGCCGGCTCGATCGCCATGTGTGCAGCCACCAGCACTGAGCCGGGCAGTGACTGCAGCCACTCCGGCGGCAGCAAGCTGATCGCCGGGCGCTCGAACGGGTGCAGGAAGGTCTCGTGCAGATAGAAGCTGTAGGCGGAGAATTCGGTGTGCCGTTCCCATTTCAGGCGGAAGCCGCCGCATTCGACGCTGATGTGCACCGCGTCGGCATCGGGCTGGCGCACACCGTAGTGCTCGCACAGCCGGGCGACGGCGCGACGGTCATTGTCGATGGCCGCTGCGCCGGTGCCCGAAAGCATGGCGAGGTGGGTGGCGCGCACCGGCGCGCACAGTTCTTCCGGCGGGCGGGCGTGGGTTTCGCGGTCGAGTGCACCGCGCTGCGGATGGGCGTGCAGGCCGTACACGCTGGGCGGGGGCGTCTGGCGGGGGGCGTTCATGCGGGCGGCTCCGAAAACGTAAGTGTCCCGCATGCTAAACAAAGATTCCGTTAGGCGGGATTATTTTGCGGTGCAGCAAGCCGCCGCCGGCTTTCGTGGAAAAAGCGCAGATTGAGCAGCACGGCCGCACATGACAGGCCGGCGATCAGTCCGAACCAGAGCCCGGGTGCGCCGTAGCCGAAGTGGAACGCCAGCGCGTAGCCGAACGGGAAGCCGATCCCCCAGTAGGCCAGCAGCGTGATCAGCATCGTCGCGCGCGCATCGTGCAGCCCGCGCAGCGCGCCCGAGGCCGATACCTGCAGGCCGTCGGAGACCTGGAAGGCCGCTGCCAGATGCAGCAGCGTCACCGCCAGTGTCGCCACTGCCGTATCGCGCGTGTACAGCGCGGCGATCGGTTCTGCGGCCAGCGCGATGCAGCAGGCCGACAGCATCATGAAGACCCCGGCCGTCGCTACGCCGGTGAAGCCCGAGCGGCGCGCGCTGCGCAGATCGCCGGCACCGAGGGCACGGCCGACGCGCACGGTGATCGCCGCTGACAGCGCCAGCGGGATCATGAAGGTCAGGCCGGAGGTGTTCAGCGCGATCTGGTGGGCGGCCACGGCGACCGGACCGAGGCGGCCCAGTGCGATCGCCACGGCGGCGAAGATGGCGGTCTCGAAGAACACGGCACAGCCGATCGGCAGCCCCAGCCGCAGCAGCTCGCGCAGGCCCGGCCCGTCGCCAGCGTCGCCCCGCAGCAGTGTCTGGCGGCGGTTCATATAGAGCAGACCGATCGCCTCCAGCCACAGACAGGCGGCGGTGGCGTAACCGCAGCCGCGCGCACCGAGCGCCGGAAAGCCCAGATGGCCGTAGATCAGCACCCAGTTGAGCAGCACGTTGGCGGCACAGGCGCTCAGCCCGGCGATCAGCACCGGGCGGGTCTGGCCGAGTCCTTCCGTGGCGAAACGGGCCGCCAGGTAGAGGAAGGCACCCGGTACGCCCCAGGACAGCGCGTCGAGGTACTCCTGCGCCACCGGGATGATGGCCGGATCGATGGCGAGATGGCGGAACAGCAGGGTATCCGCCGCACGCAGCAGCAGCACACAGGGTACGGCGAACAGCCACGCCAGATGACGGGCACGGCGCGCCAGCGCAGCGATATGGCCGGTGCGGCCGCTGCCGATCAGGCGGGCGATCAGCGCGCTTTCCGCCATCAGTGCGCCGGTGGCGAACAGATACAGCGGATGCCACATCGACAGCCCGATGCCGACCGCCGCGAGTTCGGCGGCACCGACGCGGCCGACCATCACCGTGTCGGCGAAGCCCATCGCCATCTGTGCGACCTGGGCAATCATCAGCGGCACCGCGATGGCGAGCAGCGTACGCAGTTCGCCGAGCGCGCGGTACAGGGCCTCGTGGTGGATCATTGGGAGCGGATGGCCGGTGGCGAGCATGAAATACAGACCCCGCGCGGCCGATGCGAGCTTCATGGCCGAGCGGGGTCGAGTGGGCTGGAGCAGTGGTTCAGGCGGCGCTGCTGCCGCACTGGTCAAGGCTCAGGTGGATAGTGCGTGATGCCATTCAGTTGGCCAAGCGTTCCAGCCAGCGGGCGAATTCGCCGGCCGGCAACGCACCGGAGACGCGTTCGAGTTCGCGACCGCGCTGAAATACCGCAAGCGTCGGGATGCTGCGGATGGCGTGGGCCTGGGCGATCGCCGGCTGCGCCTCGGTATCGAGCTTGGCAAAGATCAGCCGTTCACCCAGCGGGCCGGCGGCGGTGGCCGCGAAGGCCGGTGCAAAGCTGCGGCAGGGACCGCACCACGGCGCCCAGAAATCGACGACCACCGGTCGCGGCGCATGGGCGAGCAGGGCGTTGAAATTGTCGCCGTCGAGCGCCAGCGGCGCGCCACTCAGCAGCGGCTGGTGGCAGACGCCGCAGCGCGGCGCCTCGGACAGACGCTCATCGGCAAGACGGTTCTTGGCATGGCAATGCGGGCAGCTGACGATCACGGGTCTTCACCCCTCGGTACGATCCATGTGCCCGTGGTGAGGGCGCGGATGAAAAATGCAAGCCTCAGCCCCGTTCAGCGGGCCGCCGTCGTCGGATCGACCGGCGTCACCTGGGGCGGCGTCGTCTCCAGGAAGCTCGGCGGCGTCGCCGGCTGCAGCGTGATGCTGGCCACGTCCGTCGACGATACCGCGGCGGAGGCCGTGGTGGTGCCCGCCGGTGCCGACGGTTCGCTGCTCGGCGTGGCCGGCTCCGCTGCCGGCTTCGGCGCCGGGCGCCGCGGCTGGTCGAGGCGGTCGTAGACGTCATCGAGATAAACGATATGGCCGTCGTTGACTTCGGCGAGCCAGTAGACGAAATCGACCGGGATGTCGGGTGCCGCCTCGGACGCGGTACGGCCGCGATCGATGCGCGACTGGATGTCGGCCTCGTTGCGCGACAGCAGCCAGGCGGCCAGCGGCAGGTACTGCTGCACACGCACGCAGCCCGAGGACAGCGCGCGCACCGGCTTGCCGAAGTCGCTGCGGTGATTGGTGTCGTGCATGTACACGCTGGGCGTGTTGGTGATCTCGAATTTCAGCTTGCCGAGCGCGTTGCGGTCACCCGCCGGCTGCACCAGCCGATAACCGGCCGAATAGAAACGGCCCGGGCTGATGCCGCCGATCGCCGACGGCGAGATCTGGCGGTTCTTCGAGTCGAGTACGACCATGCCGCGGCGGGCGAAGGCCGCCGGATCGCGGCTGAGCAGCGGCAGCAGATCTTCTTTGACGATCGTCGGCGGCGCGGTCCAGGTCGGGTTGTACTTGACCGCGCGCATCGCCACGGAAAGCTCGGGCGTCGGACGCTTCGGCCGGCCGACCACTACCGGCGATTCGAGCACCGGCTTGCCGTCTTCATAGGCGCGCAGGCGAAAGGCCGGAATGTTGACGACGATGTGGCGCGGGCTCGACATGTCGACCGGTTTTTCGGCCTCGGTATCGAGCCGGTTGCTGAGCCGGGCGATGCGCGCTTCCCGCGGCAGTTGCAGGCGCTTGCGGGTGTTGGCGTCGAGCACGCCGCTCGCCTTGAGATGGTTGACGCGCTGGAAGTCCTTGAGCGCGGCCTCCAGTCCGGCGTCGCCGTGGCCGGGGTCATAGCCCCATTCCTGCAGGCGTGCCCGCAGCTGCTCGCCGCTGCGTGCCGCCGCGCCGCGTTTCCAGCCGTTCGGCGTGGCCGGTTCGGGCTTGTCCAGGCTCTGCAGGCGCTGCAGTTCCTGCTGCAGCTGGCCCAGATCGGGATTGTCGGCGAAGGCAGCGCCGCTGCTGCAGAGCAACACAGCGGCGAGGGCGGCGGAAAGCATTTGGCGGGAGAGCATGATGTATGGTCTTTGCACGATGGCGGACAGTAACTCCTTGCAGTGTAAGCGGTACGCCTGTCAGCGGCTACGCGGGCGACGGGCCATCCGTGCGCCACGTACAAGGATCATGGCACTGCACCCCGCGGACGCGGTAAAAGGCGAGTCGTCCGCCGGTACGGCCGAGCGCCGCCGGCGGGCCTGTTCATCCGTAATCGAGGAACACACCATGTCCAGTGAAGGCTTGCATGAGCCGATCGAGAAAATGTCCGCACAGACGCTGGAGATGCACCGCGCCATCGTCTCGCTGATGGAAGAACTCGAAGCCGTCGACTGGTACAACCAGCGCGCCGATGCCTGCGAGGAGCCGGAGCTCAAGGCGATCCTGCAGCACAACGCCAACGAGGAAAAGGAACACGCCTCGATGCTGCTCGAATGGATCCGTCGCCACGATCCCAACTTCGACCACGAGCTCAAGGATTACCTGTTCACCGACAAGTCGCTGATGCACGACTGATCGAAATCTGGCCACCGGCCCGCGCCGCAGGGTCAGCGGGCCCGGTTGCCGTGCAAAAGCCCCGGTAAGTTTGCGGTAAGGCCGGATCGGCAGGGTGGGCGCCCTCGTTCATTGCCTGCCGAGGTCACCATGTCCCGTGTGCGTGCTGCACTCATTACCGCATCGCCCCTGCTGCTTGCCGCCGTACTGCCGTTGCCGGCGCTGGCAGCGACATCGACGCAGCTCGATTTCACCGTGCTGCGCAATGGCAGCGAGGTCGGCCACGACCTGATTCACGTCGCCCGCGACGGCGAGCAGACGCATGTCGACATCGACACGCATGTCGTCGTCACGATGGCGATGATTCCCGTCTATCGTTTCGAGCACCACGCGCACGAGGAGTGGCGCGGCCAGCAGCTGGTCAAGCTCGATTCCCAGACCAATGACGACGGCAAGAAGCACACGCTGCACGTCAGCGCGGCGGCCGGCGGCCTGACGGTCGACGGGGACGGGCAGCAGTCGACGGCGCCGGCCGACATCGTCACCGCCAGCTTGTGGAACCCGCGGCTGACCAGTCAGCACACGCTGCTGAACACGCTCGAAGGCACGCAGATGCCGGTGACGGTGCACGATGCCGGCCTCGAACCGGTCGAGGTGCACGGCGCGGCGCGCAACGCCCATCACTACGTGCTCAGCGGTGGCCTGCAGCGCGATCTCTGGTACGACGCCAGCGGCCAGCTGGTGCAGGTCCGTTTCAAGGCCAAGGATGACTCCGAAATCGTTTACGCCCTGCGCTGAGGCGCGTTTGCCGATCTGGGGGGCGCATGCGCCTGCTGTTGATTGAAGACAATCTGCGCCTCGCCGAGCTGGTCGCCGCCGGTCTCGGCGAGGCTGGCTTTGCCGTCGACGCCGTGCACACCGCGCAGGCCGGCGAGCACGCGCTGACGACGACACCCTACGAACTGGCGATCCTCGACCTCGGCCTGCCGGATGCCGACGGCATGAGCCTGCTGGCGACGCTGCGCCGGCGCGAGGACTCGACGCCGGTGCTGATCCTCACCGCCCGCGACGGCCTCGACGACCGCCTGCGCGGGCTCAACGGCGGCGCCGACGACTACCTGCTCAAGCCCTTCGCGATGGAGGAGCTGGTCGCCCGCGTGCGCGTGCTGCTGCGCCGGCCCGGGCGCGGACTCGGCCTGCAGCTGCGCCAGGGCAATCTCGGCTTCGACACCGTCAGCCGCGAAGTGCAGATCGACGGCGAGCCGCTGCTGCTCAGCCGCCGCGAGACCGACGCGCTCGAACTGCTGCTGCGCCGTGCCGGCCGGGTGGTGTCGAAGCCGGCGCTCGAAGACGCGCTCTACGCCTTCGGCGAGGAGGTCGGCTCGAACGCCGTCGAGGTGCTGATCCACCGCCTGCGCAAGCGTTTGCAGGCCGCCGGCGCCGACGCCCACATCCACACCCTGCGCGGTATCGGCTACCTGCTGTCGGACCGCGAACCGTGAGCACCGCGCCACCGCCCTCACTGCTGGCGCGCATCGCCCGCGGCCTGATCGTGGTCAGCCTGCTGGCGGTGTGCAGCGCTGCGGGCCTGCTCTACCTGCAGTTCGCCAGCACCGACGATCGCGTGCGCGAACACACGCTGCAGGGCGAATCGCGGCTGCTGCAGCGTTTTCTCGAAGGCCCGGATGCCCACCTCGATCTGCCCTTGCCGCCGGAGCTGACCGAATCGCTGCGCGACAGCGCCGCGCGCTTTGCCGTCATCGATGCCGCCGGCCATCTGCTCGCCGCCTCCGAGCAGGTCACCGCGGCACTGGAGAAGGTCGACGAAAAGCATCCGCGCGAATACTTCACGGTGCCGCCGACGGCGAGCAGCGGCCGGCTGTACGGCATCAGCCGGCGCGTCGAGATCGGCGGGCGGCGGTTGTGGATTCAGGTGGCGTCGACCGATCGTGAACTGCAGAGCGACTCGCTGCTGGAAGAATTCATCGGTCATCTGGCCTGGCTGTGGGTGCCGTTCGTGGTGGTCCTGCTGGTGGTCAACCTGATGATCATCCGCCGCGCGCTGCTGCCGCTGCGCCAGGTCTCGGCGACTGCCGCCGGCATCGGCCCGGAGAACGTCGCCGCGCGCCTGCCGGAAGTCGATCTGCCGCGCGAGGTGCTGCCGCTGGTGCAGGCGGTGAATTCGGCGCTCACGCGCCTGGAGAACGGCTACCGCGTGCAGCGCCAGTTCATCGCCGATGTCGCCCACGACCTGCGCACGCCGCTGGCGGTGCTCAAGGCCCATCTCGACCTGCTCGGCGATGCGGCGACGGTGCGCGCGCTCGCTGAGGACGTCGCCGGCATGGAACGACTGGTCAACCAGCTGCTCGACGCCAGCCGCCTCGAAGTGCTGCAGCTGCATGCCGACGACCGCTGCGATCTGGCCGGACTGGCGGTGGCGGTGGCCACGCAGCTGGCGCCGCTCGCCATCGATTCCGGCCGTTCGCTGGAAGTGCTCGGGGCTGAAGCGCCGGTGGTGGTCAATGGCGTGCATGACTACCTGTTCCGTGCGCTGCGCAACGTCGTCGAAAACGCCCTCGCGCATACTCCGCGCGGCACCACCGTCAGCATCCGCGTCGGCACCAGCCCCGCGCCCAGCGTCGAAGTGCGCGATCGCGGGCCGGGCGTGCCGCCCGAGCAGCGCGAGCTGATTTTCCGCCGCTTCTGGCAGGGCGGCCGGCGGCGCGACCGCGCCGGCGGCAGCGGCGCAGGGCTGGGCATGGCGATCGTCGAGCGCACGCTGGCGATGCACCACGGCCATGTCTCGGTCGACGATGCCGCGGGCGGCGGCGCGTTGTTCACATTGCATTTTCCGCCGTGCGCCGAGGCTGGCGGCGAATCCTCACCGGTAAGGGTGGAGTAAGCGTAGGCCCGCAGCCTGTCATGCCATCGGGGCCGCGTCGGCCCCTTGCGGAGCCTGCCATGACCCTCGTCGATGTGCTGCCCGCGCACCCTCTGCGCGCCGCCACCGAAGCCCTGATCCGCCGCGTCTACGCCTATGAATACGCGGCCACGCCGAGCGCTTTTCCCGTGCGCCTGCTCGCCCACGTCGATGCCAACGGCCAGCCGCAGTGCGCGGCCGGTTTGCGTTTCGCCACGGATGGCTTCTTCTCCGAACAGTATCTGGACCTGCCGATCGAAGCGCTGCTCGGCACTGCCGCCGGTCATGCGGTGCAGCGTGCGCGCATCTTCGAAGTCACCACGCTGGCCAGCCAGGCGCCGGGGGCGGCGGTGGGTTTCCTCGGTCACATCGTCGACTGGGGCCAGCAGCAGGGCTTCGACTGGGCGTTCTTCACGGCGACCGACCGTCTGCGCGCGCTGCTGCGCCGCCTCGGCCTGCCGCTGCTGGCGCTGGCCGGCGCCGACCCGGCGCGGCTCGCCGACGCCGGCCGCTGGGGGCGTTACTACCTGAGCGGGCCGAGTGTCTGTGCCGTCGACGGTGCGCGGCTGCGTGCCTGGTCGGGGCAGCGGAGTGCGTGCCGTGGCTGAGGATCTGTTCGCCGCTTTGCAGTACCACGCCGCCGCCGCCGCACAGGCGCCGGCCTTCAGCCAGCCCGGCCTGCAGCTCGACCGCGCGACTCTGCTGGCGAGCATCGGCGGGCTGGCGCGCACGCTGGCGACGGCGCCGCCGGTGCTCGGCCTGCTCGCCGACAACGGCAGCGACTGGGCGATCGCCGAGCTGGCGGCGCTGTACGCCGGGCGCACGCTGGTGCCGCTGCCGACCTTCTTCAGCGATGCGCAGCTCGGTCACGTCCTGCGTGATGCCGGCGTCGGCGCCGTGCTGTGCAGCGCGCCGTGGGTCGAGCGCGTGCAGCGCCTCGGCGCCAACGTGCTGCCTTTGGCGCAGGTGCAGGCGCCGCTGCCGGCGGCGCAGCCCGGCGGCGGCCTGATCGTCTACACCTCGGGCACCACCGGTGCGCCGAAGGGCGTGCGCCTCGGTCGTCGCCAGCTCGACTGGAGTGCCGCGGCGCTGGCCACGGCCAGCGCCAGCAGCGCAGCGGACCGCTATCTGTCGGTGCTGCCGCTGCCGCTGCTGCTGGAAACGCTGTGTGCGGTGCATGTGCCGCTGCTGCGCGGTGCCCGCGTGCATTTCGCCCCGGCGCTGGCCGCCGCCTGCGGTCGCGGCGAGACCCGCGCGCTGCGCCAGACCTGCCGCGAACAGCAACCCAGTGCGCTGGTGCTGGTGCCGCAGCTGCTCGCCGCCTGGGTGGCCGAGCTGCAGCAGCGTGGCGAGCGGGCGCCGGCTTCGCTGCGCTTCGTCGCCGTCGGCGGCGCGGCGGTGGCGCCGGCGCTGGCCGCCGCGGCCGAGGCCTGCGGCATCCCGCTCTACGAGGGCTACGGCCTGTCCGAGTGCTGCTCGGTGGTGGCGCTGAACCGTCCCGGCGAGCGGCGCGCCGGCAGCGTCGGCCGGCCGCTGCCGGGGCTCGATGTGCGCATCGACGCCGGTGAAATCGTCGTCCACGGCCCCTCGGTGATGGCCGGCTATCTCGGCGGGCAGGCGCCGACCGACGGCTGGCGTACCGGCGATCTCGGCGCGTTAGACGCTGACGGTTACCTGTGGCTGCACGGGCGTCGCGACAACGTTTTCGTCACCGCCTTCGGCCGCAACCTCAGCCCGGAGTGGGTGGAGAGCCATCTGCTCGGCGACATGCGCTTCAGCCACGCGCTGCTTGCCGGCGATGCCCGCCCGTATCCGGTGGCGCTGCTGCTGCCGCGGCTGGAGGCCGCCGCCGCGCTGGCGCACGTCGGCACCGCTGAGCTGCAGGCGCGCGTCGATGCCCTGTGCGCGCCGCTGCCGGCCTACGCCCGGCCGCGGCGCAGCCTGCTGCTCGATCCGCGCGAAGTGCAGGCCGCCGGCCTGCTCACCGGCAACGGCCGCCTGCGCCGGCGCGCCGCCCTGGAGTATTTCGCGACCCGTATCGATGCGCTGTACGCCGGGTCGCGCGCCTGTCTCACTGTCGATGGAGTCTGAAACATGTCTTTCCACCAACGCCTGATCGCCGCAACCGCCGGCGAGCGCGAGCGTTTTCTCGCCATCCCCATCCTGCAGCACGCCGTGCGTCACGGTGTCTCGCGTGCGCTGTACCTGGATTTTCTCGCCGAGGCCTATCACCACGTGCGCCATACCTGCCCGCTGCTCGGGCTGGCGCTCGCGCACAGCGACGATGCCCGCTACCGCCGCGCGCTGCTCGACTATCTGGCCGAGGAGCGCGGTCACGATGAATGGATTCTGCAGGACATCGCCGCACTCGGCGGTGACGCCCGGGCGGTGCGGGCGGGGCGTCCCGGCCGCGCCTGCGAACTGATGATCGGCTACGCCCATTACGCCATCGTCTGGCACGGGCCGTGGGCACTGCTCGGCATGGTGCACGTGCTCGAAGGCATGTCGGTGGTGCTGGCGACGCAGGCCGCCGGCGCCATCGCCGCGCGCCTCGGCGGCGGCGACGCGGCCGGTTTTTCCTACCTGCGCTCGCACGGATCGCTGGATGTCGAACACACCGCGTTCTTCCGCGAGCTGGTCGACGGCATTGAGCAGCCGGCGGCGCAGGCACTGATCATCGACACCGCGCGGCTGATGTACGGCCTCTACGGCGACATCTTCCGCGAGCTCGCGGCCCGGCATGGAGACTTGCGCGATGCAGCTTGAAGGCAAACGCATACTGATCACCGGCGCCGGCTCCGGCATCGGCCGCGCGCTGGCCCTGGAGGCCGCGGCGCGCGGCGCACGGCTGGCGCTGACCGGGCGGCGGCGCGAGGCGCTGGAGGAAACGGCGAGTCAGCTGACCGCGGCGGAAACGCTGGTGATTGCCAGCGACGTCTGCGCCGCGGCCGGGCGCGAGGGATTGCGTCAGGCGCTGAGCGAGCGCTGGGGCGGCCTCGACGTGCTGGTCAACTGCGCCGGCAGTGTCGGCGTCGGCGCTCTGGCGCGCTGCAGCGACGCTGATCTTGAACGCATGCTGCAGACCAATCTGCTGGCGCCGATGGCCCTGAGCCGCGAGCTGCTGCCGCTGCTGCAACGCAGCGTGCCGGCGCGCATCGTCAACATCGGATCGGTGTTCGGCGACATCGGCTATCCGCTGTTCGCGGCTTATTCGGCGAGCAAGTTCGGCCTGCGCGGTTTTTCGATGGCGCTGCGCCGCGAGCTGGCCAGCAGCGGCATCGGCGTCACCTACGCGGCGCCGCGGGCGACGCAGACGGCGGCGGCGAGCGCCTTCGCCGAACTGGTGGCGCCGCTCGGCATGCGCCTCGATCCGCCGCAGCGCGTCGCCAGCCTGGTCTGGGATGCCGTGGCCCGCGATGCCGACAGCGTCTATCCGCGTGGCGCCGAGCGGCTGTTCGTGCTGGTGCAGCGCCTGCTGCCGGGGCTGGTCGACCGTGCCATCGCCCGCCAGCTGCGCGATCCGCGGGTGCGGCCGCTGACGGCCCTGCCGCCGCTGCGCGGACCGCGCTGATGGCGTGGCGGGCCGGCGTCTCAGCGCGCCGGCGCGACCGCCAGCTCGACGCACACGCGGGTGCCGACGCCGCCGAGGCCGTCGTCGATCGACAGTCGCGCCCCGTGCAGCTCGGCGATGCGGGCGACGATCGCCAGGCCGAGACCGTTGCCCGGCGCCTGCACGTCACGGCCGCGGTAGAAGCGCTCGAACACGTGCTCGCGCTCATCGGGCGGGATGCCGGGGCCGTTGTCGGCGACGCACAGCCTGACGCTGTCGCCGTGCTGCTCGACGCGCACCTCGATGCTGCCGCCGGCCGGGGTGTAGCGGATGGCATTGCGCACCAGATTGCCGATCAGCAGCTGCAGGCCGTGGCGGTTGCCCTGCACCCAGGCGGCGTGGCCTTCCAGGGCGATGTCGAGCTGCTGTTCGAGCGCCCGCGGCGCCAGTTCGGCGACGATCTCGGTGGCCAGGCGGTGCAGCTCGATGCGCTCGAAGCCGGCTTCCGCGGTGCTGGCGTCGAGGCGGGCGAGCAGCAGGATCTGCTCCATCAGCCCGGTGATGCGATCGACGCTGCGCTCGACCTGCGCCAGCGCGCGGCCGTGCACTTCCGGGTCGGGCGAGCGGCGCGCCACCTGCACGTGGGTCTTCAGGCCGGCCAGCGGCGTGCGGATCTCGTGGGCGGCGTCGGCGGTCAGCCGGCGCTCGGCGAGCAGCGCCCCCTGCAGGCGGGCGAGCAGCTGGTTGAGTTCGGTGACCAGGCCGCCGACTTCCTCGGGCACGTTGCGCGTCGGCAGTGCTTCCAGGCGCTCGGGCGAGCGCTGCGCCACCTGGCGCGCCAGTGCGTGCAGCGGCTGCAGGCCGCGGCCGATGCCGAGCCAGATCAGCAGCCCGAGCAGCGGCAGCGCCAGCGCCAGCGGTGCCAGCGCGCTGCTGGCCAGCTCGAACACCAGCTGCCGGCGCACCGAATCCGGCTCGATGACCTGCAGCAACAGGCCGGAATCCTCGTCGTTGACCGAAAAGGTGTGCCAGACCTCGCCGTCGGCCTGCACCAGCGCGAAGCCGTCGCCGTCCGGCAGCGGCAGTTCCGGCGTGTCCGGCGCCGCCACCAGCTCGTGGCCGTGCAGCCAGACGCGGTAGGCCGGCGGCTCGATCTCGCGCGGTGCGCGCTGGTTAATGGCGCTGATCAGCTCGCGGGCGTTCTGCGCGCTGTCCTCGTCGCGGGTGTCGAGCACGCCGAGCAGCACGCGGGCGAAGTCGATCAGATCGGCGTCGAAGGTGCGCGACAGCTGCAGCGCGGTGGTGTGCCAGGTGCCGGCCAGCGCCGCCAGCCAGCCGAAGATGAACAGACCGAGCAGCAGCACCAGCAGGCGCCGGCGGATCGAGCGCATCGCCTCAGACCGTGGGAATGGTGTAGCCGACACCGCGCACCGTGCGGATCAGCTCGGCCCCGAGCTTGCGTCGCAGGTGGTGGATGTGCACCTCGATGGCATTGCTTTCGATCTCGCCATCCCAGCCGTAGAGGGCGTCCTCCAGTCGCGGCCGCGACAGCACCTTGCCGGTTTCTTCGAGCAGCAGGCGCAGCAGCGCGTATTCGCGCGGCGACAGTTCGACGTCCAGCCCGTCTTTGGTGACGCGGTGGGCGGCCGGGTCGAGGGTGACGTCGCCGCAGCTGAGCAGCGGCGAGGCGCGGCCGCAGCGCCGGCGTGTCAGCGCACGGATGCGCGCGCCGAGTTCATCGAGGTCGAAGGGTTTGCTCAGGTAGTCATCGGCGCCGGCATCGAGGCCGGCGACGCGATCGGCGACGGTGTCGCGCGCGGTGAGCATCAGCACCGGCGTGTCGTTACCGTTGTGGCGCATCTGCGTCAGCACCTCCAGCCCGGAGCGGTAGGGCAGACCGATATCGAGCACGACCAGGTCGAAGTGGTCGGTTTGCAGGGCCGCGCCGGCCGCGCGGCCGTCGGTGATCCAGTCGACGCGATCACCGTTGAGCGCCAGCCCGGCACGGATGCCGTCGCCGAGCAGTCTGTCGTCTTCCACCAGCAAGATGCGCATGATTTTCCGGGTCCTGGACGAGCGGCCAGTCGCGGCTGGCCGATGTGCCGCAATCGCTGCAGCTTGCCGTCCAGCGTAGTTCGCCGCCACTTATCCCGTGCTTAAGGTTGCGCGGCGAGGCTGGCGAAGGCGGTGTCGAGCGGGGCGCGGGCGGCCTGTTCCAGCGAACTCGGCTGCGCCGCCAGCAGTGCGCAGTCGAGCACGCCGAGCAGCGCAAAGCCGATCAGTGAAGCGCAGCCGGCGGCGTTCAGGCCGTGGCGCAGCTCGCCGGCCTGCTGGGCGCGTTCGAGGATGCGGCGCAACAGGCCGAGGATGCGTTCGAGGTCGGCGCGCCAGGTGTCGAGGATCGGCGCGCGGTCGCCGGCGAAGTCGCAGCGGTAGACGATGATTTCCAGCACGCTGCGCATGTGCGGGTTCTGGTCGATGGTGCGCAGGCACTGCAGCAGGTTGTGCTGCAGCGTCGGCAGCAGCGGTGGCGGTGCATCGGCCACTGTTTCGAGGATCGGCAGCAGCGGTGGCTGACCGCGTGCGAGCACCCCGCGCAGGATGTCGAGCGGCTCGGCGAAGTGCCAGTAGATCGCCCCGCGCGAGCACTGCGCCCGTGCCGCGATCTGCGCCAGGCTGGTCGCTGACACCCCCTGCGTGCGAAAGCACCACTCGGCGGCATCGAGAATGCTTGCGCGGGTGGCCAGCGCTTCGCGTTTGGATCGTCGGGCCACACAGGCTCCTTGCCGTGGCGGCGGTTCAGGGGGAAACGAACAGCGGCAGCGGACTGGCGGCGAGCAGGCTGCGGGTGACGCCGCCGAACACCGCCTCACTCAGTCGCAGCCGGCTGTAGGCACCGAAAACGATCAGATCGGCATGGCGGGCGCCGGCTTCGGCGAGGATCGCCTCGGCGACGGAGTGGTCGTGCGAGGCGATGCTGCGCAGTTCCACATGCACGCCGTGACGGGCCAGATAGGCGGCCATGTCGGCGCCGGGATCATCGCCGTAGCGGCCGGTCTGCGGCTGGGCATCGATCAGCAGCAGGTCGACCGTGGCGGCCGTGACCAGCAGCGGCAGGGCGTCGGCGACTGCGCGCCGCGCCGGGCGGCTGGCGTTCCAGGCCAGCACGATGTGGCGGCCGATGGTCTCGCTGTGCCAGGTCGCCGGCACCCGCAGCAGCGGCACACCGCTGGTCTGCAGCATCCGCGTCGTCGACCAGCTCAGCGGCGTGCCGACCGCCGGCTCGGCGACCACCAGCAGATCGCAGTACAGCGCATGCAGCGCGGCGGCACTGCCGCTTTCGCTGTAGGGGATGACGCGGAATTCAGCGTGGATGTCGTGACGCGCGGCGGCGATGGCCAGCGCCTGCCCGGCCTGCAGCAGCTGAGTGTCGCGTGCGCTCTGCTGGCGGGCGGCGACGTCTTCCAGCGCCGGGCCGAAGGCGTAGGCATCCTGCGGCGGCTGCTCGCCGGGGCTGGCGGCGCAGATGCCGATCAGGTGTGCCTGCTGGGCGCCGGCCAGCTGCGCGGCGCAGTCGAGAATCTGGCGGCCGGCATCGCTGGCGTCGAAGAACACGGCGATGTCTTTGAGCAGATGCGACATGGTCAGGCTCCGGGTGTCGTGCGCGGCCCGCCGGTGCCGGTCGCGGCGTGGGCGAGCTGGCCGTCGGTCGCCTCGCTCCAGCCGCCGCCGAGCGCCTTGTACAGCGTCACCAGGCTGCTCTGCTGCGCCAGTTCGGTCTGGATCAGCGTCTGCTGGGCGGCGTAGAGCGTGCGCTGGGCGTCGAGCACTTCCAGGTAGCTGGCGACGCCGTTGGCGTAGCGCAGCTGCACCAGATCGAAGGCCGCCTGCGCGGCCTGCGTGCGCCGGCGCTGCGCGCTCAGCTGGGCGTCGATGACGCTGCGCTGCGCCAATGCGTCGGCGACCTCGCGGAAGGCGCTCTGGATCGCCTGTTCATACTGGGCGACGGCGATGTCGCGGTTGGCCTCGGACACTGCCAGCTGTGCACTCAGGCGCCCGGCGCTGAAGATCGGCAGCGTGATCTGCGGCACGAAGCTCCAGCTGGAGCCGCCGTGGTCGAACAGCGCCGACAGCTCACCGCTGGCGCGCCCGGCGCTGGTGGTCAGGCTGATGCTGGGGAAGAAGGCCGCCCGCGCGGCGCCGATGTCGGCATTGGCGCCGATCAGCGTGTGCTCGGCGGCGAGGATGTCGGGGCGGTTGCGCAGCAGGTCCGAGGGCAGACCCGGCGGGATCTCGTGCACACCGAGCAGCTTGCCCAGCGCACCGCTGCCGGGCAGCAGCTCGGCCGGCACGGGGGCGCCGACCAGCAGCTCCAGCGCGTTGCGGTCGAGGGCGACCTGCTTGTCGGCGCTGAGCACGTCGGCGCGGGCGCTTTCCAGCTCGCCTTCGGCCTGGCGCAGGTCCAGCTGCGAGGCGTTGCCGACCTGCGCGCGCGTGAGCTGCAGCGCGTAGGACTTCTGCCGGCTGCGCAGCGTGTCGTGGGTGAGGCGCTGCAGATCCTGATCGGCGGCCAGCGTCAGGTAACTGCCGGCGACCTCGGCGATCAGGCTGATGTGCGTGGCGCGCTGGGTCGCAGCGGTGGCGAGGTAGCTCTGCAGGGCTTCTTCCTTGAGGCTGCGCAGGCGGCCGAACAGGTCGAGCTCGTAGGCGCTGATGCCGACGCCGAGGCTGTAGCTGCGGCTGACGTAGGCCGAGCCGCTGGTCGACAGCGAGGCCGGCGTGCGCTGCGCCGTGTCGTTCGCCGTCAGCCCGACCTGCGGGATCAGCTCGGCGCGCTGGATGCGGTACTGCGCGCGCGCCTTTTCGATGTTGAGCGCGGCGATGCGCAGGTCGCGGTTGTTGTCCAGCGCCAGCTGCACCAGCTGGCGCAGCTTGGGCGCGCTGAACAGCGTCTGCCAGGGCAGGTCGACCGCGGCGCGGCTGTCGCTGGCGCTGGCCGGCAGCGTCGGCCACTGCTCGGCAATCGGCGCCGCGGGGCGCTGGTAGTCCGGCATCAGCGAGCAGCCGGCGAGCAGTGCCAGCAGCAGTGCCACGCTCAGCGGCTGGCGCCGGTGGCCGTGGCGGACGGGTTCAGGCGGGGACGTCATGGGATTTCGCACCGGGCTGGAAACAATCGGGGTGGCTGCTCGCGGCGCCCGCGCACGGGTACCGCGTACCGGCCAATGGCACGTGCTCATGGCTGTTCTCCCGACGTCAGCGCGCGCGCCTGCTCAGCGTCCGCAGCCGGTGTCTGCGGGCGTTTGGCGAACAGGCCCGCCACCACCACGAAGAACAGCGGCACGAAGAAGATCGCCAGCACCGTCGCCGTGATCATGCCGCCGATGACGCCGGTGCCGATGGCGTGCTTGCTGCCGGAGCTGGCGCCGCTGGCGATCGCCAGCGGGATGACGCCGACGGTGAAGGCCAGCGAGGTCATCACGATCGGGCGCAGGCGCAGGCGTGCGGCTTCGATCGCAGCCTCGGCCAGCGGCTTGCCGTGGTGCTCGACCAGCTCCTTGGCGAACTCGACGATGAGGATCGCGTTCTTCGCCGACAGACCGATGGTGGTCAGCAGGCCGACCTGGAAGAACACGTCGTTGCCGAGCTGGCGCAGCAGCGTGGCGGCTACCGTGCCGATGACGCCGAGCGGCACCACCAGCATCACCGAGAACGGAATCGACCAGCTCTCGTAGAGCGCGGCCAGACAGAGGAACACGATCAGCAGTGACAGCGCGTACAGCGCCGGCGCCTGCGCGCCGGCCAGGCGCTCCTCGTAGGACAGCCCGGTCCAGGCCACGCGGATGCCCGGCGGCAGCTGGGCGGCGAGGCGTTCGATGGTGGCCATCGCTTCGCCGGAACTCCTGCCGGCGGCCGGCTCACCGAGAATCTCCACCGCCGGCGTGCCGTTGTAGCGCTCCAGTCGCGGCGAGCCGTAGATCCAGCGGCCGCTGGCGAAGGCGGCGAAGGACACCATCTGCCCGGCGTTGTTGCGCACGTACCATTGGTCGAAATCTTCCTGCGCGATGCGCGACTGCGCGGTGCCCTGGATGAAGACTTTCTTTACCCGGCCCTTGTCGATGAAGTCATTGACGTAGGCCGAGCCCCAGGCTGCGGACATCGTGGTGTTGACCTCGGCCAGGCTCAGGCCCAGCGCGCGCACCTTCTCGTCGTCGATCAGCACCTGATACTGCGGCTCGTCGTTCATGCCGTTGGGCCGCACCATGCGCAGCGTCGGCTCCTGCGCGGCCATGCCGAGGAGCTGGTTGCGCGCCTGCATCAGCCGTTCGTGGCCGCCGCCGCTGCGGTCTTCGAGGAACAGGTCGAAGCCGGTGGCGTTGCCCAGCTCCAGCACCGCCGGCGGCGCGAAGGCGATGACCATGGCTTCCTTGATCCGGCTGAAGCGGGCCATCGAGCGGCCGACCAGTTCGAACACGCTGTGCTGGCGTTCGGCCCAGGGCTTGAGCTGGACGAAGGCCATGCCCGAACTCTGGCCGCGGCCGGCAAAGTTGAAGCCGGCGACGGTCATCACCGATGCGACGGTGTCGGCCTCGTCCTTGACCAGATAGTCGGCGACCTGCGACAGCACCTGCTGGGTGCGTTCGGTGCTGCTGTTCGGCGGCAACTGCACCTGCACCATCATCGTGCCCTGGTCCTCATCGGGCAGGAACGAGGTCGGCAGCTGCGGGAACAGCACCACCAGGGCCGCCACGATCAGCACGAAGGCCGCCATGCCGCGCTTGCGCGCGCCGAGCAGGCGCACCACGCCGCCCTGGTAGCGGCGCGTGCTGGCCTCGAACCAGCGGTTGAAGGCGCCGAAGAAGCCGCCTTTATCGTGGTGATCGTGCGCCAGCGGCTTGAGCAGGGTGGCGCACAGCGCCGGCGTGAAAATCAGCGCCACCAGCACCGACAGCGCCATCGCCGAGACGATGGTGATCGAGAACTGGCGGTAGATGACGCCGGTGGAGCCGCCGAAAAACGCCATCGGCACGAACACCGCCGACAGCACCAGGCCGATGCCGACCAGCGCACCGGAGATCTGCCCCATCGACTTGCGCGACGCCTCCAGCGGCGATAGCCGCTCCTCGCTCATCAGCCGCTCGACGTTCTCGACGACGACGATGGCGTCATCAACCAGCAGGCCGATCGCCAGCACCAGGCCGAACATGGTCAGGATGTTGATGGTGAAGCCGAAGGCCGCCATCACGCCGAAGGTGCCGAGCAGCACCACCGGCACCGCCAGCGTCGGGATCAGCGTGGCGCGCCAGTTCTGCAGGAATAGGAACATCACCAGGAACACCAGCACGATCGCTTCGAGCAGCGTGTGCACCACGCCCTCGATCGACTGGCTGATCACCGGCTCGGTGTCGTAGGGGTAGATGATCTGCAGGCCGCGCGGGAAGGTCGGCTCCAGCTCCTTGAGCGTGGCGCGCACCGCTTCGATGGTCGACAGCGCGTTGGCGCCGGTGGCCAGACGCAGGGCGATCGCCGCGGACGGCCGGTTGCCGTTGTAGCTGGCCTGGATCGAGAAGGTCTGCGCGCCCAGTTCGACACGGGCGACGTCGCGCAGGCGTACCTGCGAGCCGTCGCTGTTGACCTTGAGCAGGATGTTCTCGAACTGCTCCGGGGTCTGGAAGCGGGTCTTGCCGACGACGGTGGCGTTGAGCTGGACGCCGCCGCGGGTCGGCAGGCCGCCGAGCTGGCCGGAGGAGATCTGCACGTTCTGCGTCTGGATCGCGCTGCTGACATCGGCGGGCGTCAGGCTGTAGCTGTTGAGCCTGGCCGGATCGAGCCAGACGCGCATGGCGTTCTGCGAACCCATCATCATGAAGTCGCCGACGCCCGGCGTGCGCGCCAGCGGGTCCTGCAGATTGGAGACGATGTAGTCGCCGAGGTCGTAGCCGCTCATGCTGCCGTCGCTGGAGACCAGGCCGACCACCACCATGAAGTTGATCTGGAACTTGGCGACGCGGATGCCCTGCGACTGCACCTCCTCGGGGATCAGCGGCGTGGCCAGCGACAGCTTGTTCTGCACCTGCACCTGGGCGATGTCGGGGTTGGTGCCCTGATTGAAGGTGACGGTGATCGAGAAGCTGCCGTCGGCGTTGCTTTCGGACTTGATGTAGCGCAGGCCGTCGAGGCCGTTGAGCTGCTGCTCGATGACCTGCACCACGGTGTCCTGCACCGTCTGCGCCGAGGCACCGGGGTAGCTGCCGCTGATCTGGATCGCCGGCGCGGCGATGTTGGGATACTGGTTGATCGGCAGCGAGCGGATCGCCAGTGCGCCGGCCAGCATGATGACGATGGCGATGACCCAGGCGAAGATCGGTCGGTCGATGAAAAAGCGTGACATGGCGGCGGCTCCTTACTGTGCGGCCGGCGCTGGAGTGTCGGCGGCGGGCACGCTGTGCACCGGCATGCCGGGACGTACGTTCTGCACGCCGTCGACGATCAGCCGCTCACCGGCGGCGAGCCCGGCGCTGATCAGCCAGTGCGGGCCGACGCTGCGCTCGACCGTCACCTCGCGCAGCTCGACCTTGTCGTCGGCGCCGACCACCAGCGCCGTGGCCTGGCCGCGCGGGTCGCGGGTGACGCCGCGCTGCGGCACCAGCAGCACCTGACTGCGCACGCCTTCCTGCAGCTGCGCGCGCACGAACATGCCCGGCAGCAGCAATCCCTGCGGGTTGGGGAACACCGCGCGCAGCGTCACCGCGCCGGTGCCTTCATCGACGCTGATCTCGGAGAACTGCAGCTTGCCGGCGAGGGCGTAGGGCTTGCCGTTTTCGAGGATCAGATGCACCTCGGCACGGCCGTCCGCGCTGCGCTGCAGCCGGCCGCTGGCGAGGTCTTCCTTCAGGCGCAGCAGCGCCGTCGACGGCTGCACGATGTCGACATAGATCGGATCGAGCTGCTGCACCGTGGCCAGCGCGGTGGCCTGGTTGGCGGTCAGCAGGGCGCCCTGCGTCACCGAGGAGCGGCCGATGCGCCCGGAGATCGGCGCGCTGATGCGGGTGTAGCCGAGGTCGATGCGCGCACTCTCGGCGCTGGCCCTGGCCTGCAGGTATTGCGACTGGGCGTCGTCGTTGTCCTGCTGGCTGATCGCCTGCTGCTTGATCAGCCGCGCATAGCGCTCGGCCAGCAGCCGCGCCGATTCCAGACTGGCTTCGGCGCGCGCCAGCGTGGCGCGGTAGGGCGCCGGGTCGATCTGGTAGAGCGGCTGCCCGGCTTTGACGTCGCTGCCTTCTTCGAACAGCCGTCTGAGCAGGATGCCGCCGACCTGCGGGCGCACCTCGGCGATCAGATAGGCCGTGGTGCGCCCGGGCAGCTCGGTCGACAGCGGCACGTCGCTCGCCTGCAGCGTCACCACGCCGACTTCCGGCGGGCCTTGCGGTGGAGCGGTGTCGGCACTGCCGTCGCGGCTGACGGACAAGGTGAGGCTGACGATGGCTGCAACGGCGAGCAGCGCGCCGGCGAGGGGTTTCAGCAGGGGTGTGCGAGCGGACATGGCGGTTTTGACCAAATTAGATCGAACATTCATTCTAGAATGATCGTACTACAATTCCAGTCCATAATGCGCCGTGTGATCGTGTGAGGAATTTGAAAATATGTGTGCAGCCAGCCGGACTCGCGGTGAATCGGACAAAGGCGAGCTGCGGCGCCAGCAGGTGCTGGAAGCGGCGACCGAGTGCTTCCGCCGCGAGGGCTTTCACGGCAGCAGCATCGCCCGCATCTCGCAGGCCGCCGGCATGAGCCCCGGGCACATCTATCACTACTTCGCCAACAAGGAGGCGATCGTCGAGGCCATCGCCGAGCGCGAGGAGCACGACATCGCCGAGCTGCTGCGCAAACTCGAACAGGACCGCGAGGGCGGTGGGCTGGTCGACATGCTGACCCGCCAGACCGCCGAGATCGTCGAGCGCAATACCGATCCGGCCTACGCCGGCCTGATGCTCGAACTGGCCGCCGAAGCGGCGCGCAATCCGGCGGTGCGCAAGATCCTGCAGCGCAGCGAACGGGAGATCGGCGGTCAGTTCTTCAGGCTGGTGCAGCGCGTGGGTGCCCCGGCAGCGCTCGACGATGCCGAGCTGCAGATGCGCCTGCAGATGATCGCGCTGATGTTCAACGGCCTGACGCTGCGCATGCTGAACGACCCCGACTTCGATCTGGACGCTGCGGCGCGGCTGATCAACGGGATCATTCGTTTTCTGTTGGAGGAAGCGCCGCCGCGTTAGTCCGCGCGCAGTGTCGTCGGCCTCAGCCGCCGGCGCGCAGACGGGCGATGGCGTCGGCGGCCAGGCACAGCGCATCGAAATAGGCCTGGCAGACCTGCTCATCCATACCGCTGTCGCGCACGCCCTCCCAGTCGCCGTGTTCATAGGCCAGCACCCAGGCCAGCGTGCGGCCATAGAGGCCGCCGTGGCGGGTCAGCGCCTCGACGATCATCGGCGCGAGCTGCAGCTCGGCGATGGCGCGTTCGATCGGCAGATCGAGCAGCAGATCGAGCACCGAGAGCAGGCCGACGATCATCGCCGTATCCGGGTCGCCTTCATCCTTGGTGCGCTGGATCTCACGGCACATGAAGGCGCGCACCAGCCCGCATTCGATCAGGTCATGGCTGTGCTCGCCGGTGTTGCTCATGGCGATCAGCATCGCCCACAGGCGCAGGCGTTCGAGGCCGAGGTAGACCATCGCGTGATCGACCGAGCGCACTTCGCCGAGACCGAAATACGACGAGCTGACGTAGCGCAGCAGCTTGTAGGTCAGCGTGACGTCGTGTGAGACCCGCTCGCGCACCTGGCGCATCGAGACGTTCGGCCGGTTCAGCGCCGAGAGCAGCTGCATCGCCGCGGTCGAAGCGGTGCCGAGCGCGCTGCCCGGCACCGGTTGCGGCCGGTGCAGATGCGGCCCCTGCAGCGCCGCGCAGCCGGCGGCGAAGGCGGCGATGTACTGCTGAATGGTTTCGACGCCCTCGCCGAGCAGCTGGCCGCAGAAACCGCGGGCGCGCAGCCCGCGCACGACCTCGTCGAGCGTCTCGACGGCGATGGCCGCGACGTCGATGCGCAGATAATCGAGCTGCGGCAGCAGTGCGTCGAGCCCGGGCGCTGCGCCGCGATAGCCGCCGAGGGCGATGCGGTAGCCGGCCTGGCGCAGGCCGTCGAGCTGCGCCGGCAGTACGCTGTCGTCGAGACTGGCGTCGCAGGGCAGGGTCAGCACCACCTGATCGGCCGGCAGCAGACGCAGTTCCGGCAGATCGAGCAGCGCCGTCGTCACCGGGATGAAGACGAAGTGGCTGCCGGCCAGGCGCTCGACGCCGACCACCAGGATGGCACTCATCACCACGCCGAGGTCGGCGGTTTCGGTGTCGGCGTTGCCGGCCACCTCGGGGGCAGGGCAGTACAGCAGGTCGTAGGCAAGTACCCGGCGGCGGGCGTCATGGATGGGGCTGCGCGCGATGAGATGAGACAAGGCGTGATTCCTCCATGGCGGGCGGCGTGGGGTGGCAGGCCGTACGCAATGTGGCGGGTTCCCTGAGTACACAGCGAGCGTAGCCGTCCGTGCCGTGCGCGCGAAGTGATGTGCGCACACATCGAGTCCGCAACGCCGTATGGCAGCAGTGATAGAAGTCAAAGCACCGATGCGGTGCGTCGCGCTCCATCGCGGGGCGTAAAAAGCTGTCAAAACGGCGGGTACGCGCAGGCCGGCGGCCTCGGCAGGCCCGTCCTGCCGGGGTTTCTTGATGCTGGCGTATTACTTGTATGTAATAAGCACAGAGTCAGCGAGAAAGATGGCGTCCACACGCCAGCTGCACTGCTTAGATCACTAGGGTTCCGGTCCGCGTCGAGCACGCGGATGCATCACTGGTCCGAGAGTGGTCGGCCTTCCTTCGGCGGAGGGCTACACGGAGGGATAAAAGCCCGGGAGATCGTCATCGGTCTCCCTGTGCTCGAAGTCCGATCATCCGTGTCGCCGGAGGTGGTTCATGAGCCCGTCCCGTTCCCCGCAAAACCTGCTTTCCTTCGCCCGCCGTCTGTGTGCCGGCCTGCTGGCCAGCGTGCTGCTGGCGTGTGCCCTGATCAGCGCACCGGCGCAGGCCGCCGAGGGCAACAAGTTCCGCGTCGCCTGGACCATCTACGCCGGCTGGATGCCGTGGGACTACGCCGCGTTCAGCGGCATCGTCGACAAATGGGCGAAGAAGTACGGCATCCAGATCGAAGTCGTGCAGATCAACGACTACGTCGAATCGATCAACCAGTACACCGCCGGCGCCTTCGACGGCTGCGTGATGACCAACATGGACGCGCTGACGATCCCGGCGGTCGGCGGCGTCGATTCCACCGCGCTGATCGTCGGCGACTTCTCCAACGGCAATGATGGGGTCGTGCTCAAGGGCAAGGGCGCCAAGCTCGCCGACATCAAGGGCCGCAAGGTCAATCTGGTCGAGCTGTCGGTGTCGCACTACCTGCTGGCGCGGGCGCTGGAAAGCGTCGGCCTGAGCGAAAAAGACCTGCAGACCGTCAACACCTCCGATGCCGACATCGTTGCCGCCTGGGCCACGCCCGAGGTCGAGGCGGTGGTCACCTGGAATCCGCTGCTGGCCGAGGTCAAGGCCACGCCGCAGGCCAGCGAGGTCTTCGACTCCTCGAAGATCCCCGGTGAAATCATCGACATGATGGTCGTCAACACGGCGACGCTGCAGAAGAACCCGGCGCTCGGCAAGGCCCTGGTCGGCGCCTGGTACGAAGTCATGCAGCTGATGAGCGGCACCGACGCGGCAGCCAAGGCCGCGCGCAGCCACATGGCGCAGGCCTCGGGCACCGACCTGGCCGGCTATGACGCGCAGCTGGCGACCACGCGCATGTTCTACACGGCGAAGGATGCGGTCGAGTTCACCAACAGCGCGGCGCTGCCGACGACGATGAACCGCGTCGCCGCCTTCAGCTTCGCTCACGGCCTGCTCGGCGAGGGCGCGGCGAATGCCGACGTCGTCGGCATGAGCTTCCCCGGCGGCAAGACCGTTGGCGACGCCGGCAACGTCAAGCTGCGCTTCGACCCGACCTACATGGCGCTGGCTGCCGACGGCAAGCTCTGATCCACGCTCGACCGGAGGCCCGCCGCCATGACGCGCCTGATCAACCTGCACCCGGACCGCGTCTCGCGCGTGGTCCTCGGCCTGCTGCCGTTCCTGCTGATCCTGGCGGCGTATCTGGTCGCCTCGGCCGATCGCCTGGCCGCCAATCCCAATGACAAGCTGCTGCCGGGGTTCGGCGCCATCGCCGATGCCTTCTGGCGCATGGCCAGCGAGCCGAGCGGGCGCACCGGCGAGCTGCTGCTGTGGGCCGACACCGGCGCCAGCCTGGTGCGCCTGGCCTGGGGGCTCGGCATCGCCGGCGCCATCGGCCTGGCGTTCGGCGTCGCCAACGGCGTGCTGCCGCTGGTGCGCGCCGGGCTGTCGCCGCTGTTCGCCGGCCTGTCGCTGATTCCACCGATGGCGATCCTGCCGATCCTGTTCATCGTCTTCGGCCTCGGTGAAGTCTCCAAGGTGGCGCTGATCGTCATCGGCATCGCGCCGGTGATCGTGCGCGACCTGCAGGCGCGCACCCTGGAGCTGCCGCAGGAGCTGCTGATCAAGGCGCAGACGCTCGGCGCCAATTCCTGGACGCTGGTGCTGCGCGTGGTGCTGCCGCAGGTGTTGCCGCGGCTGCTCGATGCGCTGCGCCTGTCGCTCGGCGCCGCCTGGCTGTTCCTGATCGCCGCCGAGGCGATCGCCGCCAGCGAGGGGCTCGGCTACCGCATCTTCCTGATGCGCCGCTATCTGTCGATGGACGTGATCCTGCCCTACGTGGCGTGGATCACGCTGCTCGCCTTCATCATCGACTGGAGTCTGCGCACGCTGCAGCGCCGCGCCTTCCCCTGGTTCGCGCGGGTGGCCGGAGGTGGCCGATGAGCGGCGTCACCATCCGCAACGTCTGGAAGGAATACGCCGGCCAGACCGTGCTCGAACGCCTCAACCTGCACGTGGCGAGCGGTGAATTCGTCACCATCGTCGGCGCCTCGGGCTGCGGCAAGACCACCTTCCTGCGCATGCTGCTCGGTCAGGAGAGCCCGACGCGCGGCACCATCCTGCTCGACGGTCAGCCGCTACCGGCGGAGCCGGGGCCGGAGCGCGGCATCGTCTTCCAGCGCTATTCGGTGTTCCCGCACCTGAGCGCGCTGGACAACGTCACGCTGGCGCTGGAGCTGCCGGCCTCGCCGGTGCTCGGCCGCCTGTTCGCCCGCGAAAAGCGCATCGCCCGCGACAAGGCCGCGGCGATGCTGCGCGCGGTCGGCCTGGAGCACGCCTTCGACCGCTACCCGAGCGAGCTGTCGGGCGGCATGCAGCAGCGTCTGGCGATCGCCCAGTCGCTGGTCAGCGCACCGAAGGTGCTGCTGCTCGACGAGCCCTTCGGCGCGCTCGATCCGGGCATCCGCGGCGACATGCAGGCGCTGATCCGCCAGATCTGGCAGCAAACCGGGGTGACGGTGTTCATGATCACCCACGACCTGCCGGAAGCCTTCGCCCTCGGCAGCCGCGTGCTGGTGTTCGACAAGCCGCGCATCGACCCGCAGGCGCCGCAGGCCTACGGCGCCACCATCACCTATGACATTCCGCTGCGTGGACGTCCGGGCCAGGTGCCGGACGCGCTGGTGCAGCGCCTTTCTTCCGCCCCCGGGGCACCCAACGAGGAAGCGTCCTGATGAGCAGCTATTCACCCGACAAGGTCGTCCATGCCGAGCGCCTGCACGGCGCCGAGAGCTGGTCCTTCGTGCTGCGTCGCGGCTACACGCTGCGCCTGACCGACATCGAGGGCGGTGCCAACGTCGCCCTGCTGGCCTACAACGCCGCGCAGCCGCTCGAACGCTACAACATGCCGGACACGCTGAAGTGCCAGCACACCTTCCTGCTCACCGCCGGCCACTGCCTGTACTCGGACATGGGCCACATCCTGCTGTCGATCGCCGAGGACAGCGTCGGCTGGCACGACACCGTCTGCGGCATCGCCGACCGTGCCGAGACCGAGGCCAAGTACGGCGTCGGTGACTACCAGACGCTGCGCAACGGTTTCCACATCAGCGGCCGCGAGCGCTTCCTCATCGAGCTCGGCAAGCACGGCCTGGGCAAGCGCGACATGGCGGCGAACGTCAATTTCTTCTCCAAGGTCAGCGCCGACGGCGAAGGCCGGCTGAGCTACGTCGCCGGTCATTCCAAGGCCGGCGATCACGTCGACCTGCGCGCCGAGATGGACGTGCTGGTGGTGCTCAACACCTGTCAGCACCCGCTCGACCCGGCGCGCGCCTGGGCGCCGAAGCCGGTCCAGCTCGAAGTCTGGGCCTCCGGCACGATGACGCCGGACGACATCTGCTACCGCTCGCGCCCGGAAAACGCCCGCGGCTACGAGAACACCCGCCGCTGCTTCTGCCAGCACGAGCACGCCTGAGGAATCCGCCATGTTGAAGGAAAGTCCGCTCGATCCCGCCGCCGCCATCCACGACGAGGTGGTGCCCGCCGGCCAGCCCTGGCTCTACGAGGTCAAGGCCGGCCAGACCCTGCGCATCGCCGACCTCGAAGGCAACCAGGCGGTCGATACGCTGTTCTACAACGCCCGCGATCCGAGCGAGCGCTACAGCGCCGTCGACACCATCCGCGCGCAGGGCGCGCTGTACCTGTCGGCCGGCACCCGGCTGATGTCGACCGAGAACCGGGTGATGGGCGAGATCGTCGCCGACACCTGCGGCCGCCACGACACGCTGGGCGGTGCCTGTGCCGCCGAGTCCAACCAGATCCGCTACGCGCTGGAAAAGCGCTACATGCACTCCTGCCGCGACAGCTTCCTGCTGGCGATCAGCCGCGACGGGCGCATGGACAAGCGCGATCTGACGCACAACATCAACTTCTTCATGAACGTGCCGGTGACGCCGGCCGGCGGCCTGACCTTCGAGGACGGCGTCTCGGCGCCGGGCAAGTACGTCGAGATCCGCGCCGAGATGGACCTGCTGGTGCTGGTCTCCAACTGCCCGCAGCTCAACAACCCCTGCAATGCCTACAACCCGACGCCGGTGCGGATGCTGGTGTGGGCGGCCTGAGGCGCTGATACGGCCGACGCCTGTGGCGTTTGCCTGCGCACGGGGACGACCCCGCGCGTGTTCCGGATTTCCGGCGGGACGACCCGCCACCGGCATGGAAAATCCGCCATGTTCGATACCGTCCTGATCGCCAATCGCGGCGCCATCGCCTGTCGCATCATCCGCACGCTCAGGCAGCTCGGCGTGCGCTCGGTCGCCGTCTACACCACCGCCGACCGCCATTCCCGCCACGTGCAGGAAGCCGACGAGGCGATCCTGATCGGCGAGAACCTGGCCGCCAGCAGCTACCTCGACGCTGAAAAAATCCTCGCCGCCGCGCGCGCCAGCGGCGCCCAGGCGATCCACCCCGGTTACGGCTTTCTCTCCGAGAACGCGGCCTTCGCGCTGGCCTGCGAGCAGGAGGGCATCGCCTTCATCGGCCCGACCGCGGCGCAGATGGAAGCCTTCGGCCTCAAGCACACCGCGCGGCGCATCGCCGCCGACAACGGCGCGCCGCTGCTGCCGGGCACCGAGCTGATCGAATCGCTCGATGCCGCCGTCGCCGCCGCCGCGCAGATCGGTTACCCGCTGATGCTCAAATCGACCGCCGGCGGCGGCGGCATCGGCATGAGCCTGTGCCGCGACGAGGCCGGCCTGCGCGAAGCCTTCGCCAGTGTGCAGCGGCTCGGGCGCAACAATTTCGGCAACGCCGGCGTGTTTCTGGAGAAATTCGTCGAGCGCGCCCGCCACATCGAAGTGCAGGTGTTCGGCGATGGGCGCGGCGAGGTCATCGCGCTCGGCGAGCGCGACTGCTCGCTGCAGCGGCGCAACCAGAAAGTCATCGAAGAAACCCCGGCGCCGCGGCTGGCGCCGGCGGTGCGCGCCGAGCTGCTGGCCAGCGCCGAGCGGCTGATGCGCGCCGTCGCCTACCGCTCGGCCGGCACCGTCGAGTTCATCTATGACGACGCCGAGCAGCGGTTTTACTTCCTGGAGGTCAACACCCGGCTGCAGGTCGAGCACGGCGTCACCGAGCTGGTCACCGGCGTCGATCTGGTGGCGTGGATGCTGCAGCTCGCCGCCGGCGATCTGCCGCCGCTGCAGACGCTGCGCGTCACGCCGCACGGTCACGCGATCCAGGCGCGCGTCTACGCCGAAGACCCGGCGCGCAATTTCCAGCCGCAGGCCGGGCTGCTGACACAGGTCGAATTCCCCGCCGGCGTGCGCTGCGACAGCTGGGTTGCGGCCGGCGTCGAGGTGCCGCCGTACTACGACCCGATGCTGGCCAAGGTCATCGTCCACGCCGGCGACCGCCCGGCGGCGCTGGCCGCGCTGGCCCAGGCGCTGGGCGCGACCCGGCTGGCCGGCATCGAGACCAATCTCGACTACCTGCGTCAGGTGCTGGCGCAGGAAGACTTCAGTGCCGGCACCCACATCACCGCGACGCTGGGGCGGTTCAGCTTCCGCCCGCGCACCATCGAGGTGCTGGCCGGCGGCACGCAGACCACGGTGCAGGACTGGCCGGGGCGCGGCGGCCACTGGGACGTCGGCGTGCCGCCGTCCGGGCCGATGGACGATCTGGCCTTCCGCCTCGCCAACCGCATCGTCGGCAACCCTCAGGGGGCCGCCGGGCTGGAGATCACCGTCAACGGCCCGACGCTGCGCTTCTACGCCCCGGCGGTGATCGCCGTCACCGGCGCCAGCGTGCCGCTCGAACTCGACGGCGTGCGCGTGGCGCAGTGGGCGCCGCTGGAGGTCGCCGCCGGCAGCGTGCTGCGCATCGGTCAGGCCAGCGACGGCGCGCGCGCCTACCTCGCGGTCAAGGGCGGGCTCGACGTGCCGTACTACCTCGGCTCGAAGTCGACCTTCACGCTCGGCCAGTTCGGCGGCCACGGCGGACGGGCGCTGCGCACCGGCGACGTGCTGCACTTCGTACCGACCGCCGCCGACGGTTCCGAGCGCGCGCTGCCGGCCGCGGCGATCCCACACTACGGCCGCGAGTGGACGCTGCGGGTGATCTACGGCCCGCACGGCGCGCCGGACTTCTTCACGCCGGCCGGCATCGAGGCGTTCTTCGCCACCGCCTGGGAAGTGCACTACAACTCCAGCCGCACCGGCGTGCGCCTGGTCGGGCCGAAGCCGCAGTGGGCGCGCAGCGACGGCGGCGAGGCCGGCCTGCATCCGTCGAACATCCACGACAACGCCTACGCCATCGGCACCGTCGATTTCACCGGCGACATGCCGGTGATCCTTGGCCCGGACGGGCCGTCGCTCGGCGGCTTCGTCTGCCCGGCGACGGTGGTGCTGGCCGACCTGTGGATGCTCGGCCAGCTGCGCCCCGGTGATCACGTGCGCTTCGTGCCGGTCGACTTCGCCAGCGCCGCGGCGCTGCGTGAGGCGCAGCGCCGCTGGGTCGACGAGTTCGTCGCCGGCGCGCCGGAAATCACCCCGGTGCCGCCGCAGTCGCCGGTGCTGGCGCGGCTCAGCGACACGCCGGTCGAGGTCGTCTACCGCCCCTCGGGCGATGACTTCCTGCTGATCGAATACGGCCCGCACGTGCTCGACCTGGCGCTGCGCTTTCGCGCGCAGGTGCTGATGGAGCGCATCCGCGCCGCCGGCTGGGACGGCGTGCTGGAGATGACGCCGGGCATCCGCTCGCTGCAGATCCACTACCAGCCCGACGCGCTGCCGCTGCTGCAGCTGCTCGAACGCCTGCAGCATCTGGAGCGCAAACTCGGCGAAGTCGACGACGTCGAGGTGCCGGCGCGCATCGTCCACCTGCCGCTGGCCTGGAATGACAGCCAGACGCAGCGGGCGATCGAGAAATACGCCACCTCGGTGCGCAAGGACGCGCCGTGGTGCCCGAGCAACCTCGAATTCATCCGCCGCATCAACGGCCTGGACTCGATCGAGCAGGTCCGCGAGATCGTCTTCGGTGCCAGCTACGTGGTCATGGGCCTCGGTGACGTCTACCTCGGTGCGCCGGTGGCGACCCCGCTCGACCCGCGCCACCGCCTGGTGACCACCAAGTACAACCCGGCGCGCACCTGGACGCCGGAAAACGCCGTCGGCATCGGCGGCTCCTACCTGTGCGTCTACGGCATGGAAGGCCCCGGCGGCTACCAGTTCGTCGGCCGCACCGTGCAGATGTGGAACCGTTACCACCGCACCGCCGAGTTCCCCAAGCCCTGGCTGCTGCGCTTTTTCGACCAGATCCGCTTCTACGAAGTCAGCGAGGACGAACTGCTGCAGCTGCGCGAGGACTTCCCGCAGGGGCGCTTCGGTCTGCGCATCGAGGAAACCCGCTTCAGCCTGCGCCGCTACCGCGAGTTCCTCGATGCCAACGCCGAATCGATCGCCCGCTTCGAGGCCCGGCGCAGTGCCGCCTTCGCCGCCGAGCGCGCACGCTGGGCGCAGAGCGGGCAGGACCAGTTCAGTGCCGAGGAGCTCGACAGCGCGCTCGAAGGCGCCGAGCTGGCCCTCGCCGAAGCCGAGATCGCCGTCGAGGCGCACGTGCCGGGCAGCGTCTGGCAGGTGCTGGTGGAGGAGGGCGCCAGCGTCAGCGCCGGCCAGCCGCTGGTGGTGCTGGAGAGCATGAAGATGGAAATCACGCTCGCCGCACCGGCCGCCGGCACCGTCAGCCGCGTGCTGTGCAAGCCCGGCAGCCAGATCGCCGCCGGCGCGCGCCTGCTGGTGCTCGATACCGCCAGCGCCTGAGCCCGTCTGCCCGGGGCCGCAGCCCCGGGCCTGCATGCCTGTGAATCCTGATTCCGGCGGCGCTCGGCGCCGCCCGCCTGATTGCCGGAGACCGACCGATGCCTACCCGTCCCGACCTGCGCATTGCCAGCCTGCGCCGTGATTACCTCGCCGGCCGGCGCACGCCGCGCGGCGTGCTTGCCGAGATCCTCGCGCGCATCCCGCAGCACGCCGACGATCACATCTTCATCCACGCGCTGAGCGCCGCCGAGCTCGAACCCTACCTGGCCGCGCTCGATGGCCGCGACCCGGCCAGCCTGCCGCTGTACGGCGTGCCCTTCGTCATCAAGGACAACATCGACCTCGCCGGCGTGCCGACCACCGCCGCCTGCCCGGCTTTCGCCTACCAGCCGGTCGAGTCGGCGCAGGTGGTCGCCCGCTTGATCGCCGCCGGTGCGCTCCCGGTCGGCAAGGGCAATCTCGACCAGTTCGCTACCGGCCTGGTCGGCGCGCGTTCGCCGTATGGCGCCACGCGCAATGCCTACAACCCGGACTACGTTTCCGGCGGCTCCAGCGGCGGTTCGGCGGTCGCCGTCGCCCACGGCCTGGCGAGCTTCTCGCTTGGCACCGACACCGCCGGCTCCGGGCGTGTGCCGGCGGCGTTCAATGCGCTGGTCGGCGTCAAACCGAGCAAGGGCCTGCTGTCGACGCGCGGCGTGGTGCCGGCCTGCCGCAGCCTCGACTGCGTGTCGATCTTCGCGCTGGATACCGCCGATGCCGATGCCGTGCTGGCCGTTGCCGCCGGCTTCGACGCTGCTGATGCCTATGCCCGTGAGCTGCCGCTGGCCGCTGCCGACACGCCGCCACGCTTTCGCTTCGGCGTGCCGGCGGCGGCGCAGCTCGAATTCTGCGGCGACGAGGAAATGCCGGCGCGCTTCGCCGCGGCAGTGGCACAGATGGTCGCCGCCGGCGGCGAGGCGGTGACGATCGACTTCACGCCCTTCGCCGAGGCCGCGCGCCTGCTCTATGAAGGGCCGTGGGTGGCCGAGCGCTACGCCGCGATCGAGGACTTCATCCGCAGCCAGCCGCAGGCGCTGCTGCCGGTGACGCGCGCGATCATCGAGCCGGGCGGCCAGCTCGGCGCGGTGGCGGCGTTCAAGGCGCAGTACCGCCTGCTCGAACTCAAGCGCCAGGCCGACGCCATCCTCGCCGGCGTCGATTTCATCCTCACGCCGACCGCGCCGCGCGCCTATCGCCTCGCTGAGGTCGACGCCGAGCCGATCCGCCTCAACTCGAACCTCGGCCTCTACACCAACTTCATGAATCTGCTCGACTACGCCGCGCTCGCCGTGCCCGGCGAGGGGCTGTTGAGCAGCGGTCTGCCGTGGGGCGTGACGCTGTTCGCGGCCGCCGGCAGCGATCGCCGCCTGCTTGCCTTTGGCGCGCGCTTCGCCGCCGCCGCGCCACCGAGCATCGAACTGCTGGTGTGCGGCGCGCACCTGTCCGGCCTGCCGCTCAACCACCAGCTCACCGAGCGCGGCGCGACGCTGCTCAGCGCCACCCGCACCGCGCCGCATTACCGCTTCTACGCGCTGGCCGGCGGACCGCCGCTGCGCCCGGGGCTGATCCGCGACGAGGCCAATGGCGCGGCGATCGAGGTCGAGGTCTGGTCGATGCCGCTGGCCGAGCTCGGCAGCTTCGTCGCCGGCATCCCGGCGCCGCTCGGCATCGGCAGCGTCGAACTGGCCGACGGCCGCTGGATCAAGGGCTTCATCTGCGAAGGCCACATCGTCACCAGCGCCACCGACATCACTGCCTGCGGCGGCTGGCGGGCCTATCTGGCGAGCCGCTGAGCCTGTCCCTGCGGCCCTTCCTGCTCAGGAGGAAGGGCCGGGGATGCGGGAAAAATCACAGCGCGCCGGCCTGGCGCCGGCAGGCCCGGCCGCCTCAGCGCTGGATGTGGAAGAACTCGATGATGCCGTTGCCGATGAACTGCACGCCGATGCACACCATCAGCAGGCCCATGACGCGGGCCAGCGCATCGAGGCCGTTGCTGCCGAGGCGGTTGGCGATGCGCGAGCCGGCGCGCAGCACCAGCGCGGCGATCAGGCCGACGGTGCTGATGCCGGCGACGGCGAGCGCATAGCCGATCAGCTTGAGCGTGGGGTGGTCGAGTTCGGCGATCGTCGTCGAGTAGCTCATCACCAGCGCCAGCGAGCCGGCGCCGGCCATGCTCGGCAGCGCCAGCGGGATCAGCGAGTAATCGTGACGGCGCTCGGCAACGCTTTCGCCGACGCCGTCGCTTTTCACCGCCGGTTGCGGAAACAGCATGCGAAAGCCGAGAAAGGCGACGATCAGCCCGCCGGCGATGCGCAGCGCCGCAATCGAGATGCTGAAGAACTCCAGGATCAGGCCGCCGATGAACAGCGCGATCAGCATGATGATCGTGGCGTTGCGTGCCGCCCGCGTCGCCTGCTGTCGGCGCTGGCGCTCGGTCATGCCGCTGGTCAGCGTCAGCAGCAGCGGAATCGTGCTGAACGGATTGGTGATCGCCAGCAGCGAGCTGACGCCGAGCAGGTAATGAGTGAGCAGGTCGCTGAGAGGCGGCAGGTTCATCGGCAGGGCCCGTGCGGGAAAGGTTCGCGCCATGATATAGGCTCGGCGCGGTGCTCGGAGTGTGCCGCTTACCGTGTGCACCGCGCGCGTGAAATTCCACGCGAACTCTTCAAACAGAAAATTGCTTTCGCACGAGTCCTACGCGCGTGCGTGGAATTTCACGCTAGAATCTTCATCCAAATAAATTGGATTTTTGCGTGGTAAACGCAAAAACATCAGTTATTTTGGAGCAACTGATGCTAGTAGAGTTTCGCGTCGAAAATTTCCGCAGCCTGCGGGATGAGCAGGTGCTCAGTCTGGTCGCTTCGAGCGACAAGACGCTGCGCGATACGCACACCATCGCGACCGGCCTCAACGCCGCGCCTCAGGTGTTGCGCAGCGCCGTGATCTACGGTGCCAATGCCAGCGGTAAGTCCAATTTGATCAAGGCGCTGCAGTATATGAAGGCCGTCGTCGTGGAATCGGCCACGGTGGTGCAGCCGGGCCAGACGTATGCGGTGCAGCCCTTCCGTCTCGATCGCCAGTCCGAGCGCGAGCCTACGAGCTTCGAAGTCACGTTCATCCTTGATGGAGTGCGTTATCAGTACGGCTTTGCGCTGACGCCGCTGCGCATCGTCCGCGAGTACCTGCTGGTCTACAAGGCGTTCAAGCCGCAGCGCTGGTTTGAGCGCCGAGTCGATGACGAGGGCAATGAGGCTTACACGTTCGGCCCCGGACTAAAGGGGGCCAAGAGCCTGTGGGAGACGGCGACGCGCTCCAATGCGCTGTTCCTGTCGATGGCCGTGCAGCTCAACAGTGAGGCGCTGCGGCCGGTGTTCGACTGGTTCGCCCGGCGGCTGGTGATTTTCAATGAGCAGGCGCAGGTCGGTTTGCAGACCTCCTTCCAGATGCTGCAGCAGCCCACTGCGCACCGGCGGATCTGCGATTTTCTCAGCGCGGCCGATATCAGCATCGCCGACATCGATATCCAGACGCGCAAGGTGCAGGGTCCGTCCGTCCACATCGACATGGCAGCGGGTAAGACCGAAGTGAAGATGGAGGAGACCGAGGAATTTCAGCTGCGCTTCCATCATGAAACCGAGCGGGGGGCGGCCGATCTGGATTTGATGGATGAGTCGAACGGCACGCGCGTTCTTTTGCACTTTGCCGGGCCGGTACTGGATATCCTCGATAAAGGGCTGACGTTGTTCATCGACGAGCTCGATACCAGCCTGCATACCTTGCTGGTGCGCAAGCTGGTGGGCCTGTTCCATCAGCGCGAAATCAATACCAAGAACGCTCAGCTGGTGTTCACGACGCACGATACCTCGCTGCTCGATGCAACGGGCTTGTTCCGGCGTGATCAGGTATGGCTGGTCAAGAAGGCACAGGATCAGGCGTCGCAGCTGATCGGACTGGCGGAATTCAGTCCGCGCAAGACCGAGGCGCTGGAGCGTGGTTATCTGCTGGGGCGCTATGGGGGCGTGCCCTTCCTTGATCATGCGCTGGGTCTGAAAGCTAATGGGGCGTGACGGCCAGCCAAAACATCGTCAAGCCCGCGATCTGGCGCGTAAGCGCCCGCAACGCGTGAGCCATGACCGCGTGCTGATCGTGTGCGAAGGCAGCAAGACCGAGCCGAACTACTTTCGCGAGATCATCAGGGCTTATCGGTTGCACACCGCGAGTGTGACGGTGTTGCCCTGCACGCGGGGTACTGCCCCTATCGCTGTCGTCGAGTGCGCGCGCGATCTGTTTGATAAAGGCAGTTGCGAACGTGGCATATCGCCGCGGGCATTTGAGCGGGTCTATGCGGTATTCGATCGTGATCAGCACGACAGCTATCGCGAGGCGCTGGATTTGGCCAAATCACTGGATGGCAGGCGGCGCAACGATGCAAAAGAATCGGTTTGCTTTCGCGCCATTGCTTCCGTCCCCTGTTTCGAACTCTGGCTGTTACTGCATTACGAAGATGTTTCGACATGGCAAGTCGATGTCGAAACAGTCATGCGTTGCCTCGGAGTGCGTTTCCCGGGCTATGCGAAGGGTTCGAACGATGTGTTCGCGAGGACGTGCGACCGGCTCGATACGGCGAAGCACCATGCCCGGATTCTAGCTGAGCAGTCAGATGCTTACGGTGCACCGGCACCGTATACCGCAGTGTTCGAGTTGGTGGAGCTGTTATGCAGCCTGCGAACGTAAGACGACACGTGCGGCTCGTGTCGGCGGCATACTCGTGGCATCGCCACGCGGTCGCCGAGATTGCAAGGTGCCGGCGAATCATCCAACCGATTCCATGATGCCCGTGCTGTGCCGGCCTGTTTGTGGAGGGGCTGCCTGATGATCGATGCCGCTCACATTGCCTTCCTGCGTCTGGGGCTGGCGGTCAGTCTGGCCAGCTGCGGGGCGGGGCGGGAGGTCAATCTGGCGCGGGGGATCGCCTGTCGGCTGAGCGCGGACGGCGCGCGGGTGGTGGTGTTCCTGCCGCTGCGCTCCTCGGCGGCGCTGCTCGCCGATGTCGCCGGCAACGGCCGCCTGGCGGCGCTGTTCACGCAGCCGTCGACGCACCGCTCGCTGCAGTTCAAGACCGATGACGCCCGCCGCTGCGCGATCGAGTCGGGCGATGCGGCGATCATCGCCGCCAATGTCGATGCCTTCGTGCTGGAGGTGATGCCGCTCGGCTTTACCGAGGCGATGATCCGTCACTTCTTTGCCTACGAGCCGCAGGATCTGACGGCGCTGGCCTTCACGCCGCAGACGGCGTTCGACCAGACGCCGGGGCCGCAGGCCGGGCAGGCGCTGGGGCTGGGGCTGGCGCCATGATCCGTCTCGATGCGATCCGCGACTGCATGGACGGTGTCATTCCCGGCATGCTCGGCACCTGCGACGCCGAGGGCGTGCCCAATATCGCCGAGCTGTCGCAGGTGCAGTTCGTCGACGACCAGCACGTCGCGCTGACCTACCAGTTCTTCAACAAGACCCGCCGCAACGTGCTGGCGAACCCGTTCGCCAAGCTGCTGCTGACCAGTCCGCAGACGCTGCAGCGCTACCGGCTGACGCTCGAATACCTGCGCACCGAGTCGGCCGGGCCGCTGTTCGAGGCGATGAAGGCCAAGCTCGCCGGCATCGCTTCGCACACCGGCATGAGCGGGGTGTTCCGCCTGCTCGGTGCCGATATCTACCGCGTGCACGCGATCGAGGCGCTGTGCTGCCCGACGCTGCCGCCGCCGCTGCCGGCGTGCAATCCGCTGGTGGCGCTGCGCCGCGGCATCGGCCGCCTGCAGCAGGCGGCTGATCTCGATGCGCTGCTGGTGGCCGCGCTCGATGCGCTCGAACTCGAACTGGGCATCGATCACGCGATGATCCTGCTGCTCGATGCCGACAGCGAACGGCTGTACACCATCGCCAGCCGCGGCTATCCGCATTCCGGTGTCGGCTCGGAGATCGCCATCGGCGAGGGCGTCATCGGTGTCGCGGCGCGCGAGCGCACGGCGATCCGCATCGGCCACATGACCGCCGAATACGGCTACCAGCGCGCGGTGCGCAGCGCCTTGCGCGACAGTGCCGAGCGCAGCGGCGTGCCGAGCGGGCTGGAAACCGAAATCCCGCTGCCGGGGCTGGCCAGCGCGCGCAGCCAGCTCGCCGTGCCGGTGCTGGCGTTCCGGCGCCTGCTCGGCGTGCTCTATGTCGAAAGCGTGCTCGACGAGCACTTCGGCTACGACGACGAGGATCTGCTGCTGAGCTTCGCCGCCCAGTTCGGGCTGGCGCTGCAATGGCTGCAGCAGAGCGGCGAGGAGGACGACGACGCAGACGACGCGCTCGCCCCGCCGGCAGCGGCGCTGCCGGCGCTCGAAGTGCGCCATTACGCCTTCGATCACAGCGTGTTCCTCGGCGAGGATTACCTGATCAAGGGCGTCGCCGGGGCGATCCTGTACGTGCTGCTCAGCGAGTATCTGGCCAGCGGCCGCAGCCATTTCAGCAACCGCGAGCTACGCCTCGATCCGCGCATCCGTCTGTCCGACGTCAGCGACAACCTCGAAGCGCGGCTGGTGCTGCTGCGGCGCCGGCTCGACGAGCGCGGCGCCGGCATCCGCCTGCTGCCTGCCGGCCGCGGCCGCCTGCAGCTGTGCGTGGCCGGGGCGCTGCGGCTGAGCGAGCTGTAGCCGCACCCGCCGGGCGGGCGCTTTCTTAAATCTTGGCTCACCGGCAGCTAAATCATTCTTCACTGTGCGCGGCCTCACCGGTGCCGCTTCAGGCGGCTGGCTAGAGTCGACCCCGGTTGTACCTGTACCCGGAGTCGCCATGTCATCCACCGCCATTTCCGGCAGCGCGCTGGCCTTGCTTGAGCGCATGCTGCTGATCCGTGCCTACGAAGAAAAACTCATCGCGCTGAGCGCCGGCGGGCAGTTTCCCGCCGTCTGCAGTTCGTTCGGCCAGGAGGCCGCCGCCGTCGGCGTCGTCGCTGCGCTCGGCGCTGCCGACCAGATCCTCACCAATCACCGCAGCGCCGGGCATCTGCTGGCGCGCGGCGCCGATCCCGGGCGCATGCTCGCCGAGGTGATGGGCCGCGTCGACGGCTACTGCCGCGGCCGCAGCGGCTCGCTGCACATCGCCGCGCGCGAGCTGGGCGTGGTGCTGACCTCGACCATCGTCGGCGGCGAGCTGTCGCTGGCGACCGGCGTCGCGCTGGCGCAGCAGACCCTCGGCCGCCGCGGCCTGGTCGCCTGCTTCTTCGGCGACGGCGCCGCCGGCGAGGGCATCTTCCATGAGTCGCTGAACCTCGCTGCGACCTGGGGACTGCCGATCCTCTACGTCTGCGAGAACAACCAGTGGCAGGCCTACGTGCACCGTCGCGAGACCATGCTCGGCGAGCACATCGCGCCGTGGGCGCAGAGTCTCGGCGTCGAGGCCGAGCGGGTCGACGGCAATGACGTGTTCGCCGTGCATGCCGCCGCCGAGGCCGCCTGCGAGCGCATCCGCGCCGATGGCCGGCCGCGCCTGCTCGAACTCAGCACCTACCGCCTGCGCGGCCACCTCGAACCCGACGATCCGCAGGCGGCCGACGCCGCCGAGCTGGCGCTGTGGCGCGAGCGCGATCCGCTCAGGCACTGCATCGCGACGCTGCTCGCCGGCGGCCACGCCGATGCCGCCGGCATCGAGCGGATGAGCCGCGCCGCGCATGCGCGCATCGAGGCCGCGCTGGCCTTCGCCGAAGCCTCGCCTTACCCGGCCGCCGACGAGCTGCTGGCCGATGTCTACGCCTGAGGACGCCGTGATGACCCAGAACGCTTCCATAAATCCGAGCAGCCTGCATCACGCGGTGATGAGCCTGAGCGATGCGCTCGACACCGCGATCGCCGAGGAAATGCGCCGTGATCCGCGCGTGCTGATGTTTGGCGAAGGCGTCGCCACCAAGCGTTGCGCGCTGCTCGATGAGTTCGGTGCGGCGCGCGTGCGCAACACGCCGCTGGCCGAGGCGATCATCGCCGGCACCGCGGTCGGCGCCGCCGCCAGCGGGCTGCGGCCGATCGCCGACCTGCTGTTCGCGCCGTTCCTCTGCTACGCGACCGATGCGCTGGTCAACAGCGCCGGCAAGCTGCGCTTCATGTCCGGCGGCCAGTTCGAGTTCCCGCTGGTGACGCTAGCGATGAGCGGCGGCGGCTGGGGCGTCGGCGCGCAGCACAACCACAACCTCGAAGCCTGGTTCGTCCACGCGCCGGGGCTGAAGGTGGTGATGCCGAGCACGCCGGCCGATGCCCGCGGGCTGCTGAAGGCGGCGATCCGCGATGACAACCCGGTGCTGTTCTTCGTCGACATCGGCCTGCTCTACCAGCCGGGCGAGGTGGCGCTCGATGCCGACATCGTGCCGCTCGGCCGTGCCCGCGTGGTGCGCGCCGGCACCGACGTCAGCCTGGTCGCCTACGGCAAGAGCGTCGGTGCCTGCCTCGAAGCCGCCGCGCAGCTGGCGGCCGCCGGCATCGAGGCCGAGGTGATCGACCTGCGCACGCTCAAGCCGCTGGATACCGAGACGGTGCTGGCCTCGGTGCGGCGCAGCGGGCGCCTGATCGTCGTCCATGAAGCGAGCCAGTCCTGCGGCGTCGGTGCCGAGGTGGCGGCGCGCGTCGCCGAACACGCCTGGTCGGCGCTGCGCGCGCCGATCGTGCGCCTGTGCGGACCGGACGCGCCGGTCGCCGCCAGTTTCCCGCTGGAACAGGCGTTTGCGCCGCAGCCGGCGGCGATCGCCGCCGCCGCCCACCGCCTGTGTGCCCGCGAACCTGCTGTTGCCGAGGTGAATGTATGAAGCGCTCTCTGTCCCTGGCCGCGCGCGGCGCGGCCGCCTGTACGCTGGCGCTGAGCGCCGCGGCTGCCGGCGCCGCGCCGGTGTCCGATGCCGCGCAGCTGGCGCGCGGTGCCCATCTGGTCGAGACCATCGGCTGCGCCGACTGCCACACGCCGAGCGTGATGGGGGCGAGCGGTCCGCAGAAGGATCTGGCGCTCGGCTTCGCCGGCCATCCGCAGGCGCTTGATGTGAGCCCGCCGCCGGCGCCGGCCGGCGGCTGGATCTGGGGTGGCTCGGCCAGCATGACGGCGTTTCACGGGCCGTGGGGCGTGAGCTACGCCAGCAACCTGACGCCTGACGCTGAAACCGGCCTCGGTCACTGGAGCCTCGAACAGTTCATCGCCACCATGCGCAGCGGCCGTCACCTCGGCAATGGCCGGCCGCTGCTGCCGCCGATGCCGTGGCAGGGCATCGGCAAGCTCGATGACGGCGATCTGGCGGCGATGTTCGCCTACCTGCAATCGCTGCCGGCGGTCGCCAACCGCGTGCCGGGGCCGCTGCCGCCGGCGGTGGCGGCGCGCTGAGCCGGCCGGCGCGGCCGCCGGCAGAGGCGGCTGTCGCGAAACTGTCATCGAAGCCCGGCACGCTCCAAAGCATTTTGAGCGCAACAGACGTGGCGGGGTTGAGTGGAAATTCGCAAGGTCGTCGCGCCGCTGCTTGCCGCGCTGCTGCTGGGCGCGGTCGGCACGGGCATCTGGTACTCACATGAACAGCTGGGCGCCGAGCGTCCGGCGATCGAGCAGGGCAGTACCCGGCAGACCGTGCTGCATGGCCTGATCGGCTCGGAAAAAGCGGCTTTCTTCGCTGATGCCCGCGTGCAGCAGGTGTTGGCCGGCCACGGCCTCGATGTCGTCGTCGAGAAGGCCGGCTCGCGGGCGATCGCCGCGCGCTTCGACCCGCAGCATTACGACTTCGGCTTTCCGTCCGGCGCGCCGGCGGCCGCCGAGCTGCGCCGCCTGGCCGGCAACCCCAACGTCTACACGCCGTTCTACACGCCGCTGGTGATCGCCAGCTGGCAGCCGATCGCCGCCATCCTGGTCGCCAACGGCATCGCCCGCGCGGACGCCGACGGCGATTACCAGCTCGATCTCAAGGCGCTGCTGGCGCTGGTCGGGCAGGGCCGTCGCTGGCGCGATCTGCCGCACAGCGAGGCCTTCGCCACCGGCAAGTCGGTGCTGCCGATGAGCACCGACGTGCGCAGCTCCAACAGCGCGGCGATGTATCTGTCGCTGGCGAGCTACCTGGCCAACGGCGAGCAGGTGGTGCAGAGCGGCGAGCAGCTGGCGCAGGTGCTGCCGCAGGTGGCGCCGCTGTTCCTGCGCCAGGGCTTTCAGGAAAGCTCCTCGGCCGATCCCTTCGAGGACTATCTGGCGCTCGGCATGGGCAAGGCGCCGCTGCTGGTCGCCTACGAATCGCAGCTCGTCGAGTTCCGCCTGCGCCACCCGCAGGCCGGCGGCGACATCGCCGTGCTGTATCCGCGGCCGACCATTTATTCCAAGCACGTGCTGGTGCCGTTCACGCCGGCCGGTGCGCGCCTCGGCGAGGCGCTGGAGAACGATCCCGAGCTGCGCAAGCTGGCGCACGAATACGGCTTTCGCACCGGAGGCGATGAGCACGGCCCGCGTGGCTGGCGTGAGCAGGGCGTGAAAGTGCCGGCGCAGCTCGTCGACGTCATCGAGCCGCCGAGCCATGAATGGCTGGAGCGGCTCATCGAGGGCATCGAGCAGCAATACCGATGAGGTAAGGACCATGGACACAGGTAATGGCGTGGCGGCGGCGGCCGAAGAGTTCACGCTGGAGCCGCCGCAGCCGGTGGCGGCAGTACCGACCGAGGCGGCGGCCGGCAAAGTCCGTCTAAAGCCCGAGGACCTGCAGGTGCTCGACACGCAGGTGCGCGGTTTCATCGACGAGATCACCGCGCACGACGTTCACGACGCGCGCTTCAAGGTCGCCGTCGAGCGCGTGCACAGCATGGGCAGCCGCGAGATCGAGGCCTCGGCCTCGGTCTCCAACCGCCTGCTTGAACGTCCGGTCGGGGCGCTGCACACCGGGCTGTTCGACGAGAACTCCAACATCGGCCGCGGCCTGGTCGAGCTGCGTCATCAGATCGACACGCTCGATCCGACCCGGCAGGGCGATCTGTTTGCACCGCGCCGGCTGCTCGGCTTCATCCCCTTCGGCAACCGCATGGCGGCGTACTTCGACCGCTTCCGCTCCTCGCAGTCGCACCTCAACGCCATCATCGCCTCGCTCAAGCGCGGCAAGGACGAGCTGCTGCGCGACAACGCCGCGATCGAGCAGGAGAAGGTCAACCTGTGGGGGCTGATGGAGCGGCTGGAGAAATACGTCTACATCGGCCGCAAGCTCGACGGCGAGCTGGAAGCCCGCGCCGCGCAGCTCGATGCCGTCGACCCGGACAAGGCGCGCGTGGTGCGCGAGGAAATGCTGTTCTACACCCGGCAGAAGGTGCAGGACCTGCTGACGCAGATGAGCGTCAACGTGCAGGGTTACCTGGCGCTTGACGTGGTGCGCCGCAACAATCTGGAGCTGAGCAAGGGTGTCGACCGGGCGACCACCACCACCGTTTCGGCGCTGCGCACCGCGGTCATCGTCGCCCAGGCGCTGACCAACCAGAAGCTGGTGCTGGAGCAGATCACCGCGCTCAACACCACCACCGGCAACCTGATCGCCGGCACCAGCCAGCTGCTGCGCGAGCAGGGCACCGCGATCCACCAGCAGGCGGCGTCGAGCACGGTCAACCTCGACCAGCTGCGGCAGGCCTTCCAGAACGTCTACGCGGCGATGGACGCGCTGTCCGAATACAAGGGCCGGGCGCTGGCCTCGATGCAGACCACCGTCGATGCGCTGACGCAGGAAGTCTCGCGCGCGCAGGAATACGTCGAGCGCGTGCGCGGCGAGGCGGCACCGGGCGCGGCCCTGCCGGCGCCGGGGGAGGTCCGGCTGTGAGCCGTGTCCGCCTGCGCGGCTGGCTGCGGGCGCTGGCCTGGCTGCTGTGCCTCGCGCTGCTGCCGGCCTGCGACCGCGACGACGGCCAGCGCGCGGCGCAGGCGGATGCGCAGGCGTTCTCGATCCTCGCCGGCTCCGAGCTCAAGCCGCTGGAAGCCGCCATCCGCCAGGCCGCGCACGGTGCCGGCGTCGAGCTGCGCTTCGAGTACGCCGGCACGCTCGACATCGTCGAGCGCATCGAGGCCGGCGAGCATTTCGACGCCATCCTGCCGCCGAACGGCGCCTATCCGGTGCTGGCGCTGAGCCAGCCGCCGCTGGCCCGCGAGAAGCTGTTCTATTCGCGCGTCGCTCTCGGCGTGAAAGCGCCGCTGGTGGCGGCGCTGGGCTGGGACCGGCAGGCACCGAGCTGGGCCGACATCGCCCAGCTCGCCGGCGCCGGCCGCCTGCGCTACGCGATGAGCAACCCGACCGCTTCCAACACCGGCATGAGCGCGCTGTTCGCGGTGGCTTCGGCTGCCGCCGGCAAGAGCGAGGACCTGCGCGTCGAGGAGATCGACGGCGCGCTGCTGCGCGCCTTCCTGCGCGGGCAGGCGCTGACCGCCGGCAGCTCCGGCTGGCTCGCCGATGCCTTCGTGCGCGAGGCCGACCGCCTCGACGCGATGGTCAATTACGAGGCGGTGATCCTGCAGACCAACCAGCGCCTGCCGGCCGACGCGCAGCTGCAGCTGATCTATCCGCGCGACGGCGTGATCTCCGCCGATTACCCGCTGATGCTGCTCAACGGCGCCCGCCGCGCCGAATATGAGCGCCTGGTCGCCGTGCTCAAGGCCGCAGCCTTCCAGCGCGATGCCGTGGCGGCGGCCTATCTGCGGCCGTCGAACCCGGACGCTGCGCCGGCGGCGGCGCTGCCGGACACGGCGGTCGCCGAACTGGCGTTTCCCAACCGCCTCGATGTCGTCGACGCGGTGCTCGCGGCCTACCAGAGTGACTGGCGGCGGCCGGCGACCTCGATCCTGGTGCTCGATGTCAGCGGCTCGATGGCCGGCGAGCGCCTGCAGTCGGTGCGTGCGGCGCTGCAGGCGCTCGCCGGTGCCGATGCGCAGCGTGCCAGCGCGCGTTATGCACGCTTCCAGCCGCGCGAGCGGGTGGTGTTGATCACTTTCGCCAGCGAGGTTTCGGCACCCGTGCAGATCGACTTCGCCGCCGGGCAGATCGCCAGCGGCCGCGACGCCGTGCTGCACTACGCCGGCGGGCTCGAAGCCCGCGGCGGCACCGCGGTCTACGACGCGCTGGAGCTTGCCGAGCGCATCGGCTCCGATGAGCGCACGCGCGATCCGCAGCGCCTCGTCAGCATCCTGCTGCTCACCGATGGGCAGAGCAATCAGGGCCTGCGCTTCGAGGACTTCCGCCTGCGCCAGGGCAGCCAGCCGTGGGTGCGGGTGTTCCCGATCCTCTACGGCGAGGGCAACGTTGCCGAGATGCAGGCGCTCGCCGAGCTGACCGGCGGGCGCACCTTCGACGGCCGCAAGACCGCGCTGGCGCAGGTGTTCAAGGACATCCGGGGGTATCAGTGAGCCCGCCCCGCGCGTTCAGGCTGCGGCTGCTGCTGTTTCTCTACAGCAACGCCAACATCGCCGGCTGTGCGCTGGCGCTGCTCGGCCCGCTGCTGCTGTTTGCCGGCGTGATCGGCCCGGGCTGGCTGGCGATCACCGCCGGCCTGTATGCCGCCGGCTGGCTGCTCGGCCGTCGGCCGCCGGCGCTCGAAGCCGACCTCGCCGACGGCCTCGATGCCGACGAGACGCTTGCCCGCCTCGATCGCCTGATCGCCCGGGTACGCCCGCACCTGCAGCTCGAAGCCGCGCGCCATCTGGACAGCGTGCGCGCCTCGGTCGCCGAAGTGCTGCCGCGCCTGGTCGGCGCCAGCCACCACGATGCCGATCTGTTCACCGTGCACGAGACGGTGCTGCGCTACCTGCCGGAAACCCTGGCCAATTACGTCGCACTGCCGCCGGTGTTTCGCATCAGCCATCCGCTGCAGGACGGGCGTACCGCACGCCAGCTGCTCGGCGAACAGCTCAGCCTGCTCGACGCCAAGCTGCGCGAGATCGTCAACAACGTCGCCGCCAGCGACGCCCAGGCGCTGCTGGCCAACGGACGCTTCCTCGAAGACAAATTCCGCCGGGTGGATTTTCTCGGGGCCTGAGCTGTCCGCGGAATGGGCGGGTCGGCCCGGAGGCGCCCGCGGGCAGGTGTCCAGGCAGCAGTTGCCTGTGCGATTAAAAACGCAACAAGCCTGCCGGATGCTCTTTACATCGAATTAAGCGAATGGGTCCGGACACCTTAAAACTGCACCGTGTCCGCCCGCTGCCAAGGCCCCGCAGGATGCGAAGCCGCAGCGGGTGGCGTGCAGCGTTTTTGCGTGCGGTGTCTGGCCGTCTGTCGGTAACCGTCGGTTGAGGATCAGTAGATGCTGCCTATCAACGGAAGGACCCTGGCCCTGGTCATCCAGGCCATCGAGTTCAGGATCGATCACCTCGAACAAGAGCTGGCCGCGCGTCCGCTCGATGCCGGCACGGATCTGGAAGATCTGCTGCTCAGTTACACCAACGCCGCCCGCACGCTGGAGCAGATGTACCGCGAGACCCGTTCGCAAGTGGCGAATCTGCCGGCGTACATGGAACTGGTCGCGCGCACGCGCTGAGCGTGCGCTGGCTTTCAGGCCGGCGCCGACCAGCTTGGCGCTGGTTTCTCGTGCTGCACGTGCCGATGATCGAAACTTCCGCCTTCCAGTCGCTCAAACTCGACCTCGTCGCCGTGCTTGGTCTGTCGAAGGACGCCTTGCACCCGCCCGTCGGGCGGCGGCGGCTGTTGGCCGTTTCCGGGCTGTGGCGGCGGCCGCTGCGTTCACCGTGGCCCTCTGGCTGACGGTGCTTGGCGGTGGCGCTGGCCGGCGAGCTGCCCGATCGGCGCGACGAGCCTGGGCTGCTGGCGCTGGCCGGCCAGCCTGCACGACCTGCTCAATACCCTGCTGTGGCCGACGCTGCTGACGCTGTGGGCACGCTGCGGCCGCCCGCAGCGCTGAGCAGGGTGCGTGTTTTATATTCATAAATAGGAATAAAACGCGCATTTATTATTATTTAATTGAATTAATCAGGCCGCTTACAGTGCTGCGCAGCGCGGGCGCGTCGCCCGCCCCACGGAGTGCGATCGATGAGCATGCTGCGCAAGAGCGGCTCGCTGCTGCTGCCCTGGCTGTTGCCGCTGGCGTTGCTGGCGATCTGGCAGCTGGCCGCCGGGCTGGGCTGGCTGTCGAGCCGGATTCTGCCGGCGCCGCTGGCGGTAGCGCAGGCCGGGTATGCGCTGGCGGCGTCCGGTGAGCTGCTGGCACATCTGCAGATCAGTTTCCACCGCGCCTTGCTCGGCTTTGTCATCGGCGGTGGCCTTGGCCTGCTGCTCGGCCTGCTCACCGGCAGCCTGCACGGCGCCGAGCGGCTGCTCGATTCGACGCTGCAGATGCTGCGCAACGTGCCGCATCTGGCGCTGATTCCGCTGGTGATCCTGTGGTTCGGCATCGATGAGAGCGCGAAGGTGTTCCTGGTCGCGCTCGGCGTGCTGTTCCCGATTTATCTCAACACCTTCCACGGTATCCGCAGCGTCGATCCGGCGCTGATCGAGATGGGGCGCAGCTACGGCCTGCGCGGGTTGGGGCTGTTCCGCCACGTGATCCTGCCCGGCGCGCTGCCGTCGATCCTGATCGGCGTGCGCTTCGCGCTCGGCTTCATGTGGCTGACGCTGATCGTCGCCGAGACCATCTCCGCCTCCAGCGGCATCGGCTACCTGGCGATGAATGCCCGCGAGTTCCTGCAGACCGACGTCGTGGTGCTGGCGATCCTGCTCTACGCCGTGCTCGGCAAGGCGGCGGATCTGGCCGCCAAGGGCCTGGAGCGCTGGTGGCTGCGCTGGAACCCGCTGTACCGCGGCGCCTGAACACCCGATCGAGGAGATGCCTGATGTCCGCTGTCCTGTCCTTTCCTAAGGCGCTGGCGCCTGCTGCGCGCGCGCCGGGTGGCGTGCCCCTGGAGCTGCGCGGCGTGGTGCGCCGCTTCGGTGAGCGCCGCGTGCTCGCCAGCCTCGATCTCGACATCGCACCCGGCGAATTCGTCGCCCTGGTCGGCCGCAGCGGTTGCGGCAAGTCGACGCTGCTGCGGCTGCTGGCCGGCCTCGACCGCCCCGACGGCGGCCGGCTGCAGGTCGGCGGCGCTGCGCTCGACGGCCCGCACGCCGACATCCGCATCCTGTTTCAGGAAGCGCGGCTGCTGCCGTGGAAGCGCGTCATCGACAACGTCGGTCTCGGCCTGGCGGGGCGCGGCTGGCGCCAGCGTGCCGCGCACTGGCTGGATCAGGTCGGGCTGGGCGATCGCGCCGGGGAGTGGCCGGCGGTGCTCTCCGGCGGCCAGCGCCAGCGGGTGGCGCTGGCGCGTGCGCTGATCCACGAGCCGCAACTGCTGCTGCTCGACGAGCCCTTCGGCGCGCTCGATGCGCTGACCCGCATCGAGATGCAGCGTCTGGTCGAGCGGCTGTGGCGCGCGCGCGGCTTTACCACGGTGCTGGTGACGCACGACGTTGGCGAGGCGGTCGCGCTCGCCGATCGCGTGATCCTGCTCGAAGACGGTGGCGTCGGCCTCGATCGGGCGATCGCGCTGCCGCGTCCGCGCGGCCGCGGTCAGGCGGCGTTCGCCCGCGCTGAAGGCGAGGTGCTGGCGCGGGTGATGGGGGAATGAGGCCGGGTGCCGCCCGGCCGGCAGCCGCGCTTGACGCCGCCGGCGCGCCGCGGCGTACTCCTCGATGCTGGACTGCGTCTATACGCTAGATTGCCGACAGGTTTCGGCAGATGGCGCGGGGGAGACGGCTGGATGGACGGGATCGAGCGGTTTATCGGCAACCTGCTGCTGCGCGGCGATGCGCTGGCGATGTGCGGGCATGTGCTCACGGCCTGGGCGGTCGGTGCGGCGATCGGGCTTGAGCGCAGTTTTCACGGCCGCCCGGCGGGTTTTCGCACGCACGCGCTGGTGTGCCTGGCCTCGGCGCTGCTGATGCTGGTGACGGTGTATCAGGGCCACTGGATCAGCGGCCCGCAGGCCGATGCCTTCCGCACCGACCCGACGCGCATGGCGCAGGGCATCATGACCGGCATCGGTTTTCTCGGCGCCGGCGTGATCTTCAAGGAGGGGCTGACGGTGCGCGGGCTGACCACCGCGGCCTCGATCTGGATCACCGCCGCGCTCGGCATCCTCTTCGGCATCGGCATGTTTCTGCCGGGGCTGCTGGTGTCGCTGCTGACGCTGGGCACGCTGTCGCTGTTCCGGCGCATCGAATCGGTGCTGCCGGTGCATCGCTACGCGCATCTGCACGTGCACTTCCTGCCCGACCGGGTGCTCGATGAAGACACGCTGCGCGCGCGGCTGCACATGTTCGGCTTCCACATCGCCCATACCAGCTACTGCCTGACCGATGGCGGTCGGCGTTTCGAGTATCACCTGGTACTGCGCACCATGCAGGCCGAGAACCTGCGCCATCTGAGCGATGCGCTGCGCCGCGAAGCCGGCGTGCTGGAATTCCGGCTGGCACCGAGCAGCGATTGAGCGGCGCCTCATCCCCGGCAACACTCAGGACTGGTACGGCAAAAAAAGACCGGCACGCGCCCCCCGCGTGCCGGTGAACCGCTGTCGCCAGCGGCAAGTCGCTTCAGCGGGCGTGCGTGTAGATGCGATCGAAGCTGCCACCGTCGGCGAAGTGCTCCTGCTGCGCTTTCTGCCAGCCGCCGAACTCGCCATCGATGGTCACCAGGTTGAGCCTGGGGAACCGCTCGGCGTACTTGGCGGCGATCGCCGGATTGCTCGGGCGGTAGAAGTGGCGCGCGGCGATCTCCTGGCCGACATCGCTGTAGAGGTAGCGCAGATACGCCTCGGCGACGACGCGCGTGCCGTGCTTGTCGACCACCTTGTCGACCACTGCCACCGGCGGCTCGGCGAGGATGCTCAGCGAAGGCACGACGATGTCGAATTTGTCCGGGCCGAGTTCCTGCCGCGCGAGGAAGGCCTCGTTCTCCCAGGCCAGCAGCACATCGCCGATGCCGCGCTCGACGAAGGTCGTCGTCGCGCCGCGGGCACCGGAATCGAGCACCGGCACGTGCTTGAACAGCTCGCCGAGATAGGCCTGTGCACTGCTGTCGGAGCCGCCCGGCTGGTGTTTGGCCCAGGCCCAGGCGGCGAGGTAATTCCAGCGCGCGCCGCCTGAGGTCTTCGGGTTCGGCGTGATCACCTCGACGCCGTCGCGGATCAGATCGCCCCAGTCGTGGATGCCCTTCGGATTGCCCTTGCGCACCAGAAACACGATGGTCGAGGTGTAGGGCGCGGCATGGTGCGGCAGGCGCTGCTGCCAGTCGCTGGCGATCAGCCCGCTCTTGGCGATGGCATCGATGTCGTAGGCCAGCGCCAGCGTCACCACGTCGGCTTCGAGGCCGTCGATCACCGAGCGGCCCTGTTTGCCGGAGCCGCCGTGCGACTGTTTGATGCTCAGCGTATCGCCGCTCTGGCGCTGCCATTCGCGGGCGAAGGCCTGATTGAAGTCCGCATACAGCTCGCGGGTCGGATCGTAGGAGACGTTGAGCAGCGAGACTTCGGCGGCCGCCACGCCGGCCGGCACAGCGGCACAGGCGAGTGACAGGCCGAGGACGAGGGCGCGCAGGGGAAAGGCGGGTTTCATTGAACAGACTCCGTGCAAGGTGTGAATCGGGAGGCCGTGGGCCGTTGCCGCCGCACTGTACGGAGGGTGCTTTATTAGTAAAAAGAATTTAAAAAATATCTTTTATTATTTTCTGTTATTTAAATTTCGCTCTACGCTGCCGGCATCACGTATCGACCGGGCTGCAGGCCCGCCAGGAGAAGCACATGTCGACGCCGGATCTGATCGAACCCTTCAACCGTGACTTTCTGCACCATCCGCTCGGTCACGACGGCGAAGTGCCGTTCGTGCTGCGCCATGGTGAGCTGATCGCCTGCTTCCACGGCCTGCGCCTGCACACCCGGCTGCGCTCGCTGCTGGCGCGCGACGGCGGTCTGCTCGGCCATGTCGCCGACACCGAAGTCTTCAGCGCCGGCGGCCAGCCGCTGTCGGCGTGGACGCCGTACGCCAGCGTGCTCGACAACAGCGCGATCACTCACCTCGATCGCCTGATCCGCACGCTGCACGTGCTCAACGCGCTGAGCGCGCTCGACGGCCGGCCGCTGTGGCTCGGCATCCATCCGCTGCACGTGCGGGCGGTGCCGGATGCCCACGGCACGGTGTTCGGCAGCATCCTGCGCCGCTGCGGCCTGCGTCCGTCGCAGGTGGTGCTGGAGTTCACCGACACCGAGCGCCTCGGCCGCGCCCATCTGAGCAAGGCCATCGCCGGCTTCCGCGAACACGGCTACGGCATCGCCTTTGGCGTGCGCGGTGATGATGACGCCCAGCTCGATGCGCTGCTGGCGCTGCGCCCCGATGCCGTGCGCATCGCGCAGGGCGCGCTGCTGGCGGCGACGCTGTCGAGCCTCGACCGCGCCGAGCTGGCGCAGCGCATCGCGCGCATCCACGACGCCGGCGCGCTGGCGCTGCTGCGTGGTGTCGGTGATGCGGCGCAGCGCGCGCTGGCGCTCGAACTCGGCGCTGACGGCTGGCAGGCGGCCGAGGCGGCGACCACCCCTTCACAGGAGCGTTCAGCATGAGCCGCTCGTCACTGGAATACCTGATCGTTCCCGGCCTCGGTGACTCCGGGCCGCAGCACTGGCAGAGCCTGTGGGCGGCGCGGCCGCAGCACCGCCGCGTCCACCAGCGTGACTGGTGGCAGCCCTCACGCAGCGAATGGGTCGGCGAGCTGGAGGCCGAGCTGCAGCGCCGCCCCGGGCGCACGCTGCTGATCGCCCACAGCCTCGGCTGCATCACCGTCGCCGCCTGGGCGCAGCAGCACGACACGCGCCGGATCGCCGGGGCGCTGCTGGTGGCACCGGCCGACTCCGAGCGCGTCGCGCTGCTCGGCGGCGTGCCGCTGGTGCCGCTGCCGTTCCCCAGCGTGGTGGTCGCCAGCCGCAACGATCCCTACTGCCGCTTCGAGCGCGCCGAGCTGTTCGCCGCCGCCTGGGGCAGCGAGTTCGTCGATCACGGCGCCAGCGGTCACATCAACGTCGACGCCGGCTTCGGCCCGTGGCCGCGCGGCGAGCAGCTGCTCGAAGCGCTGGTGCAGCGCGTCGAGCCGGCGCCGGCCGCGCCGTCGCGGTACCGGCTGGGTGCGCTGCCGGCTCTAGCCGCCGTGCGCGCCTGACACCGTGTGCGCCAGCCGCCGGCCGAGCGCGGCGGCGGCCAGGCGCAGTTCCGGCACCGCAGTCAGCTCCCAGGCATTGCCGCGCGCCAGCGGGCCGACGGCGTACAGGCCGTTTTGCGGCTGGCCGTCGGTGCCGAGCAGCTGGCCGAAGTCGTTGACGGCGAGGCCGAGGTGGAGCGCGTCGGCATGCACCAGCCCGTCGGCGAGCAGCGCGCGTACCAGCGGCTGAGCGATGCGGGTGAAGTCGCACTGCGGGCCGGTGCAGTTGATCAGGCAGTCGGCATCCAGCCGGCCGGCCTCGCCGCTGCCGCGCATGTTGAAGTGCGCGCGCAGGCGGCCGTCGTCGAGGCGCTCGACCGCGTGCAGCCGTCCGGCACGCAGCACCAGCTGGCCGGCGGCCAGTGCCGCCTCGAAGCGCTCGGCGACTTCCGGCGCCAGACGGTGGCGGTGGGTCTCCCAGTACGGGCGCAGATGGCGCAGGAAGCGCCGGCGCTCGGTCTCCGGCAGTTCGCGCCACAGCCGCTGTGTGTGCGGGCGCAGGCCGTCGATCACCGCGCGCCAGCCGCCGACATCGGCCGCCGCCTGGCTGGCCTCGCGCACCTGGCGCAACAGCGGACGCAGGCGATGGACGTGCTCCTGCTCGCCGAGCGTCGGCCATGCCTGCGCCACCGCGGCGTGGCGCTGCGGGTAGAGGCCACGGCGCGACAGCGCGGTGATCGGCCCGCTGTGGCCCTGGTCGAGCAGGCTGAGCAGCACGTCGACCATCGTCAGTCCGGTGCCGACGATCAGCACCGACGCGCTGTGTGGCACTTGCGCCAGCGACACCGTATCCCAGGGGTTGGCGATGTAGTGCGGCGGTACCAGCCCGGCCGGCATGCGGGTGCAGGGCAGTGCCGGCGGGAAATTGCCGAGGCACAGCACTACCTGATCGGCGACCAGCGGCCGCTGCCCGGCCAGCATCAGCCGCCAGCGGCCGTGCTCGCGCGCCACGCCGGTGGCCTGTGTGGCGATCTGCTCACAGCGCACGCCGGGGGCGGCGCCGGCGATCGATTCCTGCAGCAGTTCTTCCAGGTAGCGGCCATAGGTGCAGCGCGGCACGAAGGCGAAATCGTCGGCGCTGGTGCCGCTGTAGTCCTGCGCCTCCCGGCGGCGCAGCCAGTCGCGAAAGTGGGCCGGCTGCTCCGGCAGCGCGCTCATATTGGCCGCCCGCACATTGAGCAGATGCGAGTCGTTGGCGGTGGCGTAGGCCAGCCCGCGGCCGAAGCGGCCACTGCGTTCGATCAGCACGATGCGCAAAGGGTTGCGCGATTCGCGCAGCAAATGCACGGCGAGCAGCGTGCCGGAAAAACCGGCGCCGACGATGGCGATAACAGGGACAGACATGAACGAAGACACTCCGATGTCGAAACACGGCACAGGGCCGCAGGGGGCAATCCACGCTGGACTGTACCGTGCCGGTCAGGCTCTTTATATATCTGTATTTGAATATATGGCTTATTTTTTATTCTTTTTTGAGATTTTGCCGGCTTGCTAGAGTCCCGCCATCCGACGGCCATGCAGGCCGTGAGCGGTCCACTCAAGGGAGAGCCGACCATGATCATCGTCACGCTGGATGGCAGTCATTCGCCGGATTCGCGTGCCGCGCAACTGCTGGCCTATCTCGGCGAGTGTCTGGCCTACAACGCGCAGGACGTGCGGGCGCTGGCGGCACGTGAGCTGCCGGCCGGGGAGCTGGCGCGTGGCGCGGCGAGCGGGGCGACACGGCGCCAGCTTGACGGGGCGCTGAGCGGCGCCGGTGCCGTGGTGGTGCTGACGCCGGTCTGCCAGGGGGCTTACTCCGGGTTGCTGAAGAGCTGTTTCGACCTGCTGGCGGACGATGCCCTGAGCGGCAAGGTGGTGTTGCCGATCGCAGTCGGCCGCGACAACACCCATCAGCTGTCGATCCAGCACGCGCTCAAACCAGTGCTCGACGCTGTCGGCGCGCGTCTGGTGCTCGGCTGCCTGTACATCACCGAAAACCACCTGCGCGTGCATGACGACGGCCTGCTGGTGCTCGACCACGCCACTGAAAATCGCCTCGAAGCCGGTCTCGGCCGCCTGCTCGACGCCCTCGACGGCCAGCGCAGCGAAGCGGCAACGGTGCGGATGGTGCCGCGCCACGCGCGGCGGGTGCGCTGTCGCGGCTAGCGCAGCACCGGCCCCCGGATTCCCTTCCTTTCATCACGGTCATTTCGCGGGCGCCGCCGGCAGCCCGACGGCCGCGGCTTGTCCGCGCCCAGCCATTCAATAATGAGGACGCTCCCATGCTTTTGAACCTGTTTCGCCGATGGCGGCGTGTGCCGCTGTTCGCCGCGCTGGCGTTCGGCGTATTCGCCAGTACGGCTGCCCAAGCCGAGACTGTGCGCATCGGCTACCAGAAATACGGCACGCTGGTGATTCTCAAGGCCCGCGGGGCGCTGGAGCAGCGCCTGGCGCCGTTCGGCATCGAGGTCAGGTGGACCGAATTCGCCGCCGGCCCGCAGATGCTCGAAGCGCTCAACGTCGGCAGCCTCGATTTCGGTACCGTCGGTGAGGCGCCGCCGGTGTTCGCGCAGGCCGCCGGCGCCGATCTGCTCTACGTCGCCCACGAGCCGCCGGCACCGGCCAGCGAGGCGATTCTGGTGGCGAAGGATTCACCGCTGCACTCGGTCAAGGAGCTGCGCGGCAAGCGCGTCGCCCTCAACAAAGGCTCCAACGTCCACTACCTGCTGCTGCGCGCGCTGGAGGAGGCGGGGCTGACGCTGCGCGACATCGAGCCGGTCTACCTGCCGCCGGCCGATGCCCGCGCCGCCTTCGAGCGCGGTGCGGTCGACGCCTGGGTGATCTGGGACCCGTTCTTCGCCGCCGCGCAGGGGCAGATCCAGGCCCGCGTGCTGCGCGACGGCCAGGGCCTGGTCAGCAATCACCAGTTCTACCTGGCGGCGCGGCCCTACGCCGAGCGCCAGCCGCAGGTGGTGCGCGCGATCGTCGAGGAGCTGGCGAAGATCGACGCCTGGGGCGCCGCCAATCCGCACGCGGTGGCCGCATTTCTCGCCCCGGCGATCGGCCTCGACGTCGCCACCACCGAGATCGCCGCGCGCCGCTACAGCTACGGCGTCGACTACCTGACGCCGGCGGTCGCCGCCGAGCAGCAGAAGATCGCCGACGCCTTCGTCGCACTGAAGCTGATCCCGAAACCGATCCGCATCGCCGATGTGCTGTGGCAGGCCCCAGCCGCCGCCGCGCGCTGACGCCGTTGCAGATCCCCGTATTTCAGATCGACCAAGGAGTCGTCCCGATGAATATCTTCTGGTTTCTGCCCACTCACGGCGACAGCCGTTACCTCGGCACCACCAAGGGCGCGCGCGCCGTCAGTCACGGCTATCTGTCGCAGATCGCGCGGGCGGCCGATGAGCTCGGCTATCACGGCGTGCTGATCCCGACCGGCCGTTCCTGTGAGGATTCCTGGCTGGTGGCGGCGAACATGGCGGCGCTGACCACGCGGTTGAAGTTTCTGGTGGCGCTGCGGCCCGGCATCGTCTCGCCGACGGTGGCAGCGCGCATGGCCGCCACGCTCGACCGGCTCTCGGCCGGCCGGCTGCTGCTCAACGTCGTCACCGGTGGCGATGCCGCCGAGCTGGCCGGCGACGGCCTGCACCTCGATCACGATGAACGCTACGTGCTCACCGATGAGTTCCTCGACATCTGGACGCGGCTGTTCAGTGAGGCCTCGGTGAGCTTCCACGGCAAGCATCTGCAGGTCGATGACGCGCGCATCATCTACCCGCCGGTACAGCGGCCGTACCCGCCGCTGTACTTCGGTGGCTCCTCGGAGGCGGCCCACGATCTGGCCGCGCGCCGGCTCGATACCTATCTGTCCTGGGGCGAGCCGCCGGCGCAGGTCGCCGAGAAGATCGCCGACGTCAAGCGTCGTGCCGCTGCCTATGGCCGCACGCTGCGCTACGGCGTGCGCCTGCATGTCATCGTCCGCGAGACCAATGCCGAAGCTTGGAAGGCCGCCGAGGAGCTGATCCAGTACGTCGACGATGCCACCGTCGAGGCGGCGCAGCGGGCGTTTTCCAGGTTCGACTCGGTCGGTCAGCAGCGCATGGCGGCGCTGCACCAGGGCCGGCGCGATCGTCTCGAAGTCAGCCCGAATCTGTGGGCCGGCGTCGGCCTGGTGCGCGGCGGTGCCGGCACCGCGCTGGTCGGCGACCCGGAAACCGTCGCCGCCCGCCTGCGCGAATACGCCGCGCTCGGCGCCGACACCTTCGTGCTGTCCGGCTATCCGCACCTCGAAGAAGCCTACCGCGTCGCCGAGCTGCTGTTCCCGCTGCTGCCGATCGAGCGGACGCAGCCCGATGCCGGGCCGGCGCCGATCAGTCCCTTCGGCGAAGTCGTCGCCAATCTGTGGGCACCCAAGGTCAGCGCCAGCTGAAGCCCGACGCTCTCATCCTGCCCGGCTCCGGCCGGGCTTTTTTTTGCCCGGTGCTGCTGGATTTCCCGCAGCCGCCGCGGCATTTAGCGTGTCATTCGTAGCGCATTAATAAATGTTTTATCTGCATTCAACGCATTAGGCGCTGGCACTGGAATTGCCATTCCCTCGGACCGCCCGCTACCCGGTAGCGGGCGGTCATTCGTCATCAACGATAGAGAGGGAATACTCATGCGTATCGAAGTGACCACCAAGCAGACCGTCGTCGTCCCCGGCCGTGCCGGCATGTGCTGCGGTTCGTGCTGCGCGCCGGTCGGCGTCAACTGAGCACGCCGTAAGCCGTGATTGAAGCCGCCGCAAAGCCGCTCGCAATGATCGGCTTTGCGGCATTTCCCGGTTTTGCCGTCGCCCGCAGTCATGCGTGCCAGTGGCGGCATGCGTGGTGTCATTCAGGGACGAAGCATGCGCATAGGCTTTAATTTCACGCTCGGCTCGACCATGGGGCTGGTGCAGCGGCTGATCCGCGAGCGGCGCATCGATTACTGCGAACTGCTGATCGACAATTTTCTGCAGGTGCCGCCGGCGCAATTGGCGGCGGCTTTCGACTGTCCGCTCGGTTTTCACATCATGTTTTCGAAATTTCTCGAAAGCGATGTGGATTATCTGGAAGCGATGGCCGAGCGCCTGCATCGCCATATCGAGGCCCTGCAGCCGCTGTATGTGTCCGATCACATCGCCCGTTTCAATCACGGTGGCCGCCAGCTCTACCACCTGGCTGAGATCGATTACGACAGCGAATACCGGCACGTGCGCGATCGCGTCGAATACTGGCAGGCGCGCCTCGGGCAGCGCCTGCATCTGGAGAATTACCCTTCGCTGCTGGGCGGCGGGCGGGCGGCGCCCGAGTTTTTCGCGCGGCTGATCCGCGATACCGGGGCCGGTCTGCTGTTCGACGTTTCCAATGCCATTTGCGCGCAGCGTAATGGCGTGATCGCCGCCGAGGCCTGGCTGCCATTGATCGAGGCGGCCACGCATTTCCATATCGCCGGTTATCGTGAATCGATTCTGGCGCCGAAACTGACGCTGGATACCCACGACGCGCCGCTCGCCGACGATACGCTCGAATTCCTCGCGCGTTACCGCACGCATTTCGACAAACCGGGCGCGACGCTGACCTACGAGCGCGACGATCGTTTCGACGAGGCCGAAATCGACCGCGACCTCGCGGCATTGCGGGCGATTTTCCCGCGGCTCGATGACCGGGAGCACGCCGATGCCGCCTGAATCCGTTTTGCCCGAACCGCAATGGAAAGATGCCGAGTTACTCGATGCGCTGCTGATTCCGGCATTGCAGGGAAATTTCCCGCGCGATTCGGCGGCCTTCGTGCGCATCGATACCAGCCTGCGGGTGTACTGGCACACGCTGTTCGACATCTGCCCGCAATTACTCGAATTGAGCGGACCCGACGGGCTGGCGATCTTTCGCCCGTTCATGGCCTGGGCGGCGCAGCAGCAGCTGTCGATGAACTGGGCCGTCTACCTGTGGCTGTGCCGCTGGCTGCAGCAGTCGGAGTTCGCCGCGCGCGTCGATGAAGAACTGGTGTTCACGCTGATGGCGGCCTCGGTGGCGCGCTGGGCGACCGGGGATCGCAGCGCCGACTGCGGCATCGTGCTGTCGGCGGCCGGGCACGGCGATCTGCTGGTCGGCTGGAAGTGCCACACGCCCGACGGCGGCCGCGCCATCGAGCGCGTCGGGCTGGCGACACCGCTGCCCGAGCCGGACGAGCAGTTCGGCTACTTCACCCTGCCGGATTTCGCGCTCGACCGTTTCGACGGCTGGCAGGCCGTGCCGCGATGAGTGTGCGGGAGCTGATGCGGGGATTTCTCCCCGTGCTGCTCAGCTTTGCCAGCGTGCACCTGATTCTGCAGACCGATCTGCTTGTCGTCGCCCGCCTGGGCACGCTGGAGACCGCGGCCTGGAGCGTGCCGCAGCGCCTGGCGGTGCTGGATACGGTGCTGCTGATGGCGCTCAGCGCGGTCAGTTCGGTGGTGGTGGCGCGGGCGCGGCCGGCGCAGCGGGCGCGCGTCGTGCGCGGCGTGCTGACGGTGGCGCTGGGCGTCGGCGTGGCGACGGCGCTGCTCGGCCTGACGCTGTATCCGTGGCTGGCGCGCGAGCTGGTGGCCGAGGCGGCGGTCGGCGAGCTGGCCGCGGCGGCGCTGCTGTGGTTTGCGCTGGCGGCGCCGTTCCGCCATCTGGCGGCGGTGGCGCTGATGGCGCTGCACGCGCTCGGCGAGGGGCCGCGCATCGTGCGCTGGAAGCTCACCGAGGTCGCGCTCAACGCCGGGCTCGATCTGCTCTGCGTCTATGCGCTGCACGCCGGCTTCGTCGGCGTGTTCCAGAGCAGCGGCGTGGTGGCGGCGCTCGGCTGCCTGTGGGCGCTGCAGCGGCTGTGGCGGCGGCTCGGACCGGCGCGCGCGCCGCGCCGCGCCTGGCTGTGCGGCTTTCTCGGCCAGTGCCGCTGGGAGCTCAAGCGCATGGCCTCGGCGCAGCTGTCGGCGCTGGCGGTGATGCTGCTGTTCGCCAATGTCGGCGATCCGGCGCAGCAGCTACCGCGCTTTGCGGCGTATGCGGCCGGTACGGCGCTCGGTCTGCTGCTGTTCATGCCCTGCCTGGCGCTGCTGCGTTTTCTCGCCTTCCGCCTGGGCGCGCTGCCGGGCGGGCAGGCGCTGGCCGCGGTGCAGGGCCTGCACCGGACGCTGCTGCCGTGGACGCTGGCGGCGGCGGCGGCGCTCTACCTCGGCGGCGACTGGCTTGGCCGCACGCTCTACGGCCTCGACGGCGTCTGGTGGTCGGCGCTGGTGAGCCTGCTGGCGCTGGCGCTGCCGCTGCGCTACCTCGGCGCGCTGCAGCGCGCGCTGCTGCAGGCGCAGCGCCAGTTCGCCGCGGTGACGCGGGTCGATACCGCGCTGAGCTGGGGGCTGGGGCTGCCGCTGGTCGCCGCCGGCCTGTACCTGGAGCAGCCGTGGCTGACCTTCGCCTACCTGTTGCTGCCGGAGCTCGGCGTCGTGCTCTGGCTGCAGTGCCACATCCGCCGGAGTCGGCAGGCCGTGCCGCTGCCGGCCTGCTGAAGCGGACTTCGAGACGCCATCCAACGATACAAAGGAGCGATTGCATGCGTGCAACTCAGGGCGCCCCGGCGCCGATGCCGGTTTTCCGGCTCAGCCTGCTCGGTCTGGCGCTGGCCCTGGCCTGGCAGACGCCGGGCCGTGCCGGCGACATGAGCGATGACGAGTTGCCACAGCTGACGGAGGTGGTGGTGTCGGCGACGCGCACCGACACGCCGCTCGATCAGGTTCCGGCCGCGGTCAGCGTAGTCGGGCGCGAGCGCTTCGAGGCGCTGCCGAATGCCTCGGTCGGCCAGGTGATGCGCCAGCTGCCGGGGGTGGAGTTCGGCGGCAGCCCGCGGCCGTCCGGCCAGATTCCGAGCATTCGCGGTTTCTACGGCAAGGACATGACGCTGCTGCTCGACGGCGCGCGCCTCAACGAGGCCAGCGTCGCCTCGCCGCTGTACCTCGATTCCTACCTGGTGCAGCGTGCCGAGGTGGTGCGCGGGCCGACCTCGTCGCTGTACGGCAGTGGCGGCCTCGGTGGCGTGATGTCGTTTCGTACCGTTTCCGCGCTCGACCTGCTGGCGCCGGGGCAGGACTTCGGCGGCGATGCCCGCGTCGGCTACGCCAGCGCCGATCTGTCGCAGCACTACAACGCCCGGCTCTACGGTCGCCAGGACGGCGTCGACGGTCTGCTGGCCCTGGGGCGGGCCGAGTGGGGGCACATCCGGCAGGGCGGCGGCGATTACCTGGAGCCCAATGACGGCACTGCCGACAACGGCCTGCTGAAGTTCGGCTGGCAGGCCAGCGATCAACTGCGTTTCGACGCCTCGCACCAGTTCTATCGCGAGGACAGCCGCCGGCCGAACAATCCGCAGTCGGATCTGGCGCTGGGCACGCCGTCCTCGGTGCCGGTGCAGCGCAATCACATCAAGCAGGACACCAGCGTGCTCAAGGGCAGCTACAGCGATGTCGACGGCGCGCCGCTGTTCGACGCCAGCGTCTACCAGACGCGGCTGCGGCGTTCGGCCGATGCCACCTCGGCGCTGCCGGCGACCGAAAGCCAGCTCGACACCGACGGCCTGAGCCTGCAGCACACGCTGCGCTGGGGTGATGCGGCGAGCGTGCAGCAGCGCCTGAGCTACGGCCTCGACTACTACAAGGACCACCAGTGGGCGAAGAGCGCCGGCGCGGCCAATCCGGTGCTGCCGGACGGCACACAGAAAGTCGCCGGCATCTACGTGCAGGACGAGATCACCTTCGCCGAGGACTGGCGGCTGATCCCCAGCCTGCGCGCCGACCGCTTCGATACCGATGCCGACGGCGCCGACAGCTCGCTCGACAGCCACGTTTCACCGAAGCTCGCCATCGCCTGGCAGTTCAAGCCGCAGCTCGGCTTTTACCTGAGCTACGGCGAGGCTTTCCGCGCGCCGTCGCTGAGCGAGATGTACCAGAACCTGTCGCGCAACAACGCGCTGTACAACTTCCGCCCGAACCCCGACCTCGAACCGCAGACCGACCGCACGCTGGAGTTCGGCGCCAATTACCATCAGGAGGCGCTGCTGAGCAGCGATGACCGCCTGCGCCTGCGCGCGGCGCTGTTCCATTCCAAGGTGTCCGACCTGATTTCGAGCACGGTGGTCGGCTCGTATGCCCGCAGCTATCCGTTCAGCGGCCGCGGCCTGATCTTCCAGTACCAGAACGTCGCCGACGCCACCCGCAATGGCGCCGAGCTGGAGGCTCACTACCAGCGCGGGCCGCTGGCGCTGGCACTCGGCTACAGCCGCGTGCGCATCGAGGACGCCGACAGCGGCGAGAACCTGTTCTCACCGCCGGACAAGCTGAGCTGGCAGCTCGATTACCGCTTCGCCGATCCGCAGCTGACGCTGCACTGGAACGCGCTGTTCGTCGCCGCGCAGGACTACGACGACACCGAGCTGCGCCGCCGCGCCGGCTACGCCGTGCACGATCTGATGCTGAGCTGGCAGGCGCACAGGCAGCTGCGCGTCGATTTCGGCATCAGCAATCTGTTCGACAAGCGCTACAGCGTCTACCAGTCGAGCAGCGCCACCGCCGACATCCTCGAAGCCGGGCGCAGCGTCAACGTGGCATTGAGCGTCGACTTTTGAGCGGCGCCCCGGCACGCCGGCGCCTGCTCGCGGTCATCGGCAGCGCGCTGCTGGTGCTGCTGGCGCTGGCTTCGCTGGGCATCGGCCGCTACAGCGTGCCGTTCGCCACGGTCGTCGACATCCTGCGCGCGCCGCTGTGGCCGGTCGAGGTGCACTGGAGCGCCGCCGAACAGCTGGTGGTCTGGCAGCTGCGGCTGCCGCGCGTGCTCGCCGCGCTGCTCGCCGGCGCGGCGCTGGCGCTGGCCGGCGCGACGCTGCAGGGGGTGTTCCGCAATCCGCTGGTCGATGCCGGCATCGTCGGCATTTCCGGCGGCGCGGCCGGTGGTGGCGTGCTGGCGCTGTTCTTCGCCTGGCCGGGTCTGGCGGTGGCCGGGCTGGCCTTCGCCGGCGGCCTGGCGGCGCTGGCGCTGGTGTTCGCCATCAGCCGGCGCAGCGATCCGCGCGAGCTGATGACGCTGGTGCTCGCCGGGCTGGTGATCGGCCAGTTCTGCTCGGCACTGGTCAGTCTGCTGGTCTACTGCGCCGACCCGGAGCGGCAGCTGCCGGGCATCGTCTACTGGCTGATGGGCAGCTTCGCGCGCATCGATCCGCAGCGCCTGGCGCTGCTCGCCGGCCCGGTGCTGCTCGGCGGCGTGCTGCTCTACCGGCTGCGCTGGCGCATCAACCTGCTGTCGCTCGACGCCGCCGATGCCGCCAGCCTCGGCGTGCCCGTAGTGGCGACGCGCTGGCTGCTGCTGACGCTGGTGGCGCTGCTGGTCGGCGCGCAGGTGGCGGTGTCCGGCGGCATCGGCTGGGTCGGGCTGATCGTGCCGCATCTGGCGCGGCGGCTGGTCGGCCCGGATCACCGCGTGCTGCTGCCGGCCTCGGCGCTGCTCGGTGCGCTGCTGATGCTGGCGATCGACGATCTCGCCCGCAGCCTCGGTGCGCAGGAGCTGCCGGTCGGCCTGCTCGCCGCGCTGCTCGGCACGCCGCTGTTCGCCTATCTGCTGTGGCGGCGGCGCAGCGGGGGGGGCTTATGGAGCTAGCGATCCGCCTCGACGGCCTCGGTCACCGCTACGGTGCCGAGGACTGGCTGTTCCGCGAGCTGAGTGGCGTGGTGCGTCGCGGCGAAGTGCTCGCCATCCTCGGCCCGAACGGCCGTGGCAAGACCACGCTGCTCAACATCCTGCTCGGCCAGCTGCGGCCGACGCAGGGCACGGTCGCGGTCGATGGCAGCATCGGCTACGTGCCGCAGGCGCTGAATACGCCGTTCCCCTACAGCGTGCTGGACATGGTGCTGATGGGCCGCGCCCGCCACGTCGGCCTGCTGCGCTCACCGACGCGCCACGACCACGCGATCGCCCACGCCGCGCTCGACGAACTGGGCATCGCCGCCCTGGCGGCACGCGCGTTCACCACGCTCTCCGGCGGCCAGCGCCAGCTGGTGCTGTTCGCCCGCGCCCTCGCGGCCGAGAGCGAACTGCTGATCCTCGACGAACCGAGCGCCGCGCTCGATCTGCGCAACCAGAAAATCATCCTCGACCACATCGCTAAGCTCGCCGCCCGTCGTGGCCTGAGCGTCGTCTTCACCACCCACCAGCCGCAGCACGCGAGCAGCGTCGCCGACAGTGCCCTGCTGCTGATGCCCGACGCCAGCGCCCTGTGGGGCCCGAGCCGCGAAGTCCTCAGCGAAGCCGCGCTGACCCGCCTGTATGGCATCGAATTACGGAGGGTGCGGGTGGGGGGAGAGGACGGGGGCGAGCTGGGGTTCGTGCCGGTGTTCGGGCGGCGGTGAGATTCGATCATCGGCTGGAATTAATCGTTTCGATGTCAGCGAATAATGTTTGGTGAACAATTTTCCTGCCAAGATCAAATGATCCAGGCGCTTGCCGGGCGAAATCTGTTTTCTGGCATTAGCAAAACGCGATGATCTGCGTGAAGATATTCATTTCATCTTTCAAGCTGCCAACGCAGCCAGATCGTTTTCTGGTTGAAAAAGATAATGATTCATTCAGGCCGGTAGCGCTTCGCGGCGTGGCTCAATGCCGGCATGGAATCCATTCACACCCGTAAGGATATTTTCCACAGTGGACATCCCGCGGATATTCAACATCACCGAGAGTGCTCACCGCATTCACAACCCGATCACAGCAGAAAAGCTCGCCACGCTCGGCGCGGCGCTGCGTCTGCAATCAGGGGCCCGGGTGCTCGACCTCGGCAGTGGCTCAGGGGAGATGCTGTGCACCTGGGCGCGTGACCACGGCATCGTGGGCACCGGCATCGACATGAGTGCGTTGTTCAGCGAGCAGGCGAAACATCGTGCTGAAGCGCTTGGCGTCGCTGATCGAGTCAGCTTCATTCATGACGATGCGGCCGGCTATGTCGCGGATGAGAAGGTCGATGTGGCCGCCTGCGTCGGTGCCACGTGGATCGGTGGCGGTGTCGCCGGCACGATCGAGCTGCTGGCACGGAGCCTGCGCGCGGGAGGGATCATCCTCATCGGTGAGCCTTACTGGCGGCAGCTGCCGCCGACGGAAGAGGTCGCCCGGGGCTGTCTTGCCAATTCGATCGCCGACTTCCTCCTGCTCCCGGAACTGCTCGCGTCGTTCAGCCGCCTTGGCTGCGATGTCGTGGAAATGGTTCTGGCGGATCAGGACGGCTGGGACCGATACGAGGCAGCCAAGTGGCTCACCATGCGCCGATGGCTGGAGGCCAATCCCGACGACGAGTTCGCGAAAGAAGTCCGAGCCCAGCTGAGCTCGGAGCCCGAGCGCTACGCCACGTACACGCGTGAATACCTGGGCTGGGGCGTGTTCGCGCTGATGCCGCGGTAAAGCAGCCGGCGCATCATGCGGATTGTCGACGACCGAGCCGCGCAAACAGCCCGTGGGCTCGTTCACATGACTGTGCCGGAATTCATTTTTTAAAGAGTCAGGCGACTTTCTTGTTTGAGATGCTCATTCAGTGCTGTGCGGGGGCGGTCAGCTTACGAGGCTGGAGTAAGGGGGCAGGTCGCTACCTTCCGCACGCGCTTTCTCGTAAACCTCGCGTAGCTCCATTGCCACGATCTCATAAGCCTCGATAATTTCGTCGTAATCGGCCTGTTCCTGCCCGGTCACAGCGTTCCGTTCGCTGCTGTTCTGCTCGGCGATCTGGTGAATCGCCTGGATCGACATCAGCAGGGCGTTCTCGCTAATTTCAGGCATTGAGGTTTCCTTTAAATATCTGATCTGAGACTACTTGATACTGATGCCAAGCGCGTTAGCCCGTACAACGCAATTACGGGCCAGATTGTCCAACGCTCCTCGAAGAGCGTCGGCTCTGAGGTCTCCACCGTTAGCACAATGTCAGGTTCAGGACGGTGCTATAGCAAAATGCAGCGACCCACTTTTCCGCGCTCGTGCGGTCCTGCCGTCGCGGTGTAACCCCCCGTGCGGAGTCCGATCGATGCTGATGCGCCTGCACAAAAGCGCCCGTACCGCTCCGGAGATCCGCGCCGAGTTGCAGGCGTCGGCTGAACCGGCGGCCGTCTTGGCGCAGCGTTACGGAATCGGTGAGATGACGGCGCGCAAGTGGCAGGCGCGCGAGGACTCGCTGGACCGTGCATACCGCGCACCGCCTGCAGACGACTCTCAGCAGCGTCCAGGAAGCGATCGTGGTGGAAGCTGCGCCGCACGCGGCGGCTGCCGCTCGATGGCCTGCTGGTCGTCACCCGCGCTTTCATCAACGCTCAGGTCAGCCGCTCAGGAGTGAAATGCTGCCTGTGCCGCCACGGCATGGCGCGGCTCGAAGACGTGTGTCCGCCGATATCCGAGCTGGCTACGCGGCCCAAAGGCTTCAAGCCCTATGACCCGGGCTACCTGCACGTCGACATCCAGTACCTGCCGCAAATGCCTGACGAGCCCGCCCGGCGCTACCACCGGTCGAGGCGCTCAAGCAGTGACAGAAAGACAAGCCGGAATGATTCATAAAGCAGGTCAGGAATCAACCGGGGCCTGATATTTTAAATAAATTTAGGATTGTGCTCTTAGTTGTTGTTTGATATTTCGTCAACGATGTGCGCTGGAATGCGGCTGCCCGCTTTGGTGTAAATGGATTTTTTTGATTCAACTATTCGTTTGGCGATGTTTTTGACTTGAAGAATAAGCCAGTTGCTTGTTTGCGAATCTTCCTCGAAATTAGCTGGGCCATACATGTGGATGCGACCATCGACTCTTAGGTTGTCTGCCTGTTCAAATGATTTTTCATCGCCCTGTTTATATACTGCATAAGTGAGTCCCCCATTGCGTTTGACTACAGAAAACACAGGGATATCACTAGGGCCATCTGCAATGTATATCATGTTGCAAAAAGGTATTCTACGCTCTTCTTCAGATAACAATGAATTTACGTTAATGTATTCTGGATGTTTGTTGACCCCTTTGTTTATTTCAAAAATGGCTTTTGTTTTTGTCGTATTGTCTATGGAATATATTATTTGAGATAAAGTTTTTTTCCCTTCACTATCAGGCTCTTCAAGATACTCGCATCCCCAAATGTCACAAACGAAAGGGGCTATGTCTGACCCCTTAATCATTTCGGCCAATCCAGTACTGATAATGTAGTGCTCTATTTCAATGTCAAATGATGAAAACTCTGCGTTTTTTTCAATAATTTCTTTTATTTTAGGAAAAAAATCGAGCACGCCTGGGAAAAAATCTATTTTTTTGCCTAACTCTTTTAGTGTTTTATTGTCGAGTCCGTTAAGGCGATCTTGTTTTATGTAAGTTAATATATGATTAAGGTAATAAATTTCTTTGTTTACTCTGTATCCGGATTTTTCAAGTTTCACTGGAATTGAGTTGACTTCGTCCCAAAATACTTTTTGATCAATGCCGTATTTATCAAATAAAGGCGCTTGCATATATTCAGGGATTAATGTTTTGTCGAAATCCCATATTAGTGCGATTTTGTTTTGTTGCTCGGGCATAAAATCTCCTAACGGTGTGAATTGTTGTGCTCTGATTAGGTTTTTAAAAAATTATCTTTATTTATTATTATTTAAAGAGCAATAAATGGTTTTATTAAACTCTATAGTTGCTGTTCCTATGGAAAACATTTTGATGTTTTAAAATATAAATTAAAATTTATGATTTTAATGTGATGCCTATCACAAACATACATGTGTTTTTATAAACGCTTTTTGCTCTTCAAACGACCAACAGCCTCTCTTTATGCGTGAGTTGTTATTCACCGTTCCACCAATCTCCCGAATCCCGCCGACTCCCGGTTTGCCTGCGCGTAGATCGCCGTGTCGATGCGCTCGTCGCTCAGTTCGAGCTGATAGGTGTCGCGGTAGATGCTGCGGAACAGGTCGCGGAAGCGGGGTTCGCTGCGTTCGGGGTGGAGGAGTTCGGCGAGCCATTGCCAGTACAGCGGGGCTTCGACGATGCCGTCGAAGCGCTGGCCGCCGAGCGGGACTTTGTAGACGCGCTTTTCGCGCACGGCGCGCAGTACCGACCACTGGGCCGAGGCGAACAGGTCGGCGGGGACGGTTTTTTCCTCGGGCCAGCCGCTGAGCAGGATCACGTCCGGGTCCCAGGCCAGCACCTGCTCGAAGGCGATGGTGCCGAAGCGGCTGAGGCCGGCAGCGACGTTGCGGCCGCCGGCGTGGCGGATGGCCTGATCGATGGCGCTGCCGCCGGCGAGGGCGCGCAGCGGTTCGATGCTCATCAGTTGCAGCACGCGCGGGCGGGCGGCGTCGGGCAGCGCCGCCCAGCGCGCCTCCTGGCGGGCGCGTTCGCGTTCGAAGCGGTCGACCAGCGCCTGTGCCGCCGTATCGCGCCCGGCGACGGTGCCGGCGAGCCGCGTCCAGCGGATGAAGTCGGCCTCGCCGTGGGCGCCGGTGATGGCCAGCACCGGCAGGCCGAGCTGTTCCAGCGGTGCGTAAGCGTCGGCGCCGATCTGGCTGGTCTGGAAGATGACGTCGGGATGCAGCGCGAGGATCGCCTCGACGTTGGGCGCGAAAAAGCCGTTGCTAGTGACGTCCGGCAGTTCGGCGGCGGCCGGGTAGCGCTCGCCGAGCAGGCCCTGCTGGATGACGCGGCGGGCGAAGGCACTGGTGCCGACCAGGTGCTGGCTGCCCTGGTCGACGGTCAGGTAAGTCCACATCACCGGCGGGATGAACACCACGCGCTGCGCCGGCAGGGCGAGCGGCACGGTGACGCCGCGCTGGTCGGTGACGGCGGTTTCGGCCTGGGCGCCGAGGCTGGCGAGCAGGGGCAGCAGCGCGAGCAGGCGGCGCAGGGAGGAGGGGGTGGGCATCGGGACCATCCTTGGTGGTGACGGGTTGCGGGGCTCAGGCTTCGCGCAGTTCCTTGCCGGTCAGTTCGAGGAACAGGTCATCGAGGGTGCGGGCACGGATGCCGAGGCGATCGAGCGGAATGCCTTCGGCGATCAGCGCGCCGAGGGCGGCGTTGATGTCGCGCGTCGGAATCTCGGCGAGGTCGCGACGGCGGGTGGCCTGCATGCCGGGCGGCAGGGCGTGGCCGTCGATGTCGGCCAGCGGCAGCTGCAGGATGCGGTCGTCGAAATGCTGGGCGAGCAGGGCGTCGGGGCTGCCCTCGGCGATGATGCGGCCGCGGTCCATGATGGCGATGGTGTCGCAGAGCTGGTAGGCCTCGTCCATGTAGTGCGTGGTCAGCACCACGGTCTTGCCGCGCTGCTTGATGGCGTTGACCAGCATCCAGAATTTGCGCCGCGCCTGCGGATCGAGGCCGGTGGTCGGCTCGTCGAGGAAGACGATGTCGGGGTCGTTGACCAGCGCGACGGCGAGCAGCAGGCGCTGGCGCTGGCCGCCGGAGAGCTTGCGGTGGTCGCGGTCGAGGAATTCTTCCAGCGCGCAGGCCTGGATCAGCTCGTCGAGCGATGCGCGGCGCGGGTAGAGCCGCGAGAAAAAGCGCAGGCATTCGCGCACCGTCAGGAAGTCCTGCAGCGCGGTGCTCTGGAACATGATGCCGGCTTCTTCGCGAAAGCGTGCGCCGAGCGGTTCGCCCTTGTAGAGGATGGCGCCGCCGCTCGGCTCGCTGATGCCTTCCATCATCTCGATGGTGGTGGTCTTGCCGGCGCCGTTGGGGCCGAGCAGGCCGAAGCAGACGCCGGGCGCGATGGCGAAGCTGACGCCGTCGACGGCGCGCAGGCCGGGGTACTGCTTGACCAGCGCGCGGACTTCGATCAGGGGCGGCATGGCGTTACGGCACCTCGGCGAGCACTTCGAGCGCTGCGGCGTGCAGGAGCGGATCGCCGGCGGCGACGATGCGCCCGCCGTGGGCGCCGCTTTCGCCCTTCCAGCCGCTCATGCGGCCACCGGCGGCCTCGATGATCGGGATCAGCGCCTGCACGTCGTAGGGTTTGAGGCCGGATTCGACGATCAGGTCGATCTGGCCGGCGGCGAGCATGCAGTAGGCGTAGCAGTCGCCGGAAAAGCGCGTCATGCGCACGCGGGCGCAGAGGTCGGCGAAGGCCGCCTGCTCGAAGGCGCCGGTGAACAGCTTCGGGTGCGTCGAATACAGCACGGCGTCTTCCAGCTGCGCGCAGGGGCGGGTGGCGAGCGGCGTCGTGCGGCCGCCGTGGGTCAGCGTGGCGCCAAGGCGTGAGCCGATGAAGCGTTCGCCGGTGAACGGCTGGTCCATGACGCCGGCGATCGGCCGTTCGCCGTCGTAGAGCGCGATCAGCGTGCCCCACAGCGGCATGCCGCTGATGAAGGCGCGGGTGCCGTCGATCGGGTCGATCACCCAGGTCAGGCCGGAGCGGCCGGGGCGAAAACCGTGCTCCTCGCCATAGAGGCCGTCGAGCGGCCGCTCCAGTTCGAGGCGGTTGCGGATGACGGTTTCGGCGTCGCGGTCGGCGATGGTGACCGGATCGTAGAGCTCGTCGTCACCGGCTTTGTCGTCGACGACGAGGCGGGCACGGAAGTGCGGGCGGATCACCGCGCCGGCGTCGTCGGCGCAGCGTTCGGCGCAGGCGAGGGCGGCGCGCAGGGCGTCGTCATCGACGGCGACGGCCGGGGTGAGAGGCAGGAGCGGGGCTGGCATGCGCGGGGTTTCTCGACGGGATCGGAGGCCATCCAGCTTAGCGCGCCTGCCGAAATTGCGGTTGCGCAGAAGTTCCGAATGAATGTTATGGTGAAAGTCAAGTCCCTGTTACAAAGCGAGGACCCCGCAATCATGCCCCAACCCGACTCTGCGTCGATGGCGGTTTTCCTCGATTTCGACGGCACGCTGGTCGATATCGCGGCACGTCCCGAAGCCGTTCAGCCGGCTTCCCGCCTGCCCGGTCTGCTCGCCCAGGCCAGCCACTCGCTCGGTGGTGCACTGGCGATCGTCAGCGGCCGGCCGCTGGCCCAGATCGATGCCTTCCTCGCGCCACTGCAGCTGCCGGCCGCCGGCCTGCACGGTCTGGAGATGCGCTGGGCCGATGGCCGCCAGTTCCGTGACGAGCAGGCCGCAGCGCCGCTGGCGGCGGTGCGCGGTGAACTGGCCGAATTCATCGACCATCACCCGGACGTGCATCTCGAAGACAAGCAGCTGTCGATCGCGCTGCATTACCGCGCGGCGCCGCAACGCGAAGCCGCCTGCCGTCATCTGATCGACCGGCTGGTCGCCGACTCGGCGGGGCAGCTCACCCGCCTCGACGGCAAATGCGTCTGCGAGCTGCGTCCGAGCGGCCACGACAAAGGCCACATGGTCGCCGCTTTCCTGCAGCACCCGCCGTTTCACGGTCGCCAGCCGGTGTTCATCGGTGACGACATCACCGACGAATTCGGTTTTCGCATGGCACAGGCGCTCGGCGGCTTCGGCATCCGCGTCGGTGGCATGAGCCCGGCGACCGCCGCGCGTTACCAGCTGCCGGATGTGGCCGCCGTGCTCGACTGGCTGCATCTGCTGGCGACCGCCCCCCCGCAGGACTGAGCCCCGGAGGTTGCATGTCCGATCTGAACCTAGGTGTCATCGGTAACTGCGCATACAGCGCGCTCATTGATCCTCAAGGCCGCATCGTCTGGTGCTGCCTGCCCCGCTTCGACGGCGACCCGGTGTTCGCCGATCTGCTCAACGACGGCGCCGCCGCGTCGCCCCGGCGCGGCGGCCGTTTCGAGATCGTGCTCGACGGCCTCAGCCGCTGCGAACAGCGCTATCTCGACAACACCGCTGTGCTGGTCACGCGCCTGGCCTCGGCTGACGGCAGCGCGCTCGAAATCACCGACTTCGCCCCCCGCTTCATGCTCCACGGCCGCCAGTACCGGCCGCTGATGATCGTGCGCCGCATCCGTCCGCTGGCCGGGCGGCCGCGCATCACGCTGCGGCTGCGCCCGGTGTTCGGCTACGGCGCCAGCGAGCCGGTGGTCACCCGCGGCAGCAATCACGCCCGCTACGTCGGCCCGCAGGACACGCTGCGGCTGACCACCAATGCGCCGGTGTCCTACGTCATCGGCGAGACGCCGTTCCTGCTCGAAGGGCCGCTGACGCTGCTGCTCGGCCCCGATGAGTCGGTCCCGGAAAGCCCGCTCGAACTCGGTGAGCGCTTTTTCGACAAGACCGTCGAATACTGGCGCGAATGGGTGCGCACGCTGGCGGTGCCGCTGGATTACCAGAAGCAGGTGGTGCGCGCGGCGATCACGCTCAAGCTGTGCAGCTACGAGGAAACCGGCGCGATCATCGCGGCGATGACCACCTCGATTCCGGAGGCGCCGAACACCGGCCGCAACTGGGACTACCGCTACTGCTGGCTGCGCGATGCCTTCTTCGTCGTCCACGCGCTCAACCGTCTGGGCACGGTCGGCATCATGGAGAACTACCTGCGCTATCTGCGCAACATCGTCGCCAACAGCCGGGACGGGCATCTGCAGCCGGTGTTCGGCATCGGTCTGGAAGAGCATCTGATCGAGCGTCAGGAGGAAGCGCTGGCCGGCTACCGCGGCATGGGCCCGGTGCGTGTCGGCAATCAGGCCCATGAGCACCACCAGCACGACGTCTACGGCGATGTGATCCTGGCGACCACGCAGGCCTTCTTCGATGAGCGCCTGCTGCGCCCGGCCGGCGAGGCGGACTTCTACCAGCTCGAAGCCGTCGGCGAGCAGGCCTTCCGCCTGCACGACCAGCCCGACGCCGGCATGTGGGAGCTGCGCACGATGGCGAAGATCCACACCTCGTCGAGCCTGATGTGCTGGGCGGCCTGCGATCGGCTGGCCAAGATCGCCGCGCACCTCGGCCTGAGCGCGCGCGCCGGCTACTGGGCGGAGCGTGCGCAGCTGATCCATGCGCGCATCTGTGAACGTGCCTGGAACGCCGAGCGCAACAGCTTCGTCGATGCCTTCGATGGCGAGAACCTCGACGCCAGCCTGCTGCTGATGGCGGAGGTCAACTTCCTGCCGCCGCACGACCCGCGCTTCGTCGGCACCGTCGAGGCGATCGGCCGCGAGCTGCTGCGCGGCCGGCACATGTTCCGCTACGCCGCCGCCGATGACTTCGGCACGCCGGAGACGGCGTTCAACATCTGCACCTTCTGGTACATCCAGGCGCTGGCGGCGATCGGTCGCCGTGACGAGGCGCGGGTGATCTTCGAGGAGGTGCTGGCGCGCTGCAATCACATCGGTCTGCTGTCTGAGGATCTCGACCCGGTTACCGGCGAGCTGTGGGGCAACTACCCGCAGACCTACTCGCTGGTCGGCATGATCTACTGTGCGATGCGCCTGAGCCGGCGCTGGGAGGACGTGCTGTGAGCCGCCTGGTGATGGTATCGAACCGCGTCACGCTGCCGCGTAACGATGGCCAGGCCGCCGGCGGCCTCGCGGTGGCCCTCGAAGAAGCCCTGCAGCAGCATCAGGGCTTGTGGTTCGGCTGGAGCGGCACGGTGCTCGATGAGGGCGAGCCCAGCCTGCACGAACAGCGCCGCGGCAAGGTGCGCTATGCGGTGCTCGACCTGCCGCGCGATCTGTTCGAGGCCTACTACAACGGCTACGCCAACCGTTCGCTGTGGCCGCTGTTTCACTTTCGCACCGACCTGGTGGTCTACGACCGCAACTTCGAGGCCGGCTACCTGGCAATCAATCGTCTGTTCGGCGAACGGCTGGCACCGTTGCTCAATACCGATGACCTGATCTGGGTGCACGACTACCAGCTGATCCCGCTCGGCCGTTACCTGCGCGGGCTCGGCTGTTCGCAGCGCATGGGGTTTTTCCTGCACATTCCGTTTCCGTCGCCGTCGGTGCTGACCACGCTGCCCGGACATGCCGACCTGGTGCAGTCGCTGTTCGCCTACGACCTGATCGGCGTGCAGACCGAGGCCGACCGCCGAGCGCTGCGCGAGTACGTGGTCCACGAGATCGGCGGTTACTGCTGCGACGATGAATGGCTGTATGCCTTCGGCCGCAGCGTGCGCGTCGAGGTGTTCCCGGTCGGCATCGACGTCGAGGACTTCGCCCACCTCGCCGGCACCATCACCGCGCGCGACTACGAGCGCCGGCTGCGCAGCAGCCTGGTCGGCCGCGAGCTGATCGTCGGCGTCGACCGCCTGGATTATTCCAAGGGCCTGCCGCAGCGCTTCGCCGCTTTCGAGCGCCTGCTCGAACGCCACCCGGAGCACCTCGGCGGCGTCAGCTTCCTGCAGATCGCGCCGAGCAGCCGTGAGGACGTCCCCGAGTACAACGACATCCGCAACACGCTGGAGACGCTGGCCGGCCACATCAACGGCCGTTTCGCCGACTTCGACTGGGCGCCGATCCGCTACCTCAACCGCGCGCTGTCGCGGGTGGCGCTGGCCGGCTTCTACCGCTGTGCGCGCATCGGCCTGGTGACGCCGCTGCGCGACGGCATGAACCTGGTCGCCAAGGAGTACATCGCCGCGCAGGACCCGGACAATCCCGGCGTGCTGGTGCTGTCGCGCTTCGCCGGCGCCGCCGAGCAGCTCGACGCGGCGCTGATCGTCAATCCCTACGACGCCGATGCCGTCGCCGAGGCGATCCATACCGGTCTGCAGATGCGCGTGCATGAACGCCGCGAGCGCTGGAACACGCTGATGGCGGCGCTGCGCGACTACGACACCCGGCGCTGGCGCGAAAGCTTCGTGGAAATCCTCGAAGCGAGTCAGGAATCACCGCTGCAGGAAGCGGAGATCGGCTGCTGAGCGGCCGGGGGCCGGGCGGGCTTGGTAGAATCACTTACTTTCCGTCGCTTGCCAGTGTTCCCGTCATGCCCCTGCTCAGTTTCGATAACGTTTCCGTCGCCTTCGGTCTGCACGCGCTGCTCGACCATGCGAGCTTCCAGATCGACGCCGGCGAGCGCGTCTGCCTGATCGGGCGCAACGGCGCCGGCAAGTCGACATTGCTGAAGATCGTCGACGACGCCGTGCACGCCGACAGCGGCGAGGTCTGGCGCCAGCCGGGCCTGAAGATCGCCCGCCTCGAACAGGAAATGCCCGAGGTCGGCACGGCGACGGTGTTCGAGATGGTCGCCGATGGTTTGCCCGAGGTCGGCCGCCTGCTCGCCGAGTACCACGCGCTGACCCACGCCATCGCCAGCGATCATTCCGAGGCCCTGCTCAAGCGCATGGAGCGCCTGCAGCACGAGCTCGAAGCGCGCGACGGCTGGAGCCTGACGCTGCGCGTCGAGCAGATTCTCTCGCGGCTGCAGCTGCCGGCCGACGCCACGCTCGGCGAGCTCTCCGGCGGCTGGCGTCGGCGCGTGCTGCTCGGCCGTGCGCTGGTCTGCGAACCCGATCTGCTGCTGCTCGACGAGCCGACCAACCACCTCGACGTCGAAGCCATCCAGTGGCTGGAAGAACAGCTGCTGGAATTTCGCGGCGGCGTGCTGTTCGTCACCCACGACCGCGCGCTGCTCGAACGCCTCGCCACGCGCATCCTCGAACTCGACCGCGGCCAGCTCACCTCCTGGCCCGGTGACTACCGCAACTTCCTCGACAAGAAAGCCGCCGCGCTGGAGGAGGAGGCGCGCCACAACGCGCTGTTCGACAAGAAGCTCGCGCAGGAGGAAGCCTGGATCCGCCAGGGCATCAAGGCGCGGCGCACCCGCAACGAGGGCCGCGTGCGTGCGCTGAAGGCGCTGCGCGAGGAGCGCGCGCAGCGCCGCGAGCTGCAGGGCAAGGCCAACTTCAACCTCGAAGAAGCCGCCAGCTCGGGCAAGCTGGTGATCGAGGCAACGCAGCTCAGCTACGCCTGGGACGGCCAGCCGGTGGTGCGCGATTTCTCCACCCGCATCATGCGCGGCGACCGCATCGGCCTGATCGGGCCGAACGGTGCCGGCAAGACCACGCTGCTGCGCCTGCTGCTCGGCCGCCTGGCGCCCGACAGCGGCACGGTGCGCCTCGGCACCAAACTGGAGATCGCCTACTTCGACCAGCTGCGTGCGCAGCTCGATCCGGAAAAAACCGTCATCGACAACCTCGCCGAAGGCCGCGAGTTCATCGAGATCAACGGCGAGCGCCGCCACGTCATCAGTTACCTGCAGGACTTCCTGTTCGCGCCGGAGCGCACGCGCACACCGGTGAAGTCGCTGTCCGGCGGCGAGCGCAACCGCCTGCTGCTGGCGCGGCTGTTCAGCCAGCCGGCCAACCTGCTGGTGATGGACGAGCCGACCAACGACCTCGACATCGAAACCCTGGAACTGCTCGAAGAACTGCTGATGGGCTATGCCGGCACGCTGCTGCTGGTCTCGCACGATCGTGCCTTCCTCGACAACGTCGTCACCGGCTGCTTCGTCTTCGAAGGCGATGCCCGCATCGGCGAATACGTCGGCGGTTACAGCGACTGGCTGCGCCAGCGCCGCGAGCCCGCCAGGCCGAAGCCGGTGGAGCGTGCGCCCGAGGCGGCCAGGCCGGCGCCGAAAGCCGAGCCGGCGAAGAAGACCGCCAAGTTGAGCTACAAGGACCAGCGCGAACTCGACGGCCTGCCAGCACGCATCGAAGCGCTCGAAACCGAGCAGGCCGAGCTGAGCGCGCGTACCGGCGAGGCGAATTTCTACCAGCAGCCGCAGGAGGCACAGGCCGCCGTGCTGGCGCGGCTGACAGCGCTCGGCGAGGAGCTCGAAACCGCCTACCTGCGCTGGGACGAACTCGAAGCGATGAAGGACGGGCGCTGAGCCCGTGCCGCAACCGCTGCGCCCGCCGCTGCTCGGGGGCGCAGAGCTTCACCGCGCCATGCACAAGAGACTTCATCGATGACGCAGCCGCTGGTTTCCTTTACCGCTTCCGATGGTCAGACGCTGTACCTGAAGCGCCGCGGTCGCGGCCGGCCTGTCGTGTTCCTGCACGGCTGGACTTCGACCCACGCCGATTGGACGCACACCACGACGGCGCTCGCCGATGAGGTCGAGAGCTTCGCCTGGGATGCCCGCGCGCATGCCGGTCACCCGCTGCAGGGGCAGGCGGCGAGTGTGCAGCGCATGGCCGACGACCTCGATGAGCTGATTGCGCATTTCGGCCTGCAGCGGCCGCTGCTGGTCGGGCATTCGATGGGCGTGCTGACGATCTGGGAGTACATCAAGCGCCACGGCACGGCGGTGATCGGCGGGCTGTGCCTGATCGACCAGTCGCCGAAGCTGCTGACCGACGAGGACTGGTCGTTCGGCATCTACGGCGACTTCGATGCGCTGCGCAATCGCTGGTTCATCGCCCGCCAGCGCGAGGATTTCGCCGAATCCGTGCTCGAACTGGCCGCCGCCGGCCACAACCCGCGCATGCGCGAGCGCTATGCCCATGAGCCGGAAAAATTCCAGCGTGTGCGCGAGCATTTGGCCGCCCTCGACCAGCCGGCGCTGACCGCCTGCTGGGCGTCACTGACGGCGACCGACTTCCGTCCGGCTCTGGCCCTGATCGACCGGCCGACGCTGCTGGTCTACGGCGCGCAGAGCAATTTCTACTCGCAGGCGACAGCCCGCCACGTGGCTGCCGCGATCCACGGCTCGCGGCTCGAAATCTACGCCGGGACTGACCACAACCCGCATTTCTGGCAGCGCGACCGCTTCGTTGCTGATCTGCGCGCGCTGCTGGCTGGCTGCTGAAGCACTGCCGCGTCGTCTGTGACTACAGCTGATGCTATGTCGCCTGGTTCATGGACTACATGACGATTCATTATTTTTTGCAGTGAAAGGCGTGACGTCATCGCATGGTTGCAATAGGTGGTGCGTCATTAAAGCGCTTGAAGTGGAGTTTCTGTATGCGATGGCTGTTATATAAATGAGCATATTGGTGAGGCTGAACAGTCTTTATGAGATAAATCATTCCGGGCATGCAACGATGTATGTAATCGAGGGGTTGCGAGGCCTGGCGGTGTTTCTTGTTTTTCTGGTGCATTTCACTACGTTGGTTGAACCATGGATTATTGATGGCAAAAGCTTTTTTGCAGTAACCTCAGTCGTCAGATCACTGGGTAATATAGGTGTGGATCTGTTTTTTGTTCTAAGTGGATACTTGATCTATGGGTCTTTGATAAAGCGCAGGCAGGGATATATTGATTATTTGAGGCGGCGGGTGGAAAGAATTTATCCAGTTTTCAGTTTGGTTTTTTTTGTTTATTTGGGTTTATCTTATGTTTTTCCGGAATATAACAGGATTCCAGTGCAGCTATGGTCGGCTGTGCGCTATTTGTCGGAGAATTTTCTGCTGTTTCCGGGCATTTTTGATATTGAACCTATCATTACCGTCGCATGGTCGTTGAGCTATGAAATGTTTTTTTATTTGTCGGTTCCGATCATCATAGAAGTGTTTGGTTTACGTATGTGGTCGTCTGTAAACAGGCAGATATTTTTTGTTCTGCTGGCGAGCTGCGTATTGATCTGGCCTGATGTTTTTGGCGGACATGTCCGCTTTGCCATGTTTATTGCTGGCATCTTGACTTATGAAATCATGTCTTCTGGTAAAAAATTGAGGATGGGTGGCGTATTCGGTGTGGCGGGGGCGGCGGGCGCTTTGGTCATTACAGTGATGCATAATGTTTATGCATTCAATGGGCAGTTGAAATTTGCTGTTCTTGCTGTTTCATTCATATCGCTGTGTGTTGGCTGCTTTTCTTCTGATGGTTGGTTTTCTAAAACCCTGCGTTATAAGCCAGTGCGATGGCTTGGTAATATCAGTTACTCGTATTATCTGTTGCACGGCATGGTCTTGAATGGGTTTTTTCTGTTGTTTGCCAAGCTGGTGCCGCCGTCGGGGCATGCATTTGGCTGGTTCTGGAGCGCGATTGTCGTTGCTTTTATTTTGACGTTTGTCATGTCCAGCGTGCTGTTCGCTTTCGTTGAGCGTCCTTTCTCATTGGACGTGCGGCGTAAAGTGGGGAGCAAGGTCTGAACCGTTAAAAATTTTTCTTGAGTTGTTGTCGTTATGTCTCGTGATCGACATCTGGACGTGCTCTATCGCGACGAGCGCTTCATCGCCGTTGCCAAACCGGCCGACCTGCTGATGCATCGCAGTGATATCGCCGAACGCGTCGATGATTTCCTGCTGCAGCGCCTGCGTGACCAGATCCGCCGGCGCGTGTACATCGTCCACCGTCTCGACCGGCCGACCTCGGGGGTGGTGCTGTTCGGCCTGGATGCCGAAGCGGCGCGGGCGGCCTGCGCCGCCTGGGAGGTGCAGGCCGTCGATAAACGCTATCTCGCCGTGGTGCGCGGCTGGCCGGCGGCGGCAGGCACGATCGACTATCCGCTGGTCGAGGAGCCCGGCCGCGCCGCACAGCCGGCCGTGACCACATGGCGCCGACTGGCCTGTGCCGAGCTGCCGATCGCCGTCGGCCGCTACGCCAGCGCGCGCTATGCCCTGCTCGAAGTGCGCCCGCTGAGCGGGCGGTTGCACCAGATCCGCAAGCATTTTCACCACATCTCGCATCACCTGATCGGTGATACGACACACGGCGACGGCCGTCACAACCGGGCGTTCCGCGAGCACTGCGCCAGCCACCGTCTGCTGCTGCACGCTGCACGGCTGCGCCTGCCGCAGCCGTTCGCGACTGGAGAAACGCTCGATCTGCGCTGCCCGCCGGGGGCCGATCTGCAGGCGACCTTCGCCCGGTTGGGCTGGGCCGAGGCGCAGTGGGCGGAAACGCTGCGCTGAGGCCGCGATGGCTGTGCTTCAGCGCCGGCGGCGACGCGCGGCCAGGCCGGCCAGGCCGAGACCGAACAATGCGACGCTGCCCGGCTCGGGGATGAACGCCTGGCTGACGAAGCCGTCATCGGCGGTGGCGGCGATGCCGAAGACGAAGAACTGGTTCGGGTTGGCGATCGTGCCGCCGCTGCCGAGCGGATCGTCGACCTCGCTGAGGAAGTCGTTGTCGTTGGCGACGTAAAGCGTGTGCATCAGCACGCCGTCGATCAGCATGTCGGCACCGAAGGCCAGGCCCTCGATCTTCGCCGGCACCAGCTTGTCGCTGCCGAAGTAGTCGGCCAGCGCGGTCTTGACGTCGAGGAATTCGGTCTTGCCGACCGCGGCGGCCGCCAGTGCCGCCTGATCGGTGATCGCCGAGACTTCGGTCGCCCCGTCGAGGTCGATGCGATACAGCATCTTGTACTTCGCCTTGCTGTCGTCGCCGAGGCCCTTGCCGTCGCGCTCGTCGATGATGAACTCGTGGTCGTTGATGGCGACGATTTCACTGACTGTCGGATATTTCGGTGCGGCGGCGGTGCCGATGTTGGTCAGCTTGTAGGCGTATTCCTTGGTCGCACCGGTCTCGACGTCGATGGTGACGATGCGCACGGTGTCGGCGGCGGTGCCGCCGTCCTGCAGCAGCGGGCTCTGCATGATGCCGACCAGCGTTTTGCCGTCCGGCGTCAGCGCCAGACCCTCCATGCCCTTGTTGGCGACACGACCACTGCTGTTGGCGCTGATCTCGACATCGCCCTGCGCGCTCAGCGTGGTCGCGGCGAAACGGTCGGGCAGCGTGTAGGTGCGGATGCGCTCGCCGCTGGCGCGGTCGAACTGATAGACGTAGGGGCCGTATTCGTCGCTGATGAACACGCTCTTGCCGTCGTTGGAGACGCGGATGCTCTCTGGGTCGAGGCGCGCATTGTCCGGATTGGTCGAGCTGGCGCTGGCATCGAAATTGTCCGAACGGCCGCTGAAGTAATAGGTATTGTCGACGGCGTTGAGTGCCGGTGCGCCGCTGCCGACACCGAGCCCCGCGCCCGAGCCGTAGACCAGCGGTGTGCTGCTCGACAGCAGCGTTGTGGCGCTCAGCGTCGGTGTCAGCGAGTAGGGCAGCGTCGAGCCGACCGGATTGGCAGTCAGCGTCAGCGTCACGGTCTGGAAACGCGGGATGTAGGAGCTTGTGTCGTCGATCAGCGCGTTGTAGCTGGTCGCGTTGGGGCCGCGATCCGGCAGCGCGAGGAAGGTGTTGCCGCCGGCCCAGGCCAGCCCGGAGCCGATACCGCCGAGCAGATTGCCGGCGACGCCGTTTTCCAGCGCAGCGGCCGTGGCCGTGGACAGATCGCCGCCGCTGGCATCCAGCGTGCCGACGGCAAGCAGCACCGGCGAGGCGTGGGCGGCGGTGCTGGCAACGCCGGCAAGCAGCAGGGCGAGAGGAATCAGGGACTGGCGCATGGGTCGGGTCTCGATAGGCTGTCGGAATGCCGCGGAACAGGGGGTGGAGAGGTATTGCTGGTGTTCGGCGGGCAGATGAAACATTCTTCATGCACGGCGTTACCGATTTATTGCGCCGAGAGGAATAACAGTGCGCGTCTTCGCGCCATGTTCAGATTCAGTTCGGAATGTGGCATGTGCGTTGATATTGTTCCTGTATTCGGCGCTTCAATGCTTGGTGCCGGGTATGATAAAAACCGCTCGTCAATCACTCTTCGGGAGGTCCGCGCCATGTCTTGGTGCAAGCAGAATTCGATTCTCGTGGCGTGCGCGCTCGGGATGACGCTGGTGCTGCCGGTGAATGCCGAGCCGTGGTATCCGCAGGGAAAACCGGATATGCCGCCGGAACAGCCGGTTTCGCAGGCACCCGGTACGCCGACACCGCCGCCCGCAGCGGTTCCCGTCGTGCCGCTGGCGGTTGCCGGCGCGCTGGCGGTTGGTTTGGCGATTGCCGCCGGTGGCGATGACAACGACGGCGGCGACGGTACTGTGACTCCTCCGCAGCACACGCCTGCCAGCCACCACTGATACCGTTTCTTATGGTGTGAGGCGGGGTTGGATTGCCGCCGCCTCGGTGTGCATCGAAAGGGGGCTCCTGGTCGGCCGCCAGGAGCCTTTTTAGTGTCTGAAGCCTAGCCAGCGATGAGTTTTTTGATGTCGACGAGTCCGCGCCGCCACCGCGGAACCGCAATCCTGTTCTGTTGCTTGTACATGCCGCTGATGGCGGCGTGGGCTGAACCGTCGCTGACCGGTCAGTCAGGTCTGATCAGCATGCCGGATGCTCGCATCGAGCCGGACGGTGAGCTGCGCGTGGGATACGCATGGGACGATCCGTACCGTACTTTCTGGGGAAGCGTGACCTTGCTGCCAAGCCTGGAAGTTTCCGGCCGCTATACACGGATTAGCCACGTTCAGGGGTTCGCCAACAACAGCAAGTATGGCGACTACAAGGACAAGGCCTTCGACGCCAAATGGATGGCCTTTGAAGAGACAGACTGGTTGCCGCAGGTGGCGATCGGCACGCAGGACTTTCTCGGCACGCAGCTGTTTGGCGCGAACTACATCGCGTTCTCCAAACGGGTGTCGGCGTTCGATCTGACTCTGGGGTACGGCACCGATCGCCTGTCGGGTGTATTCGGCGGTGCACGTTTCAAGCCGGACTGGCTGGGCGGCGCAGCCCTGCTGGTCGAGCGCAATACCATCGACTACGCCGCCGATCCGTTTGCCGCCGAGAGTGGTGCGGCCGAGCGTAAAGGTGGCTGGGCCTACGGGCTGGAGTATCGCGACCGGCTGTGGGGCGCGCAGTTGAGTACGACCGACGGACAGTGGCAGGCGAACTTGTTTTTGTCGCTGCCGCTGATGGCGCCGGAGTTCGTACCCAAGATCAACGAGCCTGCGCCGTATAAACCGACGGGCCCCCAGGTGCCGGTCGACGTCTGGCTGGCGGATGCGTCCTACCAGCGCGAGCTGGTCGATGCCCTGCTCAAGCAGGGGTTTCGCAATGTGCGGCTGGCACTCGACGGCACGACATTGCGCGCGTCGATTTCCAACGGTCGTATCACTCGGGTGGGGCGCGCGGTCGGCCGGGCAGCGCGCACGATCGTGCTGGGCGGGCCCAAAGGGCTCGAACGTATCGAGATCACCTATCTGGCGGCCGACATGCCGCTGCTTTCCTATCAGTTCCAGGACATTCGCGGTCTGGAGCTGTATTTTGCCGGCAAGTTGCCGCTGCGCACACTGCGCAACTCAGTCGCCGTCTACAACAGTGATCCTGATTATTTCGCCTTCGTCGTGCGCGAAGACCTGCTCGACTTCGACGACAAACCCGACCCTGCAATCGAAGGCGAAATTACGGAAGAGAGCAAGGTTCTGGCCCTGCGCACGGAAAATACGCCGGGTTCGAGTTTGACCTGGAGCCCGGTTCAGCTCGATACCTTTTTCAATGACCCCAGCGGCGCCCTGCGCTATGACGTCTATACGCGGGTCAGTGCTTCGCGTCAGTTGGGTGATGGTCTCTACGCCAGCGGCAGTGCGCGCGCCTCGATCTACGAAAACATCAGTGGCGTGACCCAGCCGTCCAACAGCCTGCTGCCGCATGTGCGCAGCGATGTGGCTGAATACAAGAGCGGACAGCGGGTCCGTGTCGACCGCCTGCTGCTCAACCAGTTCTACAAACCGGCGAAGGAGTGGTACGCGCGCGGTTCGGCCGGTTACTACGAAGAAATGTTCGCGGGCGCGGGCGGGCAGCTGCTCTACTGGCCTGAGGAGCGCAACTGGGCGTTCGACATCGCGGTCGACGCGCTGCGCCAGCGCGATCCCTACAGTGCTTTCGGCTTCCGCGACTACAACACCTTGACCGGCATTGCCAGTCTGCACTATCGCCTGCCGGAACTGGGCGTGACGGCAACGCTGCGCGCCGGCCGTTTCCTGGCCAAGGACGATGGTGTCCGCTTCGAGCTGTCGCGCCGTTTCGATTCCGGTGTCGAGATCGGCATCTGGTACACGATGACGAACGGCGACGACATCACTTCGCCGGGATCACCTTCGAATCCGTATTACGACAAAGGTTTTTTCGTCACGATTCCGATGAGCAGCCTGCTGACACGGGATACTCGTTCCACGGCAGGCATGGCTTTGTCGCCATGGAGTCGTGACGTCGGGCAGATGGTCGTGTCGCCGTCCGATCTCTACCGACTCGTCGAATTCAACCGTCCCAACAGCATGAAGATCGACCCGATGACCGGCTTTGGCCGCTGAGGAAGAGGTCTGCGGGTGAAGACGGGGCTGCACAGAAATTGGATAAACCGGAAAGGCCGATATGACTGAGCTGAAGTGCTGGAGACACCTGTTGCTCCTGGGGATTCTGCTGATTCTCAGCGGACTTGCACTGTCCTGGACAAGTGTCAGCCAGGCGGCGGCCGGTCCCGACCTGAGTAATGAGCGCGGAGTCGACCTGCTGCCGTCGTCGCTGGCGCGGCGTCTGGCCCTCCTCAGCTTGCAGGATCGGCGCAATCTGGCCAGTGCCCTGCGCGAACGGCGCGAACCGGGCGGCCTGCCTGACGATGTCATGGAAGCGCTGAGGACCCTCAGCGAGGAACAGCGCTCGGCGTTGCTGCTGTTCCTGGAGCCACCGGCGGCGCCAGCACAGGAGGCGGTGGTATCCGCAGCGGCCAGTACCGATACCAATCGGGATGCCGTCGTCGCGCCGTCGCCGTCGATCGAGAACACCGGCGAAACGGGCGGGCTCAGGCCGTTTGGCTACGACCTGTTCACCGGCGCGGCGTCGACCTTCGCGCCGGTCACGGATATTCCGGTGCCGGTCGATTACGTGATAGGTCCGGGCGACGTCGTGCAGATCCAGTTGTTCGGTAAGGAAAATGCCCAGTTCGATCTGACCGTATCGCGTGACGGTACGCTCAATTTTCCAAATATCGGTCCGGTGCCGGTCGCCGGCATGAAGTTCTCCGAACTGCGGGCGCAGATCGAGCAGCGCGTCGCCACGCAGATGATCGGCATGCGGGCCAATGTGACGCTGGGTGCCCTGCGCTCGATCCGGGTCTTCGTGCTCGGCGAAGCGGTCCGCCCGGGGTCTTACACGGTCAGCGCGCTGTCGACGCTGACCAACGCGCTGCTGGCGAGTGGCGGCATCAAGCCGATCGGTTCTCTGCGCAACATACAGCTGAAGCGCAGCGGAGAGATCGTCGCTACCCTTGATCTGTACGATCTGCTGCTGCGCGGCGACACCCGTAACGATGCCCGGCTGCAGCCCGGCGACGTGATCTTCGTCCCGCCGGTCGGCAAAACGGTTGGTATCGACGGGGCGGTCCGCCGTCCGGCGGTCTATGAACTGACGACCGAACACAGCGTGTCGGATCTGATCGCACTGGCCGGCGGGCTGGAGCCGGCTGCCTACACGGCCGGCACGCAGCTCGAACGCATCGATGCGCATCAGGATCGCACCCTGGTCGATCTCGATCTGAACAATGCCGCCAGTGGTCGTTTCGAGTTGAACAACGGCGACATTCTGCGGGTTCCGTCCGTTCTGCAGCAGCGCGAGAGTTCCGTCACACTCAGCGGCCATGTGCTGCGGCCCGGCCCGGTGCCGTGGCGCAAGGGCATGCGCTTGTCGCAGATCGTGCGTTCCACGCGTGAACTGCAGCCGCGCCCCGATACCGGCTATGTGCTGATCCTGCGCGAGCAGCGTCCCACCCGTAATCTGCAGGTGCTGTCCGCCGATCTGGGGGCCGCGCTGGCGCATCCACGCGGTGCCAGCGATCCGCTGCTGCAACCGGGCGACGAAGTCCTCGTGCTCGGCCTCGACGAGGATCGCGCGAAGACCTTGACGCCCGTGATCTTTCAGCTGCGTCAGCAGACGCGCAATGGCGGCCCGGAGCCGGTCGTCACCCTGTCGGGAAACTTGCGTCATCCGGGCGACTACCCCTTGGTTGGGGGTATGACGGTGCGTGACGCGATCCGGGCCAACCTCGACGTCCTGCCGGAAACCGATTTGGAGTACGCCTTGCTGCGACGTGAAGTCGAAGGCGGACGCCGCGTCGAGACGATCGCCATCAAGCTCGGTGATGCCCTGCAGAATCCCCGCTCGGGCGCCAACGTCCAGTTGCGTCCGCGCGATGAACTCTATGTCTTCAGCAAGGCGGCGGATCGCCAGGAACTGCTCGCGCCGATTCTCAATGAATTGCAGGCTCAGGCCGTGCGCGGCGACGGTGCTGCCATCGTCGAGATCGACGGTGCCGTGCGAAAACCGGGACGTTACCCGCTCAATACCGGCATGCGCATTGCCGACCTCGTCGAGGTCGCCGGCGGTCTGGCTGAATCCGCCTACTCGTTAGGCGCCGAGCTCAATCGCTTCGCGGTCATCGAAGGCAAGGTCCGCGAAGTCGACCACGTCAATTTCGCCCTGCGCGATGCTCTCGACGGTCGGCCGGATACCAATGTGCTGTTGCAGCCGCATGATCGACTGGTCATCAAGCCGGTCACCAACTGGGGGGAGGCGGAAAGCGTCGAACTGGTTGGCGAGGTGCGCTTCCCCGGCAATTACACCATCCGCCGCGGCGAGACGCTTTCGAGCGTGCTGCGTCGCGCCGGCGGGCTGACGACGTATGCCTTCCCGCGTGGCGCGGTGTTCACGCGCGAGTCGCTGCGCCAGCGTGAGCAGGATGAAATGGACAAGCTGGCCGCACGCATCGAGGCGGAACTGGCGCAGTCCCAACTGGAGCGCACGCAGTCGACGGATTCCAACACTGCCAATGTCGACAGGGAAGCCATCTCCGTCAGCCGCAGTGTCGTGCAGCAGATTCGCTCGACCAAGGCCATCGGACGCTTGGTGATCAACCTGCCGGCGCTGCTGGCGGGGCCGGAAATCGCCGGCATGTCGCGTGAGGAGTACGAGGAGCTGGATGTCTCCCTCAAGCCCGGTGATCGTCTGGTGGTTCCGCGTGACACTCAGGAAGTGACCGTGCTCGGCGAAGTGTTTCATGGCACCTCGCATCTGTATCGGTCCGATCTCGATCGTGACGACTACATCCGTCAAAGCGGTGGCACGACGCCTAAAGCGGACCTCGCCCGTATTTATATCGTTCGCGCCAACGGCCAGGTCGATACGGCCAATCAGGGCTTCTTCAGCAGCGGAATTTTTGCGCGCTCCGCGACCAGTATCCAACCGGGCGACACCATCATCGTGCCTCTGGATGTTGAGCGCATGAAGCCGCTCGCCTTTTGGAGTGAAGTCACCAAGATCATCGGACAAGTTGGTCTGACGGTCGCTGCATTCCATTCGGTCGGAGCACTGTGATGAACGAGCAGCGTAATGACTCCGCCCCCAGCCCAATGCAGGGAGGGGGGTTTTTCGTCCCGTATCCCCCGTTGGCTCAGGCATCCCAGAAAAGCGAGATCAACCTCGCCGACATCTGGCATACCTTGCGTGAAGGCCGACGGCGTATCGTGCTGATTACGCTGGCGACGGCGCTGCTGGCTACCGTCGTGGCATTTGTAATAACCCCGATTTACCAGGCCCAGGTCCTGTTATCTCCCGTCACTGATGATCAGGGAAATGCTGGTAGCAGCGTCACCAGCCAGCTGGGCGGGCTCGCTGCTTTGGCCGGTATCAACGTCAACGGGACGGCGAGCAGTAGCAAAGACGAAGCGATTGCAGTCTTGCAGTCACGCGTGCTGACCGATCTCTACGTCAAGGAAAACAATCTGCTGCCGATCTTGTTTGCGAGTGACTGGGATCAGGATAAAAACGCTTGGAAAGACTCCGATCCGGAAGATATTCCGACACTTTGGGATGCCTTCAAGCTGATTGAGAAAAAAGTTCGCAAAGTCGATGTCGATAAAAAAACCGGTTTGGTGACTTTATCGGTTGAATGGAAAGATCCAGAGCTGGCAGCCCGCTGGGCTGCAGGTCTGGTTGCTCGCACCAATGCCTACCTGCGGCAACAGGCCGTGCAGCATGTCGAAAATAATCTCGCTTATCTGCAGGAGCAGGCCAAGGCAGCGACATCGGTTGAATTGCAGCAGGCGATTTATCGACTGATGGAGGCAGAAGTCAAGAAAGGCATGCTGGCGAATGCCAATGCGGAATTTGCATTCAAGGTTATCGATCCGCCGGTAGTGCCAGAAGAGAAAGTCAGACCTAAAAGACTGGTTATCATTATTGCAGGATTTTTTATTGGCCTGATTCTAGGGTGTATCCATAGTCTTGTGAAACGTGCATATCCAACCAAGGCGCAGCAGAATTCCGAAGAATAGCTAGTGCAATGACGGATGCATATGTAAATGTTTCATAAATATGTGTTGTCCAGAGTTGGATCAAATACTAGAAAAATACTTGGCAACAGCAGCTGGATGTTGTTCGAGCAGATTTCTCGGATGCTGCTTGGCTTGTTTGTCGGTGTCCTGATCGCCAGACATCTGGGGCCAATGGAGTTTGGTAATCTGAGTTTTCTACAGGCATACATAAGCTTGTTTTCGATAATCAGCGCCTTGGGGCTGAATCGCATTGTTGTACGAGAGCTTGTCAATGTAAGCGGAGATGCTGAAAAAGAGAAAGAAATAATTATTACTGCATTTTGCATGAGAGTGTCGGCGGCAGTTGTTTTGTTTGTTGTGTGCGTGGCCGTTGGTGTTATTTTTAACCAGTCCCGCATGGATTATATATTCATTATTTCTTTTAGTCTTTTTTTCACGCCTTTTGAAACTTTTGAATTATTGTTCCAGGCCAGAACAAATTCAAGACCGGTGGCCTGCGCCAGAAGTATAGTTTTCTTTGGTTCGGCTGTTTTAAAAATGATTTTGCTTTTTCTTGGTGCAGGTCTTCAAGTATTTGTGGTTATGTGTTTGGTTGATGTGATACTCAGCGCTGTCGCTGTGAAAATAACATATAAGATGAAATGGGGAGCATTGTATTTTAATCAGTTTAATTTCAAGGCGGCAAAAAATATGCTGACAGAGTCTTGGAGTGAAATTATTGCAGCATTCAGCGGAATGCTATTTATGCGCATTGATCAGATTATGCTGGCCAACCTGGCAGGGCCTGATGCCGTCGGAGTGTTCAGTGCGGCTTCGAAAATTTCAGAAATGTGGTATTTCGTGCCGGTGGCAATTGTTGCATCTGCTTTCCCAACGATAGTGGCAAGCCGAGAGCATGGAGACGCTTTGTACTGGAAGCGTCTGGGGCGGCTAATGAATGCTTTGGTTGGTTTGTCTTATGTCGTTCTCATCATCACTTTCAGTAGTGCCGCATATTTTATACCACTTGTCTATGGCGCTGATTATGTTGAGTCGGTACCAGTTTTATATATACACATCTGGTGCGGACTGATGGTTTGCTTTGCTCAGGTATCCGGCGCTTGGCTGGTCAATGAGAAAAAAATTCGTCTGAATCTGTTTCGTAATGTGCTTGGGGCAGTGATTAATCTTGTGCTTAATTTTGCGCTGATTCCTGTTTATGGTCCTGTTGGTGCCGCCATTGCTACGATGCTGAGTTTTATGTTCGCCTATTTTATTTTTGATTTGTTTTATCCGCCTATGAAAAAAATGGGTCTTCTCAAATTGCGATCTTTGTTGTTGGCAGCCTGAGGGAGCTAAGCGAGATGTTTCCATTCAGGTCGGTGCTGGTTTATCTTTTGGAATTTTTGCGGGATTTCGAATTTCGGCTGGTTGGCGGGCGCCATCGCTGCTGGAAGCCATTTGCATGGCTGTATCTACGTGCGCTAAGTGTAAAATGTTCTGGCTCTGTCAATGTTGGCAATAACGTCTATATCCGATTGCCCGGAAATTTAAGCTTAGGTGAGCGTTGCTCTATTGGTGGATTTGCCAGAATATGGAATTACGCACCGATTTCAATTGGGGATGATTTCCTTTCAGCCGGAAATCTCACAATAAATTCCGGAGCTCATGACTTAGTGACGATGGCGCCAATAAATAAACCAATAATAATCGGTAATGGTGTATGGTGCGGTGTGAATGTCACGATTCTTGGCGGCGTATCGATTGGCGACGGCGCCGTTATTGCTGCAGGTAGTGTTGTTGTCGCTGATGTGCCAGCTGGTTGTCTCGTCGCGGGTGTCCCGGCTGTCGTGAAAAAGAAAATTGAAAGGCCGAGTGAAGGAGAGGGTATTTGGTCTCCATTTAAAGCAGCGAAGTTAAAATCAGGCTGATGGTTGGCGATTTCGCAATTAGGGGAGTCCGTGGTGGCTGTCAGACGAATTGTTGATATTGTTGAGTCATTTCAAAAAAAACCTTGGAAACTGCGAAAACCACAGGTCGTACAGTTTCCAGTAAATGATATCTGTGATGCAAAATGTCAGATGTGTAATATCTGGCAGCAGCATTTTGATACACAGGTCAATCTGGCGGAAGTAGAAAAAATTTTCTCTAACCCTCTGTTTTCTGAGGTCAGAGGGATTGGGTTAAACGGTGGCGAACCGACGTTGCGCCCGGATTTGCCTGATATTGCGGATATTCTGTATCAGAAGCTTCCGAAGCTCAGGCATATTTCCCTTATTACGAATGGAACAAAAGCTGATCGCGTTGCGGAAAGGATCGATCATCTCGCGGCCGTTGTAAAAAAGCACGCTGGTTATCTGGACGTCATGGTCTCTCTGGATGGCGTCGGTGAAGTGCATGACAGGGTTCGTGGACGGCCGGGGAATTTTAGTAATGCAATAAAAGTGCTTGAGCATGTTTGCCAGCACGAAGGTGTCGACAGTACCCGGATAGGCTGCACCGTAATACGTGAAAATGTTTACGGTATACATGATCTTTATGATTTCGCACGTGAACGTGATATTTATATTAAGTATCGCTTGGGCGTGCCTCATCAGCGATTGTACACGGCACCCGCGGAGTCGCGTCAGATCGGCAAACGCACTTGGATATTCACTCGACCTTATGATCTGGATTTTAAGGCTAGAGTGCATTTTTCTGAGTTTTTGTGGGGACTGATAAAGCATTATGAACCGTCGTGGCAGCAACGGTATTTCTATCAGTCGCTCATCGGTCAACTGATAGAAAATGCGCCTAGAACAGCAGGATGCGACTGGCAGCATCGGGGGGTTACGGTATCTGCAAGAGGGGAGCTGCTTTACTGTGCCGTACAAAGTCCGGTGCTTGGCGATGCCCGTGTTGAAGATGCAGAAAAGCTTTATTTTGAGAATAAACCAAAACTGGAAGAAATTATTAAAAACAACTGTGCTCAATGCGCACATGACTACGTTGGCCTGCCTGCAGGCAATGTTTTACTGCGTGAAACGTTCAATGAAGTGCTGGGTAAATTTGGCTTGGAGGCAGCAGATATAAAGCGTCTCCCAGGCTTGAAAACATGGTTAAAGCGTCGTGCTCGCCAGCGATTCTTAAAGCGCGAGAAAAGTGTACTCAGTAACGTTGTCTATCGTAGTGAATCATCATCTAAAAATACTTTAACTATATTAGTTTGTGGTTGGTACGGTACCGAAACTCTTGGTGATAAAGCTATCCTTGGTGGCGTGATGGCTTCTATCCGCAGCGTTTTTCCAGACTCTAAATTATTATTGGCAAGTTTGAATTCATACATATCACGCTCAACTTGTGAGCAAATGCCGGAGCTTGCGCCGGTAGAAATTGTGGATGTACAGCAGGCTGCCAAGCGTATGGGCGAAGTAGCGTTGCTTGTCTTTGGCGGTGGCCCATTGATGGCTATCGATGAGATGGCGGACATGGATGCTCTGTTCTCTATCGCAAAAGGGCTTGGTGTTCCGTCAGTAATTGCAGGCTGCGGTGTAGGGCCTTTGGGGGATGCCTATAAAAATGCGGCAATTAAACATTTACTGCAATCTGCAAGCTATCGAATCTACCGAGATGATTCATCCAGTAAGGCTGCGCAAGCACTCGGTGTTATTTCTTCAGGCAGGGATTTCGTCGCCGAAGATCCAGCATTCGAGTGGGTTAAGATTAACGCTGATAAATGCCACGTAACGCGTACGAATCGACCGACACTGTTGTTGGGATTACGGGACTGGCCATATCGTGAATACGCTGCGCATCTGTCCCAGCCTGAGGCTTTGGATATAAAGCATCGTTTCGAAGCTGCGGTGATCTCAGCGTTGGAACTGGTAGTCGAGCGCGAACCATCACTCGTGATCCTTCCTCTGCCGATGTGCACCAATCACTTCGGTGACGATGACCGTTTCTTTTATCGAAAATTATTAACATCAACGCCGATAAAAAAAGCGCTGGATAGACGTTTTTTGGCAGAAGAGCTCGCTCCAATAAAATATCTTGAGGCATTTTTAGAGGCGCATGTGGCTTTAACCATGCGTTTTCATGCCTCTGTTTTTTCTATTGCGTGCGGGCTACCGACAGTCGCGCTCGATTACACCCTGGGGCAGGGTAAGGTTGCATCGGTTGCTCAACGTTTCAATGTGCCGTGTCTTGATTTACGCGATGTTGATGCGAACCGCCTTGCAGACTTGTTACACAGACAAATGTCGCAATCTGTAGTTGATCGGCCTGCGCTGGAGTTTTCCTCTGTTTTTAGCGCAATACTGGCTAAAGAATTCGGTCGCCAGGCAGTTTCCTCATGAAAGTTCTGCTGGTTTCACATGCAGATGCTGGCGGTGGCGCAGCAATAGCTGCGCACAGGTTGCATATCGCGTTACAAAAAAACGGCGTTGCATCAGAGATGCTGGTCGTGCGCAAGAGCCACGATGATCCGTCGATCGTACAGATCGTGCAGGACGGGTGGCCGAAACTAATGGCTGGTATCCGTCGACAATTGGCCCGGCGGCTGATGCGTTTGCAAACTACATCAAATACGGTGTTACATAGTCCTGCGGTATTTAGAACTGGACTGGCTGAATATATAAACTCCACTGACGCGGATGTCGTTAATTTACATTGGGTTTGCGACGAAACAATTTCGATTGAAGAAATTGCTGAGATACGTAAGCCGATTGTCTGGACCTTACATGATACTTGGCCTTTTTGTGGTGCTGAGCATTATTTCGACCCCTTGATGACACTTCGGTTTATCGAGGGGTATACAAAAAAAAATCGTCCTCAAGAATATAAAGGACTGGATCTGGATCAGTGGGTCTGGAGAAGGAAAATAAAGTCGTGGAAAAATAAACGTTTTTTATTAATTGCGCCGAGTCAGTGGATGGCGTTTCAGGCGCAATCGAGTATGTTGTTTAAGAATCAGAGAATACATGTTGTTTCAAATGGCTTGGATACGGAAATCTTTCGTCCACTGGATAAACTTTTATGTCGAAAAAAATGGAACTTGCCAGCGGATAAAAAATTAATTCTCTTTGGTGCAGCGAGCAGTACTTCTGATCCACGGAAAGGCTTTAATTATTTGCGCGATGCATTGAATGAAATCGCGTCTAAAGGATTAAAAAATAAGATTGAAGCTGTAGTTTTTGGCTCGAAAGAAAAACCTGAGAATCAGTGCATTAATCTTGTCACTCATTATGTTGGTAATATTTTTGATGAAACTCAGCTCGCAACGCTTTACGGGGCTGCAGATGTTTTTGTAACACCATCGATGCAGGATAATTTGCCCAACACCTTGCTTGAGTCCATGTCCTGTGGTTTGCCGTGCGTCGCTTTTTCCGTTGGTGGAATTCCTGAAATTATTGATCATGGAGTTAATGGTTATTTAGTGGATGGCTTTTCCACGAAAAAACTTGCTGAAAGCATATTGCTGGTTTTTGATGACGTTTCATCAATGGCTGGTAAAAAAATGACAGATTCAGCTAGGTTGACTGCTGAACGTAGATACAGGCAGGACATTTTTTCTAATAATATAGAAAAAGTCTTTCGTGAAGCTGTTGCTGGATCATGAACTGAATCTTGGTGATGCTGATATGAGTAATGTTGACGATTTTCCAAAGATTAGTGTTGTAACTGTTGTCTTTAATGGTGAGAAATTTATCGAAAGAGCGATACAAAGCGTTCTTTCTCAAAATTACCATAACCTTCAGTATATAATTATTGATGGTGGTTCTACGGACGGAACTGTTGATGTGATTAAAAAATATGAGGATAAACTGTATTTTTGGGTCAGTGAAAAGGATAAGGGTATTAGTGATGCATTCAACAAAGGTATTGCCAAGGCATCGGGTGATGTCATAGGGCTTTTGAATTCAGATGATTGGTATGAAAATAATGTTTTTTACAAAATTGCCGAGGCATATAAGAAAAATAACAAGTGTGTAATACATGGGCGTGTTCGTTTCTGGTCGGACGAAAATACGCCTTATTATGAGGTTGGAGGTAATGACGAAATTATGGACAGACTAATGTCTGTTATGCATCCGACAGTTTTTGTTCCAAAAGAAATTTATGATAGGTATGGAGTGTTCGATTTAGTATATAAAAGAGCAATGGATTATGAATTGATATTGCGTTTTAAGAAGAGGGGCGTTTGTTTCAGTTACATTGATGAAGTTGTTGCAAATATGGCTAGAGGAGGAGTGTCAGATTGCCATTGGTTCGCAACCCAGAAAGAGGTTTTTGTTATTAGAGAAAAACATGGAATAGCGTCGATTAAAAATTTTTTTTGGGTGGTCTCCGATGTGATAAAAATATTTATCCGGCAAAATTTGGAAAAGGCAGGATTTGATAGAGCCGTATCTTTTTATAGAAAAATATTTTCAAGACTAGATAAGGTTAAGTTGTAATTCTGGTTTTGATTTTTAGTGTTTTTTGGGTCGTGCGCTCATGAGCGAAAGCGATAAATTCTTGATTTTATTTTCTTTGTTGACTTATTCTCTCGGAACATATTTTATTTGGTTTAGTCGTTGGAATGTATTGGCTCATTTGAATTTGGGGTTTGCAATCACGGCGCATGTTTTGCCTATTTGTTTTTTAAATGTTTTTGATCAAACATCAGTAAATGTCGTCCTGTTATATCGAGATATTTTATTGGTTGGTGCTGTTTTTTATTTAATTGGATTGTTTTGTGGTGCCGGCTTGCCAAGTTTGAGAGTTTTTGGTTTTTCACGGACATTTGATGGAAACGAAATTGAGTGTTTTGCTTTAGTTTATAAAAAAATCATGGTTTTAATGATGGTCGGGGTTGTTGGGTTGTTTTTATCATTTTTAGCGATGGGATTCGTTCCTATGTTTGCACAAGATCCCCTCGCGGCGAAATTTTTTAAAGGCCCTTACCATGATGCATATATAAGAGTTGCTGTTCTATATAGATCATCATATATGTTGCTGGTTTCGTTAGTGCCGGTGGCGTGTATTTTATGGTATAGAGCAAAAAATATTCTTATTGGAGCATTATGCTTTTTTGCTGTTGTTGGTATTGCCCTTAGTTTGACTCGTGCCCCTGCTGTCTTTGGAGTACTGACGGCATTAGGTATTTATTGCGCATCTAAAGGTGGTAAAGCTTTTATTGCTTATTTGTTGCTTATTGTCTTTATTTTTCCATTTGGAAGTGCGGTTTTTTATCTTTTGGGGATTTTTGATAACGATTTAGGTATTGTTGAATTAATAGCGCAAGGGGTACCTGATATTTCTGATCATTTGCTATTTTTAGATGCGTTTGTGCAGCATCATCAATGGACATTTGGGAAAACTTTTTGGGGTGGCATGGTACCTGGTAATTTTGAATGGAACCCGGCTGTATATGCTCTTGAAATTACAAATGGCGGAGAAGTATCTGAAATATCTTCAGGAGGCTTTCGTCTTCCTGTTTCTATTTGGGGGTACTCGGCTTTTGGCTGGATCGGGGTTGTTATAGTACCTTTGTTGTCTGGAATTATTTTGGGTAACTGTATTGGCTTCTGTAAACAATTTGCCTTTAAGGGCAATGAGGTAAGATTTTCAATTGCATTGCTGTGGTTGTCGGTTTTTGGATTTTTTTGGTCTGGGTTTTACGTGATGAGTATGTACAGTATACCGAAAATGTTAATAGCATTTTTTGTTGTTTATAATGTCAGGGTTGTTTTCGAAAAGCGAATTGCTGGGGCTGTTTTTTGAAGAGATTATCGAATATGTTTATTGTTAATGAAAGAACTTTGCTTGGTGGGCTCACCGGAGCTCAGCGATATTTGTTGGAGCTGAATAAAAGGCTTGATTTAGGGTTTAGGCGTGTTTCGCCAAAAGTTAATGGCAAAGGCATGTTGGGGCATTTTTGGGAACAAACTGTTTTGCCGTTTTCTGTGGGTAAAAAAGATATTTTATGGAGCCCGAGTAATACCGGGCCAATATACTGTAGGAATCAGGTCTTGACTTTGCATGATATCGCACCGATCGATCATCCGGAGTGGTTTGGCAAGCAGTTTTCTACATGGTTTAATTTTATTGTTCCACCGCTGGTGCGAAATGTACATAAAATAATCACCGTTTCATCTTTCTCCAGAGCGCGCATTGCCGATGCCTGCGGGGTGGAGTCTGAGAAAATTGAGGTGATCTACAATGGCGTGGATAATCGGTTTGGAATGTGTTCAGACGAAGATGTATTTGATGTCGGTGCTCGTTATGGTTGCAAGTACAAACGTTATCTGCTGACAGTTGGTTCGATCGAGCCAAGAAAGAATCTTGCTCGCTTATTGAAAGCTTGGAGTTTGGTTCAGAGCAAGCTTGATGACGATATGTTGCTGGTGGTGGTCGGTGGTGTTGGTAATACAAAAATTTTTAATGAAGTTGATCTGCCTGATGATATCCCGAACGTAAAATTCGTCGGACGAGTTCCGGATGATGTTTTACCGGCTCTGTATCAGGGAGCTCGGGGGTTTGCTTATCTGTCGGTCTATGAAGGTTTTGGCTTACCTGTTTTGGAGGCGATGGCTTCCGGTATTCCCGTTTTGACCAGTGATAAGACCGTTTTGATGGAGATTATGGGAGACGCAGGGATTGCTGTTGATCCGTACTCGCTTGACGCAATTGGTGAAGGGTTGCGAACCTTGTGTGACGATACTGCCTCGGTGTCTGCATTTGAAAATGCAGGAAAAGTCCGGGCGCAAGATTTTTCTTGGGATATCGCGGCGAAAAAGACTGCGGATGTGTTGGTTCAGTCTCAACAAGAGTTGTCGTAATGACTGCGAAGTTTTTCCCGGGAGCGTTAATTGTTCCAACTCTAAATCCTGGTTCTGTATGGGAGCAGTGGCTGGAGGCATATCGAGAGCAGACATGCCTTCCAGAGATGGGATGTCTGGTGATCGATTCGGGCTCAACTGATGACACTGTGCGTCTGGCGCGGGCGGCAGGGTGCAAGATTTATGAGATAAACAAGGTTGACTTTAATCATGGAGGGACCCGGCAGTTTGGTGTGAATTTTTTGAATAATCTGGAATTTGTAGTTTTTTGTACACAAGACGCCTTGTTTTCGCACCGTGAATCTATCGAGCACCTGATGCATTGTTTTTGCGATGAAAAGGTTGGTGCTGCCTATGGACGGCAGTTACCACACAAAGATTCAGGTCTTATTGGTGCGCATGCACGGTTGTTCAATTATCCAGCATCCAGCTGTGTTAAAAGCAAAGCAGATATCAATAAATTTGGAATAAAAACAGCTTTTATATCTAATTCTTTTGCGGCTTATCGGACATCTGCTTTGCAGCAGGTTGGCGGGTTTCCGTCGAATACCATTATGAACGAAGATACCTATGTGGCTGCGAAAATGATTTTGTCTGATTGGAAGGTCGCCTACTGCGCCGAGGCTTGTGTATTTCATTCACACGATTATGGTTTTTTTGAGGATTTTAAACGATATTTTGATATTGGTGTCTTTCACTCCAGGGAGCCTTGGCTGCAGGATCAGTTTGGTGGAGCGGAAGGTGAGGGCGCTCGATTTGTATCTTCTGAATTAAAAATGTTATCCAGACAGGCTCCATGGTTGATTCCGTCTGCTTGCATCAGAACGTTTTTGAAATTTGCGGGATATAAGCTTGGCAGAAGCGAGAAAAAGTTATCTCCTGCCGTTAAGAAAAAACTAAGCATGCATCACCGTTATTGGTTACAGAAATAAATTTTTGTGTTTGTAACCGGGTTCTTGCTCAAATTTTAGAGGCTGTCATGAATAAGCGTGCACTTATTACCGGCGTCACTGGTCAGGATGGTGCCTACCTGTCAGAGTTCCTGCTGAAAAAAGGTTATGAAGTGCATGGCATCAAACGGCGCTCGTCGCTGTTCAATACTGACCGCATCGATCACCTGTATCAGGATCCGCATGTCGAAAATCGTCATTTCGTGCTGCATTACGGAGATTTGACGGATTCGACCAATCTGATCCGTGTTATGCAGGAGGTGCAACCGGACGAGGTTTATAATCTCGGTGCGCAGTCACATGTGGCCGTATCGTTCGAGAGTCCCGAATACACTGCAAACAGTGATGCTCTCGGCACACTACGTCTGCTTGAGGCGATTCGTATTCTTGGATTGGAGCACAAGACCCGTTTCTACCAGGCTTCGACTTCGGAGCTGTATGGTCTGGTGCAGGAGATTCCGCAGAAGGAAACCACGCCGTTCTATCCACGTTCACCGTATGCGGTCGCTAAATTGTATGGTTACTGGATTACCGTTAATTATCGTGAGTCATACGGTATGTATGCCTGTAACGGAATCCTGTTCAACCACGAATCACCGCTGCGTGGTGAAACTTTCGTCACACGAAAAATTACCCGGGCAATTGCACGGATTGCGATTGGTCTGCAGGACTGCCTGTACCTGGGTAATCTGAACTCCCTGCGCGATTGGGGGCATGCTCGTGATTACGTGCAAATGCAGTGGCTGATGCTGCAACAGGCACAGGCGGAAGATTTCGTCATTGCGACCGGTGTGCAGTACTCGGTTCGCGATTTCGTCCAGCGCGCCGCTGCACAGCTGGGTATCACGTTGCGATTTGAAGGCGAGGGCGTCGAAGAAGTCGGTATCGTTGAGAAAGTGGAGGGTGAGAACCTCCATGTCCGGCCCGGGCAGAAAATTGTGGCTGTCGATCCACGCTATTTCCGCCCGGCAGAAGTGGAGACCCTGCTCGGCGATCCGACCAAGGCGCGTGAAAAACTCGGCTGGACTCCGACGACAAGCTTCGATGAGCTCGTGCGCGAAATGGTCGAAGAGGACTTCAAGATCGCCAAGCGTGACAGCCTGGTGAAACTTGCCGGCTTCAAGTCTTTCAATTATCACGAGTGAGGGAGCGCTATGGACCCGCACGCCAAGATTTACGTGGCCGGCCATCGCGGTCTCGCCGGCGGAGCTATCCTGCGCAGCCTGCAGGCGGCTGGCTATGACCATTTCGTTTTGCGCACGCATGCCGAGCTCGATCTGACCGATCAGGGTGCCGTCGAGGCCTTTTTCGCCGCCGAGCAGCCGGAGTATGTCTTTCTTGCCGCCGCCAAGGTTGGCGGAATTCAGGCCAATGCGAGTTATCCGGCGGAATTCCTCCGCGACAATCTGGCCATTCAGACCAACGTCATTCACTCGGCCTGGCTGCACGGTGTGAAGAAGCTGCAATTCCTCGGTTCTTCATGCATCTACCCGAAATTTGCTCCGCAACCGATGCCGGAAAGCTGCCTGCTCACCGGCGAGCTGGAACCGACCAACGAGTGGTATGCGATTGCCAAGATTGCCGGTATCAAGATGTGTCAGGCTTATCGCCGTCAATATGGTTTCGACGCCATTGCCCTGATGCCGACTAATCTTTATGGGCCGGGCGATAATTTCAATTTGGAAACATCTCATGTCTTACCCGCACTGATCCGCAAGTTTCACGATGCTAAACATCGTGATGATGCGCAGGTGGTCATGTGGGGAACCGGCACGCCGCGGCGGGAATTCCTGCATGTCGATGACCTCGGCGCCGCCGCGGTTTTCCTGATGCAACATTATTCCGGTGAAGATTTCGTTAATGTCGGGATTGGCGATGATGTGACTATTCGTGAAGTGGCTGAAATCATCCGGGACGTTGTTGGTTTCAAGGGCGAGATCGTGCAGGATCTGAGCAAGCCGGATGGCACGCCACGCAAGTTGATGGATGTGAACCGGCTCAATGCGCTGGGTTGGCGGGCGCGGATCGGTCTGCGCGAGGGGATCGAACAGACTTACCAGTGGTTTAAGGAATCCGCCGGAAGTCGGCGCGATTGATTATCGAGATGTTTTGGCAGGGATGCTAAGGAGGAACTGAAGCACCAAACAAAGTTTCATGTGCGTGACTTTTTGTTGTGTCTTGGACATAAGTCAAACATGTCGCTTTTTGCGGTGTAACTAGAAAGATTACACAATAGGTTTTAGTTATGATGGCTGAAGACGTTGATAGCTCAAAGTTGATTAAGCCAGTGCTTCGGAATTATCCGTGTAAACGGGTGTGGCTGGATACGAATCTTTTCATCGTACAAAGCACTATCATAATTTTTGATGCTATTTGTTTACTGCTCTGCTTTATGGTGGGACAGTGGTCGGCATGGTTGAACGATCACATTTCAGATCTTTCTTTTGATATCTGGTTGGCGCGTAACGGCCTGGTCGATGCAAGTCTTTATGCGCTGGTTGCCGCCGCCATTGGAATTAACCGATTTTGGGTGCGTGGCCATTATTCAAAGCGCCAGCCATTCTGGGATGAAGTACGACAGATCGTTGAAATCGTCTTTAAACTGGCACTGGTCAATTTTACTTTGTTAATGCTGGTGAAGGCGGACACCAGTCGCCTGGGGATGCTGCTGACCTGGACGCTGGCGGTATTTGGCTTGCCATTCGCACGCAGGTTTGCCCGTGCCGTGCTGCGCGCATTCAATCGCTGGGAGCGTCCGGCGGTGATCGTGGGTGGTGGTTTCAACGCACTCGAAAGCGGCGCCGCATTGACTGATGAGCGCTGGATGGGGTTGAAGGTCGTGGGCTTTTTCGTTCCGGACGGCGAGCCGGTTCCCTGCGATGGGACACGTACCTTGAAGGGACGCCGAGTCCCTGTGCGACCGTTGCACGGTGATCCTGCGGAAATGTTCGTGGAATGGGAGAAACCGGTCATCGTGGTCGCGCTGGAAATGGGTGGGTTGAATGCTCATACCCATTTGCTGCATTCCCTGCAGCGTATGACGTCGGAGTTATATGTCATTCCAGCGTTGCGCGGTTTGCCCCTGTGTGGAATGGACGTGGGGCATTTTTTCAGCCATGAAGTCCTGCTGCTGCAGGTCAAGAATAACCTTGGGCGTTATGGTCATCAGCTGGCAAAACGCTTGTTCGATATAAGTGTTTCAGCCCTGCTGTTGCTGCTGTTGTCACCGTTGCTGGCTTGGCTTGCCTGGGCGGTGCGTAGGGATGGTGGCGCGGCTGTATTCGCCCATGAACGTATCGGGCAGTGCGGCAATACCTTCCGCTGTCTGAAATTCAGAACCATGGTGCCTGATGCACAGCTGCGCTTGCAGGAGTTACTGAAGAATGATCCGGCCGCGCTGGCGGAATGGGAAAAGGATCGCAAACTGAAAAATGATCCCCGCGTCACACGGATCGGTGCCCTGTTGAGAAAACGAGCCTCGACGAACTGCCGCAGTTATGGAACGTACTGAGAGGCGAGATGAGTCTCGTTGGCCCCAGACCGGTTATTCGGGATGAATTGAAAGAGTACGGTGATCAGCTGGAGTATTACCTGGAAGCGCGGCCGGGCATCACCGGGCTTTGGCAGATCAGCGGCCGCAGCGATACGACTTATGCTACGCGTGTCAATCTGGACGCCTGGTACGTGCGCAACTGGTCGCTCTGGTATGACGTGGTGATCCTGCTGCGGACCATCAAAGTGGTGTTGAAGGGGGATGGGGCGTATTGAGCGGCGTGCGCTAACTGTGTGGCTGGCGCTGCAAATGTGACGAAATGAGAAAACGCTTTGCGCGTTTGCTGCCACGGCCGACAATGCGCACCCGCTCCACAAGCAGATGGCCTCACCATGTCTGGAAATAGCTACGGCAAGCTTTTTACTGTCACTACTGCCGGCGAGTCGCATGGCGCAGCGCTGGTGGGGATTGTCGATGGCTGCCCGCCTGGACTCGAACTGAGCGAGGCCGATCTGCAGGGCGATCTCGATCGTCGCAAGCCGGGCACCAGTCGTCATACCACCCAGCGTCGGGAAGAGGATCGGGTGCGTATCCTCTCCGGTGTTTTCGAGGGGCGGACGACGGGGTGTCCGATCGCGCTGCTGATCGAAAACACGGATCAGCGCTCGCAGGATTATTCGAAGATCGCCAGTACCTTCCGCCCGGGCCACGCCGATTACACCTATCAGCAGAAGTATGGTCTGCGTGACTACCGCGGTGGCGGCCGTTCGTCGGCGCGCGAGACGGCGATGCGCGTCGCCGCCGGCGCGATCGCCAAGAAGTGGCTGCACCAGCAGTTCGGCATGACCGTGCGTGGCTACCTGTCGCAGCTCGGGCCGATCCGGCCGAATGCGCTGATCTGGGAAGAAGTCGGCAACAACCCGTTCTTCTGCCCTGATCCGGCCAAGGTCAATGACCTCGAAATCTTCATGGATCAGCTGCGAAAGTCCGGCAATTCCGTCGGTGCTCGGGTCACCGTGGTGGCGCAGCATGTGCCGGTCGGTTTCGGCGAGCCGATTTTCGATCGGCTGGATGCCGATTTGGCACACGCGCTGATGAGCATCAACGCCGTCAAGGGCGTGGAAATCGGTGACGGCTTCGAGTGTGTCGAGGCGCTGGGTACGGAGTTTCGCGATGAGCTGACGCCGGAGGGGTTTCTCAGCAACCACGCCGGCGGCATTCTCGGCGGTATCTCCACCGGCCAGGACATCATCGCGCACATCGCGCTGAAGCCGACCTCCAGCATTCGCCTGCCGGGACGCAGCATCGACAGCGCCGGCGAGCCGGTGGAAGTGGTGACGCACGGCCGCCACGATCCCTGTGTCGGCATCCGCGCCACGCCGATCGCCGAGGCGATGATGGCCATCGTGCTGATGGATCACGCGCTGCGTCAGCGCGGGCAGAACGCGGACGTGCGTTCGATGACGCCGGTGATTGCTGCACAGGCGCCGGTCGAAGACTGATTCTCGTCGCAGGTCTCGGACGGGCCCGTTTGCCTGGCAAACGGGCCATGGGGCCGCCGTGTGGGCTCGATGAGCTCAGGAGTCTGCCGATGTCTTTGGCAGCAGGCCGCTGGCTTCGGCTCGTGGCAGCCAGCGCTCGGCGTAGAGCGCGAGCTGCGTGCGGTTGGTCGCTGGTGTCGCGTGCAGGATCTGCGACACGTAGAGCTTGACGGTGTTCTCCGAGATGCCCATGTCGCAGGCGATCACGTAGTTCGACTTGCCGGCACGGATGTGTCGGAGCACCTCCCACATCCGCGGTGTTAATTCAGGCAGTGGAGCGTGCGCGGCTTCCACGCTGGATTCGAGCGGGCGCTGCTGTCCGCGCTCGATGTGCTCACGCAGGGCCTGCACCGATTGGCCGAGCTGGTGCAGCGTTGCACTCATGTGCTCGATGCGGGCGTCGGCCTGCGTGTGTTCCGCCGCCAGTTGCTGCTCGGCGCGCTGAATGGCGCAAACCAGCTGTACGGTCTCGATCGGTTTGTCGATGTAATCGATGACGCCGCTGCGCATCGCGGCGATCACATCGTGTTTTTCCGCATGGCCGCTGATGAGGATGGCGCGCCAGTTGCGCCCTTCCCGCTGAGCGATCGCGCCGAGCTGGCGGATCAGAGCATTGCCGTCGGCCGTCGGCAGCTTGAGATCGGAGATGACGACAGCGAAGGCCTCTTCGCTGAAAGCGGTGATAGCCGCCTCTGCCGTAGCGACTGCCCGACAGGTGTAGGCGGCGGCCTCCAGCGCTTCGGCCAGTTCTTCACGGGCATCGTCATCGTCTTCGACCAGCAGGATACGGCTTGGCCCGACATGGGTCATGAACACTCTTCCGTCAGCAGCACTAGATCTAATTGAGAGTAGAGACACCGCTCACAGCTTCATAGCCTGTTGGCGGTTAAACATCTGTTCGGGATCTCAGCGATGGGGAGGCTTCACCGTGGTCACCGCTCGGAAGCTCGAAGGAACTCGCTCTTTGACCACGCTCTACGTGATCGGCGCGGCCTGTGTGCTGTTACTGGCAGGGCTGATCACGGCGACGGCGATTCGGGAGGAGTACGTACATCGCATCGATACCGCGCAGCAGGCCACGTCGACGCTGGCGCGTGCTTTCGATGAGCATATCTATCGCACGTTTCGTGCGCTCGATCAGCAGAGCCGCTACGTTGCCGACTACTTCGTGCGCTATCCCGATATCGCCGAGTTGACCGCACGTCTGCAGGAATTGCTGCACGTCGACGATGTGGCCGTGCAGTACGCCATCATCGATGCCCGCGGCAGGCTCTACGCCACCAGTACCGGTACTTCGAGCATCGGTATCGACCTGTCCGATCGTGAGCACTATCGCTATTACCTGCAGCCGGATGCCGACAGCACCTACATCAGCAAGGCGCTGCTGGGGCGTGCCAGCCACAAGTGGTCGATCCAGTACACGCGGCGCATCGTCGACGACAGCGGGGCCTTCCGGGGGGTTGCCGTCGTGTCCTTCGATCCGCTGTACCTGAGCCGTTTCTATAAATCGCTGACCAGCGGTGACGATATCGTCGTTTCCCTGTTCGGTGAGGACGGCCAGCTGCGGGCGACTTCGCAGGTCGATCGTTTTGCGGCGATGGTCGAGCGCAACTACCGCCACGGTCCGCTGTTTACCCACTACGCGGCGGCGGCGGAGGGCGACTATGAAAACATCGACGCCACCACGGGAGAGGCGGCTTTCGTCAGCTACCGCCGGATCAAGGATTTTCCGCTGATCGTCGAGGTCAGCCTGCCGCGCGCGACGGCTTTCGACGGACTGCGCAGCAGCATCATGACCTACAGCGGGCTGTTTCTGGCGCTGTTGCTGATGATCGTGCTGGCAGGCTGGCTGCTGCGTCGCTACGCCCATGAGCGCCTGCTCGCCGAGCGCCGCGACCGTGAAGCCTGGGCGGCCGCGCGCGAACAGCAGTTCATGCGCAGCATCATCGATACCGCCGGCGCGATCGTCTTTGTCGCCGACGGTGAGGGTCGGCTGGTGATGGCGAATGCGCTGTTCGAGCAGACCTTCGGTCCCGAGGTGGACGGCACCTGGCTCAATGCCGTGACGCGCCGTCCCTTCGACGCCGTCTGTCAGCAGTTACCGATGCACAGCGAAACTCAGGTGGCCGATACGCGCGGGCGCCTGCGCTCGATCGCCTGGACGCTGACCGGCGTGCATGACAGTGCGGGTACGCTGCGTCATCTGGTCGGTATCGGCCTCGACCTGACCGAACAGCACGAAGCGGAACTGGCGATCTACCAGTCGGGAAAACTGGTGACCCTGGGCGAGATGGCCACCGGGCTGGCGCACGAGCTCAACCAGCCGCTGAACGCGATGCGCCTGACACTCGACAACGTCGCTGCGCGTCATGCCGCTGGTGCACTCGACGAGGAATACCTGCTGCGCAAGCTCGACAAGCTCGAACGCAACGTCACCCGCGCTTCGCGCATCATCGATCACATGCGCATCTATGGACGGCGCAGCGACAAACACATTGCGCCGATCGAACCGGCCGAAGCGCTGCGGGGCGCGCTGACGATCATCGGATCGCAGCTCAGCGAAGCCGGCATCGAGCTGCGCATCGATACCGCGCTGGAGACGATGCATCTGCTTGGCGATCTGCTGCTGCTCGAACAGGTACTGATCAATCTGCTGCTCAATGCCCGCGATGCGATCAACGCCCGCCGTCGTCGCGAGGGTGCGGACGTCGCAGCACTGATCACCGTCGCGCCGTTACGCGACGGCGCGGCCGGGGTGTGTGTGTGCGACAGCGGCGGCGGTGTGCCCGCTGACATCGGCGATCGCATCTTCGAGCCGTTTTTCACCACCAAACCGGTGGGTCAGGGGACAGGGCTGGGACTGGCCTTGTCCTACGGCATCATTCGTGACCTCGACGGTGTGCTCGCGTACTACAACAGCGGACAGGGGGCCTGCTTCACGATCCAGTTGCCGCCGGCGGTGGCGCCGGTCGTCCGCGAGCTTTCTGATCCGCAATGAGTGGGTGAGCGCAGGGCGATACGGCCATACTGCGCCGTCTCCGCGATCCCTTCGATGAGGTCAGTCCGATGTCCGATGAATTCCCGCTGGGGCAGCCACTCGACTGGCGTCCGGTGCCGCTGCCCAGTGCCGAAAACTGCGAAGGGCGCTGCGTGCGTCTCGAAGCCCTCGATCCTGAACGGCATGGCGCGGCGCTGTATGCCGCCGCCTGCAGTGGCGATCCGCATCTGTGGGATTACATGGCCTACGGCCCGTTCGCCGATGCCCAGGCTTTCGGCGAGTGGCTGCAGCGGCAGGCTGCGTCGAGCGATCCGCTGTTTTTTGCGCTGGTCGACAAGCACAGCGGGTGCACTTGCGGCATGGCGGCGTATCTGCGCATCACGCCCGAGCACGGCGTCATCGAAATCGGTCATATCTGGTTCGGTGCCTCGCTGCAGCGCAGCACGGCGGCGACCGAGGCCATCTATCTGCTGGCGCGGCGCGCCTTCGAGCTTGGCTACCGACGTCTGGAATGGAAGTGCGATGCGCTGAACCGCCGTTCCCGGCGGGCCGCCGAACGCTTCGGCTTCTGTTTCGAGGGCGTATTCCGCCAGCATCTGGTGGTCAAGGGCCGCAACCGTGACACCGCCTGGTTCGCGATGCTGGACTGCGACTGGCCGCAGCGGCAGGCAGCTTTCGAAGCCTGGCTGCAGGCGGTGGCAGAGTCCGCGGACGGACGTCAGCCGCAAACGCTGGCCGAGCTGCGCGGCACCCTCACGGCTCAGGACTGAGCCGTTTCTTTCGGATTATCAACACGCGCGGACCCGATCGGGCCCAGCGCGCGCTCCCGATTCCTCCAGCGCTGCAGCATTGCCTTTGTTGCGATGCAAAAAACCGCATGATAAACAGCGTTATGTTCTGGCTGAGATAACGCTCGGAGGAATGATCGTGGAGTGGGTGAAGGTGCGTCGATGGTCTCGGGTGGTTCTGTGCGGGAGCCTTGGCCTGTTGCTGGTGCACGCGGCGGCGGCGGCCGAGCTGCTGGTGTTTGCCGGTGCCGGCCTGCGCTCGCCGGTGCAGCAGCTGGCCGAGCGTTTCCAGCAGCGTGAACATGTCGCGGTGCAGATCGAATACGGTGGCTCCGGCGCGCTGCTCAACCGAATTCGTGAAAGCGGCCGTGGTGATGTCTTCGTGCCAGGTTCACTGCGTTATGCCGAGCCGCTGCAGGCCGGCAATGAAGTACTGGCGGTGTTGCCACTGGTGCAGCATGCGCCGGTGATTGCCGTCAACCGTGCTGCGGCGCAGCGCATCGAGACTTTTGCTGACCTGGCTAAACCGGGCGTCAAGATCGGTTTGGGGGACCCGCAAGCGATGGCGCTGGGACGCACCGCGGCTGAAATCCTCGATCACTCAGGCCTGCGCAGCGAAATCGAAGCCAACGTCGTGGTGCGCGCCGCCACCGTCAAGCAGCTCGCGCTCTATGTTGCCGATGGCGATGTCGATGCGGCGATCATCGGCGCGACCGATTACGCCGAGCATGCCGACAAACTGGTGTTGCGGCCGATTCCGGCGGGCTGGTTCAAGCCGGAAATCGCCGGTGCCGTGGTGCTGCGCTCATCCGCTGATCCGGCGCTGGCCAAGCGCTTCGCCGAGTTCATGGCCAGCGAGGAAGGGCTGACTACCTTCGAGCATTTCGGCTTCCCGCGCGCCACCGCGGCCGACATGGCGATGCCGGCCCCTGCCGCGCACTGACCTCGACTGTGTTTCTGCGTCTTGCTCTGCTGCCACTGCTGCTGTTCGCGCTGCTGGTGGTCGCTGTGATCGTCGCCCTCGGTATGCGTGTCGAGCTGGCAACGGTGCTGGCAGTGCTGGGGTCGATGGAGGTGCGCTTCGCGCTGCTGCAGTCGCTCGGCGTGTCGCTGGCCGCGCTGGCGATCGCGCTGCTGCTCGGTGTACCGGGGGCCTGGGCACTGCGCCAGTGGCGCGGCCGCGGCCGCATGCTGCTGGAAACCGTGCTCGACCTGCCGCTGGTGATGCCACCGCTGGTGGTCGGCGTCGGCCTGCTGTTTCTGTTCGGCCGGCGCATGCTCGGCGAACCGCTGGCGAGCCTCGGCATCGAGCTGCTGTTCTCGCCGGCCGGGGCGGTGCTGGCGCAGGCGTACATCGCGATGGCGGTGGTGCTGCGCAGCTCGGTGGCGAGCTTCGCCGCACTCGACAGTGGCTATGCCGCCTGTGCCAGCACGCTCGGCCTGAAGCCGCTGGCAGTATTCGTCCATGTCGAATTGCCAATGGCGATGCGTGGTATCGCGGCCGGGGCCGTGCTCGCCTGGGCACGGGCGCTCGGTGAATTCGGCGCCACGCTGATGGTCGCCGGCGCCACGCGCCTGCGCACCGAAACGCTGCCGATGGCGGTCTACCTGAACATCGCCAGCGGCGATACCGATACCGCCGTGGTCTGTGCACTGCTGCAGCTGCTGCTCGCGGCCGGACTGCTGCTCGCGCTGCGTCTGCTGCGCCGCCCGGAGCTGCCGGCATGAGCGGCGCGGCCCTGCGCATCCGCGGGTTGGCGGCTGGCTGCCTCAGCGGTATCGATCTCGATGTCGCCGCCGGCAGCATCGTCTGCGTCTGCGGGCCGTCCGGAGCCGGCAAGAGCACCCTGCTGAAGGCGGTCGCCGGTCTGCAGCCGCCGGTGCACGGCGAGGTCTGGCTCGGTGAGCGCGACCTGCTCGGTGTGCCGGTGTATGCGCGCGGACTGGGTTACGTCGACCAGGATCTGCACCTGTTCCCGCATCTGAGTCTGCTCGACAACGTCCGCCTCGGCCTGCGCCGCCTGCACCTCGGCCGGCGTCAGGAGCATGAGGCTGCCGCGCACTGGCTGCAGCGTGTTGGCCTGGGGGCGCTGCTGGCGCGCCGTCCGGTGCAGGTCAGCGGAGGGGAGCGTCAGCGGGCGGCGCTGGCCCGTGCGCTGGCCGGCCGTCCGGCGCTGCTGCTGCTCGATGAGCCGTTCAGCGATCTCGATCTCGACACGGGTAACAGCGTGCGCGACCTGCTGCTGACGCTGCAGCGCGAACTCGGGCTGGCCACGCTGCTGGTGACACACCAGGCTGAGGATCGCGCGCGACTGGCCGATCGCGTGCTCTGGCTGCGGGACGGTCGTCTGCGCGAGGACGCTCCGCCTCAGAGCGGCAGCGCCGGGTCGGCGACCGCGAGCATGACGTCCTCGGGATCGATCGACACCCATACCGCGGTGCCGGCGGCCGGTGGTCGTGGTGCATCGACGCAGCCGGTGGCGTAGACCACGCGTCCCTGATTGAGGCGGATGGCGAGGTGATCGCTGTCACCGTCACTTTCGATGACACCGCGGAAGACGTTGTCGCCCTGCGGTATGTCGTGGCGGTAGACCTTGATCGTCGTCGCCTTGATCAGCGCCATCACCGCCCGTTCGGGGGCCAGCGACAGCCGGCTGATCGCCGAACGGGTCAGACGTGCACGCAGCGGCAGGCCGCCGATGTCGAGCACGACGTCGTGGCGGCGCCCGTTGTCGAGCACCTCGCGCACGCGGCCCAGCAGCTGGTTGCTGGCGCTGACCGTCAGTCCGAGGCGCAGGTACAGCGCCTGTGCCTCGGCCGCTTCGCTGCGCCGTTCGGCCAGCGCCGAGAGCAGGCGGGCGTGGATGCGTTCGAGCTCGCGGAACAGGCCGACCGCCCGCCGTCCGTATTCGGTGAGCGACGAACCGCCGCCGTGACGACCGCCTTTCTGACGCTCGACCAGTGCCTCTTCGGCGAGGTTGTTCATCGCGTCGACGGTATCCCAGGCGTTCTTGTAACTCATGCCCATCGCGCGGGCGGCTTCGGCGATCGAGCCGGTGGCATCGATGTGTTCGAGCAGTTCGGCGCGGGAGTGGCCGAGGAACGGGCGTCCCTCGCGTTCCAGCCAGAAGCGGCTGTCGGCCTGCAGTTCGGTCGGTGGCGTGTCGGGCATCGGACGGATCTCGCGGCGGAGGGTGGACGGAACGGGCGAGCGGGTGCCCGCAGGCACATCCACGGCTGGAGTCTGCTTTTGCGATATGTTACTGCTGACATATCGCCGTTGCGAACATCCCCCGAGCGTTCCCGGGCCGCGACTGCGGCCAATTCCGATCTGAGAGGTTGTTATTGCCATGAATATTCGGCCACGCCACCGCCTGGCAACTCTGTGTGCAGCGCTGCTGCTGCCGCTTTCGGTATCCGCTGGCGAGCTGATCGTTTCTGCCGCGGCGAGTCTGACCAATGCGTTCAAGGAAATCGGTCAGGGCTTCGAAGCCGCGCATCCCGATGCCAAGGTCACGATGAACTTCGCGGCCTCGGGCGCACTGCTGCAGCAGATTTCCCAGGGCGCGCCAGTGGACGTGTTTGCTTCGGCCGACCAGGAGACCATGAATCGCGCGGCTGACGGCGGGCATGTCCTCGATGGCACGCGCGTCAACTTTGCCGGCAACCAGCTGGTCGTCGTCACGCCGGCGGATTCAAAAGTGAAGCTGGAAAAGCTGAGCGACCTGAAGGCTGACGAGGTCAAGCGCATCGCGATCGGCAATCCGTCGTCGGTGCCGAACGGCCGCTATGCCAAGTCGGCCCTCGAAGTGGCGAAGCTGTGGGCGTCGCTGGAGCCGAAGCTGGTGCTCGCCGATAACGTGCGCCAGAGCCTGAACTACGTCAGCCGCGGCGAGGTGGAGGTCGGCTTCGTATTTGCCACCGACGCCGCAACCGACAAGGAGCACGTGAAAGTCGCCTTCAGCGTGCCTCTGGAAAAGCCGATCGTGTACCCGATCGCGCAGATCAAGACCACGCAGAATGCCGAACTTGGCAAGTCCTTCATCGAGTATGTCCGTTCACCGGCTGGCATTGCGGTACTCGAACGCTACGGTTTCACCAAGCCCTGATCCGGTTCAGGTGTCCTGCACTGCCGCTGTCCGCGGGACGGGGATGTCGGTCGTCAGCAGGATGACATCCGTAGGCTCGACCATGATCCGCACTTGCGCCCCTTCGGCCAGCCAGGATGGCGTGCCGGAGGGCATCACGGCGTGCAGCATGCGTCCGCCGCCGAGTTTGACGACGACTTCACCCTCGTCGCCGATGCGTTCGATCCGCGCCACGAAGCGGTTGCCGACGGGTGGTGCCGCTTCGGCCGCGCCGCACAGACGCAGGGCCGTCGCCTTAATCAGCGCGATCACCCAGCTGCCGTTCTGCAGCGCCAGGCGCTGCACGCTCGACGGCAGCAGCTCCGCATACAACCGGTCATCGCCACCGAGATCGAGCTCGATGCGCGCCACACAGCCTTCCTGCTCGATGCTGCAGATGCGGGTGAGCAGCTGATTGCGCGCACTGGCGACGATGCCGAGCCGGCCGAGCAGGGCCTGCACACCGGCTGCCGCCGGGTAGCGCTCGACCAGACCGTCGAGCAGGCGGCTGTGCGCCGATTCGAGCTCGCGGTAGAGCGCGATGACCTCTTTGCCGTAAGCGGTCAGCCGTGTGCCGCCGCCGTGTTTGCCGCCTTTCTGCCGTTCCACCAACGGCTGTTCGGCCAGATTGTTGATGGCATCGACATTATCCCACGCCGTCTTGTAGCCCATGCCCATCAGTCGTGCCGCCTCGGCGATCGACCCGCAGCTGTCGATACGTTCGAGCAGTTCGACACGCCCCCGGCCGAGAAATGGCTGCTCGTCGCGCTGCAGCCAGAACCGGCCCTCGATGCGTAGCCTGCTGGTATCCATCCTCGTCTCCTCTTGTACTGACAGGATATGTCGGCACACGGAGACTGCGCATGACAGATTTGTGACTGCCAGCCTGACAGAGATCAACTGAAGCGCGCGCGCAGCTCGCGTTTGAGCACTTTGCCGGTGCTGTTGCGCGGCAGCATCGGCAGCCAGAGGTATTGCTTCGGGCGCTTGTAGCGGGCGATGTGCTGCAGACACAGCTCATCGAGTTCGGCGTTGCCCGGTGTCAGCTGCGGGTCGCGGGCGACCAGGCAGGCGACCACCTGCTCACCCCATTCGGCATCCGGGCAGCCGATCACCGAGACCTCGGCCACCCCCGGATGGCGCAGCAGGACTTCCTCGACCTCGCGCGGGTAGATGTTGCTGCCGCCGCTGATGATCAGATCCTTGCTGCGGTCGCGCAGCATCAGAAAGCCGTCGCCACCGAAGCTGCCGACATCGCCGGTATGCAGCCAGCCGCCCTGCAGGGCGCGGGCGCTGGCCACCGGGTCCTGCCAGTAGCCGGACATCACCACGTCGCCGCGAACCACGACTTCACCGGCTTCGCCGTCGGCCAGCGGCTGACCGAGCTCGTCGACGACGCGCACCTCGACGCCGCTGCGCGGGTAGCCGACCGAGGCCAGGCGGGCCTCGTAATCGGCATGGGCGATATCGGCGTGGGCGCTGCGATCGAGCGCGGTGATGGTCATCGGGCTTTCACCCTGGCCGTAAATCTGCGCGAGCTTCGGTCCGAGCACATCGAGCGCCGAGCGCAGATCAGCCAGGTACATCGGCGCGCCACCGTAGACGATGGTGCGCAGATGACGCAGCGCTGCTTCATCGACGTGGCTGGTGCACAGGCGGCGAAGCATCACTGGCGCGGCAAAGAAGCTCAGGCCCGGATACTCGCGCAGCAGCGTCCAGACTTCCTCCGGGTCGAAATGGTCGCTCTCTGGAATCACCTGACAGGCGCCACGGGCGATGTGCGGCAGCATGTACAGGCCGGAACCGTGCGACAGCGGTGCCAGATGCAGCATCGCGTCCTGCGGCCCGGGGCGGTCGAGATCGGCGAAGTAGGCCAATGTCATCGCCAGCAGATTGCGATGACTCAGCATCGCGCCCTTCGGCCGGCCGGTGGTGCCGCTGGTGTAGAACAGCCAGGCCGGCGCCGCCGCATCGACCTCGGCGCAATCGAGTCCGGCGGGATACTCGGCGATGGCGTGATATTCGGGCGCATCGATGGCGATCAGCCGCTGCAGCGTCGGGCAGTCGTGCTGATACGCCGCCAGCTCGCCGGCCAGCTCCGGGCCGACGAAGCACAGCCGGGCGCCGCTGTGGCCGAGAATCCAGGCGAATTCGCTCGGGTGCAGGCGCGGGTTCATCGGCACCGCGATCAGCCCGGCCTGCCAGCAGCCGAACAGGATCTCGAAGTATTCCGGGTAATTGCCCATCGCCAGGCCGACGCGGTCGCCCGGTGCCAGCCCGCGCGCGCGCAGCGCGGCGGCGACGCGACGCGTGCGCTGCGCCAGTTCGCGGTAGGACAGCAGCACGCGATCGTGCAGCGCCACTGCCGGGCGCGTGCCGTAGCGCTGCGCCGTGTTGTTGAGCAGGTGAGCGATGTTCATGGCGGCCTCTCCGCAGCCAGCAGAAAAAGGCGGGAGCGGCACGACGCCTCGACCGCTCCCGCAGTGGGGGTGATGGAGAGCGACCCTCAGCCAGCCCCCACTGGCCGAGGTGGAGGAGACACCTGTTTATCAGCGTTTACCGGTGCGCCGGTGGCGGCGCGCAGGGCGGCCAGGCTGACGTCCGGGGCGAGCTCGACCAGGTGCAGGCCGTCGTCGCCGACATCGAGTACGCCGAGCTCAGTGATGATGCGGTTGACCACACGCTGGCCGGTCAGCGGCAGCGTGCAGGCCGGCAGGATCTTCGACGCACCGTCCTTGGCGGTGTGTTCCATCAGCACGACGACGCGCTTGACGCCGGCGACCAGATCCATCGCCCCACCCATGCCCTTGATCATCTTGCCGGGGATCATCCAGTTGGCCAGATCGCCGCTGGCCGAGACCTGCATCGCACCGAGGATGGCGAGGTCGATGTGGCCGCCGCGGATCATCGCAAAGGAGTCGGCCGAGGAGAAAAACGCCGCGCCGGGCACGGCGGTCACCGTCTGCTTGCCGGCATTGATCAGGTCGGCGTCGACGGCATCGTCACTCGGGAACGGGCCGATGCCGAGCAGGCCGTTTTCCGACTGCAGCCAGACGTCGATACCGGGCGGAATGTGGTTGGCGACCAGCGTCGGCAGGCCGATGCCGAGGTTGACGCAGTAGCCGTCGTGCAGTTCGAGCGCCGCGCGCGCCGCCATTTCATCGCGGGTCCAGGACATGCGGGCAATCCTCAGGCAGAGACCGCGGCGCGCGGGCGCACGGTGCGTTGTTCGATGCGCTTTTCCGGCGCCGGATTGAGCACCAGACGCTGAATGAAAGCGCCGGGCGTGTGGATGGTGTCGGGGTCGAGCGTGCCGAGCGGGACGATCTCCTCGACCTCGGCGACGGTGACGCGTCCGGCGGTGGCCACCTGCGGATTGAAGTTGCGCGCGGTCTTGCGGTAGACGAGGTTGCCGGCGCTGTCGGCCTTCCACGCCTTGACCAGTGCCACGTCGGCACGCAGCGCCGGTTCGAGCAGATAGGTTTCGCCGTCGAACTCGCGGGTTTCCTTGCCCTCGGCGATCGGTGTGCCGACGCCGGTGCGGGTGAAGAAGGCCGGGATGCCGGCGCCACCGGCGCGCAGCTTTTCGGCCAGCGTGCCTTGCGGCGTGAATTCCAGCTCCAGCTCGCCGCTCAGGTACTGGCGTTCGAACTCGCGGTTCTCGCCGACGTAGGACGAGATCATCTTGCGGATCTGCCGGGTCGCCAGCAGCAGGCCGAGGCCGAAGCCGTCGACGCCGGCATTGTTGGAGATGCAGGTCAGATTGCGCACGCCGCTGTCGCGCAGCGCGACGATCAGCGCTTCGGGGATGCCGCAGAGGCCGAACCCGCCGACGGCGAGCGTCTGCCCGTCGGCGAGGATGTCGGCGAGCGCGGCGGCCGCGCTCGGATAGAGTTTGTTCGCCATGTCGAAATCTCCGGGGGAGGCCGGTGCGCCAGTCGGGCGCGGCCAGTGGCGTGAGGGGGGCTGTCCTCAGTCGGCGACGAGGATCACCTTCATCGCGTTTTCCTCGGCGGCATTCGCGAATACGCGGTACGCCTCCAGGATCTGCTGCAGCGGAAAGTGGTGGGTGATCAGGCTGCCCGGCGCCACGCGACCGGCCTGCACCACCTGCAGCAGCATCGGTGTGGTGCTGGTGTTGACCAGCCCGGTGGTCAGCGTGATGTTGCGGAGCCACAGCTTCTCGATGTGCAGACTGACCGGCACGCCGTGGACGCCGACGTTGGCGATATGGCCGCCGGGCGCGACGACTTCCTGACAGATGTCGAAAGTCGCCGGCACGCCGACCGCCTCGATGGCGACATCGACGCCGCGGCCGCCGCTCAGCGCCATGATCTGTTCGATCACCGCGCCCTGAGCCGCATTGAGGGTGTGGGTGGCGCCGAGCCGGCGTGCCGCGGCCAGCCGGTTTTCATCCATGTCGACCATGATCAGCCGCGCCGGCGAGTAGAACTGCGCCGTCAGCAGCGCCGCCATGCCGACCGGCCCGGCGCCGACGATGAGCACCGTGTCGCCGGGTTTGACCTGGCCGTTGAGCACGCCGATTTCCAGCCCGGTCGGCAGGATGTCGCTGAGCATCACCAGCGCTTCTTCATCGGCGCCGGCCGGAATGTGATGCAGGCTGTTGTCGGCATGCGGGATGCGCACGTACTCGGCCTGCGTGCCGTCGATCAGATGGCCGAGAATCCAGCCGCCATCCGAGCAGTGGGCGTAGAGCTGCTGCTTGCAGTTGGCACAGCGGCCGCAGGCACTGATGCAGGAAATCAGCACCCGGTCGCCGGGACGGAAACTGGTGACGGCGCTGCCGACCGCCTCGATGACGCCGACACCTTCGTGGCCGAGGGTGCGGCCGGCTTCGACGGTGGGCACGTCGCCTTTGAGGATGTGCAGATCGGTGCCGCAGATCGTCGTGCGGGTGATGCGCACGATGGCGTCGGTGGGTTTGACGATCTCGGGTTGCGGCTTGTCCACCCAGGCCTTCCGGCCGGGCCCCTGATAGACCAGTGCTTTCATCGTGCCTCTCTCCTGGTGGCCGACGGGGCAGGCGTCCCGGGGGCTCCGGGACGCTGCCGGCGGGCACGACTGCCTGCGCAGCCGTGCCCGGACTCGGGTGGCTCAGTCGGCGCGTTCCGGCACCGGCAGGCCCATCCACTCCTGGTAGAAGCCCTCGATGTCGGGCTCGAAGTCGTGGATCACCGGGTACCACGGGGTCGGTGCCTCGACGTCGTGCATCGTGCCGCACTGCGGGCAGTAGTACTCGCGATACACCTGCCACTGGGTGTCGGGCGCCATCAGCTGCGGGTAGACCTCGGCCATCGCCTCGGGCGTGTCGCGCACGTAGATGTGGGCGTGCAGCTTCCAGTTCTCGCGGTAGTCACAGAACTCGTGACCGCAGTCGCACTTGATCTTCCACTGCTTGGTCGCCGCCGACTGGGCGATGTAGAGGTGCGGACCGAGCGGCAGCACGATGAGATCTTCCCAGTCGACCTTCTGCTGCAGCGACTTCAGGTAGAGCTGGAAGCGCTCCTGATCCTTCGGCATCGACAGCATGCGCATCGTGGTATCCCAGTCGAGCTTGCCGTCGACCAGCTTGTTGACCTGTTCCTGCGTGTACATGGACATCGGACTATCTCCGTGAATTGTTCAGGGGAGCTGATGCGGCCGCATCACTCTTCGACCAGCACGACGGTGTGCACGTCGGGCAGCAGTGACAGGTCCATGCGATAGGTCGAGCCGTAGGACGGCACTTCCAGTTCGGCTTCGGTCAGCGTCCAGCTCTCCGGCAGGTTCCAGAAGCGGCGGAAGTCGCCGAGGAACTTCGCCGACAGGCCGAAGCTGGTGGTGAACATGTGGCGCACCTGCTGCGAGGCATGCTTGGTCAGCACGCGTTCGCGCTCCTCGCGCATCCACTCGCTGGTCGGCACGGCACGGGCCAGGCGCTCGCGGCGGATTTCGCCACGGCGGCGGGCGGTGGCCGGCACGTCCACGCTCCACAGGCCGGCGGCGTCCTGCGCGATCACCGCGCCATAGACCTTCTGCGCGTACTCGGGCAGCAGCAGCGCGTTGTTGAGGTCCTTGGTGATGGCTTCCGGCTCGCGATCGAGCGGATCACCGAAGCCCGGGCCGCCGCGCAGGTAGTTCAGGTACAGGTCGTAGTTGTCGTAGCAGTCCTCGGTGGTCATGCACTGCTGGTCGCGCTTGATGCGGGCCGTGGCGTCGATGTGGCGCTCGTAGTCCGGCGCGTCCGGGTTGGCGTCGGCGCCGAGCGGCAGCGAGTCGCCGATGGCGATGCGCTCCTTGAGCCCGGTCTGGTGCGCCTCGAAGCGGTAGCCGGTGGCGGACGGATAACCGCCCATCAGGCCCCAGTCCGAGTTCATGTAGCCGTTGCCCATGAAGAACATCGTCCAGTCCTGCGCCTTCCAGACCATGCGCAGGGTCTCGAAGCCGCAACCGCCACGGTACTTGCCGTAGCCGCCGGAGTTGCACTTGGCGTTGCGACCCAGGTAGAGCAGCGGTTCCGCCATCTCCCAGATCTCGATGTCACCCGTGTCGCCTTCGGGGTTCCAGATCGCGGCGGCGTGGTTCAGACCGTCCTTGATCGCGCCGGCGCCGGTGCCGCAGGAGCTGGCCTCGAAGCTGTTGACGGCGTGAATCTCACCGTCCTGATTGATGCCGCCGCCCTGCAGCCAGTTGGAGGTATTGGCGTTGCCGGAGTTGACCTCTTCCAGATAGCCGCGGCTGAAGTAGGCCTGCGACAGCCCGCGCCACATCGCGCTCCAGCCGGAGACCAGGAAGTGCCAGGCGTAGGCGTGGCCGGTGCGGCGGTCGTCCGGGTTCATCCACGCGCCCTTGGGCAGGCGGAACTCGGTGCCGAAGTAGGCGCCGTCGTTGATGCGCTGCGTCGGCACCAGCGTCTGCGTCATCATCACCCAGATGCCGGAGGTGAAGGCGACCTGGTGGGCGTTGTAGCTGTGCCAGCCCCAGCGGCTCGCGCCGTCGAAGTCCAACCGCCAGGAGCCGTCGCGGCGGATCTCCATTTCCACCGGCGAGTGCATGATGGTGTCGAGCTTGGCGAAAGCCGACGGCGTCTGCACGTCCGGGTGGTTGTAAGGCACGTCGACGAAGGCGACCTTGCGGTATTTGCCGGGCAGCGTCATCGCCTTCAGGCGGGTCTGCAGGCCGCGGCGGCCTTCCTCGATGACCTCGTAGGCGAACTTCTCGTAGGCTTCGAGCCCTTCCTCGGCGATCACTTCCTCGATCAGCTCGCGGATCATGTGGCAGCCGGCGATGCGGGTGCGCTCATCGAGAATCCAGTACTTCGGCGTGCGCACCGAGCGCTGCGACTCGTGCAGCCAGTCCTTCAGCGGCTGGTCCTTGACGCCGGTCTTGCGGCAGGTGACCTGATAGCCGTCGCCGAAGCGCTGCACCTGGCCGGTGGACATCGAGCCCGGCGTCACCGCGCCGGTGTCGATGACGTGGGTGACGCCGCCGACCCAGCCGACCAGCTTGCCCTCGGCGAAAATCGGCACGATGGTGGCAATATCGCAGGGGTGGACGTTGCCGATCGAGCAGTCGTTGTTGGTGAACATGTCACCGGGCTCGATCCCGGGATTGCTCTCCCAGTCGTTCTCGATCATGTACTTGATCGCGGCGCCCATGGTGCCGACATGGATGATGATGCCGGTGGAGGTCAGCACGCAGTCGCCGGCGGCGTTGTAGAGCGTGAAGCACAGCTCGCCTTCCTGCTCGACGATCGGGCTGGCGGCGATCTTCTTCGCCGTTTCACGGGCATGCACCAGGCCGCCGCGCAGCTTGGAGAACATCTTCTCGTAGCGGATCGGGTCGGCTTCACGCAGCTCCAGGTGCTCCAGGCCGTTGTAGTGGCCGGTCGCCTTGGTGCGGGCGAGGATGCCGTCACGGAACTGCTTGAGCGTCTCGCCGGTGCCGAGCAGGTCCGGGCGGATGGCTTCGATCTTGGTGGGCATGTTCATGGGACGGGGCTCCTCACTTCACTTCGCGCAGGTGGAACAGGCGGTGCTTGTCGATCGTGGTTTCGAAGCCGTCGGGAACGACGAAGGTCGTCGCGTCGGATTCGATGACCGCCGGTCCGCGCACCTGGTTGCCGGGCTGCAGCAGCTCCATCTTCCAGATCACGGCGTCGATCCACTGCTTGTGGCGGTAGAACGGACGGCTGCCGATGCGGGCCGCCGGCGGTGGCGTCGGGCCTGCTTCCGGGTCCTCGGGCAGGACTGGTTTCTGCGTGGCGACGAGGCCGCGCATGATCGCGCCGGTGACGCTGAAGCCGAGTTCCGGCGAGCGTGCCGAGCTGGCGTAGACGCGGGAGTAGGTGTCCTCGAAAGCCTCGACGATGCGGTCCCAATCCTCAGCGCTGCTGGCGTTGGTGATCGGTGAGGTGATTTCGAGGTCGTTGAGCTGCCCCATGTACTGCATGCGGTAGCCAGGGCGCAGGATCACGTCTTCGGGCTTGAAGCCGTTGATGACGAATTCCTCGACCACCTTGGCGGCGAGCTGTGACCAGGCTTCCTGGATGGTCGCGCAGGCCGTGGTCTTATCGGCCTCGGCGGCGCTCTGCGGCAGGGCGATGTCGACGCTCTTGTCGTAGCGGTACTCGAAGTCGGCGCAGGCGCAGCCGAAGGCCGAGAAGCCCGCCGCCCAGGCCGGCACCACCACGTCCTTGAAGCCCAGTCCTTCGGTGTAGCCGTAGGTGTGCACCGGACCGGCGCCACCGTAGGAGAAGCAGACGAAGTCGGTCGGGTTGTAGCCCTTGGCGCTGATGTTGGCGCGCAGGTACTCACGCAGCTGCAGGTCGAGCAGCTCGATGACGCCGGCCGCGGCATCCTCGACGCTGAGGCCGAGCGGATCGGCGATCTGCACCTTGATGTGCTGGCGGGCACGCTCGACGTCGAGCTTGATCGCGCCACCGAGGAAGTTTTCCGGGTTGAGGTAGCCGAGCACGACGTGGCAGTCGGTGACCGAGACGGTGTCGAGCCCGCTGTCCGGCCAGCAGGTGCCGACGCGGTAGCCGGCGGAGTCCGGACCGAGCTTGATCGAGCCGCTGTAGGGGTCGAGGCGCACGAAGGAGCCGGCGCCGGCACCGACCGAGTCCATCGCCACCAGCGGCAGCGACAGCACCAGGCGGGCCATGTCCGGGTCGGAAGCGATGGCGAAGCTGCCCTTGGTGATCAGCGCCATGTCGAAGGACGTGCCGCCGATGTCGGAGCAGGCGATGTTCTCGTAGCCGAGCGCCTCACCGAGCAGCTTGGAGCCGATGACGCCACCGATCGGACCGGAGACGATGGTGCGGGCGAGTTCCTTGGCCTTCCAGGAGATGGTGCCGCCGTGGGTGGCCATCACGCGCAGGTCGAACTTGGCACCGTGCTTCTTGAAGCGGTCGCTGACCTTCTGCAGCGTCTGCCGCGAGGGCTCCGCGGCGTAGGCCTCCAGGATGGTGGTGTTCATCCGGTGGCTTTCTTTGCGCTGCGGGTAGTAATCGACCGAAGCGAATACCGGCAGGTCGGCACCGAGCGCGGCCAGCTCCGCACGGCAGATGTCGCGCGCCTGCTGTTCGCTGGTGCTGTTCTTGTGTGACTGCAGCAGGCAGATCGCAATCGCCTTGGCACCGGCGGCGACCAGCTCGCGGGTGGCCTGGCGCACATCGTCCTCGCGCAGCGGAATGACGACCTGGCCCTGCACGTCGGTGCGCTCGGTGACGCCGCGGGTGCGTGACAGCGGCACCAGCGGCTCGTCATAGCGGTGGGTGTTGAGGTGAATGCGGTCTTCCAGCGCGTAGCCGAGGTAGCTCTGGATCGCGCGGCCCATCGAGTGCACCTGCTCGAAGCCCTTGTTGACGATCAGGCCGACTTCGAGACCGCGGCGCTGCACCACGCGATTGAGCATCGCGGTGCCGGAGTAGACGCAGGTCACCAGCTCCGGGTAGACGTCATCGACGCTGCGACCCCAGTGGCCGAGCGCGTCCTGTGAGGACTCGAAGATGGCGAGCGACTCGTCGCCCGGATTGCTCTGCGCCTTGCCGACGACAAAGCGGCCATCGGCGCGGACGAAGAACGTATCCGTCATCGTACCGCCGGCGTCGATGCCCATGACCTCGACTCTTTCTCTCACTGCTTGCACGGTGTTTCTCCTCAATCAGTGGTTGGAACCGGGGTGTCCCGGTCCGTCCGGTCGACGCCGGGTGTGCCGGTCGCCGCCGAATGCCATATCGCAAGCGGCGTGCCACATCATGAAAAATCATGTAATTTATTGATAAATAATGGTTTTTATGTGTGACAGGGGCGTTCGAGGTGAACGGACGAGCGTCCGGAAATCGAACGCATCGCGTCCGCAACATGGGTGGATACCGGACGCCCGGACGCATGCTGCAGACGCGATGAACGCCCCTGGCGGCGATCGCGGTCGCGATGCCGCGGAACATTGCGGCGCTTTCACCATCGGAAAACCGATGCCGCTGATGGCATGCCACTGCTGATGACCGACGATGCTGCTGCCGATACTTGCCCTGCTTTGCGGACTGGCGCTGCTGGTGTGGAGCGCCGATCGTTTCGTCGACGGCGCCGCCGCCGCCGCGCGACATGGCGGACTGCCGCCGCTGCTGATCGGCATCGTCATCGTCGGTCTCGGCACCTCGGCGCCGGAGATGGTGGTGTCGACGCTGGCGGCGCTGCAGGGCAATCCGGGCCTCGCACTCGGTAATGCCTACGGCTCGAACATCACCAACATCGCGCTGATCCTCGGGCTGACCGCGCTGTTCAGCCCGATCACCGTGCATTCGCAGGTACTGCGCAAGGAGCTGCCGATCCTCGTCGCGGTGACGCTGTTCGCCGCCTGGCAGCTGCAGGACGGCGCGGTGTCGCGGCCGGAGGCGCTGCTGCTGCTCGCGGTGTTTGCCGGGCTGATGGCGTGGACGCTGCGCGAAGGTCTGCGCGGCACGGGCGATGCGCTGGCCGATGAAACCGCCAGCGAACTGGCGCAGCAGGGCATGAGCCTGCGCCAGGCGCTGTTCTGGCTGGTGACCGGTCTGCTGCTGCTGATCCTGGCCTCGCGCGTGCTGGTGTGGGGCGCGGTGAGCATCGCTCAGGCCTTCGGGGTCAGCGACCTGATCATCGGCCTGACCGTCGTGGCCATCGGCACCTCGCTGCCGGAGCTGGCGTCCTCGCTGATCGCCGTGCGCAAGGGCGAGCACGACATCGCCCTGGGCAATGTGATCGGCTCGAACCTGTTCAACACGCTGGCGGTGGTCGGTCTCGCCGCGACGATCGAGCCGGCCGCCGTCGGCGCCGAGCTGTTCCGGCGCGACGTACCGGTAATGGTGCTGCTGACCGTCTCACTGCTGCTGATCTGCCGCGGCTTCGGCGGCCGGCCGGGGCGCATCAGCCGCGCCGAGGCCGCCGGCCTGCTCGCCTGCTATATCGGATACATGGGCTGGCTTGGCCGCAGCGTGCTGGCGGCATGAGCCGCGCGCGGGCGAGCCGTCGTCGAGCACCGGGAGAATGCTGTCATGTCGATGATGCTGCAGGGTAAACGGGTGCTGCTGCTGCAGGCCGACGCCTTCATGGGGCCGGTCCTGTGGCGCGTGTTCAGCGAACACGGTGCCGATGTCGTGGCCGATACCGGCGAGCTGGTCGACGTCGACGCCCCGGCGCGGGTGGTCGCCGCGGCCGGCGAGTTCGACATCCTGCTCGCCAATCTGGCGCTGCCGGCGCCGTCGACACCGGCCACCGAGGTCGACGAGGCCGAATGGCGCGAGGTGTTCGCCACGCTGGTCGATCCGCTGCCGCGACTGTGCCGCGCGGCGGTGCCGGCGATGAAGGCGCGCGGCCACGGCAAGATCCTGCTGATCGGCAGCGCCTCGGCGCTGCGCGGCATGAAGCGCGCCTCGACCTACAGCGCCGCGCGCGGCGCGCAGCTCGCCTACGTGCAGGCGCTCGGCGTCGAGCTGGCGGCATACAACATCCAGGTCAACGCCATCGCGCAGAATTTCGTCGACAACCCGACCTATTTCCCGGCCGAGGTGCAGGCCAATCCGCGTTTTCAGGAGCGGCTGAAGCGCGAGGTGCCGCTCGGCCGGCTGGTCAGCGCCCGCGAGGATGCCGAATTCGCCGCCTACCTGTGCAGCGACGCCGCCAACTGCTTCGTCGGCCAGGTGTTCCCGGTCTGCGGCGGCTGGGTCGGACGCTGAGCCGGGCTCAGAGCGCGGCGACGCGCACGTCGACCAGCATCTGCGGCACGGTCTCCGCCGGGCCGAAGAAGCTGCCGGCGATCGGCGGCACCGCCTGCGGATGACGGGCGACGGCCACGGCGATGTGATCGCTGCCGACGACGCTGCCGCCGGTCTGATCGAAGCCCTTCCAACCGGGGCCGGGCAGGTAGACCTCGGCCCAGGCATGCGTCGAGGCATGGCCGCGCTCGGTTTCCGCAGTGTGCAGATAGCCGCTGACGAAGCGGCTGGCGAGACCGAGCGCGCGGCAGGACTCGATGAACAGCGTGGCGTAGTCGCGGCAGCTGCCGGCGCCGAGCGCCAGCGTCGTCGCCGGTGACTGCACACCGGGCTCCTCGCGCACGCCGTACTCGAAGCTGTCGCGGATCGCGCGGTTGAGGCGGTCGAGCAGCACGTAGGTCTCCATCGGTGCCAGACCGAGGCCGAGCCCGCGCAGCCACTCGCGCACCTGCGGCTGTTCGTCGGCGAACACCGGCGCACACAGCGCGTCGAGATCGGGGCGTTCCTCCGCCGGATAGATGAAGGGGTGCTGCACGGCGTAGTCCTCGACCAGAAAGTCGAGCGGGGCGTCGTCGAAATGGGTGATGAGCACCTCGCTGCTCACCGTCAGCTGGCTGCTGGCCTCGTTGAAGGTGGCGATGGCGACGGCGTTGTCGTTGGCATCGCGACACCAGCGCAGCAGCGGCTGCGGTTCGATGTCGAGGCGGGCGGCTTCGATGTGGATCTCGCGTCCCTCGCGCGGGCGCAGCATCAGGCGATGGGGGCCGAGGCGGACCGCGACAGGGAAGCGGTATTCGGTGCGATGGATGATTTGCAGGCGCTGCATGGGAGGATCCTCCGTTCGCACCCGCACGGTCCGGTGACAGGCATGCGGGTAGGCGTCCGTCACTATACGGGGGGCTGTGTCTGTGCGGTCCCGTTCTGACGCCATTGCTTGTGCGACTGGTGCACGAAGGCGCACAAGCTGACTGATGTACTGTCCGCTCTTGCTCCGTGCCTGCGGAGACGGCGGACGGGCGGGCAGAGGAGTCTCGACGCTATATGCAAATCCGGCTTGGCTACGAACTGCTTTACGATTGCCCTCAGCCCACGCCGATGATCCTGATGTTGAGCATCCATCACTCGCGGGCGCCGGACCTCATCGTTCCCGATCAGCTGATCACCCGCCCGTCGATCCCGGTGAGCACCTATCGCGACGGTTTCGGCAACGGCTGCAGCCGTATCGTCGCGCCGCCCGGACGCCTGCAGCTGTCGAGTACTGCCATCGTGCGTGATTCGGGGCTGCCGGACCCGGTGGTGCCCACCGCGATGCAGCATGCGGTTGAAACGCTGCCCGAGGAAACGCTGGTATTCCTGCTCGGCAGCCGTTACTGCGAAACCGATCGCCTGTCGCAGATTGCCTGGGATCTGTTCGGGCATGTGCCGCTGGGGTGGGCGCGGGTGCAGGCGGTGTGTGATTTCGTGCACCGGCACATCACCTTCGGCTACGAGCACGCGCGGGCGACCCGCACGGCCTATGAAGCGCTGCTAGAACGCGTCGGCGTCTGCCGTGATTACACCCATCTTGCGATCGCGTTCTGCCGCTGCCTGAACATTCCGGCGCGTTACTGCACCGGCTATCTCGGTGACATCGGCGTGCCGCCGCCGCATGAGCCGATGGATTTCTCGGCCTGGTTCGAAGTGTTTCTCGGCCATCGCTGGTACACCTTCGACGCCCGCAACAACACGCCGCGCATTGGCCGGGTCTTGATGGCTCGCGGACGTGACGCGGCGGACGTGGCGATCAGCAACACGTTCGGTCCGAACACGCTGGTGAGTTTCCGTGTGTTCACCGACGAGATCATCGGGGTCTGAAGCTATAGCGGGATGGCAAAGTCTGCTGTCAGCGGTGAGGGTTGGTCGGTGAGCGTGGTGCAGGCGCATGGGCGCTGGCCCATTTCAGTGTGATTCCGCATGAATGCACTCGACCACGCTACTTTCATGTCTGCTGCCGGACTGCCCGCTACTGCGTTTGCTCGGTGATTTCGCTCTCGTTGAAGCGTTTTGCACGATGCTTTCCGCGGCCGCGCAGCAGCGGATGTCAGTGTTGCAAGGGCGTAGCGGCCGTGCGCTGGCCTCAGTCGCCCGATGGGGTGGCTGCGATCAGCGGGCGGCCGACGCGTATCTTCGGGCGGGCGATGGTTTGCGAGGGCAGTTCGCCGAACAGGCTGCGGTAATGGGCGGCGAAGCGGCCGAGCTCGACGAAGCCCAGGCGATGCGCGACGTCCGCGACTCGGGTCTCACTGCTGTCGACGGCGAGCAGTTCGCGCCGGGCGGCATGCAGGCGCCAGTGGCGGATGAAACTGAGGGGCGACAGGCCGACGTGGGCATGAAAGGCGTACTGCAGACTGCGTTCGCTGATGCCGGCGACCCGGCACAGCTCGCTCACCGTCACCATGGTGGCGTTGCTGGTGCGCAGATATTCGAGCGCGCGCTGCAGGCCCCGCTGGCTGCGGGCCATGTCGGCTCGCGGTGCCGCAGGGACGCAGTCCGTCCCCAGTCGGGACAAGCGCTGCAGCAGATCCTGCTCGAACGAGTGCACCACCGCCCGATGGCGGAAGGCCTCGGGGCTTGTCAGTGCCTGCTCCAGCACCCACTGCAGCCAGCGGCCGAAATTTTCGAGCCGCTCCGGCGCGTCGATCAGAAAGCGCACCGCCGCCGCATGCATCAGCTGGGACAGGCATTCGCCCGCCAGATGCTGCTGCAGAAAGGGCAGGGAGACGAGGAGGATCAGATGGCTCTGGCCCGCATCGACGACCGCATCGACCCCGCCAGGCAGCGCGATCGGCAGGCCGTTCGCCTGTGGCCCTGTGTTCCAGTAGACGGTGCGCGCGCCGGTGCGCAGGGGCACCGACAGGGTCAGCATGTGCGCCGGCGTGAGTCCGTGCGCGCGCAGGCAGGATGAATAGGATTCCTGGTAGAGCACGACCGACGGCGTGACCAGATAGTCCTTGTGATTATGAAAGCTGTGCGTATCCAGCAGTTTGGCCAGCAGCTCCCACGGCGCCGTGGTTTGCTCCCATAGACTGAAGTCGTCGACATCGATCCGCCCGATCAACACCTCCGGGTTCGGGTGTTCGCTCGGGCCTTCAGGGGTCGCTTGCCACGCCACGCCATGCACTCCGCGCCGGGGTAAACGTATGTAAATAGATGGTGCGCGCGCATATGAAAAGCCTTTCCCGGCAGAATGTGTGTTTTTTTTCATCTTTGCGGAAAATGCATAACGGCGCGGCGAATCTTTGACCTAGGCTTCTGGCGCGGTGTGGCGTGGCCGGGGTGGCGAATGGAATGTCCGCGGTAACCGGCGAGTGATTCGGTGGCCGGTTGCGCGTTGCACAGACCGTCGCTTTTGACCCGGAGGCGCTGCCCGTCGGCCAGGCGTTTCCATTTGGAGTCGCAGCCATCGTTTGAGCGTGCTTCATATCCGCCAAAGTCAATTCACGACTGCAGGGCTGTGCGTAATGAAGACAAAACCGATATCGATGTCCACGGCAGGTGCGGTTTGCGCGGGACTGCTGTTCTGCATGGCGCCGTTTTCATTGCACGCTGACGATTCTGCCGATGCCGCTGCGCAAGCCAATAATCCACTGGCGAACATGACGGCGTTCAATTTGCAGAATTATTACATCGGTCGCCTGACTGAAACGGACAAGGATGCAAACCAGTTCTGGTTTCGTTATGCCGAGCCCTTCCGCTTATTCGGCGGCAACTGGCTGATGCGCGCCTCGCTGCCGGTGAACAGTTATCCGGCGCTCGACGGCTCCGGTAAAACCACCGGGGTGGGGGATCTGAATGTTTTTGCGGCTTATTTGATCGATACCGGAAATCCGGCAGTCAGTTTCGGCATCGGTCCGCAGCTGACGGCCCCTACCGCCAGCGACGACGATCTCGGCAGCGGCAAATGGTCTGCCGGTTTTGCCAATGTGCTGTTCAACGCCGAGTCCAAGCGCTTTCAGTACGGTTACCTGCTGACCTGGCAGGCCAGCTTCGCCGGTGATCACGATCGCAATAACGTGAATGTCGCTGCGCTGCAGCCGTTTGCGTTTTTCCAGCTGGGGCAGGGGCTGTATCTGCGCTCGGCACCGATCATGGCCTACAACTTCGAAAACAATGCCTATAGCGTCCCGATCGGTCTCGGCATCGGTCAGGTCATCAAAAAAGGCAATACCGTTTTTAATTTTTTCATAGAGCCGCAGTATTCAGTTGCCTGGAAGGGACCGGCGCAGCCGGACTGGCAAATTTTCGCCGGCTTCAACATGCAGTTTCTACACTGATCCACAGAGGCTGTTTTGATGCCCGCCGCCCGGCAGGATGCCAGGCACTGTTTGTCGTGACCTGTGTGGCGTAGTCAAAAAATATAATTATTCGAGACATTGATTAATAAAAAAACTGTGCTGCGCATTCTTGTGAATGGCGCGAAGCATGACGCCGGGCGAGTGCTTGTTTAAAGCCGTCGTTTGGCTTTTGGTTCATCAGGGAGATTTCGATGCTGAGCAGCCGTGTCGTAGCCGTGTTTTTCGCGTTCTGTCTGACGCTCGTTCTGAATGCTCAGGCGCAGAACGCCGATCCGCTGCCGTCCTGGGCGGACGGCGCAGCCAAGCAGGCCATCGTCGGCTTTGTGAGCAAGGTCACCCGGGAAAACTCCCCCGGCTTCGTGCCGGTGTCCGAGCGTATCGCGACCTTCGACAATGACGGCACGCTGTGGGCGGAGCAGCCGATGTACTTCCAGCTCCTGTTCGCGCTCGATCGGCTGAAGGCGCTGGCGCCGCAGCACCCCGAGTGGAGCAGCCAGGAGCCGTTCGCCTCGCTGCTCAAGGGGGACGTGAAGGGGGCGCTGGCGGGCGGGGACCACGCGATTCTTGAGATCGTCATGGCCTCTCACGCGGGCATGACCACCGATGAGTTCGCTGCGATCGTCAAGGAGTGGATCGCCACCGCCAAGCATCCGCTCAGCCATCTGCCGTACACCGACATGGTCTACCAGCCGATGCTGGAGGTGCTCGCCTATCTGCGCGCCAACGGCTTCAAGACCTTCATCGTCTCCGGCGGCGGCGTCGAGTTCATGCGTCCGTGGACGCAGGCGGTTTACGGCATTCCCCCCGAGCAGGTCGTCGGCAGCAGCATCAAGACCGAATTCCAGATGCGCGACGGCAAGCCCGTGCTCGTGCGTTTGCCGCAGGTGAACTTCATCGATGACAAGACCGGCAAACCCGTCGGCATCAATCAGTACATCGGCCGCCGCCCGATCATTGCGTTCGGCAATTCGGACGGCGACCTGCAGATGCTGCAGTGGACGACCGCTGCCGCAGGGCTCCGTCTGGGTGTGCTGGTGCATCACACCGATGCCAGGCGCGAATGGGCCTACGACCGCAAATCGTCGGTCGGTCAGTTGGATAAGGCTCTTGATGAAGCCTCGGTGCAGGGCTGGACAGTCGTGGACATGAAGCAGGACTGGAAGGTCATTTACCCGCACGAAAAGAGGTAGTCATTCACGGATGTCGATGTGCTTTCGCGGGCCATCGCCAAGGCGTGGCCGCGTATTGCCGGGTTGACTGTCTATGGAATCAGGGTGGAGGTTTATATGAAGAAGGCACCGTTGGCTGCTGCTGTACTGGGCGCGCTGCTGTTACCGGCTATCCCGAGCATGGCGTCGGCCGAAAGCTCGAAACCCAATATCCTTTTCATCGTTTCGGATGATACGGGCTACGGCGATCTCGGTCCGTATGGTGGTGGCGAAGGTCGCGGCATGCCGACGCCGAACATCGATCGCATGGCGGCCGATGGCATGACCTTTTTCTCCTTCTATGCACAGCCGAGCAGCACGCCGGGCCGTGCGGCCATGCAGACCGGACGCATTCCGAATCGCAGCGGCATGACGACCGTCGCCTTCCAGGGCCAGGGCGGTGGCCTGCCGGCCGCGGAATGGACACTCGGCTCGGTGCTCAAGCTGGCGGGTTACCAGACCTACTTCACCGGCAAATGGCATCTCGGCGAGGCCGATTACGCGCTGCCCAACGCGCAGGGCTACGACGAGATGAAGTACGTCGGCCTCTATCACCTCAATGCGTATACCTACGCCGATCCGACCTGGTTCCCGGACATGGATCCGGAGCTGCGCGCGATGTTCCAGAAGGTGACCACCGGGTCGCTGTCGGCCAAGGCGGGTGAGAAGGCGAAGGAAGATTTCAAGATCAACGGCCAGTACGTCAACACGCCGGAGAAAGGCGTCGTCGGTATTCCGTATTTCGATGGCTACGTCGAGAAAGCCGCTATCGAGTTCCTGGAAAAAGCGTCCAAGAGTCCGGACAAGCCCTTCTATATCAACGTCAATTTCATGAAGGTGCACCAGCCGAACATGCCGGCGCCGGAGTACGAGCACAAGTCTCTGTCAAAAACCAAGTACGCCGACTCGGTGGTGGAGCTGGATGCGCGCATCGGCCACATCATGGACAAGCTGCGTGAGCTTGGCCTCGATAAGAACACGCTGGTCGTCTACACCACCGACAACGGCGCCTGGCAGGACGTCTACCCGGACGCCGGCTATACGCCGTTCCGCGGCACCAAGGGCACCGTGCGTGAAGGCGGCAACCGCGTGCCGGCGATCGCGGTGATGCCGGGCAAGATCGCGGCGGGCGCCAGAAATCACGACATCGTTGGCGGCCTCGATCTGATGGCGACGTTTGCCTCCGTGGCGGGCGTGAAGCTGCCGGAGAAGGATCGCGAAGGCAAGCCGATCATCTTCGACAGCTACGACATGTCGCCGATCCTGTTCGGTACCGGCAAGTCTGAGCGCAAGGCCTGGTTCTACTTCACAGAAAATGAGCTGACCCCGGGTGCGGCTCGTGTCGGCAATTACAAGGCCGTGTTCAATCTGCGCGGAGACAACGGCCAGGCGACCGGTGGCCTCGCCGTGGATACCAACCTCGGCTGGAAGGGACCGGAGAAGTACGTGGCGATCGTGCCGCAGGTCTTCGATCTCTGGCAGGACCCGCAGGAGCGCTATGACATCTTCATGAACAATTACACGGAGCACACCTGGACACTGGTGACCATCAGCGCAGCCATCAAGGATCTGATGAAGACCTATGTCGAATACCCGCCGCGTAAATTGCAGAGTGAAGGTTATACCGGGCCGATCACGCTGACCCAGTACCAGCGTTTCCAGTATGTCCGCGACATGCTGAAGAGCGAGGGTATTTCCATTCCGCTGCCGACCGGCAACTGATCGGGGTTCAGTACGCGCATGCGGGGCGCTGGCGCAGGCAGGTGTATCGGCCTGCGCTGCTCCTGCGACGTGACTCCCAATCAAGCTGCTGACGGCTGAAGCCGTCGGCAGCTTTTGCTGCCGGATGCATTGAGTGCGCCGGAACGTTCAGCGGTGCGGGATGCCGCTCATCCGTTGGCTGCAGCGTCTTCGTCCGTTCGCGGATGGCGGACAGGCCCGGCGTCATTTTGCGGTCGCTTTCGATCGCTTTTTTGAGGAATTCTTCATGATCAAGCCTCTTCGCGTGGTGTCAGCTCTGAACTTGTGGGGGCTTGTATTGGTGTCCAGTCCTGGCTGGGCGGGCGGCATCATGGTGTATGAGGCCGGCCAGGAGGGCATGGGGCTGGCGAACGCCGGCGCGGCGGCGCTGGCCACGGACCCCAGCATCCTGATGAACAATCCCGCCGGTATTTCGCAGCTGGCCGGTACGCAGGTGAATGCGAATGGCCAGCTGATTCTGGGAGACCTGCGTTTTTCCCCCGACGGCCAGAACCAGTTCAGCGGCAGTGATGGTGGCAATGCGCTGAAGTATCTGCCGGGTGCCAGTCTGTTCATCAGTCAGCAGCTCGACGAGCGCTGGTCCGTGGGCTTCGGCATGTACGGGAATTTCGGTCTGGCGCTGAAATACGACGATGACTGGGTCGGCCGCTATTTCACGCAGGAATCCGCCATCATCGGTATTTCCCTGCAGCCGACCGTTGCCTACAAGATCAACGACGATCTTTCCGTCGGCCTCGGCCCGCGCCTGATGTTCGGCTATTTCCGGGCGCAGTCGGCCATCAACAACAATCTGCTCGGATTGACCGACCGCCCGGATGGTCAGCTGGATTTCAAGGACACCGACTTCGGCGCCGGCGTCAATCTCGGTGCGCTGTATCGCATCAACGAGCGCACCCAGCTCGGCGTCGCCTATACCAGCAAGATCGACCTGAGCTTCAAGGACCGGCCGAACGTCGACAATGTCAGCAACCGCCTGCTGGACGCCGCTCTGCGCCGCGCGAGCATCAACAGCCTGAGCCTCGACATGCAGGTGCCGCAGACGCTGCTGCTGAGCGTGACCTACGATCTCGACCCGCAGTGGAAGCTGCTCGGCAGCCTCGGCTGGCAGGACTGGAGCCAGTTCGGCAAAGTTGGCGTGGCCGTCGATGCGGATGCCAACGGCGCCAGCACCACGATCGATCAGCGCTATAAAGACAGCTGGCACGCCTCGGTCGGTGCGCAGTATCAGGTCGATCCTAAGCTGCGCTGGAACATGGGCCTGGCCTATGACAGCTCGATCGTCGCCGACAAGGACCGTACCGTCGACAACCCGGTGGGCGCGACCTGGCGTCTGGCGACCGGCGTCAACTACGCCGCGGCCAAAGGGCTCGACGTGCATTTCGGCTACACCCTGATCTGGCTGGGTGACCTGGAGGTGGAGCAGACCAAGTCCCGCTCCGGCACGACGCTGTCGGGTACCTATAAAGACAGCGCGCTGCACGTGCTCGGCGGTGGCGTTGTCTGGCGCTTCTAGTCACGCGGAAGGGCCGGCGGGCACACGCCGTCGCACCGGCGGCCTCGCGGCGCGACGGTGCGTATACGCCGACCCGGCTTCTACACTGGATGGCCCAGTCACTGCATCGGCTGGTGGTGAGCGAGCGTATCGCCTGCCGCCGCTGCCCCCACACATTTGCTCTCTCCGGTATATGACGACGCCACCCATCAAACCGCTTGCTGATCCGCCGCTGCATTTACCCGCGCTGGCCAACGGCGATGTGTACCGCTTCCACACGATGGTCAAACCCAGCGGTGCCCAGTGCAATCTGGACTGCGCCTACTGTTTTTATCTGCACAAGGAAGATCTGCTGCAGCAGCCGAAAATGCCGCGCATGGACGAGGACTGGCTGGAGACGCATATCCGCCAGTACATCGCCGCGCAGACCGGCCGCGAGGTCATCTTCAGCTGGCAGGGTGGCGAACCGACCCTGATGGGCCTGGAGTTCTTTCGCCGGGTGGTGGCGCTGCAGCAGCAATACAAAAAGCCCGGGCAGCGCATCGAAAACGATCTGCAGACCAACGGCATCCTGCTCGATGACGAATGGTGCGCGTTCCTGCACGAACAGCATTTTCTGGTCGGGCTGTCGATCGACGGACCCGCCGAGCTGCATGACCACTACCGCTACAGCAAAGGCCACAAGCCGACCCATGAGCGGGTCATGCACGCCGTGGCTTTGCTGCACAAGCATCAGGTGGAGTTCAGCGCGCTGTGCGTCGTCAACCGCCTCAATGCCCGGCGGCCGATCGACGTGTACCGCTTTATCCGCGACCAGGTGCGCCCGCGGATGATCCAGCTCATCCCCGGACTCGAACCGGGCGATTTCCGCCAGGTGGCGCCCGGGCACTGGAACTGGGATGCGCTGCCGGTGGTGGGCACGCCGCAGGCACGTCCGGGGCATCCCGATTCCGTGGTGGCCGACTGGTCGGTCGACCCGGACGACTGGGGTTATTTCCTCGGTCGGGTCTGGGACGAGTGGTTCAAGCGCGATTTCGGCCGCGTGTTCATCGACCAGTTCGAAAACGTCGTGTCGATGATGCTGGGTAACGGCTCACAGAAATGCGTGACCAGTCCCGTCTGCGGCAAAGCGCTGGCCATCGAGCACAACGGCGATCTCTATTCCTGCGACCACTTCGTCTACCCGGAATATCGGCTGGGCAATATCGGTGAAACCCACGAGGGCGATCTGGCGTTTTCCGAGCAGCAGCAGCAGTTCGGCTACGCCAAACGTAACAGCCTGCCGCAATACTGCCGGGAGTGCCGCTATCTGCAACTGTGCTGGGGGGAATGCCCGAAGAACCGTTTCGTCAAAACCCCGGACGGCGAGCCCGGCCTGAATTATCTCTGCCGCGGCCTGAAAGCCTTTTACGCCAAGGCGACCGGCGACCTGTCCGAGTTGCACAAGCGTCTGGGAAAGCACTGAATTTTGCATATGACGCGAGAGCGTCGGCGGTGAATCGCCTCGCCTACAACCGCATCGCCGCAGTCTGGGATGGCGCCAGGCAGTCGTTCTGCGGTCGCGAACAGGTCTACCTCGACACGCTGCTCGCCGACCTGTCACCGCCAGCCGCCGTGCTCGATCTCGGCTGCGGCAGCGGGCGGCCGCTGGCGCAATACGTACTCGGGCGTGGCCACAGGCTGACCGGCGTCGATCAGGCTGCGGCCATGCTGGCGTATGCACGCCAGCGCCTGCCGCAGGGTGAGTGGATCGAAGCGCGCATCGAGGACTACCGCACACCGGCGCGTTACGCCGCGATCCTCTGCTGGGATGTCCTGTTCCACATCGAACGCTGCCGGCATGCCTCTTTGCTGGAGCGGATGGCCGGCTGGCTGCAGCCCGGCGGGCGCCTGATGCTCACCGTCGGCGGTTCCGAGCATCCGGCGTTCACCGACACGATGTTCGGCGAGCGCTTCTTCTACGACTCGCATCCGCCGCAGCGGGTGCTCGAACTGCTCGATGCGTCCGGTTTCGAGCCGCTGATCGCTGAGTTCATGAATCGACCGACCTCGGGCCGTGACAAAGGGCGGTTTGCGATCGTTGCCCGTCGGCGTGCTGCGATGGCTGCGGTGAGCACGGAGTAAGCCACTCAGGCAGGCGTCGCGAACTGCACGCCGATGCGGGCCGCGGCGCGGCGGATGTGCTCCTGCATCGCCCGCATCGCCGAGGTGGCCGACTGGCGTTGCAGGGCGCGCAGGATGCGCAGGTGCTCGGCGTGGGTTTCCATCACCCGCTCGCGGCGCAGGAACGGCAGCTTCTGGCTTTCCAGGAACATGCCGGCGGAGCGGCCGATCAGCTCGGCGATCGCACGGTTGCCGCTCAGCTCGATCAGCTGCTGGTGGAAGTCGAAGTCGAGGCGGTTGGCGGCATCGAAGGCTTCGGCGCGCAGTTCACGGCGCAGCGCCTCGACGTTGTCGGCAAGGGCATCGAGCACCTCGGGCGTGGTGCGGGCGACGGCGAGGCCGGCGACGAAGCCCTCGATGCCGTAGCGCAGCTGGAAGATTTCCGCCGGGCTGGCCTGCTCGGCGAAGCTCCAGCCGATCTCGCTGGTGCCGGTCTCGACGGCGGCCGGCGGCTCGGCGACGAAGACGCCTTTGCCGGCATGCACGCGGATTTCGCCGCGCGAGGCCAGTGCCGACAGCGCCTCGCGCAGCGAGGTGCGGCTGACGCCGAGCTGCTCGGCCAGCTCGCGCTGCGAGGGCAGCAGGGCACCCGGCGCATAAGCGCCGCTGTGGATCAGCTCGCGGATGGCTTCTGCGGCAAATTCAGAAACGGCTCGTGATCTGTTCATACCGGTCAGATGGGCGTTGGCGCAAAAACGCGCTGGTGTTCAGCTTACGAGTACGTTTATACGCCTGCAATCATTCGATTTTTCGAATAATCCAGATTGCACCAATGCAATATCACAGGGCCCGGTTTTGGTGCGTTTTGCATGAAGCATGACGTTTTTTTCATGTTGTCTGGTCTGACTGGTATGAACAGTTGCGCGCTATTGCTGACTTCACGCCGTTTGGCTGGTGGTTGGCACGGCTGATGCGATGGAGCTGACGACGAGGCGGCGCGGCGCCGCCTTCGCCCGTTCAGATATTGGAGAAACCGCATCATGAAGCTGCTGCAGACCCTGCTCGCCACCGCCTGCCTCGCCATCGCCTCCAGCCAGGCGGCCCACGCCGACGCGCTCGCCGACATTCAGGCCGCCGGCGTTCTCAAGGTCGCCGTGCCGCAGGATTTTCCGCCTTTCGGTTCGGTCGGCCTCGATCTGCAGCCGCAGGGTTATGACATCGATGTCGCCCGCCTGCTGGCTAAGGGGCTCGGCGTCAAGGTCGAGCTGGTGCCGGTGACCAGTGCCAACCGCATTCCTTACCTGCAGACCAAGAAGGTCGATCTGGTGATCTCCAGCCTCGGCAAGAACGCCGAGCGCGAGAAGACCATCGATTTCTCGATCGCCTATGCGCCGTTCTTCCTCGCGGTGTTCGGCCCGCAGGAGGCCGGCGTCGGCAAGGCCGAGGATCTGGCCGGCAAGACCGTCGGCATCACCCGCGGCTCGGTCGAAGACCTCGAACTGTCGAAAATCGCCCCGGCCTCGGCCGAGCTCAAGCGCTTCGAGGACAACAACACCACGATCTCGGCCTACCTGTCCGGGCAGGTCGGTCTGATCGCCACCGGTAACGTCGTCATCGCCGCGATCGCTGCCAAGAACCCGCCGCGGCTGCCGGTCGAGCAGTTCAAGATCAAGAACTCGCCGTGCTTCATCGGCCTCAACAAGGGCGAGCCGGCGCTGCAGGCCAAGGTCAACGCGCTGATCGAGGCCGCGAAGAAGGACGGCGCGCTGGAGCAGCTGTCGCAGAAGTGGTTCAAGGCGCCGCTGCCGGATCTCGGCGCCTGATCCGCCGCCGGCCCGGGAGGCTTCGTCATGAGCTATCAGTTCCAGTTTCAGGAACTGCTGCCCTATACCGACCAGTTCGCGCGCGGCGTCTGGCTGACCGTGCAGCTGACGGTGGTGTCGACCGTGCTCGGTCTGGCGCTCGGCATCGCCGGCGCGGCGGCGCGGCGCTACGGCGGACGGCTGCTGCGCAGCGTCGTCGGTACCTACGTCGAGCTGGTGCGCAACACGCCGTTCATCGTGCAGCTGTTCTTCATCTTCTTCGGCCTGCCGAACCTCGGCGTCAAACTCAGCGCCGGTGAAGCGGCGGTGATCGCGATGGTCGTCAACCTCGGCGCCTATTCCACCGAGATCATCCGCGCCGGCCTGCAGGCGATCCCGAAAGGGCAGATCGAGGCCGGGCAGAGCCTGGGCATGAGCGGTGTGCAGATCTTTCGCTACGTCATCATCCGCCCGGCGCTGGGCAAGATCTGGCCGGCGCTGTCGAGCCAGTGCGTGATCGTCATGCTCGGCTCCTCGGTGGTGTCGCAGATCTCGGCCGAGGAACTGACCTTCGCCGCGAACTTCATCCAGTCGCGCAATTTCCGCAGCTTCGAGGTGTACGCCGTGACCACGCTGCTGTACCTGGCGCTGGCGCTCGGCCTGCGTCAGGTGTTCGGCCTGCTCGGCCGCCAGCTGTTCGCGCGGCGCTGAGGGAGTCCCGTCATGCCTGAATTCACGTTATGGGACATCACCCGCAATCTGCTGCTGGCCGCGCGCTGGACCGTGCTGCTGTCGCTGATCGCGTTCGCCGGCGGCGCCATCGTCGGTCTGCTGGTGACGCTGGCGCGCGTGTCGAAGTTCAAGGCGCTGCGCCTGCTGATGCGCGGCTACATCGAGCTGTTCCAGGGCACGCCGCTGCTGATGCAGCTGTTCCTGGCCTTCTTCGGCCTGTCGCTGATCGGCATCGAGGTTTCACCGTGGGTGGCGGCATCGCTGGCGCTGACCCTGTGGAGCAGCGCTTTTCTCGCCGAGATCTGGCGCGGCTGCGTCGAGGCCATCCCGAAGGGGCAGAGCGAAGCCTCGGCGAGCCTCGGACTGTCGTGGCTGGAGGCGATGCGCTACGTGATCCTGCCGCAGGCGCTGCGCATCGCGATTCCGCCGACGGTGGGGTTTTCGGTGCAGGTGGTCAAAGGCACGGCGCTGGCCTCGATCATCGGCTTCGTCGAGCTGACCAAGGCCGGCACGATGCTCAACAACGCCACCTTCCAGCCCTTCACCGTGTTCTCGCTGGTCGCGCTGATGTACTTCGCGCTCTGTTACCCGCTGTCGCTGTACGCCCATTCCCTGGAGGCCAAGCTCCATGCCGCTCGTAGAACTTGAACACATCGAAAAATGGTACGGCCAGAACCACGTTCTCAAGGGCGTGACGCTCGGCGTGGAGCGCGGCGCGGTGGTCTCGCTGATCGGCCGCAGCGGTTCCGGCAAGAGCACGCTGCTCCGCTGCATCAACGGACTGGAAACCTTCGATTCCGGGCGGGTCGTCGTCGACGGTGAGGCGCTCGATCCGCAGAAGACCGATCTGCGCCGCTTTCGCCAGCACGTTGGCATGGTGTTCCAGCAGTTCAATCTGTTCCCGCACCTGACGGTCGGACGCAACATCATGCTGGCGCCGACGGTGGTGAAGAAGCAGTCAGCGCGCGAGGCCGAGGAGATCGCCCGCGAGATGCTCGGCCGCGTTGGCCTGTCGGACAAATTCGACGCCTACCCCGAGCAGCTCTCCGGCGGTCAGCAGCAGCGCGTCGCCATCGCCCGCTCGCTGGCGATGCAACCGTCGGTGCTGCTGTGTGACGAGATCACCTCGGCACTCGACCCGGAGCTGGTCGGCGAGGTGCTGAAGGTGCTCGAACGCCTCGCCGCCGACGGCATGACGCTGATTCTGGTCACGCACGAGATGCGCTTTGCCCGCGACGTCGGCAGCAAGCTGGTGTTCATGCACCTTGGCCGGGTCTGGGAAGAAGGCGATCCGAAGGAACTGATGGCGCATCCGCGCACGCCGGAGCTGGCGCAGTTCATCGGCGCCGTCGCCGCCTGAGGCGGCGACGGACTGTCCGCGTTTTTCAGTGACTGCTGGCGACGCCCGCGTGTGTGGGCGTCGAGCCGCCGCCACTGCTGCCGTCGTCATTATTGGCGCCGGCGGCGATGGCAAGACCGGCGGCGATCACGCCGGCAATGGCGAAGGGCACGACCGAGCTGCTCGCCGCCGCACCGGCACCGGCCGCGGTATCGGTCGCTTCCGTCACCTCGGCCGGCTTCGGGCTGGTGGGCTGCTGGGCCTGCTCCGGTGAGCACACCTTCTGCATCGAGCGGCGGACTTCCTCCGCGCACAGTCGGCTCGCGTTTTTCGGGCACTGCTTGCGCACCTGCTGTGCGATCAGATCCTCGCAGGAGGTGGCGGCAGAATTCGACTGCTTGTTGGAATCTTCAGCTCTGAGCGGCAGCGAGCTCGCCAGCAGACTGACGGCCAGCACGGTGGACAGGGATGATCTGAGCATCCTCATGGGCAGGCTCCTCGAACATTGGGCGAAGTGAAGTGGCACGGCCACGACGAGAAGCCTGAGGCCCCGTGGTGGGTGGTGCGAATCATTATCCGGGAGCCTGTTGCACAGCGGAAGATGCGCAGGAATCGTTCGTAAATCCACTTTGTCTGCCGCCTCGATGCCTGACGGAGCGGCGTGCTGCCATGGCGTTTCTGCCGATCAGTGCCGGCCGCTGCAAAGCGCTTCAGAAACGGGTGGTCAGCGTCGTCAGCCAGGCCGGTGACCAGGCGACCAGGGTGCTTTCCAGCGCGCGGTCGAGGCCGCTGAGGATCAGCACGCCGCCGACCACGAGGATCGCGCCGAGCGCCCGCTTGCCGGCGCTGCCGGCTTTGAGCAGCCCGCCGCGCACACGCCCGAGCCACTGCCGGGAAAGCGTGCCGACCAGCAGCAGCGGCAGCGCGGCGCCGATACCGAACACCAGCATCAGCAGCGCCGCCGGCGCGAGCTGGCCGGACTGGCTGGCGAGCAGCGTCGCCGCGCCGAGCGTCGGACCGACGCAGGGACTCCACACCAGACCGAGCAGCAGACCGAGCGCGAACTGACCGCCGAGTCCGCCGAAGCGCAGGCGTGCCAGCCAGTTCTGGCCGAGATCGCCGAGGCCGGCGGTGGCCTGGGCAAAGCGCGCCTGCAGCGAACGGCTGAGCAGCACCGCGCCGACGACGAGCAGCAGCAGCGCGCCGAATTCGCGCAGCACGCCGGCATCGAGGCCGAGCGAGAAGCCGACGGCGGCGATGAACACGCCGACGGCGGTGAAGGCGAGCGCCAGACCGCTGGCCAGTGCCAGCGCGCCGAGGCGATGCACCGACAGCGCGCTGCCGATCACGATCGGCAGCAGCGGCAGCACGCAGGGTGACAGCGTGCTGAGCACGCCGGCGGTGAAGCCGAGACCGTAGTTCGCGAGCATCGCCGTGGCCTCAGGGGGTCAGGGTCTTCGCCAGCAGGGCACGGATGCCGGCGGGCGAGGTGTCACCGACGCTGCGCGCGACTTCGCGCTCGCCGTGGTAGGCGATCAGCGTGCTCTGGCTGCTGGCGCGCAGGGCGCGCACGACGGGCTTCTGGGCATCGAAGTCAACCTGCAGCACGGTGAGCTCGGCGAAGGCCGGGTCGCGCGACAGGCTTTCGATGATCGGTTTCTGCTGGGCGCAGGTCGGGCACCAGCTGGCGTGGACATCGACCAGCACCGGCTTGCCGGCACCGCGCAGGGCGCTGAAGTCGGCCTCGGTATACGGGCGAATCTCGCCGGCGGCAGCGGCAAAGGCCGTGGTGAACAGGGCACAGGCAAACAGCGTACGGCAGAGCTTCATGGCGGCATCCAGAGGTGGCGGCAGAGGGCAACGGGCCGTGATGGCGTCGTTGCCGGGTCTACGCATGCCGGGCGTCGCTGGATGCGCCAGCCGCTTGCTCGGACCAGCCCGCGCGCTGGTGAATGCGCGGCCTGTTCAGCCGAGCGTGGTGTCGAGTGTCATCATCACCGCGAAACCGGCCATCAGGCCGAGCGTCGCCGGCGTCTGGTGGCCGTTGCGATGCGTTTCCGGGATGACTTCATGGGAGACGACGAACAGCATCGCGCCGGCGGCGAGGCCGAGTCCGATCGGATAGGTGATCGCCAGTCCGCTCGACAGGCCGATGCCGAGCAGCGCGCCGACCGGCTCCAGCAGCCCGGTGGCGCCGGCGACCAGTGCGGCGGAACCTGCCGCCAGACCGGCACTGCGCAGCGCCATCGCCACCGCCAGCCCCTCGGGAATGTCCTGCAGCGCGATCGCCGTGGTCAGCGGCAGGCCGACCTGCAGATCGCCCTGCGCGAAGCTCACGCCGATCGCCATGCCTTCCGGCAGGTTGTGCAGCGCGATCGCCAGCACGAACAGCCAGACACGGCCGAGGCGCTCGCAGCCGGCGCCGCAGGGGCCGCTGCTGTCGTGCGCGTGCGGGGTGAAACTGTCGAGGCCGAGCATCAGCAGCACGCCGAGCGCCATGCCGATGACCACGCTGCCGGCGCCGAGCGCGGCGTGGCCGGTGATCTGCGTGCCGGCTTCGAGGCCGGGCAGGATCAGCGAGAACGAACTGGCCGCGAGCATCATGCCGGCGGCAAAGCCGAGCAGCGTGTCTTCGACGCGCTGCGGCAGGCTGCGCAGGAACACTCCGGGCGCGGCGCCCAGCGCCGTCGCCGCAAAGCCGGCGGCACCGCCGTACAGCGCCAGGCGAAAGGTCGGTGCATCGCCGCTGGCGATGTGCAGCAGGCTCTGCACCAGCAGCAGCACGATCGCCAGCGTCGCGGCGGCGAGGCCGATCGCCGTCAGCGGGTGGGCGCGGGCGTGGCGTCGCCACAGGGCCGGCCAGTCGACGGCCGGCGCAGCGGAGGTATCGGCAATGTCCATGGGCAACTCCGGGCGGATTCGACGGCTGCGCCGAGCGGCGCAGCGGCCTGCAGCTTAACGCCGCATCGGCTCTTGGTTCGATGCGCCGCCACGCTTGGCCGGCCCGCGTTACCGTTATGCAGTGCTCGGAGTGATGGCTGGGTTGCATGCGCAAGGCGGCACGCAGGGGCGCCATGCTGAACATCGCCCGCCGGCGGTTTACCGCGCCGGGGCGCCAGCGGCATTCCGGCAGACGGGGCTGTCGGAATGCCTGTCTTGTTCAGTGCGGTGTCAGTGTGCCTGCGGCCGGGAGGCTCGCAGGGTCGCCGCTCCCGGCGCTGGTGCTGCCGTGCGGTGCGTGTGCCTGCCTGTCGGGTCAGTGCGGCGTCGGCGTGTTGCGGCCGGGAGGCTCGCAGGGTCGCCGCTCCCGGCGCTGGTGCTGCCGTGCGGTGCGTGTGTCTGCCTGTCGGGTCAGTGCGGCGTCGGCGTGCTTGCGGCCGGGAGGCTTGCAGGGTTGCCACTCACGGCGCTGGTGCTTCCGTGTTGCAGGCGGTGTCGATCAGCTGGCCGGCCAGCGGCGGCAGCGCGTCGAGCAGCGCGCTTTCGTGGCCATAGGTCTGGCTGGCGGTGTAGGCGCCTTCCATCAGCAGCGCCAGCGCGGCGGCGAGGGCGGCGGGGTCGCGGGCTCCGGCCTCGCTGGCCATCGTCTGCAGGCGTTCGCGCAGTGCGGCCTTGTGGCGGGCGACGAACTGGCGGGTCGGGTGCGCGGGGTCGGCGAATTCGGCGGCGATGTTGACGAAAGGGCAGCCGCGGTAGCCGGGGCGGCGGGCGCGCTCGGTGATGTCGATGAAGATCTGCCGCAGGCGCGCGCGCGCATCCTGCGGATGCTGCGCCACGGCGGCCTCGATGAAACCCCAGAAACGCCGCTCCCAGTGCTCCAGATAGTGCAGCAGCAGTGCGTCCTTGGAGGCGAACTGGCGGTACAGGCTCATCTTGTTGACGCCGGCGCGGCGTACCACCGCCTCGACGCCGACAGCCCGCGCACCCTCGCCGTAAAACAGTTCGGTGGCGGCGCGCAGGATGCGCCGCCGCAGTTCCGCGTCGTGCTCGGAGGGCGCCGGCTGGCCACTCGCATCGCTCATGCATGGCTCCTGAAAAGCGGGTGCTGATTGACAGTGTACCGCTTGGTTCGTACTTTTTGTCCAGCGTACCGATCGGTACACGCATACTTTGCCGACTCGACGTATCGAGACGCCACGCATTGAGGTAGCCCTGCATGCAAGCCATCGCCCGTTGGGCCGGCCACCGTTTTCATTACGCCTGGATCGTCATCGGCGTGACGTTCCTGATCATGCTGATCACCGCCGGCACCCGCGCCACGCCGAGCGTGATGATGGTGCCGCTGGAAGAAGCCTTCGGCTGGAGCCGCACCAGCATTTCTCTGGCGCTGTCGATCAACCTGGCGCTGTTCGGCCTGATGGGGCCGTTCGCCGCCGCGGCGATGCAGTATTTCGGCCTGCGCCGCACCGTGCTCTGCGCCCTGCTGCTGCTGGCCGGCGGCGTCGGCCTGTCGGCGCTGATGCGCGAGAGCTGGCAGCTGTGGCTGCTGTGGGGCTTCGTCGTCGGCACCGCCACCGGCGCTACGGCGATGACGCTCGGTGCGGTGGTCGTCAACCGCTGGTTCACGCAGCGCCGCGGCTTCGCCATGGGCCTGCTGACGGCGAGCACGGCGACCGGTCAGCTGGTGTTCCTGCCGCTGCTTGCCGCCGTCGTCGAGCGCCATGGCTGGCAGCCGGTGGTGCTGATCGTCGCCGTGGTGATCGCCGCGGTGATTCCGCTGGTATTGCTGCTGCTGCCGGAGCGGCCGGCGACGCTCGGTCTGCACCCCTACGGCGCCGCGCACGATGCGCCGCTGGAAACCGCTCCGTCGCAGCAGAATCCGCTGCAGATGGCTTTCGCCGCCCTGCAGCGGGCGATGCCGCGCCGCGACTTCTGGCTGCTGTTCTTCAGCTTCTTCATCTGCGGTGCCACCACCAACGGCTATATCGGCACGCATTTCATCGCCATGTGTGGCGATTACGGCCTGAGCGAGGTGCGCGGCGCCGGCGTGCTGGCGGTGATGGGGCTGTTCGACCTGCTCGGCACGACGCTGTCGGGCTGGCTGTCGGACCGCTACAACAACCGCGTGCTGCTGTTCTGGTACTACGGCCTGCGCGGGCTGGCGCTGCTTTATCTGCCCTCGGCCTTCGGCCTCGGCTACTTCCTCGGCCTGCCGGTGTTCGCGCTGTTCTACGGCCTCGACTGGGTGGCGACGGTGCCGCCGACCGTGCGCCTGACGCAGGACGTGTTCGGTCATGCCGATGCGCCGATCGTCTTCGGCTGGATCGTCGCCGGCCACCAGCTCGGCGCCGCCTTCGCCGCGCTGATGGGCGGCGTGCTGCGCAACACCCTCGGTACCTACACGCTGGCGACGATGATCGCCGGTGCGCTGTGCCTGGTCGCGGCGCTGCTGGTACTGCGTATCCACCGTCCCGCCGTGGCGCCGGCCGCGGCCTGAGCCACTTTGTTCCGCCTGCCCTGGAGACCTGCCCGATGAATACCGCCACCGCCCGGAACACGCTGCGCTATCTCGACGATCTGTGCCCCGGAGATCGCTTCGAAAGCGCCGAGCACGCGCTCGATATCGAGCAGATCATCGAGTTCGCCGAGCGCTTCGATCCGCAGCCGTTTCATCTCGACGAGGCCGCCGCCGGTGCCAGTTTCTTCGGCGGACTGGCCGCCAGCGGCTGGCATACGGCGGCGCTGACCATGCGCCTGCTGGTCACCAGTGGTCTGCCGATCGCCGGCGGCCTGATCGGCGCCGGCGTCGAAGTCAGCTGGCTGCAGCCGACGCGCCCGGACGATGTGCTGCGCGTGTGCAGCGAAGTGCTGGAGGTGACGCCGTCGCGTTCCCGACCCGAGCGCGGCATCGTCACCGTGCGCAGCGAGACGCTGAATCAGCGCGGCGAAGTGCTGCAGCGGCTGGTGTCGCGGCTGGTGGTGCCGCGACGCCCGCAGGCGGCCTGACGGTGTCAGGGGGCGCTGCTGGCGATCGTGCCGCTGGCGTAGTCGACCGGCAGCGAGGCGTGCTCGTGCACCACTTCCCAGCCGCACTCCCCGCGGCGCAGGCACAGCGTGGTGCGCACCCACGGCAGTGGCTGCGTCTGCGCCTGATCGGTGATCCGGCTCAGGCAGTGAGCGAAGGCCAGATCGCCGCTGACCTGGATTTCCAGGCCGCGGGTCTGGTGGCTGATGTCGCCGTCGAAGTACGGCAGGCATTGCGCCCACAGCGCCCGGTAGGCGCTGCGGCCACGGTGTTCCAGCGGCGGACCGACGTCGAACACGCGCACGCCGGTGGCGTAGTGCTCGCTCAGGCCGTCGGCGTCGCGCGCGTGCAGCGCCTGCGCCCAGGCAGCGATGAGCTGGCGGATTTCGAGCAGGTCGCGGGCGGTGGTATCGAGCTCTGGCATGAAGTTCCTCCGGTCGGGGGCGGTCCCGTAGCCGACCATAGTCGCTGACCGGCGTTCCGTGACTGTTGCAGCCGCACCGCGCCGTGGCATGCCGTGCCGTCGCTCAGGGCTTGCGCGCCACCATCAGGAATACCGGATAGTCGCGGCGCTGCGCACCGTCGCCCTTGCTCAGGGTGAACACGGTGCTGAAGTCGACAGCGGTGAAGCCCGCGCGCTGCGCTCTGGCGCTGAGTTCGCTGCGCTCGAAGCCGTTGTGGCCATCGAAGCCGGCACCGTGGAAGGAGCCGTCCTCGGCGTCGAGGTCGGCGATGCACAGGTAAGCGCCGGGCGCCAGCAGCGTGTACAGGCGCGCGAGCGCGGCGTCGGTGTCGGCGATGTGGTGCAGCGTCATCGCCGAGTAGGCGAGGTCGAACTGCGCGTCCGGCAGCGGATCGTGCAGCAGGTCGAGCTGCAGGACCTGCATGTCGGTGATGCCGCGGGCGGTGAGCTTGGCGCGCAGCACGTCGAGCATGCCGCTGGAATTGTCCGACAGCGTGATCGGCCCGAGCGCCTCGCGCAGCGCGAAGCTCAGCAGGCCGGTACCGCAGCCGAACTCGAAGCCGCGCAGCGCCGGTGCCAGCGGCACCTGGGCACGGATCGCCGCGGCGATCGCCTCGGCGCGCGCGGTTTTCACCGGATCATCGTCCCAGGTCCTGGCTTTGTCATCGAAGCTGATCATGGCGTGTCCTCGGGCTTGCCATCGAAAGTCGCATGGTACGCCGGCGTGCGGCTGCGCTAGCCTGCGCGCCGGTTTTCCAGACGAGTCCTTCGATGAGTGCCTCTCAACTGATCGCGGCCGCCCGCGCGCTGAACGCCGCGCTGGCGCCGCTGCGTTTTGCCGCGCCGAGTCATGTCTACAACCCGCTCGACTACGCCTGGGCGCCGCATGAGCTTTATCTGCGCCGCTACGGCGCAGGGCCCAAGCGCGTGCTGTTCCTCGGGATGAATCCCGGGCCGTTCGGCATGGTGCAGACCGGCGTGCCGTTCGGTGAGATCGCGGCGGTGCGCGACTGGCTCGGCATCGTCGCGGAGGTCGGCAAACCGGCGCAGGAGAACCCGAAAAAGCCGGTCGACGGCTTCGCCTGCCGCCGCGCCGAGGTCAGCGGCCAGCGCCTGTGGGGCTTGTTTGCCGAACGTTTCGGCCGGCCCGAGGCGTTCTTCGCCGAGCACTTCGTCGGCAATTACTGCCCGCTGGCCTTTTTCGAGGCCGGTCGTAACCTGACGCCTGACAAACTGCCGGCCAGCGAGGCCGCGCCGCTGCTCGCCGCCTGCGATGAGCACCTGCGTGCGGTGGTGGCGGCGCTGCAGCCGCAGTGGGTGATCGGCATCGGCAAGTACGCCCGCGCCCAGGCCGAGCGCGCGCTGGCCGGGGCCGTCGCGGCCGGGCCGCTGCGCATCGGCGACGTGCTGCATCCGAGCCCGGCCAGCCCGGCGGCGAACCGCGGCTGGGCCACGGCAGCGAGCGCCCAGCTGGTCGCGCTCGGTATCTGGCCGGCGGGCGGATAATTCCTGCAGTTTTCGTGTGGACATGCTCGGGGGCGGTCGCTACCGTGCCTCGCCCCCGCGAGCTTCACCATGACCCTGCAGGAATTTTCCCGATGAGCACCGATATTCCCGGCACGCCGCGCACCTTCGTTACCTACACCGGCGTCAAGCTGCCGTTTCGCCTGGTCAACGAGCTGAGCGCCGCCGAGGTCGACAACCGCAACACCTATTTCGTCGGCTACTACGACGGCGAGCGCATCAACGGCCTGCGCAAGATGGTCTACGGCAGCATCGAGCTGGAGCACCACTACAGCTACCACGCCAACGGTCAGCTGGCGCAGGCCCGTATCGTCGACATCGACGAGGAAGAGACCGTGCTCTGCTTCGACGAGGCCGGCCAGCCGCTCGACGCCGCCTGAACCCGGGCGACGCCGGCAGCCGACAGGTGGACTCAGTCGGCCAGTGCCGGGTAATCGATGTAGCCGTGCTCGGCGCCGCCGTAGATGCTGGCTTCATCGGTCGGGTTGAGCGCGGCGCCGCGGCGGTAGCGCTCGACCAGGTCGGGATTGGCGATGTAGGGCCGGCCGAAGGCGATCAGATCGGCCTGGCCGCTGGCGATCGCGGCTTCGGCGCTGTCGGCGTCATAGCCGCCGCAGAGGATCAGCGTGCCGCGATAGCGGCGGCGGATCTCGGCCCAGATCGCATCCTTCTGCGCCGGCTCGCCGCTGCCCTGATCGTTGAGATGCAGGTAGGCGAGGCCGCGGCGGTCGAGCTCGGTGGCCGCGTAGGCAAAGGTTGCCAGCGGATCGTCGTCGCTCATGCCGTTAAAGCGGCCGAGCGGTGACAGGCGCACGCCGGTGCGTTCGGCGCCGATCGCCGCACTCACCGCATCGACCACTTCCAGCAGCAGGCGCGCGCGCTTTTCGACGCTGCCGCCATAGGCGTCGCTGCGCTGGTTGCTGCCGGATTCGAGGAACTGGTCGAGCAGATAGCCGTTGGCGCCATGCACCTCGACGCCGTCGAAGCCGACGGCGACGGCATTGCGCGCGGCCTGCGCGAAGCCGTCGATGATCGTTGGGATCTCGGTCAGCGCCAGCGCCTGCGGTGTGGCGGTCGGTACGTGGCGCGGTCCCTGCTCATCGACGATGAAGGCCGTCGCCCCCTCGGCGGCGATCGCCGACGGTGCCATCGGCACCACGCCGCCGAGCAGCGCCGGGTGCGAGATCCGGCCGACGTGCCATATCTGCAGGAAGATGCGTCCGCCGGCGGCGTGTACCGCGTCGGTGACGAGCCGCCAGCCGGCGATCTGCTCGGCGGTGAAAATCCCCGGCGTCCAGGCGTAGCCCTGGGCTTTGTCCATCACCTGCGTGGCTTCAGTGACGATCAGGCCGGCGCTGGCGCGCTGGGCGTAGTAGGTGGCGTTCATCGCCGTCGGCACGTCGCCGGGCTGGCCCGCCCGCGAGCGGGTCATCGGCGCCATGACGATGCGGTTGGGAAGTGTCAGCGCGCCGAGCGCGCAGGGGGTGAACAGCTTGTCGAGGCTCATCGAAAAACTCCCGGCAGATGAATGACGCAGTCGATTATCGGTCCTAGAATCTATTCGACAAGTACGTACTGTTTTGTGATGTAGTCACCTTTTTGATACTAAAGCGCCGAAGCAATCCGGCGTGAAAGACCCTGGGTGAACGATATGGGTGAATCCTGTGATCCCGCTGACATGCGCTGCCCGGTCGAGGCGACGCTGAACGTCATCGGCGGCAAGTGGAAGGCGGTACTGGTCTGGCATCTGCTCGAAGGTGGCGTGCTGCGGTTCGGCGAACTGCGCCGGCTGCTGCCGGGCATTACGCAGAAGATGCTGACGCAGCAGCTGCGTGAACTGGAGGCCGCTGGCGTGATCAGCCGCACCGTCTACGCCGAAGTGCCGCCGCGCGTCGAATACGCGGTGACCGCGCACGGCCGTTCGCTGCGCCCGTTGCTGGAGGCGATGCACGCCTGGGGTTTGCAGCACTGCCTGCAGCGCGACGATGATATTGCAATGCCGCAAAATTTCGTAATGTAAAACTCAACTCCACGATACGGACTTAGCTGATCTGGGTCAGGGCTTGCCTTAATGGTGCGGTGCGACACTGCGGTTCCCCCAGCTTGTTGAAGGAGTAGGGATCATGCAGACCGAGACCGCAGACATTGCTCAGAGCAGCACGCGCATCGTGTTGGACGGCAATGAAGCCGCCGCCCGCATCGCGTATCTGGCCAGCGAGGTCGTTGCGATCTACCCGATCACCCCGTCGTCCTCCATGGGCGAATGGGCGGATGAGTGGGCGGCCCACGGCAAACGCAATCTGTGGGGCGCGGTACCGCAGGTCATCGAAATGCAGAGCGAGGGCGGTGCCGCCGGCGCGATCCACGGTGCGCTGACCACCGGCGCGCTGGCCAGCACCTTCACGGCCTCGCAGGGCCTGCTGCTGATGATCCCCAATCTCTACAAGATTGCCGGCGAACTGACGCCGGCGGTGATCCACGTCGCCGCGCGGGCGGTGGCCACGCATGCGCTGTCGATCTTCGGTGACCATTCCGACGTGATGGCGGCGCGCGGCACCGGCTGCGCGCTGCTGGCCTCGGCCTCGGTGCAGGAAGCGATGGACATGGCGGCGATCGCCCACGCCGCAACGCTGAAAGGGCGGTTGCCGTTCATTCATTTCTTCGACGGTTTCCGCACCTCGCACGAGCTCGACGATGTCGAGGAGGTCGATGCCGCGCAGCTGCACCGGCTGATCGACGATGCCGACGTCCATGCCCACCGCGCCCGCGCGCTGAGCCCGGAACACCCGGTGGTGCGCGGCACCGCGCAGAACCCCGACGTGTTCTTCCAGGCCCGCGAGGCGGTCAATCCGTTCTACGACGCGCTGCCCGGCATCGTGCAGGCGACGATGGAGCGTTTCGCCGCGCTCGGCGGCCGTCGCTATCAGTTGTTCGACTACGTCGGCGATCCGCGTGCCGAGCGGGTGCTGGTGCTGATGGGCTCCGGTGCCGAGACCGCCGAGGAAGCCGTCGCCGCACTGCGCGCCCGTGGCGAACGCGTCGGCGTGCTCAAGGTGCGGCTGTTCCGGCCGTTCGCCAGCGAGGTCTTCGTTGCCGCACTGCCGCCGACGACGCGGGCGATCGCCGTGCTCGATCGCTGCAAGGAGCCGGGCAGCGCCGGCGAGCCGCTGTACCAGGACGTGCTGACGGCGCTGGCCGAATGCGGCGAGGCGCACTTCGCCCGTCTGCCGCGGGTCAGCGGCGGCCGCTACGGTCTGGCCTCGAAGGAATTCACGCCGGCGATGGCCAAGGCGGTGTTCGACGATCTGGCCAAGGAGGCACCGCGTCGGCATTTCACCGTCGGCATCCATGACGACGTCACTCACCTCAGCCTGGCCTTCGATCCCGACTGGCGCAGTGGCGCCGGTCGCGGCGTCACCGCCTGCGTGTTCTACGGCCTCGGCTCGGACGGCACTGTCTCGGCCAACAAGAACGCGATCAAGATCATCGCCGAGCACACCGGCCTGCATGCGCAGGGCTATTTCGTCTACGACTCGAAGAAGTCCGGTGCGATGACGGTTTCGCACCTGCGCTTCGGCCCGCAGTCGATCCGCTCGCACTACCTGATCGGCCCCGGCGAGGCCAGCTTCGTCGCCTGTCACCAGCCGGCCTTCGTCGGTCGCTTCGATCTGCTCGAACTGGCGGCGAGCGGCGCGGTGTTCCTGCTCAACACGCCGCTGGCGCCGGAGCGGGTGTGGGCGGCGCTGCCGCCGACCATGCAGCGCACCATCCGCCGCAAGGAGCTGCGGCTGTACGCGATCGACGCCTACGCGCTGGCGCAGGCGCAGGGCATGGGCCGGCGCATCAACACCATCATGCAGACGGCGTTCTTCGCCATCGCCGGCATGCTGCCGCAGCAGGATGCGATCAGCGCCCTCAAGCACGCCGTGGAAAAAACCTACGGGCGCAAGGGCCAGCGCCTGGTCGAGCAGAACTTCGCGGCGATCGATGCCACCGTTGCCGGGCTGGCCGCGGTGCCGGTGCCGCTCGATGGCGACCGCGAGCAGGAATGCGTGACGGCCGCGCCGAGCGCCGTGCCGGAGTTCGTCGCCCGCGTCACCCTGCCGCTGATCCGCGGTCAGGGCGAGCGCCTGCCGGTGTCGCTGATGCCGGCCGACGGCACCTGGCCGGTCGGTACCACTCGCTACGAAAAGCGCAATCTGGCGCTGCAGATCCCGGTGTGGGAGCCGGATCTGTGCATCCAGTGCGGCAAGTGCGTGCTGGTCTGCCCGCATGCGGCGATCCGCTCCAAGGCCTTCACCAGTGATGCCGCGGCGCTCGCGCCGGCCGGCTTCAAGCACGATGCGGCCAAGGGCAAGGAGTACGACGGCAGCCTGCGCCTGAGCTATCAGGTGGCACCGGAGGACTGCACCGGCTGCAATCTGTGCGTCGACGTCTGCCCGATCCACGACAAGTCCGACAACCGCCGCAAGGCGCTGAACATGGTCGAGCTCGACGATGCACTGCGCACCAGCGAGCGGGCCAACTGGGCGTTCTTCGTCGAGCTGCCGGAGCACGACCGGGCGGCGGTGCGCCCGAGCATCATCCGCTCGGCGATGCTGTTCGAGCCGCTGTTCGAGTTCTCCGGTGCCTGCGCCGGCTGCGGCGAGACGCCGTACCTGAAGCTCGCCAGCCAGCTGTTCGGCGATCGCATGCTGGTCGCCAACGCCACCGGCTGCTCGTCGATCTACGGCGGCAACCTGCCGACCACGCCGTGGGCGGCGAATGCCGAAGGCCGCGGGCCGGCGTGGAGCAATTCGCTGTTCGAGGACAACGCCGAGTTCGGTCTGGGCATGCGTGCGACGCTCGACCAGCAGCGCACGCAGGCCGAGGGGCTGCTGGTGGCGCTGCGCGATCGGCTCGATCCGGCACTGGTCGCCGCGCTGCTCGAATCCAAGCAGGACGACGAGGCCGCGCTGCGTGCCCAGCGCGAGCGCGTCGCGGCGCTGCGGACGGCACTGGCCGGCATCGACGATCCGCGTGCCCGCGAGCTGGCGACGCTGGCCGAGGCGCTGCAGCGCAAGAGTGTGTGGATCGTCGGCGGTGACGGCTGGGCTTATGACATCGGCTACGGTGGCCTCGACCACGTGCTGGCCAGCGGTCGCGACGTCAACATCCTGGTGCTCGATACCGAGGTCTACTCCAACACCGGCGGCCAGACCTCCAAGGCCACGCCGCGCGGCGCGGTCGCCAAGTTCTCCGCCGGCGGCAAGCGCGTCGCCAAGAAGGACCTGGCGCTGCTGGCGATGGACTACGGCCATGTCTACGTCGCCCGCGTCGCCTATGGCGCCAAGGACCAGCAGACGCTGTCGGCCTTCCTCGAAGCGGAAGCCTGGCACGGACCGTCGCTGATCATTGCGTACTCGCCCTGCATCGCTCACGGTGTCGATCTCGCGCACAATCTGCGCCAGCAGGAGCTGGCGGTGGCCAGCGGTCACTGGCCGCTGTTCCGCTTCGATCCGCGGCGGGCGGCGGCGGGCAGCAATCCGCTCAAGCTTGACAGCGCGCGCCCGAGCATCCCGTATGCGAACTTCACGCGTACCGAAGGCCGCTTCGAGATGTTGCGCATCGCCGACCCGTTGACCGCAGGGCGGCTGACGGCGGAGGCTCAGCGCGAAGTGCTGGCGCGTTACCACCACTACGAACAACTGGCCGGACTCGCTCAGGACGAACTGCCGGCTCCCCAGGACATGTCTAAGAACGAAGCAGAGGAATGAGCCGCATGAGCGACCTGAGCACCACTTATCTCGGACTGCGTCTGGCCAACCCGCTGATCGCAGGCGCCTCACCGCTGTCGCGCAGCGTCGACCATGCACTGAAGCTGGAAGATGCCGGCGCCGCGGCGCTGGTGATGTTCTCGCTGTTCGAGGAGGACATCATCGAGCAGGAAGAGAACTGGCTGCGCTTCGTCGATCAGGCGGCGCTCGGCCACGGCGAGGCCGACAGCTTCCTGCCGGAGCCGCCGGCTTACCGCTCGACGCTCGACCGCTACGTCGAACAGCTGAGCAAGCTCAAGCAGCGTCTGTCGATCCCGGTGATTGCCAGCCTCAACGGCGTCTCCCGCGAGGGCTGGCTGCACCACGCCCGCAAGCTCGAAGAAGCCGGCGCCGATGCGCTCGAACTCAACGTCTACTACCTGGCCGGCACGCCGGCGGAGTCAGCCGTCGATGTCGAGCAGCGCTACCTCGACCTGCTGGCGACGCTGCGTGCCGAAGTCAACCTGCCGATCGCGATGAAGCTCTCGCCGCAGTTCAGCGCACTGCCGCACTTCGTGCGCCGGCTCGAAGGCGAGGGCGCCAACGGCGTGGTGCTGTTCAACCGCTTCTACCAGCCCGACATCGACCTCGACACGCTGAAGCTGGTGCACGAGCCCTCGCTGTCGCGCCCCGAGGACGTACGTCTGGCGCTGCACTGGATCGCCATCCTGCGCGGTCGCGTGCACTGCTCGATCGCCGCCAGCGGCGGCGTGCACAGTGCCGACGAGGCGCTGCGCATGCTGCTGGTCGGTGCCGATGCCGTGCAGATGTGCAGCACCCTGCTGCAGCACGGCGCCAGCCGCCTGCGCGAGACGCTGAGCGCGATGCAGCAGTGGCTGGAAGAGCGTGAGTACGACTCGGTGGCGCAGCTGCGCGGCAGCCTGAGCGAGGCGCGCATCTCCGATCCGGGCGGCTACGAGCGCGTGCATTACCGCGAGACGCTGCACAGCTGGGAGAGCGCCCCGGGCGTGTGGCGCTGAGGCCGCCGGCCGCCTCCTGAACAGTGCCGCTGCAGACCGACGACCCCCGTGGCCGAGATGGCGACGGGGGTCGCTGTTTGTCTGGGGGTGACGCATGCCGCTGTCATCTGCGGCTCGCAGACTGCCGATGCGTGCTGCGGCGCACAGATTTGGCGGCCGTGGCGCATCGACGTGTTGCCGCGTGAGACCGATGATGCCGGCGGGGAATCACGGAGCGATTCGCACTGAGGAGGAAATATCCATGTTTACAGAGCGCTTGCAAAACGACGCCGACGACAAGGCCGAACATCTCGTGCAGATCGCCGAGCGTCTCACGCAATGGCAGGAGCGCCTCGCCGCCGTCGGCCAGGATCAGGCCGGGCGCCTGCGCGATACGCAGCTGGGTCTGCAAAAGGCCGGCGCCGAGCAGAGCGCGGCGCTGTACGCCACGCTCGGTGCCGTCGGCTCGCCGCTGCAGCTGGCGCAGGCCTTGGCCGAGTACCTGGGCGATGCCGCGCAGCGCGGGCTGATCTTCTGGGACGTGATGCGCAAGCGCGGCAACGAATACATCGAGCATTCGCTGGCCGGGCGCCCGCCGATGCTGAGCTTCGACTACGAAGTTCTGCTCGATGCCGGCACCTTCGCGGAGCACCCCTGCAATTACGCGCTGGTGCGCATCGTGCCGCCGGCCGGCATCAGCGTCGATCCGCTCAAGCGGCCTTACGTCATCGTCGATCCGCGTGCCGGCCACGGTGCCGGCATCGGCGGTTTCAAGAACGACTCCCAGGTCGGTGTGGCGCTGCGCGCCGGCCATCCGGTGTATTTCGTGATCTTCCGTCCCGAGCCGGTGCCCGGCCAGCGGCTGGCCGACGTCGCCCGCGCCGAGGCGCGCTTTCTGCGCGAGGTGCGCCAGCGTCACGAGGCGGCGCCCAAGCCCTGCATCATCGGCAACTGCCAGGGCGGCTGGGCGGTGATGGGGCTGGCAGCGGCCGATCCCTCGCTGGTCGGGCCGATCGTCATCAACGGTGCGCCGCTGTCGTACTGGGCCGGCAGCAGCGGGCAGAACCCGATGCGCTACACCGGCGGCCTCACCGGTGGCAGCTGGGCCGCGCACTGGCTGTCGGACCTCGGCAACGGCCGCTTCGACGGTGCCCTGCTGGTCGACAACTTCGAGCGGCTGAACCCCGGCAACAGCTACTTCGGCAAGTACTACACGCTGTTCGAGAACGCCGAGCAGGAGGAGGCGCGCTTCCTGCACTTCGAGAAATGGTGGGGCGGCTATTCGCTGCTCAACGGCGACGAGATCGAGGCCATCGTCGATGAGCTGTTCGTCGGCAATCACCTCGCCAGCCGCCAGATCCGCGGCCCCGACGGTCACCTGCTCGACCTGCGCAACATCCGCTCGCCGATCGTGGTGTTCTGCTCCGAGGGCGACAACATCACGCCGCCGGAGCAGGCGCTGTTCTGGATCGCCGATCTCTACCCCGACGACCGCGCCATCCGCGCCGCCGGGCAGACCATCGTCTACCTGCGCCACCTGCACATCGGTCACCTCGGCATTTTCGTCTCCGGCGGCATCGCGCGTAAGGAATACGACCGCATCGTCGGCACGCTCGACGAGATCGAACGCCTGCCGCCGGGGCTTTACGAGATGCTGCTGAGCGAGGACGGCCGCAACGCCAGCGGCGATCCGCGCTACCGCGTCAGCTTCGCCGAACGCTCGCTCGGCGATCTGCTCACGCTCGATCACGACACCCGCGCCGAGGAGCGCTACTTCGAGGTGGTGCGCGCGGTCTCCGAGTTCAACCGCCACGCCTACGAGCTGTTCGCCGCGCCGCTGATCAAGGCCGGCAGTTCGGAGTTCAGCGCCGAGCTGAGCCGCCAGGCGCTGCCGCTGCGTGTCGCGCATTACGGCCTGTCGGACTTCAATCCCTGGCTGCTCGCCATCAAGCCCTTCGCCGAAGCGGCGCGCGCGCAGCGCCAAGCGGCGGCCGTCGACAACCCCTTCGTGCTCGCCGAGCGCGCCTTCGCCCACGGTCTTGAAGCGTGGATGAACCTGTGGGGGCGCGACCTGCGCGACAACGCCTGCGAGCTGGCCTTCTACGGTCTTTACGGTTGGCTGGCGGCGCTCGGTGTCGGCCTCGATCAGCACGCCCCGGCGGCTGCGGAGCAGCGCGCCACCGAAGACCGCGTCGCCGAGTTCGTCGATGCCCATCTCGATGCCGGCGGCGCGCGCGGCGCGCTGCTGCGCATGCTGGTGGAGCTGGCCGGCACCGCCGGGGAGCTCGACGCCGAGACGCTTTCCGGCACGCTGGAGCGCGCCCGCGCCACCGGCCTGTTCGAGGGCATGGACAGCGACACGCTGCGCCAGCTGGTGCATGCGCAGAGTACGGTGCTTGCCTACGCTCACGATGCCGCGCTCGATGCCCTGCCGCGCATGCTCGCCGACCCGGCCGAACGGGCGCGCACGCTGCAGGCGCTCGATGCCATCGTGCCGCTCGATCTGGTGCAGCGGCCGAATGTCGCCGCGGCGATCCATGACCTGCATGCCCGGCTGCCGCTGGTGCACCCGCAGGCAGAGGCGACAGGGCCGGCCGCCGGCTGAGGAGGCCGTCGCGGTGGGCAGGGCGGTGGCGGCAGTCGTATGCTGCAGGTGCACAGACGTGCACCTTCCCGCTTTCCATGTCCGATCCTGAGGAGTGACTCGATGGTCATCCTGCTCAACGGTATTCCTGCCGACACCACACTCGAAGCACTGACCGGCTTTCTCGCCGAGCACGGCCTGGCCGACGCCCACGACGCGCAGCTGCTGCCGGGCGACGGTTCGGCCCCGGCGGCCAGCTTCCGCCTCGACGTTTCCGCCGCCGAGGCCGAGGCCGTGGTCAAGGCCCTGCGCGGCAAGTTCTGGAACGGCAGCGAGCTGCAGCCGCAGCTGCTGGTGCTGGGCAGCTGAGATCAGGCCCGGCTGCCGGCGCGCCAGGGTTGCAGGCGGCGCAGCAGGCGGGCGCTCAGTTGGGCATAGAGCGTCCGCACCATGGCGGCGGTCAGGAAGATCATCACCGCCATCGCCGCCGCACCGGCGACGTCGCCGGCATCGTCCATGTTGAGGATCGCCACCGCGGCGAGCACGGTGTCCGGTGAATACAGGAACACCACCGCCGAAACCGTCGTCAGCGCGTTGACGAAGAAATACATCGCCAGATCGAGCAGCGCCGGCAGGCACAGCGGCAGCGTGACGCGGCCGAGCAGCCGCCAGGCCGGCGTGCGCAGCGAGGCGCCGACGGCTTCGTATTCCGGGTCGAGCTGGCGCAGCGCGGTCACCGCGCCGAGGTGGCCGACGGTGTAGAAGTGCGCGACCGTGGCGATCACCAGGATCGCCAGCGTGCCGTAAAGGCCGTGCAGCGGATTGCCCGGATGGTTGAAGAACAGGATGTAGGCGATGCCGAGCACCAGCCCCGGCACCGCCATCGGCAGCAGCGCGAGCATGTGGATCAGGCCGCGCAGCCACGGCAGCGCCGGCACCTTCTCGCACAGCCAGGCACCGAGAAACACCAGCGTGGTGCCGGCCAGTGCCGTCAGCGTCGCCAGCCACAGTGAATTGCGATACGCCAGCCAGCTGCCGCCGTCGCGCAGATCGAAGTTGTAGTTGGCCAGCGTCAGCGTCAGGTCATACGGCCACAGCCGCACCAGCGAGGCGTAGACCGCCATGCCGAGGATGCCGAGCAGCGCCACCGCCAGCAGCGAGCAGCAGGCGAACAGCGGCCAGTCGCGCGCCGGGCGCGGCGTCGGCAGATAGGGCTGGGCACGGCTCGACAGCGCCGAGTGATGACGGCCGATGCGCCGTTCGAGGATGAAGGCCGCCAGCGCCGGCAGCAGCAGCACGATGGCGACGACCGCGCCCATGCGGAAATTCTGCTGGCCGACCACCTGCTTGTAGACATCGGTGGCCAGCACCGGGTAGTCGCCGCCGATGACCTTGGGCACACCGAAGTCGGTCAGTGTCAGCGTGAAGGTGACCAGCGCGGCGCTGATCAGGCCGTATTTGGCGCCCGGCAGCGTCACCGTGCGGAAGGTGCGCCAGTGGCTGCTGCCGAGCGCGGTCGCCGCCTCGTAGAGACGGCCGTCGGCGCCGGCCAGCGCGATCAGCAGGATGGTCAGCGCATGCGGAAAGGTCCAGAAACAGGAGCCGATGACGATGCCGATCGGCCCGTAGATCGGCTCACCGAACAGCCAGTCGCGGATCACGCCCTGGCGGCCGAACAGGTACACCAGCGCGATCGCCGGCAGCAGCGATGGCGCCAGCAGCGGCGACAGCGCGACCAGCCGGAAGGCGCCGCGCGCCGGTATGCACGAGCGCGTCAGCGCGTAGGCGTAGACGAAGGCCGTCGCGGTGACGATCAGCGTGGTCAGCCCGGCCACCAGCAGGCTGTTGCCGAGCGAGGCGCGCAGCGCCGGCCGCGACAGGTATTCGGCGAAATTGGCCAGGCCGATGAAATGCCCGGCGGCATCCTCGACGCTGCGCGACAGCAGCGCATACAGCGGCAGCAGCAGCGTGACGCCGAGATAAGCCAACAGCAGCCACAGCCCGGCGCGCAGCCAGAAGGCGTTGGCGTCGCGCGTCACCACCGGCCCGAGCACCGCGCTCATGCGCCGGCTCCGTCGTGCGGGAAGACGCGGATCGCCGTCGGCTCGATGGTCGCCATCAGGCGCACGCCGAGCGACAGCCCCCACTGCCGCGCCTGCGCCGCCGGCAGATCGGCGTACAGCACGCGCGCGCCGAGGGCGGCATCACCGAGCGTCAGCCGCAGCACCGGACCGAGGAATTCCAGCGCGCGCACCTCGACGGCGATGCCGTGCAGGGCGTCCTCGTCGGTGCTGAGCAGGACATCTTCCGGGCGCACCGCGAGGCGGACCGGCGTGCCGGGAAAGGCCTCGACGGTGCAGTCGAGCGCGACCTCGCCGATGCGCGCGCGGCCGATGGCGTCGACCTCGGCGTCGATGAAATTCATCGTGCCGACGAAACCGGCGACGAACGGCGTCGCCGGCTCGCAGTAGATCGCTTCCGGCGTGCCGATCTGCTCGATGCGGCCGCGGTTCATCACCACGATGCGATCAGCCATGGTGATCGCCTCTTCCTGATCGTGGGTGATCATGAGGGTGGTCAGGCCGAGGCGCCGCTGCAGCGCGCGGATCTCGTGGCGCAGGTGCACGCGCACCCGCGCGTCGAGCGCCGACAGCGGCTCGTCGAGCAGCAGCAGGCCCGGTGCCAGCGCCAGCGCACGCGCCAGCGCCACGCGCTGCTGCTGGCCGCCCGACAGCTCGCTGGGGAAGCGGCCGGCCAGCGCCTGCAGGCCGACCAGCTCCAGCAGCTCGGCGACGCGGCTGCGCACCGCGGCGCGCGGCTGGCGGCGGTTTTCCAGGCCGAAGGCGACGTTCTGCGCCACCGTCAGGTTCGGAAACAGCGCATAGGACTGGAACACGATGCCGAAATCGCGCGCCGCCGGCGGCAGCTGCGAGATGTCGCGGCCGTCCTGCTCGATGCGGCCGAAGCTCTGCGGATCGAGGCCGCAGATCGCCCGCAGCAGCGTGGTCTTGCCGCAGCCGGACGGGCCGAGGATGCAGACGAATTCGCCGCGCTCGATGTCGAGTGAAACATCATCGACCGCCACGCTGCTGCCGAAGCGCTTGCTGAGGTTGTGCAGCCGCAGATACGGCGTTGCTGCCGCGACCGGCGCTCGCAGCGGGTGCGGGCCGCGAGGCGCGTCATGCGTGTCGGACGGGGCATGAGGGGGCAGTTCGGTGGCGCTCATCGGCATCGGCGATTTCCGGCGTGAGGAGTGGCCCTGAATGCATGACGCCCGCCCGGCAGCGGCCGTAGCGGGCGTGCGCGCAGGGGGAGTTACTTGGCTTCGGACTTGCCGTCGTAGCGCTTCGACCACTCGCCGAGGATCGCCTCGCGATGCTCGGCGGCCCAGGCGAAGTCGTTCTTGATCATCTTGTCGATGATGCCGGCCGGGAAGTTCGGCACCGGCTTGGCGATGCCGGGCATGGCGACGACGGCATATTCCTCGTTGTACATCTCGTTGGCCTTGCGGCTGACCGACCAGTCAGCCAGCGCCTTGGCCGCTTCGAGCTTCGAGGTGCCCTTGACGATGCCGAACGATTCGAGATCCCAGCCGACGCCTTCGCTCGGTGCGATCACCTCGATCGGCGCGCCCTTGGTCTTTTCCTTGGCGCCGCGATAGGCGAAGGAGACGCCGATGACGGTTTCACCGGCCGCGGCCATCTTGCAGGGCTTGGAGCCGGAGTGCGTGTACTGGGCGATGTTCTCGTGCAGCGCATCCATGTAGGCCCAGCCCTTGGCTTCGCCCCACATCTGCAGCCAGCTGGAAACATCGAGGAAGCCGGTGCCCGAAGACGCCGGGTTCGGCATGACGACATGGCCCTTGTAGACCGGCTTGGTCAGGTCGGCCCAGCTGCTCGGCTTGGGCAGGTTGAGCTTCGCCGCCTCGGCGGTGTTGAAGCACAGCGAGGCGATCCAGGCGCGCTGGCCGATCCAGCGCGGCGGGTTTTCGCTGTCACGGTAGGCCGGCGTCAGCGCATCGAGGCCCTTCGGCGCGTAGGGCTGGAAATAACCTTCCTTGGCCAGCGCCAGCAGGCTGGTCGCCGCCAGCCCCCAGACCACGTCGGCCTGCGGCGCGGCTTTTTCGGCCAGCAGCTTGGCAGTGATGATGCCGGTCGAGTCACGTACCCATTTGATCTCGATGTCGGGATTGTCGGCTTCGAAGGCCGCCTTGAATTTCGCCAGCTCGTCGGCCTCGACGGCGGTGTAGACCAGCAGCTCGGTCTTGGCGTGGGCGCCGGCGGCGAAGCCGGCCAGCAGCAGGGCGGTGATCAGCTTGATACGAGAGGGGAACATGCGGAGCCTCGTCGGGTTGGCAGACGCCGCGCAGTGTCCTCGCCGAATGTTGCAGGTGCGTTAAAGTTGTGACAGAAAATTCATTTAATTCATGAGCTTGAAGTTTTTTCAGAGCAGCCGCAAGGACCACGCCGGCGGCTGCCGGACGTGGTCTTGGCCGGGGCTTGTGGCGGCTCAGCCGCCGCGTTTGCCGGCGCGTGCCGCGCCGCAGCGTGAAAGCCAGTCGGGGCTGAAGCGATCGATCGAGCCGAAGCGAGCCGGCGCAAACGCCGCGAGGTCGACGAACGGCGTGCGTCCGGCGGCCAGCTCGGCGAGTGCCTGACCGATGCCGCCGGAGGCGGCGACGCCGCTGCCGCAGCAGCCGCTGGCGACCAGCAGGCCGTCGAGTCCGGGCAGTGCGCCGAGCACGTAACGTCCGTCCGGCGTGTAGGTGGACAGTCCGCTGACGTGGTGGCGGATGCCGACCTCGATCAGTGTCGGGCTCAGTCGCGCCAGCGCCGGCGCGATGCCGGCCAGCGCCGGCCAGCCATCGCCGGTGTCGAAGCCCTCGATGTCATGCGGCAGGGTGCGGGCGTCGAACACGGCCGAGCGCGATTCGCGCACGCCGAACAGCAGGGCGCCGAGTTCGGGGCGGGCGTAGAGGCCGAGGTCCGGCAGCAGCACCACCGGCATCGTCAGCGGGAATTTCGGCGTCGCGCTGGCGGTGATCCAGTACTGGCTGCGCACGGCGGCGAAGGGCAGGCTGCCGCCGTAGGGGCCGGCGAGCAGGCCGGCCCAGACGCCGCTGGCGTCGACCACGCAGCCGGCGGCGACCGCGCCGCGCGTGGTCTCGACCCCGACCACGCGCTCGCGCTCGACCTGCAGCGCGGTGACCTCGACACCGGGCTGCAGGCGCGCACCGTGGCCGCGGGCGGCGCGGCCGTAGGCCATCGCCAGGCGGTAGGGATCGATCCAGCTTTCCGCCGGCAGCAGCAGTGCCTGACGGATGGCGTCGGCCGCCAGCCACGGTGCCAGGCGCTGAGCGGCGCTGGCGCCGAGCCATTCCCAGGGCTCGCCGGTGCGTGCGGCGAGGCTGGCCAGCTGTTGCAGGCGGTCGGCGGCGGTCTCGCTGGCGGCGACGTGCAGCTGGCCGCTGCGCCGGCGGTCCAGCGGTTCGCCGAGTTCGGCTTCGAGTTCGTCGATCGCCGCGTCGGTGCGGCGGGTGAAGGCCATCAGTTCGGCCGATTCGCGCAAGCGTGTCAGCAGCGCCGCGGCCTGGCTGGAGGCTTGCGCCGCCGGCATGCCGCGTTCGAGCAACAGCACGCGGCCGTAGCCGGCGCGCGCGTAGTGCCAGGCCACGGACTGGCCGATGACACCGCCGCCAATGACGATCAGGTCTGCGTTCGGGGGGAGTGGCTTCATGTGCCGGTCTCGGTAAGGGCGTCATCGAGGATGTCGAGCGCCAGGTCCATTTCCATGCGACTGAGCGTCAGCGGGGGCGTCAGCGTCAGCACGTTGCCGAGCGTGGTTTTGAACGACAGTCCACGGCTCAGGCAAGCGTAGAGCACCGCTTCGGCCTCGGCGTTCGCCGGCTCGCGGCTGACGCGGTCGCGCACCAGCTCGACGCCGAGCAGCAGGCCGCGGCCGCGCACGTCGCCGATCAGCGCGTGGCGCTGCTGCAGGGCACGCAGGCGGCCGAGGGCGTAGTCACCGAGTGCGCGCGCATGCTCGACCAGACCCTCGTCGACGATGATCGCCAGGGTTTCCAGTGCCGCGCGCGCGGTGACCGGGTTTTTCTCGTGCGTGTAATGGCCGAAGGCCCAGTCGGCGCCGACGTCGAGCTCGGCGCGGCACAGCGTGGCGGCGATCGGCAGCACGCCGCCGCCGAGCGCCTTGCCGAGCACCAGGATGTCCGGGGTGACGCCCTCGTGTTCGCAGGCGAACAGCCGTCCGCTCTTGCCGAGGCCGCTCGGAATTTCATCGAAGATCAGCAGCGTGCCGTGCGCATCGCAGGCCTCGCGCACGCTCTGCCAGAAGCCCGGTGGTGGCAGATAGGGCACCACCCGCGCCGGTTCGGCAATCACCGCGGCGACGTCGCCCTCGCGTTCGAGCACGTAGCGCACCATCTGCGCGCAGCTCAGGCCGCAGTCGGGGTAGGGCGGCGCGCCGTCGCGGCCGCGGTGGCCGTACGGGCAGCGGTAGCAGGCGAACGGCGGCACATGCTCGCAGCCGCTGAGTAGCGGACCGATCGGCCCGGAGCGGAACAGCGCCTCGCCGCCGACGCTGGCGGCACCGAAGCCGGCGCCGTGAAAGGCATCCCAGAAAGAGATTGTCTTGAAGCGTCCGGTCGCGGCGCGGGCCAGCTTGAGCGCGATTTCGATGGCATCGGAGCCGCCGGTGGCGAACAGCACGCGTTCGAGGCCGGCCGGCGCCAGCTCGACGAGCTTCTCGGCCAGCGCCACCGCCGGCTCGCAGGTGAAGCGGCGCGGCGCGAAGCTCAGCGCATCAAGCTGCTCGCGGATCGCCGCCAGCAGGCGCGGATGGGCGTAGCCGATGTGGTGGACGTTGTTGCCGTGGAAATCCAGATAGCGCCGGCCGTCGGCGTCCTCGATCCAGCTGCCTTCGGCGCGCACCACCGCGCTCAGGCAGGGCGTCGACACCGACTGGCGCAGGAACACCGCGGCATCGCGCTTGACCAGTGCGCGCGAGTGCGGACCGAGCTGCGCCGCCTGCCACTGCGCGCGGCGCGAGCCGGTATTGGTGTCACCCTCGCCGGGGCGCGGCGCCGGCGGGCCGGGCCTGGCTGTCACGGCTGCTCGCCGCGGCCGAGGCGGGCGTCGATATCGGCGACCACCGCCGGCAGCTCGGCGATCGAATCGATGACGTAATGCGCACCGCAGCGCGCCAGCCGGTTGCGGGCGGCGGCGGCGAGGCGCTGCTGCTCGGCCTCGGCGAGCGCGTCCCAGCTCGGCAGGTCGAGGCCGAGTTCGTTGCCGCTGACGGCGACAGCGACCGTCCACATGCCGGCGTTGAGTCCTTCCTCGATGCCCGGCACGGTGTCGTCGACCTTGACGCAGGCCTGCACGCAGTCGACGCCGAGCTCGATGGCGTTCTTCAGGCTCATGTGTGGCCAGGGCCGCCCGCGCGGCACTTCGGTGGCGCAGACGTTGCTGTCCGGCCGGTAGCCGTGGTGGGCGGCGACGCGGGCGACGATGTCGAGCATCTCGCGGCTGTAGCCGGTGTTGGCGCCGATGGCGATGCCGCGCTCGCGCAGTGCGCCGATGGCTTCCAGCGCACCGGGCACCGGCACGCCGCTGGCTTCGAGCACGGCGAGCTGCAGCGGGATGAACTCGGCGTAGAGCGCGTCGATGCCGGCTGCGTCGATGGCGCCGTTGCGCGCGTGCCAGGCGCTGGCGATGCGCGGCGCGGTGAGCAGCTGGCGGATGTGTTCACGCTTTTCGCTGCCCATCGGCCCGCGGGCTTCGGCGCTGCTGATCGCCACGCCGTGGCGGGCGAACAGCTCGCAAAAGGCGGTGACCGGCGCGAGCGAGCCGAAGTCGACGGTGGTGCCGGCCCAGTCGAGGATCACGGCACGCACGGGGCCGCTGTAGCGGCGCTGGTAACGGTAGGTCATGGTCTTGGCTCAGGTGTCTGGCGGCGGGCGCCGGCTCAGAAGGCGGGCTGGGCGGCGACGACGGCCGGGTCCGGCGCGCCGTCGGCAATGTCGAGTTCATCGAGCGCGCTGCGCACGGCGGCGAGCACGCCGTCGATCTGCGCATCGAACAGCTGGCCGATGACGCCGATGCGGAAGCTGTCGACCGAGGTCAGCTTGCCCGGGTAGATGACGTAGCCACGCGCCTTGATCGCCAGGTAGAAGCGCTCGAAGTCAAAGCGCGCCGAGCCCGGCACCAGGAAGCTGACGATGATCGGCGAGCGCCAGCGCGGCGCCAGCAGCGGCCGAAAACCCAGCGCCTGCATGCCGGCGACCAGGCGTTCGGCGTTGCGCGTATAGCGGGCCAGGCGCCCGGTCTGGCCGCCTTCCTGCGCATAGAGTTCGAGCGCCCGGGCGGCGGCGGCGACGACGTGGGTCGGTGGTGTGTAGCGCCACTGTCCGCTGCGCTCGAAGTAGCGCCACTGGGCATGCAGGTCGAGGCACAGCGAGTGCGCCTGGCCGGCGCTGGCGGCGAGCCGCTCGCGGCGGATCAGCGCGAAGCCGAAGCCGGGCACGCCTTCGATGCACTTGTTGGCCGAGGCGATCAGCGCCGCCGCCGGCAGCTCGCGCAGGTCGAGCGGCAGTGCGGCGAAGCTGCTCATCGCGTCGACGATCAGCTCGCGGCCGCAGCGTGCGACCACTTCGGCGATCGCCGCCAGCGGATTGAGGATGCCGCTGGAGGTCTCGCAGTGCACGACGCAGACCCAGCCGAGCTCGGGGTCGGCGCGCAGCCGGCGTTCGACCTCGGCCGGCTCGGGCGGCAGGTAATCGCCGGTGTCGAGCACCTCGCAGGCCCGCCCCATCACGCTCAGCTGCTCGGCGATGCGCTTACCGTAGGCGCCGTTGGCCAGCACCAGCGTCTTCGCGCTGCGCGGAATCAGCGTGCCGAGCGTGGCCTCGACGGCGAAGCTGCCGCTGCCCTGCACCGGCACACAGACGTGGCTGGCCTCGCCGTGAGCGATGGCCAGCAGCGCGCCGCGCACCCCGGCGGTCAACGTGCGGAATTCGGCATCCCATGAACCCCAGTCGTGCAACATCGCCTCGCGGGTGGCGCGGGCGGTGCTGAGCGGGCCGGGCGTGAGCAGCCAGGGGTCGGCGGGGAGGGCGCTCTGGGTCATCTCGGTGAGTCCGTGCTGCAACGATGCCGATAGCCTGCGCGTCGTATATTTCATTCATCCAATCGTTATTCTGGATGTCTGAAATAAGTCTGCATTATGGATTGGACCTGCTCATCGCAGGGGAGGGAACCGGTGAATCTGATCCAGTTGCGCGCCTTCGATGCCGTCGCCCGTGACGGCAGCTTCACCCGTGCCGCCGAGCGGCTCAGCGTCAGCCAGCCGGCGGTGACGGCGCACGTCAAGGCGCTGGAAAACTACTACGGCGTGACGCTGTTCCAGCGGCGCGGCCGCGGCATCGAGCCGACCGAACTCGGCCGGCAGCTGGCGACGATCAGCCGTCGCCTGTTCGCCGCCGCCGACGAGGCGGCCGACCTGCTCGAAGCCACCCGCGAGCTGCACGAAGGGCGTCTGGAGATCGCTGCCGACGGTCCGCACCTGCTGATGCCGCTGCTCGCGGCGTTTCGCACGCGTTACCCCGGCGTGAGCCTGGCGCTGACCATGGGCAATGCCCGCGACACGCTGGCGCATCTGCTCGCCGAGCGCTGCGATCTGGCGGTGCTCGCCGAGCTCGCCGCCGATCCGGCGCTGCATGCGGTGGCGTTTCAGCGCCATCCGATCGTCGCCATCGTCGCCCGCAGCCACCCGTGGGCGCTGGCCGGGCGCGCGAGCCTGGCGTTCGCCGAGCTCGATGGGGTGCCGATGGTGATGCGCGAGCCGCAGTCGGTGACCCGCCGCAGTGTCGAGGCGGTCTGCCGCGAGCGTGGCGTGCGTCCGCTGCGGATGCTGGAAATCGCCAGTCGCGAGGCGATGAAGGAAGCCGTCGCTGCCGGACTCGGGATCGGGGTGATCAGCGCGGCGGAGCTCGGTCGGGACGAGCGCTTCCATGCGCTGGGGTTTGCGGATGCCGACATCCACCACACGCAGTATCTGGCCTGCCTGGAGCGGCGGCGCGAGATGCGTCCGGTGCGGGCGTTCTTCAGCCTGCTGCCGGCGCTGGCGGCGGATTAGGCGGCGTCGCCGCTGTTGTGTGACGCGGCGGCAGCGCCCGTCATCTGCGCCTGCAGGGCGGCGTAGTAGGCGGCGTAGCGCGCTTCTTTGCCGCGCACGCAGAACACGATGTGCTCGGCGATGTTCTCGCAGTGATCACCGATGCGCTCCAGCGCCTTGGCCACCTGCACCAGATCGATGCCGCTCTGGATCATCGCCGGGTTCTCGCTCATCACCGTGGACAGGCGATTGAGCGCTTTGCGAAACGCCGTATCGAGTGCGTCGTCGCGATTCAGCAGCGTTTGTGCGAAGTCGACGTCGTGGTCGCGCAGCGCGGTGAGCGCGTCATCGAGCAGTGCGGTCGCCAGCGGCAGCAGCGGCAGCACGCTGTCTTCGAGCAGCGAACGGCGCGTGGTGCCACGGTGACCGAGCTCGCTGCCGAGGGCGGCGATCTTGCGGCACTCGTCGCCGATGCGTTCGAGTTCGCGCGCGGCGTTGGTCAGCGACAGTACGTGGCGCAGATCGCCGGCCAGCGGTGCGCGCAGCGCCAGCAGCAGCTCGATCGCCCGTTCGGCGTCGTTGTCACACTGGTCGATGCGCTCCTCACGGGCAAACACGCGACCCGCCATGGCCAGCGCCGCAGCGCGCTCGTATTCACCGAGGATCATGCTGACGGCATCGAGCTGCTCACGTGCCAGCGTGCCCATTTCCAGCACCGTTCGGCGCAGCTCGCTGATCTTCTCGTCATAACTGCTGACGATGTGCTCGCCGGTATCGAAAGTCATGGGAATTCCTCGTCAGGGGCGCGTGCTCCGCCGACGGGCCGTGCGGCGGAGCGGCCGCCGCGCAGCGTGGCGCAGGGGCATGACAGTTCAGTGACAGTTGCGTGTCGGCGGAAACCGTACGCGCCACAGGCTGTCCATGTTCACGGACATGCGGGCATCATCCGTTCTTCGTCAGTCCTTTGCGTCTGGCCCTCTGTCGTGTCCGCTACCGCTTTCGCCCCATCCCCGAGGTCGATCCATGACGCCATTGCCGCGCCTGCTCGCCTGTTGTCTGCTCCTGCTGCTGCCGCTTGCCCACGCCGCGCCGCCCACCCGACCGGTACCGGAAGACCCGTTGCTGGCGACGATCAGCGGCGTCGCGGCCGAGGGTGGCCTGCTGCCGGCCGACGACGTGCCGACCGTCGAATACGAATACGTGCGCTACCCGTGGCGCCCGGTGCCGGACGTGCTGTGGTTCGCCGGCACGATGCGCTACACGGTGGCGGCACAGCCCGGCGCCGCGCCGCTCGCCTTCGTCATTGCCGGTACCGGCGCCGATGCCGATTCATCGAGCATGCGCACGCTGCGCCGGGCGCTGTACCAGGCCGGCTGGCATGTAGTCACGGTGCCGTCGCCGACGCATGCGAGCTTCATCGTCGCCGCCTCGCAGCGCTCGCTGCCCGGTTACCTGTTCGGCGACGTCGATGACCTGTACGCAGTGCTGCAGGATCTGCGCGAGCGGCTGGCCGGACAGCTGCAGATCAGCGCCGTCGATCTGGTCGGCTTCAGCCTCGGCGGCACGCAGGCCGGGCTGCTGGCGGCGCGCGATGCGCAGGAGCACCGGCTCGGGCTGCGCCGCGTGGTGCTGGTCAACCCGGCGGTCAGCCTGTGGAATTCGGTGAGCCGGCTCGATGCACTGCTCGAAGACAACATCCCCGGCGGGCTCGCGCACTTCGACGTGTTCGTCGATGACATCTTCGAGCGCTTCGCCGCGGTGTATTCGAGCAGTGAGGACATGACCTTCGATGCCGAATTCGTCTTCCACACGCTCGGCCGCGGCCGTCAGGCCAGCGATGCGATCGGTGCGCTGATCGGCGCGGCGTTTCGTCTGTCGGAGGCGAGCATGCTGTTCGTCGCCGATGTCATGCGTGATGCGGGGTTCCTCAAGCCGGCCGGCTACCCGCTGCAGACCAGCGATTCCCTGAGCGGTTACCTGCGCGTCAGCGCCGGCGTGAGCTTTCGCGATTACGTGCGCCGCTTCCTGTTGCCGCAGGTGCAGCGCGAACGCCCGGCGCTGACGCTCGACCGGCTGATCGACGAGAGCAGCCTGATGCAGGTCGGCGGCTTCCTGCGCCGCAGCCCGGACATCGGTGTGGTCACCAATGCCGACGACATCATCCTCGGTCGGGATGAAGTGGACTGGCTGCGCACGACCTTCGGCCGCCGCGCCCGCATCCACGCCCACGGTGGCCACGGCGGCAACCTGGCGCGACCGGAATTCCTCGCCGATGTGATCGCGCTGCTCGGCGCTCCGCGCACGGAGGTGGCACATGCGTCGCATTGAACGCACCGCGGTCGCAGCGCTGCTCGCTGCACTGTTGAGTCTGGCCGGCGGCTGCGCCGCGGTCGCCCCGCCGATCGCCGCACCGGCACAGGCCAGCACCGAGCGCGTCGGGCTGGCCAAGCTCGATCTGATCGAGGATCCCTGGGAGGGCTTCAACCGGCGCATGTACCGCTTCAACGCCTGGTTCGACGAGGCGGTGTTCCTGCCGGTGGTGCGCGGCTACCGTGCCGTGACGCCGGAATTTGCCCGCAACCGCGTGCACGATTTCTTTAACAACGTTGCTGACATCGACACGATGATCAATGCCGCGCTGCAGCTGCAGGGCCGCAAGACGCTCGATGCGCTGGCGCGGGTGACGCTGAACTCGACCTTCGGTCTGCTCGGCGCGTTCGATGTCGCCGACGGTCTCGGCCTGCCGCAGCCGCAGGAGGATTTCGGCCAGACGCTCGGCTACTGGGGCGTCGGCAGCGGGCCGTATCTGGTGTTGCCGCTGCTCGGCCCGTCATCCCTGCGTGACGGTGTCGGCCGCGGTGTGGACTTCGCGGCGCGCAGCGCCTGGCAGCCGGACCTGCTGTTCGGCAACTGGGGGCAGGCGGTGGTCATGGCGAGCTTCGAGGCCGTCGACCTGCGCAGCACGATCGCCTTTCGCTACTACCAGAGCGGTTCGCCGTTCGAATATGAGCTGCTGCGCCTGCTGTACACGAAAAAGCGCGAGATCGACATCGGGCGCTGAGCGCCGGCGTGCGCACTTCAGTCCGGCAGCGGGGCGGCGGCGATGCCGCGGAAGAAGATGTCGACCAGCACGCGCGCGTCGCGGCGCAGCGAGCAGTGGCGCTCGGGGGCGAACAGCCAGTCGCTGATCGTGCCGAGCATGAAGTTGTGCAGTGCGACGGCGGCCAGGTGCGGATCGAGGCCGCGCCGCAGCTGGCCGAGCTGATGCGCGTGATACATGACTTTTTCCTTCGCCTCCATGACCTTGCAGACGTGCGAGTCGAAGCGCTCGCAGAGCTGGCCCATTTCGGCGACGTACTCGCATTTGTGCAGGATGACGCTGAGCACGCGGCACAGGTGCTCGTCGTCGACCAGATTTTCGAGATCCTCGATGCAGCGGATGCGCAGGGCGCCGAGCGGATCTTCGAGCGTGGCGAGTTTTTCCAGCGTTTCGCTGAAGGGCATGGCGATGCGTTCGTGCATCGCGTTGAACAGGTCGAGCTTGTCCTGGAAGTGCCAGTAGATCGCCCCGCGCGTCAGCCCGGCGGCCTGAGCGATGTCGGCCAGCGAGGTGTGCGAGACGCCCTGTTCATGGAACAGCTTCTCGGCGGTATCGAGGATCAGAGTCCGGGTCTGTTCGGCTTCGGCCTTGGTCTTTCTGGCCATTGCTACCCCTGGGCAGGTCAGTCAACAAAACGCAACGCAGCGCGTCGATTCTAACGGATCACCTCTTACATACATGCATGAATGTATGTAAATTGCCAGACCAAATTGTAAATCCTGCCGTTTACCGCCGAGGTAATCCGTCATGCCGCAGATTCCCGCGCCGCTTCCCCGGCGTTCCGCGGTCTCGCCCGCGCTGGCCGCCGCGTTGCTGGCGGTGTTCCTTTCTGCCTGCGACAGCAATGCCAACGCACCGGGGAGCGCCGCGGCGATGCCGCCACCGCCGGTGGCGCGTACCAGCATCGAGCCGCGCGACATCGAGCTGCCGCTCGAATACGTGGCACAGGTCAGCGGCTCGCGCCAGATCGAGGTGCGCGCCCGCGTCGAAGGCATCCTGCAGAAACGCACCTACACCGAGGGCAAGCCGGTCAAGGCCGGCGACACGCTGTTCATCATCGACCCGGCGCCGTTCCAGGCCGCCTACGACAAGGCCAAGGCCGATCTCGCCGAGCAGGAGGCGCGGCTGGTGCAGGCCGAGCGCGAGCTCAAGCGCGTGCTGCCGCTGTTCGCCGACAAGGCGGTCAGCCAGAAGGACCGCGATGCCGCGCAGTCCGAGCGCGATCAGGCGAGCGCGGCGGTCAAGGCCGCGCGCGCGGCGCTGCGCACGGCGGAAATCGACCTCGGCTATACCCGCGTCACCGCGCCGATCAGTGGTCTGACCAGTCGTGAAGTGCGTTCCGAGGGCAGTCTGGTGCGCCCCGGCGACGACAGCGGCCGGCTGACCACGATCAACCAGGTCGATCCGGTCTACGTGCGCTTTTCCTATGCCGACAACGAGGCGCTGGCACTGCGCAAGGCGATCGCTGCCGGCACGGTGCGCCAGCCGGCCAACGGCTTCAGCGTCGAGGTGGTGCTCGCCGACGGCAGCGTGCATCCGCAGCTCGGCATGGTCGATTTCACCGACACGCTGATCAACACCGACACCGGCACCGTCGGCGTGCGCGCCACGGTACCGAACCCGAACGCCACGCTGCTGCCGGGGCAGTTCGTGCGCGTGCGCCTGAAGGGCGCGGTGCGCCACGGTGCGCTGCTGGTGCCGCAGCGCGCGGTGATGCAGGGCCCGAACGGACAGTTCGTCTGGGTCATCGGCGAAGGCGACAAGATCGAGTTCCGGCCGATCGTCACCGGCCGGGCGATCGGTAATGAATGGATCGTCGAGGACGGTCTCAAGGGCGGCGAACGCATCGCCCTCGACAATCTGCTGAAGCTGCGCCCCGGCGTGCAGGTGGTCGAGCCGCCACCGGCACAGCAGGCGGCGGCGCCGGCCAAGCAGGGCTGAGGAGCGCACGATGAACTCACGCTTCTTCATCGAACGACCGATCTTCGCCAGCGTGCTGTCGATCATCATCGTGCTCGCCGGTCTGGCGGCGATGCGCGCGCTGCCGATCGCGCAGTACCCGGACATCATCCCGCCGGAAGTGCAGGTCACCGCGACCTATCCCGGCGCCAGCGCCGAGGTGGTGGCGCAGACCGTCGCCGCGCCGCTGGAGCAGGCGATCAACGGCGTCGACAACATGCTCTACATGCGCTCCAGCGCCGCCGCCAATTCGCTGACGATCTCGGTGAGCTTCGCCATCGGCACCGACCCAGACCAGGCGACCATCAACGTCAACAACCGCGTGCAGTCGGCCCTGCAGCAGCTGCCAGAAGAAGTGCGCCGGCAGGGCGTCAACGTCGCCAAGCGCAGCTCCAACCTGCTGCAGGTGATCATGATCGACTCGCCGTCGAAGCGCTTCGACACGGTGTTCATGAGCAACTACGCGCTGGTCAACGTCGTCGACGAGCTCAAGCGCCTGCCCGGCGTCGGCAACGCGATGATCTTCAGCGCGCGTGATTACTCGATGCGCGTGTGGATCCGCCCGGACCGCCTCGCCACCCTCGGCCTGACACCGACCGACATCGCCACCGCGATCCGCGAGCAGAACTCGCAGTTCGCCGCCGGCAAGTTCGGTCAGGCGCCGATGAAAGACCCGCAGGAATTCACCTACACGGTGACCACCAAGGGCCGTCTGGCCGACCCCGAGGAGTTCGGCGCGATCATCCTGCGCGCCAATGCCGACGGTACGCTGCTGCGCCTGCGCGACGTCGCCCGTATCGAACTCGGTGCCGCCAGCTACGACATGGTTGCCAAGCGCAGCGGTCATCCGGCGGTGGCGATCGGTATCTTCCTCGCGCCCGGCGCCAACGCACTGCAGGTGGTCAGCTCGGTCGACACGCGCATGAAGGAGCTCGCCAAGCGCTTCCCGGAAGGGCTGGAATGGCGTGCGCCGTATGACACCACCAAGTTCGTGCGCATCTCGATCCAGGAAGTGGTGAAGACGCTGGCCGAGGCCATGCTGCTGGTGTTCCTCGTCGTGTATGTGTTCCTGCAGAACGCGCGGGCGACGATCATTCCCTTCCTCGCCGTGCCGGTGTCGCTGATCGGTACCTTCGCCGGCATGTACCTGCTCGGCTTCTCGATCAACACGCTGACGCTGTTCGGCATGGTGCTGGCGATCGGTATCGTCGTCGACGACGCCATCGTCGTGCTGGAAAACGTCGAGCGCATCATGCGCACCGAAAAACTGCCGCCACGCGAAGCAACGATCAAGGCGATGAGCGAGGTCAGCGGTCCGGTGGTCGCCATCGTGCTGGTGCTGTGCGCGGTGTTCGTACCGGTCGGCTTCGCCGGCGGCCTCGCCGGGCAGATGTACAAGCAATTCGCCATCACCATCGCCGTGTCGGTGGTGCTCTCGGGCTTCGTCGCGCTGACGCTGACGCCGGCGCTGTGCGCGACGATCCTCAAGCCGGTGCACCACGAGCCGAATGCCTTCTTCCGCGCTTTCAACCGCGGCTTCGACTGGCTGACCGAGCACTACACCACCGGCGTGCGCTTCTTCATCAAGCGCGCCGCGCTCGGCCTGCTGCTGTTCGGCGGCATGCTGGTGCTGATCTGGGGCCTGTTCCAGCGCGTACCGGCCTCGCTGGTGCCGGACGAGGACCAGGGCTACATCATGACGATGGCGATCCTGCCGCCGGCGGCTTCGCTGGAGCGCACCATCGCCGTCAACGACCGCATCACCGAGTTCGCGCTGGCCAACCCGGCGGTCGACAACGTCATCGCGCTGTCCGGCCTCGACCTGCTGTCGTTCTCGCAGGTGCCGTTCTACGGCGCGGCCTTCGTCCCGCTCAAGCACTGGGACGAGCGCAAGGGGCCGGGGCAGGACGCGCAGTCGCTGGTCAAGCAGTTCTTCATGCAGGGCGCGCAGATCCGTGACGCCATCGTGCTGGCCTTCAACCCGCCGCCGATCAGCGGCATGTCGACCACCGGCGGTTTCGAGGCCTACCTGCAGAACCGCGGCAGTGGTGGCTCCAAGGCGCTGGCCGCCGAGGTCGACAAGTTCCTCACCGCCGCGCGCGCGCGGCCCGAGCTGACCGGCCTCAACAGCGTGTTCAGCGCCAACGTGCCGCAGATCAACATCCGCCTCGACCGCGAGAAGGCCCGCGCCTACGGCGTGCCGGTCAATTCGGTGTTCGATGCGATGCAGGCGACCTTCGGTGCGCTCTACGTCAACGACTTCAACAAGCTGGGCCGGCCGTTCAAGGTGCAGCTGCAGTCGGAGGCGGAGTTCCGCAGCAAGCCCGATGATCTGAAGAACGTCTACGTGCGTTCCACCGACGGCCAGATGATTCCGCTGACGGCGCTGGTCGAGGTCGAGCGCAGCACCGGCCCGGAGATCGTCGATCGCTACAACGTGTTCCCGGCGGCGAAGATCGTCGGCGGCCCGGCACCGGGCTACAGCTCCGGCCAGGCGCTGACGGCGATGGAGGAGGTCGCGGCCAAGGAGCTCGGTGACGACTTCTCGCTGGCCTGGACCGGCTCGGCCTACCAGGAAAAGAGCACCGGCGGCACCTCGGTGATGGTGTTCGGCTTCGGCTTGGTCATGGTGTTCCTGATCCTCGCCGCGCTCTACGAGCGCTGGACGCTGCCGATCGCCGTCGTGCTCGCGGTGCCGTTCGCGCTGTTCGGCGCGCTGCTGGCGGTGTGGGTGCGCGGGCTGGCCAACGACGTCTACTTCCAGATCGGTCTGGTCACGCTGATCGGCCTGGCGGCGAAGAACGCCATCCTCATCGTCGAGTTCGCGATCCTCGAAGTGCAGGCCGGCATGCCGATCGTCGAGGCGGCGGTGGCCGGTGCGAAGCTGCGTCTGCGCCCGATCATCATGACCTCGCTCGCCTTCGTGCTCGGCGTGGTGCCACTGGCGATCTCCACCGGCGCCGGCGCAGCCAGCCGGCACTCGATCGGCACCGGCGTCATCGGCGGCATGCTGGTGGCGACCTTCGTCGCGACCTTCTTCATTCCCCTGTTCTTCCGCCTGCTGGTGCGCCACATGGCAGCCGGTAAGCCACATGCGGCTCCCGGTACGGAGGTGAGCAATGTCTGAACGCAGTCTCATTGCGCTGGCGCTGGCCGTGGCGCTCGCCGGCTGTGCCGTCGGCCCGGACTACCAGCGTCCGCAGTCCGACCTGCCGGTGCTCAACAGCGGCGCGCAGCCGGTCAGCGCGCAGTGGTGGCAGGGCTTCAACGACGCCGTGCTCAACAACCTGATCGAGGAGGCCTTCGCCCACAACCTCGATCTGGTGCAGGCCGCGGCGCGGGTCGCCGAATACCGGGCGCTGGTCGGCTCGGCACGCGCCGATCAGCTGCCACAGCTCAACCTCAACGCCAGCAATGCGCGGGGCGGCTACAGCACCGAGGGGCTGAGCCAGATCTCGCCGGATAACCGCACGCTGAGCGACCGGCAGGTGCAGGCCAACGCCTCCTGGGAGCTCGATCTGTGGGGCCGGCTGGCCCGCGGTCGCGAAGCGGCGGCGGCGGAGCTGTCGGCCAGCGAAGCAGCGCGCGACGGCGTGCGCCTGTCGCTCGCCGCCAGCGTCGCCAACGGCTACTTCGACCTGCGCGCGCTCGATCGCCAGCTCGACATCGCCCGGCAGACGCTGGAGTCACGGCGGCGCACCGCCGCGCTGCAGCTCAAGCGCTATCAGGCCGGCACCATCTCCGAGCTGGAGGCGCGCCAGGCCGAGGCCGAAGCCGCCGACGCCGCGCAGCGCGTGCCGCAGCTGGAACAGCAGGTCGCCAGCACCGCCAACGCACTGGCCACGCTGCTCGGACGCACGCCGCGCGAGCTGGTGGAAAGCTCGGTGGCGCGCGGCACTTCGGTCGGGGCCATCGGCCTGCCGCCGACGCTGCCGTCCGGCCTGCCATCGGATTTGCTGGAACGCCGGCCCGATGTCCGCGAAGCCGAGCAGAAGCTGGTCGCCGCCAATGCCCGCATCGGTCAGGCCAAGGCGCAGTGGTTCCCGGCGATCACGCTGACCGGCTCCTACGGCAGCGAGAGCCAGGCGCTGTCGGATCTGCTGCTCACCGGCTCGGCGGCGACCTGGTCGCTGGCCGGCTCGCTGGCCCAGCCGCTGTTCGACGGCGGCCGCATCGCCGCCAGCGTCGAAGCCGCCGATGCGCGCACGCAGCAGGCGACCGCGGCGTATCGCAGCACCGTGCAGAAAGCCTTCCGCGAAACGCTCGATGCGCTGGTGGCGATGCGCAAGACCGGCGAGCAGCTCAACGCCCGCCAGCAGCGCGTCGGCGCGCTGCAGCAGACGGTGGATCTGTCCGGCAAGCGCTACGAGGCCGGGTATTCGAGCTACCTCGACGTGCTCGACGCCGAACGCTCGCTGTTCCAGGCCCAGCTCGACGAAGTCAGCTCGCAGCGCGATCGCCTGCAGGCCGCCGTCAACCTCTACCTCGCCCTCGGCGGCGGCTGGCAGTCCGGTCAGCCACCGGCAGACGCCACGGCGCAGGCCGCGCCGGCGGGCCAGACGGAGTCATCCGGCAAAGCGCAGGGGCAGAGCAGCTGATCGTTTCCCGCCCGCTACGCTGAATCATCAAGACCGCGGCCCCTGTCACTCAGTCGGTGACAGGGGCCGCGGTGCGTTTGGGGGGGAAATACCGTCGCTGCGGCATGCGTGTGTGACTGCGGCCGGGGAGTGTGTTGCTGAGTCTGTCGTTATCGACCAGCGATCCAGCGCCGTAGCAATAGATACAGCCCGAGCACGACCATCGTGAACAAGGCTCCGCTCAACGCCCAGGAGGCGAAAACCAGGAGGCAATACCCATAATCCACGCCGCCATCAGCCAGATGAAACTCCGACTGCGGATCATGCAGCAGGCCGAGCCAGAGCATCACACCGCCGAGAGCCAGGCCGACGCAGCAGGCGGCTGCCAGCAGCCGACGCTGAGGATGCTTCATTGAGTTCATTGCTGGCGCCAACGCTGTACCTCTTTTTAAATACGGTGCGTTCGCGAGAACAGGCTTTATGCGCGCACCCTCAATCCCACTCCAGCGCCCCCCCGCTCTGATACTCGGTGACGCGGGTTTCGAAGAAGTTCTTTTCCTTGCGCAGATTGACCTGTTCGTCGAGCCACGGCAGCACGTTGCCGGCGCCGGGGAAGGGTTCGCTCAGGCCGAGCTGGCGGGCGCGGCGGTTGGCGACGAAGCGGAACTGGCCGTGGTGCAGTTCGGCGCTGTAGCCGGCGATCGGCTCGGGCAGCAGGTAGGCGGCGTAGCTGGCTTCGGCGGCGTCGGCTTCCTCCCACAGGTGAGCGATGGCGCGGGGGTCGAGCGACAGCTGCTCCTCGTGCAGCAGCTCGCGCACGACGCGGATGCCGAAGGCGCAGTGCATGACTTCGTCGCGCAGGATGTACTGGAACTGCTCGGCGGTGCCGCGCATCAGGCCGCGTCGCTGCAGCGCGAAGATCGGCGAGAAGCCGTTGTAGAACCAGCAGCCCTCGAACACCGCGGCGAAGAATAAATAAGAGAGCGCGAACTCGTGCAGGCCCTCGCGGGTGCCGAGGTCGAGGTCGCTGCGCAGGGCGGCGTCGAGGCGGCGGTTGGCGAGGGCGATCTTGGCGTGCAGCTGCGGCACCACGCGGTAGCGGTTGTAGATCTCGCCCTGGTCGAGACCGAGCGTCTCGATGCAGTGCTGGTAAGTCCAGGTGTGCAGCGATTCCTCGTAGACCTGGCGCGCCTGATAGATCTGCAGTTCCGGCGCGCTCATCTTTTCCATCACTGCCAGGCCGATGTTGCGCATCGCCAGGATGTCGGCGGTGGTCAGGTAGGCGAGCACGGTCTCGAAGACATGCCGCTCGGCCGGCGTCAGCCGCTGCTGATAGTCGGCGACGTCCTGCGCCATGCCGATTTCCAGCGGCGTCCAGTGGTTGCGGTTGGCGTTGAGGAAGAACTGCCAGGCCCACGGGTACTTGAACGGCGCCAGCTGGTTGATGTCGGCGCGGCCGTTGACGATGCGCTTGTCGGCGGCGGCAACCGGTTCGAGGACGAGGGGACGGACGACGGCGTTCATTGGCAGGCCTCGCAGTCAGGCTGGTCGATGGAGCACAGCGGCGCTTCGAGCGTCGCTGCGTCGGTGTGGGTGGCGCCGAGCGTGCGCAGGTAGTAGGTGGTCTTCAGGCCGCGGCGCCAGGCCAGCTGGTAGAGCGCATCGAGCTGGCGCCCGGAGCGGCCGGCGACGTAGAGGTTCAGCGACTGCGCCTGATCGATCCATTTCTGCCGCCGCGCGGCGGCCTCGACCAGCCATTCCGGGTCGATCTCGAAAGCCGTCGCGTACAGCGCCTTCAGCGGCGCCGGCACACGGGCGATGCGGCCGAGCGCCCCGTCGGCGCGCTTGAGCTCGTGCAGCATCGCCTCATCCCACAGCCCGCGCGCGCGCAGCTCGCGCAGCAGATCGGCGTTGACCACGGTGAATTCGCCGGAGAGGTTCGATTTGACGTAGAGGTTGCGGTATTCCGGCTCGATCGAGGCGCTGACGCCGACGATGTTGGCGATGGTCGCAGTCGGCGCGATCGCCACGCAGTTGGAATTGCGCATGCCGTGCTCGCTGATCTGCGCGCGCAGCGCCGCCCAGTCGAGCGTGGCGCTCATGTCGAGTTCGACGTCGCCACCGCGCTCGTCGCGCAGCCGCGCCAGCGTGTCCGGCGGCAGCACGCCCTGCGCCCACAGGCTGCCGGCGAAGCTCGAATAGCAGCCGCGTTCGACGGCCAGTTCGCTCGACGCGCGGTAGGCGTGGAAGCAGACCAGCTCCATCGAACGGTCGGCGAACTCGACCGCCGCATCACTGGCGTAGGGCAGGCCGAGGGCGTGCAGGCAGTCGGCAAAGCCCATGATGCCGAGCCCGACCGGGCGGTGACGCAGGTTGGCGTTGCGCGCCTTCGGCGTGGCGTAGTAGTTGAGGTCGATGACGTTGTCGAGCATGCGCATCGCCGTGTTCACGGTGCGCGCCAGGCGCTCGGCATCGAGCGCACCGTCGCGCAGGTGCGCGCGCAGATTCACCGAGCCGAGGTTGCACACTGCGGTTTCGTCGGCGGCGGTGTTCAGCGTGATCTCGGTGCACAGGTTGGAGCTGTGCACCACGCCGACGTGCTGCTGCGGCGAGCGCAGATTGCAGGCGTCCTTGAAAGTCAGCCACGGGTGGCCGGTCTCGAACAGCATCGTCAGCATCTTGCGCCACAGCTGGCGCGCCGGCAGGCGGCGGAACAGGCGGATCTCGCCCCGCGCCGCCGCCGCTTCGTAAGCCTCGTAGGCGCGGGCGAAGTCGCGGCCGTAGCGCTGGTGCAGGTCCGGCACGTCGCTCGGTGAGAACAGCGTCCACTCGGCATCAGCGGCCACGCGCTGCATGAACAGGTCCGGAATCCAGTTCGCGGTATTCATGTCATGCGTGCGCCGGCGCTCGTCGCCGGTGTTCTTGCGCAGTTCGAGGAAGTCCTCGATGTCGAGATGCCAGGTTTCGAGGTAGGCGCAGACCGCGCCCTTGCGCTTGCCGCCGTTATGCGCCAGCCCGGCGCTGGTCATGTACGAGGCGTCGCCCTCGACCTTGAGATCGATGACAAAGGGGCAGGGCGCCTGAGCGCTGACCTGGCGCACGCGCGAATACAGGCGGCCGCCGTGGTTGAGCCAGTGGCGCCGGCGCAGCGGCGTGCAGCCGAGGCGCTCGGCAAGCTCGGGCACCGCGGGGATGCGCAGCGCCCAGCTCGGTAACGGGCCGTCGGCTTCGGCGCTCGCCGCCTGGGTGCCGGGTGCTGGCGGCGGCTCGCGGTAGCGGCCGGCGCAGGGCACGCCCAGACGCAGCAGCTGGTAGCGCAGCCCTTCGGCCAGCGGCTGCGAGGCGCTGCTGAAGTGGATGACCTTGCCGCGGATGCTGCCGCCGGCTTCCAGCAGGCCGTGGAGCAGCGCCAGGGTCTGGGGCAGCGGCAGATGGGCGAAGCGGCGGGCGATGCGCCGGCGGCCGCGGGCGTCAACAACATCGGCCTGCGTCACCGACAGCGCGGCACTGCCGGCGCTGAGGCTGCCGCCGCTGGCTTCGCGCAGGAGGCAGCGCTCGATCGCCCAGTGGATCTGCAATTCGTCTTCGCCGTGATGGATTTCCCGGCAGGGGATGCCGCGCGCCTGCAGGTATGTGCGCACGAAGGCCAGATGCGTGTCGCGCTGCGGGTCGCCGCTGACGTGCCAGTGCACATCGTCCGACAGCTGGCCGGCGCCGAGCAGGATGCCGTACAGCCGCGCATCGTCGGCGTCAAACGCCGCCACCGGCACGATTTCACGCGGAATCACCTGCGCCACGTAGTCGCCGCGCTGCAGCGCGCCGGCCTCGACCCACTGCGGTCTGAGCGTGCCTTGCTCCAGCCCGTGCCGCGTGTGCGCGCCGGTCTGCTGCGGCGGCACGCCGCGGATGGCATAGAACGGGTGCCCGGTCGTGACATGGAGCGGCGCCAGCGCATGCGTGACGTCGAGCCGCAGCATCGGCTCGCGCTGGTTGTAGGTGAACTTCTGCGTGACCTCGCGATAGCGGCCGCTGCAGCCGAGCACCAGATCACCGGCGATGACCTCGCGGATCGGCCGGGGGCCGTCGGCGGTGAACACCACGGTGTCCGGTGCGAAGCACTGATTCACCGCGACCGCGGTGTCGTTGACCACTTTGAGGAAGGGGATCACACCCTGGCTGATGCCGTTGGTGCCGCGGATGCGGCTGCCGAGGGCGCGCACCGGCGTCCAGTCGTTGCCGAGGCCGCCGGCGTATTTCTGCAGCAGCGCGTTTTCCTTGACCGCCTGGAAGATCGCTTCGAGATCATCGTCGACCGTGGTCAGGTAGCAGGAGGACAGCTGCGGGTGGCAGGTGCCGGCGTTGAACAGCGTCGGCGTCGAGCACATGAACGCGAAGCTCGACAGCAGCTCGTAGAACTCGATCGCCCGCGCCTCGCGCTCGGCCTCGTTGAGCGCCAGCCCCATCGCCACGCGCATGAAAAACACCTGCGGCAGCTCGATGCGGCGGCCATCGATGTGCAGGAAGTAGCGGTCGTAGAGCGTCTGCAGACCGAGGTAGCCGAACTGCCGGTCGCGCTCGGGGCGCAGCGCCGCCGCCAGCCGTGCCAGGTCGAATTCGCCCAGCCGCGGATCGAGCTGTTCGGCGGCGATGCCTTCAGTGACGAAGGCCGGCAGCGCCGCCGGATAGTGCGCGGCCAGCGCGCTCAGCGTCAGCGCCTCGGCGCCGAGCACCTCATGACCCAGCGCGAGCAGCTGCAGGCGCACGGCGAGCGCGTCGTAAGCCGGATCGCGCTCGATCAGCGTGCGCGCGGCGAGCAGCAGCGCACTGTGTACCTCCGCACCGGCCTGTGCCGCGCCGTGGCTGATCGCCAGTTCGCGCAGCAGTGGCAGGTCGAGCGCGAGCGTTGCCGCTTCGGTGGCGGCGAGCAGGGCGTCGACGGCGCTCAGCGCGGCCTGGGGCGGCTGCAGCGCGGGCGGAGAGTGGATCATCGTGGGCTTCCTCGGCGGCGGCAGCGCGGGGGAAACCGGACGGACGCGGATCGGCGCAGGGCATGGGCAGCCCCCGGCACACTCGATCCGGTTCGCCCGCGGCGACACCCCGCGCCAGGGAACGAAAAGCGTGCGCGGGCAGGTCTCCTGACTCGCGGCTCAGACATCGCCTGCCGGCCTTCCCGGTTTCCCAGTGGCCCGACGGGGCAAGCGACTCGCCGCCTACAGTTGCGGGGGCAGTGCCGGTATTCGACCGGCTTCCCTTTTCATCCTCCGCCATCGCGGAGGAACCAGCGCGCCGCGACTATAGCCAGCGCTGCAATGCAGCGTCAAACCATGAACACAAGATGTAGTGTTATATGCGCCGCAAAACATCCATATATGGAATGCGCAAGCGCTTGATCCTCGCTGCGTTTCCGCACCACGCAAGCCGCCACCCGCCGGCGCTACGCGAGCGTGCCGAAATCCGCAATCGCATGGCTCACATCGCGGATCGTGGGAAGGCGGCAGCATGGCGGCATGAAAATGTCGGGAGCGCGTGGCATGTACACGGCGGGAGCGGGGTACTGGGGCAAGACGCGGGCAGCGTGGCATCTGCTGCCGTATCACTGCCTGGATGTGGCCGCGGTCGGGCGCGAGTACCTGCTACGTCACCCGCGGCTGTGCCGCTTTCTGGCACAGGCGCTCGGTCTGCCGGAGCCGGTATTCATCGCCTGGTTCAGCTTTTTCCTGGCGCTGCACGACATCGGCAAGTTCGCTGAGACCTTCCAGGCGCAGCGCAGCGATGTGCTGCGGCAGTTGCAGGCCGAGCGGCCGCCGCTGAGCAAGACCTCGCCGCAGCGCCATGACAGCCTTGGTTATCTGCTGTGGTCGGATCTGCTGCGTGCGCGCCTGCGCCGCGGCGACTGGCTGCAGCTGACGGCGTCGACGCAGCGCGGACGCATCGTCAACGGGCTCGATGCCTGGGCGGCCGCGGTGACCGGCCATCACGGCCAGCCGCCGCAGGTTGCCGGTGCGCGGGTCGATGCCTTCAGCGAGGCCGACCAGCAGGCCGCGCTGGCCTTCGTCGATGAGCTGGCGGCGCTGCTGCTCGCCGGGCTCGACGCCGTCGAGGTGGCCGATGCCAAAGCGTTTGCCGACGCGTCGCGGCGCCTGTCGTGGTGGCTGGCCGGCATCACGGTGCTGGCCGACTGGATCGGCTCGAATACCCGCTGGTTCGATTTCTGCGACGATCCGGCCTACGGCCTAGCGCGCTACTGGCAGCGCGCCTGCCGGCAGGCCGCCGAGGCGGTGGCGGAATGCGGCGTGCTGCCGGCAGCGAGTGCGGCCGAGCAGACGCTGGCCACGCTGTTTCCGCAGCTGCCGGCCGCCGGCGCCTCGCCGCTGCAGCAGTGCGCGGCGACGCTCACGCTCGGTGACGGGCCGCAGCTGTTCGTGCTCGAAGACGTCACCGGGGCCGGCAAGACCGAGGCCGCGCTGCTGCTGGCGCAGCGGCTGATGGCGGCCGGTCGCGCCGACGGCCTGTATTTCGCGCTGCCGACGATGGCGACGGCGACGGCAATGTATGCACGCCTCGGTCGCGTTTACGCGCGGCTGTTCGCGCCCGGCGAGCGGCCCTCGCTGGTGCTCGCCCACGGCATGCGCGATCTCGATCCGCAGTTTCGCGCCTCGATCCTCGCTCCGGCCGCCGCCGAGGACGATTACGGCGCCGGCGCACTGGAAGCGGCCAGCGTGCGCTGCCGGGCCTGGCTCGCCGACAGCCGCAAGAAGGCGCTGCTGGCGCAAGTCGGCGCCGGCACCATTGATCAGGGGCTGCTCGGCGTGCTGCCGACGCGCCATCAGTCGCTGCGCCTGCTCGGCCTGTTCGGCAAGGTGCTGATCTGCGACGAGGTGCACGCCAGTGAGCCGTATGTGCACCGCCTGCTGCAGAGCCTGCTGCGCTTTCACGCCGCCGCCGGCGGCAGTGCGATCCTGCTGTCGGCGACCCTGCCGACGCAGATGCGCGCCGAGCTGATGCGGGCCTGGGCCGAGGGTGGCGGGCGCGAGCTGAGATTGCCGACGCAGCCCGGCGCGTATCCGCTGCTGACGCAGGCCGGCGTCGGTGAGCGTGCGCTTGCGACCCGCGCCGCTGTCGCCCGGCGCGTTGCGGTGCGCCGGCTCGACAGCATCGAACAAGTCATCGCCAGCCTGCGCGCGGCGGCCGCGGCCGGGCGCTGCGCCTGCTGGATTCGCAACAGCGTCGCCGATGCGCGCGAAGCCTTTGCCGCGCTGGCCGCGGCCGGCGTCGAGTCGCTGACGCTGTTCCACGCCCGCTTCAGCGTCGCCGACCGCCAGCGCATCGAGCAGGCGGTGGTCGCCCGCTTCGGTTACGACGGCGCCGCCGCTGGACGGGCAGGGCAGATCGTCATCGCCACGCAGGTCGTCGAGCAGTCGCTCGATCTGGATTTCGACGTGCTGGTCAGCGATCTGGCGCCGATCGATGCTCTGATCCAGCGCGCCGGGCGTTTGTGCCGCCACCGCCGTGATGAACACGGTGCGCTGCGTGCCGCCGCCGATCCGCAGCCCGATGCCCGCGGCGAGCCGTGCCTGTGGCTGTACGGCCCGGCGCCGCGCAGCGACGTCGACGCCGACTGGCTGCGGCGCCTGCTGCCACGCGCTGCGCGTGTCTATCCCAACCATCGCCAGCTCTGGCTCGGCGCGCACGAGCTCGAACGGCGTGGCGGCTTTGCGATGCCCGACGACGCCCGGGCGCTGATCGAAACCGTCTACGGCGACGGCGCCGAGGCGCCGGGCGTGCTCGATCAAAGCGACATCGACGCCGACGGCGCGCGCCATGCGGCGACCACGCAGGCCCAGCTCAACGCCCTCGATCCCGGGCAGGGCTATCAGCACGACGGTTTCACCTGGGCCGACGAGCGCCTGACGCCGACCCGCCTCGGCGAGGCCGAAACCCTGCTGCGGCTGGCAGTCCTGCGCGACGGCGAATGGTGCCCGCTGCACGCCGGCGTCGCCGGCTGGGAGCGTTCACAAGTCCGCGTGCTGGCGCGGTACGCCAAGGCACGTGCCGCGCTCGACGGCGCCGACGAAACCGCCGCGCAGCAAGCGGAAGCCGCACTGCCGGACCGCGGCCGCTGGAGTGTGCTGCTGCCGCTGTATCCGGGCGCCGCCGGCCGCTGGCACGGTGAAGTGCTCGACGCCGCCGGCCGCCGGCGCACGCTGCACTACGACGTCCGCCTCGGCTTGTGGCGTGATGAGGAGCAGGAAAAGGACGAAACATCATGAACTTGATCGAAGCTGCGTGGATTCCGGTGCGCCGCCATGGCGGCGGGCGGGCGCTGGTCGCGCCCTGGCAGCTCGCCGAGCTGGACGATCCGGTGGTGGCGATCGACAGCGGGCGGGCGGATTTCGATGCGGCGCTGTTTCAGTTTCTGGTCGGCCTGCTGCAGACGCTGTACGCGCCGGACGATGAATACGAGTGGGCCGAGCGCCTGCAGCCGCCGCCGGTCGAAGCGCTGCGCGCGCTGCTGGCACCGCTGGCCGCAACCTTCGCGCTCGACGGCGACGGGCCGCGCTTCATGCAGGATTTCGACGCCCGCCTCGGGCCGGCCGACAACGACATCGACAGCCTGCTGATCGAAGCGCCCGGCGGCCAGACGCTGCGCAACAACGCCGATCATTTCGTTCACGGTGGCCAGGTCAACGCCCTGTGTCCGGCCTGTGCGGCGCAGGCGCTGTTCACCCTGCAGACCAATGCACCGGCGGGTGGCGCCGGCATTCGCACCTCGCTGCGCGGCGGTGGACCGCTGACCACGCTACTGCTGTTCGATCCGCACGCACGCCGCGACGGCCAGCCGCTGCTGCTGTGGCACGAGCTGTGGCTCAACGTGCTGACCAAGCGGCGCTTTCTCGGCGACTGGCGTGGCGGCGATGATGCGCGGGCGTGGTTTCCGTGGCTGTCGCCGACGCGTACCAGCGAGCAGAACCAGCAGATCACCGCGGCCGATGCGCATCCGGCGCTGGTGTACTGGGCGACGCCGCGGCGCATCCGCTTCGACTGGGACGATACCGTGGCCGGGCGCTGTGATCTGTGCGGCGCCGAGGCTGAGCGTCTGCTGCAGCGTTACGCCAGCCGGCCGCGCGGCGCCAACTACACCGTCTGGCTGCACCCGCTGTCGCCGTATTACCGGCCCAAGGCCAGCGCGACCGAGTGGCTGCCGCAGCATCCGCAGCCAGGTGGCATCGGTTATCGCCACTGGCCGGCGCTGCTGTACGGCGATGCTGCGCAGACGGTGCGCCCGGCGACCGTCATCAGCGCCGAACTGAACCGCTCGCGGTTGCAGGCGCTCGACCCGGCGTGCTGGGACGCGGCGCGGCCGTTGCGGCTGTGGGCCAACGGCTACGACATGGACAACATGAAGGCGCGCTGCTGGTACGAAGCGCGGATGCCGGTGTTCGCGCCCGGTGACGTCGAGGCGCAGTCCGTGTTGCGCGACCTGGCCGCTCACTGCGTCGAGGCCGCCGGCCTGGCGCGCAGTTATCTGGCGAGCGCGGTGCGTGCGGCCTGGTTCGAGCGTCCGGCCGACGCCAAGGGCGATTTCGGCTTTCTCGACCGCGCCTTCTGGGATGCCACCGAGCCCGGCTTTTTCGCGCTGATCGAGTCGCTGAGCGCGCTGCCGCTGCATCAGGACAGCAGCGACGCCCAGCGGCGCACGGCGCGCGAAACCTGGCTGCAGCAGTTACGCACGACCGCCCAGCAGCTGTTCGAACGCTGGGCCGATGGCGGCGGCTTCGATGCGCGCAAACCCGAGCGGCTGGCTGCGGCCCAGGGCCAGCTGCGCGGTCAGCTCTACGGTCCGAAGCTGCAAACCGCGCTCGGCCTGAGCGTCGCCGCCAAATCTCCCAAAGCGGGCCGCAAGGAGCGCAAGGCATGAGCGAGAAACAGACCTGGTTACGCTTCGCGCCGGATAACGCCGTCGGCGTCGCGCTGGAAGCGTGGTGGCGCGATCTGCACGAGCAGCGCCGTGGCGAGCGCGCGGCGCTGCGTCGCGCCTTCAGTCTGGAGGAGGCCGTGTGCAGCGGTGACATCGAGGCGCTGCGCGCTTTTTACCGCCTCGGCGATGCCGTCGCCGCAGCGGCGCGCGCGGCGGACATGGCTTTTTTCGATACCGCCGGGCGCACCTACAGCGATCGCGACCGCTTGTGGCCGATCGCCGTGCTGCTCGCCGAGGTGCGCCCGGAGCGCAATCACGGCGCCGGCAGCGGCACGGCCGAGGCGCTGCCGCGCAGCATGCGCAAGAGCGTCGCCCAGCGCGAAGCCTGCATCTCCGAACAGCGCTTCAAGCGCCTGCTCAACCTCGATACGCCGACCGAGCTGCTGCGGCCGCTGCGCCGCGCGCTGGCGCTGCTGGAGCAGGCCGGGCTGAGCGTCGATGTCTTCGACCTGGCCAACGCCCTGTGGCGCTGGGACGAGCGCCGGCGCAAAGCCTGGGCCTACGCCTATTTCGCGCAGCCGGCGGCGCCGGCGAGCGAGTAATGCCATCCGTTTTGCGGCGGTCTGCCGCCGTTCTCCGCAACAAGGAGCTGTTTCCATGAACCGCTTTCTGCAACTGCATCTGCTGACGCACTACGGTCCGGCCAACCTCAACCGCGACGATTCCGGGCGACCGAAGACGGTGCTGATGGGCGGCAGCACGCGGCTGCGCGTGTCGTCGCAGAGCCTCAAGCGTGCCTGGCGCACCTCGGACGTGTTCGCCGCCGCCTTCGGCCGGCCGCTCGGCCTGCAGGAGGCCGCCGCCGACGGTGCGCATACGGGCACCCGTACCAAGCGCATGGGCGTCGAGATCTACCAGCGCCTGCGCGCCGGCGGCATCGCCGAGAAGCGGGCGCTGGAGTGGGCCGCGGACATCGCCGCGCGTTTCGGCAAGCTGAAAAAAGCCGACAAGGAAAAGCCGCTCGCGGAGCTCGAAATCGAACAGCTCGCGCATTTCAGCCCCGAGGAGCGCGCGGCGATCAACGCCTTGCTGGAGGTGCTGATCGCCGAACAGCGCGCGCCGCAGGAGGCCGATCTGGCGCCGCTGCGCGCCCCGCGCAGCGCCGTCGACATCGCGCTGTTCGGTCGCATGCTCGCCGATACGCCGGCGGCCAACGTCGAAGCCGCCGCCCAGGTGGCGCACGCCATCGCCGTGCACAAGTGCACGGTCGAGGACGACTACTTCACCGCTGTCGACGATCTCAACCGCCACGATGAGGACGCCGGCGCCGGCCATGTCGGCGAGACCGAATTCGGCGCGGCGGTGTTCTACCTCTACCTGTGCATCGACCGCGAACTGCTGCTCGACAACCTCGGTGGCGATCGGGCGCTGGCCGGGCAGGCGCTGGCGGCGCTGCTCGAAGCCGCCGCCAAGGTGGCGCCGACCGGCAAGCAGAACAGCTTTGCCTCACGCGCTCGCGCCTCCTACGTGCTGGCGGAGAAGGGCGATGATCAGCCGCGGCAGCTGTCGGTGGCTTTCCTCAAGGCGATCGCCGGCAGCGATCTGCTGACTGACGCGATCGCGGCGCTGCGCACTGCCCGCGCGCGCATGGATCAGGTCTACGGCCCCTGCGCGGCCGCCAGCGCCGAACTCGATGCGCTGAGCGGCGAAGGCAGCCTGGCGGACTTGCAGACGTTCGCCGTCGAGGACTGAGGCGATGGAGTTTCTCGTCTTTCGCCTGTATGCGCCGCTCGCCGCCTGGGGCCGCGTGGCCGTCGGCCAGGAGCGGCCGTCCGATCCGTATCCGAGCAAGTCGGCGATCGTCGGTCTGCTCGCCGCCGCCCTCGGCATCCGCCGTGAAGAAGAAGCCGCGCTGGCGGCGCTGGCCGAGGGCTACGGCTGCGCGCTGTGCATCGATCAGGAAGGCGCGCTGCTGCGCGACTACCACACTGCGCAGGTGCCCTCGCGGGTGGCGCTCAAGGGCCGGCCGCTGCTGACCCGCCGCGACGAGCTGGCGCCGGCGCGGGCCGATCTCAACACCATCCTGTCGTTTCGCGAATACCGCTGCGACGCGCTCGCCCGCGTCGCGCTGTGGGCGCGCAGCGGGGCGCCGCAGCCGCTCGCCGCGCTGGCCGCGGCCCTGCGGCGGCCGCGTTTCGCGCTGTATCTCGGCCGCAAGTCCTGCCCGCCGGCGCTGCCGCTGTGCGCGCAGTGCCTCGACGCGGCGACGCTGGAAGCCGCCTTCGCCGCCGCGCGTTTTCCTGATGAATGGCTGGACGAGGCCGGGCCGTTCGATCCCGCATCGACGCCGCTGCTGTGCTGGGAGCTCGATGCACCGACGGCCCTGGCGGCGCAGATGACGGTGCTGCGCCGCGATCAGCCGCGCAGCCGGCGGCGCTGGCAGTTCGGCGAACGCAGCGAGGCGCAGGCGCGGATGGCCGGGCCGGGAGCGTCGTCATGAGCGCCTATTTCAGCCAGGTCGAATGGCAGCCGCAGCAGGGCGACGCGCCGGCGCTGCGCCGGCTGCTCGCCGGTGGCGGTTATGGCCTGCATCAGGCCATGTGGCAGTTGTTCGAGCGCACCGAGCCGCCGGCGCACCGCGATTTTCTCTATCACCGCCTGGCCGACGGGCGGCTGGCGTTTTACGTCGTCTCGGCGCGCGCGCCGCGCAGCGACGTGGCCGGATGGCGGGTGCGCAGCAAGCCGTATCTGCCGCAGTTGCGCGTCGGCGAGCGCCTGGGCTTTACGCTGCGCGCCAATCCGACGGTCGCCCGCGGCCGCGAGGCGGATGGCAAGGGACGGGCGGTGCGCCACGACGTGGTGATGGATGCCCGCCGCAGCCTGCCCGAGGCCGGCGAGGCCGAGCGCGTCGCGCGCGCCGGCAGCCAGTGGCTGAACGGTCGCGACGGCCAGCGCGCGGCCGAGCATGGCTTCGCGCTCGACAGCGTGATCGCCGACGCCTACACCCAGCACCGGCTGCACAAGCCGGGCGCGCCGCGTGCCATCACCTTCAGCACGCTCGACTACCGCGGCGTACTGCGCGTGACCGATGCCGAGCGTCTGCAGCATGCACTGCTGCACGGCATCGGTCCGGCCAAGGGCTTTGGCTGTGGCCTGCTGCTGGTGCGGCGGCTGTAGCCGGGAGGGATGAGCGATGCTGCCGCCACTCAAACCCCTGCCGATGAAAGAGCGCGTGTCGCTGGTGTTTCTGCGCTACGGCGAGCTCGACGTCATCGACGGCGCCTTCGTGCTGATCGACGCCAACGGCGTGCGCAAGCAGATTCCGATCGGCGCGATCGCCTGCGTCATGCTCGAACCCGGTACGCGGGTGTCGCACGCGGCGGCGGCGCTGGCCGCGCGGGTCGGCACGCTGCTGGTGTGGATCGGCGAAGGCGGGGTGCGGCTGTACGCCAGCGGCCAGCCGGGCGGGGCGCGCGCCGATCGCCTGCTGTATCAGGCGCGGCTGGCGCTCGATGAGGCGGCGCGGCTCAAGGTCGTGCGCAAGATGTACGCGCTGCGCTTCGGCGAGGAGCCGCCGACGCGGCGCAGCGTCGAGCAGCTGCGCGGCATCGAGGGCGTGCGCGTGCGCAAGATCTACCAGACGATGGCCGCGCAGTACGGCGTTGCCTGGGACGGCCGCCGCTACGATCCGCACGCCTGGGATATGTCCAACACCGTCAACAAATGCCTGAGTGCGGCGACCGCCTGCCTCTATGGCATCAGCGAGGCTGCGGTGCTGGCCGCCGGCTACGCGCCGGCGGTCGGCTTCATCCACACCGGCAAGCCGCTGAGCTTCGTCTATGACGTGGCCGACATCGTCAAATTCGACACGGTGATCCCGATCGCCTTCCAGATCGCCCGCCGCGACCCCCGTGACCCCGAGCGCGAGGTGCGGCTGGCCTGCCGCGACGCCTTCCGCCAGAACAAGGTGCTCGGTCGCCTGATCCCGCTGATCGAGGAGGTGCTCGCCGCCGGCGAACTGCCGCTGCCGGCGCCGGCGGACGACACCGTGCCGATCGCCATCCCCAACCCGGAGTCCATCGGCGATGCTGGTCATCGTGCTTGAAAACGCCCCGCCGCGCCTGCGCGGTCGGCTGGCGCTGTGGCTGCTCGAAGTGCGCGCCGGCGTCTACGTCGGCGACTTCTCGCGGCGCGTGCGCGAGATGATCTGGAACCAGGTCGAGAGCGGCCTCGAAGACGGCAACGCGGTGATGGTCTGGAGCAGCAACAACGAATCGGGCTTCGACTTCCTCACCCTCGGCAGCAACCGCCGCATCCCGGTCGAGCTCGACGGCCTCAAACTGGTCGAATTCCTGCCACCACCCGCCGCCGACCCCGGCTAAGCGCCCCGTGCTCCGGTGGCCACCGCGGCACCGTTCTGGTGCTCAAGGTGTATTTCTTTAAAAATCAGCCTGTTGTATAAACTCCCGGCCACCGCATGAACGCCGCCGGTTCCGGCTTTTGTTCGGTGGATTTTTTACCCGCTTTTTCCGCCTTGTTTTTCAATGAGATGGAGGAAGTGCGTTCCCCGCAGGCGCGGGGATGAACCGACGTGTTACAGGAGCGTCCACTGCGCCTGATCGCGTTCCCCGCAGGCGCGGGGATGAACCGCGCTGACAGCTTAGTACAGAGGTGCGTGCGATGCGTTCCCCGCAGGCGCGGGGATGAACCGTATCGATATGAATCAAATCAAAAGACGCTGGAGCGTTCCCCGCAGGCGCGGGGATGAACCGGCCGTGAATCGTTCCCCCATCCCCCATCTCCGCGCGTTCCCCGCAGGCGCGGGGATGAACCGGCTGGATGAATCGGGGTTATATCCCTGTTGTTGCGTTCCCCGCAGGCGCGGGGATGAACCGTTAAGTATGCGGCTGCTGGTCAAAATGGCTGCGCGTTCCCCGCAGGCGCGGGGATGAACCGATAGCAAAAAAAATCAAACTGTGCGACCACGCGCGTTCCCCGCAGGCGCGGGGATGAACCGTCAACCTTATCGCGCTTCTTGGCCTCAAGAGTGCGTTCCCCGCAGGCGCGGGGATGAACCGGAACATCAACTCTAGTCCCCTGCTGAGTATAGGCGTTCCCCGCAGGCGCGGGGATGAACCGAGAGCAGTCCACCCGCGGTGGACATCAGACCCGCGTTCCCCGCAGGCGCGGGGATGAACCGCTATTTCGCAAGTTCGTTCTGAGGCTGCGGAAGCGTTCCCCGCAGGCGCGGGGATGAACCGGACGCTTTAATATCTGGCATTAATTGGATTGCCGCGTTCCCCGCAGGCGCGGGGATGAACCGCGCAGCGAGCGATCGCGTATGCGGCAGCACGCGCGTTCCCCGCAGGCGCGGGGATGAACCGAGTCCGGTGCTATTTCTGAGGCGCGGGCAGCAGCGTTCCCCGCAGGCGCGGGGATGAACCGAACTCTATAAACACCACGCGTGCTGTAATTGCGCGTTCCCCGCAGGCGCGGGGATGAACCGTTTATCGCCCTTCGCAGGATGAAAAAAAAATAGCGTTCCCCGCAGGCGCGGGGATGAACCGATCCATCCGACAAATCACGGCTAGCAGAACTAGCGTTCCCCGCAGGCGCGGGGATGAACCGCTGACCAGCCCGTTGACGACCGCCTCGGTATCGCGTTCCCCGCAGGCGCGGGGATGAACCGAAGCATTTCGGTCACGCAAAGCTCTATCAATCGCGTTCCCCGCAGGCGCGGGGATGAACCGGTGGAGGGGTTTAGGTCTTTCCCCCTCCACCGGCGTTCCCCGCAGGCGCGGGGATGAACCGAACATTCAGAGCATAACGCCACAGATCAGTCAGCGTTCCCCGCAGGCGCGGGGATGAACCGCGCGTGAGTCTACCGCTCAGCAGCAATTAGCGGGCGTTCCCCGCAGGCGCGGGGATGAACCTGGCGAGGGTGGGGAATCGGTGGTAGTGGTCGAGCGTTCCCCGCAGGCGCGGGGATGAACCGGACATTGAGACGGTATTGATCTGGATTTTTTTGCGTTCCCCGCAGGCGCGGGGATGAACCGCCGATCGAGAGCAGCCGCCAAAGGCGAACTACGCGTTCCCCGCAGGCGCGGGGATGAACCGTCAGAAACAAAAGAGGGATCTAAATCAAAAAAGCGTTCCCCGCAGGCGCGGGGATGAACCGTCAGAAACAAAAGAGGGATCTAAATCAAAAAAGCGTTCCCCGCAGGCGCGGGGATGAACCGCAACTCAACTCTTATCGCACGAATTTTAACTCGCGTTCCCCGCAGGCGCGGGGATGAACCGACAGTGGAAACAGAATCAACAGAGCGGGCGAGGCGTTCCCCGCAGGCGCGGGGATGAACCGACGCCGAACGTCTCCTGCGGTGGCATTTCTCCGCGTTCCCCGCAGGCGCGGGGATGAACCGCTTCGGCGCGATCCGCTCGCTGATCAGGTAGGGCGTTCCCCGCAGGCGCGGGGATGAACCGTGAGCATATGGCGGGCCAGCCGGAGCCGGCGGGCGTTCCCCGCAGGCGCGGGGATGAACCGATTCTGATGATAAGGGGGGTTTGTGATGCGTTGCGTTCCCCGCAGGCGCGGGGATGAACCGATAGAAGCCTGATCACAAGCGAACTGCATAGGGCGTTCCCCGCAGGCGCGGGGATGAACCGTGAGGCCATCAATACCACTATAAAAAACAGGAGCGTTCCCCGCAGGCGCGGGGATGAACCGGCCACATCAGACGACCTCACAGTAAAAGCCGGGCGTTCCCCGCAGGCGCGGGGATGAACCGCCTGGTGCAGTTGGTGCTGCTCCTGATGGATAGCGTTCCCCGCAGGCGCGGGGATGAACCTGCCAATCATCTGACGTAGGCGGACAATCACGCGCGTTCCCCGCAGGCGCGGGGATGAACCGGATCACCAATACACTGGCCTGAAATCAACTGAGCGTTCCCCGCAGGCGCGGGGATGAACCGTTGTACCGTGCGCCCCCCTTCGATTGGCGTGCGCGTTCCCCGCAGGCGCGGGGATGAACCGCAAATTCATGACCCCCCAACGAAACAACAGCAGCGTTCCCCGCAGGCGCGGGGATGAACCGGGATGGAGGGCTCTCATGTTTTCGTGATGAATGCGTTCCCCGCAGGCGCGGGGATGAACCGATTTTTGCGCGGCCTTTGTATTTCACGTTTATGCGTTCCCCGCAGGCGCGGGGATGAACCGGAGTCGGTCAACAAGGAGGCGATCCTCAACGAGCGTTCCCCGCAGGCGCGGGGATGAACCGCGCTCATCGTTTATCCGCCTAATTGCAGCGATGCGTTCCCCGCAGGCGCGGGGATGAACCGACTCCAGCCTCAACCAGCGCGCGCCAAATCTGGCGTTCCCCGCAGGCGCGGGGATGAACCGGCATCGAGCAGCTGGCCGCGCCGGCAACAGCGGCGTTCCCCGCAGGCGCGGGGATGAACCGGCCAATCCAGCTGTAGCGATGAAATCCGATGCGCGTTCCCCGCAGGCGCGGGGATGAACCGGCCCTGTGAATAGGGCTATTAAGGCCGGTCTTGCGTTCCCCGCAGGCGCGGGGATGAACCGATCGAATCCGGCCAAATCGAACGCAAATCGCAGCGTTCCCCGCAGGCGCGGGGATGAACCGTTGTTTAGCGCGTTGACTCAGCACGACGGGCTGCGTTCCCCGCAGGCGCGGGGATGAACCGGGAGACCCGAGCTGTCGACTACCGACCGTTCGGCGTTCCCCGCAGGCGCGGGGATGAACCGGTCGAGGACAACGAGACGCTGGACGCGCTCGCGCGTTCCCCGCAGGCGCGGGGATGAACCGGCCATGCGGACCGATTCTGGGCGCTGGCGCTCGCGTTCCCCGCAGGCGCGGGGATGAACCGTCTGGTCGAGTACATGGACGACTGGATCGACAGCGTTCCCCGCAGGCGCGGGGATGAACCGTTTTGATTGCGTCGACGCCGCCTCCAAAAGCGTGCGTTCCCCGCAGGCGCGGGGATGAACCGGAGTTTCCTGCGGTGTGCAGGCCCGACGCCCAGCGTTCCCCGCAGGCGCGGGGATGAACCGCGGAATACACCGCCACCACCATCTCCAGGGGAGCGTTCCCCGCAGGCGCGGGGATGAACCGCTGGAATTGAGCCGATAGAAGCGGGTGTTTCGGCGTTCCCCGCAGGCGCGGGGATGAACCGTCGGGGGCGGTGGCGTAGGTCATACCAGCAGAGCGTTCCCCGCAGGCGCGGGGATGAACCGCCCGTGCTATTAGGGTTGAATTGATTCCGGATGCGTTCCCCGCAGGCGCGGGGATGAACCGTCCTGAGTAATCGTGACGATTTCCAAAGAAAACGCGTTCCCCGCAGGCGCGGGGATGAACCGCCGAATTCAATGAATTTCATGTATTTGTCAGGTCCCGGCTGATTCCTGACCTGCTTTCTGAATAATTCCGGCCTGTTTTTCTGCCACTGCTTCAGCGCCTCGAGCGGTGTCACATGACCCAGCGCTTTCTGTGGAATGCGGTAATTGTAGAGCCACAGATAACGCGTCAACGTGCTGTGCAGATCCGCGCCGCTGACAAAGCGCGTGCCGGCGAGTACCTCGCTGATACGCCCGTTGAAGCGTTCGAGCATACCGTTGGTCTGCGGATGCCGTGGCGGGATCAGACGGTGTTCGATCTGTTGCTGGCGACAAACCTTGTCGAAGACATGCGTGCCGCTGGGGTCGCGCTCGCCGGTGGCGCAGAAGCGGTCGGTGAAGGCCTTGGCGTTGTCGGTGAGCACGGTGCGCACGTGGAAGGGGGCGCGCTCGTGTACGCGCGTGAGAAAGCCAGCGGCCGTGGCGGCCTTCTGGTCATCGAGCACTTCCAGGTGCACCCAGCGCGTGGCCCGGTCGATGGCGACGTACAGGTAGCGCCGGGCCGGCTCATCGGGCATCTGCGGCAGGTATTTGATGTCGACGTGCAGGTAGCCCGGGTCATAGGGCCTGAAGCCGCTGGGCGGGGTGTCCGATTCGGATGCCGCCGGGCGCACGTCCTCAAGCCGCGCCACGCCGTAGCGGCGCAGGCAGCGATCCAGGCCCGAGCGGCTGACCCGGGCGTTGATGAAAGCGCGGGTGACGACCGGCAGGTCATCAAGCGCCAGCAGCAGGGTGCGGCGCAGCTCCACCACGATCGCTTCCTGGGCTGTGCTGAGCGTCGTCTGCAGCCGGTGCGCGGTATGGGAGCGGTCCAGCGGGTCTTCACGCGCTTGCCACTTGCGCACCGTCATCTCACTGATCCGGTAGCGCTGCGCCAGCACCGCTACCGGTTCCGTCGCCGCCCGTAACTCGGCGCGGATCGCCGGGGTGGTGCGGGCGTTCTTGTGCAGGCGCATCAGCATCGATTGGACTCCGCACGGGGGTTACACAGCGACTGCAGCACTGCGCGGGCGAGGAACAGCGGGTAGCTGCGGTTTACTATAGAACCGTCCGGGACCTGACATGTATTCGCGTTCGCGTTCCCCGCAGGCGCGGGGATGAACCGTTCCGCCATGAGATCGCAGCATGAATTGCGACAAGTTCCCCGCAGGTGCGGGGATGTGCTGCGCCGCCGGGTGGCGTTTCGATGCTGTATTCCCGCAGTTCGCAGTGCTGATGAGGCTTTGTCTACCGTTTTTTATATCATCATAATTTCTCCATCCCATCCACCATCACTCAAACCAACATCCCCCAAAATAAAACCCCGACTGCCGACGCAGCCGGGGTTTTTCAACATTAAGCGCTGACTGCGATCAGGCAGCGATGATGATGCTGGTGGCCTTGACCAAAGCGTAAGCCGGGCTGCCAGCGGCGAGGCCGAGGTCTTTGATGGCGTCTTCGGTGAGGATCGCGGTGACGGTCAGGCCGGCCGGAGTGGTCAGCGTGACTTCGGCGTTGACGGCGCCTTCCTTGATCGCACTGACGCTGCCGGCGAACACGTTGCGGGCGCTGAGCTTGCCCGGGGCGCCGGCGCCGAGGATCACGGCGCTGGCTTTGAACAGGGCGGTCACCGGGGCGCCGGCGGCGAGGCCGAGGCTGGTGACGGCGTCCTTGGTCAGCGTGGCGGTCAGCGTCTCGTCACCGATGGCAACGACGACTTCGTCATTGACGGCGCCGACTTCGATGGCCTTGACGGTGCCGGAGAACTGGTTGCGTGCGCTGAGCTTCATGATGTTGATCCCTCTATGGATTGATGATGCGGACGACGTCCTGGCGTCGCCGTGCACGCACCTTCCGCCCGGGCGATATGAAAGCTCAACACCATCGCTGCGCCGCGCGCGCCGGCATTTTTGGCGGCCCGCGCGGCGCCGCTGGCTCAGGCGGCGACGCTCGCCAGTTCGGTGCGCAGCGTGCGCGCGGCCTCGACCATCTGCGCCAGTGCGGCGTCGACCTCGGGCCAGTCGCGGGTCTTCAGGCCGCAGTCCGGGTTGACCCACAGCCGCTCGGCCGGGATCAGCTCCACGGCGCGGCGCAGCAGGCGCAGCATCGCGGCGCTGCCGGGCACGCGCGGCGAATGGATGTCGTAAACGCCGGGGCCGATGGCATTGGGGTAGTGGAAGTCATGGAAGGCTTCGAGCAGCTCCATGTCCGAGCGCGCGGTCTCGATGGTGATGACGTCGGCGTCGAGGGCGGCGATCGCCGGCAGGATCTCGTTGAACTCCGAGTAGCACATGTGGGTGTGGATCTGCGTCGCCGGGCCGGCGCCGGCGGCGGCGATGCGAAATGCGAGGACCGCGGCGGCCAGCCAGTCGGCGCGGGCGGCGGCGCGCAGCGGCAGGCCCTCGCGGAAGGCCGGCTCGTCGATCTGCACGATGCGGATGCCGGCGGCTTCAAGTTCGGCGACCTCCTCGCGCAGCGCCAGTGCGAGCTGCGTCATCACCGTGGCGCTGTCGCGGTCGTCGCGGCAGAACGACCATTTCCACAGCGTCACCGGGCCGGTGAGCATGCCTTTGACCGGGCGTTCGCTGAGCGACTGCGCGTAGCGGCTCCAGCCGACGGTCATCGCCTCGCGGCGGTAGACGTCGCCGTAGATCAGCGGTGGCTTGACGCAGCGCGAGCCGTAGCTCTGCACCCAGCCGTTGGCGCTGGTCGCCACGCCGCCGAGCAGCTCGCCGAAGTACTCGACCATGTCGTTGCGCTCCGGCTCACCGTGCACCAGCACGTCGAGGCCGAGCGCCTCCTGGCGGGTGATGACTTCGCGGATCTCGGCGCGCATGCGCTCCAGGTATTCGAGGTGGCCGATGCGCTGCTCGCGGTAGTCGCGGCGGGCGGCGCGCAGGGCGGCGGTCTGCGGGAAGGAGCCGATCGTCGTCGTTGGCAGCAGCGGCAGGCCGAGCACCGCCTGCTGGCGCTGTGCGCGCTCGGCGAAGGGCAGAGCGCGCTCGCCGGCGTCGGCGTCGAGTTCGGCCAGGCGCTGCTCGACCAGCGGGTGCCGCCGGTTCGGCAGGCCGGCCAGCGCGGCGCGGCCGGCACTGGCTTCGAGGAGCGCGGCGCTGACGGCCTCGCGGCCGTCACGCAGGCCGCGGGCCAGCGTGGTCAGCTCGCCGAGCTTTTGCACGGCGAAGGCCAGCGCGCCCTGCAGCGCCGCCGGCAGCGTGTTTTCGTGCGCCAGGTCGACCGGCACGTGCAGCAGCGAGCACGACGGCGCCAGCCACAGGCGCTCGCCGAGCGCGGCGTGCAGCGGGCTCAGGTGCGCCAGTAGGGTTTCGAGGTCGGCGCGCCAGATGTTGCGGCCGTCGATGATGCCGGCGGAGAGCACGCGCGGCTGCGGCCAGTCGGCGAGGAAGCCGTCGAGCTGCCCGGGCGCGCGCACCAGATCGAGGTGCACGCCGTCGATCGGCAGCTCGCGCAGCAGCGCGGCGTGCTCGCCGATGCCGCCGAAATAGCTCGCCAGCAGCAGGCGCGGACCGTGGCCGGCGAGGGCGGCGTAGGCTTCGCGGTAGGCGGCCAGCCAGTCGGCGTCGAGGTCGAGCGCCAGTGCCGGCTCGTCGAGCTGCACCCAGTCGACACCGAGCTCGCCGAGTGCGCGCAGCACCCGCCGGTAGGCCGGCAGCAGCCGCGGCAGCCAGTCGAGCGGCTGCGCCAGCGCGCCGCTGTCACCGCGCACCTTGGCCAGGCGCAGCAGGGTCAGCGGGCCGATCAGCACCGGCTTGGCGTGCAGGCCGAGCGCCTGCGCTTCGCATACCCAGTCGAGCAGCTCGACGGCTTCCCCGTCGAAGCGCAGCTCGGCACTCAGCTCGGGGACCAGATAGTGGTAGTTGGTATCGAACCACTTGGTCAGCTCCATCGCCGGCTGCGCGGCATTGCCGCGGGCACAGGCGAACAGGCGCACGAAGGGGTCCGCATCGGCGCCGGCGTCGGCGAAGCGCGTCGGCAGGCCGCCGAGCCAGTCCAGCGTCTGCAGCACCTGGTCGTACCAGGCGAAGTCGCCAACGGCGACCAGGTCGAGACCGGCCTCGCGCTGCGCCTGCCAGTGCGTGCGGCGCAGGCTGCGGCCGACGGCGCGCAGTTCGGCGGCATCGGACTCGCCGCGCCAGTAGCGTTCAAGCGCGAACTTCAGCTCGCGCCGGGCACCGATGCGCGGGAAGCCGAGGGTATGGGTCAGGCTCATCACGAAGCTCCAAAGCGATGATCGAGGGGCTTGAGATGATTGGCTGCGGGTTAATATGATTCAAATGATCAGTTTTGGCTTTGCTCATGAATGGTGTTCATGATGATCTCGCCGCTCGAATTGCGTCACCTGCGCACGCTGGCCGCGCTGCGCGAAACCGGCAGCGTCTCGCGCGCCGCGCAGCAGCTGTGCCTGACGCAATCGGCGCTGTCGCACCAGCTGCGGGTGCTGGAGGAGCACTACGGCGCGGCGCTGTTCGAGCGCAAGACGCAGCCGCTGGTGTTCACGCCGGTCGGCAAGCGCCTGCTGCGTCTGGCCGACACCGTCGCCGCGGAGCTGCGCGATGCCGAAACCGACATCCGCCAGCTGGTCGGCGGTCGCAGCGGGCAGCTGCGCATCGCCGTCGAATGCCACACCTGCTTCGACTGGCTGATGCCGGCCATGGACCGCCTGCGCGAGCGCTGGCCGGAGATCGAGCTCGATCTGGTCTCGGGCTTCCACACCGACCCGTTCGCGCTGCTGCGTACCGACCGCGCTGACCTGGTGATCCTGCACCAGCGCGCCGTCGAGCCGGGCTGCGTACTGCATCCGCTGTTCCGCTTCGAGATCCGCGCGCTGCTGGCGCGCACGCATGCGCTGGCGGCGCGGCCGTGGCTGGAGCCGGTGGACTTCGCCAATGAAACCCTGATCACCTACCCGGCGCCCGACGACATGATCGACGTGATCCGCGACGTGCTGCGCCCGGCCGGGGTGTTCCCGCCGCGCCGCGACTGCGAGCTGACCGTGGCCATCGTCCAGCTGGTCGCCAGCCGTCGCGGCGTCGCCGCGCTGCCGGCCTGGGCGGTGCAGCCCTTCGTCGAGCGCGGCTACGTCGTCGACCGGCCGATCGGCGCTGCCGGCCTGCACGGCGAGCTCTACGCCAGCAGCCTGCCGCACATGGCGCAGGTCGCCTATGTGCAGGATTTCCTGGGCGGTGTGCGCGAAACCGTCAGCGCCTCGCTGCCGGGCATCGAGCTGCTGCCGAGCGAGTAGCCGGGCCGCGAACGAGACTGCCGGCACTCGCTGCGCCGTGCACCGCCCGGCAGCGTCCAGCCGGTGCACGGCGCGCCGCAGGCGCTTACACCAGCGTCGGGCAGCCGTCGTCACGGCGACGTGCTAGGGTTCCCGATTTCCCTATTTTTCGGAGACCATTTTTTGGAAACCAGCGTCCTCGTCGAATGGATCGGCCTGCTCGGTTGCGCCGTTTTTGCCGTTGCCCTGTTCAAGCGCCTGCGCCTGCCGGCGATCCTTGCTTACCTGCTGGTCGGTGCGTTGATCGGCCCCGGCGGCTTCGGGTTGATCCATGAGGACGCCAGCATCCGCGAGCTGGCCGAGTTCGGCGTGGTGTTCCTGCTGTTCACCATCGGTCTGGAATTCTCGCTGCCGCAGCTGATGGCGCTGCGCCGGCTGGTGTTCGGCATGGGTGGTGCGCAGGTGGCGCTGACCACCGCGCTGACGATGGCGGTGGCGATCGCGCTCGGCGCACCGCCGGCGGCGGCCTTCGTCACCGGCGGCGTGCTGACGGCCTCGTCGACGGCGATCGTCGTGCGCCAGCTCGCCGATCAGCTGGAGCTGGCCGCGCCGCACGGCCAGGCGGCGCTGGCGGTGCTGCTGTTCCAGGATCTCGCGGTGGTGCCGTTCCTGGTGGTGATCGGCGCGCTCGGCGCCAATGCCGACGGTGCGCTGGCGCTGCCGCTGCTGTGGGCGCTGTGCAAGGCGGTGCTGGTGTTCGTCGCGCTGGTGCTGGCCGGACGCTGGCTGCTGCGGCCGCTGTTCGCCGAGATCGCCCACGCCCGTTCTTCCGAGCTGTTCACGCTGGCGGTGCTGCTGGTGTCGCTGACGGCCGCGGTGCTGACCTACGCCAGCGGCCTGTCGCTGGCACTGGGCGCCTTCATCGCCGGTGTCATGCTCGGCGAGACCGAGTTCCGCCATCAGGTGGAGTCGGCGATCCGGCCGTTTCGCGACGTGCTGCTCGGGCTGTTCTTCGTCGAGGCCGGCATGTGGATCGAGCCGCACGCGCTGCTCGCACAGTGGCGCTGGCTGCTGCTGCTGCTGGCCGGCGTGCTGCTGCTGAAATCGGTGCTGGTGTTCGCGCTCGCCCGCGGCTTCGGCCTGAACCCGGTGCTGGCGGCGCGCAGTGCGCTGGCGCTGGCGCAGTGCGGTGAATTCGGCTTCGTCATGCTGACACTGGCCTACGCCCGCGGCCTGCTCGATCGCACGTTGCTCGATCTGCTGTCGGCGACGATCGTGCTGAGCATGGCGCTGGCGCCGCTGCTGCTGCGCTACAACGGCCGCCTCGCCGCGCGCCTGAGCGGGGCCGAGGCACGCCGCGAAGCGGCGCGGGCGAATACTGAAATCGCTCAGGAAACCGGCAGCCTGCGCGGCCATGTGGTGATCTGCGGCTTCGGCCGCGTCGGCCAGAACGTCGCCCGTTATCTGGAGCGCGCCGGCTTCCAGTATGCGGCGCTCGATCTCGACATCGAGCGCGTGCGCGAGGCGCGCGCCGCCGGCGATCTGGTCGGCTACGGTGATTCGACGCGCTTCGAGCTGCTGCAGGCCGCCGGCCTGGAGCGGGCGGTGGCCCTGGTGGTCAGCTACGACGACGCCAAGGCGACCTTCCGCATCCTCGAAGCGGTGCGCGCGCGCTATCAGCATCTGCCGATCCTGGTGCGCACCCGCGACGACGTGCAGCTGGAAAAACTGATGGCCGCCGGCGCCACCGAGGTGATCCCGGAGACCCTCGAAGGCAGCCTGATGCTGATCCAGCACCTGCTGGCGCTGCTGCAGGTGGCGCCGCGCGACATCATGCGGCAGGTGCGCGCGGCGCGTGTCACCCGCTACCGCCTGCTGCACGAGCGCTATCTCGGCGTCGGTACCGCCGAGGATGCCGACGAGGACCTGGCCCGCCTCAAGCCGCTGCTGCTGCCGACCGGTGCCTGGGCCGCGGGGCATACCATCGCCGAGCTGGACCTCAGCGCGCTCGACGTGGCGCTGCGTGCGCTGCAGCGCAAGGGCATCCGCTCGACACGCCCGACCGCCGACACCGCCGTGCAGGCCGGCGACGTGCTGGTGCTCTACGGCGTACCGGAGGCACTGGCGCGCACCGAGCAGTACCTGCTCGCCGGCCGCTGAGTCTGCGCGGGGCTTTGCAAAGGCTGAACGAGCAATGACTTATGTCACCATGACGTAAAATTTAATCTTCTTCGCATTTACAAACGAGAAATATTCTTATTATGCTGCGCCGCATGATGATTCCTGCGGCGTATTCATTTCTCGATACCTCGACCGGCGGCGCGGGGCGCACGGCCGGCCGCGAGACCCGTGCGCGCAGGCGTGTCGCCTGGCCGACCACGGCCGGCTGGAGCCTGCTGGTCCTCGGTCTGCATGCCGGCGCGCTGGCAGTGTGGTTCGACGCGCCGCTGCCGCCACAGCCCTTGCCGATGACGCCGTTCAGCGCCCGTCTGATCAGTCCGCAGCCGACGCCGGAGACCAGCCCGGAGCCGCCGGTGGAAACCGCGCAGCCACCGCAACCGCCCCAGACCGTCGAGCCACCGGCACCGGAGCCGCCGGCGCCGCCAAGCGCGCCGGTGGCGCTGACGCCGAATGCCACGCTGCCGCCGCCAAAGCCGCAGCCGGCACCGGCGCGGCCGAAACCGCAGGCCAAACCGAAGCCACAGCCACGCACGCCGCCGAAACCGCGGCCGCTGCCGAGCGCTGCGCAGAGCGCGCCGGTGGCGCAGGCTGCCGCCGCGCCGCAGCGCAGCGAGGCCGACGAGCCGGTGCAGGCGGTGCGCTTCGATGCCGCCTACCTGCGCAACCCGGCGCCGCCGTATCCGGTGGCCTCGCGCCGTGCCGGCGAGGCGGGGCGGGTGCTGCTCAGCGTGCGGGTGTCGGCCGCGGGGCTGGCCGAGGCGGTCAGCGTCATGCGCAGCAGCGGCTATCCGCGGCTCGATGAATCCGCACTGTCGACGGTGCGCCGCTGGCGCTTCGTGCCGGCGAATCGCGGCGGGCAGGCCGTCGCCGCCAGCGTCATCGTCCCGATCAACTTCAAGCTGGAGCAGAACCGATGAATCTCGAACCGCTGATCGCGCAACTGCCGCCGGGGCTGGCGCATCTGCTGCAGGCCGGCGATGCCGTCAGCGTCGGCACCGCGCTGGCGCTGCTGCTGATGTCGGTGCTGGCCTGGACGCTGATCCTCGCCCGCGGCTGGTCGCTGCTGCGCCTGCGCCGCGCGCGCCGCCTGGCGCAGACGGTGTGGAGCGATACCGAGAGCGTCGAGGACGTGCGCGCACGCTTTTCGCGCGTGTCGGCCGGGGCGCCGTTCCTCGACCTGATCGAGCACGGCGCCGAAGCCGGGCGCTGGCTGCGCCGCCACGGCGGGCCGGTGGAGGGCGTCGGCGATCCGGTGGCGGCGGCGCTGCAGCAGGGGCTCAATCGGGCGGCGACCCGCTGCGAGGCCGGCATGACCGCGCTGGCCTCGATCGGCAGCACCGCGCCGTTCGTCGGCCTGCTCGGTACCGTCTGGGGGATCTACCACGCGCTCGGCGCGATCGCCGCCGCCGGTCAGGCGCAGATCGACCGCATCGCCGGGCCGGTCGGCGAGGCGCTGATCATGACCGCCTTCGGCCTCGCCGTGGCGATTCCGGCGGTGCTGGCCTACAACGCCTTCACCCGCAGCCAGCGCCTGCTGCTGGCCGATCTCGAAGCCTTCGGCCACGCGCTGCATGCCCGTCTGCACGGCGAACTGCGCGCGCCGGAACGGGCGCTGCAGGGGGCGTGCTGAGATGGCGATGGGCAGCTTCGGCCGTCCCGGCCATAACGCTCCGAATGCCGAGATCAACACCACGCCGCTGGTCGATGTGATGCTGGTGCTGCTGGTGATCTTCATCCTCACCGCGCCGCTGTTCACACACACGGTCAAGCTCGACCTGCCGCAGGCGAGCGCGCAGCCCGATCCCGAGCCGCCGCCGGCGGTGACGCTGTCGCTCGACGGCGAGGGCCGCCTGTACTGGGACAATCGGGCGCTGAGCGACGATGAGCTGATGGCGAAGTTCGCCGAGACCGCGGCACGCGAGCCGGTGCCGGAGTTGCAGCTGCGCGCCGATCGCGAGACGCGCTACCAGCGCCTCGCCGAGATCATGGCCGCCGCGCAGCAGGCTGGTCTCAAGCGCATCGGCTTCATCACCGAGCCGCCGCGCGCGCCGTAAGCCGCGCACGCTGAAGCCATACCGAGCAACGGCCCGGCGCCCGCCACGGCGGCCGGCGTCGTGAGTTTTTGCGCGATGGCTGTGTCCATTGCGCCTTGTCCAGCCAGCCAACGCCTGAGTTTCCGTCCTGCCGGTCGGTCGTGCGTAGCCAGCCCCTCGTTTCACGTCTGTCTCAGGGGAATGCACATGAACCACTCCGCCGGCATCCGCGCCACCGTCCGCGCGCCGTTTTCACCCACTGTCGTCGGTCTGCTCGCCGCCTCGCTGCCGGGCTTTGCCCAGGCCGAGGACGCCACCCAGCTGCCCGACGTCAACGTCAGCGCCAGCGCCGAGCCGACCTATCTGCGCGAAGAAACCGGCCTGACCCGCCTGCCGGGCTCGCTGCGCGACCAGCCGCAGTCGATCAGCGTGGTGTCGCAGCAGCTGATGGAGGATCAGGGCGCGGTGACGCTGCGCCAGGCCCTGCGCAACGTCGCCGGCATCAGCTTCACGGCGGGCGAGGGCGGTTTTTCCGGCGACAACATCAATCTGCGCGGCTTCAGCGCGCGCAACGATCTGTTCCTCGATGGCGTGCGCGACAACGGCCAGTACACGCGCGACACCTTCAATATCGAGGCGGTCGAGGTGCTCAAGGGACCGTCGTCGATGGTGTTCGGCCGCGGTACCACCGGCGGTGCGATCAACCAGCAGAGCAAGCGTCCGCAGCTCGACGACTTTCGCAGCATCGGTGCCACCATCGGCACCAACAACGACCGGCGCATGACGCTCGACGTCAACCAGCAGCTCGACGACACCTCGGCGGCGCGCCTCAACGCCATGTGGCATGACGCCGACTTCACCCGCGAGGACGTCGAATTCAAGCGCTACGGCATCGCGCCGTCGTTCACCTTCGGCATCGGCACCGATACCGAGGTCAACTTCAGCTACTTCCGCCAGAAGGAGGACAACGTCCCCTTCTATGGCGTGCCGTACCGCTTCGGCAAGCCGGTCAGCGTCGACAAGGACAATTTCTACGGCCTCGCCGATGAGGACTTCGAAAAGACCACCACCGACATCGCCAGCATCACCTTCGAGCACCGCTTCAACGACAGGCTGAGCCTGACCAACCACACCCGCTACAGCCACTACGATCGCGAGATCTCACCGAGCGCGCCGCGCATCGCCAACAATCCGCCGGCCGGCACGCCGTATGACCGCATCAGCGTCAATCGCAGCAAGCCGTATCGCGACGGCACCGATACCGTGCTCGCCAACCAGACCGATCTGACCGCCCGCTTCGATACCGGCGACATCAGGCACACGCTGGTCAGCGGCATCGAGATCAGCCGCGAAACCAGCAAGGTCACGCGCTACAGCGTCAGCGGTGCGCCGCAGACCAACCTGGAAAATCCCGACCCGGATCAGGCGGCGCCGAACCTGCGCGTGCTCGGCCGTTCCTCGTACACCGATGCGTCGGCCAACACCTTCAGCCTCTACACGCTCGATGAAATGCAGGTGGCGCCGAACTGGAAGGTGGTCGCCGGCCTGCGCTGGGATCGCTTCTCGGCGCATTCGCTGGCCGACAGCTACAACGCAACGACCGGCGTGCTGACGTCGAGCAGCGACAAGGACCGCGTCGACAAGATGACCAGCGGCCGCTTCGGCATCATTTATCAGCCGGATGCGGTGCAGTCGTACTACATCGGCATCGGCTCCTCGTTCAACCCGAGCGCCGAGACGCTGACCATCTCCGATGCCAACAACGGGCTCGATCCGGAGAAGAACATCAACTACGAGCTCGGCGCCAAGTGGGATCTCAACGACGGCAAGCTCGGCCTGCGCGCGGCGATCTTCCGCACCGACAAGACCAACGCCCGCACCGTCGATCCCGACCAGCTCAACGTCAACGTGCTCGATGGCCGCTGGGTGACCGACGGTGTCGAGTTCGAAGTCACCGGCCGTCTGGCGCCGGGCTGGGAGATCGCCGCCAGCGCGGCGTTCATGGACCCGGAGATCACCGAGTCGAACAACCCGGCGGAGAAAGGCAAGGTGCCGGCCAATGCGCCGAAGCATACCTACAGCCTGTGGTCCACCTATCAGCTCGGCGGCGGCTGGGAAGTCGGCGGCGGCGTGCAGGGCGTCGGCAAACGCTACGGCAACAACACCAACACCGTCGCCGCGCCCGGCTATCACATCTGGGATGCCGAGTTCGCCTACAAGCAGGCCGACTACGACATCCGCGTCAACGTCTACAACCTGACCGACAAGCTCTATTACGAATCGGTCTACGGCGGCCACGCCGTGCCCGGCATCGGCCGCACCGCGCTGCTGAGCGTCGATTACCGCTTCTGATGTCCACCTTTTGCGCGCGTCTCATGGCCAGGGGCGCGCGCTTTTTTCTGCATGGTCCGCGAGAGAGAAAACCGATGCTGCTGCATATTCCCGAGGTGTTGAGCCGCGCGCAGGTCGCCCACTGCCGGGCGCTGATGGCGGGTGCCGAATGGGTCGACGGTCGCGCCACCGCCGGTCACCAGTCGGCGCAGGTCAAGCGCAATCTGCAACTGCCGGAGGGCTCGCCGGCGGCGCGCGAGCTGGGCGAACTGGTCCTGGCGGCGCTGGAGCGCAACGCGCTGTTCATCACCGCGGCGCTGCCGCAGCGGGTGTTCCCGCCGCTGTTCAACTGCTACCAGGGCGGCATGGACTTCGGCAACCACGTCGACAACGCCATCCGCACCATCACCGGCAGCAATACCCGCGTGCGCACCGACGTTTCGGCGACGCTGTTCCTCAGTGATCCGCAGGATTACGACGGCGGCGAGCTGACGGTCGACGACTGCTACGGCGCGCACACGGTGAAGCTGCCGGCCGGCGACATGGTGATCTACCCCTCGACCAGCCTGCACCGGGTGACGCCGGTGACGCGCGGTGCGCGCATCGCCGCGTTTTTCTGGACGCAGAGCCTGGTGCGCGACGACGCCCGGCGCACGCTGCTGTTCGACATGGATCTGGCGATCCAGCGCCTGCGCGCGCAGGGCGCCGACAGCGAAGCGATCGTCTCGCTGACCGGCAGCTATCACAACCTGCTGCGCATGTGGGCGCAGACCTGAGCCGGCGCCGGGTTTGGTTTGATATGACAATGATCATGGCTTATGGGATGATGGCTATCATTTATTGATCTTCACCGTCATCCACGCGGCCGGACTGGCCGCCGAGGAGCCTGTCTTGCAAGAGTCGCAACGCATCGTCATCACCGGCCTCGGTGCCGTTTCACCGCTCGGCTGTGGCGTGCCGCTGGTCTGGTCGCGGCTGCTCGCCGGCCGCTCCGGCATCCGTGCGCTCGATGCCGCCGTCGTTGCCGAGCTGCCGTGCCGCATCGGCGGCCGCGTGCCGGACATCCGGGAAGATGCCGAGGGCGGCTTCGACCTCGACCGCGTGGTGGCCGCCAAGGAACAGCGCAAGATGGACCGCTTCATTCCGTTTGCACTGGCGGCCGCCGATGCGGCGCTGGCGCAGGCCGGCTGGGCGCCGGCCGATGCCGCGGCGCGGGCGCGTACCGGCACCGTCATCGCGTCCGGCATCGGCGGTTTTCCGGCGATCGTCGAGGCGGCGCAGACCGTCGCCACGCGCGGGCCGCGGCGGCTGTCGCCGTTCACCGTGCCGTCGTTCCTGGTCAATCTCGCCGCCGGTCAGGTCTCGATCCGCCACGGTTTGCGCGGACCGCTCGGTGCGCCGGTCACCGCCTGTGCCGCCGGCGTGCAGGCGCTCGGCGATGCGGCGCGTCTGATCCGCGCCGGCGAGGCCGATGTCGTCGTCGCCGGCGGCACCGAGGCCTGCATCGATCGTGTCGCCCTTGGCGGCTTCGCCGCCGCGCGGGCGCTGTCGACCGGCTTCAACGACACACCGGAACAGGCCTCGCGGCCGTTCGACCGCGCGCGTGACGGCTTCGTGATGGGCGAGGGCGCTGCGGTGCTGGTGCTCGAACGCCTCGATCACGCCCGCGCCCGCGGTGCCGAGCCGCTGGCCGAACTGGTCGGCTACGGCACCAGCGCCGATGCCTGGCACATCACCGCCGCGCCGGAAGACGGCGCCGGTGCCCAGCAGGCGATGCGGGTGGCGCTGGCGCAGGCCGGCGTGCCGGCGGATGCCGTCGGTTACCTCAACGCCCATGCGACCTCGACGCCGGTCGGCGATCGCGGCGAGCTGGCGGCGCTGCATGCGGTGTTCGGTCGCCACAGCCCGGCGATTTCCTCGACCAAATCAGCCACCGGGCATCTGCTCGGCGCGGCCGGCGCGCTGGCCGCGGTATTCGCGGTCTGCGCGCTGCGTGAGGGCTGGCTGCCGCCGACGCTAAACTTGCAGCAGCCCGACGAACTGGCCGCCGGGCTCGATCTGATCGGCCTGCAGGCGCGGCAGGCGCAGGTCGACTATGCCATGGTCAATGGCTTCGGCTTCGGCGGCGTCAATGCCGCGCTGCTGCTGCGGCGCTGGGAGTAAAACCACGATGCGTTATGACGCTACCCACAAGGCCCGCGTGCGCAACCGCGTGCTGGAGGAGGCCGCACAGGCGATCCGCTGCGACGGCCCGCACCGTGTCGGCGTCGCCGGCATCATGGCCCGTGCCGGGCTGACGCACGGTGGCTTCTACGCGCATTTCCCGTCAAAGAGCGCGCTGGTGGCCGAGGCGATCGAAACCATGTTCGCGCAGGGCCGCGAGCGCCTGCTCGGCGTCACCGCCGACAAGCCGCCGCGCCAGGCGCTGCGCGACTTTCTCGATCTCTACATTTCGAGCGAGCACCGCGATTCTCCCGAATGCGGCTGCCCGCTGCCGGCGCTGTCGGCCGATCTGCCGCGCCTCGATACCGCCGCGCATGCGGCCTTCGCCGCCGGTGTCGGCCGCTTCGAGCAGGCGCTCGCCCGCCTGCTCGAAGCCCATGGCGGGGCGGCGCTGGCGGTGCAGGCCGGTTCGCTGCTCGCCGAAATAACCGGCGCCGTGGCACTGGCTCGGGCACTCGGCACGGGTGAGCAGTCCGATGCGCTGCTGGCCGGCTGCCGGCAGGCGCTGCATCAGCGTTTTCATCTGGACGAGGACGAAGCGCGGGCATGAGCCGCCGGTCTGGCGTCGCGCTGCCGGCGCATGCAGGCTAGCCGATCATCCGCCGCCTGCCAGCGTGTCCGTCATGTCGAAAGCCGTCGAAAGCACCTCGCCCGCGTTCTGGCGGGCCCAGGAATTTCTCCTGCTGCAGCAGGTGTTCGGCCTGCTCGGGCGCAGCCTGGCGGTCGATGTGGTGCTGCGCGAGATGCTGCATCTGCTCTCCGAACTGCTCGGGCTCAACCGCGGCCGCATCGTGCTGCTCGACGAGCCGCAGGACGGCCGCCTGCCGACTCACTGCCGCATCCGCTATGCCTACGGCCTGACGCAGGAGGAGATCGCGCGCGGCTGCTACGCGCTCGGCGAGGGCATCACCGGCCGGGTGCTGAGTCAGGGCCAGCTGATCATCGTCCAGGACATCGATTCCGATCCGAACTTCCTCGCCCGCGCGGTGGCGCGCGCCAGCCTGCCGCGCGAGCCGGTGTCGTTCATCGCACTGCCGCTGCGCATTGAGCAGCGCAACGTCGGCGTGCTGGCCTGCCACCGTATCCGCAGCCGCGATCGCGCGCTGGCCGACGACGTCGCCATCCTGCGCATCCTGTCGACGCTGGCGGCACAGGTGCTGGCGCTGCAGGCGGCGGTGCAGGCGCGTACCGGGGCGCTGGAGCGGCAGAACGCGATGCTCACGCGGGCGCTGGAAACCGGCAACGCGCGCTACGGCATCATCGGCACGTCGCCGGTGCTGCTGCAGGCGATCTCAGAGCTGGAGCGCGTGTCCGACACCACGGCGAGCGTGCTGCTGCTCGGTGAATCCGGCACCGGCAAGGAGCTGTTCGCGCGTGCGCTGCACCTCGCCAGTCCGCGCCGCGACCAGCCGTTCATCAAGGTCAACTGCGCCGCGATCCCGGAGACGCTGTTCGAGTCCGAGCTGTTCGGCTACGAGCGTGGCGCCTTCACCGGCGCGCATGCGCCGCGCGCCGGCTGGTTCGAGCAGGCCAGCGGCGGCACGATCTTTCTCGACGAGATCGGCGAGCTGCCGCTGACGATGCAGACCAAGCTGCTGCGCACGCTGCAGGAGGGCACGATCATCCGCCTCGGCGCCAAGCGCGAGCTGGCGGTCGACGTGCGCCTGGTCGCCGCCACCAACCGCGAGCTGGAACAGGAGGTAGCGGCCGGGCGCTTCCGCCAGGATCTGTATTACCGGCTCAACGTCATCCCCATCCGCCTGCCGTCGCTGGCCGAGCGGCGCGACGACATCCACGCCCTGGTGCTGCATTTCCTCAGCCGCACCAACCAGGCCAACCAGCGCAACGTCAGCCTCAGCGCCGCGGCGATCGCGCGCCTGGAGCAACACCCCTGGCCCGGCAACATCCGCGAGCTGGCCAATCTGATCGAACGCATCGTGCTGCTCGCCGGCAAGCCGGTGCTCGACGCCGCCGATCTCGACCGCTTTCTGCCGGAGGCGCCGGCCGACGGCCTGCCGGCCGCCGAGTCGCCGCGCCGCGCGCCGCCGGCCGAGCTGGGCAGTGCAGGGCTGCGGCCGTATGCCGCGGCCGATTCGCATCCGGCCGCCACGTTGCTCGATGCGCTGGCGCGCTGTGGCGGCAACAAGACGCGCGCGGCGCAGGCGCTCGGCATGACGGCCCGCCAGTTCCATTACCGCTGGAAAAAACTCGGCCTCGCCGATGGCGGCCGCTGATGCCAGGCAGGACAAAGTTGAACATTGTCGACAATGTCCAACTTTGTCCTGCCCCGATCCGCTGCTGATGTCCGCCTCGGCAGCGCTGTCTGCGGATCGGTGATCAGCGGTAAGGCAATGATGTGAATCAATAAAAAACGCTTTGCGGCGTTTTTTGTGCGTTTTTCTGCGTTCTGGCACGCCCGTTGCGATAGCTCAATGGCCCGCAACCCCCCGCCAACTCGCAGGTAAGGCCATGAACGCACAGTCCATTCCGTCCGCCCTCGTCAGCCCGCAGGCGCTCGCCGAGCTGATGGCCACGCAAGCCGTGGTGCTGATCGATACCCGCGAGCCCGAGGCCTACGCCGCCGGCCATCTGCCGGGCGCCGTCAATCTGCGCGAGATATTCACCTACCTTGCCACCTCGACCGCCGAGGGCCTGAGCGAGCTGCGCGAGACCTTCAGCGCGGCCTTCGGGGCCGTCGGCCTGTCCGGCCGCGAGATCGCGGTGTTCTATGAGGACTCGATGCATTCCGGCTACGGCCAGTCCTGCCGCGGCTACTTCCTGCTCAGCTGGCTCGGTTATCCGCAGGTGCGGGTGCTCGACGGCGGGCTGAGTGCCTGGGTGGCGCAGGGGCGGGCGCTGGAGAGCGGTGCGCTCACGCCGCAGGCAGCGAGCTTCCCGAGCGCGCTGCAGCCGGCCGAGATCATGCTGACCAAGCACGAAGTCGCCGCGGCGCTCGGCAGCGACGTGGTGCTGCTCGACGTGCGCGATGTCGAGGAATGGATCGGTGAAAGCTCCTCGCCGTATGGCAAGGACTTCGCGCCGCGCAAGGGGCGGCTGCCCGGTGCGCGCTGGATCGAGTGGTACCGCTTCATGAAGCCGTCGGCGGTCGGGCCGGTGTTCAAGACGCCGGACGAGATCCGCGCCGAGTGCGCCTCGGCCGGCATCAGCGCCGATGACACCGTTTACCTCTACTGCTTCAAGGGCGCCCGCGCTTCCAACACCTTCCTGGCGCTGCGCCAGGCCGGTTTCGAGCGCGTGCGCATGTACTTCGGTTCCTGGAACGAATGGTCGCGCGATCCCGCGCTGCCGATCGAGACCGGCCTGCCGCTGGCGCAGCCGGCGTAAGCGGCGCGGGCCCGGCGCCCGCCTGCACCGCCACGCTTTTCCCACGGATCGTATCGGCCGCGATGCCATGCCGATGGCGTCGACGGGGGCGGCTTGCCCGGCCTCCGCCCGGCCGGGGTCTGTCAGCGCTTTTTCATCCGCCGCCGCGCCGCGTCGCAGCGGCATTACCACCCGCAGGAGTCACACCATGAGCACCGCAACCGCCACCCCGACCACCGCCAGAGTCTATCTGCGTCCGATCGATCGCGACGGCCTGATGGGCTTCGCCGACAAGGGCCGCGCCAACCCGGAGTTTCGCGGCACCAATGTCGTCCACACCGTCTGTGAAGGGCAGTACCGCACGCTGAGCTACGTCGGCCAGCACCAGGCGGTGGTCGTCGACGAGCCGCCGCATCTGTTCGGCGAGGACACCGCGCCGGCGCCGGGCGAGATCGTGCTCTCCGGCCTGGGCGGCTGCCTGGCCGTCGGCGTTACCGCCGTCGCCACCTGGAAGCAGGTGCGGCTGACGCGGCTGGAGGTGTTCCTCGAAGCCGACATTGGCAACAGCGCCGCCTGGGGTGCCGGCGGCGCTGAGCGCGAGCCGGCGCAGATGGGCTTTCAGGAAATCCGCGTCAAGGTGCTGGTCGAGGGCGATGCCAGCCGCGAGGAGCTCGCAGAGATCGTGCGCCGCGCCAACTACTTCTCGCCGGTCGCCAACACCCTGCGCAACCCGGTGCCGATGACCGTCAGCCTGATGGACTGACCCCACGCGCCGCCCGCCCGACACAGGAGACACGCCCGTGAACCACCTCGAACAGCCGTCCGCGACCGTGGCTTCGCCCGAGTGCGACGCCGCCTGGCTGCAGCGCGTGACCGACATTGCCCGTGGCCCGCTCGCCGCCGCGGTGCAGCGCATCGACCGCGAGGGTCTGTATCCCCTCGGCGTGATGGCGGCGCTCGGCGAGGCCGGTGCCCTCGGTGCGCACCTGGAGCTCGGCGGGCGGCGGTATGAGCGCGCGCTCACCGCTGCGCAGGAGGTCAGTCGCGTCTGTGGCGCGACCGGCTTCCTGATGTGGTGTCACGCCGTCTGCGGCCTGTACATGGAGCAGTCCGGCAATCCGGCGCTTGGCGGTGCCTGCCTGCAGCAGCATGCCGCCGGACTCAGCTTCGGCGGCACGGCGCTGTCGAATCCGATGAAGGCGCTGAGCGGCATCGAGCCGATGCTGCTGCGTGCCCGCCGCGTCGCCGGCGGCTACCGGGTCAGCGGCGCGCTGCCGTGGGTCAGCCACATCAACGTCGGCCAGTACTGCGGTGCGGTCGCCAGCGTGCTGCGCGACGACGGCTCGGTGTCGCACGAGATCATGTTCCTGCTGCACTGCCGTGAGCCGGTGGAGCTGCGGCCGTGCCCGGCGTTCTCGGCGATGGAGGGCACCAGCACCTGGGGCGTGCGCGTCAACGATCTGTTCGTCGGCGAGGACGTGCTGATCGCCGATCCGGCGCGGCCGTTCATCGCCCGCATCCGCGCCGCTTTCATCCTGCTGCAGCTGGGCATGGCGCTCGGCGTGGTGCAGGGCAGTCTGGACAGTATCGACGAGGTCGAACCGATGCTCGGCCACGTCAACCGCTACCTGCACGACGGCGCCGCCGAGCTGCAGGCCGAATTCGACGAGCTGGCGCAGCGCGCCGGCCGGCTGGCCTGCACGCCCTTCGACGGCAGCCGCGATTACCTGCTCGACGTGCTCGATGCGCGCACGCAGGGCGCGGAGCTGGCCTTGCGCGCGGCGCAGTCGGCCCTGCTGCATCAGGGCGCGCGCGGCTACCTGCTGAGCGCGGCGGCGCAGCGGCGGGTGCGTGAATCGCACTTCGTTGCCATCGTCACGCCGGCGATCAAGCACCTGCGCTGGGAGATGGCGCGGCTGTCGCGCGAGGAGCTGCCGGCATGAGCGCGCAGGGCGGCGACTGGAAGCGTTACATCTGCCGCGCCTGCGGCCTGATCTACGACGAAGCGCTCGGCGATGCCGACAGCGGCATCGCCGCCGGCACCCGCTTCGAGGACATCCCGGACGACTGGGTCTGCCCGCTGTGCGGCGTCGGCAAAGCCGACTTCGAAGTCTGCGCTCCGCGCGCGGTGGCGCGCCCGGCCGCGGTGGCGCGCCGGCGCGAGGCCGGCGTGGTCATCGTCGGTGCCGGCGCGGCCGGCTGGGCGGCGGCGGCGGCGCTGCGCGAACTCGATGCCGGGCTGCCGATCACGCTGGTCACCGGCTGCAGCGGCGATGTTTATCACAAGCCGGAGCTGTCGCTGGCGCTCAGCCGCGGCCAGAGCGCACAGACGCTGGTGCGCGAAACCGCCGCCGCCGCGGCCGGGCGCCTCGGCGTGCAATTGCTCAGCGAGACGTTCGCCGTCGGCCTGAGTCCGGCGCTGCACCAGCTGCGCACCACCCGCGGCAGTCTGCGCTACCGCCAGCTGGTGCTGGCGCAGGGTGCGCGGCCGGCTTTGCCGGCGCCGCTGACGCCCGGGCTGTGCTGGCGGGTCAATGATCTGGCGGCGTGGAGCGGGCTGCGCGCGCAGCTGGCGCAGGGGCCGCAGCGCGTGGCCATCGTCGGTGCCGGCATGGTCGGCTGCGAGCTGGCCGAGGACCTGGCGCGCTGCGGCCATGAAGTCAGCGTGCTCGACTGTGCCGAGCGCCCGCTCGCCGCGCTGCTGCCGCCGCCGGCCGCGACACGCCTGCAACAGGCCTGGGCCGGGCTCGGCATCCGTTTCATCGGTGGCGCGCAGATCCGCGAGCTGCTCACCGACGCTGCGGCACCGCGCGTGCTGCAGCTCGCCGACGGCCGCCGCGTGGCCGCCGATCTGCTGCTGGCCGCCACCGGGCTGCAGACCGAAGCGCGGCTGGCACGCAGCGGCGGGCTCGCCTTCGAGCGCGGCATCGTCGTCGACCCGCAGACGCTGCGCAGCAGTGCCGAAGACGTCTACGCGCTCGGTGACTGCATCAGCCTCGACGGCCGGCCCTGCCGTTTCATCGAGCCGATCGCGCTGCAGGCCGAAGCACTGGCGCACGCCGTGCTCGGCCGCGCCCACGCCGGTTACCGCCACCGCCCGCCGGTGATCCGCCTGAAGACCCGCGCCCTGCCAGTGACGCTCGAAGGTGCGCCCTGCGCCGACGGCGAGTGGCGCACCGTCGAGGACGGTCCGCTGCGCCTGGTGATGCAGCAGTGGCGCGACGGCGAGCGCATCGCCCGCCTGACGCTCGGCCCGGCCCCGCTCGCCAGCGCCGCCTGAATCCCGCCCGCTTTTTCTTCCGCCCGCCTCAGTCGAGAGATGACCATGCCAGACGACAATCTCTACCGTCCCTACGATGCCGAGGTCGCGCTCGGCGGCTGCAGCTGCGGCCAGCACGCCAGTCAGCACGAGCACGACGCGGCGGCCGCCGCCCGCCGTCAGCAGCGGGCGCGCGCCGCCGACACGCTGTCGCAGGACTTCGTCGAGGCCGCCGCCGTGCGTGCCCTGTTCCCGCACGATGCGACGCGGCGGCGTTTTCTCGCCGCCGTCGGCAAGGCGACGGCGATGGCGGCGATTGCCAGCGTGCTGCCGCTGCCGGCGCTGCAGGCGATGGCGCAGGAGAGCGGCGGGGCGCTGGAGAAAAAGCACCTGAACATCGGCTTCATTCCGATCAACTGCGCGACGCCGCTGATCATGGCCGATCCGCTCGGCCTGTACCGCGAGCAGGGGCTGGAGGTGACGCTGCAGAAGACCGCCGGCTGGGCGCTGGTGCGCGACCGCGTCCTCAACGGTGAACTCGACGCCTCGCACTTCCTCTCGCCGATGCCGCTGGCGATCTCGATGGGGCTCGGTTCGGCGCCGCAGCCGATGCGCGTGGCGACCATTCAGAACGTCAACGGTCAGGCGATCACGCTGGCGCTCAAGCACCGGAACAATCGCGATCCGCGCAACTGGAAGGGCTTCAAGTTCGCGATTCCGTTCGAGTTCTCGATGCACAACTTCCTGCTGCGCTACTACCTCGCCGAGCACGGTCTCGATCCCGACCGCGACGTGCAGCTGCGGGTGACGCCGCCGCCGGAGATGATCGCCAATCTGCGCGCCGGCAACATCGACGGCTTTCTCGGGCCCGATCCGTTCAACCAGCGGGCGGTGTATGACGAGATCGGCTTCATCCACATCCTCTCGAAAGACATCTGGGACGGGCACCCGTGCTGCGCCTTCGGCCTGTCGGCGGAGTTCATCCGCGCCAATCCGAACACCTATGCGGCGCTGTACCGTGCGGTGCTCAAGGCAGCGGCGATGGCCAGCGATCCGGCCAACCGGCCGATGATCGCCAAGGCGATCGCGCCGCAGAACTACCTCAACCAGCCGGAGGTGGTGATCCGCCAGGCGCTGACCGGGCGCTACGCCGACGGTCTCGGCAATGTTTGCGACGTGCCCGATCGCGCCGACTTCGCGCCGCTGCCGTGGTATTCGATGGCGGTGTGGATGCTGACGCAGATGCAGCGCTGGGGTTACGTCAAGGGCGAGCTCGACTACCGCGGGCTGGCCGAGCAGGTGTTCCTGCTCACCGACGCGCGCCGGCTGATGCAGGAACTCGGCGAGCCGCTGCCGCCGCAGGCACAGATCGGCTATCGCAAGATCCGCGTGATGGGCCGCGAGTTCGATCCGGCGCAGCCGCAGGCCTATGTCGATGGCTTCGCCATCCGGCGCAGCTGAGGCGGGAGGCGATGACCATGCAGGCACCTCCACGCATACAGGCGGCGCTCCTTTCGCTGCTGTTGTTCGGCGTGCTGCTCGGCATCTGGCAGCTTGCCACGCGCCCGGTGGCCGACACCGCCGCCCGGCCGCTCAGCGCTGCCGAGGCCGAATACGCCGAACTGATGGGGCAGACAGCGGCCACCGGCGAGGCCGAAAAGAGCAATGGCTTCCCGACGCCGTGGCAGTTCGCCGCGACGGTGGCCGGGCAGCTCGCCGATCCGTTCTACGACCGCGGCCCGAACGACAAGGGCATCGGCATCCAGCTCGCGCATTCGCTCGGCCGCGTCGCCGTCGGCTATCTGCTGGCGCTGGCGGTGGCGGTGCCGCTCGGCTTCGTCGTCGGCATGTCGCCGCTGCTGCAGCGCGCGCTCGATCCGTTCATTCAGGTGCTCAAGCCGATTTCGCCGCTGGCCTGGATGCCGATCGCGCTGTACACGATCCGCGATTCGACGATCTCCGGCGTGTTCGTGATCTTCATCTGCTCGGCCTGGCCGATGCTGCTCAACACCGCCTTCGGCGTGGCCACGGTACGCCGCGAGTGGCTCAACGTCGCCCGCACGCTGGAGCTCGGCCGCCTGCGCACGGCCTTCACCGTGATCCTGCCGGCGGCGGCGCCGACGATCCTCACCGGCATGCGCATTTCGATGGGCATCGCCTGGCTGGTGATCGTCGCCGCCGAGATGCTGGTCGGCGGTACCGGCATCGGTTACTTCGTCTGGAACGAGTGGAACAACCTCAAATTGAGCAATGTGCTGTTCGCGGTGCTGCTGATCGGCCTGGTCGGCATGGCGCTCGATCTGCTGCTCGCCGGCCTGCAGCGGAGGGTGAGTTATGGCGACTGAAACCTGCGTGGATGCGCACTTCGTCAAGATCGAAGGCCTCGGCAAGCGTTACCGGGCGGATCAGCCGCCGGTGTTCGAGGGTGTCAGTTTCAGCATCGCCCGCGGTGAGTTCGTCTGCATCATCGGCCACTCCGGCTGCGGCAAGACCACGATCCTCAACGTGCTGGCCGGCCTCGAAGCGCCGGGCGAGGGCTATGTGTTCATGGCCAACCGCCAGCTCACCGGCCCCGGTCTCGACCGCGGCGTGGTGTTCCAGGGCCATGCGCTGCTGCCGTGGCTGAGCGTCGAGGACAACATCGCCTTCGCCGTGCGCGCCCGCCATGCGGACTGGTCGCGGCGTCAGGTGCGCGAGCACGGCGCGCGTTTCATCGAGATGGTCGGCCTGGCGCACGCGGCGCGGCGCAAGCCGGCGGAGCTGTCCGGCGGCATGAAGCAGCGGGTCGGCATCGCCCGTGCCTTTGCCGTCGAGCCGCGGATGCTGCTGCTCGACGAGCCGTTCGGTGCGCTCGATGCACTCACGCGCGGCACCATTCAGGACGAGCTGCTGCGTATCTGTGCGGCGACGCGACAGACGGTGTTCATGATTACCCACGATGTCGACGAGGCGATCCTGCTCGCCGACAAGATTCTGCTGATGAGCGACGGCCCGCGCGCACGCATCGCCGAGATCGTCGTCAACCCGCTGCCGCGCACGCGCCAGCGCGAAACCCTGCATCACGACCCGCTGTTCTACGGCCTGCGCAATCACCTGGTGGACTTCCTGGTGCATCGCGCCGCCGGTGCCGAAGCACGCAGCGCCACGCTACCGCGGCTGGTGCAGTTCGCTGGCGAAGGCACGGGCGATGCATCCGCAGAGCCCGGTCCCGTGCGCATGCCGGTGCCGGCGAGGCGCATGGTCAGTGCGGCAGGCCGTGTCCATTCCTGATGTTTGTCCCAGCCCCCGGAGTAAACGCCATGATTTCCGATCGCAGTGAAGTCACCAAGATGATCCTCTCCGCCAAGGTGCTCAAAGGCATCAAGTGGAAGGACGTCGCCGAGCAGCTCGGCAAGAGCAAGGAATGGACGACGGCCGCCTGCCTCGGGCAGATGACCTTCGACAAGGCGCAGGCCGAGACCGTCGGCGGCATCTTCGGCCTGTCTGACGAGGCGGTCGCCTGGCTGCAGATCGTGCCGTACAAGGGCTCACTGCCGACGGCGGTGCCGACCGACCCGCTGATCTATCGCTGGTATGAGGTGGTCAATGTCTACGGCTCGACGATCAAGGAGCTGATCCACGAGGAGTTCGGCGACGGCATCATGAGTGCCATCGACTTCTCGATGGACATCCAGCGCGAGCCCGATCCGAAGGGCGATCGCGTGCATGTGGTGCTCTCCGGCAAGTTCCTGCCGTACAAGACCTACTGAGGCGTGTAAGGCGTTCGTGACACATCAGCCCCCGCATGGGGGCTTTTTTTTGTCGAATATGGGTGCGCTGGATCACGCGATGTGATGGCGGTGGCCATGTCGGGCTACGTCGATGAACCCAAGCGGGGTGTGCTCCGCTATGCTCGCGGCCATGGATTCCGAAGACGCCGTCATTGCACTTTCAGCACTCGCACAGGGCTCACGCCTCGATATCTTCCGCCTGCTGGTATGCGCTGGTCCCGAAGGGCTGGCTGCCGGCCAGATCGGGGAGCGTCTGGGCCTGGCACCCGCGACCTTGTCATTTCACTTGAAGACCCTGCGTCAGGGGGGGCTGCTGACGCAGCGGCGCGACGGGCGTTCGCTGATCTATGCCCCCAATTACCAGCGCGTGAATGCGCTGCTGAGCTACCTGACCGAGCATTGCTGTGAGGGCGATGTCTCGGCCTGCGATCTGATGGTGGTACGGCCGCCTGACGGTCGCGACAGATAATCCGGCGCCGGCCCGACCGCGGCGATAAGACTGCGGACTGACAGGCAATCGCAAAGGAGCACAGGGAGAGGAGCTGCGCATGGGCGAGGTGGATGATGGCGGTAACGGATGAGCCGATCCCGCCATCCACCGAGACGCCGGCGACACGTCTGGTCGTCATCGGGGCCTCGGCTGGAGGGTTGCAGGCTTTGCGCCCGCTGGTGGCGCGGCTCGAACCGCAGGCGGGCATCGCCTGGGTGCTGGCGCAGCATCTGTCGCCGACGCAGCCGAGCCTGCTGGTGCAGCTGCTGGCGGCGCAGTCGCGGCTGGATGTGCTGGCCGCCGAAGACGGCATGCCCCTGCGCGACAAATGTCTGCTGGTGTGCCCGCCCGGCGTCGATATCTGCATCGATGGCGAGCGCGTGCTGCTGGTGGCCCCCACTGACAGCGCTTACAGCGTACCGAGCATCGATCGCCTGTTTGCGTCGGCCGCCGCCAGCCACGGCGCCGCGGTGGTGGCGGTGGTGCTCTCCGGTGCCGGTAATGACGGCAGCGCCGGCGTCGCGGCGGTGCGTGCCGCCGGCGGCACCGTCATCGTGCAGCAGCCGGACGAGGCGCTGCAGCGCGGCATGCCGAGCGCGGTGCTGGCGGCGGCGCAGGCCGATCTGTGCGGCGGTATCGCCGAGATTGCCGGCTGGCTCAATGCCATCGCCAGCACCCGCCATCGCGGCGGCGATGACGGCGGCGTATTTCAGGAGTTGCTGCACCGCGTGGCGCAGGAGACCGGGCTCGACGTCGGCCAGTACAAGGAGAACACCTTGCGCCGGCAGACGCTGCGGCGTTTGCGCGGTCTCGGCTACGACACGCTGGCGCAATACCTGGAGCACGTGCGCCGTGAGCCGCAGGAGCTGGTGCAGCTGCAGCAGTGCTTCATGATCTCGGTGTCGTCGTTCTTTCGCGATGCTGGCGTGTTCGCGGCGCTGGAGCTGGCTCTGCGCCCGCTGGTGATGCAGCGCCATCACGGCGACTCCATCCGCGTCTGGGTGCCGGCCTGTGCCAGCGGCGAGGAGGCGTACTCGATCGCGATCGTGCTCGCCGAGCTGCTCGGTGAACGTCTCGGGCAGTTCGACGTGCGCGTGTTCGCGACCGACATCGACCGCGAGGCACTCGATTTCGCGCGCAGCGGCCGCTATCCGGCGGAAGCGGTGGCGATGCTCGATCCGCAGCGCCGGCAGCGCTGGTTCGTGCAGCAGGATCGCCACTGGCGGGTGGTGAAGACGGTGCGCGATCTGTGCGTGTTCTCGGCCCATGACGTGCTCCGTCATCCGCCGTTCATTCATATGGATCTGATCAGCTGCCGCAACCTGCTGATCTACTTCAAGCCCCAGCAGCAGGAGGAGCTGCTCGGCACCTTCCACCATGCGCTCAACGGTGACGGTCTGCTGCTGCTCGGCAAGTCGGAATCCACCGGCTTCGGCTCGCGGCTGTTCGAGACGCTCGACCCGGCATTGAAGCTGTACCGGCGGCGGCCGGGTCCGAGTCCGCAGGCCGGCAAGCTGGCCCGCTTCGGCATGGTGCCGCTCGGCAACGCGGTGATTTCGCCCAAGCATGCCGGAGCCGCGCGCCAGCAGACGCTCGGCGAGGCGGCGCAGGCCATGATCGTGCGCGAATACGGTCCGCCCGGTGTGCTGGTCAATTCGGCGTTCGAGCCGCTGCATTTTTTTGGCCGTTCACAGCGCTATTTCGCACTGCCGACCGATGGCGCCGATTTTTCGGTGTTCGCGCTGTGCATCCCCGAGCTGCGCGCCGAACTCAAGGCGATGGCCTACCGCTGGATGCAGGAGACCGTCAGCGAGATTCGCGGTTGTGTGTCGGTGGTGCGTCACGGCGAGGAGGAGGTCCGCGTGCGTCCGGTGCTGCGCCGGGTGACGCTCGCGACGCCGGGGACCGGCGAGGCCTTCCTGATCTGTTTCGAGGAGACCCCCAGCGGCTTGGGCTGCCTCACCGAAGCTGAAATCGACGCCGACGATGAACGGGCGGCACTGCGCAAGGAGCTGGCCGATACCCGTGAGCATCTGCAGGCGGTAATCGAGGAACTCGAAGCCTCCAACGAGGAACTGCAGTCGCTGAACGAGGAGATCCAGTCCTCCAGCGAGGAGCTGCAGTCCTCGAATGAGGAGCTGCAGTCCTCGAACGAGGAGCTGAGTACGCTCAATGACGAGCTGCGCGCCAAGTCGATCGAGGCCATGCAGCTCAATGCCGTGCTCGCCAACGTGCAGAACTCGATCCAGATGGGGCTGGTGGTGGTGGATCGCGATGGCCGCGTCACCCGCTTCAACACCCTGGCGGTGCGCGTGTTCGGGCTGGTCGACAAGGACATCGGCCAGTTCATCTATGGCATTCCGAGCCGTATCGAGCTGCCGCAGCTGCGCGCGCGCATTGCCGCGGTGGTCGCCGGCGGCAGTGCCAGTGTCGAGCGCGTGCATGCCGGCGAATTCCACTATCTGATGCAGGTGGCGCCGTACATCGATGAGCTCGGCGAGCGCGCGGGAGCGCTGCTGAGCTTCACCGATGTCTCGGAGCTGCAGCGCGCCGAGGAAGCCCACCGCAGCAGCGAGGCGCGTTTCCACCACGTCTGGGATGCCTGTCTGGAGGGGCTGGTCGTCGTCGACGCTCAGGGGCGCATCGTGCTGGTCAATCCGGCGGCGCAGCGCATGTTCGGCTACGGCCCCGACGAACTGCCCGGTCTCGGTATCGAACGGCTGGTGCCGGAGGATCTCGGCGCACAGCACGGCCGTCACCGCCTGCAGTACATGCACGGTCCGGCGCTGGCCCGGCCGATGGGGCAGCTGAACAACATCCGTGGCCGGCGGGCGGACGGCAGCACCTTCCCGGTCGAGGTGGGTCTGAGCCGCTTCAGCTTCGAGGGCGTGGGCTACGCGCTGGCCTCGGTCAGTGACATCAGTGAACGGCGTGCCGCCGAGCTGGCGCTGCGCGACAGCGAGATGCGTCTGCGCCTGGCGCTCGACGCCGCCCATGCCGGCTACTGGCAGTGGGAGCTGGCCAGTGGCGATCTGTTCTGGTCAGAGCGCCTGTGGTCGATGTACGGCCTGGAGCAGCCGCTGCCGCAACCGAGTTTCGCCGACTGGTGCGAGACGCTCGATCCGCGCGACCGTGAGCGCGTTACCACCGAAGTGCTCGACGCGACGCAGGCCGGGCGTGATCTGGAGATCGACTGGCGGGTCAATTTGCCGCCGGGTCATCCGGAGCGCTGGCTGTTCGCGCGCGGCCGGGCGCTGTTCGATGAGTCCGGCCGACTGGATCGCTACCTCGGCATCGTCCTCGATATTTCCGAGCGCAAGCTCGCCGCCGAGCGTCGCCAGCGCAGCGAGGCGCTGGCTGCCGAACTCGGCCTGCTGCACGAGCTGCTCGACAGCACGCTCGCCGGCTACTGGGACTGGAATCTCACTGCCGACACCGAGTATTTCAGCCCGACCTTCAAGCGCATGCTCGGCTACGCCGATGACGAGCTGGAGCATCGCCCGCAGGCGCTGCAGGCGCTGATCTTTCCTGAGGATCGGGTGAAGCTCGAAACGCTGTTCGAGCGCCATGTGCGCAGCCGCGGCCGCGAGCGCTACTACGGCGAGGTGCGCTATCGGCACAAAGGCGGTTCGACGGTGTGGGTGATCTGTGCCGGTCGCGTCGTGCAGTGGGGCGAGCAGGGTGAGCCGCTGCGCATGGTCGGCTGCCATATCGACATCACCCGTCAGCGTGAGCTGGAGCTCGAACGCGCCCGCGAGTCCGAGGCGCGGGTATCGGCGATTCTCGATAACGTCGGTGCCTGCATTTACATCAAGGATCGAGACTACCGCTACACCTACGTCAATACGGCGGTCAGTGAACTGACCGGGATGTCGGCCGATCGCATCCTCGGCTGCGACGATACGGCGTTCTTCGATGCGGCGACGGTGGCCGGGCTGCGCGCCAACGACCGGCGGGTGATCGAGGACGGTGAGCGCGTCGAAATCGAGGAAACCCACTTCCAGGCCGACGATGGCCTGCAGCGCACTTTCCTGTCGATCAAGCTGCCGCTGCGCCGCCAGAGCGGCGAAATCTACGCGCTGTGCGGTATTTCCACCGACATCACCGAGCACAAGCGCGTCGAGGCCCGGCTCGGTCTGGCGGCCAGCGTGTTCACGCATGCCCAGGAAGGCATCATGATCACCGACGATGACGGCGTGATGCTCGATGTCAACGCGACCTTCACCCGCATCACCGGCTATACGCGTGACGAGGCGGTCGGCCGCAATGCCAACCTGTTGTGCTCGGGGCGTCACGGCGAGGATTTCTACACGGCGATGTGGAGCGCGCTGATCGCCGAGGGGCGCTGGCAGGGCGAGATCTGGAACCGGCGCAAGAACGGTGACGTCTACCCGCAGGCGCTCAATATCGCGGCGGTGCGCGATGGTGGCGGTGACTGCCGCTACTACGTGGCGCTGTTCGCCGATATCTCCGAGCAGAAGGAGCATCAGCGCCAGCTGGAGCACATCGCGCATTTCGACATCCTCACCGGGCTGCCCAACCGCTTCCTGCTCGCCGACCGTCTGCAGCAGGGCATCGCCCACGCCCGCCGCCGCAATACCTGCATGGCGCTGGTGTATCTCGACCTCGACGGTTTCAAGGCGGTCAACGACAGTTACGGGCATGAGGTCGGTGATCGGCTGCTGATCGCCATTTCTCAGCGCCTGCATGAAACACTGCGCGCCGCCGATACGCTGGCGCGACTCGGCGGCGATGAATTCGTCGCCGTGCTCAACGATCTGACCACGCCCGAGGAGTATGTGGGCATCCTCGAACGTCTGCTGCAGGCGGCCGCCGGACTGGTCGACATCGACGGTCTGCGTCTGCAGCTGTCGGCGAGCTGCGGCGTCACACTGTTTCCGGAGGACAACGGCGATGCTGATACGCTGCTGCGGCACGCCGATCAGGCGATGTACCAGGCCAAGCTTGCCGGCAAGAACCGCTATCACCTGTTCGATCCGGAAAGTGACCGGCAGACGCGCACGCAGCGCGAGAACCTGCAGCGTATCGCCGAGGCGCTGGAGCGGCGCGAGTTCGTGCTCTATTACCAGCCGAAGGTCAACATGCGCAGCGGCGAGGTGGTCGGCGCCGAGGCGCTGATTCGCTGGCAGCATCCGCAGCGCGGCCTGCTGCCGCCGCTGGCGTTCCTGCCGGTCATCGAAAACACGCCGCTGATCGCCCGCGTTGGCGACTGGGTGCTCGACACCGCGCTGGAGCAGCTCGACCGCTGGCACGCCAGCGGTCTCGAACTGAGCGTCAGCGTCAACATCGCGGCCGCCCATCTGCAGCAGGAGGACTTCCTGCCGCGCCTGCGCGAAAAGCTCGCCCGTCATCCGACACTGCCGCATCACAGTCTGGAGCTGGAAGTGCTGGAAACCGCGGCGCTCGATGACATCGGCCGCATTTCGCAGTTCATCCATGGTTGCCGTGCGCTCGGTGTGAGTTTCTCACTCGACGATTTCGGTACCGGCTATGCCTCGCTGACCTACCTCAAGCGGCTGCCGGCGACGGTGCTGAAAATCGATCAGAGCTTTGTGCGCGACATGCTCTGGGACGCCGAGGATCTGGCGATCGTCGAGGGTGTGGTCGGCCTGGCGCGCACCTTCCATCGCGAGGTCATCGCCGAGGGCGTCGAAACCGCGGAGCACGGCGAGCTGCTGCTGCGCCTGGGCTGCGAGCTGGCGCAGGGGTACGGCATCGCCCGACCGATGCCAGCGCAGGATCTGCCGGCCTGGGCGGCGAGTTGGCAGCCGGCGGCGTCCTGGGAGGCGCTGCGTGAGTTACCGCCGGTGCACGAGGAGCTGCCGCTGGTCTATGCCGAGGCGCAAGTGCGCCACTGGCTGCACCTGCTCGACGCGGCGACCGATACCGTCACGTACCTGCCGCCGCTGCAGGTCTGGCAGGACCGCCTTGGTCGCTGGCTGGACGGCGAAGGTCAGCAGCTGTGCGGCACGCTGGAGGTATTCCAGGCTTTCAGAGGGTTGCACGAGCGCGTCATGGCACTGGTGCCGGCGGCCGAGCACAGCGTCGATGCGAGTGCGCTCGCAGCGTTCCGCGAACTGTGCGCGCAACTGTTGCAGGTGCTGCCGGCATTGGCGCTGGCATTGCGGCAACGCAGTTGAGCGTTGCGCTCAGCGACCGATGTCGAACTTCTTCAGCTTGACGTAGAGCGTGCTCTTGGCGATGCCGAGCGTGCGGGCGACCTGCGTCAGGTTGCCGCCGGCGCGTTCGATGGCGGCGACGATCGCCTGACGTTCTGCGTCTTCCAGGCGCACCGCGTCGTTGGCCGGTGCCGGCACGGCATCGTGCCCGACTGCGGGGAGGGTGGGGTGGCTGTGATATTCGGCGGGCAGGTCGGCCAGCGTCAGCGCAGGCCCGCTGCTCATCAGCAGCATTGCCTCGACAGCATTGCGCAGCTCGCGGGCATTGCCGGGCCAGTCGTGCTCGACCAGTGCCGTACATAATTCGGCGGCGAGCGGCTTGGGGGCAATGCCGTAGGTAATCGCCGCCTGCTGCATGAAATGCCGCGCCAGCGGCACGATATCGGCGCGCCGTTCGCGCAGCGCCGGCAGGGTCAGGGTCATCACCGACAGCCGGTAGAACAGGTCCATGCGGAAGCGTTCTTCGGCGACTTCGCGGCGCAGATCGCGGTGGGTCGCCGCCAGTAGGCGAAAGCGTACCTTGCGCGGTGTGGTCTCGCCGAGGCGGTAGAACTCGCCCTCCTGCAGCACGCGCAGAAAGTGCGGCTGCAGGTCGGCCGGCATCTCGCCGATCTCATCGAGAAACAGCGTGCCGCCATCAGCGGCTTCGATCTTGCCGCTGAGGCCGCCGCGCCGCGCGCCGGTGAACGCGCCTTCGGCGTAGCCGAACAGCTCGCTCGCCAGCAGCTCGCGGGGCAGGCCACCGCAGTTGAGGGCGATGAACGGCCCGTCGCGGAAGGCACTGGCGGCGTGGATGGCGCGGGCGAAAACTTCCTTGCCGGTGCCGGTTTCACCGAGCAGCAGCACCGGCACCGGCAGCCCGGCGAGGCGGCGGGCGCGCTCGACCTGTTCGGCCATTGCCGGGCTAGCGGCGAGGATCGCCTCGAAACCGGGATGCCGCGGTGTCTGTGCCGGTGGGCTGGTGGTGGTGCGTCGGGGCGGACCGGGTTGCGGAATGATGACTAACGTACCGAGCGCCTCGCGGCCATCGAGCACCGTCTCGGTCCATTCCGGGCGCACGGTGTCGAGCGGGCGACCGGCGGCGTCGACCAGGCGGTTGTCGCGCAGGCTGGCGATGATCGGCCCTTCCGGGCCTTCGGCCTGCACGCCGCGGGCGAGCAGAGCGGGGCCGGCATACTCGTTGACCTTGACCAGACGGCCGCGGTCGTCGAACACGATCAGGCCATCGCGCGTACCCCCGACGAAGCGCAGCAGTGTGGCGTCGAGCAGCTTGGCGCGCCGCTCCAGCGCCAGGCGCATCAGTCGCTCGGCGATGCGCGAGGCGGTGGTGACCGCCAGCGCCAGGCAGTGCGGATCGTAGGTGCTGCGCAGGCCGGAGATGTCGATGGCGCCGAGCACACCGCGATCGAAGGGGTCTTCGATCACCGTTGCCGAGCAGGTCCAGCGCTTGATGCCCTCGCAGAAATGTTCGGCGGCGTGGATCTGCACCGGCTGGCGGGCGGCCAGTGCCGTGCCAATCGCATTGGTGCCGGCGACGCCTTCATCCCAGTTACCACCGGGGGCGAGCTGGATTTCCTGGGCGGCATCGACCGTGCTCGGGTCGCCTTCGACATGCAGAATCACGCCTTCGGCATCGGTGACGACCATGATCGTGCCGGATTCGGCGAGGAACTCGCGGGCCTGAGCACAGACCTGACGCGCGGCAACGATGAAATCGCGATTGCGCTCGCACAGCCGGGACAGCGCGTCCTCCGTGGGCTGCACCGGTGCGGCACGGCGGGTGGGATCGACACCCTGGCCGGCACAACGGCTCCAGGATTCCTCGACCAGGGTACGGATGCTGCGTGGCGGCAGCACGCCATCGGTGACGAAGCGCTGCCAAGCCTCCATCACCTTGCGGTGATGATGCGGCTCCGACGCGCGCGCCAGGCGCAAAATCGGTTCAACCATCGCGATGCTCTACTCCTTGGTGGTGCGCACGCCGCCCGTCTGTATCGAAGGGTCGGTTCGTCTGATGGTGCATGCGCTTAGCTGCATTCTAGTGTGTGAAAACCATTTTCGTCATATGGCTTCTGTGAATGGCAGCAGTGTTCACCGGGCGACGCCGTTGGACACGGCGACGCGCAAGGCGGTGTATTGCATTCGGGAGTTGCCCGGTTCGATGGCGATGCCGCATCACTCGGCGTGGTGTCGGCGTGATGCTTGGCTGGCTGTTGCAGTGGGGGCGCCTGCGAGTTAAGCCATCACCGGCTGCCCGGCTCCGAGCCGGCCGTGGGGCACGACGTCGCACGGTGTGGTGGTTGTCGAGCGGGGTTGACGTGCACACGTCGCCGGGAGCCGAGCGGATTTGACCGTCGGTCCGGATTGCCAGGGTGCTGCACTTGCTTGTGCGGCAATGTGCGCCATCGCCGCAGCGGGGGCCGTGCGGTATCGGCTTGTGCTCGCTCAGTGGGCGAGTCGATCCAGCTGGCCGATGCCGGAAGCGGGCAGACGTCGCCGCAGGCTTTCGATCAACAGCTGGCGCTCGTTGGGATCGAGTGTGCTGACGGTCTGCAGCAGGTGCTGCTGTAAGGCTGTCTGTAATGCCTGCAACTGCTGGCGGTTACGGCTGAAATCGGCTTCGATCGCCGTCGGATCGAGCGTCGGGGCGGCCAGATGATCGAGCAGCTGTTGTCGTCCTGTGTGCAGGGCAGCGAACTGTGCGCGGCTGTCGATCAGCGCGGAGCGCAGTTCCGCGCGTAAACGTTGCTGGGTGGGGGCCGGGAGCGGCGCCAGTACGTCATTGACCTGGCGGTGGATTTCCAAAAAACCTGCCAGGCGGTGACCGAAGCGGCCGGCGATCAGGCCGACGCAGAAGACGTTGACCAGCAGTGACAGGATCAGCACCAGCCACAGCCAGCGTGGACTCGTGATGCGCGTACTCATGGCAGCATGGCCAGCGGGCCGATGGCACCGAGCAGTAAAGCGGTTTCCGGTTCATCGGCGGCTTGCTGCTGCCAGCCGAGAGCGAAACCGACGATCAACGTCAGCGTGACGGCAGCCGCTGTGAGCCAGGAGCGACGGTGACGCGGTGGCGTACGCATCATCGCGTGCGGTGCGGACTGCCTGAGGATGGCGGCCAGCAGTTCCGGGCGGGCGGGCGCCGGTGCGTCGCGGTCGAGCAGCTCATCGAGTCTGGCAGCTTCGCGGAGCAGGTGACGACCTGCAGCGGTGTCGGCATAACGGGTGTGCAGGGCTTGATCGTCCGCCGGCCAACGGTGCATGGCATGGCCGTAGGCCTGCGCGCAGGCGCGAAAGCGCTCGAAGGAATCATCGGTCGTCATTCTGTATTGCTCCCTCAGTGCAGCGTGGGCAGCAAGCGCTGGCGCAGACGGCTGCGGGCTCGCGTCAGCAGAGATTCGAGCGCGCTCTCGCTGATGCCGAGCAGCGCCGCCGCTTCAGCCTGGCTCAGTTCCTCGTAATAGCGCAGTACCACGGCGGCACGTTGGCGCGGCGCGAGCGCCTGCAGGGCCTCGCGTATGTCGGCCTGTTGCTCGGCACGTAACCAGTGGGCTTCGGCGTTGGGCGTGCCGTCGGTGAGGTTTTCGTCGAGTGCCTCGGTTTCCATGCGGCCGCTGGCGCGGAAATGATCGAGACAGAGGTTGTGCAGCACTCGATAAAACCAGGTGCGGAAGCGCGCGTCGGGTTGCCAGCGCTCGGCTGCCTGCCATACGCGCATAAACGCCTGCTGGACCAGATCCTCGGCGTGTGCTCTTTCGCCGACCATGCGCTCGACGAAACGCAGCGCCCAGTTCAGATGGCGCTCGGCGAGTCGTCCGAGCGCCGTCTGATCGCCAGCGGCCAGCGCGCGCATGTCGGCGGCGTCGCGGGCGTCGTCGTGCGCGGGCAGGTTCAGGGCTGCGTCGTCACATTGACCGAGCGGCTGCGGCCGCCGAAGCCGGTGATATTGCGTGAAACGCTACCCTGACTGACGCTGGTACTGGCACTGCGGCTCGCGGTGTTGCCGTTCGGGCCGGTGACCGTGGTATCGAAGCCGTGCGTGGCGGAGTTCCACTGGCTGTTGGCGCTGCGCGTGCGCCCGCCGGGGCCGGTGACGCTGCGGCTGGCGCTGCCGGTGGCCGGATCGACGCTGCGGTTGATCGAGCGCGACCAGGTGTTGCCATTGGCACCGGTGACGCTGCCCTGGCGGGTGAATTCGCGGGCGCCGGCGTCGATGGCGATGGTCGACAGGCCGGCGGCAAGTGCGATGACAAACAGCAGGGGGCGCTTGGACATGGAGGCTCTCCTTGGACAGAAAAGGTGACTGCGATGATCTCGCATGTCCCTTGAACGTTGAGCTGTCCGATTTCCTGCGCTGTCCTGAAAAATTTTTTCGACCTGCCAGGCCCCTCACTGAAAGGCGTAGGCATCCATGCGCAGCATGCCGTAGGTGTTGCTGTTATGGATGCGCTCAGCCTTGGCACCTTCGCCGGCGGCACCGAGAGCCACGAACAGTGGCAGCAGATGCTCTTCGGTCGGGTGGTTGTCGACCGCAAAGGGTGCCTTGTGGCGATAGGTCAGCAAGTCGGCGGTGCGACCTTCACGCAGTGCGGCGTCCATCCAGTCGCAGAAAGGCGCGATGTCGGGATCGCTCGGTGCATTGAGATTCTGACCACGGAAGCGCGATAGATCATGCGTGAAGCTGCCAGAGCCGATCACCAGCACGTCGCGTTCGCGCAGTGATGCCAGGGCGCGACCGAGCTGCAGATGGTGGGCCGGGCCGGGACCGCGCTGCAGCGAAATCTGAACGACCGGAATATCGGCCTGCGGATAGATCAGACGCAGGATTGACCACGCGCCGTGGTCGAGGCCACGCCGTGTATCAGTACGGCAGGGGAGCCCGGCTGCACACAGCAGGTCACTGATCTGGTCCGCAAGTTCGGACGATCCCGGCGCCGGGTACTGCATCTCGAACAGTGCCTGCGGAAAGCCGTAGAAATCGTGAATCGTCTGGTTGACGCTGACAGCGTTGACTGTTGGCTGCAGGGTTTCCCAGTGTGCCGACGCAACGAGGATGGCGCGCGGGCGTGGCAGCGTGACAGCGAGCCCTTCGAGGAAGTGGCGTGCTGGCGTGTCCAGCAGGGGCAGCATCGGTGAACCGTGACTGATGAATAAAGTCGGGAGCATGGTTGTCTCCGGATACATATATATGTGTCGAGTCTCTGGCGTGGCGGAACTTGGGTTCCGCCACGCAGGCAGTGTTCAGCTCAGGAACGCGCGGACGGCTTGAGAGCGTAGGCACCGTCACCGAGTAAGGCCTGCACAGCCAGCGCGACGGCCCAGAAAGCAGGGTATTCCCAGCCACCATTGGCATTGGTGAAGAAAAAGCCATTCTGCAGATGTACGGTGAAGATGGCGCCGAGCAGCACCGGAATCGTCACCAGTGCAGCGATACGTGCATAGACGCCGAGGATCAAGGCGATGCCGGCCAGCGTTTCGACGAGCATCGTTGCGTAGGCGAGCGGCCCGGGCAGACCGAGAGACTCAAAGAACTTCGCAGTGCCAGCAGGCGTGAAGACGAAGAATTTCATTCCGGCATGTGCCAGAAAAAGAATGCCGAGGCTGACACGCAACAGCAGGGCAGCGTAGGGGGCGGTGCGAGTGTCGATCATGATGTGCTTCTCCTGATTGAGCCGGTAGCACTGCGCTAACGGTCTGTGGGAAGCACGATAACCTTGGCGTTTTTGCATTAGAATACGCAAATACCGCGCATCATTTTTGCAAAAACGCATAGTCATGAGTGCTATGAAACGATTCGACTGGGACGATCTGCGTTATTTCCTCGCCATTGCCCGTCATGGCACGTTGTCCGGTGCAGCGCGGACGCTTGCGGTCCAGCAGTCGACGATGAGTCGGCGGCTTGACTCACTTGAGCAGCGTGCCGGTGCGCAACTGCTGCAGAAAACCCCGGATGGATATGTGCTCACGGTGGCAGGCGAGGCCATCCTCGCTCATGTCGAGCGTATTGAAGTCGAAGCGCAGGCCGTAGAGCGTACGATCACCGGGGCTGATCTGCGCCTTGAAGGTTCGATCCGCATCACCACGATCGAGACCTTGGCCGTAGAAGTGCTGACGCCGGTCTTTGCCGAGTTTTGTTCACGTTATCCGGGTATCACGCTGGAAATGCTCGCTGAGCAGCGCAGCCTGAGTCTGAACAAGCGGGAGGCGGATGTTGCACTGCGTCTGGCGCGGTTCACCCAGCAGGATCTAGTCGTGCGCAAACTGGCTGAGCTTGGTTTCGGCATTTATGCCAGCTCGGAGTACCTTGAACAGCATGGTCAGCCTGACTTCACCGCTGGCGCCGCAGGACATCGGCTGGTCTTGCCCCATGAAGAGGCGATGGGGTTGCCGGAAATGGCCTGGTTTGGCGATTTGAGTCGGCGGGCAGGCGTCGCTCTGCGCAGTAACAGCCGTTTTGCCTGCCTTGCTGCGGTGCAGGCAGGCATGGGGATCGCGTGTCTTGCCCGTTATCTGGCCGATGGCAAGGGGCTGGTGCGACTGAAAACCGGGCGCGTTGCGCCAAAGCGCGAGCTGTGGCTTGCAGTGCATGCCGACATTCGTCATACACCCCGTATCCGCGCGCTCAACGAAGCTTTGGCTGAGGGTTTGCGCACACGTTCAGCATGCCTGAATCCAATAGATGATTGACAGTCGGCTTTATGATTTATGAACCACTTGAATTTGTTACATAAAAAACCATTATCAAAAATTAGTTTGTGTTTAAAAATATTTGATTGTGTGTCGATTCCTTATTTAGCACTTGACGTGGATTAATCGATTCGTAAAATGCGCGGCTCTTGCTTGGTTGGTCCTGCTGAAAGGCTGATTGAGCGGGGTGTTAAAGGTCTTGATGTTGAGGTCGATAGCGAGTCTGGAAAGATAGGGCTTGCAACTGTCGAAGGAATCGGGATAATGCGCACCCCTCGGCGGCGCCGGTGAGTTGGCGGTTTGTCGAAGCGGATTGAGAGCGAGCACTGAGGATAACAAAGTGCTTGCGTAGCAGGAAAAGGCGAGTATAATGCGCGCCTCGCTGAACGGAACGGGTCAGCGAAGATCATTAACAGCATGGCTGAGTGGTTTGTG